>NZ_CP151283.1:0-3131504 GCF_038239325.1 Psychrobacter sp. KFRI-CH2-11
GTCAGTCTTCACAACTAACACATCGTCATATATTAAAAGCGCCGATATAGGCGCTTTTTTTGTCTCTATACTTTGCTTTGATATTTACGCTATTATTCTTGCTACCATCGTAAGCTCTCAAACTAGGTTGATTATGCCCCATACTGCTTTAGTGACCCCCAATGCTCGCTTTACCAAAGCGCAGCGCCTGCTCACGCCTACAGCGTTCAAAGAGGTGTTTGATGCGCCAGAGCGTAAACTTCATCAAAGCCATTTGATGGCGTTTGTACGTACTAACACGCATGGAGGTGCACGCGTAGGTATGGCGATCACCAAGCGCAAAGTACCCACGGCCGTGATGCGCAATCTAATCAAACGCCAAATACGTGAGCAGTTTCGTATCAAGTTTTTTAATCTAGAAAATAAAGATATTGTTTTTATAATAAAAAAACCCTTAAAAGATATAGATAATACAGAATTAAAAAATCAAATAAACAATATTTTTAAAAGAATAGAAAAAAAATAAAATGGGTTTTTTAATAAAAATAGTAAATAGTATTTTTTACAAGCTTTTTTATTATTTCATTGTTTTTTATCAAAAGATAATAAGCCCTATCATACCAGCGCGCTGTCGTTATTATCCAACGTGCTCTAACTATGGCAAGCAGGCGTTGGCATGGCATGGGGGGTGGTCGGGTAGCTGGCTGCTATTAAAGCGTCTAAGTCGCTGTCACCCTTTAGGCGGACATGGCGTTGATTTTGTGCCGTTACCGTTGTCTAGTTATCATTATCAATATTTATCCCCTGCTCGGCATACTGCTCAAGGTTTGTATATATTTAGAGACACCACAAGCTATGTTTCACGTTTAAACTATCTAATGAGCGTGCTCTGAGCAAACCTGCGCTTGGACTGGCCGAGGGTAACGCTTTAGTTACCCACAAGTTATCCACACTCTTGTATCATTTAGAGCGGTTTTTTAGTAAAATGATGAACATTTTATGTGATTGACTACTGATATTGCCGCTTCAAACACGGGTGAATACTGTGCGGTGGTCATGATACATGCCTGATTTTTCATTCCCTAATTTTTCAATCTAGGAAAGATTTATGCAAAAGATATTTCGGGTGATGATCATCATTGCGATGCTAATCACCGCTTATCTGCTGATTTTGGCATGGCGAGATGATTATGCCGATGCGCCAGCTGTAGAAACGGTGCCAGAAACCATTACTTCAGTGGGTGCTGACATTCCTTCTACCACTGGTGCCGCAGGTGACATTCCAGTACAGACGATGCCTGTAGATGCGAGCGGCGTTACTGACGCGCCAGTAAAAGACGCAGGTCTAATCACAGTCAACACAGATCGCTATGATATAAAAATCAATCCAGAAGGCGGCGATATCGTCTATGCTGCGCTCAAACAGTATGATGCAACGCTCGATAGCGATAAGCCTTTTGTGTTATTAGAGAATAATAACAGTCGGGTATATGTGGCGCAGTCGGGTCTGATTGGTCAAGATGGTATCGATACAGCAGAGGGTCGTGCGGTTTATAGGCACACTGCCAATAACTATGTGATGGAAGCAGGCCAGCAGACGCTATCGGTACCGCTCACCTACAAAAAAGATGGCGTAACGATCACTAAGACCTTTACCTTTACCCAAGATAAATATCCGATCGATATCAGTTATCAAATCCAAAACGCTTCTAACAATGCGTGGCAAGGGCAAATGTTTGCCCAGCTCAAGCGTGATGACAGTAAAGATCCTGGTATGTCTGATAAAGGCGCGCTTAGCATGGCAACTTATCTAGGCGGTGCTTGGGGTACGCCTGACGACCCTTATAATAAGCTAAAGTTTGGTAAGTTCAACGACGGTGAGCTGACCACTACCAGTGACAAAGGCTGGGTGGGTATCGTGCAGCATTACTTTGTTTCTGCTTGGACGCCTGACAACTTCACGGGTAAGTTCTTTAGCCGCGAGTCAGGTAACGACTACTTTATCGGCTTTAATAGCCAGCCCGTCAATGTCGCGCCAAACAAGCAAGTGACGCTCAATGCAACCTTGTACGCAGGACCAAAGGTGCAGTCTGAGCTTAAAGAAGTCGCTGAGGGTTTGAATCAGACCGTTGACTATGGGTTGTTGTGGCCAATATCTAAGATTTTGTTTGCGATTCTTGATGGCATTCATAAAGTCATTGGCAACTGGGGTTGGTCCATTATTGTTCTGACGATTTTGGTGAAGATTGCTCTTATGTGGTTTTCGAATAAAAGTTACTATTCGATGGCGAAGATGCGTGCTATCGCCCCGAAACTGCAGGCACTAAAAGAAGAGCATGGCGACGATCGCATGAAAATGTCGCAAGAGATGATGGCAATATATAAAGAAGAAAAAGTCAATCCGATGGCGGGTTGTTTGCCTATCTTGCTGCAAATGCCGATTTTCTTAGCCTTGTACTGGGTATTGGTTGAGAGTGTGGAGCTGCGTCACGCGCCTTGGATTTTGTGGATTCAAGATCTCTCGGCGATGGATCCTTGGTTTATCTTACCATTGCTGATGGGTGCATCGATGTTTGTACAGCAGCAGCTCAATCCGCAGCCAGCTGATCCGATGCAAGCGAAGGTAATGAAGTTTTTACCAATTATCTTTACCGCCTTTATGCTGTTCTTCCCAGCAGGTTTGGTGCTTTATTGGACGGTGAACAACTTGTTTAGTATGACGCAGCAATATATCGTCAACAGAAAAGTTGAAGAAGAGCAAAAACGTCGTACCGCTAAGGTACTCGATTAAGTTTCTTCACATTGTTAATTATTACTAAAAACCATCGCAGCGGCGGTGGTTTTTTTATTTATTAGTATTTTACAATCACTTTGTCATACATCGGTAAACGCAAGATTTGCTATATTAAGTTTGGCTTTGTCAGTCGCTCTTTAGCCGTCTATAATGGGGCTTTTAACTAATGAGAATGATTGTGGATTCTTTTGAGCTGGCGCAAGCCGTACCTGCTACATCTAATACGTCTAATTCATCAGGCTTGGCTACGATTGCTGCCATTGCGACGCCGCTTGGGCGCGGCGGCGTCGGCGTGATACGGCTATCAGGTGCGCGTGCCTACGACATTGCGTGTCAGCTAACGGGCAAGACAGCGTTTACTCCGCGCATGGCCAGTTTTTGCCGATTTTATCAAGCAGATGGTACTATCATCGATGAAGGCTTGGTGCTGTACTTCAAAGGCCCGCACTCGTTTACAGGCGAAGATGTGATCGAGCTGCAAGGGCATGGCGGCATGATTTTGCAAAACCAGCTGCTCGCTCGCGTGTTTGAGTTGGGTGCCAAGCAAGCGGGTGCAGGGGAGTTTTCTTACCGCGCCTTTGATAATGATAAATTGGATCTGGTGCAAGCAGAAGCAATCGCTGATGCCATTGATGCAACCAGTGCGGCAGCAGCGAGCAGTGCCATTCGCTCACTAAGCGGCGAGTTTTCGCAAAAGATCAATCAACTATTAGAGCAGCTTATTCATTTGCGTTTGCATGTTGAAGCTGCCATCGATTTCCCTGATGAAGAGGATGTTGATTTTTTATCAGATGGCGTGATTCAAGACAAGCTTGAGCAAACCCAAAGTAAAATCCAGCAGGTGCTGGCAACGGCAAAACAGGGCCAGCTGTTACGCGATGGGATTCATGTAGTGTTGGCAGGGCGGCCTAATGCGGGCAAATCAAGCTTGCTTAATCGTCTGGCTGGGCAAGAACGCGCCATCGTGACCAATGTGGCAGGCACCACGCGAGATACGCTACAAGAGACCGTCGTCCTCAACGGCCTGACCTTGCATCTCACCGACACCGCTGGACTTCGCGATACCGACGACACTGTCGAGCGTATCGGAATTGAGCGCGCGCGTACCGCGATCACGCAAGCCGATATGCTGCTGATGGTCTACGATGTCAGCCGCGACCTTGCAGAGGATAGCACACCGCTACAGCTGGCAGAGCAGCTATTTGGTAAGCTCCCAGATGCCAAAAAACTACTGATTATCGCCAATAAAAGCGACTTACTCACTGATGCCCACGATAAAGCGCAAATGGCCAACTCACAAGACGAAATCACTCAGCGTGGTTATGAGCAAGTAAATGTTTCATGTGAAACAGGCGCTGGTATCGAGACATTGATCGAGACATTATGTGCTAAGGTTGGTTTTCATCCACCAGAGAATAGTCTCATCGCCCGTACGCGTCATATAGATGCGCTCAGACGGACAGCTGGGCACTTAGCAGAAGCGCATGAGCAGCTGACGATCTTTCAGGCAGGGGAGCTGGTGGCTGAGAGCCTGCGACAAGCACAACTAAGCCTTGGCGAGATCACCGGAGAGTTTAGTGCTGATGATTTACTAGGTAAGATATTTGGTAGTTTTTGTATCGGCAAATAATGCCACTGATTGGCTATTTAAGTTCGCGTATTAACTTTTAAAAGTACGTCAGCTATCAAACTCAGCCTCATAAATGACGCCATGTATTCTTAATATCAAAATAAGGAAACGCTATGCACTGCCCTTACTGTAACGCGTCAGATACCAAAGTGATTGACTCGCGTCTGGCGGCAGAGGGTGCGCAGGTGCGTCGCCGCCGCTCGTGCAATAGCTGCCAAGAGCGCTTTACCACCTTTGAGATGGTGGAGGTGGTGATGCCGCGTATCATTAAATCTAGCGGCAAGATTGAGCCTTATGATAATGAAAAGCTGCGCCGCTCTATTTTGTTGCCATTACAAAAGCGCCCCATCACCATTGATGAGCAAGAGGCAATGATTAGCCGAATCGAAAAGCGCGTCAGGCAAATGGGGGAGCGCGAGATTAGTAGTAAGGTGCTAGGCGAGATCATCATGAGTGAGCTAAAGACACTGGACGATGTCGCTTATGTACGCTTTGCCAGTGTGTATCGCGATTTTCAGGATATCGATGCGTTTCATCAAGAGATTGCCAATATTCGCCCCAATGAAAAATAGTCTCTGTCAGTGCCATGGGTGAATGTTCAACACACCCTACATATTCTTTATAAATGAAGCCAATTCTTATGTCGAATTCTAACCACGCGCAAGCTGCACAAGACCGCTATTTTATGATGCTGGCGATTGAGCAGGCCAAGCAAGGATTATATACCACAAGACCCAATCCTGCGGTAGGCTGCGTGATTGTTCAGGCAGGAATGGTGGTCGGCCAAGGGTTTCATCCTAAGGCAGGCCAGCCTCATGCAGAGGTGTTTGCCCTCAAAGACGCAGGTGCGCAAGCGGTTGGTGCCACCGCCTATGTGACTTTAGAGCCTTGTAGCCATACAGGACGTACGCCGCCTTGTGCTTTAGGTCTGATAGAGGCAGGCGTACAGCGGGTAGTGATTGCTGGCCTTGACCCAAACCCGCAAGTAGCGGGACGCGGTGTACAGCTGTTAGAGCAGGGTGGTATCGATGTGACAGTGGGCGTACTGACAGAGCAAGCAGAAGCATTAAATCGCGGGTTTTTAAAGGCGATGCGTACTCAAATGCCCTACGTTCGGCTTAAGATTGCCACCAGTCTCGATGGTCGCACCGCGATGGCGACAGGAGAGTCAAAATGGATTACCTCGGTAGCGGCTCGTGAAGATGTACAAAAGCTTCGCGCCCTAAGTGGGGCAATTATCACTGGCAGTGAGACCATCGTTACTGATGATCCACAGCTCAACGTGCGCTCTACTCAGTTGGGCGTGCCGGCTGAGCAAGTCCTTACGCCTAAGGTGGTCGTACTCGATAGGCGTCAGCGCTTAGCGCACAACGCGCAATCAGAATACCAACTATGCCGCCGCGCAGATACGCTTTATTGGCGTAAGGACGATTTAGCCGAGCTGTTAAGGCATCTGGTCAGTGAGCATCAATGCTACGATGTATTGGTAGAGGCGGGCGCTAGCGTCGCAGGTAGTTTTTTATGCCAACAGCTGGTAGACGAGCTGATTGTCTATCAAGCGCCTTGTCTGTTGGGTGCAGCGGCGCGGCCGATGGTGAATTTTCATCCGCTGTCTTTATCTGAACAATTACGTTTTAATATAAGCAGCCATGAGCAACTCGGCCCTGATCTTAAGCTGACGTTGTATCCTTTATAGACCATAAGTTATAAACACTTTATCCACAAGCCTTGGATATTAAGGTCAAGATACCTGCCCTATAGATAAAAGGTTAAATAGTTATCTATATAGTGGCGATGCCTGAAGGGTGTACCTGTTTCACATGAAACTGTGTATAACTCTGTTTCATGTGAAACTAAAAAGGCTCTGATTTACTGTTTGTTTTATCAATAAGTTATAAAAATCATATACTTACGTTGATGTTATGCTGTTGATAGTGTGATAGTAAAAATACACAGGTTTGTGGATAACTTTGTATAAAACCGGGATTTACCACCGACAGGCTTGATTTTTTGTTACTTATCCACAACTTATCCCCTTATACGCTTAAAAGACAGTGCTTCTAGGAAATATTTAGATAAAAGCAAGGCTCATGAATTATCTATTAGTAAATAGTCATTATTTAGTATTTATCATCTATTGGACGCTACTGTAACGATTGTCACTATTGCTAAAAGCTGATAACAGCCCATAACAGCAAAAAATTAGGATACGAGGTCTCTATGTTTACCGGAATTATAGAAAGTGTTGGAAAAGTTACGTCCATGCAGCCTACAGGCGGTGACATACGCCTGACTATAGCGTCGGACGATTTGGATTTTAGTGATGTGAAGTTGGGCGACTCTATTGCTTCAAACGGCATCTGCCTAACTGTGGTAGAGATTGGTGATAAATCTTACTCTGTCGATGTTTCACGTGAAACGATTGCTCGTACTGCATTGGAAACCCTAAAGCCTGGAGATATCGTCAATTTGGAAAAAGCGATGCTACCCACCACGCGCTTTGGTGGTCATATCGTTGCAGGTCATGTCGATGGGGTCGGCCGCGTCAGCAAACTACAACAAGACGCGCGCTCTATCTATATCGAGATTGAGATACCCAAGGAGCTAGCGCATTATACCGCCACCAAAGGCTCTATCACCGTCGATGGCATCAGTCTAACCACCAACCTAGTACGTGACAATGTAGTTTGCCTCAATATCATCCCGCACACGGCGCAAGTGACCAATATCGCCAAACACTGGCTGGTCGGCAGTAAGGTAAATATCGAGGTAGATATCGTCGCCCGCTATTTGGAACGTCTGTTAAATAAGTCGCAAGCTGGCGACATAAACGCACCAAGTCCGCAAAGCCAAATCACCGAGGCATTCTTAGCCGATAATGGCTTTATGAAGTAGTGATAAGCTAAAGCGTAGGTATCGTCGATTCTAAATAAAAGAGTCAGGCATTGATTAACCAGCAAGGCTGATAAACGTTTTCTGGCGTGCTGTGCCGTTGCTGATAAAGGCCAGTCAGGTAGCGGGTTAATATTTTGATATTAACCCGCTATTTTTTTGGATATAGATACAGATACAGATATAGATATATTAAGCGGAATTTTAGTGTTTTATCAGATGTTGTAGCACAGCCTCGAGCTTTGTCTTATTGATAGGTTTGGATAAAAACTCGTCCATACCCACTTGTATACAAGCGTCGCGATCCTCGTCTGAGCTGTTCGCGGTTAGGGCGACGATTGCAATATCATCCCCTTGCGCGCGAATCGCTTGCGTGGCTTGTAGCCCATCCATGACTGGCATACGGCAATCCATTAAAATAAGCGAGATATCCTCCCGCTGCGCCTTTAGCTGCTCAAGCGCTTGTTGGCCGTCTTCTGCTACGATACTGCGATAACCCAGTTTACTTAAGATTTTACAGGCGATTTTTTGATTGGTTGGGCTGTCTTCTACCACCAGTATCAGCGGCTCTACGTCATCCTTGTGTAGGGGCGTGGCCACCGTCATGTCGTTTTTTGGCGTTTGGGTGGTCAAGCTTTGCCGAACAGGTAGCGTCAGTCGCGTCAGCTCAGAGAGCAGGAGGGCGCTTTCTAAGGGTTTTAATAAAAAACCATCGCATTGATCCAGCAGGGCAGAGGGTAGACGGCGCTCAGGCTTCATACTACACAAAACCTTAGGCAGTGATTTTTTAGACAATAAGTCATGTAGTGCTTGGCGTCTATCGTTGCTGGCCAGTATCAGGCGCTCTTTGGTTGCCTGTGTCTTTGATGCAAGGCTCTTTGGTGCAAGGCTCTTTGGTGCGGTCTTCGATTCGTTGATAGAGGTCTCGGCGGACAGTTTGTCGCTTTGCTCTGCCACTGGGTCAGAGGGGTTTATGGCGGTGTGGTCAGTGTAGTATTCATAATCCAATAACAAGACGGGCGCTAGGCTCTGGGCGTCTTTGCCAAGCCGCTCGGCCAAGTGCTCGATGGTGGCACTATCAACATCGGTATAGATCGTCGCTGGAATCGATAAATACTGGCACAAGCGGCGCAAGTAATCGGCCAGCAAGGTCTGGTTGACCACGGCGATAAGATGAATATGCTGTAAGTGCTGGTGTGGGTGATAAATCGGCTGATAACTTGGCTGCCGACAAGGCAGATAGAGGTTAAAGGTGCTGCCTTTATTGACCGCGCTTTTTAGCTCAATAAAACCGCCAAGCAAACGGGCAAAACTATTGACGTTATTTAAGCCCAAACCCGCTTCGATACTGTGGTGATAAGCGAGGTTGTTGTGTTGCTGAAGGGACGGGCTTTGTTTATTAAAATAACTCAATAACTGATGCTGTTTGGCGATATCGATACCTGTGCCTGAGTCTTTGATACTAAAACGTACCCAGTAGTGCGGCTGCTGCGCTTTTACCTGTTCATTGATCGGTAGTAGGCTGCCTTTATTGATTTGAGATACTTGCTCAGGACTGATAGCATCGATCGCCAAGGCGACATAGCCTGAGGGAGTAAACTTGATCGCATTATGAAGTAGATTTAAGAGTATCTGGCGCAGGCGTGTATGATCTGTATCGATCACACGTGGACACTCTGGATCAAAGAAATAAATAAGTTCTAGCCCCTGCTGGCGCGCATGATCTATGGCCGCGTCACCCACTTCTTGCCCAAGCTTATAAATATCGACAGGCGCTATGCTCAAGCGGGTTTTTCGAACCTCTATATCGCCGATATCTAGCATGTCGTTGAGCGTGGTGAGCATATAGTGACTGGTTTTTATCAGTGTCTCAAGCGTGTGGTTTTGCTTATCGGTCAAGGTGCTAGGGTCGATAGGCTCGAGTGTGTCTATCAAAGACTCCAGCGGTAGGCGCAGTTTATGCCCCATGATAGAGCGCAGCTCGCTAAACTCATCGATTTTTTGTTGTAATTGTTGGTTTTTTAGCCATAGCTGCTCTGTTTGGTTGGCCAGCTCATTGATATTATTGAGCAAAACGGTAAAGCCATGCACCTGTCCATGCTCACCAAACCATGGCGTCACATGCAGCTGATAGGTTTGTTGGTCTTTTATTCCTAGCACCGTTAGCGTACGCGTGACGCGCAGATTGACCAGTCTTTGTAGCAGCTGTTGGGTGGGGTCGTCTGTGCCAGCGACAAAGTCTGTCAGCTGCTCGCTGCCACTGCTGTGCGCAGGTCTGATAAAGACTTGTTCAAAACGCTGGTTAAAAAAACTGATTTGACCGTGGCGCATGATCATTGCCATCGGTAATGGTGCTTGCTCAATCAGGCGCTCAAGACGGTGCTTGAGGGTTTTGATGCGCCGATAGTCGTTGTGTAGCTGATAGTTGATACGGCCGAGCGCATGACCTAAGCGTAAAAACTCCCCAGTCGATTGGCTTTCTAAAAATGGCGGCGGGGTATAGGCTTCTTTTGCATTGTCACTCAAATTATCCGTATAACGTAATAGCTGCTCCCAGTTGGTGCGGCGCTTGAGCATGTATAGCAGTGCAGTGATAAATAACCCAATGGCTGCCATCAGTGGCAACCAGTATTTATAAGAGGTCCAGTCGATATCAAGCGGCTTATGACGCAATATCATATATATCCGGTGGCCACTATCTAGCTCAATGGTGCCCGCCAGATTGCGCGCATTGAGCGTATAAGCGCCATTATTCTGAGCAGAGGCTCTGACAGTCGGGAACGTCACTGTTGAAAACGCAGGCTCGTTCGGACGGGTATCACGATGAATGTATGTCTGTCCGGAGGGCAGCATAAAGATAAGCTGATAGCTGATGCCGTTAAGTGCCGGATGCGCCAAAATTCCCTTTAGCTCATCGTTTCGTAGCACGGCATGCTCAGTGAGCTCGTGTTGTAAGGTAAAAAAAGTATCGACGCTGTGCTGCTGTTGATACTGCCTCATACCATCAAACAACATAACATAATACAGTACTAGCATCACCAGCAACGTTAGGACATAAAATAACAATAAGCGCTGTAAGGACTGAAACTGTTGCATGAAAGCGAGGTCCTATATCGTCACTTGGCAGGATAAATGTGGCATGACCACTACCATGATAAAGCAGTCAATGTCTTTAATATAACCAATGACGGTTATCTATAGCAAAACAATCGCTGTTTTATTGTCTATAGCGCCTATTATAAAGCGAAAAGACCTCGTAAGTAACGCTGAGTAGGCGCGGTTACAATCATGGCACAATACGCCAAACTCACCTATAATGAAGCACCGAACCCTATATAATGCATGATTATGACGACAATTGCTCCTGCTTCTAAGTTATCCCCCTCATCTAGCCTTGCCGACACGACTTCTAACACGCCATTACGTGTGGTGTTTGCTGGGACGCCTGAGTTTGCGGCGGTCAGCCTCGAGTCGCTCATTGCCCAGCAACAAGCACTCAACATAGAGATTGTGGCGGTTTATACCCAGCCTGATCGCAAAGCGGGCCGCGGGCAAAAACTGGCCGCCTCAGCGGTCAAGCAAGTGGCGCTCGCCCATGATATCGTGGTAGAGCAGCCACCGACCTTTAAAAAATCGAGCACCGAAGGCATGGCGGCCCGCCAGACGCTGCGTAGCTATCAGCCCGATGTGATGATTGTTGCCGCTTATGGGTTGATACTACCTGCGGGCGTACTGACGACACCCACTTATGGCTGTCTTAATATTCATGCTTCGCTACTGCCGCGCTGGCGTGGTGCAGCGCCCATTCATCGTGCGCTCTTGGCAGGCGATAGTGAGACTGGCATTACCATTATGCAGATGGATCAGGGACTAGACACCGGTGACATGCTCTACAAAGTCAGTGCGCCTATCACCGCTGATGACACGGCAGCCAGCCTACACGACAAAATGGCAACATTGGGCGCGGACGCCATCGGTACTGTGTTAAAGGATTTGGAGCACTATCAAGCCCAAGCCGCCGCGCAAGATGACAGTCAAGCCAATTACGCCGAAAAGCTTGTCAAAACCGAAGGCGAGATTGACTGGGCACAATCGGCGGTGATGATTGAGCGTCAAATTCGTGGTCTGACACCGTGGCCAGGCGCTTATACTTTTTTCAATGGTCAGCGTGTGAAGATTTTGGCCAGCCTACCGGTCAACCCCTCGCAGCAAACCGAACTGCCCGCTGGTACCATCATCAGTGTCGGACGCAAAGCGATATTGGTCGCTTGTGGCAAAGACGATAGCTTGGCGGCCAGTCATACTGAGCAGGCGAGCGGGACATTGGCCATTACCCATCTGCAGTTTGCAGGTGGTAAGCCGATGACAGCAGAGCAAGTCTGCCATGGCAACCAATTAAATGATGGCGACCAGTTCACCAAAGAATCAAACTAATTCAATTAAGCTTCATGTACTTTAGTTATAAGTTATCTAACCTTTATCAGACGCTATCGCGCATACGTCAAGGAACAGCAACTCAATGAGACATCCCAGCCCCGCGTCTAAAAACCATAAACCCTCAAGCAACCTGATTATGAATGGCAGTGTCCGCGTACGAGTCATACGTACCTTGTTGGCCATTCAAAATGGGCAGTCGTTGGCAAGCGTTCTTGATCCTTTGCTCAACAGCTTGCACGATGGTGATAAAGGGTTTGCCCATGCGCTACTTTTGACGACCTTACGCCAGTGGCATGCGCTGGCGCGGCTGCTGGATAGTTTGGCGGACAACCCTATTGATGAAGTTGAAGTTCGTACTACCATTCAGGTCGGTCTGGTGCAGCTACTGTATTTAGAAGTCGCTGACCACGCCGCGATACACGAAACGGTGGAGGCGGCAAAAGAGGTCGGCTTTGCTCATGCGACTGGTCTTATCAATGCCATCCTGCGCAAGGTCGCCAAAAACCCCAATAAGTTTCGCAAAAAATGCAATAAGAACCACAGCCTGCCGAACTGGCTTGCTTATCAGCTCAAGCAAGACTGGAGCGAGCAGTATGATGCGCTGACACAAGGACTGCGGCAGTCAGCCCCGATGTTTTTACGAGTAAACGCGGCGACCACCTCAGTTACAGAGTATCAAGAAGTGCTATACGGAGCAGAGATTGAGACAGAGCTGACTGAGATGACCACAGGTTTTTGTCTACCCAGTGCCTCTAACGCTGCGGCTGTTACTCTAGCGACTACAGGTCTGCGGCTACGCCAAAGCACTGCTGTCAGCGCCTTGCCTGACTTCGCTGACGGCATCGTGAGTGTACAGGACATGCACGCGCAGCTTGCAGCA
Source organism: Psychrobacter sp. KFRI-CH2-11 (assembly GCF_038239325.1). NCBI lineage: Bacteria > Pseudomonadati > Pseudomonadota > Gammaproteobacteria > Moraxellales > Moraxellaceae > Psychrobacter > Psychrobacter sp. KFRI-CH2-11. The sequence continues at coordinate 12,613 of NZ_CP151283.1, forward strand.
CCGATTATTCATCGTGCTTTGATGAGTAAGGTGAGTGCTGATAACTCTCAGGCGGGCTTGGATAATCATGAGCTGCATATCCTAGATGCTTGCGCGGCACCTGGGGGCAAACTGGCGCATTGGCTAGAATTGTTGAGCTCTGAAGATGCGTCAGTCTTGTTTCACGTGAAACAAGACGATACAGCGGCGACATCAGCGCCTACGGGCATCAAGCTCACCGCTATCGATAATGAAGCATCGCGCATCGAGCGTATTTATGACAACCTAAAGCGTCTTAACTTTACCCAGACAGACTTGGCGCAAAGTAGCAGTGATATCGCCCTAGATATCGTCTGCGCCGATGCAACCCGCTGGCGCAGCACTGGTGCGTCTAAAAAGCAAGATTCTGCTAAAAACAGCGGCGTATTTGATGCTATATTACTGGATTCGCCTTGTACGGCGACCGGCGTGATTCGTCGTCATCCAGATATCAGCCTCTTGCGTACCGAAGAGGATGTCGAGCAGACCGTATCATTGCAAGCAGAGATTTTGCAAAACCTATGGCCACAGCTCAAAGTCGGCGGTTACTTGTTATATGTGACTTGCTCTATTTTAAAGCAAGAAAACGTCCTGCAAATGCAAGACTTTGTCAGTCGTCATGACGATGCGGCGGTGGTTGCGTTTACCGAGGCGTGTAGTTGGGGTATCGAACAGGCGATCGGGCGTCAGTGCTTGCCGATAGATCGCGAGGGTGGCGATGGTTTTTATTATGCGCTGCTACAGAAGACAATGGCATAAAACTGCTGAATAAACCGTTTTAAATATTGAAAAAATCATTGTAGACAGGACAATCTCATGAAATATATCAGTACCCGTGGTCAGACAGCACCGATGGATTTTAGTGATGTGCTTTTGATGGGGCTTGCGCCAGATGGCGGTTTGATGCTGCCTGAGCAGTATCCGAGCATTGATAGCGCTACCCTTGATGAATGGCGTACGCTGAGCTATCCGCAGCTTGCCATGGCGATTATGCAGCGTTTTGCCACGGATATCCCGGCGGCTGATTTGCAAGATATCATCGAGCGTACTTATACCGCTGACGTATTTGGCTCTGACGAGATTGTCCCTGTCCGCAAACTTGAAGACGGCCTGTATATTTTAGGATTGTCCAATGGTCCGACGCTGGCATTTAAAGACGTGGCTATGCAGTTTTTGGGCAATGCCTTTGAATACGTGCTGAAAAAGAAAGGCGCGCGGATTACCATCATTGGTGCCACCAGTGGTGATACGGGCAGTGCCGCGGAGTATGCGCTACGCGGCAAAGAAAATATCGAAGTCTTTATGCTGTCACCGCATGGCAAGATGAGTGAGTTCCAGCGTGCGCAGATGTATAGTTTGACTGATGACAATATCCATAATATCGCCATCGACGGTATGTTTGATGACTGTCAAGATATTGTCAAAGCGCTGCAACAGGACGCGGCATTCAAAGCCGCTTATAATCTCGGTACGGTGAACTCGATCAACTGGGGGCGTATTCTGGCGCAAATCGTGTATTACTTTAAAGCCTATTTTGCCGTCACCACAAGCAATGACGAAAAAATCAGCTTTAGCGTACCATCGGGCAATTTTGGCAATATTTGTGCCGGTCACATTGCTCGTGAGATGGGGCTGCCAGTCGATCGCCTTATCGTCGCCACCAACGAAAACGATGTGCTCAACGATTTCTTTAATCAAGGTGCCTACCAGCCGCGCCCAGCTGAGCAGACTTACGTGACCTCTAGCCCATCGATGGATATCTCCAAAGCCTCTAACTTTGAGCGTTTTGTCTATTTACTGCTCGATAAAGACAGCGCGCGCGTCCATGAGCTATTTGAAGGCGTGAAAGCCGGCCAAGGGTTTGATTTGTCTGATTTAAAAGATAGAGTCAATACTCGCTACGGTTTTGCCGCTGGCAAATCGACGCATAGCGACCGCTTACAGACCATCAAGGCGCTTTATGAGCAGCATGGTGAGTTGGTCGATCCGCACACTGCCGACGGTATTAAAGTCGCTAAAGAATTACAACGCGCAGGCGAAGTTATCGTATGTGCCGAGACTGCTTTGCCTGTGAAGTTTGCCGATACCATTGTTGAGGCTGTTGGGCAAATTCAGATTGCTCGTCCAGCCCATACCGAGGGGTTAGAGGATTTGCCGCAGCATGTCGTGGTATTAAACAACGACGCTGAGCTGGTCGCTGAACAAATTCGTCAATATGTAACGGCAAACCCAGCGTAATTAATAGAGGTATTTAACGCTCATTGTAAAAAGTAAATCTAGGAAATCATCCACATAAAGGTTACGCCATTGTAATAAAGTGTTTATGATTGTGTTATGGTAGATATAATTGTAATATGAGAAACAGCGTCGGCAGGTCTTCATCGTGCTAGACGCTTTTTTAGCCATAAACATCAGTCAATTACAAAAAACAGCTGCCCAATAGGCGTCATAATAATTGCATTGCTGTGTCTGTAAACTGCGCTGAGTCTCTACGAATATATAATCGAAGGACTTGACAGGTATAGACGTAAGTAGGGTTTGTTAAGGCGGCGACAGCGGTACATATTGTGGATATAACAATGAAGATGAGCTTAAAAAAGATAGCAAAAGCACTGTTGATCACGACATTTAGCAGTGCCATGCTAATGAGTACTGCCCACGCTAATAATCCACCACCTACCATCAAAGCCGATGCCCCCAATCGCTACATCGTCAAAAAAGGCGATACCTTATGGGATATCTCTGGGCGCTACTTAGACAGCCCATGGCGCTGGAAAGAGATTTGGGCAACCAATAAACAAATCAAAAACCCGCATCTGATCTACCCAAACGACATCCTTATTTTGTGCGTGATTCAGGGTAAAACCTTGGTCGGTGTCGATACGGGCGAAGGCTGTGCAGGAATAGAAAAGCAGCTGATGGGTGATGTCACCGCCAGTGCAGTCACTGTGACCTCAACGGCCAACAGTATCCCTCCTATTCCTTGGTCAGCAATTCAGCATTGGCTCGATAAGACCATCATCGTCGATCCACAAGATTTTAATACCACGCCATACATCTTGGCTTCTAAAAACCGCAACTTAATCACCGCCAGTGGTGATAAGGTCTACGCCAAAGGCGTACCACTGATCGTGGGGCAACGCTATGGCATCTACCGTGAAGGTGAGAGGTACGTCGAGCCAAAAACCCAAAAAGTCATCGGTCTTGAAGTTACCCAAGTGGCCACAGGCCTAGTAACATCGACAGAAAGCAACGGCGTCACTAGCCTGCAACTGACAGACAGCTATGGCAAAGAAGTGCGCGAAGGTGATCGGGTGTTTGTAGAATTAGACAATGCGATCCCGCCTGTGTTTTATCCAACCCCAGCCAGCGTCAGTCGCGGCGGTATGATCGTACGGGTGATGGATTCGATCAGCTCCGCAGCAAAAGGTAGCGTGGTCGCCATCAACCTTGGTAGTACGCATGGTGCCAAACCTGGTGATGTGTTGACTGTGTACCAAAAAGGACCATTGGTGCGTGATATCAGAGACAATGATACGCCAGTGCGTTTGCCAAACGAGCCAAGTGGGATGCTGATGGTGTTTAATACGTTTGAACATATCAGCTACGCCTATGTACTGGATTCTGAGCTGCCACTGAATGTCGGTGATCAGTTATTACCGCCGCCATATTTATAAACACGCCAAACACAGTACAAGGTTTTGAGATGAGTACCCGATCTTAGCGGAGGCGAGCCAAACGATGATGACAGCAGTCACTCCTTCTTTATCAGACGAGCAGCGCGCCATAGTGGCGCTGTGGTATGAGGTGAATGCGTCATTGTCTGCTTATCACAAGCTGACGACGAGCTTTGGTAGTGCACAGCTGGCGTGGACGGCGACAGTAGAGGCTTGGCGGCAGCTGGGTATTCATTATACCCATCTCAAACGCCATGAGCAGCCAGCGCAAACACGCGCTAATATCGACAAAATCCAACAAGCGCGCGTAGAAGGACGCTATGGGTTACTGTTTGCCGATCAAGCGGACTATCCTGCCCAGCTGCTACAGATCTATGATCCGCCGCCAGTGTTGTTTTATCGCGGTAATCTCTCTCGTCTACACCAAGCCCAAATCGCCATCGTCGGTAGTCGTAAGCCCACCGCCCACGCACAAAAAATCACCTTTGATATGGCGCAGTACTTAGCGCAGGCAGGCTACATTGTCACCAGCGGGCTGGCCATGGGGGTGGATAAACGCGCACATCTAGGCGCACTGGCACAGACAGATTTAGCCCATCAAGGCCGGACGATCGGGGTAATGGGCACAGGAATTGATGTCAATTATCCCAATCACCACGACCAGCTATTTAGTCAAATCATCGAGCAGGGCGGCTGTATCATCAGTGAGCTGCTACCGCATACGCCGCCGCACAAGCATACCTTTCCGCGCCGCAATCGCTTGGTCGCAGGACTCAGTCTAGCGACTATCGTCACCGAAGCCACCATTCAAAGTGGCTCGCTGATTACCGCGCGCTTGACCTCAGAGCAAGGCAAGCAAGTCTTTGCGGTGCCAAGTCATATTGACAATAGCAATGCTGAAGGCTGCCATCATTTGATACGCGAAGGGGCGACGTTGATTTATCATCCTCAGCAGGTTATTGAAGATGTCAGCAGCCAGCTTAGCCACCAGATAGGTCATGGTAGTCGCGTGCCGCCGAACAAACGCACACCTTCTGATAATGATAACGCCGCGGCATCAGCTCAGGTAGCAAACACTGCAGAGAACCCGCTGCCATCTACGATAGCTCATCACCCTGACCCTGTGGTTCCCAAACACTTGCAGCCAATATATGAGCAGCTTGATTGGCATGGGCAAGATTTGGATGCGCTGTTGCTGGCCACCACACTTGAAGCGCCAGTTTTGATCGGGCAGCTGATGGAGCTTGAGCTATTGGGTCTCATCAGCGTACAAGGCGGGCGTTACTTGCGTGTCTAAAAAATGCTATTTTTGCGAGTGGCTGTCTTAGATTGGCTTTTTGCTGTGGTATGATAAGTTTCTACCTTTTTACTTTTTGTACCTTCATCATGAAACCATCCTCCTCCGTTTTGGCCGACTCTGTCAGCCAAGCTGCTACTTGGCTAAAAAGTGGCCAGCTACTTGCTTATCCAACCGAAAGTGTCTGGGGTATCGGCTGTGACCCTTATAATCAAGCCGCCGTACAGCGCATCTTGACCATCAAACAGCGACCAATCGCCAAAGGCATGATTGTCATTACCGATAGTGCCGAGCGTTTAGCGCCGCTGCTTGCGCCTTTGACACAGGCTCAGCGTCAGCCTATTTTGGCGAGCTGGCAGACGGACAGCGACAACACCCAGCCGCAGTATCAACAAGCGCATACATGGCTATTGCCTATTCCGCAAACACTAAGCACCAGTATCCCTCATTGGATAACCGGCCAGCATCAAACCGTGGCGGTACGGGTCATCTCTCATCCGCTTATCCAGCAGCTGTGCCAGCAGTTGGTCAGTGAGCAAAACCCTTTTGGCCTGCTGGTCTCCACCAGCTGTAACCCTTCAGGCCAGCCGCCTGCCATGACTTTCTCTGAAGCTTATGCGTATTTTTCTGAGCAAATCGGCTACTTACAGGCTGATACCTTGGGATATACGCTGCCGAGCCAAATCCGTGACGCGCGCACAGGTTTGATCATTCGTTAGCGCCCACTCATGCTTTACAGAAAATCAGACACACGGCATAAGTAGGTTGGACTGGGTTTTGTATTAATCTAACTATATATCGTCTTATAGTCGATTCTAAATAAAACAGATACATTATATATCAACGTGGAACTGGTCTAAATTTTCCTTGCGTGCTGTGACTGCGTTGCTCGATGCTGCATAAAACTCATCCCAGTCCCACTGTATCGTTTTTATACTGAACTCACTATATCATCATATTGTCTTGTGATTTCACTGTTGACAGAAATAAAAGAATAGCGCAGTATGGAGATAGACAATGGTTATCAATTTAAAAAATAGCGTGTATCTATCAATTATGAAACTAAATCCTGTGACTGAAAAATTCGTTTTGCATTGGGGAGAGATGGGCTCGCAGTGGGGCATCAATCGCACCATGTCGCAGATTCATGCGTTATTGTTTATCATTGGAAAGCCTTCAAATGCTGAGCAGATTACTGAAACGCTTGGTGTTGCACGCTCAAACGTTTCAAACAGCCTCAAAGAGCTACAACATTGGGGGCTGGTACAAAAGGTCTCAATACTGGGCGACCGCCGCGATCACTTTACCACCAATACCGACGTTTGGGAGTTGGCACGTATCATCGTAATTGAGCGTCAAAAGCGTGAGCTTGAGCCGACAGTACAGTTTTTGCAGGCGCTCATAGACAGCCCAGAGTTTGAGCACGAAAACAGCGACGTAAAAGCTCGGCTTCGTGAGACACAAGCATTCGTCGAAACAGTGACCACGTGGTCTTCTGAGATGCTACGATTGCCCAGCAGTGTACTCAAAAAGATATTGAAGTTGGGTAGTAGTATAAAAAAAGTCTTACGTTAATGGGCTGTGTTAAACAAGCGATGGTACGTGGTTTAATGATAGTTAATCTACTGTAAACAGGTACAGCGCGACTGGTATTCAGTCTTTTTGCGAGCGGTGCTTACGCCGACAGAGGACACGCCCTACATAAACTCATAAAAATTTAAATTTTTATTTCTGTTTTGACAGAAATAAAAATAATAAGATAACTTATAGAGGTTTTAGACAGAGGTCTTAGACCAATCACAAATGGATGTGGCACATGAAACCAAATAACACACAGAGTCAGACAGAGCAAACGGTCAAGGATATGGTGAGGTCGATAGCCTGGCAAGACCTGCGCCAGCTGACTGGTAGGCAGATCGCTTATAATATTATTTTGCCTTATCCGTTTTTATTGTTGTCGTGGTGGTTTGCTAGCCAGTCTTGGTATGTACTGGCGTGCGGTGCGTCTTATCTGTTTTTTGCCGCCGCTTTTCGTCAAGCGCATGATGGTTATCACCATAGTTTAGGTGCAGGTCGGCGTCTGACCACTGCTCTTTTGTTGCTGCTTAGTGTGCTATTGATGACCAGCTTACATAGTATCCGAGCCACTCACATGGCGCACCATCGAGACCCATTAGGCGACCAAGACGTTGAGGGTCGTTTGGCAAAGGCATCATGGCAGCAAGCGCTGCTCGGCGGTATCACGTATCGGTTGGCTATCTACCGTCAAGGGCTGCGCTTGAGCAGTCGCCGTCATAGGATGCTGGCTTGGCTAGAGTTTGGGTTGATGGCATTGGTAATTATGGGTGCTCTGATGATGAGCGTGTTTGCTGCGTCTACGGTGCTTGGGCAGATAGTATTATATCATCTTATGGTGATGATGTTGGCCAATGCCAGTGTCGGTATCATCGCTGTGTGGGGCGTGCATCATGACTGTGACGAGACGATAGCTCGCACTGAGCGCAATCCTCTGGTAAATCTGCTGACATTTAATTTACTGTATCACGTAGAGCATCATTTGTTTCCTGCGATACCATCCAACCATTTGCCAGCGCTTGCCAAGCGTTTGGACGCAGCCGCACCTCACTTGACCAATGCGCCTGTACTACCCAGTCGCGCTACTGTTATAAAGCACATTAAGCGTTGCTGGAATGCCATAAAAGACAAGTATCAAAACAGTAATGACAGTGAGTGCCCTATCCGTAAGCGTTTTGCTTAGAGACGAGTAGATCTCTAAATGGATGAAAGAAGGTTGATTGTTTTATAGGTGCTGGTCACTAGAGCGTGTCTTCATTTTTATAGTTAGATGAATGTAAAACTGTTATGGATTTAAACGCGCTACTGGTATAAATTTTACTTGCGTGCTGCGTTCCCAGAGGCTGCGCAAAATTCATCCCAGTAGCGCTATGACATTTTTAGAGTGTATCGACTATAACCCATTTAGATGGCTATTGATTGAATTGAAGAGGTGTCCTAGACCAAAAGACGTTACCAAAAACCTGTGAAAGTCGTTTTGATATCACAGTGAAAGAAGACGATGATGGTGAGACAGCGTTTATCTTCAAAGAGTTGACGATATAGATAGTTGGCGACATGAATAAGGAGTCAGACATGCATATCTTAATCAGTGGTGGTTCAGGGTTTTTGGGTCGAGCATTTAGCGACGAAATCATGGCGCGGTATCGTGAGCGAAAAAAGGCACTACAAGTCACTTGGCTAACGCGTGATAGTAACCAGGCGCACCCTGACGATATCGCTATGATGACTTATGATGAGCTTACAAAGACTGATAAACGCTTTGATGTGATAATAAACCTAGCGGGGGCAGGTATTGCCGACTCGCGCTGGAGCGATAGTCGCAAAGAGCAGCTGATGGCGAGCCGTATTCGGCCTACCGAGGCATTGTTGGCATTTATCGCTCGCAGTCGCAGCAAGCCCAAATTATTGATTAGTGGTTCAGCGATAGGGTGGTACGGCACACAAGGCGATAAACCATTGACAGAAAGTAGTGGTTTTGAGACAGATTTTGCTCATAAATTATGTGATGATTGGGAGCAGTTAGCGCTCAAAGCCACTGAACATGGCGTGCCTGTGGCAATCGTGCGCACTGGCGTGGTGATTCATCCTGATGGCGGAATGCTTGCCAAGCTTTTGACCCCATTTAAAATGGGCGTTGGTGGACAATTGGGCGATGGTAAGCAAATCATGAGCTGGATCAGTCGGGCAGACTGGGTCGGCGCTGTGATATTTATCATTGAGCAGCACCTTGCCGATTATAACAACCGTCAAACCACAAATGATAACTCACTAAAAACCACAAATGATACGCCAGCCATGGTCTATAACTTGACCGCGCCCAATCCTGTAACCAATCATGCTTTTACCAAAACCGTAGGTACATGGCTACATCGTCCAACATTCTTTACTTTACCAGAATTTTTACTAAAGCTGATATTTGGTGAGATGTCGATACTACTAATTGATGGTCAAAAAGTATTGCCACAGGCGTTATTAGCGGCGGGTTATGAGTTTCGATATCCTACGCTCATGCAAGCCTTAGAGGCGAAATAGCGCTAAATCAAAGAACGGTCTACGGAGTTGTTTCATGTGAAACAAATACAACCCGTTCACCATCCGCCTTAATATGATAAAACTGGTGCTTAATTATGGCTGTCAAAAAAAGCAAAGACTCAAGTATCACACTAACAAAACAGTACGCTCGCAAGTCTTATCCGTGGTTAAGGATTGTTGTCAGCTTTGCGCTATTTGGTGGGTGGATCGGGGCCAATGCGATGAATTTTATATTGTTTTTGCTGAACGGCGCTTTGCCAAGAAATATGCAAGGGTTTGATGTTCAGTACTTCATAGCAGACATGTTCGAAGGTCTTGGTTTTAAGATGATAGCGGGTCTATTTCCTGCTTTGATAACTGCAGGTGTCGTTATATATTTTAAGCTGCATCTTAAAACAATCAAAAGCTGGCTTGCGTTAGGAGTATTGGGATTTATGGCGACTGTTCCGTTTAGCCTAATCGTAATGCTGATAGCGGAGTCGGTAGATCTTGGGCTCTTTTATTTGGCGACATTGGTGGGTATGTCAGGGTTATGTAGCGCCATCATAGTAGGCGGTTTAACGATTCCCAAATCGTAGTGCTAAATGAATGGATATATTTGACTTTGCTGTGAGAAGTTTTAATTTAGAGGTGTTTCACGTGAAGCCATACAACTGACTTATACCAGTAGCGCGTTTAAATTTATATAACAGTTTTATTTTCAACTGACTATATGAGGTTTTATGTAAAAAGCGTGAAGCATTGATGAAAGAGCGTCTAAAGGCCAAAGTCGGCTCGCTTTTCGCGTAACATAGCTCCACTGTTATTTGATTAGATTTTACTATGTGGGTATTTATCGTTTTTACGCAGCTGCTTACCTTGTTGACCAGCGCGATACTTTATTGGTTTATAAGACCGTATCGCAAGGTTAATAAGGCTGCGGTGCTCGCTGTGGTCTTTGTTGTCAATAATGCAGCGCTGATATACGGGTTGACGGAGTTTTGGTATGAGCGCTTTCATGTGTATCTGGTCATTGGTATATTGCAAGGGTTTATGCTCTATGCCGCTGCATTAACGGCGGTAGGCTGGCTGCTAAACGCCCAGCTATTTAAGTACGTATGGCAGCCAAAACAGGCACGAGGTGCGACGGGTATGATTTATGTCTGCATCGTGGGGCTGGCGGTATTTAACGCCTACTCGCCAGTCGTCCATTACCTAACGGTTATGACCGACAAACCACTTGCTGAGCCAATGACGATAGCACTGCTATCAGATACTCATCTGGGCAGATGGTTTGGCAATCGCCAGCTCGATAAGCTGGTGCGCCTAGTCGATAGCGAGCAGCCAGATGTGGTGCTCATCGCTGGCGATATTATGAATGATACCACCATCGCTTATGACCATCATAATATGCATGAGCATTTATCAAAGCTCGACGCGCCGCTTGGCGTTTATGCCACGTTGGGCAATCACGATTACCGCGGCTATGATAAGCAAATCGCACAGGCGGTAACGGCTGCTGGTATCACCGTGCTTGATAACCAAAGCGTGCTATTAGATGATTCGGTGTGGCTCATCGGCCGCTCGGATGATGTGGATCAGAGCAGACTGTCAGCGCAGGCGCTACTGACTCAGGTAGATACCGATTTGCCTATTGTCTTTTTAGAGCATCGCCCATCTATGATGGACGAAATCAGTTCTTTACCGATAGATTTGCATGTAGCAGGGCACACGCATGGCGGCCAGATATTTCCATTGACGTTATTGATGCGCGGGCTTGCGCCCCTACATTATGGCGCTAAGGTGGTAGGGGAGACGCAGTTTTTGGTGACATCGGGATATGGCTTTGGGCCGGTACCGTTTCGACTGGGGACGCGCTCTGAGATTTGGATGATTACCCTGACGCCCAGTGATGCCGTGGCTGAGCCGTCGTCACAGTCAGCGCGCTAAGGCGGTCAGTCATTAGGCTGCCAATTGCCCCTGCTCACGAATGACCTCACGGACAAAACTGGCAAAACCGTGGATGATTTTGCGGGTTTCTAATCCTAGCCCCTGATGAATGCTCATAAAGTGAATAAAACCATGCGGCGCACCAAGTACCGTATAGTTTCGCACCGATATGCTATGTGTCTTTAGTTGCTCTGCATACGCAAACGCTTCATCACGTAAGACATCCAGCTCTGAGGTGACGATATAAGTGGGACAGACGTGGCTGTTGTCCCCCAACATAGGCGAGTTGAGAATGTGTTGCCGCGGTAAGGGGCTGTTTTTTAGACATGCCGCGTCAAACACCGCCACATCGTCATGATCTAACAACAAGCCTTCGCCGTATAGCTCCCAGCTTGGATAATCTGTCTCGATATCGGTAACAGGGTAAAGCGGCATTTGTGCAAGCGGCTGAGGCAGACGCTCTAACAGCGCAAACATATCTTGCCCCGCTTCGCCTAGGTCTGCCCAAGCTTGTTTGGCAGGGGCGGTGAGCTGCTGAGCAATAAGGGTCGATAAGCCGCCACCCGCGCTGTCACCTGCCAAGACGATACGTGAAGGCAGCGCGCCAAACATATGACAATGCTCGGCCAGCCAAGCATAAGCGCTGATACAGTCTTTTAGCGCGGCTGGGGCGGGGTGCTCAGGTGCCAATCGATAGTCGACACTGACGACAGGCCAGCCAGTCTGCTGGCTCAGCGCATGACAAAACTCGTGATGCGTATCGATACCGCCGATACAAAACCCGCCACCATGAAAAAACAACAACACGGTCTCATCAGGATTGTGTACGCTGCCTTCTTTGATTGTCTTTCTATAAGTGCTAGCGTCTGGCTGATAGCAGCGAATGGTCATATCGCTATCATCAGCATTTGCAATCACCTTATCAGTCCAACGAACGCTGACCTCACCTTTTTTGCGAAAGCGCTTTATATTACTCATCAGCCTATCGCCCGTCTGTTGCCACACCTTTGGGGATTGCATGGCCACAGCATCGGCGGCGAACCTCTCACGCAGCTTAGGCATCGGCGTCAGCTCAAGCGGGGTTTTTAGCTTACTATTTATCGCCAAAATCAGCCGTAGATGGGCATCGGCATGCAAGTATTGCTTAGAAGTGGGGCCGCCAAGGTAGCTGACCAAACTTTCTAACAGCGGCAATGGCAAATAACCCAGCCCTTTCATCGCATAATGCAAGGTATGCGCTTGATGATTAACGACTTGCTGATAACCCAAACACGTGCTTTTTAACGCACAGCATTGACGCACAGCGCTATCTTTTGGCAAAGCTTCTATCTCAGGCGCTAGCTCGTTCTCAGGCGCTAGCTCGTTTGAGCGCTTTAGATTGATCAACGCTCTATTTAATAAGGTGTTGAGCGATATGGTTGAGTGAGACATAACACCTCGGATACATGATGGTTAGTGTTTGAAATAACAGATGTTTTTGGCCATAGTGAAGTAAAAGAAAACAAAATTGAGTATATTTTGGTAATGGATTGATTGAAAACAGTAAAAATTTTGGAATAAACCAAGGGTTTGGTAGCGGGTGTGAGCTATAAAGGTAAATCAATACCAGTAGGAGGGTACCTCTTGCAAAATAGATTGGCTAGATTTGCCTGTTTGTTCCAACGTTTTATTTCAATGTTTGGCCTCACCGTTTATGTCGTTGTCATCACCATGTCTCTAGAAGTCCCACGCTCGTTGGTACAGCAATTGTTGTAAATGGGAAAAAATCCTCAGCTCAAGGCTTGAAATTTGTCCTCATCACCTTTATCAATCAGCTATCAAAGCATATTCGCAAAAAATCAGTGATATCTGTTGATTATCTAATAAAAGCGCAGACTAATAAGAGCACAGCATGACTTGCCGCCAGCAGGTTTGTTGTGCCATACCTCAATCGTCATTATTAAAATTCTAAGGAGCTATCATGAGCGAGCAAAACAATAACCACAAATCCCCTGAGCACAATGTGGCGCACGACAATGTCGAGCATAATGACAGTATTTTAGAAGAAACCATGCAAGAGTTTGATCCAAAAAACAATTCAGCTGAAAACGTCACCATCGACAACGAAATCGATATCGACACTTTCAAAGCACGTATTGCTGAGCTCGAAGGCGAGGTCAAGCATGCCCGTGAGACCACCGCCCGTGCCAATGCCGAAGCTTACAATGCGCAAAAACGCATGGAGCAAGAAGCTGATAAGAGCAAAAAATTTGCCCTACAAAAATTTGCCAAAGAGCTATTGGAAGTCGTCGATAATCTAGAGCGTGCGATTGAAAACGCAGACGCCAGCGATCCGGTTGCCGAAGGCGTGCAGCTGACGCACAAAGCCCTGCTGTCTGTCCTCAACAAAAACGGTATCGAAGTGATTGACCCACAAGGTGAAAAGTTCAACGCGGATGTCCACGAAGCGGTGGGTATTGATGCCGATGCCGACGCTGATGTGGTCGGTACAGTGCTACAAAAAGGCTATAGCCTAAATGGTCGCCTACTACGCCCAGCGATGGTACGCGTGGGTCAGTAGGATTTTTTACTTGATTTTAAGCGTCTAAACCTTACTTATATAAAGGGTTTTGACAAAAAATCACACAAAAGACAATTTTTGCTTGATGATTGCCTTGAAAAAACCGACAGGCAAACCGATATATAGCAACAAGTGACCGACTATGGTCTGAAGATATAAGTAGTTATATTTAAAATATACATTAGGAGCATTTGATTATGGGTAAAGTAATTGGTATTGACTTGGGTACAACCAACTCATGTGTGGCAGTGATGGAAGGTGACAAAGTCAAAGTCATCGAAAACGCTGAAGGTACCCGTACCACACCTTCTATCGTCGCTTATAAAGACGAAGAAATCCTCGTTGGTCAATCGGCTAAGCGTCAAGCGGTCACCAACCCAAAAAACACTTTGTTTGCGATCAAGCGTCTGATCGGTCGCCGTTTTGATGACAAAGTGGTACAAAAAGACATCGGCATGGTGCCATACAAAATCGCCAAAGCGGATAACGGTGATGCTTGGGTAGAAGTAAATGGTAAAAAACTAGCGCCACCACAGGTTTCTGCTGAAATCTTGAAAAAAATGAAAAAAACGGCAGAAGACTATTTGGGCGAAAAAGTAACAGAAGCGGTCGTAACCGTACCTGCTTACTTCAACGACTCACAGCGTCAAGCCACCAAAGACGCCGGTAAAATCGCCGGTCTTGATGTAAAACGTATCATCAACGAGCCAACTGCCGCGGCACTTGCTTATGGTATGGACAAAAAGCAAGGCGATAGCACAGTTGCCGTATATGACTTGGGCGGTGGTACATTTGACGTATCAATCATCGAAATCGCTGACGTCGATGGCGAGCAGCAGTTTGAAGTACTAGCGACCAACGGTGACACATTCCTTGGCGGTGAAGACTTTGACTCAGCATTGATTGATTACTTGGTCGATGAATTCAAAAAAGAGCAAGACGTCAACCTAAAAGGTGACTCACTTGCGATGCAGCGTCTAAAAGAAGCAGCCGAAAAAGCAAAAATCGAGCTATCAAGCGCTCAAAGCACTGAAGTGAACTTACCATACATCACCGCTGACAGCAGTGGTCCTAAGCACTTGGTCATCACTATCAGCCGCTCTAAGCTTGAGAGCTTAACCGAAGATCTGGTACAGCGTACCATGGGTCCTTGTAAGATTGCCCTTGAAGATGCTGGCCTAAAAGTCGGCGACATCAACGACGTGATCTTGGTCGGTGGTCAGACGCGTATGCCACTTGTACAACAAAAAGTACAAGAGTTCTTCGGTCAAGAGCCACGTAAAGACGTAAACCCTGACGAAGCAGTAGCAGCGGGTGCCGCGATTCAAGGTGCGGTATTGTCTGGCGACAAAACTGACGTTTTATTGCTTGATGTGACACCATTGACGCTTGGTATTGAGACGATGGGCGGCGTGATGACCCCGATCATCGAGAAAAACACCATGATTCCTACCAAGAAATCACAAGTGTTCTCAACAGCAGAAGACAACCAGCCTGCGGTAACCATTCAGGTTTATCAAGGCGAGCGTAAAATCGCTAACCAAAACAAACTGCTTGGCCGCTTTGACTTAACAGATATTCCACCAGCGCCGCGTGGTCTGCCACAAATCGAAGTGACTTTCGATATCAACGCTGATGGTATCATGAACATCTCAGCGACTGACAAAGGTACTGGTAAAGCGCAAAGCATCCAGATCAAAGCAGATTCTGGCTTGTCGGATGAAGAAGTTGAGCAAATGGTACAAGACGCTGAAGCCAACGCAGCTGAAGATGAGAAGTTTGCAAATCTGGCGCAAGTGCGTAACGAAGCAGATGGTCGTATCCATGCGGTACAAAAAGCGCTAAAAGAAGCGGGTGATAAAGTCACTGAAGAAGAAAAATCATCAGTAGAAGCGGCAATCTCTGAGTTAGAGACAGCGACTAAAGAAGATGATCATGACGACATCAAAGCCAAACTTGAAGCGCTAGACAATGCTTTCTTGCCTATCAGCCAAAAAATCTATGCTGATAGCGGTGCAGGCGCAGAAGGTATGGATCCAAGCCAGTTCCAGCAAGGCGCGGATGCAGCAAGTAACAACCAAGCCGACGATGATGTTGTCGATGCTGAGTTTACAGAAGTAGACGACAAAAAATAAAACGGCTGATAAGCTGACCGTTGATTAATGTGACATAAAAACGCACCTTTCGAGGTGCGTTTTTTTATGGCAGTTACTCATTTGATCAACGATCGATATTTGGTTCAATAAGCTGAGCGCTAATAATCAGTGCTTCATAAGTGAGTATGACACCAGCGTCTCCCGCCTCGTCTATCGCCGAAAACTGCTGCCAGTAGCGCCGCTCAAATTGCTGTAAGCTCAATTTGTTCCAGATGAAAGCCATGCGCGGGCTGGCTTTGTTTTGCGTTTGATTGGTCGATACCCCAGTGAGTTTCATATGTTTGAGTACCGCATAAGGACTAGAAAACGTCACATCAAAGCGCCGTGTCGATAGCGCAATATTGTCAAACCCAGCGTGATGCAATGCCAAGCGCCATTGCTGCATGTCAGGATAGTGAAGGCCTTGACCAGTCAGGGTTTTGATTTGCAAAAAATTATTAGGCGTAAAGGTGCTAAAGGCCAGTTGGCCACCTGCTTGGAGGCGAGAGGCAGAGTGGGCAACAAAGCTGAGAGGATTATCAAACCATTGCACAGCATTGGCGCTGACAATCAAACTATGCTCTCCTTTGAAGTCGATAGTTTCGGCGTCGCCGATGACGATCTGAGCATTCGGCAAAATGCCTTGCAGGGTAGCTGTTTGCTCGGCGCATAGCTCATTGATCAGCCAGCGCTGGCTTTGAATGTGCTCGGCCAATAGGCGGGTCATCTGACCTGTACCTGCGCCAATCTCTAAGACGCTGTCTTGCGTTCTTTTGGGGATGGTCGCCAGCAAGTCGTGACAGATTTTTTGCTGGATAGTGGCGTGCTCATCATAACGACTGGCATTGGCAAAATGGCGCGCGATGGTTTGCTTTCTGTGATCTAGCTTGAGTGCGGCTGAGTGTGTCATCTATGCTATTACATCCTATCTGTCGGCGAGCCATTTTTCCTAAACCATATCATCGTCTTTACCTGATCGTAAGGTACCTGTACGTCAGTCATCGCCAGTAGCGATTCAACCTATATTTAAGACAACTACAGTTGCTGAATTAACCGCTCACAGTCATCATAGGTCAGTTTGGCATTCATCACGAGACGAATGCGCGCGCTATTGGCAGGCACGGTAGGCGGCCTAATAGGCAGTGCATAAAACCCAGCGGCCTGTAGCTGCTGGGCTTTGGCCAGTGTGCGCGCATTATCGCCTAATATATAAGGGACGATAGGTGAGGTATAGGCGCTGCTGGCTGCGCTGGTAGAGTATTTGAGGGCAATGGCCTCGCTCAGCTCGGTAGACAGTAGCGCCAAATGCGTCCGTGCCGACGTCAAGCTTGGCATTTTGGCCAACACAAAACGTGTCCAAGCATGGTTGATGGGCGGCAATGCGGTACTAAAGATAAGTGAGCGCATGTGATTGACCAGCCAGCGCTTGATGGTTTCATCGCACATGATATAAGCGCCAACGGAAGCAAATGCCTTGCCAAAGGTACCAACCAAATAATCAATCTGCCCGAGTGTCTGCGTGTCCTCTGCCAGCCCAAGCCCTGTCTCCCCTAAGACCCCGATGGCATGAGCCTCGTCGACATACAGCTCAATGCGTGCATCTTGGGCTTTTATTTGTACCAGCTGTTGTAAGTCTGCGCGATCACCATCCATACTAAACACGCTTTCGGTCACGATAATGATGCGCCTGATATCGTCATCAGCTTGCTCGATAAGCCGAGCCAGATGCGCGTAGTCATTATGACGATAACGGCGATAGCCAACGGTTTTGTTTTGGCTAAGGCGCAGCCCATCGATGATACTGGCGTGCACCAGTTTATCTGCTAACACCAGTGTTTTGATGGGTAAGGCGGTCAGCGCAGGCAAAATACCGATATTGGCATGGTAGCCGCTGTTAAATACCAACACAGATTTTGGCCTACTCAGATTGCTAGGACTGCTAGGACTATTAGAGGCATCTTCTTGACACACTGCCGTTTGATACCATGCTTGCATCTCAAGCTCTAATGCTTGTAACTGCGTATCGTTTCCTGTGAGTAGCCGTGAGGAGGTGGCACTCATTTTAGGATAGTGCGTGTCAGCCAGCTGATCCATCTGCTCAAAAAACGCCCTTTGTAGCCTACCATCGCTGCCCAAACCCAGATAGTCATTACTGGCGATATTTAGCAAGCGTTTGCCTTGATAAACAACATAGCGCCCATCATGCGCCAGCGTCGGTATCTGTCGATACTGCTCATTTTTCTTTAACGTCTGTAGTGCTTGCTCCAGCTCGTCCTTGAGGGTCATCATCTATTTTTTCCTGTTATTTTGATAAAACAAAGCGATTTTTTGGCCTTTTTCGGTCTCTTTGTCCCTTGCGGCTAGGGCCTGTCTTTTATTCAAGCGATAATCGTCTAACTGGGTGAAATATGAGGATACGCTCGGTAAAACCTAGTGCTCAGACACACACGCTGCCTTCGCTTTCTATGAAATAAGTAGGGATTATTGCACAAAAACGGAGGTTGTAACAAAAGATTTCATATCTTTGCCTTTGTAACCCACGCGCTGATAAATACTTGCAAAACTTAACTCTCACACCATCAAACACTGACAGAGAGTTTGAAATAGTTTGTTACTATATATTCATCGTTAGCAAACAAGGCGATAAGGCCAAAAGCCTATATAAATAGATAACTTGTTTGTCATAATTTTAAGGAGCTTATCATGAATACTCTACAAAAAACCCTACTTGCGCTAGCTACTGGTTCATTATTGACAGTCAGTGCTCAAGCTGCGACGACTTATAGTAACGGCTACACAGGCCAACCTTATGTGGGTGTAAAAGTCGGTCAGTTTGACTTAGATATCGACAATGCTGATGACCCAACAGCTTACGGTATATACGGTGGTTATAACTTTGACCAAAACTTCGGTATCGAAGCAGAATATGTTGGCTCAGACGATGCTGACTACAGAAATGGTGACCTAGATGCCAAAACGTATGGTGCTTATGGTACGGCTCGCTATCAGTTTCCAAATACGGGTTTATACGCCAAAGGTAAACTAGGGGTAGCCAAAACTGAGGTTGAAGGCGACTACACGGTTGGTCCATTAAAAGTGTCAAACTCAACCAGTGATACTGGTATCGCAGGTGGCGTGGGCCTTGGTTATTCAGTGAACCCAAACTTTGGGGTTGAAGCCGAGTACGCCATGATGGATAGCGACGTCGATGCCAAGCTATTAACAGTGGGCGCCCATTTAAAATTCTAAATCGATGATGAGATGACTAAAAGTCTACCGGATTAGGAATTTATAAGAGAAACACAGTTATACAATACAGTCATAAATAGTTATGCAGTCATTGAGAAACGACAGTTGTCTATCTCGTTTCTCAAACCAATACTCTATATAAGATTGACGAACTACACTATCTTAGGGGAATATTATGAAAACTTTACAAAAGACACTATTGGCTTTAGCCGCAGGTTCATTACTCACCGTAGGCGCGCAAGCAGCCGTCACTTACGGTAATGGTTACACCGGTCAAGCTTACGTCGGTGCCAAAGTCGGTCAATTTGACCTAGACGTCAATGGTGCTGATGATCCAACGGCTTATGGTATCTACGGGGGTTATAACTTTGATCCTAACTTTGGTATCGAAGCTGAGTACGTCGGCTCAGATGATGCAGATTATCGCGGTGGTGATATTGATGCTAAATCTTATGGCGCTTATGGTACTTACCGCTATCAGTTCCCAAATACAGGTCTATACGCCAAAGGTAAATTAGGTGTGGCAAAAACTGAGATAGAAGGGGACTATACGCGCAGTATCGGCGATACTGAAATCAGAACCGAGACGTATTCGGACAGTGATACGAGCCTAGCTGGCGGTGTTGGTCTTGGTTATTCAGTAAATCCTAACTTTAGCGTTGAAGCTGAATACGACAAGTTGGGCAGTGATGCTGATCTAATGACTGTTGGCGCTCAGCTGAAGTTCTAAGACATTGATTGATTACAATTTATATTTATATATCAGACAAAAAACGATCGCTTTGGCGGTCGTTTTTTTATATGGCAAAGATTATTCGGCGCTTTTTGATTTCATCTAAGGTATGGGCGCTGTGTTATGAGTGGTGTATATTGATGATTTTTAAGAGGTTATAAACGCTCAAAGTATGCTACATTGAAAGCTAGGATAGCAAGCTAGGATGATTCAGACAGGGTGGGTGGCAATGATGGAGATGTTTTTGATGATTGAGCCTTGGCATTGGTTGGTACTGGGCTTTTTGTTGCTGATTGTTGAGATGTTTGTGCCGACATTCGCCAGCCTGTGGTTTGGTGCCGCGGCCATTATCGTCGCAGCATTGGCTTGGCTCTTGCCGATTTCTCTTTTTGTGCAAGTTATCATTTGGTTGGTGCTGTCGGCAGTGTTTTTAATCGCATGGTTTAAGTTTATCAAGCCTTTATCAGTGGACCGTACCAAAGCTGGATTGGGCGGTGGTGTGATCGTAGGTGAGACAGGAATGATTGTGCTATCACCGCAGCCCGAGCGCGCAGGTATCGTGCGCTTTAGTGTCCCTATCGTTGGCGCGGCAGAGTGGATGTGCCGCACCACAGGAGAGGAGGTTGCAGTTGGTGAGCGGGTGGTGGTGACAGATATCGTGGGCAATGAGCTGATCGTCAGAAGTATGCAGTCGCCTACGCTGAGCCAAAAAAATAGGCAAGTTTGACTGCCAGTCAAATACAATTATCAATTATAGGGATGAGTTATGGAAAGCTTTAGCATTGTGATGGTGGTGTTGATTGCGCTGGTAGTCTTTACCGTGTTTAAAGGGGTGCGTATCGTACCGCAAGGTTATAAGTGGGTGGTACAGCGACTGGGTAAATATAGCCAAACGCTAGAGCCTGGGCTCAATCTGATTATCCCTTATGTCGATGATGTCGCGTATAAAGTCACCACCAAAGACATCGTACTCGATATTCCATCGCAAGAAGTCATCACCCGTGATAACGTGGTAATCATCGCCAACGCGGTGGCTTATATCAATATCGTCCGCCCCGATAAGGCGGTCTATGGTATCGAAGATTATGAGTATGGTATCCGTAATCTGGTACAGACTTCCCTGCGCTCGATCATCGGTGAGATGGATTTGGATAACGCACTATCTAGTCGTGAGGAAATTAAAACCAAGCTCAAGCATGCCATCTCAGAAGACATCGCTGATTGGGGAATCACACTCAAAACAGTCGAGATTCAAGATATCAACCCCTCAGATACGATGCAAGCGTCAATGGAAGAGCAGGCCGCAGCAGAGCGTCTGCGCCGTGCGACAGTGACGCGTGCCGATGGACAAAAACAAGCCGCTATCTTAGAAGCAGATGGCCGCCTAGAAGCCTCCCGTCGTGATGCTGAAGCGCAAGTGGTGCTGGCCAAAGGCTCTGAGGAGTCCATTCGTCTGATTACCGCTGCGATGGGCGATGAAGAGATGCCGATTGTTTATCTGCTAGGCGAGCAATACATCAAGTCGATACGTCAGCTTGCAGAGTCTGATAACTCAAAAATGGTGGTACTGCCTGCCGACATCTTGAGCACGGTCAAAGGTATGGTCGGTGATAAGTTCAAGGTGTAATAACGCTACGGTTGAGCGCTCATATTGACATAACAAAAGACCTCAAAACGAGGTCTTTTTTGTGCATAAAGTATTTTTTGAAGTACGTTAAATCACTTTAGAAAAGCGGTTTTTGTGCTTTTTGTCCAAATATTCATCAAACACCATGGCGACGTTGCGAGCGAGTAGACGACCTTTTGGCAGCACACGGATACCAGCGGCATCCATATCGATCAGTCTGTCCTCTTGCATCGCGCCTAACTGCGCAATCTCATCAATAAAATAGGTGATGGCATCGATACCAAATTTTTGATTGACGTCTTTAAAGTCGATGTAGTCGTGACACAGCAGATTCATGATCACATACTCGCGCAAGCGATCTTTGATAGAGGTTTTGATCACTTTGACCGCAGGCATGATGGCCAGATTGTGCTGCGCGGCATCGATGGTGGCTTGATAAGCTTGCAGGTCGGTATCGTTTTGTAAGATATAGCGGCTATTGGCATTGGCGATTTGACTGATCGATGAGACCCCAAAGCCGAGCAAATCACAGTCGCCCATGATGGTATAGCCCTGAAAATTGCGATGCAATTTACCCTCGCGCTGTGCCACAGCCAGCTCGTCATCGGGCTTGGCAAAGTGGTCGATGCCGATGTATTGATAGCCTGTCTCGGTGAGCGTGTTAATGGTATTGCCCAGCATGGTCAGTTTGGCTGCAGGGCTCGGTAAATCCGCTTCTTTGATTTGACGCTGGGCTTTAAAGCGCTCTGGCAGATGCGCGTAGTTAAACACCGACAGCCGATCGGGCGCCATCTCGATGATGCGGCGTACGGTTTGCTCCAATGTCTCAGGCGTTTGATGCGGCAGACCGTAGATCAGATCGATATTGATAGAATGAAAACCCAATTCGCGTGCTTCAGTAAGTACGTTTTCGATCAACTCTGCTGAGTGTACGCGGTTGACGGCGATTTGGACGCTCTCGTCTAAGTCTTGTACCCCTAAGCTGATGCGGTTAAAGCCCAGATCGCGTAGGACCTTGAGGGTGTTGCCGCTCAGCTCACGCGGATCAATCTCGATAGAGTAGTCGCCTTCATCATCACTCAAAAACTCAAACTGCGTCTGTAAAAACTGCCAGAGCTGAACCATCTCTTCATCACGCAAAAAAGTTGGCGTACCGCCGCCTAGATGTAGCTGCTTGACGACAGGCTTGCTACTGCCCTCTGGCGCCGACAACAAGCGGCGCTTGTGCGTAACCTCTTTGATTAAGTACTGTAGATAGTCGCCTGAGTCGCTGTTTTTTTTGGTGATGATTTTATTGCAAGCGCAGTAATAGCAAAGGTGGCGACAAAACGGAATGTGAAAATACAAAGACAGCGGCGCCCGCGCTTCGCGATTTTTTAGAATTTTGGTCTCTAACTCTACTGCTATCGGGGTAAACTCCAGCGCTGTCGGATAAGAGGTATAGCGTGGCCCTGAGCGATTGTATTTTTGGATCATCGTTTCATCAAACGCTGGCAGCTGTTTGCTGGTGATACTGCCGCGCGTACTGGCATATGGGTTGTCAGGCTGCATGACAGGGCGCGTGGTCGTCGGCTGCTCGTCAGCGCGGTTGTAGGGCTGCTGAGTATCTGGTTGTGAGTATTCTGTCATATGGCATTCCTCGGGTTGACCATACAGGCTGCGGTTTTGGGTATCGCTTTTGGTTGTATAGAGATGACTGATTTACTGCCGCTAGTATAACAAATCCCTACCAGTAGTGGGGAGACGACTTATAGTAGTGGGGTAAGGACTGGGATGTGGAGAAGTGATAGCTGGGGTATAAAGGCTTAGAATTGCTACGCTCTTGAAACGGCGCGTTCAGCAGGAAAAAGACCTCAGCGGTGATCTGAGGTCTTTTGATAAGGTTAAATAACAGTCAGTCTTACTCGGTTAATTGCAGCGTATCGCCCACCGCTTGAGTTGCAATCTCACCGGCACTAAACGGCAGGCGAATCCAGTCTTTTGCAGCGTAACGCCGCGTCTGGTCACGGTGATAAGGGCGTGTGCTATCCGCGGATTGCGAATACGCCAGTAAGGCGTTGACCACAGGGCCTTTGTCATCAAACGTCACCGCTTGCATATATGTCGGGCCGTTATTGATAAAGGCATACTCGCTGGCATCGGCGTTTGGTGCTGGGCCGCGCGCTACGTTAAAGACGCCTTCACGTCCTTGGCCGCCATGCATCGGAATACGCTCGTTGTTTTTGCTGGCATCAAGGGTGTATTGTAGTTCGCCCAATGTGGCATCGAGCGCCACGCCATTGTTTTGAAAATAGGCAATCGCATCTGCCAAGGCGGTACGGGTGCCCGCTGTGATTTTAAGATCGCGCGGTGTGTTGATAGGGTCAGACTCATCAAACGGCACAGCAAAGGCATCATCAGTGGTTTCGGTAAAGTCGACATTGCGCCAAAACTCTCTAAAGACATGAGCGCCCCTACTGCCTAAGTTATTACGGCGGTCCCAATTGCTCAGCACTGTGCAGGCTTGGGTCGCGTCGATACTGCCACCGCTCGATAACGTCAGCACCGGATTGGCGACGCAGTCAGCGAGGACATCGTCAAGCACTAGCTCCGCGACATAACTGCGGTTGCCATAGACCACTTGTTGGAGGTTTTCTAGAGTAAAGGTGTCGCCGCCTAACCCATCTGAGTTGTCCAAACGGTCAAATATTTGCTGAAAACCCATACGCGTGCGCATCAATAATGGTACGCCATCTGGTGGATTGGCCGAGATAAAGGGGGCTAAGCGCCGACGCAGTAGTGGTGAAAAATCAGTCAAAGGCTGGTTTGGATTGCTAAACCAATAGCTGTCATTGGAGTTGGCCACATAATCATCACGTATCAAAAAAGGTAGGTTTGATGCGCCAAAAATCCCAGCTTGCGGCGAATCTGCATCATTGCCCCATTCACAAGCGGCCTTACTACCATTGAGCGCGGGTAAATCAAAACTGACAATGCCTTGCAAAAACGGCTGTCCTGCGATGCAGCTCTTTAGCTTGTCTGCGGTCACATGAGGGACGGTTGAGATATCAGCGTACAAGGCTTTGCCATGTCTATCCGCAGCGATGGTATTGACAAACCCAAGCCCGACGGTGTCTTGCATACGCTCTTTTAAATCTTCGACGCTATCGGCTTTATTCATACTAAGCCATTGATTAAGTGAGCGTGGGTTTTCTGAGGCAGCATCACGAATGGTAAAGGCCAGATTGTTACTGCCCCATGCTGGCAGGAGACCGTTGACGGTGTTGACCGCGAGCATCGGGCCATAGTGCGACAGATAGATGGGCTGAGTCAGGCTGCCGTTGTCAGGCAGCTGGATTGTCACATCGACTTTTTTGATGTCGCGCTCCTCAACAGTGCCTTCAGTACTTTCATAGGTATATTTCATCGGATTGCCATCAACTAGGTTAAGCTGATAGAGCGTAAAGCGTTTGGCAGTAGAGACGGTATGGCTCCAAGCGACGTCTTTATTAAACCCAATATTGGGAAATGGCTGACCTTGCTGAGCGGCGCCCATGACGTCTAGCTCGCCTGGCAAGGTGAGATGAAATTGATAAAAACGCTGTACGCCATCCCAAGGCTCGTGCGGATTGCCATAGAGGATGCCGCGCTGGGTGCCGGTGACCTCACTGCCCAAGGCATAAGCATTACTGCCGCCATCCATCACATTGATGGTGGTCATATCAAAATCAAAGCCCGCCGCCAGCTCTGATGCTGAGGCCGATGAAGATGAAGATGAAGATGAAGATGAAGATGAAGAGGAGTATAGCGATGTCTCTGATGCCGCACCTGAGCTGGTAGGCAGCCTACGGCTCGTCATAGCAGTATCTATTGCAGGCGGAGCTGCTGCGACGATGGGCGCAACAAAATTGGCAAGCCCGCCGCGCAAGTTGGCCTTGCCATAAAGCGCGAGCAAGTCATCGGTATCGATTTCTTGTACCCATGGCGCACCTGCACACTCAGGGTCGATGTTGTCCACCCCTGTATCGCGCAAGTAGCGGCTATAGCCTGCCGCATAGCCTGCTACGGCATCAAGTACTTCTGGCTGTTGGGCGGCCAAAAACTGCTGGCGTTTGGCGGGCGAGTTGTACCAGGTATAAAACACATCACTGGTGACATCACCGTCCTCGCCTAGATAGAGCATACTCTGACCACGAGCGATAACGATTTCGCGGGCCAGCGAGCAGATATTGTCTTCGGCAAAGGCATAACCAACGCCGTATCCTAGGCTTTTATAATCTTTTGCGGTGATATGCGGGATGCCAAACTCGGTGCGCTGGATGTCCACCTCGTAGGTGGTCGTGGGCTGGGCGGTATCATCGTTATTAAAACTGTTGTCACTATCCGAACAACCGAATAGGGCTAAGGAGACGGCCACTGTCAGTAGCGTAAGGGTCGGCACACGCCGATTAAGCGCATTGATGCTCATAACTTATCCATCCTTGGTTGGTTAAAAAAAGCGTGGTACATAAAGCTCGACTCAATCAGCTTTATGAGGCAATAACATCCTTTTATTGCTCATGCGTTTAAGACTAGGGTTGAGATTAAGACGCATCTACTCATCATATAACAATATAGAAGCGTGATGCTAGCGCTTACGCCTTGTTTAATGCATCAGTATTAAGTGATATTAAAACCGAAGATGAAGAGAGTGAAACACGACATTTGCGCACTGATAAATAATGTTTTATTATCGATTGATTCCCTATATTAGGAAGTACTGATGTCGTTCGCCCAAGTCTATACCCGCTCAGTCGTCGGGCTGCACGCCCCCAAGGTCATCATTGAGGTACATTTATCGCAAGGCTTGCCTGCACTCACCATTGTGGGTTTGCCAGAAGCGGCCGTCCGTGAGAGTAAGGATCGCGTACGCTCCGCCATCTTAAACTCGGGCTTTCAGTTTCCCAATCGTCGTTTGACCATCAACTTAGCACCAGCGGACCTGCCAAAAGATGGCGCGCGGCTGGATTTGCCGATTGCGATTGGTATCTTAGCGGCGAGTGGTCAGCTCGAGCCTGAGGGTTTGTCCGCGTTTGAGTTTATCGGCGAGCTGGCGCTAAACGGCGAGCTACGCCAAGTCAGCGGCAGTCTGGCAGTAGCACGGGCGATAAAAGCAGAGGGGGTGACGGCGCGGTTAGGGCAAATGACCACGACAGCTGACCCAAAAGGCTGCGCGCAAAAACTACCGCAGTTGATCGTGCCCATGGACAATGGTGCTGAGGCCAGCCGCGTCGAGGGTATAGATGTATTGGCCGCCGAAAGCTTACAGGCTGTGTGTGAGCACTTACAGTCACTGACTGACCCAAACGCGACCTCTCAGTGTTTGCCCATTGTCACGCCCAGCACCGTGCAGCGGCATGTCGGCTATCAGGTAGATTTGGCTGATGTCAAAGGCCAGCATCATGCCAGACGGGCATTAGAGATTGCGGCAGCAGGCGGTCATTCGTTACTGTTTACAGGGCCGCCTGGCTCTGGCAAGACGTTGATGGCATCGAGATTGCCGACCATCTTGCCAGATTTGAGTGATGAGGAGGCGCTGGAGGTAGCCAGCACTTACTCGGTGGCAGACAGTGATTATGATTATGGTACACGGCCCTTTCGTCAAGTGCATCACACCATATCGGCGGTGGCACTGGTGGGTGGTGGCTGTCAATTCCAACAATTAATGTCAAATTCCAAGAATAGATGTCAAAAACACCTCTTTATCTCTCTTTGTTCACTCAAAACACCCTTCAAAAAAATAGCTAACTCGCCACCTAGATCAAGCATGCTGGGGGTGAGTTATGTTTGATGCATTGTTCGATTCTAACGGCAAAAAAGTTAAATACATGGGTATGGTAAATATCAAAAGATACTTTGAGATATGTTTAGGAAGTTACTATAACCCAGAGACTGAATACATCGTACTGTGGTATGGAAAAATATACTATCACCGTAGACGCAAAACGGTTCAAGTGTACTTTTTAAACTCTACTACCAATAAACAAGTTGTAGTTGGAGTATCAATTAAATCAATTTTGAAATTACCCATAGGATCTATTTGGGTAGAGGGGAAGTGCGAAGAAAAGTACGAATTTGAAACTTTATATACCAAGCTAGATGCTTATGACAATAAGAAATACAAGCGCCCAAACCTTACCTATACTAACCATTATGGCATCTCAAAGGATAAGGGCGAGTATATTCTCAAGCCTGATAGCTATCCAGTTGATGACATCAAAACAGACTCTAATTCCAACATCGTCGTACATACAGATACTGTTAAAATAATCATCCCATCGGTCTTGTTCTTTGTTGCGCACTATGGGGTATCAAAAGAGATTAATAAAGTTCTTATTAGCTGGCATAAACAGGAGGTCGAAGAGAGACTTAATCTAAATGATGGATATGGTGATCTAATTACTATTCCTGATCGATGCGTAATTGCCGACGCTGTATTTTTATACTACTTAAAAACAAACTCTTATACTAAAGGGTTGGTTTGGAACCTCAATAAAAGAATGCTCGCTAATGACAAGCAGTACTATTCCTTAAAGGTCGAACCTTATCACAAGCAGGACATTCAAATTAAAATAGCAGGTTTGAGAATTGACGATCAGACTCTGCTTTGTACTGAAATATTAGGTATGTCTATGCCGCAAGGAGATGCCATAGAATATAGGATAGACAAGCCTAATTCTGCTACATACGGCGATGGCATCAAACCTCAAACATCCAGAATTAGACCGATCTATAACACCGTTGAGTCTGATGAGATCTTACTAGAGGCTGAAAGAGATGCTAATAATATAACCACAGCTGTAGTCAGGCATAGGATAGAACTCATAGGCAAGATAAGAGAGCTTGTCAAGGGCGCAAATTTGACCTTAGATGAGGCTGTAGATAGCTGTAAATCAAAGGTTATATGGTTGCCGCAGAACAAGCCTGACGCTTATGCTGATGGGGAGGATGGTAATGCTAATGGTGACATTGGTAGATTTGAAGCTTTAGTGGATAGTGGCGCGATTCACTCTATAAAGAATAATTTTGAACGTCTTTTACGCTATGCTCAAGACCTTAAAGTTACTTTGCGCTACGCTCCTGTAATCATAGACTGTGTAAATGTTGCTTACGATCCTATATTTATTGGTGAGACAGTGCGTGGTATGCGCAGTAAAAAAAATGACTTTCAAGTAAGGGTAGTGTTCGTCATGCGCCTGATTACTAATCTTGGAGTTTTTTATCTATTCGATTGCAAGAAAGAGGGCAGTCAAACTAGCGGTCTTGTTATAAAAGTAATAGATCAAGATGGTTTTACAGAGGATGTTATAAGACAAGTTGTAGGTCGGTTATTTAGGGGTAATGGTCGTCTGTCCGATATAGCCGCAATATCTGAGTTTGGCATCATCCAATACTTTAAACATACCAATGGTGAGGATGTTAATTGGGTTAAAACAGCTATAGATAATCTGGAGAAAGGGGTTTTGAATAAGGATAAAGATGAGGATGAGTAAATTAATAGCAGGACTTACCTTATTGTTGACAACAGCTTGTACGCCTGTCGAACCAGAATACGACGAATACTACGGTGCAGGTTACATCGGCGTAAACGAAGCACTATGGCCTACTGAGTATGCAACACCTTATCCATTCACTGTGCCTTATGGCGAGATATCCTGCACTTCTCATCCAAAATTTGGGCGTGAAGTATATTTTGCACCAGAGGGCTTTACCGATGAATCTTATATCGGTACGCCGCTTAACAAGTCATCCGTAGATGCTCTTAATCAAGCTAATATGCGCCCAAACGTGCCCTACAGTGTCAAAGAGGGTGCTGACCTTAGTGATGCTATTAAAGCGGGTTTGAGGGTGTGTGATGAGTACCAAGATAGGCTTGATAATGGCGTCTAAAGTAAAAGCTATTAATAGGTAGTTGTTTGGAGTATACGTCCTGATCTGGTTTGACAGTAAGGGTTAGATTTAAAAACAATTAACCTTAAAGGATTAACTTATGAGAAATATTATTGTTTTTGTAGTCTCATCTATTATGTTGCTTACTGCTATCACAGCAAATGCAGGAGGTGTGGTATGCGCTGACTTTGGTAGCCAAGCGGAAGCCGAATGCTTTGAGTAACGCAAAAAAAGCAGGATATACGCGCTTAGACCGCGATAAAGATGGTATTGCATGTGAGGCGTTGCGTTAGGGTGAGGTTACTACTAGCACTTTGTTGCCTAACATGAAGTCAAGTTCGTATTAAAAGCCAGATTTTAACCTCATGCGTCTACGGGGTGAATAAAGGCTATACGCGACCAAAATCATTCAATTTAATTTGTCATATTCAACCTAAAGAAAGCCACCTAAGTATGGCGGCTTTCTAAATTATAGTAATTCTATATAGCTAACAGATTTAATAAATTCCTCTATATAATTATAATCAGGCATTCCATTTGTATTGACTGGCGAGCCTTTCCTAAAAACTGTGTAATTGCTTATAATCCTACTAACTGGAGAATAAGCCATGACTAAACAATCAGACCTTAAAAAGCTAGCTGAGTAAATGATTTGTGGTATGAACAGCTTTGATAACATTAGAAAACTTATTTAAACATTGTCTTACTACGTCTGAATCCAGAGATAATAGAAAGCGCAACACAATGGAAAGCTGCTTATTTAATTTTGTTCTGTTTAACTGTTACTGCCTTAGAAACAATAACTGCAATCACAACTGCTTCAATCTTGGTTGCTTGATCATATGATAGCCACTGCCATTGGTCAGGTAGAATCCAATAACCTACTAATGAAACCATCATAATAGCAAAGAGAACACAAGCTATTATAAATAAAAACTTGAAACCTCTATCAAATAGATACTTCCAATCTTCATCTCGGTCATGATCGTTGTTTTTACCAGCTAGTTCAAGCTGCTTTTCATCGAAAAGTGTTCTCTCTTTTAAAGCTAGAGAAGAGTCACTACCATTAAATTCATTATTCAATCCTAGTTCATCGAGTGTCTTAGTGCCATTGGCTAGATTATCAATTTGTTGAATAGTTACTCTTGGTATTCCAAGCTGACTTGGCTCATCCATTCTCCGCTAATACCTTAGAGCTTAGCTCAGCATAGTGTTGACGAATTAAATCATTAGGTATGATATCTCCTCGACCGTCAAGACTGAATATACGTGACCATGGAGTATCATTCTGGTGCGTTATCATAGATAGCTTAACACCACTAAGATTACCATATTTCCGATACACGAAATTCACAACACTTTTTTCTTCTTCATTTAACTGTTCATTATTAAAAGAAAATAAAGAATTTATTTCTTGTGGAATCTGATTACCACCATATGCTTTTACTTTATGATACAACTCTGGAATGACTGGTCCATACTTCCACGCTTCAATACTATCATTAATTAAAGGTTTGCTAAAAAAACCAAACATCCAGCCATGTGCAATATACACAAGTTTCAGCAACTGCATTGGTGTGAAGTAATTGTTGTCCTGCTTACCCAAACGAATTAATTCATTGGCAACAGATATCGCGCTGACCATGATTCGCTCCTTTACCTTAGGGACAAAAAATCCATGGGCGTACAATGACATCCACAGATCGAGTTTTTGAATAGATTTAGTATTTAACTATATAATGGTCGCATAAGAGTATAAATGCAAGCACATAGTCAGGACTATATTATAAACAATATTTTAAAACGTCAGTTGGTGTCGCATATAGTCAATCCAGAATAAAAGAGATACAACCCATATCATGAAAGAGTTTAGGTAAATTATTCTCCATCCACCCTTGTCGTAGAAACTTAGCCTGTGCCCACTTTTTCTCGATAGGATTTAAATCAGGACTGTAGGGTGGTAGCCATAGAATACGATGACCATGTCTATTCAGTAATCTCTGAATACGTTTATTTTTATGAAACTGAGCATTATCCATGACAATCACGCATTTAGTCTTGAGACTTGGAATAAGCGTGAACTTGCACCAGTCATAAAATATATTGCTGTTGATATTCTGTTCAAAGTAATCAAGCGCAAACAGCATCTTTTCATACAGAGCACCGATGACGTTGGTTCGCTTTTTACCTTGCCAGTTGTAGCTATCGATACAGGGTTTACCAATTGGTGCATAGCCATGAGAGCGAATAGTCTCGTGCTCAAAGCCGCTTTCATCCATATAGACGATGGGATAGCCTTGTTGTATAAAGTTATTAAGCTTACTTAGATATATCGCTCTTTTTACTGGACATGCTTTTGGATGTTCCAAAGTCTTTTTTTTGACTGATGCCAAGACGCTTTAGAGCATGATAAATGCCTGTTTTACTACAGTTTAGACGACGTGCTCGCTCATACTGGTAATCATCAGGATGTTCTTTGACATCATTAAGTAGCACGTCATCTGGTATTTTATACGGTTTAGTTTGTCTGGTTGTTTTACTATGAATACGTCTCTTCCAATTCTGTATCGTGGTTGGACTCAGATTGTAAAACTCAGCCACCTCGGCAAAGGTCATACCGTCATTTATACTTTTAAGAACTTGTTTGCGAAAATCTAGTGAGTAAGTCATGGTCTTTATAATAACAATTGTATTTGATAATTAGTTTATAACACTTTTAGGTGGGCTTGACTATAGATTAACTTATTTGAGTTGAGATAGCAGTTTTTACTCAGCTAAAGGAACATAGACCGCAAGCTTTCCCTTAGGATATTTGCCGTACCAACCGCATGGCATGGCTCCGTTGGTGTATGCCTCAATCTCTAAATCTAGCAATTTATCAGCAGTATTGGAAAATGTCAGATAAGATATATAGGATAAAATGTGATTCAGAACGAAATCTGTAAATTCTTCAGGAAAATTTGAGTTTTTTTGTTCAGCCGCTACAACTATATCGAAAAATTTTTCTAAAAACTTGCCTTTAAAGTCTAAATGATTTAGATAATCTGTATCTGTGAAAGTATCGAAAAAACCATAGTGCAGATCAATCCTTTCGTTCATTAAGTCAGCATAAATATCGTATTTACTGCCTTCTTTCTCTCCTAGCTCTTCTAAAGGATACTCCATAGTGTATAAAGTATCAGCTTTTTGATAATCATTTATAATATGAAATTTATCCGAAGGCAAAGTGTTGTTAGGTCTCAAGAAGTTATTTGATTTTATAATACATTCAAAGACTTTTAGATAGTTTAAATAAACATCTCTATAATTAAAATTATTCATAGTTAGTATCCTTTAAATATATTTTCCCACTGTGTGGTACTTGCACCTTGTTTACTCATAATGGCTTGTCCATTATTGAGCATTCGTCTTAATGTTTTTTGTAATAGTACAAGTTTAGCTTTTTGTTGTACGCAGCTGCCTTTTGCTCCTATTCTTATAATAGCAGCCTCTAACGCATCAGAGTATGCTCTGTGACTTGAGTTGTGTTTTGAAGCGCCAAACCAAGGACTACCTTTTCTTGGATTATCATTTTCATTTCTAGGTAAACCTATTAAGTTATTTAAGTCGTCTTTACCCATGCCATGACAGTTTAGTATCTTTTTAGTCTTTGGCTTATTATCGCTATAAAGATCTTGGGGAAACATATGATGAACTTGATATTTACTTCTATCTGCACCACCTGCTCTATCCCAAAATTTGTCTCTATAGTTCTTTAAACCTAAAGGATCGATCCACCCCGTAGGATTCGTCGCATACTGGAAGACGTTTGAGCCGCCCATGAGTCCAATAGGATCACGGCTGATAAACATCCCTAAATCAGGATCAAAATATCTAAACCGATTGTAGTGCAATCCTGTTTCCGTATCAAAACTCTGACCTTGAAAACGAATAGGCTGTAGCTCATCAGCAGATACTTGTAATTGCTCAAGCTTCTCCTCTCGCCATACCACTTTAGCGGTATTACCCCACGCCTCATAATCCGCCAGCCAAATAACTTCACCTTTCTGGTCAGTCAGCTCATTTGGTGTACCTAGATGATCATTGTGATAATGATAGATTTGAATAGCGGACGGTGGCTCAGGTTTATTATTGCCATACCAGCCTTCATCATTTGCCGCTAGGGTCAGTCCATCTCTTAACCATACCAGTCTAGCTATAGGCTCAAAGCTGTTTTGTTCATAGATGGTAGTGAAAACATGGGTGTCAGTATATTCCTGTGCTTGTCTATTGCCATCCCATAGATAGTGTATTTGTTTATGTTGGGTTTTCTGCTGTTGTACAGGGAACGTGATAATCTTGGTCGATTGTCTGTTTACAAACTTGGTTTTGTCTTTCGTCTGGGTTTGTTTGGCAATGCGTCTGCCAAAATTGTCGTAGTGATAGGTGGTCTTTATTCAGGTGTAAAAAAGCTGAGCAAAATGCCCAGCTAACCCTCTTTTTTACCAAAATAAATAGCTATGGCTCTAACAGCTCATTAGAAAAAACGACTAGCTTACCTTTAGGTGGAAAATCAGACCAGCCACAAGGTAGTCCATTGTTTAAATAAGCAGTAAGAATATCTTTCCATAAAGGTGGAAAATAATTATTAGCGTAACATTGGAATATATAATACATATCATCAGTTATTAGCTCTGCCATAGTACTATCCCAAAGCTCATTAAATCCACTAAAGTTCTTGCTTTGAATGTTGAAAAAGTTATTCTTCAGAAGTTGATGACCTACATAACCATATAACTCAAAAGAATCTGGAAATGAATACTCTCCTCGGCTAATTGACTCCCAAGCTGGAAAGCTTTGCACTTCATCATCTTGATTAGCATATTTAAAACCTAACAGGGGATCACTGATTACTAATGCATTTATAGTATTAACAAAAGGCTTATCAAAGAATGTATCTCTTTCTAAAAAATCGACAAATTCTTGCGCTGACTCAAGTATGTCGTTCCACTTTTTCATAACTAAATATCCTTATTGTTGATTTCGTATTGAACTTTTTATCGCTTCAGTAAATGCTTTTTGAATATCACCCGTGCTGAAAGTATTGGGGTCATAGCCTGAGTTATTTAATGGAATGTCTCCTTTTACAAGTTGACTACGTAGCATCTTTTGAACAGCCTTTAATTTCATACATGCATTAAGTCCAGGAATATTTATTCTTTGTGCGCCTTTTAACAAATTTGTAACTGCTAAGTTATATCCACGATGTTGACCAGAATGTATGGTTGCACCATAACCGTTTTTTGTAACTAAATTAACATTTTTACTGTTACGTAAAGCAATAAGATTATCTTTATTATGAACGTCAAAGCTTGCACACAGTTTCTTTGCCTCACTTGCTACAGCTTGGGGTATTATATGATGGACTTGATAATTTGTTGGAACACCTTTACTAGAGTTATAAGCTTTACTCCAGTTTGTATGATAGACCGCTAATCCAGAAGGGTCTACCCACATAACTGGATTAGGTGCATAAGAGAAAATGTTGAAGCCTCCTAAAAGACCTATAGGATCACGGCTGATAAACATCCCTAAATCAGGATCAAAGTAGCGAAATCTATTGTAATGCAGTCCTGTCTCAACATCAAAGCTCTGACCTTGAAATCTTATGGGCTGTAATTCATCAGCAGAAACAATCACATTATAAAGCTGTACTTCTTTGTAGACGACTTGAGCAGTATTGCCCCATGCCGCGTAATCCGCCAACCAAACCACTTCACCGTCTTGACTGGTCAGCTCATTCGGCGTACCTAGATGGTCATTGTGATAATGATACACCTGCATGTTTGGGATGAGGGTCGGTTCATCTTCCCAAGATTCACGCTCGGTGTTCTTAATCTCATCATTAGCTGATTTTAATAGCGCATCTTTGAGCCAGACCAGTCTTGCGACTGGCTCAAAGCTGTCTTGCTCATACACGGTGGTAAACACATGAGTATCAGTATATTCCTGTGCTTGTCTATTACCATCCCATAGATAGTGTGTTTGCTTATTTTTAGTCTTCTGCTGTTGAAGGTGGTACTTAACCGTTTTTGAATGCTTACTATTAATGAATTTGGTTTTTACCTTTGTGTCACTGGTTTTGGCGATGCGTCGTCCAAAAGCGTCGTAATAGTAAGTCGCTGTTATTTCGGTTAGCTCAAATCCCTCTTCGATATTAGTGATAGTTTTCACCAACTCATTATTGGGATTATAGTAGTGCTGTATGGACTTGCGACTACTCACTAGCGCGTTGCTACTTTGAGCTAGTGGTTTACCGTCTTTGGCTGGAGTGATTGTTTTATACAGGACTTGACCGTGTATGCCATAGGTGTAAGTAATTATTTTGTCAGCGGTAATAAGCTTAGTCGGTCTGCCTGATTTGTGGATGTTGTTTACAGCGTTATTAGTTTCGCTGTTATCTTTATCAACTGTAGATACAGGCACGCGATTACTCGCAGGATCAAAGGCAAAGCGCTCTGTCGTGCCTGATTGCTTGGCGAAGTCGGTGAGCATATGCTCGGTCAGTCGTCCGACTTTGTCGTATTGATACTGATGATTGCGCTGGAACAGACTACTTGCCGTGCTACTATTTTTCGATTTATGATTGAGCTGCGTCTGCCCTGATAGATGGGTAAGCTGTCCTAACACGTCATAGTTATAATCTCGCTGTACGACGATACGGCCTTTATTATGATCTGAGCTGTATTGCTTGGTGAGCCGTCCCATGGGGTCATAGCCAAAGCTCGATAGCAGCTCGCCTTGTTGCCTTGTCGTTTCTTGATGCAGTGCATTGCGTTCGCTATGGCGTATTTCGGTGATGCTGTCGCCGTCTTGCACGCTTTGGTTGTATAAATGCCCTGAGCCATAGTACAGCTGGTTGATGACTTTGCCATCGGGCAGTATTGTGGCAATGCGGTTGCCTATCTCGTCATAGCTGTGAGTTAGGGTTTGTTCGATGTTTTGGGTCAATTGACCTTGAGAATTGTTTTTATGATGACGGGTTAAGCGCTCGCTAATCAGCTGCCCGATGTCGTCATACGCCAGATGGGTACTGGCATCAGGGCTGGTCGCTCGGATGAGCTGTCCTGCAATATCGTACTGATACTGGGTCTTGTGATGACGCTGTTGGCTTTGATTGCTTACGTTGCTGTTAGGCTTAACGATATCTAGGCTGTGCTTATACGTCAGCTGTCCGAGCAGGTCACGTTGCAGGTAGGTGTGCTTTTGCTCTTCGCGTTTGGCTTGTGAGTTGTCGGTTTGGTGTACCAGTTGCCCTGCTTTGTCATACTCGTAGTGACTGATATAACCATCAAAGCGCGTCTCGCTGATGAGATTATCTGCTTTATCATATTCAAATGTCCACGCTTCACCGTTCTCATTGGTGAGTTTAATCAGACGGCGTAGATTGTCATAGTCGTAGTCAAGCGTGTGCCCTAGCGCGTCTATGCGCTGTATGGGTAGGCTGTCATCAGTATACTGGTACTCGGTGGATTGGTCTTTGGCGTCCGTATGCTTGAGCAGACGATTTAAGGCGTCATAGACAAAGCGCTCGCTACTGCCATCAGGGTAGCGAATATGGGTAGGCGCTTGGGTGTGCTGAATACCATTACTGTTAGTGGCGCTATCGGTTTTCTGGTCATAGGTGAGTGTGGTTTGCTGGTCTTGTGCATCAGTGACAATAATGACACGTCCTAGGTTATCGTACTTATAATAGGTAGGATTACCACTACAGTCCGTTTGTTCTATCAGCTCGCCTTGATGGTTATACTCATAACTGAAGCTGCTGCCGTTGGCAAGTATTTGCTTAATGGTACGACCTTTATCATCACGCTCTATATGTGTGCTGTTACCATTAGCATCAGTAATTTTTTTAATTTGTCCAGCAGCATCATAGGTAAGCTGCGTTGCATTGCCAAGAGGATCAAGTAATTCGGTTAATTGATTATTATCGTATAAATACTTTTGAGACCGCCATAGAGGTAAATTAGTCATCACCTCATAGTCGATCAGTTGTTTAACTGCGGTTAGATGATTACCAGAGTACTGGTTTTCGGTAATACTGCCATCTGGACTAATAATTTGTATAGGACGGTTATAGTCGTCTAAAACAAAGCTAGTGCGGTTGCCAAGAGCGTCAGTAATGCCTGTCCAACGCTTGTCTTGATCAAAGTGATAAATCGTTTGCCGCTCATTTGCAGTGTCTTTTGCCTCAGTAACTATAGATTGATCTATTTGATAGTCAAAATGATAGGTCTGACCATTGCTAACACGGTTGATGAGCACTTTGCCTGTGGGTAGGTAGTCGTCGTACTCATAATAGCTGCTGATGCCGCCGTCGATATGATGCGCGATCATAATATGGTTTTTATAGTCAAAGCGACGAGTTGGATTTAGATAAGGGTTAACTTCAATTAAGTCACCTTCTTTACT
The DNA here is from genome assembly GCF_038239325.1 of Psychrobacter sp. KFRI-CH2-11. Lineage (NCBI taxonomy): Bacteria > Pseudomonadati > Pseudomonadota > Gammaproteobacteria > Moraxellales > Moraxellaceae > Psychrobacter > Psychrobacter sp. KFRI-CH2-11. Next base: position 50,307 of record NZ_CP151283.1, read on the forward strand.
GTAGCTATAAGTCACTAGAGTATCTGCAACAAGTAAATTCTTAGACAGCACGCCATTCTTAATAAGCGTCTGAACTTCGCTGATGAAAGTGTGAATACTGGTGTTATAAGATTGCTGTAATTGCTGCTGAACTTTTCTATCTAAAGCAGGTAGGAGCTGAGATAGCTTATCGTCTGTTAGACTTGTAAGCTGAACCACTTGCTGTAAGCGTAAGCCTTTATCCTCATCATTTTTAATTAAATTGAAGTCTAGTTGCAATAATCTACCCGCACTGTCTTTTATATAGCGAGGTAGATGAGAGAGACTGGCGTCTGTATTATATTCTAAAGTAATACGGTTGCCATAGTGATCACTTTGGCCTGTGCAATATAGGCGCTGTCTACGGATAGGTAATAGAGGGTCTTCACTGACTGGACTGCCAAAGTGCAACTGAATACCATCGCCAGTGTCACTGGTGCCTGAGGTAATGCGGTATTGTCCATTAACATCATGATGCAACCGAATATCATCGTTACGAAGGTAGAAGCTTTTGCCAGTGGCAATATAAGGGAAGTTAATGGCTCTACCACTACTGTCAATGTACTCAATCAAGTCAGCATCTGGAATGACGTTTAATTGTTCTGACCAGCTATTAGCCCAGCCTTGACCGAACCAACCATCAGGATCATCTGTTTCGCCTCGACCTACAAGGCTATCACTGGCATAGTGCCGATTCCATAATAAGGGTAAGTCTCCTGTTAAGATAAAATCAATATCTTCATTATCTAGTAGTATCTTGATACCTAGTATAGGATTGACAGGCTTACAGGTTTTAGGACAGTTTTTATTATTGTTTTGGTCTTTATCTTTGTTTTTAGAGCCACTATCTTCTTTCTTTCTCTTAGGCAGTTTACCTTTAGTATCTTTGCTATATATAAAGTCCTCAATTTTTTTAGATTGATTCTTAAAAAAAGTAGCTACTTTTTCATACCCACTTCCTAGTTTTTCAACAGCCTTTTGTGCTTTTTTTAATTGATTGAGATAAAAACTAGGGTTCTTTGCAATCTTCAAAGCTAAGTCAGACCCTTTTAACAAATCGCCTGCAATTGGAACAAAACCTAATAAACTATAAAAAGCGCCGCCCCAATCCCCTGTAGATGCTCTAACGATACCTGCCGCACCATCAGCAACCATACCAACGCCAGGAATCACACCAGCGACATCTAGTACGAATAATATGGCTTCAAGCTCATCCTTACTAAGCTTAGCCAAGCTTTTTTTCGAATCTTTTGCTACTTTTAGGGCTTTAGCTATCTCAGCTGCTGTTTTACCATCACCTACAACAACTCCAGTTGTATTGCCGTTTGAACTAACTGGTCTACCCCAATTACCAAATGTACCCATAATTTATTACCCATTCATCCCAAATTTGTCTCTGTGTCTAACCACATACTTGCCATTGGCTCGCACTGTACTACTATGTTCAATGGGATAACATTTACCACTTACTGTGCCACTCTTAACCCCTTTACCGACACCTGCTTCATCGCCAATCGTTTTGACTACTGTACTTGCATCGAATAAAAATACAGGGTGATCGTTAGAGCGGACATTTGGTGAGACATTACTTGAGTTTATAAGTTTGGCCGTCACTGGATAAGGAACAGGCACCATACTACTACCCATAGGCGTTTTACATACATCAGGTAGCGTTGATACTACAGTCCAGCCTGATTGCTTCTTCGCTATTGTATTATTTGGCATAGTTTTCATTCCATATAGCTAATGCTCTCGCTCGAAGGCTTTCTGGATCTTCGTAAGTAATATATGGCTCATCAGGGTCGGTAGTGAATCTAACTTCTAACTTAGTCGGGTTTAAATTAGTAGGTAAAAACAACCGCCAAACTAATTTCAATGACATATTGTCAGTATTAAAAATCAGTGTATCTAAGCTCATAGGCTTTACTTGATGCTCATAATCAATACTAGCTAACACAAAAGCTCGATGCCGTGGTAGTAGAATGAGCTGTTGACCACCGCCTTCGGTCAAATTATTGACTAATAAAGTATGCGGCTTAGTTAAATCAGGATAGTCGATTTGCTGATCCTCAGGGGCACAGTTCCAGTAGCCAAAGTCAAAGTCTTTGGGCAAATTAGGATGGCGGTTCTCTAGCCACTGCTCATCATAAGTACCCGCCTTTGCAAGCCTTGGTGCCCAAGATCGATGCAAGGCACTGAGACCTGCAGGCGCTCCTTGATAGTCCAGCTCTGCCATCTCAAACGCAGTCATTGCCCCTTGTTGCTTGGTTATCAGCGGCGTCTCATAGATAACACCTTTAGGCATAATCTGCGGTACTGGAAAGAATTCTGGTAAGCTGTGCTTGTACTCTCTTAGCTTACTAAAGTAGCCCTGCTCAAACCAGCCTCTACCTATCGGATTGCTATAGCAGACTTCATGATAACTTTGCTTAAGACTGTTTTTGTCATCGTCTTCATTGCTATCTTTTTTACTGCTGTTGTCTATATTTTTAAGATGAGTCGCTTGACAGCTGCCCCCTAAGGTATACTCATACCTGAGTGGTACTTTTTGTGTGTGGGTTACCGCTGTTAAACTATATTCATCGGTAAATTGAATAGAGTCAATATGGCTACGACTACCTGTATGCTGCCACTGCCTTGAGCCTGTGAGCCAAATCTCTTTACTTAGTAGCTCTTTAAGAGGTGAGTCTAGCGTATCATCTGCCTGTCTGTAGAGAGCAATAGACGCTTTAAACCCTTGAGAGGGTTTACTAGCATAAGCGTGACCTTGGACGAGTACATCACATTTAGGCTTGAAGGGGATAATATCGCTCTCTTGTACGATGCTGCTAGTACCAGGCTCATCATAAAACTCGTCTGCCATGCAAAGATTAATAGGGTCGTCATCATTGACCTCTGCGATGTAAACCGTTTGTATTTGCTTGAAGTCTTTACTATCTGCTATCTCTTGATTACTGGGTATTAGCTTATACTGTGCGCACATCGTCACGACTTCATACTCTTGATCATGAGTATCGTAGCCAAGATAGTTTAAAGTGCTAAAGGGCGTAAGGTTGGTAAATTCCATAATGATGCCTTTTTAGTTCAGATCGACATCTTTACCTGTGATTTGCACAGGGCCTGTGGCTTCGAAGACAAACTCTGTGCCTTGAATAGTAACTTTGCCTGATTTATCCATGCGCAGCACACTCTTACCTACTTTTAGTTCTATCACGTCACCTGCTTGTATAGTAAAGTCTTTTCCTGCGCTCATCTCATGAGTCTGTGCTGTAGTGTCATTACGTTTTGCACCTGTGACAATAGAGGTAAAGCCTGCCACATTAATGCTATACCCTGCGCCTACGTTGGTCATCTTAGCTAAGCCGACATTTTGAATAGAGGCGAGTCTTACTGTTTCTGTCTGCATACCATTCACGGTAATCGACTGATTCTTTTTGACGCTCAGCTTGCGCTTGCCTGACACTGATATAGACTCATTCTTTTTAACCGTCTCATCTCTATTCCCCCCAATACTAATAGTCTCATTCTCATCAACGCGCTCTTGTCGGTTCTTATGGATGGTAATGGTTTCATCCAAGTCGACGATCTCAGTGCGGTTCTTGTGGATGGTGATGTGCTCATCAAGATCGACGATCTCAGTACGCTTTCCATGAACCGTGACGGTCTCGTCTTTATCAATCGTCGTTGTTCGGTCGCGGTTGACTCTGCGGGTCTCATCGTTCTTGATCAGTGAGTTAAGATCGCGCTGGGCCTGCAAGTTGACCAGCTCAAAGCCAGCATCATCATTGAACATGAGCTCATTGTAGTTATCGAGCGGGGAGTTAAAGCTTTTGGATTTGATGCCTGATTGCTTAGCCGCTTGCGGGTAGCCCCATGGTGGCGGGTTGGCGCTGTTGTATAACCTGCCGATGACAATGGGACGGTCTGAGTCGCCGTTGATAAAGTCAATGAGGACTTCCTCCCCTATACGCGGGGTGTTGATGGAGCCAAAGCTGCCCCCTGCTGATCCTTGGGCGACGCGTATCCAGTCTGAGCTTTTCTGGTTCTTAGGACCGTATCTGTCCCAGTGGAACTGTACCTTTATATCGCCATACCCATTGGTGTGGACTTCTTCTCCGGCAGGGCCGGTAACCGTAGCCGCTTGACTACCAATGATTTGCGGTTTAGGCGTGACTCTTGGCGCACGGTACTGGTAGCTTATCGGTATGGCGGTGAAGCTGATACGGTAATGGGATTGTTCGGTGCCACTGGCATAGCCGGCCTCTTTAAAGTCGTATTCGCTATGGATGATGAGGTGTTCGGTATTAGCGGCATCGTGCGGATGACGGCTTAGAGTAAAAGTATGGCCTGGGGCGATGGTGAGCACGTTACCTGCCGCATTCACGCGTTTGCTTTGGGCGTTGTAGTCTTGACTACGCACTTGCGCGTAGCTTGCGGCATCGTCTTTGGTCGCAAAGCCAGTATAGAAGTCATAGTGCTCGGTGGTAATACCACCAAGCTCATGGGTGCTCATGTTGTAATCAAGTTTGCGGTTAGCCAGCTTGTAGCTGTGGTCGTTGACACTCATCTTTTTAGTAGCTAAGCGGTCACTTTGTTGCCACACATCAATGTAGTTCTTGTCGGGGGTGCCTGGGGTGACGGCTGAGTGATAGGGTATGGTGGCGCGGCCTTGAATGGGGCTATGGGCGCTATTGTCATCGACGATGATGAGGGTGTTGTTACCCTCGGTATGGGTGAAGTAGTAGTACAGGCCTTCTTGTTCAAACAGTCGGTTGAGATAGTTAAAGCTGGTTTCTTGATACTGGGTGCTATGGCCGTACTTGCGGTAGCTGTTTAAGCACTGTATCTCATAGGGGAAGCCAAACTCATCTAGGATGGTGCGGGTAATCTCAAGGATGTCTTTGTCAACAAAGACGCGGCTGTCATGACGCTGGGTGAGATACCACATGTTAGGGCGCATGATGCAAGTGTAGAGATGATAGCTTTGTTCGTCCTCATCTTCACTAAGGTAGCCAAAGTCGGTAACCAGACCGTTTAAAACCCGCTCGCCGCCTTTGGTGTCGATGGTGACGGCGATAGTTTGGCCGATGATGTCGGTAGCGGCTAGGTTGGGATTTTTACTGGTGAGAACAAGGCGATACTCATAGAGACTGGAGAGGGCTTCCACTCCCTTTAATTCAACAAAGGATAACGCGCGACCAAAGGGGGTGTGGATGGCGATGGTGCGCATGGGAGTGTCCTTAATAGTTGGTTAGATAGTATCTGTAGTGCTTGGATTGTACTATTGTTGATATAGATTGTCGATTAATGCTGGTTAAATTTATAATTTAGGCATTCCATCCCAAGTCCTTCCATTTAGCTCTCTACCATTGAACTGTTTAGACCGTTTAACACTGTCTGCTCCCCAACCACCCCATTGCTTAAAGAAAAATGCAATATCCGCCACTTAGCATTGTAATTGGATAGATTCAGCCCACTCTTTATTCATAGGGCGAGTTTTTGCTCCTGACTCACCACCTGCGATTACCCAATGTATGTCTTCGAGATTTAGTTGCACTACATTTTCAAGTAGTGGTTCAGCAGATAAGAATCGAATGGTAGCATCAACACGCCTTAAATGGTCTATACGTGGTACATCAGGTTTTTCATTTTCTACCGACACACCTAGCCACGCATTTTTAGGCACTTGCTTTCCAAAAAAAGAAGGGTTCCCATCGCCTTTAATTTTTTAGCCATAACTTCAGCATAGCAATATTTACATCCTGCTGGCACTTTTGTACATCCAGTCATAGAATTTCAAGTGCTTTCCGTCCATTCAAACTTACTTTTCGAGGCCGTTTTTTCTACATAATTTTTTGTTCTATCCAGTAGTATTATCATACTTATATTATATTAGTACCTAGTCAGGGTTTTAGCTTTAGACTCAAGCTATATATTTTGGTATCCAATAGTCTTGCTTTTTATAAGTTAAAATATTCATTTCGTCGCCTCCATGTTTTATAGTTATGGTTGCTAATGTCTTAAGACTAATTTGAGTATTGTGAAAATACGCCATACCAAGCTGCAACCATATTAACTGATCTTTGTCCGATAATGGCTTAGACTGATTATTGAGCGCCATCAGTTGCCTTTCGATCTCACTTCGATTGGCTTTTAAAACCGCATCTCTAGAGGGTTTTACACAAACTAAGCTTGACCCACATTTTTTATTCAAAAACATCACGAAACCATAAAGCGCATTACGTTGACCTTGCTTAATCAACAAATACCCGTCTATTTGTTCCTGATTTGGCGTATTTGAGCCTTCAAGTCTAAATTGAGTACATAGGTCTATTGCAGGCTGCAAGGCCAACCTGACTGATTTAAGCGATGTTTTGCCATTGAGTAGTTTCTGCTCTAAGTATGTATGGTATTCACTGATGCAGCGAGGTGCATCACCATCAAGTTTAGCCAAAAGACTAACAATACGCTCCTCCTCTACAATCTGATTTTTAATCTTAGGGTCTACTACAACTTGCTTGGTCTTGATCAGCCATCGTAGTGCTGTTAGATGAGCTATGCTGAAGAAACCGTACAAGTAAACTTGGTAAACTAAGCATAATAACAGGAGTTTACCATGACCAAGAAAGTAAGAACCTACAGTGACGAATTTAAAGCCGAAGCTGTTAAAAAGATAGCAGACAACAACGGCAATATCTCAGCCACTGCAAAGCAGCTTGGCATTGCCATACAAACGCTCTCAAATTGGCATAACAAAGCCAATCAAGGCAAACTTGTAGGAACAAAGCAGTATGACCCTGAACTTATGAGTGCGCTTGAAGAGGTAAAACGCCTAAAGCGGCAGCTCAAAGTGGCTGAAGAGGAGCGCGAAATACTAAAAAAGGCGACGGCGTACTTTGCAAAGCACAGTTAGTCAGGTACGCCTTTATCAAAGATAACCAGCACTTCTTTAGCATCACCACTATGTGCCGCGTACTACAGGTTAAACCCTCAAGCTACTATGACTGGCTAGGTCGTGATATCAGTGACCAACAAATACATCGCAACCAGTCTGAGCTGCTAGTCAAAGCCGCACACATTGAAACTAAAGAGCGTTATGGTATAGATCGTCTGCATGCCTATCTAAGCGATCAAGGGCATGATATTAGTCTATACATGGTCAGACGTATTAAAGAAGAGTTTGGCATTAAATGTCGTCGTCACAAACGCTTTAAAATCACCACTGACTCTAATCACAACAAACTGGTCTATGATAACGTGCTTGATCAGCAGTTTGACGCTAAGCGCCCTAACGAGTCGTGGGTCAGCGACATCACCTATATCTGGACGAATGAGGGTTGGCTGTACTTAGCAGGGGTCAAAGACTTATACACCAAAGAGCTTGTCGGTTACGCTATTAACAAGCGTATGACCGCAGATTTAGTATGCCGTGCACTCAACATGGGGATTAAGAATAAACGACCTGCTAAAGGGCTAATCGTTCATTCTGACAGAGGCAGTCAGTACTGTAGCCATGCCTACCACAAGATCATTAAACAGCATCAGTTTACAGGATCTATGAGTGGCAAAGGCAATTGTTTCGACAACGCTCCGATAGAAAGTTTCTGGGGCGTCTTGAAGAATGAGCTAGTGTATCACCAGAACTATAAAACTAGATTTGCAGCCATCAGCGATATCATTGGCTATATTGAGCTGTATTACAATCAAACGAGGATTCAAAAGGGCTTGAGCTATAAGTCGCCAAGACAGATGTGGTTTGATTATTATCGTCAAGCTGCGTAACTAAAATCTCCCAAGTTTAAGTCTACGGGATTGACGGCAGGGGTCAAGATACTTACGCAGACCATTAGGCTTAAACTCATTCACCAATGATTCATAATCGGGTATCACGCCCCATAACCCATCACAGCGAACAAAGAAATCGATATAGTTATGATGTTTAAGCGCAGCAGTCTTGCTATCAAGCTCAGCCTCAAACCATATTGTGAAAGCAGTGTAAGCTTGTCTCATCACACCATCAGTCAAAAGATAAGTATTAATCTCGGCCTCATGCTTGAGTCTCTGTGACCAATAACAACTATCACATTTTTTACCCATACCAGCAGGCATAAGCTTATGGCAACTCTTGCAGGGTATCTCACCGAACTCATGGCATTTGCGACACATAACACCTGTATCAGTAGTGACAAGCTCTCTATATTTGTGACAAAGAGGACAAGTTTCTCTAAAATGACTTTGGTAGCAGCTTACGCATACCCCATGATCATGAGACAACTTTGAATAGCTACAAACCCCTCTTTCAAACTTACCGCACTCAAAACACTGTTTTTTGGTCTTAAAATAGCCCTGATAACAGGTTTGGCACACCCGCCCGTATTCCGTATTGGCTCCATCCTTAACCGCCTCGCCACCACAACGAGTGCAAGGCTGATTCATACGGCAAGCGCGACAGACGGCAAAAGCCTCTTTTTTGTGCAGACGATTTATCTCGCCGCACTGACTGCAAGGCTTTCTGATAAACCATATCCGATAACAATTCGCGCAGTAAGTATCGTTTTTATAGCGTCTTTTTATTTCAACATCTTTATTACCGCAGGAGTCGCATCGATGCTTAGCTTTTTTTATGTTTATCATAATTCTCCCTCATCTGCATCTTTCGCTTGAGTCTATTCCATGACGCCATCACAACTTCAGGTGAGGCAGGCTTTATATCTTCTGACTGCACCTCATACCGCCGTGTAGGTACTCTATGGAGTTGATCATATACATCACTAAAAGCTTTAGGGGTAATTGTACTTTTCGACCACTGAAAGCTATTTTGGGTGATATCAAGATCTAAGCAGACCTTGATCCAATTATCAGTATCTACCTGTAGTAAGTGATAGGCGCATTCAAGTAGTACTGTTCTCTCATCAACTGGTAGGTAGTCAAACCTAAGCGCTGTTTTAGGTAGGGATAGTGTAGTAGTATCAATTCCTAATGCAGCGATAAGCTTGCCAAACATATAGTTAGGGTTTTTCAGTCCTCGTCTAATCAGATTAATTAAAAATAACAGGTACTCAAACCACTGACACATGCTAACCACTTGCCCTAAAACAATGCCTTGCTTGCTAAAAAAGGCCTGATCCGCAAGCTTCTGAAACTCATAAAGAGTTTCGCTTGGCTTAATACCTGATATAGCTTGATCCAACTTATCATAACAGGCATGACAGCGATTGATAAACTGCTGCTCTGGGCTTAAAAGCTGGGGTTGGTAGGGCTGATTACAGTGTCCACAGTCTACTTGTAGAAATGTCTTATGCTTAGCGCAGCAGACAGACCATGTGAAGCGCCACTGCAATTTAAGGTAAGCCTCCTTATCGTCCTCCATGCAATCAGGGCAATAAGGATAGCCTAGTCTCGAATAGCGGTTGCGTTTTGATAAAGGTGCTGTCCATTGTAAGGGTGTTTTTTTATCTAATACAACGGATGTGTCCTTTGAGAAATCAATGAGTATCTGATCATCAAAAGTATCGACGTTATGACCTGTTAGCACCGCTATATCAGAAATTATTTGCTCGTCAAAATGATTAAAGCCTTTATCAGCGTCATACGTCCATATCCGATACTGGGGCCAATAATAGTAAGTAAAGGTCAAAGGACTACAGCCATGCTTAAGCGCGGCGCGTACCAACCATGACGTTAAGCTCTCACCATATAAAAAAGGTGTGGCAAAAGTTAGTGGTTTTACCCAATAATTTTGCGTAGCCCCTTGGTTGGTTTTAAACATGACTTACCCCTAATGTTCTCAACGGTAATTTCTTCTTCACCTGATTCAATAGCGCTAATAGCACAATCATTAATTAAGCGCTTAACATCACCAAGGTTGCCTGTGCTAATGCTGTATATTAGATTGACTTTTTCAGTCTCAATAAGTTTAGAGGGCCTTTTAAGCGGTAAAATCTTCTCAAAACTACCAACCAGACGTTTAAACTCTTTATCGTTGCGCCACAAAGACAGTTCAGCTACATCGAAGCGACTGGCGTGTTGCGGATCAGTATGTAGAATGCGAATAGCGTCTTTAGTGCCACATAGCACGATAGGCATGAGTAGCTCGTTGCATAAGAATTTAATGACATTCATGATGGCTCGTTGCTGTCTAGCAGTACCCGTGAGCATTGAGTGGACTTCATCGATAATGAGCATTTTGACGTTGGTGTGTCTAAAGGCGTTAACAACTTGGTATCTCAATTTACTAGCAGCATCGGTGGGTCTGTATGGTAACTGAAACGCTTCAATAATAGAGATATACAAATCCTTCTCACTGGCAGTTGGAGGTGCTTGTATTTTGATCAGAGGAATGATTAATTCCTCATCAGCCGTATAGTTATCTCCAAACTTGTCATAAAAACGGTTTATGATTGTGGTTTTGCCATTATTGGAATCACCAATAAGTAGCAAGTTTGGCATACGATGCTGCTTTACATGATTCATCAGCCCCTGCATAACATCAATAATCTCATTAGCAGTGCTGTAACCTACCCATCTTGGAGAATAGATAAATTCGATCCTCTGTTTATCGGGTAGATGAGCGATATGCCTAAACTTCTCATGAATGTGGGTATATAGAGATTCGCTCATCAGTCAATATCCTCAAAGTATAGGTCGTCATCGTTGTCATCAGACTCATCAAGGTTTACGCTTTTACTTAAAACCCTAGTTGATTCGGGCAAATCATTTAATACAACTACCTCTTCACTCTCGTCTGTTTTCAACTGCTCATACATTACCTGCGATTTAATGTGGGCTTTTTTACGCTGCTCACTTCTACGCATTTTTTTTGTTGCACTTTTAGACTCATCAACTAGGGTTTGCATGTCTTGTAATGCTTGGTATATCAGCGCCTCGTTAACGGTTCCTGACTCCTGCTTAACTTGTTTATAAATACTCTTATATTCCCAAAGGCTAATAGGTGGCAGAACTTGATTTGCCAGCGGCACAGGAAAGTATTGTAGTAACTCAGGGTCATAAAACCATATTCGAGTAATATCCCTCGGATCTTGTCTAAAGATAAATTTAGTCTTATTACCATTATCGTCCGTATGATTAATGAAGTTGTTTAAACAAGCATCGTAATACTGCAAGCCATCTATTGTTGCGCCATTTCTTTGAATGGTACGATCAATACTAGGCATAAAATCTAGTACCAGTGTATGAGGGTCTGATGGAATGGATGGCAACCCAACACCACTCTCAAAGCCATCACCATATATACCGATACGCCATTGTTCTTTAGGGCTGCGATCAATACTTGAATGTATGCTTTCGTGATAATCCATTGTGACATAGGTAAGAAACCACGTTTCAAACTCATGCAAGGTCAAACTGGCATGCTTTTCAGAGTTGTATTCGTCTTTTTCTTTGATATTAGAGAATGTAGTGCCCGGCAATTCATGAACACGCTTCATCATAGTGCCAATCAATCGCTCAATATGACCACCGTACTCAGGTCTTGCTACTGGTCTAAATTCAAGATTAATACCATGAAAGGCGCAAGATTTTTGCAAGCTTTGCGCTCTAAAATCCGATCCATTATCAACATGAATTTTCTTTGGCACACCAAAGACATTCCATTTCACATCGGATAATCCAAACTCAAGCAACAACTCATCTTTTGGTAAAATACTTCGTGAGATGCACATGCTCACTGAGGTAACAGAGGGTGCATCTAATGATATGTAGTAGCCTGTGACCATGCGACTATAAACATCAATAGCCACTGTAATGAATGGCCTACCAATAGGCTTTCTATGCTTGTCATCAACCAATATTAAATCTACTGGTGTATGGTCTATCTGAATAACACTAAGAGGGTATTTGGCATCAGGAAATTGCCCTGCTTTAGGGGTAAATTTTTGTTTAGCACGCTTTCTTTGACCACGACCGCGCAATAAGTCTTTTTCTTTAATCTCGCTGATACGGTTACGGATGGTATTCTTACTAGGTTTATCGATCCCCTCTAAGTGACAACGCCTAAAGATCTCTCTGATAGTAGCCTGTACATTAGGTCTTTGAACCGTAAGGTAGAAGTCATTAATGACATCGCCAATGATGTTTTCTATATTGTCATCTAGACGTTTAGCCCCTTTTCTCCACCCTCTTTTTTGGTCAATTAAAGAGCCGATTGATCCTGTTGATTGATAAGAATCAACCCATCGTCTAAGAGTACGAGTGGAAACACCTACTTCCTCGGCTCTTCTTATATAGCCTTGCTCACCTCGATAGTGATCCTCACCATACCAGTCGTCTTCCAAAATGAGTGGGGTAATAGCTAGGTACTTCTTTTGAGCTTCTTGCCACTCATCATCACCAATGTCATTAAGGTCAATGACAAACGAAGTATTTGCACCATCAGTTACATTATCAAAGTCATGGATGGATAAAACCTGATTGCTCAGTGTTTTTAAGTTTTTAAACACCGCCTGATTTAAGTCATCAAGGTATTCGATAAGCTGATATTCATCGTCATCGCTTTTATTACGATAAATGCCACCAAGCACCATTTGAATATGATCACGACTATATGGACTACTGGTATCGAAATGAGTGCTCATTCTTAACCCTATTGGTTTGGTTACTACTTCATTATTCAACATGCCAGACCTCCATTTGCAGATCTCGAACGTCGCTCCAAACATCAAACCCGATTTGCTTATTTGCCATTAAGTGCCAAACTAGTGCATGTCCATCAGGCCGATAAAGTGCTGATTTGAAGTATCTCGCCAAGATGTAGTCAACAGTGGTAATACCACGTTGCTCGATATCAGCAAGTATTACTTCAATCTCTTCCTTACTTACGCTTAAGGACTCATAAGCCCTCAGAAAGTTGATATTTTCAAGAGCCTCATGTCTAATCCTATCCTCATCGAATATGATGAACCTAACACCTTTTTCTTTGCAGTATCGCTTAGCTGCTTTCCACTTATCAGACCAGTCCCGCCAGTTTAGTTTCCACTCACTTTTTGGCTTAACCTCTGCAATAAAAGACTTACCTAATTTGGCATCTAGTTCCACATAGTAGTCAGGCGTGTAATGATAGGTTCTACCATTTTTAGTAAAAGGTATTTTCACAGGCTGAGGGGTTATGTTCTTAACGTCCTCTCGAAAAGCATGATAGATGATAAAATCTCTTTCTAAAGTCGATTCGTAAGCAAGTGGCTTTTTCTTGTAAGAAATGACACCTGAAACACTGCGTCTAGTCGGTTTTATCTTACGAGTTTGATGTTTGAACATTATGACACCTATTTCTGGTAATTTGTAAGTTTATGACAGCTATTACTGGTAATATATGACATTTATTCTAGGTAGCAATATGCTTCAGGCTAAAAAAAATGCTCTAATTATGACAGCTATTGTTGGAATTGACAGTGGCTCACGTCCGAAACCTGGTGAAATAACACTTGCTGATAAGGGGGTTTTATTTCTCGATGAGCTGCCAGAGTTTGATCGTACTGTGCTCGAGGTCTTGCGTCAGCCGTTGGAGGCCAAGCAAATCACCATCAGCCGTGCCAACTCACAAATGACCTTTCCGGCCAGCTTTCAGCTCGTAGCGGCGATGAACCCTTGCCCATGTGGCTATGACGGTGATGGCTCGGGACGTTGCCGCTGTCGGCCTGAGCAGATCAAGCGCTATCAAGACAAACTCTCAGGGCCGCTACTCGATCGTATTGATTTGCACATCACTGTACCTGCACTACCCATCGCAGACTTGCAGAGCGCGCAGACAGGCGAAACCTCCGCCCAAGTCCGCGAGCGTGTCGCCGCCGCGCATCAACGCCAAATAACGCGGCAACACAAGGTCAATAATGCACTGAGCCCAAGCGAGATCGATAAGTATGTGCCACTGGGCGAGGGCGAGCAGCAACTGTTGCAGTTGGCGCAGCAGCGACTTAATTTATCGGCGCGTGGCTATCATAGAGTCTTACGCGTTGCTCGTACCATTGCCGATCTTGCCGCTAGTCAGGATGTCACCAGCGCTCATTTGTCCGAGGCGCTCAGCTATCGAGGCAAAGCATAACAGCATATTAGACTGGCCTACGTTAAAGGTCTATAGGTTGTATTATCAATATATAGATTGTGTTTTATCGCTTACGCATCGTTTTGCAGGATCCATTGCACCAAAGCGGCAAAGTCATCGAACGCATGGGTGGGATTTAGCTTGCGAATATCTTGTCCATAGTTGTAGCCATAAGACAGCCCCAGCGTGTCCATACCGGCGTTTTGGCCGGCTAAGATATCGTTTCTAGAGTCGCCTATCATGATGGCTTGTGCTGGCGTGACGCCCAGCGTTTGGCAGACATGTAGCAGCGGCGCGGCATCTGGTTTTTTTTGCGGTAAGCTATCGCCGCCGCGCACAGCACTAAACAGCTCTTGCCAGCCAAAGGACTGTAAGATTTTTGGGACAAAATCAATGGGTTTGTTGGTGACCAAAGCCAGTGTATAGCCCGCTGCTTTTAGTTGTTTGAGGCCATCATCGACGTCTGGATAGGCGACCGTTTTGCTACCGCTGATGTCTTTGTAAGCCGTAAAAAACACCGCTTCGGCGTGATCCAGAGTGTCTGTATTTAGCTCGTCTTCTAGCACCTCTATTTTGCCGACCAAGGCACGTGCCACCAGCATGCGTGAGCCGTTGCCGACCCAATTACGTATGGTAGCAATAGGGTAGGTGTCTTTGCCAAGTGTGCTCAGCATGGCGTTTACGGCATCGGCCAAGTCTGGCACGCTATCGATGAGCGTACCATCAAAATCAAAAATCAACAGTTGCTTATCCATTATTCCTCTCGGTTTTGTGTTGCTATAGCGGAGTTAAGATAGCTTCGATGCCAAGCAATACCAAACAATATAAGGCAAGGCAGGCAAGTGACAGTGTGCAATGAGTTGGAACACTGCAAGCGAGCCAAGCGCTGTATCGATTTTATACAAGGATAGCTATCTTTATCGTCTGTGCTACCATAGCACAGCTAAGCTTTTGCACCCACTTTTATGCGGGCTTGAATATCGCTAGTCGACATCTTTATAGCGCTCGCGGTGCACTTTTTTCATTTGTAGATAGGTGTCATTTTTACGGCACGCGTCCCATTTCTGTTTAAAAATACGAGCGGACTCTGCTTTGATAGGGTCCTCTTGCTGCCTCGGTAACGCTTCGCGGCCATGCGCGCCGCTTTGGCCTTTTTTATCGTCAGGTACCGGCCCTTTGTATTTTTTGCCGCCCTTGTGATTGGCGTAGCGCCGCGCGCGTGTGTAGCCCATTTGGATAAACTTGCACGCCATGTCAGCACCGACAAAATCATCCTTTGCCAAGTAATCCAAAAACATCTGATAAATCGTTTCGCTACTTTGCTTGGCAACCTCAGGGGTAGCAAAGCGCCAGTGCGGCAAAATCTCAGACTTATAAGGCTCGACCAACAGCACGCCTTGCTCGCCGCGCCCGACTCGGTATAGCTCAGGCTGCGCGCGCAGGTCTAGGTTTTTATAATCTAAGTCATAATCAAACTCTCTCATCGTGTGCCCTTATCCTTTGTATGATGTTTACGGCTACTATCGAGTATACTGAGCGCAGCTGTCTAAAAAACAGCGCAAAAGTGTTATACAACCGTGACAGTGAGTGATTACTATATGAGTCACCGCTGCTGGCCTTATCGCTAAGACCAGCATTAGACAGCGTTTGATGATTATTGAGTAGGTCAAAACCATGACAATAAAACGTACAAAACCATTTGGCATCACCTCGATTTTATTTTCAAAATATAGGCTGGGTGTCGCGGCGCTACTTATCAGTGTGCTCAGTAGCACGGCGGCATATGGCGCGTGGTTTGAGCGCTTTATCCCGCAGGGTGAGACCTATACCGTACGTGAGATAGACCGTGACTTGGCCTTTGTGATTGATGGTTTTATCTATGATGCGCGCACGTCGTGTTTTTTGGCGGTGGGGGATCGGGTGGTGTTTTTTGAGGGGCGTCATGGTATTGATTACCGCGCGACGGTGTATGATTTGGATTCGCGCGAGCGCTGTGAGCTGTTATTGCGCGGTAGGCTATACCAGCGTTAAGTGAGTATTAATCCATAAAAATTAGCCATAAAAAAACCCCAAACATTTCTCAATGTTTGGGGTTTTAGAATCTAGTAAACGAATGGTGGCTCGAGGCAGGATCGAACTGCCGACACACGGATTTTCAATCCGTTGCTCTACCTACTGAGCTATCGAGCCGTCTTCGTTGAGGCGCTATTAAACTAAATATCGCCGCTGCTGTCAAGGGGTTTTTGCATTATATGTGATAAAAGTCTCTATATCAGTCAATATAAGCAAAATAATTGGGTTTTGTCTTACTTTGAGTGATTGAATTGAGGACACGCCCTAGTTTTTGACGCGCAGCAGCTCATACTCGCTCATGATACGATGAATAGCATCATCGGCAGGGACGAACTCTCGCACGCCTTTTTTGACCTCGGCATCATACACCAGCTTGATAAACTTGGCATCAATCGCGCGTTTGCGGTTTTCTGGATGTACGGTGAGGTACTGCAGGCGTTTGGCATTGGTTTGCCCGTCGTCGAAGCAAGCCACCGCAGCGATGGGCTTATCATTAAACATACCGACGTATAGATATTGCCCACGGCTAAACCCTTGCTCAACGAGCCGAAGCACCTCTGCCCCACTAGGCTGGGTTTCATCGCTGTCATATAGTGCCGCCAAGCGCTCGGCCAGCTCATTGTCGCGTGCAGGTTTTTTGATCAGCGGGGCGTCTAAGCGGTTGATGGCAATGGCTTCTAAAGGCATGGCAGTTGTTCCTATCAAAAATGGAATATTATAAATAGACAGTGATAAGGTCAGGTCGGTATAAACAAGATAGCACGCGGCATCACAGCGTCACAGCATTGATGATTGATAAAACTCAATGCACTATTTTAGCAGAATACGCAGATTTTGTGCGTGGTTTGGCGCTTGGCCGTGGCGGTCGTGGTTAGGGTTTGCTATGATGCAGGTAGGCCGCGTATTGTCTCTGGCAGACAGACTGCATTTAGCTCATGCACGCCAGCCATGTTTTAGTCTTTTTTAATCTTTTGTAATTGACAGACTTTGTTGACACCGCTCGCAACGTACGAGTGTTTATTGGACGTTTGTCGTCCTATTTTATTGAGCACATTTTATTGACCGCTTTTATTGATAGAGAGTAGCCATGACAGCCAATTCGACCACCCATACCCCTGAACAATCCCTGCCACAAACCCCAAACCTACATGGCCGTCCAGCGCGCACCGCCACCGTTGAGCGCAATACCGCTGAGACCCAAGTCAAATGTACGGTCAATCTCGATGGCACCGGTCAAGGCATCGTCGACACAGGGGTGCCGTTTTTGGATCATATGATCGATCAAATCAAGCGTCATGGCTTGTTTGACTTAGATATAAAATGCACAGGCGATACCTATATCGATGACCATCACAGCGTCGAGGACACCGGTATCACCCTTGGGCAGGCATTTGCCAAAGCGCTCGGCGACAAAAAAGGCATTCGTCGTTATGGGCATTTTTATGCGCCGCTCGATGAGTCATTGACTCGCGCGGTCGTCGATCTCTCAGGGCGTCCAGGTCTGCATATGGATATTCCATTTACCCGCTCACATGTCGGCAAGTTCGATGTCGATCTGTTTAGTGAATTCTTTTATGGCTTTGTCAACCACTCATGGATGACCGTGCATTTGGACAATCTTAAAGGCAAAAACAGCCATCACCAGATCGAGTCGACCTTTAAAGCCTTTGCTCGCGCCCTGCGTATGGCCTGTGAATATGATGAGCGCGCGCTAAATACCTTGCCGTCGACCAAAGAGGCGTTTTAAATGCAGCGATCTACAACCCTTGTATTAGCTGTCATTACAATGGTTGTCGCCAATACTGGCTTTGCTCAATGTCCAGTGATCCAGCACAGCAAAGTGCCTGCTATTACTGATCTAAGCTATCACGATGCTAGAACTTCACTGCTAAGAGCAGGCTGGCAACCGTTAAATAGTATTGATTATAACGATACTGATGATTCAGATATCCGCTATGGTAACGAAGCAATATTTTGGAATAAAGGTTATAGCGAAACTGAAACCTGTGCGGGAACGGGGCTTGGTCAGTGTATATTTAACTTTGCTGACATCTATGGTAATAACCTCAAGGTTGTCACCATAGGCGAAGAATCACCCGAATATAATAGTTATGCAACGGTTAATCGTTATTGGTTAGTATGTGAGGAATTATGAAAGTAGCACTATTAGATTACGGCATGGGCAATTTGCACTCAGCTGGCAAAGCATTGTCAGCGGTAGGGGCAGACGTCTCTATCACCAATGACCCAAAAGTCGTCGCTGCTGCCGACAAAATCGTCTTCCCCGGTGTCGGTGCCATGCGCGATTGTATGGCTGGTATGGCCGCTGCGGGTATCGATGATGTCGTACGCGACGCGATCTTTAACAAACCCGTGATGGCCATTTGTGTCGGTATGCAAGCGCTGTTTGAGCAATCGGCAGAAAATGGCGGCACAAATTGCCTAGGCATCCTAAATGGTAGCGTAGAAGCCTTTGATCCGGCGTGGACAGAAGAGCAAGGCGCGACGATTAAAGTGCCGCACATGGGCTGGAATACCATTAGCGGTATGGACTTTCACCATCCATTGTGGCGCGGTATCGATGACCATGCGTATTTTTATTTTGTGCACAGTTATTACTGCGCGCCTGCCAACAGCGCACAAGTGGCCGCTGTCTGCGACTATGGCCAGCCGTTTTGTGCCAGCGTGATCCAAGACAACTTGTTTGCCACCCAGTTTCACCCCGAAAAAAGCCACACCGCAGGCTTGCAGCTATTAAAAAACTTTGTGGAGTGGGATATATAGCCTGACAACGCTGTCTTTTTCATCAGTAGTCACGCTGAACAGATATTAGTTTGAAAGGCGAGTCGGCAGCGTTGCTCACTTTTTATAGGCCGCAGCTATTGCTTGCTGTTATATACGGAAAACACCAGTGGATTTTACCGCGTTTAAAATCAATATCATCGACGTCACAGGCCTAGCCAAAGATGCGCTGCACATCTATGTCGGTGTCGGGGTATATCTGCTGTGCCTGCTGATACTGCGCCCTCTTATCAAAAACCAAAATCTCAGAGCTTTTATGGCACTGCTGGTGGTGGTGAGCGTGGCGCTGCTCGGGGAATATCTAGATAATCGCCATATCATCATTCCAAAAGGGGTGTTTGCGCTGGAAGTCTTGGATATCAAAGCCAGCCTACACGACCTGATAAACACCTGCCTGCTGCCCTTGGTGCTGTATGCGGCCAATAAATGGCTAAAAATATTTCAGCCTACCCCCCATACCAAAGCCTTACTCAAGCGCCATAAAAAAATGGACGGCTAAAGCTAGCTTCTGCTGTCGCCCGTCACTATAGTCAATCCGATATAAAAACGATACAGCGAGAAGACACGTGGTTTTTCTTAGCCTTGAGCGGCGCAGGCACAGCATGCAAGAAAAATTTGTACCAGTTGCAGGTTTATAAGCGGCCTTATTTTTACAAAGCTTACGAAACATAAAAAGTCTCGTCTATTTTACGTCTCCTTATTTTGCTACTTTACAGGTGTCATCTTTTTTGATGAGGCCAATACAAGTCATAAAACTATAAGCAATAAAAAAGGAAGTACGATGAATATCCAAGATCTATTAGACAAGGCCAAAGACACCTTGGGGTTAGAGCCGCAAGAGATAGAGGCAGGCGTTTTTATACCCTCCCCATCCTCGCTAAAAATAGCCGCACCGAGTAAGACCAACTACGATCATACCGAGTACGACGACCCCTATACCGGCGATAAAAAAATCATGATGGTCTGTACCCAAGAGCAGTATATGACCATGAAAAACGGTAATAAATTTAAGACCGGTAATCACCCTGTAGAGATGATGGTGCCGTTATTACACTTTAAGCAAGCAGGCTTCGATGTCGATGTATTTACCCCAACCGGTGAGTCTGTAAAAGTCGAGCAGTGGGCGATGCCAGAGGATGATGACGACGTCAAACAACTCTATAGCGAGTACGAGACCAAGTTTGAAAGTCCAAAAAGTATCGCGGATTTTGTCAAAAATGACATGGCTGATAATGATGCCAGTGACGACTATGCAGCGATTTTTATCCCTGGTGGTCATGGCGCGATGCTCGGCCTGCCGGAGGATAAAAACTTTGGTGAGTTGCTGCGCTGGGCGTATAAAAACGATTTGTTTACCTTGGCGATTTGTCATGGACCAGCAGCGTTATTGGCGGCTAATCTAGATAGCCCTGACCGCTCCGATAAAAAGGCAAATCAAGACGATGCTGGCAGTCGCGACTTTATCTATAAGGACTATAAAATGGTGGCGTTCCCCACTGCGATGGATAAGCAAATGCCAAAAATTGGTTATTTGCCGGGTGAGTTAACGTGGTACTTTGCGGATAAGTTAGAAGATTTAGGCGTTACCATTGACAATAAACTGGCCTCGGGGCAAACGTATCAAGATCGTAAGCTAATCTCAGGTGATGGGCCGCTCGCAGCCAATGACTTTGGTAAAATAAGTGCCAAAGCGTTGCTAAACGCGCTTAATTAACAGGTTTTGATGCGTTTAATCCAAAAAAACGGACTATTTATTAGGGCGTGTCCCTAATCTGGAAAAGCAAGTATAAAGCCTTTAAAATAAAGAGACTATTTACCACATGGCTCTCTAAATTATGGCAAGAACAGTGCTCAATGATAATACATGGGAACAACTCCAAAGTACCATGAAAGCTCATGGCTGTCATACTTGGAAAAACGACAGACAAGTTATGGAAGCCATATTGTGGAAACTTCGTACAGGAGCCCCATGGCGTGATATACCGAGTGAGCTATGTCCATGGAAAACCGCCTATAATCGATTTAACAGGTTGTCAAAAAAAGGCTTATGGGAGCAATTTTTTTTGACCTACGAGCAAGTATTGATGAAGAATGGGTATTCGCAGACGGAAGCTACATCCGCTGTCATCAGCATTCAAGCGGCGCCAGACGAGGAGAGCTTCGAGCCACTGGAAAATCTCGAGGTGGAACAACCACCAAGATACATCTCGCCGTCGACTCGCATGGAAACCCGATTGATTTTAAAATCACTGGGGGTGACGTCCACGACAGCCAAGCGGTAGATGACATCATAGAGATGTTAACGGATGCGACCTACTTCATTGCTGATAAAGCTTATGATTCTGAAACCATTAGAAACAGGCTAAAGCAAGACAACATAAGCCCTGTCATCCCTAAAAGAAGAAATGCTAAACAACCAGATGTAGCGTTTGATCATTATTTATATAAGCTACGACACTTAGTTGAAAACACGTTTGCAAGGCTAAAGCAGTTCCGTAGTATTGCGACTCGATACGAGAAATTGGCTCGTAATTATAAGTCTATGCTGTATCTAGCTTGTACTATGATTCATTGCAAACTGAATTAGGGACACGCCCTAGTCCGTTTTTTACATTCAAAAAGAGCAGGTTTTACTTAGCCTCATCATATAGCTTTCGTACCACGTCACCAATCACTGCAATGCCTTTGGCCAACGTGTCTTCATCCGCCGCGATACTCATCCGAATACACTCATGCGCGTGTTGATAGTCACTGATATCGACACCAGGGAAGAAATACTGACTTGGGACGATAAGCGTGCCTTTTTCTTTGAGAATATCGTAAAGCTCAAGTGTGGTAATCGGTAAATCCTTAAACCACAACCAAAAGAATATCGCCCCCTCAGGCTTATGAATCATCAATGGATAATCACCCAGCTCGTTCTGGAGTAGGGCAACCGCGGTTTTCGCTTGCTGCTGATAAAACGGCTTAATTTCGTTATCGGACAAGTCTTTAATTGCATCGTTTTCGACCAGAGGCGTGGCGATAGACGCCCCAAAGCGCGTGGGCGAGAGATTCACCACCGCATTCATCGCGCTGACCGCTGCGATGACCTCAGGCGCGGCCACGATAACTCCCGTACGCACCCCCGGCAAGCCAATCTTGGACAGGCTAAAACACAAAATGGTATTGTCATCCCAATTGAGCGTGACGTCTGAATAAATAATATTGGGGAAGGGCATACCATACGCATTATCGATGATTAGCGGTACCTCATAGCGACGCGCAATCTTGGCCAAGCGCGACATCTCTTCATCGGTCAACACATTACCGGTTGGATTGGTCGGGCGTGAGCAGCAAATCGCGCCGATACGACCTTCGGTCAGCGCGGGCAAGCTCTCTAACGCCTCAAAATCCACGCGATATTTGAAGAAGCCGTCTTCGCCCTCATGCGTCACTTCTTCAATATGCGGCAACACAGCGGTAAAGTGCTGACCCTCTATATGCACATCGCTATAGCCAATATATTCAGGCGTCAGCGGCAATAATATGGATTTATCGATAGATTCGTTTTTTTCGTCAACGAAAGCGCCGCCAAACAAATTAAACAAAAAGAAAAACGCATTTTGTGAGCCATTGGTCAGCGCGATATTATTCGCCGTGAGATTCCAATCATAATGGCGATTAAAGAAGCCCACCAACGCCTCGATAAAGGCGGCATCGCCTTGCGGGTTGGAGTAATTGGCCATGCTACTCGTCGCCGTGCTATTGGCCTCCTCACAAAAGCTACCATCGCTGCCTAGCGCTTGATACGTCTGCAGAAATAACTCATTGACCGCATCGATCCGCGCCGGATTACCACCGCCGAGCATATTGACTGGCTGATCGCTTTTGAGCGCATCGCCTAGATCATCCATAAGCTGAGAGATGCCGGTCGGCTGGGTAAATTTCTGACCAAACTTGGAGAATTTCATAAGGTTACCGTGCTGTTTTAGAGAAGTGTAAGGGAGGATTTAATCGATAAAGTCAGGCTAGTATAGCAAAAGGTTTCTATAAAATAAGCAATCTGCGCGGCTGATATTGGTTTATATAGTTGTGTCTTAAGTAAAAAAACGCCCACTATATCCATAGTGTGCGTTTTGGTTTGAGGGTTTAGGAATTCAGAGATTTGGGGCGGAATTCTTGCAAAGCTAAAATTGAGTACAATTTTTTAACGCTTCTCAAACCATCGCCCGAACCCGAGCCATAATCCCGCGTCCAATCACCAAGCGTACATAAATAATAGCAATACCAAATAACAAGGCAACTAATGCTGCACCGCCAATGCTTAAGCTCATCCATGGCACACTATAGCGTAAGTCAAACCATTGGGTAATCGCAAACCACGCACCAACACTAGCGATAGTCATCGCAAACACCGCCGCACTAATCCCAAGCACGCCAAGCTCTAAGATATTGAGCATATATAAATCGCGCTTTTGCATCCCCAGCAAGCGAAATGAGGCGCTCTCGGTCATACGGTCCTGTGAGGTGGACAGCAGCGAGCTGATCAATACCATGACGCCTGTTAGCAATGCCAGTAGAGTGAAGACATAGACCAAGCGGCTCATTTGCACGACCAGCTCTTGGACTTGCTCGGCGATAGCGGTACCGTCAATGGTGGTGACAGCAGGGAACTTGCGTACCAGCTGACCTTGTACCTCGGCGATACGGTCCTCAGGGATATGCGCGGTGGCAAACTGGATTTGCGGCGCGCTGGACAGCACCGATGGCTCAAACAAAAAATAAAAATACGGACTCGGGCCACGCTCGAAGCGCGAGCGAATACTGGTGATCTCACCGGTCAGCTCGATACCCTGAATATTAAAGACGATCTCATCGCCCATGTCGACATTGAGCAAACTGGCGGCCGTATCCAAGATAGATAGGGGTGCTATGGTCTGCGCGGCGTTGCCATTATCGGTATGATCGGTGGTGATAGGCGCATAGAGCGCGTTTTTTTCTAGAGAATCAGTGATGAACTCAGTATCCATCACCGTGTCGGCGTAGCTTAAATTAAACACTCGCGCCGGATCATCAAAACCTTCTGTAGGCTCGATATCTTGTACAGGCACGCCGCCTGCTGCCACCACCCGCGCCCGAATGACTGGGTAGTAGCTCACTGGCGCATCGATAATGGTGCCGATCGCCGCATGCTGCGCGCTTTGCACATCGAGCAAAAATATATTGGGCGCGTCTGCAGGGTAGGTGTTGATAAACTGCTCGTTGATACTGTGATTAAGCGTGGTGATAAGTGTTAGGACGGCGACCGACAGCGATAAGGTGACGAAAAACAGCGCCGATTGGTTGCCTTTGCGCGCCAAATTATGAATGGCGATACGCTGCATCCAGCTGATACGGCGGCGCGAGGCCAGTTGTGCCAAGAGCCATAGCCAGCCACGAGCAAGCAGCCAAAATATCGCGACAAAGCCAATCAGACCGATCAGCAGCTGCGCGCCCAGTAGCCACGAGCCCACTTCATAAGCAAAAAACACATACAGACTTGTTAGCATCAGCCCGTACCATAGTATAGGCAGGCGTCGATACCATGGCAGGTTTTGATTGGACTGACTTGCGCCTTGATTGAGCAAGGTTGCAGGTTTGGTGTGGTTCAGCGGGCGTAAACCGCGCTGGGCGATGACAAAGCTCAAGAGCAGCGCGATGATGATGGTTTTTAGGACGCTAATGGGGTTGATCGCTAGCGCCACATCGGCAGGTAAGATAGCGCCAAGGTAGGGCTGACTGACCTGTAGTAAGCCGGCACCAAGGATACTCGCTGCGATACAAGCGATGACGGTGGTCGTAAGTAGTAACTGATAGTAGCTGCGTTTGAGCGAGGCAAGCGGCTCACCTAAGGCGAGGCGAATGGCGTTGTTTGGCTGCTCTTTGCTGACAAAGGCACTAATCACCCCATACATCGCCACCGCAGAGAGCAGGAGGACGGCGATGACCAATAGCTTTAAAAACATCAAGACATTATCAGAGATACGCGAGACAGACGTATCCGCTGACTGAGCGTCAGACAGCTCGATATCAGGATGGCTTACGAGTAGCTGCTCAAGCGTTGCGTGCTGCGCCGCTATCGTCTCGGCATCTCCTGCCATCTCGATACGGTAGTTGACACGGCTGCGCTGCCCCAATAGGTTGGTGGTTGCCAGCGCTTGTTGCTGCATCAAGACCCGTCCGCCAAAGCCAAAGGCACTTAAAGGGCGATCTGGCTCTTTGGTCAGTACATCACGGATGGTAAAGCGTCCATCACCGATGGTGACGACATCGCCGACGGTAGCGCCAAGACCATTTAGCACCTCTGGCGCGACGATGATGCTATCGGCTGTCAGCTGTTGCCACAGCGGTTGTCCGGAGGCCAGCTCGACGTCGCCATATAATGGATAAGCAGGAGAGACGGCTTTGAGCTGTGTCAGCAATGTCTGCTCTGCGCTCACCACCATCGCACTAAACTGATGGTCGTAGACGACTTGGCTGGCAGGCAGGGTGTTGACTTGTACCATGACCTCGCTTGGCCAGTCTTGTTTGCTGTTGAGTATCAGATCGCCGCCGACCAGCGCTCGCTGATTGTCAGTGATGTAGCGATCGACGGACTGCTGGATAGAGTCCAGAGTCAGATAAGTGGCCAGCGATAGCGTCAGCGTCAATAAAAACAATACCGGATACACCCAGCGTCGCCACCAGCTACGGGTGAGGGCTTGCGCGCCTAACGTGCGAGTAAACAGCGGACCTATCAGGCCATGAGATTGGGTTGTAGCAGACTGGGTTGTAGCAGCGCTTGGTTTATTTTTCATCAGCGTTTGACCCATCTATCATACCGTCATGCATGGTGATGACTCGATCGGCCATGTCAGCGAGTGCTGGATCATGCGTCACGACGACCAGCGCCGAGCCTGTCTGCGCACGCAAATCTAGCAATAGCTGTATGACCTGCTCGGCGTTTTGCTCATCCAAGTTACCTGTCGGCTCATCGGCAAAGACAATCTTTGGCTGGGCGACCAGCGCGCGCGCCACCGCTGTGCGCTGCTGCTCACCGCCGGATAGTTGACTGGGCAAGCTATCACGTCGATGGCCGAGTCCGACTGCTTCGATTAAGGCATCGACCCGCGCAGGATCAGCACGACGCGCGATATCTAGCGGAAAAGCGATATTTTCGCGCACGCTCAAGGTCGGCAGTAGATGAAACGACTGAAAGACAAAGCCCATCTCGCGCTGACGAATCACCGCTAGCGCATCTTCATCAAGCGCGCTTAGCGTTTGTCCAGCCAGCGTAACCGAGCCACTATCGGGATAATCTAGCGCGGCCAGTAGACCCAGTAAGGTGGATTTACCTGAGCCTGATTTGCCCATAATCACCACAAATTCGCCGGCATCGACATGGATGCTGACGTCTTTGATGATGGCCAGTGATTGCTCACCGACTTGCACGGTTTTATGTAAATGCGCGGCACTGAGTATGGCGTTACTGGTAAATGTGGAGGTCATGGGACAGTTCCGGTTGGTTGGTTTAAGGCCATAAGGCATCGAAGTGAAGCAGCTACAGATAAGCGCCTTTAATTACGCTCACTTTCGACTATTTTTTCTAGCTTAGGCGTGAGCACTGGCAAAACATTTTCATTAACGATCATGCGATAGCCCTCTTTAGTCGGGTGAATGGCATCCGCTTGGTTGAGGGCGGCATCACCGCCCACCCCGTCCAAAAAGAACGGAATCAGCGTAACCCCCGTGTCTTCGGCGATGCGCGGATAAATCGCGGCAAACGACTCTACGTAATTTGAGCCAAGATTGTCATAAATCTGCATACCGCCCAAAATGACTTCGCTGCCACCTGCTTGCAAGCGTTCGATGGCGGTACGGATTTTATTTTCGATAGTCGCCACATCGATACCACGCATGGCATCGTTGGCACCGATGGTCAGTATGGTGATATCAGGTTTGGTCTGTAGCACCCAATCCAAGCGATTGACCAGCCCTGTGCTGGTCTCGCCGCTCAAGCCGGAGTTCACGACTTTGACATTGGAATAGCCCATTTTTTTTAACTGAGCTTCTAGTTGGGCAGGGTAGTTATCTTCAGGCGACACGCCCAAGCCTTCGGTCAAGGAATCGCCCAGCGCCAAGATTGTCAGCGCTGCTTGCTGCTCATCCAACCGTGAGGTGGATGATGTGTCGGCAGTCTGGCTGGGTTGAGTAGTTTGGCTGATAGGCGGGGTTGGTTGAGTGCTGTCGGCCGGCGTGGTATCAGCCTTATCAGGCGATTTTTGACAACCAGTGGCGGCCATTACCATGGCTAAGAGAGCTACCACCGGTAGGTGCGAAGTCAAACGAGAAGATGGTTTCATAATACGTAGTCTGTCCTATAAGCAATCAAACCAGTGTAGCAAAATAAGATCGCGACCAATATTATGATAAGGTTACCGTGATTTAGGGTAAGCCGATGTTAAGCGTGCTTACCATCGACCATGATTGGGCGACTGACCAGCCACGCCATCACGACGTTGATGATCATCAAGATCAGCAGCATAAACAGCGCCAAGTCCCAACTGCCTGTGGCATCATGGATCCAGCCAGTACCGAGCGGACCAAAAAACGCCAGCAGATATCCCACCGCCTGCGCCATGCCAGACAACTCGCTGGACTGGTTGGCGGTATAAGTGCGCATAGAAAACAGCATCATACTTAAGGTAAAAATTGCCGAACAGCCCATGCCCATGAGCCCAGACCACAGCCAAGCAAGGTCGGTCGATAGGTACATGATGCCCAATACACCAAACACGTTTAAGGCGGCGGCAAAGACGGCCAGTGCCTGAATCGGTCGACCGCGATTGACCAGCCACGTCAGGCTCAAAATCGCCACCGGTGCCATAAACTGAAACACCGATCCCATTTGTCCAGCACTCACCGCAGACAGCCCCTTACTGAGCCAAATCGATGGTAAAAAACTGGCAACGGTATAAAACAACAAAGACTGCAGACCCATAAACACCGCAATCTGCCAAGCAAATGCTGAGCGCCATACCGAAATGTCTGATGAGCCGGTAGCGAGCGGCGCCACCACCCGTGTCGATGAGCCTAGCCGCACCCGCAAAAACACCCACAAAACCAAGGCAAAAAAGCCCAAAAGCGCCCAACCGCCAAGCGCCCACTGCCAACCAAACTGCTCAGATAACGGCAGCACCACACCTGCGACGATGCCTGCGGCGACGGTCAAGGTCAAGCTAAAGCAGCCTGTCACTAGCGGTATGTGATTGGGCGTGCGCTGTTTGATGACAGGCGCGGCCAAGGTATTGGCAAAACCGATGGCCAGCGTCAGTAATACCGTCCCGCTCAAAAAGCCAATCCAAGTCGGAATCACCGAGCGGATGACCATGCCAATCGTTAGCAGGGCAATCATCGCAATCAAGGTATTCTCAAGCCCAAAGCGCTTACCGATGGCAGGCGAGATAAGCGCGCCCAAGGCAAAAGTCAGCATCGGCACTGCGCCCAGCCAGCCAAGCTCAGTCTCAGAGATACCAAGCGCCTCTTGCACCACAGGTGCGATAGAGCCAAGCGCCACGATAGGCGCGCGCATGTTGGTCGCGAGTAATACGATCGCGCATAGCACCAGCCAAAAAGTAAAGCGTGATGATGGCGGGATGGAGGATTTTGACGCTTTTGTTTGAGAAGCAGACAGGTTTGCAGAGGTAGACATGGCAGCACGACTATTATATAAAATAAAAAACACGTCATTAGATAGCGCCGCCGCAGCACCGCTTATCAAATAACACCAGAAAAGTCTCATTAAAACGATGAGTCAGAAAAGCCGTTAGAGCTTTACAACATAGGCAGAAAGCCTGTCATATGAACTTGCTGCCCTATCAATCAGGGCAAACTTAGTATATGGATGATAACGATGAAGGTTTGATTCTAGCTTTATAAAACATCAGCGGCTTATAAAAGCTATCAAAACGAATATGGCACAAGAAAAATAGCGCCAACTCTATTTTGTAGAGTTTGACGCTATTATAAGAACAATTGATGACTAAATACTACCAGCGTATGGTAACAAACGTGGTATCTATACCTACTCTAGACAGATTTGCCTAACTGAGCGGCTTTAAGCGCGGTTTCTTGCTGCTCGGCGATGAGTGAGTCGCATTTGTTTGGGTCATTGCCACAAAATGAGCAATGCTCGTCGCCCATCAGTTTGGCCACCCCGCCGCAAGAGCCTTTTAGGGGCTTTTTTTTCACCATATATCCAATACCCATAAAGACAAAAAACAGCACAAATACGGTAAAGGTAATCGCAAGCATGGGGAGCAATTGAGTAAACATAGAGGAAACCTCGTATTAAAAATAGGGCTGTCATCTATAAAGACAACACCTTTATAGTATAGCAGATTTTTGCAGATGCCGCTTGAGTGTATCAAGATGTTTGGCGCATGCAGCTGGCAGTTTACAAGGGTTTGTCGGCACGTAATGCTTGCATCGCTGGTGTCTGTACCACTTGCCATTTCCCAATATTGTCAGCGTCTTTGGTGGTTTTTTTATCACTATCACGATCGGTATCGGCTAATACCACAAACATCGCCGCTAGGTTTTGCTTTTGAGCGACGTCTAGCGCCTGCTGATACGGCATGGCAGTCAGCGCTGTCGCCCACGCATCGGCCAGCGCCACAGACTCTGCGGCGACAGTGACAGAAGGCGCGCCGCCCGCGATGGGAGTGCCTGTGGTGGGGTCGATGGTATGGCTATAGCGCTCGCCATCAAACACCACAGAGTTGCGGTAGTTGCCAGAGGTCGCCAGATGCATTTGATTGGCCGTGCTGATAGGTTGGCGAATCGCTGATATGGTCTCGCGCTCACTGACAGTGCTGTCTTCGATAGGGGCGTCGATAGCGATTTGCCAAGGCTGTTTTTGTTTGTTGACACCAGAGGTCGCAATTTCGCCGCCTATCTCCACCATATAATTATTGATTTGATAGTCGTCTCTGAGCACATCAGCGATGACATCGACGCCATAGCCTTTTGCCACCGCAGAAAAATCCAGCCCCACGCCTTCTTTGGTTTTGTAGATGCTTTGCTGTTCTTGTACGATACTGTCAAAATCGACCAAGGCTTTTGCTTGAGCGATCTCGAGTGCAGTGGGCGGACTTTGTAAGCGCTCGACGGTCATGGTACTGCCAAACCCCCATGTCTCTACTAGGGGCATCACTGTCGGATCAAAGGCACCGCCGGACTGCTGATAGACGGTGCGCGACACCTCAAGCACATGCGCAAAGTCGGCATCGATCGCTATGGGCGTGTCTTTTCCCAGCTGGTTGAACTTAGAGATGGTAGAGTCAGATTGATAGGTCGACATGCTGTCGTTGATCTGTTGCAGCCGCTGATCAATGGCTGCTTGTATGGCCGCTTCATCCGCCCCTGCTGGTAACTGATAGCTAATATGATAGCTGGTGCCCATCGTTTCACCACTTAGGTAGTCATAGTCAGGGAGCTGCTGGCAGGCACTGAGGCTCAGTACAGCGCCTACCGTGGTCATCGTCAGTAAGGTCGGGCGTATGGATTGAGGCGCGGCAAAAAACGCGGCAAAAAATGAGGTTACATTTGTCATATGAGTCATCACAGCTTGATAAAGCAAAGGGGTGAGTGGAGCGTCAACGAATAACGGCGCTAAACCTCTCCTATTTTACACCCCTTATCACTTATAAGGCCAATAGCGTTGCCTCAGGTTACAGTTCAAGTTTTAAGTCAGTGTTTTTCTTAGCGGTCAATTTTTTGACAAAAAAAAGAGCCTCACTTGAGACTCTTTTTTTACTATCGCTTTTATTTTTGCTTTTTTACTTAACCACCGAAGTCATCAAGTAGGATGTTTTCATCCTCCACGCCCAAACTATGGAGCATGTCGATTACCGCCGCGTTCATCATCGGTGGCCCGCACATGTAGTATTCACAGTCTTCTGGGTTTGGATGGTCTTTTAGGTAATTTTCAAGCAGGACATTATGGATAAAGCCGGTCGGACCATCCCAGTTATCTTCTGGTAATGGATCAGATAGCGCCACATGCCACTCAAAGTTATCGAACTCTTCTTCGAGCTGATCGTAGTCTTCGACATAGAACATTTCACGAATCGAGCGCGCACCGTACCAAAAGCTAATCTTACGCTTAGAATTTAGACGTTTTAGTTGATCGAAGATATGCGAGCGCATCGGTGCCATACCAGCACCGCCCCCGACGAAGATCATCTCAGCATCGGTATCTTTGGCAAAGAACTCACCATACGGGCCTGATACCGTCACCTTGTCCCCAGGTTTTAGGCTAAATACCCAAGACGACATCTTGCCCGGCGGGATACCTTCAGGACCACGCGGCGGTGGACTGGCGATACGGATATTAAACTTGATGATACCTTTTTCTTCTGGGTAGTTGGCCATCGAGTACGCACGAATAACAGGCTCATCAACTTTTGAGACGTATTTGAAGACGCCGAACTTTTCCCAGTCTTCACGGTACTCTTCGCCGATATCGAAGTCTTTGTAATGTACTTCATGCGGCGGCGCTTCTAGCTGTACATAGCCACCAGCGCGGAAGTTGACTTCCTCACCTTCTGGAATCTTAAGTACCAGCTCTTTGATAAAGGTTGCCACGTTATCGTTAGAGACAACTTCACATTCCCATTTTTGTACATCAAAAAACTCAGGGTCGATCTCAATTTTCATGTCTTGCTTGACAGCTACCTGACAGGCTAAGCGCATGTGATTGCGAATCTCGCCTTGCGTAAAATAGCCTTCTTCGGTGGGCAGGATAGAACCGCCACCTTCAATAACGCGGCAACGACACTGCGCGCACGTACCACCGCCACCACAAGCTGAAGATAAGAAAATACCTTCGCTTGCTAGGGTTTGCAGTAGCTTACCGCCCGCTGGTGTCACAACGTCATTATCGGGATTATCATTGATATGGATGGTAACGTCCCCTGAACTGACCAGTCTTGAGCGCGCCGCCAAAATAATGGCGACAAGGCCCATGATGATCAAGGTAAACATAGCAACGCCACCAATCGCCGTAGCATAATCCATGATATGTATCCTTAATCTATGGAGTAGGGGAGTAACAGGACGCCCAGCGTCTACTGCTCCCCCTACCGAATAAATGAATTAAATAGGTCAAATCGCTAACTAGGCTTTTCAGCGTAGCGGTTTAGATTGACATACCGCCAAAAGACATAAAGCCAAGTGACATCAGACCAACCGTGATAAAGGTAATACCAAGACCACGCAGCGGTGCTGGGATATCTGAGTATTTGAGCTTTTCACGGATGCCAGCCAATGCGGTAATCGCCAATGCCCAACCAAAACCTGCGCCCACGCCATATACGACCGATTCGCTAAAGTTGTAGTCACGCTCCACCATAAACAGAACACCACCCAAGATGGCACAGTTGACAGTAATCAGCGGTAAGAACACCCCAAGCGCGTTGTACAAGCTTGGAACGAACTTATCTAAGAACATCTCTAGAATCTGTACGGTCGCAGCAATCAGACCGATGTAACTGAGTAGGCCTAAGAAGCTTAGGTCAATATCAGGAAAACCTGCCCATGCCAGCGCCCCACTTTTTAGGATAAACTGAAACAACAGATTGTTTAGCGGTACGGTGATGGCCATCACGACAATGACCGCGACCCCAAGACCTATGGCCGTTGAGACTTTTTTGGACACTGCCAAAAAGGTACACATACCTAAGAAGTAGGCCAGCGCCATATTCTCGATAAAGACTGAGGTTATAAATAAACTAACATAGTGTCCCATTAGTGACCGCCTCCATGTACCATGCCTTTAGATTGCGGCTTCATGACAAACTCAGCGTCTTCAACTTGTTCTGGTTTCCAGATACGCACGATGGCGATAAACAAACCAATGATAAAGAACGCTGACGGTGGTAGTAATAACAAACCGTTTGGAATATACCAGCCGCCATCAGTGACAGGCTGCAAGATGGTGATACCAAACCAGGTACCGGCACCGAGTAGCTCACGGATGGTTGCGACAAATAACAATACCGCTGAATACCCAAGACCGTTACCGATCCCATCCAAAAAGCTAGGGACAGGCGGATTGCTCATGGCAAAGGCTTCGGCACGGCCCATCACGATACAGTTGGTAATGATCAAGCCAACGAAGACCGATAGACCTTTACTCACATCATAAGCCACCGCTTTTAGTACCTGATCGACCAAAATAACCAACGAGGCAATAATCGTCATCTGGACGATGATACGGATGCTCGATGGAATTTGCTTACGGATGATAGAGATAAAAAAGCTCGAAAACGCCGTTACCAGTGTCAAGGCCACACACATCACCATGGCGTTGGCCATGCTGGTGGTGACTGCCAATGCCGAGCAGATACCTAGGATCTGTAGGGCAATGGGGTTATTGTCAAAGATAGGCGTGGTTAAAATACTTTTGGTGTCAGCCATGTTATGCCTCCTTGCCGTTTACTACTGGCGCTGCCAGTTCGGTGTTCGGTTCAGCTGTCAGCGTCGCTTGACTGGCTTGCGTGTCTGCATTGTCAATCGTTTGACCACTGTCTTGGCGCAGCTTATCTAGATAAGGCTTGTAGCCTTGCTCACCCAGCCAAAACTGAATCATATTGCTGACACCGCGACCCGTTAAGGTTGCACCGCTGATGCCATCGACCCAGTTGTCTTTTGGTGTGCCAGCTTTGGTCACACCAGTGGCCACATTGCCATCTTCGTCATACGACTGGATGCCACTCCATTGGGCGCGCCACTCTGGCTCTTCGATACGAGCACCGAGCCCTGGGGTTTCTTTATGCTCATAAAAACTGATACCTTTGATGGTATTCATGTCGCTCTCAAGCGTTAAGAAACCATAGATCGTGCCCCATAGGCCGTAGCCTTGAATCGGTAGCACCACCATTTCAGGATTGCCAGCGTCGTCGCTTTTTACGTAGACTTTGGCATATTTTGGCTTACGGCCAATACCAGCGGGATCGTTGTTGCCCAAGTCTTCACTCAAGGCTTGGTTTTTGGTCGCTTGACTGGCGTCATAGGCGTTACGATCAGGGATGCCAGCGGCTTTTAGCGCGTCATCATCGAGATAGTCACCTTTATTTAGGTCGATGATCTCGACATCAAAATCTTTAAAACGCTCAGCCACATCGCTTGCAGTATCTGACTCAGCATTGTACATGCCGGCGGCAACGAGGATATTTTTGTTACGGTCTAAGCGAGCGTTTTCGATTTGTGCTGGTTTTAGACCCACAGCAACTGCCGAGACCAATACAGAGCACACCAAACATAGCGTCAGTGCAACGCTGATGGTTTTTGCGTTATTACTTTTGGGCTTGGACATAACGAACCCTCCGAGCAGTTTGGCGTTTGATGTTTGCTTGGGTAACAAAGTAATCAAACAATGGAGCAAATAAGTTGGCGAATAAAATGGCCAGCATGATGCCTTCTGGGAAGGCTGGGTTGACGACGCGAATCAATACGGTCATAAAGCCAATCAAGATGCCATACGCCCAGCGGCCTTTATTGGTATGCGCAGCAGAGACTGGGTCGGTTGCCATAAAGACGGCACCAAAGGCAAAGCCACCGATGACCAAATGCCAATAAAACGGCAAGTTCATCATCAGATTGTCTTCTGAGCCGATCATGTTAAAGACCAGCGAGGTGGCGATGAGGCCGACCACACAGCCTGCCATGATGCGCCAGGAGGCGATACGCGTCCACAGTAGTACGACCGCACCCATGAGGATCGCGAGCGTAGAGACTTCACCGATACTGCCTTGCATGTTGCCCAAGAACGCATCACTCCAAGTGATGGCATTGCCATAGACATCGACGAAATCTTGTGGAGAGACGCCAAGTGCTGCAAGACCAAGCGGTGTCGCGCCAGAGAAGCCGTCCACCGCCGTCCAGATTGAGTCACCAGACATATACGCTGGATAGGCAAAGTAGAGGAAGGCACGACCTGATAGGGCAGGGTTTAGGAAGTTTTTACCCGTACCACCGAAGACCTCTTTTGCCACGACCACACCAAAGATGATACCCAAGGCGACTTGCCATAATGGGATATCTGGCGGTAGACAAAGCGCAAAGAGCACTGAGGTCACAAAGAAACCTTCGTTGACTTCATGTCCGCGCACCACGGCAAAGATAATCTCACAGAGAATACCAACCGCGAAGGTGACGATATAAATGGGTAAGAACTGCATGGCTCCATAGACAAAGCTGGCCCAAATACTATCTGGGTTGTAGCCTGCCATGCTGGTGATAACCGTGCGCCAGCCTTCAGGCTGCAAGCCTAGCTGAGCGATGGCGGTTAATGCTTGGTGGCCGATATTGTACATACCCCAAAACATCGCAGGGAAGGTACAGAGCCAGACGGTAATCATGATGCGTTTTAGATCGATACCATCGCGCACGTGTGACGAGGCGTAGGTAGTGGTACCTGGCTGACGCAAAAACGTATCGAACATCTCAAAGATGGCATAGTACTTTTCGTGTTTGCCACCCTTGGTAAAAGACGGCTCCATACGATCGAACATATTGTGTAAAAATTTCATCGTGGTTAGCCCTCCAGCTCAATGCGCGTTAAGTTATCACGCAAGATATCACCGAATTCATATTTGCCAGGAGAGACGAAGGTGCATAATGCCAAATCTTCTTCGTCCAATTCGAGTGCGCCCAAATCAACGGCGCTAACGATGTCCTCAACAATCAAGGCACGTAGTAGCTGTGTTGGCAGATAATCTTGCGGCATGACTTCTTCATAGACCCCGATGGGTACCATCGCACGCGGTGAGCCGTTGCTGGTGGTGGTGAAGTTGTATTTTTTGCCACCAAAAAACTGTGAGATATAGATCGGCAGTTTAGAAAAGCGGTTTTTACCAGCGGTAAAGAAGTGAAATGCTGGACGCTCACGGCCTTCAGGTAGGACGCTGACTTGGTTGTGAAAGCGGCCAAGATAAGCGATGTTGCTAAACACCTTGCGTCCTGACAGCACTGAGCCTGAGATGACACGGTTTTCACCAGCGGCCAGTTGGCCTTTGGTCAATGCTGTGATGTCAGCACCGCGTTCGGTTGCGATCAGATGTGGAGTATTGACTGCAGGGCCTGCCAAGCTAATCATACGGCGCGTATACAAGCGGCCAGTGGTAAATAGCTTACCGATAGCAATCACGTCTTGATAGCCAATCGTCCAGACGGTGACACCGCGCATGATTGGATGCAAAAAGTGAATGTGCGTGCCGGCCAGTCCTGCTGGGTGCTTACCTGCAAAACTATGATACTCAGTGACGTTGTTTGCCGCGGTTTTTGCAACGGGCGTCAGGCTAGCATCACCATGATGACAGACGAAAGTCTTAGGGCTGAGGGTAGATAATACTGCGAGACCGTCATTGAACGCTTGCAGCTCCTCATTGATCAGCAGCATCGGGTCAAACGCAAGTGGATTGGTATCCATCGCGGTGACAAAGATGGCATGCGGACGGGCACCGATTTCTGGTGCGCGGCTATAGGGGCGCGTACGAAACGCAGTCCATTCGCCAGAGGCCAGCAGTTGGGTTTCAACGACCTTCGAGTCTAGGTCAGCAAGTTGCTGGGAGTCATAGCGCTCGAAGTCTACTTCTTCACCGTTTGGGTCGACCGCAATCACAAGGCTTTCAAACACTCGGCGCTCGCCGCGATTGATCGCGACGACTTTACCAGCAGCAGGGGCAGTGTAGATAACACCAACACGTTTTTTGTCTTCAAAAACGGGCTGGCCTTTAGCTACGACATCACCTTCTTTGACATTCATTGTGGGTTTCATACCCACATAATCATAGCCAATGACTGCTACATGTGTTGGTTGGTGCTCAGATATCTCGCGGGAGGGTTCACCGGTGATGGGCAAATCCAAACCTTTTTTGATGGTAATCATAAGCGAAAACTTAGTCCATAGTCTAAAACGATACCAGACGTCCTGTTTGGTATATCGGCAGCATGAACATCTGCGTCATTTAATAAAGCCCTCAACTCGCTATTCCTATAGTAGGATAGAGATACATAAGGCTTTGAAAACAACGCAAGAATATCACTGCTAGTAAGAGTATTAACGCTGACCTTAGACTCCTTAACAACACGTTAATGTCTTATTCGAATTACCAAAGTTGGCGACTGGCTACCAAGGTGTATGCTAAAACCATCAAACCAAACGCACTCACTTTGGGCGTTGGCCAAAAGCGACTGCATTGATCGTAAACAGCTCCATCATACGTTTCATTGAAAATTAAAACCTGTAAACCAGCACGATTGTCGCTTTATGAACTGGCTTTTTGTTGCAGAGCCAATGACATAAAAACGCAGCCAAGTAATCTACAAAGATAGATAAACTGGTCGAAGCCACACTAGCCCTGCCGCTGGTAGACATACGGTGTATGACCATCTGCCGCTGGTAATCTAGGAGTGACTTTCTAAGGCGTTATCTCATGATAGGGATGTAAGGGAGATATATAAAAAGACGTCTCAAGGGTAATGGCGCAGCGCAGTCTGCTCTCAGACTGGCATTGAAGATTGTTACGTTAACCCTTTTAGCCAACTGTCAGCCAATATTGTACTGGTTCATTTAGCTGTTGCTCGATTCATCCTGACCGCCATGAGCACTTCAGTAATGGTTAACTGAAAAAAAGTGTGGCGCATGGTTGCTATCATATAGAAACAAATACAAATTTACCTAGGATTATACGCTAAATTGACCTAAAATTGCCAGCCGGTAAGTGAATTTACCTAATGTTGCCAGTGATTCCGTCTGCTAAAACTTATGGTTATGATTGTTAAGTTTTTGGCATTATTTGTTGTTTGAATTATTCAGATTTGAACCAACACGAAGAGAATTTACTGATACTATATTCTGACTGATTTTGTTGGCCACTGATTTCGAAACGGTCTGCGGTATAGCTCTGTCATCAGCGATATATCAAGTGGCTGTCTAGATGGTATTTCGATATCAGTGATATATTGATTCAGTGATATATTGATTACTTATTTTATTTATGCGTTATAAGGAATGTCCTATGTGTGCTGTGCCTGTCATTATTCCGGCGATTGATTTAAAAGATGGTAAATGTGTGCGCTTAAAGCAAGGCCGTATGGAGGATGATACGGTGTTTTCTGACGATCCTGTGGCCATGGCGGCGCGCTGGGTAGAAGAAGGTGCTCGCCGCTTACATTTGGTGGACTTAAATGGCGCGTTTGATGGGGTACCAGTACATAGACAAGTGGTCAATGACATCGCCAAGGCTTATCCAACCTTACCTATCCAGTTGGGCGGCGGTGTGCGCAATATGAACACCATCGAGCAGTACATCACTGCAGGTTTGACGTATATTATTATCGGCACCAAAGCAGTCGAAGATCCCGACTTTGTTACTGAGGCTTGCCGTGAGTTTGCAGGGCATATCATCGTGGGTATCGATGCCAAAGACGGTATGGTGGCGACCCATGGCTGGGCAAATGTCACTGATACTCGCGCCACCGAGCTGGCCAAGCGCTTTGCCGATGTAGGCGTATCGTCAATCGTCTATACCGACATCGCCCGTGACGGCATGATGCAAGGCGTCAACGTCGAACAGACAGTCAATCTAGCTCGCGAAGGTGGCTTGCCTGTGATTGCCTCAGGCGGCGTGACTGACATAAAAGACATCGAGCTACTAAAACCCTATGGCGACTGTATCGAGGGTATCATCACCGGCCGTGCCATCTACGAAGGCACACTCGATTTGCGTGCTGCTCAAGCATATCTAGACAGCTAAGCTCACCTAAGATTTGCTAAAAAATTACTCGCTAGGCTCTTACTTGCTGAGCTCAGCGCTCAATGGCGAGGATAGGCAACGCGCTACGGCTATCTGTTTGCTGCGCCATAGCGGCGGTGTCAAGCAAATAGCCGTATGTTTACTTTATCGTAGATAGACTCACGCCTAGCTGCTAAGACAAAGAGCAGGGATCACGCTTGCATGAGACCTTGAGATTTTGGCAATGACGCAACAAGCAAAGGATGCTTATGTCGATTTATCTAACGCAAAAAATGCCCACCATCATCCGCCGTCTGGCCAGTATATGCGGTCAGCTGCTGTTGCTATGGGCCCTGCTTGGTCAGCTGCCAGCTCATGCAGTTATTGAAGACGCTGCCTCCATTAGCGCTGCGCTCAGTGGTGACAGTGGTGACAGTGGTGACAGTGGTGACAATGTTGACAATGTTGACAATGTTGACAATGTTGACAATGTTGACAATGTTGACAATGTTGACAATGTTGACAATGTTGACAATGTTGACAATGCAGAAGCGCTTGATGAAGACAATGCCGAGCCAGCACCTGCTACCTCTGACAGCGTAGCTAAAACGCCAGAGATCATAGAGCCATCATCTGAGCCTGACCCGCCGCCTATCATCAGTGGTGAGAGCACCAATAACGCGCAAATCGAGACCACGCCGACTCCGCAAAAAGACAATGATATCCGCCAACGTATCACTGGCATATTTTCAGAAATAGACGGGTTGCAAGCGGTCAATGTCAGCGTGACGCAAGGGGTGGTTACGCTGACGGGAGAGACGCCCAATGAAAAAAAGGCGCAGCAAGCCATCAACTTGACCAATCGCTTGACAGACGTGGTTACGGTCGAAGACCGAATCAATCGCACCCTCGATGTACAAGACAACGTCACCACTGTCTATCAAGGCCTAAAAGCACAGGTGACCAATCTAGTGAAGGCGCTACCGCTACTACTGGTCGGTATAGTGCTGTTTGCCTTGGTGACTTGGTTTGGCAGCTGGCTCTCTAATCGCAAAAACATGTGGCAACGTCTGACGCCAAATCCATTTGTGGCAGAGCTACTGGCCCAAACCATCAAAGTCATTTTTATCATTTTTGGTCTGATCTTGGCGCTGAGTCTGATCGGCGCAGAGACTGTTTTGGGTACGCTACTTGGCGGGGCAGGCGTGATCGGTATCGCGGTTGGTTTTGCGGTCAAAGACACCATTGAAAACTATATTGCCTCACTCATGCTTAGTATCCGGCAGCCGTTTCGCGCGCGTGACCACATTGTCATCAATGGGCAAGAGGGTATCGTCGTGCGCCTGACATCGCGGGCGACTATTTTGATGACCTTAGATGGCAACCAGCTGCGCATTCCGAATGCCGAGGTCTTTAAAGGTACTATTCTAAATTACACCAAAAACCCTGAGCGCCGCTTTACTTTTGAGCTGGGTGTGGACGCCAACGATGACCCACTGGCAGCCATTAAGGTTGGGCTAGATGCGATACACCAGTTGGCGTTTGTCTTAGATGAGCCAAAAGCGATTGCTGTCATTACCAATGTCGGCGACTCAAATATCATTTTAGAGTTTCAGGTATGGGTGGATCAATCCGAGACCGATTTTTCTAAAGCGCGTAGTATCGCCATTCGCGAAACCAAGCACGCGCTAGAAAATGAAGGCTTTAGCTTACCTGAGCCCATTTATCGACTGCGTTTTAACCATAAATTAGAGCAAGCTTTTGAGCAGATGCCACAAAACAACACCACCTCGGGTGCTACCCTTACGACCACCGTGCCCAGCGCTACCTCAAGCAATCAAGTGCCAAGCTCCACCGATGATAAAGATAAAGAGCAAGCAAAAGCCCGTGCCAAAACTATCCTGCAAGGCCGCAGTGGCAGCGATGTCCTCGATGCCCGCCCCGATGATAAGCTGATGGAAAAGGTCGAGCAAGAAATTGCCGAAAACTCAGATGAGACTGATTTGCTAAATAACAATAGCCCGCAAGAATAATCAGCTTAGCGCCTGTCCTCAACTCAATAGATAGCCACCTAAATGAGTGAAAAATGGCTAAATCTGGCCAAACAGGGCCAAATAGCTGACTAATATCTCGAGATTATCTGTGCTATCTTCCTTGTTTAGTGGCAATGTTTAGTGGCAATGTTTAGCGGCAGTTTATCTCATTTTTATCATCATTTTTGAAATGCGAACACGCCCTCAAAAACGGCATAAAAAGTGCAACAAAATAGATATTTGATGACTATCTAGAGACGAGACACTTTTATGCAAATGAAACATTTGATTATCTTCGCACTTGTGGGCATGGTAGCATTATTGGGTTTTAATCTGATAAGCGGGCATCAGCGTGATAAGCACAGAGAGGTACTAGTAAACAATAATAGCGCTGAGTCGGCTGCTGCGACAGATACAGGTGCAAACACTGGCGAAAATATTGCCAATCAGCCGTTAGGTCAGCAGCCCAAGGCCCTCTTGGATGATGCCACCACACAGATAGAGCAAGCACAGCGAGCCGAGCAGCAGCGAGTCGCGCAAGTGGCTAATGCCCAGTAGCGTAGCGGGCACAAAAAAAGGCTAACACTGGGTTAGCCTTTTTTATCAATACCTTTTTATCTACCACCTCTTATGTGGCTTAGCCTTTTTTGCTTGAGCCTTTGCGGTTGCTGCTCTTTTTAGCTGGTGATTTTTTGGCTGGTGGTTTTTTAGCTTGGTCTTTTTTGGTTTGGTTCATCTCACTGGCTTGTAGCTTGGCTTGTAAATCAAAGTCAATTTGTAGCAAGTCCATATTGACGCCTGCGACTTTGACTTTGACCAAATCGCCCAGACCAAACAGCGTGCCTTTGTCTTTACCGATGAGCTGCTGCTGCGTCTCATCATAGACAAAGAAGTCATCGCCGACGTTTGAGATATGCACCAGACCGTCGATATACAAGTCAGTCAAGGTGACAAATAAGCCAAAGCTCGTCACGGTGGTCACCACGCCATTGAACTCTTCACCGACATGATCTTTCATGTAGTGACATTTGAGCCATGACTCCACAAAACGCGAGGCTTTTTCGGCGCGGCGCTCGGTATCTGAGGTTTGCGTGCCAGCACCTTCGAGTGAAAAATCCATCACTGGCTGCTTGCTACCCGTGACTTTTGCCTTGATCGCACGGTGTAGCATCAAATCAGGATAACGGCGGATAGGCGAGGTAAAGTGACTGTACTCGTCATATGCCAAGCCAAAGTGACCGATGTTGTCCGGCGCGTAGTTGGCCTGCATCATCGAGCGCAGCAGCATACTATGGATGCTAATGGCATCGGGTCTGTCTTTGGTGGCTTCGATGATACGCTGATAATCTGCCTGCGTTGGGCTTTCTTCTGGGAAGCTCAAACCAAAGTTTTTGGCGTACTCATGGATACGCATGGATTTTTCGCTATCTGGCTGATCGTGGTTACGATACAAGACAGGCAGTTCATGCTTGAGAGCAAAGTTTGCCGCACAAGTATTGGCCAGTAGCATACATTCTTCGATCAGCTTTTGCGCATCGCCGCGCGTACGTGGCAATATTGCTTCGATGCCACCTTTTTCATCAAACTTAATGTAGGTCTCTACTGTCTCAAACTCCATCGCATGGCGCTCTTCGCGTTTTTTCAAAAGCAGCTCGTAGAGTTGATGCAGTGTATCAATTGATTTTTTGACGTCTTTATTGCCTGTCAAAGAATCAGGCACGCTTTTGTCTTTTGGATTGTCAAAATACGCGTTGACTTGGTTGTACGTCAAGCGTGCTTGTGAGTGCATCACACCTGGATAAAACTCATAGCCTGTGATTTTACCAGCGCGCGATATCTTGATATCAGCCACCATACATAGGCGATCAAGCTCAGGGTTTAGCGAACACAGACCATTCGACAATACTTCAGGGAGCATCGGAATCACACGATGCGGAAAGTATACTGACGTACCTCGCTCATACGCGTCTTTATCTAACGGCGAGTTTGGCGTGACGTAGTAGCTGACATCTGCAATAGCCACTAAGACGCGGTAGTTACCACCTGAGCGTTTTTCGGCATATACCGCATCATCGAAGTCGCGTGCGTCTTCACCATCGATGGTGACTAAGGGCAAATGACGTAAGTCAGTACGGCCCTTTAGGTCTTTGTCAGTAGGCTCTTCGTAATCATTGGCTTGCTTGAGAGCCGCTTCACTAAATTCTGATGGAATATCATAATTGAGCAACGTCGTTTCGATGATCAGCTCGCGGTCGTTATCATCGGAGAGGACGTCAGTGATTTTGCCAGTAGCAAACTCGTGCTGGTTTGGCCAGTCGATGATGTCTATTTTGACGGGCGCGCCTTGCTTGGCGTTTAGAGCCTGTACGTTGTCAT
The DNA here is from genome assembly GCF_038239325.1 of Psychrobacter sp. KFRI-CH2-11. NCBI lineage: Bacteria > Pseudomonadati > Pseudomonadota > Gammaproteobacteria > Moraxellales > Moraxellaceae > Psychrobacter > Psychrobacter sp. KFRI-CH2-11. Next base: position 93,467 of record NZ_CP151283.1, read on the forward strand.
CAGTGACAGTAATGGGTTGGTGATGGTTTGGACTACCAAGCTCGACACAGTAGCCTTCATCATCACGTGTTAGCGTGCCGATGAAGTTGTTTTGACGACGCTCTATGATATCGACGATGCGGCCTTCGGTGCGACCGCGATTGTCTGTTGAGGTACCGATTGCGGCTACTGTATCGCCATTAAATACCCAGCGCATTTGCTTTTCGTGCAAAAACAAATCGGGCATGTCTTCTAATAATACAAAGCCAAAACCTTTGGGGTGCGCAGACACAGTACCGGTGACCACATCTTGCTTGGTCACTGTCCGATAACGATAAGGACGACCTTCACGGTTTACTTGACCGTCGCGTGCCATGGCTTTTAGGCGATTGCCCAGCGCATCAAACTGATCTGGGTCTTCAATCTCAAAGATCTGCGCCAGTTGCTTGTGAGTGACTTCGCCATGCTCATTAATCGTGCCCAGTATCAGCTCGCGACTAGGGATAGGATTGTCATATCTTTTTGCCTCACTTGAGGCGTTTGGATCGTTCCAACTCATAAATTACCGTATCTATTTTTAAAATTATTAATAAGGGCTATCTTAACACGAACGACGAGGCAATATCTTGCGTCAATCGTCTAATCTGTATTAAGTCGCAACAAGCTGTCTGCTTTTAAAGAAGACAGCTGAAAAAAACCATCAAATATCGATATCCACCGCACTAGACTTATCGGTGATTTTTTTGCTGTCTAATTCCTTTGAGACCTCTAGCACCGTGGTCTGATTGGATTTGTCGAGATACTTTTGTGCTTTATCGACCTCAGTGGTCAAGGTATTGACCGTTTGTTTCATGTTCTCTAGCGCTTCAATTTTATAATTGCTGATCATGTCCATCGTATCATAGACATTATTGAAGGCGTTTTGCAGTTTATCAAGCTCGATACTGCTGCTGGTCGCCTGCTCATGGATCTCGCCCGATTGGCGTTTGAGCATCGCAGAGGTCGATTCGATCAAACTGCTCGTAGTTTTATTAAGCGCAGTGATTTGATCAAGTACCAGTTTTTGATTGGTCATCGCTTGTGCGACCACCACCGCCGTGCGGAGTGCTGAGATGGTCGTCGTTGTCGCACGGTCGACACCTTTAATCAGCTCCAGATTATTTTTGCGAATGGTATCAAGCGCCAAATAACCTTGGACGTTGACGGCCAACTGCGTCAAAAAGTCGGTGTTTTTTTGGCGCACATAAAACAGCATCTCTTCTTTGATGATGCGCGCTTTTTCTGGGTCAGCCGCCTCGATGGCATAGACTTTTTGCTCCAACTGCTCATCGATTTTTTTACCCACATAAATGTACTGACGAATCGATTGCATCAGCTCCCACATATTGACTTTTTCTTGCTCAATCATGGCATTGTCTTTGAGCAGCTCGTCTTTGCCGTTATAGAGACTGGTCACGACGGCATTGATATGTGACTGTGCTGACTCGTATTGACGAAAGTAATCTTGAACCTTATTGCCAAAAGGAATAAGGCCAAACAGCTTGCGTGAGCTGGTCAAATCTTTTTTGCTAGGGTCCAAATCTTCGACGATACCGCGCAGCTCTGTCAGAGATTTGGCGATAGGGGAGTTATCAAACAGATTGTCGTTGATGCTCTTTGCTGGCAGCTCGAGCATACGATTAGAGACTTGCGCGGACTCACGAATCTCTTTATTGCCTAAGTTGTGTATGGATTGGACGTTTTGCTGAAACTCAGGGCTATGTACAGAGTTGGTAATGACATGATCGACAAAAGCATCAACTTTAGCATCGAGTTCTGGTATTTGGCTTTTATCGAGGGTCACCATCTGGTCGGCTTCACTTTTTTGTATTTCTTTGACGGGCTCAGGCGGCGTCAGTGAAATGCTTGGCGCAGCGGCATTTTCTGGTGGCGTCAATTCTTGCATAAAGTTTCCTATAATATCTAAAGAGAAAAAATCAGTAATACATCATCCGTGCGGTTTATGTAGTGTCGACTATATCGGGTATTGTTTTATTTAAAAGACAAGTCGCGGCCTGTATGTGTCATAGCCTGTGTCTTATATAAAGCCGAATAAATACAAAGGCGAATAAGTACAAAGGCGAATAAATACAGAGCCATTGAGCTTTAGACTAACTGGTAATGAAAAGCTTGAGAAGAGAGGTTTTGTAAAATAGCGTCAGCTTGTGATACCAAAAACAGCGTTTAAAACGCTATAACTGATAAAAACTATAGGTGATAAAAGCCATGGCTAATAAAGGCAGTATCGCTGCTTATGATAAAGAGGCAGAAAGCCTATATACAAAAAAACCATCAATATCCCGTAGCATATTGATGGTCAACAGTATAAGTATCCATATTAATCAATATCGACATTATCTAACATCGACGGATTAGCATGCCGATTGACAGCCGCCACTAACTAATAGCAATCTGGTTAGTCGATCACTTTTTCTTAGTTGGGCCGAGCAGCATACCCATCTGACGACCTTCCATCTTAGGATATTGTTCGACGTTTGAGATATCAGCGGTATCTTCAATGATGCGGTCAAGTTGCTTGCGACCAATATCTTGGTGCGCCATTTCGCGTCCACGGAAACGAATACTAATCTTAACCTTATCTTGAGCTTCCAAAAAGCTGATAATTTTACGCAGCTTAACTTGATAATCCGCCTCTTCAGTACTGGGGCGTAGTTTCATCTCTTTAAGCTGAGTCTGCTTTTGGTTTTTCTTAGCTTCTTTGGCCTTTTGTTTTTGATCATATAAGAAATGCTTGTAATCCATGATCTTACATACAGGCGGTTTTGCTTCAGGAACCAATTCGACCAAATCTAAGTTTTCATCACGCGCCGCTTTCATCGCGGTTTCGATATCGACCACGCCCATTTGTTCGCCGTCTTCTTTAACGAGTCGGACTTCTTTGACTTTGATATCTTCGTTGATGTTCAAACGGTTGGACTGTTTAATAGGTATTACTCCTCATCTGTTTTTGGGGTCTGTCGGCCTTTTTTACCGACAGCGGTCTGTACTAATGCCATAAAGTCAGAGATACTCATCACGCCAAGGTTTTCGCCTTCACGCGTCCGGACATTGACGCTGCCCGTTTCAATCTCTTTATCCCCTAATACTAGCATATAGGGGATACGTTCTAATGTTTTCTCTCGTATCTTAAATCCAATCTTTTCGTTACGCAAGTCGCTAACGGCTCGAATACCGACGTTTTTCAGCTCATTAACCACATTTTCACAAGCCTCTGCTTGCTTGTCAGTGATATTCATCACTACCACTTGCTTGGGTGCAAGCCATACTGGCATCCAACCGGCATAGTGTTCGATCAAAATACCGATGAAACGCTCGAACGATCCTAAAATAGCACGGTGTAGCATGATTGGGGTTTCACGCTCGTTTTGTTCGTTGACAAACTCTGCATCAAGACGCTCAGGCATATTGGGGTCGACCTGAATGGTACCGCACTGCCAGACGCGGCCTAGAGAGTCTTTTAGACTAAATTCAATTTTGGGACCATAAAACGCGCCTTCACCTGGTAGATATTCCCAATCGAGACCTGAGCTGTCGAGAGCATCGGCCAAAGCTTTTTCGGCAAAATCCCAAGACTCATCAGAGCCGACACGCTTTTCAGGGCGGGTGGAGAGCTTCATGATGATGTTATCAAAGCCGAAGTCTTCGTAGACTTTTAGGGTCAGTTTAATAAAGTCAGCGACCTCTTGCTGAATTTGTGCTGCGGTACAGAAGATATGCGCATCATCTTGCGTAAAGCCGCGTACGCGCATCAAACCATGCAAAGAGCCTGAGGGCTCATTACGGTGACACGAGCCAAACTCTGCCATACGCAGTGGCAGGTCACGATATGACTTTAAGCCTTGGTTAAATACTTGCACGTGACATGGGCAGTTCATTGGCTTTACCGCATAATCACGGTTTTCGCTGGCAGTGGTAAACATATTGGTGGCATAGTTACCCCAGTGGCCTGAGCGCTCCCACAAGCTACGATCGACGATTTGCGGCGTTTTAATTTCTTCATAGCCGTGATCGTGTTGGACTTTGCGCATATATTGCTCAAGCACTTGATAAATCGTCCAGCCATTAGGGTGCCAAAACACCATGCCCGGCGCTTGCTCTTGCATATGAAACAGATTGAGCGCTTTACCAATTTTACGGTGGTCGCGTTTTTCCGCTTCTTCAATACGCTGGATATAGGCCTTTAGGTCTTTTTTATCAGCCCACGCTGTACCATAGATACGTTGCAGCTGCTCGTTTTTGGCATCACCGCGCCAGTATGCACCCGACATTTTGGTCAGTTTAAATACTTTTAAGAAGCGCGTATTTGGCACGTGCGGACCACGGCACATATCGACATATTCTTGATGGTGATACAGACCAAAGGCTTCTTCACCCGGCATATCATTGATCAGTTTCAGCTTATAATCTTCGCCGCGCGCTTCGAATATCTTGATGACTTCATCGCGCGGTGTCATTTTTTTGATAACATCATAATCTTGTTTGATCAGTTGCATCATGCGTTTTTCGATGGCTTCCATATGCTCAGGGGTAAACGGCGTCTCGCTATAGATGTCGTAATAAAAACCATCTTCGATGACCGGTCCGATGACCATTTTCACCTCTGGGTAGAGCTGTTTTACTGCATGACCTAACAAGTGGGCGCAGGAGTGGCGAATGATATCGACACCGTCAGCGTCTTTTGGCGTCACGATTTCAACTTTGGCATCATGGGTGATCGGATCGTGTGCATCGACTAATTGACCATCAACGCGCCCAGCGACCGTCGCTTTGGCAAGTCCTGCACCAATACTCTGCGCCACTTCCATGACGGTTGTATTGCCTTCAAAGTTTTTTACGCTACCATCTGGTAAAGTAATCGCTACCATAATCTATTCACCTTTTTGGATCCGTTGGCAGTGATGATTGCAACCATCAATCATATAACCGTAAGACCGCATCAATTATATCTAACTGCTGTGATATGTTAAGAAAAGTACCACCCAAAACACTAAGTTGAGACGATATTAATAGCAGGCTTTTGGCCACTTTATCTAAAGGCTCACTTTAGCATTGCAAGGTAGTGTCATAAAAGCCACTATTATAGCAAACACTGCCTAGCAACACTAGGTTGGAGACTATAGATACAAAGTGACAAAAGTGTTATGACAAGCGACGTCAGCACAGTGATTGTTTAAGTATCGATGCAGCACTTGATGCTTCAAAGTTATCTAATTACCGATGCTATGAAAAATAACGTTTCATCTCGCTGTATCGTGTTCATATCAGATTGACTATATAAGTATCTGTTAAGTAGATTTCAATAGCTAATAGATAATGCCAATTTTGCTACCTCTATATAACTAATGAAGTGATGATGGTTTAAGTCGCAGCGCCGCCCTAAAAAGTTTTTTCGTTAACATATTGAAAACACTAGTCTATTTTATATTTATCGAAATTAATTAAAAAACTTATCAAAAAGCAGTTGACACCCGTCAGAAACTCTCTATAATACGCACCTCATCAGGACGAGCTAAGCATTACTAGGGTAAATTACATAGTAACAACGCAGCGAACCTTGAGAAACAAATTAGATAAAAAAGCTTGACAAACCAAATCGTTATGATATGATAGTCGGCTCGCTAGATAGGATAAACCACTAAGGTTTAGCGCTATTTAGCCTTACTTACTATAAGTAAGCGAAATATCTTACTACTGGACGACAGTATAAGACACTATTTAAAAGCACAACTAAAGAACAACTTGTGTGGATTTTTGCTGATTTAGAATGCTAAAAAATAAAGTTGGTTTTACTCTCATTTCGGGAGTCAGTCTAACTATAAAAATTATCATTTACTCAGCAGAAAAACTCAAAGTTAATTCATTACGAACATAATTTTAAGCGATTTGCTAGAATAAATGAGCCAAGTTTAGAAGCTTCTTTAAAGAGCTTCATAGCAAGATTAAACTGAAGAGTTTGATCATGGCTCAGATTGAACGCTGGCGGCAGGCTTAACACATGCAAGTCGAGCGGAAACGATACCAGCTTGCTGGTAGGCGTCGAGCGGCGGACGGGTGAGTAACACTTAGGAATCTACCTAGTAGTGGGGGATAGCTCGGGGAAACTCGAATTAATACCGCATACGACCTACGGGAGAAAGGGGGCAGTTTACTGCTCTCGCTATTAGATGAGCCTAAGTCGGATTAGCTAGATGGTGGGGTAAAGGCCTACCATGGCGACGATCTGTAGCTGGTCTGAGAGGATGATCAGCCACACCGGGACTGAGACACGGCCCGGACTCCTACGGGAGGCAGCAGTGGGGAATATTGGACAATGGGGGCAACCCTGATCCAGCCATGCCGCGTGTGTGAAGAAGGCCTTTTGGTTGTAAAGCACTTTAAGCAGTGAAGAAGACCATATGGCTAATACCCATATGCGATGACATTAGCTGCAGAATAAGCACCGGCTAACTCTGTGCCAGCAGCCGCGGTAATACAGAGGGTGCAAGCGTTAATCGGAATTACTGGGCGTAAAGCGAGCGTAGGTGGCTTGATAAGTCAGATGTGAAATCCCCGGGCTTAACCTGGGAACTGCATCTGATACTGTTAAGCTAGAGTAGGTGAGAGGGAAGTAGAATTCCAGGTGTAGCGGTGAAATGCGTAGAGATCTGGAGGAATACCGATGGCGAAGGCAGCTTCCTGGCATCATACTGACACTGAGGCTCGAAAGCGTGGGTAGCAAACAGGATTAGATACCCTGGTAGTCCACGCCGTAAACGATGTCTACTAGTCGTTGGGTCCCTTGAGGACTTAGTGACGCAGCTAACGCAATAAGTAGACCGCCTGGGGAGTACGGCCGCAAGGTTAAAACTCAAATGAATTGACGGGGGCCCGCACAAGCGGTGGAGCATGTGGTTTAATTCGATGCAACGCGAAGAACCTTACCTGGTCTTGACATATCTAGAATCCTGCAGAGATGCGGGAGTGCCTTCGGGAATTAGAATACAGGTGCTGCATGGCTGTCGTCAGCTCGTGTCGTGAGATGTTGGGTTAAGTCCCGCAACGAGCGCAACCCTTGTCCTTAGTTACCAGCGGGTTAAGCCGGGAACTCTAAGGATACTGCCAGTGACAAACTGGAGGAAGGCGGGGACGACGTCAAGTCATCATGGCCCTTACGACCAGGGCTACACACGTGCTACAATGGTAGGTACAGAGGGCAGCTACACAGCGATGTGATGCGAATCTCAAAAAGCCTATCGTAGTCCAGATTGGAGTCTGCAACTCGACTCCATGAAGTAGGAATCGCTAGTAATCGCGGATCAGAATGCCGCGGTGAATACGTTCCCGGGCCTTGTACACACCGCCCGTCACACCATGGGAGTTGATTGCACCAGAAGTGGTTAGCCGAACCTTTTAGGACGGCGATCACCACGGTGTGGTTGATGACTGGGGTGAAGTCGTAACAAGGTAGCCGTAGGGGAACCTGCGGCTGGATCACCTCCTTATAGACGCATTCGGTCAGCAAGAATTCACAACAAGTTGTTCTTTAGTTTAAGCTTACGTTTTAGGACGTACTAGGGTCTGTAGCTCAGCTGGTTAGAGCACCGTGTTGATAACGCGGGGGTCGGTGGTTCAAGTCCACCTAGACCCACCATTATACATGGGGCCATAGCTCAGTTGGTAGAGCGCCTGCCTTGCACGCAGGAGGTCAACGGTTCGACTCCGTTTGGCTCCACCACTACAAACCTCGGTAGCTTAGAGTGCAAATAAATACAATAGGTATTAAATAGAAACAAGTGATTTATCTTGTATAAAGACACGATTACTTCTTTCTGTTTTATACGGAAATCTATGACTTGACGAGAGCATAGAGACTATTTAAAAACATAGATATGAGTCTGGGTTAGCAATAACATTTCACGTGTTATTGCTAACCTGAAGGCTAGCCTTTTAACGACATTGTTTGTTATCCCAAGGGCTAGTCTTCAAAGTAAAGAGAACTGAATCAAGCGTAAACATAGGTGATATCGTTATAATTGCTGACAAAGACCCTTTGGGGTTGTATGGTCAAGTAATTAAGCGCACATGGTGGATGCCTTGGCAGTCAGAGGCGATGAAAGACGTGACAGCCTGCGATAAGCTTCGGGGAGGCGGCAATATCCTGTGATCCGGAGATTTCTGAATGGGGAAACCCACTTACCATAAGGTAAGTATCTTGTACTTGTACAAGAAGCGAACGAGGGGAAGTGAAACATCTCAGTACCCTTAGGAATAGACATCAATTGAGATTCCCCTAGTAGCGGCGAGCGAACGGGGAGAAGCCGATTAATGCTAATGTAGAAGAACAGCGTGGGAAAGCTGACCATAGTAGGTGATAGTCCTGTATTCGAAACATTAGCGTTAACATATTAAGTAGAGCGGGGCACGAGAAATCCTGTTTGAAGATGGGGGGACCATCCTCCAAGGCTAAATACTCCTGACTGACCGATAGTGAACCAGTACCGTGAGGGAAAGGCGAAAAGAACCCCTGTGAGGGGAGTGAAATAGAACCTGAAACCGTGTGCGTACAAGCAGTGGGAGCCCACTTGTTGGGTGACCGCGTACCTTTTGTATAATGGGTCAGCGACTTATATTCTGTAGCAAGGTTAACCGTTTAGGGGAGCCGTAGGGAAACCGAGTCTTAATAGGGCGTCTAGTTGCAGGGTATAGACCCGAAACCGAGTGATCTATCCATGAGCAGGTTGAAAGTGCCGTAACAGGCACCGGAGGACCGAACCCACTGTCGTTGAAAAGCCAGGGGATGACTTGTGGATAGGGGTGAAAGGCTAATCAAACTCGGTGATAGCTGGTTCTCCCCGAAAGCTATTTAGGTAGCGCCTCGGACGAACACCATTGGGGGTAGAGCACTGTTTCGGCTAGGGGGTCATACCGACTTACCAAACCGATGCAAACTCCGAATACCGATGAGTGATATCCGGGAGACACACGGTGGGTGCTAACGTCCATCGTGGAGAGGGAAACAACCCAGACCGCCAGCTAAGGCCCCAAATTCCTAGTTAAGTGGGAAACGAGGTGGGAAGGCATAGACAGCTAGGAGGTTGGCTTAGAAGCAGCCATCCTTTAAAGAAAGCGTAATAGCTCACTAGTCGAGTCGGCCCGCGCGGAAGATGTAACGGGGCTCAAACTAGGAGCCGAAGCTGCGGATTTGAATTTGTTTTCAAGTGGTAGGGGAGCGTTGTGTAAGCCTGTGAAGGTGTGTTGTAAAGCATGCTGGAGGTATCACAAGAGCGAATGCTGACGTGAGTAACGATAATGCGAGTGAAAAGCTCGCACGCCGGAAGATCAAGGGTTCCAGTCCAACGTTAATCGGGGCTGGGTGAGTCGACCCCTAAGGCGAGGCCGAAAGGCGTAGTCGATGGGAAATCGGTTAATATTCCGATACTTGTTTATGATGCGATGGAGGGACGGAGAAGGTTATGCCAGCTCAGCGATGGTTGTCTGAGTGGAAGGATGTAGGTTTATAGCTTAGGTAAATCCGGGCTATTTTATACCGAGATCTGATAGCAAGTCCTACTTGTAGGACGAAGTGGCAAATACCATGCTTCCAGGAAAAGCTTCTAAGCGATAGTCATAAACGAATCGTACCCTAAACCGACACAGGTGATCAGGTAGAGAATACCAAGGCGCTTGAGAGAACTCTGCTGAAGGAACTAGGCAAAATGGTACCGTAACTTCGGGAGAAGGTACGCTGCTGATGGTGAAGGACTTGCTCCGTAAGCTATTGGCAGTCGCAGATACCAGGCTGCTGCAACTGTTTATTAAAAACACAGCACTCTGCAAACACGAAAGTGGACGTATAGGGTGTGATGTCTGCCCGGTGCTGGAAGGTTAATTGATGGGCTTAGCGTATGCGAAGGTCTTGATCGAAGCCCCAGTAAACGGCGGCCGTAACTATAACGGTCCTAAGGTAGCGAAATTCCTTGTCGGGTAAGTTCCGACCTGCACGAATGACATAATGATGGCAGCGCTGTCTCCAGCAGAGACTCAGTGAAATCGAAATCGCAGTGAAGATGCTGTGTACCCGCGGCTAGACGGAAAGACCCCGTGAACCTTTACTACAGCTTTACATTGAACTTTGACCTGACTTGTGCAGGATAGGTGGGAGGCTTTGAAACCGAGACGCTAGTCTTGGTGGAGCCAATCTTGAAATACCACCCTGGTCATGTTGGGGTTCTAACTCAGGTATAACAATACCGAGGACAATGTATGGTGGGTAGTTTGACTGGGGCGGTCTCCTCCTAAAGAGTAACGGAGGAGTACGAAGGTGCGCTCAGAACGGTCGGAAATCGTTCATAGAGTATAAAGGCAAAAGCGCGCTTAACTGCGAGACCCACAAGTCGAGCAGGTACGAAAGTAGGTCTTAGTGATCCGGTGGTTCTGTATGGAAGGGCCATCGCTCAACGGATAAAAGGTACTCTGGGGATAACAGGCTGATACCGCCCAAGAGTTCATATCGACGGCGGTGTTTGGCACCTCGATGTCGGCTCATCTCATCCTAGGGCTGAAGCAGGTCCTAAGGGTATGGCTGTTCGCCATTTAAAGAGGTACGCGAGCTGGGTTTAGAACGTCGTGAGACAGTTCGGTCCCTATCTACCGTGGGCGTTGGAAATTTGAGAGGATCTGCTCCTAGTACGAGAGGACCAGAGTGGACGAACCGCTGGTGTTCGGGTTGTCATGCCAATGGCATTGCCCGGTAGCTACGTTCGGATGGGATAACCGCTGAAAGCATCTAAGCGGGAAGCCCACCTCAAGATTAGATTTCCCTAAAGAGCCGTTCAAGACTAGGACGTTGATAGGCAGGGTGTGGAAGCGCAGCGATGTGTGGAGCTAACCTGTACTAATTGCTCGTTTGGCTTGACCATACAACACCCAAGTGGTTTGTATCAAGCATTATATCGATATCACCTTTATCCTTGATTCAGTTAGGATAAGTGATACTTAAATCATTAAGTAAAACAAACACAGACTCATATCTAACCCCCTTTGCTGACGACAATAGCACGATGGCACCACCTGATCCCTTCCCGAACTCAGAAGTGAAACATCGTTGCGCCAATGGTAGTGTGGCTCCGGCCATGTGAGAGTAGGTCATCGTCAGCTCCCTATACCCTAAAAGCCCCCTTCTACGTGAGTAGAAGGGGGCTTTTTTATCTGATGGGTTAAAGCTTATTTTTATCTTTCATATCTCTCAGCGATCGTAAATAGTCTTTAAATTGGATCCCAATTGCTTTGAAAATAATCGTCTTCTAAACTACTACCTTATAGACAAGCTTTTATTATTGAGAGAGCCCGATGCCCAGGCGATGGGAATATTAATGTTTGCAAGCTTCGTTTACCGAGTATATAGAGTATGGCTGCAGTTGTGGTTTTAAAGGCTCAGTATATTTTGATTTTTTAACGTATATATTTCAATGAGTTATGATTTATTTCAAATAAAAGATTAAACATCCCTTGACCCCCACCCAAATACGCGTATAATGCCACCCAGTCGAAAGGGAAGGCCGATTAAAGAATGACTCATTTAAACAATGAGCCACCATTCTAAAATCTGAGTCTAACCAACTGGTTTAAAATAAACCAAATTAGTTCTTGACTTACCAAATAAAGCGTCTATAATACGCACCTCATCAGGACGAGCTAAGCATTACTAGGGTAAATTACATAGTAACAACGCAGCGAACCTTGAGAAACAAATTAGATAAAAAAGCTTGACAAACCAAATCGTTATGATATGATAGTCGGCTCGCTAGATAGGATAAACCACTAAGGTTTAGCGCTATTTAGCCTTACTTACTATAAGTAAGCGAAATATCTTACTACTGGACGACAGTATAAGACACTATTTAAAAGCACAACTAAAGAACAACTTGTGTGGATTTTTGCTGATTTAGAATGCTAAAAAATAAAGTTGGTTTTACTCTCATTTCGGGAGTCAGTCTAACTATAAAAATTATCATTTACTCAGCAGAAAAACTCAAAGTTAATTCATTACGAACATAATTTTAAGCGATTTGCTAGAATAAATGAGCCAAGTTTAGAAGCTTCTTTAAAGAGCTTCATAGCAAGATTAAACTGAAGAGTTTGATCATGGCTCAGATTGAACGCTGGCGGCAGGCTTAACACATGCAAGTCGAGCGGAAACGATACCAGCTTGCTGGTAGGCGTCGAGCGGCGGACGGGTGAGTAACACTTAGGAATCTACCTAGTAGTGGGGGATAGCTCGGGGAAACTCGAATTAATACCGCATACGACCTACGGGAGAAAGGGGGCAGTTTACTGCTCTCGCTATTAGATGAGCCTAAGTCGGATTAGCTAGATGGTGGGGTAAAGGCCTACCATGGCGACGATCTGTAGCTGGTCTGAGAGGATGATCAGCCACACCGGGACTGAGACACGGCCCGGACTCCTACGGGAGGCAGCAGTGGGGAATATTGGACAATGGGGGCAACCCTGATCCAGCCATGCCGCGTGTGTGAAGAAGGCCTTTTGGTTGTAAAGCACTTTAAGCAGTGAAGAAGACCATATGGCTAATACCCATATGCGATGACATTAGCTGCAGAATAAGCACCGGCTAACTCTGTGCCAGCAGCCGCGGTAATACAGAGGGTGCAAGCGTTAATCGGAATTACTGGGCGTAAAGCGAGCGTAGGTGGCTTGATAAGTCAGATGTGAAATCCCCGGGCTTAACCTGGGAACTGCATCTGATACTGTTAAGCTAGAGTAGGTGAGAGGGAAGTAGAATTCCAGGTGTAGCGGTGAAATGCGTAGAGATCTGGAGGAATACCGATGGCGAAGGCAGCTTCCTGGCATCATACTGACACTGAGGCTCGAAAGCGTGGGTAGCAAACAGGATTAGATACCCTGGTAGTCCACGCCGTAAACGATGTCTACTAGTCGTTGGGTCCCTTGAGGACTTAGTGACGCAGCTAACGCAATAAGTAGACCGCCTGGGGAGTACGGCCGCAAGGTTAAAACTCAAATGAATTGACGGGGGCCCGCACAAGCGGTGGAGCATGTGGTTTAATTCGATGCAACGCGAAGAACCTTACCTGGTCTTGACATATCTAGAATCCTGCAGAGATGCGGGAGTGCCTTCGGGAATTAGAATACAGGTGCTGCATGGCTGTCGTCAGCTCGTGTCGTGAGATGTTGGGTTAAGTCCCGCAACGAGCGCAACCCTTGTCCTTAGTTACCAGCGGGTTAAGCCGGGAACTCTAAGGATACTGCCAGTGACAAACTGGAGGAAGGCGGGGACGACGTCAAGTCATCATGGCCCTTACGACCAGGGCTACACACGTGCTACAATGGTAGGTACAGAGGGCAGCTACACAGCGATGTGATGCGAATCTCAAAAAGCCTATCGTAGTCCAGATTGGAGTCTGCAACTCGACTCCATGAAGTAGGAATCGCTAGTAATCGCGGATCAGAATGCCGCGGTGAATACGTTCCCGGGCCTTGTACACACCGCCCGTCACACCATGGGAGTTGATTGCACCAGAAGTGGTTAGCCGAACCTTTTAGGACGGCGATCACCACGGTGTGGTTGATGACTGGGGTGAAGTCGTAACAAGGTAGCCGTAGGGGAACCTGCGGCTGGATCACCTCCTTATAGACGCATTCGGTCAGCAAGAATTCACAACAAGTTGTTCTTTAGTTTAAGCTTACGTTTTAGGACGTACTAGGGTCTGTAGCTCAGCTGGTTAGAGCACCGTGTTGATAACGCGGGGGTCGGTGGTTCAAGTCCACCTAGACCCACCATTATACATGGGGCCATAGCTCAGTTGGTAGAGCGCCTGCCTTGCACGCAGGAGGTCAACGGTTCGACTCCGTTTGGCTCCACCACTACAAACCTCGGTAGCTTAGAGTGCAAATAAATACAATAGGTATTAAATAGAAACAAGTGATTTATCTTGTATAAAGACACGATTACTTCTTTCTGTTTTATACGGAAATCTATGACTTGACGAGAGCATAGAGACTATTTAAAAACATAGATATGAGTCTGGGTTAGCAATAACATTTCACGTGTTATTGCTAACCTGAAGGCTAGCCTTTTAACGACATTGTTTGTTATCCCAAGGGCTAGTCTTCAAAGTAAAGAGAACTGAATCAAGCGTAAACATAGGTGATATCGTTATAATTGCTGACAAAGACCCTTTGGGGTTGTATGGTCAAGTAATTAAGCGCACATGGTGGATGCCTTGGCAGTCAGAGGCGATGAAAGACGTGACAGCCTGCGATAAGCTTCGGGGAGGCGGCAATATCCTGTGATCCGGAGATTTCTGAATGGGGAAACCCACTTACCATAAGGTAAGTATCTTGTACTTGTACAAGAAGCGAACGAGGGGAAGTGAAACATCTCAGTACCCTTAGGAATAGACATCAATTGAGATTCCCCTAGTAGCGGCGAGCGAACGGGGAGAAGCCGATTAATGCTAATGTAGAAGAACAGCGTGGGAAAGCTGACCATAGTAGGTGATAGTCCTGTATTCGAAACATTAGCGTTAACATATTAAGTAGAGCGGGGCACGAGAAATCCTGTTTGAAGATGGGGGGACCATCCTCCAAGGCTAAATACTCCTGACTGACCGATAGTGAACCAGTACCGTGAGGGAAAGGCGAAAAGAACCCCTGTGAGGGGAGTGAAATAGAACCTGAAACCGTGTGCGTACAAGCAGTGGGAGCCCACTTGTTGGGTGACCGCGTACCTTTTGTATAATGGGTCAGCGACTTATATTCTGTAGCAAGGTTAACCGTTTAGGGGAGCCGTAGGGAAACCGAGTCTTAATAGGGCGTCTAGTTGCAGGGTATAGACCCGAAACCGAGTGATCTATCCATGAGCAGGTTGAAAGTGCCGTAACAGGCACCGGAGGACCGAACCCACTGTCGTTGAAAAGCCAGGGGATGACTTGTGGATAGGGGTGAAAGGCTAATCAAACTCGGTGATAGCTGGTTCTCCCCGAAAGCTATTTAGGTAGCGCCTCGGACGAACACCATTGGGGGTAGAGCACTGTTTCGGCTAGGGGGTCATACCGACTTACCAAACCGATGCAAACTCCGAATACCGATGAGTGATATCCGGGAGACACACGGTGGGTGCTAACGTCCATCGTGGAGAGGGAAACAACCCAGACCGCCAGCTAAGGCCCCAAATTCCTAGTTAAGTGGGAAACGAGGTGGGAAGGCATAGACAGCTAGGAGGTTGGCTTAGAAGCAGCCATCCTTTAAAGAAAGCGTAATAGCTCACTAGTCGAGTCGGCCCGCGCGGAAGATGTAACGGGGCTCAAACTAGGAGCCGAAGCTGCGGATTTGAATTTGTTTTCAAGTGGTAGGGGAGCGTTGTGTAAGCCTGTGAAGGTGTGTTGTAAAGCATGCTGGAGGTATCACAAGAGCGAATGCTGACGTGAGTAACGATAATGCGAGTGAAAAGCTCGCACGCCGGAAGATCAAGGGTTCCAGTCCAACGTTAATCGGGGCTGGGTGAGTCGACCCCTAAGGCGAGGCCGAAAGGCGTAGTCGATGGGAAATCGGTTAATATTCCGATACTTGTTTATGATGCGATGGAGGGACGGAGAAGGTTATGCCAGCTCAGCGATGGTTGTCTGAGTGGAAGGATGTAGGTTTATAGCTTAGGTAAATCCGGGCTATTTTATACCGAGATCTGATAGCAAGTCCTACTTGTAGGACGAAGTGGCAAATACCATGCTTCCAGGAAAAGCTTCTAAGCGATAGTCATAAACGAATCGTACCCTAAACCGACACAGGTGATCAGGTAGAGAATACCAAGGCGCTTGAGAGAACTCTGCTGAAGGAACTAGGCAAAATGGTACCGTAACTTCGGGAGAAGGTACGCTGCTGATGGTGAAGGACTTGCTCCGTAAGCTATTGGCAGTCGCAGATACCAGGCTGCTGCAACTGTTTATTAAAAACACAGCACTCTGCAAACACGAAAGTGGACGTATAGGGTGTGATGTCTGCCCGGTGCTGGAAGGTTAATTGATGGGCTTAGCGTATGCGAAGGTCTTGATCGAAGCCCCAGTAAACGGCGGCCGTAACTATAACGGTCCTAAGGTAGCGAAATTCCTTGTCGGGTAAGTTCCGACCTGCACGAATGACATAATGATGGCAGCGCTGTCTCCAGCAGAGACTCAGTGAAATCGAAATCGCAGTGAAGATGCTGTGTACCCGCGGCTAGACGGAAAGACCCCGTGAACCTTTACTACAGCTTTACATTGAACTTTGACCTGACTTGTGCAGGATAGGTGGGAGGCTTTGAAACCGAGACGCTAGTCTTGGTGGAGCCAATCTTGAAATACCACCCTGGTCATGTTGGGGTTCTAACTCAGGTATAACAATACCGAGGACAATGTATGGTGGGTAGTTTGACTGGGGCGGTCTCCTCCTAAAGAGTAACGGAGGAGTACGAAGGTGCGCTCAGAACGGTCGGAAATCGTTCATAGAGTATAAAGGCAAAAGCGCGCTTAACTGCGAGACCCACAAGTCGAGCAGGTACGAAAGTAGGTCTTAGTGATCCGGTGGTTCTGTATGGAAGGGCCATCGCTCAACGGATAAAAGGTACTCTGGGGATAACAGGCTGATACCGCCCAAGAGTTCATATCGACGGCGGTGTTTGGCACCTCGATGTCGGCTCATCTCATCCTAGGGCTGAAGCAGGTCCTAAGGGTATGGCTGTTCGCCATTTAAAGAGGTACGCGAGCTGGGTTTAGAACGTCGTGAGACAGTTCGGTCCCTATCTACCGTGGGCGTTGGAAATTTGAGAGGATCTGCTCCTAGTACGAGAGGACCAGAGTGGACGAACCGCTGGTGTTCGGGTTGTCATGCCAATGGCATTGCCCGGTAGCTACGTTCGGATGGGATAACCGCTGAAAGCATCTAAGCGGGAAGCCCACCTCAAGATTAGATTTCCCTAAAGAGCCGTTCAAGACTAGGACGTTGATAGGCAGGGTGTGGAAGCGCAGCGATGTGTGGAGCTAACCTGTACTAATTGCTCGTTTGGCTTGACCATACAACACCCAAGTGGTTTGTATCAAGCATTATATCGATATCACCTTTATCCTTGATTCAGTTAGGATAAGTGATACTTAGTCAAATAAGTAAAACACACAGACTCATATCTAACCCCCTTTGCTGACGACAATAGCACGATGGCACCACCTGATCCCTTCCCGAACTCAGAAGTGAAACATCGTTGCGCCAATGGTAGTGTGGCTCCGGCCATGTGAGAGTAGGTCATCGTCAGCTCTCTATTCCTAAAGCCCCCTTTGCATAAGCAGAGGGGGTTTTCTTTTGTGTGCGGTTTTTATATTTTTCTTGTTCATTAATTACATTAGTGCTAACTTTATAACTCAATAAATTTTTTAGTAAAAAGTTATGGAATATTTATTACTCTTTAAAATGCCAAAACCGATGAAAATCACAGGAAGATCATCTAGTATTACTAACGCATTCATTAATTCGATTATCCCAGTTGTGTTACCTACCAATGAACAAGTGAAAGAAGCTTTAAATATTCTTGGAATGGATTGTGATAAATTTGAATGTTCTTACTGTGGTTCTTCTGCTTCAGAATGGGACCATCTGAGACCACTTGTCGTAAATAAGAAGCCTACTGGTTATATATCAGAAATACATAATCTTGTACCAGCATGCGGTAAGTGTAATCAGTCAAAGGGCAATAAACTTTGGAGCTCTTGGATGGTTAGCGAAGCAAAATTATCACCTAGGTCTAGGGGTATTAAAGACCTAGAACAGCGAATGGAAAGATTAGCCATTTATGAACAGTGGCTAGAACCAACATTAGTAGATTTTGAGGCTATTGTAGGTAAAGAAAAGTGGGTACAACATTGGAAAAATTGGCAACTCGTGCAGGATACTATGAAAGAAGCTCAGGTCTTAGCTACAGAGATTAATCAATTAATAGCTAGGTCGTATGAAAAATAAATTAATAATAAAAAGAAAAGTTAATGAAGCTAGTAGATGAGATTATTGAAATATTAAGCTCTGATAATTGCATTCTAACTAATGCTTTGATCAAAACGAAGGTCCTTCTTCATAAGATGGGGCACAAAGAGTTAGTAATATGGGTAAATAAAGAATTGAATGGGTATAGTCAAGATGATGAGTTACCTGATTACCGTATTATTCCAGCCCAAGTACGTGTTTCAGCAACAAATGGAGCTTATCAAGTAAATTCACATCCTATTCCTATGAAACATTTAGATGATGAGTTCAAACATTCATTAGAAGAAGCTAAAATAGCTTATTCATTAGCTATAATAGAGAAAATGGTGACCGACAGTGATGATGTCATGCTTCATAGACCATTACCAATGGAGTTCAATGGGTTGCTTGGTGAAGGTCTGGCTAATTCATTTATAATTCAAAGAGCATGGTCTGAAATACCAATAGCTAGTGTTTCAAATATTTTAATGCAGGTAAGATCACGTTTATTAGACTTCGTTCTTGAGTTGAATTCCGAGTTTTCTGAAATAGAATCCGACAAGGAACTACGGGAGGCAGTTGGAGGTTTTGACGCTTCAAACCTTTTTAACAATGCTATATTTGGGGACAATGTAACAATATTATTAGGCTCAGAAAATACTCAAAAAGTAACAAACAGCATCATAAAAAATGATTTTGAGACTTTATCAAAAGTTCTACAGAAAAATGGAGTTGATAGAGACGATATCAATTTGCTTAAAGATGCCATTGATAAGGATCAGAGTTTTTCTGTAGTTGAAAAAGATAAATTTGGTCCTTCAGTAAAATCTTGGATGGAATCAATGTTGTCTAAAGCAATTAGTACAAGTTGGCAAATTGAGTTGGGTGTAGCTGGGAGTTTGCTTGCTACAGCTTTGAACTATTATTATGGTTTGATCCCATAAAAAAGCCCGCATTAACAACTAATACGGGCTTTCACATCCAGTAAAGTATCTAATAAACTAGCCTAACTATTAAGCCCCTTCACCAAATTTGCCACTTTGGAAATCAGTGACGGCTTGCATGATTTCTTGCTGACTGTTCATGACAAAGGGACCGTATTGCACAATCGGCTCGCGTAATGGGCGTCCAGTAATCAAAATCACTTTGGTATCCTCACTACTATCAGCAGTAATGGTAACGCCATCCGTATTGTCATCATTTTTCAAGATAGCCATGGTCTTAGTTGGTACTTCTCTACCTTCGATATCTACTTTACCGCGATAGACAAAGGCAAACGCATTATGATCGGCTGGAATGGCTTGGCTAAAGCTAGTCCCTGCGGGTAGATGAATATCCAAATACGTCGGCTCAGTAATGTCGCGGGTGACTGCACCTTCGACGCCATGCGATGTACCTGCAATGACCGTAACGTCTACGCCATCTTCTGTGGTGTATTTAGGCAAATCCTCACTTTGGAAGTCTTTATACCAAGGGTCATTCATTTTGTCTTTGGCAGGTAAATTAAGCCACAGCTGGAAGCCTTCCATCGCGCCGTCTTCTTGTTCCGGTAGCTCTGAATGAATAACACCACTCGCTGCCGTCATCCACTGCACGCCGCCGTTCTGTAATAGTCCTTCGTTACCCGCGCTATCACGATGACGCATACGGCCTGTAATCATATAAGTAATGGTTTCAAAGCCGCGATGCGGGTGATTGGGGAACCCTGCGACATAATCATCTGGATTGTCACTTTTGAAGTTATCTAGCATCAAGTACGGATCGAGGCGCTGTTGCAACTGCTGCGTCAGTACGCGAGTGAGTTTAACACCAGCGCCGTCTTGGGTATCGACCCCAGCAAAAAGCTGCTCGATTTGACGCGATTGGGTCACAGTATCTTTTTTGCTATTTATTAGGCTGTTATCCATTGTGCTCTCCTACATTTTTAACGGCTACTCGTATATATTTGAGGATATAGATATATATTTCAATAGCTATTATGTAGTTTTTCTATAATTATAAAAATCATTGTAAAATATTACTTAATTGTTTTGAGCTAATTAAAACAACTTTCCTGTCTCAGCCGCTTCATTAAAATCAAAGCCTAGCTGCTCGTTTTTGCGCTGGCGCATCTGCTCGATACGCTGTCTGCGCCCATTGACCAGTCGTAGTACTTCACGGCGCTGTTCTGCTGTCATATCATGCCATAGCTGACGCTCTGTACGACTACGCAGACAGCCAAAGCAATAGCCTTTTTTATTGCTTTGACAGACACCAATACAGGGATTGGCAATCTCGAACAGTTCAAACTGCTGACTCATGGCAGCTCCATTGCTATTGTCGTTAGTCCTTTTACTTATATCGTCGTATAGTCGATACTGTTATTATGGCGCAAATACTGAATAATAGTGTGCCGTTTTAGTGTTATTGTTTTGCTTGCGGCAGTGCTATGCTGGATTTTTATTATCGAGATAAAACCATCTTAACAAAACCAATAAGTGAGATGATACGTGAATATTATTTATATCCATGGCTTAGACAGTGATGCCAATTCTATAAAAGGCTCGCTATTAGAGGAGTATTGCCACCAGTATGATCCCGATATCAAGGTGTTACGCCCCGATCTAAATAAGACGCCAGATCAAGTGTTTGACCAGATGCTGTCGTTAATCGATAGTGTGGCGAGCAAAAACCCTTACGGTCAAGATACGGTCTTGGTCGGTAGCTCATTAGGCGGGTATTTTGCTACGTTGCTCAGTAACCATACCGGCTGTCCGGCGCTTTTATTAAACCCTAGTATACAGCCGCATCAGACACTGCAGCGATTTAAGTATAACGCTGAGACTAAGGATGACGGTGCGAAGGACGAGAATGCGAAGGGCGAGGCATCCGAGGTGCTATACAACACTTCAGGTGGTTGGCGCATCACGAATGCTGATTTGGAGTGGTTTGCGTGCCATCAGCTATCGAGCCTGAACTATCCTAAAAAAGTAGTCGCGCTAATCAAAGAGGGTGATGAGTTGCTCAATAGCAGTCTTTCTGCCAACTTCTATACGGAGCAAGGAGCAACGGTCGATATGCAAAAAGGCGGCGATCATCGCTTTAGTGATTTTAAAACACAATTGCCCAAAGTCATCGAGGTCATACAGCAATTGGTCAAAGGCCGCTTGATTTAAAGAGACGACATTATCTGACGTGAGCGACTGAGTATTGACCTTAATGGCGTTATTTTTCGTTATAATGGCTGTATAGAATTTATCGTATATAAACAGTTAAGGATGCATTTGTGAGTCAATATAATGCGCAATCGTTAGAAGTTTTAGAAGGGCTGGAGCCGGTACGCCGTCGCCCCGGGATGTATACTGACACCACTCGTCCCAACCATTTGGCCCAAGAAGTCATCGATAACTCCGTCGATGAAGCGCTGGCAGGGTATGCCAAAACCATCAAAGTACAGCTGCATAGCGACGGCTCGCTATCGGTCGAAGATGACGGCCGCGGTATGCCAACTGATATCCATCCTGAGTTTGGTCAGTCAGGTATTGAGCTGATTTTGACGCGTCTACACGCAGGCGGTAAGTTTTCGACCTCCAATTATGAGGTGTCGGGCGGGTTGCACGGTGTCGGTATCTCTGTGGTCAATGCGCTATCAACACGCGTTGAGGTGACAGTATGGCGTGATAGTACGCAGTTTGCGATGGCGTTTGAAAATGGCGCAGCGGTGACGCCATTGACTAAGTCTGTCAGCTCCAATAAACGCAAACGCGGTACTCGGGTGCAGTTTTGGGCCGATGGCAGTTTTTTTGATACGCCAAAATTCAATATTAAACAGCTCAAGCATAACCTAAAAGCCAAGGCGGTATTGGCCGCTGGTCTGACGATTGAGTTTGTCGATGATATCAATGACGAAAAAGTCGTCTGGCAGTTTACCGATGGGGTGGTTGAGTACCTCAGTGAGCAGCTAGATGGACTTGAGACCCTGCCACCTGAGCCATTTTATTATAGTCATGAGGCAAAAGACGGCGAGCGCGCGGGTATTACCTTTGCTTTATCGTGGCTGCCTGAGGGTGGTACGCCGATTCAAGAAAGCTATGTCAACTTGATTCCAACTGCGCAAGGCGGCACGCATGTCAATGGTCTACGTACTGGTATCTTAGAGGCGCTGCGCGAGTTTTGCGATATTCATAATCTACTGCCTCGCAATGTGAAGCTGACGGCAGAAGATGTGTGGGATGGGGTCAACTATATCTTGTCCCTTAAATTTTCAGAGCCGCAGTTTTCTGGTCAAACCAAAGAGCGTCTCTCAAGCCGTGAAGCTGCCGGTGCGGTGCAGACACTCGCAAAAGACGCCTTTAGCCTATGGCTCAATCAGCATGCCGATATGGGTACCCAAATCGCCGAGTTGGCTATTAATAAAGCTGGTCGACGGCTCAAGTCTGCCAAAAAGGTCGCCCGTAAAAAAATCTCCCAAGGGCCTGCGCTACCAGGTAAGCTTGCCGATTGTCGCGGCGATCTGCGTGATGGGGCAGAGCTGTTTTTGGTTGAAGGCGACTCTGCGGGCGGCAGTGCCAAGCAAGCACGCGATCGACATTATCAAGCGATATTGCCGCTGCGTGGTAAGATTTTGAACACGTGGGAAGTGTCATCAGATACGGTGCTGTCGAGCCAAGAGATTCATGACATCGCCATCGCTATCGGTGTCGATCCTGCCTCAGATGATCTCTCTGAGCTGCGTTATGACAAGATATGTATCCTCGCCGATGCCGACTCTGATGGCCTACATATTGCCACGCTTATCTGTGCACTGTTTGTCAAACACTTCCCAGCACTGGTGGATGCCGGGCATTTATTTGTCGCAATGCCGCCGCTGTATCGTGTCGATGTCGGTCGCGAGGTGCATTATGCGTTAGATGAGTCTGAGCTTGAGCATATTTTAGCGGGCGTACCGGGGAATAAAAAAGCGCAAATCACTCGCTTTAAGGGACTCGGTGAGATGAGCGCTGAGCAGCTACGTGAGACCACCATGAACCGTGATACGCGGCGTCTGGTGCAGCTGGATATGGATGACATGATACTGACCAATGGCGTGATGGATATGCTGCTGGCCAAAAAACGCGCCGCCGATCGCAAGTCTTGGTTAGAGAATAAAGGTAATTTAGCAGACATACCGTGATGTTTGTCATTTATCGCTCTCCCATGGGCAAGTGTCTGCCGAGCGCCTATGCAATAAAAGTATAAAAGATAATCTCGCCCGATAAGCTTAATGTTATGATATGGCTATCTTTAATTATATGGTGCCGTCATGACATCAACGTTATTTAATCGTGCTAAATTGGGCCGCTCTGAGTCTGCATCAGTCAAAGCATTACCAAAACTTAGCAAAAAACATCTGGGTGATTTGGTACCAAGACGGGGCAATAAGTTTGCGCCTGTCCTTGCCTCTGCCTTACTCAAAGCAGCTGGCTGGCGTACAGTCGGTGAGGTGCCCAATATCCCGCAAGCGGTGGTGTTGGCACTGCCGCATACTTCAAATGTCGATGGTATTTATGCCATTCCAAGCCTATTTGCGCTGGATCTTAAGATCAGCATTTTGGGCAAACATACTTTGTTTAAAGTGCCTGTCTTTGCCCAGTTGTTAGATTGGATAGGCGTGATTCCGATTGATCGGGGCAACAAAGGCTCGGTACTACAAGCGAGTATCGATAAGTTTAAAACCGGTCAACCGCTGTTTTTGGGTTTGGCACCAGAGGGCACGCGCCAGTACACCAAAGGCTGGAAGTCGGGATTTTATTACTTGGCAATGGGTGCGGGCGTGCCTATATTGCCAGTGGCGATGGATTATAAAACCAAAGAGATACGTTTTATGTCACCCATTTATCCGAGTGGCGATATCGACGCTGATTTGCCAAAAATTTATGCGCAGTACAAAGGGGTGGTGCCCAGACATCCTGAGCGTTTGTCGCAGCCTCTGCAAGACATCAATCGCGCGACAGATTAAGCGCTATGGGTTTTATGCGCCGCGTAGGCTTTGAGGTTTTATATAAAAAGCAGCCCTTGATATCTGATGATATCAAGGGCTGCTTTTTATGACAAAGACAAGAAGCGCTGGCTATTAGCGAGCGAGGTAACAGTAATTATGAGGTTTGATAGTGTTTGATTGATGGCTGGATCAAAACTGCGGCTGGCCGTTTGAGGCACTGACGCCGCCATCGACGGGTAAGTTGACCCCCGTGATCATCGCTGCGTCGTGACTGGCCAAAAAAGTAATGGCGGCGGCAATATCGTTTGGTGTCGCTAAGCGGCCGAGTGGACAGCGCGCCAAAAACTTATCGGTTTTATTGTCGTTGTTTTGAATGGCGCTGCTCATGTCAGTTTTGGTAACGCTGGGATTGACCGCATTGACCCGCACGCCATCTGGCCCATGGTCTAAGGCTAGCGTGCGGGTGAGGTTGGTCACTCCGGCTTTGGCAGCGTTATAAGCGGCCATGTTCCAGTCGCCGCCGACCCCTGAGAGCGAGGAGACATTGACGATGTTGCCCTTGGTCGCAATCAGATGCGGCATGGCGGCTTGCGAGACATAAAACGTACCATTTAGATTGACATCGATGGCAGCTCGCCAGTCTTCGGCTGACAAGTCAGTGATTTTCCCTTGCATGGCTTTGCCAGCGTTATTGACCAAAATATCAATCTGTTCAAACTTATCGACGGCGCGTTTGATCATCTCTTGTACTTGGCTTTGTATGCTGATATCACAAGTGATGGTCAGATAGTTATCGGTATGAATCCACGTACGGTCTTGTGGAAACTCTTTTGCAGTCTCTTCTAAGGTTTCAGCGGTACGACCGACCAAGACGACATTGGCACCTTCTTGGGCAAAACGAATAGCAGTCGCCCGGCCAATACCTGAGCCTGCGCCTGTGACGATGACGGTTTTTTCTTTAAAGCGTTTCATGGTATTCAATCCTTGTTATTATATGACAATCATGGGCGATGTGAGCCGAGTATCCTTGAGGTGTCAGATATGACAGATGCTGAGGGGATAAAAGACCATCAGCTGTATCGAGTCGCGTCTGGCTCATCTCGTCAAATCCCTAAACTATAGAAAGATGCACGTAAGCGCTGCTGTGCTGATATCATCATAACAACTCATTGCGGTGAAAGCGACTGTGTCTCATGACGCTTATGTCGTTTAATTTTTCATAATATTTAGGGCGTGTTGAACACGCCATAATCATAAAAGGTTGAAACGGTGGCTGATTTGACTGACCTAACCGAGGATCTGGCTTGCTACCTGCAGGGCGCAGCGGCAGGCGTAAGCGTTGGCGATATGCAAGCAGTGACGCGTCAATATAACGCCTACTATGACGCGCGGCAATCCTGCTATCAGCTGCCGCTTGGGCGGTTGCAACGGTTGGATCTGACACTGTATCTACCAAAGCATAGTAGCGCGAAGACTATTAAGTCGGCGCGAACGGCGACGCTAAAGGCGGTGCTGGCATGGTATAAGACTTCTTGCGTCGCGGATAGCAATGACAATCAACATAAGCATGATCGAAGCGATAACGGTCAAAGCGATGATCAAAGCGATACTCAAAATCATGACAAGAAAAGCCGCCGCGATGTATTGGTCTTTGATATCGTCTTTTTCGATGAGACAGAGATGAGCGCCGATATACCGACACTCTCACCGCAACAGCGCTTAGCAAATCGCCTGACGCATCATTTTGATACTGCTTATTTTATGGAAGATTTGGTCATCGATATGAGTGGTGAGCCGCGGCCGCTACAAATCTTCAGTCACGCTGACTGGCAGAAGCTGTCGTCAACGCTACAGACGCCTTGTGAGCTATGGCGGTTTTTGCGCCATCATTTACAGCAGCTCCAGCAGTCTCTTAGCGATCAGCACGCATATTTTGAGACGGTGGCAGATTTGGTCACTCAGTTTTTGTACAGTCCGTCTGTATTTACTCATGCCATCACCATCGACAATGCCCTTATAAAAGCGGGCGTGCAAGATGCGCCCAATGCGGCATTGATCGCCATGACGCTGGCGCACAAAAACCAAAGTGCGACAGCGCAGATGTATCAGCAGCATATGGCACAAGCTGCCATACTATGGTCACAGCTAAGCGGCCAGATGATAGCGATGTGCCGTGATGAGCGACTGAAAAATAGTGCCCAAATGTCCTCAGAGGTTGATTTTTTATATTGGCAGCAGCAGCTACTCGACGAGTCATTGTTTTCTCGTCATGAGCTGGTACGCACTTTATACCGACATCCAAAGCAACCAGACAACCTAAAAAGCGCCGGTTACGTGGTACATCAGCACTCGTATGAGAGTCTGGGTCGGCATTATGTGCTGATATTTTATGGCCAAAATCAGGAAGGGCAGCATAGCAAACAAGCTATTCAGCCAAACTTGGCAAAAATTGCTCAAGATGTGGCCACGCGCTTACCGATAGAAGCACTGCATCATGTCATTATCTTGGGGGTGGAGTTTATCGATGAAGGGCAAGAGACCTTTATGGATATTGATTTGTGGATCCAACCCGTTGCGACCATGACCCAGCGTGAGCGCCAACTCACCAAACAGATACAACAGCTGCAACAGCAAAAAATGCCAGTGGCAGGCACTTCTGGGGATAACGATCATCCAGCAGAAGCCCTGCCGCAAGTTCGCTTGAACCTCACCATTCCGGCGCGTAAAAGTAATAAATAGCACTATTGATAGCGCTTGGTGGGTATAAAACACACATTTATGCCCATAAAAAAAGACAGCTTAAGCTGTCTTTTTCTTTGGTTTAAGCGAGCATAAAACTGATGAATTTATCTCAAAAATACATATTTCGAGAGCAAATTATTTATTATTGATATCGTCGTTTAGACCGCTACCTGGTAGCAAGTTGCTATTGTCGATATCTGCATCAGTGATACTACCATCGGTAACGTTGTTATCGTTATCGATATCAGCGGTGTCGATAGTATCGGTATCGACGCGAGTGGTATCGATGACATCAGTGTGAGTATCAATGGTCTTCGTTGCCGCTGATGGGGTATTTTCGTGGACAGCGTCAGCAAACTTCTCACGAGTCGATGCACTCGGCTGTAGCGTAGACTTGGCTTGAGCTTCATCTTGCTCTTTGTCCATTTTGTCTTGCATCTTGCGTAAGAAGCGGGCTGCTGCTTCTTGACCACCAAGACCGAACGAGAGAGCAAAGGCCACGGCAACTGCGCCTAGTGTCAGACCAAAGGCTAGGTTGACGATAGAGTCAGCAATGCCCATCGCTTTTAGACCCATAGCAAGTACGAGACCCATGATTAAGACACGCACGATGTTTGCTAAGAACTGTGAGCCTTGCTCAGAGCGCTCCACCACACCAGCGATGATGTTGGCAAGCCAAAAGCCGATGAACAGAATAATCGCGCCCAAGATAATGTTGGCACCAAAGGCGATAAACATCGCGATGATGGCTGAGATTGGCTCAAAGCCTAATAAATCAGCGGCAGCGATAGCAGCAAACAACATGGCAAAAAAGACAATGGCATAACCGACAAGATCAGAGACCTTCTTATCACCCATGGTTTCTTGTAGGCCAACCTTGGCAGGTATCTGATTGATCTCTGTGTTTTCAATCAAACCTTTGATGATATTGGCGACCATACGCACCACATAAAACGTCACCACTAAGATAGCCGCAGCCATAAAAATGTTTGGCAACGCTTCCATGATTTTGTTTAGCATATTGGTCGCTGGGCGCGAAATTACTTCGATTTTTAAAGCGTTTAATGCCGCGATAATCGTCGGGATAATCACCACTAAGAACGCCAAAGACCCTGCAATATTCGGCAGGCTGTTTTTTTCGCTCAAACCTGCTTTTGAGGCCAGCTCTTGTATATTAAAGGTAGACACAAGATTGGTGACGATACCGCGCACCACTTTTGCAATGATGTAGCCGACGACAAACACCACGCCAGCAATGATGATGTTAGGGATAAAGCTAAAGATTTTATCAACCATGTTGGTCAATGGCGCAAACAAACCATCAAGCTCTAATTGACCGAGTACCATGGTCAATACCACCAATAAAATGAACCAATAAACCATATCGGCTATCGTGCTGCTCATGGGTTTTACGCCTGCTTGTGCACTTAGTCGCTCATCCATCGAGGTTTTAGCAAGGGCGGCGTTGATAGCAGTACGCGCCACAGTGGCGACGACCCAACCGATCACCCCAACGGCGATAGCGCCGATCAAGTTAGGGATAAAGGCCAGCACTTGATTGACCATATTGGCAAACGGTGTCGAAATGGAGTTCAGATTCAATTGGTTCAACGCTCCAGAAATGGCGATGATAAAGATAAACCAAAATACGATTTTAGAGATGATGCCTTCTAAATCGTAGGTTTTGCCGGTTGAAGAATTCATGCGTTGGTTGAGATTCACCTTAGACAATACATTGCGAACCAAAGCCGCGATACCCAGTGCGACAAGCCAACCAATAATAAATATCAAAATGGCCCCAATGATGGAACCAATAGGCCCACCCAGATAACCGTTAAAAGACGCAAACATTGGATTCATCTTATCCTCCTTTAATCATCATATAAAAGCCGCCAAACGATAGGCTAGGTACTGCTATCAGCGAGCGAAACCAACATAGATGGTTATGATAAATAGTTTTTTTAAGTCAGTTATGCGGTGATATTATAATTTTTAAGTGTAAAAATTCATCGAAAAAACATCGGCTTATCTTGTACCAACTGCTGTACTACCAATGTCGTATCATCCATGATAAAGAGTTACACTCGGTTACTTATCACCTCAACTCATTCAGCTTAGCTGATGTATTAGGGGATTTAAAGATAGAAAGCTTAACGTGTTACTGTATTTGTGTGATAACTTGTTATCGTGACAGGAAATATTAACACAGACTGTACATTCGCCCGATAATTTTTTGCCAAACATGGCTCCTAAAACCAAGATTTGCTATCATAGGAACATGTGACATCTTGCCACTATTCTTACAATTTGAGAGTACTTTATGAAAAAAATCACTACCTTAAGCGTTGGTGCACTTGCTAGCGCTATGTTGTTAGTTACAGGCTGTAGCACCAATAACGGCAATCAAGAAACCGCGGCGCAAAGCATCTCAATCACTGAGCAAAGCTCGGCGAACGAAAAAGTAGGCTATAGCTTGGGTTATATGATGGCCGAAGGTAACAAAGAAGCGGTCGGTGATCTAAATCTTGATACTTTTGAGCAAGGCTTTCGCGATGGCTATGAAGGCAACGACTCAGCACTGACCCAAGAGCAGATGCAACAAGTATTGATGGATTATCAAAAAGAGCAAGAAGAAAAGTTTGTTAAAGACATGGAAGCCAAAGCCACAGAAAACAAAGCGGCAGGCGAAGCCTTCTTAGCAGAAAACGCTAAGAAGGAAGGCGTAAAAGAAACCTCTTCTGGTCTGCAGTACAAGGTCATCGAAGCAGGTACAGGCAAATCACCAAAAGCCACTGATGTGGTCGAAGTCAATTACGAAGGTAAGCTGATCGACGGTACAGTATTTGATAGCTCATACGAGCGCGGCGAACCAATTGAGTTCCCACTCAATCAAGTCATCGCGGGCTGGACAGAAGGTCTGCAGCTGATGAAAGAGGGCGGCAAATACGAGTTTTATATCCCATCTGACATCGCGTATGGTGAAGCGGGTAACGCGGGTATCGAGCCAAACAGTACGCTTATCTTTACGGTTGAGCTATTAAACGTAAAATAATGCATTAGGGCACTCATTGCTTTTAGTGTTATGTTTGACATTGATAGGCTGATACCTGTGCGAGATTGTCTCTAGCAGGTGTCATTTATAAGGCATTACTTATAAAGTGCCATTTATAAAGCGACATTGATAAAGTATCAGTGACCAACTAAAAAGCTACCTTACCAATTTTTAGCGTTGATAAAAAAGCCCTCATTTATAAATGAGGGCTTTTTTGGTTTGGCGCGGCGGTTGACTAAAGCTAAAGCCTGCCTAGATTAATTATAAGGTTTTTTGAAAGACCTTAGAGTTACGACCGTTGTTGTACTTTTCGCGGCGCGCAGCGGGCAGGGCGCTGGCATCGACTTCGGCAAAACCGTGCTCGACAAACCAATGGGCGGTGCGAGTCGTCAAAACAAAGAGCTTGTGTAGGCCATGGCTACGTGCTTGCTGCTCGATAAATGCCAGCAAATCATTGCCGCGGCTGCCGTTACGGTATTCGGCATGGACGGCGACGCAAGCGACCTCTGCTGAGTCGTCATCGAGTGGGTATAAAGCGGCGCAGCCTAAAATCATGCCATCACGCTCGATGACGCTGTAGTTGTCGATTTCTTGCTCGAGGCGCTCACGCGAGCGAGCCACCAAGATGCCTTGCTCTTCAAGTGGCGTCAAAAGCTCGAGCAGGCCGACCACGTCATCGATGTTGGCGTGGCGGATTTCTTCATAAGGGTCGTGGCTGATTAGGGTGCCAGAGCCATCACGGGTGAATAGCTCTTCGAGGAGCGCGCCGTTTTTGGCGTATGAGATGATGTGCGTGCGATGGACACCTTGGCGGCAAGCCACACTGGCACAGTGTAAGAAATAATTGATCTCACAATTTAGGTCGCGGTCGCGTAAGAAGCGATCGACTTCGTTTGGAATCATCTCTCGTAGCAAGCGATCATTGTCATTGATGCCGGCTTCTTCGCCTAAGAAAATAAGCTTATCGGCACCCAAGCTCACTGCGGTGCTAAGCGCCACGTCTTCGGCGAGCAAATTAAACACTTCGCCTGTCGCTGAGTAGCCCATCGAGCCCAATATCACGATATGGTCGTGGAGCAGATTGTTTTTGATGGCTTCAACATCGATCGAGCGTACTTCGCCTGTCATTTGGTAGTCGACGCCATCACGAACGCCATAAGGCCGCGCTGTGACAAAGTTGCCAGAAATCGCATCGATACGAGAGCCGTACATGGGCGAGTTGGCCAAGCCCATTGATAGCTGCGCTTCGATCTGTAGGCGGATGGCACCGACCGCCTGTAAGATGGCCGGCATCGCTTCTCGCGGCGTGACACGAATATCTTGATGCAGGGGCGAGGTGATGGCGGCGTCTTTTAAGTTTTTTTCGATTTGTGGCCTAGAGCCATGCACCAGCACCAGCTTGATACCTAAGCTATGGAGTAAGGCAAAGTCATGGATTAGGGTGCTAAAATTTGGATGGTTGACCGCTTCACCACCAAACATAATCACGAACGTTTTGCCGCGATGCGTATTGATGTAAGGGGCTGAGTTGCGAAACCAATGAACGTATTCAGGATTGATCTGTGGCATGGCGCTAGTAGTCATAATAGGGGCAGTTGTGGTTAGAATAAAAAAGGCGCGGCAAACAAGCCGATCGCTAAAGAATTACCATAGCAAAAAACGCCGTTATGAGCCATCTTTTATTTCAGTGGTGTTCATCATTTTCAGAGCCGATGCACTATATACACAACCGCAACACGGGGCTTATGTACAGCCATAGGGTTTTTGCTATGCTAAACGCTATTGCTTTACAGACCGCGAACGAAGATAATCAAGAAAAATAAATGCCGCCTTTGGTATGCAACTATAGTAGATTCAATTTAAAAATGTTATAGCGCTACTGGTATAAATTTTCCTTGCGTGCTGTATACACAGAGGCTGCGAAAAATTCATCCCAGTAGCGCTTTGGAACTTATGACAGTTTTGTTTTGAACTGACTATATACTGCCCAATGCCGGAGAGCCACGCGCGCATCAATAGATGAGCGAGCGTCATACCGATTGAAGCGGTATCGCGGCGTTTTATCGATATATCAACGAGGGATAATGAATACCATGAAAAAAACCAACCACTTTGCCAGTCCATTTAGCGCATGGAGCGGACATCGCTTATTTCACGTTGTTGCCGGTACGCTTATCGGCGCAATGGTCGTCACGCAAGCCTCGGCCATGTTGCCAACGCCAGAGCAGACGGTAGACGCTTCAGCTGCGGTGCAAACGAGTACTAGCAATGAAGGTAACTCAAGCGCTCAAGCAGTCACTAGTAAAATCACCGCCTCTTTGGTCAGTGTCGATGCCAATGGCGAAGAAGTGCTGGTACCAGTCAACGCCAACACCCGCCTGCAGTCAGGCAACGTGCTGGAGTATCAAGGATACTTTACCAATACCAACGCTGACCGCGTGCGTAAGATGACCGTGACCATGACCATACCTGAGCAGGTCGAGCTGTTGCGTACAGTAGCGCCTGATTTTCCATACGGCAGTGTCGATGGTAACACCTTTGCTCGCATGCCGCTGCGTACTCGCGTAGACAATCAACTGGTCGATGTCGATCTCAAGCATTACAAAGCCGTACGCTGGGATTTGCAGGGCGTCGGTCTCAATGACACCGTGGCAGTAAAATACCGTGCACGCGTCAAGTAGCCTCGTAGCCGGCGATGATGATATGACTGCTCGTTAAGTCATGGCATCACATTATTTATATAGTCATTTTTATAGTGTATTAACGATAGATAAATGAATAAAAAGCACTGCAATGTATCAATTGTGGTGCTTTTATCATATTAGGCATCTTTGCAGCACGTGCGCACGACACGCCCTAGTCAGTTCAAAATAAAGTGGTTATCTGTGTAAGCACGCGACTGAATCGAAGGCACGCAGTACGCAAGTAAAGTTTAGACCAGTAGCACTATGTCATTGTTAGAGGGGGTCGACTGCTAGATACCGTGTTATCAAATCGCTTGGCATAATCGATGGTGTTGTCAGTTATAATAAAATCAGCCAGTGATTTATAGTGTGATGATAATACTCGCTTTTGTCGATGGAAATAAAAAATTGTTAGGATCTTCGATGACCACATCCGCCAATCAGTCCCTCAGTCATTTTACCGCACCTGCACGGCCAGCAGGCGCAGTCTCGCCATTAGATATGCCAGTGACAGCGCTGGCGGGTGTTGGGACAAAGGTCGCTGCACAGTTGGCGCAGTTGAATATCAAGCGGATATTTGATCTGCTGCTCCATCTGCCGCGTGATTATGAAGATCGTAGTCGCTTGGTGGCCATCGCTGACGTGGAGCACGGGCAAGCGGCGTTGATTACGGGGCGTGTGGTGCATGTCGATACCAAACGAAATGGCATGACCGTCATTGTCGATGACGATACGGGCACGATTTCTCTGCGATTTTTTAAGGTCTATCGTGGTCTTGCTCAGACCATGAGTGTGGGTACGCGGCTGCAACTGTTTGGTGAGGTCAAAGTCAGCCGCTATGGCAAGCAGATGCACCATCCTGAATATCAGGTGCTAACTGATAGTACTGCCATCACCAATACCGGCCTGCAACCCATTTATCCTACTGTCAAAGGCTTGCATCAAAACAAATTGCGCACTTTGATTAAGCTGGCTCTCCAGACGGTGCGCAGCCAAGGTCTGCCGATGACGCTATTTACGCCAGCGGATTTTGCGGTAGTGGCAGATTTGCCATTGGTGCCTTTTGCGCCAAAACCGGCAGTGACCGCAGAGATCGACTATCCAGACGATATATTTTCAACGCTTGCGCGGCGTGTGCCAGATCATACTCTAGCTCATGGTGCCGATGAGTCCAGCAGCGCTGCTAGTACGGCCAATAATAATGTCTATAACTTGACGATATTTGAAGCATTGGTCCTGCTACATACCCCGCCCACTTATACCGATGCCAGACAGCAATATCAGCTGCTGACTCAGCTCAGCGCTCGTAGCCACGCGGCTTGTCAGCGCCTTATCATTGAGGAGTTGACCGCCCATCAGTTAAGTTTGCTATATCGTCGCCAGCAGTTGCATCAGTACAAAGCGCCTAAATGTGCCGCTCACAGCCCTTTGGCTGACAAGCTGTTTGCCGCGTTGCCGTTTGATTTGACCGGTGCGCAGCGGCGCGTGCTCACAGACATTACCACAGATATGGCAACGTCGATCCCCATGCTCAGGCTGGTGCAGGGCGATGTGGGCGCTGGCAAGACATTGGTTGCCGCAGGCGCGGCGGGCTATGCGCTCGATAGTGGCTGGCAGGTGGCAGTCATGGCACCGACCGAGATTTTAGCAGAGCAGCATCTGTTAAACTTTAAGCAGTGGTTTGAGCCATTAGGCATCGGTGTGGGCTGGCTGGCGGGCAAGCAAACCGCCAAGCAGCGCCGCGAAGCGCTAGAGGCGGTAAGTGAAAACACCGTGCAAGTGGTGGTCGGTACTCATGCGCTGTTTCAGGAGCAAGTGCAATTTGCCAAACTGGGCTTGGTCATTATCGATGAGCAGCATCGTTTCGGCGTTGAGCAGCGTATGGCGCTCACTAATAAAGGCGTGGCAGGCAGTACGCCGCATCAGCTGATCATGACCGCGACTCCTATTCCGCGTACGCTGGCGATGAGTGTCTATGGTGATATGGATACCTCTATCATTGATGAGCTGCCACCGGGACGTACGCCCATCACCACCGTGACGATTGACCGTAATCGCCGTGATGAAGTGATTGAGCGTATTGCGGTGAACTGTGCTGCAGGTAGGCAGGCGTATTGGGTATGCTCGTTGGTAGAGGAGTCGAGCGTGCTTGATGCGCAAGCGGCAGAAGCGACGTTTGAGGATTTAAGTGCACGCTTAGATATTCGTATCGGGCTGGTGCATGGCAAAATGAAACCTGCTGACAAGCAAGCCATCATGCAGGAGTTTAAAGCAGGCAATCTTGATTTATTGATTGCCACCACTGTCATCGAAGTCGGCGTCGATGTGCCCAATGCCTCGCTGATGGTCATCGAAAACGCCGAACGTCTGGGTCTATCACAGCTGCATCAGTTACGCGGCCGCGTTGGACGTGGCTCTACCAAGAGCTTCTGCGTTCTACTGTATCAAAAGCCTTTATCAGAGACGGGCACTGAGCGGCTAAATGTGCTGCGAGATAGCACTGATGGTTTTGTCATTGCCCAAAAAGACTTGGAGCTGCGCGGACCAGGTGAGCTACTGGGCAAACGACAAACAGGCAATGTCGGCTATTATTTGGCTGATTTAATTCGCGATGAGCAGTTATTTGCTATTGCGCAGCGCTTGGCCAAGCATTTGATTGCAGACCCCATGCGTAAAGCCGATGTCAGTCAGCTGATACACCGCTGGATGCCGGAGGCCAGCCGTTATACCAATGCTTGAGCTGGTTGAGTTGCCTGAGGTATTTTAAACTGAGGACTTTACAGATGAAAGCTTTAAGACAGCGAGCAATAAGCGAATAACAAAATTATGTTATTCTTAATGGTTTTATAAATTACTATACTAAAAAACAGTAGGTTATGAGTAAGTAGCGCAATCATCATTGCTCGCCCTGTTTTATCTTATGATGGCTTGTATTGATAGAGACTACCCATGAATGATTCTGACAAGACGCACCTAAAACCCGTAAACGAGACAGAGCTACCGCCGTACCGTCAGCCCAGTACGCCCGAAACCGGTTCAGCAAAGCTGCCTTTATGGCTGTGGCCGGTACTAGTGGTGGTACTGGTATTTGGTGTCTTGTTGGGGAGATATTGGGGCGCTGATAAGACGGCGGCGACGGATACTCCCACTGCGCCTAACGCGTCAAGCAATGAGGTAGGGGATAAGGCGGCCAGTGACGCGCAGGCGGTGCTATCGGTTGAGACAGTAATGCCCAGCCAAGATACGATTGGCAATACCTTGAGCGCCGACGGTACGATTAGTGCCAAAGACACGGCCAATGTCAGTGCCAAAGTCAATGGCGTGGCTGTCGAGCGCGTCTTGGTGGAGGAGGGCGATCGCGTCAAAGCAGGCCAAGTGCTGGCGGTGTTTGATACCGATGCGATGGAGCAGCAGGTATTGCAAGCCGAAGCCGACGTGGCCGAAGCCGATGCCACCCTTGCCAATGCCAGTGCCGATGCCGCACGGGTCTTACCCTTGATAGACATCGATGCCATTAGTAGGCAAGAAGCCGATCGCTATCGCACCTCTGAGGTGCGTGCTAGAGCGTCTTTGCAGGCGGCAAAAGCGCGGCTAAACAGTCAGCGTTTGACCTTGGATAATGCTAAGGTCGTCGCGCCAGTCAGCGGCGTCATCAGTGACAAAATGGTGGAGGTCGGCATGGTCGCAGGCGGTGAACCGCTATTTACCATCATAAAAGGCGGGGTATTAGAGTGGCGCGCAGATATCGATCCAAAGCTTGTTGGGGAAGTCAGTGTTGGTACGCCTGTGCGTGTCAGCCTGCCAGGAGGCGACTCTGTAATGGGGAAAGTCAATCGCATCGCGCCGACAGCGGACAACAATCGCCAAATCACCATCTATGCTAGCCTAGCGGCCAACGCAAAAGTACGCGCTGGCATGTATCAAACGGGCGAGTTTTTATTGGGTAGCAGCAAAACCCAAACCATTCCTAACAGTGCGGTGGTCAGCAATGATGGCTATGACTATGTGATGATGGTCACACAAATTCGCACCGACCACGCAGCGCAAAAAACAGGCCGTATCAAGCAGCAGCGTGTGAGTTTGGGTGAGCGTCTCGGCGATAATGTGGCGGTCACTGAGCCATTGCCGAGCGACAGTCAAATCGTCAAGCAAGGCGGTAGTTTTTTAAATGATGGCGACTTGGTGCGCATCGTCGATGGTCTGAACCAATACGATGATAACGCTGATACAGCTTCGCAGGCGCGCTCATGAGCCTAAATGTATCTGCTTACTCGATTAGAAATCCGTTGGTCGCTATTTTGCTGTTTGTACTGCTGACGTTGGGCGGTATCTATGGCTTTATGCAAATGAAGGTGCAGCAGTTCCCTGACATTGATTTGCCTGCCGTGGTGGTGACCGTCACCCTGCCTGGCGCGGCACCTACCCAACTCGAAAACGACATTGCCAAAAAAGTCGAAAATAAGCTGACCAGTATCGAAGGTGTCAAGCATATTCGCACCACCCTACAAACCGGCGCTGCCACCATGGTCACTGAGTTTGTCCTAGAAAAAGACATCCAAGAAGCGGTCGATGATGTGCGCTCAGCCGTCGGTGAGGTGCGAGGGGATCTGCCAGCCGCGGCCAATGATCCTATTATCACTAAGGTCTCAACCGCAGGGTTTCCGGTGGTGACTTATTCTGTCGCCGCAGAAAACATGAATGTGGCAGATCTGTCTTGGTTCGTTGATGATACGGTCACCAAGCGTTTATCAGACATCCCTGGTGTCAGTACCGTTGGCCGTATCGGTGGCCTGCAGCGTGAGATCACCGTGGCAGCAGACCCGATTGCGCTCAGTGGTTTAAATTTTCCTATCTCTCAGCTATCGCAGCAAATCGCTGGGATTCAGCAGGACAGCTCAGGCGGTGAAGCCGAGGTCGGTAAAACCACCCAAACCATTCGCGTGCTTGGGGCGGTCGAGCGCGCAAGCGACTTAAACGACCTACAAGTGGCCGTGCCGACTGGTGGCACGCAAGCGCTTGGACGTATGGCGCAAATCACCGATGGTGCTGCTGACCCAAGTTCGATTGCTAAGCTCGATGGGCAGACGGTGGTGGCGTTTAACATCACCCGCTCGCGCGGTGCCAGTGAGGTCGAGGTCATGGAGCGCGTCGATGCCGAGCTTGCCAAACTGGCGGCCGATACGGGAAATATCAGTATCGAAAAAGTCTATGATCGTGCCACGCCTATCGCCGAGGATTATCAAGCATCACTGCGTATGCTGATAGAAGGCGGACTATTGGCCGTCGTGGTGGTGTTTTTATTTTTGCGCAATATCCGTGCAACCATTGTCGCAGCTGTGGCGTTGCCATTGTCCGTTATTCCTACCTTTTTGGGCATGTATCTGTTTGGCTTTAGTCTCAATATTATTTCCTTATTGGCATTGTCATTGGTGATTGGGGTGTTGGTCGATGATGCCATTG
The DNA here is from genome assembly GCF_038239325.1 of Psychrobacter sp. KFRI-CH2-11. Taxonomy (NCBI): domain Bacteria; kingdom Pseudomonadati; phylum Pseudomonadota; class Gammaproteobacteria; order Moraxellales; family Moraxellaceae; genus Psychrobacter; species Psychrobacter sp. KFRI-CH2-11. The sequence goes on from NZ_CP151283.1 coordinate 131,400, forward strand.
TAGAGGTCGAAAACATCATTCGTCATCTGCGTATGGGCAAGACACCTTATGAGGCGGCGATGGAAGCGGCTGATGAGATTGGTCTGGCAGTTGTTGCTACTACCTTTACCTTGATTGCTGTGTTTTTACCGACGGCCTTTATGGGCGGTATTGTTGGGCAGTTCTTCCGTCAGTTTGGCTGGACAGCGGCTTTGTCGATATTTGCGTCCTTGATGGTAGCGCGACTGATCACGCCGATGATGGCAGCTTACGTACTGCGGCCAGAAAAAAAGCGCGTGGAAAAACAAAGCGCGCTGATGGATTGGTATCTTAAAGTGGTTGCATGGACGCTGCGCCATCGTTGGATAACGATGGGAGCGACTTTAGTATTGTTTGTGGCGTCGTTGGCTTTGGTGAAGTTGCTACCGACCTCCTTTATTCCTGACAATGATATCGATCAGACGCGTGTTGAGATAGAGCTGACGCCAGATGTGGCGCTCGAAGATACCGAGCGCGTGGCAGCGATGGCCAGTGAGCGTATCTTGGCCATGCCTGAAGTGACCAATATCTTTACCTCGGTAGGGGAGGCGCAAGCTGCTATGGAGCCCAGCTCTGGCGGCAAAGCCGAAAATATCGCAGGGCTAGATGTCGTCCTTGCGCCGCGTGCAGAGCGTATCTCTAAGCAAGAGATTGAGCGCAAAATCAGTCATCTGCTCGCGGAGGTACCTGGGGCACGCTTTACCGTTGGGTTATCGAGCGGCGGCGAGACAGGCTACAACTTTTCTTTAACCAGTACCAATCCAGAGGTGCTAGAGCAGACCGCCCAGCAGATTATGACTGAAATCCGAGCGCTGCCCAGCGCCGGCGCAGTGACCAGTGACCGTAGCCTGCCGCGGCAAGAGCTTACGGTCATACCTGACAGACTGGCAATGGCAGATAAAGGCGTCACCACGCAAGATATCGCCACCACGCTACGAGTGGCGACGGTCGGCGACTATGAGCAGCGCTTATCTAAGCTTAATCTCGATACCCGGCAGATTCCTATTGTGGTGCGACTCCCTGATGTCGCCAAACAAAACGTCAGCCAATTAGAAGGCTTATACGTGCCAAGCGCGATGCCTGCAGGGCAAGGGGTAAGCGTGGGCGAAGTGGCCGATCTAAACTTTGGGACAGGACCGGCCCAGATCAAACGGCTCGATCGCGAGCGCGCCATTAGTATTACTGTGCAGCCTTCTGATGGTGAGCTTGGCGACTTGGTGCAGGCGGTCAAGTCGGTACCAGCGATGCAGACGCTGCCGCCATCGATTACCATCATTGACCAAGGTCAGGCAGAAAACATGGCAGAGCTGTTTAGTGGTTTTGTCATTGCCATGTCGGTCGGTGTGGTCTGTATTTTGGGCGTGCTGATCTTATTATTCGGCCGTATATTGCAGCCCTTTACCATCCTGATGGCGTTGCCGCTTTCGATTGGCGGTGCGTTTGTCGGCTTGGTCATTACCAATAGTAGCCTGTCGATGCCATCGATGATTGGCTTTATTATGCTCATGGGTATCGCTACCAAAAACTCTATCTTATTGGTGGATTATGCCTTGATCGCTCAGCGCCGCGGCTTGGCTCGTTTTGATGCCATCATTGATGCTTGTCGCAAGCGTGCGCGCCCAATTATCATGACGACCATCGCCATGGGCGCAGGGATGCTGCCTTTGGTATTTGGGTGGGGCGATGCCGATCCGACGTTCCGTCGCCCGATGGCCGTAGCTGTGTTGGGCGGCCTTGTCACCTCGACACTACTGAGCTTGGTAGTGATTCCGGTGGTATATACATTGATGGATGATCTATCGGGATGGTTTGCCAAATGGTTGACGCCGAGTGGCAAGCCGCAGTCGAGCACTGATAATCACACTTAAATATGGTTTTGTTTGGGCTTACTTGTCATCGGTGCTGTAGGTTTGTTTGCTGATGTTAAGACGAAACTGTTTGCATTAGTATTGCCTTAACATCATGATGAACGCTCACCTTATCACCATAAAGAAATGATGGATCAATCAACTTGGTAAAGGAATGCTGCCATGAATCAGATACGTTTTTCATTTGCAACTAGGATTAATAAGCTCAAACAAAGCTATAGAACTATAGCAGCTTTAGCTTGTGCTTATCTGCTGTAGTTGAAACTATGAGTGTTCAACACGCCCTAATTAAAATATGAGTAAACGTGTGGTTTTTTGCTATTTAGATGGTACTTATGGATAGAACACTATTTCACTGTCAAATTATATATGTTTAAATTTGATAATAAAATAGATGTTTACTGCTTTATGATATAACTACGATAGCAGGGATATCTAAAATATTGAATTTAAACTGGTAATAAATTTTTTCTTTACGAAAAAAACATACATGGGTCGATAAAAGTGTTGAATTTGCGTAAGTTTTACTTTATTGTAGCGCTATAAATTTTACTGAAAGTGATGATGTTATGACGTCATATGTCTATTGTTACACTATAGAATTTTACGTTGACATGAATCATACGGTTTGGTAATCTGAGCGTCAAGCTGTTCGCTTCCTACGTGCTGTAGTCAATAGCGAAGTATACTGTACTGTCTATACATAAGTAGTTCTTACATCGATATGAGGAAATAAAGATGAAACAAAAGTATTTAGCATTAGCCCTGAGTGCTGTCTTCGCAACAGCTTTGGCAGGTTGTGGTAGCGATAATGATAGCAACTATAATCCACAGACTGAAACTCCAGATACAGAGACTCCAGATACAGAGACTCCAGATACAGAGACCCCAGATACAGAGACCCCAGATACTGAAACTCCAGATGTTCCTGGTGCAGATGAAGACTCAGGTATTACTGACCCAGCTGAAGGTGGTAACTTCGAAACTGATAAATCTGTAGTTGGTCAACAGTATATTCGTGGTAGCAGCTCTAAGTTCGATTTCACTGAGCAAACGAATAGCGATATTGATAACGATGGCAGCTCAACTGTAACTAACTTTAAAGAGTTACAGAACAAAAAAATGACAAACATCGTTGTTGCTCAGTATGCAGATAAGTCAAACCCTAATTCTGATGGTACCCCAGGCGTTGTTCAGTATATTTTAGGTGCTAAGCCAAACAGCAATCCTGATGTTGTGGATGAAGATTCTTTGCAACAACAAAATGATCTCGATGCTTTAGGTGCTTTTGTTAATGTAACTAAGACACAAGAAGAAAATGACGCACCTTCGTACAATATCACAGGTGTTGAATCTATTACTGATACCGCAAAAAACAATACCAATATTACTGAAGGCTATGAAGATTCAGTCGCTGCTTCAGTAGAGGAAAAAAACAACGTACGTATATTTGGTGCATTGTCAGGTATTGATGGTGATAACGTAGTAAATAATAGCTCTGCCTATTATGTAAACGACAATAAAGGCAACAGCGTAGATCTCAACGCGAACGATTATGATACTGACGGCTTTGACGTAAAAGGTATCAAGCTGAACAACGTACAATATGGTCGCGTAACTGGCAACTTAGAGTCTAAAGCAGTTAGCGAGATTGCTGGCAAATCATACGTAAAAGCTAAGTTCGCTGATAAAGATATCGCAGGAAATACCTCACAAACTGATATCTATTTCTATCGTGGTCTAAACGCTACAGATATTGATACTGTTAATAGTATTACAACTGGTAAATACCAATATGCTGGTCATGCCCTAATGTATGGTATTGACAACAGCTATAATGGTAAAGGCGGAGCAGGTGATTCTAACTCAGTAGCCTTCGGTAATAATGGTGAAGCTATTGGTAACTTTGTACAAGCTGAGTTCGATGCTGAAACACGTGAAGTAAAAGGTAGTATCTACAACGTTTGGAACCGTGACACTGTAAATGACAATGGCGATACTGTAAGAACGACTGAGCAAGTTGATCTTGTTGATTTCGGTGGTAATGTGAAAGGCAACACTATTATCGGTGACGCTAATCTAACTTACGACGAAACTAATAAAGGTAGCTTTAAAGGTAGTTTCTTTGGTGATAACGCTGAAGAAATGGGCGGCGCTCTAAACTCTATTTCTAGCCAATATGGCAAATCAGAATGGGGCGGCGTATTTGGTGCACAGCAGTTAGCAGGTGACAAACCAACTGTAACACCAACCCCTGATGATACTGTACCACCTATCTTCAACACTGGTAAAGACAGTAAAAAATAAGTTATTATTTTTATAACATATTTTAGTTACCACAAAACGGCCATCTATAAAATAGATGGTCGTTTGCGTATCTATTGATCATAACTTACCAATTGGAACCTTTATGCAATATTCGAGATATTCTAAAATGTATGGTGCTTTGGTGTTGATTATAGGCTGTACTAACATGACGGCTTACGCTGCTAATGCCCTACTAGCTCCGCAAGATAGGTCACCAGAGGCCTATGCAAATATAACTGACCAAATAGTAGAGTCTGATGATGTAAAAGATCTTTCAACAGACTTACCTTCGGAAGATTCTGGTCCAACTATGACAAAAGAGGAAAGTAAAGCTTATCTCAAAGCCAATCCTAGTGAGTTTGAGACATTGCTAGGTAATATGCTGAAACAAGGTAATGCTGAAGCTTTAGAAGAGCTATTGCCTGTATATAAACAAGTTCCCAACTATGATCCTTCTGTTATAGATTGGGGCAATGCTATTATCGCTGCCAAGAAAGGAAACCTAGACGAAGCGGTACGTATATATCGTAAAATTAATGCACAGCTACCTGAAGTTAAGATTTTAAGGTTCCAGTTAGCCATGGCATTATTTTATAATCGTCAATTTGTCGCCGCAAAGTCTGAATTTGAAAGGTTACGTGGTGAGACTACTGTAGAAGCTGATATAAACGTTATTAATAACTATTTAGAAGCAATCAATAAGCAAAATAGTTGGGACTTTAATGCCTCTGTTTCTTATATTGACGATAACAATATTACCAATGGACCAGAACAAGGCACCAGTTTAGATTTAGGTAATGGGCAGATGATTACCTACACTTCACCTAGCGAATCAGGTAAAGGTTTGAACTTTCGTCTAAATGCTGATAAAAAATGGTTGAGAGATAATAAGGTGTTTACGGCTGTTCATCTCAATACCTATGGTAAATACTACTGGGATAATAAAGATTATAATGATATGACTGCTGGTATCGGTGCTGGTATTGGCTATCAAAATGCAATGACTGAGGTTGAGTTTGTACCCTTCTATAATAAACGCTGGTACGCTCAAGGTAGAAATGGTGATGGTAATCTACACACTTATTCAGACACTCTAGGAGCTAGAGTAAGTCTAGGCCAGTTCCTTACTCCCAAACTGCGGTATCAAGGCCTAGTAAGTTATTCTAATACTGATTATATAGACCGCTATGCTTTTAATGATGGCAAGGATTTACTGTTTTCTAACACGGCAATCTACTTTCCAAATGGCCAGCAGTATTGGACCTTTGGTGTAGACTATGTTACCAAGAGCTCGAAAGATGATTCTCAGGCTTTTGATCGTCCTGGGGTAAGAGTTGGTTGGGGTCAAACTTGGCCAAAAGGTTATACGACTAGACTGAACTTGGGTTATGCTGAACGTAATTACGATGGTGAAAACTTCTTTGGTATTAAACGTGAAAACAAAGAATATAGTGCTGGTATTACAGCGTGGAACAGAGGGTTTTCAATACTAGGGCTGACTCCTAGAGTCAGCTGGGACTATAGCAAAGTTACCAGCAATTCGCCTTTTGAAGAGTACGATAAGAACGATGTTTCAGTCGAGCTAACCAAAGCATTTTAGTATTTATACTTCATAGAAATAAGAGAAAGTAATTATGTACCGCCCTTTACCACTTTTTATAGGATTGCGGTTTACTCGCTCAAAAAACGCTAATAAATTTTTATCGTTTATATCATTAGTATCTATGACTGGCTTGATACTCGGTGTAGCTGCTTTAATTGTCGTAATGTCAGTACTTAATGGCTTTGAGGATGCCCTGTCTAAGAGGATTTTAGGTATGGTTCCTCAAGCTTCAATTTATGCCTCGCAGCCTTTAGAGGACTGGGTTAGCATTGCGAGTATTGTAGAAGAGAGCGATCCGAATGTTATTGGCACAGCGCCTTTTGTACAAGCTCGAGGTATGTTGTCTCTAGGAGGAGAAGTCAACAGTACTATCATAAATGGGATAGAACCCAGCTCTCATGCTAACGTTTCAATCCTTAAAGAAAGCATGGTGGCTGGTGACTTTGACAGCTTAGACGCAGGTAGCAAACATATTATCCTGGGTGAATACGTAGTAGAAAAATACGGCTTAAAAATTGGCGACAAAATAGGAATTATTATTTCTAGTCCTTCTCGTTCTACAACTGGTGTTACGCCAACCTTTCATAGCTATACATTAACCGGAGTGTTCCATGTAAGTCAAGAGATAGACAAGTGGATGAGTTACATCGCTATGGATGATGCTTCTGACATAGTTAATTCAGACCACGGTGCTGCCGGTATTAGGCTTCGTTTAAAAGATGTTTTTTTATCCAAAGAAGCAGCTAAGAATGCGCACGCTGCAGTGTCTAATACTGCTTCATTACATCAGAATCTATCTACAAAGCTTACTTTTACAAGTAATGATTGGACTCAAAGTCATGGTAGCTTGTATAGCTCTATTCGTATGCAGAAAACGATAATGTCTTTATTGTTATTTCTAATTATCTTAGTCGCCGCCTTCAATATTATCTCAACATTAGTAATGAGTGTTGTAGAGAAAAGATCTGATATAGCAATATTGCGGACTTTTGGTGTCTCAACTAAGTTAGTTTCACGTATCTTTATAGTACAAGGTATGTTTATAGGGATGAGCGGCATATTGATTGGGACAGTACTCGGAGTTCTACTTTCTCTTAGTCTCCCAAGTGTTTCTTGGTGGGTAAATACAACATTTAATTTAGGTTTGTTTGATAATTATTTCGTTGAAGCTTTGCCAGTTAAGCTTGAAGGTGTAGATTTGTTTTTTATTTTATTATCGACCTTTGTCGTGGTTTTATTATCGACGATTTATCCTGCTTATAGCGCAGCGAATATTGAACCAGTAAAAATATTAAACAGTGAGTAGATGGATAACCCTCTCCAACCTATGACATATAAAAACAGAATTAAGCTACCTGATTTAGTGTCTATATTGGCGTAAAGCCACGGTTACCCATATTTTGGCGTTTATGATTATAGTGATACAACCTGTTTTCTGTGTATTTGCGTACTTATTCTAAATGACCAGGTAGCCCCTGATTTCACCAATCATACCTCATGGCTCTGTTGATATGCTCCACATAAGCATTTTTTTTAAGTTGCAGGCTTAAGATGATGCCTTGTTTGAGTGCCCTGTTCATTTTTTAATCACATTGCTAATGTACTTAAAATCATTATCGCTTTTCATTTGTATCAAGCGATCTCGGTATTCAATTGACTAACTCTAGATAAGTAACCCCTTCTAATAGGCAGTGAGAAATCAATATCGCCGTGAGTTCTTTACGGTTATGATCGTCAGTCATATTAAAAAGTTTAAAAGCTCTGCCATCTGTTGATCCATTATGCATAAAGTCCATGCTTCCAGCTTTATTTAGTTTTGTCAGGTATTCCTCTTGGTTTCCGCTCATTCATTTAGTCTATAAAGTTGAATTAAATTCATCTTATATTTAAATAACATCGTTTTTATTCATGTAATAGATTGGGTATGATTTATCTCATACAGACCTTGGATTCATATCAAAAAATAAAGGTAGCCAATTATCATGACTAAACCATTTACCTACTCCATCTCAAGTATTCGTTTTGATGAAAACTATCAGCCAGCTGATAGCACGCGTTTGACGACCAACTTTGCCAACTTGGCGCGCGGTGCCAGCCGTCAAGAAAACCTACGCAAAACGCTCACTATGATAAACAATCGTTTTAATGCCTTGGCGCATTGGGACAACCCTCATGCCGACCGTTACTCAGTAGAAGTCGACATCATCTCGGCAGACTTGGACGTGGAAGGCAATGGCAACACTTTCCCTGTCATCGAGACATTGCAAACCACCATCATCGATCACAAAGAAAACACCCGTATCGATGGCATGATTGGCAACAGCTTTTCTTCTTATGTCCGCGATTACGATTTTAGTGTTGTCTTGCCAGCGCATTTCGCTCAAAACCCTGAGTGCCCGCCGCCGGAGGATTTTGGCGACTTGCACGGCAAGCTGTTTCAGCATCTGTTGAACTCAGACGCTTACCACGCAAGATTTAACAAACAGCCTGTCATTTGCCTGAGTGTGTCGACTAGCAAGACTTATTATCGCACGGGCAACCAGCATCCTGTCTTGGGGACTGAGTACAGACAAGACGGTGGCTCATTGAACAAAGGGTCATTGACCGATGAGTACTTTTTTAAAATGGGCTTAAGCGTTCGCTACTTTATGCCTGAGGGTAGCGCGGCGCCTTTAGCCTTTTATTTTGCTGGTGATTTGCTCAGTGACTATACCGACCTTGAGCTGATCAGTGCCATTAGCACTATGGAGACGTTTCAAAAGATCTATCGCCCAGAGATTTATAATGCCAACGCCGCTGCCGCTCAGGTGTACCAGCCAAGCCTAAACTATCAAGACTATTCACTCACCCAAATAGTCTATGACCGCGAGGAGCGTAGCCAGTTGGCGGTGACACAAGGCAGGTTTACCCAAGAGGCCTTTATCCAGCCGTATCAAGCCATATTAGAGGAATGGGCGACAAACTACCCAGTGCAAACGCCAGCGCTAAAACAAACCGCGGCAAAAAGACAAGCAGCATGATGGCATCAGTGACCTATCAGGCAGTTATCTGTCGTTTATTAGACAACCAAACATAGTAAAAACTATCACAGTAAAAAGAGACAAGCCATGGACATATTATTACCAACTTCTACTGCTGGCAGCTTGCCAAAACCTGTATGGCTGGCTGAGCCTGAGAAGCTGTGGTCACCTTGGAAGCTAGCAGGCGATGAGCTGCTAGAGGCCAAGCAAGACGCGCTACGGGTGTCACTGCAGGAGCAAGTACAAGCAGGCATTGATATCGTGAGTGATGGCGAGCAGACTCGTCAGCATTTTGTCACCACCTTTATCGAGCATCTTGAGGGTGTGGATTTTACCAATCGTGAAACGGTCAAAATTCGTAATCGCTATGAGGCCAGCGTGCCGTCGGTAGTGGGCAATGTCAGTCGCTCAAAGCCTGTGTTTGTAGATGATGCAAAATTTTTACGCAGTCAAACTGACCAGCCGATCAAATGGGCATTGCCCGGGCCGATGACCATGATTGATACTTTATATGATGGTCATTATAAAAGCCGTGAAAAACTGGCGTGGGAGTTTGCTAAAATCTTAAATCAAGAAGCCCGAGAGTTAGAAGCAGCTGGTGTGGATATCATTCAATTCGACGAGCCTGCATTTAACGTGTTTTTTGATGACGTCAATGATTGGGGCATCGCTACGTTGGAGCGTGCTATCGAAGGCCTAAAGTGTGAAACAGCGGTGCATATTTGTTATGGTTATGGCATCAAAGCCAATAACGACTGGAAAAAGACACTGGGCTCAGAGTGGCGTCAGTATGAGCAGGCCTTTCCAAAGCTGCAACAGTCGAGCATAGATATTGTCTCGCTTGAGTGCCAAAACTCGCACGTCCCGATGGATCTGATTGAACTAATCCGCGGTAAAAAAGTAATGGTCGGTGCCATCGATGTGGCGAGCGATAGTATCGAGACGCCTGAAGCGGTGGCAGAGATACTACGCAAAGCCTTGCAGTTTGTCGATGCAGACAAGCTGTATCCGTCCACCAACTGCGGCATGGCACCACTATCTCGCGGCGTTGCACGCGGTAAATTAAATGCGTTGAGCGCGGGCGCGGCAATCGTGCGTAAAGAGCTGGGCGCTTAACGTCTGTCTGACACGGGTCACATGCTAACTGAGGATAAAAGCGATGATTGAAGCAAGCGGTTTTAGAGAGGCCATGTCTTTGTTGACGACAGCAGTCAACGTGGTCACTACAAACGGAGACACAGGCCGACATGGTTTTACTGCCTCTGCGGTATGTAGTGTCACAGACACGCCGCCAACACTGCTCGTCTGTATGAACCAAGCCTCGCGCTCACACAGTCATTTTATCGACAATAAAACGCTGAGCGTCAATGTGTTGGGCACTCAGCACCAACAGTTATCTAACGTGTTTGCCTCAAGGCTCAGCCCAGCAGAGCGATTTGCCCATGGTGCTTGGACGGAGCTGAGCACTGGCGCGCCTGTGCTAGAAGATGCGCTGGTGAGTTTTGATTGTGAGATTGAACAGGTGCAAGAAGTGGGCACGCATAGTGTGTTTATGTGCCGCGTGGTCGCCATCAAACAGTCTGGCTCAGCAGGTATCAACGATGAGAGTTTGGTATATTTTAATCGAGCCTACGCGCGCGTGGGTCAGACAGACTTGGCATAAATGCAGGGCACGCGTGTATCAATACAATCATCCTTTCACTAAAATCAAATAAGAAGTAGCTATCCTGTGGAATTAATCATTTTTTTAGTAATAGGCGCGCTCGCAGGGTTTGCGGCAGGGCTGTTTGGGGTAGGCGGTGGTACCATCATCGTACCGCTATTGTTTATCGTCTTTACCCAAATGGGTTATGATGCCGACGCGATCATGCATCTGGCGTTAGGGACATCGCTTGCCACCATCATCGTCACCTCGATCAGCTCTTTGATGGCGCATAATAAAAAGGGCGGCGTCATCTGGCCGGTCTTTAAAAATCTGGCACCTGGTATGGCGCTTGGGTGTTTTCTAGGTGCAGGGATTGCTGGGCAAATCTCTGGGCTGTATCTGCAGATTGTTGTTGGGGTGTTTTTGCTGTGGGTCGCTTATAAGATGTTTTTTGCTGGTAAAAAACAAGCCATGAATAATGCCAATAGCGCCAGTAGTGGTGCCAACTATCGCAATACAACACTACCATCAAAACCCAAGCAGCTCGCAGTAGGCGGCGTCATCGGTATTGCCTCAGCTATCTTTGGGATTGGCGGTGGCAGCTTAACGGTGCCATATCTGACGCGTTATAATGTGGTGATGCAAAAAGCGGTGGGCACCTCAGCGGCGTGCGGTCTACCGATTGCGGTTGCAGGCGCTCTAGGGTTTATGCTCTTTGGGATGCAAAAGCAAGTAGATGTGCCCAATACCATCGGCTTTGTGCATATTTATGCCTTTTTAGGTATTAGTATCATGAGCTTTTTTACCGCAAAATTGGGCGCAAAAGTCGCTCATATATTATCACCGCAATTATTAAAGAAATGTTTTGCGGTGTTATTGACCGTCGTTGGGTTTTATTTTCTGTATAAAGGGCTGGTTTAGAGAGTGATATTTGTATAATAGGGCGTGTTCTCTTTAGAGAGAGAACACGCCCTAATCATATTATTTCCGTTAACAACGTTCACTAAACCCTTTGCTATCTAGTAATGCTAGACAGCAAAGGGTTTAGTGTTATACAATGGTTTAATTTATAAAAAACCATTTAAAATCAATAAGTTGTATTATTCGACCGTCACTGATTTTGCGAGATTACGAGGCTGGTCGACATCTGTACCGCGCATCACGGCCACATGGTATGACAGCAGCTGCACAGGTATGCTATAGACGATAGGGGCCAGTGTCTCGCAAACCTCAGGCACATAGACCACGTGCATTCTATCTTCTGCAACCATCTTGCTCTCTTCACTGGCGAAGACAAACAGCTCGCCATGGCGCGCATGCACCTCTTGCATGTTGGCTTTGAGTTTATCAAACATACTGTCTTTTGGCGCGAGCACCACGATTGGCATGTCTTTATCCACCAAGGCTAATGGGCCGTGTTTTAGCTCGCCGGCGGCATAGCCTTCAGCGTGGATATAAGAGATCTCTTTTAGCTTCAATGCGCCTTCTAGTGCAATAGGAAATTGTAAACCGCGACCTAAAAACAAGCAGCTTTTCTTATATTCAAAATGCTCGCTCATGACTTTGATAGGCGCATCGAGGTGTAAGCTGGCATGCAGTTGGCCGCGCAGCGCTTGTAGTTTCTCTAGCAGCATGCTCAGCTTCTCGCCTGTCATGCGCGCTTGGACGGCGCCTACCTTTAGCACCAGTAGCATCAAGGCGGCCAGCTGAGTGGTAAAAGCTTTGGTGGAAGCGACACCAATCTCAGGGCCTGCAAGCGTTGGCAAAAAGATATCGGTCTCACGTACCAAAGACGACGTCGGTACGTTGCACAGTGCCAAGCTCACAAGACCGGCTGGTGTGTGTTTTTGAATATCGCGTAGCGCCGATAAGGTATCGGCTGTCTCACCAGACTGCGAGATGCAAATGACCAGTGTGTTATCGACGACGACCGGATTGCGGTAGCGAAACTCACTAGCCACTTCGACTGAGCACGGCACACGAATGAGACTTTCAAACCAATACTTTGCCACCAAACCTGCGTGATAACTGGTGCCACAAGCGATGACTTGGATCTGTTTAATGCTTTTTAACTGCGCTTCATGACGCTGTAAAAAATCATCGCGCAGCTTAGATGGCGCATCGCTATCTACTGCCATCTCAATGGTACGAGCAACTGCATCTGGCTGCTCGTAGATTTCTTTGAGCATATAATGTCTGAACTCGCCTTTATCGGCATTATGCTGGGCGGCGTCAATCTCATGTATTTGACGTTTTACTTTTATACCGTCTGCGTATACTTCAATGCTATTTCGGGTTAATTTAGCGATATCGCCTTCTTCTAGATACATAAAGCGGTTGGTCACGGGCAGAAGTGCTAGCTGATCGGACGCGATAAAATTCTCGCCAATCCCCACACCGATGACCAATGGCGAACCTAAACGGACGGTAATCAGCTCGCCTGGGCAATCGATATGCACAATGCCAAGGGCAAAAGCGCCGTGCAACATGGGAATGACCGCACGCACCGCGTCTAATAAGTCAGGTGTGTTTTTATAGATATCATTGATTAAGTGCGCAACGACTTCGGTATCGGTCTCTGAGGTAAACTCGTAGCCTTTTGCTATCAGCGTTTCTTTAAGCTCGGCATAGTTTTCCACAATGCCGTTATGCACCACCGCGATCTTACCAGAGATATGCGGATGGGCGTTGCGCTGGGCAGGCTCGCCATGTGTCGCCCAGCGGGTATGGGCAATACCGATATGACCATCAAAAAATTCAGGGTTGACGGCGACGGCATCGATTAAGGCTTGTACCTTGCCCACTTGGCGTTCGCGATGTAGCTCGCCATCACGAATGACTGTTAGGCCAGCGGAGTCGTAGCCGCGGTATTCCAAACGTTTTAGTCCTTCAAGTAAGATATTGGCGATATTACGCTCAGCAACTGCTCCAACGATTCCGCACATAATTATTCCTTAAATTTTATGTTTTCATACCATGTGATTTTGCAAGGCATCAGCACATGGATAATCATTAATCTATAAATATAAATAAGCAGCACCACAAATTATTGTCGTACTGCCTTAGTGGTCTTACCACCGTTTTTATCGTGTTGACGATCACCGCCGTCTTTATTTTTTAGTTGGACGCTGAAAGTTCTCTTTTTGCGTTTGCCGAGCGCGGCCAAACGCTAAGGCACTGGCATCGACATCCTTGGTAATCACCGAGCCTGCCGCTACAGTTGCTGTATCACCGATGGTAACCGGTGCCACCAAGCTGGCATTGGAGCCGATAAAGGCGTTGTCCTCAATGATGGTTTGTGACTTATTGGCACCATCATAATTACAGGTAATGACACCTGCACCGATATTGACGCCTGTCCCGACGGTCGAGTCGCCCACGTAGCTTAAGTGATTGACTTTGCTGCCTTGACCGATGGTGGATTTTTTGATTTCGACAAAATTACCGACCTTGCTCTGGTCTGCTAGTACGCTTTCAGGACGCAAATGCGCAAAAGGCCCGACATCGACACCAGTGCCAATCTTGGCATGATCAATGACGCAGTAGGGTTTGATGTGACAAGCATTGCCGATATGAGCGTTTTTGATGACGCATCCTGCCTCGATATAGACATTGTCGCCTAAGGTACAATCACCCTCAAACACCACGCCAACATCGACAAACACATCTTGACCGGCGCTTAGGGTCCCTCGAATATCGACACGACTAGGATCGGCAAACTGCACGCCGGCTTCTTGTAAGTCGGCGACTAACTTTCCTTGCCACGTCCGCTCTAAGCTGGCGAGCTGCTGACGGTTATTGACGCCTTCAATCTCAAAGGTATGCTCAGGCTCGATCGCAGCGATAGCGATGCCATCGGCCACGGCCATCTTGACGATATCTGTCAGATAGTATTCTTGTTGGGCATTGTCGTTTGAAAGTTTCGGCAAGTATTTATGAAGCAGAGCATTATCGACGCAGTAAATACCGCTATTGATTTCTTTGATGGCTTGCTCATCAGCGCTGGCGTCTTTTTGTTCAACGATGGCTTCGATATTACCGTTGTTGTCACGTTTGATACGGCCTAGCCCAAATGGGTTATCTACCGTTAGCGTCAGCATCGACATGCCATCGGTATTGGCCGACTGTAATGCGGTTAACGTCTGGCAACTGACCAATGGTACATCACCATAAAGAATCAGGCTTTGCCCGTCTTTTGGCAAATCAGACAGCGTGACCTTGACCGCATGCCCGGTCCCTAGCTGCTCAGTTTGTGCCACCCAAGTAAGGGCTGACTGGGCATACTGGGTGGTGATTTCAGCTTTGACTTGCTCACCGCCAAAACCATGCACGATGATGGTCTCATCGACCGTCAGCTGGTGACAGGTATCTAAGACGTGAGCGAGTAAAGACTTGCCAGCCAATGTCTGCAGGACTTTGGGTTTGGCCGACTGCATACGCGTGCCTTTACCCGCTGCTAGGATAATTACCGAAAGAGGAGAAGTCATAATGGCCTACAAATGTAACAAGATATGATTTGAATTATAACGTAAATGCGTAACCAACCAAACTGCTAAGTCGTGACATCTTTGTAACGTCTTATTTGCAGCGTCACGAAATGTGCTAACGACTCATAGCAGCATCAGTTAGCAAGTGATAATACGCTACTATAAAGAACAATCCAAACAATTGCCGCCATGATACCTGCGATGATGTCATCGAGCATGATACCTAAGCCACCGGCGACTTTTTTATCCGCCCAGCCGATCGGTGGTGGCTTGATGATGTCAAAAAAACGAAACAGGATAAAGGCGATAAGAAGCGCGATGAGAGAAGAGGTTTGGCTGATATTTTGCCAAAAACTGCTATCGGCAACGCCCATATAAGACATCGGCAGCAAAGTGAGCCACATACCCGCCCATTCATCCCAGACGATATGCGGGTTATCGTGACCGCCCATCAGGGTGGAGGTTCTGCCGCATATTGAGTTACCAACGACACAAGACAATATAGTGATTATCAAAAACGGCAAAAAGCCGAAACTCATCAGCGGTATCGCGACGAGTAGCCCGCCCACTGTCCCCCATGTGCCGGGGGCACGGCGGGGCAGGCCACTACCGAGACCAATACCAAGCCAATAAACCACACGATCGATCGTGCTGGCCGTGGCAGGTAGAGGCGGGCAGTCATTGGCTTGCCGGATGTCAGGCTTGGATAGATCGTGATCGGTCATGGATTAACCTGCAAAGTGTTGGTAACCCGTCAGCGTGGGCCATGTGGCAAAAGGGGCAGGGTGCGTCGGTGTTACCCGCTGTCCTTGATAATACAGCTCAGCATGCCTATTTGTTGCCGTGTCTGCCTTGGCCAATGCTATCACCTCGCCAATACAGGTCACTGGCGTATCACTGATATCGTTGACGGGTGGCTCGATATCAGCAGGTAAAGTAAAAGCCAGCTCGTAGTCGTCGCCACCTGCCAGCTGGCATAGTAAGCGCTCAGATATATCCACGCTCGCTAACGCTTGGCTGGTTGGCAGCTGCTCTAAATCAAGACGTATGCCAACGCCACTTTGCTCGCAGATATGCCCAAGGTCTTGATACAGACCATCAGAGATATCGATCATCGCTGTGGCGCCCACTTTGGCCAGCGCGGCCCCTAAGGTGATACGCGGCGTCGGCATGTGCAAGCGATGCGCCAGCGCTATGCCTTGGCTGCTATCAGGATGCTGCAGCGCATATGCGGCATCCCCAAGCGTGCCTGATACATAGACTTTATCACCGACTTGCGCGCCTGAGCGATAGACGGCTGGTGTATCAGCGGCTAAAAACCCTTGCGCGCTAACGCTTAACACTAAGTTATCGCTGCGCGTGGTATCACCGCCTATCAGGGTCACGCCAAAGAGCTGGCAGGCATGAAACAAACCCTTGGCAAATTCAGTGAGCCAAGTCTCAGTCGCTAAGCGCTCAGGTAATGCCAGCGCCAACAAAATACTGTGCGCCGCCGCACCCATCGCAGCGATATCTGAGACATTGACCGCGACCGCTTTATAGCCAATTTGAAAGGCTAATTGATGTATCTCATCCCAGTCGGCGCTAAAATGCCGCCCTTGAACAAGAGTATCAATGCAGCTGACCAAGCGCGCGCCTGTAGGCACGCTCATCACCGCCGCGTCATCACCGATGCCTTTTTCGACGTCCGTTGCCGTGCGTGCTGGCGATATTTGCATCTGTGCAAAGATGCGCTCGATCAGCTCAAATTCATTCATGGTTAGTCTTTACTTTTTTCGTCTGAGTTGACAAGGTTTGAATCATGTAGCCCCACATCGGCGGCAGTGCTCTCAGGGGTAGGCGCGGCTGCTGCCTCATTATGTCCTTGCGCACTGGCTTTTTTGCTGGCTCTATAATCACTGATATTTGCCTGAGCCTTGTTAGCACGTGGCCGTTTAATGGCTTTATTGGCACTGATACGAGGTTTGCCAGTTGTGGTCGGCGTCTCGCTGGTGTCGTCAGCGTTAGTGACAGCCTTGGTTTCATCAGTAGTTTGCGGCTGCGGCTGTGCGGCGGGCGCAGCGGCTTTTTGTGAGCTGCGGCGGTTGGCCTTGATGTCGGCCTGTACTTCGAGGTCACGCAGATCTGTGGCCATTTTATCGAGCACCGCGTTGATTAACTTGTGCGCGTCAGTGGCGCCAAAGTGATTGTTGAGCTTCATTGCTTCATCTAGTACCACTTTATAAGGAATCTCTAAGCGGTTTTGCAGCTCGTAGGCACCAATCAATAAAATAGCATGCTCAACAGTGTCTAATTTATCGATATCGCGATCGAGATGCTGACTGATAAGCGCATCTAGTGCTTCGATTTGCTCGGGAATATCGCGCATCATTTCGTGATAGTAGCCGATATGTACCGTATGCATGGCGTTGGTCGCACGGGTGCGCGCGGCGATATCGTGCGGCGCATTGTCTTTCCAGCCAAGCTTACCGTCTTTATCAAAACGGCGGTCGGTGACCAGCCATTCATATAAGCCTTGCATGGCAAAGCGTCTGGCTTTGCGCACAGCGGTGTGACTGGTCTTATAAGAAGACTCACTCATATCAAATTTTTGCTCACCTGCACTGCTGCTTGCGAGACGAGTCGCTTCAGCTTGTTGGTCATTGGTCTGTGCGGTTTTTGCAGCGTTGATGGCGCGCTTGAGTTGGTCAGTCATAGGGGGTAAATACCTGAATGTTAAGTGGCTGTTTTGAGTAACTGCTTTTATTAACTATTTTTTGATTGACTGTATTCATCAATTATTTAACGACTATTTAATATAGATATATTGATACCAATAGCGTCAGGGTACAATCAGCTTGATTGTAAAAAATAGCCTGTGATAAGAAAAGCATAGACGTTTGAACTAAAAATGTTAAATAGTAATCGACTGGCAGATGATGACAATCGAGTGTTAAAGCAAAATTGCAGCGCTTTGTCGGCAGTGCCGCGAGCTTTAAGACACTGACGCTACGAGTTTTTAACCCATCAGCGCCAATCAAAAACAGTAAAACAATAAATAATAAATCTATAAAACGACTGCGATGTAGTAGATTCAATTTAAAAATGTTATAGCGCTACTGGTATAAACTTTCCTTGCGTGCTGTATACACAGAGGTTGCGCAAAATTCATCCCAGTCGCGCTTTGGAACTTATGCCAGTTTGGTTTTCAACTGACTATATTACGCGTCATTATCATTGTCGTAATCGTCATCAATATCTAACTGTGATAAAACCGCTAGCATCTCAAGGACGACCATCGCTGCTTCTGAGCCTTTATTGCCCGCCTTCGTGCCTGAGCGCTCAATTGCCTGCTCGATGCTGTCAGTGGTGATAACGCCGTTGGCCACAGGGATATTATAATCAATCGCAACGCTGCTCAGACCCTTGGCTGACTCGCTAGCGACAAAGTCAAAATGTGGCGTGCTACCACGGATGATCGCGCCGAGGGCAATGATGGCATCAAAACGATCTGACTCAGCGGCGCGCTGGGCGACAAGGGGTAGCTCAAAGGCACCTGGTACACGAATCACAGTGATGTTGCTGCCCAATACGCCATGACGTAGTAAGGCGTCGATAGCCCCGTCAACTAATGACTCGACGACAAACCCATTAAAGCGGCCAACAACGATACCGATACGTGCCGCTTCGTTTTGATGCAAGTTACCATCGATATGGGTAATATCGTTGCGCTGCTGCTGTAAATTTGACATAAAAAATCCTTTGAATAAGTAGCATTATAAGCAAAATTTTTGTACAAAATCTCGATTGTTTTCAATAGTTAACTGACAAAAATAAATAAGTAGCGCTATGATAACATTTTTTGTCAAGGCAGTTGTATTTTACCAAGCTTATAGGCGCATGGGTATGCCTTTTGCTGCCATATAGGCTTTGGCCTCCGACACGGTGTATTCGCCAAAGTGAAAGATACTGGCTGCCAGCACCGCATCAGCACCACCTTCAAGCACACCATCCGCCAAATGTTGCAGGTTGCCCACGCCGCCAGAGGCAATAACAGGGACATTGACGCGGCGGGTAATCTCACGCATCAGCGCCAAATCATAGCCTTTTTTGGTGCCGTCACCGTCCATCGAAGTAACGAGTAACTCGCCAGCACCCAGATCGGCCATCTTGCTTGCCCAAGCGACGGCATCAATGCCAGTCGGCTTACGTCCGCCATGGGTAAAAATCTCCCAGCGTGGTGTGAGTACGCCATCCACCTCTACATCTTCAACGCGTTTGGCATCGATGGCGACGACGATACATTGGTTGCCAAATTTTTGCGCCGCCTCTCCGACGAATTCAGGCGTAAAAACAGCGGCTGAGTTAATCGCCACTTTGTCCGCGCCAGCATTGAGCAGGTTACGAATATCAGCGATTTTACGCACACCGCCGCCGACGGTTAATGGGACAAATACCGTCTCCGCCATACGCTCGACGGTATGATAAGTGGTATCACGCTCATCGCTGGTGGCAGTAATATCCAAAAAAGTAATCTCATCAGCGCCTTGTTCGTTGTAGCGCTGCGCCACTTCGACAGGGTCGCCAGCGTCTTTGATATCGACAAACTGTACGCCTTTGACCACGCGGCCATTGTCCACGTCCAAACAAGGAATGATACGCTTTGCTAACATAGGGTCTTTCACCTTATAATCAATTCAACCATAAGCGCTAGTCTAGCAAAATCACTGCCATATCAGGCAGGTTTTCACAAGATTATTATGCTATTTATGATGGTTTGCTGATGCGCGGGACGATTATTGTCATTAGCGTCCAGATTTATTCTATTTATCTTCTTATCCAATTGCCAAAGTGAGATGTCATGTCCGTCTATACCCAGTTAACTGATGATCAATTTGCCGCCTTTTGCCAGCGTTTTGGCGTGTCATTTTCCCGCGCGATTCCGATTACCCAAGGCATCAAAAACTCTAACTGGTTTATTCAAACGACGGACGATGTCGATGGCGCGCACGCTTATGTGTTTACCTTGTTTGAAGAGCGCCCACCAGAGGATATCGAAAAAATGGCAGTGATATTAAACCAACTAGATGGCAAGCTGCCGGTCGCTGCCCCGCTGGCACTGGTAGCATTAGGTGCTGATGATAACGCTGATACGAAAAAACGCTATGTCATTCATTATGAGGACAAAGCAATCACCTTGGTGCCGTGCTTGGCAGGCGCCCATCCGCAAGAGACCACGCCTGCGATGTGTCATGAGATCGGCGCGGCGTTAGCGATGCTGCATGAGACCTTGCAAGCGCTACAACCGGCACAAGACTACGGCGTGCCCCTCTACCCGTGGAGCGAGGTGCGCGACCGTGAAATGCAGTTTATGCCCGGCGATGAAGCCAAGCTCATGCGTGATATTTGGCAAGCTTACTCAAATCTACCTCTGACCGACTTACCAAAAGGCTTGTGTCATCTCGATATGTTCGCTGACAATACGCTATGGGACTTGACTAAAGGGCAGGAAAAGCTAACAGGTCTATTGGATTTTACTGAGGTCAGTGTCGAGCATTATGTGATGGATATCGCCATTACCATCAATGATTTTTGTACCACGTGGGGCGATGCCGAGCAAGGTGAAAGGGTTCATTTTGACCGTGAAAAAATGACGGCCTTTTTACAAGGCTATGAATCCAAAAGAGTGCTTACTGATATTGAAAAGCGTGCCATGCCGGTGATGCTTGCCAAGGCAGCGGTGATTTTCTGGCTTTTGCGTCTTAATGTCATTCATTACAACCGTACCGAAGGTCGGACGGGCGACAATATCATGGTGAAAAATCCTGACCTCATGAAGCGTCTGGCGGCTTATCATTGGGCCCATGTCGAAAAATCGCAAAAGACGGTATTTGTATTATCAAATGATAAGAGCGACAAGCAAATCATTGGCGTATTTAGTGATATCACCCACGCTGAGCAAGCGCGTGCTACTTTACGTAATCGTCGTGAGTTGAGCATCAAAGAATATACGCTCGATCAATTGGCGTAAGTTTTTTCTGCTCGATACCATTTTTTGCATCCAAACCACAGAGGTGACCCTATGACCGATCAAGTTGATAACTGGCACAAACTGGCACGCTATGACACCAATATGCAAGGTGAGCTGCATGCCAATCTGCTGCGTAATAATGGTATCACGGTGTCCTTGCAGCCGCTCAGCGCGATGCCAGGGATGAATTCAGGTATTATTCTATGGATACAAGATACCGAGCTGGCGCATGCCAAACGTATCTTGGACAGTATCGATACCGAAGGCGCGACGCCCTATGAGATGTTTGATGAAGGGGCAGAAAATGGCGCAAGCGCGACTGTACATCCTACAAAAAACGACGACCATAACGACAATCATGATGGTGATCTATAAATGTGCCAGCTCTTAGGAATGAACTGTAATACCCCAACCGATATTGGGTTTAGCTTTGCAGGGTTTCGTCGTCGCGGCGGTATGACGGACAGTCATGAGGACGGCTTTGGTATTGCTTTTTTTGAGCGTAGTGACTGCACCAATAATGGCGAGACGGCAAACGACTCAACAGGGCTACGTTTGTTTCATGACAATCGCCCAAGCCATCTGTCGCCAGTGGCAGATTTGGTCAATAATTATCCGATTAAGGCCATGAATGTCATCGCCCATATTCGTAAAGCCACGCAGGGACAAAACTGTCTGGCAAATACCCATCCTTTCGTTCGCGAAGTCTGGGGCGAGCAGTGGGTATTTGCCCACAACGGGCAGATGAATGGTGAATTTATCAAGCGCTGTCAGCGTCTGCAAGACAATGGCAACGCCTCGCACTGCCAACCTGTTGGCAGCACCGACTCAGAAATGGCGTTTTGTTATCTGGTCAATCGCTTAAAAAGCACTTTTAAAACCCGTCCTGACGACCAGACGCTGTTTAACTTTTTGACCACGCAGTGCCGTTATTTATCGGCCAATGGCCTGTTTAATTGCCTAATCTCCAACGGCCGCTGGCAATTGGCGTATGCCGGTAGCTTGTTGTTTTATCTCACCCGCCAAGCACCATTTGGTGAAGCGAAACTGGCGGACGATGACTTAGCGATTAACTTTAGCGATGTCACCACCGATACCGATAAGGTGACGATTTTGGTGACCGTACCATTGACTGAAAATGAAAAATGGCAACAGTTGGCGGTCAATGAATGTCTGATATTCTCTGAGGGTGAGATTATTTATAAAGACAGCCCAAGCCAGCGTAAGTTTTTGACCATTGATGAAGGGATTGCAGTGGCACGGGCGGTTGGGGCCAGTGTATAGCGCCGGCAGGCACCGTATCGGTTTTAAAGTGAATTAACTGTATAATCCACAACAGCGCTTAAACTTCTCACCCGAGCCACAAATACACGGCTGCTTTTGGGCGACAGACATAGGAACGGTTGGGTCGAGAAAATACCAACGCGTATCATGATGGGCTTTACTCACTACCTTTACAAAGGCAGACAACTCGTGATGCGCTTGCAAGCCATCAGGCGTTCTAAAATAAGCTTTAAATTCGACCTGCGCGTGCCGTTTGCCAAGCTTTGCTCTGTGTTCTACAACCTCTAATCCTGCCCAATCGGTCTTAGTGGCCCATTCCTCAATCGCTGTGACATCGAGCAAGCTTTGCTGCGCGGGTAGTGTGGTTTTGACGATGTATTCTGGCTTGATAAGCACAAAAGCGCTATAACGCGTGCGCATCAGACGCTCCGCTGTTTCTGCCTGTACGCCGTCAGTTTTATCCGCTTCTTTATTCACTTCTTTATTCACTTCTTTATTCACTTCTTTATTCATTTCTTTATTCATTTCTTTATTTAAAACGCTGTCATGATAAGGTTGACAGCAGTCTTTATAAAGTAGGGGCGCGGTGGCGGTCTCTGACGCGGGGTTGATTTGGCAAGGGCAGGTTTGGAGGGCGGCAGAAGTCGACATAGTGTACTCTCATTATTTATCATTTTTTGCTGGTAGAGGCGGCCTTAACTTAGCCAGCCTTTTATCAATTCTGGCCATAGACCGAGCTTAAGCTTTGCCCAAGCTGCAGGATCACTGACCTGCTGCCAAAAGGTGTCAAACGGCGGCGCTATATATAACAATAACACCAAAATAACGTATAGCAGCAAATACCACCATTTGTCTTTATGCTGATAAAACTTCATCGCCGTACCCGACGATCGCTTCATTTTCATATTGGACAAGTTGACGCTATATAATTCGTCTAGAGCCAAATGCACCATCGCGCCGCCAAATAAAAACAAACCATAAAACCAGCTCACCGTTAAGGGCAGGTGCAAAATATCATGGCTTAAATACGTCAGCGCCAAGCCCAATATCGCCATATAAGGCACAGAATGGATAACGCCGCGATGCACCGTCATCGTGGTGAAGATATGAAATACTACATAACGCATAAACCCATAGCCTGCCAGCCACAATACCATCAATGCCAATAAGCTCAGCTCACCGCGCCAATGCATCACCAGCCCAAAAGCGAAGACAAAAGAGATGAGGTTAAAGCCAAGCTTAATCGGTGTTGAGTGATCCGAATCCAAGTCTGGCAAGAGGCCGCCGATGGTACCGAGCGCTGCACACATCAAAAACCCAGAGTCATCAACCAGCCCCGCTTTATAGACCGTTAAGCTCAGTGTACCGCTGACCATAAATGCAACATTTAAGTGGGTGTTAAAATTTGCCATAAAAACTCATCAATAAATAGCGCACGAACACAACGTTTCGAGCTGCCCGTCTAGCCGTAAAAAAGCGCACCATGATACCATAAGCCGCCCATTGCCCATGAGAGATAGTTTGATATGACTGCCAGTAACCTGCCTCCTTTGCATCGTTTAGATGCGCGTTTTGACCAGCCTTTGCTAAATGATTCGTCTGTACAGACGTCAGCCATAGTTGCCAACAGACTTGATGACAGCTTTGCCCAGATTGACTGGCGCGCGCCGTGGCTTCGTCATGTGCAGCAGTTAGATGCCATTAGTCAAACTATTACTCAGCTCAGTGCGACAAAAGGCTTGAGCATTAGGTGCGCTAATACTAAAAGCTCTGCTCCTGAGACTCAAGTCCTTGATATCAGCCGCACACAAAACACGCCAGACATCATCGCTAAAGTATTAAATACCGCATTGCATCAGCAGGCAGCAGCCTTGCAGCAGCGACTGCCACACACCAAGCCTGCATCTAACCATAAGGCGCAGGCTTTACAGTTTGTCTCACAAGATGCGTTGCCAGAGGGCGAGGCTTACGAAAGGTTTATCGGCAGTACGGGTAATATCCCGACGCGTGATAACTTACACGACTTATTTAACGGCAGTATTTGGCTGACGTTCCCTAAGACCAAAGCCCTGCTAAACCACTATCATATGCTTGAGATTGAGCAGCAAGGGAACGGTGCCAGTCGGGGCCGCGTCCGCGATACCATCACTGTGTTTGATGAAAACGGCGCGGTATTGGTTACCGCAAATCCTAGTATTGGCGAGGCGTTGATCGACTTTGACTGGCAGGGCAGTTTGGTACAGCCCCGCACGCAGTGGGATGACCCTATAAGTCCTAGTCCAAAGGCGCAAGCGGCGGTTTATATTTTTGGTCATGCCCTTCTTGAGCAATTAATAGCACCGCGTAAGCCCTTGTGCGCGCATAGTGTGGTCATCAACGTCGGCCAAGATTTCTTTGCCTTGTCAACGCAGCAGCGCATCGCCTTTTTGGATGATAAATTGGCTGATTATATGAATGAATTATTATCAAAGGACACAGTCACACCGCGTCATTTATCGCCACTGCCTATTTTAGGTGTGCCGCATTTTTGGGCCGAGAATGAAGATTCTCATTTTTATGATGATGCATTTGTGTTTCGTAGTGGTCGCCGTAAAAAGTAATAAAAATGGATTTGTCTAGCCTTTAATTAATAACTCGCTAACACATTGTTACAGTTACGATTGTGCCACGATTTGACTACGTCTAGACGTTAACAAAGCACTATATATTTGTTATGGTAAAAACAAGCTGATGTCAGGTCTTACAAGCACCTTTAGAGCTTGGGTTGATGAAAACATATGTCTTAGGATTTTGTCTTACATGGTTTTGTAGTCATGAATGTTTTTAGTGCCTACTTTGACACAGTATTGCTTTAATAAACCACCATTTATTGAGCCACCAATATCAACATAAATGCTGACTTACGATTAGCCATTTATGTTTAGGATTTATAACAACGATAAGGAAGCTACCATGAGTGATATCTTTAATGTAAAAGACACCATTTCGGTCGATGGCAAGGAGCATGCCTATTATAGCTTGCCCAAACTTGCCGAGACTTACGACAATATCAATACGCTACCGTACTGTATGAAGGTCGTACTAGAGAACCTATTGCGTAACGAAGATGATGGTCAGTCTGTGGGCAAAAACCACATCGAAGCAGTGGCCAACTGGGACGCTGGCGCTGAGGCGTCCAAAGAGATTGCATTCATGCCAGCACGCGTGGTGCTGCAAGATTTCACCGGCGTGCCATCAGTCGTCGATCTGGCAGCGATGCGCGATGCGGTAGTAGAGCTGGGTGGTCGTGCTGAGCAAATTAATCCCTTTATCCCCAGTGAGTTGGTCGTCGACCACTCGGTACAAGTGGATGCTTATGGCCGCGAAGATGCGCTGGATCTCAACGAGAAGATTGAGTTTAAGCGTAATAATGAGCGTTATGAGTTTCTCCATTGGGGCCGAAATGCCTTTGAAAACTTTGTCGTTGTTCCACCAGCGACCGGCATCGTGCACCAAGTCAACTTAGAGTATCTTGCGCGCGTAGTCATGGCAGCAGATGTCGATGGCGAACTGACGGCCTATCCTGACACGGTGTTTGGTACCGACAGTCACACCACGATGATTAATGGTATCGGTGTGCTTGGCTGGGGTGTTGGTGGTATCGAAGCTGAAGCGGCAATGCTCGGTCAGCCATCCTCAATGCTCATTCCGCAAGTGGTTGGTTTTGAGCTGACAGGCAAACTCAGAGAAGGCGTCACCGCGACGGATTTGGTATTGCGTGTGGTTGAGATGCTACGGGCGCATGGTGTGGTCGGTAAGTTTGTCGAATTTTACGGTGAAGGCTTGCATCAAATGCCATTAGCAGATCGAGCGACGATTGCCAATATGTCGCCAGAATATGGCGCGACTTGTGGTATTTTCCCGATTGACCAAATGGCGATTGACTATCTGCGTCTATCAGGCCGTGACGAAGCGCAAATTGAGCTGGTCGAAAAATATGCCAAGGCACAGGGCTTATGGCATGATGCCGATACGCCAGCGGCAACTTACTCAAGTAAGCTAGAGCTTGAACTGTCCTCTGTCCAGCCAGCACTGGCAGGCCCTAACTTACCGCAGCAGCGTATCAACTTATCTGATATGCACGAAAAATTCGGCGAAACGCTTGAGAAGATGACCAAGGACCGTAAAAAAGAAGTTGAAGCTAAGGTACGTTTCGATGAAGAAGGCGGTAAGCAAGAGCAAGCCAAAAACCTAGCAGCTAAGCCGAAAAACTGTGATGAAGACGGTAACTTCTGTAGTATCGTTGACATTAATGATGAGAAGTATAAATTACGTGACGGCGCGGTGGTGATTGCCGCGATTACCTCTTGTACCAACACCTCAAACCCAGCCGTCATGCTCGGTGCTGGACTGGTCGCCAAAAAGGCCGCTGCCAAAGGCCTCAAAGCCAAACCTTGGGTTAAGACCTCATTGGCACCAGGATCAAAAGTGGTGACGGATTACTTAGAAAAAACCAAACTGATGGATGAGCTAGAAAAAACAGGCTTTTATCTCGTCGGTTATGGTTGTACCACTTGTATCGGTAACTCAGGACCACTGCTTGAAAGTATCGAACAAGGTATCGAAGAAAACGACTTAGTTGCGGCAGCGGTACTCTCTGGTAACCGCAACTTTGAAGGTCGTATTCACTCACACGTCAAGGCAAGCTATTTGGCGTCGCCACCATTAGTCGTCGCTTATGCGCTGGCAGGTACGGTTGATATCGACTTGACCACCCAGCCGCTTGGTCAAGACCAAGACGGCAATGATGTCTATCTAAAAGACATTTGGCCAACGTCAGATGAGATCAATGAGCTGATTGCCAATAACATTGATGCTGATATGTTCCGTAAAAACTATGGTGAAGTGTTCGATGGTAGTAAAGAATGGAACGCGATTAGCTCAGCCGATAGTCAGCTATATCCATGGGATGAAGGCTCAACGTACATCAAAAATCCACCGTTCTTTGATGGTATGACCATGGAGCCAGAAGGTATCCCTGATATCGAAGACGCGCGTATCTTAGGTCTATTTGGTGACTCAATCACCACTGACCATATTTCGCCAGCTGGTAACATTGATCCAAACTCACCAGCAGGTAAGTATCTGCAAGAGCGCGGTGTCATGGAAGCGGACTTCAACAGTTATGGCTCACGCCGTGGTAATGATGCAGTCATGACCCGTGGTACCTTTGCCAATATCCGTATCAAAAACCAAATGATGGATGGCAAAGAGGGCGGCTACACCTATTACTTCAAAGACGATAAGTCGACGCTACAAGATGGCGAAGAAATGGCTATCTATGATGCAGCGATGAAGTATAAAGAAGATAAGCGTCCACTCGTCGTCCTCGGCGGGGCGGAGTATGGCTCAGGCTCTAGCCGTGACTGGGCAGCGAAGGGTACGATTTTGCTTGGTGTAAAAGCGGTATTGACCACCTCGTTCGAGCGTATTCACCGCTCAAACCTCGTCGGCATGGGCGTGCTGCCATTGACTTTCAAAGATGGCGAAGACGCTCAAACCTACAAGCTCGATGGCTCAGAAGTGCTGAGCATCACTGGTCTGAACAATGGCGAGAGTAAGACCGCTCAAGTCACTGCCACCCGTGCTGATGGCTCGACCGAAACCTTTGAGGTCAACGTCGGCTTGCAGACACCAAAAGAGCGTGAATACGTACGTCATGGCGGTGTATTGCACTATGTACTGCGACAGCTTGCAAGCGATCACAAAGACGCTGCGTAATGATTGATTAGCTTTTAAATAATACAAAGCCCAATTCCAGTAAAATCTGGGATTGGGCTTTTTTATGGGTAGTTAGATTTTATAAAAATCAGCTTATTTGATCATTATTTGCAGTTTGTTTATCCCTTCTCTGTAAGCAACTTAACTCCCAAACCAATAAACACCACGCCGCTTATTTTATTTAAAATCACTTCGATAGCTGGGTTTTTTCTTAAGTTGGCACTAAATTTTGAGGCCAATAAAGCAAGGCACGAACACCATACAAAGCCCGTCAGCGCAAAACTCAATCCCAAAATCAGAAATGACAAGGCGCTATGAGCATAGTTAGGATCGATAAACTGCGGAAAAAATGCAAGGAAGAATAGCGCGACTTTTGGGTTAAAGACATTGGTTAATACGCCCTGTTTGTATATTTGCCAGTGCGCTATAGAGTTGGCAGGTGCCGATGGGCTGCTTTTTGGTAAATGATTTGCCAGTAAAGAGGGCTGCTTACTCATCAGCATTTTTATACCCAGATAACACAAGTAGCTGGCACCGATATATTTTACAATCGTAAAGGCCAGAGGTGAGTTGATCAAAATGATCGATAGACCCAATGCGGCGAATACCGTGTGTACCAAGATGCCTGAGATGATACCGAGGACAGAATAAAACCCTGCTACGCTGCCATGTGAGACGCTACGGGTAATGATATACATTGTATCGGTGCCTGGAGTGAGGTTTAACAAAATCGCCGCCAAGACAAAGCCCAGATAGTTTTCGATACCGAACATGGCTCATACTTCCTTGTGATAGCAATAATAAGGGAGTGTTTTATTTATCGTTTATTTCGTAGTTTACATGGTATCGGTCATCATGAGCAGCTCATATCGATGGTTTTTATAAACGCCAAACGAAAAAAATCCCAGTCACCGGATGATGACTGGGATTTTTTAGTGTTCGCTTATTAGTCTAACCTGATGCTAAGCAAAAGTGCTAATAAGTGACGCCGAATAGTGGCGTCCCCAGGGGGATTCGAACCCCCGTTACCGCCGTGAAAGGGCGGTGTCCTAGGCCTCTAGACGATGGGGACGCATAGAGTGTCATAACCTATGGTTATAACGGTACTTCACAATATCAGAGCGCTTATTTATTAATAAGCCTTGCCTAGGTGCTGACATTGTTCTCAAAGCAATATTTATCCGTTGAGCGATAAATAGTATGGTGGAGCTAAACGGAGTCGAACCGTTGACCCCTTGCATGCCATGCAAGTGCTCTACCAACTGAGCTATAGCCCCTCGCTAAGAGTGTGCGTATTTTAGGTAAGACCAGCAGTCTTGTCAACCGCTATTTTTAAAAAAATGCAAAATAATGCAAAAAAAGTCATTAAAAGTATTTAAATGGCTAATTATGGGCGTTTGAGTATGGAGGTTGCATAAAAAAGAGCCAGTATCGAGCTGACTCTTTTTTATTATTTGTCCATTCTACTCTTCATCGGCAAGTACGATAGTACCCTGCTGCCAAACTATGCATCAGCCAAAAAATTAGGCAGATCCGCCGCTTTTTTCTCAAGTTTTTTAAGTTTCTTTTTACCGAGGCCGCCTAGGACATCAACCGCATGGCGCAAGCGCGTCAAGGTCATGTCCGCGCCAATAATCGCCATCGAGTTCATAACGGGCGTCGACGAGGTGCTACCCGCAATCGCGATAAAGAATGGCGCCATAAAGTCGCGCATCTTGATATCGAGGTGGGCGGCGAGGCCTTTTAGCGTGGTATAGATGTTTTCCTCCGACCACGTCGGCAAGGTCTCAAGCTGCCAAAGCGCCAGTTGTAACAGCTCGATGATTTGCTCAGGCTCAAGTGATTTATGCGTAAAGCTCTCAGCGGTGATGTCTGGCAGGTTTTGGAAATAAAAGCCGCCCCAGTTGACCGCGTCAGACAACAGCTCGATGCGTGGCTGAATCGCAGCGGCGATCGCGGTGAGTTTATCGCTGTCACTGGCCCACTCAAGGATTTTGTTTTTAAGCTCTTCAGGTGTAAGCGCGCGTAGCCATTCGCTGTTTAGCCAATTGAGTTTTTCGGTATCGAAGATAGGGCCGCCAAGAGACACGCGCTGGATATCAAAGCTGGCAATCATTTCATCCAAGGTGAATTTTTCGGTATCGTCAGGCATTGAGTAGCCCATACGGCCTAGGTAGTTGAGCAGCGCTTCAGGCAGTACGCCGGCATCACGGTAGTAAGTGATTGAGGTTGGGTTTTTACGCTTCGACAGCTTTGATTTGTCGGGGTTACGCAGTAGCGGCATGTGGCAGAGTGTTGGCATCTCCCAACCAAAGTAATCATAAAGCAGCTGATGCTTGGGGGCAGAGTTGAGCCACTCTTCGCCGCGCATGACGTGAGTGATCTCCATCAAATGGTCATCGACGACGTTGGCAAGATGGTAAGTTGGCATGCCGTCAGTTTTTAGCAGCACTTGCATATCGACCTGCGCCCAAGGAATCTCGACGGTGCCGCGCAGCATGTCATGTACCTGGCAAACACCGTCGGTGGGTACACGCATACGAACCACGTGCGGGGTGCCCTCGCTTACCAATTGCTCGGTTTTTTCTGGAGGTAGGTGGGCACAGCGGCCGTCATAGCGTGGGGTCTCGCCATTGGCCATTTGCTCAGCGCGCATGGCATCTAGCTCTTCTGTAGTACAAAAACAGCGAAACGCATGGTCGCTTGCTATCAGCTGCTCGGCGTGTTTTTTATAAATATCGCTACGCTCGCTCTGACGATAAGGTGCGTGCGGGCCACCAACGTCTGGTCCCTCACTCCAGTCAAGTCCGACCCAGCGTAGCGCGTCCAAAATCATCTGCTCGGATTGGGCAGTTGAGCGCGTTTGATCGGTGTCCTCAATACGCAAAATAAACTCACCGCCGTGGGCTTTGGCAAAGGCTAAATTAAAGAGCGCGATATAAGCGGTACCGACATGCGGAAAACCAGTCGGCGAGGGCGCAATACGCGTGCGAATAGGACGGGCATTGCTCGTATCGGAGGGAGCGTGGGTCGATGTTTGCATAATAAAAATCTCAAAAAGTCGTGGGCGATAAATAGCAACAATAGCCACAAAATAACTAAAGGAAAAATATGACTAAAATAGCAATGAAAGAGTGGCCGTCAATAGCAAAAAATAGCGTAAAATATAGCGCTAGTATAACAGACAGCTGCGATATTTTTAATGAAAAGCCTGTCTAGTGCTTGACTCACCGTGTATCCTTGCGATAATAAGGTAAAGCAAGACATAACTTGTTTATTTTCATCTGATTTTTTACTATTACCGGCCGATATGGTCGTCATCTACTGAGTCGTTTGTGTCCACATTGAATGATAAACCAAATAATAAGCAAAACAGTACGTCCACTCATAAACAAAGCCCTTCTTTGGCCACTGACCCTGCCAAGTCGGCGGCTGATTTATTTGCTGTAACCTCTGATACCGCGCAGCCCACCCGTGACGGAGGGTCTGCATGCGCGGCGTCCAGCGAGCAGCGCTTTGTCCATGATGCCGTACTATTGCAAGAGACGGTGGCGGCGGTACTGGGCGTCAAATCTCTTCCCAAACGCACAGATGACGCCCCACAACCCAGCTTGCAAATGAGCGGCATCTACGTCGATGCTACCTTTGGCCGTGGCGGTCATAGCCGTCTATTATTGAGTCATCTGAGTGACGACGCGACGCTGGTGGTGTTTGATAAAGACCCAACGGCCATTAGCGTTGCTCACGAATTGGCAAATAGTGACTGCCGTGTCAAAGTGGTGCATGATAGTTTTGCGACCTTAACGGACAGCTTAGCGGCGCTGGGTATCGATCAGGTGGATGGCTTGATGGCAGATTTGGGCATTTCATCGCCGCAGATTGATGATGGTAGCCGCGGTTTTAGTTTTATGCGTGATGGCGCGGTCGATATGCGTATGGATACCAGTCGTGGCCAGTCGGTGGCCGAATGGCTCGAGCAGGTCGATGACGAAACCTTGGCCAATGTGCTTTATGAGTTTGGCGAAGAGCGCCACAGTCGCCGTATCGCGCGCGCCATCAAGCAGATGGACAGCTATGAGTCCACGCTTGAGCTGGCAGAGGTGATCAAAACGGCGCACCCCAACTGGCAGCGCGGCAAGCATCCAGCGACCCAAAGCTTTCAGGCCATGCGTATTTTTATCAATAACGAGCTGGGCGATGTCGATGACTTTTTGGCGCAAAGCATTCCGATTTTAAAAGCAGGTGGTCAGCTGGCAGTGATTAGCTTTCACTCCTTAGAGGACCGCCGAATCAAGCAGTTTTTGCAGCGCCATAGCAAAGGGCAATATCCAGAGGATGACAATCTGCCGATGCCGCCCAAGCGTCCGCGCTATTTTGGTAAGCCAAAACGGGTGGGGCCTAGCAAGAGCGAGATCAGCGGCAACCCGCGCGCGCGCAGTGCATGGTTACGACTGGCCACGCGCAGCGATGTTGAGTACCAACAGGCGGCAAACCAAGATTAGCTACATTTTCAGTGAAGCGGTTTAAGAGTAGTCATATCGCCTTACTGTTGTTCATCTAAATAAGATACAAATGTGCGAATGGCTACGCTAGTGTTAAAAAGCTGTAAATATTACCTGCTAGGCTCAGCAGTTGGTTTTTTGTTTGTAGCGCGCATGACAGTGATATTTGGTTTTATGTCACCGATGCGGCCTGAATATCTGATAGAGACATTTGCGCATAAAAACCATTTAAAACCGTCGCCGATTTTATATTTGAAGTCCACTTTTTGAGAGCGTCATGGCAATATCTGACAAACCTACTCGCCGCGCCGGCACCCCTCCTAATGTCGATATCGGCGAGCTGTTTGTGCGCCGGTTTAATGTGGTCAGCATTTATGTGACGATTTTATTATTGCTGGCGGCGGCAATCATCTGGAGCGGTATCAAGACCGCTGAAGGCGTCCAGCAATACCATCAGGACTATAAAACCTTGCAAGACATGAAAAAACAACAGCGCAAGCTACAAGTTGAGCATCAGCGGTTGCTTATCGAGCAGCAAACCTTTAGTGCCACGCCGCAAATTGCCAGCCGCGCTGTGGCCGAGCTTGGCATGTACTCTCCAACCCTCAAAGATAAGTTGATTATTCAGCCAGGCGCTCCTACGGCACTGGCGCCAGCCGCCTCTAGCGAGGCAGATATCACCGCCAATGACAGTGATGTCATGCAAGAGGTTGCCAGTACCGATTTGTCGATTGATGCGCCGCCTAGAGCTACATCAATTAATACCAATGCGGCGGAGGCTGGGCGATGAGTGAAAAAAAATCCAAAGCCAAAATCGGTAAGTCAACAGCAAAAAACAACAGCAAAAAACCCACCAGTGGCAAAGTCACCAAGCCGCTGCGCCGTGTCAGTGCGGCCAAATCAGGACAAAAAAATAAAAAAACTGATAATAAAAAAACTGATAGTAGTGCGGCAGATAGCCGTAAGGCCAAACTGTTTGGGCGACTAAAAAAGAATGACAATCAAGGTGCTTATACCAGTGTTAAAAACCGTAAAACCGCATTTTTAAATAAAGCATCAGGGGCATCCTCACGGGGCGGTTTTGAGCAAGACAAAGCGCGATTTTGGACGGTTTGGGGATTGGCGCTTGCCATATTGGTCGCACTGATAGGCCGTGCTTACTACATTCAAGTCGCCAATGCCCAGTTTTATCAAGATAAGGGCAATGAGCTGATCACCAGCGTACGCACACAAACATCTTATCGCGGTATGATTACCGATCGCAACAAACTGCCACTGGCAGTGAGTGCGCCGCTGGCGACAGTGTCCTTTAGTCCGCATGACTATGCGCGTGAATACTATGAGCTAAAACGCATCATTTTGACCAACCCTGACAGTCCGCAGCTACGAGCGCGCATGCAAAAACGCTTGGATGCTATGGATTTGACGACCTTGGCCGCTGCCGCCAATATCTCAGTAAGTGAGCTAAAACGAGTCACCGCGATCGATGACAGCATCGATGTCACCGACGAGGAAGCAGTAAAAGCAGCGTTGCCATCAGGCGCAGGCTCGCACTACTTACCGCTTCTTAATAAAGTCACGCCAGAGATTGCCCAAAGTGTCAGCTCTTTAGATTTCCCTGGGGTATATGAAAAAAACTTCTTTCAGCGTTATTACCCGCAGCCTCAGCCCAACTCGCAATTGCTCGGCTTTATGGGACAAAACGCCAATGACCCTGAGGGCGGCTATGAAGGGCGTGCGGGTATCGAACGTCAGTACGAAAAGGAGCTGGCGGGCAAAGATGGCAAGGTACTGGTGCTAAAAGATGCCAAACAAAACAGCCTAAAAGAAATCAAGCAAGTCGAGCCTGAGATACCGGGCAAAGATGTGGCGCTGACGATTGACTCGCGCCTGCAGTATCTGCTTTATAAAGAGTTAGAAAAAGCAGGGCGCCTACAGCGGGCGCGCTGGTCGACAGGTATGGTCGTCGATGTACAGACAGGCGAGGTGCTCGCCCTCTCGACATGGCCGTCATTTAATTCCAATAACCTCAATGAGATGACCGGTGAAAACCAGCGAAACCGTGCGCTGTTAGACGTCTTTGAGCCAGGCTCGGTGATGAAGCCATTTACTGTAGCTGCGGCGTTAGACTCGGGTAAATATACCGCGACATCATTGATTGATACCAATCCAGGCTCCATCCGTGTCCGTGGTTATACCATTCGCGATCACCGTAATCTCGGCATGATCAACATGGGCACACTACTACAAAAATCGAGTAACGTCGCCTCGACCAAGATTGCATTATCCCTACCGCCTGATGCCATTACCAATATGCAAAAGCAGTTTGGCTTTGGTAAAAAAACCCCATTACAGTTCCCTGGTGAGGGTAGTGGTCTGGTGGTCACGCCAAAAGAAAAAGAAACCTCGCGCCGCGCTACCGTCAGTTATGGTTATGGTCTGCAGGTGACACTTGCACAGGTCGCGCAGGCCTATTCGGCATTGGCCGCAGGTGGTGTCATGCATCCGCTGACCTTGATCAAAGACGACAAACCGAAGCCAAGTAAACGCATTATGGCGCACGAGCAAGCAATGTCTATCGTGCAGATGATGGAGAGCGTCACCGAGCCGGGTGGTACCGCGAAAGGCGCGGCCATTGATGGCTACCGTGTGGCGGGTAAAACAGGAACGTCGCGCCGTATCAACCCAAAAGGAGGCTACTATACTGACCAGTATCGTAACGTCTTTGCGGGTATGGCACCAGCATCAAACCCAAGGCTGGTGGGCGTGATGCTCATCGAAGACCCGCGCGCGCAGATTTATGCGGGTCTGACGGTCGCTCCTGTCTTTCATAATGTCATGAAAGAGGCGCTGCGTTTGTATAATGTGCCTTTAGATAAGCCGCTAAAAACCGAAGAGCCATAAGTATCTTGCCACATAAACACGACGACTGATGTCGGTCAGTATCCAGCGCCAGCCGCTGATTTGTGTTCACCGTTTAGGATTTGCCCATGACCACGCTTACCTCATCGCCCAGCACCGCTGCGGTTACCTTGCAGCAGCTTTTAGAGCGCGCCGATCGTCAGCATTCTTTGCTACAGTCATCGCTCACCGCGCTGCTCGCTGCTGCGGACAATACCAGTGAGGGCATCTCGGTCGCGCATATACCATTTGCACAGTTTCGGTTGGATAGCCGCCACGTTGCGGCACACGATGTGTTTGTCCTGCTAAAAAGCCAGACAGGCCACTGTCAAAAAAGCCGCGACTATCTGCTACAAGCCGCATCACAGGCGGCTTTTATTCTCTCGGAGATTGACCCAAGCGACTTGTTTGATGATGGACAGTTGCCAGAAGATGTCTTGCCCTGTCCTTTGATATACACGCCGTATATTCGTGATTTTTTGGGCAGTCTCATTCAGGCGCGTTTGCAGTACCAGCAGCATAGCCGATTACCCACGGTGGTGGCAGTGACGGGCACCAATGGCAAAACCACCATCAGCCAGCTAGTAGCGCAATTGACGCAGCTGACTGGCATGAGCAGCGCTGTGATGGGGACCGCGGGTAACGGTCGATTGGGTGCCTTGGTACAGGCTAGCCATACCACGGGCGACGCTCTTGCCGTGCAGCAGTTTGTGTATCAAATGGCGCTTGAGAAGGCAGAGATATTGGCGTTAGAAGCCAGCTCGCACGGCCTTGATCAGCAGCGTCTACAAGGCGTGCCGATATCTGTTGCGATTTATACCAACTTAAGCCGCGATCATTTAGATTACCATGCCGATATGGCAGCGTATGCCGCGGCAAAAGCTAGGCTCTTTGACAAAACGCATTTTCCTTCCTTGACGCACGCCATCATTAATATCGATGATGAGTACGCGCAGGTCATGCTAGATATGGCGCATGCCAGTGGTTTGACGGTATGGACGTATAGTCTGGATGCCTCAAAGCCTGCGACTTTTGCTGCCACCGATATTACCCCAAGCTTAGAAGGGGTGAAAATTACACTGCAGACAGACATCGCCGGTGGAGATACCGCTGATAAAGGAACTGGTGATACAGACCCTGGCCATAAAGAGAGCTGTCGCATAAATATCGTTAGTCCTTTGCTCGGGCGTTTTAATGTCGCCAATTTGCTGGCTGCCATTGCCGCTGCCGCCGCGTTGGGCATGAGTCTTGAGCGTATCGCTAAGCTCGTCCCGCAGTTACAAGGCGCGGTAGGACGTATGCAGCGCGTCGCATCGCGTGATGGCTGCTTTATCGTTGATTATGCGCATACCCCTGATGCGCTCAGTCAGGTGCTGGCCAGTTTGCGCACCCACTGCGAGGGGCAGCTGTGGGCGGTGTTTGGCTGCGGCGGAGACCGTGACGCGGGCAAGCGTCCGCTGATGGCGCAGGCAGGACTGGCGGGCGCGGATAGGGTTATATTGACCGCGGATAATCCGCGCACCGAAGACCCAGAAGCCATCTTGCAAGATATGCAAGCGGGCATGAGCACCGCGCAGTATCAGCGCACCCATATCGAGCCTGCACGGCAAGCGGCGATTGAGTATGCTGTCATGCAAGCAGCGCCCAATGATATCGTCGTCATCGCTGGCAAAGGTCATGAGACCTATCAAGAGATCGATCATGTCCGTTATGATTTTGATGACAGTGTGGTCTTGCAACAAGCCTTACAAAAGGCTGGGCGCAGATAGGCGATGGGTTTGCAGCGTCATGATTTTGAGGGTTGCGCCATCATTTAAGCGCGCTCATAAAATCATGTTAAGCGTAACAAACAGTATTTATAAAAATTAAGTAGTCATCATACAAGGTAATCATTATGACAGCCGACAACGACAATACCATTCAGTCGCAAGGTCTCTATGTCTGGCAGGTAGATAATCTGCTCGCTGCGACAGCCTCGCTGGATGGGCATTGGCAGCTAGCAGCAGGACAAAGCAACGCAGGACAAAGCAATGCAGGACAAACTGAGCTTGCCAACAATACGGTCACCAGCAACCGTATCGCCACCGATACCCGCACGATAAAGAGCGGCGATATCTTTTTGGCGCTAAGCGGTGCCAATTTTGATGGTCATGACTATATCAATCAAGCCGCTGCCCAAGGTGCTGTCGCCGCTATCGTCTCACGTCCCATCTCGACGAGCATCCCGCAGTTGGTCGTGAGTGATACGCGTCTGGCTTTGGGGCAGCTGGCCGCTTATCGTCGTCAGCAGCATCAAGACTTGACTGTGATTGCTATCACCGGCTCAAGCGGTAAAACCACCTGCAAAGAGATGCTTGGTAGTATCTTTGGTCGTTTAGCACCGACTCTGATCACCCGTGGCAACCTAAACAACGATTTGGGCGTACCGACGATGCTGCTCGAGTTGTCCGATCATCATCGCTATGCCATCTTAGAGCTGGGCGCCAACCATATCGGCGAGATTGCTTACACGGCAGAAATCGTCCAACCGGATGTGGCTTGTATCCTCAATATTGGTACCGCGCATTTGGGTGAATTCGGTAGCCGTGAAGGCATCTGTCAAACCAAGTCGGAGATTTACCATACATTAACCGATACTCAGTTTGCTATTGTCCCTGACAAAGACGACTTTACCAATCAACTGCGCCGTATCGCCGAAAAACATACCTCACATGTGATTGGTTTTGGCAATACCGATGTCAGTGCCAGTCATTTGGATGTCGAGCCTGAGCGTAGTGAGTTCAAGCTGCATATTGGTAATCAAGTCCATGACATCAACCTACCATTGGCGGGCGAGCATAATGTCAATAACGCCTTGGCGGCGGCCGCTTGTGCGCATGCGCTAAACATCGATGTCAGTGATATCGTGATTGGTTTAGAAAACGCCCGCCCCGCCAAAGGTCGTCTCAATAGCCAGATACTGGGGATGCATCGCCTGATCGATGACACGTATAATGCCAATCCGCATTCCGTGCGGGCAGCGGCCAAGGTGCTGGCGGCGCAAACAGGCACGCAAGTGATGGTGTTGGGCGATATCGCTGAGCTGGGTGACGCGGCAGTGAGCGAGCATCAAAGCTTGGGTCGTACCATTGCCACCACGGGTATCAACGTGTTGCTGTGCGTCGGTGAGTATGCGCCGTATACCGTAGCAGGTGCGCAAGAAATCTCTGATATCAGTGCGCATGCGTTTGCGGATAAAGACAGCCTATTGGCATATTTACAGCCGTATTTGCAAGCGCAGCAGGCTAAGCCTTGTACCGTGCTGTTCAAAGGCTCACGTGCCATGCAAATGGAAACCCTTATCAATGCGCTAGTCGAGGAGTAGGCGGTGTTAGTTTGGTTGTTTGGCTGGCTTGGCCAGTATTATACACCGTTTTCTGCGGTTTCTTCGTTGACGCTACGCGCGTTATTAGCGGTCATTACCGCTTTAGTCTTTAGCATGATGTTTGGTGGCCGCGTCATTCGCCACTTGCGTGCGCTCAAATATGGGCAGGCCATCCGTAATGATGGACCGCAGTCGCATCTGGCCAAAACGGGCACACCGACCATGGGCGGCGTCCTGATACTCAGTGCTATCGGGGTATCGACCTTGCTATGGGCGCGCTTAGACAATCCTTATGTATGGATCTTGCTGGTGGTGATGGTGGTGTTTGGCGCGGTTGGCTGGGCTGATGACTGGCTAAAGATTAAGTATAAAGACCCCAAAGGCCTAATCGCTCGCAAAAAGTACTTTTGGCTGTCGATGGGCGCGTTATTTGTTGGGGTGTCGCTGTACTATATCGCCACGCTGCAGCCAGATATGGCGACCACCCGCGAGATGCAGGATTTACTACTGCCTGTCTTTAAAAACTGGATCGTTCCTTTCTCTGCGCTACCTTTTGGTATTGGGTTTATTATCTTTACCTATTTTGTGATTAATGGCGCTTCTAATGCCGTCAACTTAACCGATGGTTTGGATGGTTTGGCTATCTTGCCAGTGGTACTGGTGGCGGCAGGTTTGGGCGCGATGGCTTATGTCTCAGGTGATGTGCGTTTTGCTGACTACTTGCATGTGCCTTATATCGCTTATAACTCTGAGGTCATCATTGTCTGTGGTTCGATGATTGGGGCAGGCTTGGGCTTTTTGTGGTTTAACGCCCATCCAGCCCAAGTATTTATGGGTGATGTCGGAGCACTGGCACTGGGCGCGATGCTCGGTACCATCGCGGTCATGACTCGTCAAGAGATTGCCTTTGCCATTATGGGTGGTTTGTTTGTCGCAGAAGCGCTGTCGGTGATGCTACAGGTTGGCTCATATAAGCTGCGCAAAAAACGCGTCTTTCGTATGGCGCCGCTGCATCATCATTTTGAAGAGATTGGCTGGAAAGAAACACAAGTGGTGGCACGCTTTTGGATTATTGCCATTATCCTTGTAATCTTAGGGCTAATGACGCTAAAACTGCGCTAACTACTTTTTAACAAGCTGGTTTTTTAATAAATTGGTGCTTTAACAAGCTGGTGTTTTAGCAAGCTGAGCTTTTTGATCCAGCGCTCTGCAAAAGCCATCTCATCGTGTTTGAGGTGGCTTTTTGGGTTCTGTCTCTTATTGTTAAGTGAGGGGTTTTATGCCGCAGCTGAAGCAAACTTTGCTAAAATGACGGCCATATTTGACTGATTTTGAGAAACCTGTGTCGTTATTTATTTGTCCCCTTTGCCAGTCACCCATGCAGCCTGCAGCCGATACATGGCGCTGTGATGGCAGCTTGCATCCAAAGCAGACCAAGCACCCTTTCGATGTGGCGCGTCAAGGCTATGTCAATTTGTTACCAGTACAACAAAAAAAATCCAAAGCGCCAGGAGACAGCCAAGCCTCTATCGAAGCGCGGCAGCGGTTTTTGGCCGCAGGACATTACCAGCCATTACAGGCTTTGCTTGAGCAGCAAATGAGGCAGCTACTCGGGCAGAGTGAGACTGCCGCAAATTGGCTGGATGTCGGTTGCGGTGAGGGATATTATACCCAAGCAATGGCGCAGATAGACGGTATAGCATCGCTGATAGCGGCTGACATCAGCAAGCCTGCTGTCTCTACTCTCGCCAAAGCAAGCAAAGCGGCAGGGCAGCTGTGGTATCAGCAGCCCAAAGAGGACGCGACTCAGACGGCGGTATATCCACTAGTGACCAGCGCCGCCCATCTGCCGCTACGCGCCCGTAGTGTGACGGGTATCAGTAGCATCTTTAGTCCTATCTTGCCCGAGGCCTTTGCCAAAGTATTGTGTGACACAGGCTATCTCATCATTGCCAAACCCGATAGTCAGCATCTTGCATCGATGCGTGAGGCGTTGTTTGATAGTGTGCGCGAGCATGATTCTGATAAGTTTTTGCACGAATTAGCCCCGCACTTTACCCTGCTTGCGACGCATCACGTCAGTACCGAGCTGTCATTAGCGGCAAATGATTTGGCAGATTTGATGACCATGACCCCGTATGCTTATCGCGCCCGCGCAGAAAAACGCCGAGCGTTACTGGAGCTTAGTGAGCATGCGCCATTTAATACAGAGGCCAGGTTTGTGGTGTATGTTTTGCAAAAGCATGCGGGTAAATAGTGCAATCTGTAGATGAAATGAGTCTGCCTGCATCCTTATTAACAGAGTCGATATGAGAGCGTGTCCTCAAGTCAATCGAGAGACATTTAGCCATCTAAACGGCCATTTATAAAATAGGCCCCATGGTCGCGACGATATTATTCCAAATTCTATAAGACAGTGGCCAGTTTTCCACCTGCGCGCAGGTCACCTCATCTGAGTCCGCGATATACTGGTGTTGGCGTGCGACGATATCAGCGGTGAGCGCTCTATCACTAAAAATAATATTGTTTTCATAATTTAAATCAAAACTACGCAAGTCCAAATTGGTTGAGCCAATCAGGCTGATTTCACCATCGACGGTTAGGGTTTTGGCGTGTAGTAGACCGGGTTTGTACTCATATATCTTTACCCCAGATTCGAGCAATTGCCAGTAGTAGCTGTGGCTGGTGGCTGCCACCACGATAGAGTCGTTGTGCTTTGGGAAAATCATCGTCACGTCTACACCGCGGTAGGCGGTGGCACACAACACATTGACCAACGAGTAGTCCGGTACAAAGTAGGGCGTCGAGATGATAAGAGTATGCTGGGCTTGGCTGATTAACGCGCCCAAAAACTGCGGTGTGGTGCCGTGACGCTGGGTCGGCCCATCGGAGAAGACTTGCGCGGCAAAGGTGTTGGTTGGTTGTATCTCAGACGTCGACTCAGCACCGTCACCCAAGGCGGTCGCAGGCTGGGTAAAAAAAGGGAAGCTCTCAAGCGGGGTATAAGGGTTTTCGCTGAGCCAGTCACTGGCAAACAGCATCTGGTTTTGCGCCACAACTGGCCCCTCAACACGCATCATGATATCTACCCACGGCGTAAACTTGGGCTTTACCCGAAACTCAGGGTCGGCGCAGTTGCGACTGCCAGAGTAGCCAATCTTGCCATCAATCACCGTGATTTTGCGGTGATTGCGCAAGTCGATTCGACTAAAC
Organism: Psychrobacter sp. KFRI-CH2-11; assembly: GCF_038239325.1. Taxonomy (NCBI): domain Bacteria; kingdom Pseudomonadati; phylum Pseudomonadota; class Gammaproteobacteria; order Moraxellales; family Moraxellaceae; genus Psychrobacter; species Psychrobacter sp. KFRI-CH2-11. Next base: position 173,382 of record NZ_CP151283.1, read on the forward strand.
ATCATTACCTTTAAGAAGTTGTTAATCGGTAATGCCACGCTAACGTGTACGCCGGCGTCTTTCATTTCTTGCCATATCTTTGAGCGCACCATCTTACGGGAGCCCATGCCATCGACCATCGCGCGGCATGTCACCCCGCGCTTTGCCGCCCGTATCAATGCTTGGGCAGTGTCGATACCCATGCCATCAATCAGCCAAATATAATACAGCACATGGATATGATCGGTCGCTGCATCAAAATCAGCAATCATGCGTCTACGCGTCTCGTTGGCATCGGCCATTAGCTCGGCACGGTTGCCCACCGTCGTACGGAAACCTGTGGCATTGGCAGAGTAAGCAAAGGCTGCGCGGTACTCTGTTTTGACAGCCTGTGTCAAGGCCGCCTCACTGCCCAGCACATCGGGGCGATAGGCGCTCAATCTATCGATGACTTGCTCACGCTCGCGGGCAAAGTTGCGGCCCAGATGTACCTCACCAAACATCCAGTAAACCACCACCCCCAGATAAGGCAAGATAAATAGAATGACAATCCAAGCCAGCCGAGCAGGGGCGCTCAGATCATGGCGCGACAATACTCGTAAAGAGATGAGCACCAGTAAGAGAAAGTGGATGGTGAGCAGGATGTCTAACAGCATAAGGCAATCCAGTGTTATTGTTTTTATTGATGTATCGCACAGTACTGACTAATTATAACGTACTGTAAAACTTTGACCGTATTGATTGGTAAAGTCGTACAGGGTGGTGCTACTGAAAATAATAAATGCAAATCTCACTGATAAAAGTAACGCGCCATTACCGTGGATGGTTGAGCCTGTTTGGCTACTTTCTTAGTTGTTTTTGGTAAACTGGCAGTACTACTGTTTCGTCATCATACTCGGCAGATATCCATTATTTTTATCATGCAGCTTTTTTTGTATTAGGCAATCTATCAATCCGACACTTGCAGAACACTGATTGAACCGCCTGTCATAGCCAGCCGCTATCTTTCTGTATGAGATTAAATAATAGATAAGTATGTTTTTTGTAAAAACAAATTTCTAGTTTTAAGGTTGTGGCTACGATTTTGCACCATGCTCTCTAGTCGAAGGATTCTGATAGTTAAATGCTTAATCATTCAAAGACATCAATGCCTTAGACTCAAATACCACAAGCTGATAAAGGCCGTTTATTTGATAAGAATGGTTAATAATCTAAGTTATTGCCGTTTATCTGTTATAAAGACCGCTCAATCTATGGACATTTGTAAAACTGTCTGTTGTGTAATAGGATGTGCTTTATTTACTTTCCACATTTTGCCATATCTTCTGCATTATGGGTCTTTGCCTTATGCGTACTTAGAAAACCTAAACAATACTACTGATATGGCTTAACTTTAAACTGGTTTGAATTTTGAGATTTACATTATGAATATTTTTACGAAAGCTGCGGTCGCAGGTTTGGCTTTATCAGTATCTTCATTTGCGTCAGCGGCAATCAGTGGTTCGACGGACTTCCGTGTGACGTTACCTGAGATTTTGGTGCTTTATCACTGGGACGATGCACATCTGATTCTAGAAGAAGTTGGTACTACGCCAGCTAATGATAGCGACGCTAGGGAGATTAGTGACACTACTACTCGTGAGTTGACTGCAGACTTAGGGTCTGGCTCTTATACCATCAACACTGACGTTAATACAACATCAGCGGCGTTTCCTACCTCAATCAGTGTGACGTTAAAAAATGCTTGGGCGGTACGTAACTTATCTACTGCTAGTGGTGTTAATCTTGCGTTAACAAACCCTAACTCTACACTGACCAGTGTTACAGATCAGACATCGAGCGTTACGACTTCTAATGCCGTTTTAGAGTCTGCTGGCCTTACAGGCAGTGGCTCAGGTACGGTAACCATTGACTCAGGGTTTGAGGCAGTATTGGGTGACATCAAGTTTGATCTAGACTTAACCGGTGCCGATAGTGCTGGCGAATATAATACGCGCGCTACCGCCGGAGCGGCTGGCCCAACAGAGGATGCAACTGATACTTTCCTTTTAACCCTAACGGCTAACCCATAACGCTACATAGCTGTCCGCTTCGATCAAAAAGTACCAGCTAAAATGTGCTGGTATTTTTTTATGACACTTTTCGTTTCAAGGTATTTTAGCAACTTGTATTCTCTCCTAATGCGGTGAGCTGCAAGTAACTTAAGATAAAAAGGTTAACAGATGAAAATTTCGACTTCTTCCAACCCAAAACTGATTAAGTTACTACCGAGTTCTGTGGCTGCAGCTTTATTCATGACGCTCAGCTTTACGCAGACTGCCAAAGCAGAGCTTATCACCAATAGCTCTGCGGATGATAAAGGTCGAGCCAATATGGTCGTGCGTGATGATCGTCAAAAAAAGCTGCCACCTGCACAGCTAGGCATTCGGCCCTCTCAAATCAATGAGACTGTCTCGTTAACTAAGCGCAAAAACCTAAGCAAGCTTAATCAGTCTTTAACGTTATATAATTACGGCAGTAAGCCTAAAAATATTAAGTTAAGTTTGATAGATATGGATGCAACAGGGGCGCAAATAGAGCCCAATGAAAATACACTAAAGCCATGGACGTTAATCAATCCTACACAGTTTACTATTCCTGCTGGTGGCTATCAGACAGTACGTATGTCGATACGCTTACCTATGGATTTTGCCACAGGTAAGCGCCTTGCTGTGTTGTCAATCGAACAACAAGTCGATAAATCTCTAACCTATGATGAAAATGGTAAGGGTGTGACACTTGAGCTTGGCTCTCGTTATGCGTTACCAGTTCGTATCGATGTTAAGTAGGTAAAGGTAGGCATTCGCTATGCTTTCTGTGTTAAGAAAATGGACTCTATACGTTGTTTATGAATAAAAAAATCACCCCTTTGCGTCTAGCGACGTTAGTGACGTTGCCTTATGTAGTGGTTTACTGTCCAACAGCGCTTGCACAAATGCAAAGTATTGCTGCCAACTCAGGGGCCTCGGTTTCATCCGCTAAAGCTGCTGCTAAAAGCGATAAGGCATTGACGCTTACTTTAGTAGGGGTATTGGTAAACGGCCAAGAGCAGGGCAATATCGATGCGCTCTACGAGTCGGACTCTGACGCTCGATATGACAATCAAAATAATCGTTATTACTTATCCGTTGATGATTTAGCGGCATTGACTCAGGTCAGCTTTGCCACTGTTCATAGGCAAGACCATGATAGAGCGGATAGCTCGCATAAGGATGCTTATAAGGTTAGTACCCCTATTGGTGAGACGCAGATATCTGCTGACAAGATCGTTTCTTACCGCGGCAAAAGTTATCTTTCTCTAAGCACATTAAAAAAACTGGGAATTACCGCAGATTATAGCCAACCAGATTTAGCTATCATATTAAATATGGGCTGGCGGCCATCAAAAGACGCCACTTCACAAACAAATGGTAATACCCCTAAAAAGATACCCATTGATTATCACCCGAGTCGAGCAGGCCTGCTGGGGCTATCATTTGATAGTAGCTTGAGTGCTAGCGAAAGCAGGGATGATCAAAACAAAGCGTCCTCTACTAATCGTCAAATGTATGCGGATATCGGTGCTTATGGCTATGCCTTCGGTGGTGTATGGGGTATCAACGCTAGGGGTTATGATTATGATAGTGGCTCAGAGTATGGTGCGGGCAGCGAAGATAAGCGGCCCAATCGTGACAGTTTTGGAAAGACGGCTTTAGATGGCTTTGGTTATCTGCCATCAGAGTGGGATGATTGGGAAATAGATAATTTGTATTGGGCCAAGTCTGAGAAACATTTAGCGACACGCCTCGGTATCAATCGACCCAATTCGTTAGGACAAGGTGCCCAGACATCAGGGTCTGAATTTACGGGTGCTATGCTTGCCTATAGTAACCAAGACATTTCACGGCATCTTTCTTACTTTGATGAAGACAGCCGTAGCTTATTGCAAAACACCAGCCAAGATTATCAACATCTACGAGGTACTGGCGCAGCGGGCGGCGTAGCAGAGCTGCGCATAAGTGGCCGTCCTGTCGCTCGAGTACAAATCGGGCTCGATGGACGTTACGAGTTCTTAAACCTTGATGTTAGTCAATTGTCATTGACCGACACTGTGGTAGAGGTGGCCATTTATGCCTATCCTCTGGCCCGTCAACCACTTGATATTCGTCCGATTTTACTGGGTAAACGTCGCACCAATGCGGCGACTGACGAGCTGATCATAGAGGCAGGTATTGGCCGTACAGGCAATCTGATCAATAGTGATGCTAGAAGAGCAATCAACAACAATGACAATAGTGACACTGCCGCGCATCTATACACCGAGTATGGGGTAAATAACCGTTTAGCAGTACGGGGCGGCGTCAATACCAACATACAAAACTTACCCAAAGATAACGACTCCATATCATGGCATGCTGGTGCTAACTATAGCCTATCGCCTTACAGCAATGCTGATATTAGCTATGCCAATACGCCTACCCAAGATTTGTGGCAAGCGCAGTTGCAGTATCAACGAAAAAAAGTATGGGCAAATTATCAGTATCAGGCTCGTCAGTATGACAAAACTGTGGCAAACACTTCTTTGCAAAATAAAGGGTCAATAGATCGATTGAGTGATCGTCGTCATCAGTTGTTGCTCAATTATAGCCCAAGTGACCAAACCAATATCAGTCTGAACCAATACTACGATGATCTGGCTATTAAGAAGCCTAATTCCGATGATTACTATGCCTATACCAGTGTCAATCACAGGTTTAATGAGTCATTAAATGCAGGGGTTAATTGGAACAGTAGAGATGATCGCTATGGTTATCGTCTCACTTGGCAGGATGGTTACAATCTCCGTGCAAAGGATAATGCTACTCAGATGTCGGGTACGCGCAATACGATAGGCATATCTGGCGATAACGATAGTGATACGCTCTCGTTACGGCATCAGCTTGATAACTGGACCAGCTTAGGGCAGTCAATCAGCCGGCTGCATGAAAACAACAATGTCTTATATCAAGGCGATATTAGTCATCGATTTGATGCCAGTCATGTATTGCATAACATAGGTCTGGGCTCAACAGATAGCTCAGTTAATGCTGGTTATAGCTTGTATGATGGACAGGTAGGCTGGCTAGTTGACTGGCAGTTAAGCACTCGTAAAGGCATCGATTTTAGCCTAGGATATAAACATCGTTATGTAGATGCAGTACCTAGTAGTCGCTATACAGATTTGATAAATGATGGCTCGTTTATCAATGAGCGTGAGCTACCAGCTTGGACACAGAATAACTATGTATTTGCCAAGTTATCCTTTGATCTGTTCAAAGCCCCAAAACAAGGGCTAAAATTTGGTAATTATCCGCGGCAGAGCGCAGGAAATGTGGTCGTAGATATCAATCACCATGCCGATTCGCCCATAGACCATGACAGTATGCGTTTTGAGCTGGATAATCAAGAGGTCAAAGCCAGCTTACTAGCCAGCCAGCCAACACGCAGCCAGTACTTGATTAGTAATATTAAAGCGGGCGACTATACGCTCACTATGGATAGCGAAAACCTGCCTTTGGAGTATAGTACAGGTGAGCTGCAAACCCCGCGAATTAGAGTCAGCAACTACGCACCTACCTCTGTGCCCCTACAATTAGAGAAGTCATATGGTGTATCAGGAAGGTTGGCTGATGCTAAGGATGGGGTAGTTGTGACTGTCTATCAAGAAAATAAGTTGGTACAACGTGTCACCACAGGCAGTTATGGTTACTATCAGATATTTGGTCTGAGCCCAGGCACTTATACCGTTCAGGCCAAAGGTTATGAGGCTCAAAAAGTGGATATTACCAATGACTTTGTCATGCAGGTAATGTTACAGCCAACGCCCCATAGTGCGACACAATAAACGCAAATGATGACTGTTAAAGCGAGTCGTGAGTCATCCTTAACTTCATATGAGATTACACCAGAGGCCGCTATGTCTAAGATGTCTTTAATCGCCTATATAGGTAAGCTGCGTAAAGCCCTATTGAAAACTGGTTTGATAATGTCAGCGAGTTTTTTTGCCCAGTCAGCTTTTGCTCAGTGCCCGATAGCTAATGCCAGTGGTTTTAATGTTGAGTCACTAAACATAGGTACTTCTGGCGGCAAAACGATATTTTTCTGCAAACAAGAATTTACCCCCTCACAGTTAAGCTATACACCCACTGAAGAAGCGCTACTTACTGGTAAAAGTCGAGCTATCTCAAAAGGAAACACCATTCAAACCTTTCCTCTGATGGGCAGTGTTAACTTATCTGGTTTTTCGGCTTCAGATTTGTCCTTAGACTTAAATATGCTACAAAGAGATTTCCCAAATAATGGTGGGCGGTACAATAAAAAGAGCTTATTTAATTTTTATACAAAAGTGAATAGAGAGTCTGAGTGCCCAGCTGAGTACACTCGGATGAAGGGATACTTAAGAAACAACGCCACGAGATTCGTTATCACGCCTGCTTCAACGACCTCTTTTGTCCCAGGCAATGATCCCATTATTGGGACATTTAAGAATGCAAAGCTTGCAAGAGATAGTGGGGTAAGTCAGTTGACCGCTGATATTGAGCTATATCATACAAACCCTGGTGCTGGTCAGTATTTTACAGCAAGGGATGGCGTGTATTGTTGGCTTGGCGTAGGAACTAGGCTGAATATGAACCCAAATAATACTAGCTTAAAAAACTCAGGAAACCATAGTCTAACGATGGGCGTCGTTACTCAGTAGTATGTATGCAAAAACATGAGGTTTTAGAGTATCAGTCGGTTGTTTTTAACAGCGAAGGTAGGAAGCGCTTATAAAAAGCTAAGATTGGCGGTGAAGGAGGGATTCGAACCCTCGATACGCTATGAACGTATACACACTTTCCAGGCGTGCGGTTTCAGCCACTCACCCACTTCACCATTTAGACAGACCGCATTTGCACGATACTGATTTTTGACTGGCTAAGTATAGCGGATACCATTTAAAATGTCACGACTTACGCCTTATCTTTCTTTATTGATGGACGCCTGCTAGGATACGCATACGAAATAACCAGTATAGACGATTGAGAGTTGCATGATAAGAGTTGGTGGGTATCAAGGTGTTTTGAACAACAGCATAATGGCGGTATTTGCTATTGTAGTAGGGCTATCATCAGCGCAGGCAGATGATCTTACTCAGTGTAGTCAATCTTTTTATGGCGGGGTTTATCCAGAGTTTACCAATACCAAGCTTGATAAGAATACTCAAGCCTTGTGTATGGACGGGTTTGCCGTTATGTACTCGGGTGTGTCACGGACACCATTGTGGTCAGCTGAGCATCTAGACCGCCGCCGCTTGCAGCAAGCAAAAACCATCGACCGCGAAGACAGCTTTCATGAGGAGAGCCGTCTACCTAAGTCCATGCGTGCCTCGTTGTCTGATTATTCAGGCTCAGGCTATGATCGTGGGCATCTAGCGCCCAATGCCAATATGGCCAATCGCAGCCAGCAATACGACAGTTTTAGTCTGGCGAATATTGCCCCGCAGTCACCGCGCAACAATCGCTATATTTGGCGTAATATCGAGTCTGCTACCCGCTACTTAACCCAGCAGTATGGCGAAGTGTATACCATCACGGGCGTGGCTTTTACGGGCAAAAAGACCAAACAGCTTGCCAAGCGCGTATTGGTACCCAGTCATTTTTTTAAGGCCGTCTATATTCCAGCGACCAATCAAGCAGGGGTATATTACGCGCCCAATGATGAGTCAGAGCGCATAGAGGTCATTAGTGTAGATGAGCTAACGGCTAAAGTCGGTATTGATGTTTTGCCGGTGCTCGATCGCCAGACCAAAGCGCAAGCGTTTGCGCTGCCACTAAAGGCAGGTGAGAGCGCCGACTTGCCTGATCAGCCGGTAGAGGAACCGACATGGCTGCTGTTTGTTTGGGCGATTATTGAGTGGTTACTGACTCAATTACAGGCTTAACGCGCTTTTAGCGACATCTAAATGTGCTGACATACATGATTGAATTACTATAAAAAGGATGACAAAATGATTGAACCCTTTGCCAATAACCACCAAAGCATGCAAATTGGAGAGCTGGTCATCGAAAACCAGCAGGACAAAATCACGATTTATGGCGATATCGATGTGACATTCGATGCGGCAGGACGTCATCAGGCTCAGCAGCTACACGAACTGACAACCAAAATTATGCAAGCTTTTGACGATGGTTTGCCTTATAGTAATAACGAGGAAAAGTCAAAAGAAAATGATGACCAATCGGACAAGAATATCGACAACCCTTTCCTGTAACTCTTTGATATGGTTTTGGTTTTATAGAAATAATAAAGTACAAAAAAATTACTAGGCAAACAGATAAAATTGCTTATAATGGGTCAAGACATCGCTTATGTCGCTCAAATCTTTGAACAAAAGCTTGTGAGCAATCGCGATAACCACTATCAAACGGCGCATGTTAACTCACGATGTGCGGTGTTGATGAGTAAAATCGCAGCGCTTATATAAAAGATTCTAGCAAAGGATGAGCATAGAACAGCAGAAACATCACGTTTCGAGTAATCATTGTTTGATTAATCATTGTATGAAGGGAGTCACTCTATGAAACTATTTACAAAAACCGCTTTAGCAGCTGCCGGTATCAGTATGGCGACCATGGCGTTTGCCGCTGATCCATTACACAATACAACATGGCAGACGTATGACGACGGTAAGCCAAAAGGCACGGTAAAAATCACCGAGTCTAACGGGGTGTTGACCGGTAAACTCATTGCAACGAACTCCGCCAAAGGCAAAAAACACGTCGGCATGACCGTCATCAAAGGCCTGAAAGCTGACGGTGGTGGTAAATATAGCGGTGGAACGATCACTGATCCAGAAAAGGGTAAAGACTATCGCATGACAGCCAGTTTAAATGGCAACACTCTAAAGCTAAAAGGCTATATCGGTCCATTCTCACGTAGCCAAGAGTGGAAAAAGAAATAAACCACACGCATTATATTAAGCGTTAGACCACAAAAATCCCGCCAAACCGAGAGGTCTGGCGGGATTTTTGATGGGGCATCTCTTTAATACAGTCGGTGAAAGTACGCTAGATGAAGAGGCACTGGATTAAGAAACGCTAGGTTTTGCCTTATATCACAAACTCAGGATACGCTTCCATGCCACACTCTGCGATATCTGCGCCTTCGTATTCATCCTCTTCAGAGATGCGTAGACCTATGATCAGCTTGATCAGTGCCCAAACGATTAGGCTTGCGACAAACACCCAGACAAAGATCGTCGCCGCGCCTGCGATTTGACCCAAAAAAGTCGCTGCAGGATTGGTAATAGGCACGATAAGTAAACCAAACAGACCCACGACGCCGTGTACCGATATTGCGCCCACTGGGTCATCTATTTTTAGTTTATCGAGTGCCAAGATAGACAAGACCACGATAACTCCAGCGATCAGCCCAAAGAGCGTGGTTTGTAAGGCAGAAGGGGTCGATGGCTCAGCAGTGATGGCGACCAGCCCAGCGAGTGCGCCGTTTAAGAGCATGGTCAGATCTGCTTTACCAAAGATCAAACGTGCCAGCAGCAATGCTCCGATAGCGCCGCCTGCGGCTGCGGCGTTGGTGTTCAAAAACACCATGGCCACAGAGTTGGCACTGGCGATATCGCCCAGCTTGAGGACGGAGCCGCCATTAAACCCAAACCAGCCCATCCATAATATCAAAGTCCCAAGGGCGGCCAATGGCAGGTTGGCCCCCGGTATCGCCCGTATTTCACCTTTTGGTCCGTACTTGCCTTTGCGCGCACCTAATAGTAGTACGCCTGCCAAGGCCGCCGCCGCTCCTGCCATATGCACAATACCTGAGCCAGCAAAATCAGAGAACCCCAAGTCGCCAAGGTTATATAAACCAAACACATCGTTGCCGCCCCACGTCCAGCTGCCTTCTAATGGGTAAATCAGCCCTGTCATGACCACTGCAAACAACAAAAACGACCATAGCTTCATACGCTCAGCCACCGCGCCTGAGACGATAGACATACAGGTCGCCACAAACACCACTTGAAAGAAAAAGTCAGAGGCTGCAGAGTAGACAGAGTCACCGCCAAAGCCGTTTTCGCTAGAGGCAGCTAGCGCATCGGCGACCAAGGCGTCGCCACCTGCGATACCGCTCAAAAACCACTCGCCGCCATACATAATGGCATAACCGCAAATCATATACATGGTACAGGCGGTGGCGAATAGAGCGACGTTTTTGGTTAAAATCTCAACGGTGTTTTTGGAGCGGACCAGCCCTGCTTCTAGCATGGTAAAGCCCGCTGCCATCCACATGACGAGCGCGCCACACATTAAAAAGTAGAACGTATCAAGTGCGTACTGAAGCTCAAAGATTTGGTTTTGCATGTTAATTCCCCCTTGAATTGATGCAATATAGAGCGTTAGGTAGGACTTACAAATCAGCGTTTGTAAGTAGGTCGTGCGCTTTAGATAGCGTCAGGACCCGTCTCGCCCGTACGAATACGAATGACTTGCTCGAGTGCTGTGACAAAGATTTTGCCGTCACCGATCTTACCTGTGCTCGCGATGCGGGTGATGGCTTCGATAGCAGGCTCAACCATTTCGTCAATAACAGCCACTTCGACTTTTACTTTAGGTAAAAAGTCCACCACGTATTCTGCGCCGCGATAGAGCTCTGTGTGGCCTTTTTGGCGACCGAACCCTTTAACTTCAGTGACTGTGACGCCTTTGACACCGATGTCAGAAAGCGCTTCACGCACATCATCGAGCTTAAACGGTTTTAAGATCGCAGTGATTAGCTTCATAAAAAATTCCTTATTTGTGTGATGCCGCAGGTTGAGAGAAGTTGTGGTGCGTCTCATCGTGGTCATGCTTGATATAGGTCATTCAAGAACTGTGCCAAACCTACTCAAGGGGGTAGGTAGGAGTGGGCTTATTGGTACAAAAATCACCAGTATCATGACACACATCACGCACTATAACGCCGCGATCATACTCATCGTCATGCGTTATACCGCGTCAATCAACCTTTGGCGTTAAGCCTATGAAAACTTTATTATAACCAACTTTCTAGGTGCTTGGGGAGGCTATCGATTTATTTCATGTGACGATTTGCTAAGCGGTTTTTATAAATAATAAAAACGAAAAGGGATACCTATCATCACTATATAAGGGATGAGGTATAGGGGATGAGGTCAAAAAACGCGCCGAGCATAAACACATTACTCAGCGCTGGTAAGATAAGAGAATCAGGCAGCAGACGGTGCGGCGTATAGCCTTTGGGATAGCTCTTATGCTTTAGGAAAAAGCAGATAAGGGGTTTGGGTGCTGACCAGTAATTTTTCCGTATCGCTGCCTTGCAATAGCTCACGTAAGCGCGACTGCCCAAATGCCCCTGACATCAACAGGCCAATGTCATTTTCGGTTTGATAATAATTGAGGGCTGCTGTCACGTCGCGGCAATCGAGTAACGCCTTTTTCGACTTGATGCCCGCTTGTTTGAGGCGTGCGTAAGCTTCGCGCAGCGCATCGCAGTTTTCAGAGTTTTCTTTGCCCACCATCACGATGTGGACGGTTAAGGCGCGAATAAGCGGCGTTTTACAGAGCCAGTTGAGCATTTTATGACAAGTGGGACTGTTGTCGAAGGCAAATAGCGCCGTCGTAGGGGGCAAAAATGGTGCATGAGTCACCAAAATGGGGCAAAGACTGACTCTGATGAGTCGGCTCAAAGTCGATTTGCAAGTGACATGATGACCGATGACGATCAATTGCGCTTTGTCATCGACATAATCGATACTTTCACTGAGGTTTTCGTGCCGATGCAACGTATAGGTTTTGAGTTTTTGTCGTTGCTGCTCGCAGTAGGTAGTGGCTTGATGCAACAGCAGCTTGCCTTGGGCTTTTAATTCACAGTTGCTTAGATGTTCTTTATTGGTAAATTGCTCAAGCAAGGTGTTTTCGTCGTCGATATTTAGGCAGCCAGAGTAGTTTACCGCGGCTTTTTGTTGCAAGCTTGGCACCGAGTGCAACAGGCCGATAGGCGCCTGCAGGCGAGTCGCTGCCCACATACTGGCCTCTAACACGGCTTGCACGTGATCAGGACAGTCCAAGCAGGCAATCACACTATCTGGTTTTAAATTACTCATAAGACCACCACATCATTCCGACAATAAAAAGACAGCTGCTTGGCGAAAAGCTGGGCAATGTGACTGATGCCCAACTCTCTCAACCAACGCAGCTGTTTATTAAACTATATATTCAATTATCTACTGGTAATGCATTAATCCAGCAAGCCAATGTCTCGGCGATCGTGGATAGAAAAACGGTCAATCAGGGTTCGGCTTGCATTATTGAGTCCCACCACTTTGACATCAATGCCTTCTCGTTGCAAGCGCATGACCAGCTTGTCCAAAGTGTCCACGGCGCTGACGTCCCAAAAGTGTGCTTGGCTGACGTCAATCTCGATACTATCTAGGGCTTCTTTAGTATCAAAGCTGTGCAAAAACTGCGTGGTCGAGGCAAAAAATACCTGCCCTTGCACATAGTAATAACGCGTGTTGCTACGCTCATCGTACTCACTAAAGATGGTTAAGAATTGACCAATCTTATTGGCAAAGGCCAAGGCAGAAAGCAGGACACCGACGCCGACACCGTACGCCAGATTGTGCGTAAATACTGTGGTCACGACCGTGGCTAGCATGACGATGTTAAATGACATCGGATGCGTTTTAAACTCACGAATAGACTGCCAATTAAAGGTGCCAATCGACACCATAATCATCACCGCCACCAGTGCGGCCATCGGGATTTGACTGACCCAGTCGCTCAAAAACACCACTAAGATGAGTAGCACCACACCAGCAATCAAAGTCGACAAGCGCGTCCGACCGCCAGATTTGACGTTGATCATCGACTGGCCAATCATTGCACAGCCGGCCATACCGCCAAAGAAACCTGACACCACGTTGGCCATCCCTTGACCACGGCATTCTTTGTTTTTATCACTTGGCGTATCTGTCAGCTCATCCACGATGGTCGCCGTCATCATAGACTCTAGCAGACCTACGATGGCAAGCGCGATAGAGTAAGGCGCGATGATCAGTAAAGTATTGAGATTTAGAGGGATATCTGGCAACAAAAACATCGGCAGCGAATCTGGCAGATCACCCATGCTGCCGACGTTACGAATATCAAGGTTCATATACATCGCCACCGCCGTCAGGCCCACGATACAGATAAGCGGCGATGGGATCACCCGTCCGATTTTCGGAATCAGCGGAAACAAGTAAATAATCGCAAGGCCCGCTGCGGTCATGAGGTAGACCGTCATCCCGACGCGCTCAGTCATTGGATTTAGCTCAGGGAGCTGGGCGGCAAAGATGAGTATCGCCAAGGCGTTGACAAAGCCAATCACCACCGAGCGCGAGACAAAGCGCATCAAATTACCCAGCTTTAAAATACCCATCACAATCTGAATGCCGCCGCACAGTAAAGTCGCGGCCAGTAGATACTGTAAACCATGCTCAGCGACCAAGTCGACCATCACCAGTGCCATCGCGCCTGTCGCCGCTGAAATCATACCTGGGCGACCACCGACAAAACTGATCACCACCGCGATACAAAACGAGGCATACAAGCCGACCTTTGGATCGACCCCAGCGATGATAGAAAAGGCAATGGCTTCAGGGATTAAGGCGAGGGCAACGACCAGACCTGATAACACATCACCACGAACATTGGAAAACCACTCGTCACGTAAGTTATCAATAAAAGATGTCATAAGTAAACTGCATAGGGTTAGAGGCAAAAAAAGTAATCATCCATAAAATGATCGCGTCGCTATAAAATAGCGGTTCATCTTTTTTTACCACAACATGCGCCTTGTCATGTTGTGGCATTGAATTATCAGAGGTCAATCATCAACACATCGATGGATTTATTGATGGGTATCACAAATACACTCACCAATAATAACTATGATGATAAATCCTATCAGATTGCCTAAAAAATAGTATTTAAAATGGGTGCTTAAAGTAGTGTATATAAAATAGCACCTACAATAACGTATAGAGTCAGCAATGAGATGCTGCAATAGAAGGTGATAAAACGCTGTCCAACAAGCACAGTAGTTTGATTTTGATAGCAAGGTAGCCTACAGTCGCCGCAAATCAAAAGTGACTGAGGGGCAAATAGCACGCAAACGCTAACAACATGCTACACTAAAATGCCAAGCCCAAGACTTAAAGTAGGACTTAGCAAAAACCCTGTGCTGATAGATCAGGGCGGCTATTATAGCATTAGACCCTGAATATAAAAACAGGCGCATAATAGCATAAAGTCATAAAAAATCAGTACCGAAACCTGAACGATACCGTTATCATGATTGTTATCTTAACGGTAGCGCTTGACGCTTGGTACAGCAGCATCGCTAATGCCATGCCAGCCGCTTCAGCCACTATATACAGCCTCTTTTATTCGTCTTATCCTGTATCTTAGCCATATTACCCATCGTTTGCTTGTTTAATTTTAATAGAAGGAATAGATATGACCACCAGTACTACAACAGAAGCCTTACTTCATAAAGGCAGTGGGTTACAAGTCGTGGTCGGTTTGGGGCAGTCGGGGCTGTCGGTGGCGCATTATTTGGTCAAGCAAGGCTATCAGGTCGCTGTCACCGATGCGCAAGCGGCGCCAGCGTTGGCAGTGAAGCTGCCAGAGGCCGTGACAACGCGTCAGTTTGGCGCGATTGACGCTGAGCTATTGCAGCAGGCGGCGCGTATCATTATCAGCCCAGGCATCGCCCTTAGCACGCCTGCGGTGGCGGCGGCGCGTCAAGCCCATATCCCAGTGGTCAGCGACATTCAATTGTTTTGTGACGCTTGCCGTGTCCCTATCGTCGCGATTACAGGCTCTAATGCCAAAAGCACGGTAACCACCTTGGTTGGTCAGATGGCGGCAGATGCGGGCGTCAATGTCGGTGTCGGTGGCAATATCGGCGTACCGGCGCTGACGCTATTAGAAAATAGTGAGATGGCGCTGGCTGTACTTGAATTGTCGAGCTTTCAGTTAGAGACGGTGAGCAATCTGGGTGCGCAAGTGGCGACTGTGCTCAATATGTCGCCTGATCATCTCGATCGTCATGGCGATATGCTTGGCTACCATCAAGCCAAACATCGTATTTTTCAAGGCGCTAAATCAGTGGTCATCAACCGCGAAGATGCGTTGACGCGACCACTGGTGGCTGATAACTTACCCAGAATCAGTACAGGCATTCATGCGCCTGACAAAGACCAATATGGGCTGATTGTCGATTCCGATGGGCAGATTTATTTGGCGCGTGGTACACAAAAACTACTGTCGGCAGACAAACTGTTGATTAAAGGTCGGCATAATTTGCTCAACGCGCAAGCGGCGCTGGCATTAGGCGAGCTGGCGGGGTTGCCGCTGGCGAGTATGCTGGCGACTTTGCAGCAGTTCACAGGTCTTGAGCATCGCTGTGAATACGTGGCAAGCGTGGCTGGTATCGATTATTTTAATGACTCAAAAGGCACCAATATCGGCTCGACCATAGCAGCCATCGAAGGGCTTGGCGCTGTCTATGCGCCAAAAGATGGCAAGCTGCTGCTGGTATTAGGCGGGCAGGGCAAGGGGCAGGCGTTTGGTGAGCTGACGCCTTTTATCAATCAGTACGTCAGCCAGGTTTTGTTTATTGGCGAAGATGCCCCTCTGATAGAGCAGCATTTGCGCGCGGCTAAGATTAGTCATGACGTGACGCTGCATCAGTGCCAAACGCTAGAAAACGCCTTTGCCACTATTTTGCAAGTGACCTCAAGCAGTCTCTCGCAAGTACAGGCTGTGCTGTTGTCGCCTGCGTGTGCCAGCTTTGATCAATACAGCGGCTATGCTGCGCGCGGTGAGCATTTTGGTCGATTGGTTCATCAGTTAGCAAGTGAGTCGGCAGAGACAGCGACCCCTTAGTGGTATGAGTGGCTATCTGGCATTCTATGCCGGCAGCTGGTGAATGGGCAAGACGCACAGGTGTTTTTTGATAAATGATTGTTTTGCTTATAGATTGCTGCTACTGTCTTTTATAGCCAGCCTACTAATCAAGCGTAGAGATGACTGTGTCATTGCTTGAGTAATGGTTAATCTCGCCGATGGTCGATGATGGTCAGTCGTTGTTTGTCTTAGCCTCAGCCTCAGGTTTGTTTGTTGGTATGTGTTTTTTTAAACGGTGGCGTTGTATAGACGCCGTGTTTTTCGTTCGTTAGTGTATATAAAATTATGGCGCTCTCTTCTCTTTTTCGTTCTTCGTCCCAACCAAAGACAGCCACTGGCGCTGATGGTATTTTATCGATGCCGTCAGCGCGTGCTGTTTTGATAGCGAGCGTTGGCTGTATGCTGGTGCTCAGCTTGTTGATGGTCGCCTCTGCTTCTATCCCATTCGCCCTGAGCCGTGGTATGAGCGAGCTGTACTTTTTTAAAAACCAGCTGCTTTACATGACCATTGGACTTATCATCGCCGCCATCCCTTATTATGGGGTATCTTTGCGGCGACTTTATAAGACAGAGACCCAGTTTATACTGCTAGGGGTTACCGGCTTGCTGCTCGTTGCTACCTTGTTTAGTACTCCGATTAACGGCTCAAAACGCTGGTTAAATTTGGGGGTCTTTAACTTTCAGGTGGCCGAGCTGGCAAAGCTTGTAATGATTGTCTTTGTCTCTGACTTTGTGGTACGCCGCTCGTTTGAAGTGCGCAATGGTTTAGATGGCTTTTTGCGCATTATGTTGGTGGTGGTTCTGATTACCATGCTCCTACTCTCGCAGCCAGACTTTGGCTCGTTTGTCGTTATTTTAGGCACGATTTTTGCGATTTTTTATATCGCAGGTGCGCCTTACAAGCACTTTGTCGCACTGACTGCCGCTGCCATCGGTGGGGCTGTGTTGATGGTGACAACGGCGCAGTATCGCTTGGTGCGCGTGATGTCGTTTATGGATCCGTTCGATGATGTACAAGATACCGACTATCAGTTGGCGCGCAGTTTGATTGCCTTTGGTCGTGGGCAGTTTACTGGCGTGGGCTATGGTGAGAGTGTTCAAAAACTCTCGCATTTGCCTGAAGCGCATACCGATTTTTTATTGGCCATCACAGGTGAGGAGCTGGGTTTTGTTGGGGTGACGATGGTCTTGGTGCTTGAGGCGCTGATCATCGGTAGTGCGATGCGCATCAGTTACAACGCGCTAAAACGTCGGCAGATGCGCATGAGCTATACCGCTTTTGGTATCGGTGTGGTGTTTATTGCGCAAACCATCATCAATGCGGCGATGAATATGGGAGCGATTCCGACCAAAGGCTTGACCATGCCATTTTTTAGTTATGGTGGTTCATCTATGCTGATCAGTCTTGTGATGGTAGCGCTGCTGCTAAAAATCCATAAAGAAAGCCCTGAGATTGAAAAGAGTCAGTGTCGTTACTATTAAGCCCTAAACCAAACACCGTTACTATATTCCTAGGGCTTTAGTGTCTTTGCAAGATGATTAACAAGCGTCGCTATTATGAGTGGCGCTTTTTGCTGTTGGTCTATTATTTATTTACCAAACTTAACTGCTGCTGGCCTTGTAGCGGCGTATTGTCCCACTGTGCAGTCGCCTGCTTGAGCATCCGCGCAGGTGTGTCTATCTCGACACTCGGCTGCTGCAAGAGCTGTAATGCGGTCGCGATTAGTTGACTTGGGTCGCGGGTGTCTATTGGCTGTGCTAGGTTTTGTTTAGACAGCTTTTGTCCGTTTGGGCTGAAAATCAGCGGCAGATGATACCATCGGTCAATCGCGGGCAGGCGTGCTGCTTGCATGATGCTGATTTGGGCGGTGGTCATGGGCAGAATATCCAAGCCGCGCATGATGTGCGTAACCCCCTGCAAGCCATCATCGAGACTGGCGGCCAAAATATAATTGATCATGCCGTCTTGTCGACGCACCACCATATCGCCCAAGGTCTGCTGCGGATTGCCCCACTGTTGTCCCTTAATACCATCATGAAACCCAATGAGATAATCGGGCAGCTGTATGCGTAGCTTGTGCCGTAGCCTATCTAATGCTTTGGTGACACAGCGCCGCGGATAGCGTTTTCTGTTTGGCAGCACAGTCAGCTGTGTCGCAGTATCTGTATGGGTAGGGATTTGATCTTGCTGCGCCCAATATTGCTCTAGGTCTTTACGTGAGCACTGACAGCCATAGGTCAACGGCCGCAGGGTCGAGGCCAGATACTCATTATAGATATCGATGCGCTCAGATTGATACACCACATCACCATCCCAGTGTAACCCCAGCACTTCTAGGTCGATCAAGATCTGCTCAGTAAACTGCCGATCGCAGCGCTCTGTATCTGTGTCTTCGATACGCAATAACCACTTACCGCCAAGTGATTTTATATGGCAGTAGCTGGCAAGGGCGGTGGTCAGTGAGCCAAGATGTAGCTCGCCGGTTGGGGAAGGGGCAAAGCGGCCGATAGGCGGTGTGGGTATGGAGGTCGTGGGCATAGGCATTTATAGGATAATTAAAATAAACGATGACGGGTTAAGGGACACCGTTATCGCGGACTAGGTCATATAGGATACTGTATCTGCTGGCCAAAAGATGTTTATAAAACGCAACAAGCGACCACATAGTGGTCGCTTGTGCTGAGATAACGCTATTGATTTGTTATCTCTCAGATTTATATACCTATGCGCCTACGCACCTTGGTTTTGGCGCTCTTTGATTTCTGAGAGAGTCTTACAGTCGATGCACTGGGTCGCGGTTGGACGTGCTTCGAGACGACGCAAGCCAATCTCTACGCCGCAGGTTTCACAAAAGCCATAGTCGTCATTTTCGATTTCTGCCATGGATTTGTCGATTTTGCGAATGAGCTTACGCTCACGGTCACGCGTACGCAGCGCCAAAGCAAACTCTTCTTCTTGAGTGGCGCGATCATTGATATCTGGCATGGCGCTTGACTCATCTTGAATATAAGTCTTGGTACGGTCTGCCTCACCAATCAATTGGTTTTTCCAGTCCAATAAAATCGCCTTAAAGTGCGCCAATTGCGCATCAGACATATACTCTTCGCCTTCGGCTGGCACATAAGGAGTAAACTTCACTTCACTCGGATTCGTGGTCAGGGTGCTCATATGGGTATCCTACTTTTTCAAATTAATTCAATAAAACGACGCATCAAAAGACAAGACGTTATCAATTTATAAACGCTATAAGTTGTCCCTTTATAAAACGTTTTACCACTTGGTAACACAAGTAACACAGCTGATCTAATAATAAAGTTGTCTCGATATGACGACAGCGACATATCAGTACCCCAGTATATGGTTATGTATATTTTTATTTAAATACCTTGATGCAAATACCTAAGTGTAAATAGGGTAATTGGCCTACGGGTCGCTAAACAATATAACAAAACACGGACTATGAATACTTAGCGTGTGGTCAGGTTAGCCATCCTAGCTATTATAATTTTGTCTAATCTCGGCTATAGGTTATCTTTATATTTTAATCATCATCTGGTTTTATAAGTTGTATCACTGTTTTTCATAATAATGAAGCAGTTTTTATCATTGTTGGTGTTTTAATGCAGTCAGACATCACCTATCTAAGCCAGCAATATCAGCAAGAAGTCCGATACATCAGGGCTGCATCACGCTCGCCGCGATAAATCTGGGCGTCAAGTATCCAGTCTTTCTACCCAGCTTGCAACCTCTCCATTGTTGGCTAATTGCAACCAACGGTAACCCGGCTGGGCACGTTTATCATAGGCAAAGTCATTTGCAAAAGGTTTGAACTGATAGCAGGTAGAAGGGGTGCTATATACCGTGACCCCTTGATAGTGGCGTACTTGCTCTTGATGAGTATGACCGCTGATGATTGCTTTTAAGTGCGTAAACGCACTCATCTGTCGCCAAAAATCCTCGCTGTTTTTTGCCATATGGGTATCGATCCAGTCAGAATCGACAGGAATCAGATGGTGATGGACGGCAATGAGCGCAGGCTTGCTACAGTGGCTGAGCTGCTGACATAGCCAATCGATATCGCTTGGCGCGATCTCACCTGAAACCTTGCCTGCGATGGATGAGTCCAAAAACAACAACTGCCAATGAGCAGACTCAATCACATGCCGACTGAGCAAACGCGGGTCAGCTGGTTTGGCCACCAGCTCACGCTGAAAAAACGGCAAATCATAGCCCAGCTCATCGGTCACATCATGGTTGCCGGCGATACAAGCAAAAGGAATGCCAGTCGCTTGTAGGACGGCAAAAATATGATCGTAGATATCAGGTTTTACTCGATTGACCAAATCGCCCGTCACCACAATCAAGTCGCAGCGAATATCATCGTTTAATGCTTGCGCCAGTACCGTCTCAAAGCTGTGCTGACACAAAACAGCGTCACCGCTACTATCGTCTGTGCCCTTGTTGATAGGCGTTGATAGGTGCAAATCCGTGATTTGTAAAATATTGAGCTGTTCATCAGGTGGGCAAAGCGTGTTGACAGGATAGCTTGGCATTGGGGCGCTCCCTCATCGACTCAAAACAAGCAAAGTTGCCAGAACGACTATGGATAAACAATGGTAATTTGGCATGGCTGATGCCAGCCCTATTAAAGCAAGTTTATAACATAAAGTGAATGAAAGCTCTAGCAATATTGATGAAATAAAGTTGGACAACATTAAGGTAAAACTTGTTTATAACCCGGTGGTTACCTAGTGCCGGCGCTCTGCTGACCAAAACCTAAGCGTTTTTAATTTGCTAAAAAACAACGCAATAAAAAACAAAATCGCTAATATCAAAACAATAGCAAGACCGGTCTGAATGTCCAGCCAAATACTGCCCCACACGCCCACCGTGACGCCAACCTGAGCGATCAGTAAAGACATGAGGACCATTTGCTTGGGCGAAGATGCCCATAAGCGTGCACTCAAGGCTGGCAGTACCAAAAGGCCACTAATCAGTAGGCTACCCACCGCCTGCAAGGCAATGGCACAAAACCCTGCCAATACCCCCATAAAAAATAACCGCTGGCGCGCAGGATTGATACCTTGAATCCGTGCTAAGGCCTCATGAGTGGCCAGCTTGATTTGCGCTGGCCATATATAGATAAGCAGTCCTAAACCCACCAGTACACTGGTGGCAAGCAGCGGCAGATCAGCCCAATCCAGCTCAAGTAAATTACCGAACAAAAACCCCAGTACATTGGCCTGCTGGTCGGTCAGCTGAGTCAATGCCAGTAGCCCCAAGCACAGCAGCGACACCGCGACGACGGCCAGTACTGCATCGACAGGCAAGCGTTCATCATCGATAAGGACCAGTCCTAAGACCACCGCGATACTAATGATAGCAATCCCAACGCCCATCGGTAATTGCCACCACACTGCCAAAGCAACGCCCAGCAGCGTACCATGCGCCAGTGCATCGGCAAAAAAAGCCATGCGTCGCCACAATACCAGACACCCCAGAGGCGCTGAGAGCAACGCTAAAATACTACCTGCAATCCAAGCCGGGGCAATGATGGCTAACCAAGCGCTCATAAAAGATATCCGTAACAGTTTTTAGTTTGCATTAACGCTGTGTTTTTAAGGCAGTCATCAACGTGTTTGAGTGCATGTATTATAATTCGCTGGGAGCATGATGCTCGCAAGCATGCGGCTGATGCACATACGGTTGCTCATAGTGGTGACCAAACAGCTTTTGAAACTCACTACTAATCGCAAGCTCGCTTGGCTGACCTTCACAGCAGATATGCTTGTTGAGACAAATCACCCGCCGGCTGCCTTTCATCACCCAATGTAAATCATGCGACACCACGAGCATGGCGCAGCGCAGAAACGCTGGTAGCTCATCAATAAACTGATACAGCCAAACCTCAGTATCAGGATCAAGCCCTTGCATCGGCTCATCTAAAATTAACAAATTGGGTTTGTCCAGCAGTGCCCGCGCCAACAACACGCGCTGCGTCTCACCACCTGACAAATGCAGCATCTGCTGTGACAGCAGATGCGTCAAAGACAAGTTGTCAAAAATAAATTGTCGCTGCTTGGCCGTTAGGCGTTTTTTGTCCGCTTGTGCCAACAAATCACAGACGCGTAATGGCAGTATCGGCGGCACGGCAAAGCGCTGCGGGACATAACCCAGCTGTAGAGGCTGGTGAGCGGTGATTTGCCCTTTGGTCGGCTCAAGCAAGCCTAAAATAAGCTTGACCAAAGTCGACTTGCCCGCGCCATTGGGCCCAATGAGGCTAAGTGTTTCATCGACAGCAATATCGATATCGATATGCGTCAGTAGACGCTGCTGACCAATATGAAAACTGATGTCACTCAAGCTCAGTAGCTTTTTACGATCAAGTGTTGTATCAGTCGTAGTGGTAGACGTAAACGGTGACATAAGCGCGCTCATAGGGCAAGGACTCAAGGTAAGATAAACGATGGATGATAAATCAACGAGCAAATAATAAACCGTCGGTATTACTGACAAGCTTGGCAACGACCACTCAGCTCAATGACACTACGCTCCACCACAAACCCCACATCTTTTTCAGCAAAGCTCATCATCTCTTGTACCGGTACGCTACTGCATTCTTGTACCCGCTGACACTGCGCACAGATCAAAAACGCCGCCGTATGCTGAGCGCGAGGATGACAGCAGGGCACGTAGGCGTTGATAGAAGTGAGCTGATGAATCAAGCCTTCACCGAGTAAAAACTCCAAGCTGCGATATACCGTGGGTGGTGCCACATTTTTTGTCGTTTTTTGCGCCGACGCATCATCAGCCCCATCAGGTGCGACTAGTCGCATTTGCTGCAACTGGGTGATCAAATCATACGCGCCGACGGGTTGGTTGGCTTCGAGTACCAGCTGGTATATCTGCTGCCGTAACGGCGTAAAACGCGCACCACTGAGTCGGCACTGCTCCTTTGCTGCGCGCAGGCGCTCAGTCACATCATGCGGCGTAAAATCTTGCACATCATGCAAGTGATCGCAGACTGACAAACTCGTAGACATGAGGCAAACTCCTAAAAATTACGTAGCATTTTAGCAATGGCGTTTTCTAGTGTTATAGTATAACATAATAAAATAAAATTACCGAGCAACCAAAATATTGAATAACCAAGTAAATTGACCTGCCACTGTCAAAGGGTGATCTGATGGGAATGATCGAGCTGGGGTGATAGCAACCACAAAACGATATGTCCGATGCCCAGTATCTATATTTGCTTAACTTTTTACCAACTATATACCAAAGAGCTGACTATGAATCCAATGTTTTATGATTATTTGCGTGCCTATCCGATTTTGCAGCGTCTGCTAGCATCGCTACTGCTATGGTTGGGGCTGGCCTGTGTGAGTGCGCATGCAGCCACCGTCAGCGTCAGCAACTATCCGCTGTTTTTATTGAGTGAGGCGGTGACCGAAGGTGCGCCGTCTGCCAAGCGGCTACTACAAGCTGGCGAGGTCGGGCATCATGGCAGTATCAGCCCTGGTGATATCAAGGCGATACGCGACAGTAAGTTTGTGGTTTGGTTTGGTGAGTCGCTAGAAAACAACTTGGCCTCAAGCTTAAAGACAGCGCCTAATGCCATTGCCTTATTTGAGTTTGATGCCTTTAATCGTCATCCGCTACGTGATGTTCAAGGCAAACCCATCGCCGGCACGCTAGACCCTCATATCTGGCTCGATCCTGATAATGCCAAAGCCATCACTCGTGCCTTGGCTGTTATCCATAGCCATGCCAATCCGCAATATAAAAGCCTTTATCATGCCAATGCACAAAAATTCGCCCAGCGTTTGGACAGTGCGGTGGCCGCCGCCAGCTTTTATAGCACAAAAACTCCCTCACCCTACTGGGCTTATCATGATGCGTATCAATATATCGAAGACAGCATCAATTTACAGCTCATTGGTAGCTTGAGTGTCGATCATCACTTAGCACCAAAAGCCAGTCAATTACGCCGGTTAAATGAGCAGCGCCCAACCAAGCGAATGTGCTTGGTCAGTCCAAATGCACCTGCCAAAGGCTTGCTGGCCAAATTACAGCCCGTCAGTACCACAGTACAAGCAGAAGACATGAGTAACAGCACCGATTTTATCAGTGGCTGGCAAACGATGGCGCAGCAAATCCATCAGTGTATCGATAAATAAGCGCAATTAAGCGCAATAACGCTCAAGTATCTGACTGACGTGCATGACTGACGGCTATTATACAAATGCCACAGTATTTTTTAAGGCATCTGATTTTAAGCTATCTGAAAAATAGTTGATCGACGATAAGATAAACACAGGAGCACGCTGGTATAGCGCTACTCCCTTTATTTAGGATGAATGATAACGGGCACAGGCTTGCCGCTCTTGATGGCATTCATGAGCAGTGATTGGGGTAGGGGAGGGATAAAAGGTAGATTTTGCTTGCTTAACGGCTGCAGCCTCCTTATAATAAGTGGCGTTTTATTTTGGTTAAAAGGTAACACCTGTAGAGTGAGTCATTCACGGATAAAAAGGTCGCAAGTATTTTTGCTGCCTTATCCCAATGCTATAAGGCTATAGGCGTACCATGACCAAACCTGCCAAACGCACCCAAAAAGACAAGATTGGTATTTATATCAAACGCCAAGCCTGGCTGTTATTTATCTTGATCATTGCCGCTTGGATAATAGATATAAGCTGGCTACATAGTCAGCTTATCATCGCAAAGAGCACCGCAATCGGTGCACTACTGAGCTTTATCACACAGGCTGTATTTGCTTTTTTTGTTTTTTGGTACACCGGATATCGCGCGCGCAGACACATTGTCAGCCAGCTATATCGAGGTCAGATGGCCAAATGGCTATTGACTGTGTTTGGTTTTGCACTAATTTTTATTACCGTACAACCCCTATCTGCGCCAGCGCTGTTTATCGGTTTTATGGTAATGCAAATTAGTCACAGTTGGATGTTGTGGCACATACGCTAGTGCTGGTAGCTCATGATGGTATCGATGATGATCTATCTGCGATGGTTACTGATTAAATAGTACTAGGCAAGTCACCCTGCCGTCCAATTTCTCTATGACTGATTCTATAAAGTCAAAAAATGACATGTGCTTTATTTCTATTGATATGATTTTTATCGATAGGAATATAAAGATAGCGATATAGGCGACGAAGATTCATTGATAAGCGCAAAATGACGATTAAAACAACACAACGTCTCAATAAGCTTTGGGTTTAGTATTAAATATTTCTACCCAGCAAATGAAGCAAACCTATACGACTAAAGGTCAGTGGCCGCTAACTTATTCATACGGCGGATAAAAAAGTCATAATTGACTTTACACGAATACAACGCTGCATTAATATAGGCAGCTAAATATTTTGCTTATAAGCGCCGAATTGAGCGATAGCTACAAAAATGTGGCAGTAAGCAAGCACATATATAATAATTTTGCGTATACATGCAAGGGCTATTACTGAATTATCATAAGCCCTTTTTTGATAGCTAAAATTTAACTTACGCCATCAAACATCGCATCGTAATAGAACTATGGGTTGGATGTTATTGGTTACATGAGTGCTTTGGTTTGTTCTATATATTTGCTTAATCGCAACATACATAGAAAGATCACACCTCATCAGATGACAACCATATTTTTGGTAGTTGATTAAATCGTTGATTAATAAGAAGCTTACATTATGGCATCCGAGCAAACATCATCAGAATATATCTCTCACCACTTAACGAATTGGACGTACGGTTACCTGCCGGGCGAGGGCTGGAAAGTTGCTTATACTGCTGAAGAAGCAGGGCAAATGGGCTTTAACGCTATCCATCTTGATTCTATGCTATGGTCAATTGGTCTGGGTATTTTATTTTGTGCCATCTTTTGGATGGTTGCCAAAAAAGTCACCTCAGGCGTGCCAAGCAAGACGCAAGCTGCGGTTGAGATGATCGTTGAGTTTGTTGATAACAACGTGCGCGATTCATACAGTGGTACGTCAAAACTAATTGCGCCTTTGGCGTTGACTATTTTTGTCTGGATCTTCTTGATGAACTTGATGGATCTATTGCCTATCGACTTTATTCCAAGTCTGGCAGGGCAGATCGGCGCTATGATGGGCCATGATCCACATCATGTGTTCTTCAAGATTGTTCCAACGACTGATCCTAATATCACGCTTGGCATGTCATTCTCTGTCTTTTTGTTAATTCTTTTTTATAGCATTAAAGAGAAAGGCGTGGGCGGCTTTATTGGTGAGCTAACGCTGCATCCATTTAGTGCCAAGAATCCTATCTTACAAATTATTTTAATCCCCATCAACTTCATCTTAGAAGCCGTTACTCTAATTGCAAAGCCTGTCTCATTAGGTTTGCGTTTATTCGGTAACATGTATGCTGGGGAATTGATTTTCATACTGATTGCTCTAATGCCGTTTTGGATTCAATGGGCGTTATCGGTACCGTGGGCTATCTTCCACATTTTGATTATTACACTTCAAGCGTTCGTATTTATGATGCTCACGATAGTTTACTTGTCGCTTGCATCATCAACTGAACATTAATTAGACATTCAATAGGTAAATGAGGATACATCAATGGATCCAGTATTAGGTGGTTACACAGTTATCGCAGTAGCGCTACTTATCGGTCTTGGCGCACTTGGTACAGGTATTGGCTTTGCTATTCTAGGTGGCAAGTTCTTAGAAGGTGTTGCACGCCAGCCAGAGCTTGGCTCTCAGTTGCAAACTCGTATGTTCATCGTAGCAGGTCTTCTTGATGCTATTCCGATGATCGGTGTTGGTATTGCTATGCTGTTGTTGTTCGCTAACCCTCTAGCAGGTTAATCCGAAAGCTCAGTTGTAAATGTTTGGTATTCAAAGATTTATTATCCAATATAGTCAAGATTTGACTGCCAAACATGATCAATGAAACTGATTTTTCATTAACAAAGAGGTGATCACGTGAATATCAATTTTACCCTCGTCGGTCAAGCCATTGCTTTTGCAATATTTGTGATTTTTTGCATGAAATTCGTGTGGCCACCACTTATCGGGGCCATTAATGAGCGTCAGCGTAAAATCGCTGAAGGCTTGAATGCCGCAGAAAAAGCAAAAGCAGACTTGGCGACCGCAGAGCAAGATGTCCAGCAGGAGCTTGATCTTGCGAAGACTAAAGCCGCGGCTTTAATCGAGCAAGCCAACAAGAGTGCCAACCAGCTTGTCGAAGATGCAAAAGCGCAAGCGCAAGCAGAAGGTGAGCGCATTCGCCAACAAGCACAAGCATCTATCGACCAAGAAATCAATCAAGCGCGTGAATCATTACGTGCGCAAGTTGCTGAACTGGCTGTACTTGGTGCTGAGAAGATTTTGCAAGACAAAGTCGATGAGCAAAAACATGCCAGTATGT
Source organism: Psychrobacter sp. KFRI-CH2-11 (assembly GCF_038239325.1). NCBI lineage: Bacteria > Pseudomonadati > Pseudomonadota > Gammaproteobacteria > Moraxellales > Moraxellaceae > Psychrobacter > Psychrobacter sp. KFRI-CH2-11. The sequence goes on from NZ_CP151283.1 coordinate 200,804, forward strand.
TAGACCAACTGGCGGCGAAGCTGTAATTGTGAGGATATCATGGCTGACTTATCAACCTTAGCACGACCGTACGCTAAAGCCGCGTTTGACTATGCCAACGAAAATGGTGTGGTAAATGAGTGGGAAAGCTTCTTATTTATTGCCAGCCGCGTTGTCAATGACAAGTCGTTCAGTACTTGGCTGGACAATCCAGCTGTTTCTGCTGAGCATAAGTCAGCTGCTTTGGTCGATCTTTATGATACACAAGTAGCGGGTTCTAATGACTCTGCTTTTAAGCAACTATTAGATGAGAACCAAGGTGCTCAACCAAGCGCTGACACCAGCTATCCTAAAGTATCAGTAGCACTTAGTAACTTCGTTAAACAGTTATCAGAACAAGAGCGTCTGGCGCTGCTTCCTGAAGTTTATGAGCATTATCGCCGTCACAAGGCAATAAGCTTAAAGCAGCTTGACGCATATGTGACCTCTGCCTATCCATTGACCGACGCCCAGCGTGAAACGATTCAAACGCGTCTTGCTGCCTCGTTAAATGCGAGTGTGGTGATTCACGAGTCGGTCGATCCAAGTCTATTGGCAGGCGCTACGATCAAAGTCGGTGACAAAATCATTGATGATTCGATGCGCGGCAAGTTACAACAGTTAAAAACACAGCTAACTGCCTAATGCCACTCAGTAGCGCAGCCAAATAAAATCTGCGTGAGCGTAAGAGCATTTAAGTCAGTGGGCGGGTTATCATAAATTAAAGGAAACAAGGCAATGCAACAATTGAATCCAGCGGAAATCAGTAACCTGATTAAGCAGCGTATTCAAGACCTTGATGCGGGTGCAACTGCAAAGAATGAAGGCACGATTGTCAAAGTATCTGACGGTATCGTGCAGATTCATGGTCTTGAAGATGCCATGTACGGCGAAATGATTGAGTTTGAAGGCGAAATCTATGGAATGGCGCTTAACTTAGAGCGTGATTCTGTCGGCGCGGTAGTACTTGGTGATTACCTACAGCTGCAAGAAGGTCAAAAAGCCTATTGTACTGGTCGTATTCTTGAAGTACCAGTAGGTCCTGAGTTGCTAGGCCGTGTTGTAGATGCCTTGGGTAATCCTATCGATGGCAAAGGCCCTATCGATGCCAAATTGACAGATAAAGTCGAAAAAATCGCTCCAGGCGTTATCGACCGTCAATCAGTCGATCAGCCAGTGATGACAGGTTATAAAGCCGTTGATACCATGATTCCAATCGGTCGTGGCCAGCGTGAGCTTATCATTGGTGACCGTCAGACTGGTAAAACCGCCATGGCCATCGATGCGATCATCGCCCAGAAAGCTTCTGGCATCAAGTGTGTATACGTCGCAGTCGGTCAGAAACGCTCTACTATCGCCAACGTCGTACGTAAGCTTGAGCAAACCGGTGCGCTAGAATATACCACCGTTGTAGTCGCTTCGGCATCAGAGCCAGCAGCACTACAGTACCTTGCACCATACTCAGGCTGTACGATGGGTGAATACTTCCGTGATCGCGGTGAAGATGCCCTAATTGTTTTTGATGACTTATCAAAGCAAGCGGTTGCGTATCGTCAGATTTCACTCTTGCTACGTCGTCCGCCAGGTCGTGAAGCATACCCTGGTGACGTATTCTACTTACACTCACGCCTACTTGAGCGTGCATCACGCGTCAACGCTGATTATGTAGAAAAATTCACCAATGGCGAAGTAAAAGGTAAAACCGGTTCTTTGACCGCTCTGCCTATCATCGAAACCCAAGCAGGTGACGTATCAGCATTCGTACCAACCAACGTGATCTCAATCACTGATGGTCAGATTTTCTTAGAGTCTAGCTTGTTTAACTCAGGTATTCGTCCTGCAGTAAACGCTGGTATCTCGGTATCTCGTGTTGGTGGTTCTGCGCAGACTAAGATCATCAAAAAGCTCTCTGGTGGTATTCGTACCGCTCTGGCTCAGTATCGTGAATTGGCAGCTTTTGCTCAGTTTGCCTCTGATCTTGATGATGCGACTCGTGAACAGCTTGATCATGGTGAGCGCGTGACTGAACTGATGAAACAAAAACAGTATCAGCCAATGTCAATCTCTGAACAAGCGGCCGTTATCTATGCGTCAAACGAAGGGTTCTTAGCTGATGTACCAGTTGAAAAGATTGGTGCTTTTGAAGAAGCCTACTTACGCTATATGCATGATGAGCAAAGTGAATTGATGCGCGAGATTGATGACACTGCGAACTACAACGATGATATCGCAGGTCGTTTAAAGTCAGCAGTACAGACTTTTAAACAAAATCACAGTTATTAATTTAATGGGTTAAGCCGATCTGGTGATGACTGATCGTTTAAAAAGTGGCGCGTTGTCTGATACGCTTTTTGCTAAGACAAAAGCGCCACTGTCTTAACCACCGTCGGTATTAGATCGCGTTATGCACAAAATATTGCCTTTTTTAAAGGTGAGTGTTTATCAAATGCTGCATGCGCCAATGCTTTTTAACCTTCTTATATTGGAATCATTATGGCAAGCTTAAAAGAGATACGTGCCAAAGTCACCAGTATTAAAAGCACCCAAAAAATCACTCGCGCTATGCAAATGGTAGCAGCGAGTAAGATGCGCCGTGCTCAAGAGCGCATGGAAGTGGGTCGCCCGTATGCTGATAGTATGCGCCGGGTTATTTCACATTTGGTGCATGCCTCATCAGATTACAAACATCCGTATATGGAATCGCGTCCGGTCAATAAGGTTGGCTATATTGTCATTACCTCTGATCGCGGTCTGGCGGGTGGTTTGAATATTAACTTATTCAAAGCCTTATCTAAAAGTATCCAAGATTATCAAGACCAGTCTGTACAAACTGAGTTTGCAGTCATTGGCGCTAAAGGGGTGAGTTTTTTCAAAAACTTTGGTGGTAAAGTGACGTCAGCGGTGACTGACTACGGCGACAAACCAACGTTTGAACAGTTAAACGCACCAGTTCAGGCCATGCTTGAAGATTATAGTAACGGTAATATCGACCGTATCTATGTGGTATACAACCAGTTTGTAAATGCCATGACTCAAAAGCCTATAGTCAATCAATTAGTACCGCTACCAGAGGGTTCATTTGGTGACGAAGAGAGCGGCATACAGACAGAGCTTAGCTGGGATTATATCTACGAGCCTGACATCAAGACATTGATTGATGAATTGCTTGGTCGCTATATCGAATCGATTGTCTATCAAGCGGTAATGGAAAATATTGCCTCTGAGCAGTCCTCTCGTATGGTTGCGATGAAAGCGGCGACAGATAATGCTGGTGACCTTATTAACGATTTACAGTTGGTTTATAACAAGCTGCGTCAAGCGGCGATTACCCGAGAAATCTCGGAAATCGTTGGCGGTGCTGCTGCTGTTTCATAATTGACTACACCTATATATAGAAGTTCAAGGAGAACGCAATGAGTAGCGGTCGTATTGTACAGATTATTGGCGCGGTTCTTGACGTTGAGTTTGACCGTAATGAAGTTCCTCAAATTTTTGATGCCTTGCAAGTAGATGGTACCGAAACTACCCTAGAAGTACAGCAACAGCTAGGTGATGGTATTGTACGTACTATTGCGATGGGATCAACTGAAGGCCTAAAGCGTAACTTGCCTGTGACCAACACTGGCGCGGCTATTTCTGTACCAGTTGGTACAGGTACGCTAGGTCGTATCATGGATGTTCTTGGTCGTCCTATTGATGAAGAAGGTCCAGTTGTCGCTGACGAGAAATGGTCGATTCACCGTGATGCACCAAGCTATGCTGAGCAGTCAAACAGCACTGAGTTGCTAGAGACGGGTATCAAGGTTATTGATCTACTTTGCCCGTTTGCTAAAGGTGGTAAAGTTGGTCTGTTCGGTGGTGCCGGTGTTGGTAAAACCGTCAACATGATGGAGCTGATCAACAACATCGCTCTAAAACACGAAGGTCTATCCGTGTTTGCTGGTGTGGGTGAGCGTACGCGTGAAGGTAACGATTTCTATCACGAAATGCAAGAAGCTGGTGTTGTCAACACTGAAGACTTCAGTAAGTCTAAAGTTGCGATGGTATATGGCCAGATGAATGAGCCACCAGGTAACCGTCTACGTGTTGCACTATCGGGTCTGACCATGGCGGAGTACTTCCGTGACACCAAAGATCCTGCCACTGGTAAAGGTCGTGACGTATTGCTATTTGTTGATAACATCTACCGTTATACACTAGCCGGTACTGAAGTATCAGCACTACTTGGTCGTATGCCATCAGCGGTTGGTTATCAGCCAACACTCGCTGAAGAGATGGGTCTGCTGCAAGAGCGTATTACCTCAACGCAATCAGGCTCTATCACTTCAGTGCAAGCCGTCTATGTACCAGCGGATGACTTGACGGATCCATCACCAGCAACGACGTTTGCTCACTTGGATGCGACAGTCGTACTAAGCCGTGACATCGCCTCACAAGGTATCTATCCTGCGGTTGATCCACTAGATTCAACCTCACGTCAGCTAGATCCACAAGTCATCGGTGAAGAGCACTATAACGTCGCTCGCGGTGTCCAGGAAGTGTTGCAGCGCTATAAAGAGCTAAAAGACATCATCGCCATCCTAGGTATGGACGAGTTGTCAGAAGAAGACAAACTGGTTGTTTATCGCGCTCGTAAGATCCAGCGCTTCTTATCTCAGCCATTCCACGTTGCCGAAGTCTTTACTGGTGCGCCTGGTAAATATGTACCACTACGCGATACCATTGCCAGCTTTAAAGCAATCATCGCTGGTGAGTACGATGACCTACCAGAGCAAGCGTTCTACATGGCTGGTAGCATCGAAGAAGTAGTGGCCAAAGCAGAAAAAATGAAATCTACTGCAGCGTAAGTTGCGTTAGCAATTGCTAAAAGGCAAGTGGGCTACTATCTGTCTACTTGCCAGTAGATAACGCATCGCAGTTTTGATTGAGTTTTGATCGTAAGGAGTTAAATATGGCAACGTTACAATGTCGCGTCGTAAGTGCTCGTGAAGAGTTGTATTCGGGCGAGATCAGCATGCTAATAGCTACGGGTACCGAAGGCGAGATTGGTGTATTGCCAGGTCACACACCGCTTATTACTTTGCTAAAACCGGGTGCGATGCGCGTGCAAACACCAAACGGTGAAGAAGAAGTGATTTATGTTTCAGGTGGCGTTTTAGAAGTTCAGCCAAAGATGATCACCGTACTGGCGGATACCGCCATGCGTGCACACAATCTTGATGAAAGTAAAATCATCGAAGCTCGTAAAAAAGCAGAGCAAATGCTGGTCAATCAGTCTGATACGGTTCAGACCAATGCCGCTTTGGCTTCTTTAGCAGAGTCCGTGGCACAGCTACAAACGATTCGTAAATATAAAAACCGCGCTTAATGTATTTTCTATCGTACTAAGCAGCCTCTCTTATTTAGTATGGTTGGTAGTCATAAAAAACAGTCCATCATGGGCTGTTTTTTTATGTCTGTTATATAGGTTTGTTTGTCATATATTCGGTGTCAGCTAAAATCATATGACAAAAGTAATCAATATCGTGGTTTGCTGCTGACTTTATTAACAGAGATAAAAAGATACTGGCGACAATGAGCGTATCTAGTTATATTAGAGACGATAGTATGTAAATGCTGCGTGAGCGTTGAAAACATGATTGCTATTGTCATAGGTGCTGAGCGATGCGTAAACAGTGATGCGTCAATATCTATGCCAGTATTAAAGCGCTAAAAAAGTCTTTAAACAGTTAATTTGCATGAAAAAGGTAGAGTTTTTGGACGTAAACTAAAGTTTTAATCATTATAGTTTATAGGTTTTGTTACTGACTATAGGCTATAGTATAGGAAGCCGTACGTTTAATAGTATACTGTGCTACCAAGTTGTAACAGCTATACAAACATCAATCGTGCCACAATATGGTGCTATTAATTTTACCGCTCTTACTTTTACTGCTTTTAAATGAGATGTATTAGAGGATATAACAATGACAACGACTGAAGAAGACAACACCCCCCGAATCTTGATTGTTGAAGATGATGAGCGTCTGGCCATGTTGACCCAAGACTACTTGGTCAAAAACGGTCTAGAAGTCGCCATCGAAACCGATGGCAATCGTGCGATTCGCCGTATCGTCAACGAACAGCCTGATATGGTGGTGCTTGATGTCATGCTTCCTGGTAGCGATGGGTTGACAGTGTGCCGTGAAGTACGTCCCCATTACCAGAATCCAATTTTGATGCTGACAGCCCGTACTGAAGACATGGATCAAGTACTCGGCCTTGAGATGGGTGCTGACGATTATGTTGCCAAACCGGCGCAGCCACGCGTCCTACTTGCTCGTATTCGTGCGTTGCTACGTCGCTCAGAAAACGCGCCATCAGAAGATGTGCCACAGCGTCTTGAATTTGGTGAGTTGGTCATCGATAATGGTGGTCGTTCAGTCACGCTTAGTGATGAGCTGGTAGATTTTACTAGCGCCGAATATGACCTATTATGGTTACTTGCATCGAATGCTGGTCGTATTTTATCGCGTGAAGATATCTTTGAGCGCCTGCGCGGTATTGAATATGATGGTCAAGACCGCTCCATTGATGTGCGTATCTCACGTATCCGTCCAAAAATCGGTGATGATCCAGAAAACCCTAAACGTATCAAGACCGTCCGTAGTAAGGGTTATCTGTTTGTTAAAGAAGGCAACTAATCAGCTCACATCTGAGTGAAAACAGATTGTCTCGCATTCTCACAAAAAAACCAGCACCTTTGCTGGTTTTTTTGTGGCTAAATTTTAATTTTTAAACTTAAATACAGCGTTATGTGGTTTAATTAAGCCATCATAATGTAGCAGCACTATGCTGAGTACTATCAGCGGATTTTATTTACTAAGTTGGTCACGGCACGTATGTCATTAGTTTCTTCTTTAAAACACAGTATTTTCGTTCGGATTTATGCCGGGCTGCTTATCGTTTGTTTATGCGTGGCCTTGTTTGCGCAGTTATTGATGGACACCATCAATAAAGAGCGGGTGCAGTCCTATCGAGAAACCATGGCCAAAGGAGCGTTTCATTTGGTCAGTGAAGGAATTGCGCATCAGGACAATGAGCAGCAGCGAGCGTATTGGTTGTCAGATGCCAGTAGCTTGTTTGGTTCGACATTTAGTGTCATACCGATTGATAAAGTGGACTTCACCGCCAGCGAGCTACGCCGTTTTGAAAATGACAATACCGTGGTTCGTTATAACAATCAGCCGGTGTATGCAGATGTTTATTATCGTCTGCCCGACAGCCAAAGCGTCTTGACCGCGAGGGTGTCACAGGTGACCGAACAGCAAGTGCGTGCTATTGCTGTGTTTTTGTTAGATGACTTGTCTTATCACATGACTTTATCAGATAAGCGTGCACGTCTCGCTGAGCTAGAAGACAAGTTTTCTTTTCCGCTTGCGTTTCAGGCGGTCAACACCCTCGATCTGGATTCTGATCAGATAGCGCGTTTGCGCCGTGATGAGGTGGTCATCTCTTTGCAGGATACCAACAGTAGTAAGAGCAACTCAGCGATCAGAGTGATAGTGCCCTCCGAAATCAATGACATGGCTATCTTGATCGGCCCGGTTCCTTTGTTTAACTGGTTTCCGCTCAATCTGATCATCAGTATGATTTTGATCAGTATGTTCCTTATTAGCTTGGGTGTGTATGCGCTGATTTTTCCGCTTGAGCGTAAGCTACAATTGATACAAGTGGGCGTCAACGAAGTCAGTAAAGGCAATCTAGATATCCAAGTACAGGTCATCGGCCAAGATGAGATTGCGCGTTTGTCAGCGACATTTAACGCCATGACCTCGCATATCAAACGTTTGATTGAGTCACAGCGTGAGCTGACACGCGCGGTCTCGCATGAGCTGCGTACGCCTGTTGCCCGTATACGGTTTGCCGTCGATATGCTGGCCGATACCGATGATGAGGACTCGCGCTTTATGCAGCGTGACTATATCGATGAAGATATTGAGTCGCTAAATGGTTTGATTGACGAGATTTTGACGTATGCCAAGCTAGAAGAAGGCTCACCAAAGCTTGATCTAGAGCCTGTCAATCTTCGAGAGCTGCTAGAGCAGGTCGAGCGCGAAACCAACGCGCTAGGTAAACCCATCAAGATAGTGACCAAACTCCCCAGTGCGAAGGTCACGGCGGTGGCTGATAAGCGCTATTTACACCGTGTCATTCAGAATTTGGCTGGCAACGCTCTACGCTATGCAGAAACCACCATTATCATTAGTGCTGGCGTCAAAAAGGGCAATGCCTTTGTCAGTGTCGAAGATGATGGTCACGGTATCCCAGAAGAAGACCGCGAAAAGGTGTTTATCCCGTTTTCGCGCTTGGATGACAGTCGCACCCGTGCATCGGGTGGCTATGGACTTGGTCTGTCTATCGTTTCGCGCATTGCCTTTTGGTTTAACGGCAGTATGAAAGTAGATGAAAGCCGTGAGCTTGGCGGCGCGAGGTTTGTCATGACTTGGCCGATTAAGCCCTTGACACAGATATTGGCGGCAGATGAGTTGACGCAAGAAAGAAGTGAGCGTGATATTGAAAACCAATGATAAGCAAAGACAGCCAGTGCTCAGCAGAGCAATAGTAGAGGAGGGCAAAGGATGCCATACTTATTTGGCGGTTTGGTGATAGTAAATGCGATTACCTTGGGGTATTATTTATTTGTGCAGCAGCCGAGTAGCACTCAGACCGTAGAGGCGGCCAAAGCGGAGATTACCCAGCCGCTGGCCTTTACCAATAGTGCTAAGTACATCCCGCCGGTGATTGGCAGCAAAGACTGAGATTTAAGACCAAGGGCCGGCTTGAGTCTGCCCCTAACCCTAACTTTTAAGGGTTAGGCGGCTTGTCTGTGGCGTGTTTCTCATCAGATGGCTCTGAGGTAGTGGGCGTATCGGCGGCTAAGGTTTCATCGCCAGCCACCTTAGAGAGTAGCGGGATACGTACGCACACTTGTAAACCGCCATCAGGGTGATTGATGGCCTCAACCGTACCATGATGTAACCCTGCAATACGGCTGACGATGGCTAAGCCTAGACCACTGCCTTGTGTGGTACGTGCCGTCTCGCCACGCTCAAATGGTTGCATGATTCGTTCTAATTGGTCTTCTGCCACGCCATCGCCGCAATCGCGTACACAAATTACCAATTGTTCTTGTGCTTCTTGGTTTACCACGTTTTCCGTCACCACATCGGTTTCTTCATCTACAGCGGTTTCGACAAAGGTCGGTATGACGGTTGCCGATAGATAGATGGGCGGTTTGCCGTAGCGATTGGCATTATTTACAAGGTTGATAATCAAACGTTTGATAGAAAGCGGCCTGACGGGTACCACTTTATGGCACTCAGATTGATAGATAAACTCCATTGGCGCAAATTGCACCATGATTTCATTAAATATGGTGTCTAGGTTGGTCAGGCTCACAGGCTCATCGGAGCCATCTTTCATAAACGAGATAAACTGCTCCAAAATCGCATCCATATCTTCAATATCATAAATCAGTCCTTCACGAAAAAAATCATCCGGCAGCATCTCGGCGGTCAACCGCATTCGGGTCAGCGGCGTCCGCAAATCATGAGAGATACCAGCGAGCATGATGGTACGCTCTTTTTGCGCTTGGCTGAGCGTGGTAAATAGTCGATTAAAGGCCATATTGACCTGACGTATCTCTGTTGGGCCTTTTTGGGTGGGCAGGGTGGTGGCGTGACCAAGACGAATATAATTGGTCGCGGCGCGCTGCAGATAGCGCAGCGGGCGGTTTAATTGCCGCGCCAGTAAAACAATGGTGAGCAATGATAAGATAGGCAAACCAATCAAAAATAACACCAGCAGACTGGGGCTATACTGTGAGTAATACACCACAGGCTCACGAATCCAAAAACTGTCGTCACGGCTGTCTTGTACCCATAATTGCGGCGTGGGCTTAAATTTAAAATACACCTCAACAGGTCGCCCTAATTGAGCGCCAATCTCTCGCTGCAACACGTCGGTAAAGACACCGACAAAGGCTTTATCAGCCACTTCCGGAAAGTCGCTTGGATTGTCCACCACCACCACATGCGAGTGCCGATAAATCCACTGGCGCACCTCAGGACGCGCTTGCCAATCTTTATTGACGCTATTCATCAGCTTTAGCTCACTGGTCAAATAACGCGCATGATTTTTGAGCTCTGGCAAATACAGACTGCGCCAAAAAAATAAAATCGATAAACTGACACTGATCAGCACAATAAAGGCGACCATCAAAGTCGTCAGCCAAGTGTTGGAGTAAGAGCGCGCAAGCCAGCCTTTGCGACGGGTTGGCAGATTTGATGGAGTCATAACAATCCAATAGGTTACATGAGGCGTTATAAAGTATAGCGTTATTTGGTCTAGAAAGGATGTCATCCACCAAAAATAACGGCGCAATAGCAGAGGATTGCCATACGCAAATCCTAGGAGGATTTTACATCGATAGCCATTTAAGCTATTGTTAATAAATAATTAAATAAGCACAGTTTATGTTTTCAATAAATCAAGACTGTGATATAATTATGCCCTTTTTGGTATACCTGCGAAAGAGAGAATTCACATGGTTGTTATTCGTTTAGCACGGGGCGGTGCCAAGAAACGCCCATTTTATCAAGTAGTTGTTGCTGATCAACGCCGCGCGCGTGACGGTCGCTATATTGAAAATATCGGCTTTTTTAACCCACTCGCTAAAGAGTCTGAAGAAGCAGTACGCCTAAACATGGAAGCGTACAATGCGTGGATCGCCAAAGGTGCACAGCCTTCAGATCGCGTTGCTTCATTAGCAAAAGCTTATAGCAAGTCTGCCGCTCAAACTGAAGCCACTGCTTAAGTTTGTTGGTCGCTGAGGTGGTTATAGTTTGACTATGGCAATCTCAATAGACTTGAGAACACATAGCGTAACTGGTCTGACCAGGGTGCGCCATTAACTGTTTATCGCTTTTAACGCAGTTTTTAATGATTGTTGCTTTAATCGTGATTGTTTTACTTACTGTTTGTTAGTCATTACTAGGTTAGCCGTTATGTCATCTGCTCCAGCCGCTAATACCCTTATGAAAATCGGTCAGCTTAAGAAGCCTTATGGTATTAAAGGCTGGCTGTGGGTGTTTAGTGATACAGAGGATCGGACGGCGATATTTGACATGCAGCCGTGGTGGATGAAAACTGCCACTGGCATGAAGCCTTTGACGGTGAAAGCATGGCGTCAACAAGGCACAGGAATCGTCGCTCAGTTTGAGCAGGTACCTGATCGCAATGTTGCGGAGACGATGAACGGTGTGACCGTTTGGGTCGAGCAAGACGTCTTGCCAGAAACGGCTGAGGATGAATATTATTGGTCAGACTTGATCGACTTGCGCGTGATAAACGAGCAAGAAGAGTATCTGGGCGATATCACCGAAATGTTTGAAACTGGCGCGCATGACATCATGCGCGTGAAAGCAAACTCAGACAGCTTGGATGATGAAGAGCGCCTGATTCCATGGCACAAACAAACCGTCATTGAGGTCGATATGACTGAAAAAACGGTGCTGGTGGCATGGCCAAGTGACTATTAGTTAAATAGATATTAGTCAAATATCTATGAATCAAGTAGCTATTAAGCAACTAACTAGTAATAGTACGAGTAAGACAATTTTTTGGCGTTAGCGCCAGTATGATCACTGCGTCAATTAAGTAGATATCAGATGTATTTTGCCGTCATTAGTATTTTTCCTGAGATGTTTGCCACGATTCGTGATTTTGGTATCACAGGAAGGGCAGTCGCTGGAGAGCACGTGACGATTGAGTGCATTAATCCACGTGATTATACCACCGATAACTACCGCCGTATTGATGAGCGCCCGTATGGTGGCGGTCCTGGCATGGTGATGATGGCCGAGCCATTATCAAAAGCCATAGAGGATGCGCGCTTGCGAGCGAGTCAGCACGGCTGCCGTGTCGATAGTGAGCACTGTCCGGTGATTTATATGTCGCCACAAGGACAGACGCTCAGTGAGAGTAGTGTGGTCAGCATGGCCGAGTACGATGGCATGATTATATTGTGTGGTCGTTACGAGGGTATTGATGAGCGCTTACTATCACGATATGTCGATAGGGAGGTGTCATTGGGGGATTATGTGCTGACAGGCGGTGAGCTGCCTGCCATGGTATTGATGGATAGTGTGATACGTCGTTTGCCTGATATCATGGGCGATGATCAGTCCGCTGAGCAAGACTCGTTTGTCGATGGCTTGCTTGATTGTCCGCATTATACCAAGCCGCATGAGTTTGCAGGTATGAGCGTCCCTGAGGTATTACTCTCAGGTCATCATGCCAATATTGCTAAGTGGCGTTTTGCTCAGCAAGTCAGTCGCACACAAGCGCGTCGGCCAGACTTATGGCAGGCGTTTATCCCCACGGCAGAGCAAGCGAAGTGGCTAAAGGCACTGGCAAAAACAGATAAAAATAGGGGTTAACCTTTCGTTTTATCGTTTTTAAATTTGATAAACAGTTAAAAAATAAAATTTTGAGCAATAATAAAACGAGTCATCACATTGTGGCCGTTGGTTATAACCCATTTACGTTGCGTCTTTTTATAATAAGATGCAATTCATTATTACAAACAGGTGATATGCGTGAAGCCTCTATTATCTAATGTGAGGAGATAACTCTCATGAGCAACAAGCATCCATTGGTTCAGGTCATCGAAAACGCTCAATTGCGTGAACACCCAAGCTTTGCACCCGGTGATACCATTGTCGTACAAGTAAAAGTACGTGAAGGTGAGCGTGAGCGTCTACAGGCTTTTGAAGGTGTGGTCATCGCTAAGCGTAACCGCGGTTTAAACTCAGCATTTACCGTACGTAAAATCTCAAGCGGCGTCGGTGTTGAGCGTGCATTCCAGTTGCATTCACCACTGATCGATAGCATCGAAGTGAAACGCCGTGGTGCGGTTCGTCGTGCGAAACTATACTACTTACGTGAGCGCTCTGGTAAATCAGCACGTATCCGCGAAAAGCTTGGTGCTCGTCCAGCAGCTCAGAAAAAAACTGACGCTGGTGTTCCTGATGCGGTTGAAACAGCGCCAGGTATCTAAGCACAAGTTACGTGAGCACATACGTGATCATAAGTATCTAAGCGGTGCTCTGAGTCTTTGTTAGTCTGTGATTATCACCGCCAGCAAAGGCTCGGACACGCATAGATACCAGCCCTTATTCATAGGTTTATTTATAAATAAGCGGGCCATACCAAAAAGACAAAACCCCAATCTATGCGATAGCTGGATTGGGGTTTTTGTATGGGCGTAACTGTATCCGCTGTGCTTGCTGAGTCTATTGTGCACATGGTCGCAAATACATGTGTGCCTATGAACGCAGATGCATGAGGTTAAGCGCTATCAGCATCGGTGTCGATGCGTATGCTTTGATTCTTTGATTTACTGTGCTTGCGCAAACGGATATACAGTGTCTTGGTGACAGTGGCCACAACCTTTTGCTGCTCATCGACGATATCGACACTGTAGTCGCGAAATACCGCCCCTCCATCTTTGGCCAGCTCTTGAATGGTAATGATTTCAGCGCTCGGTATCTTCATCCTTGCGGTGACCTTGCTATGGCCTGGCGCGACAAAATCGATATGTGAGATTTTGTCCCATACCACATAATGACTGCCCAATTGATGCATCAGCATGAGCATATAAAACGGATCGACCATAGAGTAGAGGCTGCCACCGAACTGGGTGCCGACGATGTTTTTATTCAAGCTATTCAAACCCATACTGACCACACATAAACCTTGATCGAGGCTGATATGCTCGATTTTGATGCCAGCACCGACGTAAGGCGCGTAGGTGTTGATACGCAGTTTGAGTAAATGCGGTGTCAACAATGGCATGATGCTTTGTTTGGCTCGACGCTTTAAGGTCTCAAAGTTGGTGGGTAGTAAGCTCATAAAGGAATCCTGTTACTTCTTTTCGATTTTTAATTATTCAGTCAAATGGCTGACACCTGTTGCAGGGTATCTAGCGTGAAAGCTATTTATCATAAGTAAAAATCGTCTTGACCGCTAGGTTTAAAGCGTAAGTATGCCTCATTATAAATAAGATAAATGATGAATATATGCGGCAGCACGTCGCCTTGAGCATGGTCATTGCTAAGCAATTTGGGGTTGTTTTTCTAAAATAAATGATTGATAAGTTTGCAAAAATGATAACTTAAAACTTTAAGTTATCAATAAAACAGAGACGCATAGTATCTTTACATGGTTCCGCGCTCGCATTTCACTGTCCTGTGACATACAATAGCCTGCAATTTGTACTGCCCTGTGATTTTATCAAGTCATATCAGTGCACTGCCCGCCCATCGAAGCCTCAGTCGACATAAGGAAATGTGATGAGTAACACTCAGATCCCTGCCTCAGGGTCTACTCCGCCACCATCAAATCCATCCAATTACGACAGCGAGCCACAAGGCAGCTACCTTGATCTACACAAGCCTAGCTCAAGCTTTGAGAGTCGTGACGCCTATTTAAATCATGAACTACAAATCATGCAGCCCAAGCGCTGGCGGGTAAACTTGCCGTTTCGTGATTATCGTTTTGAGTATGAAGACACCATCCCTGCGATGGCCGCAACGATCGGTAAGGTCGTGATGGTAGGCGCTATTGCCGCTACGTTTGCAGGGCCGCTTGGGCTAAGCGATGCCTTTGTATTAGAAAACGTGCGCTATGAGTTGTTAATTGTTGCTTTCTTTGTGATTTTATTCTCAGGGTTTTTGCTACCGACGGCCAACCTTGCTGGTACGCATGGCCCATTGATTCCACTGATTCCTATCGTCGTTGCCGCTGGTGGTCACCCAATGGCCTTTGGCTTGCTCATCGGTGCTTTTGGTCTATTACTAGCCATTAGTAAAGGAGGCAGTCTGCTGGCAAACTTGACCAGTAAAGGTGTGTGTGGTGGTCTGCTGCTTTATTTGGGTTTTATTGGCACCCTCTCGCAGGTCAAAAATCTATTTGCATGGGCCGAAGGTATCGGCATGGCGCATATCGCCTTTGTGGTGATTTTACTGACCATCATCCTGTACGCGGTATTAGAAAACTTCCAAAAGCGCTGGCTGGCTGTACCATTAAGCTGCTTGCTCGGTGGCGGTGTGGCCTTTGCCATGGGCGCGCCCTTTGCTTTTGAGACAGCGCCTGGCCTGCCAAATATGAACCCGATGTACTGGTGGGGGGAGGACACGGGCTGGATGCTGGGTCTGCCGACGATTGAAAGCTTTGTGGTGGTATTGCCGTTTGCGGTATTGGCCGTCGCTATGTGGTCGCCGGATTTTTTGGGTCATCAAGTCTTTCAAAAGATCAGCTACCCAAAGCGTACCGAGCGCGTGCTGATGGATATCGATGACACGATGACCAGTGCTTCTATTCGTCAGGTCGCAGGCTCTGTCCTTGGCGGCGCAAACTTTGCGTCATCATGGGGTACGTATATCGTACCAGCGGCGATCGCCAAGCGTCCGATTCCAGCGGGTGCGGTACTCACAGGACTGTTTTGTTTGATCGCTGGTATCTGGGGCTATCCGATGGATTTGGCGATCTGGGAGCCGGTCATGTGTGTGGCACTGATCGTCGGGGTCTTTATTCCATTGCTTGAAGCGGGGATGGAGATGACGCGCGAAGGTAAAACCACGCAGTCTGCTGCGATTGTGGTCTTTGCCTCGGCATTGGTCAACCCAGCCTTTGGCTGGTCGATTACCTTGGTGCTTGATAACCTAGGTTTGATTGGCTCAAAAGAGCGTAGTGCGAGCCTATCAAAGATGAGCCGCTGGATTATACCTGTTATTACCTTTGTGATATTGACCGGTGTTATGGCGGTGGTTGGGATGTTGCCGGGCATTCCTGCACTATTACCGAACTTCCGTCATTAGAAATTTTGACTACCATAAAAAAGAAAAGCCAGCCTTGTGCTGGTTTTTTTGTGCGTAAGCGGATAATTTGACGGCTTGTAAAACACAGGCTACCGCCCCATAAATAGCTGTATATCAGTGTCTTAAGAGCAATAAATTTTATGGTTAATGTCTCAGAGTCGAGTCCTGTCGATGATAAAAAAGCCCGCCTCAAACATCTAATCCAGCGCCTGCCAAACTTGCCAGGGGTCTATAAAATGCTGGGAAAAAACGGCGATATTTTATATGTGGGCAAGGCAAAATCGTTAAAAAGTCGCGTCAATAGCTACTTCGCTAAGACCATTGACCATCCAAAAACGCGAGCACTGGTGGCACGGATTCACGATATCGAGACCATCATTACCCGTAGTGAGACCGAGGCATTGTTGCTTGAGCAAAACCTGATTAAAGAATACCGTCCCCCTTATAATGTCCTACTGCGTGATGATAAATCTTATCTGTATGTGTTTATCTCAGCGGATAAGCCTTATCCAAGATTGGCTTATGGCCGCGGCAAAGGCAATCACCAAAAAGGTCGGTTTTTTGGGCCTTTTCCTTCTGCTCATGCGGCCAAAGAAACCTTGGTGCTCATGCAAAAGATGTTTCAGATGCGCCAGTGTACCAATACGTTTTTTAAGCAGCGTAAGCGTCCGTGCCTTGAGTATCAAATCAAGCGTTGCCGTGCGCCCTGCGTGGGGTTGGTGTCGCCAGAAGAGTATGCAGAAGACGTGAATAACACCATTCGTTTTCTTAAAGGCGACTCAAGTGATATACACAGTGCGCTAATCGAAAAAATGGAAAGTGCTGCTGAAGTGTTGGATTTTGAAAAAGCAGTCTTTTATCGGGATCAGCTCTCTATGCTGCGCGAAGTACAAGCGCGGCAGGCCGTCTATACGGTGCAAGGCGAGGCCGATGTGATTGCCATTGCTAGCCAAGCTGGCATGACCTGTGTCAATGTGCTGACGGTGCGCGGCGGCCGCGTACTCGGTGGCAAAAACTACTTCCCTGATGTCGATAGTAGTGAGTCACTCGCGGATAATTTGTCGGCATTTATTACCTCATTTTATTTTCAGGTGACCGACGACTTGCCAAGTGAGATTATTCTCAGTCATGCGCTGCCTGACCAACAAGCAGTCAGCGAAGCATTGGCCACCCACTTTGAGAGCAAAGTCGTTATCAAAACCAATGTGCGCGAGCATCGTTCAGAGTGGCTGGACTTGGCAAAGCTCAATACCAATAATGCACTAAAAACCAAACTGGGCGACTATCTAGAGCTGCATGCGCGCTTTGGTGCGCTAAAGAACGTACTGGCTGATGTCACTGATCGTGCCATAGACCGTATCGAGTGCTTTGATATCTCGCATACCATGGGCGAGGCGACCATCGGCAGCTGCGTGGTATTCGATCAAGGAGGTTCGCGGCGTCGCGATTACCGTCAGTATGCGATTCATGATATCCAAGGCGGTGACGATTATGCGGCGATGCAGCAAGTGCTGACGCGGCGCTATAAAAAACAGCCACTGCCTGATCTGTTGCTGATTGATGGCGGGAAAGGTCAGCTTAATATCGCCAAAGAAGTGCTGACCGAGCTGGGTATCTTAAATGACACGCTGCTTGTGAGTGTGGCAAAAGGAGAAGGGCGCAAGGCGGGTTTAGAAGTATTACATTTTATCGATCATGAACCGCTGGATCTGCCCATGGACAGCAAGGCGCTGCATTTACTGATGCATATTCGTGATGAGGCGCATCGTTTTGCCATCACAGCGCACCGTAAGAAGCGCGATAAGCGCCGTTCGTCGTCGGTGCTGGAGGTGATACCGGGGCTGGGAGAAAAGCGCCGCCGCGACTTGCTCAATCACTTTGGCGGGATGCAGCAACTGCTAGGGGCTTCGCAGCAAGAACTAGCAGGCGTGCAGGGCATCGGTCCAGTATTGGCCAAGACCATTTATAAAGTGCTGCATGAGTAGGCCGATTGATATTTGCTAAATTCGGACTTATGGCAATAAAAAACGGGGCTGCCTTAAATGATTCTAAGGCAGCCCCAATTTTTTAATATTTTTCGTAAAATAGCTTCTATTACTCAGTGGCTTTTTTTCTATAAGTCACGAACTTAAAATCCAATCCGCTTTTTTCATCATGCATCGACTCAGACGCTTCTGCGACTGCAAAGTCGCTCGGCAATTCAGGGTAAAACGCCTCGCCGTCAGGGATCTCGGTATCGACGTGTGTCAGCTCAATACGATCGGTGTACATAAAGGCATCACGAAACACCCGCTCGCCGCCGATGACCCAAATCGTATCTAAGTGAGCACCATGGGCGAGACTGGCAGCTTGCGTTAAAGCATCATCCAAATTATGCACCACATACGCATTGTCTTTGCCTACTAGGCCGCTCTTTTCGGCATAGTCCATTTGACTGCTGATAATAAAGCTGACACGTTTTGGCAACGGCTTGCTGCCCATCGACTCAAAGGTCTTGCGACCCATGATGACGATACCTTGAACCGCACCGCCTGTTGCTTTGGTGGTCATTTGTTTGAAATGCTGCAAATCTGCTGAGATATGCCACGGCAGCTCATTGTCCTTGCCGATACAGCGATTGCTACTGATAGCCGCGATTTGGGCGACTTGGGTATTGGCATAACTCATAATATGTCCTTATTGTTTTCGTCAGTCATATGAAGTAAAAAACAGTCTTTATACCGCGACTTTTGCTTTGATAGCGGGATGTGATTCATAACCGTTTACGCTAATATCCTCAAAATTAAATGCAAAAATATCATCAACATCAGGGTTGAGCGTCAATGTCGGTAGTGCATAACACTCACGCGTCAGTTGCAGCTCAACTTGCTCGCGGTGGTTTTGATAAATATGACAGTCGCCGCCGGTCCAGATAAACTCGCCCACGCCCAGCCCGCAAACCTGCGCAATCATGTGGGTCAGCAGGGCATAGCTGGCGATATTGAACGGCACACCTAGGAATAAATCCGCTGAGCGCTGGTAAAGCTGGCAGGAGAGTTTGTTGTCCGCGACAAAAAACTGAAACAGCGTATGACAAGGCGGCAAGGCGACTTGCTCGGCTTCACCTGGGTTCCAGCCAGAGACGATCAAGCGTCTGGAGTTGGGATTGGTCTTGATTTGCTCCACGACTTGGGCGATTTGATCGACGCCGTCATTGTTATAGCGGCCATTCTCGTCTTTGGTCGCGCCGTAGTTGCGCCATTGGTGACCGTATACTGGCCCTAAGTCGCCCGCAGGACGATTGAAGCGCGCCGTCTGCTCCGCTGTGGCCCATTCGTTCCAGATACGTACGCCGTTCTCTTGTAGATAATCGACATGAGTGCTACCGCTCAAAAACCACAATAGCTCATACACGATGGATTTAAAGTGGACTTTTTTGGTGGTCAGTAACGGGAAGCCGTCTGATAAGTTAAAACGCATCTGCACGCCGAAGTGGCTTAGTGTACCTGTGCCCGTACGATCGCCTTTTTCGCTGCCTTCACTCATGACGTGACGCAGCAAGTCCAAATAAGCTTGCTCGTTTTTACTACTGTAACTGCTCATAATATTGCTCTTCTACGCTATCAAAGCGCGTCATTAAATAAGTCTTAATCTGTTTTTCGGACATTTATAGTGCAAGCGCGCTTAATAAGCCGCTTGCTTACCCCAGTCATAGATGCCGCGTTTATAGGCATAAACCAACAGTACAAAGCCGATGATAATCATTGGTGTGCTCAGTATTTGGCCTTTGGTCATCCAGCCGAGTAAAATAAAGCCTTGGTCGGCATCTGGCTGACGGAAAAACTCGATGATAAAGCGGCTGATACCGTAACCTAATAAGAATATCGCCGATGCCGCCATACGTGGACGCGGCTTGGCAGAGTACCACCACAAAAACAAGAATAGCAGCAGACCTTCAGCAAAGGCCTCATAGAGCTGTGATGGGTGGCGGGGCAGTAAATACTGGCCGTTGACCTCCACCATCAATTCTTGTAGTTGAGGGTTGGCTTGCAATTGCTGCATATCAAAAGCCGCGGCCTGCGGGAAGTAGGTCAGCCAATTATAGCCGCCATCAGAGACGCGCCCCCACAGCTCACCGTTGATATAGTTGCCGATACGGCCAAACAATAACCCCGTCGGTACACACGGCACGATAAAATCCAGCACTTGAAAAGGCGTTTTTTTGTACTTACGGGCAAAATACAACATGCCGAGTAAAACCCCAATCATGCCGCCGTGGAACGACATACCGCCTTCCCACACCTTAAATAAATAGGCGGGGTTTTGTAGCAGCTCACCAAATTGATAAAACAGCACATAGCCGATACGGCCACCCAAAATGACACCGAGCGCGCCATAAAAAACAAGGTCTGACACCATGTCAGTGTTCCAGCTCTCACGCTGGCCACTGCGGTACCATGCCAGACCAAACGCGGCGGCAAATGCCAGCAGATACATCAAGCCATACCAGTGTACTTCTACAGGGCCCAAGGACAGCGCTACGGGATCGTACTGAGGATGAATCATCATAAGGACATCATAATTATTGATAATAGAATGGGGGTCATAATAGCAAAAATAGCTTGGCAGGCATACCAAATTACGGTTAGACAATTGCATCACAGAGACTGCATAAATGTGATTTGCGCCTGCCAGCCGCTAGAAACCACGACAGAAAACCGCTAAGATATAAAAAAGCTGCTAATGATACATACCTCAATATTTTCAGAAGCATGAGCGGATATGGGCTGGCGCTGATAGGCCGTATGAATGGATAAACCGTATTTTAAGGATAGATTATGCAAGCTGATGTATCAAAAGTAGCAGCAGCCACTGAGTACCGTTGGGCAAAAAAAGGCCCGATCTTGCTCAGCCTACCCAGTCTGCTGGCACTATCCCTGACGCCTGCATATGCAGCAAGTAGCAGTATCGAGCAAGTCACTATTTATCAAGGCTTGGCCAGTGTCACCCGCGTGCTACCTGTCAAGGGTAATGGAGAGCAGACGCTGGTGTTTTCTTGCTTGTCTCCTTATATCGACAAAGACAGCGTGAGCGTGCAGGCCGTCACAAGCGTCAATCTCGGTGAAGTCAGTATCGAGACGCTAAGCGGTGAGCAAGCAGCGCAGTGTCAGTATGAGGGCGATGCCAATGTACAAGCGCAACAAGCCGCGCTTGCTAAAATCAGTGCCGAGCTAGAAGCCGCCAATCTGGCAAAAGCCTATCTACAAAACCTCACCAAGGTCAGTCAACTCAGTACAGAGGGCACAGTGGCCAATAACGCCCGTGATATAGAAACACAAGCGGCAAGTATCAATAAACGCATATGGGATATCAAGCAGCGGCAAGCACGGGCACAGGCCACGCTTAATCAAACGATGGCGGGCAGTAGCACATCGACGCAAAGTCGCGTGACACAGGTCAGTGTGCGTACTGCCAGCCGCAAGCCCGCCGCGGTAAAGCTTCATTATCAAGTGCGCGGCGCAGGTTGGCAGCCGACTTATCAGGCGCGTCTCGATACCAATACCGAGCAGCTTAGCATTACCGCATCAGCCATCATCGCCCAGCAGACCGGAGAGAATTGGCAAAACGTCCCTGTCGTACTCAGCTCAGTCAACCCCAATCAACGCACCACAGGCCAGCTGCCAAATGTGGCGCGCCTGTCTTTATATGAAAAAGAGCCAGCATCACGTGCTAGGGTTGCATCATCTATGATGGAGCCTGCTCCCATCGTCGTCTCAGAAAGAAGTAGCGCTGACAGGGAAGCAGCGGCACCGACGATGGCACCGCTGCCAAGCTTTAGCGTGAGTCGTCAAAACAAAAACGGCATCATTGAGTACCAGTTGCCGCAGCGCGTGAGTCTGCCAAGCGATGGCAGGCACGTGCGTACGGTCGTCGATGAGCAGTCTGGTCGTAGTAAGCTTTGGATCCGCAGTACGCCAAGTGTTGAGCAAACGGCTTATTGGTATGCGTCGGCACCATTTTTAACACCTGCGTGGGCCGATGGAGCGCTTCAGCTCTACCGTGATGATAACTATATTGGTCAAGCGCGCTATCAGTATCAAACGCTCAAAGAGCAAGGTATCGGCTTTGGCGTTGATCCAAATATCCTCATCAAACAAATAACCGACGAAGATAAACAAGGCGATAAGGGCGCGTTTAATCGTAAGCAAACCTTAAGTAGTACCGAAGCTTATCAATTGACCAATCAGCATAGCCGCACCAGACGCTTGCAGGTACTGGGCAGTGAGCCTATCAGCCGTGATGACAGTCTTAAAGTAACCACTGTGCATACCCCGCCCGTCACTGAACGCGACTGGAATGACAATACTGGCATGGTCGCTTGGGAGTTTGACTTGCCAAGTAAACAATCAAAAGTGATTCAATCGACCACACAGATTAGCTATCCTGCTGATAAAAAACTCCGCACCAATTAATATAAGAATAGAAAGATGCAGGCTATTTTGAACGACGTTATTTTGTACTGAAAAGATTACCTATTAAAAAGACTACCAGTCCCATAAACTACCAATCCCATAAAAGGAAAACTATGTGTATCGTCGCCATCGCTTGGCAGTTGTTTGATGAGATGCCGCTGGTGCTCTTATCCAACCGAGATGAGTTTTTGCAGCGTCCGACTGAGCCACTGCACCAGTGGCCTGATAAGCCGATTTATGCAGGTCGCGATCAGCAAAGTGGCGGTACTTGGCTGGGTATTCACCAAGTCATGCACGATGGTCTTTATGAGCAAAATGGACGATGGGCGGCGGTGCTAAATTTTCGTGATGGGGTGCAGGCAGGGGCAGATGAGCGCTCGCGTGGGGCACTGGTTACAGATTTTTTGACCAGTGATAGAAGCCCGATGGACTTTGCGCGGCAAATTGAGTTGCAAGACTATGCAGGTTTTAACCTGATCGTTGGCGATGCAATGCAGGCAGTGATGGTCAATAATCGCGGTCATGCGCCCACGCCACTTTATGCAGGGTTGCATGTGATCTCAAACGGTCAGCCAGACGACGGTTGGTTCAAAACCGAAAAACTGCGTGGTAGGCTGCGTCAGGAAGTGTTGCCACTTATCGCCGAAGACAGCTCGCCTGCTTACTGGCAGGACGCTGCCTATGCGGTGCTATCTGACAACCGACAAGCCCCCGCCGATCAGCTACCCGATACCGGCATGAGTAGGGAGGTTGAGCAGATGCTGTCCTCTATCTATATTGAGCCTGTGGCATTTGATCAGCGGCAGACACCTCTCCCTACTTATGGTACCCGTACTCAAAGCATCTTAACCTTGCGCCAAGACAAGCATAAAAGTGCAAGTGTCAAAACCACCGCCACGATCGTTAGCCGCGAAGCAAGCGCGGCTGCTACCCGCGCATAAAAATGCTCACGGTGATTCCATAACAGTATCACGGTGAGCATATATAGTTAATTAGCGATGCCAAAATCACACCAAAACTATGTCAAAACGCTATCAAAATTATGTCAAAGTCATGCCAGCAAATGGTTGTCCTGTTCCGGAAGGATCAGCTCTTGTTTTAGGGGAAGCTCGCGCACTAGCTCTTGCAAGGCGCGGCGATATACCCCACGTTTAAAATGAATCACTTGTCCCAGAGGGTACCAATAACTGACCCATTGCCAATGGTCAAACTCTGGTTTACCTTCATCAAAGCGAATGTGTTGAGTATTCGGCTCATCTAAGCGCAGCAAAAACCATTTTTGTTTCTGCCCAATACACAAAGGGTGCTGTCCATGGCGTACATAACGCTTAGGCAGACGATAGCGCAGCCAGTCTTGAGTGACGGCCAATAAGTCTACATGACGCGGATGTAGGCCGACCTCTTCCCAGAGCTCGCGATACATCGCATCCATCGGCGTCTCCCCGCGGTCGATGCCGCCTTGAGGAAACTGCCAAGCGTTGTGACCAATACGTTTTGCCCACAGTACTTGCCCTTGTGTATTTGCCAAGATGATGCCGACATTGGCGCGAAAGCCGTCTGCATCTATCATGACTAACCCTTTTAATTTGTTTAAAAATAGCTTATTTCAAACCGATACCATGATGACAATCTTAATTATTATAAGTCAATTGTCACCTATATCTGGCCAAAATAAGATTCATTACCGTTATTAAACCAAGAAACAAGCAAAATGTGTAACAGTATTTTGCTATAAAATGTTTCACGAGTTTTACCTATTAAAATCAATAGCTTATAAACAAACTTTTGTAAGTTAGTTTCTTAAGATGATTTTGATAAATATAACCAAACTAGGGTTTGGTTGTTTGCTGGTTTTGGCTATTTATTAATAAGGTATGCAACGTTATGACGATAAGTTGCCGTCAAATAAATACAGATGGCTGCTGCTTTATCAGGTCTTTATAAAATCTGGTTTTGGCTTGTGCTACACTAACCTTATCGCGTGTATTATTGAAAATAATAATCAGATTATCTGCCAATCAAAATAAGGAAAAACGAACATGTCAGAATCAAAAGCAAGTGTCACGTGGCAAGAGAAAAAAGCCTTTTTGGGCGTCTCACCATCAGGACATAATGTACAAATCGACGCCGACAAAGAAAATGGCGCAAGCCCGATGGAGCTGATTTTGCTCGGCTTGGGCGGCTGTGCCAGCTATGATGTGGTGTCTATCTTACAAAAATCACGTCAAGCGGTCACGGATGTACGTTGTGAGCTGACCGCAAACCGCGCTGAGACCGTCCCTGCTGTCTATACCGACATTCATATGCACTTCATCGTGACCGGTCAAGACATCAAGGATAAGCAGGTCGAAAAAGCGGTGAACCTATCAGCAGAAAAATACTGCTCGGCCAGTCGTATGCTGGTACAGGGCGGGGTGAATGTTACGCATGATTTTGAAGTGGTTGCAGGGTAGAGGCGAGAGCGCGCATGAATGTATTTTTTGGGTTGATTCCTGATACCGCCGCATCCGCGATTTGGGCGATGGTGGTGGCAAGCTTGTTGCCACTCGTGATGGCGCTGAGTGCGAAAGCCCTTGGCGGCTTTCGGCTGGCTGACAATGCCCATCCGCGCCGTTTTTTGCAAGAGACAACGGGCGCCGCTGCGCGCGCCAATGCCGCTCAGCAAAACAGCTATGAGACGTTGCCGGTATTTTTGGCAGCAGTGCTAGTGGCGATGTTGTTTTTTGTGCCTCAGCTGATTGTCAACGTGTTGGCTTGGTTGTACGTACTGATTCGTATTGGCTTTTGCATCGCTTATATCAGCAATTTAGCGACGTTTCGTTCGATACTTTGGACGTTATCGATGGCGTGTCCACTCATGCTGTTTTATTTAGCAATACGTGTGAGCGTCTAGCGCTAGGGCTTATAAACAACTAGCCACCGCGGCGAGCTTCTGTTTTATGATAAAAGACGAGCCGTTATTGTCTTTGCTGTTTATGCCGTCGCTGATGAGACGCTGGCGATAAGAGCATCGATGATGACGGCTTTGTCTTTTTCACGCTTGATGCGCTCCCACACCGGTTGCGCCTCATCATAGCCTTTGGTTAGCATCCCCAGCCACTGTTTATAGCGGCCCACCAGTACCATATCGTTTTTTGCTGCCCCTTCCAAAAACTTAATTTGATGCGGTATGAGCGCGTGCCACGTCAAGGTCTTGCTATCTGCTCTAACGCTGGCCGCCGCGCTCTCATCATCATGGCTGCTATCGACACGGGCAATCAAGTCAGGACGGGTCACAGCGCCGCGTCCTAGCATCAGGTGCGGCGTGCCTGCCTGCCTCATGCATTGCTGTGCTTGCTCACTGTTCCAAATCTCGCCATTGGCAATCACTGGGATATCAACCTTATTAAAATTTTGGATTTTGTCCCAATAAGCGGGCGGCTTGTAGCCTTGGGTTTTGGTGCGGGCATGAATGGTCAACCAGTCTGCGCCACTCGCCCCAATCGCACCTCGGATATCGTCCATACGGCTGGTATCTGTGTAGCCCAAGCGAATCTTTGCTGAGACGGCAATATGGGCAGGCACTGCGCGGCGTACGCTACTGATAATATCATACATGACCTCTGGCTCATCGAGTAGTACCGAGCCGCCGCGGTGGCTATTGACGGTCTTGGCAGGGCAACCAAAGTTGATATCGATGGCGGGCGCGCCAAGCTCACAGGCGTACGCAGCGTTTTCTGCCATCAGGCTAGCGTCACTGCCGAGCAACTGGATATGTATGGGCGTGCCAGCAGTCGTTTTGGTGTCTTGATATAGCTCTGGCACATATTTATAAAACACATGCGCGGGCAGTAGTGTTTGAGTCACCCGTATAAACTCACTGACAGACCAATCATAGGGGCGGCCTAAGTCGGCGGCAATTTGCGTTAAAATTTGCCGCATTAATGGATCGGTCAAACCTTCCATTGGAGCAAGTAGGCGCACAGGATGGGCAAATAGTTGTTTTGAAAAGGACATTATGTGCATATCATGATAAATAATAAGAGAGTATGATAACTTATCTTTATTGGATTGTATTGCTGTCAATAAGCTATGAGAAGCTGTATCAAAAAATATACTGAGAAAAAAATCGAATAGCTTCTAACATGATTAAGGTCTTATAGCAGTAGTAAACTGGGTATGATTTATTCTTAAATTTCAACGCCAAAATGTTTTTTGGCACACTATCACATGTTAAAGGATCTTGTAAGGATGGGGAAAAAACTTTATAAATATATGGGAGCAGAAGTTCTCAATATGGCTTTTGCAAAAAATGGTTTCTGTATAGTCTAATCCAAATAAAACCGATACAATCCTATTAACAATTGCATTTAATGAAATAAACGATGACTTATTCAATCGACTATCGCAAACAGGTACTTTCTATAGTCAAGACCATATAAAAGTGTTATAAACTAATTATCAAACCCAATTGTTATTATAAAGACCATGACTTACTCACTAGATTTTCGCAAACAGGTACTAAAAAGTATAGATGACGGTATGACCTTTGCCGAGGCAGCTGAGTTTTACAATCTCAGTCCAACCACTATACAGAACTGGAAGAGACGTATTTATAGCAAAACAACCAGGCAAACCAAGCCCTATAAAATACCAGATGACGTGCTACTTAATGATGTCAAAGAACATCCCGATGATTACCAGTATGAGCGAGCGCGTCGTCTGAACTGTAGCAAAACAGGCATTTATCATGCTCTAAAGCGTCTTGGCATCAGTCAAAAAAAAGACCTTAGAACATCCAAAAGCTTGTCCGATCAAAAGAGCGGCGTATCAGGGAAAGCTTGATCGCTTTACGCAGCAAGGCTATCCCATCGTCTATATGGATGAAAGCGGCTTTGAGCACGAGACCATCCGCTCTCATGGTTACGCGCCTATTGGTAAGCCATGTATCGATAGCTACAACTGGCAAGGTAAAAAGCGAACCAACGTTATTGGTGCTCTGTATGAAAAGATGCTGTTTGCGCTTGATTACTTTAATCTCAACATTAACAGCAGCATATTCTACAACTGGTGCAAACACAAACTAATCCCAAGTCTTAAAACAAAATGCGTGATTGTGATGGATAATGCTCGATTTCACAAAAACAAACGCGTTCAAAAGCTACTCAACAGGCATGGTCATCGTATACTATGGCTGCCACCTTATAGCCCTGATTTGAACCCTATCGAGAAAAAATGGGCTCAGGTGAAGTTTCTACGCCAAGGCTGGATGGAGAATGATTTATCTAAATTGTTTTATGATATTTGTTCAAGGCATAACAATTTTATTTTGAACTGACTATAGCATCGCTGATGGCATGACCATACGAGAAGCTGCGCTTTTTTATGGACTTAGTACCAGCACCATTCATAGTTGGCAGCAGAATTTAGCTCCTAAAACCAACAGAAATAAAGCACCGACTAAAATACCTGATGACGCCTTGATTGAAGACGTAAAAAGATATCCCGATGATTATAACTACGAAAGAGCTCGTCGCTTGAACTGTAGTAAAACAGGTATCTTCAATGCTTTAAAGCGTCTTGGTATCAGTCAAAAAAAAGACCTTAGAACATCCAAAAGCGTGTCCGATAAAAAGAGCGATATTCCAGAGTAGGCTTGATCACTTTATGCAGCAAGGCTATCCCGTTGTCTATATGGATGAAAGTGGCTTTGAGGCTGAAACCATACGTCCTTATGGCTATGCACCGATAGGCAAACCTTGTACTGATCGCTACAACTGGCAAGCAAAAAAGAGAACTAACGTCATCGGTGCTCTTTATAACAAGATGCTGTTTGCACTTGATTACTTTGAACAGAATATCAATAGCAATATATTTTATGACTGGTGTAAGTTCACACTTATTCCAAGTCTCAAGACTAAATGCGTGATCGTTATGGATAATGCCAGGTTTCATAAAAGCAGACGTATCCAAAAACTACTCAACAGACATGGTCATCGTATTCTTTGGCTGCCGCCGTACAGCCCTGATCTAAACCCTATCGAGAAAAAATGGGCACAGGCTAAGTTTCTGCGCCAAGGGTGGATGGAGAATAATCTACCTAAACTGTTTCATGATATGGGCTGTATCGATTTTATAAAGACTTAACTATAGCTTAAAATGCTCTTACCCCAAAGATTATAATGATCCTTATGAGCTTTTTTTAACAATCAGTTTTCAACAAACCCCTGATGTACTTGCTTTTTACAAAGAAGTAGTCAGTGAGATAGGTCAGTATCCTACAACCTGCTTTTCAAAATCTCCTATTGTGACGCCAATGTGGGCACATTATGCTAATAATGGAACAGGTTTTGTAATAGAGATCGATGAAGATAAGCTATCTAGTCATATAGATCATAAAGGCTTAGATGATGTCGCATATCAAGACGAAGCAAGGTCAGAAATAGAGAGCAGTCTTCAGATGGCTTATCAGATAGGAAAGCCGAGGCATCTTATGTTTCTAAGACAAGCTGCGTATTATGCTGCTTATTTCACGAAGAGTTCATGTTGGAATTATGAACTAGAAAGAAGGTTGATAGTTAATGACAGGGATATTGAAAATATAAATGGAAACATGATTTTGTATATACCATTAGACTGTATCAGTAAAATAATTGCAGGTCCGAGAATAAAACCTAATTTTTTACAGCAGGGTATCGAATTATCAAAAAAGTATAATATTCCTTTTCTGCAAGTAAATGTGGGGAAAACAACATCAACGCCTTATTTGACAAACGATAGTTCTGAAACATATATATATGATGAAAATGAAATCGTAAAAGCGCCGTTTTGTTGCAGCTCATGCAAAGAACCGACGATAAACGGTGATAATGAAGTATGCTGGTAACCCTCCCAAACTTAAGACACCTAATAAATAGAATTAAGCTGCCTGATTGAGTTTCTGTATCGGTGTAAAACCGCCATTGCCCATGTTTGGGCGCTTATGATTATAATGGTATAACCAGTTTTCTGCTTGTGCGCGTACCTGCTCTAGATTATCAAACAGCTCCTGATTTAACCAATCATATCTCATGGTTCTGTTAAAGCGCTCTACATACGCATTTTGCTGTGGATTGCCAGGTTCAATATAGCTTAAGATGATACCTTGCTGCTCAGCCCAGTCTTTGAGCGCATTGCTGATGTATTCAGGGCCGTTATCGCATCTTATCTGCACAGGTTTGCCTCGGTACTCAATAAGCTGATTAAGACTGCGTATGACCCTCCCGGCCGGTAGCGAGAAGTCAACTTCAACGGTGAGTGCCTCACGGTTGTAATCATCAATGACATTGAACAGTCTAAAGCCGCGGCCATCAGTTAAGCTGTCGTGCATAAAGTCCATGCTCCAGCTTTGGTTAATCCTATCAGGTACTGCTAATGGTATTGGTTTAGCACGTTTAATGCGACGCTTAGGCTTGATTCTAAGGTTGAGTTCAAGCTCGCAGTAGATGCGATATACCCGCTTATGGTTGTACGGCAGTCCTAGCACATTACGCAAGGTTAAAAAGCACAAGCCAAAGCCCCAGTTCTTGTTCTCATCAGTCAGTTTGATAAGTAAGTCCGCTATTTGCTGGTTCTCATCTGTTACCACCGACTTGTGATAATAACAGGTGACGCTGATATTAAAGATCGAGCAAGCCCTGCGGATACTGATGCCATGCTCTTTAATATAGTGACAAGCCATCTCTTTGCGCCTTTGGGGCGCTACCACTTTTTTGACATAGCATCCTGTAGGATGTCGGATTTAAGACATTCATCAGCGTACATCTTCTTTAAGCGGGCATTTTCAACTTCAAGCTCTTTAAGACGGCTGATAAGTGTGGCGTCCATACCACCATATTTAGATCGCCAGTTGTAGAAGGTGCTTTGGCTGATGTTATGCTCACGGCAGAGCTCGGTAATAGGGACGCCTTGTTCGGCTTGTTTTAGGATGTTGACGATTTGGTTGTCGCTAAAGCGTGTCTTTTTCATAGGATTCTCCTGCTGGTGTATTTTAGCAGTTAATCTCTATTTGTAAGTGTTCTTATTTATTGGGGGGATTACCTGCTCATGGTGTTTAATTACAGAGGAGCATGAGCGTTATGCATCTGTAAATGCTCTCAGTATGCTAAAGCGTGCAGGTATTTTAGGCGATTACGTACAGGCATTTAACCGAGTTGGGAAATAGTTGTTATATGATAACGTCCAACTAGATAATACTTAGAATAAACATCTAGTTGAACTATAACGGATAGTATTGATCGAATTCAAGACCCAAAAACCACCTTTTTCCCCGTTTGCAATCCGATGATCAAGTCTTTGATATGATGAATGTCGAGATTGCTCTGCGCGCGTGTACAGGCAACGTAGAGCAAGCGCAGCTCCTCTGGACTGATCTTGACTGCATTGGTGGTCACATCATAATAAAAATCGTCATCGAGCTGTACGCGCCCCCATTCAAGCCCTTTGGCTTTGTGCGCGGTAGAGATGACATAATCGGCGTTATCGATGCTGGTCAAACTGTTGACCGCTTGGCTTAAGACGTTGGTACCGTGATCATCGACCAGCTTGACCAATGTTTTAAGATCGCTGCCTTCATTGGTTTCAGAGTACTCTTGCACATCACCCCAATTATAAAAATACGCCAGCTCTGGTACGCCATAAGCTGATTTGCCGTTTTTTAGGTTCTCAGCCGCTTGGCAGAATTTCAGCATACGATCGGTATCGGCTTGCAGAGCCACGCGGTGCCCAAGCTTGAGTCCTGTCAATAGCTGCGCCATGGCGGCGGCATTGGTGCGACAGAGGATGGCGTCTTTTTTGCTATGGACCATGCCTTTATCGGTAGAGGACTGCTTGGCAGGATTGCCCTTTAGCGGTACTTCTTCTTGTAAGGCTTTTAGTAGGGTGTTGGCCACCTCAGCGATGGGCTCTCCAAAGCGAAACGACTGTGTCAATAGGGTTTGTGGTAGTGGTAGCTTTTTCATCGCATTCACCGCGCCGCGCCATTCATAAATCTGCTGATGAGCGTCGCCCACATAGATGACTTGCCGTGGCTGCTGGGTCAAAATCCCCATCATCAACGGATCAGCATCCTGCGCTTCATCAAACAAGATAAAATCCGCTGGGATACTGGGCTTGGAGAGTGCCCATAATTTGAGATAAATATCATGGCCGATACCAGCAGGATGGCGGGCATCGATAGACTGTAGCCAGCGCTGCTCGACGGCAGGGTAGAGCATCTCACGCAGCTGCTCGCTATCTGACGCATCGAGCCAGCTGGGAAACAATAAATGCCGGGGCGCAGGGTAGCTGGCATGGGTGCTACAAAAATGACTGACCGCATCGCTGACAAACCGCGCAAGGCGGGCTGGGGTCAAAGTGATGTATTTATTTACCCCATCCATTTGCCGACGTACTTGCACCGCTTGTAGCCCCAAGTCATCGCCCAAACGCTTGGGTGAAAACCGTGGTAAGGACAATTTGGCAGTGATATCACGTGCGACATGGCGATAGGCAAGCGAGTGAAACGTACGGCAGTCCACGTGACTGGGAAATTTTTGCCGAGCATCATTGGCGATCGCTTTGTTGAAGGCCAAATACAAGCCGCGCCCCCGCAGACGCTCGCCGATGAGCTTGAGCGTTGTGGTTTTACCTGCGCCCGCATACGCCACCACTTTAAACGACTTGTGGTCCATCGCCATATTTAGCGCATTTAGCTGCTCATCGGTGGGGTCGCTCATATAAGCGGGCATAGATGCGGACATAAAAGCTACCTAAAATACTAACGGTGTCAACATCTGCTGACACGATGGATGAGTAAAAAACGATCGAAAAATCTGCGGACAAACAAGAAAGGACAACAGCTATAAGGGCAAAGCCATAGGGTCGAAAACCATAAAGGCAAAAAAAGCCACTGCATAAACAATGGCTGGCGATGAGGTCGATGGCGCTTGTCAAATACCGATAGTCGTCAGGGGCGTAGCTTATCATCAACGGCGTTGTTTGTTGCCCAAGGTATTACCTTTTATCAAGTTGACTCTCATTTGCCAAAGCAGGGCGGCGCTCTTCTTTAATCAAAATCTTCGCCAAAAACAGCCCCAGCTCAAACAGCAGCCACATCGGAAAAGCCAGCATCAACATCGACACCCCATCAGGCGGTGTCACCACGGCCGCGATTGCAAAGCAGCCAACGATGATATAACGGCGTTTATCCTCTAAGCTGTCAATGGAGACGATGCCGGCCAATATCAACAGCAAGGTGACGACTGGTATCTCAAAGGTCAAGCCAAATACCATAAAAAGCTTTAATGCAAAGCTCAAATAACTGTCGATATCTGTCATGGGTAAGACGTTTTGCGGCGCAAAGGTAATAAAGAATTTCAAAACCCCTTTGAGCACAATAAAATAAGAAAACGCCACCCCAGCATAAAACAATACGATAGAAGACATCAGCACTGGAATGGCGACTTTTTTTTCTTTTTTGTACAGGCCTGGGGCGACAAATGACCAAATTTGATACAAGATATAAGGCATGGCCACAAAGGCGGCGACAAAGATACTCAAGCGTATCGGCGCCATAAAGTTTGAGGTGATATCGGTGGCAATCATTGTCGAGTTGGCAGGCAACTGCGCGACCAATGGGTCCGATAACAGGTTATAAAGCTCGCGTGAAAACCCAACCAAGGCCAAAAATACCACCAGCACCGCCACGCATATTTTGATCAGATGACGGCGTAAATCAATGAGATGCTCGGTGATGGGCATATCGCCAAGCGAGCTTAACATATCCCCATCATCGCTATCATAAGCCATATCGGCTGAGCGGGTTTTTTCTGTTCCTGTATCACCGATTTTTTCTTGTCGGCTTTTTTTGCGTTTAAACAAATCCATCAGTCGGCCTCCTGCATCTGGGCAGACGCTTGTGAGGCGTTAGGATTGGCAGGCGCGCTATTTAATAGGATATCTGCTTGATAATTGGGGAGATAGGGGGCAGCGGGTAGGCGGCGTGCTTTATCATAATCACCGAGGCGAAACCACATGTTTTCCCAAGGTTTGGTCATGATGGGCGGTGCTGCTTGCTGAGCGATGCCGTCAGAAGGCTCATTATGCTCATAGGCGTGCGCAAATGCTGTTGCCACCTCAGGCTGCTCGTTTACGGTATTGCGCGCAGTATCATCGTTAATCACAGGCTGATGCTCTGCATGCGGATCGGCTGTTAGGGCGCGGTTCTGTGACGACTCAAACTCTTGCATACTGCCGCGCATCTCTGCCATTTCACGTCTCATCTCCGCCTCTGTCTGACGGATTTTTGCCAGCTCTTTTTGCATTTGTTGCCGAGTCTCGGCCAAGTCAAGCTCAGCCTCTATTTCCGATTGTAGAGTGGAGACAGTACGGCGAATTTTGGCATACCACTGCCCAGCCGTGCGCGCCGCTTGCGGCAGCTTTTCGGGGCCCAAGACGATCAAAGCAATCACGCCAAAGAGCAGTAATTCAGAAAACCCAATATCAAACATAATGGTGGATTGTCACTATCTGGATGCTAGCGGCATTATACCTAGCATAGTATTTGCTATGATCAATGATGCTTATCGTCAGTAGGGAGCGTGCTGCTATGCTCATCGACTTTATTAGGTGCTTGGCGCTCTGCTGGATGAGCTGCGCCGTCGTGATCGAGTACTACTTGCTTTTTGGCATGCTCAGCATTTTCGTCTTTGACTGCGTCTTTAAAGCCTTTGACCGCACCGCCCAAGTCTTTGCCGGCATTTCTAAGCTTTGAGGTGCCAAATACCACCACCACTACCACCAGTAATATCAGCCAATGCGTAATAGAAAAACTGCCCATAATGATATCCTTAATGTCTGAGACCTCATGTCTGAGATTTCTGAGTGTGAATGCTGCTCTTTAGTTGTTGACATCAGTATTGCCGCCACCGCGCTACTGTTATTTTATAGAATATTGATCTATTTGACAAAAATACAGACATAACGCTGACGTAAAAACACTATTATACCTTGCCGTTATGACAAAAAGGTGAAAGTCGCAACAATCACACAGAGTAAATAGGTAGTGGCACTTTTGTTTTCGACATATAGTCAATCCTAAATAAAACAGAGACATTATATATCAACGTGCAACTGGTCTAAAATTTTCCTTGCGTGCTGCGCCTACGCAGACAGAGGCTGCGAAAAACTTATTCCAGTCCTACTGTATCGTTTTTATACTGAACTCACTATATGATAGGTTATCTCGACGCTTTCTCATCGATGCCTGAGAGACCAAAGCGCCGGCCCAGCTCGTTTAAGATGGCGTCTGACTCGATATCAAACCATGCCAGCCCGACCAACGTATGAAACCACACGTCAGCCACTTCATAGATAAGTTCATGACGCGCGGCATCATAGTGTGCTTGATCGCCAGAAACGTCACAGATAGCCAAGTCTTTGGCGGCGATGATGCTCTCGGTGCTCTCTTCGCCCACCTTTTCTAATATCTTGTTTAGGCCTTTTGCGTACAAGCTTGCCACATAAGAGCTGTCGGCATCGGCGTGTTTGCGCTCTGCTAATACCTGATCTAATTGCTGTAAAATCAGGCGGGTATCGATCTTGATAGTTTCTTTTTTAGCAGTCCCTTTAGTGCTGGCATCGTGACGTTGGGGGTTAGAGACGGCTTCGGCCGCCGACGTAGACGCATAAATCTCTGCCGGATCTTTTAATACTTTATCCACCGTTTGCCATTGAGGCTGCGCGCCTGATAAGTCTAAACGCTGATAAAAACAAGACTCACGTCCTGTATGACAGGCGATGCCGCCCGCTTGTGTCACGCTCAGCACAATCACATCTGCATCGCAGTCTAAGCGGATATCATGGACTGTCTGGGTGTGACCTGACGATTCTCCTTTGTGCCATAACTGACCACGCGAGCGCGAAAAATACACCGCTGTCTTTGTCTCGGCGGTAAGCTGGAGGGCTTCGCTATTCATCCATGCCATCATGAGGATACGCCCAGATTTATGATCTTGAGCAATAGCGGGAATCAAACCATCAGCATTAAATTTTATGGCGGCAAGCCAAGCAGGTAAAGTCATAATATGTCTGTCTTGTGATGAGAAATAGGAAATAGATAGTTAGTGGGGCTGCGCTCGACCCTCTATGTGATATTTTGGCCTAATGGTGGTAGGGGTTCAGAGCGTCAAGGGCATCACAGCCTAAATCAATGCGGATATAGCGCCGCTTTTGTGTCTTTATCCAAGGCGGCGGTTTTGTTGAGGCGAAAATCGTAGTTGATAAAATGGATCCGTGCCTTTGCCACCACCTCGCCACCATACATACGCGATATTTTGATGATCATATGGCCGCCATTATCATACAGCGGCTCGACCCCCACCTCAAATAACAGCTCTTCGCGCGCCCGCACACGGCTATTGGTGGTTAGCTGTATGCCATCGATGATCAGTCCTCGATGGTCCGCATTGATCTCTTGTATACCTTTTGCATGCAAAAACCGATGCCGCGCCTCACAAACCAGAGCGGTCAACGCTTCAAACGAGATATGCTGACTCCTATCGATTTCAGTATGACGCAC
The DNA here is from genome assembly GCF_038239325.1 of Psychrobacter sp. KFRI-CH2-11. Classification (NCBI taxonomy): domain Bacteria; kingdom Pseudomonadati; phylum Pseudomonadota; class Gammaproteobacteria; order Moraxellales; family Moraxellaceae; genus Psychrobacter; species Psychrobacter sp. KFRI-CH2-11. Next base: position 236,773 of record NZ_CP151283.1, read on the forward strand.
TCGCATCACTGTCTCAAATACAAATAGGCCGTCATCAAAGTCTAACTCTTGATTTGACACGTTATCTCCTAGAGTAATGGCAGGCAATGATGGGGGTTGCCAATCATGTTATAGGTGTACAGCGTCAGGACGGATTATGACCATAAAACGGATGGGCATAATACCGAGTCAATGGCTATCGTTACTGGCATACAATTCGTGCACGATAAGCAATCAAGCCAAACCTCTACTTAAGCACAGCTTTGTCTCACATTCAATCTATTTGCAAAAAAATCCCCGATTTATGACTCGACCTTATAAAGTATATCACCGTCTTTGTGGCGGGCTATTTGGCGGAGTGTAGGGGAGCCATAGTGATATGCGTTTACTAAAAGCGCTGGCTGTATAAACAGCTGAGCGCTTGGGCGAAAATTCACTTGGCAAAACAGGGCGCTATCTGCTAAAATAGCGCCTCCCACCTCGAGGCAAATAACAGTTTAGTGGTTGTTTTTAAAGCCACTATTTATGACTGACTATTTGACGACCAGGTTCTATCAAAGACAAAGAGGCAACTCATCATGAAAGTTAAGATGAAAACCAGAAGCGGTGCCGCTAAACGCTTCAAAAAAACAGCGAATGGCTTTAAGCGTAAGCAAGCCTTCAAAAGCCATATCTTGACCAAGAAATCAGCTAAGCGTATTCGCCAGTTGCGCGGTCTAAAGATGGTGGACAAGTCTGACGAAGCAGCAGTTCGTCGTATGTGCCCATACATCTAATAGCCTATGGTCACTTAGCTTTAATGTATTAAAGGTATTTGACTTTGCAATCTGATAACGATGTCTGGTATTCACTTATATAATGACATCGTGATTCGTTTAATAATGATTAAAAAATCTTGGAGTAATTTATGGCCCGTGTAAAACGTGGTGTACAGGCAAATCGCCGTCACAAAAAAATCTTAAAGCGTGCTAAAGGCTACTACGGTGCCCGTTCACGTGTTTACCGCGTAGCGGTACAGGCAGTGACCAAAGCTGGTCAATATGCTTATCGTGACCGTCGCAACAAAAAACGTACTTTCCGTCGTCTTTGGATCGCACGTATCAATGCTGGTGCTCGCATCAACGGCTTAAGCTATAGCCGCTTTATCAATGGCTTGAAAAAAGCAAACATCGCAATCGATCGTCGCGTCTTAGCTGACATCGCTATGCATGATGCAGCTACTTTCACCGCATTGGTCGAAAAAGCAAAAGCGGAATTGGCCTAAATATTACCCTTTCCGTTAGGTAGCCTGCTTTTTTAGCAAGTACCTAGATGGATCGGACTAATATTGATTAATAGTACGATATTAATAAAAGCTACCGCTGGTCGGTGGCTTTTTTTATAGTAAATTATTTTGGCGTCATCACTATTGCGGTCAAACACACGCATTTTTGCTAGATATATATGTCTACATATTCAAGCCATTAGCATCACTCATGATCATCGTGAGATAACCGAGCAAATGGTTTGCAATATTTGGTCAAATCCCTACAATTACCAAGCACCATACTTACTTAATAGTCCGTTTAAATCAGGAATAATGCGTCTTATGACTACCCCTGCTGCTATCACCGATTTGTCGGCGCTACCGACCTTGTCCTCAGAGCTTGATGAGCTAAATGAAGCACAGCTCAATGAGTTTGCCAGTGCTGCTGAAGCGCTAATTTTGCAAGTAAACGACGCGCGTACCTTACAAGACTTGCGTGTACAGCTAACGGGCAAAAAAAGCTCGCTTACCGGCTGGTCAAAACAGATGGGTAAGCTTGGTAGCGATGACAAAAAAACCTACGGCGGCTGGTTGCACAGTGTGCGTAGCCGTATCGGACAGGCGCTCACCGAGCAGCAGCAGCAGCTAGAAGTCGCTGCATTGAATGCCAAGCTTGCAAGCGAGAGTATCGATATCACCTTGCCGGCGCGCGGTGGTCAAAAAGGCCATTTGCATCCAGTGACGATGGTGACCCAGCGTATGCAGCAGTACTTTGTGCAGGCTGGTTTTAACGTCGCGACAGGCCCTGAAGTTGAGAGCGACTACTATAACTTTGAAGCGCTTAATATTCCCTCCCATCACCCTGCGCGCGCGATGCACGATACGTTTTATTTTGATGCGCACTACTTGCTGCGTACGCACACCAGTCCGGTACAGATTCGCACCATGGAAAAAAACGAGCCGCCGATTCGTATCATTTGCCCAGGCCGCGTCTATCGTAACGACTCAGACCAAACGCATTCGCCGATGTTTCACCAGCTAGAAGGGCTGATGGTGACCGAGTCGAGCACCTTTGCTGAGCTAAAGGGTTTGATCAGTGAGTTTTTAGAGGCGTTTTTTGCCAAAGAGTTGACTGTACGTTTTCGTCCGTCATTTTTCCCATTTACCGAGCCTTCAGCTGAAGTCGATATCCTCGATGACAATGGCAAATGGCTAGAGGTGATGGGCTGCGGTATGGTGCATCCGCAGGTGCTGACCAACTGCGGTATCGATAGCGATAAATACACCGGTTTTGCCTTTGGTATGGGTATTGAGCGCTTTGCCATGCTGTATTATGGCATCGATGACTTGCGTTTGTTTTTCCAAAATGACGTGCGCTTTTTAAAGCAATTTGGCTAGAGTGCTTTTTTTATATAAAAAGCGCGCCTTGTTGATATAACAAGTGTATGTGCCAAGCTTTACTCCAACATCTTTATTACAAAATTCTGATCCGAGATATTTATGAAAATTAGCGAACAGTGGCTACGTCAATGGGTGAACCCCAATAATACCAGCGAGCAATTGGCCGAACAGCTGACCATGGCAGGGCTTGAGATTGATGATCGCTTTGCCGTTGCCCGAGCCTTTAGCGGTGTGGTGGTCGGTGAGGTCATCAGTGTCGAGCCGCATCCTGATGCCGATAAGCTGCGCGTCACACAGGTAAATATTGGTGAGTCTGAGCCATTACAAATCGTCTGCGGCGCGCCGAATGTGACGGTTGGTATGAAAGCGCCTGTTGCTACCGTTGGTGCGGTACTGCCAAGTGATGATGCCAGTAATGGTAAATCGGGCTTTAAGATTAAAAAAAGTAAACTACGCGGCGTGGCCTCAAACGGCATGCTATGCGGTGCTTCTGAGATCGATCTGGTTGACGACATAGATGGCCTACTTGAGCTACCTGAAGATGCCCCAATTGGCACTGATATCCGTGACTACCTAGGTTTAGACAATCAAATACTCGATATCTCTATCACGCCAAACCGTGGCGACTGCTTTAGCGTCCGCGGTATTGCCCGTGAGATATCAGTGATCAATGATCTGCCGATGCAGCAGCCGGAGATTGCCACTGATGTAGCGATCACGGACAATGATGCAACGCCTGCGGTCACCGTTAGTGCCATTGAAGCGTGCCCACGCTATCTCTTACAATCAATCAGCAATATTGATCGCAGTATCGATACGCCAAAATGGATGGCTGATGCCTTGGTGCAGTCAGGACTACGCTCGCATAACTTTTTGGTGGATGTGACCAACTATGTATTGATGGAGCTTGGTCAACCATTACATGCGTTTGATGCCGATACCATTCAAGGTGATATCGTGGTGCGTTTGGCGCAGCCTGCAGAGACATTGACGCTACTAAATGAGCAAACCATTACCCTAACTGGTGATGAGCTGGTGATTGCCGATGATGAGGGCGTGCTTGCCTTAGCGGGAATCATGGGGGGTAAGCGCAGTAGCGTCACCGATAGCACCACCAATATTATTTTAGAAAGTGCGTTTTTCAATCCGTTGGCTATCGCGGCGCGCGCGCGTCGTTTTGGCTTGCATACCGATGCCTCACAGCGTTTTGAGCGCGGGGTAGACTTTGAGCTGCCAGCGCTTGCTTTGGCGCGTGCTGTTGATTTGATTACTAGTGTCACAAGCGGGCAAGCTGGGCAAATAGTAAAAGTAGAAAATAGCGAGCACTTGCCAGCCCGTACGCCGATTACCTTGCCAATCAGCAAAGTCCGTGAGGTCGTCGGTATCGAGATAGAGCCTGCGGTCATGGTGCGTATCTTAACCCAGCTGGGCTTTGAGGTCGTGCAGCAAGCAGAGAGTCTAATCTGTACGCCGCCGTCGTATCGTTTTGATATGAGTATTCGCGAGGATCTTATCGAAGAGATTGCCCGTATCTATGGTTATGACAATATTCCAAGCGTACTACCGCATCTGCAAGTCAGCATGGATTATGACGATACGGCTGATTTGACGCATGAGATGAAGCTGGCACTCGTCAATAATGGCTATATGGAAGCGATTAGTTTTAGCTTTAGTGATGCCAAACTTGAGACGCTACTTGATGATGAAGCGTTAGGTGAAGTGTTGGCATTGGCCAATCCGATCTCAAGCGATCTGGCGGTCATGCGCCGTACTTTGCTTTCAAGCTTGTTGCCTTGTGTACAATACAACCTCAATCGTCAGCAGCCGCGTGTACGTTTTTTTGAAACGGGTCTGAGCTTTGTCGGTCAGAGTGTCAGTGACTTGGTGCAGACGCCGAGCATGGCGCTGGTCGCAGTTGGCGATATTTGGGATGAACAAGCTTACCAAAACCGAGCTTTAGATTTTTATGATCTCAAGCACGATATCGAGCAGCTACTTCCAGCCCAAATCGATCGTGCGCGCGTACGCTATGAGCGCAGTCAGCTAGCGTTTTTGCACCCTGGTCAAAGCGCCAAGCTGTATATCGATGATATCTATGTCGGCTGGTTGGGTCAGCTGCATCCGAGCACCGCAAAACAGCTGGATCTGCCTGCCACTTGGGTTGCCCAGTTATCGCTTGCGCCGCTGCTTAACTTGGCCCGCGAGCAGCATGACATCACCACGCCAAGTAAGTTTCCACAAGTGCGCCGTGATATTGCTATTTTGGTAGATACCGAGATTAGCCTACAGACGCTAGAGTCGACGGTGCGCCGTGCTGCTGGAGCCTTGTTGAGTGATATGTGGTTATTTGATGTCTATCAAGGTGATAAAGTACCGACAGGTCAGCGCTCGCTCGCGTTTGCTCTGATATGGCAAGATGTGACACAAACCCTATCTGACGAGGCAGTAAAAATTGCCACTGATACAGTCGTTCACGCTTTGATTGAGCAGCATTCAGTACAGCTGCGTGACAGCTAACCTCTATACCCGAAACTGATAACGCATCATGGCCTTTTTTAATTAAAAGGCTGTGGTGTCTTATTTGTCAAAAAAATTATGATCGAGACGTTTTTTGTCTAAAAAATGGTAAGTAGTTATTAATAAAAGAGATTTTATAACGTCTATATTAAAAAGACCACAAAAAACCTTTATAATAACCGCTATCCCCTCATACCGCTAAACCATGATATTCGACATCACGACATAGCATAGGAGTCGTACTGTGAGCACTTTAACCAAATCTGACATGATTGAGCACTTGATGAGCCACCTAAACCTAACGCGCCAAGATAGCCGCTGTTTGGTAGAGCGCTTTTTTGAGGAATTGTCAGAGAGTTTGATTGATGGCAAAGAGGTCAAGCTTTCAGGCTTTGGCAACTTTGAGCTAAAAGACAAAAATAGCCGCCCTGGTCGCAATCCAAAGACAGGGGAGCCTGTTGCCGTATCTGCGCGCCGAGTGGTGACCTTTAAGACAGGTCAGAAATTTCGCCAGCAGGTTGATGAGCGTTTGTTTGATGCTTAGTCTTTGTCTATACACATAGGCCTGCTCAGAGAAAAAAGAACCAAAGATAATGCTGTTTAATAGGGACTCTTTTGGGTATCTCTTATCTACTAGCTTAGCACAAAAAATCGGTGTCCATCTAGTTAGCAGGCTATCCTGCTATCATTTTGCTTAAATAGCAGGTATAAAAAAAGAGAGCATAGGCTCTCTTTTTTACTACAGTGTTTATTGTATGACCAATAAAATTACTGAGCTTCTTCAACAACCACTTCGTCAGCTGCATCAACAGCGGCAGTGTCAGTTTCGCTAGCTACATCAACGCTAGTAGTAGTACCGTCTACAGGTACTTCAGCGTCCATTTCGTCAGTTGCAGTTGCAGCTTGTGCATCAGCGATGTCAGCTTCAGCTTCAGCAGCAGCAGCTTCTGCGTCAGCAGGTACAGCTTCGCCGTCAGCAGCAGCTTCGTTTAGCTCTTCTTGAGCGTCTTGTACTTCTTCTTGTGCGTCAGATAAATCTTCAGCAGCGTTTTCAGTGTTGCTGTCACAGGCAGTTAGGCCCATAGATGCAGTCATGATACCAGCTAGAGCAAGTAATTTAAGGTTCATAGTTGTTTCTCCGAAAAAATGAAATGAGCAGTAGTAGTAACAAAAGCCAAAAAAAAGGTCGAAATCTGATGTTTTTCAGAGTTCAACTAATCTTAGTTACAACTACTCAGCTTTCACGCATTCTATATGTTTTCTTTCTGAATGGAAAGAGGCTGTACAATTAAGTAACAATAAAATTGTAAATGTAATTTTACATCTCAAACCTCTCATCATCTCTTAGAAAATGACACAAAATAATATGCGTATAATCAATAAGATCGGCTTATTATAAAAGCATATTTGCTGTCTTGATATTCTTTAACTGTTGGTGTTGTGTAGTGCTTTCATTGAAGATGGCTGGTATTCGGTAATTGGCGTATTGCGGTCAGTAAATTTTACGATAACGTAATCAATTTCGGCGTTGTTTTTGTGCTGTATCTGCTAAAGGCTACTGATAGGCATATAAAAGTCATAAAACATAATAAGCAAAAAGCTTGGAGATACCGTAAAAGCTAGATGCGACAATGAGTCAGACAATAAAGACCTAAAAATACTTGTATAAATGGTCGATAGTATGATGGTATACATCATATATTTAAGGAGAGAAGGTATGAAGTGGCAAGGTAGGCGAGGTAGCTCAAACGTGCGCAGCAGTCGCGGCGGCGGTAAGATGATAGGGGGTGGTATCGGCGGTATTATTATCGCGGGTATTTTGTGGTTGGTTTTTGGGGTCAACCCCATGACGGCATTACAGACAGGGCAAGTGGTGGCAGGCGGTGGCGGTAGTACGGCGAGTGAGCCTGCCACCAGTGACGACCGCGATACGCAGTTTGTCAAAGTCGTATTGGCCGATACAGAAGACGTTTGGCATCAGATATTTAATGAAGCGGGCAGTACGTATCAAGAGCCGTCGCTCATATTGTTTAATGGTCAAGTCAGCTCTGCTTGTGGGAGTGCCAGCGCTGCAACAGGGCCATTTTATTGTCCGGGGGATCAAACCATTTATCTGGACACGTCGTTTTTTGTGGAAATGCGCCAAAACCTAGGTATCGCAGGCGATCAGCAAGGCTCAGGGGATCAAGATAACCAAGGTAAGGCAGGCGACTTTGCGCAAGCCTATGTGATATCGCACGAGGTGGGCCATCATGTGCAGACGTTGCTTGGTATCACTCAGCAGGTGAATGAGGCTGGTCGTCAAGTCAGCCGCGCACAGGCCAATAAACTGTCGGTCATGCAAGAGTTACAAGCGGACTGTTTTGCTGGGGTATGGGCGCAGCGCAATCAGGAGCGCGTACAGTTCTTAGAAGCAGGTGATATCGATGAGGCCATTAATGCTGCAGGCCAAATCGGTGATGATCGCCTCGCTCGCGCAAGCGGCGGCGCGGTTGTACCAGATAATTTTACGCATGGTACCAGCCAACAACGTGTGCAATGGTTTACCCGCGGTCTGCAGAGTGGCAATGTACAGGCATGTGATACCTTTAGTGGCGCTCTATAACGCTGATAGGTTAGAGTTGACGCACGCTAAAAAGTATATGACGTCACTGGTATAAACCTTCCTTATGTGTAGGGTCGTCTACGCGGCCAGTGGCGGTGCAACCTACATTTAAAGACAGTATCTGAGTCGCGCACTTAACGGTATCGTCCTTTTGTTTTGAGTTGACTATACTCAATTGAGCGACTTTTTAGCCATATATCTTGATTTAACCGTTGTTTAAAATAAAAAACCATGCCTGCTAATCGCAAAAGGCCTGCAATGATTGCAGACCTTTTGTTTGTCTTTACATACTATTTAGACAGCTTATTAGAAAACTCATATCAAAGTTCACATCATTGTCTTTTAAGCTCAAAGTGTCTTTACTTATCTAAGCTTAAAATACTCAGAAGGTATGTCTTTAAAAAGACTTATCTAACCAAACTGCTTGAAGTGTTGTCTAGAAGTGCTGTCTATCCGTTATAAACCAAATTATCTGGTTTGGTCTAGGATGTAAGCGCCAGCGCCACCAACAGCAGCACCGCCTAGTGCACCGCGAGCGATATCTTTACTGTCGCCGCCACTTCTGATCAAAGCGCCCGCTGCTGCGCCCGCTGCTGCACCTTTAGCGGTATTGCTCAAGCCAGAGTTGTAGCCATTGGTCGCACAGCCGCCCATGATCAAAGCAGAGCTAGTAATGGCAGTCATTGCGATAGTTTTAGCAAATTTCATAATATCACCTGTCAAATTATCAAGTTGGGTCAAAAGAAAAATACGAGATTTTTAGTGCTATGTGTTTGATATAGATAAACCATACCAAGCGAATCCAGCAATTATCTTAGAATAATCTGTATTGCTATCGCAAGACATAGGATTATATTAAGGATCGTCAATATCTCAATACGTGTACTGCTATCGTACCCGATAGCAGAGTATATCTATACTAACGCTTATAGTAACCCATCAATTCATCTCTAGGCGTAGTAAAAGCGCTAAGCTTTGCAAGTAAGCTGTAAAAGATGTTTCCCCTCTGTATCCTTGGTAGGGGTTTTGCTTAGTGTCATTGTATTTGTATTGATAATACGCTAACTGTTTTTGTCACTGCCAGCGCTATCTATGTGTAAAGAAATAGGGTCTTATATTTGCTTTGTGTGATATAGGAAATCCGCTATAGAGGCTATAATTTTTTTATTTAGCACTTACTATAGCTTGTCGTCTGGCCATATTGCCACGACCCAACGCACAAAAACCGCCCTAAGGCGGTCTTTGGTATTTGTCTTTAATATCTATAGTCGATCCATATCAAAAACGACATGGTGCTATTGGTATGAGTAAAGCTTGTCATCGCACATTAGTTTTGTGATTTACGCTTCATTTGTTCAAAAAACTCATCATTGGTTTTGGCCTCTTTTAGGCGCTCAAGCAAGAACTCAGTGGCTTGAACACCATCCATTGGCTGTAGCAATTTGCGCAAGATCCAGACTTTGCGTAGTTTGTCTTCATCAAGCAGGCGCTCTTCGCGGCGAGTGCCAGATTTTTTGATATTGATCGCTGGGAAAACGCGTTTTTCAGCCAAGTCACGCTCAAGGGTAATTTCTTGGTTACCGGTACCTTTGAATTCTTCAAAGATGACGCTGTCCATTTTGCTGCCGGTGTCAATCAAAGCACTGGCGATGATGGTCAAGCTGCCGCCTTCTTCGACGTTACGCGCCGCGCCAAAAAAGCGCTTAGGACGCTCAAGGGCATTGGCGTCTAGACCACCGGTCAACACTTTACCAGATGATGGAATGACGGTGTTATACGCACGAGCGAGGCGAGTGATGGAGTCAAGTAAGATGACTACGTCTTGTTTATGTTCGACCAAGCGCTTGGCTTTTTCGATGACCATTTCGGCAACTTGTACGTGGCGCTGCGGCGGCTCATCAAAGGTTGAGGCAACGACTTCACCGCGTACCGTGCGCTCCATCTCGGTCACTTCTTCTGGGCGCTCATCAATGAGCAAGACAATAAGGTAGCATTCGGGGTTGTTGCGGGTGATAGACTGGGCAATCGATTGCAAAAGCATGGTTTTACCGGCTTTTGGCGGTGCGACGATGATAGAGCGCTGGCCTTTACCAATCGGGGCAATCAGGTCGATGATACGGCCTGTCAAATCCTCGGTCGTACCGTTACCTAATTCTAGCTTTAACTGCTCGGTGGGGAATAAGGGCGTGAGGTTTTCAAAAATCAGCTTATGACGTGAGCGATCGGGGGTATCAAAGTTAATCTCGCCGACCTTTAGTAGCGCAAAATAACGCTCAGAATCCTTTGGTGGTCGAATCGTCCCAGCGATACTGTCGCCTGTCTTTAGGCTAAAGCGGCGGATTTGGCTGGGGCTGACATAAATGTCATCAGGACCTGCCAAGTAAGAGCCTTCTGATGAGCGCAAAAAGCCAAAGCCATCGGGTAAGACCTCGAGCACGCCGTCACCATAGATGGCTTCGCCGTTACGGGCGTGGGTCTTTAAGATAGCGAAGATAATGTCTTGTTTACGGCTACGCGCCATATTATCAAGACCCATGTCTTTGGCGATGGCCAATAGCTCAGAGATTGATTTTTTCTTTAGTTCAGTTAGATTCATAGGTAGGTCATTAGCAATTGATCAGATGAGAGATGCCATTAGCAGCACAAGTCACGACATTGATTAAAACAACGATAGTATGGCGATAGAGGGCGCGAGCACAGAGCCAGAGTTATGTAGTTTGGGTATTGCGTGTTGACTTATATACAAGTTGCAAGAATAGAGTGCAAGGTAATAAGAAATAAGGATACAGAAGGCTACATAAGAGTCTGCGTCAAAAACTCAGTATCAGTAATTGTGTTTAGTCATTTCGTTCAGTAATGGTGTTTATAATGACGATTGTGTTTTTGTTGATAAACACGAGGAGAATAGCGACAAGACACTTAGGAAAACGGTTCGTTTTCTCTTGTCAGCAGACTATACGGTCTTCACAATGGCATTGTCAATAAATTTTGCCAAAAAAGTCGTATTAGTGGTTTTTTTGCATAAAAAACGAGCAAAAAACCATTATCTTAGCAGGACAATGGTTTTTTACTGATTGGCATCTATTATGATGTGTAGATACTCTCAGCAGATAGACTGACACGAGCGTATCCACACTGAAGAAGTGCTTATAGATGCTTATCAAGAACTTTGGCTAGCTCTGCTTTTGGCTGTAGGCCCATGACTGAGTCAACTTTTTCGCCGTCTTTAAAGACAAATAGCGTTGGGATATTACGGATACCAAAGCGGCTGGCGGCTTGTGGGTTGTTGTCGACGTCGACTTTGACGATTTTTACTTTGCCTCGGTACTCGCTGGCTAGATCTTCTAAAATAGGCGCGATGGCTTTACAAGGGCCACACCACGTCGCCCAAAAATCTACCAATACAGGCAGGTCTGATTGCAGCACGTCTTGGTCAAAGTTTGCATCGGTGGTATTTACGATTAGGTCTGACATAGTTATCTCTCTTGTTTTATTGTCTTTATCGTCGTTCATCAATTTATCGCGGCTTTGTGTAGCTAAAGATCAGCGGTATAAAGTAATGATAAGCGGCTAAAGAGTCGTTTCGAAATGGTGAAAATGTGCCATCATATTAACATGTTTGTTCTTACTTGACAGATGCAGGCTGGTTAAATTGTTTAACAATTACGATTGGTACAATAAATCGAAACACAACCCTACAGCCAGTGAGAGCGCTGTCACTTGTCACTTTTTGGTTTTTTTTCTATGTCATAGCCTCTATCATGTCATCTTTACTCTCATTTATATAAGTAACCGATTTTTATGCCTTTTACTGAAGAAGAAGTCAACGCGTTAAACCAACAAGAACGCGCGTATCCGCTGGCGTTTTTTAAAACATTTGCCCAAGATATTACAGTATATGAAGATGATGATATTTGGGTGGTGGATAAGCCAGCAGGCCTCCTCAGCGTCGATGGCAAAACCCTCAAAGTCAGCTTGCTTGCACGGCTTGAGCGCGTCAATCCAGCCGTCAAACTCATTCACCGCTTGGATATGGACACCTCAGGGCTACTAATTTTTGCCAAAAATGCCGCTGCCCAAAGCCATATTAGTAAGCAGTTTATTGAGCGGTTGCCACAAAAAAGCTACCAAGCGCGCGTCTTTGGCCAATGGGAAAGTATTGGGGCGACCGGTAAGATATCGGTGCCGGTACGTTATGAGCCCACGACCAAACCGCGCCATATCGTCGATCACGATTGGCCCAAACAGGCGCTGACTTTATATGAGGTCTTGGCTCACGAAATGTGCAATGATCAGACCGTCACGCGCGTGCTACTAAAGCCGGTCACGGGCCGTAGTCACCAGTTACGTGTGCATATGGTGCATGCCGGTCATGTGATGATAGGTGATCCGATTTATGCCGAAGGGGCGGCACTGATGATAGCCCCGCGGCTAAACTTGCACGCACAGCAGTTACGCCTAAAGCACCCGACACTGGGTGCGTGGATGGACTGGGAGAGTCCGTGCCCGTTTTAATCTGGCCACTCAACCAGATGATGACTTAACCACATGACCAATAACGATATCAATGATCGCATCATGCTGAAGTATCGCAACACTATCGCAACATAAAGGACGACTGGCCACGGTTTTGCGGTTAGGGCGAGCCCTCGTTTTTTACCTGCTTTAAAATGAAGGCACGCCCTAGTATCTTGCCTGCCAGCTATATTTAGGGTTGATGACAGTGTTCGATAAAGTCGCTCACCTGCTTAGTTAATATCTGCCATAAGGTCTGTTGCGCGCTTTTGCTGCCCCAAGCATTGTGCGGGCTAAATATCACCCGTGGATGCTCGCTGAGGCTGAGTAGCGGATCATCTGCCGTGATCGGCTCTTGCTCAAACACGTCGCTGGCGTAGCCGATGATTTGCTCGTTATGGATGGCAGTTGCCAATGCTTGACTATCGACGATGCCGCCGCGAGCAACGTTGACTAATAAGGGCTGCTTGGTCATTTTGGCCAAGGTGTCCTTATTGATAAGATGCTGGGTCTGTTCGGTCAATGGGCAATGTAAGCTCAATACATCTGACTGCGCCAGTACGTCATCAAAGGCGGTATAGTCTGCACTGCGCGGTGCACGCCCTTGATGCTCCGCCCATAACACCGTCATGCCAAAGGCGCGTGCAATCTCGGTGACGCGCTTGCCGATAGTACCGACGCCGATGATGCCGAGCGTCTTGTCTTCTAAGTCGATCAGCGGTATGTCGAGCAAGCAAAAATTGCCATTGTCGCGCCATGTACCATCGGCGACTTTTTGATGATAATGAATGCCTGCACGCATGGCATTGAGCATCAGCATAAAAGTATGCTCAGGCACGCTTTTGACCGCGTAACCTGCGACGTTATAAAGGGTGACATGATGTCTGTCACAAGCGTCTTGATCGACGTTGTTCATCCCTGTGGCAGTCAGCTGAATCAGCTTGAGGTTGGGCAGTTGACCGATCACCTCGGCGTCTATTTGGACTTTGTTGGTGATGATGATATCGGCATTGTGGCAGCGCTCGAGGATGACGTGGTTGTCCTTTGGCGTGTCATGATAAGTCACGTAATCTGTAATCCCAGCTGGGGCTGGCAAATCGATACCGTCCGAAAAAGTACCCTTGTCTAAAAAAACCGCTCGCATAGTGACTCCCTGATGAACTGATTTGAATTGATTGTTGTATTGATTTTTTCTATGGTTTTAAGGCTTTGTGGGTTTGAGGCTTAATGTAGCATGTCGGTGGGTTTAGTCAAAAACCAAACCATAAAAACCTGAGAAACCCAAGCGCTGTCACAATTGTCTACTTGAAAAGTCAACTAAACGCACTCATCTAGCCGCTAACGTTATATAATGGTCTACCTTAGCTGTCGACTAAATGGGTGTTACCCTATGCACAGCCATCATTAGCGGCCATTGCTATCTATTTTATTTCTTATTACCTGAGTACAAAAAAGACATCGCCTTATGACTACCTCTATCGCTTCATTGCACAGTACTGAATTCGCCGTTGGCCAACGTTATTTATCTGATACAGAGTCTGAGCTTGGCTTGGGTGTGGTCATCGATGTGGATGATCGCTGTGTGCACATCTTGTTTCCGCAAAGCGAGGAGACGCGTGTTTATGCCAAAAACTCAGCGCCACTGTCGCGCGTGGTATTTAAGGCGGGCGATAGCATTTATGACCAAGATGGCAACGGCTATACGGTCAATGCGGTAGACGAGGTGATGGGTGTGCTCAAGTACAGCGTCGATGAGCATGAGCGCGGTATCATGGAAACCCGACTCGCCGCCAATATCACGCTTGCCAAGCCGCTTGAGCGCCTGCTCGCTGGTCGCATCGAGCGTGGCGACTGGTACGAGCTGCGCCAAGACATCTTGCGCATGCAGTCGGCGCTGGCAGGTCATCCACTCAAAGGCCTAATGGGCGCGCGTGTCGATATTATCGAGCATCAGCTGTATATCGCTCACGAGGTCGGCAAGCGTATCGCGCCGCGTGTGCTTTTGGCCGATGAGGTGGGACTGGGTAAAACCATCGAAGCGGGCTTGATCATTCATCAGCAGCTAATCACAGGAAAGGCTGAGCGCGTGCTTATCTTGGTACCAGACAGTCTGCAGTACCAGTGGATGATCGAGCTGCGTCGCCGCTTTAACCTAAATTTCGCGTTGTTTGATTTGGTACGTACTGCCGCGATCAAAGAGCATGATCCTGAACAAAACGTCTTTGCCACCGAGCAATGTATCATCGCGGGCATGGATTTATTGCTTGACCATCCTGATTTGTACGATCAGGCGATGGAGGCAGGATTTGATCTATTGGTCGTCGACGAAGCGCACCATTTGCACTGGGATGAAGAGCAGGGCGGCAATGATAAATACGACTTGATTGCTGACTTTGCTGAAGAGACGCCTGGGGTGATGCTACTGACCGCAACGCCTGAGCAGCTCGGCGCGCAAAGCCATTTTGCGCGTTTGCGCCTGCTAGATCCAGATCGCTTTGATGATTTGGATGAGTTTATCGATGGGCAAGAAGCCTTTGCCGAAACCGCCGCCGTCGCTGGCGTGTTGATAGAAGACAAGCCGCTGAGTGATGGGCAAATTGCGGCTTTGAGCCATTTATTAGACATTAGCATGGATGAGCTGGGCGCAATCAATGACGATGAGCGCTTGCGTACTTATGCCCTTAACGAGCTACTGGACCGTCATGGTACCGGCCGTATCTTATTTCGCAATACTCGTGAGAGTGTCAAAGGGTTTTATGGACGAAGCCGTCAGCCGTATCCACTACCCCTGCCTGACGCATGGGTTGATAGCTACCAAACCACGGGCAAACTGCGTGAGCAGCTGTGGGGCGAAGAAAACCAGCCCGATGGTGGCTGGCTAGAAGATGATCCACGTGTGTCTTGGTTGATTGATATCTTGCGCGGTGAGCTGAAGCATCAAAAAGTGCTATTGATCGCTCGTAGTGGGGCGACGGTTGAGAGTCTTGAGGCGGTACTGCGCCTGCATGCAGGCATTAAGACCGCTATCTTTACCGAGCAGATGACACTGCTTGAGCGTGACCAAGCGGCGGCGTTTTTTGCTGATTCCGAGGGCGCGCAGATATTGCTCTGCTCAGAGATTGGCTCAGAAGGTCGTAACTTCCAGTTTGCAAGCCAGCTGATACTGTGGGACTTACCTGCCAATCCAGATACGCTAGAGCAGCGCATAGGCCGCCTAGACCGTATCGGTCAGACGCAGCAGATCATGCTTCACGTGCCTTATGTGCAGGGCACCGCGCAGGAGCGTTTATATCATTGGTATGACAAAGCGCTCAATATGTTTAGTCAGATATCACCGACTGCCCAAAGTGTGCAAGAGCAATACATCCAAACGCTAAAGCCTGTGCTAGAGAGTGCTGATACGCCCGACAACCGTGCCATGCTACAAGACATCATCACCGAAGCGAAAAAAACCCGCCTAGGGCTAGAAGCGCAGCTACAAGCTGGACGTGACCGTCTGCTGGAGTACAATTCGTGCCGTCCACGTGTCGCTGGGCGTATCAAAGATGCCATGATTGACTTTGATCAGCACAATCTGCTGCCACACTTTATGGAGCGCTTTTTTGCCTCTGCCAATATCGATCATAGTATCCAGCGTGATGGCTCGTGGGTCATCGCTCCTATCGATAGCACCGAGATCAGTGAGTACATCGATGGCCTGCCACTGGGCGATGAAGACGGGATGACCTTGACCTTTGATCGCGGGCAGGCATTGCTGCGTGAAGATATCGACTTTATTACCCATGAGCATCCGCTGATGCGCGCGATTTATGAGTTGGCCAGCACCAGCACCTTTGGTAATACCACGGTGGCGATGCTAAAAAGCGCGGTCGTGCCACAAGGTATGGTGCTGCTCGAGGTAAACTTCCGTGTCGAGGCCATCGCGCCAAGAGTGCTCAATCTGCCTGCGACTATCACCACGCAAAACATTCGGGTATTTATCAGTGAGCAAGGCAATGATCTGTCAGCGCGCATCAGTAGCGATATGATCATGCCGCACATCGAGCGACTGGACAAAAACCGCGCCCGCCAAGTCATCAAGGTGCGCGGTGATGTGATCGAGCAGCGTTACTACGACGCCGAAGAGATCGCCCGCCAGCAGCTGGCAGAAATCGGTGAGCAAGCAAGCGCCCGTTTCAATCAGCAGTGGTCGCGTGAAATCAAGCGCCTAAAACATCTACAAACCATCAACCCCAATGTACGTCCAGAAGAAGTAGAGCGCTTAGAGCAGCTAAAAGCACAAGGCGAGCAGGCATTAGGCAACCTATCGCTGGTACCAGACTCTATCCGCGTATTGGTAGCGGTCAAGCCATAAACGAAGCATAGCAATGAAAACGAGATGCGCCGATCATCTCGTTTTTTTTAGGCTGATGCACTGATGCTGCGATAGATACATCTACCTCAAGCCTTGTGATAGCCAAGCGTGTGCGTAAGCCATCAGCGGATATTTTTGTCATGAGATAAAAAAGGCGGTCAAGACTGGCGGGTAAGCGACTCATAACTGGTCAAAGCGCGGGATATTGGGTAATATGTTTAGCCTTTCAGTGGATAATAAATACGTGTATGGCGCTGCTATCGCTGTATTTTTACGCTAAAATTTCGTTCTAACATCTCTCTTGTGTATTTTTAGCAAGTGATTTCATATTATTTTACATTCAAACGCAGCAGGTTTGCCGCTATATCGCCTAGCTATCATTAGGTGGGTTGGTGCAGGCGCGCCGCGTTTTTGATAAAAATAAGGAAACCTATCGTCATGTCTGATTATTCGCAACTGATTGATGAGCTGCTTGCTACCGTATCGCTTATTGAAGTGAGCCCTGATGTCTTTGAGGGGAAAAGCCATGACTATGTGGGCAGTCGTATCTTTGGTGGGCAAGTCTTGGCGCAAGCAATCATGGCAGCTGCCCATACGCTGGATAAAGACAAACCCTGCCATTCACTGCACGGCTATTTTTTGCGTGGCGGTGATATCAACCAGCCAGTGATTTATCGAGTACGCCGTCTACGCGATGGGCGTAGCCTCTCTGCGCGTGAAGTGACCGCGATTCAGTACAAAGAAGTACGCGGCAAAGCGCCTATTGAGCAAGTGATTTTTTCGATGATTGCCTCGTTTTCGCCGATGGAGGAGGGGCTTGAGTATCAAGAAGATATGCCCGTCTATCCGCCACCAGACGACCTGCTTGCCGAGCAAGATTTAAAAGAAGAGTACGTTGGCAAAGTGCCAGATGCGCTCAAAGCGCGTTTTATGCGTCGTCGTCATGTCGAGATTAAGCCTGTCAAACCGCGTGACCCTATCCATCCTGAGCCGATGAAACCAAAACAAGCCAACTGGCTGCGTATCCGCGAGCTGGGCAATCAGCCGGTGGCGATTCAGCAAGCGCTATTGGCATTTTCGTCTGATTTTTACTTAGTCGGCACAGGGCTGATGTCGCATGGGGTCAGCTTTATGACCAGTGGCTTACAAGCGGCCAGTATCGACCACTCGATGCACTTCCACCGTACCTTTGACCTAAATAATTGGCTATTATACGACATGTGGAGCGATACCACCTCTAATGCCAAAGGCTTAAATCATGGGCAGTTTTGGCAAGATGGTAAGCTCGTCGCAACGGTGCAACAAGAAGGATTGATGCGTCTGCGGGTACCCAAATCTTAAATAAAAAAATACAAACTATGCCAGCGTGCTACTGGTATAAATTTTCCTTGCGTGCTGCGTACCCCGATGCTGCGCAAAATTCATCCCAGTAGCACTGTGTTTATTTATAGTGGTTCGACCACACTTACTTACATCTCTAAAATCTTCACCATCGCCCGCGGTAATCCTAGCGTTGCCCGCGCATCGTCTGCGGTCAACCAATGAATATTAATCTCTGCCGCTTGCAAGGCTGTACTCAATGCGGTTGTTTGCTTATTGTCTAAAGTGACGGATTGCGGCGTCAAATACCAATGAAAGTGGGTCAATGAATGCTTGATAGGCGCATCATCAAGCAAGGTTTGATTAATGGGTGCGACTATCACATTATGCTTATCTAACCACTCATGAATAATCTGCTCAGCGGTGGTAAATTCTGCATCAAAGACTTTTTCATTGCTGGTCACTAGGCGTAGTCTCTCGGCGCTGGTGTCTGGTTTGTTCGGTACAGGCTTACCGCTTGCTTTGCCAGCGGTTTTTTCTACAAACTGTAAAGGCAAGCTCCATAGTCCGCCCCAAATACCATTGTCAGGGCGCTGTAGCCATAGTATTTTGCCGTCCGTATCTTTGATGATAAGCGCGTTGCTAAACTTACTGGGCTTGGGCTGTTTTTTTGCTTTGACTGGATAGTCGGTTTCGCGCCCCTGTGCATGGGCAATACAATCCTCTTGTAGTGGACACAATAAGCAGGCAGGCTTGCTACGCGTGCATAGCGTTGCGCCCATATCCATCATCGCCTGCGCAAACCGTCCTGAGTCATCGACAGGTGTTAAGCGCTCTGCCAACGCCCATAGCGTCTTGGTGGTGGCAGACTTGGTGATATCGCCATCGATCGCCGCCCAGCGGGTAAGGACGCGTTTGACATTGCCATCACAGATGACACCATACTTGTGCAAGCCCATGGCCATAATCGCCCCAGCGGTCGACGGCCCAACGCCAGAGATGGCTTCCCAGCCCGCTAGCGTCTGCGGAAAGTCGCCGGTCTCGTCAATTATCTCGGCCAGTTGTTTTGCGCCTTTATGCAAATTACGCGCGCGTGCATAGTAGCCAAGCCCCGCCCAATGCTCGGCGACCAAGTCCCATTCTGCGGCGGCCAAATCCTGCACACTCGGAAACGACTCCATAAAACGCGCGAAGTAGGGCAACACGGTGGTGACTTGTGTCTGCTGGAGCATGACTTCGGATAGCCAAACGACATAAGGATTGGGGGTATCGGTCTGGTGCTGTTGCCAAGGCAGGTCATGACGGCCATTTTCGGCAAACCAATCGAGTAGGCGCGGGGCGAAGGTGGTTAATGATGAGCTTGACTGAGAAAAATGAGTAGGCAAAAGTATTCCTTGTAAAGCAAAATTGGTATTTTGTATGGGTAACTAAGATGGTTTATGGGGCGTAATGAGGATTGCTGCAAGCAGTATTGGATAAGATTTGTTTCGAGTGTTTTTGTCTAAACATCAATGGTGGTCAACGATAATATATATTGAAAGATAAACGTAACGATAAAACAGGGGCGCTAGGCGCACCCTGCGAGTTATATAAATAAGTGATTTTATTTACGGTTTTTCCGCGTTTTTAATCGGCGCAAGCGCTTTTCTTCTTCACGAGCTTTCTTTTTTTCTTCTGCCGCCAGACGTTGTTCGGCGACGATGATTTCTTCCGCTTCGATCATCGCTGGAGTCTCAAGGGTAATACGTCCAAGCTTGGCACTACGCAGCTCATTGATCAAAATCTCAGACATGCGGTAGGTATCAACGACTCCGCCTTTTTTGATAAATCCTCGGTTACGCCCTGCCATTTCAAAAAACTCCCAATCGGTCTTGGGCAGCTCGTCAATTTTATAGCGAGTTTTTAGCAGCTCAGGATAAGCGCTCAGCAAATACTCAGCGGTATAGCTGGCGACATCGGCGAAGTCAAACGCGGTATCGCGAATGCCACCGGTCGCTGCGAGTCGATAGCCAGAGTTTTCGTTTTCGACCTTTGGCCAGAGCATACCAGGGGTGTCATAGAGCATGATGTCATCATCGAGTTTGATCAGCTGCTGCGACTTGGTCACCGCAGGCTCGTCGCCAGTTTTTGCTACTGCACGCCCTGCTAGGGTATTGATCAAAGTCGATTTGCCAACATTTGGAATGCCCATGATCATGGCTTTGATCTGGCGACCGGTGCCAACTTTATTGGGTACCATTTTTTTGCATAGAGCGATGATGCGCTTGACGTCATCGGCTTTGTTATTGTCACACGCGATGGCTTTGACACCCGCTTGCTGCTCAAGGTGCGCCATCCATGCTTGGGTCAGATCAGGGTCGGCGAGATCGGCTTTGTTTAATATTTTGATGACGGGCTTTTCGCCGCGTAGTGCTGCGACCATGGGGTTTTCGCTACTATAAGGAATACGGGCGTCAATCACCTCGATGACCACATCCATCTGCGGCATGATTTCTTTGATTTCGTTACGGGCTTTGTTCATGTGCCCAGGGAACCATTGAATATTCGCTCTTTTATCCATCTGCTTTCATAACCTTTTATAAAAAATGCTAAAAGTAAGACCATCAGTGTCTACTTTTTTATGATGTTCAGTTTACTACACAACCAGCGTCAGCACCCAATGTTATCCAGTCGCCTTGTTGCCACGTTACAATTTTATGTCAGGCTTCAGGCAGGCTGTCATGCGGATTTGGGCGTGTCTTTATGTTTGGCCCATCTATAGGCTCATCGATTGGTACGCCCTAGTCTACTAAATCCTTACGCGCTGGTGGTAGCGGTGCTAAATAGCCAATGACCAAGATTAAGCTGCCTGCACCAAGGAACGAAATCACCCGCCAAATCGCCTCGGTCTGTGACAAGTCAACCAAGACCAGTTTTAGCACCACCGCGCCCAGTAGTCCAATGCCCATAAACCATAGCGTGCGCTGTCCATAGCGGCTAGCGCTGATGGTCGCGACCAAGGCAATGAGCGTCCACAAAATCGTCAATCCCGTCTGTACTTGCTCGCTATTCCACGCGCCGCCGGTCACTCCATATACACTGCCAGTCCATAATGGCGTGCTGATAAAGGCATGCAGCGTCCTGACCAACATACTCGAGCCTATCCAAAGGCCAATCAGCGCTAACACAATAAGTAGCATATCGTTTTTAGGAATGGCTTTTAATAGATTTCTCGAACCGCTACCACGTGGCTGACGGAGCAAATAAACGCCCAAGGCATAAAACACCACCAGCCATAACGTCAGATCGTATAAATTAAATAGCGGAAAATAAGGCAAGGCCCAAATCACCCCATCATAAGTAAAATTGGTAAACAGCGCCCAGCCTAAGGTGATAGGCACAAAGATTTTGGCGCTGTCTAACAGTGCTTGAGGCCAATCAAACCAAGCGAGCGGAAAGGCTGAGGTTGCTGCTTTTGAGTGCGTGTTTGACTGCTCATCATGGTATTTAGCCATAGCATGACGCTGTGTCCACCATAACCCAGCCAACATAAAGGCAACTGGCACTAAAACAGTCATGACACCTTTTGAGTCAGGTAAGCCATAATGCATGGCTTCTGCCAAAACGATAATACCCGATCCAAGCCAGCTTGCGCTATCAAAAGGTGTTAACTCAGCTGCTTTATGCCATGTCTTTAGCCATAACTGCCCAATGATCAACCCGCCTATCAGCAAAGTAACAAATATTGACCAATAAAAGGTCATCCATTGATAATCAAATGCATATCTTTGCGGTAATTGAAACAGCAACGTGGCATAAAGTAACAGCAGTAAACCATGAGAAAACTGCCGAATCTCCAACCAAGGACGATATTGATTGACGGCATAATAAATGACAAGGCTGGTTAACGCGGCCAATCCTAGCAGCGCTGTCGTTGCTATGTGCCAGTTGGCAAACCATTGATCAAGATCGATGACCAATACATACAGCGGCCAGCCCACGGCGGTGAACGTCAAAAAACGACTCAACCTCGGACTGCGCCACATCAGGTTAAACGCCATACTTTGGCTATTGATTGAAGCCAGCCACTGCTTGGTAGCGAGTTTATCAATGCCCAATGTGTTAGCGTATTTCACCAGCGTCTGATCGGTGTGACGCTGGTTGTTTGTGTCATCCATAGGGGAATTGCTGGCGCGTAAGACAAACATGGCGGCGAGGTAGCTGAGCGCCGAAATCGTCAAGGCCAATGTTGGATAGTCATTGATTGTAAAGACCACAGTTATCATCAACATCGCGATACTCAGCAGCTGTAACACTAGCCCAAATAGCACCGACCATGCGCGTAGCGAGCGCCGACCAAACCATACCAACGCCAGCCCTTGAACCGACCAGCCAAAGGCAATCCACTCAGCATCGAGAGCCAGCGGAATCACCAACGCCAAAAATCCAAATCCTAACGCCAGCATGCCTTCAGTGATTAAGGCATATCGTTGACTGCGCTGTATAAATACCCAGCCAATACCCAAATAAATTGCCGCAAAAATAGCACTGGTGATGGTCAGCGCATGAGGAATAGCGTCTAACAACGCCGCAAATAAACCAAAGGCCAATATCGGTACGGAAAACAATAAACCTGTATCAATGGGGAAGACATAGGTATTGTTTGCGCTGTTTTTTGTATTGTTGTTTGTGCTGTTGTTCGTACTGGCATCTGTGCTGGGGTTTGTACCGTACATACTACCTACAGTCCTCTGGGCGATATCTGCTTCGTTTAATGTGTTATAAGCGATGATGTGCTGGGCGTAGCGGATGACGACAAACAAATATAGCAATACATGCAGCGTCACCAGCAATACCAATGTCCAGCGCTGCGCCTCAATGACAGCGCTTAGATTGCTCGTCGCGCCCCAATAGTAGGCCAGTCCAAAGGTGACCAACACGCCGAGCAGATTGAGTATTTTCCAAGTACGGTAATGGGCGATGATAGCAACGGTGACGTTTAACAGTAGATAATAGCTAAATAAGGCGACCAGACTGCCGGTGTCTTTACCGGTCAATATAGGCGCAAAAAACCCACCAGACAAGGCCAATAAGGCCAGCGGCAAGGCGTTTTGACGCACAGCGAGACCGATGGTGACAGCTGATAAAAGGCCAAGTCCAATAAAGCTTGGCACGCTTGCGAGCACCTGATAGGCACTATAAGCAAAAAAGACGGTCAAATAAGCAATCGCTAAGCCCGCGCCCTGTAAGGTGATGCCATAAGCAAAGCGGTTTTTTGCCAATTGTAGCCCCAACGCCGCCAGTCCCAATCCCAGCAGGCCAATACCAATAAGCTTTATGGTAATCGGAATCTCGATATAATCGCTCAGTAAGCGCAGCAAAAGCACCACACCGATGAGTAAGACGATTACCCCGACACGCACGACCAAGTTACCGCCAAAAAACCAGCTTTTGATAGAATAAATCAGTGAGGTGACGATAGGTAGGGAACGCTCATCAGGCTCTATGGTTGCAGCGGCTTGTCGATTTTCTGTCGATAGTGATGAGACCGCGGGTAAAGGGGGTGTAGGTCGCTCGGATAAAGGCCGGTTTGCTGACTCTGGCAACTCTGACCGCTCAGAAAGCACGGGTGGTTGTGATGTTGTCTGCTGATGCTCTGTATCTTGAGAGGATGGCTCAGAGTGCGCGTTGGATGCAGCGTCTATACTGTCTTTATACTGCTTGAGCTCAGCTTGTAGCGCTGCCATCTCACGGCGCAACTGCTGGATTTGGCTATGGATACTAATATATAGCACCGAAGCGATGATGAATAAAATAGTAAAAGCCAGCCAGCCTAGCGGATTCATTAACAGATATAGCATCCTCGTCACTCAATTTGCTTGATGATAAGGTGATAATGACGCGATTTGCGTCCGAGTACAAGAAGCGTCATGTACCTAAAGCTGCTCAACCAAAAAAAGAGCCGCTTATGAATCAGCGGCTCTTTTTTCGGTTTATATGGATTTTATAAAAGCCCTATGATAGCGGCCTTCTTATATAGCCGTCTATGCTAAGTTACTTTTCATAAACTCAAGCATATTATCCCAGCTTTGCTTGGCGGCAGCTTCGTTGTAGCCGAGATCGACGTCGTTTTTGGCTGCGCGCTCATCGGCGTGGGGGTTGGTAAAGCCGTGCTTGGCATTGTCATACACATCGATGGTGTAATCGACATCGGCCGCATCCAGCTCAGATTTTAGGCCTTCTATCGCCTCCATCGATACCATCGAATCATCGCGGCCATGCGCGACCAAGACTTTGGCGGTAAAGTTTTTGTCCGCAGGCTGTTTTGCTGATGGGTTGCCGTGGAATGTCGCGACAGCTTTTAGTGGCATACCGTCGCGCGCCATATCAAGCACGACTTTACCACCGAAACAGTAGCCAATCGCGCCTAAGTTGCTACCATCAACGGCCAACTGATCGCTAAAATCATTGAGGATAAGGCGGCAGCGATCCATCAGCATGTCTTGGTCTGCGAGTACTTGCTCCATCCACATGTTTGCCATTGCCGCATCGCTGGTCAATTTGCCTTCACCGTAGACATCCATTGCCACCGCTGCATAGCCTGCCTTTGCCAGACGCTCGACCACAGATTTTGGATGATCGACCACGCCCCACCATTCTGGTGCGACCAAGATGCCCGCCGCTGGGTTTTCTTCCGATGCGTCTTCTGGCAGCGCCACATAGCTGATGAGCTCGACGCCGTTTTTGGTGGTGCTGATAAGTTCAAACGTCTTAATTGACATAGTGCTGTCCCTTTTTATGTTATGAATTTTATTTATAGTAAATCGTTTTTCTTACTTTTAGTACCTTAACGCCCATGCTTCGCAAAAACAGCTATAATACTGTAACGCTCTTTATCAAAATGCTACTGCACCTTTATGACACTCAATTTGCTCAACCAACTTGCCGACAGCCAACAATCACAAACTGAACAGTCACCGACGCCGCAACCAGTGCCAAAGCCTGTTGTGCCTGCCAATACAAGCCTGTTTGCCGATAATGATGGTGAGCTGGCGGCCACCTTGCGGCCGCAGTTTTGGTCGCGATTTGCCTTATCAGAGCTGACGCATCCTGAGTGGGAGGCTTTGTGTGATGGCTGCGGTAGCTGCTGTCTTATCAAATATATCGATGATGATGACGCCGAAGCGTTGGTTGAGTATACCGATGTGACCTGTCAGCTGATGGACTGTGCGACGGGTCATTGTCAGCACTATGCCACGCGTCAAGAGTATGTGCCTGACTGTATTCAGCTCACGATGGAAAACCTACCCAACATGATGTGGCTACCATCACACTGTGCCTATAAACGCTTGTATAAAGGGCAGAAGCTCCCAAGTTGGCATTTGTTATTGACTGGCGATGCGGCGCGCACCGAGCAGCAGATGCGCGCAGCCAATGTCGGGGTGGCAGGGCGCTGTGTCTCTGAGGTTGGTATGACAGATGAAGAGATGGAGGAGCGGGTGGTGACATGGGTACAGCCCTAGTGATACCCATTTAGTCTTTTATCGTTAGTTTATGGCGAGTAGTGAGTTTATGGCGCGGCCTGCGCCGCAGATTGTGCTTTGGCTTCAGCCGCCGCTTTTGAGTCAGCCAATGGCGGGATAGGAATATCCTGACGGATCTGTTTGGAGAACTCGCGGCTATTGACTACGCTACTGCCTGCTAAATTATCAAAACCACGCACTTTTGGATTGATATGAGTGCGCTCGTACCAAGTATCCATCGACCAATTCTGCGCGCCGCTGTTGGGCTTGGCGTCGAGCATACCGACATCGTATAAATAGTTTGGCAGCCACCCCGATACCCAAATTCGATAATCCCATGGCAAACGCTCGCCACTGACGATACGAGCCATATAAAAGATAATATTGGTACAGTTACTAATCAACGTATTGTACCAAGTGGGTTCGGCGTTTAGCTCATCGGCGGCAGTGAGATAAGACTCAAACAACGACTTGACCTCGTGTTTTTGGAGGTGGCTGATAGGAAACAGATACACCTGTTCGCCGCGAGCATTGCTGCGCGTATAGATGATATCGCGCTCTTCTGCGGCGATGAGGCTAAGCTCATAACGCCGAAAAAACCCAGCCAGCGCCGAAAAAGACTCGCCTGCTTCTTTACGAATCTCAAATGAGAAGGCAAGCGGTCTGTCATCCTCAAAGCGAAAACTGACCAAGGTATGAGCAATCAGTGGCCCCATCCAGTATGAGTTGGTGACATCGACGCCCGAGAGTTTGGACATATCAATGGTGCGGGTGTCCCAGTGTTCGGTGGCGTCTGTATTGGTATGCCAGTCAAAATTGCGTACATTTTTGAGGGTGATTATATTAGGGTTGCTCGCGTCTCGCTCATAGGAGACTTGCTGGCTGACCTCTGCCATCCAGTCGCGCTGCTGTTTGGCTTCGATAGAAAAAAACCAGCCAACCCCGAGGCACCAAGTCGCAGCGTACATACCCATAAGCCAAGTGCTGACCGGTTTTTTTGTGATGGTTTGGTGCTTGAATGAGTGCTGGTAACGGCTACGTAGTAAGGCTGCCAGCAGGCAAACGATGACGATGGCCGCAAGCCAAGTGAGGAGCGAGCGCACGCCAAACTGATACCAAATCGTTAATAGCAACCACAGCGCCGATAATAACAGCGCGGTGATGATAAATAGCTGGACAAGATAGTAGCGCCATGTCTTTTTTTTAGGGTTTGTGGCGTCCGTCATTGTTTGGCCGTGACCGCTTGTACCATGAGAGCGCGGCAGGCTAGTTGGACATAATCGGCGTAAACGAGAAAAAAACGAGCGTAAGGACATGGCGTTTATTATTGATAAATAAAGGCTTTGACCATAGCAAAGTTTATAACACACTGACAATACAATTTGCGTGAATTTATCGTTGAATGTCGGTGAGCCATGCGATAAAGTGAAGCTAATTTAGGCTGGTCTATTTATAGGTATTATTTGGCCGTGGTTGTGATGGCCTAATCATAAAACGGCTGTTTTATTTGTTATTTCTATCCCCATCTAGGTTTTTTGCTGTTCTCATTGTTATTAACTAAAGAGGTTAAACCACATCATCATGTCTGACGACACTCCCAGCCCGAGTAGTTGGTCGATGCGCGGCTTAAAACGCTGGCTATCGACCGCCCCCGAAACCCGTGATGAATTGATTCGTTTGGTACAGGACTCTCGTCAGTTTTTAGAGCCTGATACTGTCGATATGTTAGAAGGCGTGCTCGATCTGCCTGCCACTCAAGTCCGCGAGATTATGACGCCACGCCCGCAAGTGATCGGCCTGCACGAAAGCGCAAGTCTGGCTGAGGTGATGGATATCATCCTCGACACCACCCACTCGCGTTACCCAGTATTTGATAGCCAAGACGATGATGCGGTCATCGGTATCTTGCTTGCCAAAGACTTGATTCCTATCTTAGTGCACATGGTGCGCGACCAAGAAGACAAAATCGACAGCAAGCGTCTCAGAGATCTGGTGCGGCAGCCGCTATATATCAGCGAAACGGCGCGCTCAGATACGCTGCTGCGCTCCCTGCAGCGCACCCAAGTGCACATGGCAATCGTCGTCGATGAGTTTGGCAACTTTGCAGGGGTGGTCACTATGGAGGATTTACTCGAGGAGATCGTCGGCGATATCGTCGATGAGCATGATGACTTTGATGAAGACAGTGATATCAATAATATTATCGCTGATCCTGATAAGCCAAATACTTGGCGCGTACAGGCCTCGACGGTCATCGAAGACTGTAATGATGAGCTTGGCACTCATTTTGATGATACCGATGTCGATACCATGGGCGGTCTTGTCATGCAGGCGCTCGGCTATGTGGGCGACTTAGAAGGCGAGAGCGTGATGATAGATGACTGGAAAATCACCATTACCGATGTCGAAGGGCGTTTTATTCATAGTTTAGAGCTGACCAATATGAACGCCGATCAGCAGGTATTGATTGGCAGTCATTGATCGATGATGAGCCGCTTCATCGGTATATGGCCAGTTTATAATAAAATGGTTATAAAGTGAGACGTGCTCCTCGGAGGCTTTTGGCAGCACCGTTGCACCGCCTCATACCAGTTTATAGATAAAAAAACACGATTGCGGTCGTGTTTTTTTTGTGTTTTACCGCGGGCTTTTGCTACGCAATTTTACCCATTAATTGCTGTAGGCTGGTATCATGGGCGGGTTTATTTACTGAGTTTTTACTGAACGCTGATCGAGCTTGGTCTTTGTCTGAGCTTGGTTTTTTATCTTTTTATCTAAGCGTCGCTAAGTGAATGCTTACTATTTTAAAAATATGTTTCTGGATAACTGCTATGCGCCTGTCTACTCATGATTTACAAAAACGTCTCAATGCCGATAAGCCAAAGGGCTTACCCATGGCACTGACAGTATTGATTGCGTGGTTGGTAGGGGCTGTGTTTATCTTTGCACTTGCGCCTTATAACATCTGGCCGCTAGCACTGCTATCGCCTGCGATATTGTACGCCTTATTGATGCCAAAGATGAGCGGCAAACGGGCGTTTTTGATCGGTCAAGCTTATGGTACAGGCTTGTGGTGCGTGGGGGCGTTTTGGCTCTACACCTCCATTCATGTGTACGGCGATACGCCAGCGTGGCTTGCCTTGATTATGATTGCGCTGATGGGTCTGGGCATGGGCTTGTTCCATGGCTTTTTGGGGCTGGTGTTTAATAAGATGGTCGGCAAGCAGCCCCTGTCTTTTGCCGCGCTTTGGGTGCTGCAAGAGTGGATGAAGACGTGGTTATTTACTGGTTTTCCTTGGTTGTTTGTCGGTTACGCCTTCACAGAGCAGTATTGGCTATCGTCACTTGCGCCAGTGGCAGGTGTGTTTGCAGTGTCTTTTGTGGCGGTATTATTGGCAGCCAGCTTAGTCGAGCTACTGCGTCGCCGCGCAGGCTATATGGTGGCTTCGATTGCCCTGCTAGCGCTCAGCACACTATTGTGGCTACTAAACCCGCAGTGGACCAAACCCAAAGGCACCCCTGATGTGTCGGTGTCATTAATTCAGGGTAATATTCCGCAAGATTTAAAATGGCTGACTGAGTATCAAATAGAGACGCTCAAGATTTATGCCACGTTGACCCGCAGTGAGTGGGGGCGTGATATTATTTTGTGGCCTGAGTCGTCGATTCCGATGTTTCAGACCGATGCGATCGGCTTTATCAATGAGATGGTCAAAATGGCCAAAGCCACCAATACCACGTGGGTGACCGGTATTCCTTATAAGGATGAAGCGGCATTTGATGAAGCTCAGGATAAGTATCCGCCATTTTATAACAGCGTGATTGCGCTAGGCGCAGAGGCAGAGGGACTGTACAAAAAACAGCGCTTGGTGCCATTTGGTGAGTATATTCCATTTGAAGGGCTGCTCGATATTTTGCCAAACCTTGCAGGTAGTCAAGAGATTATGAGCTATAGTCGCGGCAGTGAGGCGCAGTCGCCGCTACAGGTGCGTGGGCACAATTTGGGTGCTGCCATCTGCTATGAAGTGGCCTATCCTGATACCACGCGCAAAAACGCCATCGGTACAGACTTTTTATTGACCATCTCAAACGATGCGTGGTTTGGCACCTCGGCAGGCCCGCTACAACATCTACAGATGGTACAAATGCGCGCGCTCGAAAATGGCCGCTGGTTTATGCGTGCGACCAACACCGGTGTCACCGCCATCATCGATCACAAAGGCCGTATCGTTGAGCGCGCCCCGCAGTTTGAGCGCACCGTATTGCGCGGTGATGTACAAGCGCGGACAGGCAACACGCCGTTTATGCGTGTTGGTCATTATCCTGTCTTGTTTGTGGTGGCGCTGCTGCTGTTATTGAGTTATCTGGGCAAACGGGCAACGACAAGAGCGCGCTTGGGTAAGTAGTTTTGCTGTTGATCCGTCGTTAATGCGCTATTTAAAGCAAACAATAACGCTAAGGCGCTCAAGTCATGGAAAAAAACTGCCCATAATAAATCCTTTAAATACTTAAGGGTTTTAACAAATCGTTATAAATTGCGATATAATGGGTCAATATTTCAAATATTTTGTGCAAGGTGGATAAGATATGTCAGAAGGTATCGTCAATAACAACCCAAAAAAAGAGCTGTTATATGCTCTAGTCGGCACAGCCTTGTTTTTAGGTATTGTCTTACTTATCGGTATTTCTGGATTTTTGCGTCCAGCGGGCGAGCATATCACTGCTGAGACGACCGAAGCTGCAGTCGCCGCTGATGAAGCAGCGACCGCGCCAGTAGCGGCGGCCAGTGCAGAGGCTCAGGACGATGCAGCCCCAGCGGAAACAGCAGAAGCGGCCGCCCCTACGCCAGCGGCAGATGCGACTGTGACGCCAGCGGATACAGATAGCACCGTGGTAGCAGCAGAAGCAGGCACTGCCACTGCCGCTGGTACGGTCAGCCAAGCGGCGGTTGCCGATGCTGATTTAACCGCAGAGCAAGCGGATGGCGACGTGGAAGCGGGTGAAACTGTCGCACAATAAGCTGTTTTTGCCTAGGGCGTGTCCTCGTTTTAAAAATGGCGATAAAAATGAGATAAATCGCCGTCAAACAAGGAAAATAGCGCAGATAATATCGAGATATTAGTCAGCTATTTGACACCGTTTGGCCAGATTTAGCCATTTTTAGCCCATTTAGATGGCTATCGATTGAATTGAGGACACGCCCTAGATACGGGCTGTTTTTTTCTCATTATGACAGGATCGTTATCTTGTCATAGTGACTGATATTTGTCTTTTGGCAATGCCACAAATACTCGCTCTCAGCTAATGAGGGCGATTTTTTTTGTGAGCCACTGTGTAATTATTGACCAATTAATTCTTTACTTGCCGATAGACAGGTGAAACAATATTGCTCCTATATGACCGCTTATCTGAATAAATAGGGGTTTGGTCATTGTTAAAGTGGTCTTTAAAGGAATAATCTTATGAGCAAAGAAGCAAGTTCAGGGGTGAGTGCCGCTGAATTAGAATCGCTAGAAAACGGTTTTATGGGGCATCCAAAGCCGCTGCGTCCGCTATTTTTTACGGAGATGTGGGAGCGGTTTTCTTATTATAGTATTCGCCCGCTATTGGTGTTGTTTATGGTGGCGACGGTAGGCAGTGGTGGTTTTGGGTTTGATGAAGTCACCGCTTCTGCTATCTATGGTATCTTTGCTGGCTCATTATATTTGGCAGCCGTCCCTGGCGGCTGGCTGGCAGACAACTGGCTCGGACAAGAGCGCGCGCTGTGGTGGGGCAGTATCATTATTGCCCTTGGTCACTTATGTATCGCGCTTTCGGCGATGTTTGGTATGACGCTGTTTTTTGTCGGTTTGATTTGTATTGTTTTGGGCTCAGGGTTATTTAAGACCTGTATCTCGGTGATGGTCGGGGCGCTGTATACCAAAGGTGATGTGCGCCGTGATAGTGGTTTTACCTTGTTTTATATGGGTATCAATATCGGCGCGTTATTGGCCGCACTGATCGTTGGGATATTTAAAGAAAAGGGCATGTGGCATGTCGGCTTTGGGGTCGGTGGTTTGGGGATGCTCATCTCGCTACTTATCTATCGTTTTTCTGCCCAAAAAACATTGACCCATTATGCCAAAGCCAAAGGCATCAGTGCTGAGTGGGAGCGCTCTAACGACCGCTATCATAATGTCGGACGCTGGGTCGCAGGATTTGTGGCATTATTGGTGGCTGTGATTGTGCTGGTCGCCACCGGTATCATGCCGTTTGAGGCAAGCATGGTCGCAGAGTATATGACCTATATCATCGCTGCCGTGGTGATTGGCTATTTTGCCGTGATGTTTGTCTCACCGCGCCTTGATAAAACCGATAAGCTGCGTTTATTGATTTGCTTTATTTTGATTATCGGCTCGACGCTGTTTTGGTCAAGTTTTGAGCAGCAGCCGACCTCATTTAACTTATTTGCTGATCGCTATACCGACCTTAATGTCTTAGGGTTTGAGATACCAAGCATTTGGTTTCAGTCGCTAAACCCGCTGTTTATTTTATTACTCGCTCCTATTGTCAGTATTCTTTGGGTCAAGCTGGGTAATAGAGGTATCGAGCCAAACAGTATGGTCAAGTTTGCGCTTGGTATGTTGATTACTGCGGCAGGTTTTGGCTTGATGATTATCGCCTCAAAAAACATTTTGACCAATGAGACTGGCCTAGCATCCCCTTTATGGCTGGTCGGTAGCTTGTTGCTGTTGACGCTTGGTGAGCTGGCACTGAGTCCAGTAGGATTGTCATCGATGACCAAACTTGCGCCAAAAGGTATGCAAGGTCAGATGATGGGGCTGTTCTTTGCTTCTGTCGCCATGGGTAACTTGGTTGCCGCGTTTTTCGGTGGTCATGTCTCAGCGGACAAGATCGAAGGATTGCCAACGCTATTTACGACCATGACCGTCTTTTTGGTAGTGACGGCGGTTATCTTGTTGCTATTGGCCAAGCCCATCAGCACCATGCTCAAAAACAGCGAACAGGCCGATCATGTCAGCTAAACGACACCCAAAAAGTTAGCGGATGCGTTTGAGCAAATGGTCAGAATAGCCAAGTACTAATTTTTTGCATCAATAAATAGGCTGATGATGAGACGTGTTACCATGGTTGGTAGCACGTCTTATCGTTTTTATCCGTGACAGGTCTTGCTCAAGCCATGACATATTTTTGTTCAAGCATTTTTTTATTCCAGTATTGAAAGCTTGTCGTCTGCCCAAACATCTTAATAGTATTTGGCTATTTATCACTTCTGCATGGTCAGTATTTGCATCAATGGCTATTGATCATTCAATACGATTTAATGCGCGCTTACTCATTTACCCGCGCCAATAAGACGACTATCCATAGTCGCCGCGTCGTCGTATTTTTTTAATACAACCTCGCTTGCCCACTGTCTTCAAAACCAATAAGGAAAATTTTAATGAATAAACAACACATTCATGATCGTATCGCAAGTTTACGGGAGCGCATGGCCGCCCAAGACCTAACGGCCATCATCGTACCGTCAGCGGATCCGCATTTATCAGAGTATCTACCAGAGTATTGGCAGGCGCGTTTGTGGTTGTCAGGGTTTACAGGCTCGGTCGGTACTCTAGTGGTCACCGCCGATTTTGCGGGTCTGTGGACGGACAGCCGCTATTGGGTACATGCCGCCGCCCAGCTGGAGGGTACAGGTATCAGCTTAGAAAAACTGGCACCAGGTCAGCCAAACCATATCGATTGGTTGGCGACGCATTTAGCAGAAGGCGATAGTGTGGCGGTCGATGGCAATGTGTTGTCTATCGCGGAGCAAGACAAGCTGTTAGATGCGTTTGATGCCAATGACATCACCCTCATCACCGAGCGCGATATGTTGGTAGAGGTTTGGAGCGAGCGCCCAGCATTGCCAGCTGCGAAGCTATACCAGCATGATGCACAGTTTGTGGCGCAGTCTGCGACCGACAAGCTTGCTGCAGTACGCTCAGGGATGCAGGAGGCTGGCGCGACTCATCATCTGCTCTCAAGCTTGGATGACATCGCTTGGCTGACCAATCTGCGCGGCAGCGATGTCGATTATAACCCCGTGTTTTTGGCGCATATGCTCATCAGTGCAGACAGTGCGACATTGTTTGTTGATAACAGCAAAGTCAGTAGCGATATCGCAAAAGCCTTAGAGGACAGCGGTATCGCGCTTGCTGATTATGACGCAGTACAAGACGCCTTGAGCGCACTGACTCCAGAGGATTTGCTGCTGCTAGACCCCAATAAAGTGGCGGTGGGTACGCTATCAAAGATGGCCGATGATGTGGGCTTTATTGAGCAAATCGCCCCCAGTACATTACTCAAATCTGTCAAGTCCGATGCCGATATCGAGCATGTCCGTGAAGCCATGCGCCAAGATGGGGCGGCCTTGTGTGAGTTTTTTGCCACGTTTGAGCAGCGTTTAGCAAACGGCGAGCGTCTGAGTGAGCTGGACGTCGATAGTATGCTGATTGAGGTGCGTAGTCAGCAGCCGCATTATGTTTCGCCGAGCTTTCCGACGATTGCAGGCTTTAATGAAAACGGTGCACTACCGCATTATCGGGCAACGCCAGAAAAGTTCAGCTACCTTGATGTCGCTGAGGGTGAGGGTGGATTGTTGCTGATCGACTCAGGGGCGCAGTACCAAAACGGCACCACCGATATCACTCGCGTCGTCGGTATCGGGCAAGTCAGCGATGAGCACAAACGCGACTTTACCACAGTACTCAAAGCCCATATTGCTTTAGCGCGTGCAAGCTTCCCTGATGGTATCGCCTCACCACTCATTGATGCGATCTGCCGTGCGCCATTGTGGCAAGCACAGATGGACTACGGTCATGGTACAGGGCATGGCGTCGGTTACTTCCTAAACGTCCATGAAGGCCCGCAAGTCATTGCTTATAGTGCCAGTACGCCAAAAGAGCGCGCCATGAAAGCAGGTATGATCTCCAGTAATGAGCCAGGCCTATACCGCGAAGGTAAATGGGGTATTCGTATCGAAAACTTGGTGGTCAACACCCCAGTTGCGAACCCTACCGAGAGTGAGTTTGGTGAATTTTTACACTTCGAAACCGTCACTTATTGCCCAATTGATACCCGTTTGCTTGATAAATCATTGCTTAATCAAGTAGAGGTTGAGTGGCTAAACGACTACCATCGTCAAGTTTATGCTGAGCTAAAAGATCGCGTTGCTGGTGCAGCGCTTGATTGGCTGACTGAGCGTACTCAATCGATTTAATCGAAAGCCTTAGGGCGTGTCTTTATTTCTGAAATGAGCACACGCTGGTAGACGCCCAATAAATAAGCCCCGTAAATGTTTACGGGGCTTATTTTTTGAATTATCAAACGATATCTATAGTTTTTGGCTGTCTTTATTGGGCATATAGCCAATCCCCAATCCCCAATCTTCAAACTACTATAAAACAACCCAGTAGCATGCTGGCGTAGCTTTACTCTTTTTATTTGGAATTAACGACAGGCTGATCTAAAGCCTCTTTCTCACCCAATTGCTGTGCCACCTCAGCATGGAGCCATGATTTGAGGTTTTCTGACATCAGCATCATCTGTTCACTGAGATAGTCATCGATCTGCATCTCAAGCTCACGGATGAGCGCTTGATGCGCGGCGCTAGATGGCTCCTCTTTTAGTGTCAGCTTGATGGCTGTACTGGCCTTATCTTTGATGGCTTTGACCGTTTTGACCGCTTTGTTGACATTGGCATCATGGTTTTTATCATGAGTGGTTTGCTGATCAGCCGTTTGCGCTTCCTCACCGCTACGTTCAGGGGCGT
Organism: Psychrobacter sp. KFRI-CH2-11; assembly: GCF_038239325.1. Classification (NCBI taxonomy): domain Bacteria; kingdom Pseudomonadati; phylum Pseudomonadota; class Gammaproteobacteria; order Moraxellales; family Moraxellaceae; genus Psychrobacter; species Psychrobacter sp. KFRI-CH2-11. Next base: position 272,026 of record NZ_CP151283.1, read on the forward strand.
GGACGGTCTGCGGCTGGCCGCTGGTGGTAGCGTCTTTATTACTTTGTGTTTTTGCTATACCAGCTTGCGCTGTGTCAGTTTTGTTATCGGTGTCAGGCGCGTCTGATTTGGTGCTTTGGCTGGGCTCTTGACGGGCGGTTGGGTGGTTATTATTTTCTTTCTTTTTATCAGTTGCTGCCGGCTTATGTGGCGGTTGTTTTTGTGCGGTTTGTGCTTTTGAGGCTATTTCTTCTTGTCGCTGTGCGTCTTCTGCTGCTTTTATTTTTTCTTGTTTTGCTTTGGCATCCGCTTGCGCTTGCTTATCGGCGATGGCTTTTGCAATGGCCTGCTCGGCATCGTGGTTATCGTAGAGCTCATCGACATGCGTGTCCAGATCAGGCGTGCTAAATACAAAGCTTTCAAACGGCGTCTGGGTCTGTAGCAGGGTGATGATGTCTTTTAGCTCTTGGGTGATGGCGGCGCGTACAGGCTCAGGAGCACACGTCCAGCGCTGATAAAACTGATGAGAAAATGAGTAGCTTGACATGGTATCTTCCATAAATGTACAAAAATTACCCCTTATCATACGCAAGTACGATAAGGGGCTGCAAGTGCACAAACGTAGCAAATCTGACACCAAAGTTACAACGTGCCGTAAGAGGCGGTCGTATTTAGGCGGTGACAGGCCAGCGGGCAAATATCAAAGAGCCATTGGTACCGCCAAAACCAAAGCTGTTGGACACGGCATATTGTAAACTGTCCACTTTGCGGGATTGGTGCGCGACATAATCGAGGTTACAGTTGTCCTCGACATTGTCTAAGTTGATGGTGGGCGGTACATGCTGTTGCTGCAGCGCGCGAACGGTAAAGATGGCCTCAATACCTCCAGCTGCGCCCAGTAGGTGCCCTGTCATTGATTTGGTTGAGCTGACCAAAATGCTGTCTTTGACAGGCGCAAAGACGGTTTCGATAGCGATGGACTCCGCGACATCGCCGGCGGGGGTGCTGGTGCCATGAGCATTGACATAGCCCACTGCGTCAGGCTCGATGCCCGCGTCATTGAGTGCGTTTTTCATTGCGCGAGCGGCACCGCTACCGTCTTCTGGGGGCGCGGTGATATGGCTGGCATCGTCGCTCATGCCAAAACCGACCAGCTCGGCCAATATCGTAGCGCCGCGCGCTTTGGCGTGGGCGAGGCTTTCGAGTACCACCACCCCTGCGCCATCGCCGAGCACAAAACCATCACGGTCTTTATCAAATGGCCGTGAGGCTTTGGTTGGTTCGTCATTGCGTGTAGAGAGCGCATGCATCGCCCCAAACCCTGCCATCCCAAGTGGACTTGAGCCTTTTTCGCTACCTCCAGCGAGCATCACATCCGCATCGCCATAAGCGATCAAGCGTGCCGCGAGTCCCATCGCATGCGTGGCAGTGGTACACGCAGTCGAAGTGGCGAGGTTTGGGCCTTTTAGGGTATGTTTGATCGCAACCAATCCTGCGGCCATATTGACGATCGAGCCTGGGATAATAAAAGGCGATACTCTCCCAGCGCCTTTTTCGCGTAGGGTATCGCGGCTGTTTTCGATGGTCTGAATACCTCCGATACCTGAGCCTAAGATGATACCAAATCGCTCAGCGTCGACGCCTTGCACCGGCGCGTCCGCCGCGCTTACTTCATCGATGAATCCCGCATCTTTTAATGCCATGGCTGAGGCCGCCACACCATAATGCATAAACTCATCATAGCGGCGCGCGTCTTTGGCGTTCATGTATTGTTTGGCATCGAAGTCTTTGATTACCCCAGCGATTTGCGCACGGTAGTCAGTGGCATCAAAATGGCTGATAGGGGTAATACCACTCTCGCCATTGATGAGCTTGGCCCATGAGCTATCGACATCGAGGCCAAGTGGCGTGATAGCGCCCATACCCGTGACCACGACACGCATCTCATCTGGGCGCTGGTAATGTGGCGGCTTTTGGCGCGGTGTTTGCTGGGTAGTGCCAGCATTAGAAGGGGCGGCTTGCGCGTTCGGTGAACTGCTATGTTGGCTCATGCGATATATCCTGTACGTGCGATCCTAAAAAGAAGGTATTTTAACCGTCATTATAAAACACATAAGTGTACGTATGTAAACTAAAATTTGACCGACTAGGCAAAACATACCTGACCCAATACCACGCCCTTTTTGGCGCCTGTTACCGCAGGTAGATTGCCGGTTTCGCCCATCAAGGTTTGCCGCGCCAGCCAAGCAAAGGCAACGGCTTCGACCCAAGCTGGATGCAGTCCTAAGCTTGCGGTCGTGGTGACATGACAATGGGGCAGATGTGCTTGTAGCCGCGTCATCAGGTAATCATTTAGCGCGCCGCCGCCGCAGACATACACCGCGCTGTTTTTATGAAACTGTACAAACAGATGAATCTGCGCGCTGGCGCTAATGGCGGTCAGCTCGGTTAAGGTCGCTTGTACATCAGCGGACGAGTAACGAATATGCGCCGATGCTTGATCAAACCTTTGTAGCTCCTCTTGTAGCCACTCTAGGTTGAACTCCTCACGTCCTGTGCTCTTAGGATAAGATCTGGCAAAAAACGGATGCTCTAGCAGCTGATTTAGGAGTGGCTCTATTACTTGGCCAGACTGAGCCCAAGCGCCGCCTGCGTCATAGTCATTGTCGGTATGCAGCGCGGTCCACGCATCAAGTAATAAGTTGGCAGGGCCAGTGTCATAGCCAACGACATGGCTATGAGTATCAGGTGTATCACTATCAGTATAATCATTGCCCACATGATCGTTGTCAGTATAATTACTGGCGGGCAAGACGGTAATATTGGCAATACCGCCTAAGTTTAATAACACGCGCGTACTATCAGGATCAGCAAATAATGCCTGATGAAACGCTGGCACCAAGGGCGCGCCTTGCCCGCCAACTGCCATATCACGGCGACGAAAGTCGCTGATCACACTGATGCCTGTACGCTCAGCGATGATATTGGCATCGACCAATTGCAGGCTAAAACCCATTTGTGGGCGATGGCGTACCGTCTGGCCATGACAGCCAATCGCCAATACCGACTCGCTATCGGTATTTGACTGCTGCAATAAATTATTGACCACCTCGCTGGCAAACTCGCCATAGGCTTTGCTTGCCCAGCCAAACCAGTCCAGCTCGCTATTTGGCTGGTTGTTTGGCTCACCAGCGCTCGGCGTCAATGCTTGAATACCATTAGGCTGACACAGAGCGAGCAGCACTTCGCGCAGGCGCGGCGGGAAGTCTTGGCTATAAGTGGCTAAAAGCTGCATCGGCTGCTCTTCATGACTCATGTCGGCGGCAAACTGACAAAGCACCGCGTCCATCCCATCCAAGCTGGTGCCAGACATCATGCCGATATATAGGCCGTCATCAAAGCTTTCAAACACCGTTTGCTCTAGCGCATCAGTGAGCGATGCATAATGGGCACTTTCGTCAGCGGCTAAAAGGTCAGCTGCTAAAATCTGATTGCTTTTTGGATCATTCGTGGTCTGGACAGGGTTGGCCATGGCAATTTACCTTAAAAAACGCTAGTATATCCCTCAAATTCTAACATCTTTTACTGGCTACGAAACGCCAATCCCGTTTGCAAAAATAGAGTAGCAAGAAAAACGAGTGCAGGTACTAATATAGAGCAGGTGCTATATCTAGTAGACTAAACGAATTTGACGCCGCTAATCGTATTTTGGCATTCGGGAGCATTCGTCCAAACGCGTCACCCTTTTAATAAAGACAATAAAGAGAGCATCATGACCACTCAAACTCACACTCTAGAAGAACAACTGGCCCTGATTCAGCGCGGTACGCAAGAAATCCTTTCAGAAGAGGACTTGGTTGCCAAGCTAAAACTGGGTCGTCCGCTGCGTATCAAGGCGGGTTTTGATCCTACCGCGCCTGACCTGCACTTGGGACATACGGTATTGATTAATAAACTCAAGCACTTCCAAGACTTGGGTCATGAGATTTATTTTCTCATCGGGGACTATACCGCCAAGATTGGTGACCCCTCTGGTAAAAACACCACGCGTCCGCCGCTCAGTGACGAGCAAATCAAAACCAACGCGCAGACCTATGCCGAGCAAGTCTTTAAGATTTTGGATAAAGAAAAAACCAAGATTGTTTTTAACTCTGAGTGGTTCAACGACATGTCGGCAGGGGACATGATTCAGCTATCAAGCCAGTTGACAGTCTCGCGTATGCTAGAGCGTGATGATTTTTCCAAACGCTACGCGGCGCAAACGCCGATTGCCATCCATGAGTTTTTGTACCCACTGGTGCAAGGCTATGACTCAATCGCGCTCAAAGCTGACGTCGAGCTTGGCGGTACCGATCAAACCTTTAACATCCTAATGGGTCGCACCCTACAAGGTCGCTATGGTCAAGAGCCGCAAGTGTGTATCACGGTGCCGATTTTAGAAGGGCTAGACGGCGTCAATAAGATGTCAAAATCTCTTGGTAACTACGTCGGTATCTATGATGCCCCAGGTACCATGTACCAAAAACTGCTGTCGATGCCAGATACCTTAATCCGCCGCTACTTTGAGTTTTTAAGCTTTAAGCCGATGGAAGAAGTCGAAGCATTGATGACAGAGATGGAAAACGGTCGCAACCCACAAGAGATCAAACGTATCTTGGCCGAAGAGTTGATCGAGCGCTTCCATGATGCGGATGCTGCTGCTAATGCGCACAAGTCAGCGGGCAACGTACTTGCTGATGGCGAGCTGCCAGTTGACCTGCCAGAGGTGACGTTGGAGTTAGAAGGCGCGGATGCGTTATTTATCACGCAGATATTGAACCAAGCAACCCTCGCCAAAAACAACTCAGCAGCCAAAGACATGGTCAAACGCGGCGCGGTAAAAGTCGATGGCGAAGTCGTTGACGCCGGCTTTAGCTTAACCTCAGGTCAGACAGTGGTTATCCAAGCGGGTAAAAAAGCCTATGCAAAAGTGACGGTGGCCTAATATAGTAGATTCGATTTAAAAATGTTATAGCGCTACTGGTATAAATTTTCCTTGCGTGCTGTATACACAGAGGCTGCGAAAAAGTCATCCCAGTAGCGCTTTGGAACTTATGACAGTTTTGTTTGCAACTGACTATAAGTGGCTGGAAACAAGTCACTAGAAATAAGTAGCTGGGATAAACTATTGATATTTAAAACAAGGTCGACATGATGGTCGGCCTTATTTTTTGTTAAGATAATTTGACCGATATACTAGGACATGCAGATGACAGACAATACAATCCCTCAAGGCATCTACCGTCATTATAAAGGCAATCTCTACCAAGTTTTGCATACCGCGCAGCATTCTGAGACCGAAGAAGCCTTAGTCGTTTACCGCTGTCTGTACGGTGAGTACGGCGTTTGGGTACGACCATTAGCGATGTTTACTGAAACTGTTGAAGTTGATGGTAAGGAAGTAGCTAGATTTGAGCTGATGAAAGCGTTAGCTGATTAGTTCGAAATAGAAAGGCTGAATAGAAGCTCTTGAGTAGAAGCTTAAGAGACGCTGTCGTGGGCTGGGTTTTTGACCCAGATTTTTACCATATCGCCTATAGCTCATTTTCCAAAAATCCCTTCAATGCTTTATAAAAGCCAATCGGCTCATCCATCGGTACCGCATGACCAGAGTGCGGCAATACAATCTCTGTAGCGCTGGGTAGCATCTGCGTCACCTGCTGCTGCCACTTAGCGTCATAGAGCTGTGAGCGACCTCCGATTAAGTTCACGACTGGAATGGTGACTTTTTCTATCACCGCCCGAAAATCGTACTCCAGATTTAAGTATGCTTGCAAACAGCGCATCTTATGCTGCCAAATGCGGTGGTCATAAAACACCAGCCGATGATCGTTTTGATGCGTTAGGATTTGCACGATGGCCTTTGAGCGTCTGCGGTTGACGGATAGTAAGGAAAACTGTCGCTCGACATCAGTGACGCGGCGCTTGAGTGCAAAGGGCAGGTGGGTAAAGCTCTCGAGCTGAATATACGGCAGCGTCATATTCGCCACCTCATGAAAGACTGCAAACACCTCGCGCTGTCGCGCACCAAACAAACCGCCTTGCCAGTCAGGCTGGTTATGAATCGCAGGGCTTTGGTCGATGTTTAAATAACGACTGACTCTTGCGCTGCCATAACGCGAAAAATACGCCCACATCACTTGTGCACCCATCGAGATGGCGGCGACGGGCAATGCGACTATGTTGCGTGCCAAACAAATCTGCTCAATGACGACATGGAGGTCATCGGCGTATTGCCGCAAAAAATCAAATTCACTCAGCTCGATATCCTTTGCGGCTCCAAACCCGCGTAAATGCGGCAGATAAAACGTATAGTGACCGAGCAAAGGCAGGATAAATGGCAAAAACTCACGCGCATCCATCCCGTACGCATGAAGCAGTAGCACCGGCTTGCCGTGGCCGATAACTGACATGGGTAGCAGCGTGCCTTTTGCCACCTCGACGTTTTTTGTATGCAGCTGATACTGATTGAACAAAGCAGGGCGCGGCACAGCAAATAGGTTGGTTTTCATCAGGTATGATACCTTGTTGCAGAGCAGGGCATCGCGCTGACGCAAACGTTTTGCCACTGATAAAACCCTGCTATATTAAAACAATTAAACTGACCATAGCATAAAAAATGCCTAGCGGTAATAGTGGCGAGCAGGTTAAGGGATGAGCGGCCGATCAATGATCATCAGTGACATAAAAGGAGAGGGTATGAGCAAATCGACGTTAGCCTTGCTTGATAGTAGTTTGTATCCACAGCGCTGGCAGCAGCAAACTTTTGCAACCCCGCAGGCGCTACTGGTCGCGATGCTAAGCGCAGAGAGCATGCCTGATGCTCGGGATTTTACACAACAGTTATTAGCCAATGAAGTGTATCAAGACTGGATCAATAGCAGTGTGTTTGGCCGCTATTTGCATCGGAACTTTACCGCTTTTTATCGGCAAAGCGAGGACAGCTTTAATACCGATATGCCCGCATTATTTCGCCGTGAGCTGACGCGGCATGCGCAGTATTTACCGCTGGGGCAAGTGCTGTTTTTTGCAGGTGATATGCCAAAGCGGGTACGACAAACCAAGTTGCTAACCACCACGGTCAATCCTGCGACTGCTATCATCGATGCGCAGCCAAGGAGCCGTGCTGAGCAACCTGCACAGACGGTAGTCAATCAGCTAACCATCATTGGCAAACACCTCTTAGGGTTTCCTATTCGCCATAATAAGCGCACCAGTGAGCGTATTCGAAATGAAGTGCTGGTGTTGGACTTTCAGCAGTTGACGCTGGTCAAAGAAACCCAAATTCAACCCAAAAAAAGAAGCAACATAGATGAGACTATATTGCTTCGGTCTTATGAGTTACGTTAGAGAGCAAAACGGCCGGCTAAGCTTTTAATAGCCTTGCTTCGCAATGGTCAGACCATTATAAGTTTGCGCCACTGGCATCACTTCCAAGCGATTGACATTGATATGGGCTGGCGATTCAATCAACCACAATAAAATATCGCCGATATCCTCACCGGTCATGGTTTTAAAGCCGTCATAGACTTTGGCGGCTTTTTCGTCATCGCCATGATAGCGCACGTTCGAAAATTCAGTGCCAGCGACATTACCTGGTTCAAGATTGGTGACGCGCACCTGCGTACCGACTAAGTCCGCGCGCAGATTTAAGCTAAACTGTTTGACAAAGGCTTTGGTCGCACCATAGACATTACCGCCAAAGTACGGCCAGCTGCCAGCGATAGAGCCGACATTGATGACATAACCGCTGTCGCGTGCCACCATCGCAGGTAGTACAGCGTGGGTCAGCGCCACCAGACCTTTGACATTGGTATCGAGCATACGCATCCAGTCATTGAGATCTGCCTCATGGGCAGGCTCGGTGCCGAGCGCTAGCCCAGCGTTATTTACCAAGACATCGATGTGCTGAAAATCAGCCGGCAAGTCAGCAATGATTTGCGGGATAGACGCTGTGTCACTGACATCCATGACCACCGGCAAAAATGCCTCGCCCAATGTAGTTGCCAGTGCATCAAGCTTATCGCGGCGCCTGGCACAACCGATCACTTGGTGACCGCCTGCGACCAAACGCTCTGCCAGCGCCTTACCAAACCCTGCACTTGCTCCTGTGATCAATACGTTCATGTTATGTCCTTATAATTGATATCGTATGTGGCTTTTGTAATATGAATGGTGCGCTGTTTTGTGACAGCTTGCGCTTATCTATTAAATAGCTGTTTACCAAAGATTTTATCGCCTGCATCGCCAAGACCTGGGATGATATAGCCGTGCTCATCTAAGTGGCTATCTAGCGCCGCTGTAAAGATGGTCACATCAGGGTGCGCTTCGTTGACCAAACGCACCCCTTCAGGAGCCGCTACCAATACCAACGCCTTGATATTGGTACAGCCGTTTTTCTTTAGCATCTCAATGGTTGCGACCATCGAGCCGCCTGTGGCTAGCATTGGATCAATGATTAGGGCAGGGCGCTTGTCCATGTGGCTGACGAACTTTTCAAAGAAAGGCACAGGCTGCAAGGTCTCTTCGTCACGTTGTAAGCCGACGACAGAGATTTTGGCCGTAGGGATCAAATCGAGTACCCCATCTAGCATGCCAATGCCGGCACGTAAGATAGGTACGATGGTTGCCGTCTTACCGATGATTTGCTCACCTGTGATTTCACCACACCAGCCTTCCATTGGGAAGGTCTCAATTTCAAAATCACGACTTGCTTCGTACGCCATCAAGCGCGCAAGCTCTTTGGTTAATGTACGAAATTTATAAGTGCTACAGTCTTTTTCGCGCATTAGGCTGAGTTTATGACGGACTAGCGGATGATCGATTACAGTAATTTTTAAGTCACTCATAAGTACTCTCTTGGTTTTGGGTCTGATGCTTGCGCAGTCGCTGCGGTTGCCATTAGTATAAAAGATACAAACACTTACCACACGTTACCCCGCCTTTAGCGCATTCATAGTAAGCTTAGCCTATCTAACAACCGCGCCTAGAGCTTTTATCTCTTGACAGCACGATTCTCTTTGACTACATAAATGGCGACATATATAGAGTTATCACAACATGCTTACCGAGCAAAATGTTACCAATAAAGTTGAGTTGCTATAGTAAGCGGCCACGTATTGAGCGCATCAATGAGGATGCCATGTTGTATTAAATCGACTATGTTTTACTGTTATGGATGACTATATGGCGTCAGGGTCGGTAAAGTAGTGTTTAGGCCTGCTATGATACCAAAAAAACCGCTTTTTTGATGAAGAATCTTATGACCAATCAACCAACTAGCACCCAACGCCCCATGTCTCATACAGAAATCGACGCAGCTTTGTCAAAAGACGATGCTTTAGAAGTAGAAACCCATCCGTTTGCCCCAGTACTGCCTGCAAATGCCAGTGTAATGATGATGGGCACGTTTCCACCGACCGCTGATAAATGGGCAATGCGCTTTCACTATCCAAACTTTTATAATGATATGTGGCGTATTTACGGCGGCGTGTTTTTCGACGATATTGATTACTTTAGAGTAGAGGGCGAAAAGCGTTTTGATCCTGAGCGTATTCGCGACTTTTTGTTTGACCGTGGTATTGCCTCGTGCCCGACGGTAAAGCAAGCCATTCGTGAGACCGGAAATGCATCGGACAAACACCTAACCGTCGTCACCCCAGTGGATTTAGATAATATCTTGCTGCAAGTACCAAAGGTTAAGACGCTCTTTACCACCGGCGGCAAAGCAACTGAGGTCTTGCTCAGCCTACTAGCGGAACCACCCGCCAAATCCAAGCACCCGAAGACCAATCAAAGCATGCAGTATCCTTATCAATGGCAGCGCCATGACAAAGACCACGCCGTCAAAGAGCTGACCTTATATCGTCTGCCCTCCACCTCGCGCGCTTACCCTTTGGCGCTAGACAAAAAAATCGCCGCCTATAAAGCCTTTTTTGAAAAAATAGGCAAGCTATAAAGGATATATAAAGAAGCATAGATAGAATAATGTCGTCTGAGGAACCGAGGTGGCTAAACGCTAAAGTAAGGTAATTGAGATTAAAGGAGAGAAATTGAGATTACGGTAAATTATTTTTCCTGTTAACTGTTTGATATATATCAAGTATCAAACATCATGCCAAATAATCTCTTAATTAATAAGCCAGTCCCCTTGACCCCCACCCAAATACGCGTATAATGCCACCCAGTCAAAAGGGAAGGCGGATTAGAAAGTGGTTTACCACTATAATATATTAATAGCTTAGCTATTAAGTAACTATCCAGCCTACTAAATTAATTTAAAATAAAATAATTTAATCCTTGACTTACCAAATAAAGCGTCTATAATACGCACCTCATCAGGACGAGCTAAGCATTACTAGGTTAAATTACATAGTAACAACGCAGCGAACCTTGAGAAACAAATTAGATAAAAAAGCTTGACAAACCAAATCTTTATGATATGATAGTCGGCTCGCTAGATAGGATAAACCAATAAGGTTTAGCGCTATTTAGCCTTACTTACTATAAGTAAGCGAAATATCTTACTACTGGACGACAGTATAAGACACTATTTAAAAGCACAACTAAAGAACAACTTGTGTGGATTTTTGCTGATTTAGAATGCTAAAAAATAAAGTTGGTTTTACTCTCATTTCGGGAGTCAATCTAACTATAAAAATTATCATTTACTCAGCAGAAAAACTCAAAGTTAATTCATTACGAACATAATTTTAAGCGATTTGCTAGAATAAATGAGCCAAGTTTAGAAGCTTCTTTAAAGAGCTTCATAGCAAGATTAAACTGAAGAGTTTGATCATGGCTCAGATTGAACGCTGGCGGCAGGCTTAACACATGCAAGTCGAGCGGAAACGATACCAGCTTGCTGGTAGGCGTCGAGCGGCGGACGGGTGAGTAACACTTAGGAATCTACCTAGTAGTGGGGGATAGCTCGGGGAAACTCGAATTAATACCGCATACGACCTACGGGAGAAAGGGGGCAGTTTACTGCTCTCGCTATTAGATGAGCCTAAGTCGGATTAGCTAGATGGTGGGGTAAAGGCCTACCATGGCGACGATCTGTAGCTGGTCTGAGAGGATGATCAGCCACACCGGGACTGAGACACGGCCCGGACTCCTACGGGAGGCAGCAGTGGGGAATATTGGACAATGGGGGCAACCCTGATCCAGCCATGCCGCGTGTGTGAAGAAGGCCTTTTGGTTGTAAAGCACTTTAAGCAGTGAAGAAGACCATATGGCTAATACCCATATGCGATGACATTAGCTGCAGAATAAGCACCGGCTAACTCTGTGCCAGCAGCCGCGGTAATACAGAGGGTGCAAGCGTTAATCGGAATTACTGGGCGTAAAGCGAGCGTAGGTGGCTTGATAAGTCAGATGTGAAATCCCCGGGCTTAACCTGGGAACTGCATCTGATACTGTTAAGCTAGAGTAGGTGAGAGGGAAGTAGAATTCCAGGTGTAGCGGTGAAATGCGTAGAGATCTGGAGGAATACCGATGGCGAAGGCAGCTTCCTGGCATCATACTGACACTGAGGCTCGAAAGCGTGGGTAGCAAACAGGATTAGATACCCTGGTAGTCCACGCCGTAAACGATGTCTACTAGTCGTTGGGTCCCTTGAGGACTTAGTGACGCAGCTAACGCAATAAGTAGACCGCCTGGGGAGTACGGCCGCAAGGTTAAAACTCAAATGAATTGACGGGGGCCCGCACAAGCGGTGGAGCATGTGGTTTAATTCGATGCAACGCGAAGAACCTTACCTGGTCTTGACATATCTAGAATCCTGCAGAGATGCGGGAGTGCCTTCGGGAATTAGAATACAGGTGCTGCATGGCTGTCGTCAGCTCGTGTCGTGAGATGTTGGGTTAAGTCCCGCAACGAGCGCAACCCTTGTCCTTAGTTACCAGCGGGTTAAGCCGGGAACTCTAAGGATACTGCCAGTGACAAACTGGAGGAAGGCGGGGACGACGTCAAGTCATCATGGCCCTTACGACCAGGGCTACACACGTGCTACAATGGTAGGTACAGAGGGCAGCTACACAGCGATGTGATGCGAATCTCAAAAAGCCTATCGTAGTCCAGATTGGAGTCTGCAACTCGACTCCATGAAGTAGGAATCGCTAGTAATCGCGGATCAGAATGCCGCGGTGAATACGTTCCCGGGCCTTGTACACACCGCCCGTCACACCATGGGAGTTGATTGCACCAGAAGTGGTTAGCCGAACCTTTTAGGACGGCGATCACCACGGTGTGGTTGATGACTGGGGTGAAGTCGTAACAAGGTAGCCGTAGGGGAACCTGCGGCTGGATCACCTCCTTATAGACGCATTCGGTCAGCAAGAATTCACAACAAGTTGTTCTTTAGTTTAAGCTTACGTTTTAGGACGTACTAGGGTCTGTAGCTCAGCTGGTTAGAGCACCGTGTTGATAACGCGGGGGTCGGTGGTTCAAGTCCACCTAGACCCACCATTATACATGGGGCCATAGCTCAGTTGGTAGAGCGCCTGCCTTGCACGCAGGAGGTCAACGGTTCGACTCCGTTTGGCTCCACCACTACAAACCTCGGTAGCTTAGAGTGCAAATAAATACAATAGGTATTAAATAGAAACAAGTGATTTATCTTGTATAAAGACACGATTACTTCTTTCTGTTTTATACGGAAATCTATGACTTGACGAGAGCATAGAGACTATTTAAAAACATAGATATGAGTCTGGGTTAGCAATAACATTTCACGTGTTATTGCTAACCTGAAGGCTAGCCTTTTAACGACATTGTTTGTTATCCCAAGGGCTAGTCTTCAAAGTAAAGAGAACTGAATCAAGCGTAAACATAGGTGATATCGTTATAATTGCTGACAAAGACCCTTTGGGGTTGTATGGTCAAGTAATTAAGCGCACATGGTGGATGCCTTGGCAGTCAGAGGCGATGAAAGACGTGACAGCCTGCGATAAGCTTCGGGGAGGCGGCAATATCCTGTGATCCGGAGATTTCTGAATGGGGAAACCCACTTACCATAAGGTAAGTATCTTGTACTTGTACAAGAAGCGAACGAGGGGAAGTGAAACATCTCAGTACCCTTAGGAATAGACATCAATTGAGATTCCCCTAGTAGCGGCGAGCGAACGGGGAGAAGCCGATTAATGCTAATGTAGAAGAACAGCGTGGGAAAGCTGACCATAGTAGGTGATAGTCCTGTATTCGAAACATTAGCGTTAACATATTAAGTAGAGCGGGGCACGAGAAATCCTGTTTGAAGATGGGGGGACCATCCTCCAAGGCTAAATACTCCTGACTGACCGATAGTGAACCAGTACCGTGAGGGAAAGGCGAAAAGAACCCCTGTGAGGGGAGTGAAATAGAACCTGAAACCGTGTGCGTACAAGCAGTGGGAGCCCACTTGTTGGGTGACCGCGTACCTTTTGTATAATGGGTCAGCGACTTATATTCTGTAGCAAGGTTAACCGTTTAGGGGAGCCGTAGGGAAACCGAGTCTTAATAGGGCGTCTAGTTGCAGGGTATAGACCCGAAACCGAGTGATCTATCCATGAGCAGGTTGAAAGTGCCGTAACAGGCACCGGAGGACCGAACCCACTGTCGTTGAAAAGCCAGGGGATGACTTGTGGATAGGGGTGAAAGGCTAATCAAACTCGGTGATAGCTGGTTCTCCCCGAAAGCTATTTAGGTAGCGCCTCGGACGAACACCATTGGGGGTAGAGCACTGTTTCGGCTAGGGGGTCATACCGACTTACCAAACCGATGCAAACTCCGAATACCGATGAGTGATATCCGGGAGACACACGGTGGGTGCTAACGTCCATCGTGGAGAGGGAAACAACCCAGACCGCCAGCTAAGGCCCCAAATTCCTAGTTAAGTGGGAAACGAGGTGGGAAGGCATAGACAGCTAGGAGGTTGGCTTAGAAGCAGCCATCCTTTAAAGAAAGCGTAATAGCTCACTAGTCGAGTCGGCCCGCGCGGAAGATGTAACGGGGCTCAAACTAGGAGCCGAAGCTGCGGATTTGAATTTGTTTTCAAGTGGTAGGGGAGCGTTGTGTAAGCCTGTGAAGGTGTGTTGTAAAGCATGCTGGAGGTATCACAAGAGCGAATGCTGACGTGAGTAACGATAATGCGAGTGAAAAGCTCGCACGCCGGAAGATCAAGGGTTCCAGTCCAACGTTAATCGGGGCTGGGTGAGTCGACCCCTAAGGCGAGGCCGAAAGGCGTAGTCGATGGGAAATCGGTTAATATTCCGATACTTGTTTATGATGCGATGGAGGGACGGAGAAGGTTATGCCAGCTCAGCGATGGTTGTCTGAGTGGAAGGATGTAGGTTTATAGCTTAGGTAAATCCGGGCTATTTTATACCGAGATCTGATAGCAAGTCCTACTTGTAGGACGAAGTGGCAAATACCATGCTTCCAGGAAAAGCTTCTAAGCGATAGTCATAAACGAATCGTACCCTAAACCGACACAGGTGATCAGGTAGAGAATACCAAGGCGCTTGAGAGAACTCTGCTGAAGGAACTAGGCAAAATGGTACCGTAACTTCGGGAGAAGGTACGCTGCTGATGGTGAAGGACTTGCTCCGTAAGCTATTGGCAGTCGCAGATACCAGGCTGCTGCAACTGTTTATTAAAAACACAGCACTCTGCAAACACGAAAGTGGACGTATAGGGTGTGATGTCTGCCCGGTGCTGGAAGGTTAATTGATGGGCTTAGCGTATGCGAAGGTCTTGATCGAAGCCCCAGTAAACGGCGGCCGTAACTATAACGGTCCTAAGGTAGCGAAATTCCTTGTCGGGTAAGTTCCGACCTGCACGAATGACATAATGATGGCAGCGCTGTCTCCAGCAGAGACTCAGTGAAATCGAAATCGCAGTGAAGATGCTGTGTACCCGCGGCTAGACGGAAAGACCCCGTGAACCTTTACTACAGCTTTACATTGAACTTTGACCTGACTTGTGCAGGATAGGTGGGAGGCTTTGAAACCGAGACGCTAGTCTTGGTGGAGCCAATCTTGAAATACCACCCTGGTCATGTTGGGGTTCTAACTCAGGTATAACAATACCGAGGACAATGTATGGTGGGTAGTTTGACTGGGGCGGTCTCCTCCTAAAGAGTAACGGAGGAGTACGAAGGTGCGCTCAGAACGGTCGGAAATCGTTCATAGAGTATAAAGGCAAAAGCGCGCTTAACTGCGAGACCCACAAGTCGAGCAGGTACGAAAGTAGGTCTTAGTGATCCGGTGGTTCTGTATGGAAGGGCCATCGCTCAACGGATAAAAGGTACTCTGGGGATAACAGGCTGATACCGCCCAAGAGTTCATATCGACGGCGGTGTTTGGCACCTCGATGTCGGCTCATCTCATCCTAGGGCTGAAGCAGGTCCTAAGGGTATGGCTGTTCGCCATTTAAAGAGGTACGCGAGCTGGGTTTAGAACGTCGTGAGACAGTTCGGTCCCTATCTACCGTGGGCGTTGGAAATTTGAGAGGATCTGCTCCTAGTACGAGAGGACCAGAGTGGACGAACCGCTGGTGTTCGGGTTGTCATGCCAATGGCATTGCCCGGTAGCTACGTTCGGATGGGATAACCGCTGAAAGCATCTAAGCGGGAAGCCCACCTCAAGATTAGATTTCCCTAAAGAGCCGTTCAAGACTAGGACGTTGATAGGCAGGGTGTGGAAGCGCAGCGATGTGTGGAGCTAACCTGTACTAATTGCTCGTTTGGCTTGACCATACAACACCCAAGTGGTTTGTATCAAGCATTATATCGATATCACCTTTATCCTTGATTCAGTTAGGATAAGTGATACTTAAGTCATTAAGTAAAACACACAGACTCATATCTAACCCCCTTTGCTGACGACAATAGCACGATGGCACCACCTGATCCCTTCCCGAACTCAGAAGTGAAACATCGTTGCGCCAATGGTAGTGTGGCTCCGGCCATGTGAGAGTAGGTCATCGTCAGCTCCCTATACCCTAAAAGCCCCCTAACTTGATTGTTAGGGGGCTTTTTTTTGGGTGAAACTGCTATTGGCTTTTATTCTAATAAGCGGCTTTTGACTCAATAACAAGTTTAAGCATCCAAAATGATTTGACTTATATCATTATAACTGCTAATTTTAAATAGTCATACTTATTACAGGTCTATAAAAGGATGTTTTAGGCTTGTAACGTCATAAATGATTTGACGAGATAAATACTAAGTTTGTCTTTGACCTTTATTCTTACAGTTATCAAAAGGAATTGATAATGAAGTTAGCTCCCCTTTTTTCGATTGGTGCATTAGCTGCCGCGAGTCTTTTTGGTTGTTCAAATCAATCTGCGGATAGTACCGATGGTGTATCAGCAAATTCTCAAGAAACCACAGTTCTACGTTTTTCTCATTTTTGGCCTGCAACCTCCTCAATCAGTACAGAAGTCTTTGAGCCATGGGCCAAGCAAATCGAAACTGATTCTGATGGCCGACTAAAAGTTGAGCTATACCCTTCAGCAGGTCTTGCAAAAGCTGACGTGACCTATGAGTCCGCTGCTAAAGGTACCATAGATATTGGCTCACAAGCACATGGTTATACCAACGGACGCTTTCCATTAACGCAGATCACTGAGCTTCCAGGTTTGTCCAATTCTGCCACACAGATGGGCTGTATGCTACAAACCCTCTATGATGACGGCACCTTGACCGGTGAGTATGAAGACTCACATCTCCTCTTTATGTATGGTGCTGGACCTGGCTCTTTGCACACGACCGATAAGCTAATACGCACGCCAGCAGATATGAAGGGAATGCGTATTCGTCGTCCTTCTGCGGTCGCTGGTGATATCATAGAAAGTGCTGGAGCTTCGCCTGTGGGTCTGCCTGCCAATGATATGTATACTTCTTTACAGCGCGGTGTCGTTGATGGTCTGAGCTTTCCGTGGGAAGCTGTGACAGCTTTTAAAATCGATGAAATCACCAAATATCATACCAATATTCCTTTTTATAGCTCTGCCTTGATGGTCACGATGAATAAGGACAAATATAACGCCCTGCCTGATGACTTAAAACAAGTTCTTGATAACAACTCAGGCATGGCGCTTGCCAAAAAGGTAGGTGAAGTATTTGATAAACATGATGATATGGCAATAAAAGCGGCTCAAGCTAAAGGCGATGAGATTGTAGAGATTCCAGATCCATTAAATGATCCAGATTGGCGAGGCCCGTTATTAGAAGGCACAAAGAAATATCTCAAAGATGTAAATGCTTTGGGCCTAGATGCAGATAGTGTTTACGAAAAAGCCAAAGCCGCCAGCGCCGCCTGCAAGGTCTAACCTAAAGGAGTCGCCGCATGGCCTACTTGGTCAAAATCAGTACCTTCATCTCAGGGCTATGTCAGCTCATCGGTGGTATCAGTCTGATCATCATCGTTTTGACCACCATGCTAGATGTTACCGCCCGTTATATCTTCAAGCTCACCGGTGGTGAGTTTGGTTTCACTGTCAAAGGCAGCGTCGAGATTGTTTCTTATTTTATGCTGTTTGCGCTATTAGCTGCCTTTGCCGCTTTTGTCGAACGCTCACAAATCATTGTTGATGTTTTCACCCAAAAGATGCCCAAGTCTATCAAAGGTTATATGATGGGCGTCTTTATGCTGGGGTTCTTTGTCATCGGTATCGTCTTTGCTTGGGGGCTGTTTGAGAGCGCCGTTGATGCTATCGAGTTTGGCAAAGTCACCCAAGATTTGCGGATTTCAATGATGCCCATTTACCTTGTCAGCGCCTTTTTAAGTGCTTTGCTGGCCATTCGATCCTTGATCGAGTCCATCAATATCTTTAAGACAGGCGAGTTTTTTGACGCTGAGGAGACAGGCGCATGAGTCCAGAAATCGTTGGAGCCATCGGCTTAATCGTCATGATCCTACTCGTCGTTTTACGAGTACCCGTTGCCCTTGCTATGCTTGGCGTTGGTCTGGTCGGCTTTGGCGCTGTGACGGCACCGAGTGGCGCTGTACAAATGCTCAAAGACCTCCCCGTCGACGTTTTAGCCAAATATGACTTTAGTGCCATTCCATTATTTATTTTGATGGGTGTCTTTGCCACTCATTCTGGTATGGCAGGCAAATTGTTTGAAGCAACCCGCACCATCTTTGGCGGTGTCAGGGGCAGTTTGGGAATCGCCGGTATCGGCTCATCGGGTATCTTTGCCTCAATCTCGGGATCATCGTTAGCGACCGCCTCTACCATGACCAAAGTGGCCTTACCACAAATGGAGAAGTATGGCTATCAGCCAGGCTTTGCCTGCGGCATTTTAGCGGCTGGTGGTACGCTTGGGATTATGATTCCGCCCAGTATTGCCTTACTGGTTTATGCCATTTTGACCCAGCAGTCGGTCGGTGACATGTTTATTGCAGGATTTTTGCCCGGTATGCTAGGCATGGTCATGTATTCGATCACTGTCATGATCATGGTGCGCTGGAAACCACACTTGGCGCAGCGCGGTGAATCTACCTCATGGAAAGCCAAGCTGATAGCGTTGACAGGACTCATTCCCTTTAGCTTTATCTTTATCGTTATTATCGCTGGTATTTTCTTTGGGTTGTTTACCCCAACGGAAGGCGCTGCCGTCGGGGCGTTCGTTTCTTGGGCTTATGCGTTTGCCAAAGGCATGCGTATGAAGGGACTGAAGCAGTCGTTGATTGAAACCTTAGCATTATCTGCAGTGGTGTTTTTTATGCTACTAGGTGCAGAGGCGCTGGGCTACTTTATCTCAGTCTCTAGATTGTCATATACCTTAGCGAGCTGGATTGGTACCTTGGCAGTGAGTCCAATGGTGGTACTGATTTGTATTTTGATCATGTACTTTTTATTAGGGCTGTTTATGGATGCCTTGGCGATGCTGGTCATCACCATTCCGGTAGTGTATCCGATCATCGTAGCCTTAGGTTTTGATCCGGTATGGTTTGGTATCATCGCGGTACTGACGGTAGAGCTTGGGTTGATTACGCCGCCGATGGGCATGAACATCTTTGTGATTAAGGCGATGGCTCCGCATATTAAGCTGTCCGATATGTTTCGAGGGGTAGCGCCGTTTATTGTCTCCGATGTGATTCGCTTGGTGATTTTGGTGGCGTTCCCTGCGATTTCTCTGGTACTGCTAGCATAAAGGGAGGCGGCTAACGTACAAGATAGGCAAGACATGTCGCGAACGACAACGCTATCTTTTTCAAATAATAGCCTAAACGGTAACTGTGTTTAAATGGCCATATTGTTTATAAAGCAATATGGCTTTTCTTGTTGTAATAATTGAACGATAACGCTCGCTATCGATGCCAGCGCTAGTCATAAAAGTGCCATATATCTTCTGGTAGCGCCTTGTTACAATAAACTCTACCATGGAGCCTGACAAGTGAGAGCCTTTTATTATGGCAGTTGATTTTAGTAATACGTTGATTGTAGCGGTCTCTGCGACGGCGCTGTTTGATTTAACGGAGTCTGAGAGCTATTTATCACAGTTATTAGCGCAGCATCCTGATACAGCCATTAAGGCGTTTCGCGATTATATGACAGAGCGCGAAAACGATCCTTTGAGCATTGGCGCAGGCTATCCTCTGATAAAAGCGCTGCTAAACCTGAACAGGTACTGTCAGGCTGACAGTCAAGAAACTGAGCTAGAAGCGCCGCTGGTTGAGGTGGTTATCGTCTCAAAAAGCAGCCCTGATACTGGTATTCAGGTTCTCAATGCCATTCGTGAGCATGGCCTCAATATTTCTCGATCGGCTTTTATCTCAGGCAGCCCGGTGGCGCCTTATATCGATGATTTTAATGTGGACTTGTTTTTGACCACCAATCGCGAGGACGCTCAGCAAGTTGCGGATGCCAATATTTGTGCGTGTGCCATCTTGGATGCGACGCCTGTCAATACTTATGAGCTGGATACTCAGCAGCTGCGTATCGCTTTTGATGGTGATGCGGTGCTCTTTGATGACTCAGGTGAGCTGCTTTATAAGCAAAAAGGGCTACGCGCCTTTCATGACCGTGAAGCCAAAATGCGGGACTTGCCGATAGAGAAGGGGCCATATGCCGAGCTCTTGATTAAGCTCTCAAACCTGCAAGAGCGTCTGCCGGCGGGGCTTAGCTACTCTCCGGTAAAAATCGCTCTGGTCACCGCTCGCAACGCCCCTGCCGATTTGCGGGCTATCAAAACATTGCGAGAATGGGGCGTCAATGTCGATATGGCGTTTTTTTTGGGTGGACTAGAAAAGACAGCGGTGCTCAGAACCTTTGCGCCGCATATCTTTTTTGATGATTCAATCCAGCATATCGATGCGGCGCGCCGTTTTATCCCAACGGCTTTGGTGCCTTATCATTCAGCCTCGTTGCTGCACGGTGATAGCTATTTGGCCGCTGATAAAGAAAACAGTCTGCTATTTATACCAGTTCCACGTTGACATAAAATGTATCTGTTTAATTTAGAATCGACTATAGCGTAAGCATTAAATACAAGGCATAGAGTCAAGGGCAGGTCACGATATGAATGGGCAGCAGTTATTTTCTCTCATCATGACACGGGTCAAACAAGTCATCGGACTATATGCTTTTGTGCTGATGCCGATGTGGGGGATGTTTTTTTTAAATGAAACGGTCTTTTTTGGCATCTGGAATGTGTTTGGTATTGTACCGCGCGCCTTAGATGTGGGTAGCATGATAGGGGTAGTCGCTTCATGGACAATGCATGGCAACTTTTCTCACTTATTGAGCAATACCATTACGTTGTTGCAGATTTTATTTTTGTTTGGCTTGTTTGAAAAAAATGCCTATCGTACGGTGATTAAGCTGGTGATTGCCTCAGGGCTGGTCACTTGGGTCATCGGTTCGCCGTCTTCTATTCATATCGGCGCATCGGGGCTATGCTTTGCCATGATTGGGTATATGATCGGCGGCGCGGTATTTGCCAGACGTTGGGGCTACCTGCTCGCTTGTATTGTCATGGGTACAGGCTATTGGCTGATTATCAAGCAAGGTTTGATGCCGCAGCAAGGCATTTCGTTTGCCGCGCATTTCGGCGGCTTGTGCGCAGGTTTGCTATTGGGTGCCAACTCCAAACATACCTATCAGGTAGGCTCTATACGCTAAACATGGTAGAGGCGTTAAGGATTACTATCTGTGCAAATACGGGTAAATAAAGAATCCGCTTTGGTCAATGGGTGCCATGTGCTGGTTTGCTGCACATACTCATCAAGTGATAGGGTGCTGCCTGCTTTTGGCAATATATAATCTGCACGCGCAGGCGCCGCGCAATCGATGACTTGCGGGATTTTTTGTACGCTTCTACGTCTTTCAAACAAATAAAGAGTGACTAAGTGCATATCTGCATTGTCTACTTGGGCACGAGCATTTTTGATATCTGCAGCGATAAAACGCAGTATTTGCGGCTTGGCATAAGACCAAGGCCGGAACCAAGTGCGACTCTCTGCTGTTTTGACCACCTCTACGCCCGCGGGCAACTTGCTGACTTGCTGAGAATACCAGTTGTATTCTTGGTGAATTTGGAAGGTAAAAATGCCAACCGCTGCAAAGAGTGGCACCAGCCACTTTGGTGCGCGTTTGCCCGACAGTTTACTGAGGTGAGTTATGATCAGTGCCAGTCCAGCCATACCAAACGCTGCGGCCATGGTGGCAATAAACTCAAAAAGCATAAAATCTTCCTTCTTAATGGGTTAGGGCAGTTTGCGTTTTATTTAGGCAAAAACAAATCTGGCAACCATCCAAGACTTATTCTTAACCTAAAGGGATAAAAAAATCACTCACAAGCAGCGTCTGCCTGTGAGTGACACTTTACGTATGATATCTATAATCATTCCAAGAAAAAAAGTGATGTTCAACATTTATCCTTTTAGCGTGGTTTGATTATAGAGCCAACATGGCTCGTACGCTTAGTGGTCGATGGCACCGCCAGCGCCGCGCGGAGAGCGAACACTTTCAACCAGCTCTTGGATGTGCAGCGGTGGCGCTTTTGTCGAATAAGAAACGATAAAGGCGACCGCAAAGTTAATCAGCGCGCCAATGGCCCCAAACGACAGCGGTGAGATACCAAACAACCAGTACTCTGCGGTATCGGGGAAGTTGGCAGTACCACTGATAAAGAACCAGCCTTTAAAGACAAAGATATATACCAAGGTCGTGATAAGGCCGGCGAGCATCCCAAAGATTGCGCCCAGATTATTGATGCGTTTTGAGAAGATACCCATCATTAGCGCGGGGAACAAGGAGGCGCCAGCGATACCAAAGGCCAAGGCCACCACCTGTGCGGCAAACCCTGGCGGATTTAGGCCAAGCCACGTTGCCACCACAATTGCAATCGCCATAGAGATTCGAGCAACTTGTAGCTCTCCTTTATCAGTGATGTTTGGGTTGAGGTTTCGTTTGATTAAGTCGTGACTAATGGCAGATGAGATGGCCAGCAACAATCCTGCCGCGGTCGATAGCGCGGCTGCCAAACCACCAGCAGCGATAAGACCGATCACCCAAGGTGGCAGCTGAGCAATCTCTGGATTGGCCAAGACTAAGATATCATTATTGACATCCAGCTCATTACCCGCCCAACCTGCGTCAGCAAAGCGTCCATCAAGCTCTTGGTCGTGAGCGGCTTGTGCCTTGGCGACTTCTGCCGTAGCAGCGGTGACATCGCCACCTTCTGCTTGCGCGGCCGCTAACGCAAGTTTTGCCTCACCAAGACCGCTATCGAAGTAGCGTTGAATACGGCCATCATTATTTAAGTCATTATATTTAATAAGACCCGTATCTTCCCATGTGCGCATCCAGTCAGGACGCTGCTCATAAGGCAGTGCCGGCTGGTCAACGCCTTGTGGATAGATGGTGTCGTTTAAGTTTAAACGGGCCATGGCACCCACCGCCGGCGCGGTAAAGTATAGCAATGAGATAAAGACCAACGTCCAGCCAGCTGTCCAGCGCGCATCAGCGACTTTTGGTACGGTAAAGAAGCGAATGATAACGTGCGGTAGGCCTGCTGTACCAATCATAAGTGATAGCGTAAACAGTACCATGTTAAGCTTATTTGGCACATCAGCAGTATAAGCAGTAAAACCAAGATCAGTGACCACTTGATCAAGCTTGGTCAAAATAGGCACGCCGGACTCAGCATGCGTAGAAAACAGACCCAAACCTGGAATAGGGTTGCCGGTCAGCTCAAGCGAGATAAAGACAGCCGGAATGGTATAGGCAATCATCAGGACGATGTACTGAGCGACCTGTGTATAGGTAATGCCTTTCATACCGCCTAGTACTGCGTAGAAAAACACCACCACCGCGGCAATGATAAGACCTGTATCATTCTCCACTTCTAAAAAGCGAGAGAAAGCAACCCCTGCACCAGTCATCTGTCCGATAACATAGGTGGTCGATGCTACAATCAGACAAACCACCGCAATCATCGCCGCTGTCTTGGAATAAAAGCGATCGGAGATAAAGTCTGGTACCGTAAACTTCCCAAACTTACGTAAATAAGGCGCTAACAGCATGGCCAGTAAGACATAACCTCCTGTCCAGCCCATCAAATAGGTGGAGGCACCGTAGCCACCCGCGGCCAAAAGACCTGCCATCGAGATAAATGACGCGGCACTCATCCAGTCAGCAGCAGTTGCCATACCATTGACGACAGGATGGACGCCGCCGCCTGCCACATAAAACTCACTGGTGGTCCCAGCACGAGCCCAAATCGCAATGCCGAAATACAGCGCAAAGGATAGACCCACAAAAATAATGTTAATCACATACTGACTCATGATCTATTCCTCATCTACGCCATATTGTTTGTCCAGCTTATTCATACGCCAAGCGTAGAAAAAAATTAAGACGATAAAAACCCCGATAGAACCTTGCTGGGCAAACCAAAAGCCCAAATCAGTACCACCGATTTTTATACCTGCCAAAATAGGACGTAAGAGAATAGCAAAGCCATACGAGCATAATGCCCAAACGATAAGGCTGCCTAAAATGAGACGGACATTAGCACGCCAATAGCCGGATGGATCGTTGTGGTTTTCCATAGGACAACTCCTTTTGTCTTACCTAAAATATCATGGTTGATCTCAGTCTCGTCAGTCTGATAATGACATCTGACAAGCACGTACTGACGATCAGATAACGCGAGTGCTGATTTAGCATGATGACTATTTGCCAAGATCACTGTATTTAAGAGCGCTATAACAAACAATATTTGAGGAAGAAAGGAGGGGGCAGACCATCCACTGTCTTTGATTACCGTCTCGTCTTCCTGACAAGCGTCTTAAAGTTTTTAGTATGCCAAACAATCATGACAATAAGTGAATATTCAATAAGTCACAATGCCTATAAAATTTAGTCTATCACTTTCAAGTCTGCGTCACTGCAAACAAATCGGCATAAACCAAAAATCCTGCATAACCATTATTAATAAAAACCTGATAGATGGATGACAGAATGTAAAAACCATCACCGCTGGCTTACTTTCTGCAGTAAATTGGTTACTTTTATCATTCTATAGGATGGGAGGAGCCTGCAGTATTTATTTTAAAAATAAATATCTTGAATCGATAAGTAAACGTGATGGTCGTGGCGCACCGAATCTCTATAAAATGCACAGCAGATTTGACGACTGAGCATGGTATGCTGGTTTTAATAGCGTTTATTTGATATAAAACGCAAAAAATAAGCAAGTTTTAAAAAATATTCACGAGGAGTTGATATGAGTGAAGGGATAGTAGGGTGGTTTAACAGCCTCGTAAATTATGGTGTCAGTATTATCTGGGGGAACAACGATTGGTTGATTGCCAGTAACCCTTGGTATGGTCTGCTGATGTTTGTACTGATTGGCGCAGGTCTGTATTTTACTGTCGTGACACGTTTTATTCAGTTTCGCCACTTTGGTCATATGTGGAAGCTATTGCGCGTCTCCAACCAAGGACGCAAAAATGGCGGTATCAGCTCATTTGAAGCATTGATGACGTCGCTGGCGGCGCGTGTGGGTACGGGTAACTTGGCAGGGGTTGCGATTGCGATTTATCTCGGTGGCCCAGGTGCAGTGTTTTGGATGTGGATGACCGCGCTGGTTGGTATGTCGACCAGCTTTATCGAATCGACGCTCGCCCAAGCATACAAAGTTCCTCACAACGACAATGTGTATCGCGGCGGACCGGCCTACTATATCGAAAAAGGCTTGGGTAAACGCTGGCTTGCGATATTTTTCTCACTGTGTCTGCTCGTGGCCTTTGGTCTTGCTTTCAATGGCGTACAGTCCAACACCATCGCACAAGCGACCAATGAAGCCTTTGGCGTGCCAACATGGATGACAGGCCTTGTATTGGTGGCACTGGTCGCGCCTGTGGTGTTTGGAGGGTTGCGCTCGGTGGCTCGTATCGCGGGCAAAATCGTCCCTATCATGGCGATTTTGTATATTTTATTGGCACTGTTTATTATCATCACTAACTTTAGCCAATTCCCAGCTGCCATCGCCTTGATTGTAAAATCAGCTTTCGGATTTGAGCAAGCAGCGGGCGGGGTCATCGGTTATGGTATCGCTCAGGCGATGATCAACGGTATCAAACGCGGACTGTTTTCTAACGAAGCAGGCATGGGGTCGGCACCCAATGCGGCAGCTACGGCTAAAAGCCATCCTGACCATCCCGCGGTGCAAGGATTTATGCAAATGCTCGGCGTGTTTATGGATACGCTGGTGATCTGTACCGCAACGGCTTCTATCATCATTTTGTCAGGCGTGGTCGACCCCAATGTCGAGCAAGAAGGTATTCAGCTGACGCAGCTGGCGTTGTCGCAGTACGTGGGTGATTTGGGTATTATCTTTGTCGCCATTGCCATTTTCTTCTTTTCTTTTACTTCTATTATTGCCAACTACAGCTATGGCGAGTCAAACCTTGAGTTTATCTCAGGCGCCAAAAACGCCAAAGTGATGATCATGATATTCCGCTTTATGGTATTGGGAATGGTGTTTATTGGTGCCATCGCCAGCTTGCCTGCGATTTGGAACTTTGCGGATTTATCCATGGGTATGATGGCACTCGTCAACTTGGTGGCTATTTTGCTCTTGTCTCCTGTGGCGCTACGCATACTGCGTGACTACGAGCGTCAAATCAAAGAAGGCAAATCAGGTACGCAAATCAAATTTGACCCTGATGATTTTGTCAAATTAAAAGACGAAGCCAACCGTGACGCTTGGACAGATTAAGATGGGTTGTCGCGTCATTTAATTGAGACATTGAATGTATAAGTATTAAAAAACCGCCCTTATAAATTAAGGGCGGTTTTTTATTGTTCAGCGGTGAGCAGATGACTGCTCAAGGCTCTCTAACACCATTACATGTTTGGATAGTTCGGGCCACCGCCGCCTTCTGGTGTGACCCAAGTGATGTTTTGCGATGGATCTTTGATATCACAAGTCTTACAGTGTACGCAGTTTTGCGCGTTGATGACGAATTTTGCGCCTTCGGCATCCTTGACCACTTCATAGACGCCCGCTGGGCAGTACAAACGCGCAGGCTCGGCATAGAGAGGCAGGTTGATCGATACTGGCACCGTTGGGTCAGTGAGCTTAAGATGTGTTGGCTGATCTTCTGCGTGGTTGGTATTAGAGATAAATACCGATGACAGCTTATCAAATACCAGCTTACCATCTGGTTTTAGGTAGGTCGGCTGATAGGCATGGTTGGCACGCTCTAGCTGATCATAGTCAGGGATGTTGTCATGCAGGGTCAGTGGCATTTTACCTTTTAATAGATTGTGCTCGATAAAGGTAAAGGCGCCGCCCATAAACAGACCCATGCGATGTATCGCAGGGGAGAAGTTGCGTGACTCATAGTTGTCTTGATATAACCACGACTCTTTATACATAGTGGTATAAGCCACCACTTCGTCGTGCTGGCGGTCAGCTTGCAGCGCCTCAAAAATCGCCTCAGCCGCGAGCATGCCTGATTTCATCGAGGTGTGCGTGCCTTTGATTTTGGCTGGGTTTAAGAAACCAGCATTGTCACCGACCAACACGCCGCCTGGGAAGGTGAATTTTGGTAGAGAGTTTAAGCCACCTTTGGTCAGGGCGCGCGCACCATAGGAAATACGCTTGCCGCCTTCTAAGACGTTTTTGATAACAGGGTGCGTCTTTAAGCGCTGCATTTCATCAAACGGCGACATATATGGGTTGTGATAAGACAAATCTGCCACCAGACCAAAGCTGACTTGGTTGTTTTCGTCGAAATACAACCACCAGCCACCCGTCGAGCCAGTTTCGGTCAATGGCCAGCCAAGACCGTGCATGACCACGCCTTGCTCATGTTTTTCAGGTGCCACTTCCCACAGCTCTTTTAGACCGATACCATAATGCTGAGGATCAGCGTCTTTATCGAGACTAAAACGGCTGATTAAACGTTTGCCCAAGTGACCGCGGCTACCTTCAGCAAAGATGGTGTATTTGGCCAGTAGCTCATAGCCTGGCTCAAAGCTTGGCTTGGCCTCGCCGTCAGCCGCCACACCCATATCGCCTGTCAAAATACCACGTACTGAGCCGTCATCATTGTATAAGATATCGGCGGCAGGGAAGCCTGGGAACATCATCACTTCTAGCTCTTCTGCCTGTACGGCAAGCCAGCGCACCACATTGCCTAGCGAGACGATATAGTTGCCATCGTTGTGCATCGGTGCTGGGATTAAAGGGTCAGGTACTTTGGTCGAGCGCGTGGCTGAATTGAGATAATAAAAACGATCTTCGGTCGCAGGTACGTTGAGCGGGGCGCCTTTTTCTTTCCAGTCAGGGATGAGCTCATTGAGTGCGCGTGGCTCGATGACTGCGCCAGACAAGGTATGAGCGCCAAACTCAGAGCCTTTTTCGACCACACAAACCATAAACTCATCATTGCCCGCCTCAATGGCAAGCTGACGCAGACGAATAGCCGCAGACAAGCCTGCAGGACCGCCGCCGACGATGATGACATCAAACTCCATAGACTCGCGTTCTATCTCAGGCTCTGCAGCCACGCTTTGTGCTTGCACGTCTTGCTCGACCGTATCTGTCGCTACCGTATCGCCATCAACGACTGGCTTTTGATTGTCTTGCTCTTGCATACCTACTCCTAAACTTATGGTGGCTTATCTCAGGGCATCATTAGCTTAACAATTAAATAATAGACTTGTGGCGCTAACGTCACTCGACATATGGCTGCCCGATAAAAACTGTCTGCGCCGTATCAATAACAATGAGCTGGGCTCTTTGCGAAAAACCATTTATGCAAAGATATCAACGCTTTAAAAAACGTCTCATTGATACAGCACCCACTTAACCATGTAAATAAAAACACGTAAATGAAAAATCGTTACTCATTATAAAAGAAAAGTCCTACAAACACGATACGCATTTGTGAGTATCGATGTTAAGGTAAAATTAAAATAATGAGCTAATTATGATGATTGATTGACGACAAAGATTCATCATACCTGAAACTAAAATTTATAGTCATGATAGATTTGCCAAACTTTGCATACTAGATAGGAAATCATAAGATGGATAGCCATAACAAGCAAGCCAATAAACCCCAAAACGATACGCCGCAAGCCCCAAACGACGTGCCATCAGACCTAAATAGTATGGACGCATTGAGCCAGTATCTAAAGACCACTGCTGGGGCGCGCGAGGGGCGAGCCATACCGCCACTAGAGCGCTGGCATCCTGAGCAAGTGACGGATATGGATTTGGTGATCAAGGCAAATGGCGAGTGGTGGCACGAAGGCGGGCAAATGACCAGAGAGTCATTGGTGAGTCTGTTTGCCACGATTTTGTGGAAAGAAGAAAATCAGGGCAAAACAGAGTATTTTTTAAAGACGCCTGTGCAAAAAATTCGTATTCAAGTTGAAGATGCGCCGTTATTGATCAACGATGTGGGTATCGTTGAGGAGGCAGGCCAGCGCTGGTTGGAGTTTACCACGACCACAGGCGATGTCGTTCGCCTAGATGACGAGCACAAAATCGTCTTAAAGGCGTATAATCCTAATGTACCAGACAAACATGCCGAGAGTCAGCCTCAGGCCAGCAGCGCTCAAGCCAATAATGCACAAAACGCCAAAGACCACCATCAGCAACAAGCCGCCGAGCAGCAAATACGTCCGTATATGCCCGTCAGACAGGGCTTGATGGCACTGATCGGCCGCAATACGTTTTATCATTTGGCTGAGATTGGTGAGCTGACAGAGCAAAACGGCGAGACGATATTAACCTTACAAAGTGGCGGGCAATGCTATCAATTATCGATGCCTTAAGGTACCAATTTTTAAAAGACCAATGCTTTTTTAAGCCATCAAAGGCTTAAATTCTTGCTACTTTGTAGCAAAAACAATAAATAGCAAAGCGCGACAGTATATGTGTAGCAGTTTGATTGACTACCGACAAGTCACGCAATCAGCAGTATAAAGATACCGATATGACCAAAAAAACGACAGTACAGCCATGAAGGGTATGAGCAAAAATGACGCGCTAAACGTGGATAGGGTGCATCCTGAGGCTGTGCTAGCCAAACACATGAAGACTGCGGCTATCCGGCAGGCCGCTGCTCATGCGGTGGCAGCTGAGGCAACGACTTATCATGCCGACCCAAGCGCACCGATAGGCTTGTTTGACTCGGGGGTAGGCGGTCTGTCTGTGTATCTGCATCTGGCCGAGCAGCTGCCTGCTGAGCGCTATGTCTATTATGCCGATACGCTACATGTCCCTTATGGTAATCGTGACAGCACTGATATTGAGAGGCTGACATTAAGAGCGATCGAGTGGCTGTATCAGCAAGGCTGTAAACTTATCGTTATCGCGTGCAACAGTGCCTCTGCCTATGCGCTAGAGACGGCTAGGCGTTGTTATCCGCAGATGCCTATTGTGGGATTGGTGCCAGCATTAAAACCGGCGGTACTGGCCAGCACTACCCATCGCGTGGCAGTGCTGGCGACCAAGGCGACCTTAAATGGTGCGTTACTAAACAAGGTTATCGATGCGTTTGCCCTGCCCAATAATATAGAGGTGACTAAGTACTTTGACCCCCTGCTAGTGCCATGGGTAGAGGCGGGCATGCCAGAGGCGGACGAGACCGCGCGGCGTTTACGTCAGCAGCTTACGGTCTTTGCGCAAGCTGGTATCGATCAGTTGGTCCTTGGGTGCACGCATTATCCGTTTTTTAAAGGTTTTTTGTTGGAGGAAATTGCGCGACAGCAGTTATCGATACAGGTGGTGGACTCAGGACAGGCGATTGCAGAGCGGGTCAAGCAGCTGCTACTGAGCAATCAGCTATTGGTAAGTGCTAATATTAAGGGCAATGGCAATAACCATATCAATGAATACTGCAATGATGATAGCGAGAATGACAGCAACGCTCACCGAGCGATAGCGACAAACCATCAAATATCGCCTGTTGTTCGACTGCCGTTGACTTTTTATGCCAGCAAATATGATGATACGTTGGGCGCTTTGATAAAACAATTGGTCGGACAAGAGACCGTTTTGCAATACGCTTCTAAATAAGTGCTATTATGGAGTTTCTGATCAGCGGTTTGAGTGTCAGGCGCGCCTATATGACGATGAAGCTGCTGTAGTCGAAATAAAATAATTCCATTTCTATAAGTTTATGCTAGTCTGTGCAAAACAAGATATTTGTGCTTTATTTTATCTGCTCGTTACTTATGTCATGACTGAAGCTTAGAGGTGATTGTGCCAAACCGTCGCTATCATATCCACGTCATATGCGCTGATAATGATCAATTGCTGGTACTGGACAACCTAGCGATATTTTTTCAGGCGCGCGCTTTTTTGACTTATGATGTGTCAAGCCAACTGTCAAAGGCGTCGGTATATGGGCGTCAATGCATCGATTCCTGTGACTATGCGTTGATGGTAATCGGTGATAGCTACGGTACCGTACAAAAAACCGGCGTCAGCCAAATGCATTTGAGCTATCTAAATGCCAAAGCCAAGCTCAAGCCTCTACTGGTCTTAATCAAAAACCAGCCGCCAGACAGCGCCATCAGCCGCCAGTTACAAGAATTTATCAACGCAGTGACCAAGCAAGACAATCGCATATACTATTATGACAATGCTGATGAAATCGAAAGCCTGCTGGTACAAGCCTATTACACCATCATTGCTGCGCATAAAGTCACGGGCGGCTGGATAAAGGCCAGTGACGAGGTCATTGAGTTTAGCAAACAAGCTACTACGCAAAAAACCGCTGAGCGGCCGTCCGCCAAAAAAGCCATCAACAAACACAGCCTGACCCAACATAATCTTGCCTACCCTCATGAGCAGCCCAAAGCCAGCTTTGCAGAAGATAATGTCAGTAACCTCATCGTTTTGACAGAGTCCTTTGAGATCTCTTATAGTGCGCAAGCCTATGCAGGGGGTAACCTGACAGATGTGACACGGCCGATGACGCTGACATGGCAAGAGGTGCTGATTGCCTTATCAAAAATTCCCTCGACGTTCTCTAGCTATGGTCTACAAACCGCCATCAACCGACTGATAGCATCAAAAGCTGAAGCAGACGTCAAGCAAGACATGCCAGATGTCCATGCGGTTGCGCGCTGTCAGATATCACAAGACGACTTAAACGTCTTGCAGCGTCAGCTGGTCAGTGCCAATTGGATACAGCTGACCACCTATGGGACACGGGTATCGCAGGAGCTATGGAAGCTGACTTTTTATGCAAAAAACTTGCTAAAAAACACCTCATCTCAGTCTTAATCTGCCTTTTTTACATTCTTCTCTTCTTTGGTAGCTTGTTTTTCTCAGTCGTCCTCCAGCAGTAGCTGTCTCGAGCAGATATACTGCAAGCATCTGCGCGCGTGACTACGTTTTGTAATACAAAGCATACGTGGCAGTGGTTGTGAATCCAAGCAGGACTGGTGATAATAAGAATCATGAGTCAGCGCACGTTCAGTTGATAGCCGAAGACCATGAACGAAATAACGACAATGACTAAAGAACAAAATCACTAAAACGATAACACATCATACAACAGCGCTGAGATACGTATCATTGACGATCACTGAATAATTAAGGAGAGTAGACATGAGCAACTCTAAATATGATGAACGAAACCATGAAATCGACGGCTTAGAAAAAGCCATGCATGATGCCGATCAGTTTCGTACCCTAGAAGAGCAAGTGGCCGACATGAAGCGCCGCGGCATCGACCCTAGCCAAGCCTACAAAGACTTGGATAGAAAAGAAGAAGATGCGGATTGGGGTGATGAGACGTGGAAAGAAAATGGCAAATGGAAGCCAAAAACTCCTGCTGACCTAGACGACAAGGCACGGGAAAACTGGGATGGCGACAATGGTAAGCCCAATCCGCCGCCTATCGTATAACACCGCGTCACTATGATCAAAGGATCAAAACGTAGGTTTGTCAAAAAGACAAGGCTAAAGACTTATCTATTAAATGTACTGTCCTAAAGGTCTCGTCCTAAAACACATAAAAAGGCCACGCTGGCTATAGCGTGGCCTTTTTGCTATCAGGGGGAGAGCGCTAAAACCTAGCGGTTATGAGCCTTCATCAATACGTACCAGCTTGATAGTACCGTCGCTGCCGATCACGCGGCGATAGCGCGGGTTGCTAGACGTAGAGGGCTGCGGTGACTGAGAGTAAGCGCTTGGCGCGGTGGTCTGCTGCTGGATCAATTGGCCCATACGATCGGTGGGTGCTGGGTTTAAAAGCTGACTATTAACGGACGGATTGCCGGCTGGTTGGCCATATTGATTACCATACTGGCTTTGGCGAGGGGCGGCACTACCAACGATGGTACGATAAAATTTTTGCCCTGCACGGCCATCAGCAGGGAAGATACCGCGGCTGGTTTGGTATTGCTGAATAGCCGTACGAGTGTTGTCACCGATGATGCCGTCGACACCGCCAATATCATAGCCAGCATCAAGCAGTGCTTGCTGAATGTCTTTGGCTTGTTGGCGGCTGATACCTGGGTCATCTGTGGGCCACGCAGTGATAAAGTCCGTCTTGCTGCTGTCTTCGCGCGTGATCAGATCTGACAAGTGCGCGATGGCCAATGCGTAGTTTTCTGACGCGTTATACGAGTAAAAGGTATCAAAGTTTTTACCAACCAAAAACGCCGGCCCTTCTATACCAGCTGGTAATAGCAGTCCTGCACTACTCAAATCATAGGGCAGCGGGCTACCATTTGCCAATGTCAGACCTTGGCTGCGCCAGTGACTCATGGATTTTTTGTTTTTACGATTGGACGCCGCCCAGTAGCCATCAGGGAGTTTGACTTCATAACCCCACGGCTCCCCTGTACGATAGCCACGGTTGTCCAAAAAGTTGGCGGTAGAGGCTAGCGCATCAGGGACGCTATTGACGAGGTCGCGGCGACCATCGCCATCAAAGTCGACGGCCAGCTCCAAAAAGGTGCTCGGCATAAACTGCGTTTGCCCAAAGGCGCCAGCCCACGAGCCTGTCATGTCGTTTGGTGCAATATCACCGCGTTGGACGATTTTGAGCGCGTTGGCAAACTCCCCCTGAAAGTAGCTTTGGCGACGATCAAAGCAGGAGAGAGTCGCTAAGGATTCAAATAGCGGTTTTTTACCTAGTGTCTGACCAAAGTTGGACTCCACGCCCCAGACGCCAAGGACGTGCTCGGCTTTTACGCCATAGCGCGATTCAATTTGGCGCAGCGTATCACGCCATTGGTGCTTGGCACGAATACCATCTTCGACGCGCTCTTTGTCCACCAGCGCCGATAGGTAATCCCAGACATCTTTTTGAAACTCGGGCTGATAGTTAAGCGACTGAATAACGCTAGGATCAGGCTGAGCTGGGCGATAGTTGTTGAAGGTAAAGCTGTCTACGCCGCGAAACTTACTAGAGCCTTTTAGCCTATCTAGACACTGCTGAAACTCGCTATTGGACAAGTCTGGCGCTGGTGGTTTGGCCGCTTGGGCAGTGCTGGCAGAGCTCAGACCAATAGCCGCAGCCAGCATGGATAGGGTCGAAAGAGGAGTCAAACGCATGAGAATATCCTATAAACGTCAAAATTATTATGAGAAGTGGCGATGGGACGTGATGATAAGTAATGGTTATAAATAAGAGCGATCAATAAAACAGCATAAAGCGCAAAACCGTCATATTTACTTAGAGTAACTAATCTACATAATAAAGAAAAGCGGTCGCAGCACCCTGTTACTATAAATTGACGTAGGTGTGAGGTTGCAAGCGATTTTTGCTGCGTACCAAGCTTCTAAAGGATGTCGCTACGACTCTAAAACCTTATCCAGCTCTTTGATAAAACGACGAATACGCTCTGCATTTTTGCCCAAATCGCTGCCACCAATTCGTGATTTACTACGAATATCGACCAGCCGCTTGCTACCTGCATCGGTGATACGTATCACCACATCGTCCTGAAAACCAAACCAAGGCGTCGTATCTGTCGCCTCTACAATACCGGTGTCTGCGTCTATCACCACCAGCTCCCAGCCCAGATTGCTGGCGGTTTGTTCGCAGGCTGTGAGCAGCGTAGATTTGGATTGTGGGTAGCTTAATGTGCTCAAGTCAGGATAGGCGATGCGCTGCTGTGCTGCGCTCTCGGTGCCAGAGTATGTCGCAGGGTTTGGCGCGTCAGCCCGCAAAGGAATGATGGCCACAAATTTAGGCGGGTTGGTAAGGTCGGTTGAAATATCATGAATGGGGGGTACGCTTTTGGCTTTGTGCAGCATGGTGAGCGGTATGAGGATCGAGCTGCTCGCTAGCAGCATAGTGATGACAGTGGTGCGAAAGCTAAGCGTGTGGCGTTTGAATAACGCTTGTAATAGCAACATGATCAGTGCCGCACCGCCTGCGAGCATCGCCAAGCTAAATCCGGCAAAGGCGGTACCCAAATCCACGACGCCATATTTATATAATGGCCCTGGCAGTACGACCAATAACAAACCCATCAGGCTGACGAAGCTGATAAAAATTTTCATCAAATCTCTCTATGATTGTCTATTGCTGTGAGTAGCCAGCCATGCTCTGTGACAGATAGATCAGGCATAGAGCCGATAGTAGCAGAGGTGTTTCTACTTCATCAATCTGATAATACTGTCCATAATACTGCTGAATGCTTGCTTCATCTACTGAGAAGGGCGGTCCGTCTTTTTTATCTTGATCATAAATAAGTATGAGTAATAACTGCGACCCATAACGTGATGGTACGTCCTGCCAGCTGACCTTTAGCCGAATGATGCACCCGTGATGGCGCGTCAGTTAATTGACCATATATTCGCTAAACTCTTTACGCAGTTTGGCAAGTTTGGGCGGGATGGCAAAGTTGCAGTAGGCTTGGCCTGGGTTTCTATTAAAAAAGTCTTGGTGCGACTCTTCAGCCTTATAAAACGTCATAGCAGGATGGACTTCTGTGACGACGTTGACGCCCATATCGCGCAGTTTGTTGATGGTGCGATCGACGGTTGGTTTTTGCTCATCGTCTGTATAGAACACCACGCTACGATATTGACTGCCGACATCATTGCCTTGACGATCTTTGGTTGTGGGGTCGTGAGTGGCAAAAAACACATCAAGTATCACCTCCAAAGGGACAACAGTGTCATCAAAATAGACCTTGATAACCTCCACATGACCTGTAGTGCCGCTACAGACGGCCTCATAGTTGGCCGATACCGCGTCGCCGCCCATATAGCCTGATGTCACGGACGCTACGCCTTTTACGGACAAAAAGACCGATTCGGTGCACCAAAAGCAGCCACCGCCTAAGATAATGGTTTGCATAATTTTTCCTATTATTATAAAGAGATGATCAGGTTATATAATCACTTCACTCTAAAAGTGACATAGCGCTACTAGTGTAAATGTTGGTCGCAGACGGTCATTTTTCAACTTTCAACGACCTGCTTAAAGACTCTATCAACTCAATGATACGGTTAGTTTAACGACTGCTTCAATCATCAATTGATTGCCCTTAGCATGACCTATTTAGCTTAGCAGGGCATCTGATGGCGATAAGTAACAAACAGTAATGTTATAATGGGCTTTTGCTATTATCAAAACGAGTCGCCCCATGAGCCAATCCAATCCTGCCACTATCAAGCATGACACTTTATTTACCACACCTCTCGATAAAGCGGCGCGCTTTTCTTTTGATGAGCAGGTGGTGGCGTGTTTTCCAGATATGATTCGTCGTAGTGTACCAGGTTATGGGCAGGTGCTGGCGATGTTGCCTATCTTTGCTCGGCGTCATTGCAAGTACCGTCAGCAAGGCGGTGATGGCCGCCGTGTCAGCCGTGTGTATGATTTGGGCTGCTCACTTGGTGCGGCTAGCATGGCGCTGGCTGGGGAGTTTGCGCCGCAGGATTTACAGATTAAAGCGATAGATATCTCGCCTGCGATGACCACAAAAGCGGCGACTGTGCTCAATGATAACTATCCTGAGCACGATATCGAAGTCGTCACCGCCGATATCCGCGATGTGACACTTGAGCCATGCGATATGGTGATTTTAAATTTAACGCTACAGTTTTTGCCAGCCGCCGATAGAGTGGCAGTGTTAGAGAATATCTATAACGCACTGAGCGAGGGCGGTATATTGGTGTTGACCGAGAAAACCCATGCGTTTGATGAGCAGTATGATGCGTGGTTGGTTGAGCGCTATTATGACTTTAAGCGCGCTAATGGCTATACCGAGATGGAAATCAGCGGCAAGCGTAATGCGCTAGAAAACGTCCTTATCACCGATACCTTAGACGGGCACCATCAGCGTTTGGATAAGGTGGGTTTTGCACGGCATCTGACGTGGTTTCAGTTTTTGAACTTTGTCTCGATTGTGGCGTTTAAATAGCCTTTCTTTGAGGACGCAATTTTTAACCTTACTTTTTGATCCACATGGTAATTCGCTTTTATGCTTAATGACACTATCTTGCGCGCCGAACGTGAGCTGTATTTGACCTTGCTAACACTTGCGCAGCAGCAGCCGACGGCTTATGAGTGGCTGACCCAATTGCCAACATGGCTGGGTGCCATCAAAGACAAAGCCAACTATGCGCACGCACCGGCTTATCAGGCGTCGGTGGCGCGTTTGCCAGAATTGGTCGTTGATGCTGTCCATCTAGACACTGATGTGTTGACCATTGAGGCAAGTCTGAATGACTCGCAGCGCAAGCAAACAACGGCGCTGTTAAAGCAGCTGATGCCGTGGCGCAAAGGGCCGTTTCAGATCGGTGGTCAAATCGGCGATGATGCGTCAGGTATCAAGATCGATACCGAGTGGCGCAGTGACTGGAAATGGCAGCGAGTTGCGCCGCACTTGGGCACCTTAAAAGGACGACGCGTGCTCGATGTTGGCGGCGGCTCTGGGTATCATGGCTGGCGTATGGCAGGGGCTGGCGCGGAGACGGTCATTATCATCGATCCCTCTTGCTTGTTTTATCATCAGTTTATGGCGATTCGGCATTTTGTCGGCGCGGCTGATAGTTATAAAACGCATTATATCCCCGTCCCACTCGAAGCCTTACCTGAGCATAGTCAGCTATTTGACACGGTGTTTAGTATGGGGGTGCTCTATCATCGCCAGTCACCCTTTGAGCATTTGCAACAGCTAAAGGGGCAGCTGGTCAAAGGCGGCGAGCTGGTGCTTGAGACGTTGGTAATCGAAGGCGACGCCAATACTGTACTGGTGCCGCATGACCGCTATGCGCAGATGAATAATGTGTACTTTTTACCCTCTGTTGCAGCGTTAATCGGCTGGCTTGAAAAAGCAGGGTTTACAGACGTGCGCTGCGTCGATGTGGCTATGACTTCGACCAGTGAGCAGCGCCAAACCGAATGGATGACGTATCACTCTTTAGCAGATTTTTTAGATCCTAATGACCGAACAAAAACTGTAGAAGGCTATCCTGCCCCGATGCGTGCAACCATTATTGCCAAAAAATAGCACAGTAAAACAGTGCAGTGTTTAGTCGCTGTTTAGCCGCTTCGAACCCATTTGGATGACTGTCGGTTGAATTGAGGATATGCCCTAGAGCGTTGGTTAGATTAACCATCTCTCAAAGGCGACCTCTAATAAGAGCTTGAGTAAAAAGCCCACAAACCCAGCACCCAGTGCCAAAAAGATCCAAAACGTCCCAGCGCGTCCAGCCTCAGATTTTTTAGAGATGTCCCACATAATAAAAAATAAAAAGGCGATAAATATTGGTAGTAAGACGTACAATCCCCAGCTGGTGATGGTACTAGCAGCAATAGCAAACATAAAATAGTCCTATAAAGTGGTGACGCGTTGTCTGATTGTCTTTATTATTTTATCGTCTGGATGATGACAGGCGACTCGGCTCCGATGGGACGTATTGCTTCACTACAGCAAGACAGCAATACAAACCATCATTATAGCGTGGAATGTATTGGGTATAAACTACCGTAAAGCCTTGGACAACAGTAACGCTACAATCTTAAAGCGGGTGTTTTGCCACGCTTAGCGCAGTGCGCGCCGTCTTTATCAGATAGCCAATGCTGAGGGGCAAATTGGGCTTAAAGTGTTGTATTTTGACACTAATTTCATCGTAAATAGTGCAATACAGCACAAAGATTGTTATATTTATAGGTTACTTGTTTTTTAGTATTAATGTCTCTTTTGCCTAGCCTGTCGTTATTATAATAATCCCATATCGACTGCTCGCATTCGTCATGTTTTATACCGTTTTTGTTGTTTATTTAACTGAGTTTATACCCTATGTCACAAGCCCAAATCGATACCTTAACCGCATTATTTGACCAAGCTGTTCAAACCTTACAGGCGCAAGACATCTTGCCTGCTGATTGGCAAAACAATAGCCAGATTACCCGTACCAAGGATTTGAGCCATGGTGATTTTGCCAGTAACATCGCGCTGACGGCAGCCAAAGCAGCCAAGAGTAATCCGCGTATGCTGGCTGAAAAAATCGTCGCCGCGTTGCCTGATAATCAAGACATTCGCCAAGTCGAAATCGCCGGCCCTGGTTTTATCAATGTGTTTTTGAACAGCGATGCCAAGTTTGCAGTATTGGCAGATATCTTTGAGCTACAAGACCGCTTTGGTCTAAGCGAGCAATTTGCCGGGCAAAAAATCCAAGTCGAGTTTGTCTCTGCCAACCCAACCTCAAGCCTGCATGTCGGTCATGGTCGCGGCGCAGCGTTCG
The DNA here is from genome assembly GCF_038239325.1 of Psychrobacter sp. KFRI-CH2-11. Lineage (NCBI taxonomy): Bacteria > Pseudomonadati > Pseudomonadota > Gammaproteobacteria > Moraxellales > Moraxellaceae > Psychrobacter > Psychrobacter sp. KFRI-CH2-11. The sequence goes on from NZ_CP151283.1 coordinate 311,234, forward strand.
GTATGAGCGTGGCCAATTTGTTAGAGGCGGTGGGGTATGACGTCACGCGTGAATACTACGTCAATGATGCCGGTCGCCAAATGGATATTTTGGCAACCAGCACCTACTTGCGTTATTTGCAGATCAACGGCGAGCAGGTGACTTTTCCGGTCAATGGCTATCAAGGCGAGTATGTCCGAGATATCGCACAGACTCTAAAGGTGCAGCATGGTGACAGCTATGTTCATCCTTTCGCTGACGTCGCCAAAGACGTACCAGCAGATGCTATCTTTGATACCAATGCCGATGGCGAAAAAACACTGGTATCAGGCGACAAAGAAGCGCATATCGATGGTCTGATTGCCAATAGCAAATCCTTGCTAGGTGAGGGTTATGAGCTGTTTTTAGACGCGGCGCTGAGCAGTATCTTGGCGGATATCAAAGATGATTTAAATGACTTTGGGGTGCGTTATGAGTGCTGGTTTAGCGAGCGCTCAATCGATAGCGAGATCGAGCCCGTCTTACAGATACTAGACGACAAAGGCTATCTGTATGAAAAAGACGGCAATATTTGGTTTAAATCGACCGATTTTGGTGATGAAAAAGACCGAGTGGTACGCCGCGCCAATGGGCAAACGACGTACTTTGCCTCTGATATTGCTTATCATAAAAACAAGTTTGACCGCGGCTTTGATAAAGTCATCAACGTCTGGGGCGCAGACCACCATGGTTATGTCCCGCGGGTAAAAGCGGCGCTGACTGCGCTTGGCATCGATGAGGCGCGCCTCGATGTGGTATTGGTACAGTTTGTGGCCTTATGGCGCGGTAGTGAAAAAGTACAAATGTCGTCACGCTCAGGTAAATTTGTCACCTTGCGCGAGCTGCGCTCTGAGGTGGGTAACGATGCGGCGCGTTTTTATTATGTGGCGCGTAAGCCTGAAGTGCATGTGGACTTTGATCTGGAGCTGGCCAAGTCGCAAAGTAAAGACAACCAAGTCTATTACATTCAGTACGCGCATGCGCGTGTCTGCCGCGTGTTAGAGAAGCTTGAAAACAGTGGTTTTTTGGTAGATGATGCCATCGGTCAGGCGCAGCAAACGAGGCTAAGCGCTCCGAACGAAGATGAGTTGATCAAGCTGCTAGCAGGCTATCCTGCGACCTTGGCGCGCGCGGCGACTGGCTACGAGCCGCACGTCTTGACCAATTATCTAAAAGAGCTGGCGGCGCTGTTTCATGGCTGGTACGACAGCAACCGCATCTTGCCGGTGAGCTTGACATCAGGTGAGACACCGAGCACTGATGAGATGGCATTGATGCAGGCGCGTCTACGGTTGTCAAAAGCGGTGCGTCAAGTATTGTCCAACGGACTTAATTTATTAGGGTTGTCTGCCCCGTCTAGCATGTAGTATAAAGAGACGGCTGATAAGCGTAATTTAATGATAGTTAAATTCAGTAGGGAGAACCAGATCCATGCTAGCCAAAAAACCTAAAGGCGCGACCGAAAAGCGCAAAACCAGTAGTGTGTCAGGCTTATTATGGATGTTCGTCGGGGCGATACTGACCTTGATGATTGGGGTGTTTATCTACCTCTCGCCATTGTTTGATTTTAGTCCAGCAGATAGTGCCGCCGGCGATGACCCAGACCGTCAGGTACAGCCGCGTGTCGATACCGACACGGATAATGGTGATTATGAGTTTTATGACATATTGCCCAGTCAAGAAATGGCGACGATTCCTGATGAAGACATCGCCGAGGTGGGCAACAGTGCAATAGGCGATATCAATGCCTTTGAGCCGGATGTGGTCGTCACTCAGCCGCAGGATAGTAGCGCCAGTCGTGATGATGAGTCAGGCAATTTCGGTATCGCGGATGGTACAGCGACAGCGCCTAATCAGGGCAATGGCGCGGCAACTGGCGAAAACAGTGATGAGATTGTCATTGTCGAAGAAGACGCCACTTACGATGGCCCTGCGCCTACTAGCAATAGTAATGGCGCTAACCGTAGCAATAACTCAGGTGCCGGGACCGCTAGCGTACAGGCCGCCAGACCGGCAGCTACCTACATTTTGCAGATCAATAGCTTTGGTGATGCTGATGAAGCAGATCGTCGCCGCGCCCAAGTACTGATGGCAGGTGTCGATGCAAGAGTGGTAAAAAACACCACAGGTAATGGTTTGCCCATCTATCAGGTCATCTCACGGCCGATGAATAATCGTCAAGCGGTGACTACCGCCCAGCAGCGCCTACAAAATAACGGCATCGACTCTATCATCGTCGAACAGCGCCGCTAGCATCGGCAGCTTAGGAGGATGACTCGTTTATAAACAAAGGCGTCGCTTACTGGTACGAGCGACGCCTTTTTTATCGTTTATTTTAGGGCATGTCTTCAAATCACTCGATAGCTATCTAAATGGGCTAAAATGGCCAAATTTTGCTAAACATCGTCAAATAGCTGGTCAATATCACGATATTAACGGCGCTATTTTCCTTGTTTGACCGCAATTTATCTCCAAAACTTACAAAGAGCATGGCTATGACTGTATCGCACGCAGTAGCACCCCAGGGTGTCATTAAGGCTTTTTTTCAAAAGTATTTTATTGATGCTTTTACTGGCATGGCGTTGGGCTTGTTTGTCACCTTGATAGCTGGTCTTATTATCTCGCAAATCGGTGGTTGGTTACATTTGCCAGCACTGGTGGCTGTCGGCAAGCTGGCTTCAGTCATGATGGGGGCGGGTATCGGCGTGGGTATTGCGTACTATCTAAAAGCACCGACGCTGGTGATGCTCAGCTGCTTGGTCGCTGGTATGCTCGGTGCCCACTCTGAGGCGCTAATGGCAGGGACGCTATTTACCGCTCAGGTAGGTGCTCCTGCGACTTTTGTCGCCATACCAGGCAATCCGATTGGCGCGTATTTGGCATCGGTATTTGCGTATCGCGCTGGTACATGGATCGCAGGTAAAACCAAACTCGATATCTTATTGGTGCCATTGGTGGTATGTAGTGTGGCGTTGCTGGTTTGTGCCCTTCTTAATCCGCCCATCGTCGCTGCCGTCAGCGCTATTGGACAAGGTATCCAAGCAGCCACTGAGCTGCAGCCGTTATTGATGGGGATTGTGATTGCTGTGGTGGTGGGGATTTTGTTGACACTTCCCACCTCCAGCGCGGCTATATGCATTGCTATCGGGCTTGGCGGGCTGGCAGGCGGTGCGGCGGTGGTGGGCTGCGCGGCGCACATGATCGGCTTTGCGGTAGCGAGCTTTAAGGACAACGGTGTCAGTGGGGTGATCTCTCAGGGGCTTGGCACCAGTATGCTACAAATTCCCAATGTACTAAAAAAACCACTAGTGCTATTGCCTGCGGTCACCGCGAGTGCCATCGTCGGCCCTATTGCGACCGTCGGCTTTGGGCTGGCATGTACCGCAACTGGCGCTGGCATGGGTACGGCGGGGTTGGTCGGGGTGTTTGGCGTCATCGAGGCCTCGCAAGGACTGATGAGCACCGCACAGCTATGGACGGCGATTGTGTTATTGATGTTTGTGCTGCCAGCCGTGATTGCCGGTGTGGTCGCTTATGTGATGCGGCGTATGGGCTGGCTGGTAGAAGGTGATATGAAGCTACCTTAAGTATTACTATGATGGTTATGCATACCGCAAAAAAGCCCAGTTTATTTATAGCTGGGCTTTTTATCTGAGTGCTTTTATTATCTAAACCACTGACCTTTATTAACGGCGTACATCAACAGGCGCGCCGCCTTTTGGCCAATCTTTGTCTTTGTTGGCTTTGACTGGGCGCGGCAAGTGGGTAAAGTAGCTGGCCACATCGATGGCTTCTTGATCGGTTAGGGTATTGCCTTGACCAAACGGCATTTTACCTTTGACAAAAGCTGCTGCCTTATAGGTACGCGCCATACCTGCGCCGTCGTTGAATGAATTTTCACCAGCGACGGCAGGATATACGTAGGTGCCGTCGTCATTGTATTGACCTTCACCATTGTCACCATGACAAGTGCTACAGGTCTTGGCAAATATCTCCTTTCCTTTGACGGGGTCAGGGGTCAGTGTGGTGTCGACCTTGACAAACCCACGGCCTTCTGGCGATACCCCAATCGGCATATCTTGTGATAGCCATGTCATATAAGAGATAAAGGCATTCATCTCCTCTGAATCTAGATCCAGTGGCGTGCCGTTCATCGAACGCTGAAAGCAGCCATTGACCCGTTCTTGTAGCGAGTTGACGCGAGCATCACGCGAGCGGTAAATCGGAAAGATACCCGGTAGGCCATTCCACGGTGCGGCATAGGCTTCTGAGCCATTGGCTAAGTGACAGCTGGTACAGTTGAGCTTGTTGCCGACGTTATTTGGCAGTTCTCGGTACGTGTGATTGGCAAGCTCCAACCCTCGGCGGACAGCGGCGCCATACTCATTATCAGGGATGGTCGACTCATCTGGCATGCTGATGTTTAGTTTGGCACCGGGGTTTGCGGCCATGTCGTTTTTAATCTCAGCGGCGCGTGCTTCAAGCGATTTGACGCGGGCAAGGGCTTCTGCTTCTTCGACACGGTCCACGGCCTTGGTTTCTGCGTCGCTACAGGCCGTGATGCCAGTGGCACCGACAGCCACGATAGTCGCCAACAAAAAAGGCGACGGTATTGCTAGAAATTTTTTCACTGGAATATCCTTATTATAAAAGATAATATCTGAATATGTATTTATATGGTAATTTAACCGTCATGCTGATAGAACTGTGCCTAATCTATGTTTGGAATAAGTGCTGCATCAATAAAAAATCAAGCCGGATATTTAGCCGGTAAATAACAATATAAATAGATAATAAGCAGTAAGTTGCTAGAAACATAATTGTAGCAAATATAACGTGTTAAAGTATATAAATACGTAAAGTGACCCAGATTATGCGCAAGCGTCTACTCGCAAATAAGGTCAAAATCGCCAATCATAAACGCAGTGCTATCGATAGCGACAAACCGAAAAAAGGCGCTTAACCACACATGAGTTAAGCGCCTTTTTGTGTCAATTCTAAGTAAAACCAGTAGGTAGTTTTATTACGTGCGATGAGTGTCAATTTTGCTTGCTGCGCCTACGCCGACAGAGACTCTGCCAAACTGCTCCCAGTCGTACTGTGTCTGTTTTATAGGAAGGCAACTCCAGATAGAATAAGAAAAAATTATCTGCCATGATTGGGGTTTTTGGCGCGTCGCGGTTTGAGTTTGCGTGAGAGTTTGTTGGCGTCGTTTAAAACTTGACTATATCGCGCTGGAAATATGCGCTGTACGGCATCGATCATTTTGGCATCGTTGCCAATCAGGCAGCGGCGCTGGTTGGTCGCTACCGCCTGCAAAATAAGCCAAGCGGCCTCACTGGCATCGAACTTCAAAAACTTATTAAAACTTCTGATGGCTTTGGGGCCAGTACGCATGCCGATGTCATTGATGCTGTCATTACCGCGTGCACTATTGGCAATGTTGGTTTTGATACCACCTGGATGGATACAGGTCGCTGATACGCCGCAGCGCTGGATATCGAGCTCTTGGCGCAAGCTTTCGGTAAAGCCGCGCACTGCAAACTTGCTGGCGTTATAGGCAGATTGTGAGGGTTGGGCGGTCAGTCCAAAGAGACTAGAGATATTGACGATATGACCATGCTTAGAAAACTGGCGGGCGTTTTTGTCTGTGTGGTTGCTATTGTCCGTTTCAGTGGCTTTGACACTATTTTTAATCAAAGGCAAAAACGCCTTGGTGCCATAGACCACACCCCAAAAATTAATATCCATCACCCATTCAAGCTCGCTGATGCTACTGCCTTCTACGGTAGAATACAGCGCCACGCCTGCATTGTTAAAGATAAAATTGACTTTGCCGTGCTCATTCATCACCGCCTCTGCCCAGGCTGCGACGGCTTTTTGGTCTGAAACGTCAAGTACCGTGGTGCAAGCGTCGATATCGTAGCCGCTGAGCAGCGCTTTGGTCTGCGCCAGCTGCTCAGGATTGATATCAGATAGGGCAAGGTGACAGCCCATTTTTGCCAAATGAATGGCCAGCTCACGGCCCATACCAGAGCCTGCGCCCGTGATAGCAGCGACATGATCGCGATAGTATGGCGCGATGTCGTGATTTTGTTGAGAGGCGATAGGAAGGTGGCGGCGTAGTGAGCTTGCCATAGTGGCCATGTGGTTGAGCATAATAAACAATCCTTTGTCATCATCATTCTGGTGGGTATCTAAACCTCATGTCGCAGGCGCGCTATCGCTACCAAAGATACGGGCTTAGATGGATAATCTACCTTAGCATGATTTATGCGTCTCCCTGACAAGGTTTGATAAACGCCGCTGTCATTTTTTATGGGTTTCTTATGGATTTTTTATACGTCTTTTGTGCGCTTGGGCATATATATTTATGCATACAGACGAGCCGACACAAAAAAGCGCCTGAGCATTGCTGCCAGACGCTTTTTTAGGATTATTGTCAAGATAGCCTACCACTTGTCCTGCTATCTTTGGTCATGCTCAGATTAAGCGATTTTAGGCGTTTTGCCTTCATTGATGACCGACTCATCGACCATCACGGTTTTGGCGTTTTTCATCGATGGTAGCTCATACATGGTTTCTAGCAAGGCGTTTTCTACGATAGAGCGCAGACCACGCGCGCCTGTTTTGCGCTCCATAGCCTTTTTGGCGATGGCGTCGAGGGCTTCTTTGGTAAACTCAATCTCAGCGCCTTCCATATCAAACAAATACTTGTACTGTTTGACCAACGCGTTTTTTGGCTCGGTCAAGATTTGCACCAGCGCTTCTTCATCCAGCTCTTCGAGCGCGGCAAGTACCGGCAGACGACCGATCAGCTCAGGAATCAAACCAAACTTAATCAAATCCTCAGGCTCGACTTGCTGAAGCAAATCTGAGCTACGGCGGCTGTCGTCTTTTGAGCTGACATCCGCATTGAAACCGATACCGCCCTTTTCGGTACGCTGCTGAATCACTTGGTCGAGGCCAGCGAACGCACCACCAACGATGATGAGGATGTTGCTGGTATCGACTTGAATCAGCTCTTGCTGTGGATGCTTACGGCCACCATGAGGCGGGATAGCAGCAACTGTACCTTCGATTAGCTTGAGTAGGGCTTGCTGTACGCCTTCGCCCGATACGTCGCGCGTGATAGACGGGTTGTCGCCTTTTTTGCTGATTTTATCAATCTCATCGATATAAATGATACCTTGCTCAGCTTTGCTCACATCATAGTCAGCCGCTTGCAGTAGTTTTTGCACGATGTTTTCGACATCTTCACCGACGTAGCCTGCTTCGGTCAAGGTAGTAGCATCGGCCATGGCAAAAGGCACGTCGAGCAGGCGCGCTAAGGTTTGCGCGAGCAGTGTCTTACCAGAGCCGGTCGGGCCAATCAGCAAGATATTGCTTTTTGCCAATTCAACCATGGCATCATCAGCGCCAATCTTGGCTGTTTTGTTGTCATTGGCCAAAGTCTGGCTGACTTTTAGTCGTTTATAATGGTTATAAACCGCCACTGCCAAGGCTTTTTTGGCCGCGTCCTGCCCGATGACATACTCATCAAGCTTGGCGCGTATCTCTTTTGGCGTTGGTAGTTTTTTATTGACCCACGAGGTGTCAATATCGCTATCGTCGCTCTGCTCGGCGCTGTCTGCGATTAAGTCGGTACATAGCTCGATGCACTCATTACAGATATTGGCGTCGTCAGAGGCAATGAGCTGTTGTACGTCACTTTTGGCTTTGCCACAAAATGAGCACTGTGGGGTGTTATCTTCTGCCATAAAAGGCGCTCCTAAAATTTAAAGCTTATAAGTATTCTGAGTATGTCCATCAATGCCCAAACAGCAAGTGCTCAGGCATAAAATGTAACAAAATGGCTGCGGATATCGCGATGATGGCGCGGCGCCCAAAGCCTACAACGAAGTCGGACGACGCTCTAGTACTTCATCGACCAGACCGTACTCTTTGGCTTCTTGCGCATCTAGCCAAAAGTCACGTTCGACGTCTTTTTCGATCTTCTCAAGCGGCTGGCCGGTGCGCTCAGCCAAAATGCGGTTTAGGCGATCACGGATTTTGAGGATTTCACGGGCATTAATCTCGATATCGGTCGCTTGACCTTGCGCGCCGCCTGATGGCTGGTGAATCATCACGCGTGCATTGGCAAGTGAGTAACGCTTGCCTTTTTGGCCTGCTGCCAATAGGAATGAACCCATGCTATACGCGCCGCCCATACAGATGGTCGATACCTCAGGCTGGATAAAGTTCATGGTATCAAAAATTGCCAAACCGGCACTGACTGAGCCGCCTGGTGAGTTGATGTATAAATGAATGTCTTTGTCTGGGTTTTCTGCTTCCAAAAATAGCAACTGAGCAACGATAAGATTGGCCATGTGGTCTTCGACTTGACCGGTCAAAAAGATCACACGCTCACGCAGCAAGCGCGAGAAAATATCAAACGAGCGCTCACCACGTGAAGACTGCTCGACCACCATGGGTACTAAAGCAGATTGCGGAGCGCTTTGGATGTTTTGTACGTCGTTGTGCGCACTCATCAACATATCAAAATGCGGGTTGGCGGTGATGCGATCATAATCTGTCATAAAGATGTCCTATGTATAAGTCCATAAAGTAAAGGGTTTGAGGGTAGCGAGTGGCCAAGCTTTGCTGACGGCTTATCATTGTAAATACGGCCGTTTATACCTAGTACGAGCCAGATGCCATAAAACTATCACCATAAAACCATCTAGGTGTCGCTAAAAAATAATTGAGCTAATGGTAACTTTTTTATTAAGGCAATAGTAACTTTTTAATGTGAAAATTGATAAATGACTGTCTATTAATAAGGCGTCTGCAACCATTTATCAAGGGGTTGGTCATAAACGAGGATGAAAAACACTCGATAAAAAGTCAGTCAGTGTGGGCGTACGCGTCAACACTCTATCCATCAATAACCATCCACCAAGAAAAATGCCCTAACACAATGGTTAGGGCATTTTTGTATTACCTTGGCCGTCGTCACCAATGATCACCCGTACTTAGCGATGATAATAATGGTCTGGCTGGACGACTGAGCAACATTACATCGCTTGCTGCTGCTGAGCAGCGAGCAAGTCTTGGTAGCTGACTTCTTTGTCAGTTACTTTACCTTGGCTGATCAAATAGTCGACCACTTGGTCTTCTAGTACCACAGACTCGATGTTGGCGCGTTGCTGCTTGTCATTGGTATAGTACTCGATGACTTCGCTTGGGTCTTCGTAGTTTTCTGCCGCGTCTTTGATGAAGTTTTCGACACGCTCTTGGTCGACTTCTAGGCCTTTGGTGTCGATGACGCGAGCGACGATGATGCCAAGACGGGCAGCACGTAGCGCTTGCTCTTCAAACAGCTCATTTGGCAGCATGTCTTTGTCAAAGCTGTCAGCGCTGGCACCGAACTGCTGAGAAAAACGCTGCATCATCATGTTGCGCTGACGCTCGATTTCTTGCTCTAGCATGGCGTTTGGTACGTCAAACTCGTTCTTTTCTAGCAATGCATCAAACGTCGCTTGCTTGACTTGGCTACGCGCAGCGTTTTTGATTTCGCGTTCCATGTTTTTGCGTACGTCTTCTTTTAGCTTCTCAACGCCGCCTTCGGTCACGCCAAATAGCTCTAGGAACTCGTCGTCGATTTCAGGTAGCTTGGCTCTTTCCACCAATTTTACATTGATTTTGAACTGTGCTTCTTTACCGGCTAGGTTTTCTGCTTGGTAATCTTCTGGGAAGGTCACATCGATGACTTTTTCTTCGCCAGCTTTCATGCCTTTGATACCCGCTTCAAAGCCAGGAATCATCTGGTTGCTACCGATGACCAATTTGAAGTCTTCCGCTGAGCCGCCTTCGAATTTTTCGCCGTCGATAGAGCCTTCAAAGTCAAAGGTCACTTGGTTGTCTTTGGCTGCTTTGCCTTTCTTTTCAACATACTCTTGACGCTGCTTTTGCAAGTTTTCGATCATGGTGTCGACGTCTTCGTCACTGACGGTCGCCGTGTGACGCTCAACTTCGATTTCATCGATACCTTGTACGTCGATTTCTGGGAAGATCTCAACAGTGGCTTGATACACCAAAAAGTCGTCTTCTAGTTTGACGTCGTCGATGTTTGGCATGCCAACGGCGCGGATGTCTTCAGCTTTGATCGCTTCAAAGACCGTATCACGGATCACATCGTTGATCACTTCTTGCTGGATGCCAGCACCGTACTGTGAGCGGATGTGCGACATTGGCACTTTGCCTTTGCGGAAACCGTCGATTTTGGCGGTTTTCGCCACTTGGCTGATGCGGCCTTCTACTTTGTTTTGGATTTTTTCTACGGGGACTTTAACCGTCAGCTGAGTCTCTTTATTAGATAGCTTGTTGGTTGTGACTTGCAAATCTGTAGCCATGTTAATTACACCTTTAGGGTTAAATAATAATGATAGACAATCGCACCTCAAAATACGGGCGTGTGCTGCTGATTGCCGTTGGAATAAATAGGGGATAGTGATAGCGCGCAGTCGCTCAGCTGGCCTTTAAGCAATCGCCTCAGGCGTCCCTATAACCTAACTGCGCCAATGCCATAAGGCCAAGCGCCGTCAGGCAGCGTTTGAGTACACGCTATCAAATATCAATAATAAACCGTTTATGCCGCGCATAATAACGCTTTTTGCTGAATTATACAGGCAAATAACGGCCTTCAACAAAATTTTAAAAGTAGAACAGTATAATCTATCTGTTTATTAAAGTAAAAATTATCTGTTTGCCTAGTGTTTACCTATAAAGCGTTCTTTATTTACCTTATGTTTGATGACATGCATCATTAGCGCTAACGCTGTTTTAGAGCGCGTCAACTGTCATAGCGTTAGCTGCGCCAATAACTGCCGAATGGCTTGGCCGCGGTGACTGATACTGTTTTTGTCAGCGGCGCTAAGGCTGGCGGCCGTCGTTTGTAGCTTGGGCAGCCAAAACAGGGGGTCGTAACCAAAGCCGCCGTCGCCTTGCGCTGCCTGCAAGATCTCACCATGCCACAGACCTTGGGCGATAATCGGCAGCGGGTCGTCGGCATGGCGTACCATCGCCAGCACACAAACAAACATGCCTTTGATAGGCGTATCTGGCGAGGCGGCGCGAATAGGCTGCAAATCAGCGATGAGCTTGGCGTTGTTTTTAGCATCATTGCCATGCTCGCCTGCGTAGCGCGCCGAATAGATGCCAGGCGCATTGCCCAATACGGGCACGCATAACCCTGAGTCATCTGCAATGGCAGGCAGGTTGCTGGCTCGGCTGGCATGCCGCGCCTTGATGATGGCGTTTTCTACAAAGCTCAACCCATCCTCGATGGCATCATCGATATCAAGCTGGCCTTGCGGGACGATCGTCACATCCAAATCTGCCGCCGCAAATAGACGTTTAAACTCAGCAAGCTTGCCTTTGTTATTACTGGCGAGTACCCACTGGCTGGCAGCGGTTGCCTCATTTGGCGATGGTACGGGGTGACCAGATAGCCGGTCTGTGGTAGTGCTCATAAAATCATTCCATCAAGTCGAGGGACAAAAAAGACGTTACCAGTAAATGCGGTAGGCTAAATAGAGTAGGCATGCATAATGGCTCGCATCCGCCCATTTATTATACCGGTTAAGCTCAAACAACCAGATAGCGTGGCTCGATAAATAACCAATTGCTATACAGGTTGTATCGTCCATAACATTTAGTAACTGATATTGCCGCGTACTATTGCTATAATAGGTGCCAAGATTCAGTGAATGATATCTTATAGCTTGTGAATATTAAGTTAATAAACGCCCGCAAAGTCAAACTCTTGGCTTTCGGGAAAAAAATAACACTAATGTTACTTTTGGATTCATGACAATACGTGGTATTGTGAGTAAAAATATCATGTATAAACGACAAAAGTATTAAGCGATAAAATTCATCTCAAACAATAAACTCAGCCAATTTAGCTCGGTATGTTGCTTGCCTCTGTGGGGCAGGTGAGATAAGAGCGGCAAATAAGCAAGGATAAAATAATTATGTCAAACATTACTCTACCAGATCTACCTTATGCAAAAGACGCGCTAGAGCCACATATCAGTGCCGAAACGCTAGAATACCATCATGACAAGCACCATGCGGCGTATGTCAATAAACTAAATGACTTGCTACCAGGCTCTGGTCTAGAAGACAAAACATTGCCAGAGATCATCAAAGCCACGGCAAAAGATGACAGCAAGCAAACCATGTTTAATCAAGCAGCGCAAGTATGGAACCACACGTTTTACTGGAACTGCATGACCCCAGAAAACGGCGGCGGCGAACCGACTGGTGATCTCAAAGCAAAAATCGAAGAAGATTTTGGTAGCTATGACAAGTTCCGCGAAGAGTTTAAAAACGCAGCAACTTCACAGTTTGGTTCTGGTTGGGCTTGGCTTGTCGCTGATAAAGTCGGCGGTAAACTATCAATCGCGAAGACTGGTAACGCTGACAACCCATTGGCCCATGGTCAAGTCGCGGTATTGACTTGTGACGTATGGGAGCACGCTTACTACATCGATTATCGTAACCGTCGTCCTGACTATGTTGACACCTTCCTAGACAAGCTCGTGAACTGGGACTACGCAAACGCTAAATATAAAGGTCAAGATGCGGGTGTTGAAGAGTAATCTGTAGTCACTAAGTATTTGATTTACTTTATAATTAAAAAAGAGGACGCTGCGAGGCGTCCTTTTTTTTGGCTGCTCTTTTATGTTCTGCTGCTGTTAATACAGCTTCACTTTACAATGACTATTTATATCTTTTACTTAGAGTTGTCAGCTATTAACGTTCTTATTTCATGGATTGATAATGTCTTGTCTTTCTTTCTATGAACGATACAGTGGCAGTTTGCGCATAGGGGAACTAAGTCGGTTTCTGGGTCTATCTCTTTAGGTGTTTCAAATTCTGAAACAGGAACTATATGATGAATATGAATAAAGCCTTCTGCATATTCTCCATAAAACTCTCCAAAGTTAAATCCGCAAGCAGTACAAGAGTCACCGTGAATAGCAATTGCTTGTTTTCTATATTTAGGATTTCTTTCGTATGTAGTTACATAGCGTTTTGATGCTTTACCTTCACTGAAAGATTCGAGCGAATCTTGATAATGTTCTGCATTTTTATCTGAGATATAAGCTGTTTTTTGCTCTGAAACCTTATTGATCCTGCTTTTAGAGATAATCAGCTGATAAGTATCCTCATCGATAGCTCTTACTCCATCGCGCCAATAATTGGATTTTCTCGAATCAGGGATTGTTTCTAAGTATTTGGACTCATATTTTGCTAAAACAGCTTCTTTAAAGGGTATGAAATCAGTAATAGTGGCAAAAAAATCATTTTTACTACTTTCTTTGTCGGGGTAGGTTTTACCGATTTTAGCAATAGCGAAATAGTGTGGCGCGTCAGACAACCTATTATTAGAAAATTTTTTGTTCTTCAATATCCCTTTGTAATAAATGACTTTCGTACCTGGTTTGAGGTGCTTTTGGTATCTTTTCGGGAAATGATAAAGAACACCAGTTTCATCGGCCCAAGCAGATTCATCATTTTCAGTTATTATTGTATACACGCTATGTCCTTATATTTTAAAATTAGCAATAGTATGAGTGCTATAAAAATAGGTTGGTTTTTAATTAGGTCCATAAACTCTGTTAGATCACCTCAAAACCAAACCTATCCAATGCCTCTCTTAACATCGCAATATTATAATAAGCATGAGCTTTAACGGTGTTTTGAAAAAAGATATAGAGCGTGTCAAAGTGCTGACGCTGATTAGCAATCGCCTGCGCCCAGTCCTGCATCTCAGCCTCAGAGTAGCGATAATCATGACGATCAGCGGCGCTCATCGCATCCCACCAGTTTAAATTATTACCATGCATACGCAGATAACCAGTACGCTCGGTAAATATCAATCGTGATGGTGGCAGCCCGCTGACTTTAGGATAATCGACGCTACCCCAAATGAGACCTTGTTTGATAAAACTATCGACCACTTGCGGGGTATGCCAGCCATTATGACGAAACTCAATGGCGAGTGGGTAGTCGCCAAACCAACTGACCAGATTGGCCAGATACAGCCGATGCTCGCGAGTACGATCAAAGCCATGGGGGAATTGCAATAGTAGGGGCGCGAGCGCATCGGCTTCGATGAGTGGGGATAGGGCGTTTAAAAACGCTTGTGCGTGCTCGCTTGTGCCTTTGCGCGCATGGGTAAAGTCTTGATGCAGCTTGACGGCGAACTTCAACTCGCTATCGGCTTGTACGTAGGCCTTATCGATCATACCAGCAAAGGCTTTTTGGCTGATAGGCGCGTAAAAGGTGCTATTGATCTCGACCGCGCCGTATTGACGAGCATATTCGCGCAAAAAGTCTGTCTTTTTGGTGCCGGCTGGGTACAGCGTACCAAGCAAGTCGGTATCGCTGTAGCCGCCGGTGCCAAGGTAGATACGCGGTGTTGGAGTACCATCCATGTTGACCACCTTTTATCGTTTTTAATGTTTATTGCTCAGCTTATTTTTTACGTGACCATAGCCATTCGATGAGTGCCAATAAGGCGTTGGTGTCCTTATTACCGCTCAACTCACGCAAGATAGCGGCGCGTCCGTCATTAAACAGCGACTGCGCATAGCTGGTCGCCTGCTCAACCCCCATCAGTTTGACATAAGTGGATTTATCCAGTTTTTCATCGCTGCCAGCAGGTTTACCAAGGGTGTCGGTGCTGGTGGTGACATCCAAGATATCGTCTTGGACTTGAAAAGCCAGACCAATATGCTGGGCGCATTCTTGTAGCGCTATGCGCGCTTGCGCGGTCGCGCCAGCACAAATCCCGCCCATTAGCATCGCCGCTTCGATGAGCGCGCCGGTTTTATCACGGTGGACGGCTTCTAATTGGCTTTGGGTAATGTCGGGGTTGGCTTCGGCATTGAGATCCAGCGTTTGCCCTGAGACCATACGGCGAGCACGCGGCGCAAATACCGCGAGCAGCTGACTGGCAATCGCGGCATCAAATGGCGCAAAAGTCGGCAGCTCTGCGGTCAGTACCTCAAAGGCGAGGGTTTGGAGCACGTCCCCTGCCAGTAGGGCGGTTGCCTCGGTAAAGACGATATGCGCGGTTGGCTGCCCACGGCGCAGCGCGTCATCGTCCATACAGGGCAAGTCATCATGCACCAATGAATAGGTATGCAATAGCTCGACGGCCAATGCCGCTCGGCGCGCCATATCATAATCGGAGTCGTTTTCTAACAGGCTTTCTAATAGAGGGTTTGCCGTGCGGCCTTGCGTCATGGGCTCAGAGGTATCTGGGCTGATAGGCTGCGCTTCGCCATGCCAGCGATTATCATTCACGCTGGCAAAGGCGCTAGCGACCAGTAGCGGACGCACCAGCTTACCTTGCCCCGTCATCACATATTGGCAGGCATCCAGCAGCGGGCTTGGCAGCTTGGCATACGCAAATAACACCTCGATATCTTTGGCAATCTGCGTGCGCACAATCTGATGAAATTGCTTGGTTTTATTATTGATATGGTGATCAGCATTATCATGCGCGCCGTCATTTATACGCAAAAAAGACATAAAGCCAGAAGTAGGAGAGACAGTCATAATCCAACCATTTATAAGAGAGATAAGAAAAATAGCGATAGTGTAGCATGATAGCTGGCCCTGCTTATGAAACGCGTATCATCCGCGCCGCATTTTTGGCAGTTTTTTGTCAAAGAGCACGCTACAAAACACGCTAACAAATACAAGAGACAATGCCATCTGCACTGCAGTACGCCCTGCAGCCAACCCTCGTTACGTATTGCCCGTTTTATTTAGTGATTGAATGTGTTGTGATGAGGCGGCTGTCCACTGAGTATACAACTGGTCACTTAAAGCACATTAGCCACTAGGTAAAGGCGAGTCTCGACTTAAGAGTGACTTGTGAGTATGGTATTAGCTTGTGACAGTGAGGGGCATAATCCCCTACACTAATTGCCGTGGAAATGGGCTGATAAAGGCAGTCGCCGGCGTGATTGAGCCGGACTGCCCAAACCGTCATCGCTGCATCTACATGCGATGGCGCTCCCCAATCAGCACCGACAGCCGTAGTAGATACCTGTAATATATAAACAAAGCGCCAAACGATGTTGTACAAGCGACGTAAAAATAAGTACATTACTATGAGCGCTGGATAATAAAGATATCTTCACTGTGCGCCCGCTAGTGGTTTGTCGTCATGACGATGTTTGTCTTGGTGGCAGCATCGGCGCACAGTGCTATTACCCATTTTACTAACAGTAACTGGCTATTGATTGTAATCCAAAACGTAGCTTTCGTTATATAGCAAGGAGTTTCAAATGGTATACCAAGGAAATCGCATCACGGTGATAATGCTAGAAGATGGCATCGCCAACATGCAATACAACGCCGAAAATGAGAGCGTGAACAAGTTTGATGCCGAGACCAACAAGCAGTTTGGCGAAGCAGTCAGTGCTTTAGAAAAAGCCGATGACGTAAAAGGCCTTATTGTCACTTCAAGCAAAGGCGTGTTTATCGCGGGCGCTGATATCACAGAGTTTGTTGGCTCATTTAAAAACCCAGAAAACGAGATCAAAGACTGGGTGGTGAGTATCAATGATACCTTTAACCGCTTTGAAGATCTGCCATTTCCAAAAGTAGCTGCCATCAATGGCGCAGCGCTAGGCGGTGGTTGTGAGATGACCTTGGTGTGTGAATATCGCGTCATGAGCGACAAAGCCATCATCGGTCTACCAGAGACTCAGTTAGGTATCTTCCCAGGCTTCGGCGGTACGGTGCGTAGTACGCGTGTCATCGGTATCGACAATGCGCTTGAGCTAATCGCTACAGGTAAGCCAAAAAAACCACTAGAAGCGCTAAAACTAGGCTTGGTAGATGCGACCGTCTCTGCTGATGATTTGCAAGACGCTGCGATTGACCTAGTCAAAAAATGTATCTCAGGTGGGCTTGACTGGCAAGCCAAGCGTGAAGAGAAGCTAAATCCTGTAAAGCTCAACCAGCTTGAGCAAGCGATGGCGTTTAACAGTGCCAAAGGCATGATCTTCTCTAAAGCCAATCCGAAGCAGTACCCAGCGCCTGCGATCGCGATCGAAGCAATCGAAAAGCATGTCAATCTGCCACGTGACAAAGCGATCGAAGTCGAAGCGGCAGGTTTTGCCAAAGCGGCAAAAACCCCGCAGGCTGAGAGCTTGGTCGGTCTGTTCTTAAACGATCAGTTGGTCAAAAAACTGGCCAAAAAGCACAGCAAAAAAGCACATGAAATCTCTGAAGCGGCCGTACTTGGCGCAGGTATCATGGGCGGCGGTATCGCGTATCAGGCAGCCAGTAAAGGCTTGCCAATCATCATGAAAGACATCAAGTCTGAGCAATTGGATTTGGGTATGGGCGAGGCCAGCAAGCTACTTGGCAAAATGGTCGAGCGCGGCAAGATGACCCCAGCCAAAATGGGCGAAACGCTCAGCCGTATCCGTCCGACTCTGAACTATGGTGATTTTGCTGAGACTGATATCGTTATCGAAGCGGTGGTCGAAAATCCAAACGTCAAACGTGCGGTACTCAAAGAAGTCGAAGGTCTAGTAAAAGACGATGCGATTTTGGCATCTAATACCTCAACGATTTCGATCACGTATCTGGCCGAAGCCCTTGAGCGTCCAGAAAATTTCGTCGGTATGCACTTCTTCAACCCAGTACACCGTATGCCACTCGTTGAAGTTATCCGCGGTGAGAAGTCATCAGAAGAAGCCATCGCGACCACTGTGGCATTGGCCTCCAAGATGGGCAAGGTGCCTGTCGTGGTCAACGACTGCCCAGGTTTCTTGGTAAACCGTGTCCTCTTCCCATACTTTGGCGCCTTTGACTTGTTACTCAAAGAAGGCGCTGATTTCGTCCATGTCGATAAAGTCATGGAAAAATTCGGCTGGCCGATGGGTCCTGCTTACCTAATCGACGTCGTCGGTTTAGACACGGGCGTACATGGCGCAGAAGTGATGGCAGAAGGATTCCCTGACCGCATGAAGCCTGATTATAAAGGGGCGATCGAGCATCTATATGAAAACGAGCGCTTAGGTCAGAAAAACGGCGTTGGTTTCTATAAGTACGAAACCGACAAGCGCGGTAAGCCAAAGAAAGTCGCTGATGACGCCACTTACGAGCTACTTAAAACCACGACAGATAGCGACAAAAAAGAGTTTGATGATCAAACCATCATCGACCGCACCATGCTGGCTTTCTGTAATGAGACCGTACGCTGCCTAGAGGACAACATCGTCAGCACGCCAAGTGAGGCGGATATGGCGATGATTATGGGCGTTGGTTTCCCGCCGTTCCGCGGTGGCCCTTGCCGTTATATCGACCAAATGGGTCTCGATAACTACTTGGCACTATGCGAAAAATACGCGCACCTTGGCAAAGCCTATGAAGCGCCGCAAAAGATTCGCGATATGGCAGCCGCTGGCGAGACTTTTTACGCAACAGCGTAATAAATATACCGTATTAGGATAAGTGGGGTGCGTTTGCTGACATCGTTATCGGTGATAAGAAAATAGCAGACGCACCGTTTTGGTCGGTTTCATCAGGTCTGGCCTGCCGCGACAGCATTCAGATAGTTATTGTACTGATGTACGGATCGCGTGATAGATGGCTATAGAGCCTGATTAAATCGACAACACTGACAATAAAAATTGAAAAGGAAGATAGTATGACAACTTTAAGTCCAAAAGATGTGGTCATCGTAGATGGCGTACGCTCGGCGATGGGAAGATCTAAAAACGGTATGTTCCGCCATGTTCGTGCTGATAATCTCTCAGCAGAATTGGTGCGTGCTTTGGTAGAGCGCAACGATTTTGACACCAACGATGTCGAAGACATCATCTGGGGCTGTGTCAACCAAACCCTAGAGCAAGGTCTAAACATCGGCCGCAATATCGGCCTGCTGGCTGGTATTCCAAAGACTGCTGGCGGCCAAACGGTCAACCGTTTATGCGGCTCTTCTATGCAGGCGCTACATACCGCTGCCGCTCAAATCATGACCGGTCAAGGTGATGTCTTTATCATCGGCGGTGTTGAGCACATGGGTCACGTTGGTATGATGCATGGCGTGGATCTCAACCCAGCTGCCTCTAAACACTATGCTAAAGCCTCAAACATGATGGGCTTGACCGCTGAAATGCTGGGCCGTATGAACAACATCACCCGCGAAGAGCAAGACGCCTTTGGTCTTGAGTCACATCGCCGTGCGTGGGCTGCCACCACTGAGGGACGCTTTGATAATGAAATCATCGGCATCGAAGGTCATGATGCAGATGGCCGTCTGCAGCTATGTACCGTCGATGAAGTGATTCGCCCAGATGCGACGATGGAGCAAATGCAAAAACTGCGTCCAGCCTTTGACCCTAAAGGCGGTACAGTGACTGCTGCTACTTCATCTGCCCTGTCTGACGGTGCGTCAGCAATGCTGGTCATGAGCGCACAAAAAGCCAAAGACTTAGGCCTTAAGCCTCGCGCTCGTATTCGTAGCATGGCTGTCGCTGGTTGTGATGCGGCTATCATGGGCTACGGTCCGGTACCTGCCACCAACAAAGCCCTGAAGCGCGCTGGCATGAGCATCGATGATATGCAAACCATCGAGCTAAACGAAGCCTTTGCCGCCCAAGGTCTATCTGTACTTAAAGCCTTGAACCTGACGGACAAGCAAGACATCGTCAACATCAATGGTGGCGCGATTGCGCTGGGTCATCCACTAGGGTGTTCAGGTGCTCGTATCACGGTTACCTTGCTAAACGCTATGGAGCAGTCTGACACCGAGCTTGGTCTTGCAACCATGTGTATCGGCCTCGGCCAAGGTATCGCCACTGTGATTGAGCGTGTTTAATTTTCACCTAATGTCTAAATATCAATAAAGCTGATATTTGTTTATTAGTTTGACTTTCGTCTTGTATAATGGGTGCCTCTAACGCTATGTTAGGGGCATTTTTTTTGTGCTTATAAAGAATAAAACCTTGCCAGTAGTAAGTGCTAACGGCAAAAAGGTGTTCTTGGCAATGAGACTAATAAGGGTTAGATGGATGGTATTAAATTATGTTGGATAAAGCGCTCACTAGCATAAAGCTTAAGCTAGTCTTCTTCCCTTTTTTAGGATCAAGTCTGTCAACTATCTTGCTTTATTGTGTAATACGCTGGATATTAGACATTCACCTAAATGTTTGGCCATTAAAGGACACTTTCTGGGACGGAATAATTGCGCTAATACTAAGCAGCACTATCGTCTTTGCCTACATGAGACCCAAAATAAAGCTATTGCGTTTCAAATTATTTGAAGAGAAGAGCTCAAATGTATTTTATTTTATGATGATACTGTCTTTATTTCCTACAATAGTTACGAGTCAAGCCTATTTATCTAAAGTGTCTCACGATATGATTGAAGTGAGCCATGTCGAGGAGGTTCGACGCTATCCAAAACAAACTTATTTTCAGATAAATACCTTTCCTGTTAGTAAGCAAGAAGTTAAGTTTAGTATAGATACGAGAGTACCTAGCAAGTCTAAGACTATCTTAAGAGTATATTTATATATAGCACTACCTTTTTTAGCTAGTGAAAATATTTGGCTGGGAGAACGATTCTCAACAGATATTGACAACAATCTTTCAGAACAAGACCAGCATCAGCAAATTAATGCTTTTATTAACTCCAAAATTCCTGAGTACATAAATTCGGACTTATCATCAATTGATTATTTTGAAAAATTAAAAAACTCAGACCTTCAAGCTGGTTACTTACAAGCTATCAAGTCAACGTGTCAACAAGTTGAATGTGAGCCTTTAATATTGGTTGCTAGAGCTGGCACACTCTCAGAGGCTGCTACTGAAGAGCTGATAAAAGCTATTAGATTTTTGATAATTGGTATGGCTATTTGCTTGGCAATGATTTTACGGGCTGAAGTTGATAAAACGTCCTTAAAAAATATGAAGAAAAAATCATATTGAGCATCGCCTATTTAGGGTGTTATTTAATCTAAACAAGTGGTAATGGTACATGCGAGATAATAACAAGCAAAGCCAGTACAGGTATAAGGATAAAAACAGAAGCAGAAACAAAAAGAGAGTAAGCAAAAGCGCCAAGCAAAAGCGAACACAAAGCCTAAGTGCTAAAGACTCGATCAAGCTAAAACTAAAGCAAGTATTCTTACCATATTTAGGTCTTAGTATCTTGACCATTCTGCTTTTTGGGGCTTTACGCTGGTTGCTTGATATTTATCTAGATATTCTGCCTTTAAAGGAAGGCTACTGGAATTTTGGCATTCCGCTCCTTTTATCTATTTCAGTCGTCGGTATTTGGATGTGGCCGAGGTACGAGCTTTTGACCTTAAAGTGGGTTAAACGTAGTAGTTCAGGCTACTTTTTTATAACGATGGTTTTAGCATTAGTGATACCGCTTTTGATTAGCCAAAACTATTTGTCTAAGGCTGCTTACAAGGTTATTGAAGTAGCCAGCTTGAACGATATTCGTCATTATCCAAAACAAAAATACTTCAGAGTGGACGATTTTGAACCACTAAAGTCAGAGAGAATTGCTTATATAGAGACACGAGTAGCCAATAGACGATACTTTGACTCAACACTGCATATTTATTATTACGTTGTTACGCCATTTATAGGCGCTGAGAATGTCTGGCTAGGTTCTAGCTACTATACAAGCTACGACAATCGAGAAGAGCAGCGCATTAAAGACCGTCAATACTCAGCGTTTATTAATGAGTCGCGCCAAAAGTATGCCGCCGAAGATTTCTCTCATATCAACTATTTTAGAAAACTAAAGTCATCAAATGATAGAAGTGCCTACTTATACACGATTTCTACAGCTAATAAGCAGTCTAATTTACCAGCCTTAGTATTAGTCCCTGAATCAAATATATTCGCTGACAGTTTAGATCGTGATTTTGTTTGGGGAATTGGTTCGTTTTTTGTTGGTATGGGAGTGTGCTTGCTGCTCATTCTGACAGCAGGTATTGATAATCAAGCAAAAAAACCAGCACGAAAGCATATATCTACCAAGAAACAAAAGCACGTAAAAAAACGAGCGCCAGTGAGCGACTTATCAAAAAGTCTGGTTACCTTTTTTAGAAATAATAAAAAACGACCTGCAACGCTAGTATTAATGTTGATCTGTATAGGTGTATTTATACTCACCGTATTCATGGGTATGGATATCATTGCCCCTTTATCTAGACAGGTAAATAGTGTAGGTGGGTTGACGATGAACGCGCTGCAAGCTGGCAAATATTGGCGGTTAGTCACAGCACTTTTTGTACATGTAGGAATTATGCATTTAGTAATGAGTCTAGGGATGCTATTTGCTACAGGTTATATTTTAGAAAAAGTATTGGGTTCTTTACGTTTTTTGATGGTATTTTTTATATGTGGTATTTTTTCTAATATTTTAGGGCTACTATATTTTGATATGGATATGGCAGGTATTTGGGGTGCTATATTTGGCTTATTTGGTATCGCGATACCGTTGGTGGCCTTTAAGATTTTTAATAAAAAATATCGAGAGCTGTTCGGCGGTACTGTAGCTGCGATATTAATCATTACTTTAAACAGCATGTTTTTTGCATTCATAAACACGCTTAGTTATATGGTGTATTATCTTCTAACCTTATGTGTTGGTATTGTTCTCGGTGTGGTCATGGTCATGACTCAAAAACAGTCTTTATTACGCAATGCTAGACGTCATTACATGTAGTAATGGGGTGTTCATTATTAAAAGACTAACCCATTTAAAGTTTTATGCTCAGATTAATGATACGCCCTAGCTAAACAGTATGAATCAAGCCTAATATCCTGTTCATAAGTTGTTAATAAAAATTATCTGCATTGACGCCCCTACAAATCTATGACTAAATAACAGTGAAGCGAACAAGCGCATTAAATGAATAAAACCTATAAGTCAGCACTATAATATAGCTATCATTGTCAGTCGTACAAGGAGTGTACTATGTCTACCATGATTACCGACCGTACGTATCGTATCGCCCGCGAAAACACCCAAGCGATGCTGATCGATGTCCAAGAGCGCCTTACCCCGCATATCTATGATCACGAAAATATCGTCAAAAAAACCGTGACACTGATTAAGGGGCTGCAGGCGCTTGATATCCCTATCATGCTCAACGAGCAGTATAAAAAAGGCCTTGGCGATACCCTGCCTGAGATTCGTGAGGTGCTTGCAGATAACAATGCCAAAAGCTTTGAAAAAGTGACCTTTAGCGCGTGTGATAACGATGAGTCATGGCACCATTTGGCGCAGCAAAACCGCAGTATTGTGTTGCTGTTTGGGGCAGAGGCGCATGTATGTGTCATGCAAACGGCGCTTGATTTATTAGACAACGGTATGCAGCCGGTCATCATCGGGGACGCTGTTGGTTCGAGATTTCCGTATGACAAAAAACAAGCCATTCGCCGTATTCGCCGCGCAGGTGGAGTGATTAGCACGGTTGAGTCTATCTTGTTTGAGCTGTGCCGCAGTAGTCAAGATCCAGCGTTTAAAACCATCAGCAAATTGATCAAATAACCTCTTGATCAAATTGCTTTGTTTGTGCTGTCGCAAGTGTGTGAGTCAGATATAAAAATAGCGCTTGAGACTATCAGCGCTATTTTTACGTCTAGGGTCTGGTTTTGTACTAAAATGAGCGCTACATTTGCTGATTGCTTAAGAGAGAGACATGCCATCCAACCATTCAATCCACCCGATACCTTCAAATGACAACCCCTTAACGGATACGGCGCCTGCTGATCATATCGATATCGATGATGTGACGCATTTTTTATTAGAATTAGATGCGCTAAAGCGCGTCAATCGGCGCAGCTATGTCACCCAGACCACTCGCCGCGAAAACTCAGCTGAGCACTCTTGGCATTTGGCGATGGCGTGTTGGTCGATTGCTGACTTGTTTGCGCTAGACGTCAATCACGAGCAGCTGCTCAAGATGGCGCTGGTTCATGATTTGGGTGAGATTGATGCTGGTGATACTTTTTTATACGACAATACGCGTCATACGGCGCATATCGAGGAGCGTCAGGGCATGGCGCGCTTGCAAGCGGAGCGTGGTAACGGCATTGCTAACTTAGCAGCGGTCTGGGAAGCGCAGGAGACAGGTGACAGCAAAGAAGCGCAGCTGCTACGGGTGGTGGATCGCTTATTGCCGTTTTTGCTCAACCTCAATACCAACGGGCAGACGTGGATTGAGCTGGGGGTGACGCGCTCGCAGGTGGCTGGCGCGCATGCCTTTATCAAAGACAGCTTTCCGCCTATCCATGATTGGCTGTCACAGCGTATCGACTATGCGACCAAGCAAGGCTGGCTAATCGATGCATGACCAATAAAATCGCCAGCTTGGTACGGCTAACGCTGGCCGCGGCACCTATCGGCAGCGGCGCAAAACTGGCACAGGATGCCAAAAAACAAATAGGCGTGCTGCGACCCTTCGATGCTGCCCAAAATCATCCCAGTAGCACTGTGCTTATTTTAGAGTGATCAACTATGGTCACATAGATAGCCGTTAAAAATCCAGCCAAGCGTGATTATCCGCGCTTGACTGGGTTTTGTCTTAAAAAAACAGACAGATTATCTAGCGTTAGCCATACCCAGTAGCTGTCCCATTTTTACCACACTATTGGCTTGCAGGCTGTCTTGCCAGTCGGCTTTGGCGGTTTTCGGTAGTACGACTATCGCAGTGGAGCCGAGATAAAAACGTCCAAGTTCATCGCCTTTTTCAAGCTCCATGTCGTGTTCGGCTTCTTGAATATCGTCGGTACGGCTGATTTTGCCAGTGGCGACTGTCTCGATACCAGCGACGATCATCGCGCCGACCATCACGACCGCAGCTTTGCCGTAGGCGGTATCAAACAGACACACCAAACGCTCATTGCGCGCAAACAAATCAGGTATGTTGGCAGCCGTGGTGTTGTTGACAGAAAACAGCGTGCCTGGCACATAGCGGGTTTTGGTCAAGGTACCAGTAAACGGCATATGAACGCGGTGATAATTGCTGGGTGCCAGATAGACCGTGGCAAAACTGCCATCGGCAAAATAATGCCCGTCTTCGCTATCGGCCAGCAGTTGGCCGATATCATAGTAGCGCCCTTTGGCTTGCAAAAGCTTATGATCGTCAATCTGACCGAGCTGCGAGATGATGCCGTCAGCTGGGCTGACAATCCCCTGAGGCGTGGCATCGATAGGGCGCGCGTCTGCTTTTAACTCGCGAGTAAAAAAGTCATTAAAGCTCTCATAAGCACCTAAGTTTTGGCGCTCATACTCATCCAAGCTGATATGATAGGCTTTTGCAAAGCTACGAATAAAGGTGCGCTTGACATAGGGGTGGCGACTGGCAGCCAAACGGCCAGCGACTTTACTGAGCTTTTGTTGCGGGACAAGCTGCTGCAAGGTGGTGAATACATTCATAATATGGCGACCAAAATAAAGGTGAGAGAGTAATCAATAGGCAAATAAATGATGATATTTTATCATGGACGGCCTAAGTTTGTATGAGCATAATTGGTAAGGGGAGCATAAATGAAAGCATTGTTACAGCGGGTACATGGTGCAAGCGTCAGCGTCGATGGGGATTGTGTCGGGCGTATCGAGCGCGGCGTGCTGGCATATATCGGCTTGGGGCCTGAAGACGACCTACAAACGGCCAAACGGATGATCGATAAAATCCTTGGTTATCGTATTTTTGAAAACGACGATGACCCTGCCAAATATGGCAAACTGGACAAAAATGTCCAGCAAGTCGCTGGCGGGCTGCTGCTGATATCACAGTTCACCCTGATGGCGAAGACCGACAAAGGCCGGCGTCCTGATTTTGGCGGTGCCATGCCACCAGAGGCGGCGCGCGTGCTGTTTGCTCAGCTAGTCGACTATGCCAACAGTCAGCACCCTCAGGTAGCGACGGGTCAGTTTGGCGCAGACATGCAGGTTATGAGTATCAATGATGGGCCACTGAATTTTATATTAGACGTGAGCTAAAGCATCAAATGTGAATCATGATGGTGAGTGCCATCTGTTTGAGGGAAGTGGCTTGGTCTATAGCAGCCGCTTAAATGATAAATGTCATCAAACTGTCACAATTACCGCGTTTAATAGGCAAGCAGTGGCGAGTGATTATCGCCCTTTTTTATACGTCTGTTTTGTCCCTTATCACTGAGAATACCCTATGTATAATGAGCAAATTTTGATTGTTGAAGATGAACCTGCAATCCGCGAGATGGTCGTCATGACGCTAGAGATGGCTGGTTTTGATAGCTTGCAGGCAACGGACGTATCAGAGGCGCACCAACAAGTGGTCGACCATCGGCCAGCGCTGATTTTGCTAGATTGGATGCTGCCTGGGGACAAAAGCGGCATTGATTTTTGTCGTATGCTCAAAAGTGATGAGCTACTCGCTGAGATACCCGTCATCATGCTGACAGCCAAAAGCGAAGAGGACAGCAAGGTGCACGGTCTGGATGCGGGCGCAGATGATTATATGACCAAGCCTTTTTCGACGCGCGAGCTGATCTCAAGGATCAAAGCGGTGTTGCGCCGTAGCAATGCTTTGAGCGCCGACAAGACCATTGAAATAGGTAAGTTAAGCCTCGACCCCAAAAGCCAGCGGGTCATGGCGTCTGGGCAAATCATCGATGTCGGACCGACCGAATATCGGTTGTTGGCGTTTTTTATGAGCCATCCTGAGCGTGCCTATACGCGCACCCAGCTGCTTGATCAAGTGTGGGGCGGCAATGTCTATATCGAAGACAGAACCATCGATGTGCATATCAAACGCCTACGCAAACTGCTGCGCCCTCATGACTGCGATAAGCTGATACAAACGGTGCGCGGTACTGGTTATCGCTTCTCAAGCTTTGTTGAGGCCAAATAGTAGGCGCTCATACTGCCAAAATAGCCGCCGCAATTCTGTTGCCAGTCCAGCTATCATCACCATAGTTATCAGTAAGTGATTATCAGTAAGGGTCACTTAGCTGATAGGGATAATCATCATAATGATAACGAGATAACAAGTAGGGCAAAAAAATAGGTCACGAAAAATGGATGAGTAACATAATGTCAAAGCAATGTACCGAACAAGATATCTCAGAGCCGATAGCGCTACAAAACACCACCAATCAATTAAAAAAAATAAGAAGTGCGCTGCGGGCACTGCGCGATGCGGTGATTTTACTCAATGACAGTGATGGTCTGGAGTGGTGGAATCAGGCCGCTGAAGACTTACTATTATTGCAGGCAACAGATAAGGGCCGATGTATTTTTGACTTTATTGGCGCATCTGAGTTTCGTCAGTACTATCAAGCGCCGACGCTGGCTGACGAAGGTGTACATATAAAGTCATGGCGCGCGCCTGAGCGTTATTTAAAGTGTGAGCTGACCCCGTTTGCCGACGAAAAGCTATTGATCATCTACGATGTGACGCGTCTGCATCATCTAGAAGAGATGCGCCGCGATTTTGTGGCCAACGTCTCGCATGAGCTGCGTACGCCGCTGACCGTGATGATAGGGTATTTAGAAAACTTTTCGGATCAGCCAGACATGCCGCCGCACTGGAAGCGCGGCTTTGAGCTGATGACCCAGCAGACAGCGCGCATGAATAGAATCGTCAATGATTTATTACTGCTATCGCGTATCGAGATCGAAGAGACTCATGAGCTGCATTATATCGATATGACCAAGCTGCTGACCCATATCTATGATGATGCACAGGCCTACAATCAAGAGTATGGTCATAGCATCCATCTACAGATAGATACCTATGATGGGCTGTACGGCTCAGAGATGTATCTGACCAGCGCCTTATCCAATCTGGTGATCAATGCGATTAAATACACACCAAAAGGTGGCGATATCACCGTCAGCTGGACCAAAACAGCAGAGGGTTGCCGTTTCGCTGTCGAGGATAATGGCATCGGTATTGCGCCGCAGCATATCGCCCGCCTGACAGAGCGTTTTTATCGTATCGACAAGGGTCGTAGCCGTGCCACAGGCGGCACAGGTTTAGGGCTGGCTATCGTCAAACACGTCTTATACCAGCATGAAGCCAACCTACAAATCGAGTCGGTAGAAGGCGGCGGCTCGATATTTAGTGCGGTGTTTCCGCCAAATTACGTGCGCTCTGCTGCCATTAGCTGAGGCTTGATGGCTATTAATATTTTAGGGCTATTAGCCAATGTCAGATGGATAAGCAAGCAGTCGTCGTGCTTATCATAACAGGCTACCGAGCAGGCTCGGATTTTTGTAAAAGCGGGTAGGGGTTGACCGCATTGCCTTGGATATAAATCCCATAATGTACGTGCGGCGGTGTGCCCTTGGCGTTGCCGCTGTCGCCGACATAGCCGATGATATCACCCGCATCGACCCAGTCATTGGGGGCGATATCGGCATAATCCTCTAAGTGTGCGTAGTAGTGCCCAGCGCCGCCAGGACCGACGATGACCACCACACGCCCGCCTAGGGTGTTTTCGCCAACCTTACTGACGATGCCTGCTGTCGTCGCTTGTATCGGTGTGCCCCGCGCGGCAAATATATCAATCCCTTCGTGTGTGCGGCCTTGACTGCGCGCTGCGCCCCACGTGTCGCTCAGGTTTTGCTGAGGCAGTGGTGAGGGCAGGCTGTTTTCTGTTGGCAGATCTTGCTGCAATAAGCTGAGCTGTTGCCATTTGGCGACGACAAAGGATTGGGTTTGTTGGCTGATGCTGGGCCATAATCTGTCTAATACAAACAGCAACATCAACAATACTGCTGCTCTAATCAGCAGCTTGAGCAGGCGGCGAAAAAACCTAGGCCGCGGTGGTGGATTGGGCCTTGATGGTGGCTTGTTGCCATCGGCGATCATAGCGATCCTTTGTCAGTATGGTCATAGATATTATAAGAGACCTGCGCTATCCGGTTTGTATCGCATTGTTATATCTGCTTGTTATCTTTGGGTTTTAGCCCCATAAACAACAAAGCAGTCTATGGGATACCGTGCGTTTTTGCGCTGGGTAAAACAGACTGTTATCGATTATGGATGCCCCACGTGCTACAGCGAGTTTTATGACTGATTGCCTCAATATGCCAAGTCTGACTGATACTGCTTTGGTTATCGATACCGAAACCGATCAAGGCCGTGACCCAAGACCGATTCAAGTTGCTACCATCAACGTAGCGACGGGGTTTGAGTGGATGAAGTACTTTAATAGTGGCCGCGCCATCTCACCGGTGGTCATCAAAGTACATGGTATCACCGACGATGATGTGGCGGGTCTTGAGCGTTTTGATCTACAAGCGTTTGATTTGCCCACCTACCTCATCGGCCATAATGTGCGCTTTGACTGGCGCGTGATAGGCCGTCCGACTACCAAGCTGATCTGTACGGTGCGGCTCGCCCGTGTGGCCTTTCCAGAGTGGCGCTACTACGGTCAGTCTAAATGTATCGAGCAGCTGCTGGGTAAGTCTGCAGCGAGTGAGCTGACCTGCGCCGCCCATGATGCGCTGGGTGACGCCCGTATGTGTTACCTGCTGTATCAAGCCTGCTGCACGCGTCTACAAATCGCGCCGACAGACTTTGCCGCGGCTCATGCCATCGCCAATCAAGCCAATCCTGCCAGTAGGATGCCATTTGGCAAATATAAAGGCCGACTTATCACCGAAGTGCCCATTGGCTATATCAAGTGGATGCTAGGTAATATCCATAATTTGCAGCCATCGCTGTACTCTGCTCTACGCCAACGCGTCAAAGCAGCAGACGCGCAAAAAGATTGACGTATGCCTTAAAAAACCATGTCTTAAGAAGCTATGCCCTAACACTGCTGCTCCAACCAGTCTACCGCCATTTGCCATAGTGCTGGGGCTTTTGCATGGGTGCGGCGACTAAAATAGCGCATATGACCGATACGACTTAAACCAAAATCTTGCGGGGTATAAAAACGCTTTTCGACAGGCATCTTGGTAAACACACGTATCATGTCGTCCATATTGTCGCTGTTGGCGATATCGTCGTCGCTAAACCCCAGCCACAAAGCGGGCATGCTAAGCTCATCATAAAAATGGGTATGTATGCTGTGACCAAAGGCGGTTTTGATATAGCCTGCGCCATTGCACCACTCGCGCCACTGCCGAGCAACGCCGCGCGGTAATGGCTCGCCCATACCGATTTTATCCGCTGGTGTATAGCCTAATACCAAGTTACTAAGTGGAATAAAAGCATCCATAAAACCCATGGCCTTGAGCTTATAGGGCATGTCCATGTTTTTGATTTGCCCTGACGAGCAGGCGACATTGAATACAGACTGTACGGTCTGATAGTTTGGCATCAAGCCAATCAGCTGACCGCCGGCACTGTGACCGATGATGTGATATGTGGTATCGGCAAACTCATCTTGCAGAGCATCAAGCACGGCTGGCAGGTCATGACGTCCCCAGCTGATCAACGAGGCGTCACATTTGGGTAGCTCGGTGCTTAACGACTCGCCGATACCTTCGTTGTCAAAGGTCACTACACCAAAACCGCAGGTGGCCAAATAAGTGGCAAAGTGGTGATAAAACTGACGTTTAATACCAGTGGCAGGCGCTATCATGACCGCCGCTTTTGTTGTATCTTGCGGGCGATATACTGTCGCGGCTAGCGGCTGATTGCGTTCAGTCATGATACTCAAGGCATCGGTTTTTATGAGGTGGCTGTCTGTTGGCAGGGGATTTTGCGGTTCTTCCATGAGTCGGCCTTATGGTCTGATCTATAGGGTGGGGGCTGGCGTTTTATGGTTGTGGCGGCTACAAGGTTTGGGCAGCTCGGCTGGCTCTAACGGCGTGATGGTCAGTCCGTTATGAGGCTCTGATGCGCGGCTTTGATGATATCAAGCTCATGTAACAGCACCGCTTATGTTAAGATAAATGAGGGTAGGTGAGGCGGGCAATGATGACTTGTAAGTTCTATACGCTATGACTGGAGCGGCGCTTTTTCGCATTTTTATCGTCATCTGTCAACTGAGCACTCACCTAAAAACAATAATATAAAAATTAAGGAAGCACTATGCAAATGAAAATCAATAACGACACTTATGAAGTAATCACCAGTCAAGATATCACCAATATCGAAAAAGCCGTCGATAAGTCCTCACTGACCATGCCACTGGTTGCGGTGTATTGCGGCTCGCGCCTAGGTAATCATGAGGTGTATGAGCAAGCCGCTCGCGAGCTGGGTCTTGCGCTGGCAAAAAACGGCATGGGTCTGGTCTATGGCGGTGCTAGCATCGGGCTGATGGGGGCGGTGGCGGATGAGGTCGTCAACGGCGGCGCTCAAGCGGTCGGTGTGATTCCAACCTTTATGCTCAAACACGAAATCGCTCACAATCAGTTGACGCGCCTACATTTGACCGACACCATGCACACGCGAAAAACCGTCATGGCAGAGTATGCCGATGCTTTTATCACCTTACCAGGTGGGCTTGGTACGCTCGAGGAGATCATGGAGATTGCCACGTGGCGTCAGCTTTATCAGCACGAAAAACCCATGATTATTCTGAATATCAATGGGTTTTATGACCGAATGATAGATCACTTGGCCTATACCGCTGAGCAAGGATTTATGAAGCAAGAAGATTTGGCGCGTCTGGTGGTATGTAATACCATCGGTGAAGCGATTGAGATGCTAAAGACTGTGGTCACCATCGACGATGCTGTCGATACCGAAAAAATGGCGGGCAGCGAAAGCTAAAATGTGCAAAGACTCACAGACTGCCAAATCCAGAGATTAAAGCTCTTAGAGAGCAAGACGCTCAGAGGCCAAAAAGCGCAGACCATCCAATAACGGTGGTCTACGCTTTTTTATTGAATTATTGAGTGGGGGTTTTGCTTCGTCTGCGCTGTGAGCGGGATAGAAGCAAAAATAAGCCAAGATCAGCGATGCCTCATAAGCTGGACAGTATGGCCTCACGGATACCATGGTTTACTCCCGCCATGGCCATTGGAAAACCGCGCTGCTCAGCCAGCTCGCGAGCCACACTATCGATGGTTAAGCTATCGTTGTGCGCCAGATATGGCCATTTATGAGCATAGCGGTGACGGTTTGCGGGCGTATCTGTTGTCACCAAACCCAGCTCAGCCAGCTCATTGACGATTTGATCCGCTGCAATTAAGGTCGAGGAGGCTTTGACGTTTTCTGCACGGGCATAGCGGATATCAGCGTACAAGCTGACGTCAGCGACGCGCAAAGTATCGTCTTCTCCAGGGATTTGCTGCCCACCATACAGGGCATTGCCAACGCTACGAGCACTATGAAAGGTCGGTACAAACTGCGCCACATAATCGATGGCTTGTTGGCTACGCGCTTGTAGCGGCGCTTTGTCCCAGCCATCCTCGATGTAGTGTACGTACTGCTGCGGTAGCTTGGGCTGGGCGCTGTCAGTATTCGACGCCACCAACCCATCATCAAACAAAGTAATGGCATGACTCATGCCATGAATCTGAAAGTAACCATCAGGATAAGGCGTCAGCTGCGCCATGCCCTCAGGGGTGCCGCGATTGCCATAGACGATGATCTCGGGTATCTGACCACCAGCTTCGCCCCAGTGGGTGATATAGGAAGACTTAAATTCGACCATACGGGTGACGGCGACACCGACCATATCATCGATGACCCCTGTACGAAATCCGCACGCATTGATCAGGTAGTCGACCTCGATAGCGTCTTCTTGCACCGCCTCTGTAGAGCTGCTTGCTGATTGGTAGTCGATGCGCCATTTGGTCACATGGTGATCGGCGTTTGCACAGTTTTCACAATCGACAGGCATGACCTGTGTCACCGTCGTATCGGTAAACACATGAGCGTGCTCATACTCTGCCAATGCTAGCTGTGCTGACGCGGCAAGGCGAAAGATATTCCAGCCGTACTCTTGGACGACGATAAGCGGGAACTTGACTTTGTTTAAATCCAGATACTTGGCAACTGGTATCATCCACTCATCGACTGTGCGAGGGATGGCGACTTGCTCTCGCTCGGCCAGCGCCAGCAACTGCTCATGGTTATAGAGCTGATAGTAGTCCTCAGGCTCGCCCAAGACTTTATTGTTTGGGTCCTGCGCGATCAGCTCGCGATAGGCGTCTGTCAAAATATCAAGGCGTGGTAACAAATCCTCAGGCAAGCCCTCATCGCGTGTCGGGACGGCGAACACGGTGGGGCGCACATCGATGGTATAAGGGTATAAGCGCAAAATATCGATACACTGCTTGAGTAAGGCGACGCAGTCTTCGTCAGGGATTTCGCGATACAAGTTGCCGCCGGCATGCAAGTGGCACATTGGTGGGCCGTCGATGAGAGATTGTTTTTTTTCAAACACATACGTCTCAAGCCCTAATGCAGCCAAGCGAATGGCAATCGTCGCGCCTGCCGTGCCGCCGCCTAAGATACCCACACGCTTTGCCGGTTGCGGCATGTCCGCCGTCTTCGCCGATGCTGCATCAGTGGCTGTATTGGCTGGTATGCCGCTATGGCTAGAGTTGGTGTTGTGATAAACGTATTGCGTCATTGTCGTTGTCATATCCTTGATAGCCTGAGCCGCGCTTAGGCTGCACTTATTGATTATAGGGTCGGTCGCTTTTAATATGCGTGCGCCTATCGCCAACTTCAACATCTTATCGTCATTGTTAGTCAATGCTGATCATTCATATAAAGCTGTTTTAATATAGGGGATATTTTACGAAAGTTGAGGCGAGCATAAGATGACAAATACGTAAGTACATGCATGAGTTTTGTCAGTAGAGCCGAGAGCATGACAACCCATAGGCTGTATAAAGCGACAAGGCGCCGTGGTATAAAAGGTAGGCAGTCTGGTGGTTTTAGAATAAAAATTAGCCAAAACGATAAGGGGTGACCGCTGCAAGTAGCGTTGATGTTTGTAAAATAATCCGGCTTTTGTAACAGTATACATTAAGACAAACGCCGCGTTTTTAGCCTGCGCTATATAGTGAACAAACCTTAAAATAGCGACAGCGCTACTGGTCTTCACTTTTTTTATTTGACAGCAATGTGTCTTATCTTTATCCACATTTTTAAAATAAAGATACGCCCTAGTCAAGAACAGCCATGATTTTGGCTGCTTTTTGTGTTGGCTTATGACGGTTAGGGTGATGGTGATTCAGATGATGGTCGTATAAAAGACGAATGTGAAGAGCGCTCTATATATCTGCGAGCGCTTCAGCTGGTGTGGTTTTTACCGCACGCACGGTAGTGGCAGGTTTTCTATATAAGGGGAAAAAGTCTGAATGTGACTCATCTGGGGTCAGCCTGCGCTCGGCCACCAGATTAGCATACTTGTCTGGATTGATGATGAGCCTATAGGTCTTAAACAGCAACTCTTGTGAGCTAAAGCCTTTTTTGTATTCGTATAAAGAATCCAGCGCCCCGCCCACACCGCCGCCTAGGTGGAGAATGTGATAGTTGTTTTCTCTACCCCAACTGCGGGCGGTATGGGTAATTAGTTTGGAGGGCTGCAGATGAGAGTAGGCACCGCACGTGCCGCCGAGATGAAACTGCATGATGCCAGACTCTCGGCAGAGGGTATAAATAGCAGACGCAATCGGCGTATCGTCTTGATAGGCGGTGATGAGTAGTATCCGCTCTTGTAGGTTTTCTAGCAGATTAAAAAAGTAATCGTCATCAAAAAAGTAGTATTGATCGGCCTGCACATGCGCCATGGTTTCTTTATAAATGGTAGAAAACACCAGCGCACTGGCTTTGGTCAGCCGCTCAATTTTGGTCACGACATTGTGCTTGATGGCTTTTTTGATGCCTCGGCGATGACGGTTTTGCGTCTCGCTCCAGTGCGCGGCCTCAGACTGACTCAGATCAGACATCAGCGTAAGACCATGAGTCAAAGCCTTACCAACCGTCGGTATCCAGTCTTTATTGATAATAGGGTGCAGACGCATAAATAACGACACGCAGCCTTTAGCAAAAAGCCGCTCTTTCACTGCTTGCAGCATATAATCTGCCTGCGCATCACTAAGCGACTTGTCCATCAGTGGGCCACCATAGCCGTAAGTGGTGGTTGCATCCCAGTATGCCGAGTCTATTTCACGGATGATAATGGGCAAAAAAAGCTGTTTGTTTTTATAGGTGGCGATCAGTCCCATCGGCGTGCCTTTATCGACTATCGCCGAAGCCGCCACCCAGCCTGATAAATGATATATATCAAAATGACAGTGTTTTATCTTTTTGTCCCACTGTTGATCGATATTAAGAAAATCTATCTGTACGGTATCCATCCTTCTGCTCCCTCAGAGGTTTGTTGATATATTCATAAATCCGTATATATGAATATATCAACAAACCAAGGGGTAAACAAGAAGAGAAAGACTTTTATGTAATATATTGAATATAAAAGGCTGAGCACAGGTTTTTAATTTAGCAGGGAGCGGCGTAAAAGCGCCAGCACGGCTTTAGTGTGGGTAAGAGATGCCGCGCAAAGTTGGGACACGCTCTTGCATCAAATGCCAAAAACCGTTAAAATCGCGGTTTGATTTTCCCGCTGGGGAAAGGCTAAGTGAACAGAGGCGTGGTGTTGGGTGCTGGAATAAGCCAGTGATGCAGTTGCCACTCTTAGACATGTCCTTAGTGCCTCAGTTACGTATGCCAGCATGTGTTTGATTGCTCATCAAGCCGCCTGATACATACATCGGACATAGAGAGATTATTATGCGTAAAGATATCCATCCTAACTACCAAGAAGTTTTGTTTCACGACACCAACGCTGATGTGTTTTTCTTGACTCGCTCAACGGTCAGCACAAAAGCCACTCGTGAGTACGAAGGTAAAGAATACCCATACTTCCCACTTGATATCTCAAGTGCATCGCACCCATTCTATACAGGCGAGCAGCGTAAAACCTCTACTGAAGGCCGTGTTGCTAGCTTTAACAAACGCTTTGGTGCATTCGGTGGCCGTAGCAAAAAAGCGGCTGACTCTGCTGAGTAATATGCGCTTATCGCGTCATGTTATATGGCGCAGTATAAAAAAACCGCTGACCATTCAGCGGTTTTTTTATGTCAAATCAGCCAGCATCTGTTAGCGCTCAAGGAGCTGTGCGATTAGAGCCGCCAGCTGCTGCGCCCACAAGCCATAAGTTAAGCTGCTGGGGTGAAAGCCATCACTGGCAAACATCGCCGCGCTATCAATGGGGCCGCTGCCGCTGTGCATTTCGGCCATCATCGCAAAGTCAGCGGCCATGTAATGTACACCGCCCTGAGCCTGACACACGTTTTGTAATACCTTGTCGAGCGCCATGGCTTTGGCACCGATAAAGGCGTTGAGCGGCGCGGGTAGTGCTGGCATTTGTGCCATCGGTGGTAGGCTTGAGAAGACAATCTTACGCGCGCCAAACTTGCGCTGAGCAATGGCGATGATCTGCTCGAGTTGCTGTTGCCACTGGTCGGGGGAGACATTCGCTGTGGTGTCATTGACCCCGACGCTCAAAACCATGATATCAACAGGCTGGCTGGGCGCAGACAGCACATACAATCGCCGCAAAATATCAAAGCTGGTGTGCCCCGTCGTCGCCTGCAACGACCAGACAATCTCAGCAAATTGGCTATGAATAACTGGCTGCTGCTGCAGAATGGGGATTAGCTTGCCTGCCAGCGCTTCTTGCTGTGTCAACGTCCCGACCCCTGCTGCTGCGGAGTCGCCGACGATCATCAGCTGTAGCGCAGGCTTCGATGCTTGAGCGGGCGTCTTAGTCGCTGATACTAGAGTGACCCGGCCGCATCTCTCACCGGTAGGCTCAGGGAGGCGTACCGTATCACGTTTGACCTTGATACCTTGGTACAGATAAATTGGCGCAAGCAGCATATCTTTTTTGGATAAATTTAGAGAAGCTACCATCCTGCACGCTCCCGAATGGTAGTCAGGCTGTCGTCGATCAACAGCTTACCGTCGACATACACATCCCGTAGTAGGTTGTCAGCAGTCGATAAGTCGTCTAGTTTGATGGTTTTTGGTTGGCCATGGGTCTGATTGATCAACGCCAAGCGGCCTTTTTTTGAGCGTTTTGAGCGGCTGGTCACAGGGTCCTTATAGATATCTTTCCAAACACCATCGATACAAATGGCGCTGGCCTTCATCGCCCAGCTCATGGTGTCGCGGTTGACTTGCTGCAATAATCCGCCGCCCATCCCAAAGGTGATGTTATCCGCGCTAAACCCAGCCTTTAGCACCACATCGATGATGCTGCCCAAGGTGTTTGGGCTGATGCCATCACCTTGGATGATACGCACATAATCTGGCAATACCTTATAGCCTTTACGATTAATAGTGGTGCCAAACTTCACAGCCAAGCGCTCTAAAGCTTCGCGTACCACTTTGGCAGGCTCGCCGCTGTCTGGTCTGATGACCAGCGTGCCGCCCATATTTTTGACCTCGTCTTTGAGGCGGCCGCCCCAGATATTATCTATGGCGTTCCATAAGTCGTAGCTGTCAGAGACCACAGAGACACTTTTGCCCGCGCCGCCAAACTGCGTAAGCATATTGGCAAAGGCGGCTGTCTCGCCGTCGCGGCCCCAAGCGGTCATGGTACTGTGCTCGGCGGCCGGAATCGAAAACGCTGGCATGTTTTTATCCATCCGATACCAACGGCTGGCGGCGACTAGCGCCGTCATCGAGTCGGTCCCTGCAAAGTTTACTAAATGTGCCAAACTGCCTAAAGCGACTGATTCTTGGCTAGAGGCACCGCGTGCGCCAAAATCATGCAGCCGAAACGTAAGCGAGTCGCTATTGTCGGCAGATTTTTCTAGGGCCTGACGAATGATGCCTTTACAGTAATGCGAGACGCTAGCGACGGTGGAGGGGTACCAAATAGCGCGTAGCAGTGCGGTCTCGATATAGCTTGGTAGCCAGTAAAACTCAGGATCGGTATTGATGACTTGGCAGACGACGTTTGAGACAGGGACGATGCTGCCTTCAGGGACGGCCTCGATACGTAGTGGCAGGTAGCCACCGTGTTTATCGACCAAACGCTCCCAGCCTGCACGGTTAAAGGTCAAGCCATGCGCTTGAATGACCATTTCGGCTTCATCGATATCTTGATGGGTGATAGGGGTGCTGAGGTACTCTTTGATAAAAGCTTGCAGACCAAAAAACACCACGTCGTAGTCGCCTTTACGCGCCTCAATGTAGCTTGACAGATACTCACTACCGCTTGGGTATTGCACCCAATGTGAGGTCTTGTAGCTGTCGCTATTTAAGAGTAAATTACTCAGATTGCCAGTGTACATCACAGAACTCCTCTGCTTTGAAATGCCGCGGCTGCCTTGTTATATGACAGCTGCGACGGTGAGCCGTTACCGTCTATCGGTGCCGGCATAAAAACGTTACTTGGTCTGTTTTTTAATACAATAATCATAAAGACTCAGTGCACTGTTTACCAATTATAGCCCTACCATTTTGGTAATGATCGCATAGTGGTCTTCAAACATCATGGTGGCGTCCAGCTCAGCCAGCGGTAGCCAAAAAGCCTTGGCCGCATCGTCGCCGCCTTTGACTTTGGGCAAGCCTTTTGGGTCGTTTTTTAGCTGAAAATAAAACGCTTGGGTAATCGTACGACCGCGCGCTGAGCGGTACGGATCGTCAAAGGTATGCTGACTATGGCAAGAGCCGCGTAATACTGGCTCAGGGACTTTGAGCCGTGTCTCCTCGCGTAGCTCACGGATACAGGCATCAAACAAGGTCTCTTTTGGGTTCACAAACCCACCGGGCAACGCCCAAAGCCCACGTCCTGGCATGCTGCGGCGCTCTACCAATAAAATATGGCCTGATTGTACAATCAGCGCATCAGCAGTCATAAAGGTGGGCGGATAGGGCGCAGACTGCCATTGTCTTTTGTATTTATCGATAAAATCGGCTTCTTCGTGCAGCTGTTGATAGTCTTCGGTTTTTTTGAAATCATCGAGCACGTGACGGGTGGACTCAGGCGTACGCTCAGGTGTTGGCGTCGCCCCCATCAGATAGCTGTCGCGGATAGGCGTGGCTGATAGGTTGTGATAATTGGGAACAGAGACAGAATCCCAGTTGGGAAACAATGATAGATAATACGACGAGCTGTCTTTTGAGTGTCCTATCAAGCCGATATCACTTTGCAAATCACCTGTGACAGATTTGACGCCGGCTTGTACGTATTGGAGCCAGCGCGTGTCATTATATAGTGCATCATCTAACCCCACGCAGTGGATGCGCGCGGCATCAGCAGATGAGTACGCGCCCTTAATCATCGCGGCACGCTCAGCGACGCTAAAAGGATTGCGTAGGCTGCGTGGTAGGTTGGCTGAGCCAATCAGCATAATCACTTCATCAGCGCGCTGTAGCGCCTCGTCGACGACTGCTTTATGCCCTCGATGAAAAGGCTGAAAACGTCCGATAAAGACCAGATAACGATAGTGTCTGCGTTTATCTGTTTGCTGCTCTACTGAATCACCCATATGTGCCACTGTCCTGCCATTGATATGTCGTTAATAAAAATAAAGGCTAAAAACCATGCTGCCAATACTGACACAGCAGCAGCGCCACTGACAAGTGCAAAGATGTTTTATACCGTGTGTGGGTTTGCTGATTATGGGTTTGCTGATTTACCAAAAAAGGAGCGAGCAGACGCTAACGCCTTTATGGTGGTGATCATCTGGCGCTATAACGATCAAGTCATCTGGCGTGCTGTTCGATCCAAGCGGCGACCGTTGGCCAAATCTCTGTTGCCGCATGACGGCTAATCATAATGCGGCTATGGGTATAATCGTCCAAATCACCACGGCTGCGCGCATACTCTCGAAAGACATTGGTAGCGTTATTATTAGTAGAGGTGGGGGCAGAAGAAGGGCTGTTATTAGTAGCACGGTTAAAGGCATCAAAAAACCGCCGACAGCCAGCGGTTGGGGAGATGAAGTTATCGCCCTTGGCACTGATGGCATAGATAGGTATCGTAACCATCGGCATGTGCTGTCGATAATCAAAAGGGGTATTGTCGGCAGTCTGTTTGCGGCTGCTATTAAAGTTTTGTTGTAAGTTCCAATCAAACCACTGGTTCATGGTGTGATAGCTTTCGTTGATCGGCCCCAGTTTGAGCTTTTTGGCAGGGATATAACCGACCGCTTTTGTCACAAGCTTAGCGGCAAGTATCTTGGCGTAGCTGATAGGGCTGACGGCCGCCCCAAACGCTTGACAGGCAAACATAGTGGCGCTGTTGATTTTATCGATATAATCTGGATATTGAATCAAAAACATCGTCAGGCCCACGCCGCCGCCGCTATGGGTGACGCAGTGCAGGTTGCTGAGTTGTAATTCATCAAAAAAGTAGCGAAAAGTCGCCTCATAATCATAGGTTGCGACGGTCTCAAAATCAAACGCCTCTTTAGGCGCTGGGCTGTCACCATGGCCGCGCCACTCCATGATGTAGCACTGATGGCCTAGACCGGCCAGATATTCGGCTATTTTTAGACAGGTTTGTTTGTCTGAAAAGGTGCCATGAGTTAAAAATATATTTTGTGCCTTGACGCTTGTGTCAGGGGCGCAAGATGCGCCAGTCGTTGCGTCTGCGTGTTGTTTGATACTGTCTGCTACCCGCCAAACGGCTATTTGCTCGCCATCCTTGGTCGTCACGAGATGCCGCGTCCGTGTCATCATAAAGCGCTCTTTTACCCTCAGTTTTTATCACAATATCCCTATAACTGCCGCTTAGTTATACCATAATTGATGAGTCTTTGATGGCCGTTTTGTGACCAACTGAGCCAAATGAGTATACGAATGAAGCAAATTGAGCGATAAAGGATAAAGGTGTCAGAAATAAGGCGCTAGGAATTAGAGCATCAAGAATTAGAGCATCAGAGGTCAAAGCGTCAAGCGTTGAGCAACAACCACGGAGGTGCTGCTTGATAAATATGAGAGTCGTCTTTATATAAAGGAGAGCATATCAACGATCAGACACAGGGCAAGGCTATCTGCAAGCGGTGTTAATTCACAGTGGGGCAGTCGGAATTGTCGCCTGAATACGCTATAATAATGAGTATAAATGCCACAAAGCCTTGGTGGGCGTGAGCAACCCGTGACAGACACGCCCATCAGATGATAAATCGGTGCAGTTGGTACCCCCTTATCGTTACACACTCTACATTCACGACACAGTAGCCACGACAGGTATCGCGTTTGTGTCATAACACATAGGAAACATTATGAGTGAGCACAATCAAGCTGCAAATCAGTTGGATCAGTCAGCAGACTATGAGTCAGCGCTAGATACTGAGCAAGCGGACGTAAAAAGTAACATCACTATCACAGAGTCGGCGCAAGGTTATTTGGCTGATTTGTTGGCCAAGCAAGACACCGACGGTATCGGTGTCCGTATTTTTGTTGAGCATCCAGGTACGCCGCGCGCCGAGTGCTGCATGGCGTACAATCAGCCAGGCGAAGAAGACAGCGCAGATTTGGTGCTCACGTATGACGATTTTTCGGCGTTTATTGAGGCGGCTTCAGTGCCGTACTTAGAAGATGCGGTGATTGATTATAATAAAGACCGTTTTGGTGGGCAGCTCACCTTCCGTGCGCCAAACTCAAAAGTACCAAAGGTCGGTGCTGATGCTAGTGTCGAAGAGCGTATCAACTATATCTTGCAATCAGAGATTAACCCAGGCTTGGCCGCGCACGGCGGTATGGTGGACTTGCTAGAGCTGATCGACGAAGAAGGCGTTGGTCTGACAGCCGTGCTAAAGTTCGGTGGTGGCTGTCAGGGCTGCTCAGCGGTGGATATGACTTTGCGCCAAGGTGTCGAAGTCCAGCTTAAGCAGCAAATTCCTGAGCTGACGCAAGTGGTTGACGAAACCGACCACAGTCGTACTGAAAATGCGTATTATAAATAATCGGCGCGGCAAAGTCGCTCAGACCATTCAGCTTAGACAACGCTACTTAAATCTTAAATAAAGCTACTTAGATCAAATAGTATGGTCGCTTATGAATTTTTGTCATTAAGAGATGAATGATTTGCTATTCTTTTCATAAAGAAGTTGAGTTATGATTAACTCAGCTTTTTTTATGCCTATCGTTTTTGTAGACGGCGTTTAGCGACAGCGGCGTAAAGATAACGATTTGACATTTTTTATCATGATA
This sequence comes from Psychrobacter sp. KFRI-CH2-11, assembly GCF_038239325.1. NCBI lineage: Bacteria > Pseudomonadati > Pseudomonadota > Gammaproteobacteria > Moraxellales > Moraxellaceae > Psychrobacter > Psychrobacter sp. KFRI-CH2-11. The sequence goes on from NZ_CP151283.1 coordinate 353,452, forward strand.
TCCTTATTGAATCATAAATACCTACACAGGAGCACAGTATGAGTGACGGACAACCAGACCAGCAAAGCCAGAGTACACCGCGTCTTGAAACCTTGGCCATCCATGCCGGATACCAAGTTGAGCCAACGACCAAAGCGGTCGCCGTACCCATTTATCACACCAGCTCATACGCGTTTGACAATACCCAGCACGGTGCTGACTTGTTTGATCTCAAGGTCGCAGGCAATATCTATACCCGTATCATGAACCCAACCAATGCGGTACTAGAAGAGCGGGTGGCCGCATTAGAAGGCGGTATCGGGGCGCTGGCGGTGGCGTCAGGCATGGCGGCCATCACGTATGCCATTCAGACGATTTGTGAAGCGGGTGATAATATCGTTGCGGTATCGACGCTATATGGCGGTACTTATAATTTGTTTGCTCATGCGCTACCGCGTCAAGGCATCGAAGTACGCTTTTTTGACCACAAAGAGCCAGAAGCGATTCGCGATCTTATCGATGATAAGACCAAGATGGTGTTTGCTGAAAGTATCGGTAATCCGCTGGGCAATATCGTAGATATCCAAGCGCTAAGTGATATCGCTCACGAGTATGGCGTGCCTGTGGTGATCGATAGTACGGTGGCGACGCCTGCGCTCTGCCGCCCGTTTGAGTTTGGCGCGGATATTGTCATTCATTCATTGACCAAGTACATGAGCGGTACGGGCACCTCGATCGGCGGCGCGATTGTCGATAGTGGGACGTTCCCTTGGGGCGACTATCCTGAGCGTTTCCCGCTGCTCAATACCCCAGATGAGAGCTATCACGGTGTCAATTTTGTCAAAGACGTCGGCGCTGCGGCGTTTATCGCTCGTGCCCGTGTGGCACCGCTACGCAATACTGGGGCGGCAATCAGCCCATTAAATGCTTTTGGTATTTTGCAAGGTATGGAGACGCTCAGCCTACGTATGGAGCGCCATGTACAAAACGCCCAGGCCGTCGCTGAGTATCTGCGCGATCATGACAAAGTTGCTTGGGTTAAGTACGCAGGTCTATCGGACCACCCTGAGCATGAGCTGGCCAAAAAATATATGAAAGGCACGCCTTCTGCTATTTTAACCTTTGGGGTAAAAGGCGGGCTGGAGGCTGGCGCCCGCTTTATCGATGCGCTGCAGATGATCACGCGCTTGGTCAATATCGGTGATGCCAAATCGTTGGCGTGTCACCCAGCGACCACCACCCATCGCCAGCTCAATGAGCAAGAGCTTGCCAACGCTGGGGTCAGTGCTGACATGGTGCGTCTCTCTATCGGTATCGAGCATATCGACGACATAAAAGCCGATCTGGCACAAGCATTGGCTGCGGCTTAATATCGTCATACTGGCCATACCCGTACGCTATTTATACGTCACAAAAAAGCCCATATCGATAAGATATGGGCTTTTATTTGGCATGAAATATCGCTTAGACTACATGCTTATTAAGCGGATAATACGCGCTGCGCAATCTCTTTATAGTCTTGGGAGGCAAGGCGCGGGCCAAATTGCTGAATGACTTGGGCGGCGACAGCGCTTGCCAGACGACCACACTCAGGCAGGCTATAGTGCTGCGATAGCGCATATAAAAAAGCGCCCGCGTAGTTATCACCTGCGCCATTGGTGTCGATGACATTGGCCACCGCTGGCGTGGCGACTTCATAAATCTCCAGCTCTGAGTGGTCATCTGACTTATGAGCGATGATTGCGCCATTCGCGCCATCGGTGACGACTGCGGTCTGGCAATGCTCAAGGAGCGCACGGGCGGCGGCTTTGATTTGTTTTTTGTCAGTAAATAGCTTGGCCTCTTCGCTATTACAGAATATCACTGCAACTTTATTGCCGAGCATATTGAGTAGGCCGTCTTTGGCAAACTTCACCACCGCAGGGTCAGCGAAGCTCACCGCGATTTTGGCGTTATGAATACCTGCTTGCTGGCGCAGCTTGGTCATCGCAGGTTGGATGCTCTCAGTCATCGCCAGATAGCCTTCTAGATACAGCCAGTCGGCTTGCGTCAGCGCGTCAAAATCGACGTTTTCTGCTGTGATGTCGCTTGAGGTTCCAAGATAGGTTTGCATGGTACGCTCGCCATCTTCGGTCACTGCCACCACGCAAGAGCCTGTGACGCCGCCTGTATGTACGGATTTTTTTGAAGTAGCGACGCCTGCAGTGTGCAAGTCTTTTAGATAAAACTCACCTTGAGCATCATCACCGACGCGGCAAGCATAAAACGGCTTGCCACCGAGGCTGGCAAAGGTGTACATGGTATTGGCCGCTGAGCCGCCACCCGCTTGTTTTGAGGGTGCGATTTCTGCCAGTTTGAAATACGCCAGTAGCTGCTGCTGCTCCTCGATAGCTGCCAGTGTCATATTGCCTTTGGTCAGATCCGTCTCTTCTAGGGCAGCATCGGACAGTAGGTACTCGTGGTCCACCAAGGCGTTGCCTATCGCCATTACATCGTACATTTGCTCTCTCCTCACTCAATGATTAATTTGTTGGTATAGTATTTTTATAACCACAAGCTATTTTGCTTGTAGCTCAAGCAGGCGCTGATAGAGCGCGTTTTTTTTCACGCCAGTGATATCAGCGGCCAAGGCGGCGGCTTTTTTGACCGATAAATCCTCCAGTAGGCGTTGTAGTAACGCATCGTGCACACTGATGTCGTCGGCGTCTTGGGCGGTATTGGCACCTGCGACTACCAAGACGATTTCGCCGCGCTGCTGATTGTCATCGGCTTTGACAAACTCAATCAAGTTACCAAGCGTACTTTTGTGCACAGTCTCAAAGGTTTTGGTCAGCTCACGGCAAAACGCCACTTCACGATCAGCGCCAAATATCGCCGCCATGTCCGCTAAGCTTGCCAAAATGCGGTGCGGCGCTTCATAAAATATCAAGGTTTCGGTGCGTGTCGTTAAGGCGGTCAGTTGTTTTTGGCGACCGTGAGTTTTGGCAGGCAAAAACCCAATAAAGCTAAATCGATCTGATGGCAGCCCTGCGACCGATAGCGCGCCAATAGCAGCCGATGCACCCACCACAGGTGATACTCTCACGCCAGCGGCATGTGCCGCTTGTACCAACTGATAGCCTGGGTCACTGACCAGTGGCGTGCCAGCATCACTGATCAAAGCGACGGAATGGCCTTGCTGGATCATCTCGATAATCTTTGGCGTTTGGATAGCGCTGTTGTGCTCATGATAGGCCCATAGCTTATTATGCGCTTTGGGCGCGTCAGCCTCGCTACTGTTGTCTTTGGTATGGATACCAAAGTGCGATAGCAGTTTGCCGGAGGTGCGGGTGTCTTCACAGGCAATGATGGCCACTTGTTTTAAGACATCGATGGCATGCGGCGTCATGTCGCTCAGATTACCAATCGGCGTGGCAACGATATATAAACAAGCTGGCATCGCGGTAGGGATGGACATGAAAACCTCTGTTATAAAAGTCGGGCATACAATATAGCGCCATGCTCTATCTGGGCGTTTGATGTGTGGTCTTTAGCACAACATCGAAATAAAGACCGTAATAGACCCATGAATGCAGGCCGTGGCGACAGATCAAATATATAGACAAGGCGCAAAAGTGGTTAGTTTATCATGTTGTGCTATGATAATTCTGAAATGTTCAGCAGGTATCTTGCTCTTATGACTCATCATAAACCCTTACGCCTTAGCTCGCCCAAGCAGCGTCAAGGCAGCTTGTTTGAGCAGCGCGCTTGTGCGTTTTTGCAGGCGCAAGGCTTGACGCTGATTGCACAAAACTGGCAACAGCCCAAAATCGGCGAGCTTGACTTGGTCATGCTAGAGACGGGCGCGGCATGGTCGACCCTAGTATTTGTCGAAGTGCGTCAACGGCGACAATCAGGGTTTGGCGATGCGCTGCTGAGCGTCACCAAATCCAAGCAAAACAAACTCATCAAGGCGGCGCGCTATTTTTTGCAGCAGCATCCTGAGTATAGAGATTTTGATTGCCGGTTTGATGTCATTGCTTATGATACTGCTGGCAAGCACAAACCCGCAGAAGCCCACATATCTGAGTCGCCGCAGTGGCTGATAGGCGCGTTTATGGCAAATGCGTGGTAATACTTGGTAAGGCGCGCTTGGTGCTGATTCTTGTTGTATTAATGGGCCTGAGCGTGCGCGAGCGATGCGAAGGTGTTTGTCGGTTGAGTTATCGTTACCAAAAGCCTAAGCGTTCACCCAAAAAATTGAGTAAAGTAGCTCAATAAAAAAGCGATGGCATGTCTTGCGTATCAATCATCGCCAATATCTTACTTATTTCATCAGGCTCTAAGAGGTAAATCATGACACGGATGCACTTGCGCACTGCTATTTTTGGCTCATCATACCGCATGACGATAGGCGCAGTGCTGCTGGCAAGCGTCATTAGTACGGGTTGTACCACCAATTATCTGACCAACAGTACTCAAGGGACTTATGGTGTGCCCATGACTGAGCGTACCATTCCGCAGCGTCTGCTGGATCGTAGCATCGAACACACTGCCAAAATCAATGTCTATGGTCTAAAAGAAGACTTGCAGCAGACCAGCCGCATGAGTATCGATAGCTTTAATAGTGAAGTGCTGCTGAGCGGTGAGGTGCCAAGTGCTGCGATCAAGACGGAGATAGAAAACGTCGTCAGCTCCATGCCAGACGTGCGCCGTGTCTATAATGAGCTGACCGTCAGTGCCTCAAAGGGTTATAGCTCGACTGTCCATGATGGTTATATCACCTCAAAAATGCTGGCAAAAGTCGCGACAAGTAACGGCGTCAAAGCATCCCAAATCAAGGTGGTGAGCAACAACGGCGTGGTCTATGTCATGGGGCGTGTGACACCGACGCAGCAAAGCCACTTAATCGATATCGCCAACAACACCGTAGGAGTGACCGAGCTTGTGCTATTGACGACCGTTGTCGATGATAGAGGGGTAAAGATTGGTGAAGACGATATTATGTATGAGGACAATCTGGCCAATCCGGCGTTAGCGCCAGTTGTACAGCGCTCGGCTGCCGCGCGCGTTGCTGATGAGCCGAGCAGTGCAGTCGCGCCCAGCCCAGCCCGCGCCACCACGCCTATAGTGGTGACCGAAGCGGGTACGCCTATCGATTCCTCTGCTAGTGAGGCTTCTGCTAGTGAGAATGTCGATATTTATCAAAATCCGTAAATACCTCGTGCGATCGTGAGCCAGTGCCTCGATTGTATTTGGCGCTGATATAGCCGCCGCTGATGACAAGAAGCCTAAACACGAGTAACAGGAAAAACACGAGAAATCTTTTGGCAGCCAGTAAACTGATTTATCTGTAAATGAGTGGTTAGATGAATGGCTATAAATAATCCGCAGTAAGTGACTGATGATACGTGGCTAGCGATAAACGATTGGTGATAAGTGAATAAGGGCTTATGATCAAAGTCGTGAGCCAATGTTGCCCCAGTCAATGTGTCACACACCCAAGCTGATAAATATGGCTAATAAAGACATAAAAAAGGACACTGGCGATGAAGGATCTCAAAACACGCAAGCGGCATCATGACCATGATGATGGCCACAAGCGCCAGCACAGTCACAAGACAAATGCAAAAAGCGCTGACACTCAAGCAGCAAGTAAGAAGGTGCTAAAAGTGACGGGCGCGGCGCTGTTGGCAATTGGCGGCGCGGTGCTAGCAAGCCAAAGCGCGCAGGCGTTATCACCCTTGACTCTCGTCAATGGAATTACCTCGGGCGGCGGTGTTGGGGTCAGCAAAGACATCTTGTACGGCGATCAGCCCTTACAGGATTTAGATATTTATTACCCCAAGCCATTGGCTCGTGCTATGACGGCACAAAGCGCAATCAGTGATCGTTATCCGATGGTGGTGTTTGTCCATGGCGGCTCATGGGAGAGCGGGAGCAAAGAGCAATACGCCTTTGTCGGCCAGAGTTTGGCGCAGGCAGGCTATGTCACAGCGGTGATCAATTACCGTAAGGCGCCTGAGCATGTCTATCCTGCTTATGTCAAAGACACCGCGCAGGCGATCGCTTGGAGCCTAAACAACGCGGCCAGCTTGCATGCCGACCCTGCTCGTGTGGCGGTGGTTGGGCACTCTGCTGGAGCGTTCAACGCCGTGGCAGCGGTCGCCAACGAGGATTTTTTGGCACCTTATCATATCAAGCCAAGCGATGTAGGGGCAGTCGTCGGAATCGCGGGGCCATACAGTTATGACTTTCGTAAGTTTGATAGCGCATCGGCCTTTGCCGCTTCTGCCACGCCAGATGAGGTGATGCCCGATCGTCATATCAAAGGAAAGCAGCCGCCTTATTTATTATTGACGGCCGAAAAAGACGACATCGTCCACGACAGCAATACCATCAAGATGACGCAAGCACTAAAAGCCGCTGGCGTCTCTGTCAAAAACGGTGAAATAGCAGGTGCCAGCCACGCGACCAGTATTGGCGCGATGGCACCGCCGCTACGCTGGGTCAATGATGTGCGCGCGCAAGTGCTTAGCTACCTAGATGACGCCCTTAAATAACGATAAAGGGTGAAAGGCATTGCGGGCGCGACTGATTGGTCGCAACTGCATCATAAAACATGGTAAAGCAAGACAATACTGTAAGATAGCCAAACTCTTGTTATAATGTCTTCACTTTATATTCATACCCTATTTTATATTTAAGGCAGAGAGATTTATGAGCATGAACGCTGACGACTTGATTGCATTTTTACAGACTCATTTTCCAGACGCTTTTATTCAAGCGGCCAATCAAGGCAACAAGTTTGATGTGCGCGTGGTCGATGCCAGCTTTGAAGGCAAACGCAGCGTTCAGCGTCAGCAAGCGGTATATGCGCTGGTTAATGACAAGATCGCCAGCGGTGATATTCATGCGCTCAATATTCAAGCATTGACGCCTGCTGAGTGGGACGCTCAATCAAAAGGCTAAACGTCACTCTTTATGATGAGACGTTATGCTTAAACCTGTTAATTAGACGCCTCAAGCCTGTTGCTTCATTTATTGTCTAAATCGCAGGTTTTGGTGGTTTGGTTTTTATTTTTTATATTCATCTTTTTATACTCATCGCTAGGTTGCCACTTTTATGGATCAATTTTTAATCACGGGTAGTAGTCGTATTGCAGGGGAAGTTACGATTTCAGGCGCCAAAAATGCCGCGCTGCCGTTACTTGCGGCCATGATATTGGCTGAGACCCCAACGACATTACATAATGTGCCATCGCTACAAGATGTGCGTACCCTGATTGCATTGATCGGTGGTATGGGTATCCACATTCAAAAACAAGGTGATACGGTCACGTGCGATACCAAAACCATCGATAATTTTTATGCGCCCTATGATCTGGTCAAGACCATGCGCGCGTCGATTTTGGTATTGGGGCCGTTGCTGGCACGTTTTGGCGAAGCAGAAGTCTCATTGCCAGGTGGCTGCGCGATTGGCTCGCGTCCTGTCGATCAGCATCTCAAAGCCTTTGAAGCCATGGGCGCTACTATCAGCGTCGAAAACGGCTATGTCAAAGCGCAAGCGCCAAAGGGTGGCAAACTAATCGGCTGTAACTTCTCGTTTGATATGATTACAGTCGGCGGTACTGAAAACGTCATCATGGCCGCCGCGCTGGCTAAAGGTACTACAGTGCTTGGCAACTGCGCGCTGGAGCCAGAAGTGGTGGATTTGGCCAACATGCTGGTCGCGATGGGTGCCAAGATAAGCGGCATCGGTACCTCGACCATGACCATCGAAGGCGTTGAGCGTCTGCATGGTTGTGAGTATTCAGTAGTGGCGGATCGTATCGAGACAGGCTCTTATCTGGCAGGCGCGCTGATGACTCGCGGTGATGTATTGGCCAAAAACACCTCTGCGCTGTTATTGACCCCTGTGTTAGAGAAGTTTGAGGATATGGGCGCGGTGATTACCACAGGTGATGACTGGATTCGCGCGCAAATGACGGGTCGACCAAGACCTGTCAATATCCGTACTCAGCCGCATCCTGGTTTTCCAACAGATATGCAGGCGCAGCTCATGGCGATTAGCTGTCTGGCCGATGGCACCAGTACCTTTATCGAAAATATCTTCGAAAACCGCTATATGCACGTGCCAGAGCTCAATCGTTTGGGCGCATCCATTCAGGTGGACGGTCATGCTGCCGTAGTTACGGGCGTCGAAAACTTTACCGCCGCGCCTGTGATGGCGACCGATTTACGCGCATCGATGTCCTTGGTGATGGCCGCGGCGACCGCTGAAGGTGAGAGCTTGATCGATCGTATTTATCATATCGATCGCGGCTATGAAAACGTAGAAAGCAAACTGCGTGCGCTCGGCGTCAATATCGAACGTATCAATAGCAACAATAGCAACGACTAGGCGGCAGTTTTTTGCTGATTTTTGTCAGCAACTACATAAAACCATGCCTTAAGTCAGTCAGACACTGAACGACTCAGTAAACCCTTATGCGTCATGTCCTTTAAGAGTTTGGCGCATGAAGGTTTATTCTAATCGCTTAGCAATGATAAATTCACGCCCCGCTATCGGGGATGCCAACTGTACATGGACACGATGTCATTATGACCGAAGCAAGCACCCGCCAATCAAATGATGGTTTATTAAACCAAGTCAATGAGGAATTTTCAGGCTTAACGCTGGCCTTGTCTAAAGGCCGTATTTTAGAAGAAACCATGCCTTTGCTGCGTGCAGCGGGCGTTGAGTTGTTAGAAGACCCTGAAGCCTCGCGTAAGCTTATTTTTCCGACCTCAAACCCCAATGTACGCGTCTTAATCTTGCGTGCCAGTGATGTACCGACCTACGTCGAGCATGGCGCTGCGGACTTTGGTGTGGCGGGTAAAGATGTACTGCTTGAGCACGGGGCCAACCATGTGTATGAGCTGCTGGATTTGCAGATTGCCCAGTGCAAATTGATGACCGCAGGCGTAAAAGACGCGCCATTGCCCAATCGTCGTCTGCGCATCGCCACCAAGTACGTCAATGTGGCTCGGGCTTATTTTGCCAGCCAAGGTCAGCAGGTCGATGTGATCAAACTATACGGCTCGATGGAGCTGGCACCGCTGGTTGGACTCGGAGACCTCATCGTTGATGTGGTTGATACAGGGAACACCTTGCGTGCCAACGGCCTTGAAGCTCGTGACCATATCTGCGATGTATCGTCGCGCCTTATTGTCAATCAAGTCAGTTACAAGCGTAAGTTTGCCTTGCTTGAGCCAATTTTGGACAGCTTTAAAGACAGCATTGCGAGTGCTTAACAGCCCAGTGTTTGATGCCTTAGTGTGTCATTTATCCATACTTGCAAAGACAATGTGCTTCATTGGTAATATTAAGTACAGTGATGCAAATTTTTAAACCAGTTTGGCGCTCTATGATAGGCATAGCGTGCTAAACTGGTTTTGTTGTATGGGTTTGTCAAAATATAAAAGCCCAGTATAATCTAAACCAGACCCTAGCCACAGATACGTATCACAGTATCAGACTCGCTTGTTTTTACTCGTTAATGTTCCGTAGTATACATGCTCAGATATAGGATTAGCTCATGCGCCAGTTAAGTACCCAAGATGCCGATTTTGATAGCCAGTTGACCGAGCTGCTTGCTTTTGAGACAGTCAATGACGCCGATTTGTTAACGACCGTTGATGATATCATCGCGCAAGTGCGTCATCAGGGTGATAGCGTGGTACTGGCATTGACTCAGCAGTTTGACCAGCATCCAGCGACTACCATGCAAGAGCTAGAGCTATCTAAGGAGGCACTTGCTGAGGCCTTTGAGCAATTAGACGATACGGTAAAAACCGCGCTAAGCACGGCTGCTGCGCGCGTACAGAGCTTCCATGAGCGCCAAGTCCAAGACAGCTGGCAGTATGAAGATGCGCTGGGTAACCGTTTGGGGCAAAAAATCACCCCGCTGGATCGCGTCGGCATCTATGTGCCAGGTGGTCTGGCCTCGTATCCCTCATCGGTTCTGATGAATGCCATCCCAGCCAAAGTCGCTGGCGTGAGTGATGTCATCATGGTCGTGCCAGCGCCTAATGGGGTGCTCAATCCACTGGTGCTGGCCGCGGCACACTTGTCACAAGTAGACCGAGTCTTTACCATCGGCGGCGCCCAAGCGGTTGCTGCGTTGGCATATGGTACCGAGACGATACCAGCCGTGGACAAAATCACCGGCCCTGGTAATAAATACGTCGCTGCGGCCAAGCGTGCGGTATTTGGTCAAGTGGGCATCGATATGATTGCTGGCCCCTCTGAGGTGCTGGTGTACGCAGAAGGGCAGGCGCAAGATCGCGCAGACTGGTTGGCGATGGATTTGTTGTCACAAGCAGAGCATGATCGTATCGCCCAAGCCATCTTTGTGACGACCAGTCGCGAGCAGCTCGACGCGGTGGCGGCTGAAATCGAAAAAGCCTTAAGCGAGCTACCAAAAGCGGATATCGCGCGCGACTCATTACAAAACCGCGGCGCGCTGATTTTGGTCAAAGACCGTGCGGAGGGCATGGCAGTGATCAACCGCGTGGCGCCTGAGCATTTAGAGCTGTCGGTCGATGAGCCTGATGCCTTGCTCGCTGATATTCGTCATGCTGGGGCGATTTTTATGGGACGTCACACCCCTGAGGCCATCGGTGATTACTGTGCAGGCCCCAACCATGTGCTGCCGACATCGGGGACAGCGCGTTTTTCTTCACCGCTTGGTGTTTATGATTTTCAAAAAAAATCCTCTATCATTTATTGTAGCGAAGCGGGCAGTAAGCCCTTGGCCGAAACGGCAGCTATTTTAGCGCAGCGTGAGGACTTAGAAGCCCACGCGCGCTCAGCTCGTTATCGTTATCAATAATCGGCGTGTCAATGAGTGGCGTATGTTTTTACGCCAACGAGCAAGCGTTAGTTTTTTAAATATTAGGTCTGTAAACTTTGATAGTCTTTGTGGCTAATAGTAGGATAACTTATGAATGAGTTAAAGATAGATACCAGACTTTGGTCATCCAAAGCACGTAACTTGTCACCTTATGTACCAGGTGAGCAGCCGCAACACGACAATTTATGTAAATTAAACACCAACGAAAACCCGTTTCCACCCTCACCTAAAGTCGGTGAGGCCATCGCTCAGGTCTTAGCGCAGCAGGCGGATGATTTGCGCTTATATCCAGCACCTGAGTCTGATGAGCTGCGCGCCGCTTTGGCTCAGCTATATGACCTTGATATTAATCAAGTGTTTGTCGGCAATGGTTCAGATGAAGTGCTGGCGCTGGTATTTGCCAGTTTTTTCTTAAAAGAGCGCCCTGTGCTCTCGCCTGACATTGGCTATAGTTTTTATCCTGTGTATGCCCATACTTTTGGTATAGAGCTGGTGCAAATTGCGCTAGAAGACGACTTTAGTATCGATCCGGATGCTTATCGTCAGCCTTGTAGTGGCATCATTATCGCCAACCCCAATGCGCCGACAGGACTGCTGTTATCGCTTGCGGATATTCGTAAGCTGGCAAGTGAGCACTCAAACTCGGTGATTGTGATTGATGAGGCATATATCGACTTTGCGCAAGTAGAAGAGGGCAGTTTGGAGACAGAGGTTTCAGCTGTGAGTCTTATCAACGAGTGCGATAATGTTTTGGTCACCCAAACGTTTTCCAAATCGCGTTCACTGGCAGGTTTGCGCGTTGGGATGGCCTTTGGTAATGCCTCATTAATCGAAGCCTTAACACGCATGAAAAACAGCTTTAACAGCTATCCGCTCGATAAATTGGCACAAGCTGGGGCGACGGCGAGTGTGTTAGATGTAGAGTATTTTGAGCAAACGCGTCAGCAAGTGATCGATTTACGTGAGTCACTGACAGCGAGCCTACAGTCATTGGGCTATCAAGTGCTGCCTTCGCATACCAACTTTGTGTTTGCACGTCCTAAAGAGGGCAATGCCAGCGAGGTCGCCGCTGCCCTACGTGAGCAAGGCATCATCGTGCGTCACTTTGACAAGCCGCGTATCAGTGAGTATCTGCGTATCACGGTCGGTACCGCCGAGCAGCACCAAAGATTGATAGCGGCGCTGACGGTATTGCATGCAGATAGCAACACGATAGATAGCGCTGCTGAGTAGGTAGCGTCAACTCATGTCAGTATCATAACGCCTGTCAGTATCATACTGCGCAGGCTTTTTTTATGTCAGGGTTTTTGCGCCAGCACGTCCAATAGATTGCCCACTTTATCCAGACACTCTTGGTATTCAGCATCGCAGTCAGAGGCCACCGTGATACCGCCGCCCGCCCATAAATTGACCTGCGTGTCTTGCTGCGGCGCATGGCGCGCTTGTAACGTGCGTATCAGTACATTCCACTGTCCACTACCATCAAAATTCATATAGCCCATGGTACCGCAGTATGCGCCGCGCGGTGCTTGCTCCAACTCAGAGATGATTTCGACAGCGCGTTTTTTGGGCGTGCCGGTGATAGAGCCTGCGGGTAAGCTGCCAAACAACACCGTAAGCGGATGGGCGTCGTCTTTTAGCTCGGCGCGAATGGTGCTGACCATATGATGGACATTGCTAAAGCTCTCGATAGCAAACAGCTTGGGTACTTTGACGCTACCGATTTTGGCATACTTGCCCAAGTCGTTACGCAATAAGTCGACGATCATGACGTTTTCGGCGCGATCCTTTTCACTATCGATCAGCTGCTGCTTATAGGCATTATCTTGTGTGGGGTTGGTGCTGCGTGGCATGGTGCCTTTGATGGGTTTGGTGATGATATGATGTGTGCCGCTATTAGGTTCTTTGGTAAAGGTAAAAAATAGCTCAGGCGAGCAGCTTAATAGCTCAAATTGAGCGTTAACGCGATGAGAGTCACGAGCATCGAGGCTATTGTCGCTAGTATCAAACCTATCGTCATCAAGCGGCTGGGTTTGTAAGTACCCAGCAAAGGGCGCTTGGGTGTTTTGATGGAGCGCTGGCAAATAATCGATCAGACTTGTGGCCTGAGTGGATGTACTCTCGCTCGCCAGCTGTCCTGTCCATTCTTGGGTTAGGTTGATCTGATAGCAGTCGCCTTGCTCTAGGTAGTATTGGGTTTTATCAAAAGCGGCTTGATAGTCATGTTGGTGCCAGCGCGGCTGTAGGGATAATGGCGCAGGCGTTTTTGCAACGCTAGTAGTTGCTTTAGATAGCTGTTGTTCTAGTGAGTCTAAGCAGGATATCAGCGAGTCAAGCGTTGGGTCCGTCTCATCTGCTACTGTATATAGCCCTACGGTACGCAGCACCCAGCCATGACCGCTATCGCAGGGCGTCAGATATATGTCGTAATGCCCCAATACCGCACAGGGCTGCGCTGCCAGCTCGATAGCGTCCGCTGGGCTCAGCTCGTGAGCTGCGATGTCATAGCCGATAAACCCTATCAGCCCGTGGTGATAGTGCGGTGGCGCGCTAGGATCTGATTGGCTATTTGTGTCGGTCTGATGGGTTTGACCATAGGCAATGAGCACTTCTTGCCAAGCTTCATAGCTCATGGTGCGGTAAGTGGCCGCGTGCTTGTCTCCACGGCGGCGGCCAACGATGGTATAAGCGGCAGGCTGTCTGGGTTCGGGCGTGGTCGCATAGACAGACCAAGCCATTTTGGGCAGCAAGCCAATCACTGGTCGTCCAGCATTGTTTAGCCAAACCAGTTGCCAGTTGGCCTGAGCATCTTGCTTGAGTAAGTGGCGCTGCAGCTTTGGCAACAGCTCAGCTGCACCCAGCGCACCAAAACGCCAGCTAGGGTGAGTAGCTGGCGATGGGGTAGGGTGTTTGTGACTGGTAGAATGAGTGTTTACAGACATTATTTAGGCGTCAAACTTTTTGATGATTAGTGTGGCATTGGTACCGCCAAAGCCAAAGCTGTTGCTCATGATGGTCTCAAGTGATGCGTCACGCTTGTCAGTGACGATATCAAAGCCTTTAGCAGCAGGGTCTAGCTCTTTGACATTAATGCTTGGGGCGATAAAGCCTTCTTGTAGCATGAGCAGGCAATAAATCAGCTCTTGCGCGCCGACAGCGCCGAGACTATGACCAGTCATCGACTTGGTAGAGCTGATCGCAGGTACTTTGCTGATATCACCATCAAACACCTGCGCGATGGCTTTGAGCTCGGTGATATCGCCCAGTGGCGTACTGGTGCCGTGGGTGTTGATATAGTCGACGCTCTCTAGCCCTGCGTCTGCCAAGGCTTGTTGCATACAGCGTACTGCACCTTCGCCGCTAGGGGCCACCATCTCCGCGCCGTCAGAGCTGGCACCATAGCCGACGATTTCTGCTAAGATATTGGCGCCACGTGCCTCGGCATGTTCGAGGCTTTCGACCACCACCATCGCGCCACCTGCCGCGATGACAAAACCGTCACGGTCTTTGTCATAAGCTCTAGAGGCAAGGGTTGGTGTGTCATTATATTGAGTACTGACCGCGCCCATGGCATCAAACATACAAGACTGGGTCCAGTGCTCAGCCTCACTACCACCAGCGAGTACCACATCGGCTTTGCCAAGTTGAATCAGCTCGGCGGCATGGCCGATACAATGTGTCGAGGTGGCACAAGCTGAGCTAAGAGAGTAAGACACCCCTTGGATTTTTAGTCCTGTGGCCAGTGCGGCTGATACCGAGCTGCCCATGGTTTTTGGTACTGCCATTGCGCCGACGCCGCGCAGACCTTTGGCGCGCATCGCATCGATGGCACTGACGATGTTTTCTGTCGATGCACCGCCCGAGCTTGCCACCACCCCAACTCGCGGGTTGTTGTTGATGGTCTCAAGTGACAAGCCTGCATGCTCGATGGCGCTCAACGCACTGACATAAGCATAAAGGCTGGCGTCACTAAAAAAACGTTTTAGTTTACGGTCGATGCCACTGGTATCTAGCGTCGACTGATCAATACTGCCGCTGACCTGAGATTTAAAGTCATGCTCAGCATAAGACTCGTTAAAGGTAATACCTGACTGTCCTTGTTTGAGTGCAGCAGTGACAGTGGCCAAATCATGTCCGATACAAGAGACAATCCCTGCTCCAGTGATAACAACGCGGCGCATATTCTATTCCTTCTGAGTAATAATTTTTAGTAATTGCTGTCCCTATATTTTACTTATAGGTCGTCTAGAGCGGGTTTTTATTAAACCTCATCTTTGAGATGAGCAGGCTCTAGATAATGGTGCTGATAATAATAGTAAGTAAGTGATACGATAAGCTTGAGAGTATAGCACTTGAGGCCAGCGCATATGATACCGTATCAGTGCCCCAAAATCTTTGTACAAGTGCAAAATAACCACAAAACTGCCCCAAGCACCAAATAGCGCTACAGCTATAACCAAGAGCGGCCAACAGCACATGCTTATCTGTCAGTATAAAGAATAAAAAAAGCCATAAACACGTTATGCTTTATACTTTTAGATACAAAACTGGTGACGGCAATAACATTGTTGGCACTGACAGGCAGACAGACAATTGACTAAGATGACACATCTTCAAATACTATTTATCATGTATGACGAGTTATCATGTATCACAAGCTTGGCGCATGACAAATGGTAATGACAAAACGGCTAGCAATAACAAAACTAAAAAACACCAAACTCAGCATAAAGCTGATAGGCGTTGATTGTTAAACAAATTGATTGTTAAATAATACAATAACCATTCATCATATTAAGGACAACCAGATGGCAAAGCGTAGCACTCTCTCGAAGGGCGTCAGCAGTATCGGCGCATTTACCCGCAATAATTTAGAGCGTATGGGCGCTGTGATTGATGGCATGAATGCCAAAACCAGCAAGCCGCGTCAATACAAAGCCGTAAATTTAGGGGACGACGACTATCAGCAAGACCTGTTTCGTGAGCAGACGTTAAAGGCCACTCAGCAGCTGCTTGGTCCACGTTTTGCTACTTATGGCAAATACGCCAAAAAAGTGGTGCCCAATAGCTTGTTTCAATCGACCCTTGATGGCGCATTTGCTCAAGTGGCCAAGCTCGCCTTTAACTGGAGTCAGATTGATTTGCCTCATGAGCATCGCTTTGCCAATATCGAGAGTTTAGATGACGAGCAGCGTTATGCCTTAGCGACAGATATCGCCAATCAAAACCGCGCACTTGCGACCATGGGCGGTCTGACAGGCTTAGCAGGATTGCCAGGACTGCTCGCCGACACTTTATGGTTGCTTTTGGTTTCTCTACGTACCGTTTATCAGCTGGCGGCTGTATACAACAAACCGCTGACCGGCACGCAAGGCATCAAGATGGCTTATGAGCTGCTTGCCAATGCCGACTTGAGTAAAATGCAAGAAAAACAAGCGCTGCTGGCGGGCATAGGCATTGGTAAAGGGCTGCTAGACAATGCACAAAACAACGGCTTGCATAATGAGCTAAAAAACCTCGGCTTAAAAAATAAAAACGTCAATTTTTATGCCGAGCAAGTAGACCGCGTCGCCAGTCAAGTAGGTATTGATTTAGACCAGATTAATCTGTCATGGGTGCGTCGCTTACTACCCGCCACCGCTGTCGTTATCGGTATGCGTTACAACAGCCAGCTGATCGATGAGGTCATCGGTGTGGCGCAAGCAACCTTTGCCCCAGAAGCCAAATTGGCAAACCGCGCTATCACCGATGACAGCAGTAGCGAAGTTGAGATCGATAAAGCCGGCGATAATGCGCAAAAAACAGATGAGCAGGCTGAGCAAACAGACGCAAAAAATAAAGACACAGCACAAGAGTCAGCGAAGAAGGACGCTGAAAATAAAGATACTGAAAGCAAAGAGCATAAAGACACAGCAGATAAAAACGCAAAAAATAGCGACAAGGCAAAGGCTGATAAAAAGTCTGCAGAGCAATCGTCCGCTGACAAGTAAGCGCAGCAGCGATAATTAGAGGACGCATTAGAAAGGTGACAGGTTAGCCTTGGGGTCTAGATGGGTCTAAGCGAAGTCTAAGCCTAGCGCAGACGGCTTCGCACGCACTTGAAAAACGCGCCGATGTCGCCATTTATTTCATACCAAGTTTTGTTTGCTTGCTTTGTTTATTTTTGCTTATTTACTGGTGTGCATACAACTATTTTATGATAGGCGTATAGCCAACACTTTGGCGGTTTTCACTGCATGATAGTTAGCGAAAAATAGATAAAGTGTTATAGTAAGCAGCTGCATGCATATCTACCACAGGTTGTAAAGTGCAACCATTCATAAGTGGTTGAAATAGCAGCAACAACTCTTTATAATACACTGTCCTAAAAATGGGTGCGTCAAAATCTGGCATTTATGTCAGATAGTTGGCGTGTTTCCCCATTTTTTTGTTTTATACCAAACGGGAGAAGGATGCCTTATGGCAACAACTAACCAATTGATTCGTAAAGGCCGCAAGTCCATCAAGGAAAAGTCAAAAGTTCCTGCGTTGGAAGCGTGCCCACAGCGCCGCGGTGTATGTACTCGCGTATATACTACCACGCCAAAAAAACCAAACTCTGCCATGCGTAAAGTATGTCGTGTACGTTTGACTTCAGGCTATGAAGTATCAAGCTACATCGGCGGTGAAGGCCATAACCTACAAGAGCACAGTGTTGTTCTTATCCGTGGTGGTCGTGTTAAAGATCTACCAGGTGTACGTTATCACACCGTTCGCGGTGCACTTGACTGCGCAGGCGTTAAAGACCGTAAGCAAGGTCGCTCTAAATACGGTGCTAAGAAGCCTAAAGTTTAATAACTAAACGTTATTTGCTTAGCTTTTAGTACTACCCAATAACTGTGCATGGGTTCGGTGTCGACGGTAGTTAGATTGATAAGATGTAACTTACCCTTAAACATACCACCATGCAGTAAGGCTAACTGACAACTCATCACTATGCTCTATGATGACAAGTATGATGTTGTGAATGTTGGACACTCCTGAAGACAAGGAAATTTATTATGCCAAGACGTCGCGTCGTTGCTGCCCGTGAGATCCTACCGGATCCTAAGTTTGGTAGCCAAACTGTTGCAAAATTCATCAACCATGTAATGAGTCATGGTAAAAAATCTACTGCTGAGCGTATCGTTTATGGTGCACTTGAGACAGTTAGTGCAAAACGTAATATCGAAGATCCAGTAGCTTTCTTTGAAGAAGTCTTAGAAAACGTACGCCCAATGGTCGAAGTAAAAGCTCGCCGTGTGGGTGGTGCTACCTATCAAGTACCAATGGAAGTACGCCCCTCCCGTCGTACTGCCTTGGCAATGCGTTGGTTAGCCGAAGCTGCTGCTAAGCGTTCTGAAAAATCAATGTCTCTACGTTTGGCAGGCGAGTTAAACGACGCTGCTGACGGTAAAGGCAATGCCATGAAAAAGCGTGACGAAGTTCACCGTATGGCAGATGCCAACAAAGCATTCTCTCATTACCGCTTCTAAGCTACTAAAGATGAGGCTACTAATCATTAGTGGCTTTTGATAAGCGTGATGAATTGATGGCTGATGCCAATTGATTCTGTATTTTTCCGTTCTATGGATTGCCGCCATCATTGCTGCAGCTAAAAAAACTGAAGGTTTAATGGTTTTTAGCTGCGATGGCGGACATCTCTCAAGATGTTTTTTGCACAGTAACTTTGCACAGTAACACTGTTGTTAAAAAGTTTGCTTAACAGGAAATGTCCCAAATTTTATGCTGCAATATTCTTAGTATTTGCTCTTTTGTTGTCCGTATTAGGCCCAATAATCAGTAAGTAATATCACGAAGCTCACCGCTTTGTCATAGAGTATTAGGCAGAGACACAACACATTATTATATACACGAATTTCCCTAGGAAAACACTATGGCTCGTAAAACTCCCCTAAAGCGCTATCGCAATATCGGTATTTCAGCGCACATTGATGCTGGTAAGACGACTACTACTGAGCGTGTTTTATTCTATACTGGTGTAAACCATAAGCTAGGCGAGAGCCATGACGGCGCTGCCACTATGGACTGGATGGAGCAAGAACAAGAGCGCGGTATTACTATTACCTCGGCTGCAACGACTTGCTTCTGGAAAGGCATGGCGAACCAGTTTGACGAACACCGTATCAACATCATTGACACCCCAGGCCACGTTGACTTCACTATCGAAGTTGAGCGTTCTATGCGTGTTCTTGATGGCGCTTGCATGGTTTACTGTGCAGTAGGCGGCGTTCAGCCACAGTCTGAAACCGTATGGCGTCAGGCAAACAAATACAAAGTGCCACGTTTGGCATTTGTAAACAAAATGGACCGCGTTGGTGCTGATTTTTATCGCGTCATCGATCAAATCAAAACGCGTCTAGGCGGCAAGCCAGTACCATTGGTTATCCCAATTGGTAAAGAAGACGACTTTGAAGGCGTTGTGGATCTTGTATCTATGAAAGCCATCTATTGGGACGAAGCGTCTCAAGGCATGAAGTATGAAGAGCGTGAGATTCCAGCTGAGCTACAAGACAAAGCAGAAGAATACCGTGAGTATCTCGTAGAAAACGCTGCTGAAGCTTCAGAAGAGTTGATGAATGAATATCTTGAAAATGGTGAATTGACTGAAGAGCAAATCCACAGCGCACTTCGTCAGTTGACTATCGACAACGAAATCATTCCACTTCTTTGTGGTACTGCCTTTAAAAACAAAGGTGTACAAAAGATGCTAGATGCGGTTATTCAGTATCTACCTGCACCAATCGACGTACCTGCTATTAAAGGTATCCTCGATGACAAAGACGAAACTGAAGGCAGCCGTGAAGCGTCAGACGAAGCACCTTTCTCTGCTTTAGCATTTAAGATCATGAACGATAAGTTCGTTGGTAACCTAACTTTCGTTCGTGTTTACTCAGGTGTGATTAAGCAAGGCGCTAGCGTTTATAACCCAGTAAAAATGAAGCGTGAGCGTGTTGGCCGTATCGTACAGATGATGGCAGACTCTCAAGAAGAGCTAGAAGAAATCCGTACTGGTGATATCGCTGCATTGGTAGGTATGAAAGACGTAACCACGGGTGACACGTTATGTGACGAGCAAAACGTTATCACGCTTGAGCGTATGGAATTCCCAGATCCAGTTATCTCTCTAGCAGTTGAGCCAAAGACCAAAGCTGACCAAGAAAAAATGTCAATTGCTCTAGGTCGTTTGGCCAAAGAAGATCCATCATTCCGCGTTCGCACAGACGAAGAGTCTGGTCAGACCATCATCAGTGGTATGGGTGAGCTGCATCTTGAAATCTTGGTTGACCGTATGAAGCGTGAGTTTAACGTAGAAGCAAACATCGGTGCGCCGCAGGTTGCTTATCGTGAGACCATTCGTAACTCAGTTGAACAAGAAGGCAAGTTTGTACGTCAGACTGGTGGTCGTGGTAAATTCGGTCACGTTTGGCTACGTCTTGAGCCGCTTGATCCAGCGGGCGAAGTATTATATGAGTTCTCTGAAGAAGTTGTCGGCGGTGTGGTACCAAAAGAGTATCATGGTGCAGTCGATAAAGGTATTCAAGAGCGCATGAAAAACGGCGTACTTGCAGGCTACCCAGTGGTCGGCGTAAAAGCGACCTTGTACGATGGTTCTTACCATGACGTTGACTCGGATGAGCTATCATTTAAAATGGCTGGTTCAATCGCGTTCCGCAAAGGCTTCATGGCAGCAAACCCAACGCTACTAGAGCCTGTGATGAAAGTAGAAGTTGAAACGCCAGAAGACTATATGGGCGATATCATGGGCGATCTAAACCGCCGCCGTGGTATGGTTCAGGGCATGGAAGACTTGCCTGGTGGTACCAAGCAAATTCGTGCTGAAGTACCATTAGCGGAAATGTTTGGTTATGCCACACAAATGCGCTCAATGTCACAGGGCCGTGCAACTTACTCAATGGAATTCCAGAAGTATGCTGAGATTCCAAAATCAGTTGCAGAATCTATCATCTCTAAGTACAACTCTAAAGATGATGACGAGTAAATAACGCTCAATAAAATGACAATATAAAGCATATCTTTATATTGTCAGAGAAGAATCCGCCAATAACTTGTTAAAAGACTTGTTATTGGCCGTGATTTTCTTATAATATCTGCACATTAGTATGTGCAACCTTTTAACAATTATTTTAATGTGGTCTCTACTGCTTTAGCTTTTATCTATATGAAATTTAATATTTATATCAGTTAAGCGCCGACCCCAAAAAAAGAGGAATTACCCATGGCAAAGGCCAAGTTTGAACGCAACAAGCCACACGTCAACGTCGGCACCATCGGACACGTTGACCACGGTAAAACAACCCTAACTGCCGCTATCGCAACCGTAGCAGCAAAAACCTCAGGCGGCGAAGCCAAAGACTACGCAGCCATCGATAGCGCACCTGAAGAAAAAGCACGTGGCATCACCATCAACACCTCACACGTAGAATATGACACCGAAACCCGTCACTACGCCCACGTTGACTGCCCAGGTCACGCCGACTACGTTAAAAACATGATCACCGGTGCAGCACAAATGGACGGCGCCATCCTAGTTGTATCAGCAACTGACGGCCCAATGCCACAGACTCGTGAGCACATCCTACTATCACGTCAGGTAGGCGTACCATACATCATCGTCTTCATGAACAAATGTGACCTAGTGGACGACGAAGAATTACTAGAGCTCGTCGAAATGGAAGTACGTGAACTCCTAAACGACTACGACTTCCCAGGCGACGACACCCCAATCATGAAAGGTAGTGCCACCCAAGCCCTAAAAGGCGACGAAGGCAAGTACGGCGAGCCAGCAGTTGTAGAACTACTAAACACCCTAGACACCTACATCCCAGAGCCAGAGCGTGACATCGACAAAGCATTCCTAATGCCAATCGAAGACGTATTCTCAATCTCAGGTCGTGGTACCGTTGTAACTGGCCGTGTTGAATCAGGTATCGTAAAAGTTGGTGACGAAATCGAAATCGTCGGTATCAAAGACACCCAAAAAACCACCTGTACTGGTGTTGAGATGTTCCGTAAGTTGCTAGACGAAGGTCGTGCAGGCGAAAACTGTGGCGTACTACTCCGTGGTACCAAGCGTGAAGACGTACAACGTGGCCAAGTACTAGCCAAGCCAGGTTCAATCACCCCGCACACCAACTTCGACGCCGAAGTATACGTACTATCAAAAGAAGAAGGTGGTCGTCATACTCCGTTCCTAAACGGCTATCGTCCACAGTTCTACTTCCGTACCACTGACGTAACTGGCGCAATCCAATTACAAGACGGTACAGAAATGGTCATGCCTGGTGACAACGTTGAGATGAGCGTAGAGCTTATCCACCCAATCGCTATGGACAAAGGCCTACGTTTCGCTATCCGTGAAGGTGGCCGTACTGTAGGTGCTGGTGTGGTAGCTAACGTTAAAAACTAAGCGATACTGATCTCAGCGTAAGCTGACACCGAGTATTGAGTAGTGAAAAGCCATCCTTTACAGGGTGGCTTTTTTTTGGGCGCTTATAGGGTTTATGGGGGTTTATTAAAAAGGGGTAGGGAAGGTGGTACTTCATAAAAGTATGTTTTTTAAAGCTATAACTATCAATAACTGAAGTAAGTAAAAATACCGTTCTTTTTTGTTTTTAGTCTATTGTGTTTTTTATGAGAGCTTGCTATATTAACGCTGCTTCTAATAAGTCAGTTGGGACATCGATTTTTACTTATTTATTTACTTAAGTAAGACTGATGTAGCCACAAAATGACTAAGAGCAAAGCTCGGTAAAAAATGATAATTTTACCGCTAAGGGCTTGCATTCTATGCTAAATATTGTATAATGCTGTCCTTTACACCCATAGGCGATTGGCTCAATTGGTAGAGCATCGGTCTCCAAAACCGAGGGTTGTAGGTTCGAGTCCTACATCGCCTGCCATCTTCTTATCACATCTTTGTTGTACCTCACCATCTCCGAAGCGAGTTCTTTATGAGCAATAATCAAGATAACCTCGAGAATAAGTTATCTGATGCCAAGGCGACGGCGAGCTCGATGCTGACTAAAGGTAAGCACGTCTCAGCAGGCAATAAGACCACTGCGGTCGAGGTTGCTAAGACAGGCTCAATCAAAGATTTGATTTTGTGGCTTGTAGCCGCAATAGTATTAATTGCAGCAACATTGGTCAATCAGTATTTACCCGGTTATTGGCAGCCAGCCAACGATGTCTGGGTGCGTATTGGCATCATTGTTGCTTTAGTTGTGGTTGCTTTGGTGTGTTTGGCCTTAACCCATCAGGGTCGCGCTTTTAAAATTTTACTAAAAGACGCTGCGGTTGAGCTACGCCGAGTGACCTGGCCGAGTAAAGACGAAACCTTTCAATACACATGGCAAGTGCTTGTCGTGATTGCGATTGCTGGGTTCTTTATTTGGTTGTTGGATAACTTTTTTAATTGGTTCGTTGGTATCTTTATTGGCTAGTCACACGTATTAGTGGGCAAGACCAAAATGGACAGATAACGACTTATTTATAATGATCAGGAGCGTGATATGCGTTGGTATATTGTCCAAGCATTTTCAGGATATGAAAAGCAAGTACAGCGTTCATTAACTGATCGTATCAACCGCAGTGAGTTTGCTGATTCGTTCGGTGATGTGTTGGTGCCGACAGAAGAAGTCGTCGAAATGAAAGACGGCAAAAAGCGTAAGAGTGAGCGTAAATTCTTTCCAGGATATGTATTGATCCAGATGGAAATGAATGACAACACGTGGCACATCGTCAAAGACTGTCCACGTATTATGGGGTTTATTGGCGGTACGCCAGAGATGCCAGCACCTATCACGCAGGCAGAAGCGGATCGTATTTTGAACCGTCTGAATCAGACTGAAGCTGACCCACGTCCTAAGACGCTCTTTGAGCCAGGCGAAGAATTATTGGTCATTGATGGTCCATTTACTGACTTTAAAGGGTTGGTAGAAAAAGTGGATTATGAAAAGTCTAAACTACATCTGACCGTAAACGTATTTAATAGGCCTACTCAGGTCGAGCTTGAGTTTAGTAAAGTTGAAAAACTAGACTAAACCTATAAAGTTCATTAACCGGGGAGCTGTTTTTCGACAAGGTTTCTACCATGTTGATTTGGCGCTATCACCCATTTAGGAGAATATCATGGCTAAGAAGATTGATGGTTACATCAAACTGCAAGTGCCTGCAGGTAAAGCAAACCCTTCACCACCGATTGGTCCAGCTTTGGGTCAAAAAGGCGTGAACATCATGGCGTTCTGTAAAGAGTTTAACGCTGCGACTTCATCTCAAGAGCCGGGTCTGCCGATCCCAACTGAGATCACTGTTTATAGCGATAAATCTTTTACTTTTATCATGAAGTCACCACCAGCTGCGTTTTTACTACGTAAAGCTGCTGGTATCACGAAAGGTTCTGGTACGCCAAACACCGCAAAAGTCGGTAAAGTTGACCGTGCACAACTAGAAGAAATCGTGAAAACTAAAGACGCAGATTTGACTGCTGCTGATCTTGACGCTGCTGTTCGTACCATCGCTGGTACCGCTCGTTCAATGGGTATTACCGTGGAGGGTGTGTAAATGAGTAAACTTACTAAGCGTCAAAAGCTAATCGCTGATCGCGTTGAAAACGAAAAGCTATACACTCTTGAAGAAGCGGTGCAAATCCTAAACGATTTACCACCTTTGAAGTTCAAAGAGTCTATCGACATTGCAGTAAACTTGGGCGTTGACCCACGTAAATCTGACCAAGTCGTTCGCGGTGCTACCAACTTGCCTGCGGGTACTGGTAAAACCAAACGCGTTGCCGTATTCGCTCAAGGCGCTGCTGCTGAAGCCGCCAAAGAAGCTGGTGCAGACGTTGTAGGGTTTGAAGACCTAGCAGAAGACATTAAAGCCGGTAACATGGACTTTGACGTTGTTATCGCAGCTCCAGATGCGATGCGTGTGGTGGGTCAACTAGGTACTATCCTAGGTCCACGTGGCCTAATGCCTAACCCAAAAGTGGGTACAGTAACGCCCAACGTTGCGGAAGCTGTGGCCAATGCCAAAGCTGGTCAAGCACAGTATCGTGTTGACAAAGCGGGTATCATTCACACCACTATCGGTCAAGTTGGTTTCACGACTGAACAAGTTACCCAAAACGTTCAAGCATTGATCTCAGATCTAAAGCGTGCTAAGCCTGCGACGTCTAAAGGTACATTCATTAAGAAAATCACCTTGTCTAGCACCATGGGCCCAGGCATCACTATCGATCCTGTTCCTTATCGCGTGGCTAAATAGTTTTTTATATGAAAATTACTCGATATTCAACGATTTTGAATAAAGAGTCCATATTGTTTTAAAGAATTAGGTCAGCGTAGCAAACGCTATGCTGTCTAAGACCGTAGGTAGAGAGCGGTTTTACGTCATTATTAAGTAGTCTTTTGATAGCTAGTGATGACAGTAAGCTGCTTTTGTTAATCGACGACAGATGAAAATCTTAGTTGTCCTACGCAGACGGTGACCCACCCAGTTGTTGATAAGAGCCGATAAACCGGTATTTATACCAAGCTATCACTCGATGTCAGTCTGATAACGGTGCCGTAATCAGTCGTTATGAATAAACTCTATTTTTAGAAGTTATGAATAACGTGTCGTATCAAGTCTATCTTAGCTGATCGTTTTTAACTAAAAGATGAGCGGATTGATAAGATTAAAGGAGTCAACTTATGGCATTAACGCTAGAACAAAAACAACAAGTTGTGGCTGAAGTGTCTGAAGTTGCTGCTAATGCTTACTCAGCAGTAGCTGCCGAATATCACGGTATTGGTGTTGCACAGCTTACTAAGCTGCGCGAACAAGCTCGTGAAAAAGGCGTCGTTTTGAAAGTGGTGAAAAACACCCTAGCAAAACGTGCGTTTGAAGGCACTAATTTTGAGAGCATGTCAGACCGTATGACTGGTCCACTACTTTTGGCTTTCTCTATGGAAGACTTGGGTTCTGCTGCCAGAGTCGTTTTCGACTTTAGCAAAGAAAACAAAGCGTTAGAGACCAAAATAGTATCAGTCGGTGGTGAAGTTTATGGTCCAGAAGAGCTAGAGCGCGTATCGAAGCTACCAACTCGCGACGAAGCAATCTCTATCTTGATGGCAACTATGAACGCACCAGTGACCAAGCTTGTCCAGACTATGAACGCTGTTCCTGGCAAGTTCGTTCGCACTGTAGCGGCAATCAAAGACGCAAAAGAAGCTGCTTAATTACTTGTTTTAACGTAACTTTGACATCGCTGGTTGTACTGTATTGCCAACTCTATTTGCATATTTGGCAAACAACCAAAGCGATATTAAAATCAATTAATTTTTATCAGATAACGGAGAGTTCTCATGGCACTATCTAAAGAAGATGTGTTAAACGCAATCGCTGAAATGTCAGTAATGGACATCGTTGAGCTAATCAGCGATATGGAAGAAAAATTCGGCGTAACTGCTGCTGTTGCTGCTGCTGCACCTGCTGCCGCTGCTGCTGGTCCAGCTGCTGAAGAAAAAGACGAGTTTGACGTTGTTCTTGCTAGCTTCGGCGACAAGAAAGTTGGCGTTATCAAAGCCGTACGTGAAGCAACTGGTCTTGGCCTAAAAGAAGCAAAAGATTTGGTTGAAAGTGCTCCAGCACCAATCAAAGAAGGCGCATCTAAAGCCGAAGCTGAAGAGTTGAAAAAGAAACTTGAAGAAGCTGGTGCAACTGTTGAACTAAAATAAGTTTAACGCTGTACGAAAAAAAAGCTGGTAATGCCTTGCATTGCCAGCTTTTTTTTACTATAATTTGTAGCTTGACCTTTTGTGTCTGCCAACATACGTATGCAACATCACGGTGGATACCCATCAAAAGGACAGACGATATACATGCAAGCACACATGCCAGTTTTTAAAATCAGTGATATGAGCTAAACGTCTTAAGATGTTTGGCGTTTTTTTGTGTCTGCATGCTTTTCCATTAACGCTATAGTTTACACTGATTCTAAAAGTTATAGTTATCCCCAATATTATTAGTTCTAATAAGCTGTTTATCTTAGGTTATTCATTTTGCATGGTTGTACTGTCAGTATGTAGGCTCGTAGACGGTAGATATCAGCGACGATATTGGTTTTGATGAGTGACAGCTGATGGGGTTTTGGCTGGATGGTCTAGGTAAAAGACCTATATGCTGATGACAAAACTTGATAAGGGTGCTAAGCCGGCACTGGTAGTAAAGTAGTCATTAACAAAAGATATAAACTGAACACGAACACCTGTTTTATATTAACGTTTACGTTGCTATGTTTGCATAGTATTTATGCACGCATGCCACGCTTTTAATTTGTTTCCACGTTTACTGTAAGGACTCTCGATGGCATATTCTTATACTGAAAAAAAGCGTATTCGCAAAAGTTTTGCTGAATTGCCCACTGTAATGGACATTCCCTATTTACTGTCTATTCAAGTAGATTCTTATGAGCAATTTTTGCAAGAGCACAAAAAGCCGAAAGCTCGTGAGAATACTGGTCTGCAAGCTGCCTTTTCATCTATTTTTCCGATTGAGAGTCATTCTGGTAATGCAGAGCTACAATTCGTTGAATATTACTTAGGCGAGCCTGAGTTTGATGAGCGTGAGTGTATCTTGCGTGGCTCAACGTTTGCAGCACCGATGCGTGTCAAGATCCGTTTGATTATCAAGGATAAAGACAGCAAAGACAAAGACAGTAAAGCGGCGATCAAAGACATCCGTGAGCAAAGCGTCTATATGGGCGAGATGCCACTGATGACTGATAACGGTACCTTTATTATCAACGGTACTGAGCGTGTCATCGTATCACAGTTGCACCGCTCGCCTGGTGTGTTCTTTGATCATGATAAAGGTAAGTCGCACTCAAGTGGTAAGGTGCTTTATAACGCTCGTATCATCCCTTATCGCGGCTCATGGCTTGACTTTGAATTTGATGCCAAAGACTTAGTTTTTGCTCGTATTGACCGTCGTCGTAAGTTACTTGCGTCTATTATCTTACGTGCGCTTGGTTTGACGACCTCTGAAATCTTAGACTTGTTCTTTGATAAAGTAAAAGTCTATAAGGGTGAAGAGCAGTTTGAGATTGATCTGGTCGCTGATCGTCTGCGCGGCGAGATGGCGCAGTTCGATATCGTCTCACCTGATGGTGATGTCATCGTCGAGCAGGGCAAACGTATCAATGCTCGCCGTATCCGTCAGTTAGAGCAAGCAGGTATGACGAAAATTGCTGTGCCTGATGAATATCTATACGAGCGCATCTTGGCTGAAGATATCGTGGTCAATGGTGAAGTGATTGCTCATGCCAATACGCTCATCGATCATGAATTGTTGGTCAAGCTCAGTGCGTTCGAAGCCAGTGATGCACTCAAAGAGTTTAGCATTTTGTTCACCAACGATATCGATCAAGGCAGTTATATCGCCGATACGCTACGTGCTGATACCACTTCTAGCCGTGAAGAAGCATTGATTGAGATCTACAAAGTCATGCGCCCAGGTGAGCCACCAACGGTTGAGACCGCTGAAAAGCTGTTTGAGAGCATGTTCTTTAACGCCGATCGTTATGACTTGTCAAACGTCGGTCGTATGAAGTTTAACCGTCGCCTAGGTCTTGAGTTTGAGAACACTGACGACGCTGATATCCAGCGTGCGCGTAGTGTGTTGACCAATGATGACATCATCAATGTGTTAAAAGAGCTGATTGAGATTCGTAATGGTCGCGGTGAAGTCGACGATATCGATCACTTAGGTAACCGCCGTATTCGTTCAGTGGGCGAGATGGCAGAGAACCAGTTCCGCGTTGGCCTTGTGCGCGTAGAGCGTGCGGTCAAAGAGCGTTTAAGCTCAGCAGAATCAGACAACTTGTCACCACAAGATTTGATCAACTCAAAACCAGTAGCAGCTGCTGTCAAAGAGTTCTTTGGCTCAAGTCAGTTGTCACAGTTTATGGACCAAAACAACCCATTGTCTGAAGTCACCCATAAGCGCCGTGTATCCGCGCTTGGCCCAGGTGGTCTGACTCGTGAGCGTGCAGGCTTTGAAGTACGTGACGTTCATGACACCCATTATGGCCGTGTCTGTCCGATTGAGACGCCTGAAGGTCCAAACATTGGTCTGATTAACTCACTAGCGACCTTTGCCAAAACCAACAGCTTTGGTTTCTTAGAAACGCCTTATCGCCGTGTGGTTGATGGCAAAGTAACTGACCAGATCGAATACTTATCTGCCATCGAAGAAGTTGGCACGGTCATTGCTCAAGCAGATTCGCCAGTGAATGAAAATGGTGAGCTGAGCGATGAGATGGTCAGCGTGCGTAGCTATGGTGAATTTGTCCGTATGCCACCAGAAAAGGTGACGCATATGGATGTGTCACCAAGTCAGGTAGTATCGGTCGCCGCAGGTTTGATTCCATTCCTAGAGCATGATGATGCCAACCGTGCATTGATGGGTTCAAACATGCAGCGTCAGGCGGTTCCGACGCTACGTGCGGATAAGCCGTTAGTGGGTACGGGTATGGAGCGTCACGTCGCGCGTGACTCTGGCGTATGTGTGATCGCCAAGCGTGGCGGTGTGATCGAAGACGTCGATGCCTCACGTATCGTCGTGCGTGTCAACGAAGAGGAGATGGTCGCAGGCGAAGCGGGTATCGATATCTATAACTTGATCAAATACACGCGCTCAAACCAAAATACTTGTATCAACCAGCGCATCATTGTCAACCAAGGCGACGAAATCGCGTCAGGGGATATCCTAGCTGATGGTCCATCAACCGATTTGGGTGAATTGGCGCTTGGTCAAAACATTCGTATCGCCTTTATGCCGTGGAATGGTTATAACTTTGAAGACTCGATTTTGCTTTCTGAAAAAGTCGTCAAAGAAGATCGCTTTACCACCATTCATATTCAAGAGTTGACTTGTGTGGCGCGTGATACCAAGCTTGGAACAGAGGAAATCACTGCTGATATTCCAAACGTGGGTGAGGCGGCGCTCTCAAACCTTGATGAGGCAGGTATCGTTTATATCGGTGCTGAAGTAGATGCAGGCGACATCTTGGTTGGTAAAGTCACACCAAAAGGTGAGACGCAGCTCACGCCAGAAGAGAAATTGCTACGGGCTATCTTTGGTGAAAAAGCCGCGGATGTAAAAGACACCTCACTGCGGGTGCCAACCTCAAGCAAAGGTACGGTCATCGACGTACAAGTCTTCACCCGTGATGGCGTCGAAAAAGACGCGCGTGCCAAAGCAATCGAGAAGTCGCAGCTTGATAGCTATCGTAAAGATTTAAAAGAAGAGCTACGTATCTTTGAAGAAGCGGCGCGCGGCCGTATTGGTACCTTGCTTGATGGTCAAAAAGTCAGTGGCGGTGCTGGTCTAAAAGCCGGTACAGTCATGGCGTTGGCTGACATGAAAGAGATGAGCCTTGAGACGCTGCTTGATATCCAACCAGTCGAAGAAGAGATCTCTGAGCGTCTCACGCAGATCGCTGATTACTTGGTCGATAAGCAAAAAGACATCGATGTGAAATTTGCAGAGAAAAAACGCAAATTAACGGCTGGTGATGACTTGCAGCATGGCGTCCAAAAAATCGTCAAGGTCTATCTGGCAGTGAAACGTCGTATCCAGCCAGGGGATAAAATGGCCGGTCGTCATGGTAACAAAGGTGTGGTATCACGCATCATGCCAGTCGAAGACATGCCATATGATGAGCATGGCAATACCGTTGACATCGTATTGAACCCGCTAGGTGTACCATCGCGTATGAACATCGGTCAGGTACTTGAGACGCATTTGGGTATGGCGGCTAAGGGCTTGGGTGAAAAGATTGACGGTATGCTAAAAGCGCAAGCGGCAATCAAAGAGTTACGTGAGTTTTTAGATAAGATTTATAACCAAGTTGGCGGTGAGTCAGTCGATCTAGACAGCTTGTCTGATGATGATATCTTGGCATTAGCAGACAATCTACGTGATGGCGTGCCGATGGGTACAGCAGTATTTGATGGTGCTCACGAGTATCAAGTCAAAGACTTGCTAGAGCTTGCTGGTATGGATCGTGATGGTCAGCAAACCTTGTATGATGGCCGTACCGGTCAGAAGTTTGACCGTAAAGTGACCGTGGGTTACATGTATATGCTCAAGCTTAACCACTTGGTCGATGACAAGATGCACGCGCGTTCAACGGGTTCTTACTCACTGGTCACCCAGCAGCCACTAGGCGGTAAAGCACAGTTCGGTGGTCAGAGATTCGGTGAGATGGAAGTATGGGCACTAGAAGCGTACGGCGCAACCTACACGTTGCAAGAGATGCTGACAGTGAAATCAGATGACGTCGAAGGCCGTACCCGTATGTACAAAAACATCGTCGATGGTGAGCAGTACATGGATCCAGGTATGCCTGAGTCATTCAACGTACTGACCAAAGAAATCAAATCACTGGGTATTAATATTGAGTTAAAACAAAGCAACTAAACCCAAAGCAGAAAGATTGCTGTTTAACCTAGTTGTCAACCAAAAGTAGTACGCTTATGGCGACTGCTTTTGGTGATTTGTCTCAACCCGATTCATTGCCTTCATTCATCTAACTTGGCGTCGACAATATGCTGTTAGATGATTATAAAGATAACGGAGAAGCAACTTGAAAGATTTACTCGATATCATGCAAAGCCCTACCGCTAGCGGTAATCAAGAGTTTGATAGTATTCAAATTACCTTAGCCGCCCCTGATGTGGTTAAGTCGTGGTCACATGGTGAAGTTAAAAAACCAGAAACAATCAACTACCGTACGTTTAAGCCTGAGCGTGATGGTCTGTTTTGTGCCAAAATTTTTGGCCCAGTCAAAGACTTTGAATGCTTGTGCGGTAAGTACAAACGCCGTAAGTTTCAAGGCGTTATCTGTGAGAAGTGTGGCGTAGAAGTCACCACTGCCAAAGTTCGCCGTGATCGTATGGGTCACATTGACCTTGCAAGCCCTGTTGCGCACATTTGGTTCTTAAAATCTCTGCCAAGCCGCATCGGTCTACTTCTCGACATGACCCTACGCGATATCGAACGCGTTCTATACTTTGAGAGCTATATCGTCACTGAGCCTGGCCTGACTTCTTTAGAGAAGTACCAACTGCTCGATGATGAAGATTACTACAAAGCCCTAGAAGAGTTCGGTGACGAATTCACTGCCAAAATGGGTGCAGAAGCGGTACAAGACCTGCTCAAAGACATCGATATCGATATCGAGATTGATGAGCTGCGCGAAGCGATCCCGCAAACAGGCTCTGAAACCAAGCTCAAAAAGATGTCTAAGCGCCTAAAACTATTAGAAGCGTTCCGTGACTCGAACAACAAGCCTGAGTGGATGGTAATGAATATCTTACCAGTATTACCACCAGACTTGCGCCCACTGGTACCACTAGAAGGCGGCCGTTTTGCGACATCAGATCTAAACGATCTGTATCGCCGCGTTATCAACCGTAACAACCGTCTAAAGCGTCTGCTCGAGCTAAGTGCACCTGATATCATCGTACGTAACGAAAAACGTATGCTACAAGAATCAGTGGATGCCTTGCTTGATAACGGTCGCCGTGGTCGTGCAATTACTGGTAGTAACAAGCGTCCATTGAAATCTTTGGCAGATATGATCAAAGGTAAGCAAGGCCGTTTCCGTCAAAACTTACTTGGTAAACGTGTTGACTACTCTGGCCGTTCGGTCATCGTTGTTGGTCCGACCCTGCGTTTGCATCAGTGTGGCCTGCCAAAGAAAATGGCACTTGAGTTGTTCAAGCCATTTACTTACAACAAGCTACTATCGCATGGCCTAGCTACAACGATTAAAGCTGCCAAAAAGATGGTAGAGCGTGAAGAGCCGCAAGTATGGGATATGCTGGCCATGGTTATCCGTGAGCATCCAGTCCTACTAAACCGTGCGCCAACGCTTCACCGTTTGGGTTTACAGGCATTTGAGCCGGTGCTTATTGAAGGTAAAGCGATCCAATTGCATCCGCTGGTTTGTACCGCGTTTAACGCTGACTTTGATGGTGACCAAATGGCCGTACACGTGCCATTGACGCTAGAAGCTCAGCTCGAATCGCGCGCATTGATGATGTCAACCAACAACATCCTATCGCCAGCCAACGGTGATCCAATCATCGTACCCTCACAGGACGTTGTACTTGGTCTGTATTACATTAGCCGCTCGTCGATCAATGCCAAAGGCGAAGGCATGATATTTTCGACCGTCAACGAAGCTTTACGTGCCATCGGTTCAAACGACCTGCATGTCAACGCAAAAATCAAAGTGCGTGTGACAGAAACGCACGTCGATGCAGAGGGCAATGAAAGCAAAGAAGTCACTCTAAAAGATACAGTGGCTGGTCGTTTGCTTATCTGGAACATCATGCCACAAGGCATGTCGTTTGATGAGTGCAACCAAGAGATGACCAAAAAGAATATCTCGCGTTTGATCAACTCTTGCTACCGTAAAGTTGGCGTCAAAGAAAGTGTTATGTTTGCTGACCAATTGATGTATCTTGGTTTTGCTCAAGCGACATTATCAGGCGTATCAATCGGTATCGATGATATGGTGATTCCGCCGCTGAAAAAACAAATCATCGAAACCGCCGAAGCGGAAGTTCGCGAAATCGAAGATCAGTTTGAGCAAGGTTTTGTGACTGCAGGTGAGCGTTATAACAAAGTCGTCGATATCTGGTCGCGTACCAACGATAAAGTCGCTAAAGCGATGATGGATAACTTAGCGACCGATAAAGTCATCAATGCCCAAGGCGAAGAAGACGAGCAAAAGTCATTTAACTCTATCTTTATCATGTCAGACTCTGGTGCTCGTGGTAGTGCCGCGCAGATTCGTCAGCTTGCTGGTATGCGTGGTTTGATGGCAAAACCAGATGGCTCAATCATTGAGACACCGATTAAAGCTAACTTCCGCGAAGGTTTGACCGTACTACAGTACTTTATCTCGACGCACGGTGCGCGTAAAGGTCTTGCTGATACTGCCCTAAAAACGGCTAACTCAGGTTACCTAACACGTCGCTTGGTCGATGTGGCGCAAGATTTGGTTGTGACCAGCGAAGACTGTGGCACCGAAGAAGGCTTGCTCATGAAGCCGCACATCCAAGGTGGTGAGATCATCGAAAAACTCGGTGAGCTTGTCCTTGGCCGTGTGACCGCGCGTGATGTGACGTATAATGACGATCCGTCAAAAGTCTTGATTCCAGCGGGTACGTTGATCGATGAGCATTGGGTAAATGTACTAGACAACAACGCCATTGATGACATCTGGGTACGTTCAGTGATTACTTGTGAAGTTGAGCATGGCGTGTGTTCACAGTGTTATGGTCGTGATCTGGCTCGTGGTCATAAGGTCAATATTGGTGAGTCAGTTGGTGTCATGGCAGCGCAGTCAATTGGTGAGCCTGGTACTCAGTTGACCATGCGTACCTTCCACGTGGGCGGGGCGGCAAGCTCAGCATCTGTGGACAACAGCATCTCAGCACGTAATGCAGGTCAAGTGCATTTTGAAAACATGAAAACGGTTGAACACACTGATGGCCACTTGGTTATCGTCTCGCGTTCAGCAGAGCTTGCGCTGACCGATGAGCTTGGTCGTGAGCGTGAGCGCTATAAAGTGCCTTATGGCTCAAGCGTTCTGGTGAAAAACGAAGAGCAAGTCGAAGGTGGCCAGACCATCGCTAAATGGGATCCACACACGCACCCAATTATCACAGAGTTTGCCGGTACAGCACGCTTTAGCGATATCATTGATGGTTCGACAGCGACGGTCAAAGTCGATGATGCAACGGGTATGAGCTCGTTTGAAATTTTAGCGACTCGTGACCGTTCAAGCTCGGCTAAAGATTTGCGTCCTGCTATCATCTTGAATACGGATGAAGGCAAAGAAGTGGTTTATTTCTTGCCAGCGGAAACCATCATCCGCGTCAGCGACGGTGAAAAAGTAGCCGCAGGTTCGGTATTAGGCCGTGTACCACAAGCGTCATCAGGTACCAAGGATATTACCGGTGGTCTACCACGTGTGGCTGATTTGTTTGAAGCACGTCGTCCAAAAGATCATGCCATCATGGCAGAGATGACCGGTGTGGTCAGCTTTGGTAAAGAAACCAAAGGGAAAAACCGCTTTATCATCACCAATGAAGATGGTGAGGTACATGAAGAGCTAATCCCGAAATGGCGTCAGATCAACGTTTTCGAAAACGAGACAGTTGCTCGCGGTGAGATTATCGCTGATGGTCCGCAAAACCCGCACGATATTCTACGTCTAAAAGGTCAAACCGCCCTTGCTGATTATATCGTTAACGAAGTACAGGACGTCTATCGTCTGCAAGGTGTAAAAATCAACGATAAGCACATCGAAGTTATTATTCGTCAGATGCTGCGCAAAGTTGAAGTGACTGATGGCGGTGATTCAAACCACTTTAAAGGCGATCAGGTCGAGTACGCGGATATCAAAGCGTTAAATAGCAAACTTGAAGCCGAAGGTAAGTTCCCAGTACAGTACGAGCGTCAATTGCTTGGTATCACCAAAGCAAGTCTGGCAACAGAAAGCTTTATCTCAGCGGCGTCGTTCCAGGAGACTACTCGTGTCTTAACTGCTGCTGCGGTAACAGGTAAAGTTGATGAGCTACGTGGTCTAAAAGAAAACGTGGTCGTTGGTCGCTTGATTCCTGCTGGTACGGGGCTTGCTTATCACAAAGCCCGTAAAGAAAAAGCAGAGCAAAAACTACAAGAGTCAGATCTAAACGCAGCTTTTGATATGACGGCCAGCACCGATAGTAAAGACTTTGCAAGCTTTGATGAAGCCTTTGCGCAAGAGCTAAATCAAGATAATTAATTGTCTTTGATGTCTTATCACTCTCAAAAAAGCCAGCCTATGTTGCTGGCTTTTTTGTGCACGTACAAAAGTCAGAAAGACGTGGTACTGTTATCCAAAAAAATAGTACACTGGAAAACAAGCTCCCACTTATATCTTATAGAAGGATAAATTGCCAATGGCTGGTAAAACCCGTGTTGCCAAATATCAAGCAGACCGCACCAATCAAAAGCTGTATTTTTGTCGTCTTGCCTGCCAAGCGGCGGACAGTAGTAGTGATAAGCAGCTATATCAGGCGCATTGTGAAACCGCTATTTTTCATTTATATGGTGCGTTGTTGGCTTTTACTCAGGAGCTTGGACATTTTTATGGTTTAAACATGACAGCGCCGACATTGTGCGACATCGAGCAAGCGCTAAGTGCGCGCACGCAAGTATCGCCTGAAGTCCAGCGTTTACAACAGTTGCAGCAGCAGGGCTTTGTGGCCAACATAGAGCGCGCGTATCAGCGTAGTTTGTATGCGGTACCACCAGATACAGTGATTGATGAGACGCTAAGTGCGAGTAGAGATACGGCAAAAGCGACTGATCTTATTGTCAACGTTGTGACGTTATCGAATCAGTGGCTGCCAGATGAAGCCACCATCCGCGAGTGGCGTCAGCAGCTTTTAGAGCTGATAGAGCAGCTGCGTGCGGGTATGGTTGAGTTTTAACTACCCTGATCCATACTGTTGTTTAACGGCTTTTTGGTCCTACCTTACATGACAGCATCAAGAAAAAAGCGTGTTTGATCATGGTCAAACACGCTTTTATATAAAGTATAGTCAGTTCAAAATAAAGTCGATAGGCCCAAATTAACGTGCAACTGATATACATTTTTCTTACTTACTGTGTCTACGCTGACAGATGCTGAGCAAAACTCATACCAGCTGCACTGTATCGGTTTTAAAGTGAATTAACCATACTAGGGCGTGTCCTCAATTCAATCGATAGCCATCTAAATGGGCTGAAAATGGCTAAATCTGGCCAAACGGTGTCAAATAGCTGACTAGTATCTCGATATTACCTGTGCTATTTTCCTTGTTTGACGGCGATTTATCTCATTTTTATCGCCATTTTTAAAATGAGGACACACCCTAGAGCTTGGGTTATTCAGGCATGGCCGGCATACGCTCCACCGGGGTTACCGATAGCGGATTTTGCGGTACGCTATCATGACGCGTCGTTGGTGCTGGACGCTCGTCTTCGACCGGCTCAGGTGCTGGCGGCTTGCGCTGCTGGGTGCTGGTTTTGACAGGTTTTTCTGATGCAGTGTCGGTAGGCGTATTATCGTCTTCATCGCTGGTAACGATACCGTCATCCGTCATTTCTATGATTCTTTGTTTTTGTTTTTTGGATTTTGAGCGATTATTGATAGAGACCCATTGATGAGGGGTGTCTTTGAGCTGGGCTTTCATAAAGTCAATCCATACTGGTAGCGCTGCCACCCCGCCGTATTCGCGCCGACCCATGGTCGATGGCTGGTCAAAGCCCATCCAGACGACGGTTGCGTTACTGGGATGAAACCCTGCAAACCAAGCGTCTTTTGCTTCGTTGGTGGTACCAGTTTTACCACCGATATCATCACGTCCCAGTGCTTTTGCTCTTCTTGCCGTGCCATGCTGTACGACGTCACGTAATATGTCTGCCATCTCAAAGGCCACTCTAGGCTTTAAGATACGCGGTGCTTGTTTGGCCATCACGTACTGTACTGCAGGCGCTTTTAGGCGATCTGATTGCGGACTGGCATCATAGATACGGCTTTGATCGCTCTGTGTACCTGCTTCGGTATCACGGTCTTTTGAGTCTGCTGCTGCATCTACAGTTGCCGCTTGTTCGAGCGCGCTATCATAGTCTTCTAGCAGCTTTTTGTTGACGCGTTCTAGTTGCTCATTAAAACATGAGGCGCAGGCTTGCTGCGGGTTGGCCTGAAAAAGCAGTTTGTTATTGTAGTTATAAATTTGCTCAATAAAATAAGGCTGTACACGGTGACCGCCATTGGCGAAGGTTGCATAAGCGGTGGCCATCTGTAGCGGTGTCGCTTGCCCTGTACCCAATGCCAACGATAGGGTAGTTGGCAGCTTTTCTTTATCGAGACCGAACTCGTCTAATAATGTACGAGTATCAGAGATACCGATAGCCTGTAACAGACGAATAGAGACAAGGTTGCGCGATAGATACAAACCGCGACGTAAGGTGATGTCTCCTAAAAAACGCCCGTCAGAGTTTTTGGGTTTCCAGTCTCCAACTTGGATAGGGCGGTCTGAGACGATACTATCAGGGCGGTAGCCTTTTTCTAGGGCTGCGGTATAGACTAGAGGTTTGATGGTAGAGCCAGGTTGCCGCCAGCCTTGCAGCGCTCGGTTAAACTTACTGTGATTAAAATCAAAACCACCGACCAAAGCATTGAGCGCGCCTGTTTCTGGGTTTAATGAAACCAGACTGCCTTGTATGTCAGGAATTTGAGCCAGCTGCCAGCGGTTGCTCGCTGTCGGAATCAGGCGCACAATATCGTTTTTACTGACGACTTGACTGGCATTACTTGGATAATAACCGATACGATCGGCAGAGATGTATTTGCGCGCCCAGCTCATCCCAGACCAGTTAACCGTTACCGTCTCACCCGAGGGGATAGTGGCCTCAAAACTACGAGCATTTACTTTTGTCACTTTGGCAGGTGATAGGTTACTATACCGACGGAAGTTCTCTAATGGCTCATCATTCGCTTCAGCGCCGCGCCAGCCATGGCGATGCTCATAAGCGATGAGACCTTTGAGTACGGCGGCCTCTGCATCGGTTTGTGCTTTGCTATCGACGGTCAGACGCACGCGCCAGCCGCCATGCATGACCTGCTCACCGTAGCGATTTACTAAGGTAGAGCGTGCCATCTCTGCCAAATAAGGCATATTAACATCGAGTTTTTCCTGATAGAGCTTGATGCCGATGGGGGAGTTGACTGCTTCATCATGCTGCGCTTGACTGATATAACCCAGCTCATGCATACGACCAATGATCCAGTTGCGGCGGGTCAGGGCGCGCTCAGGATTGGCAACAGGATTGTACTTAGAAGGGGCTTTTGGCAGACCTGCCAGCATTGCCATCTCTGCAATGGTGAGGTTGTCTAGTGACTTACTATAGTATTTTTTGGCGGCCGCACGGATGCCGTAAGCGCCTTCACCCAAATAAATCTTATTGACATAAAGGGTCAAAATGTCGTTTTTACTGAGCTCGTCTTCTATTTTACGGGCCAAAAACAGCTCAGTTAGTTTACGATTTAAGGTACGCTCTGGGCTCAAAAAGTAGTTTTTGGCCACCTGCATGGTGATGGTTGAGCCACCTGTTTGACTATCATCATCGGTCACCACTTCGGTGACCGCGCGACCTAAACCTTTAATGCTGATACCACTGTGCTGGAAAAAAGACGCGTCTTCTGCGGCCAAAAAAGCATGAGTCAAATCTTCAGGGATTTCCTCAAAAGTGATCGGTAATGATAAACGATTGCCGTATTGACCAATGAGTTTGTCATCACTACTATATATCTGCAATGGCATTTCTAGCGTCGCGGTCTTTATCTCTTGCGTACTTGGCAGGGTAGGCGATAAATACATGGCCATGCCATAAAAGCCAATAGGAACTGCCATTGCCAAGATGACCGCCAAGGCTAAACAAGCAATAAATAGCCCTACCAAAAAGTGAATAATGTGAGCAGTAGCATTTTTTTTGGCCATAATAAGACTTATTAATTAATGATTTGCAACAGGTAGTGCATTATACCTTGAACGAAATAGGGAGGTCATAATAAATGTGTAAGTTAGCCTTAATATATAATTTAAATGCTTGAATCTATCTATTAAGTAAAGTATTGTATTCAATTATTACAAATAACTATCAGATTGTACACTTAATATAAGGTATAGAGTTTGTGAGGCTATTTACTTCCAAAAGTCGACATTTGATTGGAGTGGATATCTGTGCCACCTCAGTAAAGTTGGTTGACATACAGCACCAACAAGGCATGTTCCACTTAAAATCTTATGGCATTGAAAGACTACCGGAAGGCGTAGTCGTCGATAAACTCATCGTGGATACTGAAGCCGTTGGCGATACGATTGCCAGTTTGGCCAGACGCTGTCAAGTGGCTAATGCCCATGCAGCGACAGCTGTATCAGGGTCAGCGGTGATTACCAAGATTATCGATATGGACATGGCACTCAGCGATGTCGAGCGCGAAGCGCAGATACGTCTCGATGCCGATCAATACGTGCCTTACCCTCTTGAAGACGTCAACCTAGACTTTGAAGTCTTAGGCCCTTCTTTGGTCAGTGACGATATGGTGCAGGTGCTACTGGCGGCCTCACGCTCGGAGAATGTCGACCAACGCGTCGATGCCTTAACCTTCGGCGGCATGCAAACCAAGGTCATGGATATTGAGTCGCACGCTATTGAGCGTGCTTTTGGTTTGATGGTAGATAATTTACCAGGGCTACCAGAATTAGTCGCTTTGGTAGATATTGGTCACAATCAAACCACCTTATATGTCGCCAAAAATGGCGAATTTATCTATAGCCGCGAACAGCTATTTGGCGGTGCTCAGCTTACAGAGGCAATACAAAATCGCTATGGCTTATCGTCTGAGGAAGCGGCGCTGAGTAAGCGTGAGCGCACCTTGCCTGACGATTACTATCCTGAGATATTGACGCCGTTTATCGAAAACACCATTCAGCAAATCACTCGCTCTTTGCAGTTCTATTTTTCTTCGAGCCAATACAGCAATATCGATCACGTGGTCCTCGCGGGGGGCAGTAGCTCGATTCCCGGTCTGGCTGGCATGGCGCAACAAAAACTGGGCGTGACTGTCAGTATCGCCAATCCATTTACCAATATGACCATCGCGCCACATATCGATAATGAGCAACTGGCGATCGATGCCCCAAGCCTCATGGCAGCATGTGGTCTTGCGTTAAGGAGCTTTGACTAATGGCTCGTATTAACCTCTTACCCTGGCGCGCCGAAGAGCGCGAACGCCGCAACAAAGAGTTTATCACGCTTGTGGTAGCTGTGACACTACTAACGTTGTTGGCCGCATTTGCTACGTGGAGCTATTTTAATAATGAGCTTGAAGAGCAGCTCGATGCCAATGCCTTGATTGAACAAGAAAACGCGCGTTTAGACACCGTGTTGAGCGAAATCGATAGCTTAGAGCAGCGCCGTGAAGATATTATCTCACGTATGCAAGTGATTCAAGACTTGCAAGGTCGTCGCCCGGTTCCTGTACGTCTATGGGACGATTTGGCTAAAGCAATGCCGTCGGCGCTTTATCTCAATAATCTCAAGCGCGAAGGAGATGTCATCACCTTGACCGGCCTGGCAGATAACCCAAATGTGGTGTCCAATCTGATTCGTAATCTCGATAGTAGTAAATGGATGGGTAACTCTGCTGTCAGCAATATTCAACAAAACATCAGTGCTTATCAGGCAACGCCTGCACTCAATAACACCATCAATACAGGTGAGCAGACGCGCCCTGTTTATCCAGAAGACAGCTATGTACAGTTTGTGGTAACCACAAAGGTGCAGTCAGAGACGGCCACACCTGAAGAGGGTACTGGGCTTGGAGGTGCGTTATGAAACTGAGCCGCAAAAAAAGCCTAATCAAAATCAAAAAAGCAGACCTAAAGCCAAAAAAGCAGTTTGACTTACAAGAGTTTCGTCGCAGTTTTGAGTCGTTAGACTCTGAAAACTATGGTAGCTGGCCATTGCCCGTCAAGGTAACGGTGATAGGGCTTATCATTGTTTTTATCGCCGCCTTGTCATGGGCGCTGCCGATCAGTGGCAAAATCGATGAAATCAATGCCGCCGAAAGCCAGCAGCAAACCTTGCTCGATAGTTATCGTGAAAAAGAATCACGCGCCCGTCACTTAGAAGCGTATAAAGCGCAAGTGGTGCAGATGGAAGCTGAGTTTAACTCGTTACTTGATCAACTACCAAAAGACACACGGGTGTCAGAGCTGGTAGAGGGTATCAACATGACTGGTGTGGGCAGCAATATTCGTTTTCAGGATATCTCGGTTGAGCCTGAAATTGAAAACGAGTTTTTTATTGAGCAGCCGATACGTATTGCCGCATTGGGTGAGTATCATCAGTTTGGCAGCTTTATCAGTGGACTGGCTGCTCTACCTCGTATCATCACGATGCATGATTTTGAGGTGAGTAACCCGCAGCCGAGCTTGGATGTATTGCCAGAGCTAAATCTGGTACTACAAACCAAAACCTATCGTTCAAAAGAAGCAAATCCTGAAGGTGATGCCGCTGCTGCAGGAGACAGTCAATGATGATAAATAAACTGCCCACGTTACTGGCGTTAAGTATGGTGGTGTTGTCGATGACGGGCTGTAGCGATCGCATAGGGATGGCACAGCAGTCGATGAATGACATACGCAACCAGCCAGCGCAGCCGATTGAGCCCCCACCTAAGGCGGAGCTGGTAGAGGATTTTGTATACAGCGCAAGCACGCAGCGCAGTCCGTTTTTGCCCCCAAGTTTGGTCAATGTACAAGGGCCGACGACGCCTATCGATGGTGTACGCCCTGATATTACCAGAGTCAAAGGGCCGCTTGAGCAGTACGAGCTATCACAGCTGGTCTTTCGCGGTGTCGTTATTTCGCCTGAAGGTCAGCGATATGCGTTGGTACAACGTCCTGATGGCTCAGTTGCGAGTGTGAAAGTAGGTGATTA
Organism: Psychrobacter sp. KFRI-CH2-11; assembly: GCF_038239325.1. Classification (NCBI taxonomy): domain Bacteria; kingdom Pseudomonadati; phylum Pseudomonadota; class Gammaproteobacteria; order Moraxellales; family Moraxellaceae; genus Psychrobacter; species Psychrobacter sp. KFRI-CH2-11. The sequence goes on from NZ_CP151283.1 coordinate 395,970, forward strand.
TCTTGGATTGAATGACGGCCGTATTGTTGAAATCACGCCGACCCAGATTAACTTGATTGAAATTGTGCCAGACAGCCGCGCAGGGTTTATCGAAAAACCCCAGTCGCTGGTCTCTCCTATAAGCTAAGTCGGCAGATTTTTTGAGGAATAAATAATGACAGTACGCAACAACAAGGTAATGACGATGAGTAACCGCGTATCTTCTGCTTTTGCCGTTTCAGCATTGGCAGTCAGCATGGTAGCAGTGAGTAACCATGCCCAAGCTGCCCAGCGTATCAATAACGTCTCTGTGGTACAAACTGCGCCAGCAGTGACGCAAATGCGCTTGAGCTTTGCCAGTGCGCCAGCATTGCCTGCAGCCTATCAGCTAGATGATCCAAGCCGTTTGGTACTAGATTTTGAACAAGTGCAAAATGGGCTGGCTAGTCGATTTAACGAATACAACATCGGCATGGTCAATGATGTCACGACACTAAGCAGCGACAGCACCACGCGTCTCATTGTGGGTCTCAAGCAAGCAGGCAACTATACCACAGCGGTCGATGGTAATGATTTGCTGCTGACCATCACTGACCCTAGTCGCCCCGTGGTTAGCCAACCTGTTAATCAGCCCGTCGTTAATCAAATAATCACCAATGATCCTGTGCAAGATGTGCTGAATAACAGTAGTGGCATGACAACCACAGCAATAGTCACCCCCATTGTAGAAACCAGTAGCGTTCCTGTTGCGGCGGTCAATAGCACCAACACTACGGTGGTCAAAAATCAAGTACCCGCAGATACGATGGTGGTTCGGGTCAATCCGCTATTGGATCCACAGCTTGCCGCCTCACAAGTGAGTAAGCAGTATAGCTATGAAGGCCTAACCGCCGTCAATTTTGCTGCAGGTAACGATGGTGGTGGTAATATCAGTATCGCTTTGGCCAATGAAGCCATTCCAGTAGATGTACAACGTCAAGGCAATAAGCTGGTCGTCCGTTTGACAGGCAGTACGGTGCCTAGAAACTTGCTGCGCCGTCTAAATATCAATAGCGGTCTGGTCAGTAGTATTGATACCAAAAACCAAGGTCAAAATGGTGTCGTCACCATCAATATGAACGACGATTATGAGTATCAAGCGTACCAGTCAGGCAATCAGCTAAATATCAGCATCAGTAAGCCTGAGCTACTGCGTGAGCCGACGCTCGAAGAAAGAGTCTATAGCGGTGAGCCACTGTCTATGGAATTCCAAGATGTCGAGATCCGCAGCGTTTTAGATATTTTGGCGCAGTTTACCGAGATGAATATCGTGGCAAGTGATTCGGTTGCAGGTAACATCACGTTGCGCCTGATCAACGTACCTTGGGATCAAGCGCTTGATATTATTTTAAAGAGTAAAAATCTGGGCAAACGTGAAAACGGCAATGTGATTTTGGTCGCGCCGGCGACAGAGCTTGCAGAGCAAGAAGCACGTGAGCTTGAAGCGCAGCAAGCGGTTGAGTCTTTTGCACCATTACGTACAGAGTACATCCGCTTAAGCTATGCTAAAGCGCAAGATGTTCTGACATTGATCTCTCAAGGCAGCGGCTCTTCTGGTGGTAGCTCAAACCGTGCCGACGACAATAACTCTTTGTTGTCAAATCGCGGTACCGTCACTGTGGATGAGCGTACCAATACCTTGATTGTCAAAGATGTGGCAGACAGTATTGAAAACATTCATAAACTGATCAGCAAAATCGATATTCCGGTGCGTCAGGTGATGATCGAGGCGCGTATTGTCAGTGCGACCGACAGCTTTAGTAAAGAGATCGGTGTTCGTTGGGGTATCTTGTCAAATGGTGCGGCCAATAACCGTAACTTGTTGGTGGGCGGCAGTAACCAGACATTGTGGGATTTAAAAGACTTTGATGTAGAAACCACCACCGTCAACGGTCAGACGGTCTCGTATCCTTCTTATGACATCACGCGCCCTGATAACCTAAACGTCGATTTGGGTGTGGCCAACCCAGCGGGTAGTATTGCCTTTGGTTTGCTCAGTATGTCAGATGTGATGCTCGACCTTGAGCTATCAGCGCTGCAAGCGGACAATCGCGGTGAAGTCATCTCGACGCCGAAGATTTTGACCGCGGATAAACAAACCGCAAAGGTGTCATCTGGGACTCAGATTCCGTATCAAGAAGCCTCAGCCAGTGGCGCGACCACCACCAGCTTTAAAGAAGCGGCGCTGAGCTTGGAGGCCACGCCAAACATCACCCCTGATGGCAAAATTGGCCTACAACTCCTCATCACCAATGGCACACCGACCATCATCAACAATCAGGTCGCCATCGCTGAAGACTCAATCTCAACCAACGTTATCATCGAAGATGGTCAGACCGTGGTCTTAGGTGGCGTGTTCAAAAACCGTACCAGTAACGGCGTGGATAAAGTGCCTTTCTTAGGGGATTTGCCGTATATTGGCCGCGCCTTCCGCAAAGATGTGCGTAGTAATGCCAAAGAAGAGCTATTAATCTTTGTCACACCAAAACTCATCAATGATGGTACCAGCCGCTTGAATTAATCATAGGTTGACCTACTTTAAAAAAGCGAGCCTGAGTGCTTGCTTTTTTTATGAGTAAGCCGAAAGAGGGATGAGATTTTGCGGACAATTATCGCGGCTCGTTACTAGCCAGAATATCAATGACGTTGTATCATAGCTAATTTAGCTGAGTAAGTACTATGGTGGAGGAATTGCCGTCGGTGTTTTTAGTGGGGCCGATGGGAGCAGGGAAAACGACAATCGGTAAACTGCTGGCTAAGCAGCTAGGACGTGAGTTTTTGGATAGTGACTGGTACATCGAGTCGCAAACAGGTGCCGATATTGCGTGGATCTTTGCCAAAGAAGGTGAAGCAGGCTTTCGCGAGCGTGAGACACGCGCCATCGATGAGTTGACCCAAAAACCGCAAATTGTATTGGCAACTGGTGGCGGTGCGGTCATGTCTGCCGAAAATCGCGCGTTTTTGCACCAGCGTGGCATCGTCGTGTATCTCAATGCCCCCGTTGATGTGCAAATGGCGCGTACGGCAAAAGACAAGTCGCGACCATTGCTACAGCAGCCCAACCCCAAGCAGATATTGCAGGATCTCTACAGCACCCGTGATCCGCTATACCGGCAAGTGGCGCATATCATCATGCCAACTGGCCATACTTATCCGCGTCATATGGTCAATCAACTCTTGCAGCAGCTGGCATCGTTTGATATGTCTGCCATTACCGTCCCCAATAACCGAAGCTAACTGTATAGATACTGTATGGATGACAGACAGTCAGCTGCTCATCGCTTATGACCACTATTTAAGGAGTACTTCATGGCCACGCCACTGTTTTTTGAGGGTTTAACCGTTCAGACACAAAGCCATGATTATCCCATCATTATTACTGAAGACGCGGCCAAAAATGGCAGTATGGCGCAGCAGGTGGCGCCTTATATCACGGGCCGTCAGGTTTTAATCGTCACCAATGAGACGGTTGCGCCTTTATATCTCTCTGCATTTGAACAAGCGCTGGCCGCGCACTTTACTGTGAGAGTCTGCGTGCTGCCAGATGGTGAGCAGTATAAAAATCAAGACAGTATCAATCAGATTTATGATGCGCTGATGGATGCTCACTTCAACCGTGACGTGACGCTCATCGCCCTAGGTGGCGGCGTCATTGGCGATATGACAGGCTTTGCGGCGGCAAGTTTTATGCGCGGCGTGAATTTTATCCAGATACCAACGACATTGCTGTCACAAGTAGACTCTAGTGTCGGCGGCAAAACAGGCATCAATCATGCACAAGGCAAAAACATGATTGGCGCTTTTTGGCAACCGCAAATGGTACTGGCTGATATGAGTACACTCAAAACCTTGCCTGCTCGTGAGCTCTCAGCAGGGCTGGCAGAGGTCATCAAGTACGCCCTTATCATGGATGTCAGTTTTTTGCAGTGGCTGGAGAGCAATCTGCCTGCCATGATGGCGCTGGATTTGGCCGTGCTTGGTGAGGCAGTAAAGCGCTGCTGTCAGTATAAAGCCGATATCGTGGCCCAAGACGAGCGCGAGTCAGGTGTGCGTGCCTTGCTTAATTTCGGCCATACTTTTGGTCATGTGATCGAGACGCATCAAGGCTACGGCAACTGGCTACACGGCGAGGCTGTGGCGGCAGGTATGGTACAGGCCGCCGAACTTTCACAAAAAATGGGCTGGCTAAGTAATGAGGAGGTGGCGCGTGTCAAGCATGTGTTGACCTTGGCAAATCTGCCTATCCATCCGCCTGCGATCGCGGTGGACACTGCGCTTGATCTGATGGGTCATGATAAAAAAGTGAAACACGGACAAATCCGCCTGATTTTGTTAAAATCACTGGGTGAGGCGGTATTGACCAATGATTTTGATGCCACGCTATTAACCGACGTGCTGGCCGCACATAATACGTAAGATACTGATTTTACAATCATAAGCGTTTGGTGAAGACAATGTGCGTTTAGCGCCTAACGTGACCGCTGGCATTTACTTTCAACGAGTCTTTATGTTGCGTTGTTAACTCTATTTTCACCAAGGATACTCCCATGGCAGCACCAAGATCGACGACGCGTAGCGCAAGCCAAGCATATCGCCGCCAAGCATTGATGTGGCTGGTAGCGACGTTGCTACTTGGCGTGGTTACCGCTTTGGTTTGGATGTTTAGTCAAACCCCAGCGATGGGTGCCAAAATCGAAAACGCACCGATAACCGCGCCCCAGCCGCTTAGTGCTGAGCTTGAACAGCCGCTCACCATAGAATCCTTGCATGAGCTGGATACGGATGTGCAGCCGCTCAGCTTTGACGCGACCATTCGCGATTTGCGCAGCTATCCTGATGAGTTCAAAGACAAGCGCTATTTGCTAGCAAACAAGGGCAAATGGACAGTGCAGGTGATGAATGTCGCCGAAAACGACGTCATCGTCAGCTATCTAGAAAGCCGTGATGATCGCAAAAAGTTTGCGTATTTTCGCTATTTAGATGACGAAAACCAAGTGCGTTATATGCTAACTTATGGGCTGATGAGCAGTCCGCAAGAAGCGGTTGGCGCCTCAAAACTGGTGGACTTTAAATTACCGGCTGATGTCCGCGTGTTGCCAGAAGAAATCAATCGCTATATCGGTATCATCGATAATTATGAGCGCCCCGATCCCATAAAAGATTTGAGCAATAGGCGAACGCGCGCGGTTGATTTGCGCCCGACCAAGCGCGAAGTACCAGTGCGTCAACCTGCCGATGACAGCAACGACGCCGATGAAACACGGCGCGCACCGAGCAGCAGTGAGACCAGTATTCGCCAGTCTATCGACACCTCTGAGACCTTATCTGTCACTGAGGAGCGTATTGTAGGCGGTGAAGAGCAGTCGTCTGTGGGCGCAGGCAACGAAGAGTCGAGCAACAAACCTGCGGACAATCAAAAACCGGTAGCGGCAGGCGGTGATAGTAGCAATAAGAAGCCACCAGTCGTACCAACGCCGAAGCCGCCAAGTAGTAGCAATGGGGCAAATGCGGGCGCAAACAGCGCGACAAATAGCGGTGTCAATAACGCCAGCAATAAAAACAGTAACCCCAATAAAAATAGCAATACCGGCACGGACAATAAAAGCACCAACCAAGGCGTAGCTAAAAACAACAACGCTGCCAAAAATGACAATGCTACAAAAAGTGACAATGCGACCAAAAATAACGGCGACAGTATTAAAGAGCTGATTGAAGAAAAAAGCAATTAAGTTGCGTCTGATGATTTGATCAGAGCCGTAGCCGTAGCTATAGTCATAAAGCCCATTAGCAAAGATGCTGGTGGGCTTTTTTTGGCAAGTATTTTGTGTATCAAGTGACCGTTGTTATTTTCTCCAGTTACCGCTTTCGCTTTGATGTTCTGCTATCTTAGTTGCATGAACCATGGCTTAAATGATGGCTGAAGCCTGCCTTTATATGCGTTTTTATCTGCTGTTTTTCGTCGTTGTATAACCATTAGTAATACGTTCTCTTACAAAATATGGGTGATGAATCGATAGAAAAGACTAGATTTTTTGCCAATCATTAACTAATATAACGGTGGGCGACGTTCTGTATAGTTATCGTAAATAACTATTTATTGAACATTCGGTGAGTGCTTGCATCAACTTTATAAGACGCTTTGCTACTGTTTGTTGTCCCAAGCGCCGCCATTTTTATTTGCATTTATACGATAATAAATGGCGCAGCCTCCCTTACGGTCGCTCTTTTTAGAGTGAATAAAGCGCTTAAATACAGAGCGTCAAATATTCAATATAAATCATCGCACCGTTACACTACCTAGCCAATATAATCATAGCGTTCGGTAATACACGGTGACAAGCGATACTCCAGTTAACAATAGCATGTGATTGAGAACTGAGTAACTGGCAGATAAAACGATTTTTATCTGATTGCCAAGATCTATTACTTACTGTCTATTCATACATTAATTATCTGTTCAGACATCATTAATGACTAGGAGGGTCAAGGTGCTAACCTGATTCTCAGAGTATGATGAATGAGAACGTCACATCAATTATTAATTCGGATATACGAATATTAATTATTAGCCCGTTCTGCCTACGGATAGCCGTTTATGCTCCGCATTGGATGATAAGCGACCCGTTCACTTAAAAGGACTAGCCATGTCAATGATTTCCTCCCATACGCATTTGGCCACGCCAGATGACTTCTCTGATAACTGTGGTTTTGGTTTGATCGCTCACATTGAGGGTGAGGCCAGCCATGATTTGGTAAAAACAGCCATTCATAGCTTAAGCTGTATGACGCACCGTGGCGGTGTTGCTGCTGATGGTAAGACGGGTGACGGCTGTGGTCTATTGTTGGCAACGCCGACCAAGTTTTTTCAAAAAATTGCCGCCGAGCTGCAATTTGATATTACTGATAACTTTGCGGTGGGCATGGTCTTTGTCAGTCTCGACGCTGCTAAAGCAAACCACAGCCAGCAAATACTCTCTGAAGAGATTACTGCACAAGGCTTGGATGTGGCGGGCTGGCGTAATGTGCCACTTGATTTGACGATTGTCGGTGACATAGGCCGTGAGACATTGCCTGATTTTAAGCAAGTGTTTGTCAATGCGCCTGATGATTTATCAGCAGATGATTTCAACCGTAAGCTGTTTGTCGCGCGCAAAAAAGCCGAGCAACGTTTGGCAGACGATGAGCTGTTTTATGTGTGCTCGTTGAGCGCCCAGACGATTATCTATAAAGGGTTGGTGATGCCGTCTGACTTGCCTGCGTTCTTTTTGGATCTGCAAGATGAGCGCTTGGCCTCACATATCGTGGTATTCCACCAGCGTTTTTCTACCAATACCTTACCGCGCTGGCCGCTTGCGCAGCCGTTTCGCTATCTGGCGCACAATGGTGAGCTAAATACCATCACCGGCAACCGTAACTGGTCGGAGGCACGCACCCCAAAACTCAAATCGGACAAACTGCCCAACCTAAATGAGCTGACGCCACTGGTCAATCGTACAGGATCGGATTCCTCGAGTTTGGATAATATGCTTGAGGTGCTGATGTCTGGCGGCATGAGTCTGTTTCATGCCATGTCGATACTCGTACCACCTGCTTGGCAAAATGTCGATGGCATGGACATGGATTTGCGCGCGTTTTATGAGTTTTATTCGCAGCATATGGAGGCATGGGATGGGCCAGCGGGTCTGGTGATTCAAGACGGGCGCTATGCGGTGTGTATGCTTGATCGCAACGGCTTGCGCCCATCGCGCTGGGTGACGACGAAGAACGGCTACATTACAGTCGCCTCTGAGGTAGGTGTTTGGGATTATGCACCAAAAGATGTACTGGCAAAAGGCCGCGTTGGTCCCGGTCAAATGCTGGTCATCGATACCATGACTGGCCAGATTTTAGATACCAAAGCCATAGCGACCTTACTAAAAAAAGCGCACCCGTATCGCAAATGGCTGCGTGAAGAAGCGACCCGTATCCGTGATGATGAGCGCCTAGAGGAGCAGCTGGCGGCGCAGGCCTGCCGCGGCGAGCCACTCAAAGCCCTACAAAAGATGTATCACATCACCAATGAAGAGCGTACCGAAATCATCCGTCCCAATGCCGAAAATGGTCAAGAGCCAGTGGGCTCGATGGGCGATGACACACCAATGGCAGTGCTGTCGCAGCAAATTCGTCATGTCGGCGATTTTTTTCGTCAGCAGTTCGCGCAGGTGACCAACCCACCGATTGACCCATTACGTGAGTCAATCGTGATGTCACTACAGACGTGCCTCGGCGCTGAAACCAATGTGTTTGCACCATCCGCGCGCGATGCACACCGTATTATCTTATCCTCACCGGTATTGTCAGCCAGCAAAATGCAGCAGCTTGAGCGCTTAGATGACCCAGCGTTTCAGATGGCGCGTATTGATTTAAATTATGATTGCACCCTTGAGCTGTCAGAAGCCATCACTGCTATCTGTGAGCAAGTGGCAAGCAGTATTCGCGCCGGCCATACGCTGATTGTGTTGTCTGACAAAAACATCGTCGCCGACAAAGTCCCTGCCAATGCCATCATGGTGACAGGGGCAGTACATCATTATCTAATTGCCCAAGGTATCCGCACTGATGCAAATCTCATCATCGAGACGGGGCTGGCGCGTGACTCGCATCAGGTGGCGGTATTAATTGGCTTTGGTGCTACCTGCGTCTATCCATATTTGGCTTATGATGTCATTGATGACTTGGTGGCCAGTGGTGAGCTGCTTGGCGATCCGATTCAGGCGCGGGTCAATTTTCGTAAAGGCTTGGATAAAGGTTTGCTAAAAATCTTATCAAAAATGGGTATCTCAACCATCGTCTCTTATCGCGGTGCCCAGCTGTTTGAAGCGGTTGGTCTTTCAGAAGAAGTGGTAAACCTATGCTTTAAAGGTGTGCAAAGCCGTATCAAAGGCGCCACCTTTGCCGATCTGGCAGCAGATCAGGCCATACTCGCGGCCAACGCCTTTAAGCGCCGTGCGCCCCTTGATCAAGGTGGTTTGCTCAAGTTTGTCTTTAACAAAGAGTATCACGCCTTTAATCCTGATGTGATTAACAGCCTGCACACCGCTGTACGGACAGGCGATTATGACAATTATCGTCATTATGCCGACTTGGTGAACAGTCGCCCTGTAGCAACCTTGCGGGATTTGTTGCAACTAAAGACAGATAACTCAATTGACGTGAATGAGGTCGAAGACATCTCGGCTATCTTGACACGCTTTGATTCGGCGGGCATGTCGCTTGGCGCTCTATCACCAGAAGCACATGAAGCGATCGCCATGGCGATGAATACCATCGGTGGCCGCTCAAACTCAGGAGAGGGCGGCGAGGATCCGGTACGCTATGGCACGTTGCGCAATTCAAAAATCAAACAAGTGGCCTCTGGTCGTTTTGGTGTCACGCCTGCGTATTTGCGCTCAGCAGAAGTCATGCAGATCAAGGTCGCTCAGGGCGCAAAACCAGGGGAGGGTGGACAGCTGCCAGGTGGTAAGGTCAATGCGCTGATCGCGCGCCTGCGTTACTCTGTACCAGGGGTGACACTCATCTCACCGCCGCCGCATCATGATATTTATTCTATCGAAGACTTGGCGCAGCTGATTTTTGACTTAAAACAAGTCAATCCCGATGCCTTGGTCTCGGTGAAGCTGGTCTCACGTCCAGGCGTTGGCACCATCGCGACGGGCGTGGCCAAGGCCTATGCCGACTTAATCACTATCTCAGGCTATGATGGCGGTACGGCAGCGTCACCGCTGTCTTCTATCCATCATGCAGGCTCGCCGTGGGAGCTGGGCTTGGCAGAGACGCATCAGTCGCTACGGGTCAATGGCCTGCGCGATAAAGTGCGGGTACAAACGGACGGCGGACTCAAGACAGGCCTTGATGTGGTAAAAGCCGCTATCCTTGGCGCAGAAAGCTTTGGTTTTGGTACCACGCCGATGATTGCGGTGGGCTGTAAATACTTGCGTATCTGCCATCTAAACAACTGCCCGACAGGCGTTGCTACCCAAAAAGCCAAGTTGCGTGACGAGCACTTCATCGGTGAAGCGGAGATGCTCATCAACTTCTTTAAGTTTGTGGCGACGGAGACACGTGAGTGGCTTGCCGCCCTTGGCGTACGTAGTATGGAAGAGCTGGTCGGACGTACTGATTTGCTCGAGGTGTTAGAAGGCAATACTGCAAAGCAGCGTCACCTCGACTTAACGCCACTCTTGTTTAGTCATCCAGCCAGCGTTGGCAACGCACAAACGTGTCAGGTAGAGCGTAATGAGCCATTTGATAAAGGCTTGCTCGCTGAGCAGATGGTCAGTGATATGCTGCTTAATATTCGTCAAGGTACAGGCGGCGATTATAGCTATGCTATTGGCAACTGCGATCGCTCAATCGGCGCGCGTATCTCAGGTGAGATCGCTCAAGTCTGGGGCAATCTTGGTATGAGTGATATGCCAATCAAGCTACATCTAACGGGCACAGCAGGGCAGAGCTTGGGCGTGTGGAATGCAGGCGGCCTAAATATCGAGCTAGAAGGTGATGCCAATGACTATGTCGGTAAAGGTATGGCTGGTGGCGAGATCGTCATCTATCCACCAAAGGGTGCCAGCTTTAGTACCCAAGAGACCGCCATCATCGGTAATACTTGCCTTTATGGTGCGACAGGCGGTAAGTTATATGCGGCAGGCACCGCAGGCGAGCGCTTTGGCGTACGTAACTCAGGGGCGCAGGCGGTGATAGAGGGCACAGGCGATCACTGCTGTGAATATATGACCGGCGGTGTTGTGACCATCCTTGGACGGACAGGGCTGAACTTTGGCGCAGGGATGACCGGCGGCTTTGCTTATGTGCTCGACATGGATGGCGACTTCTTTGATCGCTGCAATCACGAGCTGATTGACTTAAACCGTATCTCCAGCGAGCAAACCGAAGAATACCGCATTTATTTGCAGCAAGTGATAGAAAACCATGTCAATAAAACAGGCAGCGCTTGGGGCCAGACGATATTGGCTGACTTTGAGCACTATGTGCGCAAATTTTACTTGGTCAAGCCCAAAGCGGCGAATATTGCCAGTCTCCTAAAAACCACCATGGCTGATCCGCAGTAGTCGGGTATAGGGTATAAGAGACGTTTTAATACATTGGTTTTTTCGCAGGTCGGCGACCGCAGTGACATATATCAGACGGACTGACAGTGTGTCGCAGCGGCTCCTCACCCACGATAAAAGCCACCTAGAGAAGAGACAGTTATCATGGCAAAACGCTTAGAAAATAGTTTTCAGTTTTTAGATGTACCACGGTTTGATCCTGCCAAAAAAGACATTGCCACCCGCTCGACAGAGTTTGTTGAGATTTATAAGCCGTTTGAGAGCGAGGCGGTGGCGCAGCAAGCCCATCGTTGTCTTGAGTGCGGCAACCCTTATTGTGAGTGGAAATGCCCGGTTCACAATTACATCCCTAATTGGCTAAAGCTGGCCACCGAAGGCCAAATTTTTCAAGCAGCAGAGCTGTGCCATCGTACCAATACTTTGCCTGAAGTATGCGGCCGCGTCTGCCCTCAAGACCGCTTGTGCGAAGGCGCTTGTACCCTAAACGATGGTTTTGGCGCGGTGACCATCGGTAATGTCGAAAAATATATCAACGATACCGCTTTTGCCTTAGGCTGGCGACCTGATATGTCAGATGTGGTTTGGACAGACAAAAAAGTTGCCATCATTGGGGCTGGGCCGGCAGGTCTTGGCTGCGCTGATATCTTGGTAAGAAATGGCGTCAAGCCTGTGGTCTTTGACAAGCGTCCTGAGATTGGCGGCCTACTGACCTTTGGTATCCCAGAGTTTAAGATGGAAAAAGACGTCATGCGCAATCGCCGTGTGATCTTTGAGGGCATGGGTATTGAGTTTCGCCTCGAGACCGAAATCGGTACAGACGTCACTATCGATGAGCTGTTGAGCGAGTACGACGCGGTGTTTATGGGAATGGGCACTTATACCTATATGCGCGGCGGCTTTGTAGGCGAAGAGCTCGACGGCGTTTATGACGCTCTAGATTATCTGATTGCCAACGTCAATCGCTGCAATGACTGGGAAAAAGATGCCGAAGAGTACATCGACCTAAAAGGCAAGCGCGTGGTGGTGCTGGGCGGCGGCGATACGGCGATGGACTGCAACCGTACCAGCATTCGCCAAGGCGCTGAAAAAGTCGTTTGTGCCTATCGCCGTGATGAAGAAAACATGCCAGGCTCACGCCGCGAGGTGGTCAATGCGCGCGAGGAAGGAGTGGAGTTTTTGTTCAACCGTCAGCCGACCGAAATCATCGGCCTAAATGGTAAGGTCAAAGGCGTCAAGGTCGTCACAACACAATTAGGTGCTCCTGACAATCGTGGCCGCCGTCGTCCTGAGCCGATTCCAAATTCAGAAGAGATCATTGAGTGTGATGCGGTGATTATGGCCTTTGGTTTTCGTCCTAGCCCTGCTGACTGGTTTGAGAGACAGCAAGTGAGTATGGATAGCTCGGGCCGCGTATTGGCGCTCGAGCAGCAGACATTTAAATTTCAAACCAGCAATCCCAAAATCTTTGCAGGCGGCGATATGGTGCGCGGCTCTGATTTGGTCGTGACCGCCATCTGGGAAGGCCGTGAAGCCGCGGAAGGCATCTTGGACTTCTTAGAGGTGTAAGGCTTGCCCTAATGACCCTCAAGGCTTGCGCCAGCTCGTCAGGGCGCTGTCTGATAGACGCCTTTTATCTGTCGATAGATAAAAGGCGCTATTTTTTTGATAAATGTCGGTGAAGTGTTTAAGCTACTTGATAGACAGTGGCGCATGCAGGTTTGAGCCTACTAAGACGTGCGCCAAACGACTGTTTTTTTATTCATCTAATAAGAGTGACCTTGCGTGAAACCAAAACTTTGGCAGCGATTTAGCGCACCATTCATTGAGCCTTATGCGCGCTACCAGCATGCGGATGTCCTGCACGCCATCCGTTTGGGGGTGGCAGTGCTCGCCGCTTTATTATTAAATGAGTTTACACACTTTCCAAACGGGGAGTGGACGACCATTACTGTGTTTGTCATTTTGGGACTGCTGCAGTATCAAGGCGCGATTTATACCAAAGCCAAAGAGCGGATACTTGGCACGATACTTGGTGTGGCCGTGGGGTTGGGGTTTTTGTGGGTGAGTCAAGACATCGGCGGCTGGATGTGGCTATATTATGCGCTGATTGGGTTGATTAGCGGTATCATCGGTTATGTGGCAGTCAAACAATTGGGCTATATCGGGTTGCTCACCGGCATTACCATGCTGATGATTGTCTCTAGCCCTGATCACAGCAATGTCGGTCAAGACGGTCTGTACCGCGCGTTTAATATCTTGATTGGCGCTGGGGTGGCGGTCGGCGCGACGATGATTTTGCCTTTAAAGTCAACCTTGATGTGGCGGTTTTTGTTGGCCAATAATCTGGAGACCTGTAGCAATCTATACGCAGGCGTTGGCAATCATATCGATGCTGAGGTCTTGGTGCCAAAGCCGTTTAAGTATACCAAAGCCACCAGCTCAGCGAGTATCGTTTATCCCAAAAGCAGCTCTGTCCCTGATACGCCAGTCAACAAGTCGCTGGTCAAAGCGCTACAAAAAATCAATAAACGCCTGCTGGCTGTGCGTCCACATATTGCAGCGACCGCCAGCGAGTCAGGTATCGACAAAGAAACCCTAGAAACCATCCAGCGCACCCACCGCAATATCATTGGGACGATTGATTTGCTGCTCAGTGCAGCGCCGCGCTTGGCCAATATCGAGATCGACGACGAAAACCATATTTTGCTGATACACTACCAGCATGAGCTGACCCAAGCCATGCTGCATATGGCGGCGGTGCTACGCAGTCCGAGCGATGAGGTGTTTCGGCCGATTACTCGTATCGCGGTCTCTGAATACCCCAGTGTAGAAAACCTAGGCTTTGAATGGCAGGGCTATTTTTGGTTGACTCAGACGCTACAAGTGCAGCTTCAGCGCCTCAGCGACTTATTACAAAAGACCAAGCCGCAGTGGTTTGCAGCCTCAGGTCTACGCTATCAGCGCCGCGAGCAACGCCGCATCGAGGACAAAGGCGGCGAGACGGATTTGCATTTATAATCCATCTCTATAATTTTTAAAGACCAATAACCAAAGATTAACGACCTGTTTTTAGCTTATCCCAATACTGCTGATACATTTGCAACGCTTCGTCACCCACATCTTCTTGGAACTCTGCTTTTGCCAGTACTTCTTTAGAAGGATAAATCGCCGGATTGTTGCGCACTGATTCGTCCATCATCTCGCGTGCGGCTAAGTTTGGCGACGCATAGCCAATCTCTTCACTGACGATTTTGGCGTTTTCGGGGCGAAGCAGGTAGTCGATAAACTTATGCGCGGCATCCACTTGCTTGGCATTTTTTGGAATGACAAAGTTGTCCATCCACAATATCGCGCCCTCAGATGGGTATTTATAAACCAAGCTGGTCAAGCCTTCATCATTGGCCATGACCGCTTCGCCATTCCACGTCATACCAAGCGCCGTCTCCCCTTCGATATAGGGCATACGCGTGGCATCTGAGTTAAAGGTTTTGACATTTGGCATCAACGTGGTGAGCTTGTCATAAGCGGCTTTTATTTCCTCAGGGTTGCTGCTGTTACCTGAGTAGCCGAGGGTTAGTAGTGCCATACCAAAGACTTCGCGCACGTCATTGGTCAGCATCACTTGACCTTTGTATTTCGGGTCCCACAGGTCATTCCAACTATTGACGGTCGCAGGGTCGACGCTGTCACCATTGATGGCAAGACCTGTACTGCCCCACATATAAGGAATTGAGTACTTATTGTCTGGATCGACCTTGGTATTGGTAAATGACGTATCAAGGTTGTTAAAGTTGCTTAATTTTGATTTATCGAGCTCTTGTAACAACCCTTCTTTGGCCATTTTTTCGACATAGTACGTCGATGGAATCGCCAAATCGTATTGGCTAGAGTCATCAAGTAGCTTGAGCTTGGCATACATCGCTTCGTTGGAGTCAAAAGTGGTGTAATTGACGGCGATACCGGTCTCTTCTTCAAAACCATCAAGAATCTCTTGAGGCATATACTCTGACCAGTTATATAGGTTTAGCGTCTCATTGCTTGCGCCAGCACTGCCATCCGCTGCTGCATTGTCAGAGTTACTACAGCTGGCAAGTACCAAGCCGACTGCCATGGCAAGCAAGGCTTTTGGTGCAGTCTTTGTCACGGCCGTAGGCAATAGGCGGCCGATGCCGGCCACAGAGCGGGCTGGCGCTTGGGATGATGATGCGTGTGTCAAAATATCTCTCCTAAATAATAAAGGCAAATCGATAAAACGGCATAAAACGGGCGCATACAAAGTGCTAAACGCTGCATACGGTGATCGATACTATTATGACTATTAGTGTTACTGATTTAAAGGGTCGGCGCAAAGAGATTTTGACCGCGCCTACCGTCGCCATAAAAAGTACAACAAAATAACTAAGATGATGCTGTCGTTTCAGGGTATGTTACTGAGCAAGTCACTATAAAAAACTAAATATATGTGTAAGATTAGGAGAAAACATGAATAATCGTAACCGTGCCGGCGTGATTGCTGCCATCATTGGTATCATCGTTTTTATGGCGATGTTTAACTCAGGCTCACCGACGCCTATCGTCAATTGGCCGGTAGAAACCTACATGGGGATGGCCTTTACCATTGGCTGGCTGAGCAGCGTGCCGAATTGGCTGGCCTATGTGCTGGCGGCGCTGGTGTTGATCTTACTGGTGATTGGGCTTTATAAAATAGGCGGCTGGATTTATGGTCTGCTAGCGCGCACGCGTTAATGACAGTACCGCTGTACTGCTACAAAAGCGAGAGATTAGAGATATTCTAATTTCTCGCTTTTTTGTTTTTGGTTTACTTGTATTGATGATTGTACTGGTGAATATAGTAGATTCAATTTAAGAATGTTATAGCGCTGCTGTTATAAGTTTTCCTTGCGTGCTGTATACACAGAGGCTGCGCAAAATTCATCCCAGTAGCGCTGTGGAGCTTATGACAGTTTTGTTTTCAACTAACTATATATAGGCTCCTTGTCATTTATAGATTGTCCAAAATTGCAAACATTTGGTTTTATAAGCCAAAAGTATTTGTTTCTGTTTCCCAACTATGTTTCAATCGCTATCTTTTATCAATGTTTTCATATGTTTGAAACCTATCAATTTATTTAAGTCCTAAATGGAGCAGTGGCTATGCAAGGAAGTAATTCGCCAAATGGCAGTCCACCAAACAATAACTTTGATACCGCAGCGAAAAGCTCTCGTATGCAGCGGTTTTTACAGGGGGTTGAGTGGCTCGGTAATCTACTGCCGCATCCGGTCATTTTGTTTGTTTGGATGTCTGTGCTGCTGTTGGTACTCTCAGCTGTGATGTCTTATTTTGGGGTGTCGGTGATAGATCCGCGCCCTGAGGGCACCAGCGGGCGTAGTGCCGATGGCATGATCGAAGTCGTTAACCTATTGAACGGCGAGGGTTTAGCACGCATTGTTGAAAATTTAGTCACCAACTTTACCGGCTTTGTGCCGCTTGGTACGGTGCTGGTGGCCTTGCTCGGTGTCGGTATTGCTGAGCACTCTGGCATGATATCAGCTGCCCTGCGTGGTCTGGTCATGAATGCACCCAAAAAAATGGTGACCTTTACCATTGTGTTCGCTGGCATCATGTCAAACACCGCCGCCGAGCTTGGTTATGTGGTATTGATACCACTGGCGGCAGTTATCTTTCACTCACTTGGTAGGCATCCGCTAGCCGGTCTGGCTGCAGCGTTTGCTGGGGTGTCAGGCGGCTATAGTGCCAATTTATTATTAGGAACCGTAGATCCACTGCTTTCGGGGATTACCCAAGAAGCGGCGCGTATCATTGACCCTACCTACACCGTCGGCGCAGAGGCCAACTGGTACTTTATGATCGCCAGTACCTTTTTGATCAGTGGTCTGGGTTATTTTGTCACCGAAAAAATCGTTGAGCCAAGCTTGGGCAAATACAATCCGAACGATGCTGATGATGCCTCTGTACTAGACACGCAAATCGAAAAAGTATCGTCAGTTGAGAAAAAGGGCCTGCTGTGGGCAGGGTTAAGTATGCTCATATTTTGCTTATTGCTGGCGTGGACCGTGGTGCCTGCCGATGGCATCTTGCGTAATGCAGAAACCGGTCTGGTGTCAGGCTCACCATTCTTAAAAGGCATCGTGGTCTTTATCTTTGTGTTCTTTGCCCTACCAGGCTATATCTACGGTAAGATTACCGGCAGCATCAAGAGCAATCAAGACGTGGTCGATGCCATGAGTAACGCTATGAGCTCCTTGAGTATTTATATTGTGTTGGTGTTTTTTGCCGCGCAGTTTACCGCGTTTTTTAAGTGGTCAAACCTTGGTTCGGTGATGGCGGTGTCTGGCGCGACCTTCTTAAGTGATGTTGGTATGACAGGTCCTTTACTGCTGGTAGGCTTTATTATCATTTGTGGTCTGGTCAACCTGATGCTCGGTTCGGCGTCTGCTCAGTGGGCGGTGACTGCGCCGATCTTTGTGCCGATGCTCATGCTCACAGGTTATGCGCCAGAGATGATTCAGGCGGCTTACCGTATTGGCGACTCGACCACCAATATCATCACGCCGATGATGAGCTATTTTGGTCTTATCTTGGCAGTGGCAATGCGCTACAAAAAAGACACTGGGGTGGGAACCTTGATGGCGATGATGTTGCCGTACTCCATGGCTTTTCTGATCGGTTGGACAATATTATTTTCTGTCTGGGTGTTTGTGCTGGGTCTGCCAGTCGGCCCTGGCGCAGAGACCTATTATCCTGCTCAGTAGTTGTTATTTGAATAATCGCTAATACTATTTAGCTGATATAAAAAATAAAAACCCTTGTCAGCGATTGGCAAGGGTTTTGCTTAAGACTATAGTCAATTCTAAATAAAACAGATACATTATATGTCAACGTGGAACTGGTATAAATTTTCCTTGCGTGCTGTGCCTGCGCCGACAGAGGCTGCGTAAAATTTATCCCAGTCCCACTGTATCGTTTTTATACTGAACTCACTATATTCTATTTATGACGCCACCTTAAATTGCTCAAGCACCTTTTGAATCCCATGTTCTTCAATGGTACCTGTGACAAAATCTGCGCGCTCGATTAGCGCAGGCTGGGCATCGCCCATTGCGACTGCATAGCCGACCAAATCAAACATCTCCAAATCATTCATACCATCGCCGAACGCCATACATTCACTGGCATTTACGCCATAATAGTCACAAACGTCTAGGATGCCGCGAGCTTTTGAGGCGTTGGCAGGCAAAATGTCCGCGCCGATTTGATGCCAATGCACCAGCTTTAAATCGTCCCGCGCAAAGTCGATATCCTGCATTTTATCGAATTGATTATTAAAAAACACCGAGCACTGATAAACAGGGTTTGATAGATAGTAGAGGGGATCGACGATGGAGTTGGGGGTTTTGGCATTGAATTCACGCAGACGCTCATTTTCCCCCGACCAAGCGATATGAGTCGCTGAGTCAAACTTATGAATCAGCTGACTGGTTTGGCATAACTGCACGATTTTGTCCGCCTGCTCAGCAGACAACGGATAGTGACTGATTAAGCCCTGATTATCAAAGCTGTACTGTCCGTTCATACAGATAATGGCGTCTAAAACCTCTGCCTCGAGCAAGGCCAAAATATCAGCCGGCAATATCGCTTTAGAGCGCCCTGTAGAGATCACCAGCTTAATGCCGGTTTGGGCAAGCGCCTCAAGGGTAGCCTTGTTGTGCGCTGCAATAATACCGTTGCGGCTTAGCGTATCGTCGATATCAAAAAATATCACTTTTGGCACAGGCAATGTATGGTTCATACTGGCTGTCGCAGCCTTATCTACAATAAACATGAGCATCCTTTATGTTTAAAAAACAACCGTGTAAGTCTTTTGAGTTAATGGGTCAGAGTGGGGCACGGGCTATATAAAATCTAAATATTATCTATTGTAATTGCAGTTATTTTTAATAAAATAGCAAATATATAAGTGCTTGGTGATACGTTTGAGTGAGCGTTATCAGCGCCAGTCATCAGCCAAAGCCACGACCTAAGGACACCTGCATGACCTTCTCTACCACAAGCGATAATAAGGCTAGTCCACAAGCATTAGACGATGATTTGTTTGCTCCATCACCGCGTCATCCTGAGAGTCGGCTAGAGGCGGAGTGGTTATTTTTATTCAATAAGTTACCGCCTGATCAATGGTTTGGCGCAGATTATGCCTATAAGACATCGGGCTGGCTAAAGGTACATACTAACATACGCAAACGCCAGCGTATCTTGACACAGATAAGTGAGGGTTATCAATCTGGTGAGTACGACTGGGCAAAATATCGCTCGCAGCTACTCAAACGTATCAATATGCATATCCTCAAGCTGCATCAGCATCATGGCGTGGAGGACGAGGGGTTTTTCCCTGAATTTATTCGGATGTACCCGCAGCTACAGGCAGGGTTTGAGATATTGGGGCGCGACCATGTGCGCTTGGATGCGCTACTCGATAAGCTGCAGCTGCAAAACGATACGCTGACGAGAAGTGAGGTTGAAGATAAAGAGCTGGCAGCGCAATTGCATCAAACCTTGGTGGATGCAACCGATTTACTTTCGCAACATTTGACCGATGAGGAAGACTTGGTCATTCCGATTTTGGGTTTGAGGCAGGGTTAGGGGTAGGTTTTTTGCCTTTAAAGATAGGGTGCGCCTAGCGCACCATTTCTAAGTTAACAATATTATCATTGCGTGGAACGCAACCTACTCAAACTTAGGAAATCTCAAAGCGGTTAATATTAGTTCAATCTAACTTTTTCTGAAAGCTTCCAATTACCATAATCAGAGTTTTTGAAGTTATATCTATATTTTAAACTAGGGGAGTGATTGCTATCGTTAGGTGCAAAGGCATAAGATATTATTTCTAATGCTTTTGTTCTGTTATTATAGCTGACGTCTTGAATAAACCTTGTGTTTATCTCACTGACTTCATATAACTCCATTAATAAATCTGAATTAGACATAGTAAAGGGTCTACTGTCAGAAAATCTTTGAAACTCGGTTAATGAGTAGCCATAAGTACCGCTGCCGCCCATACAGCCTACGTCACCGCCCCATAAAACTAAAAAACTACCACTCACTTTACCGTCATCGAACATTTTACTGTATTCGAGAGGATAGACATTATTTACTGATGTAAGTTTTTCTTCTGAGTCATCATCGAATGTTGTCATACAAGCTACTGACTGGGCATATTGTTTGGCTTTTTCCAAAACTTCATGTTTGGCTTCGTCTAACTCATACTGACTTACTTTATATTCTGTGCTCTCATTATCTGCGAAAGCTAGGTTACATAGTAATACACTTGAAAATAGTATTATTTTTTTCAAAACAACTCCTTTAGTAAATCTCGTTTTGTTAATCTAAAGTCTGAACTTATTTTAAATTGTAGACTAAACAACACAATATCAATAGTCAATATTTTAGAAACAAAAATTGGGAAGTTTTGAATATTTAACAAGCGTAAGCTAAAACTTGCCGAATATTCTTGATAAGAAAGTATTTAAAACCCAAACTAACCAACCTCAATACTCGTCACATTCTGAAAGCCCCTTGGCAACTGACCGCCGCGATTACCACGAGTGCCTGTATAGTTGGCCAAATCATTGGGTTTTAGTGTCACATGACGTTTGCCCGCAGTAATGACTAGGCTGTCTCGCAAGCTTAGCGGCGTGATAGCAAGCACTTCTTCACCGTCTTTTAGTTTAATCAGCTTATTACCTTTACCACGTGCTTGCTCGGGCAAGTCATCAAGGGCAAATACCAATAAATACCCTGCATTGGTCACCACAGCGACATGGTCAGGTGCCACATTTTCGTTGCTGTTTTCACCGTCAGCATGGGCCGCCACTTCCGCTGGCGCATCGATACGCACGACAGGGAGCAGACGACTATCGGCCGCTAGATTGATGATTTTTTTACCGGCTTTTTGATTGCTATCGAGGTTGCCAAGGGTATTGATAAAGCCGTAGCCATTAGAGCTGGCGAGGATGATACGCTGATCGTCGCGACCAGTTATTAGCTGCTCAAAGCTGGCACCTGCTGGCGGCTTGAGTACGCTGGTCAGCGGATCGCCTTGACCACGCGCTGAGGCTAGGCTATGCGCGTCGACACTATAGCTACGCCCTGTACTATCGAGTACGTAGATTCTCTCGTTGGACTTACCGCGTGCGTGCGCTTGATAGCTGTCTCCTGAGCGATAGCTCATGCCAGCGGCATCGACGTCATGACCTTTCGCAGCGCGAATCCAGCCTGCTTTTGAGAGTATCGCGGTGATAGGCTCGCTTGGTACCAGATCCGACTCTTTTAGCGCCTGCGCTTCTTCGCGCTCTGCTAGTGGTGACATGCGCTCGTTGCCGTGTTCTTTCATATCGGCGTTCAGCTCTTCAATCATCAGATTGGTCAGGCTGTCTGGGTTGTCCAAGTGCTCTTGAATGGTGGCGCGCTCAGCGTCTAGTGCATTTTGCTCGCGGCGCAGCTCAATCTCTTCGAGCCTTGCCAGCTGACGCAAACGTATGTCCAAGATGGCATTGGCTTGGATGTCGGTCAGATCATAACCCTCCATCAATGCTGACTTTGGCTCGTCTTCCTCGCGGATGATACGAATGACCTCATCGATATGTAGATAAGCGATCAGCAACCCTGCCAAGATATGTAGGCGTTTATCGATTTTATCGAGGCGATACTGCAAGCGCCGCGTGACCACCGAGCGGCGACAGATAAGCCACTCTTCAAGGATTTCTTTGAGGTTTTTGACCTGCGGTTTACCGTTTAGGCCAATCATATTCATATTGACGCGATAATTACTCTCAAGGTCAGTACTGGCAAACAGGTGACTCATCACGCGCTCGACATCGACGCGGGTAGAGCGTAGCTCAAGCACGATACGGCAGGCGTTTTCGTGGTCAGACTCGTCATGGATGTCGGTCACCCATGGCAGTTTTTTGTCCAGCATGAGTTTGGCAATTTGCTCTTGCACTTTGTTGCCTGAGACTTGATAGGGCAGCGCATCGATGATGACGAGGTTTTTTTCTTTGGGGTCGATATGGTAGGTCGCGCGCATTTTATAGCTGCCGCGGCCGCTTTCGTACATCGCCTGCAAGTCTTTTTTGCTGGTGATGATCTCAGCTGGCGTGGGCAAGTCAGGCGCAGGTATCGATTGGGTGAGCTGCTTTACCGATAGCTCAGGATTTTTTAGTAAGCGAATGGCGGCGCGTACCACTTCATTTAGGTTGTGCGGCGGGATGTCGGTGGCCATACCGACGGCGATCCCTGTCGTGCCGTTTAACAAGATATTGGGCAGGCGCGCAGGCAGGGTGATAGGCTCTTGTAAGGTACCATCAAAGTTATCTTGCCAATCGACCGTGCCTTGGCCGAGCTCGGCCAGCAAGGTGTTGGCATAGGCAGACATTTTGGCCTCGGTATAGCGCATGGCGGCAAAGGATTTGGGGTCATCAGGGCTGCCCCAGTTGCCTTGACCGGTGATCAGCGGATAGCGATAGCTAAACGGCTGCGCCATCAATACCATGGCCTCATAACAAGCACTGTCGCCATGCGGGTGGTATTTACCGAGTACATCACCGACGGTACGAGCAGACTTTTTGGCTTTAGCAGAGGATTTTAGGCCAAGCTCACTCATGGCATAGACGATACGACGCTGGACGGGCTTTAGGCCATCGGCGATATTTGGCAGCGCCCGATCCATGATGACGTACATGGCGTAGTTGAGATAAGCCTGCTCGGTGAATTCCGCTACCGAGCGGGTGTCCATCGGCTCATTAGAAGGGGCGGCAGGGACGGTATGGTCAATAACATCGGACATAAAGTAAGGTTCACTTATCAGTTTTAATAGGTATAGGTAATAGGTATAAATAATGCGCATCAGCGCCAAAATAAGATAGTGCTATCGTAAAGGATATCGGCAAAATTAAAAAGAGATAACTCAGAATAGACGACAAGGTGTGACGTGCCTGTTCAGGCAAGCAAGCAAGGTAAAATAACACAACTCGCTTCACATGCCATAAAAGCCAGCGTTTTCGTCACGCTCTAGCGATAACCGTGTCAGTGAGGATGGTTTGGTATAAAAATAAAATATTGTCCAGTAATAAATAAGAAAATGAAAATCTATGAAATGGCGAGTCATTTATTACTTAACTGTTTGATAATAATAATATTAATGAGCGTCAAGTGGCTTTGCGAACGCAAGTAGCAATCTTTTATATTGAGTAGTCTTTATAAAGTGTGTATGTTAATGAACAAAGGGCTATTTACCGCTATAGGGTTTGCTTGTCACCATACAGCAAGGTCGGTGCCTGACGGCCATCATCATGGTTTGCCAGCGCTTTGAGACTTTGTGTGTTTGTCACGCTGTGATTTGTATGAGTGGACGGTAGCGTACTATTACTAGGAGAGAAAAGATTATGGAAAATCACGGTAACTTGATTCGTCGTAACGACAAAGTATGGGTCAAAACTTACGAAAAACTTGGCATGCAGTACGATATCGATATGCCGCCCGCCGATACCTCGTTGCTTGAGATACTTGAGCAAAACTTCATCAAACACGCTGGCAAAACCGCGTTTGTCTGTATGGATGTCAAACTCTCGTACGAAGAATTAGACCGTTATAGTAAGCAGGTCGCCGCCTACC
Source organism: Psychrobacter sp. KFRI-CH2-11 (assembly GCF_038239325.1). Lineage (NCBI taxonomy): Bacteria > Pseudomonadati > Pseudomonadota > Gammaproteobacteria > Moraxellales > Moraxellaceae > Psychrobacter > Psychrobacter sp. KFRI-CH2-11. The sequence continues at coordinate 419,784 of NZ_CP151283.1, forward strand.
TACAGTCCCTCGGCCTAAAAAAAGGCGATAAAGTCGCGGTAATGATGCCAAACATCCTACAGTTGCCCGTTGCTGTCTTGGGCGTGCTGCGGGCAGGTCTGACGCTGGTCAACGTCAACCCACTTTATACCACCAAAGAGCTTGCCCATCAATTAGAAGATTCTGATGCCAAGGCATTGATTTTATTAGAAAACTTTGCCAAAACCTATGAGGATATCGGCAAGGAGATGGTCGATCATGTGGTGGTGACATCGATGGGCGACTTGATGAGCCCGCTGAAAGGGTTCATCGTCAATACGGTGGTGCGTCATGTCAAAAAAATGGTGCCAGCCTATCATATCAATGGTAGCGTCAAATTCAAAAAAGCGCTTAATCGCTTTTCAGCTGCCAGCTATCAGCGCCCCAATGACATCGGTTTGGATGATGTCGCGGTACTACAGTATACCGGTGGCACCACAGGCGTGGCCAAAGGCGCGATGCTCACGCACGGCAATTTGGTTGCCAACTTGATTCAGTGTGACACGTACTTAGGCGATGCTTTTGATAAGTTTGAAAAAATGAATGAGCAGCCAGTGATTATGACGGCACTACCGCTGTATCATATTTTCTCATTTACCGTTTGTGGCATGTACGGCCTCTATCGTGGCTGTATTGGGCTCTTGGTACCTAACCCACGCGATGGCGCAAGCTTAATCAAAGCCTACAAAGATTATCCACCTGCGTTTTTCCCAGCGGTAAATACCTTGTTTAATGCGCTTGCCAATAGTGAGGTATTCAAAGCGCTCGATCATAGCAAGCTTGAGATGTCGATGGGCGGCGGTATGGCTGTGCTAAAGGATACAGCGGCAAAATGGCAGCAAATCACGGGCAATATCATTGTACAGGGCTATGGTCTATCAGAGACCTCGCCTGTTGCCTCAGCAAACCCACAAGGGACAGGCGAGTTCTCAGGCAACATCGGTCTGCCGATGCCAGCCACGGATATGGCCATCTTGGATGAGGCGGGTAATGAGGTTGAGATCGGTGAGCGCGGCGAGATTAGTGTGCGCGGGCCGCAGGTGATGAAAGGGTACTGGAAACGCGATGATGCCACGAGCGAGGTGATGACGGCGGATGGTTATTTCCGCACCGGTGATATCGGTGTGATGGATGAAGAAGGCTACTTTAAGATTGTCGATCGCAAAAAAGACATGATCTTGGTGTCAGGTTTCAACGTTTATCCAAACGAAGTAGAAGACGCCATGTCAGGCCATCCAAAAATCTTAGAGTGCGGTGTCATCGGTATCGATGATGAAAAAAGCGGTGAGGTGCCAAAGATTTATGTGGTACGTAGTGATGACAGCTTGACAGAAGAAGAAGTCATCGCGTATGGCAAAGAGAATCTAACGGGTTATAAGCGTCCGCGTTACGTAGAGTTTATCGACGAGCTACCAAAGTCAAACGTGGGTAAAATCTTACGCAAAGACTTGCGAGAGCTTGAAGAGAAAAACCACGGTTAGGCTCTTGCTTAAGCCGAGCTGATCAGCTATTCATGACTCACTAGGGCTAGGACTCTATAGTCTGAGTGGGTTTTGCTCGAGATGTCATCGTACACAAAAATGATAAGGCCGCTGACTGCTGCTTTATCATTTTTTGTCTTTTCTGCTATTTTTGTCTGTACAACATCATCGCCACAGATAGAGAATTTTGCATAAAACTGCTATAGTGCCCACCGACCTATTTTTGTATATATCTGTTGGTTTGGCTTGAGCGGTTTGGCAAAACCATCATAATGACAGTAAGGTATACCTTAGCGTGTGGCTAAGGCATGGTGCCACTTATCGATGACGTGGTATGGCTTTGTGACTTGCAAAGCTTATGAATGATAAACCCAATGGTGTTGCCTTGTTTTTTTATTCATAAGCTTTTGTAGCCACAGATTTGCTGCGATAGATAAGGGTGCTTTATTGGGGCATGTCTTTCATTGAATCGATGCACTGCTTTTAATCGATGTATTGCTTTTAATCGATGCATGGCTAAAGGGCGAGAAATGATGACGCGCTTTTGATTATTTTATGTTTTTAACGGCAACATTTAGGGAAAATTATGACCGACAGTATCAATAAAGAGACGATAGAGGATCAAGCTGCCACGGGCCATACCGCTAGGCAGGCATATCAAGACAACGCCTTTCCCGATATGCCGACGATAGACAGCGACAGTCCATGGTTGAGTGCTTATGAGCGTTACGGCATCGCAGCAACTATCGATATGCCAGAGGACAATACCTCTTTACTTGATGTGTTTGAGCGTAATTTTAGTCGTTATGGGCAAAAGCCTGCCTATATCTGCATGGGTGCTTCTGTTAGCTTTAAGCAATTGGATTTGTACAGTCGCCAAATCGCCAGCTACTTGCAGTCACTAGGACTGGTCAAGGGTGATAAAGTTGGGGTGATGATGCCCAATATCTTGCAGTATCCTGTCGTGGCCTTGGGTATCATTCGCGCAGGGATGGTGCTGGTCAATGTCAATCCCCTCTATACCAGCCGCGAGCTGTCGCATCAGCTGCATGATAGCGGTGCCAAAGCGCTGTTTATCGTCGAAAACTTTGCTAAGACTTATCAAGATGCCGAAGACAAAGGTCAGGTCGAGCATGTGATCTTGTGCAAAATCGGCGATATGCTGGGCACGCTCAAAGGCGCGGTGGTCAATCTTGTGGCTCGCCATGTCAAAAAAATGATTCCAGCCTATAGCTTGCCAGACAGTGTGAGCTTTAAACAAGCGCTAAACGCTGTATCAGCCAGCAAGTACCAGCGTCCAGATATCAACCTCAGCGATGTGGCGCTGCTCCAGTATACCGGCGGCACCACAGGCGTGGCCAAGGGTGCCATGCTCTCTCACGGCAACCTAGTCGCCAATATGCTACAGATCAGCGCCTTGATGAATAGTGCCTTTGACGATGATGTCGATGCCAATGATGTCATCTTGACAGCACTACCGCTGTATCATGTCTTCTCCTTTATGGTCTGCGGTATGTACGGCATGTATCAAGGCTATGCAGGGCTGCTGATTCCAAACCCACGCGATTTGGATGGTTTGATTAAAGAGATGGGCAAATACAAGCCCTCGTTTATCCCAGCGGTCAATACCTTATTTAATGGTTTGGTACACAAAGAAAGCTTTGCCGATTTGGACTTTTCTAACCTAAAAGCCTCTATCGGCGGCGGGATGTCGGTGTTGCCAAGCGTGGCAAAAGAGTGGCATAAAATCACAGGACTGCCTATCGTTGAAGGCTATGGTCTGTCTGAGACCTCGCCTGTGGTGGCCTTTAATCCAATGACCATCTCTGAGTTTACTGGCAAGATTGGTATTCCAGCCTCGAGCACCGATGTGATACTCATCGATGAGGACGAAAGCGAAGTGGCATTAGGCGATCGCGGCGAGATTTGTGTCAAAGGTCCACAGGTGATGATCGGCTATCAAAACCGTCCAAAAGAAACCGCCGAGACCTTTACCAGCAATGGATACCTAAAGACAGGCGACATCGGTATCATGGACGAAAAAGGCTTTATCAAAATCGTTGATCGCAAAAAAGACATGATTTTGGTGTCAGGGTTTAATGTCTATCCAAATGAAATCGAAGAAGCCATGAGCGAGCATCCAGCCGTGGTGGAGTGCGGCGCTATTGGTATACCAAATGAGCAGCGCGGCGAAGAGCCTAAGCTGTTTGTGGTCAAAAAAGGCGAGGTCACCGAGCAAGAGCTGCTTGATTTTGGTAAAAAGCAACTGACAGGCTATAAGCGTCCGCGTCATATACAGTTTGTCGATGAATTACCAAAGTCAAACGTCGGTAAGATTTTGCGTAAAGAATTGCGTAAGATGGAAGGTCTAGAATAACACCAGCGTCTTTTTTGCAGCGGCGTAATGGCTGGAGTGAATCTTGCTATTGCGCCGCTGCCACGTTAGGATATCGTCATACGGGCATCGGCTTAGACATTGGCTGGCTGAGAGTTTGTGGTTCATGCCGCTTTGCGCGTGCTACCTTTTATTGACAACACTTATTTTACAACACTGCTTTAAAACAAGTACTAGGAATTTTTATGCGTATTGACAATCGTGAGCTTGACCAACTTCGCTCGATCAGCTTTGAGCGCCATTATACCAAGCATGCTGAAGGCTCAGTGTTAGTCAGCTTTGGCGATACCAAAGTCCTGTGTACCGCTAGTGTTGAGTCTGGCGTACCGCGCTGGCTAAAGGGTAAGGGTAAAGGGTGGATCACGGCCGAATACGGTATGTTGCCACGTGCGACCAATACCCGTAACCAACGCGAAGCGGCGCGCGGTAAGCAGTCAGGTCGTACGCAAGAGATTCAGCGCCTCATCGGTCGTAGCCTGCGTGCTATGATTGATCTTAGCAAGCTTGGTGAAAACACCATTTACCTTGATTGTGATGTACTACAAGCTGATGGTGGTACGCGCACCGCCAGTATCACAGGAGCGGCCATCGCGCTTATCGATGCGTTAGAGAGCCTACAAAAAACCAAAAAGCTCAAAGCCGATCCATTGATTGGCCTGGTGGCGGCGGTCTCTGTAGGTATGAAAGATGGCAAAGCGTACTTGGACCTCAATTACGAAGAAGACGCCAGCTGTGATACCGATTTAAACGTCGTCATGACCCAAAAAGGCGAGTTCATTGAGCTACAAGGCACTGCCGAAGAAAAGCCATTTACTCGCGCCCAAGCAGACGATATGCTAGCGCTGGCCGAAAAAGGCATTGCGGAGCTGATTACCATGCAGCAGACGGCGCTTGGCTGGTAAGCGACGTTTTTTGGTCTTATCGTCCTCTAACAACGCATTATTCTTGCAGTAAATACTCGGCAATAGGTAACGATACATGCTCAAGCTGACCGATGACGGCGCCAAAATCACCTTGCAAAATCAAGCGCCAGCGGCTGACAATGGTATGTTTTGGTTTGGCACCGCCTTGCTCGTGGGTGCCGTGGCGGTCGCGATGGCCATGAGTTTGTTGCCTGAGCGCCTTGCTATTGGCGCGCTGGCTTTGCTCATCGTTGGTAGTTTTATTTTTAATAAAAAACGCCGGCAGCAAAAACAAGCTTTGAGCAAAAATATCAGTAGTGGTGTGCTGTGGGTGCGTAGTGGTGAGCTGGTGCATGACCATCAAGGCAAGCGTCAACACATCACCCTTATCGCTAATGATAATGTCACACTGATGGGTGAGCAGCTACAGATTACGGATGTCGATGGTAGCTGTAAGTGCCAGATCAGCGGCTTTGAGAGTGTGCAAGAGGCCAAAGCCGCCCAAGCGATATTACAAGGCCAGACATTTGGCAAACGCCATGTCAATATTAAGATGAATGACAACCTGCCTCCCTCTTAGTCTTTCTATCTACTTTTTTAAACCTTATTTCATTTCTTTAAGCGACACTATAGTCAATTCGAAATAAAATCGATACGCTCATACCAGTTACCCGGTATCGTGTTTATAGTGAATGAACTATAGTGCTTGCAGATTTGTGCCCAAATGGTTTATAAGTAAGAATGAAAACTGGTATTTTGCTTTTTTGTTGTCAATGGTACCTTTGACAAGGAGTCAGTCATGTCGCGTTTGTCATCGTCTATGTCACTGTCTGTATCGTCGCCGATTACAGCGTCATGTAGCGTGTTATTGCTGCTTGTAGGTGGCATGGCATCCTCTCATGCCGATAGTATGAGTGCGCTTATCGCGCAAAAATCAGCTCAGTCAGATCTGAGCGCCCGTTATACCCCATCATATTCAGCCGTCCCTTCTGCTAAGATTAGTACGCGCTCTCGTATTCAGCGCGCCGATAGCTATCGCGCCGACACGGCAGTTACCGCGCCAGTGGGGAGCACGGCATATCGCTATCCTGAGCGCGCCTATCAAGCGCCATCTGTGCTGCCAGCGTTTTTGTCTGGTAGCTATGACAATGTCGATAGTGAATATTTACCGATACTGAGCAGCGCAGAGCGCCAAAGCAGTATGGCGGCGCGTGAAGTCATTAGTACAGCACGTAAAATGGCGCTCAATGAGCGTACAATCATTCAAGGCGGCTGCTGGGATTATTTAGATGCAGTGTTTAAGCGAGCAGGGGTGACGCGAGATACAGTACACAAAGGCACATACCGCCAAGGGCCTTATGCTCATAGCAGTCAGATAGAAGCAGGTGACTGGCTGTATTATATCAACCACGGCTACAATGGCGTCGAGCATAGTGGCTTGTTTGTCGGCTGGGTAGATGAGCGTGCCAAGCAAGCACTGATTCTCAGCTATGCAGGCGAAAACCGCCGAGAGCCTGCGCGTTACCGCGTGTATGATTTGAGCAATGTCTATCAAATCATGCGCCCAAGTGTTTAAGCGTGATAAATGGGCTCAGGATAAAAACACTACAGTGAGACGAAGATGAGTTTTGCGCAGCAGCAAGCGGCGTAGGCACAGCAACCTTGCAAGCTTTACAAAAAACGCCCGTTATCTAAAGAGATGACGGGCGTTTTGGTTTGATCAATCTAGCTCGTGTCGCTGTCTTTAAAACGGTTTGACCACCACCAAAATCACGATAAATATCAAGGCAAAAACAGGTATCTCATTAAACCAGCGCCAAAACTTATGGGTTTTGTAATGTGGGTTGTCGATCAGCTTTTTGCGATAAAAACCGCAAGCACCGTGGTAGGCTGAGAGCAGTACCACCAGCAGTAGCTTGGCATGTAGCCAGCCTTGGGTTTTGTAAACCTCCCAGCCCAGTCCCAACATCCATAAGCCAAATACCCATGTCGCTATCATCGATGGCGTCATGATGCCGCGATACAACTTGCGCTCCATGATAGCAAAACGCTCGTGACTGATGCTGTCCTCACTCATCGCATGATAGACGAACAAGCGCGGTAAATAAAATATCGCAGCAAACCAGCAAACCATAGAAATAATATGCGCCGCTTTGATCCAATTAAAATACTCTGCCATTATCCTCTCTCTTACTGTTTGGTCGGGTAGGCTCCATCATGTCGGCAAGCTTAGCACATATTGCTCATTAGTAGTGCAACTACCAGTGTGACTACCAATATGACTGTCAACGCAACTATCAACGTGACTATCAATCAATGGCATACAAAGGGCTACTGCGCCAACACGACCTGTGATTGATGACCACTCATCGCATCCAGCACAGGCACCTGCTTTGGCGCACGAGGGGCGGCAAACTGAGCAGTGAGGCCGAGCTCACGCATCAGTCTATTATCACTCGATTGACTGGCGTTACCTGTGGTCAATAGTTTGTCACCATAAAAAAACGAGTTGGCACCTGCCATAAAGGCCAAAGCTTGCTCGGCATTAGAGAGGCTCTCGCGGCCAGCAGATAAGCGCACGTAGCTGGTCGGACAACAGATACGCGTCACCGCAATGGTACGTATCCACTCCAGCACAGAGAGCTGGCCTTCTGCTAAGACTTTATCACCGATCGGTGTACCTTGAATGGGCACCAATAGATTGACCGGAATAGACTCAGGCGCTTTGGGCATTTTTAGCAGCTCATGTACCCAGTCGATACGGTCGTCACGGCTCTCGCCCATCCCCACGATATTGCCGCTACAGACATTGATACCAGAGTTACGAACATGAGCGAGAGTGTCTAGGCGCTCGTCATAACTGCGGGTGCTGACCACTTGCTCATAATAGCGCCGCGAGGTATCTAGATTATGATTGTAATAGTCAAGCCCTGCATTAGCCAGCTGCGCGGCCTGCTGGTCATCTAGCATACCTAGGGTCATGCAGGTCTCAAGCCCCAATGCTTTGACTTCTTTGATCAGCTCGACCACATACGGCATGTCTTTGGCGCTTGGGTGTTTCCAAGCCGCACCCATACAAAAGCGCGACGAACCCGTGGCTTTGGCGCGCTTGGCGGCGGCGATGACCTTATCGACTTCGATACGTTTTTCTGCTTGCAGTTTGGTGGTGTCGCGGTGGTGGCCTGATTGTGAGCAGTAGCCACAGTCTTCAGGGCAGTTGCCAGTTTTGATAGACAATAAGGTGCTAATCTGTACTTCGTTGGCTGTAAAATGCTGACGATGCACAGTCTGTGCTTGCATCAGCAAATCCATCAATGGCAAGTCAAACAACCGCGCGATATCATCACGGCTATAGCTGCTATGAGAGGTGGGCTGCGCCGTCGCCTCGGTCTTTATGTCGGTCAAAAAGTCAGGCTCCAAGCCGTTGTTTTTTGTGTTTTGCTGGCTGCTGGGCTCTGAGATATTAAGCAATCCTGCCATAAGGTAAATCCTTTTATAATACGATGAAGAGGGTAGGTTATGATTTTATATGATAAAAAAGGCTGCGATATAGTATACCGCAACCTTTTTAGAAAGTCAGAATGCTGCCAAAGCGTACCGGCAATCGATACCATCAAAACACCAATGACAACGACTTGATAAGTCTAGCCTTTATAGAATTATAAAGGAATATATAACTATAAAGGGCTATAGAGTTATAAAGGACAATTTAGCAAGTAGGTGATTACTTACCCAGTTTATGCTTGGCAACACCGATCCAATGATTGGTAAACTGCTGCGCTTTATAAGCGTAAGGCTTGGCCTTTTGGATATAAGGTTTGTATTCTTCTGGGATGGCGGGCACGATGTGCTTGGCAAGTTTATTGAACCACATCATCAGGCTGTAGTCACCCTCGATACTTAAGTTGCCTTCTTGTACCGCTGTCATAAAGCTTGGCAAATCGCCTTTGGTTAGCAGCTTTACGCCCGTCATCGAGTCTTTAAAAGTAATGGTCAAATCGGCTTCTGTTGCATGGCCACTTTGCTGACTAAACTGGCCATTGTCAAAGCGATAATAACGTGCAATACCAGACTCAGTGCTGGCAAGCTCGATGGTCACATCACGATCCGCAAGCAGCTTTTGTACGTCTTCATTATCACTATCGGCTAGCATAGAGAGGCGATAGCCAATCACTGCCAGCAATACATCTAATGGGTCAGACTTGATATCTAATACAGGTAGCGTAAACATCATAAAACTCCTAAAGAATAAGACAAAAAATATAGCGTACTTTATATGAATTTTTGCGACAAATATATAATTAGAGTATAAACCATCAAACACCATCAATTCTTTAGTAGTTAAGTAGAGAGCGTTTAGTATCTTGTAACATTAGCCATCATCAATGAAAACGCGGCTGATAGTCGTCGTCATACACTGGCGTATGCTCGATATAGCGCGCGGCTTGCAACTCGCGCTGCTGCTGTACTGACTGACTGACATCATCGTAGCGTATGGCTCGATATAGCACCCAGCCTGCCAGCGGCAGCCAGCTTATACCCATGGCGATGACATAGCTGTGCCATTCTGATAGCGCTAGCAGGGCCGGCCGACTGATCAATAAGCTTTGGACGGCCTCGACTGCTAGCCAATAGGCCATACCGCCAAACAGATACCATAGCAGCCAGCGCTGTGATGAAAACGCCAACGCCAGCACCAAACCTGCCAGTAGCCCATACGCAAACAGTGCCGTACCACTCAAGCTATCTATACCGATAAAGGAAAAAATAGTCATTAACATCATTCATCTCGCTATTGATAAGGTGAATTTCTTATAACAATGCGACTATTATGAAAGCTTGCTGAGTAAAGCTAAAGAGGGTAGAGGCGACTTTGCGACAACCGTTGACGTTTGGTTTTTTAGAATGCTAGGCACCAATCACAAAGCCGATAACCGGCCTCAAGCGTGGCGATTACCCCACCACGAGAGCAAGGATACCAATACAGCGCCAAGCAGCATTAGCCCTATCGTGGTCGCCCACTGCGCGCCTGCCGGATACTGCCATGGCATGACGTTATAAATGGCGTCGCTGTCGAGCGTCCCCAGCGCATCGACCTTCCACGGCCAGACTTTGACCAAGGAGCCGGCGATAAAGCCGGTCAGTAGGGCAAGCGTGGCTTGGTAATAGTGCGCTAGTAACCATTTGAGCGCCCGCGTGAATAACAACAGCCCCGTTGCCATACCAGCGATCACGGTCAAAAGAATGCTAAGGTTCATGGTATCGACCGCTTCTAACACAGCGTCATAAGCGCCCAATAACAGCAAAATAAAAGACCCTGATACCCCAGGCAATATCATCGCACAAATAGCCACTGCCCCTGCAAAAAACAAATAAGGCAAGCTTGGCGTGGTGGTCATGATTGGTAGGCTGCTAATCACCACAGCGCTGATAAGCCCTACCAAAAACAGTAGTATACGGCCGATACTCCAGCGTTTAATCTCTGCCAGTAATAAAAATACCGTGGCGACGACCAGACCAAAAAAGAACGACCAAATCAGTAGCGGTTGATGGTCTAAGAGGTGCTTGATCATACCTGCTAATGTGGCAAAACTACTGGCAATACCCAGCAACAAAAACAACAAAAACGTGGCATCGACTTGTCGCCAGACCGCAAGCAAACCTCGTAAACCGCCCTCTGCGCGAAACACCTGCCACAAGCTGGGGCCAATACTGCCAAGCGCATTGATCAGGCGCTCATAGATGCCGGCAATCAAAGCAATGGTGCCGCCAGAGACGCCAGGGACAATATCAGCGGCGCCCATCGCCATGCCCTTGATATAAGTGGCTGCTAGCGATTTTGGTTGGTTATCCGCTGCTGACCACTCGCTTGGCCGCGGTGATTGAGGTGCCGTCATGAGTACATCCTTTATACAAAAATACGTGATGGGGTAAAATATCGAGTGAAACAAAGCTAATAGTAAAACAAAGCTAGTAAAGAAAAAATGCAACGAGATAAACATAAAAGCTAGGTCGATGACAAGGTATCAACCTAGCTTTTGTGAGCGCATGGTTACTCCACTTTAAAACAGGTACGGCGTGACGGCTATTCACTTTCTTTGCGTGCTGTGCCTGCGCCGATAGATGCTGCACAAAATAAACACCAGTAGCACGTTGTACTCAGTGGTACATAGTATCTTGCAGGCCAATTTTATGGGGGATTGGCTATAGTGTGTTTTACCATTACTTGGTCGGGGCGAGCGCTGGATAACCCAAGGCATAAAGCGCGCCCTCAAGTCCTGTGACATTGATGGCAGAGTCGGCACGCGCTTGAACGATAGGTTTGGCGCGGTAAGCGACGCCCAAGTCAGCAACGGCCATCATCGGTAAGTCATTGGCACCGTCGCCGACACAGACTACTTGTGACATATCAATACCTAAGCGCTCGGCGGTCTGCTCGGCGATGGCGGCTTTTTTGGCACCATTGACGATAGGGAGCTGCACATGACCGGTCACTTCACCTTCATCGATATCTAAGGCGTTGGCGTGTACTTCATCGATACCTAACTGCTCGGCGATATAGTTGGCAAAATAGGTAAAGCCCCCTGATACCAGTACCGTATGATAGCCCAGTGCTTTGAGCGCACTGATCGTGGTGCGCGCGCCTGTCGATAAGGTCAAACGGCGGCAGATATCATCGAGGACATCGGTCGAGATGCCTTTGAGTAGCGCCACGCGCTGAGCAAAAGACTCATCAAAATCGATTTCTCCGCGCATCGCCGCCTCGGTGATGGCTTCGACTTTTTCGCCGATACCAGCGGTTTTGGCCAGCTCGACGATGACTTCTTGTTCGATCAACGTCGAGTCCATATCAAAGCAGGCAAGCTTGTGCGTACGCAGCATATGACCGATGGACAGGATATGACAATCAACCACATCTAGCTGCTCGCCGCTGTCTGTACGGCTTGTATTGTTATAGGCTTTGGTCAAGTCGTGACGTAAGCGGGTGGTAAGCTGATCGTCGATGATGTGGGCGGCTGCCGTCTTTTTGGCAGGGTGCATCAAGGTGTCGGTCACAGGCACCAACAAATAGCGATAGACCTGCACGGGGGTAAATGGCAAGCGCTGCGCATCACCTGCTGTAGGCTCGGTATCAGACACCGTGATATTGACAAAGCTGGCATCGGCGTCTTCTGCTACGGTGACCAAGTGCCAGTTGGGCTGCTCATCGACCCAAGACTGTACATACTGATGAATGTCCAGTGCTGATACGTGAGTTGGCAGGACGACGATGAGGGCAAAAACAGGAAGGGACTGCAATGCGTCAAAATCTTGCAAATTCGTATTATTGGGTAGTAGCGATGCAACAGAATCCACGGCTTGTTGCCATGCTTTGCTGTCTTTTGGTAACGAATAAGAGGTATTTTTTGGCATGACTCAATTGTCCCTTGTATGCTCATATAAGATTAGGAATAATAACAGTTTTACAGGTCAGCGCCTATAGATGGCGCGCAAAGTATTATGGTCTGCAAAAAACGGCTGCGTTGCCCACATAAATTTCTAAAACTGCTAACGCTATAAGGTTTATTATGGTGCTATAGTAGCTATGATAAGCGCGCCCGCTTGGTCTGTGTGATAAGAGCGATAGCGGTATGTAAGCACAGCTGTGTGTAAGTACGATAGCAAGCACAATAGACAAGACCGACGATTTTTTAAAATTAGCCAAAAAATGAGCGACAGTCTCGTTTTTTAATTTCATTTATCCAAAAAAGTTTACCATATCATGACGTATTTAGCGCCGCGGCAAGGGTTGTTTGCCATTATTCTTCTGGTTAGTTTTTGTTTGCAGACACTGCTACTGGTCATCAGTACTGATCAGCAGTTGAGCAAAAGTCGTGCGTTAAAAGGCGAACAGATGGTCGCACAACTGATAGATGAAGCGAGGCTATCGCTAGAAAACAAAGACCGTGTCAGTCTCAGTGTCATCGCCAATCGCTACACCAGTGAGCAGGACGTGACGCGTATTTTGATCAAAGACAACAACGATGATGTCTTGGTACCAGTGGGCAACGCACCGATGCAGCAGGGTGATACCATCCGTCAAATCGCTACCAAAGGCGATGCGGTCATCGGTAGTGTGGCGCTGACGCTAAAAGATATCAGCAAGGGCGAGATTATTGCCATGCAGTGGCCGTTTGTCATTGGTATGCTGCTTCTGCATCTATTGCTATGGCTGATTTATGGTTATCTTGCACGCCCGACCAAAGAGCAAATCAACGCCATCAGCCGTGATATCTCAGAGCTACACCGCGAGCAGTTTAGACAGCTCGATCAACGAGGCTCTGAGCGTGATTATCAACGTAGCGACTATGAGGGCGACCGCCGCGCCGCAGACATTGAGACGACACAGAGTACAGCTGACAATACAACCAATGCCGATGCCAGTGCTGCGGTACGTACACTAAATATCCATGGCGCGGTCAATAGCTATATCAGAGGGCAGCAAGGCGCAACGTCTGCAGATGCTGACACTCGGATTGATACCGAGCATGACTTGGATATAAGTAATGGTATAAAGGACGATGTTGATGCGACATCCAAAGCAGACTCAGCCCATCATACAGAGGATAAGCCATCAGAAACAGGCCATGACCAAAGCATCGGCAAAGCGGCTCGTGGCAGCGCGCGCCTATCAGCCACGCGTACGTTTGATAGTGTCAGGGTACAAATCGTCTTTCATGATGAGTTTAATATGCTTGAGCGTCTAGCGCCCGCCCAGCGCCTACCATATCTGGCGCTATGCACACAGCTGCTCAACCAAGCGACGACCGAGCTACTAAAACAGCCGCTACTGCTCGGTGTCAGCATGATAAATGAGCCAAGTTTTGATGATAAAGGAGCCAGCGTGCTGCTCAAAGCCGACAACAGCCATGCCAAAGTGGCGCTGGCAGGCGTGATGCTGGGCAAGCTGTATTTGATGCTCAACAAAATCATCCATGATAAGCATATCGAGCTGTCACGTTTTGCGTTGCCTGCCAAAGCAGGCGTCAGTGATGATGCACAAAGTGAAGCCATGATGCATCTGCTGCATGGTATCGGCAAAAAAGAGCAAATGCTGATCTTATTGCCCAATGCGGGTCTCAAACAAATCAGCCACCATGTACAGGTACAGAGCATCATGCGCCCAACGACCGTCTATGAGCGTGAATGTGCGATATTTGATGGGGGCAATGATGCGATGATTCAGCGGTTGGCGGATGTGCGTAATGCGGTGTTGATGGTCGACAATCAAGAGGTTTCTTAAGCATAAGTGCTCATCAGGAGCGCTGTTTTGTACCGAAGTAGTCTGTACAATTGCCTATAATACTGCTTGGCAAAGAGGTTTGGCCGCGATTGGGAAATATGCCATATTGACAAAAAGGATTGACAACTCTCAACAGAGACTTTATAAGGCATATATATATTGATGTATTTTTTATACCTTTGCTAAAACTGATAGGAGTTTGTCATGAGTGACGCTGATATTGACGACGATTTTGATGATGACTTTGTCGATGATGATGACGCAAAGATGGTAGAAGAGGCTGAGACAAGTGTGCGCACACGCTTAAGTAGCCTTGAAAAGCGTCGATTGATCGATAACTTGCTTGAAGAAAAGCGTTTGGCAAGAGAGCTAAAAGACGATCTCGATGATCTCGACGATTTCGATGAAGACGACGATGATTGGGACGACGACGATATCTGAGCGGCTACGTCATAGTGCCGGCATTTTTTTCTGTCAGCAGCATTCGTCTGTCGCTCTAGCGCCGTATGTTTGTCAACTAAAGCCTTTTAATGACCGCTCTACAGCAGCGCTTCATCCCTCTATTGAGATTTGGCGTTGCCTGCTTTTATTTTTTATCATGACGGTTTGGATACGTGACTTTTAATAGTCGCTTTCTTGTCCCCTCCATCATCATGCCTATCTTCGATCGTTTTGCGATTGACACCCCTCATTTAAGGATTTTAACTCATGAGTGATCCATTAAGCTTTGACGAATTACTAGACTACTTAGACACCCAAGAAAACCCTTATGTCCTCGATAGTGTCGCCGCCCATGGTTTTTTGACCGCTACCGTCATCGGTCGCCCGCTGCCTAATTGGTTGGATGCATTTTTTGAAGGTTATGTGAGCGAGATTCCAGAAAACGTCGTCGATGGTATCAAACGCTGGCGTGCCGCTATCATGGCTGAGCTAAAAAACGAGACACCCATTGAGTTGCCTTTCAACGAAGACGCTGGTGATGAGGAAGTAGCGGTAGATTTCTCCGATGAGTCAGACATCGTCGCTTGGTCGATCGGTTTTGTCGATGCGATGTATGGCGAGGAAGCCAGTGATTGGTTTGAAGATGAAGAAACCAGCGAGGATGTGGCGGTGTTGACGCTACCGATGATTGTGCTCAGTGGTATCGATGATGAAGATCCTGAGCTGGCCGCCATGCGCCGTGATGAAGACAAGCTGGCACAGATGGCCAATAGTATCGAAGGCAATCTGACCGAGCTGTTTTTGTTGTTTCATACCAACGACTGATACCGTACCTAGATCGTCCCGCGCGTCGGTTTTTTAAGTAGCAACTGTTTTAACAGACAGTCGCCGCTGTTATTTTGTATGCATAAGGTAATATCATGGCTTTGCAACTCTCCAATCTTGAGCATCTACCAGGGTATCAGATCACTGAGCGTTTGGATGTGGTCTATGGCAGTACGGTACGCTCAAAACACGTCGGCAAAGACTTGTTTGCTGGGCTAAAAAACATCGTGGGCGGCGAGCTGACCGCCTATACCGAGCTGTTAGAAGAATCGCGCCAAGAGGCAATCGATCGTATGGTGGTCAAGGCCGAAGCACTGGGCGCAGATGCGGTGGTGGGCTTGCGCTTTTCGACCTCTAGTATCGCTCAAGGGGCCTCCGAGCTGTTTGTCTATGGTACGGCGGTCAAGGCTGTACCGATGCCGGATCCAGCGTCTCAGCCTTCCCATCGTCACGATGATTCATCACGCCCGCCGCAAGCCGCGCCCACCCAGCCAAGCGCAGTGCCAGCTGATGACTTACCACGTTTCAACCCTTTTGGTTAACCACCTAAAAAGCCTATTTGCTTTTTTATAAGAAGAGACGTGTCATGAACCAGTCATTCACCCAAATGCTTATCAACTATGCGCCGCTCCTTATATTGTTTGTGGTGGGGTGGTTTTTTGGCACCCGTCATGAGCGTCAGCATCTAGCGCAGCTACGCCAAGCTGAGCAAACGCTGGGTCATATCGTGGTCTCAAGCGAGCGGTTTTATCGTCCCAAACTGGCGGCGGACACGCAAGGTGAGTTGGTGCTCGGTAGCGTCGTGATCGCGCAGGATTATTTTAAAATGATCGTCGCGCGGGTGCTGAGCATCTTTGGCAAAAACCTAATCACTTATGAGACACTGCTGGATCGCGCGCGCCGCGAGGCCATCGTACGTATGCGTACTCAGGCACATGCCAAAGGCTACAATCACATCTATGGTTTGCGCCTTGAGGTGACCAATGTCAACCAGCTCGGTAGTATGGTGGAGGCCATTGCTTATGGCACAGCGGTGCATAGTATCGATGACACGCCCTAATTGTCTTGCTTTTGTGCTCCATTTGCCTTCCTGATTTTCCTTCCTAGTTTGCTTTCCTTTCTTTGACCACCACATCTGACTGATGAGTCGTTGAATAAAACAGATAAAGCCACTTTTACAACGATATACTTTGTTATACCGCTCCATGAGGGGGCGTATAGACACGATGGCATGGAATGCTGTCATACACCGGCCCACGCAGGGTCTTATATCCGGTCAAAAACAATAGCATAGGTGCTGACGCTTTGCGGGCGACTGCTGTTGCGGGTTTTTGGGCGGGTAGTATCTACAAGGATGTGGTTATGGAAGGTCTGGAAATTGTCACCTTAGTCAACTCAGTTATCATCCCCATTTGTTTGTTTTTGATTATGATGGGTATGGGTCTCACTCTCGTCGCCAATGATTTTAAACGCGTTTTAACATATCCCAAGGCAGTTGGTATCGGCTTGACCAATCAGCTGTTGTTATTACCGCTCATCGGCTTTGCATTGGCCAATATCATGCCTCTAGAGCCTGAATACGCCGTCGGTGTCATGCTGCTGGTGCTGTGCCCAGGAGGCACCACTTCCAATTTATTTACCTATCTGGCCAAAGGCGATGTGGCGTTGTCAGTGACGATGACGGCGATTGCCAGTGTCATCACAGTCTTTAGCATTCCTGTTGTGCTGAGCTTTTCGCTGGTTTATTTTATGGGTGCTGGTAGTGCGTTTGAGTTACCTGTCCTAAAAACCGTGCTGACTTTGGTGGTGTTGACCATCGTGCCTATCAGCCTCGGTATGCTGATCAAACGCTATGCGCCGCGTATCGCTGATAACTCTCAGGTCTATGTGTCGAGATTTGGGGTGATATTTTTGACGTTTTTGGTGGTGTTTTTAAGCTATGTCCAGCGCGATATCCTCGTGGAGGCGCTACTCGCAGCAGGTCCGGTATCGTTGCTTCTCAACCTCTCGACCATGGCGCTTGGCTACTATAGCAGTAAATGGTTTGGCCTAAACTTGGCGCAAAGAACGTCGGTAACCTTAGAAGTCGGCCTACAAAACAGCACGTTATCTATCTTTATGGCATTGACCCTATTGGTCAATTATAAAATGTCGATGACGCCTGCGATTTATACCCTCATCATGTTTTTGACTGCTGGTATCTTGGTCAGAGTGTTTGGTGCTAAATATCGTCAGGTAAAGCGCTCAGAGGTGGAGATGAGCGTCTTAGCTGCGCGCCGCTTATAACTGGCTATAAAAGCGATCCGAGTCGCCCTGTGTCGACTTGTATTGGTTTTATAGGGTGTTGATTTTCCTTGCGCGCTGTGCCGACGCTGCTCGATGCTGCGCAAAATAATACCAGTGGCATATGATATAAAGTGTGCCAATGTTATATCGGACTGACTATATTTTGTCGTCGGTCTGCTCTTTGACACGCTCCACTTCAAATAAAAAAGCGCGGTTTTTTAGTATCGCGACAAAGACCACGCCGCCCACCGTATTGCCAGCCAGCACCACTATCAAAAACAGTAAATAGCGCCACAGACTGACGGTATTGCCATACAGCAGGGCGGAGAAAATCTCGATGTTGCCGACGATGCTATGATGCAGTCCCAAAAAACCAATACTACCAGTGATTAGCGTTACCAAGACGATACGGCTAATGGTATCGCGCGCTGAGGTCACAAGCCATGCCGCAATGCCCATCATCCAGCCTGCCAGTACGGCACTGCCAAAGATGACCCACCATCTAAACCCCAAAATATGCTCAGCATAAGCATCGATATCACTGGCGCCAAACAGCTGCATATTTAGGCCAAGGCCAATCATCAAGGCGGCAAACAGGCAGCCGCCGACGATATTGCCTGCGATAACGATGCCCCATAGCCTTAGCAACTTGTGCAAGGGTTCGATTTTGTTTAAGACAGGCAGGCTTAAGAGGGAGGTCTGCTCGGTAAATAATAGCGACTGGCCGATGACAACGATGATAAAGCCCACCGGATACAGCAAGGAGGCGAGGACGATGGCATACTCGCTAGGTATGACGGCGCTCAGTAGCGCAAAGGCTGATAAAATCATAAAAAAGCTGATGCCAATCTCAAACCCTGCAGTAAAGGCGCTGGTAAATAATGAGCCCAAAGAGCGCTCAAAGGTTTCTTTGGCATGTATCACTTGCTCCACCAAGATACTGGCGTAGCTTTTTGCTTGGCTTAGATTGTCATCGCCTGCGACTTTTTTGATGGTTTCTTTGTCTTCATCGCTGATTTCTTTGGGTAGGTCTTCATCCTTTAGGGTCTTAGTCGCTTGTACCTTGCTGTCGTCTGGCGGGTAGTGGTCTGCGGCGGCGTCATTGTCTGACGTATTGTCAGGGCGCGCGATATCCTTTGCGGTAGGCTTATTGCGTGATGGGTCGGCTTGGTAGGCGTTGTTATTCTCGGTATCTTTGGGCACAGTAAACTCGCTGGTTATGGGACAATGATGGGGCGCTACCGACTGGCAGAAGGTCACGGCCAATATATAGACAGACGTTATATGCTATAGCATGACTATAACGTATTATATTTGCCAGAGGGGGGATTGCTGTTCGTTAATTGTTTAATGGATGCGCCTCAAAGCCGAAAAGCCGATAAATTGCCTTAGCATCTAACAAAATCTGGCCATCTGCGTTAAAATCACTCTATCAATCCCATCGCTTACGTTTCATGTTATTTGTTTGACCGAATTCATTCATTATTAATAAAAGATTATTCTATTATGAGCAATCCTGAGAATCATACCAACAGCACAGCCAACTTGACCGAGTCTATTCAAGCCGCCTTGAGCCAATTAGAAAACGCTTACAACCCAAAGGATGTCGAAGCGGGCATGTATCAAGGCTGGGAGGAGAGCGGTTATTTTGCCCCGACTTTTGATAAGGATGAGTCGTTTTCTATCGCCTTGCCGCCGCCGAACGTCACAGGCTCGCTGCACATGGGGCATGGCTTTAATAATGCCATCATGGATGCGTTGACCCGCTATCACCGTATGGACGGCGACAATACGCTTTGGCAACCGGGCACCGATCACGCTGGTATCGCAACCCAAATGGTCGTTGAGCGCCGCCTAGAGGCGCAAGGTATCCGCCGCCGTGATATGACGCGTGAAGACTTTATCGATAAAGTCTGGGAGTGGAAAGAAGAGTCGGGCGGCAACATCACCCGTCAGATTCGCCGCCTTGGTAGCTCGGTGGATTGGTCGCGTGAGCGCTTTACCATGGATGATGGCTTATCAAATGCGGTCAAAGAAGTGTTTGTGCGTCTATTTGATGAAGGTCTTATTTACCGCGGTAAGCGCTTGGTCAACTGGGATCCTAAGTTCCAAACCGCGCTGTCTGATTTAGAAGTAGAAAACGTCGATGAAAAAGGCAGCTTGTGGCATTTCCGCTACTATTTTACCGATACAGACATCACTACCCAAGACGGCAAAAACTATCTGGTGGTCGCCACCACCCGTCCTGAGACGTTATTGGGTGATACCGCCGTTGCGGTCAACCCAAGCGATGAGCGCTATGCGCATTTGATCGGTAAGACCATTACTTTGCCAATCACGGGCCGCGTGGTGCCGATCGTGGCCGATGATTATGTCGAAAGCGACTTTGGTACAGGCTGTGTCAAGATTACCCCTGCCCATGACTTTAATGACTATGAGCTGGGTCGTCGTCACAGCTTGCCACTGATTAACATCTTAGATGAGCGTGCCAACATTTTGCCTGAGATGGAGGTCTATGCTGATTTGCAAACGCGCGAGCCATCGCTTGAGACCACGCCGAGCGAATACGCTGGGCTTGAGCGTTTTGCGGCGCGCAAACAGCTGGTCGAGCAAGCGAGTAGCGAAGGCTGGCTAGAAGACATCGAAGACTACGCGCTAAAAGCGCCGCGTGCCGAGCGCGGTGGTACCATCGTCGAGCCATGGCTGACTGATCAGTGGTATGTCGCCGTCAATAAGCTGGCGGGACCAGCGATTGAGGCGGTCGAAGATGGTCGTATTGAATTTGTCCCTGCGCAGTACAAAAACATGTATATGGCATGGATGACAGACCTGCAGGACTGGTGTATCAGCCGTCAGCTGTGGTGGGGTCACCGTATCCCAGCGTGGTACGACGACGCGGCAGGTGAGGTGTATGTCGCACGTAGTGAGGCAGAGGTTCGCACTAAGTACAATTTAGGCGATGATGTGATATTGCGCCAAGACGATGACGTCCTCGATACGTGGTTTAGCTCAGGGCTATGGACCTTTAGTACGTTAGATTGGGCAGATCCTAAGGCCGATCCGCGCGTGATGCAGACTTTTCATCCGACCAGCGTGTTAGTCACTGGTTTTGACATTATTTTCTTTTGGGTGGCGCGCATGATCATGATGACCATGCATTTTGTCAAAAACGAAGATGGTACGCCGCAAGTACCGTTTAAGACCGTCTATGTCCATGGCCTAGTACGCGATGGCAATGGTCAAAAAATGTCTAAGTCGAAAGGTAATGTCTTAGATCCGATTGATTTGATCGACGGTATCGATCTAGAAGCGCTGGTCGAAAAACGCACCAGCAATATGATGAACCCCAAAGACGCGGCGAAGATTGAGAAGCAAACGCGTAAAGAGTTCCCAGAGGGTATCCCAGCCTACGGTACCGATGCGCTGCGCTTTACCTTCACCTCTCTTGCCAGTACTGGCCGCGACATCAACTTTGATCTCAAGCGCGTTGAGGGCTATCGTAACTTCTGTAATAAAATCTGGAACGCCAGCCGCTTTGTACTGATGAACTGTATCGATAATGACGGTAACGCCAAATCTATCGACCAAGCGGCCAACATAGATGTTTGGGAATTACCAGAAAAATGGATCATGAGCCGTCTCAACTCGACGATTAGTAATATCCATCAGCACTTTGCCCAGTATCGCCTCGATATGGTCAGCCATGACATTTATGAGTTTATCTGGAACGAATACTGCGACTGGTATGTCGAGCTTGCCAAAGCCAGCCTCAATGACGACTCGGTGACAGACGAGCGTAAAGCGCAAATCCGCTACGTGCTGCTGCATGTGCTCGAGACGGCGCTGCGCTTTAGCCATCCGATCATGCCGTATCTGACCGAAGAGATTTGGCAGACTGTCGCGCCGCTGCTGAACCGTAAAGATACTGACAGCATCGTCGTCGCAGCCTATCCTCAAGCTGATAATGCGCAGATCAGTGAGCAGGTGGAGGCGGACATGGCATGGCTACAAGAGCTGATCGCCAGTATCCGTAATATCCGCGGTGAGATGAAACTGGGTAACGCCGTACGCCTGCCAGTATTGCTACAAAATATCTCAGATGAGGAAGAAGGGCGGCTATCACGTATCAAAAACCAGTTTAAAGCACTGGCCAAAGTCGAGAGCTTAGAGATCGTCAAAGAAGGTGATGAGGTACCATTATCATCATCAAGTATGGTCGGTCAGCTACGCGTGCTGGTACCGATGAAAGGTCTAATTGATCCAACGGCTGAGCTGGCACGTCTGGACAAGGCGCATGAGAAGCTACAAAAGCAGGCCGACGGCATCGCGCGTAAGCTGAGTAATGAAGGCTTTGTCAGTAAAGCACCGGCGCAAGTGGTTGAAAACGAGAAAGCGAAACTGGCTGAGCTAGAAGGGCAGCTTAAAACGATGACAGCGCAGATGGCACAGTTAAAGGCGTTATAAATAAAGCGTAAATATCTATAGTAATAAAGAACGCTGTCACAATTGTGATGGCGTTTTTTTTGTGAATATTGTTAACGCTCATTCTCATGTTTCGACCAATGTGCCATGATTAAAGAGTGATATGCTATCCCTCTTAAAGTGCTAAGGTAAACCATTTATATAACTTTTATAACCCCTCAACTCACTCATAACTAAAGGACGAGCCATGAGCCATTATCTTAAGATTACCGTTGCCATGCTAGGCGGCGCGTTGTTTTTATCCGGCTGTGCCAGTACTGGCATGTCGCCATCACACCCAAACGATCAGGTCAATAATACCTACCAGTTGCCACAACAGATCTACGACGGCTATTGGGCGATGACAGCAGGGATGGGCGGTCAAGCTGCTGTAGTCAACTTTCGCCGAGATGGCACAAGTTACAACTATCGCTTTAAATGCTATACCGATGGTAGCTATCAGCAAGCGGCCGTAGAAAAATATAACCTAAAGCCCAACCGTACCGCAGTAGGGCTTCAATACGAAAACGAGCCAGTTTTCTCCCAAGTTAAGGTCATAAAGCTGACACCCAAACAAACGCTGGTACTCAACCAAAGCTTTAGCGACTCCGAGTTGCAGCAAGCCTATCCAAATGGTCAAGAGTTCACTTACACCTACAAGCCAACCTTAGAGCCAGTGTGCTTATTGTAATGACGCTATAGATATCGCTGAGTAGAGAGATGGTTAATTCATTTATATGACACATGTGTTAAAGACCGCTATCAATAAAGCAGCGGTCTTTTTGCTTCATTTGCGATAGGGCGATAGGCCTAACTTACCCAACCACTAACCAAACATACCGATTGATAGCAAAACCCTCATAAAAATAGTCTTGTAGCATATCTCCTGATACGGCATCCTTAGTGAGTTCTATAAGCCGCCGTCTTTGTCATAAATTTGCCGGCCAAAACCTGATTATCTGACACTATCCAACGACATCCACTATCCAACGATATCCTTTATGAGCCAAAAAAAGCATTTCTACTACCGCCCCAAGACCAATCAGCACCACAGCCCGACAGTGCGTTGGACATTTGTCATATTAGGCTGGTTGTTTTTTGTGCTGGGTATCATCGGCATCTTGCTACCTGTGATGCCGACTGCGCCTTTTATATTACTGGCGGCAGGGTGCTGGGCGCGTAGCTCGCGGCGCTTTCATTTTTGGCTAATCAATCACAAATACTTTGGCAAATACGTCCGTGATTGGGAAGAAAATCATGCAGTACCGCTTTATGCTAAGTGGCTTGCGACCATCATGATGGCGATATCGACTGCCATGTTGTTTTATCGTCTGCCCGCTGATATGACATGGGCGGCATGGCTGGTAGCACTGGTCTGTAGCGGGGTTATCGTCTATTTGTTTCGTCTACCAAATGCCAAATAAGGTCGCCAATATAGGGCAATAGTTAAGTCCAGTTACATAAAACCTGAGATAAGGCTTGCGATACTAGGATGTTCCCCTTATAATACATCCAAGCTTAAGAGCAGTTCTGCACCAAATCATTACCTCGTAGTATTAGTTATAATCCTTCGTTTTAATATTTATCGTTCAGTAGCTATTTGCAAGCGTTATCGGTCTATTAGACCACAAATAAATTAAATATCAGGGTTATGACTATGTCAGACGTTCAAAAAGGTACAGTTAAGTGGTTCAACGAAGCTAAAGGTTTTGGTTTCATCGCTCCAGAAAATGGCGCAGACGTTTTCGCTCATTACAGCGAAATCTCAGGCTCAGGCTTCAAAACTTTGGCTGAAGGCCAAGAAGTTGAGTTCACTGTAACTCAAGGCCAAAAAGGCCCACAAGCACACAACATCGTTGCTATCTAATTTGTCTTTTATAGATAAATAAAGCAAGATAAAAAAACGAACCTTTTGGTTCGTTTTTTTTCGTCTGTAGTTAAGGATCGTAAGTTATGGGGTCATAGATAGTTGTCATTTATGATGGTTATTATCGCTTATGCAGACGAGCAATAAAAAAGACCAACGACTTCACTATCGTTGGCATCTCTAGTTTTAGGTAAATGAGCTGTAAGTTAACCGAATGAGCTGATAGCGATATTGATCACTCCGCCGCCGAGCAGCAACCAAGCAAACATCACTGCTCCTAAAATCAGCGGCTTGACGCCAGCTTGTTTGATGGCGCTCATATGTGTGGTTAAGCCTAACGCAAACATTGCCATGGTCAGCATCACATCATCTAGCATCACCATACTTTGCTCAAAGCCATCGGACATCGGTATCCAAGTGTGCAACAGCACCACCAAGATAAAGATAAAAGCAAACCAAGGGACATTCACTTGTCGCACACGGCTCATTAGGGAAGGTTTTTCAGCTTGGCCGCTACCAGATGAGGTCAAGGCAAAGGATAAAATAAGCAAAAATGGCGCGAGCATCATTACCCGTATCATTTTGGTGACGACAGCGGTATTGCCGACCTCGGTGCTCACCGCGTTACCCGCGACCACCACTTGCGCCACTTCATGAATGGTGGAGCCGGTATAAATACCGTATTGCTGAGCGTCGAGCCACAGCTGCAGCCAGCCAAGATGGTATAAAAATGGATAAAGCAGCATGGCAATGGTGCCAAATACTACTACCGTCGCCACAGCGATCGTCACCTTGTGCGCTTCGGCCTTGACCACAGGCTCTGCGGCGATGACTGCCGCCGCCCCGCAAATGCTAGCCCCTGAGCCAATCAGTAGTGTCGTTTGCTTATCAACCTTTAGCCATCTGGTACCGAGCCAGTAAGTCAATAGAAATGTCGAGGTCAAGACCAGAGCATCGGTCATGATTGCTGGCATTCCGACACTGGAGACTTGTGTCAAGGTCAGCTTAAAGCCATAAAAGATAATGGCCAGACGCAATACTTGCCCCTTAGCAAAGGCCACGCCCACCTGTAAGCGCTCCGCGAACTGCGGGTAGACGGTATTGCCCAGTACCATGCCAAGCAATATCGCCAGCGTCAACGGAGAGAGGCCAACGATACGGCCATTTGACCAACTATCGATGCTGGCATCCAACCACAAGCACAGCAAACTACCAAAGAACACCACCAACAGCCCTGCTAAGTGGCGGTTACGCGGGCGATAGTGATTCATTGACTGTGTAAAAGCATACATGGCTCGTCGTCCTCATGGCTATAATCAAAATAAGCATAAGCTTATGAGTAGACAGTATAAGACAAGCCAACTTATAATAAAAATAGATTAATAAGATAGAAACTATCGAAAATATAGGTAAGAGTGGCGTGAAAAATACCTCTATTGAAAGCAGAGGTGTCAGCTGTGACGAAGGCGTTGTTAAAACAAGCTTAGTAAAAGACAGATTGTTAAATCTGCTGTTTATTAAACAATGTCGGTTGTGTGCACACCTCCAAAGACGGATATAAGGCAAGCGAAACAATGAAAAAAGCCATGCAAACGCTACCGAAGATTACCCTAAAGCAACTGGCAGTGTTTGTGAGTATTTATCAAACTGGCAGCACCAGCCGCGCCAGTGAAGCGCTGCATCTCTCGCAGTCGGCCGTCAGTAGTGCGCTGAGTGAGCTGGAGGCGCGTCTGCAGATGCCGTTATTTGAGCGGGTCGGACGCAGGCTCAACCAGCACCCCAATGCCCATCCCATTTATATGCAAGCGCAAGCGATATTAGAGCAGTCGTTGACGCTGGAGCATTATCATAAGTATCAAGCCGGTCAGATTCATATTGGCGCCAGCACTACCATCGGTAACTATGCCTTGCCGCCGCTGCTGGCCAAGCTGTATCAGGTGCTGCCAGACGCTCGTGTCGATATGTATATCGCCAATACGCAAGAGGTGGTGGCGGAGGTTGAGCAGTTAAATATCGATATCGCGTTGGTAGAGGGCATGCCGCGCCCCACAGATATTAAGGCCATCGAGCAGCGCGCATGGCGGACAGATACTTTGATGGTATTTGCCAAACGCGATAGCAGATGGCTGGCAGGTCTTGCAGATTATCAAGAGACTGAACGTCTGTATCATATGACTCTTACGCAGTTGGCCAAACTGCCGCTACTGGTGCGAGAGGTGGGGTCGGGCACACGGCAGATCATCGATGAGCAGCTGCTCAAGCATCTGCCAGAGGCCGAGGTGATTATGGCGATTCAGCAGTCAGAGGCCATCAAGCATATGGTCAGTGCCGATATCGGTCTTGGCTGCCTATCTCAGCATGTCATCGAGGCGGAGTTGGCAGCAGGAAAGCTGGTACAAGTAAAAGTCGCAGGTGTCGATCTGTCACGGACGTGGTGGTTGGTCTGGCACAAAGCCCGCCATCAAAACCCGATTTGGCAGACTTTTATAGATATGATACAAGACGATTGAGCAAACACAAAAAGCGCGGCGTCCTAGATACACCGCGCTTTTTTAGCGTTTGAGGTTTTGAGCGTGACTATTTGCGCGTTACGATTTGAGCGCTATTGTTTGAGCACCATTAAGTAACGTGTTATTGGCGCTACTTGGATACGGGTTTGTCGAGTCTTACGACCAAGCTGTCGCATGGGACGTTGGGCAGGATATTGTCCGCCGTAGCACCGCTGATCCACGCGGCGATGCCTGTGCGCTTGTGCCGACCGATGACCAAAAGATCGACGTCGTGTTTGTGGCAATAATTGACGATGCCTTCGCTGCTAGATATGGCGGTGGTCACTTGCGAGTTGACGGCGTCTAGCTCATTACGTGCCAAAAACTGCGCCAGCTTTGCCCGTGCTTCTTGGCAGCGCTCATCATCGATCTCATCGTATAAGCTCGAGGCGGGGACCAACTCATAACCAAAACCGACCATGGTATCTTTGACGATATGCAGTACGGATAGCTTAGCGCCCGGGCGGTTATCGACGATACGTTTGGCCTTTTGTGCGACGATATCGGCATCAGAGAGTAAGTCGGTGACCAGTAGTATGTGTTCGTAACTCATAGCGTCTTCCTCATGTCAGATAGTATTTACTATAGCACTACTACAGAGCGCTGTTAAGTCGTCATCAGGTGTCATCACACAGATGACGCAGGCGGCGTATTACTCTGCAAAGGGCTGGTCGAGCTTGACCACCAAGCTGTCGCAAGGAATGTTTGGCAAGATACTGTCGGCTGTCGCTTTGGCCAACCATGCGGCGATACCGTGACGCTCATGGCGGCCGATGATGAGTAAGTCGACTTGATGGTCGCGGCAATAATTGACGATACCCTTACTGTTCGAGATAGCAGATGTCACCTCAGAGTTGACCGCATGCAGCTCATTACGCGCCAAAAACTGCGCCAGTTTTTCTCGTGCTTCTTGCCAGTGCTCGCCATCGACGTCGCCTGATAGGCTGGAGGCTGGCACCAGCTCAAAGCCAAAGCGCACCATGTCGTCCTCGACGATATGCAATACAGACAGCCTCGCTTCAGGAGAGCCTGCAAGGATACGTTTGGCCTTGAGTGAGACGGCATCTGCATCAGACAACAAGTCGGTGACCAGTAAAATATGTTGATAGCCCATCATCCGCTCCTATTAAGACGTTTATTTTATAGTAGCAGTGGTGGCGGTGTTTGTTAAGGGTTAAATCCATTATTTTGTTATGGATATTCCCAGATAGACAATCTTTATAACCTCCTAAGTGATTTAGCATTTAACAGACAGCCCATGAGGCTTTGTTGATCAAGCGACTGACAAAACGACCTGTCAATCGACTCATAAAGAGAAGGGGCGACGTAGAATATTAACGCTCAGATCGCTTGACTTATCAAAACAGCAGCCCCATCTACTACGGCACCCTATGTATTATAATTTGATAAGGATCACTATGACTGACACGCCATTTATCGCCGATCTAACGCTCCATCCAGCGTTTGAGTTGATTGAGCATCGCCATATCGAGGCGTTGTCAATGGACGTGCTGATCAGTCAGCATGTCAAAACCGGCGCGATGCATTATCATTTGGCGCACCCAAGTGATGAAAACGCCTTTTTGGTTGGCTTTCGCACTCAGCCGATGGACTCAAAGGGTGAGGCACATATCTTGGAGCATGTGGCACTGTGCGGCTCGGCAAGGTTTCCGGTTCGTGATCCGTTTTTTTCGATGATTAAGCGCTCATTAAATACCTTTATGAACGCCATGACCGCGGCCGACTGGACAGCGTATCCGTATGCCACACAAAATAAAAACGATTACTTCAATTTGCTGGCGGTGTATCTTGATGCGTCGTTTTTCCCCAATATTCATCCGCTTGATTTTGCTCAAGAAGGTATCCGCGTAGAATTGGACGAAAATGACAAACCGCAGTTTAAAGGTATTGTTTTTAATGAGATGAAAGGCGCGATGAGCGGCGAGATCGACCAGCTCTATCATACGGTCGCTCATCATTTATTCCCAACGACCACTTATCATTATAACTCGGGCGGTGATCCTGCGGATATTCCTGATTTGACCCACGCCGAGCTCGTTGAGTTCCATCAAAGCCATTATCATCCATCAAACAGCGTGATTATGAGCTTTGGTAATATTCCGGTCGCCGAGACCCAAGCGAAAATCCATAACGATGCTTTGAGCCAGTTTGAAGCGGGTAAAAAACACGTCTCACGTCCAGAGCAGCGCCTGCCTGCGCCGATCAGCGCGGTCGACACTTATACGGCTGACGAAGCGGGCCCTGACCAAACCCATCATGTGGTGGCGTGGCTGCTGCCATCGATCACCGATCCCAAGCAGCGTCTGGCTTTGCGTCTGCTAGAAGGCGTGTTGGTCGAGCATGCTGGCTCGCCATTGCGTGCCTATCTCGACAGTCATCCGCTTGGCAAAGCGCCAAGTCCGTTATTGGGACTCGATGACAGCCATTATGAAATGGTATTTTATACCGGTCTACGCGGCTCCAACCCTGAGCATGCCGAGGCAGTAGAGCAGGGTATTATGGATTTACTGACTGAAGTGGCCAGTAAACCGATCGATGATGATACGATTGAGACCATTTTGCACCAAATTGAGATCGATCAGCGCCATATCGGCGGCGATAGCATCCCTTATGGTTTAAATTTGATGCTCGAAGGCTTTAGCACGGCCATTCATGATGGCAATCCGATCGACGTCTGGGAAGTGGATGAGCATTTGCAGTGGCTGCGTGAGCAAGTAAAAGACGCACAGTGGCTACCAAATCTTATCAAAACCCATCTGCTCGACAATCAGCACCGTGTGCGCGTGACGCTAACGCCAGATAGTGAAAAATCAGCGCGCCTTGCTGCAGCAGAGCAGACCCGTCTCGATACCACCGCGATGGACTTGAGCGCTGATGATAAAGCCATCTTAAAACAGCAAGCCCTTGATTTGGCAGCGCGGCAAGCAGCGCCTGATGATTTAAGCCTATTGCCAAAAGTCGGACTGGAGGATGTCCCGACCGATATCAGCTTTAAGCAAGGCACGCAAAAGCAAGTGCGCCTAAGCGGGCAAGACAGTACGTTGTTTGAATATGAAGCGGGCACCAACGGCTTGTATTATTATCAAGTGATTGTGCCGTTGACCGATGCCATTGGCAATCAGGACACCAGTAGTCTGCCTGTGAACGAGGTGATCAATCATCCACTGCTACCGATTTATTTAAGCCTACTATCAGAGCTGGGTACTGACTCGATGAATGCTCATGAGATGCAGGCCAAGCAAGCGGCACATTCTTCTGGCGTGACGGCGCGTATCAGCCAGCGCACCAGTATCGATGATAGCCAAACGATCAGCAGTTATTTTGTGGTGGCGACCCGTGCCCTCAACCGCAAGCCTGAAGCGATTGATTTGCTCAAAGAGGTCATGGAGCATAGCGTCTTTAGCGAGCATGACCGTATCAAAGAGATTTTGCAGCAGCGTCAAGCGGGCTGGCAGTCGAATTTGGCTGGCTCTGGGCATTCTTATGCCATGCAAACCGCCAGCCGCGGTATGAGCCGTCAAGCGCAGCTTGAGTATGTGCGTAGTGGCTTGCCTGCACTAAACGCGCTAAAAGACTTTTTGGCGCATGCCAGTGATGATGACACGCAGTGGGATAAATTGGCAACCAGCCTGATGGACTTGCACCAGCGTGTGATCAGCTTGCCCAAGCATGCCGTGATCATTTGTGAAGCTGAGCAAACCGAGCGCTTAAGTAACTTAATCGTTGAGAGCTGGAAAAACAGCCAAGCACCAAAGATTGCCGCACAATTAAATGACTCTGATGCGACTATCGAAGACACTATACCAAGTGAGTTTGCCGAGCAGCACCTTGCGGCAGCGTTAAATGGCGAGACAGACGCCATTAAGACACGAGAGAGCAGCGCTGCGCTCGATGTTGAGGACTTGGCATGGCTAGTACCGACCAACGTCTATCATAATGCCAGCGCTTATCGTGTGCCAGCGGCCGATCATCCTGATACCGCCGCTTTGATGGTATTAGCGCCGTATCTGCGCAATGGCTACTTACACAGCGCCATCCGTGAGCGCGGCGGTGCTTACGGCGGCGGCGCAGGCTATGACGCCAATGCCTGCGCTTTTAAATTCTTTAGCTACCGCGACCCGCAGTGTGCTGAGACTTTTGCGCATTTTGAGGCCAGTATTGAGTGGCTACTAAATGAACCGCAGACCGATGAGCAGTTAGAAGAAGCCATCTTAGGTATCATCTCGGGTATGGATAAGCCAGGCTCCCCAGCTGGCGAGGCGGTCAAAGCCTGCTTTGCTGATCTACACCATCGCGGCGTCAAATGGCAACGTAAGATGCGCGCCGCCATATTGGATGTGACGGTGGCGGACCTACAGCGTGTGGCCAAGCAATACCTGCAAGGGCAACAGCATGTACGTGCAGTACTAGCGCCTTATGATAAAGAAGAAACCGTGAAAAACCTCGGCTTTAACGTTTGCAAAATAAAGAGCTAATGGGATTTTTTGGATAAAAACCAATCTGTCACTGTGAGCATTTATGAAGCAGACAATACTAGGTTATTGTCTGCTTTTATAGTTTGTGGTAAAAAGACTGATGATTGAGTCAACGTTCAAAGGTGTTTAAAAACGTTTGATACTCAAGTCTTTGCCAATCATATCCTGATGAATAGGAAACTCAGACAATTGGCTGAACTGCTGTCGATCGGCAAAGTAGCTTCGTAAAGTGCGGCGCACCGCTTCAAAGGCGAGACTATCCCATGGGATGTCTTCTTCGCTAAACAATGCACAATCAAGGCTTTCAGAGCCGACACCATACGCACCGTCTTTGAGATCGGCCAAATAAATCGAGTATATCTGTCCGATGTCTGGCAGATCATAGATACAGTACAGATGAGGGTTTAACACCACCGCATCCGCTTCTTCGTAGCTCTCACGCGCGGCGCCCTCTGCCATGGTTTCCCCGTTTTCCATAAAGCCTGCCGGTATCGTCCAAAGACCGTATTGCGGCTCTATCGCGCGGCGGCATAGCAGCACTCTGTCTTTATGTACGACCAGCGACCCACAGATGACTTTTGGGTTTTCGTAGTGAATATAGTTGCAATTTGGGCATACCAAACGCGGCATATTATCCGTGGCTGGTATTTTTCGTTCTGCTTGATGACCGCATTGGAGACAATAGCGCATATCAACTGCCTTTATAAATGTAGTAAGCGTAAGAGATAAAGAGTCAGGACTCCTAATGGCAAAAACACCCCGTCATGGTCAGGCGCGCACGCTCTTCATACGTTGGTTTTTGTGTGTGCTATCAGGATACCGGTAAAGCGGTGCTGCAAGATGTTATTCTAATAAGCAAGCACCGCCTTAAGAT
The DNA here is from genome assembly GCF_038239325.1 of Psychrobacter sp. KFRI-CH2-11. Classification (NCBI taxonomy): domain Bacteria; kingdom Pseudomonadati; phylum Pseudomonadota; class Gammaproteobacteria; order Moraxellales; family Moraxellaceae; genus Psychrobacter; species Psychrobacter sp. KFRI-CH2-11. Next base: position 451,662 of record NZ_CP151283.1, read on the forward strand.
AGCACACATTTTGCTCGTAGCGCAGCATGATAACAGTAACGCTGCATATCGCTGGCGGGTCATAGTCTAATAAATGACAGCAAAGCCCGTGGTATCGTGGCATCGTGGCAAGCCATCATTGCCGTTTGTCATAAGCGGTCACGCTAACCCATAAAACACATTGACTTATAAAAACAATACGCGGCGCCTGTCTGTCGATACGATTTGAGACGTTCATGGCAAACACCTCATGACGAATACCTCCTGACAAATGAACAGTCACACAAATAGCATGCAGCTGCATGAAGAGTACGCTAGTCTACAGCTAGTCACGCCACATATTGATAAAAACATAGGGCAAGATCATGTTACTCCCTTCCCAGACTGTGCAGTTAGATGAGCAGTCAGTTGCTATACCACCTTTTATTCGCTATCCGACACTCAGGCAATTGACCGAGCGGGTTCAGCAAGAGACGTTAAATGCGTTGGCCGATTCAGCGCTGCATACCGCGCAGCAAAGCTCTCGCAGCGCGCGTGTCTTAGACAGCCTATACCAGACGCCCATTGCCGATGCTTCGATACTGGTGGCCATCACCCATGAGCGCCATCCCAAGCTGCTTTTGACGCGGCGCGCTGCGCACATGAATAGCCATGCAGGCGAGGTATCTTGCGCTGGCGGTAAATACGAGATAGGAGATGGTAATAACGTCGTCACAGCGCTACGTGAAGCCTGCGAAGAGACGGCACTCCCGCCCAACAAGGTGCAGCTAATCGGTCAGCTACCCATTCAGACCTCCAAAAGCGGCATGAGCGTGCGTCCAATCGTGGCTTTGATCGCGCCTGATTTGGTACTGGTGCCTGAAATCGGTGAGATATCGCGTATTTTTTGGGCAGATTTTGAGGCGTTACTCACGCAGCCTACCGTTGAGTACGCGATAGAATATGCCATGCAAGATCAGGTGGCGACGATACTTACGCCCAGCTGGCAAGTCGATGGCGAGACGGTCTGGGGGCTGACAGGCCGCGTCATTGCCAGCTTATTAGAGACAGCTTTTGATCGGCAGTTAGAATGGTATTACCGCGTGCAAGACAGCCGATTGTAAGATTGTAATGAGCTGAGCCGACAAATGCTGTGTCATTGATAATAGGCGTCGTTTTTTTTGAGCCACCAGTTCATATTGTCTTGACGTTTGGCGCGAAAGGCTTCTAGTTTGGCGGCTACCGTTTGGTTGTGCTGACGGGCGGTATCGAGCGCAAACAAGATAGGCACGGAGGATAAGACACCAAACCGGAGCTTCGATTTTGGTAGCGCTAAGCCGTCCCCGATATCATCACCGACCAGAGTACGTGTCACACTGGCATTGACCATCTCTACAAAACGCCCGCGGCGATTGTCTTCGCCCATCAGTTGCCGCGGCAGATCGTGTAGGGCTTTTGCTAAAGGTCGTCCCATCTCAAAGTCTAGCTGTTGAATGGACAAGTAAGTGTAGAGCCACTCCCAGCAGGCGGCCTCATCCTTTGGTAGACGATCTAAATCCACACCCATCCAGTAACTGGCAAGATTCCATAAATGCAAAATCCCCTCGGCCTCCTCGCTACTGATACGCGCGCCAAGCAGCCGTAGCCCGCGCATAATCAGTAACGAGAACTGCAGATGAGTGGCAATCATATCAGTTTGGTTGATCGGTACACCCCAATAAGCAGTGTTCCAGCTGCCATCAGGGTTGCGATGCTGATCGGCCTCTGTGACGACGCCTTTTGCCGCGTTGTTTTTGCCACTGAGCAAGTTTTGCCGCACGAGTGTGTGAATCTGCCGCACCTGAATCGACTGACGCCAACCCTCAGAGCCAATCGCCAAAACGCTATCGATAGGCACTCGTGTGCGCGGCATACGTGTGCTTGTTTTGGGCAATAATGGATGCTCAGAGACAGCCAAAATATAAGCATAAGTGCGCATGAGTCTTGGTAGAGCATCGTGCATCAACGCGCCAGTTTGGATCAGTGGCAGCGATAGGGCAGGGATGCTATAACCTGCCATCAATGCCACATTTCGCAGCAGCCAAATCAGCATCAGCGGATAGCGCCGATAGGCGACGGCCCCAGTCTGTGCAAGCTGTGGGTCAAACCAAGTAGGATGATCACTAAACTGCTCAGCCAGTGCACAAAAGGACGGATGAGCTGCGAGTTTACTGTCGGTTTTGTTGAGGATAAGCTGCTGTAAAGGTTTGGCAAAACGCAGGCCGTCAGCCGCGAGCGTATCTGTCAGGGGGTCGCCGATGTCGTAGCCTGCGACCATCTCCTCTAATAAATCTTGCGAGATGACAAAATCTTTGGGCAGCAAATAGCGCCTGATCCGCTTTAAGACCTGTAGGTCATGATGATCATCAATCGCTGTGGTACGCCCATGACGCTGATACGATGCAGAGGTAGGTTGGCTCGGTTTTGATGAGCACGCCGGCTGGGGCTGCGCTGTGTTGTTTGGATCCATAGGTAGCAAATGCCTTTATCGGTAGGCTTTCTATTATGGCCTAATATTTAGACGTGTGGTTGAGCATATCGAGCTGCCTTTGTGTGTCATCGAGGCGACGTTTGATCGACCCAAGCTCATCGGCCAAAAACAACAGCCGTTTGCGAGCGTCTTTTTCGTTGGCAAAGTCTAGCATCGCGCCGCTCTCAAGCTGATCAAACTCTGCTTGATACTCATCTAGTAAGCGTCTGTCTGTGTCGAGCTGGTTGTCTAGACGATAGTAGGCTAGGCCGTGCTGATTGGCCCGTTGAAGATGGTTTACCATAGCAGCAGGGCAGACGTTGTTTAACCTACGCCCGCGGCGACCGACATTGTAAGCATTGGTGCTCGTACAGTATTGCTGCAGACCAAGCTTGCGGCCGCGCTCCCACGCAAGATAATCAGGGGTCACATGCGCTTTGGCACAGGCTTTGCTGTGTGAAGCGAGGCGCTCTGAGGAGTAGCCTGCCACGCCATCGTTATAGCCTATCGTTTGCCAATCACCGATCAGGCATTGTTGTTTGGAGAGAGTCGCGCATGATAGTAAAAACATACTGCCAAGGATAGGCAGACTAAGCGATATAGATCTGATAAGTCCTTGCATGGTCATCTCCTAAAACTGCTGTTATCAGTTGCGCCCAGTGTGCATCTAGATGTCACGAGGCGAGGTGTCATTGCGCTTACTGCCTTTATCCAAACATGGCTTGTGGTGCTGGTTTTTCTACGGTTATTGTTTTTTACTGTTAAGGCTTAAAGAAGAAAGCAGTGAGCTATGTGTTGGCTAAATAACCGCAAAATAGCTCGCCTTCTTCTGATGATGGATTATGGCTGAGGCCGTGTCAAATCGACTGAGGTGCCGCTGACGTTGTCTTTTAGGCTGACTTTTAGCATGAGATAACCTGCAATCCCAGAGACGATAGAGCCCATGATGATGCCTAGACGCTCATCAAATAACGTGGTGTCGCCTGCAAAAGCAAGGCCCCCGATAAATAAGCTCATGGTAAAACCCACACCGCAAAGCAACGCAGCACCATAAATTTGCTTATAATTCATGCCCTTTGGCATGGTTGAGATACCGAGCTTGAAGATCAACCAGCACATCGCCATGACACCCAACTGCTTACCGATAAATAGACCGGCGGCAATCCCCAGCGGTACAGAGTGAAACAGCTCTGCAAAACCTGCGCCTTTGAGAGAGATGCCTGAGTTGGCAAAGGCAAATAGTGGCAAGATACCAAAAGCCACGGTGTTGTGTAGGTCATGCTCTAGCTCTTCGACAGGGGAGTGCTCAGGGTCAGTGCGATCAAACATAGGAATAAACAACGCCAACACCACGCCTGCTAATGTCGCATGGATACCCGACTTAAGGACGGCTATCCACATGATGACGCCGATGAGTAGGTAGGGGGTGATACTGGTCACGTTGCGACGGTTTAGCAAATACAAAAATGGCAAGCATAGCCCTGCAAAGGCCAATGACTCAAGGGATAGTTCGCTGGTATAAAACAAGGCAATGATCAAAATCGCGCCGATATCATCAAAAATAGCAATCGATACCAAAAATACTTTGAGAGAGTTTGGGACGCGACTGCCAAGTAGGCTTAAGATACCGAGGGCAAAAGCGATATCTGTGGCGGCAGGAATGGCCCAACCTTTCCAAAACTCAGGCTCGCTATAGTTAAAGAGCAGATAGACTGCAGCGGGCATGATCATCCCGCCGATGGCCGCGCCTGCTGGCAAAATGATTTGTTTGACATTGGACAGCTCACCGATGAGCACTTCGCGCTTGAGCTCAAGGCCGACCAAAAAAAAGAAAATCGCCATCAGGCCGTCATTGATCCAATGATGGGCGTCTTTGGCAATCGCAAAATCACCGATTTGAATGGCAACAGGGGCATGGATAAAGCCTTCATACCACGTACTCAAAGGGGAGTTGGCAATGATCATTGCAGCAATGGCAGCCAGTGCTAACACGATGCCGCCTGCTGCCTCAAATTCAAAAAATGCCTTAATCCTTCGTATTGCCATATTACCCTCATTTCCTAAATACAAATTACTAAAAACGAATTGCCAAACAATTCAATAACCTCAAATATCGATGCGGCCGCTTAGCGCGCCATACAAACAGACAGCAACAGTTTCTCATACTCTGATTCATATAGACAACAAAATACGTCAACCCAAAGTCATAAGCACGTCTTGCTATATCCACAATAGTGATATTATAACGATGATAACACTGGTAAATATAGTGATAAGTCGTTACTGACTATCCAGCGCGCGTCACTATCTTTAGCCCATCTAAATGACTATCGATTGAATCGAGGGCATGTCTTAGACAAATCTAGCAGACTTTTTTACGTTTTTGGCTTTTTTTACGTTTTTATCTTTATAATGAGCGTCACTCTACAGTGCCACTTATGGGTATAAATGTGTCAGCAGGTCGGTGTATCCGCTGATAGATAACGGTACAGGCAGCCTCAATATCGAGGCTGATTTTTCTTATCAATTTTGCAGGTCAGCGTCATGGACTTATCCCTCTCTATCGAGATCATCTTAATGCTTACGGCGGTGGCCGCAATAGCCGGTTTTATCGATGCCATTGCAGGCGGCGGTGGACTACTCACCATACCAGCCATGCTACTTGCCAATATCCCGCCAGTGCTCACGCTTGGCACCAACAAGCTACAAGCCGCCTCGGGTGCGCTAGCGGCCTCGATTACGATGATAAAAAAGGGCGTCATCAACCCTAAAAGTATAAAGGTGGCGATTGTCGGGGCTTTTATTGGCTCAGTCATCGGTACCATCGCTGTACAGATGTCACCGCCGGATCTACTCGAAAAGCTGATTCCGTTTTTGATTGCTGCTATTGGGATTTATACTTTGTTTGCGCCCAAGCTCGGCGAGGTGGAAGCGGCGCCGCGTATCTCAGAGGGCAAGTGGCAAAAAATTGTGGCGCCATTGATTGGGTTTTATGATGGGTATATCGGGCCAGGGACGGGCATGTTTTTTGCGCTGGGTAATGTGGCGCTACGTGGTCGGCAGATCATCGAGGCAACAGGCGCGGCTAAGGTTTTGAACTTATCGACCAATATTGGCTCGCTGATTTTTTTTATTTTGGGCGGTAATGTGTTGTGGAAAGTCGGTCTGGCAATGATGGTCGGACAGACGATAGGGGCGTATTTTGGCTCGCATATGGTGGTCAAAGGGGGAAGTAAACTGATTCGTCCTGTCATCGTGCTGGTCTGCCTTGCCATGATTACCAAGTATGTGATTGGCTAACGCAATCTATAGTAGATTCAGTTTAAAAATGTTGTAGCGCTACTGGTATAAATTTTCCTTGCGTGCTGCGTTCCCAGAGGCTGCGCAGCCTACGTTTAAAAACAGCATCCCAGTAGCGCTTTAGAACTTATGACAGTTTTGTTTTCAACTGACTATATGCTTTATTGAGTATCGATACAGCCTGTTTATAGGCAGTGCAGCCATAAAAAAAACCTCAGTTCAAAAGTGAACTAAGGTTTTTATAAATGAATAAATAAACGCTTTATTGATTAGCGGCGACGATCAATATCATCGTACTCACTACCCATGATGCCATCACTAAACACTTGAGAGAACTCACGCTCATTGTCTTCATCGATGTGACCATCAAAGACGTCTTTGGTGCCTGCCGCAGGATCGTTGTAGATAGCGACGTCCATTTTTTCTTCAGATTTTGCCACGATTGCTGTCACTGCTGCATCGCCGCCGACGTTGACTGCCGTACGCAGCATATCAAGGATACGATCCACACCCAAGATCAGACCGATACCTTCGATAGGCAGGCCGACTTGAGCAAATACCATAGACAGCATGATCAAGCCCACACCAGGGACGCCTGCGGTACCGACAGAGGCCAGCACCGACATCAAGATAACTGTCAGATACTCAGTCACACCCAAATCAATACCATAAATATTGGCAATAAAGATGGTCGCCGTACCTTGCATGATGGCCGTACCATCCATGTTGATGGTCGCCCCAAAAGGCACGGTAAACGAGGCTACTGAGTTGTTGACACCCATACGCTTGGTGACGGTACGCAGCGTGATCGGAATGGTGGCGTTCGAGCTTGAGGTACTAAAAGCAAAAATCTGTACTTCGCGCATTTTTGCCAAAAACGTCTTAATAGACAGACCAGAAAACAGCTTTAGCACGATCATCATAGTGATAAAAAAGTGGAAAGCCAGTGAGCCAATCAGTACTGCAACATAACCGAGCAACGACCAAATCAGATCTAAGCCCAGCTCCGCCATGGCTTTGGTCAATAGCGCAAAAACCCCATAAGGCGCAAGATTCATAATGATGGTCACCATCTTTAAGATGACTTCATTAATCAGCTCCAAGCTTTGTACCAATCCTTTGGCAGGTTTGCCGACCATCAAAATACTGATACCGATCAAGATGGCAAAGAAGATAATCGACAGCATGTCGCCATTTGCCATCGCACTGATGGGGTTCGACGGAATGATATTTGAAAAAACATCGAGTAGAGGTGGCGCAGACTTGGCTTCAAATGCTGCTTCTGTCTCAACCTCCATGCCTTTACCGATACCAAATAAAAACCCAAGTCCGATAGCAGTTGCAATGGCAAGTGCGGTCGTCATCATATAGATTAGGAAAGTCTTGGTACCTATGCGCCCAAGCAAACGAATATCACCAATACCGCACACCCCGCAAATCAGCGAGATAAGTACCAAAGGCACGACCAGCATTTTGAGGGAGTTGACGAATAGCTTGCCGATGATGGCCAAAAACCCGTTGGTGATATATGTACTAACAAAACCGCCCTCAGCGTTCAGTCCTGAATAGTTGATAAATAATCCCAGTATGATACCGAGCACCATGGCAACGATGATCTTGCCCGTTAGTCCCATATTTTTCCACATAAACTCTATCCTTTTATCCGCAACATTCAGTATCAAGGGTGCTACTAAACCAATGCGTTTATGATTGCCATCCTTACGCCTGATGGTGTTGCATCTGCAAAATTTTGTCTGTCATTTCATGTCAGGCTATTCGACAATATAAAATAATTGTTAAGGTTACTGCAAGATTTTTTTATGACTTAAATAATAATCTATAACTGATTAAAGGCGGTTTAAGCTTTTTTGTCAAAAAATTGGTTGAGATAATCACTCAGCAAAAAACAGATCTGATGCTATAAATCGCCAAAAGCACCATAATCATTAGGCTAACGTCGCTAAAATATCGACATTTAAACCAGCACCAACGCATTTTTGTTAAATGTCATCATCAAAAGGGTGCGATGAACAAAAACGCTCGGACAAAAAAAAGACTGCCTAACCGCGGCAGTCTTTTCTTAAAATGACAGTAATATATCAATGGTTAAGTCTCAGGCCACTGGTAAGAATCACCTTACTATAAAACATAAGTCTATCAAGATGAGAGGCTAAGTGTACTCTTAATTCTATCGATAGCTCTCTAAATAAGGACACGCGCTAATAAGTAACAGTGTTTTTAAACAGGCACTTTTAAAAGGACGCTTTCTAAATAGTCCATCGCTTAGTTTTTGGTTTCCTCGCGGCGGTGTTCGTTTTGCCATGGCTCACTATCGCCTAGCTCGTCTAGGTGCTCGTCGATAGACTGCGTTTTTTGCGCCCTGTCTTTTTGATTGATGCCTTTATTATTGATGTCATCAGTATTGGCATGGTCAGGATCTATCTGGTCGGCATTGTCCGTTAGCTGGGTGCCATGTAGATGTTGAGCGCTGTCTGGCTCAGCGCGCTCTGAGGCTGTGCTACGATGATTGTTGCCCATACGCTCATTGAGGTGCGAGGCGGCGTCACGGTGACGTGCATCCAAGGCATCAATCTCAGGATGAGAGTCATCAAAGTCAGTCTGAGCCTGTCTTTCCTTTTGAGAGTCTTGCTCTGCGACCATTTCTACCTCACCATCAGGCTCATAGCCATGATTGGGATTGTCATCGCCTGTTGGTTCATCTGCTAAAGCTTGCAAGCCTTCTGCTGCGCCCGCTGCTATGTTATTGGCTGCTGTGTCAGTGACCGTGTCGGTAGCAGACTCATCATCAGGCGCGGCGTCACTCTGAGCTTGCGCCGCCCGTTTGCGCTCAGCATAGTCAGTCAACTGATTGACCGCATTTTCGAGCGTATGAGGGTTAAAGCGTGGCTGCGCTTTTGATAGATGCTTGTCAAAGACATCGGTCAATAGCGAATCAAAACGTATGGCATTGTATTGGATAAGCACTTCGGCTTCTTCTTCGGTGATATCTTCGTTTTGGCTGGCATAGACCACATGGTCTTCAAAGCTCAGACCGGCAAAACTGTCTTTGTGCTCCGCCTTTTTAAATTTTTGCCATAGCGGCTCGATACCCAATAAGGTCTGATAGGCGTTTTCCATACGGCCCGTCACATCGTCTTCATCGGTGTTGTAATAGACCATGGTCTTGAGGTAATCGCGAAAAGGATTGGCCTCAAAGTCTTCCATAAAGGTATCACCGAGCTGACGTTTTAGTTCGTCGCTTGGCGGCGTAAAGATGCGGCCACTGGGGAAAGTCACAAATCCAACCAACGCTGCGGCAAAGCGATTCGGGAAGTTTTCAAAAAATAACTCAAACGCTTCTTGGATGGTGAACAGGCTATTTTGTAAAGCGACTTCGGCATGCAAACGCTCCGCTTCAGACTTGCTGCCATACTCATAAAACTGCAAGATGGCCGTCGCGATAAATAAATGACTATGAATATCAGCCAGACGCCCAGAGAGCATCTCTTTACGCTTTAGATCACCTGCGAGCAGCCCCAACGCCATATCGGCAGTCAAGGCAAAGCTGGCGCTCAAACGGTTGATGTGCTTATAGTAAGGACGGGTAAAGCGATCGGCAAAGCTTGGCACATGATTGCTGCCGCCGACATAGCCTGCGACAAAGGCTTTTGCCCCGCGGTTAAAGGTATAACCCAAATGCTTAAAGAATAGAGTATCAAACTCGCGGATAGCGCGGTGTTTGTCTTCGCTTTGTAGCAGTTGTAGCTCATCAAACAGATAAGGGTGGCAGCGCATCGCTCCTTGACCAAATATCATCAGTGAGCGCGTCAAGATATTGGCACCCTCAACGGTGATAGAGACAGGGATTGCCTGATAAGGCGTTGCCAAAAAGTTGCGTGGCCCCATCTGTACCGCACGGCCACCGACCACATCCATACCGTCATTGACCACTTCACGCATGGTTTCGGTAGCGTAGTATTTTGCCATGGCCGTCATGACCGATGGTGTGCCCCCTTGGTTGAGACCACAGGTGACGAGATGACGAAACGCCTCCAACATATAGGTATGACTGGCCATACGGCTGGTGGCGTCTTGTACTCCTTCAAACTTACCAACAGAGATTTTGAACTGCTCGCGGACTTTGGCAAAGGCACCGACAGACAGATAGGTCATCTCACTGGCCGACGTGGACAGAGCAGGCAAAGAGATGCCGCGGCCGACGCCCAAGCACTCCATCAGCATACGCCAGCCGCGCCCCGCGTTTTCGACGCCGCCGATGATATAGTCCAGCGGAATAAAGACATCCTTGCCATCGACCGTACCATTCATAAAGGGCGAGCCAATAGGGTTGTGACGAGGCCCGATGACCACGCCCTCGTGATCGGCGGGAATCAGCGCACAAGTGATGCCGTAGTCGGTCTTTTTAGCATCTCCAAGCAAGCCTTCTGGATCGTGCATCTTAAAGGCTAAGCCCACGACTGTCGCGATAGGAGCCAAAGTAATCCAGCGTTTTGAGAAATTCATCCGTAGGCCGAGCACGTTCTCGCCTTCATGCCTGCCATAACACACCACACCAGTATCCGGTATCGCGCCTGCATCAGAGCCTGCTTCAGGCCCTGTCAAACCAAAGCAAGGCACTTCATCACCGCTTGCCAGTCCCGGTAGCCAGCGCTGTTTTTGCTCATTAGTACCATAATGCATGAGCAGTTCGCCTGGACCGAGTGAGTTTGGCACCATGCAGCTCACTGCTGCTGTCGGCGAGCGTGAGGCGATTTTGCTCATCACCCGACTTTGGGCATAAGAGCTAAACGCTCGGCCGCCAAACTCTTTTGGAATAATCAAACCCAAAAAGCCATTGTCTTTGATAAATCGCCATGCCTCAGCCGAAAGCTCTTTATCCTCATGCTGAATTTTCCATTCATCAAGCATGGCGCACAGCGTCTCTACTTCGTTATCGATGAAGCTTTGCTCTTCATCTGACAGCTCTGGATAAGGATATTTGGCAAAAGTGTCCCAATTGGGCGCACCCATAAACAGCTCTTTTTCCCACCAGCTGGTGCCAGCATCCAGCGCCTCTCGCTCAGTATCGCTCATGCTGGGCATTGCACCGCCCAGCGTCTTATAGACCGGCTTGGTGATAAGGGACTGCCGCAGCGGCGAGATAAGCAGTATCAAGCACAACACCGCGATTGGAATACCCAAAACAAGCGACCACGGGCTGATAATAGCAGTGATGATAACGGTGGCAAGGGCGACGATACTGCCTGTGACACGTGATAAGGACATCAAAAAGATGGCCAAGACCATGGCTAATTGAATGAATATTGCCAAAATAAATAAGCCAATTGCCATGACTGTCTCCTTTATAACGCCAAACAATAGCGTAAAAATGTGTGAATGCAGGTCAGATACATATAGTTATGGTTTTTCTGACGTGGGTCTTTAAGTGTTATTTATGGCCGTGTGTCAAAATACTGAAAGTCAAAATACTGAGAGTCAAATCTCTACGAAAGACACAGTTAGCCATCAATATGAAACAGTTGTCGATGACTATCAATAGCGAAAGTGCTACGCTGTGTCGAAAATATGTATCATAAGACGCTAGGTATGGCGATTATGGGATGACTATCGCTATTTTTATCATTTAAGAAAAAGGTGCAAAGCCGTTTTCGGCATAAGACAACGTGTTGTTGCGCCCCACGATGATATGATCCACCAGTGACAAGTCGATTAGGTCGCAGGCTTTTTTTAGCTCATAGGTAAGCACATCGTCGGCAGTCGATGGGGTCGCATCGGTGTGCGGATGATTGTGGGCGATGATAAGCTGATTGGCTGCATGACTCAACGCATGGCGCAGGACGTGTTTGATACAGACAGAGCAGGAGGAGATACCGCCTGTAAACAGTATCTCAAAATTTAATAAATTGAGTGCGTTGTCCAAGCACAGTACGGCAAAGACCTCGCGGTGCTCGCCGCGAAGCTGGGTACTGATATAGTCTTTGACCACTTGAGAGCGTCCAAGCGCTTGCCCTGTTTTTAGTTGACTGTCCAAGTAGCGTGTCCCCATCTCAAGCGAGGCCAGTATCTGAGCGTACTTGGCAGGGCCGATGCCATGGCAGGCGAGGACGGTGTCTTGCGGGGCGGCCAACAGCTCAGCGAGGCTGCCGAATTGGTCGATAAGATGCCGCGCCAGCTCGATTGCCGACTGTGACTGAGTACCCGTACGTAAAAATATCGCCAAAATCTCAGCGTCAGACAAGCTTGCTGCCCCATGTTTGAGTAGTCTCTCACGCGGTCGGTCGTCTTCGTGCCAGTCCTTGATTGCCATTATTATTTCCTAAAAGTGCTATTTTAATAAACACGCCCGTATCGATAAATGGGCGAAATACGTAAATTTTTACCCAATTTATCTCATAATTGTTACTATAAGCGCAATTTATCTTTCCACTTTTTTATTGATGCCATGCTTATGTCCAATATCGTGCTCGCTATCACCGGCGGTATCGCCGCTTATAAATCCGCTATTTTTGCTCGCTTGCTTGTCAAAGCAGGCTTTGATGTGCGCGTCATCATGACCAGCGGCGCGCAAGCCTTTATCACGCCCCTGACCTTGCAGGCGCTGACGGGTAACGAGGTGCATATCTCTTTGCTCGATGAGCGAGCGGAGGCGGGTATGGGGCATATCGAGCTGGCAAAATGGGCAGATTTGGTCGTCATCGCGCCTGCGTCTGCCAATACCTTGGCACGCCTAGCGATGGGTATGGCGGACGATTTGCTCACCACAGTCTGTCTGGCGACGAGCGCGCCGGTGCTGGTTGCGCCAGCGATGAACCAGCAGATGTGGGCGCACCCTGCGGTCAATCTCAATGTACAAACCCTACGTGATATGAACTATCAAATCATCACCCCTGCCAGCGGTGAGCAAGCGTGCGGTGATGTGGGCGCCGGCCGCTTACCTGAGCCTGAGGCGCTGTTGGCCGAAGTGCTATTGTTCAATGCCATGCAGACCACGCCGCAGCTATTGGCTGGTAAAAGAGTGGTCATTACTGCAGGGCCGACGGTCGAGGCGATCGATCCAGTGCGCTACTTGTCCAATCATTCATCAGGGAAGATGGGCTTTGCGTTAGCGCGCGCTTGCGTGGCTGCCGGTGCCGAGGTGGTCTTGATAGCAGGTGGCAAGGTGGGTTTACCGACGCCGCTCAATGTCACGCGTATCGATGTGCTGTCTGCCGAAGAGATGTTGCTGACGGCTCAGCAGTGTGTGGCAGGTACGCATGCGACACTACAGTATGTGCTCGAAGATGAGCATGAACACCATTCTGAGCATTCTCATGACCATTCGCACGAGCATCACGATGACTGTGGCTGCGGTGAGACGCATGAGCACGAAGACGATCACACTCACACTCATATGCACGACCATGTCACTGATGACGAGCCTAGAGTCGCTGATGTCTTTATTGCCACCGCGGCTGTCGCTGACTATCGTACCCGAGACGCGGCGCCGCAAAAAATCAAAAAAACCCAAGAGTCGATGACACTAGACTTGGTAAAAAACCCTGATATCTTAGCGACTATCTCGCTTGCGTATCCTGAGCTATTTGTCGTGGGTTTTGCAGCAGAGACGCAAGATGTCGAGCGTTATGCACGTGGTAAGCTTGTCTCCAAAGACTTGGATTTGATTGCTTGCAATGATGTGTCTCGCGCGGATATTGGATTTGCCAGTGATGATAACGCCATGCAAGTGTTTTTCTCCGAGCGTTATGAGCACGACAGTGTCACGTTAGAAAAAGCAAGCAAGGATAAAATCGCTGAGCAGTTGACCCGTATTATCGGTGAGACCCTCTGGCAGCGGTACGATGCTTAGTGATAGCTCAATCACGGCACAGCTATCAAAGCACAGCTATATGGTGATGTCAGAATAGTGATGCAGATCAGTTGGGTCAAATCGGGCGCTAAGGCGGTGTGGTAGGTATGATGGATGATACAAGTACCCAGACCGTATTACTGATGGCTATCTTTGCGCTAGCATCACTGCTGCATGGTATCAGTGGGCTGGGCGTCACCTTGGTCACCACCACTGCACTTGCGAGCATGTACCCGCTGCCATACGCCATTGTACTGATTATTTTTCCATCATTACTGCTCAACGCGCTGACGTGGCTGGCGGGCGGTGGCCGTAGTATTTGGCAAAACTTTATCTATTATGGCAGACGCTACTGGCTGCTGGCGTTGACCAGTCTACTTGGCAGTATTTTGGGGGCAAAGCTACTACTGTGGGTCGATAGCGCGTACATCTTAGTACTGCTGGCGGCGGTCATTGGCTATTATGTGGTCAGTAGCTTACTTGGTAAGCAAATTCGCCTGCCTGATAGCAAGCCAGTACTGATTATCGTTGGTTTTAGTGCAGGCGTTATTGGCGGTGCGACCAACGCGATGTCGACCATCCTGATGATGTATTTGCTCTCTGCCAGCAATGATAAAAACACCATCGCCAAAGTCGGCAATATGTGTTATTTCTTAGGTAAAATCGCTCAAATCATCGTATTGCGTGAGCCAATCATGGCGCTTGGCCGTGGTGAGTGGCAGCTGATAGCGATCCTTAGCATCCTGTCTATAGCGATGCTGCTGGTTGGTATCCGCCTGCGTCGTTATTTGCCGCAAGCACGCTTTCGTCAGCTTATTTTAGTGATTCTCACCGTATTGGGGCTGCGTGTGGGCTGGCAGGGGGTGATGGCGTTTTTGTAGTCAATACGAATAAAATCGCACCATCAATAATGATGCGCTACTGGTATAAATTTTGCTTGGGTGCTGCTATCGTTCGATGCTGCGCAAAAAACCTCCCAATAGCACTGACTCGGTTTAAAGTAAGTTGACTATAGGGAGTGCTTTTCAGGTTAGCGATTGAATAAATTTAACACGATGGTTGCGATAACACTGATGACTATCATAGTGACCACTGGAAAATAAACCCGAGTATTGCCTGAGGTGTGCTTAATATCGCCTGGCAGATTACCTATCCAAGAAAATGCGCTAGGAAACAGCAGCCAAATAACCCCGATAATGACCAGTACAGCCCCTATAATAATCAATATCTTTGCCATATAAGCCTCGCTAATCTTATTTTACTCTTTTGTATCGACCATACATGCGCTGAACCTTAACCAGCCATTTCACCGAAATACAGCTGCTGGGCGATGCGAAAGGTATTGCAGTGCGCCTCGACCACATCTTCAATATCTTCTGAATAACCACCGCCCATGACGATAGCAACTGGAATGCTAGCGGCTTTCGCTTGCTGCAACACGTACTCATCGCGTGCCTTACAACCATCTTGCGTTAAGCCAAGTTTACCCAGCTTATCAGTTGCCAGCACATCGACCGCCGACTGATAAAAAATCATATCGGGTGCAACCTCACTGATCAAACGCGGCAAAGTGTCTTTTAATATCTGTAAATATTCTGCATCACCCGTATCGTTATCCAGCTCAATATCTAAGTCGGATATTTCTTTACGAAATGGATAGTTCTTAGCGCCGTGCATACTAAAGACAAAAACACGCGGCTCATCCGCCATGATACTGGCGTTGCCATTGCCTTGATGCACATCCAAATCCACGATTAAAATCTTTTGCGCCTGCCTGCGATTAAGCAGTAGATTACTGGCGACACACACATCATTAAACACGCAAAACCCCTCGCCATGATCGGCAAACGCATGATGGGTGCCGCCTGCGACATTCATCGCCACCCCATATTGCTGGGCATATAGCGCACATTCATAAGTGGCGTGAGCGATATGACGACCCCGATCAACCAAAGCCTCGGTCATCTCAAAACCGATAGGTCGCGCTTCTTTACGAGGTAGCGTTTGGGTTTTGAGCTTATGCCAGTAGTCCGCTGTATGCGTGGTTAAGATTTCTTCTTCTGTCAGACGTTTTGGCGCAAAAAAATTATCATGGGTGATGGTGCCTTCTTCAAGCAAGCGCTCAGGAATCATGATGTACTTTTGCATAGGGAAGCGGTGCTTGTCAGGCACGCTATAACGAAACACGTCAGAATAGGCAATTTTTAGCATAGTGTTAAAGCATGTCTTTTTTGAAAAGTGTTTTTAAGGATAGATAAGTTTAAACGCTTTGAAAATAAGGGGTTGGTGAGGAATTGTAAAAGCTACGGATAGCCATCAGAATCAGTGGCTTACTGCACATACTGAGTTGGTAAAAAGAAGGTTCGCGAATCCGATTGCTGCCTTAGCTCTGTCAGTAACGTTTGCATGTCTTCGGCAGGATATTGCTGATTGATCAAATCATAAAACAGCTCATGGGCGACTGTGGTCATGGCGATGACGCTTTGTAAGACATGCTCAATGATATCGTCATTGATACCGACGGCTTCGACATCGATAGCATATTTATAGCGTATCTCACCATCGTTGATATCCATCTCTAGATTGCCAATCAGCATGTCATAATTGATTTGGGTAATCAATAACATCGCGGCACTTTGGTGACTCTCTGGAATCAAAAAAGGCAATATGCCATATACGGCCAGCAGTTTGTTTTCTGCTGGCACACGAAACAAATAGCCACAGCTTAGCTGCTTATGCTGCATCTTTAGCGACAAATGATGCGACTGCCGCTGATCGCCTTTGCTTGGGCGATAGTAGACATAGTGCCATTGTTTTTGCTCAAAGTATTGTTTTAAGCACTCGACAATATCGATATGAGTGTCGGTAGGATCGGGCGACTGATGAGCGCTATCTGACGTAGGTTGAGGAGGGGCGGTACCGACAGGCTTGCTGTCATTATCAGAGGCGTCTATATGGCTGTTTGAATTGCTGTCTAGACGGCTGGCAGATCTGTCGCTAGATAACGGCCTGCCATTGAGCTCATCATCGATCGTGGTTTGCCGTAAGTCGTCATTATCGTCATCGACGACAGCAGGCGGCGCGGCCTCTGTCAGCAGCCGCTTGAGTCGTTGCCATAAGCTGAGTTTGTTACGTTGACTCATAAGATTGTCATGACCGATAGAGAAGTAAGAGCGTTACAGTGAAGATAATACCGTAAAGACAATAATGTCACTTTGCCGATGACCATACTGTTTGCTACGCCGCCCCTATCATCTACCGCGCTGGGTGATTAGCGGGGCTTATCGCCGCGCCCCGCAAACGAATCTTTGATAGCAGGCTGCGCATAAAAAGCTTGTAGCATCTCACGAATATGAGCGGTAAACCATGGACTGTCAAGCGCGTCTTGTATGATCGGTCGTAATGCTGTGCTCAGTGGTGAGGCAAGCGAGGTATCGATAGGTAGGCTCGCCGCCACTGCCGCAATGGTGTCTGATTGATGATTGCTGTACCACGTGTCGATGCTGGCTGCTACTAGACTGCGCAGATAGGGCGATAAGCGCAAGCGGTTATAGCTTTGCTGAATGCTGGCCTCGATATGCTCGATACTGCTATTATCAGCCTCGTCATTTAGGTATGTCTGTATCTCGCTGATCGGTAGGTCTTTGATACGTGACCAGCCCATGACCAACAGCCGCGCGACCTCATCGTTAGACAAGTGCGTTTGAGCGTTGGTTTCTGCGCGCTGCGTCAAGTCTTTGATGTTACGGTGCAAATAAGTTTGCAGCTTCTCATCTAGGTTTTTATTGGTGGCTTTTTCAAACGAGCTACGGCCAAGCTTCATCAGTTTGCCCACGCCGCCTGCTTTATCGAGCGTATTTTCCATAAAATCATTGATAGCGTGATAAAGCGTCTGTGTGAGTAGGTCAGCAAAGGTCTCGTTGCCGATGAGCGTATGAATAAGGGCGTTGCGCTGCTCGTCATGACGGCCGATATAGCTGGCAAGGGTCTCGACTTGGGTGTCATCTATCAGCTCAGACAATGGGACATTGTCATTGATCGGATGGTAGATAACGGCATGCAAGATATCACGGATATCGGTGCGCATGACGTCGCTCATCGGCTGCTGTAATAAGCCGTCATTGATGAGGCGCTTTAGATCATCAGCCTGTAGGTACTGGCATAATGGCTGCTCGCCAAACCACTGACATGCCTGCACGCTCAAGGTATCTGCTTGTGCCCCAAGCCATTGCTGCATAAAGCCAACTTGTGCCTCGATGATACTATCAAGACTGAGAGGCGCGCCAGCGCTAGTGTTTGACTGGCTACTTGGCTGAGTGCTTGGCTGGACATCTGCTGTTTGCCTCTGAGAGAGGGCAGGGTGGGTTTCTAAACTAGGGTTATCTTGTGAAGTCGGCATAGGTTTTGAGGTCATAGTGATGGACAATTTGTTATACTGTGTGGCTGGGGTAATATCAACCCTAAAAAATACGATTGTCGGTGTCAGCCTTATTTGTTTAGGGAGCGCGGACAAGTTTTTGTGAATGGTATGCGCATCAACTATTATGTCACGAACGCGGTGTTTTGTTGTGATGAATATTGCTAACGCTTAATAAATAACGAGAGATTTGATGACGGCACTGGATGCACCCTTACTTGCGCTCGATAAGCTGACCGTCCAGCGCGGTGAGACGCCTTTATGTGAAGAGGTCGTGCTCAACTTACCTGCTGGTAGCATCTGCCATTTGGTCGGTGCCAATGGTACGGGTAAGACGACGCTACTCATGCAGCTGGCAGGATTGCTACCTGTGCTGACAGGTACCGTACGCTACCAAGGCGTCGAGAGCTTACCTGTACAGCCGTTATACGTCTCGCATCAGCTGGGTATCCATCCTAATCTGACGGTCGCACAAAACTTGACGTTTTTGCTCAATCTATATGGCATCGCGCCAAGCACCGATAACATTGATGCCGCTCTCACTTGGGTAGGATTACAAGGCTTTGAGACCGTAAGCTCAAGCCATCTATCCGCTGGGCAGACGCGGCGTATTACTCTTGCCAGATTGTATTTATTGACGCCTGCGGTGACACCATTATGGCTACTTGATGAGCCATTTACCGCGCTGGATGTCGATATGGTGGCACGAATGGAGGATAGGCTGTGCGACTTTGCCAGCGCGGGCGGCGCGATATTGATGACCAGTCATCAGGCAGTCGCTGTAGCCAATCAAGTGCTCGATTTGTCAGACTATATGGTATAAGGGCGATGAGTATCAGTAAAAGGATGAATAATGACAGATAGCCCAGTACAGTCTGCACCAATGCAAGCAGCAAAGCCGCGCTCAAATATCTTTGACGGTACGCGCGGTATCAGCTTTGGGCAGCTCTGGCGGCGCGAATGGCAGGTCAAGCAGCAAGGTGCGGTACAGTGGCTATATCCGCTCGTACTGTTTTTAGTGATTATTACCTTGTTTCCGTTGGCCGTCGGTAGTGAGCCTGCGCTGTTGCAGCGTTTAGGCGTGTCTGCTGTGTGGATTGCCGCGCTCTTGTCATTGGTGATGGGCGTTGATGGGCTGTTTAAGCCCGCGCTCGATAATGGCACGCTGGCGCAGTTGGTGGTTGCCAGAGCATCGCTACCGCTTTGGGTGCTAATCCGCTTAGTCATCCATTGGATCTTTAGTAGCGGTATTGTGGCGGTGCTCAGCTTATTGGCGGTGCCGCTATTTCAGCTTAGCTGGTTTGAGGCGTGGATATTGCTGGCCTCTATCGTCATTGGCAGTCCGATGCTGCTGATGCTCTCTGCCGTCGCCAGTAGTTTGACACTGTCATTAAAAAACGGTGCCGTGCTGGTGCCGCTGATAGCTTTGCCCATGCAGCTTCCGGTATTGATTTTTGCCACAGGGGCGGTGGATTTGTTTGCCACAGGTCTCAATGGTTTGCCGATACTAGCGCTGTTATTAGCTGGTAGCATCATCTCTGTGCTGGTGATGCCATGGGTGATTGCTGTGACCTTAAAGATGGCGTGGCTCAATTAAAAAACCTTTATATCAACAGCATGTTGAAAACGGGCAACTTTGCTATAATAGCCAATTAACGATACAAACAAGTCACTTGTAGATTCTATCCAGTGTTTAACGCCGGCAGGTTAGCGGATAGTAGCAATCATGATATCGTAGCGTCCATGATGCCATATCTGTCAAACCACTATGCTGTGTAAATAGGTTTATCCCCATGCCCAACCTGAATAATGTCTCATCTCCTAGCCTGTGGCAGCGCATTTGGCAAGGCTTTTTGACCACTGTTGGTACCAAGCAGTTTTTTCGCATTTTTGCGCCTTGGGTCAAGTGGCTTGCCATACTTGCCAGTATTTGCCTTGTAATCGGTAGTGTCTGGGGGCTGGCATTTGCGCCGCCTGACTACTTACAAGGCAACAGCTATCGTATTATATTTATCCACGTACCGGCAGCCAGTCTGGCCATCTCCATCTATTTTGCCCTTGCAGTGTTGGGGGTTATCTTTTTGGTTTGGAAAATCAAGACGGCCAGTTTGGTGGCGCAAGCGCTTGCGCCGCTGGGGTTTTTGCTTTGTGTGATCAGCTTAATCACCGGCTCTATTTGGGCAAAACCCACTTGGGGGACGTATTGGGTCTGGGACGCGCGTTTGACCTCGATGCTGATTTTGGCGTTTTTGTACGCAGGCGTCATGGCGCTGTTTGCCGCCTTTGAGCATACCGCCAACCGCGGCAAAGCGGCAGCTATCTTGTCTATCGTCGGTGCGGTCAACCTGCCGATTATCAAATACTCGGTACAGTGGTGGAATACCTTGCACCAAGGCTCAACTTTTACCTTGACCGCCGCACCAAAAATGTCAGCCGATATGTGGATGCCGCTGCTGCTCATGGTCGTCGGTAGCTATTTACTGGTAGCGACCTTGGCGATTTATCGCACCAATACGTTGATTTTGTACCGTGATCAAGGCAAGGCTTGGGTCAAAGAATATATTCGTGGACAAAACAAATAACGGCTAGGAGATGATGATGCAGCCTTATTTTTACAGCGTGTCTGAGTTTATCGCCATGGGTAAGCATGGCGTGTTTGTCTGGTCGTGTTGGGCGATTACCGTGGGTGTGGTGCTGGCTTTTATTTTTTATAGCAGAAGGCAGCGCCAAGCGCTGATTAAGCAATTGACCATCCAGCAAGCGCGGCAAGCACAGCGTACTGCTAACACCTCCAATCCTACAACCAAGTAGTCAAAAAACCATCTGTATATCATCAGTTTAGCTCGCAAGAGCAGGGTGTCTATATCGTCACTATATGGCGATATAAAGGCTTGGGGGCTTATTGATTGACGCAAAAAATGCTACTATATAGCCACTAGAAAGTACGATTAGAAAAATATTTAAAAAAGGTTTTTCTAATGGTGGTTTCTTTAATATGTTCTGTTTTATAGGTTTATATTGCATTGGATATGACTGATATGGTCAGTTCCAAGTAAAATCGTTTTAGATTTAAACGCGCTACTGGTATAGATTTTACTTGCGTGCTGTTATCGTTCGATGCTCGCAACATTTATCCCAAGAGCACTATGTTATTTTTAGAATGATTTGACTATAAGACAGTGACTCATCAATGAGGTAGTGGTATGAACGCAGTTCGTCGCAAAAAACTGATGTGGGTGATGTTTACGCTGGCAGGAGCCGCGATAGCCGTGGCGTTGGTCATCTATGCCATTGGGCAGCAGACTGACTACTATTTTGATGCAACGGCCATCGCCCAAGGGGAAGCGCCGCAAAACAAGCGTATCCGTGCTGGTGGTATGGTCGTCGCTGGCAGCGTGCAGCGGGCACCAAATGATCCGCTGAGTGTGGAGTTTGCGATTACCGATTTTGAATCGACGGTGCCTGTGACTTATCAAGGTATCTTGCCAGATTTGTTTGCTGAAAACTCAGGCGTGGTTGCCACAGGTAAAATGCAAGGCGAGACCTTTGTCGCAGGGGAAGTGCTGGCCAAGCACGACGAAAACTACATGCCGCCTGAGGTTGCCAAATCTATGAAAGAAAACAATCGCAATGGATTGACGCCGCCTTCTGAGCAGTACAATCCAGCAGAGCCAATCCATGAGACCCAAACGCTGCAGCAGTAGCGTTCAAAAATAGCCACACTGACCGCAAAAGCGCCGCTAATGTTTGATTAGCGGCGCTTTTTTATGTGGGTTTTGATAAAAACATTAGGGCGTGTCCTCATTTTAGAAATGGCGATAAAAACGAGATAAGTCGCCGTCAAATAAGGAAAATAGCGCAGATACTATCGAGATAGTAGTCAGCTATCTGACACCGTTTGGCCAGATTTAGCCATTTTCAGCCCATTTAGATGGCTATCGATTGAATTGAAGATACGCCCTAGTCATCCCATTCAGGCGTATAGTCAGGATGCTCTATCTTACGGCCATCGCTACGGGCTAAGTTGCCGATTTTTTCTAACTCATCGGCGCTAAGCTGGACATCGATGGCATCCAAGTTGCCTTGTAGATGGTCGGGATTGGACGTCTTGGGAATGGCCACACGGTTTTTGTCCGATAATATCCAAGCCAGTGATATTTGCGCAGGTGTCACGCCATGCTTATCCGCAATCTCTTTGATGACCTCATTGTCAAACACATCACCGCGCGCCAGTGGCGAATAGGCTTCTAATAAAATATGATGGTTATTCAAAAAAGTCTGCAGGGTATTTTGTTTGATAAACGGATGAAACTCTACTTGGTTGACGACAATAGGCACATCAGCGTGTTTTTTGGCTTCGATGATATGAGCGATATTAAAGTTAGAAACCCCAATATGACGCGTCAGCCCTTGTTTTTGCAGTTCACACAGCGCAGGAATGGTCTCAGACAATGGCACGCGATCATCAGGCCAATGCAGTAATAGCAGATCGACATAATCGGTATCTAGGTTTTCTAATGAGCGCTTAGCGGCTGCTATCAGCTTTTCTGGCTCAAACTTCATATCATCCGGGAAAATCTTGGTGGTCAAAAAGAACTTATCACGCGCCACGCCTGATTGCTTGATACCTTCTCCGACCTCTTTTTCATTGTCATAAGCTTGCGCAGTATCAATGTGCTCATAGCCCATTTTTAACGCTTGGCTGACGACATCGATACAGTCTTGGCCTGTTGATTGCCAAGTACCTAGCCCTAGCACAGGAATATTGGCTTGGCCTGCGGTACGAATATTATAAGTTTTCTTGCTCATATTATTATCCTTATTATGTGTTGAGAGTGGTTCTATAGCTGTTTATATAAGTGTTCTTTATATAACTGTTCTCTAAACAAGTAAGCACTAAATTCAGTGTCACTACCTATAAATGTCACTACCTATCAATGTCACCACCTGAGTGAGAAGCTTTTAAACCTGAATAAATAACAGTCGTATCATAGTGTTGATTGTAAAACTTGCCCTAACAGAACAACGCGGCAACCCAGCTACTATAGAAAAAAATAGAATAAAGTAAAAGGTCGGTTGACGCTTTCCTACAAAGGACAAACAGGCTGTAACGTCATTTTTATCATTATTTTTGAGATGAAGACACGCTCCAGAGCCGTCTAATTTATGAGCAAATATTGTCAGTGTAATCACGAGAGTCAAAAAAGACAGTAGAGCAAAGACGCAAAAAGCGTAGCGGACGGATGAGAGATAGGCAAAAAAAGCGCCCAATATCGATTGATATTGGGCGCTTTTATAGACGCGGAAGCACGGTTATAAATTACTGCGCCGCTTCGGCCTCTACAGCCGCGTTTTCAGGGGCTTCGGTTGCGTCAGTGGTGTTTTCATCCCAGATTTTTGGGTATTTGTAGCCAGGGAATGTCTCATGCGCGTACTTTTTGAAGGCTTCTGAGTTATAGGCGTTGGTGACGTCTTCTACCCATTTTTTGCCAGTATCGGCAGACTTGATCGCTGACCAGTTGACATAAGCAAAGCTTGGCTCTTGAAACAGTGCTTCGGTCAATTTGATACCAGAGTCGGTGGCATAGTTACCATTAATCACTGCAAAATCAACTTCATCACGGGCACGTGGCAGCTGTGCGGCTTCTAATTCAATGATATTGATGTCGTATTTGCTGTTATCCGCGATATCAGTCTTTGAGGCTGTCAACGGATCGATATTGTCTTTTAGCGTGATCCAGCCAAGGTCGTCCATCATCACAAGGGCGCGCGCAAAGTTGCTTGGATCGTTTGGTGCTGAGACACTCATGCCTTTGTAGGCTTCATCAAGGCTGGTTTTTTTACCTGAATAAATACCAAGCGGGGCGGTCGGTACTTGGAATACCTCAACCAAATCTAGATTGTTTTCTTTTTTAAAGGTATCAAGATAAGGCTTATGCTGGAAGATATTGATATCCAAGTCGCCTTCAGCCAGCGCCAAGTTAGGACGCACATAGTCGGTAAATGCGATGAGCTCAACGTCATAACCTTGTTCTTCTAGCGCGCCTTTGACTTGGTTACGTACCATGTCGGCAAAGTCACCTTCAGTGGTACCGATGACGATTTTGCTGTGCTCAGGATCGATATCGCTGTCCGCCGTTTGGGCTGTGGTGTTTTCAGTCGCCGCTTCTTTGTTGGCTTCTGGCGCTGATGAGTTGTTACAGCCCACCAATACGAGCCCTGTCATACCAACGGTTGCAAAGGCAGTGGCCAACTGACGGCTGATATCTGTTAATTTCATAAAATTTCCTTATTCGTACATGGGATTGGGGTATGTGAGTCGCGCCTGAGCATTAAAAAAGCAACATTCTACATAGTAATGCTGCTTTTTATGATAAGAGCTAAGAGGATTCATTACTGCCAAAAATAAACCGAGTCGCTGGCAATGTCAAGTATTTGCCAAAGCGGTTTAACGTTTGTCTAGACGGTTGGCCAGCCAGTTACCAGACGCTTGGATAGCAATGACCATGATCGATAGCATAATCACGATAAAAATCATCACCTCAGTTTGGTAACGATAATAACCATAACGAATGGCCAAATCGCCCAAACCGCCGCCGCCGATCATACCAGCCGCCGCAGAGTATGACAGCAAGCTGATACACAAGATAGTCACCGACAGCACCAGCCCTGAGCGCGCCTCGTTGAGCAAGACTTTGATAATAGTAAAGGGGCGCGCGCCCATCGACTCGGTGGCCTCGATGATACCGCGCGGGACTTCACGCAGGTTTTGCTCGACCAAACGGGCAAAATAAAAGGAGCCGGCAATAGCAAGCACCAAAGAGGCGGCAATCGGTCCGATACCTGTACCGACGATGGCTTTAGTAAATGGACTCATCGCAATCATTAAAATCACAAACGGGAAGGCGCGCATAAAGTTGGTGATGCCGCCTAACACGCCATATAGTGTTTTATTTTGCAAAAACTGTCTATCGCTGGATAAGAATAAGAATATTCCAAATAGCCCACCGATCAAAATGGCAACCGCCGTTGAGATACCCAGCATGATAAAGGTATCAATAAACGCAGTCACAATCTCTTTACGCAGCGCAAACAGCTTGTCGATCGAGGCGGATAGTTCCGTACCAGTTAACATATTATTTCTCCTACCTCATTAGTCCTCAACGACTAAGCCTTGGCCAATCGGGGTGGTGGCCTGAATCAGACCATCTCTTACGTCTGCAACCTCAAGCAGCTTGCCTTGGTGTAATAAGGCGGCGCGGTCGCAAAGCCTGCGAATCACACTCATCTCGTGGGTGACGATGACGATGGTCACGCCTAGCTGCTCGTTGATATCACGCAGACAGGTGAGCAAGCTACGAGTTGTCGCAGGATCGAGGGCACTGGTCGGCTCATCGGCCAGTAGCACCTTTGGACTAGGCGCTATCGCGCGGGCGATACCAACGCGCTGCTTTTGGCCGCCTGAGAGCTGCGCTGGATAGTGACCGGCGCGATCAGTCAGATCGACAATCTCTAGGCAGTCCATGACGCGCTGATGAATATCACGACGCGGATAGCCTGCGACCATCAGGTTAAAGGCTACGTTGTCAAAGACAGTGCGATTGGACATGAGGTTAAACTGCTGAAATATCATACCGATATTGTGGCGTGCCACTCGTAGGTCGCTGGCTGATAAGGTGGTCAAATCAGTGCCATCGATGATGACCTGACCTGAATCTGGACGCTCGAGCATATTGATCAGGCGCAACAAGGTGGATTTACCGGCACCTGAATAGCCCATTAGGCCAAAGATTTCACCTTGCTGGATGGACAGTGACGTCGGCTCGACAGCAGTAAACCAGTGGGGCTTGCCATCTTTGTCTTTGATTGAGCGGTCACTTAAAAAACTTTTGGTCACATCGTTTAAGACAATCATGTCATTCATGGAGGGCTCAAAATTCAATGGTTTTTTTAATGTCACAAACGCCTTGTTTTGCCTCTATCGTCATCTAAGAGGCAAAAAAACAACCGTTCATAACCCTATAATAAGGGGCGCTAATATAGCATATTATCGGGTACTTTGGATATGCGCATCCGCGACCCGCTTATGATGAATAGCGATTAGGCGGGGGAGGCGAGGAAAAAAGGCAGATAATAAGAGCAGTTTTTGACAAGAAGACTAGATAGGCGCACTTAATAGAAGGGTTTGCGCAAGCAAGATAAGAACACGTCCTAGCCATTTGGATGATAGTGCGGATTATGCTTGACTGGCAGTATGACCAAAAACCTTGTATGACCATTGATGGTATCAGTGATGATACGGCCCTGATGCGCGGTGACGATTTGTGATACCAGTGATAACCCCAGCCCTGAACCTTTGTTTTTTTGTTGCAAACGCACAAATGGGCTAAACACGTCTTCGCGCTTTTCTTCAGGGATGCCAGCTCCTTCGTCGATGACGGCCAGTACCGCGTATTTGGGCAGAGGACGTTCAGGCTCTGTTTTGGTTTTTTTGAGATGCTTGGTAAACAAGCCTTCTTTGCGCGGCGCGTCCATAGCTTCCCCGTCAAGCTGCGTCGCGTTTTTGCTACTAACTTTTTGGTCTTTTGGCTTTTTGCTATCATCGCTAGTGGCTGTACCATCGGCGATGGCGCTTTTTTGGCTGTGGCCATTTTTTAGCGCATTGATACCTTTGCTCATCAGACTGTCTTTGGTTTTCTGTACTGTAAGGTCACTATTTGCTGCTGCCGCGTCAAGGAGAGGGGGCTGGTTACTATCAGCCTGCGCCGCGCTCTCAGGTACCGCATGCCAAGTGACTTTTTTGACTTTGTCCGAAAACTCAGAGGTAAAGCGCTGATAGTCTGTCATCACAGATAGCGATGCGCGCGCGTCTTTTGTTTTAAGAGCGGTATGGTCGTTGGTCGAAGCGAGAGCGTTATCATCCGTCTCCGTTACAAGCGTGTCATCCGCCCCTACTGCAGATGTCTTAATCTGATGCGTCTCGTTGCTTGGCATTATATCGTGGTTAGGGCGGTCAGCAGCGTTGTCGTTTGTCGTGTCGACCGCAGTATGAGTGGCATCAGCATTATCTGCTTCATTAACGACAGCGGCCTCGTCAACGAGCGTTTCGCCGTTTTTGTAGATAGGCGGTGCAGGCAGCGCTATGACCGTCTCTGTCATGTCTGCTTCATCTGCGGCGGTATCTGTGAGCGCGGTATCGTCACCTTGCGTTGATGCCGCCCGCCCATCCTCTCGGTTTGGTGCCGCGGTCTCATCATAGGAGTCAAAGTCTGAGCTATTATAATCGGCGAAACTACTGCAAATGAGGGTTTGCAGCAGATAGTCTGGGATGCTATCGGCCTCGTCAATGGTCTGTACGCCATATAGCAGTACGGTCACTGGCGGCACCCCATGTAGCATCGCATTGGTCAATAGATTGCGAATCAAATGGGTTAGCATAGAGGCCTGCCCATCGATGATGATGTGCTCGCCGATCAACGTCGCCTCAGGGTAATGTTGGCGCTCTTGATTGATGAGATCATATAGATCTAGACGCTCTACTTGCTGCAACGCATGACCTGCATCCAAGCGGCTGACCAGTAAGATGCTTTCTACCAAGTCATTGAGCCCAGACAAATCGCGATTGATGGCTTGGGCGCGTTTATCAAACTTCTCTTTGGTATCAGAGGGCAGCGCGCCTGCCAGCATGTCCATCATCTCAATCTGCAAGCGAATACGGGTGATGGGCGTACGCAGCTCATGAGAGGCGTGCGCCAGCAGTAAGTTATTGGCATCGACCAAATGCTCGATTTTTTGTGCCGCTTGGTTAAAACCGCGCGCCAAGGAAGCAATCTCATCATTACCGCGCGCATTGACTCGCACGGTAAAATCACCATCACCCAGCTGCGTCATCTGCTGGCTCATCTGATTGATACGCCACGTCATGGTGCGAGCAATAATCCACAAAACCCCTGCCATGATAAGCAGCAGCAATAAGGTGCCAGTAAACAGGTTTAATGCTGCAGAAAGGGCTGGTTTTTTGGGCGGTAAACGCGATTCGTACAGCAGCGTATAGCCTGTGCTGCTATATACTTGTGCTTGCTGGGTCGTGGCGGTATCAGAAAAAGAAGGGAAAACGCGTGATAACAAAGATGGGGTAGGCGGCAGCTCTAATGGCAAATCGCTGTGGTCGGTTTGCATCAGCAAATGACCATCGCTATCATACAGACCCATCTTGGCCTGTAAAGACTCGTCAAAAATATCAAAGCTTTTTTTGACGACCGCCAGCATAAACCGCGACTGCAAACGGTTGTCTTTGCTAATGGCAGTATTTAGCTCATGCAAAAAAGGGTCGATTTGCCCTAAGATCTGAGTGGCCAATACCTCGGAGCGAATTCCCGCATCTTTATCATGTACCAGCTGGGTCAACAGCACCATCGCCACTGCAAATAAGATAAGCGCCAGCATCACACTGGCAAATAGCTTGGCAAATAAAGAGCGAAAACCCAAGTGCTGCATTAAACCATCTCTATTATCAGACGTTTATAACGATTCAAAACGGTGACTATATGGTCTGCCGTTTATAGTGTGCTGCCGCTCATAATATGAGCAAAAAATCAGACCTGATCGGTGGCAAATTGATAACCGACGCCGCGTACGGTGATGATACGTTTGGGCTGGCGAGGGTTGTCTTCAATCAAGGCGCGCAGACGTGAAATATGCACATCGATGGCGCGGTCGATATTGTCTGAGCTGTCATCATTTGGCATCGCCTGCCAGAGCTGCTCACGATTGAGCACTTTACCAGAATGCGTGGCAAAGTAGTGTAGTAATTGAAACTGATGCGTGGTCAAACGTACCGGCTCATCATCAATCGTCACCTCATGACTGTCAGGGAATACGCTTAAGCGGCCAAAGGTCAAGCTATCTGACTGGCTGTCTGCTTGGTTTGGCTGCTCATGGCGGCGAATCACAGCGCGGATACGAGCCAATAGCTCACGCGGCTCAAAAGGCTTGGCGATATAATCATCGGCACCCATCTCAAGGCCCAACACGCGATCTGTGGTATCGCCTTTGGCCGTCAACATGATAATAGGTACCTTATTGGTCATGTTGTTTTTATTACCACGGATCTTTTGACAAACCTGCATACCATCCATATCGGGCAGCATCAAATCAAGCACCACCAAATCGATATCACGCTCTTTGGTATCTAGTAAGTCAAGACCTTCTTGACCAAGCCCTGCGTGATGCACGTCGTAATAATTCATGGTCAGATAGTCGCTGATCAATTCTGCTAAATCTGGATCATCTTCTATTAATAAGATTTGTTTACTCATGGGTTATCCTCTAGTTGTTGTTATCATGGGTCAGGCGTTTATACGGCTCTGTACAGTCATTCTGATAAATACATCAGATGCGACCGCTGTTATGCCAAACGTCTGAATGTGTTATGTGCTATTTAAAGGTGCTATCTCGTAAATATGCATACGTTTAAATACGTATGCTTGCTGTAAACGCGCTAATAATAAAGACCGCTAATAATACAGACATAGTGCCTAATTTTGCTGTGACAAAACAAGACAAGCTTTGTTAATGTTTCTACATAATGTAACTGCCAGCATAAGCCATTAGGACACAATGACTTTTTTGCCTTTAGAATCAAGCGGTAAATCGGCCAAGCAAATCAAGCTGTCATTACTGATGCCTGCGATCAGATACTGCTGAGAGGTGGGATTAAACTCGATTATTTCTACAGGCTGGCGCGTCAGACGCTGATCCTGTCCGATGATCCACACATTTGCCGCCAATGGCCTTAGAGGTTTATATGGTGGTGAATGCAATTCTGTCAAGTTCACATCATGTAAGGCTCGTCTAGGCACGATAGTACCGACGTCGATTTGTCCATAGTTGACCCGCCCCGTGACCTGCATCTTAGGCAGCAGTTTTTTGCGACTACTCTCGTTATCGATCACATTGACATGAACCAGCAGTTTTTTGGGGTGCGGGGCTTCGACCAGTTTGCTGACTTGACCGGTGAACTGATCTGTCAGCTCAGCGGTTGTAAAATTAACCGTTTGTCCTACCGATAGCTGCGGCTCTGCCTGAATAGGCACGGTTGCGACAAAGTATAGCTTGGTCTCATCAGCGATCTGCAATAAGGGCGTACGTGCAGCGAGCTGCTGTCCTGCGGCGTCGTTTAACTGCGCGACCCGCCCAGCGAAGCTGGCACGCACCGTAATAAGTTGGTATGACGAATGCTCTGAGGCGTCGTCCGGTGTGTCTGTCGCAGCGTCTGCATCCGCGTCGTTTTGGCGCGGCAGCTTGGCTGAGGCAGGGTTGCTGTCGGAGGTGGCTTGGTTAGCAGAGGTAGACTTGCTATCGATGGCTGATGGCTCGGAGGCCGCGTTCTCTATGGTGGCTTGTTTTGTCTGATCCGGACGAGGTGAGGTTTTTTCAGTAGTTGGGTCTTTTGCTGCACTTTTGGTTTGCGATACTCTATTCTCGGCTTGCGACGCTGAGTTGCCATCGGGCTTTGTATTTATCTCATCTGAGCGCTCGGGAGGTGTTTGACTGGTCATGTCCAGCTGTCGGACGATAAGCAAAGGCGCGTCTTTTTCGACCTGCTGACCCTCACTGACCAGTACTTGTTCGACATACAGCGGCTGGGCGGCGACAAACTGACTTTGTTTGATCGGCTGTATATTGCCCTGTAGCCCGAGGCTGGGTTGATAGCGCGATGGTTTGATACTTAGAATATGGTCTGGCGTCATCGTCACCGTGCTATCACTGATGATCAGTGGGTTATCTACTGTCTCACTGTTTTCTGCTGTGACAGGCTCATCGGTAGGCGGGGAGGGCTGACAAGCCAGCAAAAGCAAAATGCTAAGTAAGTACGGGCTTTTTTTTAACCATTGAAAAGCTGTCATAGCAGTCACCGTTATAATCGTCGTTTTATTATATAGTGAAATCCTATGAGGTGAAACGATTGTACGCTAGCTGATTGTGCAGTGACCAAACATTGCCGGTCGTCATATAGTCAATTCTAAATAAAACAGATACATTATATGTCAACGTGGAACTGGTATAAATTTTCCTTGCGTGCTGTGCCTGCGCCGACAGAGGCTGCGTAAAATTTATCCCAGTCCCACTGTATCGTTTTTATACTGAACTCACTATACAATCATAACTGCCAAATGCTAAGCCATACAAGCTGACAACAACCTGCTGATAGAAGCATGACTGGAGTATGACTATAGGTAGATCTTTAAGTTCTGAGCTAGGATACTGGCCAGTCTGAACATTAATTTGTCAATCACTGGAAATGCATGAACAACTGTGCTAAAACAAACATAACAAAATATATTGATACATTTTTATCACAATCGAAAATTATCCAGCAATATGGGAATTGATTCTATATAATGCAGAAATATCATGAAGTTGATGGATTTTTAGCCCTGTTTTTATCAAAAAGTAGGATGACGGTAGTTTGTGGCAAAGTGCTTTAATGTTTTTTATGCATTAAGATACCTTTATCTGGCGATATGCTAAGCACAGTGGTCGAGAGAGTGTAGGATTGAACGTCAATCGATTCAGCCATCATAAACTGCCTATCATGACCCAGATGGCGGGGCTACTTTTGCTCAGGACTGATAAAAGCCAGATACTCATAAAAGAAAAGATAGGTCCGCTACGATATAGATAGATGGCAGGGGTCGTCTCAAGCCCATAATCAATAAATGATCAATTGAGAACACCCTAACAGCTGTGTTGATAGATCGCGTGACAAACCCATAGTCGTTCATAGGACAATGAGAATGGAAAATAATTTTGATGGCTTAAAAGTGATGGTGATTGATGATTCCAAAACCATTCGCCGTACTGCAGAAACCTTGTTACAAAAGGCTGGCTGTGAAGTTGTAACTGCTATTGATGGCTTTGATGCACTTGCAAAGATTGTCGATAACAATCCCGATATTATTTTTGTGGATATTATGATGCCACGTTTAGATGGTTATCAAACCTGTGCTTTGATCAAAAACAACCCTGATTATGCCGACAAGCCTGTAATCATGTTGTCATCTAAAGACGGTTTGTTTGATAAAGCACGCGGCCGTATCGTGGGCTCTGATGAGTATCTGACCAAGCCATTTAGTAAAGACGAGCTGTTTGACGCGATCAAGCAATATCGCTAGACAAAGGGTCAAGATAAACGTGCCAGACGGTCTTTGAGCGTGGCATATTTTGTGCAGACGTTTTTCGCAGACATTTTGTGCAGGTTTTGATATCACATACGGCTGTTGCTAGCCGCTTGACAATGAGTAACCACTGCGGTGAGAGGCGTGTGATCATGAGTATTTGGAGCACAGGCTTTAGCAGTTGGTCTTTATAATATATTTGAATATCCAAATAGATATCTTCGTAAATAAAGGAAAATCCTATGACTACCGTCTTAGTCATTGACGACTCGCCATCTGAAATGGCGAAATTTCGCGACATGCTCTCCAAAAACAACTTTCAAGTGCTGGAGGCGACCAATGGGGAGCAGGGCTGTCAGATGGCAGCAGATCATCTGCCAGATGTGATTTTGATGGATGTGGTGATGCCAGAGATGAATGGTTTTCAGGCGACCCGCAAGATTACTCGCGGCAAAACCACCGCCCATATCCCAGTGATCATGATCAGTACCAAAAACCAAGAAACAGACCGTGTGTGGGGTAAGCGTCAAGGCGCTAAAGAGTATATGACCAAACCGATTGATGAGAGCAGCTTGGTCAATATCATTCGTCGAGTAATGGAGTAGCTTGTGGCTTCCAAAGGGTTTATTGAGCTTCTGCGTCTAGCAGATCTGGCACGCGCGCGCAAAAGTGGTCGCCGCAGTGGGCAAGAATATGACTGGCAAGGTGTGGTATTTGAGATTGGCGGACAGCGTTTGGTGGCGCCAATGGGTCAGGTATCGGAGGTGTTGGCCATGCCAGAATATACCAGCTTACCCTTAGTGAAGCCTTGGATGCTAGGTATTGCCAATATCCGTGGTCGTTTATTACCGCTCACGGATTTGTCACAGTTTTTACAAGTACCTAGCCGTGTGGCGCAAATGAGTCAGCGTAAGGTCATTGTCATCGATCACGACAACCTGTTTTCAGGTTTGCTCGTCGATCAGGTGATCGGTATTGAGCAGTTTACCAGTGACCAATATCGCGCCGAGGCCATCGAGCCAAGCTCACCATTTGCGCCTTATAATCACGGTAAGTTTTATAAAAATGAGCAAGATTGGTATGTCTTCATGCCAAGCTTACTAGCGCAGGATTTGCAGTATAGCGATGCGGCAATATAACTGTCGATAATACAGAATCTGTCTCATCCATAAAGACAGAGGATTAGCGACTGACATGACGCGGTTGGATGTCAGCATTCATACAGGCTTTGTTGATCGTTGTTTTGATAACAATAAGATTGTCAAAGTCAGTCACGATAAGACTTTGACGATTGTTTGAAAGGAATACGTAAGATGAGTGATGTTATAAAAAAACCTGTAGCTGGTACGCCCAAAACCACAGCGGATGGCAAAGATGCCTATAGTGAATGGAATTTATTGCTGGTTCTGTTTGTGGCGATAAGCGTGGCTTGTTTGATTTGGCTAGGCAACTCTGTATCGTCAGTGAGTCAGTACTTCTCTGACTTTAATCAATCGGTCATTCTGCCTGTGGTGGTGTTGATCATAGGCATGCTAGGTATTTTCTTTGCCTTATATAAAATCTTAAAACAACGGGGCGGCTCAGAGCGTATCTTGATCGAAAAAGAGACCCTACGTCGCCGTCAAGAAGCCGAGGCGGAGTCTGAGCGTGCTCGTCAAATCCAAGAGGAAAACGAGCGTAACCAGATCGCTATTTTGCGTCTACTCGATGAGCTAGGCGATTTGGCAGAAGGGGACTTGACCGTCAATGCGACTGTATCAGAAGATTTTACAGGAGCGATTGCCGACTCAGTAAACTTTGCCATCGACCAGCTGCGTCAGTTGGTACTGGTCATTAACAGTACCGCTGAGCGCGTCTCGCAATCATCAGAGCAAACACAGATGAACGCTGTAGAGCTGGCCGAAGCCTCTGAGCACCAAGCACAAGAGATCGCTGGCGTGTCGGCGGCGATTAATGAGATGACGGTGTCGATTGACCAAGTGTCGAATAACGCCTCAGAGTCAGCGACCGTGGCCCAGCGCTCAGTTGCCATTGCCTATAATGGAGCCGAAGTGGTACAGCGCTCTATCGAAGGTATGAACGTGATTCGTGATCAGATTCAAGAAACCTCAAAGCGTATCAAGCGCTTGGGTGAGTCGTCACAAGAGATTGGCGATATCGTTAGCTTGATTAATGATATTGCCGATCAGACCAACGTTTTGGCCTTGAACGCGGCCATTCAGGCGTCGATGGCAGGTGAGGCAGGCCGAGGCTTTGCGGTCGTTGCTGACGAGGTTCAGCGTCTCGCTGAGCGTTCAGCCAATGCGACAAAGCAGATCGAAACACTGGTAAAAACCATTCAGGCAGATACAAATGAGGCGGTCGTTTCGATGGAATCAACGACCTCTGAAGTCGTACGCGGTGCACGTCTGGCAAAAGACGCCGGTGAGGCACTAGAAGAAGTGCAAAGCGTTTCAAACACGCTCGCTGATTTGATCCAAAACATCTCAAACGCGGCATTGCAGCAAGCTGAATCTGCAGGCCATATTTCACACACCATGAACGTCATTCAAGACATCACGTCACAGACCTCATCAGGTACCATGGCGACCGCGCGCTCTATCGGCGAGTTGAGTGAGATGGCAGCCGCACTACAAGAGTCCGTCACTGGGTTTAAAATCTCAAATGACGATGAGTTGTTGGACGCTGATATGCTAGAGTCTGAAGAGGCCTTATCAGAGAGCGTCTGATAAGTATTTGGTGCCAGAGCCTGAGTCGGCAAACAGGTGCAGTAACGGTGCATAACAATGACAGCAGGTCATGTGGACGATCTTAATCAACCAACCCGCAGCTTTGTTAAAGCAAGCAGCGCTGCGCTGGGTAAGACGGTAATGCAAAACGATCATTTTGATGCGCAGCAATGGCAGCGGTATATAGAGCATGAAACGGGCTTTGTACTACCAGCTGCCCAGCTAAAATGGTTAAAAAATGCGATTGACCATACCGCCCAGTCGCAGGGCTTAAGCGCCAAGCAGCTATGGTATCAGCTGCCCAAAAGCAATGCGCTGCGTCAACAGCTGCTGGACAAAGTACTTATCCACGAAAGCCGTTTTTTTCGACATCAGCCTTCGATAGATTTTGTGACCCAGTGCGCCGCCGAGCATCAGCGCCGAGTCTTAAAAGCTGATAGGGTAAGCGCTGATGGGATAAGCGGCGTAGATAAGTTGTTTCGTATTTGGAGTGTGGGCTGCGCCGGTGGGCAAGAAGCGTGGTCGCTGGCCATGAGTCTGGCGGCGCAGCAGCTGACGAGGTTTGCGATATTAGGCACTGACGTTAGTGAACAAGCACTGGCAAAAGCACGGTTGGCGCAATATGACAAACGTCAGCAGGCCTTGATTCCGCAGCACTGTCAGCCGTATGTGTATCCGTTGTCAGCAAACCGCCCAACGCCTACATCGAGCTTGGCAGATACCGCGATGCCCGCTACAGCGCTACAGACATCGTGGCAAGTTGCCCCAACGCTGCAATCACACGTAAGCTTTGCTTTACATAATATTATCGAGCAGCAACCACCCACGCCACATCTGCAGCAGGTGATTATTTGCCAAAACATGCTGCTGTATTTTCGCAAATTTGATCAGCGTGATATTTTGGCGCGGCTGTCAGCGCAGTGTGCTCCCGGTGGATACATTGTATTGGCTCCGGGTGAGGCGCTGTTTTGGCGTCCTGCAAATATGCGCCGTATTGCGCACCCACAGGTTAATGTGTGGCAAAAGACCAACACTTAAACCCCGTGCCTTCATGAGTGGCAAAATTAGTGCCTAGACGAGTTAGGATGACCCTATGAAAAACCAGCCCAATGACATAGTGACGCTTGAGTGGTTGCTCCCTCTGTTTAATCAGCAATTATCACAGGTATCAGATGGCTGGCAATTAGACGCTGATCCCATCAATTATGAGCACATGGTCGCGTCCTATCATCAGCTCGGTGGCGCGCTCATCATGAGCAATCTACCGGCATTGGCAGATCTGGCATACAAGCTCAGCGCATTAGCAGAAGTTGGTGGCCGCGATGGCCTAGCTAGTGAGGCGCGCCGCGTGGGTCAGCTTGTGCACCGATTGTTGCAGCGCGCGCTAAATCAGTATGCTCGCATTGGCAGTTACCATGTCGCCCCAATCACGGCCGCCGCGGAGCAGCTGCTTGAGGTGCTAACGCAATTGGGAGCGGCTAGTGGGTCATCATTGGCATCCAGCGCTATTCAGCAAGGCGCATTGCATCAAAAAACTGACACAGATGCGGCTGTGGATGGGTTTGAGCTGGCCGTACCTGTGCGAACAGATGACGTCACCGAGCATCTAGATGAGCAGCAATACCAGCAGTTATTGCTCGTCTGGCGACAACAAGTACAGGTGCTGTTAAGTGCTAATAGTAATCAGCCGCCGTTATTAACCCCGCTAGAAAAAGTCAGCCAATACCTGCGGCAGACGAGCCAAGATGAAGACTTGCAGCGGCTTTGGTACTTGACCGAGTTGTGGTTTAGTGAGCTTGCGCAAAACACCGCTCCGTTGCCTAAGCAGTATGCCCCTCTGTTAAGCGAGCTTGAGCAGATCATTGACGCTTTTGTGCAGCAAACACCGCCTATGCCAAGTGTCATCAAAAGCCTTATAACCAATATTTATATCGAGCTAAGTGGTCTCGACCAAAGCAGTGACAATACGCAGTCGCTACTGAGCAACTTGCCCCAAAGCTCGGCGGTAGAGTCGCGTTTTTTACCGCGTATATTGAGTGAGCTTGAGACTTTGGTTTTTCATTTAGACAAGCCAACCACACTGTTATATCCGCTGCAAAAGATACAAACCCAGCTGGAGGGGCGTGGTTGGACATATTATGCCGCACAAGTGGCAGAAATACTGACCGAGATAGAGCAAGCGCTGGCGTCTGAGGCGGCGCTGACCCAAGTACAATGGCAAATTGAACAAAAGCTGCAAGAGCTATATAGCGCCATTTACAATACGGAGCAAGTAATCTCGCAAAAGATTGGTGAGGCCGCCGCGTTTGTTCCTTTTTCTGATGTACTTGCCAGTGCCAACGAGCAACCCGTCACAAGTGCTGATGCTGTGTCGGCGGGTGAAGAGCTGCGTGAGCTGCGCATCGCTGTCGAAGACGTCAAGCAAAACTTTAATGAGTATATACAGCGTCAAGAGGTGCAGCTGCTACCGACGACTGCTGACTTTGCAAAAATCGCTCAAGCCTTTGATGATATGGGGTTGCCAACGATCTGCCAAACCACCGATCAGATCGCGCATATCTTTAGCCAGCTAAAAACGCATGAGATTGATGCGCTGAGCTGGGATGTGACGCAAGCCTTGGCCGAAGCACTGACGTCAATTGAGCTGTTGTTAGATTATCTGGCTCAGCAGGTTTTTGATCAGCAACTATTAACGCTCGCAAGTGAGCATACGGCCAGAGCAGAAGCACTGCTTGATGCTTATATTGAGGCACCAGAGATGGTTAGTGATACTTTTCATACCCAGACACCTGCCGCAACTGACGTGCTGCGCTATGATGACAGCGGTGAGATTGCTCCTGCCAGTCATGATCTATCTGCTCAGCCATCCGATGATGCGCCAGAGGATGACAACGTGCGTGATGACAACGTGCACGATGACAGCGCTACGCATAAGGATAGTGAGGCATTGGCCGAGGCTCGTACGCAGCTGCAGCCTGATAGCTTTGAGGCAGATGCCGATATCCGCGAGATATTTATCGAAGAAGTCACAGAAGTGATCGCTGATTTAAAAGACTTTTTGCCTATTTGGCAGCAAGACTCACAGGATTTGACACCCTTGACAGAAGTGCGCAGAGGTTTTCATACTCTAAAAGGCTCAGGGCGCATGGTGGGGGCTTTTAGCATCAGTGAGATGGCTTGGTCTATCGAAAACTTGCTGAATCGATTGTTGGACAAAACCTTGCCCGTCACCGAAGACGTGGTAACTCTGGTCACGCAAACCACAACGCATCTGCCCACTCTGGTCGCCGACTTTCAAGCCAAACGGCCGCCAAGTGTGGATCCTGCTATCACAATACTGCAAAGCCGTAATCTATTGACCGGACAACCTGTCGACGCTGGATTGGCCATCTCTGACACCGAGTCAGTGACTGAGACGGAAATGCTGGCTGATGAAGCGCGCGCGGCAGCTGACGTCGCTGCATCACAGAGTAATGATGCCGCTGCGTCTGATGAGATCGGTATGGATATAGTCGATACCGAAGCGCGCGGCGAAACGGTATCTTTGTTTGATCTTGAGGTTCCAGCAGTGCTTGCGCCCTTTATGCCAGATACGGAACAGCTACCAGCCGATGCCAATGATGCAGACCCTGATATTAAAGAGATATTTATCGAAGAGGCCGATGAGGTATTGAGCGAAATCGTGCCTTTGTACGAAAACTGGCGCATGTCTCCTACTGACCTAGATGCCTTGACAGATATTCGCCGCGGCTTCCATACCCTAAAAGGCTCAGGCCGTATGGTCGGGGCCAACTATAGCGCTGAGCTGGCTTGGGCCATTGAAAATATGCTCAATCGTGTGCTAGATCGCAGTATTGAGGTGACAGCAGATATCACTCAGCTAATGGCTGATGTATTAGCCGCTTACCCAGCGATGCTCGCTACCTTTGAGCAAGGTGGTCAAGAGTATCCAGCACTGA
Organism: Psychrobacter sp. KFRI-CH2-11; assembly: GCF_038239325.1. NCBI lineage: Bacteria > Pseudomonadati > Pseudomonadota > Gammaproteobacteria > Moraxellales > Moraxellaceae > Psychrobacter > Psychrobacter sp. KFRI-CH2-11. The sequence continues at coordinate 490,581 of NZ_CP151283.1, forward strand.
TACCGTTATGGATTGCCTGTGCCAACGCCTATAGCAAACAAAAATCTCAGGAATTTAGTTACCCAGCCTTACTGGCGCAAACGGGTAGTACGCCTGCGTCTGATATTCACAAAGACGACTTGGCCTTAGCTTCAGAGCGGTGGGATGAGACTGATGCCGATGAGATTGAGGCTGCGAGCGACTATGAAGATGGTGATGACAGTCATGACAGTGCCGCAAGGGACGCTGTAGCGACCATAGAGATAGATAGTACCTTGCAATCGCTTACCTCTGTCAATGAAATGATGGCAGAAGCACCGGTGATTTTGACGCCGCAGAGCGAAGAAGAGCAAGCCTTCTGTGAGATTTTCATCGATGAAGCCGAAGCGTTATTACAAGACATTGAGCAGTTTGTTGCCACGCATCGAGATCAGCCTCAGATTGAGGTGACCGATGAGATTGTGCGAGCCTTTCATACGCTGCGCGGCGCATCAGGCTCTAGTGCGTTAGCGGCGATCAGTGACGTGAGTGCGACGATAGAGCATAGTTTAGAGCTGCTACAACAGCAAGACACCGCGATGACGCCGCTGCATTTAGAGGCGTTGGCACGGTCAGCTATGCTGATCAATGGCTATCTAACGAATTATAAGCAAAACGTTCAACAATCTGATGTCTCGGTGGAAGATGCCCAAAGCCAGCAAGATATTGCGTCATTGCAAGCCATGCTTGGTGAGCAGTATCTCATCCATGACGATCAGACGGCCTCCGACAATAAGCCAACGATTGAGCAGTTGTTGGATGACAATATTGATGAGTTATTAGACGCTGAGTGGGAGCTAGAGGAGGCGCTAAGTCAGGGGGATATCTCGCAGGCTCAGCGCTATATAGAGCAGCAAATTCGCCAAATCAAATACCTCACCAATAAAGCCCAAGAATTTCCAAAATTCACTGCTATCCTTGGCGGTTTGGCGCACGCTTATGCTTATCTACAGCGGCATCCGGAATCGGCAAAACAAGCAGAGGTGCAGGCGGTATTACTCGCTGGCCACGCGCAATTGGTCGGCTTGTTTGATGCACTCGCTGGCAGCACTTCATTAAAGGTCGACCCGCAAGTGCTACATGAGTTGCAGGCGCTTGCTGGCTTCGATGACGGCGATGATGCCGAGTCGATGGTTCGCACGGTTGCTGCACCCGAGCTGCAGCTTGAACCGATCGATACCGATGTAGAGCTGCTTGAGATCTTCTTAGAAGAAGCGCAAGAGCTAGATGACGCGCTGGATGAAAGCTTTAGTAAGTGGCGTGCCGATATCACCAATATCAACGCGCTTAAAGTATTGCAGCGTCACCTACACACCATCAAAGGTGGCGCAAGAATGGCGGGTATTAGCAGTATTGGCGACCTGACCCACGAGGCGGAGAGCATTTATGAAGCCTTTGTAGAAAACAGGAAAACACCAACCGCACAGTGGCTAAAGATTATGCAAATGGTGCAGGACACCATGTCATTGCAAGTCATGCATATCGTTCGCCATCAGCAGTCGTTTTTTGCTACAGAACTGATTGAACAGTTACAACAGTTTGAAAAAGCAGACACATTGCCAGCGGTGGTTGAGCTGATCATACCAGCACCGACCAACCACTTCGACGCCGACACCCAAGCACAGGCTGACAATACCCAGCAGAGCCATGAAGTAGCAGACACGGTCAGCTTAGATACCATGATCAAGCAATCATGGGCCAATGGCTTGCCTGATCCTGATCTTTTGGCGGTGTTTTTAGAAGAAGCAGAAGAGCTGACCAACCAAAACCGACATTTGCAAGTGTTTTTACAAGATGCCGAAGATACCGTGGCGTTACAGTCGCTACAGCGTGATCTGCATACCATCACAGGTGGTGCCAAAATGGTCGGCGCCAGCGGCATCGCTGACTTGGCTTATGAGCTAGAAGCGACGTATAAAAACTTTGCCAGCCGTCGCCGTCCTGCAACCGAAAAAGCTCAGGCATTGATCGTTGCTTGTCACGACTGGCTGGCAGATGCGGTATTTATGCTAAGCCTACAGGTCAACCCGCCAACGCCGACGCTACTGATTGAAGCGCTACAGCAGTTTGGTAAAAACCCTAATGGCTTAAAACAAGTACCAAAAGAGTCGCTGCAAGCACAGCGTACTGCGATCTTGCTGGCAAAAGAAGCACAAGATTCACAATATCTAGAAAAAGACATCAGTCAGATGCCATCGATGTTTGCAGAGACCGATGAGGAAGAGCAGAGCGCCAGCAGCAATGAGATGATTCGTATCTCAGGTGGCTTGATTGAGCATATGATCAACCTATCGGGTGAGTCTGCGATCAACCGTGCTCGTATCGATATGGGCATGAGCAGCTTGACCAACAGTATCGAAGAGATGGGCATTACCGTACAGCGCTTGGCCGATCAGCTGCGCCGTATGGAGACGGAGCTTGAAGCGCAGATCTTGTCGCAAATCGATGACGAGCTGATTAATAATGAAGGCTTTGACCCATTGGAGATGGATCAGTACTCGTCACTCAATCAGCTGTCCAAATCATTGTCAGAGTCGGCCTCGGATTTGGTCGATATTAACCACACTTTATTAGAAAAAACCCGTGATAGCGAAAGCTTGCTGCTGCAACTGGCACGTACACAAACCGAGCTACAGGACGGTTTGATGAACTCGCGTATGGTGCCGTTTACGCGCTTGACCCCGCGTCTGGAGCGAGTCGTTCGTCAGACTGCAAATGAGCTTAATAAGTCTGTAGAATTGACCATTATCAACGCTGATGACGAGATGGATAGAACCATTTTGGAGCGGATTACCTCACCGCTTGAGCACATGCTGCGTAACGCTGTCGACCACGGTATCGAAAACACCTCGGCTCGACTCAAAGCAGGCAAAGAGCGTAGCGGTCATATCACTTTAGAGGTGCACCGTGAAGGAAGTGAAGTCGTCATTCAATTATCGGATGATGGCCGCGGTATTGATGTAGAAGCCGTACGCAACAAAGCCATTTCTCAAGGCCTTATCGATGCCAATGACGATAGCCTGACTGATGTCGATATCATGCAATATATCTTTAATGCCGGCTTGAGTACCAGTAAGCAAGTGACGCAAATCTCAGGCCGCGGCGTTGGTATGGATGTGGTGATCAGTGAGATTCGCCAGTTGGGCGGGGCGGTCACCGTGGTGTCGGAGCTGGGCAAAGGGTCACGCTTTACCATGCGCTTACCACTGACAGTTGCCGTGTCTGATGCGCTGGTCGTACGTGCAGCCGATCGCTACTACGCCATTCCACTGGTGCAGATCGAGCGTGTGGTGCGTATCAACCCAGAAAAACTTTATGAGTATTATCAGTCCAACGACGCCACGTTAGCGTTTGAAGGGAATGATTACCGCGTGCGTTATCTCAACGAGATTCTCTCGGGTAATAAGCTCAACGAGCTGATGGTCAATACCAACACTAGCCTACCCCTGATTATCATCAAAAACCGCACGGGACAAAACATCGCCTTACAGGTCGATCAGATTGCAGGCTCACGTATTGAAGTGGTCGTCAAACCACTGGGACAGCAGCTATCCAACCTCTCAGGCGTTTCGGCGGCGACCATCATGGGTGATGGCTCGGTCATGCCGATTTTGGACTTGATTGCCCTAATGCGAAATGCCCCAAGGGTCAAAAACGTGACCAAGCCTAGCGGCACTCAGTCAAAACCGACAGTACTGGTGGTGGATGACTCAGTCACGGTACGTAAAGTGACCTCTCGTTTCTTAGAGCGTCAAGGTTTCAATGTAGCACTTGCCAAAGATGGTATCGATGCTATCGAAATACTACAAGAAACCACGCCAGATATGATATTGCTCGATATTGAGATGCCGCGGATGGATGGCTTTGAGGTGGCAACACAAGTCAGAAACAACCAGCGCTTACAGCATATTCCAATCATTATGATCACCTCGCGTACTGGTGAAAAGCATCGTCAGCGCGCCTTAGAGATTGGGGTAAATGACTATATGGGCAAACCGTTTCAAGAAAAACAGCTGCTTAATAAAATCCAGAGACTGCTGGGCGATGAGGTCAGCTTAACTTATGAAGGATAATGCAGGTGTTTTGGCACTAACAGGGAAGACAAAAGCAAATATAAAGGTGCTGGTGGTGGCCGAAGACCATCATCAGCGCATGGCGTTTTCAGACACAGTTCGTAGCTGCGGTTTTGCACTAATAGACTGTGTATCGCGCGCGCAATTGCAAAAAAAAACCGCACTTTTTGAGGCCGAAATAGACATTTGGCTGATCGATAGCGACTATGATGATGATATGGCGACGGTGACGGCTGCTTCCAAACCTGCCGCCGTGCTGGTGGGATTTAGTCAAGCCCCTTATCTCAATGAAGCGCAGCTGTATGCTAAATGGCAGCGTAAACTAAAGCGTAAGCTGGCGCAGATGCTGGCATTGCCCGTGTTGGTGCATACGCCTGTCTATAAAAGCGATGATACTGATAACTACTGGCATTATGTGGTGTTTTTGGGTGCCTCTATGGGCGGGCCGAGCGCGGTAAAAGAGTTTTTGGATAACTTATCGCCCACGCTACCGATTTGTATTTTACTCGCGCATCATTTTAACCAAACCATGATTGGTACGCTGCCACGTATTTTAAATCGCCACAACGAGTGGCGCTGTCAGGTCATCACCTCATCGCAGCGTCTGCGAGCTGGTCAATGTCTGATAGCCCCTATAGACAAGCAGATAGTCTGTGACTCTACTGGGCGGGTGATACTGCTAGAGCAGCCTTGGGATGGTGAATACAAACCAGCTATTGGCCAGATTTTAAAAAATACCAGCGATGTGTACGGCAGTGAGCTTATCAATATCATATTTTCAGGTATGGGGGATGATGGCTCGCAATACTTGGATCTTATTCAAGATAATGGCAGCCAATTATGGGCACAAGAGCCAAGCTTGAGTGCTTGTCCGAGCCAACCGCAGGCCATCATTGATTCAGGTTATTGTGGTTTTGTCGGCAGCCCTGTCCAATTGGCACAAAAACTTACCGACTATATTGGTGAAAAGGCGACGGCCTCTTTGCGTTAACTTACTGTGAGCGATGTATGAAACAAATTTTACGACACTCGTTTGAAGCAGTCAGCTTGCTGACCACAAACCACGGTATGCTGGATGTCACTTTTGTCTCCGCTTTTAATCAGCCTGATTGGATTATTCCAAGCGGTCTGATTTTGAGCATTGAGGACACTCATGAGCGCGCCTCCAGCTATCATTGGCAGCAGCAAGTATTGCCTGTGTTTGATCTGCTCACGCAAGAACAAACGCCTGATAAGATGATTATACTAGAAGGTAACACCATAGAGCATCGCATGGCGCTCCAGACGTCAGGTCAGTTGTATCAGCGCCAAGTGGGCATCTCTGATGTGAAAGATACAGATAGGCAGGCGTATTTTGCCGACTCTGACAGCGCGGATAAAATTAACGCTGAGGGACGCTTTACGGCAGAGGGTATGCTATCCTACCTTTTTCAAACGGTGATGATTGAGAACACTGTTTATGTGGTGCCTGATTTAGAAAAAATCGCGCATCAGTTGGTGGAGATGGACAGCTAGCGTTCGATTGGTATCGTTAATCGGTTTTAAAATAGGTACAAACCTACGGCTATTCATTTTCCTTGTGTGCATTGTCAACCAATCACTGTCATAAATAGCGATAAGGGTAATAGAGCAGCTCATGAATAACACACAGTCAAATATGTCCAAGTGGTCAGTCACTAGTCGCGTGTTTCATTGGATTAGTGCGGTTTTATTGCTAATCACTTGGCTTCTGATATTGTTATACGAAAACCTCGATAGCAATCTTTATATCGGCTTGCATAAGGCGTTTGGGGTCAGTTTATTGTTTTGGATGATTGCGCGGGTGATTAACCGTGTCTTTACCAAAGCGCCGCCAGCACTGCCCATGCCAGCTTGGCAGTTGTGGGTCTCTAAACTGTCGCACTTTGCCTTGTATGCCACATTGATCGCGATGCCGTTGGCGGGTTTGTTGATGTCTGTATATGGTGGCAGACCGGTAGATATTTTTGGTTTGTTTCAGATTCCGGTGTTTGTCACACCAGATAGAAGCTTGGCGCGTTTTTTTAATGACATGCATACCGATATCATTTGGCCGATGATTATCGCCTTTACATTGCTACATATCGCTGCAGCGTTGTATCATCAGTTTGTCAAAAAAGACAACCTGCTCGCTCGTATGAAATAAGCACACTGAGCATCGATATTAAGCGTATGCAGCGTAGGTGATGGACTGACGCAACGAGGTATAACAGAAGCTCGTCTCATATGAGTAATGTCATATCACTTGCTAAAAGTCACCCGTCAGATTGCCACATAGAAAAGCCCTAAGTAAGATGCTTAGGGCTTTTTCGTATGCGTCACAAAATCGCTGATAAAAGGCGCTGTACTGCCAGACTTATCTTTTGTGCTCAGGCAAATTGATGTTCATTTCTAAGACGTCTAAGCTGTCTTCGGAGCGATGATTGATATTGACATCATCAATCTGTACACCATTGACGTATTTATTGACCACCTCTAGTATTTCACGCTTCATTTTTTCGATGCGATCGACGGTGAGGCGACTGTTTAGGCGGTTTTCGCTTGCAACGATGACCTTAAGACGCTCAGTGGCTAAGTTGGCGCTACCAGCACTACTGCTGTCATCAGTACCAAATAGGCTACTCCAAAATCCTTTTTTCTTACTCATTATTAACTCCCAAACCAGCGCTGTAGTAGACTCTTTTTCTTCACATCGATATGACGCAGCGGACGCTCTTCACCCAAAAAGCGGGCAACGATGTCATCATAACATTGACCAGCAACCGAATCGCCATAATGAATCACAGGCTCACCATGGTTAGAGGCTTCTAGGACAGAGTGGCTTTCGGGCACCACACCGAGCAATGGTACTTTTAAAATATCATTAGAGATGGTGTCAATGTCCATCATCTCATTTGCTGCTGCACGTTCAGGATTGTAGCGCGTGATGACCAAATGCTCACGGACAGAGCCTTGGTTTTCTGCAACTTTTTTTGTTTGGCTTTGTAAAATACCAATAATGCGATCTGAGTCACGAACCGAGGAAATCTCAGGGTTGGTGACGATGATGGCTTCATCAGCATGATACATGGCCAGCTGCGCGCCGCGCTCGATACCAGCAGGCGAGTCGCAGATGATATAGTCAAACTGCTTAGACAGCTCAGACATGACCTCGCTCACGCCCTCATCTGTCAAAGCGTCTTTATCACGCGTTTGACTGGCAGGAAGGATATACAAGTTTTCAAGCTGTTTGTCTTTGACAAGCGCTTGCGACAAACGGGCATTGCCGTTGATCACATCGACAAAGTCGTACACGATTCGATTTTCGCAACCCATGATTAAGTCTAGATTACGTAGACCTACATCAAAATCGATAACGACCGTCTTATAACCACGCAATGCTAAACCGGCGGCAAAAGAGGCACTTGTCGTGGTTTTGCCCACGCCGCCTTTACCTGAAGTGATGACAACTATCTTCGCCACAATGGCACACTCCTATGAATCAATGGGATATCTATTATAAAAAATAGCGCACGCTTATATCGTTCACTGTAAATATAAGCACTACCTGCGAAAGTAGCCTAGCATAAATAAACAAAAATTTATAGCAAGTCTATACGGCAGTAAACAATCTGTATCAGTCGCCCTGCACACCATCAGATGCCAGTGTATTTATATCTAAACGACGATACCGAGTTCAATACCAACATCAATACCACTATGACTCGTGCTATGGCACCTCTCTACCACCTATAGACCGGCGTAACATAAACGCCTTAATAGATGATATAACGAGCGCTGATGAATAGGGTAAATAGTGGCAGAGCCAGCAATTCATCATAGAGCAGTTTTGTTAAATAAACTTACAGTACTATTAAAGCGGTCATTATCTATAGCGAGACTGCCAATATCGTAGCATTATTTGTCGCCAGCCATGTTTCTATTTGCGCAGACGTTTACAAGCCAGAGCTGCTGGTATTGCGGCTGGCATTTTTGTCTACTAGCGCTATACATCATCCATGACTGTAAATACTAAACCTTCTCCTTCGACAAACCGCACTTGTACTGATTTGTCGATCACGTGCTCAGGTAGGTTGTCGCGCAGGCAGTAAGTGCCAGCGACCGATACCAATGAGGGGTTAAAGACTTGACAGAAGATACGCGCGTCTTTGTCGCCGGTGGCACCTGCTACCAGACGGCCTTGCGCACGCCCATATACGTGTAGGCTGTTGTCAGTGATGGCTTCAGCGCCGCTATTGACGCTATTGGTCAAAATCAAATCGCCGCCCACATGATTGAGGCTTTGGCCTGAGCGTAGCATTTGGTCATAAATAAGGCTGGTGATTTGCTCAGCGCTGACCAATGTCTCAGCGGCAACATCAGCGAGCGTTGTCTCAGTGGTAGCGGTGCTATCTGTCGCGGCGTTGTCTTCTGGACTGCTGGCCATGCTTGATTCGGCAGGTTGGTCTGCGGTGACTTGCTGACGCTGGGTCGCTGGTTTTTTGCTCGGTAAAATGCGTTCAATACGCTTGCCATCAGCAGGAAAAATGGCCAAACGCAGCTCACGCGCCTGTGCATCCAGCAAACCTGTGACGACACCGATGGGCTGTAGTCCCCACGACCATAGTAGCTCTACCAAAGCAGAGAGATCCTGCTCGACCTCGCTATCGATAAGGACTGGGATATTGCTCGATTTACCGCTGAGTGTGGCTGCAAGCTGAGCTTCGATAGCACTGAGATCATCTGTGCCAAACTGCAAACGCGAAAAGGTCAGCATCTTGCCATAAAACGCCAACGCTGGTGCGGCGCTTGGGCCTTGGGTGCCATTATCTAAAACTGTCATATATCAATCCTCAAGAGATAATCTTGTCGCTGTCTTTACCGTACTATGTATTGTCGTGTCATACGCTGTATGACTCAGTGATGCTGTGTGGTACCAGTCTTTATCTGGCATTGGGCTGATGGTTAAACGTATCGCTCAAAGGTTGAGCATGTCTTGATGTTTCCACTGCTGTACTTTTACCTGTGCTTCAAACTCCGTCAAACTATCGTCGATAATACTAGAGACTAAAGTGTCCAGTGCGCTGTTGTCGGTGTCTATTTGTGCAATACCACTGGCAATGGCCACCATCAACTCATCTAAGCGCTCAGGGTCTAGCAGACGTTTATTGAGGGCGTACACGACGTTTTCCCCAATATTGTGCCCGACATGCTGTAGCTGTGACTCAATCAGGCTGCCAGCGATGGGTATCATGCGCAGATAACGACGCAGCTCAGGCGTATTGGCCAAGCCTTCTTCTATAGCGCCGCCCATCTCACGGGCGAGAATGCTGCCGCCGCCTGAGGCTGCAGTTAGTGCCTGTAGTTTGGGCACCAGCTCTGTGCGCAGGACGGAGAGTACCGCAGCTTCTATCTCACGACGATTGCGTGCTATCGTGGACTCGATAAAGGATTTGTGTGTTTCAGGATTGGTCAGCTGCTGCCGAAAGTTTTGGATGGTAGTCAGTATCACGCGATCAGACAGCTCTTCTAATAAGAGGTCAATATAAAACTTGATGCGATTGATCCAAGGCTGCGGCAGTACTTGATAGCCGAGCTGATACAGACGGCGACCAATGATGACAGCACGAAACAAGCGCAGCGCGCGCAGCTGCGGAAAACAGCCAAGCACTTCATACCAATGCACAAAAGGAAAAAAGAACCAGCGATAATATACGTTGTCTTTGATTGCAATCGCCCAGCGTAGCAACAGCTCTGCGATCAAAAATATCGTAAAAAACCCACCAGCGGTACGCAAGGGGTCGTGTAAGGTGTTTTGATACCAAAGCAGCGCCTCACTGATGCGCAGCCACTCTGCGACATGACTGCTAAAATTGCTCATCAAAATCGCATCGATACTGATCAGCAACAGATCAATACTGATGGCCACGATCATCACAATATCATAAGCCAGCTTTGCGCGGTTTGGCTTCGGCCGATTGGGGTGACTAGGCGGCGGATGATCAGGCAGCCGAGTTGACTGATTGGGCACAGGTGCTGTGTTCAGCTGCGAGCTAGGAGTAGATGAGGCGGGCACAGTCAGACCTTATTAATGATAAATGGTACAAAGCATAAGTGAGATAGACGGCGTACGATACATACATCCTCACCATCATCACACCATCAGCGGATCATGACTCACATTATCAATGAATAGGACTAAAAAACAACCCATCTTTTATGATATCGGTCGCTTGCAATAAAAACGATACGTGAATGCCGATAGTGTGGCTCGCCGCGCAAGACCAGCCACTAGTGATTTGACTGCTATTTAGCCATCATGCAGCATTCAAGTATTATGAAGTACTCAAGTATTATGAAGTATGGTCAGCGGCAGGGTTGTGCTCAAAATCTGCTAACATGTCGCTGATGCGCTGATCTTTGTCGCGCCAGACTTGCTCAATCCACGCAAACATTTGTGCTTTTACTTGCTCATCGTTTTCGTAGCCGCCGCGCTTAATCCCAGCAAACAGCTCAGCTGGGATGTCTAGGTATCTGACGTCAACGCCTAAGCGTTTGATATTGCCTTTCCACAGATCGCTGTAGGTAGGGACGCCATCAGGATACACGATGGTCATATCCAGCAGGCCATCCATCTCACTGCCCAGTGCATTGATGGCTAAAGAAAGTCCGCCGGCGCGTGGTTTGAGCAAATGTGTATAAGGAGATTTTTGCTGTTCGTGTTTGGCTTGGGTAAAGCGCGTGCCCTCTAGGTAATTTAACAACGTGAAGGGCTTGTCTTTTAACAACGCGCAGGCACGTTTGGCTTCCTCGATGTCTTGGCCTTTTAGGGCAGGGTTTTTTGCCACTGCTTCTTTTGAATGTCGGCGCATCATTGGGAAGTCCAAAAAGTAAAATGCCTGACCCACGATTGGGATATAAATCAGCTCAAACTTGGTAAAAAACCGTGTGAGCGGCAAGCGTTTTTCGCTGATGTATTGGACAATGCTGGTATCGACCCAAGACTGATGGTTGCTAATGAGCAGATATTTGCCCTCAGTATTAACGTCGTCGGGCAGGCTGATCCGCCAGTCCTTACGCGGCAACATATTATCAATTAAGGCATTATTGCTACTGATCCAGTGGTTGGCGATTTTGATGACGGTTTTATCGGCGATCGGCGCGCCGGTGATGATTTTGCCCACGCCCATTAACCATAAAGGAATACTACCACCAAAGCTGTTGGCTGCAATGACGCCCGTCGCCGTCGCAAGCGAGACCGCTTTTCCGAGTTTAGGGCTACGCTTATGTATTTTTTTGATAGTAGATGTCAGTCGCATGCTAAATCCTTTTCAATCGGTATTGTTGGGATATTTATGGTCCACCGCTTAAGACAAAAGGTGTGGTGAAGTAAGTTCATATACGAAGTGATTTTAGCAGAAAGCACTCATAGTGTACGAGTGTAAACGTGACTTGCGATAACAAGTTTTGAGATGAGGCTGATAGTCGGCGTGAGAGCGAATGATTTTGTCGGTAAAGAGTCTTTTTTATGATTATCAGTGCTCATGAGTAAAAAATATCGCAGCGGAAGAAAACCGCGCAAAACCCTGTCTTTTTTAATAGTATATTCTGCATTTCTCATACATAGGTGTGACAAAATATTACACATAATGAGATTGTAATTGCCATAATAATGATGAGTGTATACAAGCACCTAAATGAGATTAATGGAAAAATCTTTATAAAAAGCACAATTTATTTGTCATTTTAATGGTTTAAACTTAAGAGGAAATATTATGCGTAACAAATTAATGATTGCGGCAGTGGCTTCAGGCTTGGCATTAAGCGGTTGTACCACTGACCCTAACACCGGACAACAGCGTCTAAACAAAACCGCTCTAGGTACGCTAGCGGGTGCAGCGGGCGGCGCGGTAGTATCGAAAGCGACTGGCGGCGATAAGACTGGCCGTGATGCGGCTATCGGTGCTGCATTGGGTGCTGGCGTCGGTTACTACATGGAGCGTCAAGCCAAGCAGCTTGAGCAGCAAATGGCAGGTACAGGCGTAACGGTTGAGCAAAACCCAAATACAGGCAACATCGACCTTGTCATGCCAGGTAACATCACCTTTGCTTTTGATGATGCGACCCTAAGCTCATCTTTCAAGCCCACACTTGATAAGCTGGCTTCTACCATGAACCAGTACAACAAGACCACGGTAAACATCGCAGGTCATACAGACAGCCGCGGTTCAGCCTCTTATAACATGGGTCTATCACGTGACCGCGCTTATTCAGTAGCCAACTACCTAACAGCACGCGGTGTGTCTTCTAACCGTATCAATGTAGTGGCTTACGGCGAGTCCCGCCCAGTTGCGGACAACAGCACCGACTATGGTCGCCAGCAAAACCGCCGCGTTGAGTTGACCATCAACTCGCCACAGAGCGTTAACTAATTTATCGTTCTATCGATAAGTAAATAATTATAATAAGTAGATCGATCATAAAAGAGTCAGCGAATTGCTGGCTTTTTTTATGCCTAATATCAGACTATCGCCATCGCCGTGAATGCTGATGTAAAATTAAATATTGATAATGATTATCAATAACCCTATAATTCATAGAGGTTTTAGATAAGTGCCGTAACATAAGCGCAATAACTGATACTGACTTTATCTACATTATGATATATAGATAAAGTCAGTATGCGCTGTGACACTGACGACGATTTTTCTTTTGTAATATCTTTGAGGATATGTATGACGATTACCACAGGAACGAGCCGTAAGATTTTCCCCACCGCTTTGGCTGCTGCGCTGGCAGGGTTATTAATGGTGTCGGGTTGTACCAAACAAACCGACGAAAATGCTGAGACAAGTGCAGAGGGTCAAACAGAAGTACAAAGCGCAGAGTCAGCGGACAGCGGCGAGCTATCGGCGACCGATCAGGCACATACTGACAGACTGGTAATCAGCTATGCCAATATGGCTCATGCCGCCTACAAAGACTCACTTGAGACGGCTAAAGCGCTACAAAAAGCGGTAGAAACTTATGTAGACACGCCCACCGAGGCCAATCTAGAGGCGGCAAAAGCAGCTTACAAAACGGCGCGTCAGCCATACTCTCAGACAGAGGTTTTCCGTTTTGATGAAGGGTTTGTGACGGCCAATGATAAGCGCGCCATCGGTAGCGTCGATGGCTGGGAAGGTCAGGTCAATGCGTGGCCACTTGATGAAGCTTTGATCGACTATGTCAGCGATAGTTACGAAGGCGAGTACAACAGCCAAGACAATATCATCAATAGCGACAGCATCACGGTCGGTAGTATCAAACAAGACACCAGCAGTATTACACCTGAGCTACTGGCAGATATGAATGAGATCGGCGGTAGTGAAGCCAATGTCACCACAGGCTATCATGCGATTGAGTTTATGCTATGGGGCCAAGACACCAACGGCGTCAGCGCAGGGGCAGGCGAGCGCCCTGTGACTGACTATGTCACCGAAGCTGGGCAATGTACCAGCGGTGATACGGTCAATGAAGACGCCAGTATCTGTGAGCGTCGCGGCGAGTTCTTAAAAGCGGCAGCGCAGTTGCTGGTAGACGACCTCACAGCGATGGAAGCCGAGTGGCAGCCTGAGAGCGAAAATACTCTACGTAGCGATCTGATGGCGCGTAAATACGACAATGGCCTACGTCAAATCATGTATCAAATGGGCAGCTTGGCCTTAGGTGAGCTGGCCTCTGAGCGCATGCAGGTCGCGTTTGTGACGGGCTCTACTGAAGATGAGCACGAGTGCTTTAGTGACTTAACTCACCTAAGCTATGCCAATAACGCACGCGGCATCCAAAACGTCTTTAATGGCAGCTATAAGACTGTCGCTGGCAAAACCATCGGTGGCTACGGTGTCAAAAACTATCTGATCGATAGTGGTCATCAAGAAGCGGCTGATAAGCTGACTGCTGACTTTAAAAAGGTCGAAGACGCTTTTAATGTCATCGTAGAAAAAGGCGAAAAAGAAGGCATCAAGGTCGACCAGATGATTGCAACGGTCGGCCAAGCGAGCAAGCATGACATCTCAGCAGAAGAGCAAAACAAACGCCGTGGCTGGATCGAGGCGGGTATCACAAGTCTGCAAGCGCTAACAGATGGTATCGAAAATGCGGCAAAAGCAGTCGGTATCGATAACTTAGACGCGGACGCTGGCTCACAGTTTTAAGCGATTAACTTCTCTCACATAGAATAATTTCATGATGTCGATTATGTTTTACAAGTCATGAAAAGCTGACGAAAGATATGTTTGTAAAAGTGCAAGTTATATATAATACATGCGTTGTTAACGACCGTTAGCAACGTATTTTTACGTGCAATAAAATAGGTCAGGCGTTGATTTATAGCGTCGATGTATTTTTATACCGTTATATTGATAAGAAAAAATACTGTTATAGCCAGCCATTTTAATGGTTCTACTTGAGAACTAAGGCAACTCCTATGAGCTCCATTCATACCAAGTCCTCTGCTTTCCCTTTCTTTTCTTCAAGCTTACAAGGTACATCGTTTAAACTTGCGCTTACCGTCGTAGGTGTAATCGCCATCAGCGCTTGTCAGCCCACGGATAGCAAGTCAGACAGCGCATCGATCAATAAAAACACCAATGACACTGCCGTTGCAAGTGGTGAGGGCGCGTCCGCTTTGACGCCCAAACGTACGCAAACCGTGGAATCGCTGGCTGGCGTGCCGATGCAGCAGCTGGTGACATTTGACCCGCAAGAGATCAAACAAGGCGGCGACACGGGTATTAGCATCACCAGTAGCGAGAGTTACTCCAAACCCTCATCCAATCTGTCGGCCTCGCGTAAGGGCAGTTTTTTTATTGGTAATGCGTTTTTTCGTCAGCCGTGGGTGGTCGCACCTGCCAGTACCGATAGCCGTGATGGTCTGGGGGCATTGTTTAACGTCGCGGCTTGTCAATCGTGCCATATCAAAGATGGCCGTGGCCACGCACCGATGAGTAGTGAGGACGATGCCGACAGCTTGCTGATTCGTTTGGCGATGCCAGCGACCACCGATGAGGAGCGAGCGCAGCTGCAAAACTCGCTGATCGAAAAAGTCGTGCATCCGATGTATGGCGGCCAGCTACAAGATCGCGGTATTCAGGGCGTACCTGCTGAAGCAAGAATCGCGGTACAGTGGACAGACAAGCCCGTCACTTTCGCTGATGGTCACGTCGAAACCCTGCGCGCGCCCACCTTTCATCTGACTAGCCCTGGCTATGGCGCGTTTGATGATGAGATGATGGTATCGCCGCGCGTGGCCTTGCCGATGATTGGGCTTGGGCTGTTGGAACAAATACCTGATGACGATATCAAAAAACAAGCCGTCGATAATGACAGCGCTGATATCAGTGGTAAGTTTAACTGGGTCATGGATCCACAGACGGGCAAAACCGCGTTGGGACGCTTTGGCTGGAAAGCAGGACAAACCAAGCTTTTGACACAGAACCAAAGTGCTTTTAATGAAGACATGGGGCTGACCTCAAACATCCGTCCTCATGAATCCTGCATGCCTGCGCAAACGGCGTGTGTCAATGCAACCACGGGCGCTGATGAGCAAGGCGATGGTAAGCCACCGGTGGAAGTCAATGACGAGGTGGCCAAGTTTGTGGAGTTTTATACGCGCAATCTGGCTGTCCCGCATCGCCGCAATGCCGAGGATGAGCTGGTGCTCGCCGGCAAAAAACGCTTTTATGATATGGGCTGCCAAAGTTGTCATACCCCGCGCTATCAGTTGCCAAAAACCGACGATGACCATCTTGAGCAGCACGGACAAGTGATTTATCCTTATACTGATTTGCTGCTGCATGATATGGGCGGCGAGCTTGCCGATCGGACGATCGCTGGTAAGCTGCCGCCCAAAGACGCGCAAGTAGAGTTTTTGGCCAACTCTTATGAGTGGCGAACGCCGGCTTTATGGGGTATTGGTCTTGCCCAAACGGTCGATCCGCAAGCGACGTTTTTGCATGATGGGCGTGCTCGCACCTTGATGGAAGCAGTACTATGGCACGGCGGCGAGGCCGAAAAACAAAAACAAAAAGTATTAAAGTTAGACAAGCAAGGGCGGGCTGAATTGACAGCGTTCTTGCAGTCGCTATAAATTGCGTGACAAAAGGCTTGTGGGCAAAGGGTGCGCTCTTAGCAAATGACCAATAAACAATTGACAAAATCACTCATATAAATACCGAGAAACTTATGAAAATAAACCCTGCTGTAGCAATGGCACTGTCTGCTTTGAGTGCAGGCCTGCTGATCAGCTGCGTCAAACCTGCAGATGAAAACAAAGCGCCAGACTCTGAGGGTCAAGAAGTCGCGCAAGATAGCGCCGCTACGCCGTCTGTAGATGATAAAAATAACAGGACAGAGCGTATCGCTGCTGTCGATATCAGCGCTGAGACAGAAAAGACTTATCTGACCCATGTGGCAGGTGACCTCGTCACTCCTGCCTATGCCGATGCGGCGCGTCAAAGTGAGCTGCTGCATGAGCTGGCACAAAAGCACTGTCAGTCAGACGCAGTCAGCGGTGATGAGCTGCAAGCGCTGCGGGATCAGTGGCTGGTGCTGGCACAAGCGTGGGCGCGCGCTGAGATGATCAACTTTGGGCCTGCCACCGCTAGCATGAGCAATCTATATATCAACTACTATCCTGATGAGCGCGGGCTGGTGCATAGCGGTGTGGCTGATTTGATCGCAGCCAATCCAAAGCTCACCGCAGCGCAGCTCGCTGATGAGAGTGCTATCGTACAAGGGGTGCCAGGGCTAGAAGAAGCACTGTACGCCAATGATCGCTTGGATGCGGGGCAATGTGCTTATGTGATAAGCGCCAGTGATGCCTTGAGTACGCGCCTACAAAACATCGAAAAAGACTGGCAAAAAAACGCGACAACGCTGTTGGCGATTGATAAAACAGCCGATAGCGATCAGGGCCTAAACCAATGGTTCAATTCGTTATTGTCATTGGTTGAGACCATGAAATCTAACGCCATTGACCAGCCTTTGGGACTGACCGGCAAAGCCAAAGGTCATGTGCCAGCCGCCACTGCTGGCCAAAGCCGCGCCATTATCAATGCCAAATTAGCCACGTTAAATGAGGCGCTGACCGACCCTGTCCTGACGGCAATCCTCGGCAGTAATAATGAAAACAACGTCGCTGATACGCTATCGACTGCCTTAGCAGATGCCACCACGCTATTGGCGCAGATGCCAGAGGATATCGCCACGGCTGATAAAGCAACGCAGCAAGAATTGTATGACCATCTGACCACCATTACCCGTATCATTAAGCGCCAGCTGATACCGACACTCGGTATCCGTGTGGGTTTTAATAGTACCGATGGCGATTAAATAATGCGTAAGCGTAACGACGATACCCATACCCGAGCCTTACTGTTGCACGAAGGCAACCAGTCTCGCCATGAGCGACTGACATCCGCTGTCACGACGACGCTCGCTAGCGTCACAGGTACGGCGGCGCTGGTCGCTGTCCATCATCATTATCGTAAACGCCGGCAGCCCGATGCAAGCTTGCAAGATTACGTGATCGGTGTCCGCGGGCAGTGGCAGACATGGCAGTTGAGCAGTAGCTTAGTGCCACAGCCGTCGGCGCAGCCTAAGTGGTCAAAGCTAGCACGCTTTTGTCATGCTTGCCAGCAGGCGGCGGTGACATGGCAGCGAGCCTATCAGCAGCCTTATTCAGATAACAATGATAATAACGTTATATCTGATTTGGCTGCTGTGCATACCACCACCATGATGGCACGCCCCGTGTGCTGGGTGAGTGGGGTGGCGTCTATGCCAAAAAATCTCACTGCCACTGACCACACTGAGGGACAGTCTGACAATGACTTTGGCGTCGTCGGTATAGACGCTGATAGACAGATCGTTTGGCAGACCACCATGCCTGAGCGTGTCCATGATATCGTCGTACAGCCGTTTGTCGATGGAGTGTTTGATACAGATACCCAGTACGATATGCAATACCATAAAAGCAATCATCAGCAGCGCCGTGATGTTGTGGTGATGGGGCGTCGCCCGAGTGAGAAGTTTTGGGTGCTTGATACTGCCACAGGGCAGGTCAAGACAGCCATTCAAGCGGCAAACCATCGACATTTTTATGGTCATGCCTGCTATAGCTTAGATGCCCAGCGTTTGTATGTGACCGAAAATGATACGGTGAGCCTCGATGGCAAAATCGGTGTCTATGATGCGACTAATGGCTATCAGAAAATCGCAGAATTTGATGCTTTTGGTATCGGCCCACATGAGCTGGTCATGCATCCTGATGGCGACACACTGGTGATCGCTAATGGCGGTATCAAAACCGAGCGTGCCTCTCGTGAAGAGCTAAACCTCGATAGCATGCGTCCATCATTGGTGTATCTCAATCGTCACACTGGCGCGTTGCTGGAGCAGGTCATCCCAGCGCACAATCAGATGAGCGTGCGTCATCTCGCCATGCATGACGATGGCACGGTGATGATTGGTATTCAGTTTCAAGGAGATAAGCATATCAACGTGCCCTTGGTACTGACGCATCAGCGCGGCGATGCTGACCTCGAGCCGCTCACCATGCCTGATGATGAGTGGCAGCGCTTTCATCAGTATATCGCCAGCGTCGCCGTCGACAGTGTACATGATTTACTATGCGTCACCACCCCAATTGGCGGCTGTACAGTGATTTATGATTTAAATACGCGGCAGTTGATTGATGATGTCAGTTTGCCAGATTGTGCGGGCGCGTCGGTGTTGGCTAATGAGAAAAAAGCAGGCTTTATCGTGAGTGATGGGCAAGGGCAGCTAACGACATTAGAAGTGAAGTCGGCACCGACAGCGGCGTCAGCCGCCAGCACATCGCTAGATACCGCTTGGCAAATGAGGATCGATAGCAAGTGGCATAAAATGTCTTTTGACAATCATTTACAAGCGCTGTAACGGCGATAAGTGCTAAATAATAAAGCAAGAATGTAAGTATGTAAGGAGACAGGCCATCAGTTTACATATGGTGAGACAACATCTTGCGCAGGCAGGAATAGAGCTACAAGTTCATAAAAAGCGCGTCAAAAACATCAATTTTCGCTTAAAGCCTTACACATTGATGGTCTCCGCACCGGCTTTTATCAGTAGCGCGCAAATCGAGCAAGCCATTGCCAAGCGTGTGTCTTGGGCAATCGACAATCACGAACAGGTCTTAGAGCAGCACCAGCGTAAACACCGTCCTTTAGCACACTCTTCAACGGCCGACAGTCCTATTTTACTTTGGGGTGCCGAGCAATCTATCACACTCAGCCATGATAAAAAATTGGCCTATTACCGTGAGCAGCTTGCGGCTATCATGCCGTCCTTGTTTGACAAATGGCAACCTGTGGTCGGTGCCTATGCCAATGAGATACGCCTAAAAAAGATGCATACGCGCTGGGGCAGCTGCAACACGCGCGCGCGTCGTATTTGGCTATCTGTATATCTGCCTGCCTATCCGCTTGAATGCACCGAATATGTCATCGTCCATGAGCTGTGTCACCTGCATCATGCCAACCATAGCCATGAGTTTTGGCAAACGGTGGCGACCGCGATGCCAGACTACCGGTATTGGCACGATATGCTGGCAGGCAAGACAGGGCAGTTGGATTAAGAGTGGTATGGTCAATCCCATATAAAAACGATACAGCTATGCCAGCGTGCTACTGGTATAAGTTTTCCTTGCGTGCTGTGTACCTAGAGGCTGCGCAACCTACATTTAAAAACAGCATCCCAGTAGCGCTATGTTCTTTTTAGAGTGCATCGACTATGTCAATAATAACGCCAAGTAACCTATATAATACTGATATGATAATCTATAACAGTACAAAACGTATTATTTAAAATAAGAAATTAAGGATAAACATAATATGGAAAATGTCAGTCAATCCGAGTTTTGGCAGCAGCGCTACGAGCAAGACAGTACCGGTTGGGATATGGGACAAGTGTCGCCACCGCTCAAAGCCTATATAGATCAGTTGCCTAAATCTGCTAAGGCGCAGGCTATTTTGGTGCCAGGAGCAGGGAATGCTTACGAGGTGGGCTATTTGCATGAGCAAGGCTTTACCAATGTGACGCTGGTGGACTTTGCTCCAGCGCCCATCAATGACTTTGCCGAGCGCTATCCTGACTTTCCATCTGAGCATTTAGTTTGCGCCGACTTTTTTGAGTTATCGCCTGCGCAGTATCAGTTTGATTGGGTACTTGAGCAGACGTTTTTTTGTGCCATTGACCCTTCACGCCGCGACGACTATGTCAAAAAAATGGCCTCACTACTCAAACCACAAGGTAAGCTGGTTGGTGTGTTGTTTGATGTCGATTTTGGCCGTGATGAGCCGCCCTTTGGTGGTACAAAAGAAGCGTATCAGCAGCATTTTGCCAGCCATTTTGATATCGATATTATGGAGCGCTGCTATAACTCACATCCAGCACGGCAAGGCAGCGAGCTATTTATTAAGCTGCAAGCAAAGTAAGCTCGCGTTGGATATTTGCTCGCGCTGGCGTCTCAAGCCGCTCATAGTAATAATGAGTCAGATAAAGCTTTGGCTGCGCCAATAGTCTGTTTAATACCGCCATTCGTCCTGTACGATATTCGGCTAATGGCACATGGCCATACTCTTGGCGCACCGCTTGCGCATAGCGCTCGTACTGTGACCAAGGCGCAGCCAAAATGCTTAAATCCATATCCAACAGATAAGCGGCATCATTGACTTTGTCAGGGTCGGATAGCCCCGTAAGTTGATGGTTGGCGGTCATCATGATCAGCGCATAGAGGTGCTCGCATTGCTCAGCGCTCAGATACGGGCGTAACGTCTCTGCTGCATACTCGGCGCTTTTTTGCTCATTGTCTGTACGCAGCGGGTCATATATCACATCATGATAAAACAGGGCTAATGCGACAATATGAGGCTCGTTAAGCTTGTGCTTGATTTGCTCAAACTGCGCGAACAATTGCTGCAGGTGGCTTAAGGTATGATAAGCGCGTGTCGTTTCGTTATAGCGAGTAGCGATATCTTGCCACAACGCATGGACTGTCGCCGGCTTGATATCGCTATTTATCGCAGATAAGTGCCGGGCAAGGTAATGACCAGAATTAAGAGCTATTTGCGAAAATTGGCGCATAACTCACCTAAGTTGCTTTGCTTATGACTACTCATTACGGCTAAGTCCTGCAGCTTAGGACTTGTTTGCCGCGTCTTCAAAGGCCTGCTTAAATACTTTACCCAGCAAGTTGACATCATCGACCCGCGCGTAGTTTAAACGCGTGACAAAGGCGATATGACGATGCGGGCCGTCTTCTGCCAGTGGTACGGCGACAGCGTTGCGGTTTTGCAAATGCAGCTGATCTAAGGCCATCTCTGGCACCAGCGTCGTCCCCATGTTGGCAAGTGCCATCTGAATCAAAGTATTGAGACTGGCATCAGAAAAGCTCGATTTCATCTGCGCGCGATCGAAGTGACAGACCGATAAGGTTTGATCGGTCAAGCAGTGCCCTTCACCAAGGAGCATCAAATTGGCCGTCGCCAGCTCATCAGCATTGATGGTCTCAAGTTTGGCGTGCACATCGTCTTTGGGGAATACGGCAAAAAAGTCCTCACTCCAAAACTCAAAACTGTGTAGCCCATCGACGGCATAAGGCAACGCAATAATAGCAGTATCGATATGGCCGTAGCGCACCTGCTCGAGTAGGCGTTCGGTTTGCTGCTCGATGATGGTCATGCGAAACTCAGGATAATGCTCGCGCAGCGCGGGCAGTACTTTAGGCAGTAAGTACGGGGCAATCGTTGGAATGATACCGACCGTCATCGGATATGCAAGCGGGGTCTTGTGACTGTGGGCGCGGGTGGTCAAATCCCGCACTTCAGAAAACACCCGCTGAGCGCGTGTCAAGATATCTTGCCCAATCGGGGTGATCAGCACTTGCTTATTATTACGCTCAAAAATCTGCGTATCTAGCTGTTTTTCGAGCTCAGCGATACCGAGACTCAGCGCAGACTGTGAAATATTACACTCTTCGGCCGCGCGCTTAAAATGGCGGTGTTTGGCGACGGCTAAGGCAAACTCAAGTTGACGTAAAGTAATCATAAAACCTCTCTATTTATGGGCTTTTTAATGCTATCTTGTCAGATGATTGATGTAAGATGCTTGCTTACTATCAGGCCAGCATACACGCGTACAGCACTGATGATAAAAACTAGAGATAATAGTTTAACAAGTTTAATAAAACAAAACATCACATTAAAAACTTTTAACTGGATTAACCATGAAATTCGCGTATAGTTTGTCATGTAGCCCAGAGAGTTAAAGGCTTGGTAAAAACAGCCAACTCTATCATCACAATGCAACTTAAAACACTGTAATCAAAAAAGGAGCCAATCATGGCAGCTATTATCAATCAAGAAATCCCAGAATTCTCAACAGAAGCGTTTGTAAACGGTGAGTTCAAAACCATCACTTCAGAAGACGTAAAAGGCAGCTGGGCTGTGTTTATGTTTTACCCACATGACTTCACTTTTGTTTGCCCAACTGAGCTTGAAGACATGGCAAACCATTACCAAGAGCTAAAAGACTTAGGCGTAGAAGTGTACTCAGTATCAACTGACACGCATTTTGTGCACAAAGCATGGCATGACTCTTCAGAAGCGATTGGTAAAGTCACTTTCCCAATGCTAGGTGATGGCACTGGTAAAATCACTCGTGGTTTTAACATCATGATCGAAGAAGACAACGCTGCCCTTCGCGGTACTTTCATCGTCGATCCAGACGGCCTCATCAAAGTAGCTGAAATCCATGACCTAGGCATCGGCCGTAGCGCAAAAGACGTGGTACGCAAAGTAAAAGCCGCTCAGTACGTTCGTGACAACGACGGCGAAGTTTGCCCAGCCGCTTGGGAGCAAGGTCAAGCCACCCTAAAACCAAGCCTTGATTTGGTTGGTAAAATCTAAATAGTCGATACATTATTTAGATAACTTTATAGCACTGGTTATTAATTATATTTGGCCAGTCTTATAGACAAAGACCCTATCAGCAGATGTTGATAGGGTCTTTTTTTACATCTCGTCCACAGGTTGACACCAGATTTTACCAAATTCTATTTTCGGTTATTTGTGCTGATTACAGGCTTTAAATGATAAGCGGCAGTAGATTATTCAACAGCTTGTTTTATCATCGATGATTTAATCAAGACCATTATGAATATGATAATAAAAGAGTAAAATCATAAGTCATCAATCAAAAAATAAAGACTTTCCTCAGCAGCAGCAGTCTTTGCTAGGCTCGCTAAAACAACAGCACCCAAGCCCTGAGGTACTACCGCGCGACTATCCAGATGGCAAGCTGGCTGGCAAAGTCGCGATCAATCGAATTGAAGACACGCCCTAGTTATATTATGAAACAAAACCCCCATCAGCAAAGATTGATGGGGGTTTATATGATTAAAAAATGTTTGTGTTTTTGCCCTAGGGCTTGTGGTACTAAGCCTGAGACTGTAGTTTGTTTTTATCGATGATTTGATAAATTTCATCTTTTAAATGCAGCTTTCGTCGTTTCATTTGCTCGATTTCGTCTTCGCGGCTGGTATGTTTGACTGTGTCTTTTTCCAGCTGATTGATTTGCTGATCCAGCATGGTGTGCTCATCAAAAATGCTGGCAAAGTGACTGTCTTTTTGTTTTAGCTCGCTGATGATCTCTCGGTTATCTTGCCATGTATCAGTCTTTCTCATATTGTCATCCTTGTTATGAAGCGCCAGCTTGCCACAAACACCAGCAAGTATGAGCGCATGATCGTTAAGATTGCTGTAATGGTGAGACTTGAGGTTGGTGCAGACAAATAAGAACCCTTCCCATTCGCCTCATTTGATTGTAGCGAAAAAACAGCCTTGATACCATGGCAATCCGTCAAGGGTGGTTTTAGTATTAATCATATTTAATCGTTTACGATTGGTTTTATAAAACGTAAGGTTTGAGTTTCTCAGCTTGCCCAACATGCCTAAACCTATGATAATAGAGACATCAAAGGGCATAAACCAAATGCCCAACCGCTTTTTTATAACAGAAACAGTCACAAAAAAACCGTATTTGAACAGGCAATGCGACAGTTGCCGTTACATATCCAATAATGATGGGGAACAAACATGATAGATCAAAATTTATTAGATGCGATCAAAAGCTATAGCGAAAACATGACTCGTCCGATTACCTTTGTATTGGGTAGCGGTGAGCACGAAAAACGCAGTGAATTGATTGATTTTTTGAATAAAATCGCAGGCACGACTGATAAAATCAATTTCGATGCGCAAGCCACTGACGACAGCCTGCCAAGCGCGATCAGCTTTGCGATTTATAGCCATATCGATGGCGCGCTAAGCGATACGGGTATCGTCTTTAGCGGTATCCCAGGTGGCCATGAGTTTACCTCGCTGGTTTTGGCAATCTTGCAAGCGGGCGGTCATACGCTAAAGTTAGACGAGGGTATTCAAAAACTGATCAAACGCTTTAATAAGCCGTTGCAGTTCCAGACTTATGTCTCATTGTCTTGCCACAGCTGCCCAGAAGTGGTGCAAGCGCTTAACCAATTTGCGATACTCAACGATGATATCAGCAACGAGATGATCGATGGTGCGTTGTTCCAAGAGCAGGTCGAGGCAAACAATATTCAAGGCGTGCCAGCGGTTTTCTTAAACGGTAAGCCATTTGCCAATGGTCTGATCGATACGGCAAAGCTCATCGAAAAACTGCAAGAGCAGTTTCCTGACTTGCTAGCAGAGGCAGGCGCTGACGAAGACCAATTAGAGCAGCAAGATGTCACCATCATCGGTGCTGGTCCTGCTGGGGTTGCCGCCGCGATTTATACCGCGCGTAAAGGCCTCAAAGTCACCATGGTCGCTGACCGTATTGGCGGACAAGTAAAAGACACGCAAGACATTGAAAACCTGATTTCTGTACCGTTGACCACGGGTAACGAGTTGTCAGCCAACTTTGAAAAACACTTGCGCGAGTACAACATCACCCTAAAAGAGCACGTCAGTGTCAAAGAAATCGGTGAGACGGCTGAGGAAAATTACAGCATTCATCTAAACACCGGTGAGAGCTTTGAGACACGCAGCATTATCCTTGCGACCGGTGCCCAGTGGCGTAAGCTTGGTGTACCAGGCGAAGAAGAAAACATCGGTCAAGGCGTGGCTTACTGTGCTCACTGTGATGGCCCGTTCTTTAAAGGTAAAGACATCGCGGTCATCGGTGGTGGTAACTCAGGTGTCGAGGCAGCACTGGACCTAGCGGGTATTGTCAATCATGTGACGGTGCTTGAGTTTGCAGACGACCTCAAAGCCGATCAGGTGCTGATTAATAAAGCCAAAGAAAAAGACAATATCGAGTTTATCACCAATGCGGCCACTCAAGAGATCAAAGCGACTGACAATAAGGTGACGTCTATCGTTTATCAAGATCGCAGCACCGGTGAGACCCATGAGCGCGACTTGTCAGGGGTGTTTGTCCAGATTGGTCTGATGCCAAACACGGATTTTGTCAAAGGCTTTGTCGATCTAAACCGCTTTGGTGAGATTGAGATTGATGAGCGCTGCCGCACCGATCGCAAAGGCATCTTTGCTTGTGGTGACGTGACCACAGTCCCCTTTAAGCAGATCAATATCGCGATGGGTGAGGGTAGTAAAGCAGCATTATCAGCGTTTGAATACTTGGTGATGCAGTAAGCTCTTACTTAATTACTTATCTTTTATAAAACACACCCCTGAAGTCTATATAGGCTTCAGGGGTTTTTATGGTTCATCGTTTATGCCAAGCGTCCTGAGCACTGTTAATTAATGTCATTAGCACTGGCTCTTATTGTTATTACCATGAGGTATCTGGCGGGTGCCTGACTTAATGATAGTCTAGTCGTCTAGCAAATCCATGCGTTTGGCCGCTTCGTAGATACCGGTTGAGCGGTTGCCCGTACGGCAAAAGATCAGCATGGGCTGCTCAGCTTGATTAAAAAAATCTGCGAATTCTTCGACGTGATGTTGGCTGAGCTCACTACCGGCAAAAGATACTTCTTTGTAAGCCAAGCCTGCCTCGGTCGCTGCCGCTTCAATCTCTGTGCTGGTTGGCTGTCCTGGCTCTTCGCCATCAGGACGGTTATTGATGATGGTTTTAAAACCATTTTCGGCGAGCATAGGGACTTGGTCAGGGGTGATTTGCCCTGTGATACGAACTTGATGACTCATAAATCTTCCTATTTTTAGTTGTGTTGGCCGGTTTTTGCGCCAGCATTTTACGTGTATAGAGCTGTTGGGCTCTATCATGGTTTCTTATCAGCCAAAAAACATAGATGGCTGTTTGTCGCTTATAGCTTATAGCGTGTATTCATAAAGCCATACAGTCATAGAGCAATACCCCAGCGGCACTTGGCTATATAGGCTTACAACAAACCCTGCATCAAGGCGCTTTGATACAAGAGCTTGGCACGCGCTCCAGTACCACAAAACATCAAGATGGGTTTGGGCAGCGCGTGATAAAGGTCGGCAAACTGCTCGACGGTCAGCATACTCAAACGCTCATCATCAAAAGGCAGGTGCTGATAGCTTAGGTTTGCCTGCTCGGTGGCATCGGCAAACTCGCCACTATTGGGCTGTGATTCCACTTCTGCATCAGGGCGGACGTTGAGCACAGAGCGATAGCCTAGCTCGGCAAGTTTGATACACTGGCTGGGATAAATTTGCTTATAAATCGTTATGTCATCGGTCATAAATAGCTTCGATTAAATATGTGAAAAATGGGATAGGGCAGTCGGTCTGTCATAAGACGGCAAAGCGTCAGGCACCCTCCGTGAGCGGGAGATGACAGCCTGCTATTTTAATTTATTTGTCTATACAAAAAACAGCCTGTTTTATATCCTATCATAACGATATTTTATTGCTAGTGACACCAGTGATTGATGCGATGTCGTAAAAACAAAGCGGCAAAAAGCAGCTTGCAACTATAAAATCATACATACCAGCCGTCCGCTAGCGCGCTGTCAACGCATTGACCGCGTCTAGTGTACTGAGATAGACCTGCCCTGATAGCTCGGTAATGAGCGGCGTGTGACCGATGACATCCATGACAGGCCCCTTCACAAAACTAAAGTGCAGACGTTTATGTTGTTGTGCCAGCTCTTTGTTGAGCGTACTGAGCATCTCTTGGGCGGTCAGGTCGATATGGTTGACAGCAGACATGATTAAGATAAGCTCGCGCGCCTCGGGGTATTGTTGTAATGCCTTTAAAATGCGCAGGTGCACCGATTCACTGTTGCCAAAAAACAAGCTTTCATCGATACGCAGTAGCAACAAATTATCAAAAGTCACCACATCATGACGATTGATATTGCGAAAGTGACCAGTGCCGCCCAACTGACCGACGATCGCCACGTGCGGTTTACTGGATTGCCAGATAAGGCTGGCAAAAGACACCATCAGACCGATGACCAGTCCTGTATTTAGACCAAATATCAGTACACCTGCAAACGCTGCAATAAAGCTGGCGGCATCCAAACGATCTCGCCGCCACGCCGACTTTAGGGTATCGATATCAATAAGCCCAATGATAGAGGCCATGATGGTCGCCCCTAGCAGCGCATAAGGTAGTGGCGCGAGTGCATTACCAAAAGCGATCAGCGCGGCGATCATCACCACCACAGTGACGAGGCTGGCCATTGGCGTTTTGGCCCCTGAGTCGACGTTGATGGCGGTACGCGAAAACCCGCCAGCGACCGCAAAGCTCTGAAACAGACCGCCAGATAAGTTGGCCAGCCCAAGACCAGTTAGCTCACGGTTGGCATCGAAGTGCTCACCGCGCAAGCGTGCATAAGTGCTCGCCACAGAGCTGCTGGACACAAAGACAATCAGCGCCATCAGTCCTGCAGTAGGCAAAAGCTTGAGCGCTTCTTGCACATCGGGCAGATGAGGTAGTGTGAAGCTTGGCAGCCCTTGCGGGATACTGCCGATGGTCGCAACCCCCAGCGCGCTCCAATGCAGCGCCATACTCAGTATGATCGCCACACCGAGCAAAATCAGGGGAAATAAACGCTCGGCCCATTTAGCCGATGACGCTGACAGCCACGTACGCCAGACCCACTTGTTGGCGTAGCGGTTCGCTACCAAAAGAGCAAAGGCGATGACACCGATGAGCAAGGTCAGAGGATGCAGCTGGCGCGCGTACATCTGCAGGCTAGACAGATAGCCAATCAAGCTACTACCCGCGACTGGAATCGCAGTCAAATACTTCAGCTGACTGACAAAAATAAGCACCGCTGCACCGCTGACAAAGCCTGCCGAGACCCCGCGGCTGATGAACTGCATGATCCAGCCGAGCTTGAGACGTCCCGCTACCCAGAGCAGCACCCCTACCATAAACGCCAATAGGCTCGCCATCAAGGCGTACTGCTCAGCGCCTTTATCGGCATAGGGCAGCAAGCTACTTGCCGTCATAATAGCTGTGATGGCGACAGGACCGACCGCTTGGACATTGCTCGAGCCCAGCCAAGCATAGACAATGACTGGCACAATCGCCGCATACAGGCCATACACAGGTGGTAATCCTGCCAATACTGCGTAGCCGAGGCTCTGCGGAATGACAAGCACGCCCACGACCAATCCGGCGATGACGTCAGTTGGCAAGGTGGCTAGCTGGTATTGGCGTAGCCATGTGGGAATCAGGCGAGCAGCGATAGAAGACATATCAGCACATCATCTTAAAAAATATTTTGACAACAAAAAATAGCAGCGCCATCAAGTGATAGTGGCCGTCCGCGTCTGTGAACGGCTATTGACTGACTGTGGCTAGTCGGTTTTGGCACAAAAACGTTGGTACAGCAGATTTAAGACCGCCAGCGCATCCTCACTTGCGATACGATAGTAGATCTGTTTGCCTTCGCGGCGGGTCGTGACCAGCTCATCTTTGCGCAAAATACCGAGCTGCTGCGACAAGCTGGGCTGTCCAACGCCGACCAAACCTTCAAGCTCACTGACGCAGTATTCACCTTGGGTGAGCTGACACAGCAGCAGCAAGCGATCAGGATGCGAGAGCGACTTTAATAGTTGGCTGGCTTGCATAGAGGCTTGTTGCATCTGCTTGGCCAGATCGGCGGGGGCAAAGTCTGCTGGATATGTGGGTGCATCCTCATTCGTACTCTGAATGGATGCACTCGATGCTGAAGTAGAAGTAGTCAGAGTGAGCTCCTTATAAAATAGCAATAACTGTCTCGGTAACATCAATAAATATATGGTTAATTATCAATGATATCATCAATGATAGCAAGTTATCATTAATTACATTATATAAATTGATAAAATGTATGGGAGTTGCTATATTAACACCATAAACGAGTCGGCAACCGAGTAAATATTATATACGACTCGATATCATACTTAACTATTATTTATAGGTTAAAAATATTTATAGATGAAACATTCTGATAGCGAGGCTGCCATGCAAGTTCATTCTTTCTTACATAGCGATACTGAGACCTATACACACGTACTGGCCGATGTCCAACACAAGCTATGTGCTATCATCGATCCTGTATTGGATTTTGATTCCAAGTCTGGTCACACCGCTACCAGTAGCGTCGATGAGGTCATCGCCTTTGTCCGTGAGCAGGGCTGGGAGCTGGTGTATATCATCGAAACCCACGCCCATGCCGATCATATATCGGCGGCCATTCATGTCAAAGAAACACTCGGCGGGCAGCTCGTCATCGGTCAGCACATCACGGAAGTGCAAAAAATATTTAAGCAAATTTTTAACTTTGACATGAGTTTTCGTACCGATGCCAGCCAGTTCGACATTTTGACAGACGACGGCGATACCTTAGCGCTTGGCGACATCACCATCACGGCGATGTATGTGCCAGGTCATACGCGTGCAGATATGGCCTATCTGGCAGCCGATGCCGAAAAAACCGTGGTGTTTGTCGGAGACACGTTGTTTGCCCCCGATGTCGGCACGGCGCGTTGTGACTTCCCAGGTGGTGATGCCAAGATGCTGTATCACTCTATCCAAAAGTTGCTGGCGCTTCCCGAAGATACCATCATGTATCTGTGTCATGACTATCCGAGCAAAGGACGCAAACACTGCCCCACGACCACGGTTGCCGCCCAAAAAATGGGCAATATCCATGTCAAAGACGGTATCAACGAGGCAGAGTTTGTGCAGATGCGTGAGCGGCGCGATGCCACGCTTTCGATGCCGCGTCTGATTATTCCGGCTGTGCAAGTCAATATCGATGCAGGGAATTTTCCGCAACCAGAAGCCAATGGCACCCGTTATCTTAAAGTACCCATCAATGCGCTGGGATAATGGCAGCATGTAAAGTTATGCTATATTTAAAAGTAACAAACACATACGCCACAAAAATCATAAGGGCTAAAAAAGGAGTCTGATGATGAATGAACAAAACCTGCATCTGGTCTGCCCACACTGCCAAGCGACCAACCGTATACCAGCAGCGCGCCTGACTGCTGCGCCAAACTGTGGTCGCTGTCGTCAGCCATTATTGACAGGCAGCGCGCATGAGCTGAGCGCACACACCGTCAATAAAGTCATTCAAAAAAATGAGGTATTGACCATCGTGGATTTTTGGGCGAGCTGGTGTCAGCCGTGTCTGATGATGGCGCCGCAGTTTAAAGAGGCTGCCAGTCAATTGCCACAAGTGGTCTTTGCCAAATTGCAAACCGATAAGTACGAACAAGCCGCCGCCCCTTATCGTATACGCAGCTTACCGACGATGGTGGCCTTTAGAGGTGGTAAAGAGATTGCGCGGCAGTCAGGCGCGCTACCCAGTCAGCAAATCGTGCAGTGGGTACAAAGCCTGCAATCATAACCACTAGGGTGTGTCCTCATTTTAAAAATGGCGATAAAAATGAGATAAATCGCCGTCAAACAAGGAAAATAGCGCAGAGAATATTGAGATATTAGTCAGCTATTTGACACCGTTTGGCCAGATTTAGCTATTTTTAGCCCATTTAGATGGCTATCGATTGAATTGAGGACACGCCCTAGATGTCCTCCAAAAAAGCCAATACGTTGATCGCGTATTGGCTTTTTTATGGTCGTACGAGCAACGATGGTATTTTATCGATTTGACCTCTATCAACTCACCATAGTTTGTTTGTTTATTTATTCGCCATATATCTTGATGCCACTGGCAAAGCTGCAGCGCTGGATGCGCGCAGACTGAACAACGGCATCACGCTCGCCGTAAAGCCGTGATAGCTTGGCATCGCGGGCTTTGGTGTTGTTGCTTTTGCCCACGCCAAAGCTGATATTGGGTGAGATACCCCAGCGGCCCGCTGAGACGCCGACCCCCACGCCAGAGGCAGCGATGGTCGACTGCTGATTGCGCGCCGTTTCGACATAACGATTGATACGGTTGTACTCTTGGCTCAGCGCTTGGCAGTCATAGTTTTGGTAGGTGCTGGGCGGCACATACTGCGGAGTGATATTGCCAGTCGAGGCGCAGCCTGCAAGCGCAAAAATGCCTGCTGAGGCCAGTAATGTCGCGGAAAAGAGAGTTTTCATAGTGGCTCCATAAGGCAAGATGGGGGTTATATAAACAGCAAGATCGGTGATAAACGCCGTTGTTTATATTTAAGATAGCAAAAATAAACAGATTAAGATATTGAAAAATATGTCATTTATGAAATATGCCAGCTATAGTCGGTGCAAACAAAACTGTCATAAGTTCCAAAGCGCTACTGGGATGAGTTTTTCGCAGCCTCCGTAAACAGCGCCTTAAAATAAGTTGGCTGGTTTGACCACAGCAAGTATCACGATACCTGCATAGGCGATCGCCGAGATCAAAATCCCCGTTTTCCTTTGGCCGGGCGTTGCATGGTTGTTAAAGGCTTTTATGCTGGCACTGATGGCAGCGACTAGCAAAATAATCTTGGCAAACACCCACTGCACAGGGGCGTTGGCACTCATTAGCTGCATCAACATGATGGCACCTGAGCCGATGACAAGCGCATAAATGATGTGCGTGGCTATCTTCACCGCCTTTGGGGCGCGTCTATTGGCACTCAATACCAGATAGCTTTGATATAAAAACAGAACGATGGTCAGGACGGCCATCAGCATATGTAAATGTTTCATTAAATATCCTTCCCTCTGAGATGATCCAATCACGCAGCGCTACCGTCATAACGTTCATACCACGCGCAGTCATGGTTGATTATTCTGTCGATGGCTTAGCTGTTTTGACCAGCACACAAGGGGCTGTCTGGGCTTTGCCCTTGCCATTCTGTTGGCGTATAGGCATGTATGGCTAAGGCATGCACCGAGCCACCTTGCGAGGTCAGTAGGGGCGCGACCAAGCCATAAACCAGTTGATGGCGAGCGACCAAACGCTTGCCCTCAAAGGCGTCGCTTACGATAGTGAGTTTAAAATGGCTTTCTTTGCCATCAAAGTAGCCTGCATGATTCATCGATTCGTTAATCAGCTCGATATGCTGCGGCTGCAAGCTCTGTAGCTCAGCATAGAGGGCATCAGCGGTAGGCGTGGTACTCATGGATAGCATCCTTTTACGCGATATTGTTTGATAAGGTGGTGTTTGATGAAGTATGGGCACCGATGACGTACTAGTGTCTTGCGGCGATGCATGAGGTTATTATAACAGACACCGATTGTAGCAGACACTGATACGCAAGCCTTATCATTCAGCAGACAAAGAAGTATGGCCACTTTTATAAAAAAGCAGAATACAAACCGTGGTCTGTACTCTGCTTGACAATCAATCTAATCAGTCATGCTAAATGATGATTAGCGGCGTGCTTTTTGGTAAAGCGGCATGACTTTGGGCATCAATGACTGCAACTGGGCAATGCGATTGCTGCTGCTTGGGTGAGTGCTCAAAAACTGCGGCGGCTCGCCTTGGCTGGCGCGCTGCATTTTTTGCCATAAGCTAATCGCGGCCTGCGGGTTGTAGCCTGCGCGAGCCATTAGCTCAAGGCCAATCTGGTCGGCTTCTGCTTCTTGAGTACGGCCGTGCGGACGACTCAGGCCTAGGTCACCGGCGACATTGGCCAGCTCCGCCTGACCTTGCGAGAGACCAAAGATGCTAGCGGCGACGCCAATGCCCGTTTGAGTGGCGTATTGGCGGGAGATACGCTCGCGTGAGTGCTCACGTAATGCGTGAGACATCTCATGTCCCATGATGGCGGCGATTTCATCGTCGGTCAGATTGAGGCGATCGATGATGCCTGAATAAAACATGATTTTACCACCTGGCATCACAAAAGCGTTGAGCTGATTTGATTTGATCGTGTGTACTTCCCATGGCCATTTTGCAGCATCAGGACGATAGACGCCGACTTGCCCGATTAGACGATTGGAGATGTTTTTGAGGCGATTGAGCTGGGCTCTATTGGTATCGAGCAAGCCGCGAGCTTTTGCTTCTTGCAAGGTCTTTGCATAGCTTTGCGCTGATAACTGTAACACCTGCTCATTAGAGACCAAGAGCAACTGCTGACGATCAACGCCCACCGCGCCGGTATTGGTGGTGCTACTACAGCCAGTCAGTGTCAGCGCCGACAAAGACGCGGCCATGACAGTTGTGGTCAGTAATTTTTTCATAATAAACATCCTCACTGTAAATAATAAATAAAGTTGCACAAAGTATAATAATGTTAATAAGCCAAAACCAAGACAGAAAAAGTAACAGTACACCCTATGATTGTAAGTAAACAGCACGCCCAAACACAGGGATAGACATGCATAGCCGTGAGCCCAGCAAATATAACCCTTTATTTGCTAAAATATTTTAGAAAAACTGGCGGATAATACTCATTGTAAAATCAAACGCTTATAGCAGAATCGCTGGTAAATAAAGGCTGGCAGCGAAAATATCTGCAAAAAATGCCAAAAAAGGTGTTGACAGGCTTAGAATTTTTGCTAAAATAGCCAGCCTATCGAGACGGAGTTGTTGTTAACAATAACGCGATTCGATGTTTAGCGGGATTAGCTCAGTGGTAGAGCATAACCTTGCCAAGGTTGGGGTCGAGAGTTCGAATCTCTTATCCCGCTCCAAATATGGCTCTGTTAGAGCACTAAAGCCTCACATTATTGTGAGGCTTTTTTTATGGGTGAAATTTGGCAGCTGGTCAAATCTTACGCAAAAGCGGTTACAAATTACGGATGAATTGATACACGTATTTTAGAGTAAGCGCGCATACTAAGTAACATACGAGGTAACACACGAGACATCATAAATAACAATGATAAGGAATGAGTATGCAAGCGTTTCAACCCAAAGCCTTTTCGGCATTGTTTGATTTGACAGGTAAAACCGCCATTGTCACCGGCGGTGCCAATGGTATTGGTAAAGCCACTGCGCTGCGACTGGCACAAGCTGGCGCCAACATCGTCATCGCCGATCTGAAGATAGAAGATGCCAAGTCGGCGGCCAAAGAAGTCGAAAGCTTTGGGGTCAAGGCTTTGGCCGTAGAGTGTAATATTTTAAAAGACGATGATTTGGTGGCCATGGTCGATAAAACGTTGGCAACTTTTGGGACGGTCAACATATTGATCAGCAACGCTGGCGGCGGTGGCGGCGGGCAAGAAGATCCGTCTAAAATCTCAGTGGATGATTTTCGCCGGGATTTTGAACTAAATGTCTTTAGCGCTTGGCGTCTGTGTCAGCTGTGTGTGCCGCACATGAAACAATCCGGCTACGGTTCAATCGTCATCACCACCTCGATGTCGAGTATCAATAAAAGCCCTGACATGAGTGGCTACGCTGCATCAAAAGCGGCAGTCAATCACATGGTGGCAAATCTGGCGCACGATTTTGGCCCTGAGGTGCGTATCAACGCGGTCGGCCCAGGGGCTACGCGTACAGCGGCCTTGCAGAGTGTGCTGACACCTGAGATCGAAGCGCGCATGCTGTCGCACACGCCCATCAAGCGTTTGGGCGAGGCGGATGATATCGCAGGCGCCATGCTGTATTTTGCCTCACCTATCTCTGAGTGGGTAAGTGGTCAGACGTTGTTTGTCAATGGTGGCGGCGTACAGACCTTAGATTAACGAGCGCCTAGCACGTAATTGTTCCAGATAAAAAAGCGTCATCCAGTGGTTGGATGACGCTTTTTGTGACTCAGGACTCATTAGCAGGCTGCATCATTGTATTCTTTTTACTTAGCTATTATTTTTTGGCCGAAAACGCTGCCGCCTTGTTGCCTATCCAATTGACCCAGCTGACTGGAAAAAAACGCAGCTGCAGCCTGATGAGGTTTGCCATCACGCCTGGCACCACTAAAAACGATCGGTTTTCCACACCCTTTAGCATGGATTTGACTGCCTCTTCGATATTTAATTCGCCTGCCAGTTTTTTCATACCGACGCCTGCTGCATCCATGACGCCGACCTCAGACTGGGTCAGCGGTGTGTCGATCGGCGGCGGTGCAAAGACTGTGATATCAATGCCTAGCGGTTTCCATTCGTAGTTTAGTGACTGCATCATGCCCCAAATGGCAAATTTAGAAGCACTATAAGAGCTATAGCCATAACTGCCTGTAAACGACGACATAGAAGCGGTGACCATGACCTGATCGCCACGCTCCAAAAACGGCCGCACCGCCGCAAGGACGTTGCGCGTGCCAAATAAGTTGATGTGCATCACGCGTTCAAACTGTGCTTGACTCATCTTATCAAACGTCCATGGACCTGTGATACCCACAAAATGCATCAAAATATCTGGTGGGCACTGAGCCGCTGCGGTAGCAATTTTTGTACAGGTCATCTCAGCATCAGTGACATCCAGCTCATAGGTGCTGATTGAGGCATTGTGCTTATTTAGCCCTTGTAACGCCGATAAGGCATCATCAAGCGGCTGCACATCAAACAATACTAAGTGCGCGCCTTGCTTGATAAGCTGCTTGGCACTCTCAAAGCCGATACCAGAAGCAGCGCCAGTGATATATATGGTCTTGTCGGTGAAATAACGCATCAGGCACCTGCCTTTTGTGCGGCGTTATGTTTCATCGAGCCCGCTTGTAGTGTACCAAAGCTGGCCTCACCGATCAGGTGACTGACTTTATGACCAGGAATTAGCCAATAGGGCGTCGCTTCACTGCTCGAAGCACAGTTAGGGAAGTCGGGGTTTTGGGAGGGGCCTGCGATGGTCTTTTCGATGACCATGGAGATATATTGCTCGTTACTGCCTTCTAGGGTGTTGCCGTTTAAGATAACCTCCATACCGGTCTCTTTTGCATAACGGCGGATGGCGTTGACGGTCGAGCACATTGGCGCATAAGCGTCTGCGCCCACGCCGTTT
Source organism: Psychrobacter sp. KFRI-CH2-11 (assembly GCF_038239325.1). Taxonomy (NCBI): domain Bacteria; kingdom Pseudomonadati; phylum Pseudomonadota; class Gammaproteobacteria; order Moraxellales; family Moraxellaceae; genus Psychrobacter; species Psychrobacter sp. KFRI-CH2-11. The sequence goes on from NZ_CP151283.1 coordinate 527,020, forward strand.
TCTGAGGTGACTCTGATGCCATCGGGCACGCGGGCGACGAGTGAGTGGTTGCCCTCAGTATGGCCTGGGGTATGTACCAGCGCCAGACCTTCACCCAATTGGATACTACCGGTAAATTGAATCACCTTGTCAGGGTCGATGCCATCGATGCCATTAGGGCAATACCAGTCTGCTTGTACGGGCAATAAAGCACTGGCGCTTTGCCACTCACGCTCATGCACCAGAATCTTTGCATTAGGGAAGTAGGCGGCTTGGTCTTTTTTGCCCGAGCCTTTAGTACCGAGCCAGCGGCGGATGTCTTGAGTGTGTAGATGATCATAGCTGATATAATCCACGTCTTCGGGCATGAGGCCCACCTCTGCGAGGGCATCTGCCACATCACGAATGACAGGCGCGACCACATTTTCGAGCGGTGACCAGTTCGGCATTTTATCCGTTAAACGCTTAAAAAAAGGCGTTTCACGATCCGCTTCGATATCAGAAGGAGAGAACAGCAGGGTTTTTAGCTCGCCCAAAAAGTCATGATACTGAATGATAAAAATACGGTTCAAGATATGGATGTAGGGGAATTTATACGTGCTTTGGGTGTAGACGCCGCTGTAGGCGTACCACGTGGGATAGGGCACTCTGACCATATCGGCGCTTTGATAAAACTGCACCGGCGGCTCAGACATCAAGCGCTCTCGAAACGCGCTTGCTTGTTTGCGCGCGGCCTTTAGGCGCTCTTGGGGTAATGGGCTTTGATGAATATCATCAAACTCGTGGATGGTCTTGATACCTAACGATGATAAATCCATAATGCATCTCCTTATGACGGATGGATATCGTTAGATAATACTAGCAGTATTGTTTTAAGGTTTATAGCAATTTTGCTAGACGGCTAAGTTTGTATAAGCCTTTCAGAAAAATTATCCCAATACGGGTCGTCGCCAAACCGCTCGGCAATAAAATCAATCAGATAGCGACAGCGCTGTGATAAAAAACGGTTTTTTGGATACACGGCATAAGCACTGAGTGTCGGCAGTTGATACTGGGGTAGGATCGGCACCAGCTCGCCGCGAGCCAGCCTTTGATAGGCGATGAAAGTCGGTATAAACACAATGCCATGTCCCTTTACTGCCAAATCGACTAGAAACTCGCCATTGGTGGCTTTTATTTTGGCATCGATAGTGTGGTTGTGCTTTTTGCCTTGAGCGTCCGTCAGCTCTAAATGACTGGTTTTGCTCAGACCGTATTGTAAAAACTCATGGGTCGCCAAGTCAGCCAAGGTCTTAGGTGTGCCCATTTTTCTCAGGTAGTCAGGGCTGGCGCAGAGAGCATAACGAATCAGCGCCAAACGCTTGGCCTGATAGCTCGAGTCTTGTAACTCTCTGATACGGATGGCCAGCTCATAGCCTTCTTCGATCAAGTCGACATGCCGATCAGAAAAGTCCAGCTCAAAACTTAGGTTGGGATGTAGATTGGCATACTCATCAATCACCGCGTTGAGGTGCATCAAGCCAAAAGACAGCGGTGCCGTCATTTTTAAGGTGCCCTCGATGCGAGTGGGCGCGCCGCTGGTTTGCTCATTGAGCGCATCTACTTCACTGAGTATATGCATCACCTGTTGATAATACTGCTCACCTGCTTGCGTCAAATTGGACTGGCGCGTGGTGCGGCTGATCAGCTGACTGCCGAGGCGAGTTTCTAGCTCCTTTAAGCGGCGGCTGACGGCTGATTTGGCAATATTGAGCTGCTCGGCAGCTTTGGTGATACTGCCCGCTTCGACAATGCGTACAAACATTGCCATATCTTCTAGCTGTCCCATCCTAATTGTCCTTTTATTATTCTGCCGCATCATGATAGTTATGTAGCTGACTTATTTGGGTTCGACTATATAAACGCCAACAGTGCTTATTAAGATCTTTATACCAGAAAAAAAGCTGAGTTAAAAACTCAGCTTAATTGTAGTACATATCGTGTATCTGTTTTACCTATGATCAACTATCTGATCTTTATAAGAGAAGCCGTCGTTACTTGAGATCGGCCTTTTTACTGCCTTCTACCTGAACGACCAGTTTGATGTTTTTCATCATACCGCCATCGGTATAAGTATTGAGACCCCACTTGGTTCTGTCGATGGTGGTTTCAAAATCGCCGCCGCACGCTTCAGCGTTTAGCAGTGGGCTGTCATAGCAGTTAAACTTAGTGGCTGTCAGCGTCACAGGATGCGTCTGACCCAGCAGTGTTAAGTCACCTGTGACTGATTTGACTTTATTACCATCAAACTGCCAATTGGTAGATTTAAAATAAGCGGTTGGATGCTCTTTGATATTAAAGAAATCCGCAGATTTTAAATGACCATCAAACTCTTTGAGACCTGTGCTCAAGCTGCCCATCGGAATGGTGATACCGATAAAGCCTTTTTGCTCTTTGGGTGCGTACTCAAGAATGCCTGAGAGGTTATAAAAGCCACCAGCATTGGTCGATGTACCAAAATGATCGACAAAAAAGCGCACCGCGGTATGCTTAGGGTCCAGCTCATAGGTCGCTGCCTGACCGACAGTGCTCATCATGCCAAGGGCGCTGATAGCAGCGAAGGCGAGGACACGATTGGCTTGTTTGATAGAAGGGAGCATCATGGTTCATTATCCTTATTTGTGATCGAGAATTGTGGTAGAGCAAAGAGCGCATTGGCTTAACGTTTTCTCATCTATTTCCGTTAAGTAGTGCTTATAGATGTTATGGTTAAGTTTAGCAAAAAAATAGGAGATTTGAGCGCTACTGTCTATTATAAATGTGTCTCTTCGTTGCTTTTTGTAACGCTTGTATGCTGTATAAATAGAGAAAGCCGCTACTATCGTTATGCAGAATTATACGGATAGTTGTTCTGATAATCAGAACTTATATTTGTAATTATCATGGTTTATCTACCTATAAGCAACGACTACAATATAGCGGTTACTTAATGAAACAGCTTAAAGGTAAAAAAATCTTTTAAATAAGATGTGGTGCTTAAGCAGGATTTCATGTTACCAGATTTATCATATTGGCCAGATTTATCATATTGGAGAGTTATCATGGACAAATTACAAGAAGTTAGTGCCCCGATTGGTCGTCTGTTTTTATCGATGATCTTTATTTTTTCAGGCTTTACCAAGATCACAGGCTATGCGGCAACCCAAGGTTATATGGAGTCAATGGGCGTGCCTGGTATGCTGTTACCATTGGTCATCGCGCTAGAGCTATTTGGCGGTATCGCTATTTTGTTGGGGTTTAAAGCGCGCTTGATCGCTTTATTGTTTGTAGGGTTCAATATTATATCAGCGCTGATGTTTCATCAGTTTTGGCTCGATGAGTCGCAAATGAACCCATTTATGAAAAACATCGCGATGGCGGGTGGTTTTTTACTGATATTTGCTCATGGCCCAGGTGCCTATTCAATCGATCATAAAAGATAAGCCGAGCGCGAGTTCTTATCGTTTACGTTTAGCGCTTAAATTGGCAGTTTAGCGTTAAGAAAAGAGATATAAAAGCGCGGTATAGTATGATGATGCAAGCAGCCAATGTCTTTTTTGTGAGCTGTCATTTAGTCATCATTGATAAACGGTTTGTTATAAGGAGTTGTTATGCGCGAATCAATAACCATTGCTCTTATCATCGGTAGCTTGCGTAAAGATTCTATCAATCGTAAGTTTGCCGAATATGTCGTGTCGCAAATGCCGTCAGGTGTTACGATAAACGAAGTCAATATCGCTGATTTGCCGCTTTATAATCAAGACTATGATGGGACCACAATCGACAGCTACGAGCGCGTCCGACAGCAATTAAAGGCCGCGGATGCGGTGCTGATCGTCACGCCCGAGCACAATCGCACGATGCCAGCGGCACTCAAAAACGTCATCGACATCGCCTCGCGCCCGTATAAACAAAGCATATGGACGGATAAAAAAGTCGCTGTGATGACGGCATCTCCTAGTAGCTATGGCGGTATCAACAGTGGGCTCGATGTCCGTAAAAGCATGCAGATGCTCTCGGCACAAATGATGATCCGCCCTGAGGTACATCTAAGCCGAGCGACCGACAGTCTAAATGAAGACGGTAGTGTCAGTGAGCGTACCCAAAAATATCTGCAAAAATTCGTCGAAGCGTTTGTTGAATTTGCCGCCATGGCCGACAGCCGCGACGCAGATAGCAATAATGTAGGACGTACGGGTGCTTAGTACAACTGCTAAGTCGCCGAGCTTTTGGCAGCGCTACCGTGCGCCTGTGTTATTGACGGTGGTCGGCGGTGCGATTGATACCATCGGTTTTATCACCCTTTTTGGGTTTTTTACCGCTCATGTCACAGGCAACTTGGTATTGGCAGGCAGTGGTTTGGTCAAAGGCGAGGACGGCCTGTGGATCAAGCTGGCTTCTGTGCCGCTATTTGTTTTGACGGTCGTTGTGACCAAAGTCTATATCGATAATAGTCGTCAGCAGCGGCTGATACTGACTCATTTGCTACTGGCAGAGGCGGTGTTTCTCACCGCGTTTATGATAGCAGGATTGTCTTTCCAGCCGTTTACGGATGGCAATAGTATCACCGTTGCGGTTACCGGCGGCTTGGGTTTGACGGCCTTGGCGATTCGCAATACAGCCAGCAAAACCGTCATCAAACATATGAGTCCAACGGTGCTGATGACGGGTAATACCACTCAGTTAGGCATTCATCTATCAGATTATCTTGCCAATAGAACACTCGATAACGCCAAAAAACTTGCGCATAGCTCAGCGCTAGTGAGCAGTTTTGTCATTGGTGCGTTATTGGGTGCACTGCTTTATGTCAAATTAAGCTACTGGGCTGTCGGTCTATTTGTATTGCCTGTGCTGTATTTAGCATGGCTGGCTCGTGACAAAAGCTTTTTACAAAATATAGGCTAAGACTCTAAGCGCCAAACCCATTTGGCACTCTGCACTAGCACTACCCGCCGCCACACCTAAAAAAACGCCATGTTATTTAGCATGGCGTTTTTGGTTTTATAGACGGTTTTTAACATAGTCAATCCGACCTAACATTGGCACACTTTATACCAGTAGGACGATATCTATTTAAAAAAAGATTAACTATGCCCTAAACTCTATGGCGCAGCGTTATGAAACACCGAGTTGTCTTGGTATTCTGGATGTTTGTCGATATACGCTTTGACATAAGGGCAGGTGGGTTTGACGCGTAAGCCTTTGGCGGCAGCGTCGTCTAAGATGGTCTTGACCAAATAGCCTGCAATACCGCGTCCGCCCAGCGCTTCTGGCACTTCGGTATGTTTGTATTCAATGCCTTTTTCACCGGTACTTGTGGTAAAAAAATCATAGTCTTCAAACGCGATGTGACCATCGATATGCATCTCAAAGCGTTTTTCATCTGTATTATCGACCAGCTCGTACTGTAGCGGCTGTTTTTTTGCATCGTCCGACATGGTTGCGCTCCTTGTATGGCGAATATATTTGATGACACATTTATAAACTTAACTTAACCTAAATTGGCTAATATTAGTCATGCTAACAGTTTATGCTGATGTTTCTGTTATGTTTGTATTAACGTCAGCATCAATATCAGTAGTTTTTATTGTTCTAAATATAATAATAGTTATTTGCGATTGGCTTTGTTTATCTATGATAAGACAACAATTATAATAGCATCATTACTTAGACAAGCGCGTTAATGAGCAGTGTTAAACCAGTTAACGTACGACGATATAAGGATTTATTATGCAAACTATCTATCATGCAGCAGACTCTCGCGGCGATGCCGACCACGGCTGGCTCAAAAGCCGTCACACGTTTAGCTTTGCCAACTATCACAATCCAGCGCGTATGGGTTTTGGCGCGCTACGTGTCATCAACGATGATTTTGTCATCGGTGGTCAAGGTTTTGGCAGACACTCACATCGTGATATGGAAATCATCAGTATCCCGTTATCGGGCAAGCTCGGTCATGGCGACAATATCGGCAACGAAGGCATCATCGAAACGGGCGAAATACAAGTGATGTCGGCAGGGACAGGTATCACTCATAGTGAGATGAACGGCGATGCCAATGAGCCTGTAAAGTTTTTACAGATTTGGGTCATTCCAAACAAAATGAATGTCACGCCGCGCTATCAGCAGTTGCGTATGGATGACATCCTGCAGCCAAATGAGTTTAACCAAGTGCTGTCACCAAATGCCGACGATGCTGGCGTGTGGATTCATCAAAATGCGTGGTTTAGCATCGGTGACTTTGACAAAGGTGTGACACAGACCTATGACTTAAAAGACCCTAACAACGGCGTGTATGTCTTTGTCATTAGTGGTCAGGTTGTGGTAAACGGTAACACTTTAGATACCCGCGATGGTCTTGGTGTTTGGGATACTAAAAGTTTTACGATGGATGTCGCTGAAGACGCTAAAGTCCTTGTCATGGAAGTACCTATGAGCTTTTAGGCGCTTTAAAAGGTGGCGGCGCTATGGTCATCATCTTTGACACCAGATAACACATATCATTGATAAGTTGATAATAAGAGGTGAGTCATGAGTATTAAAACCCTAGAGCCGCGTTTGGCCGATGTTGGCGGTATTCCTATCGCCCGTCTGTTACCTAATACCGGCAAAAAACCGATCGGTGCGTGGTGCTTTTTGGATCATGCAGGTCCTGCTGAGTTTGAGGACGGTGAGGCTGGTATGCAAGTGGGTCGTCATCCGCATACCAATTTGCAAACCTTTAGCTGGATGTTAGATGGCGAAGTGCTGCACAAAGACAGCTTGGGCAACGAGCAAGTAATTACCAAAAACCAAGTCAATGTCATGACCGCAGGTACAGGGTTGACGCAAGGCATCAGTCATACCGAGCAAAGTGTCTTTCCGGATACGGGCGGTTCGCCAGATGCGGCGCGCGCGCTGAGTATGGTGCAGCTGTGGATTGCTCTACCGACAGACCAAAAAATCGAGCGCGGTTTTCATCATTATCCAGAGCTACCGACGTGGACGGAAAATAATGTAGAGATGATATTGACCACGGGCAACTACACCAGCGTCACAGGCGAGCGCTACGAAGCGCCAACGATACAGTACTCCAAAATGGTCGGTATCGATGTGTACTGGCTAGAGGATGGCGAGGTCACCCTAACTCTAGAGCCTGGTTTTGAATACGGTATCTTAGTCAGTGAAGGGCAGATCGAGTCTGAAGGCAAAATCTGTGAGCAAGATCAGCTATTTCGCTTCCACGATAGTGATGTCGAAAATAACGAAAGCATCAAGCTGGTCGCCAAAAAAGGCACACGGGTGATGTTTATCGGCGGTGAGCCCTTAAACAATCAAGTGCTGCTGTGGTGGAACTTTGTCGCTGATAATAAAGAAGAAATTGAGCAGTCTATCATCGATTGGAACAACGGCCATGAGCGCTTTGGTAATGTCGACTCTGATATGAAACGTCTGCCCGCTCCAGCGCTGCCTGACGGTTTTAAAGGATGATTTGACAATACGAATTGTTAATTTATCTTTTATAGTTCACGTTATTGTGAAGATTTTTTACAAAATTTGAATATAGATCGGTCGGTGTTGCTTTTACAATCGAATGACGATCAAGCAAGTTTTACTATTTTTACTATCTTTTAAAACACATACTTTATATACAACCTAAATATTTAACTCGACGGAGTCCTATTATGTCAGACCTAACCACTTTACAAAATCTTGCCGAAAAACGCCGCTCTATCTATGCCTTGAGCGATCAACTACCAGTCTCTAAGGATGAGATTGTAAAATTGGTAGAGCACGCTATTTTGCACACGCCTTCCGCCTTCAACTCTCAGTCAGCCCGTATCGTTGTCTTGTTCGATGAGGACCATAAAAAACTGTGGGACATCACCGAAGAGACCTTGAAGGTCATCGTGGGTGACGACGAGAAATTCCAAGGTACAAAAGATAAAATCGCAGGCTTTAAGGCCGGTGCTGGTACGATATTGTTTTTTGAAGACAAAGGTGTGGTCAGAAGTATGCAAGAAGCGGCCCCTTTATATGCGGACAAATTCCCAATCTGGGCACATCAGACCAGCGCCATGCATCAGTACGTGATTTGGACGGCATTGGCAAGCATCGATGTTGGCGCTAACTTGCAGCATTATAATCCAGTGATCGATCAGCAGGTTGCCGATACTTGGAATATCGCTGATGATTGGGAGCTAAACGCGCAGATGGTATTTGGTGCCATCGAGCAGCCAGCTGGTGATAAAGAGTTTAAGCCAGTAGAGGAGCGTATGAAGGTGTTTGGTAAATAAGCACCAAAGCTCGGTAATATGAGAGATAAAAAACCAAAAAAGCGCCATCCAGCTCATGGGTGGCGCTTTTTTAGGATGAAGAAATCAAGTGATTTATCGTCGTACAGCTTTGATGGCATAAAGACAAAACCATATAAACGAAAAGAACAGGTATAAAAACCGTCAGAATACCAATCCTGAGCACATAATGCGCTCCACCGGATGGTTAGCTATTGTTTTTGTTACCCATCAGGCTATTGGCCACCCATGCAGGGCCGATTAATAAAAACTGTAAATCTTCAAAAAATGAGGGTTTTTTGCCTTCGATTTTGTGACCGATAAACTGCCCAATCCAAGCCACAACAAAGACACCTGCCCAGACCTTAAAGCCCCACGGTAGTAAGGTCATGACAGACAGGCAGATAAGGATAAACATGCCCATCGCCAAAAATAACGGCGTGGACAAACGCATGTAGAATAGCAAGACCAAGGCACTAAGCACTAAGGTAAACCAAACGGATAGCGACATACCCATCCCAAGCAAACTGACAAAGATGGTCGGCACGCAGAGCCAATGGATTTTTTTGTTGATTAGGTTTTGGTGGCTGACAGAATACTCACTGAGCCACTGCTCAAGTGTGCGTTTTGACATGCGGGGCGGACGACGAGACATACTAACCTCCTTGTTAGTCATTAAGATACGACACTCCTCTCCCACATCAGAGCGCCTCTAGTATCATTTGTAGCACTAATTGGACTTCTCTACCATAGTATCTGATAGACGGTTCAGTCAGCGCTGAGCATTTCTCTCGTTTTTGGCTTTCTTATGGCGGTTCTTTAGTTTGTCAGGTCTGTCAGGTCTGTCAGGTCTGTCAGCTTTATCCTAGATGCGATAGGGTTTATCAAAAGCGTCTAAGCCATACATCTAAGTCATCTAAGCCCTATTATTTCAGTATATTAGCTTCTCTCGCTACGATGCCATTCATACAGACCGATAAAGGAGTTGACTTGATAGATCATGGTCTGAATGGCAAAAATGTAGTTGCCAGACATAAGATTGACAATGAGCCAAACAAAATTGACGATAATCCACAGCCACCAGTTAAACGAATAGCGCAAAATCATGGCGGCTTGGGCGGTGATCGAGAGCACAAAGGCGAGGACATTGATCCAAAAAAAAGAAATAAAGCCTAAAAATAGACTGTTTTCGTCTTCAACCACCGCATAACCATAGCTGGCTAAAAGGTCGTTGACGGTAGGAAATAGCGCCAGCCCAATCACAATAAAGGCAATGGTAATCAGCCAAACGGCTTTGCTGGCAGACTTGGGTATCATGTCGCCGTCAGGGTCGGTGTGCTTTGACCAATAAAAAATACCATAGACATGGGTAAAAAAGTTAAACAGAGGCGCCAGCATCAAACCCACCGCGCCCGAGGTTGCCTGCACCACCACTTCACCTGCAGTGGCGGCCATGCCAAAGCCATTGCCCAAGACGTTTTTGCGAAATGATAGCGATACCACACAAATCAAGCCGATAAAGGACACCGCCAAATAAAACCAATCTAGGGTAGTATGATCGGTGGTCAACCAAAAGCCTGCTGATAAAGCAATCACGCCGCAGATAAACCAAGTGATGATCCACTGCATGGCCCACTTACCAGTGATATTGTCTAATAGCTGAATACGCATAGGTTTTTCCTAAAATAAATGTTGGGAGCGGCTTGTTTGACTGTTGTGGTTTTGACTCTTTTACAAGCCACTTCTTTTATAATATGCTGTTTTTATTCTGTATTTTTACTTTGCTTGTCTTTTACTTCATCTGTCTTTTACTTTATCTGTTTTTTATTTGGCGTTGACTCACCGCGCTTTGTTATTGGTTTTTGTTATAGACATGTCGATCGATAAAACGTAACGCTTGCCGATAGCGAGCATCATAATCAGGCGCATCGATCAAATGCGGATCGATACCATGGCGGGTAAAGATATCGACCAGCCGCTGCTCAAAGCGCCCGCGTGCCTCAGGGGTGCCCAGTGAGCGCATGCCGTCATCTACCCATGGCGTATTGTTGTCTAGCATGATGGTATGGTCCAAGCGAAGCTCATCAATACATGCGGCCACAAACGGGTGGCTGCGACCTTCGTACTCTTCACAAAACGCCTGCGTGGTCACAAAATCAGTATCGACAATGGTCACAGGGGCAGTCGCTACGGCTGCGGCCTCTCGAATCGCCTGAGCATGATTGAGGGCGATGGGGCCATAGTCACTGTACTGCAGCCCAATCTCGCTACCACCCAAGTCCGTACCGATGTATAAACGTCCCATCTCTAACGCAAAGCTTGCGCCATAATAGTTGGCAAGCTTATGTACCAAGGTTGTTTTCCCTGAGCTTTCACCGCCGACGATCGCGACCGTCTTTGTGTAATCACTGCGCGCTTGAGGGTGAATCGCTGACCAATGGGCGATAGGATCGCGAGCGATGGCATAAGAGTCAAACGCTGGCTGTAGCGCCGTCGTCACCACGGGCATCTGCAGGTGTTCTGTGATATGGGATTTGGCTAAAGGATGGTTTTGTGCCACAAACAGCACCGCTTCTGCAGGCAACGCGAGCGCTTGGCTCAGACGATGCAGCTTGGCATTGCTGGCTGGGATGTCGATGTGCACTTCATCAAAGCTATCATGAAGCGGCAGGGCAATCTCATGGGTGGTATGAATATGAATAAAAGGCAGGTCAGCACAGGCCATCTGTAGCCAGCGTGCCTTATCTTGTAGCGTAATACTAAAGTCTGGATGCGGCGTCGGGTGTGCTGTGATGACGATATGCAGTATTTTAGCTTGCCCTGCGGCCTCCAACATACTGCGCATTTGCCCCAAATGTAGTGGTTCAAAATGACCAATCATCAACCCCGTATCGTACATAGCAATCCTTGTTGGTTTTTTAGTAAGCGTTTTTATAAAAGTAAGACAATCTGCATGGTATAAAGGTTTTGGTCGATTTGCAGGTAGGTTATTGTAAACAAGCGCTGATAAAGGTTGTTTTTATTAAACAGGCGTTAAGCGGTGATAAAACAATATGGCTAGGGTATCGTCAGTTTAAAATAAAATCGATACGCTCCTATGAACGTGCAACTGGTACAAATTCTCCTTGTGTACTGTTATCACAGAGGCTGCAAAAAACGACTTGTCATCTCGCTGTATTATTCTGATATCGGATTGCCTATAAACCTATAGATACAATCATCAGTATAACCAGAAAAATCATATAAGCGTATCTGGTTGATTGTGCTTGGTATTTTAGAGTAGGTAGGCAGTGAAAGTAAGGTTTTGGCAACAAACCCATTTTTGAAACATTTTGAAATAATTATTTAAAATCAGTAGTTTACAGGCAGTTAGGATAGATTAGGGCAAGCTTAGGTAGCATAAATTCACAAAGCACTGGTACATATTCAACAGACCATAAGAAAATAGTTGCTATACTGATTTGTAAGTTAGAAAGACTACAGATTAAGCCTAACTAAAAGACGCTAAAAGACGTAAGATAAAAAATATAATGCAAAGAATAAAAGGCAGAATCGCGGTCTTTTATTTAGGTTGGAATAATAAGAAATAGAAAATATAAAATAGAGAGGTATTGGATTTGGCTAAATTAGCAAAATTACATCGCTCGCAAAACAATCGTATGATAGCAGGGGTGATGGGCGGTATTGCAGAATACGTCGGTTGGTCGCCTACTTGGGTAAGATTGTTGTTTGTGATTGTATCTTCACTGAGTGCGGCGGTTCCAGGTATCTTAATTTATATTATTTTATGGATTATCATGCCAAAAGCCACTCATGAGTCTTATCAGTAGCGCCCAATAGGCTGATATTTCATAGATTGACATACAAACGATTCGTTACCCAGCTTTGCTTGCATTAAAACTTATATTAAAATCTGTATCAAAAAACAAGCGTCACCAAGTAAGCGTTACTAAAAAAACAAAAAGCCTGACCCATCAGGATACCAGCGACATACTTTTCCTCCTGCCCAGATGCTCACGCATTTGGGTATTTTTTTTGTTTTTGCCTTTATGGTCAATTGAAAATAAAACTGTTATATAAACTTAAACGCGCTACTGGTATAAATTTTACTTGCGTGCTGCGTTCCCAGAGGCTGCGCAAAATTCATCCCAGTAGCGCTATGTTCTTCTTAGAGTGCATCGACTATATGGTCAATTGAAAAAATGGTTATAAGTTGAGAGGTGCGACGGGTATAGGGTTTGTTTGCGTGCTATATCTACGCTGCTTGATAGACATAAATACCCTCAATGCCATTTGATATGGGGCATAGCGCACGGTATTTGGATAGGTAGCATAAATTTAGTTGCGGTAAATATGGATAAAATGGTCAATTTTTAGTAAGGTGAGCAGGCAAATAGAGTCGTTGCCATATAGGTGCTACGAGTGCTATCAACGTTTTATTCAATAATACTAATTCCACAGTGGCTTTGCTATGAAAACCCAAACTATGACATCTCAAGCGACAACTTCGATGACAGCAAAAAAAGATGCTCAACCGATGACTTTTCAAGATTTAATTCTCACTTTACAAAACTATTGGGCTGACAAAGGCTGCGTGGTCTTGCAGCCTTACGATATGGAAGTCGGTGCCGGTACCTTTCATACGGCGACGTTTTTGCGCTCGCTTGGCCCTGAGCGCTGGAATGCCGCTTATGTGCAGCCATCACGCCGCCCGACAGATGGCCGCTACGGTGACAACCCAAACCGCTTGCAGCACTATTACCAGTTTCAAGTGGTGCTCAAGCCCAATCCGCCCAATATCCAAGAGCTGTATTTGGACTCACTGCGCGCCATCGGTATCGATCCGCTGGTTCATGACGTGCGTTTTGTCGAAGACAACTGGGAGTCGCCAACGCTTGGGGCGTGGGGACTGGGCTGGGAGATTTGGCTAAACGGTATGGAAGTCACGCAGTTTACCTATTTTCAGCAAGTGGGCGGCATTGAGTGCTTTCCAGTCACCGGTGAGATTACTTACGGTCTTGAGCGTCTAGCGATGTATGTACAAGGCGTCGATAGCGTCTATGATTTGGTTTGGGCGGATGGTGAGTTTGGCCGTGTGACCTATGGCGATGTCTTTCATCAAAACGAAGTGGAGCAGTCCACTTATAACTTTGAGCACGCCGATGTGCCGATGATGGGGCAGATGTTTGATTTTTATGAGCAGCAGGCCGATAAGCTTGTGGCCGAAGGACTGCCGCTGCCAGCCTATGAGATGGTACTCAAAGCCTCTCACGCCTTTAACCTACTGGACGCTCGTGGCGCCATTTCTGTGACGGAGCGTCAGCGCTTTATTTTGCGTGTCCGTACCTTGGCGCGCAAAGTGGCCTTTGGTTATGTTGAAGCGCGTGCCAAGCTTGGCTTCCCGTTGGCTGATGAAGAACATCGCCAAGCAGCGCTCGATAAGTATCTACCAAAAGCACCAGAAGAAGACGCGGCAGCAGACGATGTGACAGGCGATAAAGCTGTCACCAACCACCACCAATCTACCAACGACAAATAGGAGCATCCCATGAGTACTATTTTATTTGAACTGGGGTGTGAAGAGCTACCTCCAAAAAGCCTAAAACCGCTACGCGATGCCTTGCAAACGAGTGTCACCGAGCAACTAAATGACGCCGATATCAGTTTTGATGCCATCAAGTCCTTTGCCGCACCGCGCCGTTTGGCGATTCAGATCACAGGAATTAGCGATAAGCAGCCTGATCGTACCGAACAAAAACGTGGCCCTGCGATTAAAGCAGCGTTTGATAGCGATGGCAACCCAACCCGTGCAGCGATGGGCTTTGCTAAGGGTTTAGGGATTGAAGCCAGCGAGCTGATAACGATTAATACCGATAAAGGGGATTATGTCGGCTACGAGCAGACCATTCACGGTCAAGCGACCACAGAGCTGCTACCGAGTATCTTTCAGACGGCATTAGATAGTCTGCCAATTGCCAAGCGTATGCGCTCAGGTAGCAGCCGTGATGAGTTTGTGCGTCCGGTACAGTGGGCAGTCTTGATGCAAGACGATGCGGTGATTGATGCCACTATCCAAGGGCATCAAACCAGCAACCAAACCCGTGGTCACCGCTTCCACAGCCCTGACTATCATAAAATTGCTCATGCTACCGACTACGAGTCGCTGCTAACGGATCTAAAAGTGGTGGCCGATTTTGATAAGCGTCAAATGCTCATCAAAAACCAAGTCAAAGCACTGGCCGATGAAGTCAATGCCGACGCCATCGTACCGCAAGAGTTGCTAGATGAAGTGACCGCGCTGGTTGATTTCCCGATTGCGCTTAGAGCAAGCTTTGAGCCGCGCTTTTTGCAAGTGCCGCAAGAGGCGCTAATCTCCACCATGCAAGCGGATCAAAAGTATTTTTGCTTAACCGATAAAGCAGGTAAGTTGCAACCGTACTTTATTTTTATCACCAATATTGAGTCAAAAGACCCGAATCAAATCATCGAAGGCAACGAAAAAGTCGTGCGGCCGCGCTTGGCTGATGCCGAGTTTTTCTTTTTGCAAGATCAAAAACAGCCACTGTTTGCTTTGACCGAGAGCTTAAAGACTCGCGTTTTCCAAGACAAGCTCGGTACGATTTGGGAAAAGTCTGAGCGTATCGCCAAGCTTGCTGCCTTTATCGCCACCTTGATGCAGCAGCAAGGCCACGATATCGAGGTCGAAGACACCGTGCGCGCTGCCATCTTGTCCAAAGCTGATCTAGCAAGCTCGCTGGTCGGTGAGTATCCGGAGTTGCAAGGTATCGCCGGAACCTACTATGCACGCTTAAATGGTGAGCCTGCGGCAGTCGCGGACAGCCTGCAAGAGCAGTATTTGCCGAAGTTTAGCGGTGATGTGTTGCCGCAGACACCGATTGGTATCTGTCTGGCATTGGCTGATCGTTTGGATACGCTGGTCGGTATTTTTGCCATTGACCAAGCACCTACCGGCTCAAAAGATCCGTTTAGTCTGCGCCGCTCGGCCATTGGTATTTTGCGTATCTTGATCGAAAAACAGCTACCGATCAATCTTGCCGTTTTGGTTGAGCAAGCGGTTAAAGGCTATAGCACCAGCGATGGCAGTAAGATTGCCAAAATGGGTGATACTTTTACCCAAGTGATGGGCTTCTTAAATTCTCGCTATCGGGCGATGTACACCGAGCAGGGCGTGAGCGTCGATACCATCCAAGCCGTGCAAGCGATCCAGCCGCATATGCCGCTGGATTTTGATCAGCGTATTCGTGCGGTACAAGCGTTTAGTGAGCTGGCTCAAGCTGAAAAACTTGCCGATTCAAACAAGCGGGTGGCAAATATATTGGCCAAGTCAGAGGTCAGCGTGGCAGATAACGTCGACGAGGCGCTATTGTCTGAACCTGCTGAGCAAGAATTGTATCAGGCTGTCCAACAAGCGAAAACAGCGGTCAAACCTTTGCTAGAAACCGCTGACTATACGCAAGTCTTGCAAACGCTGGCAAGTCTGGATGCGCCTTTGACCCAGTTTTTCGCTGATGTTATGGTCAACAGTGAAGATGCGGCGCTAAAAAACAACCGCTTGGCGCTGCTCAAGCAAGTACGAGCGCTGTTTTTGACCGTGGCTGATATCAGTGAATTACAGCTATAGTGCCCGTTGTCGCTAAGATATAGTCAGGTCAGTATAAAAGAATACAGCGAGACTGGGATAAATTTTTGCCGCACCCGTCGGCGCAGCACCGAACGCAAGGAAATTTATACCAGTCTAGCGAGTTTATACCGTGTATCTTTTTTAGTTAGTAACGACTATATCTGTTATAGTCAAAGGTTCCCGGCCTGTTTTTGCTGGTTTATATTGCATCTACCAGCCTATTTAGCCCATAAAAAAGCTGGCCTTATATTGCCAGCTTTTTGGGCGATGCTGCCGCGCTGCATTTATCATGTCTGAACCCATCTTCAAAGGAGCACCGCCGTGTTTGCTGTGATTATTGTGATTCTCATCATCTGGGCTGTGATGTGGGCCTTTTATAAGTTTATGTATCCGCGGCCACCCAAAAGCATGATGCCGCAAAAAGGCGATGTGGTCACACCGCGCACCTGTGATTTTTGTGGCAATAGTTTGGCTGAGTACCGCGGTGTCCTCGAAACCAAGCCTGCATCTGTCACGGCAAATACTGCACAGCCAAGTGCTGGCAGTATGGAGACGGATAGTAACGTTTTGTTTTTTTGCAATTACGAGCATCAGGCAGACTATCATGCAGGCAAGGTATATGATCCTAATGCATAATGGCGGCTAGCCATAGTATCAAAAAGTGTATCAAAAAAGCGCTTGGCTTATAGAGCCAAGCGCTTTTTTATTTACTCATAAACTTTCTTTTTAACCTATCTATCAAACAGGCCAAAAGACACGCTGGCCTACAAAATAGATTGGGCGTCTTTCAAGATCTTTTTGAGTAGCGCCTCAGACTGTTTATCTTGCTGCAGGCGATCCTCTTCGCTTCTTTGATTGGCATGGATTTTTTCATACAAATTAAGGCAGCACAGCACCAGCAGATTTTCTTGGCTCAGGCTGGGTGCCTCGCGTCTGAGATCCAGCGCGTAGTTATTGATATAGGAGACGGCAGACAGTAGCTCTTCTTGCTCATGGATCGGACAGTAAATGGGGTAGGTTACGCCCGCGATGACAATGTCGACTTTTTTGACTTGGGACTCGGGTGTCACAGGCTTGCTGGCAGCGCTTGCCGAATTTGGGCTGGCAGGGGCTTTGGAGGCGTTAGATCCTGCTTGCTTAGGCGACTTGTTTGCGGCATTGGTATGGTCATCAGTCATGATAAATCCTACAATATATGGGTCAGTAAATGGGGGTATCAGCTATTACAGCGATCAACAAGACTCTAACCTTCGGCTTGGTCGATACGCGTGAGGCGTTTGAGGACAACTTGAGTACGCTCTGCTGCCAACTGGTTCTTTTTCTGTAATTCGCTATTTTGTTGTTTGATATCGCTATACTGCTGCTTTAGCTCATTATTATGCTGCTGCAATTCACGGTTTTGTTGTTGTAATTGGCTGATCTGCTTTTGTAGCTTATCTTGTTCTTCACCGATCATATGATGGGCTTCGGCCAAGCTTTGATAGCGCTTATCTAGATCGTTCAGTTGTTTTTTGGCACCGTCACGCTCGCTATGGCTGGTATTTAGCTTGTTTTGTAAGTCGGTGATTTGCTTTGGATCTGTGGTTGGGTGCTTTTTTAGGCTGCTAAGTTCAGCACTGACAAGCTGATACTGTTTTTTGATGTCGAGTATCATTTTCTCTAATATTCTAAGTTGATCATACATAGTCAGTTTTTATCCTTAACAAGTAAGCGTGAATGAATTTTGTTTTGTGTATTTAATAATGCCATAGGTGACCGCATAATATCTATATCAACAAAGTAATTACATATACCTAAATCTTATCTATGTATTTTTTGGCTCAGCGCGATGAGTGATATCGAGCTGATTTTTTGTTTTATAAGCGATTTTTCTGATTTTATAAGTCACAACCATTTACTAGGACAATTATTATGAATGACAATATCTCTGGCTGGAATACGTGGCTGACCGCATTTGACGACTGGAATGACGTATCGATCAGTGAGGTGCATGGTCTGATGACGGGGTTGATGACGGCGTGTAACGCGCCTGACGAGCAAGTATGGGCAAAGGTGTTTGAAGAGCTGAGCTTTGCGCCACTGCCTGAAGCGGCGCTGACCTTGCTCACAGAAGAAGCAGAAGACACGGTGTTTCAGCTCAAGGACAAAGACGATGCCTATGCGTATATGCCGCTGCTGCCGGATGACGAACACGATCTATACGAGCGTGTGATGGCATTGAAACAGTGGGCCAATGGTTTTATGACAGGCTTTGGTATCACTGACTGTCAGATCAGTGGTGATGAAAACGAGATGCTATCGGATTTGGCCAAGATTGGGGCGATTCGTCTGGCAGAAGATGAGGACTTTGAGGGCGGCGAAGAGTCTTATTTGTATATTTACGAGTTTGCGCGGATGGTGCCCGTGAGCTTTGCAACTCGCAAGCGCAAACCAGTAAAAGACATCGCGCTAATCGCTGGATTGGCCATCGATGCAAAAACCACCAAAGAGCTACAAGCAGAAGGTAAGTTGCCAAAACCAATGCCGCCTGTGGTGGATGTGATGAACCAAAATAATCCCTCTTAAACCTCAAGGGGGACGACGCCTGTATCGTAACAGGTACCTCATAATAAGGATGTTTTATGACTTTACACAGTGATGATCAGCTCAAAGACGACTCGTACGCCACTGGCTATCCTACGGATAGTATCGACTGGCTTAGGCGTTTGATTGGTTTTGATACCGTCAGTCGCCACTCAAATCTAGCGTTGATTGAGGATGTGCAAGGGTACTGTGAGCAGTTGGGTTTGACCGTAGATCTGACCTTTAATGACGCCAAAGATAAGGCCAATCTGTTTGTCACAGTACCTGCTGGGGCAAACGCTGATGAGGTGAACCATGGTCTGGTGCTGTCTGGTCATACCGATGTGGTGCCAGTGGAGGGGCAGGACTGGACGACAGCACCGTTTACTGCGACCATTCGCGGCGATAAGCTCTATGGCCGCGGTGCCTGCGACATGAAAGGCTTTATTGCTTGCGCGCTGACGCTATTACCGCAAGCAGTAAAGTTGTCTAACGCCGGTCAATTGCGCCGGCCGTTGCATTTGGCATTGTCGTTTGATGAAGAGGTTGGCTGCTTGGGTGCGCCATTGCTGCTGGCAGATCTCAAGGCGCGCGGTATCACGCCTGATTATTGTATCGTCGGCGAGCCGACCAACATGACGATGGTTGTCGCGCATAAAGGCGTCGCGGTTTATCGTTGCCGTGTACATGGTCAGTCGGCGCATTCGTCATTGACCGCGCAAGGTGTCAACGCCATCAGCTATGCCAGCCGTTTGATTGGTTATGTCGATGAGCTGGCAGACGAGATCAGCGGCCGTGATGACAATGATGAGTTGTTTGATGTGCCGTACTCGACGTTGTCTGTCGGCACTATACAAGGCGGCACTGCGACCAATATCGTGCCCAATCTGTGTGAGTTTACCTTTGATTATCGTAACCTGCCGCACATGACACAAGACGATATCTTGGTACCGATCAAAGCCAAGGTCGCAGAGCTGAGCGCGCAGATGCAAGCGCGTGCTGCTGATACCGGCATTGAGCTGCTACAGATGGAGGCTGTGCCTGCGATGACTGACAACGACAGTGCCGAGCTACAAGCGCTGATAGCGGCGCTCACCGATGATGACAGCCGTCACAAAGTGGCTTATGCCACAGAGGGCGGACAGTTTACTAATAGCGGTATTCCGACGATTATCTGCGGTCCTGGTAGTATCGAGCAGGCGCATAAGGCTGATGAGTTTGTCGCGCTCAGTGAGATGGCGCGCTGTGATGCGTTTTTGCAAAAGTTATTAGCAAGTGCTACATCGCAGTCGTGAGTTTAGGGCGTGTTGAACATTCAAATATTAGGACTGCTGATAGATAAAATCGCACCAAACTAGGCGTAAACCGACGATAATGTCGAGGCCTTAGCTAGGTTTACAACACCGTTTGGGGTGATTTTAGCATCAGCCCTTCGGGGCGGGGCTCTTTTTTGCCAATACATGGCGAAATTGTCTATCCTAGAATGACTAGGCTTCGAAAGTTTCACTGCGTATTGGCAAAAAATAGCCGCCGCCAGTGCCACATTTGAATGTTCAACACGCCCTAATATAGTCAATTTGATATAAAAACAAAACGACACAACGTTTCATTGGCTCTCATTGACAGCCACGTATCTGATGTATTTGGATTCGCCTATAGCGAGTCTGACGCATAAAATCGCTTGTTTTTTATATAAGTAGGCATAAAATACACCGTCCTTGTGGTGGTGTTTCCGTGTCTTCGTTTTAGGTATATTCAGTTATTTTTATAAAAAAGTAGGGGTTGGCTGATGTCTTGGCATCTGTTTGCGATGTTTTTTGCAAGTACGTTTTTTATCTCGGCAACCCCTGGTCCTAATATGCTGCTGGCGTTTCAGTATGGGATGAACTATGGGGTAAAGCGCACGCTATGGACGCTGGCGGGTCTGAGCCTTGGGCTGTTTTTATTGCTACTCTCGACGCTACTGGGGCTCGATGTGATTAGTCGTCAGTCGCCGTGGCTGCTGACCCTGATTAAGACTGTCGGTGCCGCTTATTTGATCTATTTGGGTATAAGCTCTTGGCGTGATGCAAGTGCAGGAAGTTTGATGAATGATGCGCGCGAGATGAGCGAAGAGGTGGCGGCCGATTATCCAGAGAGCTTGCCGTCCTTAGCCGCGCACGACACGCCTCGGCCGCGTTCGCTCTCTAGCGCCGCGGTAAAGGCCTCGCCCAGCAACATGACGCTATTTCGTACTGGGGTATGGGTATCGTTGTCCAACCCCAAAGCCATTTTGTTTTTTGCCGCCTTTTTCCCCAAGTTTATCGATTTTAGTGCGCCATTATGGCCGCAGTATCTTATGCTGACTTGCGGGCTGTTTTTGAGTGAGACGATTTGGCAGATGGTCTATACGCTTGGTGGCAAAAAGCTGGCCAGCTGGCTAGATGTTGGCAGTCGCTTGGCATGGCTCAACCGTGGCTGCGGGGTGATATTTATCCTTATTGCAGCGGCACTATTGGCTGAGGTATTGAATGGATTTATGGTTTAACCTTGCCAAGGTTGAATGTTCGACACGCCCTAGCCACTGCTAAAAAAGCCGCTCCCTACCTCAGTAGAGAGCGGCTTTTTGATGAGCGTTTAAGAAGCAGAAGGCTGATATCTACGCAGGCAACATTACGCCAATACCTCGACCAGCTCACCCTTGACCATGTGCGGGCTGACAAAGTCGGTCACGCGTACGCTGACGATTTTACCGAGTAACTCGTTCATTTGTGCCTCATTATAAGGGAACATCACCGTGCGGGTGTTATCCGCGGTACCAATCAAGCAATCAGGGTGACGGTCGGCCACTTGCTCAACCAAGACACGCGTCGTGGTGCCGACCATCTCATGGGTCTTGGCTAGCGTTGACTCAACAATGACTTTCTGAAACTCTGCCAAGCGCGCTTTTTTGGTGGCAAAGCTCACATTGTCGGGCAGCTCAGCGGCGGGTGTGCCCGGACGCTTAGAGTAAATAAAGCTGTACGAGTGATCAAAGTTCAACGCTTTTGCCAGGTTCAATGTATCTTGAAAATCTTCATCGGTCTCACCAGGGAACCCAATGATAAAGTCGCTCGATAAGTGAATGTCTGGGCGAATGGCTTTTAACTTATTGATCTGATTGATATAGACATCGATAGTGTGGTTGCGTTTCATCGCCGCAAGGATATTATTTGAGCCGCTTTGTACCGGCAGGTGTAAGTGCGAAACCAGCTCTGGCAGCTTGGCATAGGCATCGATGATATCGTCAGTAAACTCCAGCGGGTGGCTGGTGGTATAGCGAATACGCTCGATACCATCGACGTGCGAGACATAGTGCAGCAATTCTGCAAAACGGCAAATACTGCCGTCGTCTTTTTCGCCGCGATAGCCATTGACGTTTTGACCAAGTAGGTTTATCTCACGAATGCCTTGCTCGGCAAGACTGTCAATCTCGGCCAAGACGTCATCGAGCGGGCGCGAGAGCTCTTCACCGCGAGTATAAGGCACCACACAAAACGAGCAATACTTCGAGCAGCCTTCCATGATAGAGACAAATGCTTTGTAGCCCTCGACACGCGGCTCCGGCAAAAAGTCAAACTTCTCGATACTCGGAAATGACACATCAATGGTGCCAATACGGTTTTTGGGTGCGATATTACGCTGCTCATTTGATTGGTCATACAGCTCTGGCAGACGGTGCAAGGTTTGTGGGCCAAACACCATGTCGACATAGGGCGCGCGCTTTTGGATATTATCGCCTTCTTGTGAGGCCACGCAGCCACCGACACCGATGACAAGGTCAGGACGTTTTTCTTTCAGTTTGCGCCAGCGGCCCAGCTCTGAAAATACTTTTTCTTGCGCTTTTTCGCGGATAGAACAAGTATTCATCAGCAGGACGTCTGCTTCATCGATGTTGTGCGTGACCTCCATGCCGTGTGAATCACCGAGCACATCGAGCATCTTGCCAGAATCATAGACGTTCATCTGACAGCCTTGCGTGGTAACAAAGACTTTTTTGGTCGGGGCTTGATCGGCAGATATGCTGGCAGAACTTGAGTCTTTGAGTGCCGCAACGGTAGGCGCGCTCGCCGTTGTTGGGGTAACATTAGCGTCATCGAGGCGGGGATTAAATACAGTAACACTCATAAGGATAAGTCCATGATTGACTAAAATATAGCAGGGTAGCCGATTAACAGGTGGCGTATTTTATCACAACCCTGTGCCAATGTGAAAAATTAGCAAGGGTCATTAAGCGGCGATAGGGTGGGTTATTTCTAACAGTATCAATTATTTACTGCGACTAATCACCACTTTGCAAAATAACACCACTTACTATCACTTTTATGTTACACCGTACTGTCGTATTTATTAATAAAAGGTAAAGGTGATGGTTGAAAGTGCAACGGGTATAGTATGATAAGTGGCATACGACTAGCGGTACGTGATAAACCGCTGTTTACCTATTGATAAAGACATAATAAAGAGAGTCAGTATGACAAAGTTGCGTGCCGCTCATAGCATCAAGGATAGAGCCTCTGTTCGCCGAGAATACCGCCCATCGCGGTTGACCACCAGTACGCTGCGGCTTGGCGTCTTCATGGCGACAGCCCTTGGTGCGCTTGGTCTATCACAAGTTGCTTGTGCGGAGCTGACGTGGGGCGAGGATGACCGCTTTGAGCAAAAACCCAGTTATCAACAAGACAATAGCATTGACTCGTTTATGGCGGCGGCGATAGCAGCCGATCGGGGAGATGTCAGCGCACTGTATAATTACGAACAGTTGATGAGTGGTGGGTTGTTTGCGATGTACCCGACTTATTGGCGCATGAACTTGGATTTGGGCTCACAAAGCTCGGCGGCGGTGGCGCAGTTTGTCCGTCAGTATCCTAATACGGTCATGGCCGAAAAGCTGGTGGCGGACTTTGCTGAGACCAAAGCGGCAGCCAATGACTATGCCGCTGTACGGCAAGTGGCCAATCTGATAACCAATGCTGATAGCTCTGAGCGCTGTGCGGTGGCGCTTGGTTTTAATAATGGCGGTGATACCATGCGTGCCATGGCGGCCAAGTCTGATGTATGGCTGACCACCAAAAAGCAGCCTGCACTGTGTGATCAGCTGGCGATGGAGATGAACAATAACGCCTTGATTAGCAACCAAGATCGCGCCGCGCGCCTCAAGCGTATGCTACGTAAAGGCAAGACGGGCGATATCATGGCTTTGTCATCGCGATTAGGGACGCCCATTGCTTATGCGGCGTTGAGTGAGATTCAGCTCAACCCATCGGCGTTTTTTACGCGTTTTGGTCGTGAGCCTGCCAGCCAAACCAATCAATACTTGTACTTATATGCATTGGGCCGCGTCGCCGATAAGTCTTATCGTGAAGCAGCGCTACAGTTGGACTTTGATATCAAACAAGACAATCAGCGCGCGACACGCTTGCTCAATGACGAAACCCGCCGCTACGCCTATCGTATCCTTGGGGTACAGCGTATGAATCATAATACCGATGATGGGTTTAATGCTGAGGCGGTGGACTGGTTTCGCAATAGCTTAGATGATGACTTTAACTTTGAAGAAGCCGAAGACTATGCCATGGCCGCGATTCGCTTTAGCCGCTGGGATGATGTAGTCGAAGCCATCTCAAAGATGGATGGCGAAACCCAAAAAAGCAATCAGTGGCAATATTGGCTGGCACGCGCTTATGAGCAATCAAGTGATGCAGGTAAACGCGGCCTAGCAAAAAGAATGTATCAAAATATCGCCAAGAGTAATGATTACTATGGCCTGCTAGCAAAAGATAAAGTCGGTCAGCGTTTTGATGCCAGCCGTTTGGGCGGCAATAACTTGCCAACTGTCAGCGCCGCAGAGCGCGCCCGCGTCATGCAAAACCCACACTTTGCTCGTGCATTTGCACTATACAACTCTGACGCGAGTCGGGGCTATGCCAACCGCGAGTGGAACTGGGCTGTCAAGCAGGCCCGAGACAATCGTGATGACAGCCTCATCATTGCTGCCGCTCAGCAAGCCTATGACATGGGCTGGCTGGATCGGGCTATTTATGCGATTGATAATACCGATAGCGTAAACAGTCTGGCGCTATCGCATCCGATGCCGCACCAGAGCGCAGTGGTACGCTATAGCCAGTCGGCAGGCATCGATCCTGCGTGGGCTTATGGTATCATGCGTCAAGAGAGCCGTTTTGTGACGTCGGCACGCTCAAACGTTGGTGCAAGCGGCTTGATGCAAATCATGCCAGGTACAGCAAAGTATATCGCTCGTCATTTGGGCGAGAGCTATAGCGCCAGCCGTGCCAACAGCGGCGATACCAATATCCGCTATGGCACATGGTATATGGGTGATATCTTAGGCAAGCTCAACTACCAGCCAGTGCTGGCCACCGCAGGCTATAATGCTGGACCCAACAACGCCAAACGCTGGCAGCCTGTGTATGGCTCACTTGCGGCCGACCAGTATGTGGAGTCGATAGCTTTTCCTGAGACTCGTAACTATGTCAAGCATGTGATGGAAAACGCGACGGTATATAGCAGTTTGCTTGGCCGCAGTCAGCCGATCTCGCAGCGTATGGGCACCGTACCAGCAGCGTTTTAATACTTTTATCCTTTAATAGCCATCAATGCCTCGTCTTTGATGGTTTGCCTTTGGTGGCTTATTTTAGGACAGATGTAGCGACAACATGGCCATTGCTCGTGGCGCTGCCGCTTTGGCACAGACCTGACTTTGTCAGGGAGTCGCATATATGGCGGTGTTACAGCTGCCGCCTTGCTCCGATGTTTACGTTTCTGCTATAGATTAAAAAAAACGGTTTGCTACCATGATTTTATTGTGTTGTGGTTATTGGCCTGTTGTTTAGCGCCAAAGTTTTGTGTTTATCAATTGGTAAGCACTCATATTTTTGTTACCTTTATGCTTAGTAAGCCTTGCGATGTCCGATATCGACGTCTTTGTGCAGCCCTAAGTGATAGTTCATGTTTTGTCATTGCTAGATGTTTCCAGCCTCCTATGATCAAAAAATATTTTACCCTGTCTGTATTATCAAAAGCGAGGCATCCCTCATCATCACAGATGAAAATGCACTTGTTTTATAAGTCGGCGTCCAAGTTTAGCCCATCTGGCCGAGCCATTATGGCGTCATCTAGTATAGGCGCGCTGATCATGTTGCAAGGCGTGATGTTGTTACCCGCGCACGCTGCTAGCACCGTCAAGACAGGACAGCGGGTGTTGATGATTGAGATGACCCCTGCGCTATGTAGCATACAGCCGACACGCGCGCGCATGCGTCAATGCCTAGAAGGCTACTCTTTGACGGTGTCGGGGCTAGATATGGGCTATGGTGAGCGCTGCGGCGTGGGCAGTGAGCCGCGTCTGACACCGTTACAGCTAAAAGTCGTCAATCGTATCATGCCTGATACCACGGTTCGTAGTCAGGCATGGCAGCGTTACGGCGCTTGTAGCCCTCTGAGTGCGGCCAGTTACTTTCGTCAAATCACCAACTACGCCGGTGCGCTAAAACTCCCAAACGAGCTTAATACGGGTAACAGCTACACTGTCTCTAAAGCGCGATTTATCAGTCAAATGACGCGCTTAAATAGCGGTATGTCCGCCAGTGGTATTGATCTGATCTGTCAGGCTGGCAATCGTCGTCAGTCGATTTTGACCGACATCCATGTCTGTTATGATGGCAGTGATTTTGGTAAGTGCTATCAAGTGGTAAATAATTGCGGTAGCAAGTTTATCATCTCAGGCGGTAAGTAGGTGTTGCCGTAATCCAACATGGACACTGGCCGCTGTACTATTCGGGTATGAGCGCTGTTTTTTTGCAGGCTGTGTTGCCACGCTCTCTTTTTGGTGATTGTTTAAGGCCGTGTTTTAGTCTTTACTCGCTGTCTTTTATCTTGTTTCTACCTTGTTTTTACCCGTTTTTTTAAGCGCTGGTCGCCTCAGTGTTTTTGTGACCCCGTCGATTATTTTGTATAAAATGTAACAATATAATCTGTGACAATCCGCGGCAAGCCTCTGATTGTCTCTAGACGATTTACCAAACGAAGTGCTACACTAGCTCTCGGTTTAGCGCTGCCTTTGTGCAGCAAACAAGTCGATGTCTAAAAAGATAATCATCTATTACAATCATGAATGATCTAACCATCAATTAGGGAGTATTCAATGTCAATGAAACAGCCTTTACGTGTTGCCGTCACTGGTGCCGCTGGTAATATCAGCTACGCGATGCTATTTCGTATTGCATCTGGCGAGATGCTAGGTAAAGATCAGCCAGTTATTTTGCAATTGCTTGAAATCACACCAGCGCTTGACGCCCTAAAGGGTGTGGTCATGGAACTAGAAGACTGCGCATTCCCATTGTTGGCAGGTATCGTTCAAACTGATGATGCAAATGTGGCATTCAAAGATGCTGACTACGCGTTACTCGTCGGTGCCCGTCCACGTGGCCCAGGTATGGAGCGTAAGGACTTACTAGAAGCCAACGCTGCGATTTTCTCAGCACAAGGCAAAGCATTGAACGAAGTGGCTAGCCGTGATGTAAAAGTATTGGTCGTCGGCAACCCTGCCAACACCAACGCGCTAATCGCCCAGCGTAATGCACCGGATCTTGACCCACGTAACTTCACCGCCATGACTCGCCTAGATCATAACCGTGCGATGGCACAGCTGGCCGAAAAAACTGACAGCACTGTCAATGACATCAAAAACATGACCATCTGGGGCAACCATTCATCGACCCAGTATCCAGACCTAACGGCTGCGACTGTCAATGGCAAACCAGCGCTAGAATTGGTTGATCGTGATTGGTACGAAAACACGTACATCCCAGAGGTACAGCAGCGCGGCGCGGCTATCATTAAAGCTCGTGGCGCCTCGTCTGCAGCTTCCGCTGCCAACGCTGCTATCGCTCATATGCGCACGTGGGCGCTCGGTACTGACGAGAACGATTGGGTCTCTATGGGTGTTTACTCAAATGGCGAATACGGTATCGCTGAAGGCCTTATCTACTCATTCCCATGCACATGCGCTAACGGCGACTGGTCTATCGTAGACGGCGTTGACGTGTCATCAGAATTCTCAAAAGAGAAAATGGCTGCCACTGAGCAAGAGCTGAGCGAAGAGCGTGATGCGGTAGCACACCTACTACCGTAAGCCATGACTTTGCTAAAAGTATGGTAGACAGCCATATAGAAAAGGCCCTCTTAAGATAGAGGGCCTTTTTTGTGCGTTGACATTTATTGAGACCCTTATCAATACAATTGATAACGTTAGATAAACGTGGATTAACAGCGAACAAAAAAAAGCTTGCTACAATAAATGGGTTCGTTGCAATAATAAGTACAATTAAACCTGCACCACTTAAGGAGAGACAGTATGCTAGGTGAACCTGAATATAATATGAATGAGTTATTTGCTCAGTTAGGACTCGATAACTCTGATGAGGCGATTAATCAGTTTATCGAAAAAAACAAATTGGCCAAAGATGAAAAACTGGTAGATTCTGATATCTGGACGGACAATCAGCGTATGTTTTTGCAAGAGGAGTGGAAAAAAGACGCCGCTTGGGTAGAGACGATTGATGAATTAAATGTCCGTATGCATCCAGATGCCTAAAAGCTGATATAAAAAACCCAATATAGAAATATTAGAAAAGCATAAAAAACCCACAGTACGATATCGACTGTGGGTTTTTTTGTCTGAACGTCTGAGCTTCACACCTATCACATCTGAATATACTGCTTAATCAGGCTGCTGCGCGCGCCAAGCAATCAGCTCTTTGACATCATTATGGATACCTGTTTTTAGGGCGTCTAAGCTCTCATAATGGCGCTCGCCATGCAAATAGTGCAAGAAGCGCACTTGTAGCGTCAGGCCATATAAGTCAGCTTGTAGGTTAGGGAAATGTACCTCTAAGCGCCAGTCGTGGGCTTTGTCGACAGAGGGGCGGGTGCCGATGCTGGCCGTGCCAAACAAACTGTGCGGACGCAAACCTGTTATGCCCATATTGTCATCATTAGCCAATTTTGTTAAACCATCTGCGATTATCTCGCCTCTGTCATCCAAGCTGACCACATCGACGGCAAAGATACCATGCAGCGCAGGCTTTAAGCGCTTAAGCTCGATATTGGCGGTGGGAAAGTCCAGAGTACGGCCGATTTTATCCCCACTGATGACCTCGCCTGTCATTGTATAATCGCGGCCAAGCAAGGCGTTGGCCGACGCAATATCTCCTGCCAATAACAAATCACGCACACGGGTTGAGCTGATACGTGCTGCTTTGCCGCCATCATCGACGACGGTATGCAGATTGGTCACGTCTAAGCCGTAGCTGCGCAAAAACGCACTATCGCCCGTCCGATCATGGCCAAATTTAAAATCATCTCCTAGCACCAACGCTTTGACGTTTAGGCGTAGTGCCAGTAAATCCGCGAATGCCTGCGCCGATAGCGAGCGAAACTCATTGTCAAATCCTGCGACAATGAGTGTCTCTACGCCGTACTCTGCAAGTAGTGCTTGCTTTTCTGCCAAGTTGGTGAGGCGAGCAGGGGCGCTTGCTGGCGCAAAAAACTCACGTGGCTGCGGCTCAAATATCATGACAGCAGCGTCAAGCCCCCGCGCATCAGCGATATCGCGTACTTGGGCGAGCATCGCTTGATGGCCTAAATGCACACCATCAAAGTTACCGATAGTGAGCACACAAGGCGCTAGCGCTACTGGGTGAGTATGGGCAGGCAGGGCGCTTGGTGTGGCAATCAGTTGCTCAAGAAAATAGGTGTTCATAAATGTCAGCTATGATAAATAAGACCAAATAAAGAAGGAAAAAACACGCCCAGATAAAACATTGAGGTGTCTAAAACCAGCCATTATAAAGTAAAATAGCCATACTAACATCTTATGGTCTATGGATAATACCAGTATCAAACGAACCAGTATCAAACGATTTGTGTCAGCGATGGCTGCATCGCAAAAAACGTGTTTGCTGATCTGCGCTATCGCAGCTTTACTGTCTGTTGATGAAGGTCTAGATGGTGAGTATTATTTTCCCAAATACCCTGTGTCGCTTTTTAGCTCTGGACATTCTATGACTGCTACTTCTTTACCTGCTTTGGCCCCGTCTTACCATCTCAATGATGTATGGTCGGTACAGCATGCTAGAGCAGAGGATTTGCCCGAGGTTGTGGCGATTTACAATCAAAGTATCGTTGGCAAACAAGCCACAGCGCAGCTGACACCCGTGACCTGTGAAGAGCGTGCCGCGTGGTTTGCCGAGCACATAAACAGTCCGACGCGGCCTATTTATGTCGTTAGAGCTAGGGCTCAATCGAGGGAGCAAGCGAGCGAGGATACAGCTCAAACAGTGCAAGCGGCGCAAACCAGTCAAAAAACAGAACCAATCGTGGCGTGGGGCAGCTTTAGCGACTTATATGCGCGTATGGCTTATCATATCAGCACAGAGATTAGTATCTATCTGCATCAAGACTATCAAGCAAAGGGTTTAGGCAGCTTGCTGACACGCTGGATGCTGACGCAAGCACCAAGCCTTGGTATTCATAATGTCGTCGCGCTAATCTTTGCGCACAATCAGCCAAGCTTAGGACTGTTTGGTAAGCTTGGCTTTGAGCAGTGGGGCTACATGCCAAAAGTATGCGATATGCAGGGGTTTGTCGCTGATGTGGTGATGCTCGGTAAAGCGGTGACGTCAGATGACATCTCAGATAAAACGTCTTAAATGCGTTGGTTTGGCATCTTTTGACCGAAGATGTTTATCATTTAAGCGGCCTTTATATAAAGAATATTCATCTACAGGACATTTATCAAAAACACCTTAACTAAACCATCTTAACCTAAAATTTTCCACTGACCATCTATCTTTTGCAGCTCATAAGTCAGCGGCGCAGGCTCACTTTGGCCTTTTAGCATCAGCTCGCCTGTGATGGTGGCACGCGTTTTATCATCACTATACTTGGTATCCGTAATGGTGACGCCATCGACTGTTTGTTGAAACGCTGACTGCGTGTTGGCCAGCTCTTCTTCAAAGTTTGCCATATTCACTTCATAATATGAGGAGGATTTTTTGGCATCACCATAATATAAGCTATCTAGCGCTTTTTTTACCGTATCTTCTGGCGTGCCTGCTTCGGTTGGATTAGTCACCAAGCTTTTTTGCTTGGCAGAGGCGGTGACAGGATTGACATTATCACTATCGACTGTCTCTACTGCAGTCGTTAGGTCATCCTCAGAGGTTTTGGCAACAGCTGCGTTATCTTCAATAGCCGCGGTATCTTTATTATCATTATTGCCACAACCACTCACAAGTAAGCCGGTGCTTAGAACGCTAGCAGTGAGTAAGGTCGGTAAGCGTAGTAAGGTGGATTGTTTCGTTGTCATATTGACCCTTAAAATTTATGTATTCGTTAAACGTCAATTATCACAACTATCAGCTTCACGCACTATCATTTCTCATATAAGGCTTGTTTTGGTTTGGTAAAGGCGTCGTTTAGCCGTGTTTGAGCTGGCGCGGACGAAAGCCTGTGGCCAATAAGACCACGCCATAGACCGCTGCGCCCACCGCACACATGATGAGCAGAGCAATGATACGCTGCCACTGCGCTTCATCGGTTGGAAAATAAGGCAGCATGACGTACAGGGCGGCAACCATGGCACTTGTAGCAATCGCAAACTGAGCAAACAGTTTTTTCCAATGACTACCAAAGCGAAAAATCTCACGCTGATACAAGAAATAATACAACAAGCCGGCGTTGACAAAAGCAGCACCTGTGGTGGCTAAGGCCAATCCGCCATGTAGCGGCATCTCTAAAAAGTAAAAAATACCGATAAAAACCACGCTAAAAATCATATTGGCAAAGACAGAGATAATACCGATTTTTACTGGGGTTTTGGTGTCTTGCCGCGCAAAAAACGCAGGTGCAAAAATCTTAATCAGCATAAAGCCTAAAATACCACCCGCCATACTACGCAGCGCCAGCGCGCTCATTTGTGAATCACGTAAGGTAAACTCACCGCGTAAAAACAGTGCCTGCATGAGCGCATCGGCTAAGATAAATAACGCCGCCGACGCTGGCACGCCCACCAAAATAATCAGACGTGCCGCCCAGTCGATGGTTTTTTTAAAGCTGACATCGTCTTTTTGCGCTTCGCTCTTTGATAAGCTGGGCAAAATCACCGTCCCAATCGCCACGCCGATGAGCCCAAGCGGTAGCTCGCTCATGCGCTCGGCTGCATAGAGCCAAGAGACTGAGCCGCCTATCATCAATGAGGCAAAGACGGTATTGAGCAGCAGATTAATCTGGGTGACCGAGACACCAAAGATAGCTGGTAGCATCAGCTTTAGAATACGTCTGACCCCTTCATGCTTAAAGTCAACCTTGGGCGCGACCAGCAGCTTTTGTTGCCAAAGCTGCGGCAGCTGTATCAAAAACTGTAGCAATCCTGCGATAGCCACTGCATAGCCGAGCGCCATGATCGGTGTATCAAACATCGGCGCGAAAATCAGCGCACCACCAATCATGCACAAGTTTAATAATACGGGGGCGAAGGCTGGTGCGGCAAAGCGGCCATAGCTTTGTAGGATACCGCTGGCAAAGGCGGTCATAGAGATAAACAACAAATACGGAAAAGTCAGGCGCAGCAGCTCAGCGGTGATGGCAAACTTATCGGGTTGGTCAGCAAACCCTGGGGCAAACAGTGTCACCACCCATGGCGCGATTAAAATCACCAGCACCGTCAGCATGGACAGCACCAGTAGCAGCGCCCCTGAGGTGCGACTGACCAAAATTTGCACCTGCTGTAGGCTATATTTTTCTTTATACTCAGACAGCACAGGGACGAATGCTTGGCTAAAAGCGCCTTCGGCAAACAGACGCCGCAAAAAGTTTGGAATCTTAAAAGCGACCAAAAAGGCATCCATCAGGCCACCTGCGCCAAACACGCCCAATAACACCACATCACGTACCAAGCCTAAAATACGAGACAGCATGGTCATGCTACTGACGACCATCGTAGAGCGAAATAACCGACTTTTTGCCATAAGAACCTGTTTTGCTATGTTGTTTACTGATAAGGGGTTGCTGATAAGAAGTTACTGAGTGATGGGTGTCAAAAAACTGACAAATTATAGCACTTTCGTTATCGAGATAAATGGAACGACTGTGGAAATGCTACCAGCCAGCAGCTATCCTGCCATTTGATGAGCAATAAGCTCACGCAGCCGCGCCCATTCAAAAAACTCGCCTGGATCGGTCTTGCGTCCAGGGGCGATGTCGCTGTGTCCAGTGATGTGACGGCGGGTGTTGGGGTAGGCGCTATATATAGCCGCGACGACGGCTGCAAGCGTGTGGTATTGCGCGGCGGTAAAGGACACAAAATCAGACCCTTCAAGCTCGATGCCGATGCTATAATCATTACACTCAGGTCGCCCAAGGTAGCTGGACCTACCAGCATGCCACGCGCGCTCATTGAAGTTGACAAATTGCGTAATTGCTCCATCACGTTCTATGAACAGGTGCGCTGACACTTCAGCACCTTTGATCGTCTGAAAATACGGATGGGCGTCCCAGTCCAACTGATTGGTAAATAGTGCTTTGACATAATGCACACCATCAGAGCCACATGCGCTAAACTCGTTGGGCGGTAGACTGATATTGTGAATGACAATGGTGTCAATGGTGGTGTGCTCAGGTCGCTTATTAAAATTGGGTGATGCAAGCCAAGTGGCAGCCGATAGTAGACCATCATCGATAGTCATGGATGATGGGATGGTTGAGCTGGGCATAATGTTCTCTTTATATTGTCGTTTTCGTTATAAATAGGTTGAGCGCAGATGTCAGATGTATGGCATCGATGATGATGGTTAGCATATTTAGTTGTTATTTAGATTTATATTCACTCATATGATAACGGGCGAGAGTTTCCTCATGTCTACAAAGCCGAGTTTTTCTGTAAATTGTACCTCAAGCGCTACTCGCCTGCGAGCGTGCTGCGTGCGTGCACGTTTGCCTTTTGCAGTGGCAGCGCTGCTACTCTCAGCGCAAGTGCAGGCTGTGCTGCCGATGCCTGCGTCTTTGGTGATGACAGGCGAGCTGGCGGCTGCGCCAACCATCACGGCTGATATTAGCCAGAGCCTAACGCCGCAGACTGATGGCACCCTGCCTAGTCAAAATAGCGAAGCCGAACAACTATTAGCCACATGGCGTCAGCAGGTGCAAGCGCACAGTCTGGCTGAGCATACCACTTGGCGGCGATTGTTGTACTTTTTGGATGATAAAAAATCGCTCTTTAATAAGGGCGCGTCCAAAAGCCTTATCGATAGTCCTACGTTTTTCCTCAGCACTGACGGCCAGCACGACGCTGGCGCTGAGCTGGATGCGCTGCTAGTGGCCTTGGCCGAGCAGAGGGTCGCACCGCCTGAGTCCAAACCCCGCAGCGATGCACAGTCAGCTATTTGCCGCTTTCCTGCGCGCACACACTGGCTCACTCAGAGGCTAGGCATTGATAGCTCAAGCTTGCAAGCGGACTGCCCTGAGCTGACAGAGTGGATGGCGATGCTAAACCCCGAGCAGCTGTCCATTGTGTTTGCTGAGGAGTACTTGGACAATCCAATCTCCGCGTTCGCCCATACCTTGCTACGTATCGACTCACCGATCAGCGCTGCTGATCCCAGTCAGATTCACCATGCTTACGCCCTCAATGACACCGTCGATGGCGACCCTGACGATGCGTTTGCCGTTTATGCCATTAAAGCCACCAGCGGCGGTTATAATAATAGAATTGAGATTGACCCTTATCCCGAAAAGCTGGCCAAATATCTCAAAGACGATGAGCGTGACGCGTGGACGTATCAGTTGGATTTGACACCCGCAGAGGTACGGCAAATCATCCTGCATGTGTGGGAGACTAAGGATTTAGACATTCCTTATTATTTTACCACGGACAACTGCGCCTCTGAGATTCTGCGTCTGATCGATGTGGTGCGCCCCGAGCAGGATTTGCTCAGCCAGCTGCCTTATGTGGTCATTCCCTCCGATGTGGTCAAGCTGCTTGATGAGGAGTCTTTATTGGCAGATGCTCGCTATACCCCATCTGATAGTACCGTGCGTCAAGCCGAGCTAAATAAGGCCAAGGCGGCCGCACTGGGCTATCAAAATCTCACCAATGATGACGCGAGTAATATTCAATCAGCCGCGCGCAATGTGGCATCGAGTATCTCAGCTGGCGATAAAAAGACCATCATAGATCATGGCATTATCGCCTCGGACAACAACCCAGTTGATAGGCATCCATTGCAAGTGGCTCAGATTGGCGTAGGTCAGCGCGGTGATAACGGCTACCTTGATGTGGGGATGCGTTTGGGATTCCATGATACCTTGGATCGCGCTGCAGGATTTCCGCAGTTTTTTAATCTAGAGGCACTGGCTGCGACCGTGCGTTTTTATGAGACAGACAACAGTAAAGACCATGAGCCAGATCGTGTGGTGTTAGAGAATTTTACAATACTACGAGGTCGCTCTTTTAATCCTGTCAATACCGCCAAGCAAGGAAAAACGTGGGGCGCCAGTGTCGAGGCGACCCGCGTAAATGATGGCTCGCAACCATCAGGGCGCGATCACTTGGTCGGTAGCGCCGGCTATGAGACGGGCTGGTCGTGGGCGCTTAGCAGCCCAAAAGCTGGTAGCGGAGAGATGCCGCCGCAGCTATGCTACGCCCTATTGTCAGGGAAGGGGCAAACAGGCCGCGGCATCCATAAAGGCTTTCGTATCGGTGCTGGGGTCAATGCAGGCTGTGACTATCAGATTAACAATCAGTTACGCGCGCAGGCCCAATTGCAATTGCCATATTGGTATCATGGCAGCAGTGACGACCCAGACGTTCGCAGTCATTATTGGCAGCCAATCTCAAGCATCGGCCTACAGTACGATATCGATAAAAATCAAGCAGTGCGCATCAATGCCAGCTATGAGTGGCAGGAGCGTATCGACGCCAATGACGATATACAGCTGTCATACCGACGCTATTTTTAAGGATATAAAATGAGTATGCACCTACTGATTATCGGACAAGGCGACATCGGACTGCCCGTGACCAATAAACTGGCGCAGGATGGTTTGTCAGTTACCGGTCTTGCTCGCCGCACCCGCGAGCACTATGATTTAAATGATCAAGCAAGCTTTATGCAAGCAGATGCCTTGTGCTTGCGCGCTGATGAGCTACAAGGCTTTACCCATCTGGCGATTATCGTCACGCCCGATGACTACTCAGCCAGCGGTTATCAAAACAGCTATTTGGCGATTGCTCAGCATGTAGCCGCGCTGGCCGAGCAACTACCACATCTGACGCGCGTTGTGTTTATTTCGTCAACGGGCGTTTATGGGCAGGATGGCGGTGAGTGGATAGACGAAGAGACAGTGCCGACCCTGCCTAAGCGCGAAGCTTCGCAAATTATCTTGCAAGCAGAAAAGGTACTGCAGCAAGGCTTTGGTGATCGCGCCATTGTCATTCGCCCGAGTGGTATCTATGGGCGCGAGCGTCTGATGCGCCTGCGTCAAGCCCGTGATCCGCAAAAAAAGCCCGTCGCCGCCGCCCACTGGAGCAATCGTATTATGGATAGCGATTTGGTCAATATCATCGTCAACGTCTTGACCATTGCTGCGCCAAAGCCGCTTTATATTGCGACGGATTATGCGCCAGTCACCACCTTGGAGCTTGGTGTTTGGCTCAGTGCGCAAGTGGGAGAAGCACCGCCAGCGATAGCGGATGAAAAAACCGCTGTCACGGGCAAGCGTCTGCACAGCAATATACCATTAGCGTGGCTTGATTATCCTGACTGGCAAGTAGGTTACCGTGATATTTTGCGCCATCAAGCGTAAAATAGCCGTCTATCGTCAACCCTATCGTTCAGTTATTTTAAAACCGATACAGCACAGTTGGTACTTATTTCGCGCTTATCGTTTTTTATTATTGATGGAGATTTCATGACCCAGCCTTCTACTTCTGAGAGCCGCTTATCTACTGCAAAGCACGCAGCAGGCGACATGCTGGCAGAAGGCAATGCTGAGCGCTCCTCTACGTTGCCTGATAGTCAGCAGCCTGCCATCGTGCACCCTAATTTTGACCCAAGCCAAGCGCCGCTCGATCCTGCACGGCCGCTGAGTGATATTCCAGAGCCAGCGCGGCGGCTAAACGGTCAGCTGCGCCGGCTTTACGGCAACTCTGCGCGGTTCTATCAGCCTTGTACCAGCGGCTTATCGAAGTGGGCGCTGATTGCCTCTGAGGCGTTGGCTGAGCATTTGGCGCTATTACAGGCAGCAAAGCTTGTCGAGCTGCCTGACAGCTTTTATCAAAACCACAGCGAACAGCCGCTACTATCGCCGCTAAGTGGCATGATACTGTTGGATATGGCCGATATCCATCAGGCCATGCGCGCGTATCCAGCGCTCCATCGTTATGGTTTTGCACCTGCTGATCGCTCGGTAAAAACCCACCAAACAAGCGCAGGCTTGCCTGAGAAGACCAAAACCTCTACCGCCTCTTTGCGCGCTCTTATCAAACGTTATAATCCTGACGAGTTACTAAGCGATGCCTATGCTGATGACTGGCAGGTGATCTTGCAGCCGCAGCAGTTTGAAACGGGCGAGGGCAGCTTGGCCACCGATATCATGGCGTGCAGCGCGGCGGTTCATGCGCTAAAGCAGTGCCAGACACGTAAAAGTATCAATCAAAGCTATAGTGCGGCGCAAGTGTGCCAGTACGTACGCAGCTATTTACTCAGTCAGGTAATCTGTGAGCCTGCGCAGCGCCATGTTTATAGGCAAATTCGAGTGTTTGCAGGTCATATCGTGGTCGCCGCTTACCATTTGGGCTGGGACATACAAGTCAGCCACGACGGTCACTGTTACTTTAACCTCTCATCGCGTAATGGCTTATTGATGCGTTATCCCAATATGCAGGATTATGCCATCAACGGTTGGTCAAGCTGATCAATAATGCGTACAATAACGCCACTTTTTTGCCTTTTTTTGCCTATAGGAATATCTCATGCTAAATGCTGCAACTGCTGACGCCCAAACCGCCTCTTTTTCTTCACATCAATTTATTCAGCTGGCGCTTGATAACCAAGTGCTTAAGTTTGGCGAGTTCGTCCTAAAGTCTGGTCGTATCAGTCCCTATTTTTTTAATGCAGGCTTGCTGGCGACAGGTGAGATGTTGTCTTTGCTGGCACGCGGCTATGCAGATGCTTTGGCGGCACAAATGACCGAGAGTGACGAAGCGGATATGCAAGAGTTGGTCATCTTTGGTGCGGCTTATAAAGGCATCCCTTTCGTTGCTGCCACCGCGCAAGCGTTGTGGCAGCATCACGGTATCAACGCCAAATGGGGCTATAACCGCAAAGAAGCCAAAACACATGGCGAGGGCGGTAACTTGGTGGGTGCAGATGTCAGCGGTAAGGCGGTCTGGGTGCTCGATGATGTGATCACGGCTGGCACAGCGATGCGCGAAGTGGTCGAGATACTCGAGCAAGCGGGCGCCAGCGTGGCAGGTATTATCGTGGCGCTTGATCGCAAAGAAAAAGGCCAAGGTGAGCACTCTGCTATCCAAGAGCTGGCCGCGACGCTAAACGTACCAGTACGAGCATTGGTCGATATCGACGATCTGATCAGCTATTTGGCAGCGGCAAACGGCCAGTACAAAGACGCCACCCAACTTGCAAAAATGCAGCATTACCGCGCGCAGTACGGTGTATAGTTGGTCATTATCGTTATAGTGACTGCTGCTCTGTGATTGACAGTATGCATATCGACTGTATATCAGTTATATATCAGCGCGCCTAAACCATCTAATATAAATGAGTCTTATTATGAGCCAAGAAAATCAAAAAAAATCCTTACACATACTGGTCATCATGGACCCTATCGAGCAGGTCAATTATAAAAAGGACACCAGCTTGGCGATGATGTGGGCGGCTCAAGACCGTGGTCATACGCTTGGCTATTGTCAGATTCATGATCTGTGGCTGGATCGCGGTCAGTTGATGGCCGATACCCAGCCTGTGACCGTCAAACGTGATCCGGCAGATTTTTATAGCTTGGGCGACAAGGCCACAGGCGCGATCAGTGATTTTGATGTGATTTTGATGCGTAAAGATCCACCGTTTGACATGCGCTTCATTTATGCCACCTATATGCTGGATCATGCCAAAGCGGCAGGCGTATTGGTGGTCAATGACCCACAAGCGATTCGCGACTGTAATGAAAAGCTGTTCGCCACTTGGTTTAGCAGCTATATGAGTCCGACGATTGTGACCAGCAAACAGGCACACATTCGCCAGTTTATCGCCGAGCAACAAGACGTCATCGTCAAACCCTTAGACGGCATGGGCGGCACCGGTATTTTTCGCCTGACCGCTGACAGTCCAAACATCGGGGTGACGCTAGAGATTTTGACTGAGCTTGAGACTTTGCCGATCATGGCGCAGCGCTACTTACCTGAGATCGCTGAGGGCGATAAGCGTGTGCTCATCGTCGATGGCGTGGTGGTTGATTATAGCTTGGCACGTATTCCAGTCAAAGGCGAGACGCGTGGCAATCTTGCGGCCGGTGGTAGTGGGGTGGCGATGCCGCTCACCGATATGGAGCGTCAAGTGGCAGAGGTCGTCGCGCCCATCGTCAAAGAAAAAGGTCTTATGTTTGTCGGGCTTGATTTGATCGGCGGCCGTATTACAGAGATTAACGTTACCAGTCCGACTTGTGTACGCGAGATTGATGACCAGTGTGGCACCGATATTGCTACAGATTTGATTATCGCAATCGAGCACAAGCGCGCTCATTAAACAAAGCAGTAACGATAGCGTAATTTATTACTAAAGTATGTGCACAATGAGAAAAAAACCTTGTGCTAAGATGGGGCCGAAAAATGCGCCTCTAAGCACATACTAATAACGCCCAAGCCGTGATTTTTCATGGCTTGGATTTTTGTTATGAACTGTGCATAAAGTACTATATATCAGCCCATAATTTACACTATACTATGCCAGCTTTCGGCGGCTCGTTTTGGACGGTGGGCCATGACCACGATAGGACAATAAGTGCTTCATATAAATACAAAAAAGATAGGCAGGGGTTCATGAAAACACCGCATATACTAATGATGGCTGCTGGGACAGGTGGCCACGTGTTTCCGGCACTGGCCGTTAGTGAAGAGCTGAGCAAACGCGGCGCGGTGATTCACTGGCTGGGCACGCCCGCTGGTATGGAAAATCGCTTGGTCGAGCCGACAGGCTACCGCTTTCATGCAATCGATATGCAGGGTCTGCGTGGCAAGGGCGTTGGCCGTCTCTT
The DNA here is from genome assembly GCF_038239325.1 of Psychrobacter sp. KFRI-CH2-11. Taxonomy (NCBI): domain Bacteria; kingdom Pseudomonadati; phylum Pseudomonadota; class Gammaproteobacteria; order Moraxellales; family Moraxellaceae; genus Psychrobacter; species Psychrobacter sp. KFRI-CH2-11. The sequence goes on from NZ_CP151283.1 coordinate 566,866, forward strand.
AAAGCTGCCGGTGACCCTGCTCTCGGCGACGATGGCGGCTATCAAAGTGATTCGTAGCAATCAGATCGATATGGTGGTGGGTTTTGGAGGCTATGTCACTGCGCCTGGCGGTATTGCAGCGCGTTTGACCAAAACCCCACTGATCATTCATGAGCAAAACGCCATCGCTGGTATGAGCAATCGCTATTTGTCCAAGATGGCAACCAAGGTGCTACAAGCGTTTGAAGATACATTTGCCAATAGCCAGCAGGATGCTAAGCTTGAGACTGTGGGCAACCCTGTGCGCAACGCCATTACGGGCGTCACAAAGCCTACTGAGCGTTATGATATCCACGACAGCACGCCCCTAAAGCTATTAGTAGTAGGCGGATCGCTGGGTGCACAAGCGCTCAACACCAATGTGCCCAAGGCTTTGGCGCTATTAGATCAGCCGTTTGATGTGCGTCATCAATGCGGCCGTAATAATGAACAAACGACGCAAGTGGCCTACGATCATGAGGATTTGAGCCAGCACACGTTTGTGGTAAAGCCTTTTATCGATGACATGGCCGCCGCCTATAATTGGGCAGATGTCATCGTATGCCGTGCCGGCGCTTTGACGGTCACTGAGATTCAAAACGTCGGTATTGCGGCGATTTTTGTGCCATTGCCACACGCGGTGGATGACCATCAAACCGCCAATGCCCGCACGTTAACGGACCACGGTGCTGCGATTTTATTGCCGCAGTCTGAGCTGACCGCGCAGCGCTTGAGCCAAGAGCTGGCGGCACTGGATCGCGCGACGTGTTTGGAGATGGCCAAGAAAGGCCACGCGCTTGCCAATCGCCATGCCAGCAAGCAGGTTGCTGATATCATTTGGCAAACGTTATAGTTTTTATCGTGGTCAGCGACAGGCGTTGAGGCTGATTGTCTTAATCCGTTATTTTGACTTACTCTATTTTATTTGCCTTTAACCAAGAGAATCTCTTATGTCTACCTCTGAAAAATCTCTACCCAAGCGTTTGATCGAAATACCAGAAATGCGCCGTATTCAACATCTGCATTTTGTCGGTATTGGCGGCTCGGGGATGTGCGGTATTGCAGAGGTGATGAACAATCAAGGCTATCAGGTCAGCGGCTCTGATATTGCTGACAGTGTGGTGACGCGCCGCTTACAGCAGATTGGTATCGATATATCGATTGGGCATGACTCTAAAAACATCGCCAACGCCGATGTCATCGTTGTGTCCTCCGCGATTGATCGGAGTAATCCTGAGGTTAAAGCAGCGTTAGAAGCGCGCCTGCCTGTGGTGCGCCGTGCTGATATGTTGGGCGAGCTGATGCGTTATCGTCATGGTATCGCGGTTGCGGGTGCACATGGCAAGACCACCACCACCAGCTTATTGACCACAATGATGGCAGAGGCGCAGCTAGACCCGACCTACGTCATCGGCGGTAAACTCAATGCGTCTGGCAAAAACGCCGCGCTCGGTAGCAGTCGTTATTTGGTGGCCGAGGCCGATGAGTCAGATGCGTCGTTTTTGTCCTTGCATCCGATGGCAGCGATTGTGACCAATATCGATCAAGACCATATGGACACCTACGAAAACAGCTTTGATAAGCTCAAATCGGCTTATATTCAGTTTTTACAAAACATGCCGTTTTATGGTTTGGCTGTGGTTTGCGGTGATGATCCTGAGCTGTATGCGATGATTGATGATATTGGCCGTCCAGTATTGACCTTTGGGCTTGAGCCTTTTAATGATGTGCAAGCGATCGATGTGGTGAGTGAAGGCACCAAGACGCATTTCACCGTATTGCGCCGCGACCGCGAGCCGCTGCGTCTGACCTTAAACATCCCTGGCATCCATAACGTCTACAATGCGCTGGCCGCTATCACCATGGCGACCGATGAAGGCGTCGATGACGAGGCGATTACTCGCGCTTTGCAAAAGTTTGAAGGCGTTGGTCGCCGCTTTGAGCAGCACGCCGCTGTGCCTATCGATGAGGGCGATGTGTTACTCATCGATGACTATGGCCATCATCCAAAAGAAGTCGATGCGACGATTAAAGCGGCGCGCCAAAGCTTTCCGGATCGCCGCTTGGTGATGCTGTTTCAGCCGCACCGTTATACCCGCACACGTGACTGCTATGATGAGTTTGTCGAAGTGCTCTCAAGCGTCGATGAGTTGTTGTTATTAGAAGTTTACTCTGCAGGCGAAAATCCGATTGCTGGTGCTGATACCAAATCCTTAGCACGCAGTATCCGTCTGCGCGGTGAAGTCGAGCCGACGATTATCGATAAGGACAATCTAGCCCCTGCTATGCAGCGTTTATTAAAGGCCAATGACATGCTGATCACTCAAGGCGCTGGTAATGTTGGGCAGATTGCCATCGACTTGGCCGCAAACAACCTTTATATCCAGTAAGCTAAAAGACCTTTAGGAATTATCCTCATGACGATACAAACTCAGCAAGACACTCCAGATAGCCTAGCAGAGACGCTAAAACAAGATGAGCCTATCATTGAGGATAAAACCATTATCATCAACCCAGAGCCAGCCATCGCAGCAGCGGCACAAGCAGGGAAGAGCAGTATGGAAAACAAACAATCAACCAAAGAGCAGTCATCAAAAGCGGTGACCTCTAAAGTCAAAAATGCCAGTGAATTTGGTAAAGTGGCCGTTGTTTATGGTGGCAGTAGCAATGAGCGCAGCGTGTCGTTAGACAGCGGGGCTGCTGTCTTGCAAGCTTTGCAAAACCAAGGCGTTGATGCCACCCATTTTGATCCTAAGTACCAAGACATCACCGAGCTTCGTCAGTATGATCGCGTGTTTAATGTCTTGCATGGCCGCGGCGGCGAAGACGGCTTGCTACAAGGCGTGCTGCAATGGTTCGATATTCCGCAGACAGGCTCAGGTATTTTGGCCTCGGCACTGGGTATGGATAAAGTACGCACCAAGCAGTTATGGCAAGGGTGCGGCTTATCAACCGCGCCGTTCTCATTATTGACAGCCGACACCGATTGGCAGCAAGTGGTCAATATGCTGGGTTTGCCGCTCATTATCAAACCGGTGCATGAAGGTTCAAGCATTGGCATGACCAAAGTCAACAATCTCGACGAGCTACCGGCCGCCTATGCAACAGCCGTGCAGTGCGGCGACGCGGTCATGGCAGAGCGTTGGATTACTGGCCGTGAGTTTACCATCGTGATCATTGATGACGAGGCCTACCCTGTGATTCGCCTTGAGCCTGCCGATATCACCAATTTCTATGATTTTGAGGCCAAGTACAATCGCAACGACACCAGCTACTATATCCCTTGCGGCTTAAGTGCCACCGACGAAAAGCACTTACAAGAGCTGAGCCTTGCCGCGTTCCGTGCCGTCGATGCCAAAGGCTGGGGCCGCATCGATGCCATGCAGGATGAGGCGGGCAATTTTTGGCTGTTAGAAATCAATACAGTACCTGGGATGACCAGTCATAGCTTGGTGCCGATGGCTGCAAAAGCGCGCGGTATGGATTTTGACGCGCTGTGCTGGCATATTTTGTCTCAGACTGTTTAGCAGGGTTTATCAAAAGCCGTTTTACCCAAAAGTCTGCAAGGCATGAAAACGGATAATGTATCGCTAGCGCTGCTGTGTCATAGCTTCATGTAAACTTGTGTAAATTCATAGTCACTCTTTGGGGTTAGGCTATTGTTTGACCACAAAATACGTTAATATTGTAATTATTGGGTTGTTTTGGTGATATTTGTGTTTTTTATGATCAGCTGTCATAAGTCGTTCATAAAGTAAGAAAAATGTTACATTTAACAGAGCATGAGCGCACTATAAATGTCGTTTTCTCCCAAGTATTTGCTAACCTACTATTTAAAAGGTTTGCACTTAAACGGTTTGCAACATTGATGAGCCAATTTATATCAACAAACAGCATGAGCAATCTATGCAAATATAGGGAAAAAGGTCGTTATGGCTCAAACCGTCAACGAGGCAACTGACTTGATGAGTGATAAAACCCGTCGCCCGACCTCTAGTTTTCAAGTACCGACTTCGGTTAGATACTTATTTATGGTCTTGGTACTAGGTTTGTTGGTACTGATACTACTGATGGGCGGCAAGGCGCTGCGAGATGCCCCGCCAGCTGCTATTCATGTGAGCAATCAGGGCTTGACCGTGACGCAGTATCGTTCGCTCAGTCAAGTGATGAATCAGCAAAAAGTCAGTAGTTTTTTTACCTCTGATTTGCAAGCGCTCAGAGATATCGCAACCGGGCTAGCATGGGTCGATCAAGTGAGTGTCTCACGCGATTGGCAACGCGGCATCGTGGTGACGGCACTGCCCAAACAAGCGATTGCAAACTTTGGTACAGAGCGACTGGTCGATGCAAAAGGCGCGGTTTTTGTGCCTGCTGATAGCAAAGACCTGGCGCAAGAGGGTTTTGCGACGCTGCAAGGTGAGATATCACAAGCACCAGTCATCATGCAGCAAATGCAGCAAGTCAACGACTGGTATGCGCCGCTAGGTATACAGGTCGAGGACATCATCTTATCACCCAGAATGACGTGGCTGATTCGTTTTGATAATGGATTGCGAGTGATTGTCGATAACGAAAATACGGCGCAAAAACTGCTTAATCTGAGTCAATTACTGGCCAATCAATTAAGCGATCGCCGTGATGAGATACAGTCAGTGGACTTGCGTTACAAAAACGGCTTTACCATCTCTTGGGATATCAGCGCGCCACCAGCGCGCTCATCGTAATCGGTGATGATATTGAGTAAAAAATGATAAGAGCCGGCTCAGAAAGAAGAGCATGAGCGGTCTTGCACAAACCTGATAAACAGCCAGTCATAGCGCACCGACAGATAGACGCTGTTTATTTAGTATAAGTTTTTTATTTAGTACAAGTTGTTTATTTACTACAAAGAATATAGCGATGGTTTTAATGATTTAATGGAGACGTCATCTGCTCTCCTGTTTAGCGATAATTTGTCTGGTACCATGAAAAATACTGAAAATCTGGTTGTTGTCCATCTAAGCGCCACGGCAGTATATGTCGTGATAGGCAATGTCGTCTCTGCAACAGACATTCGCATACTGGGCGTGGGACAAGTTAAAAACAGTGATTTTTATCAAGGGCAAATCAAACACCGCGAACGTCTACAAGGCGCCATCAAACAAGCCATCCAAGAAGCAGAAGACATGGCCAATTGCCGTGTGCATAGTGTGTGGCTCACGCTTGCCACGCCCGAGCTCCTCAGTAGCAACAGTGCAGGTGAGGTGCGAGTCGAAGACGAAGTGGTCCGTGCCAAAGACATGGTGCAAGCCCTATCCAATGCCAAATCCCGCGATTTGTCGCCAGATTATTATCTGATGCATTGCTGCCAGCAGGGTATCTATGTCGATGAGCAAGACTTTATGGTCGATGATGCCATTGAGATGATGGCGCACAACATCACCGTGATGTATCACATGATGATGATGCCGGTTTCTAGTCGCCAAAATATCCAAAAACTCTTACAAAGCTGTGATGTCGGCATCGATCATATTGTGTTTGATGCGGTGACTAGTGCTGAATATAGCTTGATGAGCGATGAGCGCCAGCAAGGGGTTTGCTTGGTGGATATTGGCGCTAGTACGACCAGTATTTGTGTTTACAAAGAAAACAAGCTGATTTTTACCCATTGTATCGCCACGGGTAGCCATGAGGTAACGATGGACATTTCAGCAGATTTTGGCATCTCGATGATTGAGGCAGAAAAGCTCAAAAAAACGTATGGTACCGTCGATGTCAATAGCGTCGATCCCAGCTCGTTTTTTCTTTTTAAGCCACAAGGATCGAATGACGAGATCAATATCGGTACCTATAATCTGGCACGTATTATTGAAGCGCGCTATATACAGATATTTACCGAAGTGGCGCGTCAATTGCATGAGGCTGACCTAATCGGCTATATTGATAAAGGCATCGTGCTCACAGGCGGCGGTACGGCCATCAAAGGCATGATACCCTTTACCAAAAAGCTGCTCAAAATGCCGGTGGTGCTGACCAATACTCATCCTGCAATCAGCGCACACAATCATTTTGATAATGACGAAGCGTTTAAACAGCTTAATACCCAAGTGAATGATCGCGCTTATCAGACGGCATTTGGTACACTACTATATAGTCAAAGTGAGCAGTTTCGCCGTAGTGAAAAAAGCGAGCCTGAAGCCATCAAAAAAAGCCGCGTCACGGGCGTTTTTCAGAGCGCAGGCCAGCGTTTTGCCAATGTCTTAAAAAAGATACTATAACGCTGCTAAGTGCCGCTGATACTGTTGGGCCATGCTTTTAGTCAAGACACTCTGATATAGGCTTATAGAGGGGTGAGGCAAGAGCGAGACCGACAAACAATAGATTAAGCAGTAAATACCGTGCTAAGACGACATATTTCGTCTTAGCCAAACTATTTGGGCCATTTACCCTATTTTATTTAAATACATTTATATATAGTATGTCGATAGCGCGCCACATGAGTGCGTTACTACGTATCGAACATTACGCTATCTGCAACTGGAGAATCTTTCTTATGTTAAAATACACCATGCCAGATGATAACCAGCTTCAAAATAACGGCCAAGCAAGCTTCACAGTATTCGGTGTGGGTGGCGGCGGCGGTAATGCGGTTGAACATATGGTACAACAAGGGATTAGAGGTGTAACCTTCGTCTGTGCCAATACGGATAAACAAGCACTTGACCGTCTGACAGCGCCGCATAAACTGCAGCTGGGCGCAAAGACCAACCGCGGGCTAGGTGCTGGTGCCAACCCAGAAGTCGGCCGCGAAGCAGCAGAGAGCGAAGAAGAAGCCATCCGCGGCTTGCTTGAGCATTCAGACATGGTGTTTATTACCGCTGGAATGGGTGGTGGTACGGGTACGGGTGCCGCGCCAGTGGTGGCTCGTATCGCAAAAGAGATGGAAGTGTTGACAGTTGCTGTTGTGACCACGCCATTTAAATTTGAAGGTGGTAAACGCATTAAGGCGGCAAAGGCAGGTATCGAGCAGCTGACCAATTTTGTAGACTCTATCATAACCATTCCAAACGACAAGCTGATGAGCGTCTATGGCAATATCTCAATGCAGGATGCCTTTAAAAAAGCCGATGACGTGTTATTGCATGCGGTTCAAGGTATCGCTGAGACCATCGCCAGCGAAGGTATGATTAATATTGACTTTAACGATATTCGCACCGCGATGACAGCCAAAGGTCACGCTATGATGGGAATTGGCCGCGCCAGCGGTGATGATCGTGCTCGTCAAGCCACAGAAAAAGCCATCAGATCGCCACTACTTGATGATTTACGCCTAGAAAACGCCAAAGGCCTATTGGTCAACGTTATCTCCTCTGAGTCGTTATCACTCGACGAGATGAGCAAGATCAGTGAAATCGTCGAAGAAATCACAGACATCGATGACGCGCATATTTTCTATGGCTCAGTGATCGATGAAAAAATGGGCGATGATTTGCATGTTACCGTCATCGCAACCGGTCTTACTTTAGACGAAAACGCTGGTAAAGAGCCGGAAGTGAAAGAGCAGCCAGTACCGTCTGTAAACAGTACTCAGCCTGTTGATCCTAACGTACATACCAGTGCGTTAAACAGTCAAAAGCAATCACAAGCGCAAATGTATCAAGACCATGCTGCCCGTGCAAACACCATACAAGAGCAGCCTAAGACCAAAACCAACAGTATTCAAGACTATCTAAAGCGTCAGCAAAACAAGTAGTTTGTCATACAGATCTTGTCTGTCATATAAGATATAGACAAAAAAGCCAGCATACATTGCTGGCTTTTTTGTGTCTGCTGTAGTTTACAAACCTGATCTAAGTGTTAAAAAGTATGACAGATTTTGAGATGTAGATACGGATATAAGAGAAAAAACAGACCACAGATGACGGCAAAAAATCAGTGATAAGTGTTATCAATCAAGGAGATAAGTAAAATAGCTACTTTTAACTATGGCGAAATAGGGGCGGGTAATGGTACACTATGGCAATTGTAACAAAATATGTGAGAAGACAGCCATGAACCAAAGAACCATAAAAATAGCGATAGCCGTTACAGGTACTGGTCTCCATAGTGGTCAGCCTGTTGACTTAGCGTTTCATCCGCAGCCAGTCGATACAGGTATTGTTTTCGAGCGCTCAGACATCGCCGGCAGCCAACCGATTCCAGCCAGTGCCTTTTTGGTACAAGACACCATGATGTCCTCCAATCTGGTCTTTGGAGGTACGCGCGTGGGTACGGTAGAGCATTTGCTTAGTGCGATTGCTGGACTGGGTATTGATAATTTATTGATTCGCGTGTCGGCATCAGAGATACCGATTATGGATGGCAGTGCCGCGCCTTTTGTCGCCTTACTGCTGGAGGCGGGATTTTGTGAGCAAGAAGCACCCAAAAAATTCATCAAGATTTTGCGACCTGTACGAGTAAAAGTCGATGATAAATGGGCAGAGTTGCGCCCTTATGAGGGTTTTGAGTTAAACTTTGAGATTGACTTTGATCATCCTGCTATCGACAAAGACTTTCAGCACGCCCAATTACAGTTCTCGACCCAAAACTTCATCGAGCAGCTCAGCTCGGCTCGTACATTTGGGTTTTTACGTGATATCGAAGCTTTGCGTCAAAACAACTTGGCGCTAGGCGGCAGTATGGACAATGCCATTGTCATCGATGATATGAGCGTACTCAACGAAGAAGGCCTGCGTTTCAATGATGAATTTGTCCGTCATAAAATTTTAGACGCATTGGGCGATTTATATTTGATAGGTTATCCTATTTTAGGTCGTTTTAATGCCTACAAGTCTGGTCATGCTCTAAACAATTTGCTGGTACGTGAGATATTATCCAATCATGATAACTTTGAAATTGTAACATTTGATGACAACGTAACTTGTCCGATCGAATATTTGCCACTCAATGGTTTGGCCGTTGAAGGATAAATACAGGAATATACACGAAGTATCGAAACATTTACGCAATATTACATAAGTTGCCCATGCTTACAGTCATAGAATATTCGTATTTTTGAATATATTGTTTAGCTTACTTTAACAATTCTGCGCTAACCTAGACAATATAAAAGCTGTGGATAATTTTATGATCGTCTATCGCTTTCATTCATTATTTGAATGAAAGCGATAGACGATTTTTTTTGTTTGCGATATTACAAAAACCCAGCGTTCAAGGGATGATTTTCTGTTTTTGTTTACATAACTTTACATAGTAACGAGATGATTTTTAGTGATTTGCTAGGCGCAAAAGTGCTTTTTTGAGGTTTTCATCAGTGGTGACATGCTCTGCAGCCTGTGATATAGTCCGCTTTGTGTTTTGGCTAAGAGCCTGATTTTTATTAGCTTTACGAGATTTTGATGAGGCCGCCGCTAGCCCTGAAGATGATTTTGATACATGATTTTCAGTAGAAGTATTGGCTACAATGACGCGAATTTGCTTGAGTTGTTTAAATGTAATTGACTGCTCATTAAGGACTTGCAAGTACGCGCTCTGTAAATAGCGAATATGGTTAGCAGCCGTCATTGAGCTGACACTGAGTACCAATTGCTCAGCAGTAAGTCCGACGACCCAGCAGCTATTGAGGATTTCCTCAGGTAGACAATCTACCAGTAGCGCTTTTATCTCATTGGTCGCTTTTATATAAAACTGCATATTATCAGCAAGGGTTTGGGGTAGTGCGCTACCAGCAAAAGCTTGATGATCAATAAGTTTGGCAAGCCGATTGGGCTGTTTTTTTGACATCGTGATAACTCATCTAGTAGGTGACAAAAACGATATTTATCATAAACATGCTAACTGCAGTATATAACAAGTGAGTGATGAGGCAGTTGACCAGACCAAAACTATCGGTGTGAGTCACGATAAAAGAAGTGGTTGTGATAAGGATTTTATCATGTTTGCTTGATGTGAATATCCTCTAAATTAATTGATGCGTCGTCATGGATGACGAGCAATCCTGTATTAACCATAGGTAGTAAATTTATGAAACAAGCTTTATTAATTTTGTCAGTATTGGGAATGGGCATAGCACAGACGAGTGGTGCTGTCGAAACGACCTTTCAACCAAATAATACCTTGAGTCATACCGTCACAAACATCTCTACTTCTGTGAACTACGGTTCTAGTCGCAATATCTATAGCACCAATAGCGGCGCCCATGTTTATAGTAATGATGAAATCAGTCAAGCAATTGACAACCTAAGTGCTCATGCCAAGCAAAAAGAATATCAACTTGCCTCGCTCACCAGCCGCCTTTCTTATGAGCAGCGCCAGCAGCAAGCAAGCCGTGTACCTGATAGCAACTCAGCTCCTGCCATTGCCGCAGCACGTGCTTCACGCGTGGCGTTGTCTAGAAGCTCTGGCTACTGTGCCCGCTATGTCCGTAAAGCCTTGCAATCAGCAGGCTATGAGTTTACGCCAAATCCTTCAGCGTATCAGTACGCCACGCGTGGCACGCTTGCCCAAGCAGGCTTTACCAAAATCAGTAATGACACACCGCATCAGGTGGGTGATGTGATCGTCTATGACCGTAGCTCAAGACGCCCGCACGGCCATATCCAGATTTTTGATGGTACCGACTGGGTATCTGACTTCCGCCAAAAAGGTATCAGCCCATACAGCGGTGTCCATAGTTATACCACATGGCGCGACTCACAATACGTAGATGACGCCTCAGATCGAGGTATCTATCTTGCCATGGCAGACAAATAATAATCTGTTTAGTAATCAGCTGATAGTGAGCTGATTTACCGGTTTTCTCCAAACTCAGTAATGCTCTTTATGACGTTACTGAGTTTTTTTATTTGTGTTGTCATAGCACGAAGCACACAACAGCTAAAGCACAAACTTGCACCAATGCTGGCGATTGTGAAAATCAGGCGGGGTAGCGTGAGAGGGCGCAAAATATAGCGCCGTTTTATCCACCCATAAGATAACGCAGGGGTGGAGGTGCTCAATCACGGTGCCATATACGGCGTATTGCTGATGCGGCAATGGCGTCACTGGTATATGCAAGTAACGCTCAAAATCAACTGAGCGGGCCAAGTTTACACCTGAGCTTGAATTTACGCTCGATGCTGGCCAATCGAGCATGGCACGGGTTTGCAGATCTGTCATCAAGGCTGGCGGCGGCAAAGTATCTGGGTGCCGATAGCCATCAAACTGATACAGTGCGTAACGACCGTCTGGACTGGCATTGATTTCGATATAAGGTGCGTTTGCCTTTGCCATAGGAGCTTGCGGGATTTTAGCACTGATAAAGCACTCAAGGCAGGTCTCCTCCCACAGATAGTCTGCAAAACCGACCTTGTCTGACTGCCATACTGGCCACTCTAGTCGGTGCGCCATAGAAGGTGTGGGCATGCTGACTTGATATTGAAGCTTTAGATAAAAAGGCGACGTCTTGCTGATGTCTGCGTGTACGCTCACGCGGATATCTGATAGCGCAGCGATACTGACACCTAACTGCTGCGCCTGGATGGCGAGGCTGTCGGTGGCTAAACGTAAATGAAAGACTTGGCTCATGATGTAATCACTGTTTTGATAGGCACTAGTTTTGATAGGCAGTCTTTTCGATAGGTAGTATGAATACTGCGCGAGGTCTATTGCGCTAGGTCTATATAGTTAATCCTACATAAAAAACTGCGGTGCCAGAGTGCTACCAGTATTTAATTTAGAGTAGATTGATTATATACCCATCATGCAAAAAACCGCGAGCAACATGCCGCGCGGTTTTAGGGTATAGCAGATAGCAGGCGTATTGCGGCATGGTCACACACAGCACGACCATTTATTTATCCGCACTAAATCCACACCGCCTCTTTGTGCCGACATACTACTGGGCGTGACGAGTGAGATTAGAGAGTTTTGGATTGGCATTTGGGTTTTGGCGTAGTAGCAACGCCATACGACCGATAGAATGTACCAAAGTGGCGTTTGCCGCCGCCGCAAGCTCTGCGCCGATGGTATCACGCTCTTCTTTGGTGCCGGCCGGTAGTTTTACCTTGATGAGCTCATGATCTGATAAAGCACGATCAATCTCTTCGGTGATGGTGGGAGTGATGCCTTTGTTGCCAATCATAACGATAGGCTTTAGCTCATGGCCGATGCCTTTTAGACGTTTGATGGTAGCGTTATCGAGTTGCATAGAATTCCTAGGTATTGATAAAAATAAAAATATTACCGCCAACGGCAGTGAGTGATCATTATAGATAATCTATGACCAACTTGCATGAGATCGGCGGGATTTTGCACGATTTTACGTGCCGAAAATGTTAAACTGAAGGTTTGACCACATTATAAACGCTACTGCCTTTTAAAACAGTTATTTAACCAAGAGAATTTGATGATTTAAGCGCATTTATAGATAAATCGCCTCATTGGTACTATGTCTTTTGTGCATCAGACGTTGCAATGAGTCATCAGGCGTTTCAAAGTGTATCGTTATCAAAGCGCATAAAGTTTTGCAGAGTAATAGGAGCAGGTATTTTGGCCACGCGTATCGAAAACAAAAAATTGTCAAAAAGCAGCAGTGCTTGGATGCAAGAGCATATTGACGACCATTATGTACAAAAGGCCCAAAAAGACGGCTACCGCGCCCGCGCAGCTTATAAGCTCCTAGAAATCAACGAAAAGACCAGCCTAATAAAAAAAGGCATGACGGTTGTGGATTTGGGCAGTGCGCCTGGTAGCTGGTCACAAGTGGCTGGGCAGTTGGTGGGTGATAAAGGTATTTTGATCGCCTCTGATATCTTGCCGATGGATGCGTTGCCAGATGTCACCTTTATCCAAGGTGACTTTCGTGAGGCTGAGGTGTTTGACGCGATTATGGCAGAAGTGGGCGATCGGCAGGTCGATGTGGTGCTATCAGATATGGCGCCCAATACTTCTGGCAATCGCGCGATTGATCAGCCGCGTATGATGTACCTATGCGAGCTGGCGGTCGACTTTGCGCTGGCAACCTTACCCAAAGGTGGCGCGCTTATTATGAAAGTGTTTCAGGGTGAGGGTACACAAGAATTACGTCAGCAGATGCAGCGTGATTTTAGTAAAATCCGTAGCATCAAGCCCGCTGCCTCACGACCACGATCAAAAGAGATGTTTTGGGTGGCGATCAAATAGTTTTAGTTTCAATGAGTTGCTGCTATTGTAAGCGGGAGAGTACGCCATCATAAAAGATGGATACCATGCGTGAAAATCCGCTACAATCGTTAACTGAATAAAAGTGAAACCTGCTTGAATTATGCAGGAGAACACCACATATCATGGTATATTAACTTTGTTTTAAGCATGAGTTTTAGGCAAAGTCGTCTGATAATAAACGCCCGATATGCTCGTTGAGATTTATATATCGTCAAATGAGCCAAACGTTTATGGACGTCACGTGTTTAGTAAACACACCAATAAGTAAGGGATGGGAATAACTAGTGAGCGACATGGTAAAAAATACCTTATTGTGGCTGGTGGTAATCGGCATTTTGGTGCTGGTGTTTAGCGGCTTTGATCAATCTTCTGAGCCGGATAACCTTAACTACTCTGAGTTTGTGACCGCGGTGTCAGAAAATCAGGTAGCCAGTGTTGAAATTGACGGCGAACAAATCACCGGTGAAAAGAAAAATGGCTCATCTTTTGAGACCATTAGACCCGCTGTGTCAGACGACGAGCTGATGCCGCTGTTGCGTGAAAATCAGGTTGAAGTTCAAGGAACTGCTCCGAAACGCCAAAGCGTCTTGATGCAATTGCTGATAGCCAGTTTCCCAATTTTATTGATTATTGGTCTGTTTTTATTCTTTATGCGTAATATGCAAGGCGGCGCTGGCGGCAAGGGTGGTGGTCCGATGAGCTTTGGTAAATCAAAAGCCAAAATGCTCACCGAAGACCAAATCAACGTCAATTTTGAGGATGTTGCAGGCTGTGAAGAGGCCAAAGAAGAAGTGGTCGAGGTCGTTGACTTCTTGCGCGATCCAGACAAGTTTACCAAGCTAGGTGCGACCATCCCACGCGGTATCTTGATGGTTGGACCGCCTGGTACGGGTAAGACGCTATTGGCGCGTGCCATCGCTGGTGAAGCCAAAGTACCGTTCTTCTCTATTTCAGGGTCTGACTTTGTCGAGATGTTTGTCGGTGTGGGTGCCTCACGTGTGCGCGATATGTTTGAGCAAGCGAAAAAGAGTGCCCCTTGTATCATCTTTATCGATGAGATCGATGCCGTTGGTCGCCACCGTGGCTCTGGTATGGGCGGCGGTAATGACGAGCGTGAGCAGACATTGAACCAACTATTGGTTGAGATGGACGGCTTTGAAGGTAACGAAGGCGTGATCGTGATTGCCGCGACCAACCGCGCTGATGTACTCGATAAAGCGCTACTGCGTCCAGGACGTTTTGACCGTCAGGTACAAGTAGGCCTGCCCGATATCAAAGGCCGTGAGCAGATTTTGAAAGTACATTTGCGTAAATTGCCGAATACTATCGGTGTCGATGCCAGCTCGCTTGCGCGTGGTACGCCTGGCTTTAGTGGTGCCCAGCTGGCCAACTTGGTCAACGAAGCGGCACTATTTGCCGCCCGTCGTAACAAAACCAGCGTAGATATGAATGACTTTGAGGACGCAAAGGACAAGCTGTATATGGGTCCTGAGCGCAAATCGATGGTAATACGCGAAGAAGAGCGCCGAGCCACTGCTTATCATGAAGCAGGTCATGCCTTGGTTGCTGAGCTACTACCAGGTACCGACCCTGTGCATAAAGTAACGATCATGCCGCGCGGATTTGCCCTTGGTGTGACTTGGCAGCTACCTGAGCATGACCAGACCAGCATGTATAAGTCAAAAATGCTCAATGATATTGCTATCTTATTCGGTGGCCGTATTGCTGAAGAAGTCTTTATCAATCAGATGTCAACGGGCGCGTCCAACGACTTTGAGCGTGCTACCAAAATGGCACGAGCGATGGTCACCAAGTATGGTATGTCTGATGCGCTAGGTATCATGGTGTATGAAGATGAAGACAGCTCACAAGGTTATTTTGGCTCTAGCAGCCGTACGATTTCAGAGGCCACACAGCAAAAGGTCGATGAAGAAGTGCGCCGCATGTTAGAAGAGCAATATGATATCGCTCGCGAGCTGATCGAAGCCAACCAAGACAAGATGCATGCGATGGTCGATGCCTTGATGAAGTGGGAAACCATCGATCGGGATCAGTTGCAAGACATTTTGGCAGGTGAAGAGCCACGTCCACCAAGAGTGTATCAGCCCAACGAAGTGAACTTGTCAAAAAATGACGTTAAAACCACGGGTCCGACACCGCCGCCATTACCAGCGATGTAGAGCAAGCAAGTAAAATTGTAAAAGACCGCTGGCACATCACTGTTTAAGTTAAAAAGCCCTTTTTGATAAAGGGCTTTTTTATGGCTCGTATTTTATTCAGAATTTAGAACCGTATGGGATTTACTGGTATCATAAGCAAACGATCGCCAATACCGATTCCCCTTTTTCAGCTCCTTTTATTGATAATGGATGGCCTATGTCATTGTTTCAGCCTTTACCGACTTATCGCATTCGCAGCCGCAACAAAGTTTTGGATCTATCGCAGCCGCAGGTGATGGGAATATTAAATGTGACGCCAGACTCGTTTTCAGATGGTGGTCAGTTTACCGCGGTAGATAAAGCGCTGCAGCATTGTAAACAGCTGATAAATGAAGGGGCGACGATTATCGATATCGGCGGCGAATCTACCCGTCCAAATGCCGCGCCTGTAGCGACGGATGAAGAAGTGCAGCGTGTGGTGCCAGTGGTGACAGCCATTCGTCAGCAGTTAGGTGAAATGGGTCAGGATATTTGGCTGTCGATCGATACCAGTAGCCCGACGGTGATGCAAGCAGCGTTTGATGCAGGCGCTGATATTTGGAATGATGTACGCGCGCTCAGACGTGAGGGTGCAGCCCAATTAGCAGCAGCACTTGATATACCGGTGATGCTGATGCACATGCGCGGCGAGCCCACGACCATGAATGAGTTGGCGCAGTATGACGAGGTAATCGGTGATGTCAGTCGCGAGCTGCTTGCTCGTATTGAAGAGGTGACTTGTGCTGGCGTGAAGCGTGAAAACCTCATCATCGATCCAGGCTTTGGTTTTGCAAAAGATTACGAGCATCATTGTGCACTATTGACCCAGCTTGATAAGTTACAAACGCTTGGTTTGCCATTGATGTTTGGTATCTCGCGTAAGCGTTTTTTGGCACAGGTACTCACTAAGAGCGGTGTACCAGCAGTTGCCACTACGCAAGCCAGCGAGCGTGATGCGATCGGTACTGCGGCTGGATTGTTGGCATTGCAGCAAGGCGCGAGTATCATCCGTACTCATAATGTAGCGATGATGCAGCAAGCGGCCGCGCTTTGGCAGCAATTAACCGAGTATTATCAAACCTCTGTTATTACGACCAACAACCATCACTATCAATCCACTAAGTAATGTACCTACTAGCTATGAGGCGTTTCCTATGAGCATATCTGAAAATAAACAACTTGAGCCAACCAATGAGCAGCGCCGCGTCATCTATCAAGCCCGCCGCGGCCTAAAAGAGCTGGATTTTTATATCGACCCTTACGTCAAGGAGCGGTATTTGACCGCAGATGCTGCTGAACAGGCGACCTTTGCCGAAATGCTCACCCATGAAGACCCAGATTTATTGGATTATTTTACCAACCAAAACCGCCCAGAGAGCGACGATATCTGGGCGCTGGTCAATAAAATTAAAACATGGCGTCATACCAAAGAGTTGATGCCCTAATTCGCTACCACACCCATTATGAGATTACTGCGATATCATGGATTCGATAACTGCCCTGCGTATTGATACTGCTATCGAGCCTAGGAGCCGATTGCGTTTGCTGTTATATCTGAGCTTAGCAAGCATCATGATAGGGCTTGGTTTATTAGCGTCTTTGGCGCTTTGGCAGTACGTGCTGGTCTTAGTGGTGACAGCCGCAGTGCTTGGTTATTTGACCGTATCGCGGCCGATCCTGCTACATCTAAGCCAGCCGCCAGTGAGTCAGCGCCTTGATCAACACTGGCAGCTGTTGATGCGTACGGCGCAGGGGGAGGGCTTATGGTTGGCAAATCTACAAGCCATTCACCGTTTTGAGTGGGCGCTCAGTTTTGAATTTGATATCATCGAGCCTTATCAGCGTTCGTTGGCCGTGACAGTTTTTCGCGATCAAGTCAGCCCCGAGCAGTGGCGAGAGCTAAATGTTTTGGCCAATATGAGCACGGGCAATACTGTCTAAATACTTATCTTCTTTTCCCTTGGTAGCGATGTGTAGGCTTACAAGCGCCTACATGTCATAACAAAATACCTATCTCGATCAGCAAGAAAGCTTGCTATATTAATGTCACTATTAATTGACAACTAACTATAGTCGATACACTTTAAAAGTGTTATAGCGCTACTGGGATGAATTTTTCGCAGCCTCTGGGGACGCAGCACGCAAGTAAAATTTATACCAGTAGCGCGTTTAAACTTATGACAGTTTTGCTTTGAGCTGACTATAACAACACTGTTGTAGAAAGTATGGTTATAAAAGTTATGGTGATAATGTATGTTGTGAGGCAGCGGCGTTAAAAAATGGCTACCGACAAATAACGGCTAAAAAACACTGTGCTAGACCACGATAATGATAAAAAAGGAGAAAAATATGAGTTTATTAGGGAATTTAGTCAGTCAGGTGGCTCGTCAAGCCATGAATCCTGCCGACGCCCAGCATAACCCAGTCAATCAGCGTGCTGATACAAGGCGGACAGGCGGTCTGGGTGATATCTTAGGAAGCGTGCTGGGAGGCAGTCAGGCAGGTGGCTATAATCCGCGTCAACACGATCGTCAGCCAGATAATGGCTTTGGCCTAGATGATATCATCGGTGGTTTTACTGGCGGCGCGCAGCGTGGGGGCGTCAGCGCAGGCGCTGGTGGTTTGGGCGATATCTTAGGAAGCGTACTGGGTGGTCAGCGTACTCAAAGCGGCTTTGGCGGTAAAGGCATGCTTATCGCCGCGCTTATGCCAATGGTGCTCAGCTGGATCAAGCGTAATGGCGGTCTGAGCGGTGCGTTATCTAAAATCACGGGCATGGGCTATGAAAACCAAGCACGCTCTTGGATGAGCAATCAGCAGGACAATGAAAATCTCGACCCAAACGATGTCAATCGATTGTTTGATGAAAGTGAGATTCAACAAGTGGCAGCGCATACCGGTGCCAACGAAGCCGAGGTGCGCCAAGGCATTGCAGAGCTGTTACCTGAAGTCGTAAATCAGCTTACCCCCAAAGGTAATTTAGATACCGAAGCGGAGGCTAACGAAGAGATTGATCAAATCATCGGCCAGTTATCCAACCGTCTAGGCACTTTACGATAATGGCCCCATGCTTGTGTTATATCTACCTTTAGCTGTGTAGTCTACCGTTACTGAAACAGACAGCTGATAGCGGCCAAAAGAGCACGTTTGTATAGCGTGCTCTTTTTTGTTGTGAGGAATTCAACAATACATGCTACATAGATATGTTAAAAATGGTGAACAAATGCACAACAGTGCCGGTAATCTTATAAGATGAGGGTATCAGCCACTGCATAGGATACTGACGCATGCCGTTTAAGCCGATCCAAGCCGCTATTGCCATCGTCGTAGGTCTTATCATCTGGTTTGTCATTCCTGTACCGACGGGCGTCACTCCTGAAGCATGGCACATGCTGGCTTTATTTATCGCCACCATCGTTGCCATTATTGGTAAAGTGCTACCCATCGGGGCGATAGCGGTCATCGCCGTGACGCTCGTGGCCTTGACGGGGGTAACCAGTGACAGCCCAAAACAAGCCATCAATGATGCGCTCTCTAGCTATTCAAGCCCGCTGATATGGTTGATTGGTATCGCAGTGATGATATC
This sequence comes from Psychrobacter sp. KFRI-CH2-11, assembly GCF_038239325.1. Taxonomy (NCBI): domain Bacteria; kingdom Pseudomonadati; phylum Pseudomonadota; class Gammaproteobacteria; order Moraxellales; family Moraxellaceae; genus Psychrobacter; species Psychrobacter sp. KFRI-CH2-11. The sequence goes on from NZ_CP151283.1 coordinate 585,829, forward strand.
GCGCGGCCTTATCAAAACTGGTCTTGGTCGCCGCATTGCTTATTATTTTATTTCTATCTTTGGCAAAAAAACCATCGGAGTCGCGTACTCATTGACGGCGGCTGAGCTGATGATAGCGCCTATCACGCCGTCGAATACCGCGCGTGGTGGCGGTATTATTCATCCTATTATGAAATCTATCGCCCAAAGCTTTCATTCAACGCCAGAGGAAGGCACGCAAAATAAAATTGGTCGCTATCTGGCGATGGTCAATTACCACGCCAATCCGATTACCTCAGGGATGTTTATCACCGCGACCGCGCCCAACCCTTTAGTGGTAGACCTAGTAAATAAAGCCACAGGCGGCAACATTCAGTTGTCGTGGACAACGTGGGCGGTGGCGATGTTTGTGCCGGGCATCCTGTGCTTGGTGGTGATGCCCTTGGTGATTTATCTGATCTATCCACCTGATGTCAAAGTCACGCCCGACGCTAAAGGTTTTGCAAAAGACAATTTGGCAGACATGGGTAGCATCAGCCGCCAAGAAAAAATCATGCTCGGTGTGTTTGGCCTGATGCTACTACTCTGGGCTAATATACCGGCGCTGCTATTGGGTGAGCAATACAGCGTCGATGCCACGACGACGGCTTTTATCGGTCTGACGACTTTGATATTGACTGGGGTACTGACGTGGGAGGATATTCTCAAAGAAAAATCTGCTTGGGATACCATCATCTGGTTTGGTGCCTTGATTATGATGGCCGCTTATCTGAATGAGCTTGGCTTGATTCGCTGGTTTTCTGATAATATTGAAGCGATGATTGGTACGACAGGTCTGGGCTGGGTAGGTGCCGTGGCGATTTTGACGCTGGTATATTTGTACATTCACTACTTTTTTGCAAGTACGACTGCGCATATCACCGCTTTATTTGCCGCCTTTTATGCCGTCGGGCTGAGCTTAGGAGCGCCGCCCATGCTATATGCGCTGATTTTGGCAGCAGCGGGCAACATTATGATGACCCTCACCCATTATGCGACCGGCACCGCCCCCGTCATCTTTAACTCAGGGTATGTGACCTTAAAAGAGTGGTGGGGCATCGGCGCTATCATGAGTGTGGTCAATCTGGTGATTTGGATAGGGGCAGGTATGATATGGTGGAAAGTGCTTGGCTATTATTAATAGGTATCTGAGTGTTAGATGAGTCACGGTTAAAACCGTTCATCTAATGTCTCAAGCGTGTAGTCAAGGGCGGCAAAGCAGATGTCACTTTTAAAGCCTCTATACTGCAAAAACCGCAATTGACGAGCCTTGTCTTTTGGCTCACGGGGCAAGGTATTGCCGTATTTTTTGGTGCGAGCGGTGACCGCCAGCTTTAGCCAGTCAACGCCTTCGACCAGATTGTCATCACCATCCTTGACAAATTCGCTAAATTCCTCAGACTCTGCATTTGCCATATCGATCAGTTCATCGATGTTGTCTGGCATGGCTATTTTTTTTTGATAAAACGCTTGCTTGATACGGCCACGCCCCCGTCCTTTACGAATGTTTTCACGGATGAGCATGAGGGTAGTGCGATAATCACTTTGGTAGCCTTTTTCTTCAAATTCATCGAGTAAGGCATCGATCTTGTCTGGGTCTTGCTCCTTATCGAGCAGTTTTTGCTTTAGCTCTGCTTTACCATACTCACGGCGCGACAGATAATAAAAAGCCAGCCAGCGCAGGCGACTCTCTGCCTTGATAGCGTCAATCTCGACTTGCCTTTGCTCAGGGGTGCGAAGATACGCTTTTAGAGCAGCAGGTAAATTGTCCGCTTGCGCGTCTGTACGGTGACTATGGGAAGCTATAGGGTCAGGCAGTGGCGCTGAGCCTTCTGTGCTCTCTAAATAATCTGCACCCTCTAGGCGCGCATCGCTATCAGCGGTAATGGTAGAGGCGCTATCGTCCGAATGACCATGAATATGATGCTTTACCTCGGCCAGTATCTCTTTGATACTTTGCGCTTTTGGTGGCTGATACGCAGGTGCGTCGTTAGGCTCAGGGCTAAAGCTCGCGGCTGGATGAAAGCGTTTTTCACGTCTTTTACGTTTGGCTGTAGACGCCGACTTCTGAGACGTATTTTTATCGACATGTGCTGCATGAGGCGATCTGAGCGCTTTGGGTGTTTGGGAGGTTTTAGAGATTTTTTTGGGCTTGCTAGTAGGGGCGCTCGCTGAGTCGGCGTCCGATTCAGCGAGTATTTCAGCTAAGGTTTTAATGTTCATAATCAATCATAATGATAAATAAGCGTGCCGTTATTGTACTGGCTCAGGCGCTAGGTTTTCATCTTTTTGAGAGGCGTCAGTGTCTTTGGCGTCTTTTTTGCTACCAAGCTTTTCTTCACGGATCTTATCTTCGATTTCTTGGGCAATACTAGGGTTTTCTTTTAAGAAAAGCACAGAGTTGGCTTTACCCTGGCCGATTTTTTCATCGCCATAGCTATACCAAGAGCCTGCTTTACCCACAGCGCCAATTTCGACACCTAAGTCGATGACTTCTGCTAGGTGATTGGTGCCTTCGCCATAAGTGATTTCAAACTCAGCTTGGCGGAAGGGTGGTGCCATTTTGTTTTTGATGACCTTGACACGGGTTTGGTTGCCGATGATTTCATCACCGTTTTTGACCGCCCCGATACGGCGAATATCCATACGTACTGAGGCATAGAATTTCAGCGCATTACCACCGGTTGTGGTTTCTGGGCTACCAAACATCACGCCGATTTTCATACGGATCTGGTTGATAAACACCACCATACAGTTAGAGCGTTTGGCATTACCTGTGATCTTACGCAGCGCTTGACTCATCAAGCGGGCTTGTAGACCCATGTGTGAGTCGCCCATCTCACCTTCAATCTCAGCGCGCGGTGTCAAGGCGGCGACGGAGTCGACCACGATCATATCGACCGCCCCCGAGCGTACCAGCATATCGGTAATCTCCAGCGCCTGCTCACCGTTATCAGGCTGAGAGAGCAGTAGGTCATCTGTATTGACCCCAAGCTTACGCGCATAAACCGGATCAAGCGCATGCTCGGCATCGATAAAGGCACAGGTGCCGCCTTGTTTTTGACACTCAGCGATCGCTTGTAGCGTCATGGTAGTTTTACCTGAGCTCTCTGGCCCATAAATCTCAATGATACGGCCTTTTGGTAAGCCGCCAATACCAAGCGCGATATCTAGTCCTAGCGAGCCTGTCGAGACCACATCGGCATCGAGGACTGCAGAGTCATCGCCCAGTTGCATGATGGTATTTTTACCAAATTGTTTTTCGATTTGACCAAGTGCGGCTTTGAGAGCTTTGGCTTTATTGTCGTCCATACTGGATTCCTTGTCTTCAATCATTAGTGTAAAACGATAAATTCGATGATAGATAAAATACGGGTAATAGGAAGGTTACGGGCCATATATACTGACGGCTCCCCAAATGGTAGGCAACGGCCAGTGTCTAGCAAGACGAATAAGATGTCGTATCGATGATGTCGAGAGTGCAATCATTCTACTATACAGTAAAATTAATGACGGATAAAAGTAAATAAAAGTTTGATATAACCCCTTGTGCAAGCAGCGCCTTCTCATTATTAAGGCGTTTGTTCATTTATCTAAGCGTTAGGGATGTATGGTTGATTGGATAAGGATATTATAACAAAATCTAGATAGCATACTAAGGGTGCAGGTATGCTAAACGACATCGGTTGTCGCATGCATATTATTTTTAGAGTTATATAAGTATTGGCAAAATTAGCAAGTATTTTGGATAGGAAAATGGTATTGTTTGTCAATAGGGTTTGCAGTTGTCCACAATATATCTTCGGTAAAAATTCGCTGATTGTGAAACATCGGCTCTGATTTCGGTTTTTCTAAAAAATATAAGAAATAAATTTTTAGCTTCTCTCTATAAGCGTAAATTATTGATTTTTAAAGGGTTTTAAATTGTACAAAAAATGAACGATTTTACCTGAACCTTTAATATATCTAGGAAAATGCTTGTCAAGTGCTGACTTATACACAGGGTTATCCACAGCTTATGGGGAGAACTCACCAAGCCCTTGTAACATCAATGTTTGCGCAAATCGCTTATTATGACTTCTTAAAGATCAAAGCGGATTTTGTGATGTCACGCGTATAGTTTTTCCAAAAAATTGCTTTGTGTCGCCGATGTTTCACGCCATAAAATTATTATTTTTAATAAAAATAAAACCGTCAAAATGGTCGCAAGAAGCGCTGAGTTGACCGTATGGTAAGCTTTTTATAATTAGTAGGCCGTGTTAAGGCGCGTTGTTTATCAGCTATATCGGTCACATTTCGCTGTGCTCTTGATCATCTTTGCTGGCAAAGCGCCACGCATAAAAAAGGCGGCTAATCTGTTAGCCGCCTTTATCGCTCTTTATCTAAGGGAAGATTTTTAATCGTTTGGTGTTAGTCTTTGCTATAAATCAAATCCCAAACGCCATGACCACGTGCGATACCGCGGCGCTCAAATTTGGTCATTGGACGAAAGTCTGGTCTATCGATAAAGTTGCCAGTGCCTGCTTGGTTGGTGAGGCCAGCAAAGTTGTCTAGTACATCCAGCATCCAAAAAGCATAATGCTCCCAGTCAGTGGCGGTATGAAACCAGCCGCCTTGGGTTAGGCTGCGTGTCACAATCGCCATGCGCTCAGGGCTGACAAAGCGGCGCTTATAGTGGCGCTTTTTTTGCCATGGGTCAGGGAAGTATAGCTGAATACGGTCGATATGGTTTTCTGGTAGCTGTTTGAGTAGTTGGATGGCGTCACCATTGATAATCTTGACGTTACGCAAGCCTTGGGTGCCGGCCATATAGGCGCATTTGCCAATACCTGGCTCATGGACTTCGATACCGACAAAGTTGCGCGCCGGCTCTGCTGCGGCCATCTCGATGAACGAGTCGCCTAAGCCAAACCCAATCTCTAAGGTCAGCGGTGCGTCACTGCCATTTGGGCTATCGGCAAATAGCGCGCGCAAGTCATTGATGCCTGTTAAATCGCCATCGCCAAAGCTGTTATTGACCAAATAATCGGCGAACTCGGGCGCGGTCAACGCCAGCTCAGCGTTTTTGTTCATGTGTGTACGCCGTTTCATAAAGGTGTTGACGATACGAATGTATTTGTCCGCGGCAGGCGTACTTTGGTTGTCATCAACGTCAGCGCTCGCTGTATCGACGTCGATTAGGGTTTGCTCATCAGTGGTTGGCGTACTGGTGAGATTGTCATTGCTATCAGGATGTTGACTCATAAGATGGGCAGTGCTTCATTAGGTGAGTGAGATGGCGTCATTATAAGTGATATTGCTGCGACTGTGAATGTGCAATACGTTTTTAGCGGTTTTATACAGTTGTAGGAGATGAGAGTAGATATGACATCAAAGGCGATAGTAAAGACTATCGAGATGATAAAGGCTATTAAAGTATCGAAAGACGTCAAATCGGTGTACACGGGTTTTCTATACAGGTCGGTTGGCGTTATCATATAATGACGATTGATATTTTTGAAAACTTAGAGCGTACTCTCATGTTATTTATCGAAACGGATTCGCCACCGCCGTTTTATCAAGAACAGCTCACAGCAGCCAAGCGCAGGCAGCTGGACAAATGGTTTATTGGCCATCGTAGCCAGCGTTATTATCTAAAACGCTTTGAGGAATTTGATGAGCAAGGGTATTTGTCGCCCAAATGGCACTGGGCGGCATTTTTTATCACTTTTCCTTGGCTGCTATACCGCAAGCGCTATATGGACGCTATTGTCTATAGTGTGGCTGGTTGGTCGTTTATTCAGCTCAATGTGGCGCTGGTTTTGGTCGCATTTGAGTTTGTGGCGATGTCTTATGTCCCTGATGCTTATCAGATGGCCACCCGTATCGGTATTGCGGCGGCTATTTGGCTGTTTTGGTCGTTTATGGTGGCGCGCTGGACGGATGCCTATTATTACCGCATGGCGCGTCGTGAGATTGCTGATGCTATCAATGACTATCCGCGTGATGAGGAGGCGCAAAAGGCGCACCTAAAAAAAGAAGGCGGCGTGAGCTTATTTGGTTTGGGGCTTGGCTTTGGGTTTTTTGCATTTGCGCTATTGGTGATTAAAGTGCAGTTTTTACCTATCGTTGCCAAACCAAAAGAAAACGCGGTGCTGTTTGATACCTATGATATCGCCAAAAACGCCCAAAACCGGGTAGCGCTGATCTATCAGCAGACTGGGCAGTGTCCTGTGCATCTGCCGCTTAGTACCGAGGATCAACAGGTGCGCATGGATATCGCCGCCCAAGCGCCAGGAGTGACCAATACCGATTGCGCCATCATTGCGACCATTCAAAACGTCAGCTTTCCAGTGCGCTACTTAAATGATCAGACCTTGGTCTTTTATCATCTGCCAGATAGCAATGATTGGGCTTGCACCAGCTCACTCAATAAAAAACAATCCCCAAAAAGCTGCCTAGCTGATTGATGCATCGATATCGGCTCAAGGGTGTGCTATCGAGCATGTATCCCAGTCAATGTCGTCAATGTAGTCAAGGACAATGCTTTAGAGTGGCAATAATTTATAATGACAATGCTTTAGGATTTGGAATCAGCGGCGCTGGCATCTTGGTCATCGACAGGCGTTGCTTGACTCTTTAGTGCCTCATAAAAGTCAGTCAAATCCATCTTGCGCGCTTTATCGATATCTTCATCAAATAGACTCTCAAGCTCTGCCATGGCTGACTGCGCCGACTCGATCAGGCTGGCTTCGTCGCCATAAATGGCTTGCTGGCGCTCAATCAAGTCATCATCGTAATCACGGAATGTCTGCACCGTTTCTCGGGCTTTTTCTGGAGAGATGCCCAGCAGCTGTAGCGACTCACGCGACATATCTAACGACGACAGGTAAGTCTCGCGCCAAATATGACGTACGCCTACTTCACGCAAGCGATAATAATGCTGACGATCCCGCGCTCGTGCTAAGACGATCATATCAGGGTAGTTTTTGCGCAAATATTGGGCGGTGGTGATAGAGCGCTCCAAATCGTCAATCGCCAATATAAACACCCGTGCTTTTTTGATACCAGCAGCGCGGAGGATTTCAGGGTTTTTTGGGTCGCCGTAATAGACTTGGTTACCAAATTTACGCACGAAATCAACACGGTTGGCTGAGCGTTCAATGGCGGTAAATTCGATATTGTGCATGCGCAGTACGCGCCCGATAATCTGCCCGACACGGCCAAACCCTGCAATGATGACTTGATGCTCATGATCAGGAATCGCATCGTACTCACGGCTGGGCTTGCTTTTGGCAAATAATGGCTCGCCGATTTTTTCTAGCAATAAAAACGCCAATGGTGTGAGCGCCATAGAGATGGTGACGATGAGGTTTAAGGTGTTGGCAAGCTCAGGGCGCAAGACGTTTTGGGCGCTTGCCACGCTAAAGAGGACAAAGGCAAATTCACCGCCTTGTGCCAGTGTCACGCCCAGCCTAATACTGGTCGGCCAGCGATTGCCTGAGACTTTGGCGATGGCGGTAATCACAGCAAACTTAATCACCATCAACGCAATGGCGCAGCCAATAATAAAAATAGGCTCCGCTAAGATAAGCTTGACGTCTGTGAGCATGCCAACCGACATAAAAAACAAGCCCAAAAGCAAGCCTTTAAACGGCTCGATACTCGCTTCGAGCTCGTGACGATATTCAGAGTCGGCCAGCAATACGCCCGTCAAAAACGCGCCTAGTGCCATTGATAGACCAATCTGACCCATCAAAATCGACACGCCCATCACAATGAAAAGCGCCACCGCCGTGAGCAGCTCAGAGGCGCCACTGGAGGCCACAAACTTAAAAAATGGACGTACCACATAACGGCTGGCAAAAATCAGACCCGCAAATACGGCAAACACTTTACCAAAATACAGCAGGTCATAGCTTTGCTCGCGTACCCCTGACAAAAACGGAATGACCGCCAATAAAGGAATGACGGCGATGTCTTGAAACAATAAAATAGTAAAGGCTTCACGGCCATGAGTGCTAGAGAGCTGCTGCTTTTCGGTCAATATCTGTAAGACAAAAGCGGTGGAGGAGAGCGCAAGGCCAAAACCGACGATAAAGGCAGTATCTAATGCCAAAGAAAAAAACTGGTGCAAAAGCCACATTAGCAGCATGCCAGTGAGGCCAACTTGCAAACCACCGAGGACAAAGATGGAGCGCCGTAGTGCCCAAAGCCGCGATGGTTGTAGCTCAAGGCCAATGATAAACAGCAGCATGACCACGCCAAATTCAGAGAAATGCAGCAAGCTCTCAGCGTCACCTGCCACATCCAAGCCGCTCGGCCCCAAAATCAAACCAGTAATGAGATACCCTAAAACCGTCGCGATACCAAATCGTTTACCAAGGGGTACAAACAGCAGCGCTGCTCCTAAAAAGATTGTAGCTTGTAACATCAAATTTGGTGAGCCGGCGGCGGCAGCGAACATCTGGTATCCTCAAATAGTGGCAAGGTCAAAGACATAATCAAAAACGTGGTCAAAAAAATATCAGAAACCTGCGTTATTTTTTGCGGTAAATTTTCCAAACGCCATTGTCGGCGATGGGGTTGTTATAAGCATCGTTACGGCGCTTACGCGGGGTCTGTCTGCTATCGACGACTTTAAAATCAGGCAACGCATGGACGATAAGACCGGTACGATAAAAGCGTACGCGCTCAGGCTCCATCATCTCACCCTTACTATCGCGGCAAAACACATAAGCACGTAGATCGATAAACTCACGATGCGCCACCAATCTTGCCTCGTCATCGTTATCAAATACTGCTGACATGCGCGCAGTCTCCTCGGCACTATAATCGCCGCATTTATCAATCAGGGCACCGACCGAGCCAAAGCTTTTGGATTCTTTGGCTCGGGCTTTGGTCAGATGCAGGCGCTGCACATGATAAATAAACTGCGGTATCTCGAGGCTGGCTGGCAGTGGCAGATAATCGGGCGGTAGGTTGGCTGCAGGATAAAAAGCCATCGCGCGCTCAAGTAGGGGCTGCCAACGCTGCTGGTAGGCCTGCACCTCTGCTAAGTTACCTTCATAAATAGGCATGTCGCGGATCTGACGCAAGATATCAGGTGGAAACTGCTCGTCACGAAACTGAGCAATATCGTCTTGCAGCGTCGATAGCAAAACTTTGGCGTGTTTTTTGCCCTCTTTTGACGTTGGGTTGTCAATATAGTCTGGGGCGACAAAGGGCGCGGAACGTCTAGACATAAGATCACATCGTCAAGGAATCGGTTAAAAAATAACAAGTCAGTTTATCTGCCATGGCAAATCAATCAGTAAAATGGCAGTTTATAATTATTATAACCATATAAACACCAGTAAAAGGATTTTTTTAAATAGGATAAGTAAAGTTTTGCTAGAAATTGTTGAGATGGGTTGGCGGTGGTAGGTTGGCGGTAATGGGTAAGTAATAAGCAGAATGGGCAATTTTTAACCCATTTAGGTGACTGTCGATTAAATGGAGGGCACGCCCTAATGACTATGCCCGATATGGCTATTCACAGAGCTTTGCTGCTTTGATATGTCGCAGACCAATGCATCGCTATGGGCGCTGGTCTGCGGGTGTGACAAGCTTTCAACCTGAATGGTGGCGTGATGAATACCAAGCGCAAGCAAACCTTGCTCAAGATTGGCAATCAATACGCTGGCATCCGAGATTCTCATATCCCCATCGACCACCACATGGCAAGATAGCGCATTTAGCCCGCTGGTGATGCTCCAGACATGCAGGTCGTGGACTTGTTTTACTTGTGGATGGGCAAGCAGTTTGTCTTCGACATCCACCAGCGATATGCCTTCTGGCGTGCCCTCCATCAAGATATGTACCGAATCACGTACAACGCGGTAACCACTCACTAAGATAAGTATGGCGACGATCACCGACGCTGCGGCATCGGCCCAAACCCAGCCAAACCCCATCATCAGTAATGCAGCGACAATAGCGGCCACTGAGCCCATCAAATCACTTAATACATGCAAGTAAGCGCTTTGCATATTGAGGTTGACAGGCTCTTTTGGGTCAGCACTTTTGGCTTTTATATGGTCTTCATTTGCTCCATGGCTGTGGGTGTGCCCATCGCTGCCGCTACTACCACGATGCATCAGCCAAGCGACCAAGATATTAACCAGCATACCGATGGTGGCGACGATTAACATACCTTGGGTGGCAATCTCTGGCGGTGAGTTAAAACGTTTGATCGCTTCATAAAAAATCATCAAGGCGATAATTACTAGCGTCGCACCATTGACGGTGGCCACGATAATCTCAAAGCGTTTATAGCCAAAGGTCTTTTGATGGGTGGCGGCTTTTTCGCCGATTTTAAATGCCATCAACGTCGCACCAAGGGCGATGGCGTCGCTGAGCATGTGTCCTGCATCAGAGAGTAACGCCAAGCTGCCTGTCAGTAAGCCACCAATCGCCTCGATAAACATATAGCCTGTGATGATCACAAAGCTAATCAGTAACGTACGCTGATAGCCTTTGGTATCTCTTGGGGCGGTGTTTTGCTCTAGGTGAGTGTCATGATCATGAGCGTCTTGATTGCCAGCAGTATAGTTACTATCGCTGTTTTTATAGACATCAATAGGCTCACTTGGAGGTAAATGCTTATTTTGCTTATGACTGGGATCTTCTTGACTCATAACGTTACTCAAATTTATTAAGACTTATGGTAAATAACTTCAAGGATTAATGATAAATCTAACATAGTCGAGTATTAGAAGCTGTAACGACGAGGTAAAAATACAGCCAGTAAGCTATAGTCGATTTACTGTAAAAGTGACATGGTGCTACTGGTATGAATTTTCCTTGCGTGCTGTTATCACAGAGGCTGCGCAACATTCATTCCAGTAGCACTCTTCAATTTATCACCATGTTATTTTGAATTGACTATACGTTTAGGAGCCTAAGAACAATAAGAGGAAACGGTGATAAGTTTGAGGTGTCAGCCTACCAGCCAACAGGGTCGATATCTAAAGTGAGTTTTAGATATTTAGCGCTGGGTAGCGCCAGTACGGGTTGCCACCAGTGGCTTAGTACTTGGTGAAGTTGCCCGCGCTCTTTGGCGATGAGGAGTAGCTGGGCATGGTAGCGGCTGTTTTTTTTGCTCATGGGCGCATCGATGGGGCCGAGCACGGCCAAATTGTGGTTACTGGGCAAGATAGCGATGGCATCTTTGAGCGCTTGCATGGTGACGGCTAGGGCTTTGCCTTCGCAGCGAATCAACGCGGCATGGGTATAAGGCGGCAGTCCCATCATTTTGCGCTCTTGTAGTAGCTCTCGCGCAAATGACAGGTAGCCGTCTTTTACCAGTTTTAGCAGTAGCGCATTGTCAGGCTGTAGCGTTTGGATTAACACACGTCCTGCTTTGTCTCCGCGTCCTGCCCGACCGGCGACCTGAATCATCAGCTGCGCGGTATGCTCAGGTGAGCGAAAATCCGCGGACAAAAAGCCGCGATCGGCGTTGGGTAAGCACACCAAGGTAACGTTTGGAAAGTGATGGCCTTTGGCGACCATCTGCGTGCCAACTAATATGGCAGGATCACCTTGATTGATACGCTGATAAATATTTTCCCAGCTGTCTTTGCGCCTTGTGGTATCACGATCGATTTGAATGATAGGGTATAGGACTTTGCTGGTTTGCGGATTGGTAAAAATCGCGTGCAAATTTTCGCTAAGCCTTGTCGTGCCTATACCTTTGGCATCCAAGTTTTGACTGCCGCAGTCAGGGCACACCGCTGGAATATAAGCTTGCCAGTCGCAGTGGTGGCATTTGAGATAGGCGTTACTGCTGTTTTGGCGGCTATAGTGTACTGTTAAATGCGCATCACAGCGTGGACAATCTGCTTGCCAGCCGCAAGCTTCGCACAATAAAACAGGTGCGTAGCCGCGCCGATTTAAAAACACCAGCACCTGATCGCCAGCTTCTAGAGTTTGCCGTATTGCCCCAATCATGGCGTCTGTCAGTCCAGTATCGTAGCGGGCGCCGTCATCCGTTGTCTGCTGGTGCGTACTTTGCAGACGCGCATCGATAAGCTGCATGGGCGCAGGCTTGGCATTGCCTGGCCGTGTCGATAGCTGACATTCTACCAGTTTGCCATCATCGACCAGTTTTAGATGCTCAAGCGAAGGGGTGGCGGTGCCGAGTATGACGGGGATGTTGTATTGCACGCCGCGATAAAGCGCGACATCTGCGGCGTGGTAGCGTAGGGTGTCTTGCTGCTTATACGAGCCATCATGTGCCTCGTCAACGACAATCAACCCTAAATCGGCAAAAGGATAAAGCACTGCTGAGCGCGTGCCAATGATGATTTGAGCGTGTCCTGTACGGCAGTCTTGCCAGCCCTGAAGACGATGCGTGTTGTTCATGCCAGAGTGTAGCAGTACGATATCTGCGGCAAAACGGCTGGCAAAACGGGCGCGCGTCTGCGGTGTCAAGCCAATCTCTGGCACCAAAATCAAAACCTGTTTGCCCGCTTCAAGTACCGCTTGCATGACTTGTAAATACACTTCGGTCTTACCGCTACCAGTAATGCCGTTTAATAAAAACCCAGTGTAACGGCCAGCTTTATGAGCGGCGATGATGGTGCTGACCGCCTGTTGCTGCTCGTCATTGAGATCAAGCGGCAGTTTGGCCAGTTTGACAGGCGTCGGCGCTTGTTTTGGCTCGATATAGCGCTCAATGAGTCCTTTTTCTTCCAGTGTCTTTAAAAAAGGCCGCTGCATGCCTTCTAATAATAAGACGTCCTCGCTGGCACCGCGCTCGCCGTGCAATTTGAGCATATCAAACTGCTGTTTTTGTTTTTTGGCATTGGGATGAAAGTCGTCATCAGTGATGTTCGGCAGTATGCGCCAGTGCGTGATCAAAAGATCAAGCGGCTTGCCTTGACGCACCAGCGTCGGCAGGATCACGCCAAACACATCGCCCAGTGGATAGTGATAGTAGCGTGCCAGCCAGTAAGCAAGCTTTAGCATCGTAGCGTTTAGGATAGGCTCGTCATCCAAGCATCGATAGATAGATTTGAGCTTATTTAGTGGTACGCTGCTATCGGCAGCAGCGATATGAGCAACCACGATACCGATAAGTGTCTGCTGACCGAAAGGAACTTCGACACGGCTACCGATTGCTGGACGCGTGCTAGGCTCAGCGGTTGGGGTAGCCTGCGTAGCTGCTGGCAGGCGATAGTCAAATACCCGGTAAAGGGGCACAGGTAGAGCAACTTGTACCAACATAAAAGGCGTCGCCGTCTTATTAGAGAGATGTCATTGCCACAGACGATGATTTACATGGTCGGCATAGGCAGTATTAGGACATTAAAGTCGAAATAACGCCGCATTAACCAAAAATATTTGAATATTTAACAGACTCTATTCAGCTATTCACTGCTAAAAACCAATAAGCCTAGCAGGGTGCTAAGCTTATCGTTACAACACAGATATGAGTGGTAGGCTTACTCAATATACATGATGGCTTCGATCTCAACCACGCCGCCCTTTGGCAACGCGGCGACTTGTACCGCCGCGCGCGCTGGGTATGGCTCGCTTAGGTTGGCGGCAAACACATCGTTGAGCACGGCAAAGTCGCTTAGATCGGTCAAAGAAACGTTGAACTTCACTACGTCACTTAAGCTACCGCCAGCGGCTTCACAGACGGCTTTTAGATTGGCAAATACTTGCTTGGCTTGTGCTTCAAAGCCTTCTTTTAGCTCCATGGTGTCTGGGTCAAAACCCAGCTGACCTGAGACATAGACAGTGTTGCCAACTTTGACGGCTTGTGAGTAAGTGCCAACGGCGGCAGGTGCTTTGTCTGTTTGGATGGTTTGACGAGTCATAGGATATCCTTGTTATCTGTTGTTAGATGGGTTTATCAGTTGGGTTTTGAGCATACAGTGGCAGCCTGTACTGTCTTGCTGCAAGCTGCCCAGTTTAGCATTATTTACTGCTGTCTAAAAACCTCTGAGCATCGCGCCGTGTTTTATAATTTGCCGCGTCGTCAAAAGCTGCTTGTGCGATCGTCAATCCAATATAAACACGACTTGATAGCCATATGTCTGATTTATTTGGATTCGACGACAAAGCGACACGCTATAGCTGATATAGACGGATAATATTGGGGAAGCCGAGTAATGAGCGCAGCTCGCGGATACCCTGCGCTAAGTGGTTGCGGCTACGTACCACGATATGGAGGATGGTATCGCTGCTGCGAACATCGATTTTTTCGACGCCCATATTGAGCTGGCGCAAGTGATAAATCACTTCACTGATTTGCTCATCGCTCAAGGCAATAGAGAGTTTAAGATAAGCGGGGAAACGAACCTTACCGTTATTTTTGATCCCCGTCTCGCCCGCCTCGCTTTGGTTAACAGCTTTATCGCTGCGCCAGCGCAGTTGAATGACCTGATAAGGATTGTCTTTACGAATGTCATCAAGTGAAAAACATTTATGACGATGGACGACCAGACCGTGGCGTGATAAATGGCCAACGATAGGGTCGCCGTAGATCGGATGACAGCAGTTGGCAAAGTTGATCTCAACCCCTGAGGCGTTGACGATCAGCTGCTGCGGCTGGGTCATATCAGCGCTATGCTCTTGCGCGTGTAGGTCGTTGACTTCGTCACTAAATAAGCGGGTAACGACCAGCTGCGGCAGCAATGTGCCAGAGCTGATTTGCTCAAATAAGGTGTTTTTTTCTGTCAAACCGCGCCATTCAGTTAGGTTTTTCCAGTCGTTGTCTGTCAGATCGTCAAGGCTTTTTTGATAAGTCTTAAGCGCGCGATCTAAGGCTTGCTTTCCATGATGCTGTTTGTCAGCAGCGGACAAGTCTTTAAACCAGCGCAATATCTCTTCGCGGGCCTTGTTGGTGGCTACAAACCCAAGCCACTCTGCTTTTGGCTCTGAGTGGTTGTCGACCTCGATTTCAACCAGTTGGCCATTTTTGACCACCGTGCCCAGTTTGGCTTTTTTGCCATCGATATTGGCACCGACAGCGACGTTGCCGACCATCGGGCCGACAGCATAAGCAAAGTCTAGGGCGGTGGCGCCTTGCGGCAGCTCGTAGGCTCGGCCTTTGGGGCTATAACAAATGATTTTGCTAGAGTGTAGATAGTCCATCAGCTCGTTAATAGTAGAGACGGCCGCCGAAAAGTCAGGACTGCCATCATTTAAGCTGTCTTCTTCGACCAAGTCCTTCATGTTACGCAAGGACGCTTGAATGACTGATTGACTGACATCAGAGGCGTGCTCAGCACCGATGACTCCAAGCCTTGCCGCGCTTTGCATTTGCTTGGTCAAAATCGTGACTTTGACCACGTCATTGTCGCGCTCGTAGATGAGCGTCAGCGACTGATTGCCACCTGGCAGCGGGCGGCGAATATTATCAGCAATATGGGTGTCGTCGATTTGGTATTTTTTGATCAGATAATAGGCGAGCTTATCGCAAGCTTCGATATTGTCGAGTACGATCTCAAACGCATAATGACGCAATAGCGCACTGATTTCGCCGCGGTTGCGAAAAAACTGTCGGTAAATCACCACGCGGTTGTCCAAGACCTTGACCAGACCGTTTAGATCTAAGTTATTTAACACGATACTCAGATAGCGATGAATGGCTTCTCGTTGAAAATTGCGCCCCAAGCCGTGTTGCAACAGCTTATCTGAGAGCTTGTTGTACATCTCAGAGTCAAGATTGCGATAGCACAGTACCTCGATATAATCGGCGATGTCATTGAGACCCATCAGCCGCGCAAAGGGCACATAAAAATCCAGCGTTTCTTGTGCGGTGGTGCGCTGTTTTTCTGGGCGTACCGCATCCAATGTCGACATATTGTGCAGGCGATCTGCCAGCTTGATGATCAATACTCGTGGATCTGCGAGGGTCGCGGTCAAAATCTTATGAAAAGTGGCGGCTTTGTTTTCTTGCTTATTGTGTGCCGAGGATTTGAGCTTGGTGACGCCATCGACCAATCTGGCCACCGTTTTACCATAGCGCTCAGCGATTTGCTCATCACTGACCTCAGTATCCTCCACCGTATCATGCAAAATCGCCGCAATGATGGTATCTCGATCCAAGCGAAAACCTGCCAATATCTCAGCGACCGCAATAGGGTGGGTGATATAAGGCTCCCCTGACTTGCGCTTATCCTTGATATGGGCAATGTCACCAAACTCACAGGCATCGATAACATCACGGCGCTCGGCGGCAGTGAGGTAGCCTACTGAGCGCAATAAGTTATATTGAGCATCATCGACTAGGTGATGACTGAGTTTGGGCAAGGTTTGAATCATAAAGTGACGATCCTATGTTTGATGACTGGATTTTATGACCAGTTTTTATGGCTGCTTTTTATGACCGCTTTTTATGGCTAGGCAACTGCGATAACAATCAATCATCGATCAAGATAAACGGCGGCTGACAAAATATGAGCTCTTTATAGAAAACGCGAGAGCGGGAGCCGTGCACCTTCTAATTAATCGTAAATCGCATTCAATGTCAACAGCTAAGCAAATCGCGCGGCAAAAAATCTAAAAAATCCTACTCAGTGGTATATTTTGGAGTCTCAGTGGTGATTACAACTGATACAACCAAAAAACCACAGCCTATGCTGTGGTCTCTTTTGTCATGATGATATGACGGCTTTTGGGGCATATATAGCCCGCCTTAATCTGGTTGGTCTATCAAACCACGATTAAAGATTAAAAGCTATGATCACCTGACAGGGCTAAGTCTAATGAGCTGGTTGCAAAGTTATGCTCTGGCTGATTTAAAATATCGCGGGTGATTTTGCCAGCAGCAATCTCACGTAATGCCAAAACCGTTGGTTTGTCATTATCGACATCAACCATTGGCTCAGCGATACCTTTGGCCAATTGACGGGCGCGCTTGCTTGCGACTAAAATCAGCTCAAAGCGATTATCTACGTTATCTAAACAATCTTCAATCGTCACTCGTGCCATAAATAGCTACCTCGGTTGTTTTTATTAAGTGGCGAGGATGGCCGCCACTCAATAAAAATAATATCAAAAATATATAAAGGGGGATAGCTAGATATTATAGCATTTTTTGCCCCGCCGCGTCGTTGCTTTTTTATCTCTACATCACAAAATCTGGCACGCCGCCCTTTTAACGCGTTAATTTGTCTGACGTTTTAGTCTGCCTGAGTGCCGAGCAGATTGGCGATGGTGCGATGGTAGCGCTGCTGCTGGCGGCTTAGGGTCTGCCTGTCAGCGACGATAATGGCCTTTAGCTCAGTCAATGCCACCTCAAAGTTGTCATTTATAATCACATAATCAAAATGGACGTACTGCGCCATTTCCGCCACTGCACCGGCCAAACGCTGCTCGATGACCTCCATCGAGTCTTGCGCGCGTGTCGATAGACGCTGACGCAGGGTGTCGATACTGGGCGGTAAAATAAAAATCATCACCGCGTCCGTAAAGATTTTTTTGACTTGTAGCGCCCCTTGCCAGTCAATCTCTAAGATGACATCGACGCCTGCGTCTAACTGCGCCCGTACGCTTTGCTCTGAGGTGCCATAGTAGTTGCCAAACACCTCAGCATGCTCCAAAAACTGATTGTCATGGATGGCGGCGACGAATTTGTCGACATTGGTAAAATGATAATGCTGACCATCGACCTCGCCTGGACGCGGCGCGCGCGTGGTATGTGACACACTGACAGTCAAGTCATTGGTGGTAGCCAATAGCTGTTTTACCAGTGAGGTCTTGCCAGTACCTGAAGCGGCGGTGATGATAAATAATGAACCTGTCATACAGTGTGTCCTAGTAGCGAGTGCCCTAATAAATATAAAAAGCTGGTAAAAAGAAAAATCGCCATCATTTATGGCGATAGCAGGGTTGATTGGTACCGTAATAAACAGCCGTTACGCATAATAAAGCCCCTGCCCATCAGTAGGCGGTAGTCACATGACTACTACGTACTAACTGTGACCGGCGCGGGAATTTCAAAGGCAATAAAAGCAAATTATGCTACAGTAACGCATGGGTTTTATCCCAAACCTTCAATCAAAGCTGTTGTGAGACGTTTTATATAGTCTTAAATACAAATTATCTAATGATAGGCCTTTTTATGCAAATTTATCTTGCCAATCCGCGGGGATTTTGTGCTGGTGTCGATCGCGCTATTGCGATTGTCAACGAAGCATTGACACGTTTTGAGCCGCCCATTTATGTCCGCCACGAGGTGGTACATAATAAATTTGTGGTCTCAGACTTGGCCAATCGCGGCGCGGTATTTGTTGAAGAATTGGATGAAGTACCAGATGGCTCCATCGTTATTTTTTCAGCACACGGGGTATCAAAGGCGGTCGAGGATGAGGCTGAGCGCCGCGATTTGACGGTATTTGACGCCACTTGTCCGCTCGTCACCAAAGTGCATATCGAAGTGGCAAAGTTTGCACAAGAGGGCATGGATGCTGTGCTGATCGGCCATGCCGGCCATCCAGAAGTCGAAGGCACCATGGGGCGATTTAACCGTGGGCATGGCGGTCAGATTCATCTGGTCGAAAACGAAAGTGATGTGGCTGCACTCAGTGTCCAAGACGCTGAGCGCCTAGCGTTTGTCACCCAAACCACACTATCGATGGATGACACCGCGCGCGTCATCGATGCGCTGCGCGATAAGTTTCCAAGTATTCAAGGCCCGCGCAAAGACGATATCTGCTACGCCACCCAAAACCGCCAAGATGCGGTCAAAGACTTGGCGGGCCGCTGTGAAGTGGTGTTGGTCGTTGGCTCACCAAACTCATCAAACTCCAACCGTCTGCGCGAGCTGGCCGAACGTATGGATTGCCGAGCGTATCTGATAGACAATGCCAGCGAGATGGACAAAAGCTGGTTGGAGGGTGTGCAGAGTATCGGGGTGACGGCTGGTGCCTCAGCGCCGGAAGTCCTGATCCAAGAAGTGCTAAAGCAGCTACAAGACTGGGGTGGCGATTTGCCAAGCGAGCTATCGGGTATCGAAGAAAACGTAACGTTTAGCCTGCCAAAAGCGCTGCGCATTCCGGTCACTCAAGTAGGCAAGTGATATGAGTCAACAGCAGCCAAAAACAAAGTTTGTCTTAGCAGAAGCCACGCTAGATGAGATCAACAAGCAGCTAAAAATCAATACCTTTGTCACCATCGTCTTGGTGCTGATGCTGCTACTCAATACCGCTCAGTTTATAAAGGGTTATAGCGTCTTATATGGCGTACTGATTGCGGTGATGGCGTTTTTTCTATTTATCATGGTCAAGAGTCGTACACTGCTGACCATGCAAAAACAACGATTGAGCAAATAACGTATGCTTATCGAATCCGGCAACACGTTATTCCAATCAAGCTCATATCCAACCAAGCTCATATAAGGTACACGTCGACGATAAGTCAGGCAGGATCAGCCAGACAGTTTGCGGTCATAAATAGTGTGCTTTAAATAAAAAAGAGAATCGAAAATATTAAGGAAAATTATGTCAGCGTACTACAAACTGGTCAAACGCGAACCATTGGCAGAGGGTGTCAGTGTCGCGCATTATCAGCCGACCCAGCATGCCCAGGGCGCATGGAACGAGCACGAGCAACATATGGCGCCAGCCACTGGGGTGCTGAGCGCTGAGCTACAAGGGTATGCGCCGCAAAAAAATATGCGCATCGCTCGTATTAGCTTAGATATTTTGGGGCTGATACCGCTTGATGAGTTTACCATTACTACGCGCTGTATTCGCCCAGGCAAGACCATCGAGCTTGTCGAGGCGGTAATGAGCAGCCGTGGTCGTGATGCCATTATTGCTAGGGCATGGCGACTGCTGACGCAAGACACCAGCGCCATCGCTGGCATTGAGGATCAACCAGCACAGCATAAGCCAGAAATGCTGCCTGCTTGGGAGGATATGAAAGGTTGGCCGGGCGGCTTTATCGAAAGTGTGCGCTTGGTGGCCGCTCCAGATCGCCGTGAAGGTCGCGGCATGGTTTGGATAACCAACGATGTCGAGATGGTAGAGGGCGTACCCACTGATGATATGGTGCATCTGCTGGGCATGGTCGATACTGCCAATGGCGTGGTACCAAGACTGGGTTTAGGGCTGTCAAAACTAGAGTGGATGTTTCCCAATACAGACCTGCAAATCCATATGCACCGCGTCCCTAAAGGTCGCTGGCTCGGTATCGAAGCAGTACAGCAGTATGGCGCTGATGGTATCGGGCTGACCAGTGCTGTGCTCCACGATGTGCATGGGCCCTTTGGTCGTAGCGAACAAATACTGACCATCCGCCCGATGCCGCGCTAGCATAAAAAAGGTGAGTGAGCGTAGGTGAGCGAGCATATACGCCGCATTCGCGACCATGCCAACTATGCTGACCATGTTAACGAAGGCAAAGCAGAGCCAGAACCATGGCAGTTATCGCAAAGCCTCTTATAGTTCTGTAAAATAAAATGAAAGCATGTGATTAATTAATTATACAAAACAACCCGAATCGGTTGTAATAGTAATCAAGAAAAGGCTAGGTAAGATAACTGCACAGGCAGGTTACTATGAACAAAATTAAACTGAACAAAGATCACCGCTTTTCAAACAAACTGACGAGCATTCTAGATATACTGCTAGAAGCGTATTCAGAATAAGTTTGGCACTTTCATTTGTTTTTACAGGAGTATGACCATGAGTGATAAAAAATGCCCTTACGCCCCAACCCAATTGACCATGGGTAATGGCGCACCAGTCGCTGACAACCAAAACAGCATGACCGCAGGCAAGCGCGGCCCATTATTGGCTCAAGATATCTGGCTCAATGAAAAGCTCGGCAATTTTGTCCGCGAAGTGATTCCAGAGCGCCGTATGCACGCCAAAGGCTCAGGCGCGTTTGGTACTTTTACCGTGACCAACGACATCACTAAATATACCCGCGCGGCTATTTTTAGCGAAGTGGGCAAAAAAACCGAGATGTTTGCGCGCTTTAGTACTGTGGCAGGCGAGCGCGGCGCTGCTGATGCTGAGCGTGACATTCGCGGCTTTGCCTTGAAGTTTTATACCGAAGAGGGTAACTGGGACATGGTCGGTAACAACACGCCTGTGTTCTTTTTGCGCGATCCACGCAAATTCCCAGATTTAAACAAAGCGGTCAAACGCGATCCACGTACCAACATGCGCTCAGCGACCAACAACTGGGATTTTTGGACTTTATTACCAGAAGCCTTTCACCAAGTCACCATCGTCATGAGTGATCGCGGCATCCCAGCCTCGTACAGACACATGCATGGCTTTGGCTCGCACACCTATAGCTTTTGGAACGAAGCGGGCGAGCGCTATTGGGTGAAGTTTCATTTCCGTACGCAGCAAGGCATCAAAAACTTAACCGATGACGAAGCTCGTGAAGTCGTCGGTATGGACCGCGAAAGCAATCAAAAAGACTTGTATGATGCTATCGAAAAAGGCGATTTTCCGAAGTGGAAAATGTACGTGCAAATCATGCCAGAAGCTGAGGCAGATACCGTCCCTTATCATCCGTTTGACTTGACCAAAGTATGGCCAAAAGGGGATTATCCGCTTATCGAAGTGGGTGAGTTTGAACTCAACAAAAACTCTGACAACTATTTTGTCGATGTCGAGCAAGCTGCGTTTGCGCCTAGCAACCTAGTCCCAGGTATCAGCGTCTCACCAGACAGAATGCTCCAAAATCGCTTGGTAAACTACGCCGATGCCCAGCGTTACCGTGTCGGTGTCAACCATCAGCAGATCCCTGTCAACAAACCGCGTTGCCCTGTGATGAGCAACCACCGTGATGGTCAAGGCCGAGTCGATGACAACTATGGCAGCCGCCCACACTATGAGCCAAACAGCTTTAGCCAGTGGCAGGAGCAGCCTGATTATGCCGAGCCACCCTTAAAGATTGATGGCGATGCGGCGCACTATGATTTTCGCGAAGACGACAGTGACTACTTTAGCCAGCCGCGCGCGTTGTTTCATTTGATGAGTGCTGAGCAGCAGCAGGTCTTGTTTGATAATACCGCCAGAAACATGGCAGGCGTGCCAGACTTTATCCAGTATCGTCATATTCGTAACTGCCATTGGTGTGACCCTGCATATGGCGAGGGCGTGGCCAAGGCTTTGGGCTTGAGCGTCGAAGATGCGATGGCTGCCCGTGACTCTGATCCAGCGCGTCATTTGCCAAGCTGTCTATAAGCCGCGGCGCATGCTTGGCGCTCCTAAAGGAGGCAAGCGAGGCAACGCCACTCAATGCTAAAAAATGATAAAAACCGCTTAAGTCAACTTAGGCGGTTTTTTGTGAACGATTTTTATGGTCAATCTTGGTTTTTGCGGTATTTTGGCTTGAAATTTTTGCCTGTGCCCCTATCTGATTAACCAGCCTAACAGTATTTATCGCCCAGCCTTTATGGCCAGAGATGCCATACTGTTGGTATTGGAAAATTTGTGATTCACCGCTGCTGATGACAGCATCTTTGGTATGAATAATAGGAGTTTTTATGAGTGAGCAGACCCAAGTGGACAATCAAAGTTCCGCTGATGTAAAAAAACACAGTTTTGAAGCAGAAGTCGCCCAGCTACTGCACTTGGTGACCCATTCGCTATATTCTAATGCCGATATTTTCGTTCGTGAGCTGGTCTCTAACGCCTCGGACGCTTGTGATAAATTGCGCTTTGAAGCCACCAACGATGACAGCCTTTATGAAGACGACGGCGAGCTTAAAATTCGCATCGATGTCGACACCGAGGCCAAAACCATCAGCTTTATCGATAATGGTATCGGTATGAATGAAGCC
Organism: Psychrobacter sp. KFRI-CH2-11; assembly: GCF_038239325.1. Taxonomy (NCBI): domain Bacteria; kingdom Pseudomonadati; phylum Pseudomonadota; class Gammaproteobacteria; order Moraxellales; family Moraxellaceae; genus Psychrobacter; species Psychrobacter sp. KFRI-CH2-11. The sequence goes on from NZ_CP151283.1 coordinate 608,633, forward strand.
GATGCCATCGAAAACCTAGGTACCATCGCCAAATCAGGCACCAAAGCTTTCTTAGATAAGCTGTCTGAGTCGCAAAAACAAGACGGTCAGCTGATTGGTCAGTTTGGGGTGGGCTTTTATTCAGGGTTTATCGTGGCCGACACCATCACCGTTGAGTCGCGCAAAGCCGGTGAGCCTGCCGATCAAGGCGTTCGCTGGGTATCTGATGGCACGGGAAGCTTTACGGTTGAGACCATCACAAAAGACACTCGCGGCACCCGTATCACGCTGCACTTAAAAGAAGAATACAGTGAAGGTGAAGACAACTACCTAGACCGCGGGAAGATCAAGCGTCTGGTCAACAAATACTCAGATCACATCAGCTTGCCGATTCAGATGCGTAAAGAAGTTTGGCAAGAAGATGTCAAAGAGAAAGGTGCGAACGAAAATGATAGTAGCGACGCACCAGCCGGTGGTCAGATGGTCTTGACCGATGAATGGGAAACCATCAACAAAGCCAGTGCGCTGTGGACACGCTCAGCATCTGAAATCGAAGATGATGAATATGTCGATTTTTATAAAAACATCACTTATGACATGGACGATCCGCTCACATGGACACACAACCGTGTCGAAGGCCGCGTGCAGTACACCCAGCTGTTATATATTCCTAAAAAAGCGCCAATGGATCTGTACACACGCGAGCAGCAGCACGGGCTAAAGCTGTATGTCAAACGCGTCTTTATCATGGATGAAGCAGAGCAGCTACTACCGATGTATCTGCGCTTTGTCAAAGGGGTGATCGACTCTGCTGACTTACCACTGAACGTCAGCCGTGAGCTGTTGCAAGAGTCACGTGATGTAAAATCTATCCGTGATGGTAACGCGCGCCGCGTACTGACTTTGCTGGCGAGTCTTGCCAACAGCGAGGACAGCGACAAGCAAGAAAAATTTGCGCAGTTCTATAGCGAGTTTGGCGATGTCATCAAAGAAGGCCTAGGCGAGGACATGGGCAACCAAGCGCGTATTGCCAAGTTGCTGCGCTATGCCACCAGCACCAATGATAAGATCGAGACCAGCTTTGAGGACTATAAAGCGCGTATGAAAGATGGGCAAAAAGCCATCTACTATCTCACGGCTGACAACCTCGCCGCTGCCAAAAACAGCCCGCAGCTTGAGCTGTTTAAGAAAAAAGGCATCGAAGTGATCTTGATGACCAGCCGCGTCGATGAGTGGGCGATGAACTTCTTGACCCAGTTTGATGACACGCCGCTACAAAACATTGCCAAAGGTGCGGTAGATTTGGGCGATTTGCAAGACGAAGAAGAAAAAGCGGAAGCGGAAAAGGCGCAAGAGGCCATGAAGCCAGTCGTTGACAAACTAAAAACGACCCTAGGCGCACGTGCCAAAGACGTCAAAGTCTCAACGCGTCTGGTCGACAGCCCAGCGTGTTTGGTGGTCGGCGAAGGTGAGCTCTCCCCGCAGATGATTCAGATGCTCAAGCAAATGGGTCAAGAGGTGCCAGAGAGCAAGCCCACGCTTGAAGTCAACCCAGAGCATCCATTGATCAAAAAACTAGAAACCAGCGAGCAGTTTGATGAGCTGGCGCAAGTGATTTTTGATCAAGCACTATTGGCCGACGGTGGTCAACTTGACGACCCAGCCGCGTATCTAAAACGCGTCAACGAGCTATTGATGAAGTAAGCACGGCTGATATCAATGACTAATAAAGGAGGTCTTGTACTCAAGGCCTCTTTTTTTATATGTTTTTATGTAAATATAGCCGAATTTTACAAATCAGCCTTATCCTCTTAGGCGACAATCCGTTACAATCGCGATAGATTAGCGCGCTAAGCTATTTGGCTGGGTTTTTTATTTTTAACCCTATTTTATCGTCAATTAGGGATAAAACTGCTGTCGGTACACCGTACAAACATTAGATAAAGTCTATAAAGTGGTCTATTAAAAAACGCTGACAGTAAAGCGTGCTATCCTTGATTTGCGTTATTTCTCTCGACTGGCTAGAGGTCTAAGTCTTTGTCACTTGCGTCGTTAAAAACCGTATCGCTTCAGCGTTTTTCGCTCAATTTCGCGGCCAATATCATTGCAACCTTATGGATGCTAGTAGGCTCAACGCGGGCGTTTTCTTGGGTCAAACCTACGTTTATACAGTTTGCTGTTTTTGCGCTATTGGCGCTGGGCAGTAATGTGCTGTTTTCGTGGCTGGCAGCCGAAAATGGCAGCGTGTTTAATGAGCAAGGACTGGTCAGCTATCTTATTTGGCCGATGATTATCTTGCTCGGTGGTATCATCTTGGCACGGCGAGCGAGCAATCAAACTTTGGTGTTTGTGCCCGTGGTACTATGGCTGGTCGCGGATACCTTATCGGCGCTGCTACAAAGCTTGGTACAGTTTTTGGGCAGTCATGGCTGGCTACCTGATTGGAGCTATTCGTTTTTACCTATTTTATTTTTGCTGCTTTTTTTGTGGCAGACACTGGCACTGCTTTGGATATTTTCGCGGCGTCTGCGTATTCCGTGGTGGGAGCGTATCCTTGTGCTGCTCGGTGCGGTGGCGCTTTTGACTATCTGGCAGCGTAACGTCGCTGATCAGCCCATATTTAAACAAATTCCTATCGAGCCTGTGCTAGAGGAGGCGGCGCTCTATAAGCAGCCGCGTTTGCTCCAAAACGCTCTAAACAGTATCGATCCGGGTATCACGGGAAAAACCGACTGGTATTTTATGGGTGTGGCGGGGTTTTCTGAGCAAAATGTATTTCGCTCGGAGATCAATAAAGTCCGTGAGCTGTTTGATGTACGGTTTGGCACCAGTGGTCGCTCGCTTGCTTTGATTAATAATACTTATAGCTGGCTAGATGAGCCGGTGGCGACCAAGACCAGTATCTTGCGCGGGCTAAAAAAAATTGGTCAGCAGATGAATACCGATGAGGATGTGCTGTTTATGACGCTCTCATCACACGGCACCGAAGACCTGATGCAATTGGCCAACCCGCCGCTCGCTATGGAAAACCTCGACGCGGTATGGCTGCGTGAGGCACTGGATGCGTCTGGTATTCGCTGGCGAGTGATTGTGGTGTCTGCCTGTTATTCTGGCTCGTTTATCGACGAGCTGGCGTCGCCGACCACGGTGGTGATTACCGCCTCAGCCGCTGATAAGATGTCGTTTGGTTGTACCAACACCGCTGAGATGACTTACTTTGGCCAGGCGTTTTTTGCCGAGAGCTTACGTAGCAATACCAGCTTTGCGGCGGCCTTTAAAGACGCAAGGCGGCGGGTTAGTAAGCGCGAAAACCTGATGGGCTTTGAGCCCTCTGAGCCGCAAATGGCCATCGGTAGTCTAATGGAGACGGCGCTGCCAGCCTTTGAGCAAGTGCTGTTTGATAAAACGCGGCCGCCAGTGGCACGCATTATAGAGGGTGCTGGTATCGATGCCGCACCTAAAAACGCTGCCCGTCCAGCGGTCGCCGCTATTGATGGGATGCGTTGATCTTACCAATATAAGACAGCACGGCCCATGTATTCTCTCGTTAAGCGTCATATATTTGACCAGTATTTTATCTTAGATAAAAAGGATCTGACTTATGAGTAACTCCTATCATCATAGCTTCTCTGCCAGCTCACAGCTCACGCAGCTTAGTGTCAATCGCTGTTTTGATGGCGAGCAGCACTATTATAGCCATCAGTCGACAGCGACAAAGACTGCGATGACATTTAGTATCTACTTGCCAGATGAGGCGCTCGCAGGTCGCCGCTGTCCAGCTGTTTTATATTTATCAGGTTTGACGTGTAATGCCGATAACGTCACGCACAAAGCGCATTTTCAACAAAAATGCAGCGAGCTTGGGATGATATTTATCGCGCCAGACACCTCGCCGAGAAGTAGTGAGTCGGTGGATGTGCCAAATGATGAGCGTTATTTTGTCGGGCAGGGCGCCAGCTACTATGTCGATGCTGCGCAGGCACCGTGGTCCGAGCATTTTAATATGCAAAGTTATATCGTAAATGAGCTATATGACTTACTGCGCTCAGAGTTTCCTATCGATAGCATCGGTGTGACAGGACACTCAATGGGTGGTCATGGGGCACTGCTATTGGGGTTTAAATTCCCGAGTAAGTTTATCAGCGTATCAGCGCTGTCGCCAGTATGCGCCGCCAGCGAGTCGGCATGGGGCGAGGCTGCTTTTACAGAGTACTTTGGTGATGATAAAGCGCAGTGGGCGCAAGCAGATGCGGCAAAAACGATAGAAAAAGTCGGTCAGCAGTATGCAAGTATTTTGGTCGATCAAGGCGCGGCGGACAATTTTTTGGCAGACGGCCAATTACAGACCAATAAGTTGCTTGACGCTTGTGAAAAAGCCAAACAGCCCTTAACATTACGTTATCAAGCAGGGCATGACCATAGCTATTACTTTATCCAAACTTTTATTAATGATCATGTCGAGCACCATTGGCGTATGGCGCAGTTTGGCTAGTGGCTTGTTTGTTCTGAGCTGTTTTTTGTGCGTAGGCTTTCATATAGGTACTGTACGGTAGATTGCTTATGTTTATTAAGGTTAAAATATGATGGCAAGCTATCAAGATATTATGACTTCCAAGCCTGCTATATCGCAGGCCGCTTGTGCTTCATCCTCGCTTACCATCATGCGCGCTGATATGATTGCCGCCTTACAAAACAAGCAACATGGTAAGCGGGCGTCAACTGAGCCGTAGCCCTATCCTCAGCATACAGGTAGTAGTCTGAGTGTGCTAGATGAGGCGCAGATATCACGCGTGATAGAGATGGCGTGGGAGGATAGGACACCATTTTCAGCGATAGAGCATGGTTATGGTCTAAATGAGAAAGCAGTTATTAAGCTGATGCGTCACACGCTAAAACCGTCGTCTTTTCGCCTATGGCGTCGGCGTGTCAGCTACCGTGCTACCAAACATGACGCCAAACGCTCCTTTAGCGTAGGACGCGCTTATTGCAAAACGCAATATAAGCCGCGTTAGCTTTTGTTTTTAGCCTTGTTATTTTTATACAATCATCAATCAGGTAGTTTATTTATGAGCAGTCCTTCTAAGCCTTATCTTATTGCGCCTTCTATCTTATCGGCTGACTTTGCCAGACTTGGTGAAGAGGTCGAAAGGGTATTAGAGGCTGGTGCTGATGTCATTCATTTTGATGTCATGGACAATCACTATGTACCCAACTTAACGTTTGGTAGCATGATCTGTAAAGCGCTACGTGATTATGGCGTCGATGCCCCTATCGATGTGCATCTAATGGTGTCGCCTGTCGATGGTATGATTGAGCAGTTTTTGGACGCAGGGGCTAGCATCATTACCTTTCATCCAGAAGCCAGCGCGCATATAGACCGCTCTTTGCAGCTGATCAAAGATGGCGGCGCTGAGTGCGGTTTGGTGTTAAACCCAGCAACGCCTTTACACTACTTGGACTACGTGATGGATAAGGTCGATCAAATCCTGCTAATGAGTGTCAACCCAGGGTTTGGCGGTCAGTCGTTTATCGACAGTACGCTGGGCAAGGTGCGGGAGGTGCGTCAGCGCATCATCACCAGTGGCCGTGATATCAGGCTTGAAGTGGATGGCGGCGTCAAGGCCAGCAATATCCGTGCGATCGCTGAAGCGGGCGCTGATATGTTTGTCGCAGGCTCGGCGATATTTAATCAGCCAGATTATAAAGCTGCAATCGACGCCATGCGTACAGAGCTGGCATTGGCCAACGCAAGCGCATAGCTGAGATGGGGCACGGCTCACGGCTGCTGTGAGCGTGAGCGCCCTACAAAGGTAAAAAGGTGACATATGAACACAAACAAACCGCCACACGCATCAGTGCCGCCTGATTCTGTAAATAGCCACGCGCCGCGACAGCGCAGCTTAGTGCCTAAAGGTATTACCATTGGTCTTGCTGTATTTGCGCTTGTACTCAGCTTAGCCGGTTATGGCTTTCGGCTGATGCTCGGTGAGGATGTAGAGACGGTGCTGCGCCATGCAGCGGTCATCGTCCCAGCCTTTGTGCTGGGTATTCCACTGTTTTTTTGGCTGGGTTCGCGTCTGCTCAACAAAGTCAAAGGCATGCATATCGAAACTCGTAATGCCTTAACGCTTGGCTGGCTGACCGCATGCGTGGCCATGCTGTGGCTGATGGGGACTTATAGTTAAGTTGTTATGTGCCTCGCTATACTGCATAAACTAAGGGGTTTTGCGTATCGTGCATATCAAATACCCTGTTATGAGGACAGGTTAGTGTGTATGAGCGAACTCACCCTTTTGTGACTGCTTACTTTTTATTCATAAATACGTCACGCTGTTTGGGCGTGACTGGACGCTTGCATGTCAAAACCTTCTGATAAAATCTTCGATCTTATTTTTCCCAAAGACTTACCCAACAGTTTGTTTATCATCCTGATAGTGGCTTGTCTGCTGCTTGGGCTGTCATCCTTACGTCATGGCACCGACTTGCAAGGCTGGCTCAATGTCATCGAAAACTGGCTACTGATGCTGCTGATATTTCCTACGGCGACAGCGACTGTTGCCTTGCCATTTAAATACCGTGACCCATCGCTTGAGCTTAAGCTCATGTATTATCTGGGTATGTTTGTCGCTTTCTTATTTACCTTAGCAAAACTGCGCTACTGGCGCTGATCGGCGCATGTGCTGGCGCAAATACTTGACACAAAAGCGGACTCTAGAATAGAAGACTTACGTGACAGCCCTTGAATTTCAGGGCCAAAGCGTCCATTGTATGCATAAGACAGTTTTACCCGTATTACTTAGCGTAATCACGTGGCCAGACGCGACGTATTTTGCCAGTACTTCATCACGGGACAATAAGGAACACATGAATGCCATACGACATCGATAATGAGATAGAAGTAGATAACGAGAATAGCGATCAATTCGCAGGATTTGGAAGAGAAACCACGCTTGAGCTGGTAGAGGCCGATGATGGGCGACTGCTATTACGTGATGCTGAGCAAAATGAAGCACCGCTCATGACCATTGATTTTTCTGAAAAGCTCAAAGACATCCTCGGCAGTGATACGCAGGCGATAGGTCAGCATATGATTCATGCTGCCATTCAGGTGATCATGCAAAAACAAATGAGCCAGTGGCACGCCCATGTCTATGACAAAGAGCCGGCACACTATAGCTAGCTGGTGTATAACTAGCGCCGATGCACTATAGATTATAGATAGTCAGCTGAGAATCTATGGCCAAAGCGCCATGCGAGCGACAGTAGAAAAAGTAGCAGATAAAACAGACAAAAAAAGGGCTTATCAATCGATAAGCCCTTTTTTGTATTCAAATAATCAGCATTGCCGTATTATTTGATTTTTGCTTCTTTAAAGATCACGTGCTGGCGGACTTTAGGATCATATTTTTTGATCTCCATTTTGCCAGGCATCGTGCGCTTGTTTTTGGTCGTGGTGTAATAATAGCCAGTACCAGCAGTCGATACTAATTTGATTTTATCTCTCATGATAGCTTTCCTTTAGATGGTGGTGATAAGCGCGTGGCTTAAACTTTTTGACCTTGTGCGCGCAAATCTGCTAACACTTTATCAATACCAACTTTGTCGATGATGCGCATACCTTTGGTAGACACACGTAGACGTACAAAACGGTTTTCTGACTCTACCCAAAAACGATGGTTGTGAAGGTTTGGTAGAAAGCGACGACGGGTTTTGTTGTTTGCGTGCGAAACATTATTACCCACCATAGGGCGCTTTCCAGTCACTTGGCAAACTCGAGACATGGCGAACTCCTAATCTATGAGGCATGAGGGATTCTCATACCAGTCTGGGCAAGTTGCGCGTTTTTGCGGCATGGACACAGCAAGCGGCAGCTTTGCACCAAACAAAACTATATGAAGGTTGAGCTGATATGACTGTTACTAAAGGCAAATAACAGACCCACCAATTCAGAAAATTTTAAAGCCGACATTTATACCATAAAACAGATGAATACTCAAATATTTTTATGATTATCGTCGGTCTAAAGGGTAGCTATTATACCCTGAAATGGGCCGTCTATGTTGTTGATTATTTAATAGTAAAGATTCATTTTTTAGTTGTAAGTTATAACAAAAGTCAGTAAAGTTGCTGTTATATATTTAATACAATCTGTTAATACAACCAACCTTACTGTAATTCTATGTATCATTATCAGTCTGTCATGATTCTGTGTAATGATATTTTGCTTATTTGCGCGAATAAATTACTGCCGATGCGGAGTTCCAAATATGTCATATAGTTCACGTCCACTTTCTTCTAAGTTGTTTCAACTGACAGCGCTAACTTTAGCACTCACATTGGCTGGCTGTGGCGGCGGTGATGGTACAGATGTGGTTGCACCAACGCCTGATTCAGGAGTTCAGCCAGATGGCAGTGGCAACACAGACAATGCGATTCGAGCAGTAAATGTCTCGCCAATCACGTTGACAGACTCCAGCGGTAGTCCGACGCGTATTATAACGTCGACAGGTGCAACAGCTAGCGTGAAGATTACAGATGCAGAAAACCAACCTATTAGTAGTGCATTGGTTACCTTTAATACCGATGCGCCAATGTCCTCTGTTAAGTTCGCTAACACCAATGGCACAGTACTGACCAATGCTAATGGTATTGCCACAATGAAACTGTCAGCTATATCTGCTACGGATACTGGTAGTTATGTACTGACGGCAACAGCTAACTATAATGACACAGAGCGCCAAGGTGCATCGTATTTTTACTCGCTACAAGAAGCCAATCTGATATTTGATAAAGTAAAAGTAGACGAAAACACCTTGCCTTATGGTGGTAGTACAGATATTACAGGACTGGTAAAAGATTCAGCTAACCTAGAGTCACAACGTGGAATAGAGATTGGGTTTGAAGCGTCATGTGGATCAGTGAGCGATACGACGACTAATATCTTGGGCTTTAGAACCACTTATAATGCTGAAACATGTGAAGGGCCACAAACCGTCGTTGCAACCATAAAAGAAAATAATACCAGTATTCGCTTACCAATTACAGTTAACCAGAGCACTAATCTTGGCGCATTAAGTATTAAATGTATTTCAGGAGATACGCCTCAGTTCCCAGATTCATCAGCTGATGGTTCAGGAAGCGAAGAGTGTAAAAATCCAGTAGTGCTAGGTGCTATTGGAAAAAGCTCTCGACCATCACAGCGTACGCTTGAGTTTGTAGTCAGTAAGGGTGACCAAGCCTTTGCCTATGAAAATGTCAAGGTTGAGCTATTAAACGCACCTAACGACTTTGGCATAGGTAATGCGTCTAATCAACTGCCACAGACTTATAAAACAGACAGTGCTGGTGTAATTAGAGTAACATTATATGCTGGTACCCAAATAAAGCCTGATGATGATAAAGAAACTAAAGATAAAAATATTAAGGTTCGAGCTACTTTAATTAGTCGTCCAGATGTTACTGCAGAGTTTGGTAAAATATCAGTAGTCAGTGATGATGAACCAACAAGTAGCTTAAAAATAACTCCGACAAAAAATGTATTAGCAGCTACATCAACTGATGATAAAGGGAAGATAACAGAGTTAGATGGCTCGACTAAGCTTATTGCAACACTATCTGAGTCAGCCAATGATACTACTACTATACGCTTTGTAGCTGAAGGTGGTACGTTATCTAATAATACATGCAAAATAGAAAGAGGTAATAAAACTTGCAATGTAACTTTATCGACAAAAGGTGTGTTACCTAATGACCGCCGAGTAACGGTTTTAGCTTACTCAGAAGTAGGCAATGGGACTAGTGGCAAGTATGTATTCTTAGATGAAAACGAAAATGGTAAGCGTGACAATGGTGAGTTTGGTTTAGATGGAAGTGATGAGTATATTTATCAACAAACTATTATTGGTTTTGCTGATACTACGCCAACATTTAGTAAAACAATGGAAGGTGCAGTACTAGCATCTAGTAGTAATGGTACATCACAGTATCAATTCCAAATGTTTGGTACAAATAAGCAAAACAAAAATATTTCTATGCCATCAGGTACGACTATTAGTGTAAATGCTTTAGACGACACAAAGAATAATAAGAGTTGCAAGGTTGAAATTGCAAGTAGAGGTCAGGTTGATAATGAACTTACTGTACCTGATGAAGTTGATTTATATGCCCCTCTAACACCAAAGCCTACAAACAAAACACAGAATGACAGCGATAAAACTTATGTGATTCGCACACAACAATGTGTCAAAGGTGATAAGGTGAGATTGGTTGTTGTTGCGCCAGAAGGAACAGTTACTACTAAAGAGCTTGAGTTTAAGTAGTAAATAACACTGCGTATAGAAACCCATTTATAGGCTATATTCTTTAAGTGGGTTTTTGCATTTATAATCTTAATAACCAAATACAAGCAACTCAATCAGCAAAGTTTTGCAAAAACGATTAGAATAGTCGGTTTCCTATACTTTTATTAGATTTTTGCTATCAGCATGACCATGTAAAGCTGATAGCTTTGTTTTTTGAATTGGGCGTATTATGCTAAGTAAAACAACACCAAATAACACCACCTCAAGCGACAATGCAGCTGTGTCCTCGCCAGCTGTGTCATTGCCAAGTACGTCAGCAAAATCTTCGCAAACGACAGCGGCTATCGATACCGCCACACTGCTCATTAAGTGCCGCGACCAAGCGGGCATCGTCCAAGCGGTATCTGAGTTTATCCATCGCTATGGCGCAAACATCATTACCTTGGATCAGTATTCCACCGCGCATGAGGGCGGGCAGTACTTTATGCGTTTAGAGTTTGCTTTGGCAGGCTTGGGCGAAATTATGGATAACTTTGAGGCCAGTTTTGCGCATACGGTTGCTAAGCGCCACAACATGACGTGGCGGCTACACAACAATGCCATCAAGACCAAGGTCGGTATCTTGGTGTCAAAGTTCGATCATGCGTTATTGGACTTATTATGGCGTCATCAGCGCGGCTTGCTCGATTGCGATATTACTTGTGTGGTCAGCAATCATCCAGACCTGCGCCAAGCGGTAGAAAACTTTGGCATCACTTTTCATCATGTACCGGTGACGAAGGACAACAAAGCAGATGCTGAAGAGCAGATTCATACGCTGATGGCAGGCAATGACTTATTGGTATTGGCGCGTTATATGCAGATATTGTCGTCCGATTTTGTCAAACGCTGGCCGATGCAGGTGATTAATATCCATCACTCATTTTTGCCAGCGTTTGTCGGTGCTGACCCGTATCGTCAGGCTTATGACAAAGGTGTCAAACTTATCGGCGCAACAGCGCACTATGTCACCGCCGAGCTCGATCAAGGGCCTATCATTGAGCAAGATGTACACCGCGTCACCCATCGTCAGGGTGTGGCGGAGCTGCGCGCTATTGGCCGTGATATCGAGCGCAATGTCTTGGCACGTGCAGTCAACTGGCATGTACAAAACCGCGTGATTGTGGCGGGTAATAAAACTGTGGTGTTTAATTAAGGTACTTAATTAAATAGTGCTGAAATCACTGTAAGTTAGTAAAAAGGCCGCCAGTCATCTTCTATTATGACTGGCGGCCTTTTTATGTTTGCTGCTTGAAAATACCAATTATAGCAGCATCTCTAATACAAACTTGCTACCAACAAAACCGATGGCCAGCAGGATAAAAGCATAAATGGTGATATTGGCCGCACGTTTGCCGCGCCAGCCTGCGCGCCAATGACCGAATAATAAGCCACCAAATAACAACCAAGACAGCAGGCTAAACACGGTTTTGTGGACGATATGCTGCGCCATCAAGTCCTGTACGTAAATAAAGCCAATCCCCAGTGCGATACTAAGCAAGACAAAACCAACTAAGAGCATATCAAACAACAAGCTCTCCATACTTTGTAGAGATGGCAGCTTATTGACCCAAAATCGGTGGATGGTTTTGTGCTTAAGCTCACGGATTTGTAGCCGTAAAAACAGCGCCTGCACCGCCGCCATCAGCAGCACACAATAGGCCGCCAGCGACAGTAAAATATGGGTCTCAAGCCCGAGACTGATATCGGTAATGGGCTGATAGGGGGCACGGCCGACATAGCCGATGGTCATGCCTGCCAGCGCGGTCGGCGCCGCCAAGATACCGAGGCTGACGATCGGACGATACAGGCTAAACAGCACATAAAAACACAAGAAAAATAAGCTGATCAGGCTGATGACGTTAAATAAATTAAAGTTTAGGCCATATAACGTCACCACAGATGGATAAAGTAGCGCGGCATGCGCGGCCATCCCGATCAGCAATAAGCCTAGACTGCGGCCTTTGTAGATAGGTTTATCAGCAATCAGCGCCCAACCGATGTAAACGCTGACCGCTATATAAGTCAGGCTAGCAAGTAAGAATGCAAAGTGCACAGATATAAAACCTCATCTCATACTGAGCGCAACATGACCGCTCAATGTATTACCAAAGTGGTATTATCGGAATGATTAGAATAATCCTCCAATTTATCATAAAATGGGTGGCAATTGAGCACCATCTTACTTATTCTTGATAAATGCTTGGTGGCCGCATTATCTGCAGCAAGAGGGTTTAAACCTCTGCAAAACGACCATAAGTACCGTATCGTCTTAATGGTATAGTAAGGATTATCTGCTGTTTTTTTGTGGCCATCTCATAAGGGCTTGTGCTAAAAGTGCCCCTTAATATGTTCAGACACCCTGATATTATTGATAAATCGGTTAACTGGTTTACTAAGCGCTGATTTAACGAACAACTATTTTAACTGTATTATTTTAACTGAGAGTTATTTATGTTTGATACCTTAACAGAACGCTTATCGTCGAGCCTACGTAATATCGTAGGATCTGGACAACTGACTGAAGACAATATCAAAGACACGCTGCGCGAAGTGCGTATGGCATTACTAGAGGCTGACGTGGCGCTACCTGTCACCCGAGACTTTGTCAAACGTGTCAAAGAGCAGGCGCTAGGGGCAGAGGTGCTCAAAGAGTTGGCACCTGGCCAAGCCTTTGTCAAAATCGTCCATGACGAGCTAACCGAAATGATGGGCAGTGCCAACCAAACGCTTGAGATGACGGGCAAACCGCCGGTTGTCTATCTATTAGCAGGCCTACAAGGGGCGGGTAAAACCACCACGGCAGGTAAGCTTGCCAAGTACTTACAAGAGCGGCAAAAGAAAAAAGTCATGCTGGTCTCAGCGGACGTCTATCGTCCAGCCGCGATTAAGCAGCTTGAGCAGGTGGCCGGTCAGGTCAATGCCAAGTTTGTCAACTCAAGCACGGATGAAAACCCGATAGATATCGCCCGCCGCGCTATCGAAGAAGCCAAAATCCAATACCAAGATATCTTGATTATCGATACCGCGGGTCGTTTGCACATTGACGACACCATGATGGATGAGATCAAGGCATTAACGGCTGCGGTCAATCCGTCTGAGACGTTGTTTGTCGTCGATGCAATGACAGGTCAAGATGCCGCCAACACTGCCAAAGCCTTTAATGATGCGCTGCCGCTGACAGGCGTGATCCTCACCAAGACCGATGGTGATGCGCGCGGCGGTGCGGCGTTGTCTGTACGTGCCATCACAGGCAAGCCGATTAAGTTTTTGGGTCGCGGCGAAAAGCTGGACGCCTTAGAGCTCTTTCATCCTGAGCGTATCGCCCAGCGTATCCTCGGTATGGGTGACGTACTGAGTCTGGTCGAAGAAGTCGAACAAAAAATCGACCGTGATAAAGCCGAAAAAATGGCGAAAAAGATACAAAAGGGCGGCGATTTTGACCTTGAGGATCTGTTGACCCAATTCCAGCAAATGAAGAGCATGGGCGGTATGGCAGGCTTTTTGGACAAGATGCCAGGTATGGGCGGCTCAGACATACAAAAAGCGGTCGAGGATGCCAAACCTGAAGAAAAAGTACGTGAAATGGAGGCGTTGATTAACTCTATGACGCCGTTTGAGCGTAAAAACCCAGATAAGATCAACCCAAGCCGCAAGCGCCGTATTGCCGCAGGCTCTGGGCGCGAGATTCAAGACGTCAACCGCTTACTAAAGCAGCACAAACAAATGGCAAAGATGATGAAAATGATCTCAAAGCCAGAAGGCATCAGTAAAATGATGAAGTCGATGCAAGGCTTGATGGGCGGCGGCGGATCTGGCGGCGGCCCACTGTTTGGCGGTGGTCAGAAAGGCGGCGCTAAAGACGTGAACCCTGCACAGATGGCAAAGCAAATGGGGCTGGATCCAAACAACATGCCGAGCACCGAAGAGATGCAAAAGCAGATGCAAGAGCTACAAAACCAAGCGCCCAAAAAGTTCAAAACGCGCTTTTAAACCTTGATTGGCGGTCATGGTCGTCAGTATGGTCGTCAGTATTATGAATACGGCAGGTATAACGACCATCAAAGAGACCTCAAAGCTGTGACGGCTTTGGGGTCTTTTATATTTGCCAAGCGTGGGTTGGTACTGATAAAGAAAGTATGAAAAACGTAGAAATTCATAAAACTTGCCTATCCTAAATGCTATGATAGGCGCTGATTTATTAGGGCATAAGTTTTGTGCCGAGCGACAAAATTGAGGTTGTGATGTTTTTAGCAATGGATACCGTGTTTGATCAGTGTTCGATCGCCGTTTTAGATGCCAGTGGACAGGTATTGTCCGCTCATACAGAGAGCGGCAAACGTCAGCAAACCCAGCAAATCTTACCGATGATTGATGCCGCCTTGTTGGAGGCCAATCTAAAGCTTGCGGATATACACGCATTAATATTTAACCGTGGCCCTGGCGCGTTTAGCGGCATACGTATCAATACCGCCGTGGTGCAAGCGTTGTCTGTGGCGCATGATTTGCCTTGCGTTGGTGTCTCAAGCCTGCAGGCCATTGCCCAATGCGCGTATCAGCAGTATGGCGTGACAGAGGTTTATAGCGCCCTTGATGCGCGGATGCAGCAAGTATATTTTGGTCACTATAAGATAAAGCAGACCGAAGAGACAGCCGCCATTATGCAGCCAGTGTCGACGGCTGATGACGAAAGCACAGAGCAGCTGCTCGATTATGACAGTCAGACGACGCTTAATTTACCTATCGCTGGTAATGGCTCAGTATTACTCAAACCACAAGACGGTCAGGTGTGTCATGATGATGTCTGGCCGGACGCCGTGGTGATAGGGCAGATTGGTATCGCCCAATTTATGCATACTGGCGGTACCGATGCGGCACATGCGCTACCAAAGTATCTGCGCAACCAAGCATGGAAAACCCTCAAAGAGCAAGGCAAGGCCTAACTGCGGCTAGCCGTATAGACGATAACAACATCGCAAAAATTATACTCAGTCACCTGTCAATCTGGGTTTAGGAATACCACCGTGGATATCATTTTACTAATTCAAGCTGTCATCATGGGTATCGTTGAAGGTATCACTGAGTTTTTGCCCATCTCTAGTACCGGCTATATGATTTTGTCAGCCGATGTCATGGGGTTTTGGAGCAAAGACAAAGTTGATTTGTTTGTGGTGGTGGTGCAGCTTGGTGCGATTTTGGCGGTCATTTACGACTACTGGGGGCGGCTCTGGCAAGCGTTTATGGGTCTGCTGACTGGCAAGGCCGCTGGCATGAGCAACCCACGGCAGCTGGGGCTGAGTCTGATTGTCGCCACTATTCCGGTGATGCTGGTGGGCTTTACTTTTGCCGATGAGATTAAGACTTATCTGTTTAATCCGATCACAGTCGCTATCATGCTTATCATCGGTGGTCTGCTGATTTTTTATGTCGAAAAACGCCCTAAGACCGTCATTGCATGTGAGGCCGAAGACGTCAGTCTAAAGACAGCGCTGATGATAGGGTTGTTTCAATGTCTGGCTCTCATTCCAGGAACCTCTCGCTCAGGGGCGACCATCATTGGTGCGCTGTGGCTTGGCGTCTCGCGCAAGGCTTCGGCTGAGTTTTCATTCTTTTTGGGGATTCCGGTCATTGTGGGTGCTGCATTATTAGACTTGCTCAAACACGGTGATGTATTGAGCAGTCGCGAAGACTGGCTGGTATTGGGCGTAGGCACAGTGGTGTCATTTATCGTCGCGCTGCTTTGTATTCGCTGGCTGGTAGCATGGGTCAGTCGCCGTGATTTTACGATTTTTGCATGGCTACGGATTATCACTGGAGTCATCGTATTGTTGGCGTCTTGGTTATTTGGCTATCAAATGGCAGGCTAAATGGGCGCGATGATTTGTGGTTATACAAGCAATAAATAGAGAGAAATAGTCATGAGCGCGCCGCGACCAGCAGCTAACCCTCCTAATGTGCAAAGTTACTGTCACCTGTTTTATATCAGCGATAGCCAGCAAGCACAGATTGAGCGCTTGCAAGCCTTGATAGTACAGCACCAGCTGCCCATTGTCTTAAATACTGAGCGATTGCACGATAAGCTCACTCAAAAACGTCGCCAGCAGTTAAGCCAAACCTCCAGCGTACCTGTTTTAGTATTGGATCAAAAAGACAAGCTATCGTGGCTAAGCGATGGGCTAAGCGTGGCGCCAGAATGGGATAAATTGCAGCGCCGCGTGGTAAGCGCTGGGCGCAAATCTGAGCTATTGCTGCAAGCAGCGAAGGTCACAGCGGACAGCCGCGTTATCGATGCCACCGCAGGCTTTGGTCATGACAGCTTGATATTGGCCAGCACCGGTGCACAAGTCACCATGCTCGAGCAGCAGCCGTTGATGGCATTGCTATTGTTGGTAGAGCAGCAGCGCATGAGCGCACAGCGCAATTGGCAAAAGCTGATGAGCCGTCTACACATCATCAATACCGATGCGCTCAGCTACTTTGCCACCTTACCAGCTGATATGACAGGTGCGACTAAAGCCGTCGATGTGGTCTATCTAGATCCGATGTTTCCAGAAGACAGCTACCAAGACAGCAAGACCGGCAAAGGCGCAAAAGTCGGCAAGCATATGCAAGCCTTGCACCAGTTGGCAAGCCCGCCGACACTGGAGGAAGAGCGTCAACTGCTACAACATGCGCAAGCTATCGTTGGAGATAGTGACAAACAAGGCCGCGTGGTGGTAAAGCGTCCACAGCTTGCCTCAGCACTTGCCAATCAACCACCCAATGAGAGTTGGCATAACGAAGCGGTGCGCTTTGATGGTTATTTTGTGTGATAGACGTTTATTATTAGGATGAATGGACTCAATTAATCCGCTTGAGTGTTTAGAGTTAATGGATATAGGAGCCGGAATGTCAGCGTTAGTCATATGGATCATGGGAGCAGGGTTATTATTGATAAATATCATACTGCGTACTCGGCTGCTTCGGCTGGAAGCATCACTTAAAGCACTCAGAGGTCCACAAGAGTATTTGAGTTATCTGCATAATCAAGCTAAAACAACGCAAAATAATAAAGTGGCTGCTATCAAAGCGCTGCGAAAAAAATATCCTGAGTTGTCGCTGATCGAAGCCAATAAATTATGGCAGCAGATCCAGTAATCTTATCCGAGCATATAAGCTGGTTACCTAACTTTTTATTGATGATAATTAAAATACCATGACATTTTCAGACAAACTACATGCCTACCTGCAGTTGACCCGTTTTGATAAACCAGTCGGTATAGAGCTGCTACTCTGGCCGACGCTGTGGGGCGTGATGCTGGCGGCGATGGGTGAGGCGCAGCAGCAAGGGGCGACGGCAGGTTTGCCCAGCCTAAAAGTATTTGTATTATTTGCGCTCGGGGCGATTTTTATGCGGGCGGCAGGCTGTGCGATTAACGACTTTGCCGATCGTAAGGTCGACGGTCATGTGTCTCGTACCAAAGGCCGACCATTAGCAGATGGTCGCCTGTCTGCCAAAGAAGCCATCGCAGCTTTTGTGATACTCGTCTTACTCAGCGCCAGCTTATTGTTTTTTTTGCCTATCGCAGTGTTTTATTGGTCGTTAGGGGCGGTCATATTGGCCTTTATTTACCCCTTTATGAAGCGCTATACCCATTTGCCGCAAGTGTTTTTGGCCGCCGCGTTTGGCTGGGCGATACCGATGGCGTATGTCGCGATACAAGGCGCGCCTGATATCTGGTGTTGGCTGTTGTTTATCGCTTATATGTGCTGGACGGTAGCATATGATACCCAGTATGCCATGGCGGATCGTGAAGATGATCTAAAGATTGGGGTTAAATCCACAGCGATACTCTTTGGCCGCTATGATGTCGTTATCATCTCGCTACTACAGATGCTATTTTTGCTCATTATGGGCGTGGTGATGTGGCATTATTTTGCACCGACGTCGCTTGGCATCACGCCAGTATTTGGCCTAGCGCTGGTGGCGATGATGTTTGCTAAGCAAAACAGCGCTTGTGCCACGCGTCGTGCAATGTCTTGTTTTCAGGCGTTTTTGGCCAATATCTGGGTCGGACGCTATGTCTTTGCACTTATCGCAATTGCGTGTCTATGGACGACTTTTAATGGATAAATTCAACAAGCTCTCAAGGTCAAAAGCGAGAAAGCGGGTAGAACCCAACGGCCCAAGCGTCGATTATCAGGCCAAGCTTGCTGAACATGGACTGACGCGCGCGCAGGTCATCGCTACCGAGCGTAAACTGGCCAAATTTGCCAACACCATGGACTCATTGGTGCGGGTGCCATTTACCAAGCAAGGCATGGGCGCTGATGCCGCGCTGTCAACCATTCCGCTGGCAGGGGATTTGGCGGGGCTGGCGTTGACCAGCTATGCCTTTATATTAGGTCGTCAGCTAGGCGTACCGGCACATAAGATGACGCCTGCAGTGAGACTGGCGCTGATCGATATGGTGGTCGGTATCGTCCCTGGTATCGGCACATTGCTGGATATCTTTATACGTCCCAGCCGCAAGACCTTGGGCATCGTCCATGAGCATCTACATGATGAATATGGCATCACCGAAACCATGCATATGGATCGGCCGTTTTTGCATCAATCATTAGAAGACAAGCAGCAGCAAAGTCGCTTTTGGCGTAATCCTATTGTGGCTTGGGTGTATCTGCATATCCCAGACATCATCGGCCTTATCGTCATCGCGATGATCGCGTGGGGGCTGTGGGCACTTATGAGTTGGTTGGTCGAGGTATTTGGCAAGACAACGGGTTTTGGCTAAAAATAAGCAGTCATGAAAGAGGCGACACACGATAGTAACGTGTGCCGCCTTTTTTATTGCTTAAAATATTCTTTTGAAGAGGCTTAAGGCATTTGACTTTTAATAAGTTGCCAGTTGGTAATTTACTCAGTGATGACTTCAGCATCAGCGCTGATGGCTTCAAAGCTTTTGACTTTATCGTTTTTAATCAGGTCGATACTGCCGCCACCTGCATGACTGACCAATTGAACATCACCATCGCTTGAGCGATACGTTGGGTTATTGCCTTGGCCTTCTGGGCCGCTTAGGGTCATCGTTGATTTATTGGGCAAGGTGACAATGGCATTGAGTACGCCCGCCGCCGAGGTCTCAAAAGTGACAGATAATGACTCACCAGCTGCGCTTATATAACGCACGTCGGTGATTTGCGCGCCTTTAATGGCTTGCTCTGGGTTTGGGGTAGGTGGTGTATCGGGTGTATCGGAGGCAGCCGGCGCTGCACCGTCAAGATCGCTTTCTAATTCCGTTAGGCTAACGTCATGGTCGGTCGCTGTTATTGGCTCAATCTGAGTGTGCGCCGTGTGTGCCTCATCGCTACCAGCATGATCGGTATCAGTATTTGTGGTCGCTACTGGTTGGGTGCGGATCTCAGTTTGAGTATCGTCAGTGGGCGCGGGCGTTTCTTGACAAGCTGCTAGTTGCAGGCTGAGCACGGCAGCAGGCAACAAAAGATAAAGGCGCCGCGCATGTTGAGACATGGCATTTGAAGGGATGGCTTTTAGAAAGCTCGTCAATGTGGGGGCTAGGGTCGTCATAAGGCGCTGCTTGTCTAGTAAGATAGCGATATTTAAGCACAGTAAACCAATAGGAACAATCCACGACCACGCCAATTATTTTTATAGTATAAATAGCGGTTTTCTTTGTGATGGTATTTTCTTTAAACTAGGGCGTGTCCTCAATTAAATCGATAGCCATCTAAATGGGCGAAATCTGGCCAAACGGTGTCAAATAGCTGACGAATATCTCGATATTATAGTGAGTTCAGTATAAAAACGGTACAGTGGGACTGGGATAAATTTTACGCAGCCTCTGTCGGCGCAGGCACAGCACGCAAGGAAAATTTATACCAGTTCCACGTTGATATATAATGTATCTGTTTTATTTAGAATCGACTATATTTGCGCTATCTTCCTTGTTTGACGGCAATTTATCTCATTTTTATCGCCGTTTTTAAAATGAGGACACGCCCTAGTCTGCAAGCGGTGTCTGCAAGCGCGTACGGTTCGGCGATAGGCGTGCGAGCATCGCTGCCGATAATGGTGCAAACGAGCCGAGCATCATATCTGCCAAGGCCTCAGCACATATGGGGGCTAATGCATAGCCTTTTGCGCCCATTGCACTCATTGTCCAAAGCCGCTTACTATCTACCAATAGCCCAACCATGGGGTGATAATCAGGCGTTTGCGTGCGAATGCCTGCACGTCCCCGCCACAGAGTGGTATCTGTTGGAATCACTGCTGCCATCTCAGGAATGGCAGTGACGAGTTTGTCGCGGCTAATCTGATGCTCTTCATCACGAATATCGGTGCCTGTGTCATTACGCACAAAACTCGCCCCTAACAATAAATGCGCTGCACCTTCTACCACATCGTTTAACTCGTTATCGCCAGCGTGCGCGGTAAAGGGGGCGCAGTAACCGCTGTATTTAAGTGGTACTTTCGGTAAGTTTGTAAGCTCGGCGGCGGTCGGCGTAAACCAAGAGAGCTGACCGCGTATTTTTCGGCAATCAAAAATGCGCCGATCTAGCTTATGACTCTCAAATGCGGCGCAAATCACCACGTTATCGGCATCAAGAGAGACGATACTATCATCCTGATCATTACCTTTAATCGTAGCGGTTTGCGCCGTCTCGCTAATATCGTAAACGTTTATTTGCTGAAAGCGGATGAGCGGGTGCGTCAGGATGATGTCTTTTAAGGCGTGCGGATTGACCAAGCCGGACTGTGGTAAATATAAGTTTTCTGTTAAGTCTTGCGCGGTTAGTCCGCTGATGCTTTGTGCCTGCGCATGTGGTAGCGTGGTGGCCATCTCATCTGGATAATCTGCAATCTGCTCGGTGCCGATATTGGCTTTTATCAGCAAATCGAGCGCGCCTGTCGGCTCAAGCACTGGCGCTAGCTGCTGCTGCGTAGCCTTGTCATTGAGCGTTCGATATAGTCTGCTACTATAGAGATAGCCGATAGTATGCAGATGCTCGTCGACATGATGGATGGGCGTCATTTTGGGCGCGAGTAGGGCGCGCGGATTGCCTGACGCCCCTGCCAACGGTGCCGTTTTATCCAGCAAGGTCACCTGGACACCGCGATTGGCCAGCGTCCACGCCATCATCAGCCCTGAGATACCAGCACCAATGACGATGCTATGGCCATTATCTATAGCTTGGTGGTCAGCCGCTCGATTATCAGTGTGGCCAGATGTCTCATCGCCTACTGGCGCTGGCATGATGGCAGTGAGCATCTCACGCTTGCGGCCAAAGCCTTTGACTTTTTTGATCTCAAAGCCGCAGTCTTTTAGCGCGCGTTTGACGATGCCGGCGCAGCTATAAGTAGCCGCGGTCGTGCTGGGAGACGATAGCCGCTGTATCTGTGCAAAGATATTTTCAGCCCATAAGGTGCTGTTGCACGACGGCGCAAATCCGTCCAGATACCAAGCATCGATAGCAGGTGCTGGCGTTAGGTGCGTCCCTGATGCCAATTTTGCCAAGCTGTCAGCGGCATCGCCCAACCATATATCGACCGTTAAGTTGTCATCAAAAAAACGCAAACGATGACAGCCTGTGATGAGCGGCGGATAGGCGGCCAAAAACTGCTCAATCAGCTCGGCCAGCTCAGGCGCACGCTGTGCCCATAAGGCTAAGATTTGAGTGAGATCAGTGAGCGGTATCGGGAACTTTTCTGTGGTAATAAAATGCAGCCTCGCTGTTGCTAAGTGCGGATGCATGTCACGCAGCGCACGCCAGAGCTGCCACGTTGCCAATAAATTTAGCCCTGTGCCAAGTCCCAACTCCGCGATGCTAAAGCATTGCATTGGCGCAAGGTTTGCCAAGCGCTCGGCGAGTTGATTGTGTGCCAAAAACACATAACGCGACTCTGCTAGGCCATCGGCATGGGAAAAATACACATCACCAAACTCACCAGATACCGGTACCTGATTGCCCGTATCATCCATCTGCCAGTCGATCTTGGCAGGGCGGATGGCAGAAGGCTGTGGTGAGTGACTGTTTGACGACTGCGTATCTGGCTGGCTATTTGGCTGTTTATCTGGCAAGGAGGCAGATGTACTGCTGTTTTTTGGGGCGGCGTTAGACATAAATGGTCACATCAGACAAAGCAAAAAGACGATAAATAAAACTACCAGCGCTCACGGCGGACAAACACAAGCCACGAGATAAAAATACCCACAAGCAAGCTGATCAAAACCGTAAAAGCGCCATATAAGAACAATTGGCCTTTACTCTCATATATCAAGACATTGACTTGGGTTTGTAAGTCATTCACTTGCCGCTGTAATTGGGCATTGCGGCTAAGGAGCTGCTGATTGGCATCGGAGAGCGCTTGACTGGACGGCTGCAACTGCGCGGCCAAGGTGTTATTAATATCAAGGCTGGCGTTGGTACCCGCTGCAGGTGGTGCGGCTTGCTCTACCAAAGGGGCGGCTGGGCTGGCAGCCGTATCGGTGACGCTCGGTGCTGCATAAGCAGACTGCGCGGCCAGCGCCATGACCAACAACACTCTAGCAAGCGCAGACGTAGAGCCAAGCGTATTTAGTACAGAGGGGTATCGGCTCACGGTTTGGTCACTTGTGCAGCGCCGTTACCAGATTTTGGCAACGTATGAATAAAAGGTCTGATATCGACATGGCTATAGACGCCATCACGTAGGTAGGGCTCGTCGTTTGCCCACGCCTGCGCCGCCTCGATAGAATCAAAGTCAGCGATGATTAGGCTACCTGACATCGCCTCCAAACCGTGTTCGATAGGAGTAGGGCCTGCGATAATTAGGCGGTTTTCTTGGTCGAGTGCCTGCAGACGGGCGACGTGCTCAGCGCGGGTGAGTTGACGCTGCGCGCGGCTATCGGCTACGTCATGACCGATGATGGCAAATAAGGACATGAGACTTCCTCATAAAATAAACAGTAAATAAAAGGGGTGAATGTTCAACACGCCCTAACCACATGAGCTGATAAAAAATCGCGAGTATCGATACAAACGTGCCAAGATGGCATCATGATGGTCGCGATTGGCATTTAGCTGGCGCTGCAAATTATTATAAAATTATAGAAATAATAACGCGCGCGACTTTGCTACTTTGCCGACTTATCCGTCAATGCTGGATTGAGATACTTTTTTAGTACTGCAAACTGAGCGACGACAAACACCAACATAATTGGAATCCAGCCATAAGTTTTAAAGTTGATCCAGGCTTCATCTGACATCATAAACGCTGTGATATAATGCAAGATGCCCATAAAGGCAAAAAACAACCCCCACGCGACAGTCAGTTTTTTCCAGCCGCTCATCGTCAGTGAAAAGACATCTTTCATGGCCAGCTGCATCAAGGGTTTATTGATCGCGGCACTGACAATCAGCGTTAAGGCAAATATGCCGTTGATGATTGGCGACTTCCAGCGTAGATAGACATCATCACGCAGCAATAACGTGCCACCACAGAACAAAATGGTCAACAATAAAACGACCCATTGCTGTTTATCAAATTTGCCTTTTTGCCGAATGAAGTGAATGGCATAAACGAGGATGGTGGCGATCAGTAGCGCACCCGCCGCGGCCAAGATACCACTGTAACGAGCAGCGATAAAAAAGGCAATTAAAGGAATAAAGTCTAATAAGGCTTTCATAGCAAGTGGGATGTCCAACAAAAACGTATGGGGTAGTTTACACGTCTACTGCGGCAAAAAAAAGCAAACAACGCGATAATCATACGATATCACAAGCCTGCGCGCCAATAGTCAGTGCGGCTGATCAGTCGTGCTACTGCTAT
Organism: Psychrobacter sp. KFRI-CH2-11; assembly: GCF_038239325.1. NCBI lineage: Bacteria > Pseudomonadati > Pseudomonadota > Gammaproteobacteria > Moraxellales > Moraxellaceae > Psychrobacter > Psychrobacter sp. KFRI-CH2-11. The sequence continues at coordinate 632,762 of NZ_CP151283.1, forward strand.
ATCGAAAGGGTTGTTGCTGACGCACGGGCGCGCCGAGTTATTATTGACTTTTTATATAGTTAACTCACTTTAAAACCGATACAGCTGCCCGTTCATATGAGCGCGTCGATTTTATTTCGAACTGACTATACTTTTATATACTATTAAAGCTAAGGCTTATTTTATGAAATTTGATTTACATTGTCACAGTACCTGCTCTGATGGTACTTATGCACCGACCGAAGTGGTGCAACGTGCCCACGCAGCTGGTGTCAATGTATTGGCACTGACCGATCATGATACGCTGGCAGGGATTGATGAGGCGCGGGTAGCGGCGACGGCCTGCGGTATGCAGCTGATTAATGGGGTTGAGATTAGCTGTGAGCATACGCTCAGCGGCGGCTATGGCAAAAACAAATCAACCAAAAAAATCATCCATGTGCTGGGGCTGGATTTTATTGACCGAGATAAAATGCACGCAACTTTGCAGCAATTACAAGACAGCCGCGCTACTCGCGGTCAGAAAATCACTGAGAAGCTTAGTGAGTTATTAAGTCTCGATTATGAGGAGCTGTGGCAGGCCGTACTGGGTAAAGCCGGTGGCAACCCGCAAGGGGTCGGACGCGCCCATATCGGTCAGGTATTGTTTGAGCGCGGCGACGTCAAAACGGTACAAAAGGCCTTTGATAAATATCTGGCGGATAATAAACCTGCCTATGTGGCGATCGATGCGCTGAGCATGGCTGAGGGTATCGAGCTGATACATGCGTGTGGCGGCAAGGCTGTATTGGCGCATCCGACGCGTTATCATCTCTCAGCCACGCGGGTGCGTAAGCTGATCGAAGAGTTTGCTGGGCTGGGCGGTGATGGTTGTGAGCTGCCTGCCACCAGTGAGCCTATCAGCACCCGCCGCATGGTCGATCGTAGTATCGCTGCCAACAATTTGGTCGCCTCGGTTGGTAGTGACTTTCATGGTAGCAATATGCCGTGGCGGCGCTTGGGCGACGTTCCTGTATTGACACCTGACCAACAAGGCGTCTGGCAGTCGTTTACCACGCTTGGCTAACGGCTCATATACATTTGTCTAGAAGCGCGCTGCCGCCGCTTATTTGGTTACACTTTGGGGTGAGCGTTTGTCTAATAAATAGCCAAAACAGATTGAAACCTCAGAAAAATCTTGCCACACTTGAGTGGTGGCCAGCGTTTGTACGATGGGTAGGACGTTTATCTCTTACGCACGCAGTTATCTGAGCTTATATTTAATAGACGCTTATTTTATATAGTAGTTGTAGTCGTTGGTTGCTTTCACTCATGTTATGTCTGGTGTATTTACATTTTTTGCGGTAGCCAAACTATGTCTGTATCGTTTCCTCATTTAGGCTACAAGCGACTCTCGCGAGCAATCTTCGAATGGCAAGCTGCTGATAGGACTGCTTTATTGGCAGTGTTTATCTTGATGGAGGTGTTTTTACACTGGCTTTGGTGTGTGTTTGTCTGGTGGTATCAAGATGCCTTAGGCGCTTATGTTTATATTCATCTGTTGTATCCGCTGTGGCTTGGCATTACGGTGATGGGTGTGTTTTTTTGGGGTATCGCACGCCATCTGTCGCGTCTTAAACGGCAAACGACTGCCATAAAAAACAAAAACTTAAATAATTGGCAGCTGCTGTTGGTGGTGCCTTATACTTTCTATATCGCCACTGTGATCGTCATGGTCGGTTATAGCAGTTTGTTTGCGGGTGTCTCGCTGGTAGGCGGTGCGATGCTTGGGATGATGCTGATCAAACGCCGCTATGCGTGGCGTGTGTTTTTGCTACAGATTGCTCTGATTTTATTGGCTATCTTGGCGCCTTACTTCGGTATTCATCTGCCCAATTTGCGCCAACTGACGTTTGTTTATCCATTTTTAGACAGCCAAAACTACCTGACGTACAACGAGCTGATGGCGATCGAAAACACGCTTGCCACCTCGGTGTTTAAGGGGGTGACGTTAGACTGGTCGAGTATCAGCGAGCTACAGCGCTCTTCGACGTTTTTTTGGCGCGCAACCCATGTGCTACTGGCCTTACCCAAAGCAATCTTTATCGTTTATATGTTTCGTACGTTGTTGTTGATATTAGATGACAGCAAAAACGAGATATTAAAGCATGCCAATCAAGACGAGCTAACCCAGCTCAAAAATCGTCGATACGGTTTGACGCAGATGAAGCAGGCGCTAAAAGAGCTACAAGACGGGCAGGACTTTAGCGTTATCTTGCTAGACTTGGATTGGTTTAAAGACATCAATGACACCTATGGTCATGAGGTCGGCGATCAGGTGTTGTTTGAAGTGGCGCGGACGCTGACGCAGGCATTGACCGATGCGGCCATCGTGAGCCGCTATGGCGGCGAAGAGTTTTTGATTGTCCTGCCAGCCACGAGTCACGATGGGGCGATGCTCATCGCCGAACAGCTCCGCAAAGACATCAGCAAGCACATCATCAAGGTCGATGATAATGAGGCGTTTAGCGTCACTGCAAGCTTGGGGCTATACACGTTCACTCACGAACAAAGCGTGTGTATGAAACAAGCCCGTACGGAGCAGCTACAGTTAGAGGCGGCGCTGCAACCAGCGCCCGCAGGCAAACCCCGCCACCACAGATCCGCCTTATCGCCAGAGTACCAGACCCTTTTGCCACCTGATATTTGCCAGCGTTTAATCTGTACAGCGGACAAGGCGCTCTATGAAGCAAAAGACCGTGGCCGCGACCAAGTGGTCAGTGCCAATCACATGTTCGTCAGCGAAAATAGCCGCCATGCGATGCTGTGTGGTATCTAAGCTGAGCCCAACTGTAAATGCTGGACGATGCTGGCCAATACACTGGTGGCAAAGCTGCCAGTCGTCAAGGTAAAGCTCAGTATCAGCGCTTGCTCATTGCTCTCGGACGCATCTAACCACTCCCAGCTTAGCGCTTCAATTGGCAAACGCAGTGCTCGGCGCTGGGCTTTGACATCGCGCTGCTCTAAGCCCATGGCCAGCTGTGTCAATAAGGCATTATTTTTTACAATATCGCTCTCAAGCTGCGCTGCCATGCCGCTGACCTTATCGTTACCCACACCCCACAGCACGCCAGTCGGATGAATATCACCACTCATCATCCGTGCGCGTAAGGCATCGTCTATTGCCTCACTGCCAAATATCGAGCCTGAACCGTCTAAGTTAAATACCTCACCTGCCAGCCCAGTATCCCAGTTGCCTACGCGGACTCTGGCTGCCAGTATCTCATTAAATATCAGACTACGAGCCGCAGATAGCTCCATGGCGTTTTGCTCACGTGGCGCGCGTTTGCGTTTACTCTTTTTGGTTTTTGGTTTGCTCGCCGGTATGGGACGAGCAAATAGCCGTAGGGCTTCTGCGATGTTGTTGCCTTCATAACCAAAACGCTGGGGGCCAAAGTAATTGGGCACGCCTGTTTTGCTGATAGTAGCCAGGTGCTGCTCGGTCGCCTGCTTGGCGTCAGTAGCTGCGATATTACTGGCAAACTCGATCTCTCGTAGGGTAATGGTAAATTGATTGGCGCGGTGAGTACCGCGATTGAGCTTTTTGTGGTGCCAATGCTGGGCGATGATGGTGACGGACTCGTTGTCGCTGATGTCTACTGGGGCAAAATCCGAGTTGGGCAGTTGCTTTTTGGGGATTCTTAAGCTAAACCACTGCGTCGTCAGCGCATGACGGTCTTTGAGCCCCGAATAACCGACATCACGCAACGGAATCTCTGCCCATTCTGATAGCAGCTTGGCCAGATAGGCCGTATTTATCCCTGATTTTTTGATATGTAGCCACAAGTGCTCACCCTCACCTGTGAAGTCAAGCGGCAATATTTCATTGACAATAAAGTCGTTGTTTTGGGTTTTATAAGTTGCCTGCCTTAAAGGTTGCGGTATAGGCTGCGGCAGCCGCTCGGTGTCTGTCGCCGCTTTTATATCAGTGCTTGTCAGCGTGTCGCTCATAGCCCGCTCATGAGTAGATGGCTGATGTGTCGTTGTATCGTTCTGATTATCTTGATCTTGGGAAGTCATAAAGGTGTCTTTTGTTTTGATAAGGGTAAGGAGGCGTACGTGAGATAAAGGTAAGTAATGAGAATATAAGTAATGAGAATAACAGAAAAAAAGTTACGTTTTGCAACGTGGCAAGCATACAAATAAACAACGTCAGCCAAGTGGTCTTGCTACTATCAGATAATACGTATTTTTGAATGTAGTGTCTAAATGTCTATAAATGGACTTTTGGTTTGAGCCAATACAAGCCCGCCCAAGTCCGCCTAAGCCAGTACGGATACCAGCCTATCAATAATAACTGTTAAGGATGACCTATGAGCCAAACAAACAATAATCAAGCCGCTGACAAAATCGCCGCCAAAAATCTAGTGACCATCGATAAGTCCGACATCCCAGATGGTGGCATGAAGTCTTATAAACAAGAGGACGATAGCATCATTTTAGTCACGCGTGACCGTGATGAGTTTAGCGCATTTGATGGCAAATGTCCGCATGCCGGTGCCGACTTGGGTGAGGGGTTGCGCTGCGGCGATAGAGTGATCTGTCCGTGGCATCATGGTAGTTTTGACAGCCGCGACGGTACGCTATTAGAGCCTGTCGCGATGCGCGGCCTGACTCAATATGAGCTGATCGATGAGGGCGAACGGTTGGTGGTGGATACCGCGGCCAAGATAGACAACCGTACCGCAAATGACAAGCTGACCGACACGCATACCATCATTGTAGGCGGCGGCGGTGCAGGATTTATGACCGCCAACCAGCTACGTCATACGGGTTATGGCGGCAAAATTACCTTAATTAGTAAGGACAGTTACGCTCCTTACAACCGTCCTTTATTGTCCAAAATGTTTTTGGCAGGCAAGATGGATGAGAAGTATCTGATGCTAGGTGGCCGCGAGTGGGCCAGTAACAACAACATTGAGCTGCGCCTAAACCAAACCGTCAGCGCAGTACGGCCCAATGAGCGTACGATTGTCATTGAAGGCGGCGATGGTAACCACGAGCAACAGACTGCGGATTTTTTGGTCGTGGCAACAGGCGCCGAGCCGAAGATACCGCCATTTCAAGGTGCTGAGCTAGCGGGCGTCTATACGCTACGCAGTATGGACGATGCCAAAACGATCAAAACTGCAACAACAGACAAGCACGTGCTGATCGTCGGTACAGGATTTATCGGCATGGAGGCAGCATCAGCGCTGATGCAGGCTGGTAATGCCGCATCCGTCACTATCGTCGGGCGCAGTCGCCGCGTCATGAGCAATATCGTCTCTGAGGCGGTGAGTAATGCGCTCATCAAACTGCATGAAGAAAATGGGGTGCGCTTTGTGTTTGGTACTGGTGTTGAGAGCATCAATGAAGATGGCAGTCACGTCAGCGGTGTCACACTGTCAGACGGCAGTACGCTGGCCGCAGATGTGGTGATTTTGGGTACGGGCGTGGCACCACGTACCGAGATATTAAATGAAGTAAATGATCCCGATGGCGTGCAAGTCGATGAGCGCCTACAGCTACGCGACGGCGTCTATGCACTGGGCGATATTGCCAAAGCCACCAATCAGATGGGGCGCATGCGTATTGAGCATTGGCGCGTGGCCTTACAGCATGGCATGGTAACGGCTGCTGCTATCTTAAATGAAGACAATGACCACTCGTTAGAGGAGCGTATTCCGTTTTTTTGGACTGGACAGTATGGCAAAAGCCTACGCTACAGCGGACATGCCGCAACCCCTGATAAAGGCATATTATTTGGCTCGCCAGATAGCCTAGATTATATCGAATACTACTTCGATGATGAGGCGGAAGACACCCGTGCCAGTGCTGCAAGCTCGCTTGGACGAGACAAAGAGCTGATCGCGTTTTCTGAGCTATTACGCCGTGGTCATGCGCCAACGCGCGCGCAGCTCAGTGCCGGATTTGACATGATTGAGCAAGCACAACTACTGTCGCGCTAGCATTTAGAGGGTGATAAGGTTTACTATAAAAAGCTGGCCTACAGATAGGTCAGCTTTTCATATTACACGCTATATATAGCAGCAGTAAAAGGACATACCCTCATATGGATAGCAATACTACCAAAAATCGCCCTGTGTTTTTGCGGCAAGCCCGCCGCGCCGATATCGCAGCGCTCGAGCAGCTACTCAACCGCTGCTACCGAGAGACCGCAGGCTGGACGAATGAAGCGGATCTGGTGGGCGGTATTCGTACCACGGCAGACGAGCTGGCAGGCGTCATCGATCATCCAACACACTACCTGTTTGTCTATCCAAAAACCACGACAGGCGCACGTGATGACGCAGAAACAGGCGAGCTGCTAGGCTGCATCGCAGTGGACATAAAAACAGATGACAATGTAGCCATTTGTGCTTATATCGGTATGTTTGCCGTGCATCCAGAGCTGCAAGGGTGCGGCGTTGGCAATGAGATATTACAAGCGGCAGAGACGTTTGCTACGCGGCATCTAGCAGATAACGGCCAGCCAAGTCGTCTGACCATGTCTATCTTGAGCCATCGCCCCGAGCTATTAGCCTACTATCAGCGCCGCGGCTATCAGCTAAATGGCAATAAAATGCCATTCCCAGATGATGGCAATAATGGCGAACCAAAACGTCAGGATTTAGAATTATTGGAATTAGAAAAAGTGGTGAGTGCGTAAACCCTAACCCCAAAAATGCCCAAAGGTCATAAACAGGCCGACACTCAATAAGATAAATGCCACGATAATCAAGCGCTTAAACCAAGTAAAAGCTGGTACGCGCGTGGCATTATCATCAGACATAAGAAAAGCGAATAAAAATAGCAAACTCCCTGCCAAGGTCATGATGCCTAAGCCCACGGGTAATATAAAAAGGTACATCTGCCACACAGTCATCTCGCAACGGTCATTATTAAACGCATCATAGCAGTATCAGGATTGTGCTGTCAGTATCTGGTTTTACACTAAAGCAAAAATAGACAATAAAAAAGGCCATTTCGTTAAAAATAGCCTTTCTTCTCATTCAGTCTGTCTAACGCATCGTCACAAACTCTTCTGCACCTGTCGGATGGATGGCGACGGTATTGTCAAAGTCAGCCTTAGTCGCACCCATCTTGATCGCCACTGCAAAGCCTTGCAGCATCTCATCGACCCCGTAACCGATGCCATGTAGGCCGATGATTTTTTCCTCCTCACCTAAGCACACCAGCTTCATCACGCACTTTTGGCGATGCTGCGTCACCGCGCTATACATCGAGGTAAAGGTCGAGGTGTAGCATCTGATATTGTCTTTGCCATACTGCGCCACCGCATCGATCTCAGATAAGCCAACCGTCCCAATCGCAGGGTGAGTAAAAATCACCGTCGGTACCAGCTCGTATGTTAAATGCTCATCGGTCTTGTCGTTAAACAAGCGCTCAGACAGACGCCTACCAGCGGCGATGGCAACTGGTGTCAGATCAATACTATTTTCGATAATATCACCGACCGCGTAAATACCATCGATATTGGTATTTTGGAATTTATCGACTTTGATTTTGCCAAACTCGGTGGTTTCTACGCCCGTTACTTGCAGGTTGATGTTGTCGGTTGAAGGCGCGCGCCCAATTGCCCAAATCAAGCAATCGACCGTATCAAGCGTACCATCTTTGGTGAACAGCTCTAAACAGCCATCTTCGTTTTTATTGACTTCGGTGAGTGTGGTGTTGGTATGCAGATGAATACCGTCTTGCTCCATCTCTATCAGCAGCGCCTCGACGATAGTGTGATCAAACGAGCGCAGCGGCGAATGCTGGCGGACATAGAGATGTACCTCAGCGCCGAGGCTGTTGAGTACGCCTGCGATTTCGACAGCGATATAGCCTGCGCCTGCGATAGCGACGCGTTTGGGCAAATGAGTCAATTTAAAAAAACCATCAGAATCGATGCCGTGCTCTGCGCCTTTGATATTAGGCTTAATGGGCTGTCCGCCCGTCGCGATCAGGATATGATCGGCAGTGATATGCTCGCCATTGACTTCGACCGTATTGGTATCGACAAATTTTGCAAAGCCTTTGATTACTTCCACGCCGTTTTTGGCCAGATTATTGTCATAAGAGCGGTGGATATTTTGGATATATTGCTGACGGCTTTGTACCAGTTTTTGAAAGTCAAAGTTTTTTAATTCCACATCAAAGCCATAATCTGGCGCATACTTCTCAATCGCTTCGGCCACTTGCGCGCCATACCACATCACCTTTTTGGGCACGCAGCCCCAGTTGACGCACGTGCCGCCCAATTGCGCCGCTTCGATAATGGCGCATTTTTTGCCGTAGCTGGCGGCGCGGTTGATCGAGGCAATGCCGCCGCTACCGCCGCCAATGGCGATATAATCATAATGTTTGCTCATGTTTTATCCTCGTATGTATGATTGATAAGTGCTGTCTTGAGTATTGTCGCGGCAGGGTGCAACCGACCACTGTGGGTATGGTACAACATAAACAGCCGCTATTAAGAGAATGGGCAAAGACCCAACATACTATAAACGATACCTAAACAATGGCGCGACGTCTATAAAATAACAACCCAGGAATGGACAGACCCAGCACCAACCCTGAGGTCACAAACAAGGCTTCGAATAAATACACCATCATTTGGCTAAATAACTCGTCCGAAAAACCAAAATAGCCTATCTGTACCATACTGACCATCGCCTTATAAGCAGCGATACCGGGCATCATACAGATGACGCTTGGCGAGATCAGCGCTTTGGGCGGTAGGGTATATTTTTTAGAAAAATATACCCCCAAAAAGCTGGCAAGCATCGCCCCAAAAAAGCTGGCCACCGCCAGATGGACATGCTGATAGACAAGGGCTGTTTTTAGTCCGAAGCCAAACGCCGTCATCAGCAAACACGGCAAAATATAGCGTTTGGGCACGGTAAACATCAGCGTCCAACCAAGAGTGATGATGCATGATAGCGCGACAGTCTCAATGAGCCACATATCAAAACCCCCAATGCTGTATTTGCAGTAACACCAGTGCCATGACGATACCCACGCACGCGGATAAGGTCAGCATATAAGTAAACACCGCCCGCCCAACGCCGATATTGACATAGCCCTTTAAGATATCGGATAAGGAGTTGATCAAAGGAAAGCTGGGCACCAGTAGCAGTACACTAGAGGCCACCGCAATATCGGCATTATTGCCAATATCAAAATAATAAGTCGTCGCTCCGATTAAGGAAGCGATAAAAGCGGTGGCAATGACGGTGATAAAGGGGTTGAAATGATGCTTGGACAAATAAATACGAGTAAACATCGCCACCATGCCGGCGATAAAGGTCACCCCAGTAATTGCCCAGCTGCCGCCGTTTAAATAGGCAAATGCGGCGCAAGACGCCCCTACAAATATGCCCACCAACCATGTTGGGTACACCGCTTTATCTAGCTCATCAAAGGCAAGGATGGTGCGGTTCGTCAGCTCAGACTTTAGCGTATTGCTACCTAGCTTGCCGCTATTGGTATTGGCTTCGGTTTTATTGATGATTTGCTGGATTTGTACGAGTAAATTGACATTGATGCTTTGGTTGATGGTGTCTCGGGTGGTGGTGATACAGCGCTCATCACAGATGGTGGTCAAGGTAATGGCGTTAAAGTTCAGCGAGCATTCGACGCTGTTCATGCCTAAGGCCAGCCCCAAGCGTTTGGATAAATCCACCACCACCGCAGACTCTGCGCCATACTGCATAAGAAGTAATCCGCAGCGCACGCATAGCCGAGTGATGCGCTGCTGCTGTACGTAGCTGATAGAAGTCATGGGTAAGCTGGGCATGTTGGCTACTGTCGCTCTTATGAGGGTTATAAGGGATGAGAAGTAGTGATGACGTATCGATATAGCAAGGTAACGATAGCATAACTTGCGCTATTGATTTGCTACTATTATAAGGCGTAAACCATTGTCGCAAGGAGAATAAAATGCATATTGCTATCTTAACCCTGACTTTTGCGCTAGCTGGCTGTCGCTCACTTAAAGAAAAACGTCAACGTATGGGCGGATTGCATGCGCGCTTTGGCAATACGCCAAGCGTCGCCGTCTGTGAGAGCGGCGCGCGCGAGCGCCATGACGCCAGCGAGTGGACGTTTGTCATCGTCGGGCTGTCCAAACGTGAGGTCGAGTCGCAATGCCGTCAAATTGAGGAGAAGATAGAGCGCACGGTAGATGCGCGGGTGATGAGTATAGAGCGGGAGTTTGTTTAGATTAAATCCGTTATCCATTTTGCCGCAATGACAAAAAAACCTAACTGAGCGGTTAGGATGAGCGTGCAATCTTGATATAGCCAAACAATAGACTGTTAAATTGATAGACTTTTGTTTTTTACCGTGATAATCTCTTCGTGCAATTTAGACACATTAGTTACATATCGGTTACATTTTAATGGTTATGGCTCTCAAATAGGACGTCTGATGACAACGTTTCAAAAAATAAAAAATGCACTATTGCTGACTACGGTTACTACTTTAGCAGGCTGTACCACGGTCGCTGATATCGCAGGATATGATACTGCTACCATGAATATCGATGCGGCAAAAAGCTACTCGCAAGTGGTTTCTAGCGCTCATAGTCAAGGCGCGGTAGACAATACCTCTGCCACCGCCGCGCGGGTAAATCGGGTTTTTCATCGTATGAAGCCCTATGCTGTGCGCGCTAACACAACAGGGGTGCCCTTTGATTGGCAGGTCACTGTGATACGCTCGCCTGAATTAAACGCTTGGGCAATGCCTGGTGGTAAAATGGCGTTTTATACCGGTATTGTAGAAAAGCTACAGTTGACAGATGCAGAGATCGCGGCAATCATGGGACACGAAATGACCCATGCGTTAGCTGAGCACAGCAAAAAGGATGCTGGGCAAAAAATTCTGACAAGCCTAGCACTTCAGTTAGGAGGTGCTGCGATACAGGCGGAAACAGGGCTGAGTAATGAGGCGCTGGGTTTGATTAGTGACTTTGGCATTGATAAGCCGTTTTCTCGTAGTCAAGAATCACAAGCCGATGCAGGTGGCTTACGTTTGATGGCGCAAGCAGGCTACAATCCAGAAGCTGCCATTGCAGTATGGAAAAAAATGGAAGCGGCAAACGGTCGCAGCAACACCTTAGTCACGTTGATGTCTACGCATCCAAACTCAGGGCAGCGTATCGCCAAAATCCAAGGGCTGCTACCTGACGTGATGCCAGTTTATCAAGCCGCTGTAAAAGCGCCGACCAATACCATGAGTGGCACCATGACTGGGGTAGTGACTCGGACGATTAAACATAAATAAATCAGTACATAACATCAAAAAAGGTAAGTCAAACTGAACTGCTCCCATAAGTTAGTTGTATCCAACTTATGGGGGCAGCTCAAAAGAGCAGCCGTTAAATAACAACTAAAAGTAAAACTTAACCTGCTTCAGACATCGCCTGCTTAAGCATCGGCTTTAAAAACTCACCAGTGTATGAGCCTTTGACGTCCGCCACTTCCTCAGGCGTACCCTCCGCGATGATCATACCGCCACCTTTACCGCCTTCAGGGCCAAGATCAATCACCCAATCCGCAGTTTTGATGACGTCCAAGTTATGCTCGATGACCACGATGGTATTGCCTTTATCACGCAGCGCATGCAGGATATTAAGCAGCTTATCGATATCATGGAAATGCAGGCCAGTGGTCGGCTCATCCAAGATATACAGCGTTTGCCCTGTATCACGCTTGGCCAGCTCACGCGCCAGTTTGACCCGCTGCGCTTCACCGCCTGATAGGGTCGGCGCGGATTGACCCAAGCGAATATAGCCAAGACCGACATCCATGAGCGCTTGTAGACGGCGATAGATCGCTGGGATCGCTGAGAAGAACTCAGTGGCATCTTCAACGGTCATATCGAGCACTTCAGCGATGGTTTTGCCTTTATAGTAGATCTCTAGCGTCTCGCGGTTATAGCGTTTGCCATCACAGCTGTCACAGGGTACATACATATCTGGCAAGAAGTGCATCTCAACTTTGATCAGGCCATCGCCCTGACACATCTCACAGCGTCCGCCTTTGACGTTGAAACTAAAGCGGCCGGGCTTATAACCACGGGCGCGCGCCTCAGGCGTTTGGGCAAACATTTCACGCACAGGGGTAAACACGCCAGTATAAGTGGCAGGATTTGAGCGCGGCGTACGACCGATCGGGCTTTGGTCGATATCGACCATTTTGTCCAAATGTTCAAGCCCGCTGATGCTGTCATGCTTATCCGCGATAAGGGTAGACGCATTGTTTAACTGAGTCGCTGCGATCGGCATCAAGGTGCGGTTAATCAGCGTTGATTTGCCCGAGCCGGATACGCCAGTGACACAGGTCATCACACCGACTGGCAAGCTCAGATCGACGTCTTTTAAGTTGTTACCTGACGCGCCTTTTAGCTCGATCGTCATTGGCACCTGCTTTGGTTTGGCTTTACCTTTGGTCTCAACTTCCATGGTCTTGGCTTTATGCCGTACTTTTGGGATTTCGATTTTTTTCTCGCCAGACATATATTGTCCAGTCAGCGAGTCTGGGGTCGCCATGATCTCATCGATCGTACCTTGCGCGATGATGTGACCGCCATGCACGCCTGCGCCGACACCGATATCGATGACGTGATCGGCTTGACGAATCGCGTCTTCGTCATGCTCAACGACCAGTACCGTATTACCCAAGTCACGCAGCCGCGTTAGAGTCTTTAGCAAGCGATCATTGTCACGCTGATGCAGACCGATCGACGGCTCATCAAGCACATACATAACGCCCATGAGACCAGCGCCGATTTGGCTGGCAAGACGGATACGCTGTGCCTCCCCGCCCGATAACGTCTCAGCAGAGCGAGCAAGGGTCAAATAATCTAGCCCGACACTGACGAGGAAGTTTAGGCGCTCATTAATCTCTTTAAAGATTTTTTCTGCCACTTCGCCTTTATGGCCGCCAATTTTTAAGGTTTTATAATAGTCAGCGGCATCGCCGATAGAGAGCTTGACGATATCGGCGATGGTCTGCTCATCGACACGCACGTTGCGCGAGATTTCATTGAGACGCGCGCCATCGCAGACGTTACAGGTGGTGTCAGCCAGATATTTTGCCAGCTCATCACGCACAAGGTTACTTTGGGTCTTGGCATAACGGCGCTCAAGATAGGGCAATACGCCTTCAAATGGTACCGTCTTATTGGTCTTGCGCCCGCGCTCATCGGTGAAGTTAAAGCTCAGTTTTTCTTTACCAGAGCCGTGCATGATGATGTCTTGTTGCGCTTTTGGCAGTGCTTGCCACGGCGCATCCATATCGATGTCAAAGTGCTTGCAAACGGTAGAGAGCAGGCCAAAATAATAGGCATGACGCTTGTCCCAACCATTGATTGCGCCTTGATTGAGCGATTTTTCATGATGGGTAATCAGCTTCTCAGCAGCAAAATACTGACGTTTACCCAGACCGTCACAGCTTGGACAAGCGCCGTATGGGTTGTTAAAACTAAACATCCGCGGCTCAAGCTCAGGCACTGCTCGATCACAGACAGGGCAGGAGTGCTTGGCTGACATCACTTGGTCGTCAGCACTGTCTGCGTTTGGGTTGCCATCCATAAAGTGTAGTGTGACCAGACCTTGGCCTAAGCGTAGGGCAGTCTCGAGACTTTCGGCGACGCGGTTGCCCAAATCGTCGCGGACTTTAAAACGATCGACGACGACTTCGATGGTGTGTTTTTTCTTTTTATCGAGCGTGGGTAGCTCATCGGTATCATAGACATCGCCATCGACACGCACACGGACGAAGCCTTGTCCGATCAGCTGCTCAAGTAAGACCGTATGCTCGCCTTTACGCTCACGAATTACAGGAGCCAGGATCATAAGCTTGGTGTCTGTCGGCAGCGCCATGATCTGATCGACCATCTCGGTGACAGACTGCGCAACCATGGGTTCGCCATGCTCGGGGCAATAAGGCGTGCCGATACGGGCATAGAGCAGGCGCAGATAGTCATAGATCTCGGTGATGGTACCGACCGTCGAGCGCGGGTTGTGGTTGGTGGATTTTTGCTCAATGGCAATAGCAGGGGAGAGTCCCTCGATGCTATCGACTTCGGGCTTCTCCATTTGTGAGAGGAACTGACGCGCATAGGCGGACAGGCTCTCGACATAGCGGCGTTGCCCTTCGGCATACAAGGTGTCAAACGCCAAGGACGATTTACCAGAGCCTGATAAACCTGTGATTACCACGAACTTATCGCGCGGGATGTCCAGATCGATGTTTTTTAGGTTGTGCGTGCGGGCGCCGCGTATTGCAATGTGGTCATTTGCCATCGGTGATAGGTTTCCTATTTGCTAAAGTGATGGATAAAAATACTGATGTATAAGAAGTAGTGAGCGCAACCTACATTTAAACCAGCCATGTAAAACAGCATCCCAGTCGCGCTATGTTATTTTTAAAGTGTATGAGGGTCAAAATAGTGACGCAAAAGATAGCTGGTTTTTATAAACAGCGTTTTTGTAAGCTATGTTTTTACGATAACTATTTATAAGCGATGCTTTTATAGACGATACGCCTTCTTTATTGCTTCGGTTTTTATAGTGTCTTTGTCAGGCCTCGCTGCGGTTTTTATCCCATTTTTTAGTGCGTGCTTTCTCGCGCGCGTTTTTTATAAGCTGGGTAATCTTTAACGAAACCGTTTAAGGCAGCTAAACCATCTAGGCCGTTTTTATCTCACAAGTTTTGTTAGACTCCGCCAATCTAAATCAAATCTGTGTTACGTAACAGGTATCCTTTGTTATGGTTTTGACCAGATAAGCTTGTCTTAGTCAGCACTTAATGGCTCAAGCGACTCCGCAACCTTATTGATAACGTTGTACTTTATTGTCATGATGCGTGCATTATTCAAGGCAAAAAGCCGCTAGAGACGCACTTGGTAACAAAAAACAAAAGTCTCGGCAACCAAACGGCGAATGTCTTATACTAGGGGCCTTAATTTAGAGGGCTTGATTTGTAGGCGAGTGCCCTGATAGATCAACTGTGATATTGATGTATGGATAATCTATTTTAAAATAAGTTAAGTATAGACCTACTGGTCGTCATTTTTTAGAGTGAATCGACTATATCAGCAATGATAAACCTGTGAGGCAAGTATGAATAGCGTAGAAAAACGGGCAATCCTCGGGGTCGGCGGCATCTTTGCCCTGCGTATGATTGGCCTGTTTATGATTGTGCCTGTGTTTTCGGTGTATGGCGACAATTATGCGCATGCTACGCCGTTTTTGATTGGTTTGGCGGTCGGGGTTTATGGGCTGGGTCAGGCGATTTTTCAAATACCGATGAGCCTTGCTGCTGACAAGTTTCCGCGTAAGCCGATTATCTTTTTGGGTCTGATATTGTTTGCTCTGGGCGGTATGATTGCAGCCAACGCCACCGATATTTATGAAGTAATCATCGGTCGGGCGCTGGCAGGAAGCGGTGCGGTGTCGGCGGTATTGATGGCGCTACTCGCTGATGTCACGCGCGAGGAGATGCGTACCAAAGCGATGGCGACGATGGGCTTGACCATTGCCACCTCTATTATGTTGGCCTTTGCCTTTGGCCCTTTGTTGGTGGGGTCGCTTGGTATGTCAGGCTTGTTTTGGCTGACATCGGGTTTTGCGGTATTGGCAATGATGCTACTGTTTGTGGTGCCGACGCCGCTACGAGTGCTCAAACATAACTTGGACAACAAATCTATCGGTCAGCAGTTGGCCAGCGTGCTAAAAATTGGCGATTTAAACCGTCTGCATATCAGTATCTTTGCCTTACATTTGACCATGACGGCGATATTTGTCCTTTTGCCGCATCAGCTCTTTGAGGTGCTGGGTTTGTCGGTTCGTCAGCAGGGCTTGGTATATTTGCCACTGTTGTTTATTGGCTTTGCGGTAGCGATACCCTTTATTATTGTCGCAGAAAAAAAGCGCAAAATGCGTCAGGTGTTTTTGGGTGCGATCGGCCTGATGACCGCGGCACTGGCATTACTGGCGCTGGGTAGCCATGTGGGCGTTGGGATTATTTTGGGTTTACTCTTATACTTTATGGGCTTTAACTTGCTTGAGGCGACGATACCGTCTTGGATATCCAAGCGTGCACCCGTCGCCAATAAAGCCACAGCGATGGGACTAAACTCATCCAGTCAGTTTTTTGGTGCATTTGTCGGCGGGGCGCTGGGCGGCTTATTATTGACGCAGCCAAATTTGCTGGCATGGGGCGTACTGGCGCTGATTATGGGCACGGCGCTATTACTGATATTTCCGATCGCCCAGCCGCCGTATCTATCAAGTACCACCATTACCATTCCTAAAAACATCAATATCCAAGACTGGTCGCGGCAAATGCTAGCGGTAGATGGCGTAGATGAGCTGGTGGTCATGGCAAAAGAGCAGGTGGCCTATCTTAAGCTGGACAAAACCCAGCTCACCGACGACTCGCGACAAGCACTGTCGCATCTGGCACAAAGCCCACTAGATATTTAAATAAAAATTGGTTAAAGTAAAATCAAATTACTGTAAAATCGTATTGTCGATAGCATTAACGATGATGGGGCATATTGGCTTCATTGAATCATCATAGATACGATTCACTAAATTATTCATAAATAAAAGGACGGTATCATGCGCGGAGTTAATAAAGTTATCATCATCGGTAACCTTGGAGCAGACCCTGAGGCACGTCAGTTTAATAACGGTGGTAGCGTGACCAATATCTCGGTTGCGACATCAGAGCAGTGGACAGACAAACAAAGCGGCGAAAAAAGAGAAGCGACCGAATGGCATCGTATCTCACTCTTTAATCGTCTAGGCGAGATTGCAGCGCAGTATCTTCGTAAAGGCAGTAAGGTCTATATCGAAGGCAGTTTGCGCACGCGCAAATACCAAGACCAAAATGGTCAAGATCGCTATATCACCGAGATTCGCGCTGAGCAAATGCAGATGCTCGATGGCGCAAGCGGTGGCGGTCAAAGTCAAGGCGGGAGCTATGGTAGTCAAGGCGGCCAAAACAGCTTTGGTCAGCAAGGCGGCTACAACCAAGCAGGCGGCGTAGCAGCTCAAGGCATGGCGCAGGGCGGTAATCAAGGGGGTTATAACAATCAAAATGCTTATAACAACCAAAGCAATCCTCAGCAAAATCCATTCAATCAGCCAGCGCAAAACGCCTCTCAGCCTAAGCCAACAGCGATGCCTGATGGTCCAGTCGATGATGATATTCCGTTCTGAGGAATACATAATTAAGTAATGTTGATTAAGTTAGATAGAGCCTATGTGAATAGGCTCTTTTTTTATATCCGTTTTTATTATTGAATTTTTTTATTTTAATAAAAACAAAGTTTGTTCGTTATTAAATGCGATTGTTTATAAAATTAAGAAGTAAAGGGGAGTAATAGCAGATTAAAAATTTACTTAAGTTTACTGTCTGCTGAGTCTATACAAAAACGTATAAAAAACTACTGTTGTGATAAGCGATGTTTTTGTTTATATTACTTTTACGGATAATTTTTATGACCCAAAACCTTTTTTGGTTTGAGTATGGCGATATTGAGCTATTTTAAATCAGATGACATTTAATGGGTTTATAATCTTAACGCCGTTATCATATGATTAAATGATAACTCAGATACTGAGTCAGTTACGTCCTTAATGGTTCATTGGGTCATTAAGATTGTTATTTTATTATAGAGTTGGATTTATTATGACTAAAAATAGTGCTATTGATTTGGATAGTTTAGGCGTTGATGAGCTACGTGCCATTACCGAAAACGCTCAGCAACTTATCGCTAAAAAACAACATCAGCGTTTATATGACGCTTATATGCAGTTCGAAAAAATTGCAGAAGACAGCAATACCACCATCGAAGAGATTTTAAAAGCTGGTGAGAGGCTGGAGAAAAAACGCAGTATTAAATACCGCAATACCGACAACAGCGAAGAGACGTGGACGGGCCGTGGCCGCAAGCCTACCTGGTTGGTAGAGGCGTTGGCCGCAGGTCGCAAACTTGAAGACTTTGCTATTTAATTAGCACAGCCAGCGTCTGGTTGCTGAGCCAAGCATCAGATAAAAGCCAGTATCTTTTTTGCCAGTCTTTTGGTAAAAAGATACTGGCTTTTTTTCTGTCATCTGTATGCCATTGTTTGTTATGATAATGACGTTTTTGTCTTATATAAGAGTTATCACACTGTGCCCCAAGTATCTGCGTCGTCTCATAAGCGTCCCCGTAAGCTGTGGTGGCTCGTTGGGCTGGTGCTCTTTGCGCTATTTGCGGTACTGCAAATGCCTGCCGCATGGGTGTTCAACAAGTATGCGCCAGATACGCCTTATGTGCAGCACGTATCGGGCAATCTCTGGCAAGGGTCTGCTATTTGGCAGATGCCTGTGGCAGCAAGCTCGCTTACGGGGACAGCCGACTGGTCATGGCAGCCATGGCAGTTGCTACTCGGTAAGCTCGGCGCCAAGGTTGAGATTCAATCAGAACAAACCCGCCTGCATGGACAAGTGAAAATAGGCTGGCACTCGTGGCAGGTAGATCATATGAGTGGCAAAATTGCTCCGTCCACCCTTGCCAGTATCATCGATTGGCAACTGCCCAATACACCAATTCAGGTCAATAATGTCTCGCTCAAACGTCAGACAGCTAGCGGTACCGCCGATGAGTCAGCGACCAGTGCCAAGGCAGCAGGCTTTAGCCAAGCAGATGGTCAGCTTACGTGGGTGGGCGGCGAGGTTGGCTACCCAAGTGGCGGTAAGGTATTTTATATCACCATGCCTGCGCTGCGTGCTGAGCTGAGCGCTGAGCAAAAAAACAACAAAAACCTTTTGCATATCAATCTACTAAACCAACAAGACAAGCGCTTGGGTGACTTATATATCGATGGCGATAATATGCTAGATGTCAGTTTGACCCAACGTCTGCTAGAAAATATGCCCGACTATAAAGGACAAGCGCCGCAAGACACGGCAGTCGTCAGTGTGCGTCAGCCGTTATTGGCTGGTTTGGGGGCGCAGTAAATGCTGAATATGAGCGCAAATCTCAAGCCTGTACTCAATATCCTAAATCGTTTTTCGGGTTGGTTGCTGTTTTTGGCCATGGTATGGCTGTGCTGGACAGCGGCGCGGCTATTTTGGCTCTTGCTGGCGGCACCACTCGCACCAGCCTTGCCCTTAGCGCCATTACAAAGCAGCACGGCTTCAGGCAATGACAACGCAGGTTTGTTTGCGATCTTCGCTGACCCCGAGCCGAGTGCAGCGCCTGTACAGCCGCCACCAAACGTCGAGTTAAAAGGGGTGCTGCTCGCTATGCCAGAGAGCCAGTCGTCGGCATTGCTCGATGTCAATGGTGAGGTAAAAAACTATCGTATCGGTGATACGCTGACAGGTAGCGACTATGCATTGGTGGCCGTCGATTGGAATGCTGTCGTCATCGCTGATGCCTTTGACAAGCAAACTGTGATTAGAATGGTTGAGGCGATGGCGCTGGATCAAAGCGATAACATAGCAGGCGCGGTGAGCAATCAGCGTTTGCCAGATAATACGATGTTGCCCACCGCGCCGCCGCCAGCTGATATAGACAATGAGGCGGCCATGGTAGGCCACGGCGATCGTGATAGTAGTCCGCAATCAGCCATCGCCGAGGCGGTCACCGAGCTGCAAGAAAACCCCGCCAGCTATCTGAGTAGAATGGGGGTGATGGCGTCAGGAGAGAGCTATCAAGTGACGGCGGCGATGCCAGCGCAACTGCGTAATCGCTTGGGTCTTGAGCCAGGGGATAAGGTCATCACGGTCAATGGACAAAGTGTGGGCAACAATCCTGCCCAAGACGCGGGCATATTGCAGCAAGTCCAGCAAACTGGCGAGGCGCAGATACAAGTACAGCGCGGCGAGCAAGTGATCACCATTCGTCAGCAGTTTTGATGCCATTTAACAGGTTGCGGCAAGGTGCGACTTTGTATTTATCGCATTTATAGTAAGTCCATCACCAGATGGATGAGGCGTTCGCTCAGTTGTAGCGTTGTGTTTGAGTCTTCACGTACACATAGTGGTTTTAAATGCTGGCTAGGTAGGTTTTGACCTAGAGCCAGTACATATTTAGCAACATCACTGCAGGTAATTATCAATATGGTCAGTTCTCACAAATTTTCAGTCACGCCTTTGCAGCGTATTATGCAGCGTCTGATGCGTATGTGCCGTCCTTTATGTCTGGCGATACCGCTGTGGGCTGCCAGTACAGGGCTTGCGAGTGCTGAGAGCTGGAAGGTCAACTTACAAGACGCTGATATCAAGGCGTTTATCAATGAAGTGGCGACCATCACCAATCAAAACTTCGTCCTCGACCCGCGTATCAATGGCAATGTGACGGTGATTTCAAACAAAGCATTATCACGTGATGAGATTTACCAGCTGTTTTTGAGTGTGATGCAGGTCAATGGCATTGCCGCGATTGATTCTGGTACGACGGTCAAGCTGGTGCCTGATAATGTCGCCAAGCAATCTGGCGTTGCCGTCGATTTGCGCGGAGATAGTGTCGGTGAGTCCTTGGCCACACGCGTGATTTATCTGACCAATACTCAGGCGGCAGAAGTATTGGGCGTCATTCGGCCCCTGATGCCGCAGTCTGCCCATGCTGCTGCGGTACCTGGTGTCAATGCGCTGGTGTTGTCTGATCGCGCCGATAGCCTCAATCAGCTGACGGCGCTCATCCGCGATTTGGACAGCAATGTCAATGATAGCTTACGCGTGATACCGTTACGCCATGTCGATTCTGAGCGTATGATGGAGCTGATCAGCGCATTGGTCTCTAGTGCAGGCAGCGGGCAAGCACAAGGCGGTAGTAATCAGCTGAAGGTGATTGCTGATAGTGCCAGCGATAGGCTGTTGGTCAAAGGTAGCCCTGAGATGATCGCCAAAGTACAAGAGATGGTCAATCAGTTAGATACCACGCCTAGCAGGCGTCTTAGCGGCTTACGGGTCTTTCGTCTGAAGTATGCCAGTGCCAGTCATATTGCAGAGATGCTACGCGGACTGCTGGCCAATCAGTCGATCAATAGTGCAGGGGCGACCTCTACTTTGGAATCTGCCTCACTAAACGACGCCAGTAGTGCAGGGGCAGGACTGAGCAGTGCTGCCAACGATACCGGTACGAATAGTACGGCTGCATCGGCGTTGTCTTCTGCAGGCGCTGGTACTGGCAGCGCCAGTGCAAATGGTCGACCCTTTAGTATCATCGCTGATGAAACCCAAAACGCCGTCATCGTCAACGCCGCCCCTGAGCTGATGTTTGAGATCGAAGATGCCGTCAACCAGCTAGACAGTCGCCGCGCGCAAGTGTTGATTCAGGCAGCGATCGTCGAAGTCTCAGGCGATGATGCCACCCAGCTTGGCGTACAGTGGGCGCTGGGCAATGCCAATAGCGGCTACGGCGTGGTCAACTTCAATAACGTAGGCGCTAGTGCCACCTCGCTTGCCGCCGCCGCTTTAGCAGGTGGGTCGAGTATCAGCGCCGCTGCTGGCTCGATAGCAGGCGCGTTGGTCGGTATCGGTGATAGCAGCAAAGACAGCCAAGGCAACACTCAGTTTTATGGCGCAATCTTACAAGCGCTTGACTCGACGACCAGTGCCAATTTGCTGTCGATGCCTTCTATCTTGACGTTGGACAACGAAAAAGCCAGTATCTTGGTCGGGCAAAACGTACCCTTTGTCACAGGTTCTTATACGACTAGTGGTAACTCCTCGACCAACCCTTTTCAGACCATTGATCGTCAGGACATCGGTATCAATCTCAATGTCATTCCGCATATCGGTGATAATGGCACGGTACGCCTTGAGGTTTCACAAGAGGTTTCATCGGTGGTGCCTGGCAGTACTGGCAACGCGAGCGGACTGATTACCAATAAAAGCCTGATTAATACCACGATTTTGGCAGACGATCAGCAGACCATCGCCTTAGGTGGCCTGATGCGTGACAACACCACCACCCGCCAACAAAAAGTCCCAGGGCTAGGCAATGTTCCTGTGATTGGTCGGTTGTTTCGCTCAGACAACGACAGCACTCAAAAAAGCAACCTAATCATATTTTTGCAGCCCACCATCTTACGTGATGGCGGTGCGGTCGCCAGTGTCACTGAGCGTAAATACAATCAGATGCGCGTGCTACAGCTGGTCATTGATAAAAACGGCACAATCAAACAGTTGCCCCTGAGCGGTACAGAAGGCTGGAATGGCAATGTCAGCGCCGACTATGAGCTGATGCCGCTTAATCCTCTCGTACCCAAGCGCGATCAGACCTCAACTGCTGCGCCGCAAGGCTTTACAAAAGTAGACAGCCCA
This sequence comes from Psychrobacter sp. KFRI-CH2-11, assembly GCF_038239325.1. Classification (NCBI taxonomy): domain Bacteria; kingdom Pseudomonadati; phylum Pseudomonadota; class Gammaproteobacteria; order Moraxellales; family Moraxellaceae; genus Psychrobacter; species Psychrobacter sp. KFRI-CH2-11. The sequence continues at coordinate 655,105 of NZ_CP151283.1, forward strand.
AGCAGCGGTATCACCACCTATCCGTTAAAGCGCTGATGGCTGATAGTGGCTGGTTTTTAATTCACCAATTTTTTAATTCACCAATTTTTTAATTCACTATCAACAATCCGGCATAAAGCCAAGGCGCTTATGGGGCCGGATCATGATGTAATCACGTACATGACATCGTACATTAGCTTGCGCATTCATAACACAGATACACATAGCACACTTGATATCGCCGTATAATAATGGGCAATGAGAGATTGCTGGTATCAATTGCCAAAAAACTAGGCAAGTATCAAGAGTAGCTACCATGTCAGAGTATCAAAATGACCAAGCATAAAGACCATAAACAGACAACAAAAAAATGGCTGGCCTTGGGGCTAGCCGCGGCGGCTTTGTTACTGATTCCTCGGCGTAGTAGCCGACAGTCTGCCACGAGCTGCCATGAGGGCTGCGTAGGCCACTCATGACACGCCCTAATCAAGCGGCGATGCAAAAAACCAAGGTAAAGATAGCTGCCAGAGACCCAATGCGTACCGTGGAGTGACGATTATGACTGCTAGTGATTCATCAACCCTTAGCCATGACCATGAGAGGATATCTACTATCTACCCGCTCATCGATACGCACACACACTTTGATGCGCCTGTATTTGATCATGACCGCACAGCCCTTGCGCAACAAGCCTATGAGCGAGGGGTGCATCATTTGGTACTGGTGGGGTATTTGGCGCGTCATTTCGAGCGTATGTATGAGACCAAGCACGCACTCACGGCGACTGATGCATTTCAAGACAAAGACTGGGACAATCGTGACCACCCGCCGATGCCTGTCACGCATATTGCGTTAGGTTTGCATCCTTTTTATATTGAGCAGCATACTGACCAGCACTTGGCGGATATGGCTCAGATATTGGGGCAAAAGCGTCCTATTGCTATTGGTGAGATTGGACTAGATACGTTTACAGATGCCATGAAAGTCCCTGCCGTGTTTGCCAAGCAGCAGCAGTTTTTTTGCGCACAGCTAGACATGGCAGTGGCGCATCAGTTGCCTGTGATGCTGCATATCCGTAAGGCACATGCAGAGGCACTGGCTATTTTAAAAGCGCACGATTACGACGCGCAGCAGCTCGGTGGTATCGCCCATAGCTTTAGTGGCGGCGAGCAAGAAGCCAAGGCTTTTGTCAAACTCGGTTTTAAGCTGGGAGTGACGGGGCAAGTCACCAATCCCAATGCCAAAAAACTGCGCCGCGCGATTAGTGCGGCGGTAAACGCGCATGGCATCAGCTGCTTGGTGTTAGAGACGGATTGTCCTGATATGACACCCATCATGTGTCAGACGGCAGGCGACAGCGCATCGGCATTAGGCCAGTCTCCAGATGATGAGTGGGGCGCGCCGTCTACTGCGGAATGTGCTCATAATAGGAATGTACCGGCCAACTTGCCATGGGTGCTGTCGAGTCTCAGTGAGCTGCTCGAAATACCCATCGACGAGCTTGCCAAACAATTATGGCAAAACAGCAATGATGCTTTACAAACGCGTTGGCCTTATCCCGTATAATGGGGGTAGAAAATCAAGCATCCTGTAGACAAGTCATTTCAATTTAAAAGAGCGTTGAATCTGTGATAAGTGATACAAAAAGTTTTGAGCAAATAAATGAAGCGATGAGCAACGCACCTTTGGCGGTGCAAGTGGCCGAAGATGGGCAGTATGAGCGCCGCTTTCAGGGCACCAAGACGCTTTATGGCGCAGCAGCGGCAGACACCTTTGCCGCCACTCACGCCTATGTCATCGGGGTCGGCGGCGTCGGCTCTTGGGCGGCAGAGGCGCTGGCTCGAACCGCGGTCGGCACCATTACCTTGATAGATTTGGACGTGTTGGTCGCCTCCAATGTCAACCGTCAATTGCCGGCACTAGACAGCACCTTTGGTCAAAGTAAAATTGCAGCGATGGCCACACGCCTGCAGGAGATCAATCCAAAAATCACCGTAAACTTGGTCGATGATTTTTTGACAGTAGAGAATGTCGCAGCGTTATTGCCCAGTCGCGATACGGCCAAAACAGCCGCCCAGCAGGGCAAACCGATGGTGGTGCTCGACTGTGTGGACGATATGAATGCCAAACTGGCCATCGCGTTGCATTGCCGTTTTAACAAATTAAAACTGGTCTGTGCTGGGGGCGCTGGTGGTAAGATAGATCCAAGCCAAATTCGAGTGAGTGACTTGCGTGAGAGCTATCAAGACCCGCTACTGGCCAAGCTACGCAACAAGCTCCGGCACGAAAAAGGCATCAACCGCGAGCTAAAAGATAAGTTTGGTATCAAATGTGTTTACTCTACAGAGCCGCCACGGGTAGATAAAAGCTGTCAAACAGGAGGCTTGCATTGTGGTGGTTATGGCTCAGCCGTCGTCGTCACCTCAGTGGTGGCCATGGTCATGGTGAGCGAAGCGTTACAGTTATTGATAAAGCAGACCGCGTAATGCCAACCGTCTGAGATTATTAAATGGAGTCCATCTTGTCTACAACCAACTTGCCAACGCTCAGCTATCCGATCGCAGTCGATGAAGCTGCGCGCATCAACAAGCTAAGAAAGTATCAAGTGCTCAATGACAATGATGAGCCTGCATTTAAGCGTTTGGTAGAGCTTGCCAAGTCTTTTTTTGGCATGCCGATTGTCACCATCACCTTTATGGACGAGGAGACGCAATATCTCAAGTCTGCTCATGGCTTAGGTGAGGTATGCCGAACCTCACGTGAAGTGGCAATCTGTAATTATACAGTGCTCTCCAATGATGTTTTTGTGGTGGCGGACTTATCAAAAGACAGCCGCTTTAGCCAAAACCCTTTGATTACCGAGTCACCGCATTTACGGTTTTATGCAGGGGCGCCCATTGTCTTACACGAGGATCATAAAAGCTTTCGCTTGGGCTCTTTGTGCCTGATGGATACCAAACCGCACGACGACTTTGATGAGTCGCAAGCCAAAGTACTGGCGCAATTTGCCATGATCGCAGCAGATGCGTTACAGCTACAAGACAAGCAGCGCGATGCCAAGCATGCCAATGAGATGAAGTCGGATTTTTTGGCCAATATGAGCCACGAGATACGGACACCGATGAATGGCATCATCGGTATGGTGGAGATGCTAAGCGAGACGGAGCTTAGTGACGAGCAACAAGAATACGTGGACAATATCAAGGTGTCCAATGAGCATTTGATGGCGATTATCAATGGGATTTTGGACTTATCAAAAGTTGAGTCTGGCAAAATGACCATTGACTCCATTCCGCTCAACCTCTCCACGTTATGCAACGAGGTGGTGAGCCTCTTTGCGATAAAGGCACGTCAGCGCGGGCTGATGTTAGATTATCACTATACTGAATCGCTCTCGCCTTATGTACAAGGCGACCCGATACGGCTCAAACAAATCATCGCCAATCTGGTCAATAATGCCATCAAGTTTACCCGTGAAGGGGGTCGGGTGAGTATCGCGGTCAAGCACGTGCCCAACTGCCACTGTGCCGACGACACCGACCACCCTGACCATATTGCCGATGATACGGCGGTGTCTGCTGACTATATGACCGTATGTATCGAGGTGACCGACACGGGCGTGGGCATCAAGCCTGAGTCGTTAGAGGCGATATTTGATGCCTATGATCAAGCGGATAAGTCGACGCACCGGCTTTATGGCGGTACAGGACTTGGGCTGTCTGTTTGTAAGTCGTTGGTAGACTTGATGGGCGGTGAAATCAATGTCGACAGCGAAGTGGGCGTTGGCACGACGTTTAGTGTCCTGCTACCGCTGCCAACCATCGATGCTGCCAAATATGAAACTTGGCAGGACTCCAATGAGCTCATCACAGATGAGCCAAGTCATGAGCGGGCAGGTCATATCTTGCTGGTCGAAGACGATGCGGTAAACGCCATTATTGCCAAAAAAACCTTGACCAACAGTGGGCATGTCGTCACCCACGTCACGGATGGACAGCAAGCGCTTGAGATATTTGCCGTATCGCCTGATAGCTATGATCTAATTTTGATGGATCATCATATGCCGATTTTGGACGGGGTACAGGCCACCATCAAGCTACACGAGCTCTATGATCCGCAGTCTTTGCCGCCGATCATCGCTTTGACGGCCAACGCGATGGACGGCGAGCGTGAAAAATACCTCAAGGTTGGGATGCAGGATTATTGCACCAAACCCTTTAAACAAGAGCAGCTCAATGCGCTGGTGCAGTATTGGCTGATTCAGCAATCATCCAATCAAGAATAGCGGGGCAATAAAAAAGCTTAATCTTTATGATAAAGGTTAAGCTTTTTTTGTACTCAGTAATAATCAGTAAACAGTAAGTGTCGACTAGTTGACACGGGTCTGGTAGTCGCCAGTACGGGTATCCACACGGACCACTTCGCCCTGCTGGACAAATAATGGTACACGTACAACCGCGCCAGTCTCTAGCGTGGCAGGTTTGCCGCCGCCGCCTGAGGTGTCGCCGCGTACGCCAGGATCAGTCTCTGTGATTTGCAATTCGACAAAGTTTGGCGGCGTGACAGACAAAGGTACACCATTAAACAAAGTAATGACACAAAGCTCGTTACTGTTGTCTTTTAGCCATTTTGGCGCATCACCAACAGCCGCTTTGTCAGCTTGCAGCTGCTCAAAGGTTTCTGGATGCATAAAGTGCCAAAACTCACCGTCGTTGTATAGATAGTTCATTTCAGTGTCTAGTACGTCAGCGGCTTCCAAGCTTTCGCCTGATTTAAATGTTTGTTCAAGCACTTTGCCACTACGAAGGTTACGCAGTTTGACGCGGTTAAAGGCTTGACCTTTACCCGGTTTGACAAATTCGTTTTCGAGAATGGCACAAGGATTGCCATCCAGCATGACTTTTAGACCTGCTTTAAATTCATTGGTAGAAAAACTTGCCACAAGAGACTCCTAAGGGTTTGTAGGTAGGGGGTATCACTATGCTATGTGCTGGTGGTTGCAGGGCTTATTGCGCCAAAGCTTATACCATCACTTGTGTCTGTCGCACTTAGCAAAATAGGCTAGGCGGGATACTTTGATAGGGTAGACACTAAGGGCGTATAATAGCGGCTTTTGGGCACAGGTAATAGGCTGTCATGATAAACCATTTAATCACACAAAAAAACTGGCAAACGCAATTATCCGAAGCCATTACATCCGTGGATGAATTGCTTAGCATCCTAAAGCTTGAGACGCTACGCACAGAGGTCTATGTGCCGAAACACTTTGCGCTGCGAGTGCCGCGTGCTTTTGTTGCAAAAATGAAAGTCGGCGACCCCGATGACCCGCTGCTCAAACAAGTCTTGCCCGATCAGCAAGAGCAAATCAAGGTCACAGGCTACGTGGCGGACCCACTAGCGGAAAACGACCAAAACCCTATCAAAGGTCTGCTGCACAAATACCAATCAAGAGTGCTGCTGACCATCACGGGGGCTTGTGCGATTCATTGCCGCTACTGCTTTCGCCAGCACTTTGATTATAGTGCCAACATGCCCACCGCCGATGCCAAAGCACATATCATTGACTATATCACAGCGCACCCTGAAATCAATGAGGTTATCTTAAGTGGCGGTGATCCCCTAAATGTGACCAATAGGCGGCTGTTTGCATGGCTGGACACGCTTGAAGCTATCCCGCAGCTGACCACCATTCGTCTGCATACGCGCTTACCGCTTGTGATTCCTGCGCGTTTGGATGCGCCGCTATTAGATAGGCTGGCCCAAAGCCGCTGTCAAATTGTGATGGTCATCCACTGTAATCATGCCAATGAAATTGACACGCTGACGGCGGAGTATCTACAGCGTGCAAGAGCCGCTGGCATTACGTTACTCAACCAAGCGGTGTTGTTAAAAGGCATCAATGATAGTGTGGTGATACAGACACAGCTCAGTCAGCGCCTGTTTGCTGCAGGCGTGCTGCCGTATTATTTACACGTTTTGGATAAAGTGGCAGGCGCGGCCCATTTTGATAGTGATGAGCACAGCGCTGTGAGGCTATACTGGTCGCTGCTGGCGGCTTTGCCGGGGTATCTGGTACCCAAACTGGTCAGAGAATTACCGAATAAACCCTTTAAAGTGCCGGTTAACATTTACCATGATGCTTAATATACAAAATATGCTATATTAAAAATTAGTAAACAAAGAATGACTAATAAAGAGTGGGCGAGCTGCTGACTACCAAACAAGCAATATCAATAGTGACGCTTGGTAAAGGATTTATCCAGCGTGCGGGTAAGGATGGTATTAAAGTATAGTCATGCGAAGTAAAATCGATACGCTGATATTAACGTGCAACTGGTATCAGCTTTTCTTGCTTGCCTGTCTGACAAAACGGCTTCGCGGCCAAACTATTTGATATCACGAAAAGTTATTAGGATTAAAAGTTATTAGGAATCTGGATGATCACCCTATCGACGTTTCAAGAGTATTTGTCTGCTACAAAACTGCAGTCAACGACAGCAAGGCGTTCTGTTGATAATGAAGCGCGCTATTTACAGACACTATTGACCGGTCTGCCGTCACAGACACATGAGGCGCAAGCTGAGCGGCTAGAAGAGATTTTGAAGGTCTTGCAGGCAGCGGATATGGAGGAGGAGCAGCGCCTTAAGCTCACCGCTTGTGTCATCGAGGCCGCCGAGCAATTGATTGTGGCGCTGCGCCAACACTATATTTATGAGACTGCTGCCTTTAGTGAGGCGCAGATAGCGTACGTGGCTCAAGTTCGGTCGTTATATTATTTGATTATCATGATCTATGATGGTGTCATACAGCGTGAGATGACAAGCTCCATCCATCCTGCTAACTCTGCTACAAAAAACGGTTGGCAGCGTTATTTCAACCATGAAAAGCGCGCATCAGCCGTGCTCGCCCTTGCTATCTATCAGTCACTACTGATGTATCAAAAGCTCTTAGGCGAGGCGGCGCTCTGCTACCAAAAGCCGTCATCGTACTTATGGTCTAAGATCAATCAGCTGTATTATCTTGCTCATCAGCAGCGCCTAACGTTGATGAATCTGAGCGCTCATACGCTCACTCAGCGCGCAGATAGCATTCACCGTCTGTACTGTCAGCTATGTTTGCACAGTTTATTGAACGTACGTGCCATGCGTCGCCCTAATATCTTGTTGGTGCAGCGCTTACTACCTGAGTGGGCCGAGCATCTGCTCGCCACCATAGAGCCTGAGAGTGAAACCCGAGTGTTTGTCAATTTAAAAGACAGTCAGCCGCCCACTTACTTGACGGCTCATTCAGGCATCAACCCTTATGAGGATCGGTATGAGTGCTTATTTATAGAGCTGACACCGATGATTACCTATCTGCAGGCACGCAGGCAGGCATTGATAAAAGAAGGCCGAGAAGCGGTGGCGTGTGCGCTGCTCAATAAAGTAATCATGACGCTCACGTATCGCTATCTGCAACCTCAGCTGACGTTGCCCACCAAGTATAGCTCAAAGCAAAACGCTGTGGTGATTAGCGGGTTTAACGACATGCATTACCGAGTCAGTCAGGGCTGCAGCTTCACCAGATTGATTGTAGCAAACGAGCTGCCAGAGGCACACCGGCCTCATTATGATACCCATCAGCTGCCCACCAACACTCATACGCGGCTGAACGTTGAGACATTTGATGGCAATGACACCTTATCGTTGTTTCGCATCTTGCGACTGCGCACTGAGCCTGCGAGCATGCCACCAGGTCGTCAACCACCGACGCGGACTGGGCAGCTCGATTTGAGTCCTCTACCTATAGATGCAGGTATCCAACATGACACCAGTCATAAAACCCGTGATGAGCGCGTGGCCGCGCCGGTGCCATTACAGATCATGAGGCTTTTTTTGTTATGTCGTGCTGAGACTGCGACCACCCTTGATTGCTCGATAGGGCTGACCCGCTGGGTCAATGCCGATGGCGCTACACCAGAGATTGAGTGGCAGGTACTCGGACATAATCCAGCGGCTTGCGGCCTACGTGTCGATGGTGATGACACGCGTGACCGGCACTTTGTGCCAGCTTTTATCATGGGGAAAGACGAGCAGCTTCAAACTGTGGCAAGCCTCATTGTCCCAACCGCCCATTTTCAGGTTGATGATCGGGTCATCATGCGTATCAATCAGCAGCAGACGCCGTTACGTTTGGGGCGACGCTTATTAATGACTGATGAGTTTAGCCAATATGAAGTGCTACGCTTATAGTTTGACTACCAGCACTATTGTTTAATTTGAGGCAAGCTTTATCAGGCCTGTAGTAGACACGATAAAGTTTGTGTTTTTGCATTTGAATCATGGATAAGTACCAAAACATACTGCGCGAACCCCCGCTAATGAAACTCGCCTGCAGGGGGTGCAGTTATTGTCTATAATGGCACAAATTGTTACTCTATTGATGCGAAACCCAATCTGCTGACCAAGCACTGAGCAAGCAAGCTCAGGTATCAAACATCACTGATAAAATACGATCGTATGATCATAAGATTAAAAGGCCATTTATGCGCACTCAGTCTATCCTAAATCTGTTAGTCATCAATGATGATCAGCTCTATGCTGAGCGACTTGTGCAGTTATTGAGCGCTTATTATGACAGTGTGAATTTGGGGTTTTTGGACGATAAAGAAGAGCTGCTAAGGCTGTTGCGTCAGCCATGGGATGTATTGGTGTTTGGCAGTGCTTATGATATGAACTTCACCGAAGTGGTGGGCATCGTGCAAGAGCAGAGTATTGATTTGCCGATGATTTGCCTGTTTCATGATGAGGCGGCAGCCACCGCACAAAATGACGACGGCTTGCCAGCTATCGTCAGTGGTACAATGGTCAAGGCGCTCAAAGCCGAGCAAGAGATGGCAGTGGTAATGGCTATTTGCTTGCAACATGACAACTTGCGCAGCCGCCGTGAGCTAAAGACGCTGCGCCATGTCATCTCTGAGGCGGAGCAACGCGCGAACGTCTTGATTAAAAACTCCAAAAGCGCGGTCGCCTATATCGATCAAGGCATCCATATATTTGCCAACGACCCCTATCTGCAGCTTTTTGGCTTTAAAACCATGAACGATGCCATCGGCGTGCCAGTCGTTGATTTGATTTCAGGCGGGGATAGTGTCAAAGGCTTTAAACAGTTTTTGCGGCAGTTTGACAAAGGCAATCGACAAGAGGTGGAGTTTGAGTTTGAAAGCAAACGTACCGATGGTAGCACCTTTGAGGCCAAACTACAGCTTGCCTCAGCCACCTTGGACGGTGAGCCTGTCACCCAAGTTATCATTCAGCAAAACACCAATAACAGCGCTGAGGTGGCCAAGCGCTTAGCGGAGGCTGAGCGTAAAGACAAGCTAACCGGTATCGACAACCGCCATGGTTTTGAAAAACAAATGGCGCTGGTGTACGAGCAGGCACGACAAGGGCTACTGACAGCAGGGCTTTTGTATATTCAGCTCGATAATGTGGGTAAAATAAGAAGCAGTTTGGGCCTACAAGGGGTCGATGCGACGGTCAAGCAAGTCGCCTATATGTTAGATGAGCTGATAGAAGACGGGCATGTGAGCCGCTTTAGTGATACGGTGTTTACGGTGCTTGTCGAAGACAAAAGCGCCAGCGAGCTAAAAGATTTGGCACAGCACATTGTCACACGCATTAGTGAGATGTTTATCGAAGTCGATAAGCGTACCACCAGTACCACCATCAGTATTGGTATCGTGAAGATAGAGAAAAATGCTGCAGCGCCCAATGTACTGCTCGAGCGTGCTATCGATGCCATCAATCAAATCATGATAGAGACCTCCAATCATGGCGGGACCTACCATTTGTATGACCCAAGTGAGCATGCCAATAGTGATGATCATGCACTGGCTGAATCTTTGGTCGATGCCATTACCAACAATCGTTTTGATCTGTCATTTCAGCCCATATATGACATCAACAAAGACCGTAGCGACTTTTTTGAGGTGTATCTGCGCTTACCGCTGGCAGATGCTGACAATACCGTACTCACCCCTGATCAGTTCATGGCTGTCGCCAAGACGCATAATTTATTAGAAAAAATCGACCGCTGGGTACTAATCAATGCCTGCAAAAAAATAAACGAAGTCCGTAAGACCCATCCTGAGGCCAGACTGTTGGTGCAGCTCACCGGGGCGTCGCTGGTCGACAAAAAACTGCCAAATGTGGCCAGTCAGTTGATCAAGGCGGTCGGCGGTGCCGCTGGAGTATTGACACTGCAGTTTAATGAAAAAGATATCTTAGACTATCTGACCGTCGCCAAGACCCAGTTTTCGGCGTTGACACAAGTCAGCTGTCAGTTAGGTATCAATAACTTTGGCTCATCTGCTAAGTCTATCGAAATCGCCAGCTTTGTACAGCCAGATATGGTGCGTTTAGCGCGAAGCTATATCCAAGACATCAATTCTGCGGATAATCTAAATACGGTTAAATCTTTGATTGTGCGTACCTCTGAGGTCCATGCTGACGTGCTCATGCCATATATCGAGGATGCCGCGACGATGTCGGTGGCGTGGAGTGTGGGCGCCCGCTATTTGCAAGGATACTATCTAGAAGCGCCCAGCGCGACCATAAAAGTCTCATAACGTCATGCCTCATCCTGTTTTTAACTGTCATACCTTTTAACTGAAGATTGTCAAACATGTTTATGATTCGTCAGTATCGTTTGTACGGCCTTGTTGCCGCTGTTTTATTGCTCAGTGCGTGCGGAGAGCAAGTGCCTGCTGATCACCGTGACCCTGTGACATTGCCGCTATATACTGAGGGCGATGCCGACAACGGTGCGATCATTTATCAAGATGCCTGCGGTCAGTGCCATCAGCTCAATGCAGGGCTGAACAAAAAAGGCCCGCAGCTGATGAATATCTACGGCGCGCCTGCCGCCGCCCTCGAGGATTATACTTATAGTGAAGGACTAAAGGCGTCAGGCTGGGTATGGGATGCACAGACACTAGACCCTTATATCGCCGATGCGCAAAAGAGTATGCCAGACTCAAAAATGCTCTCAGACCCGATGCCGGATGCAAAAGAGCGAGCAGATGTGATTGCTTATCTGTCAACCCTAAGGGCCGCGCCGCCTGCGACCGATGATGCCAATTGATCGCAGACTTATTATGTTTATTCATCCAAAATGAGCCAATAACTGACTATGAGCCATGCCGCGATCGACCCCGCTTCTAGCACCACCTCTCAACCAGCGCCGCAGCTGGCAGATACGGCGGCCTTGAGTGCCGCTGACTATCAGCACAATCAGCAAAAAATAGCTCAGCTGCTTGGGCAACTAAACCACATCGTTTTAGATAAGCCGCAGGCGATTAAGCTGGCGCTCAGTGGTATATTGGCGGGTGGTCATTTATTGCTACAAGACTTGCCTGGTATGGGCAAGACCACGTTAGCACAAGGGCTAGCCCAGCTGCTTGGCCTGAGCTTTAATCGTGTGCAGTTTACCAATGATATGCTGCCCGCTGATATTTTGGGCATGAGTATCTTTGAGCAAAAAAACCAGCACTTTGAGTTTCGGCCAGGGCCGATCTTTACGCAGTTGTTACTTGCGGATGAGATCAACCGCTCTAGTCCCAAAACCCAAAGCGCGCTGCTAGAGGCCATGGAGGAGCGGCAAGTGACGCAAGATGGGCAAACCTATGTGCTGCCGCAGCCGTTTTTTGTCATTGCCACCCAAAACCCATTGCAGCAAGCAGGCGTCTATCCATTGCCTGAGTCGCAGCTCGACAGGTTTTTATTGTGTATCTCGCTTGGCTATCCATCGCCTGCCGCTGAGCGTGAGCTTTTGCAAGGTCAAGACCGCCGCGAGCTGCTCAAAGGCTTGCCTGCTGTACTTGATACCGAGGCGGTATTATTAGCGCAGCAAGGCGTCAAGCAAGTGTATGTCGCTGATGTAGTTTTGGACTATCTGCAGCGGCTGGTTGCAAAGACACGCGCCAGCTCGGAGTATCATGGTTTGTCGCCGCGAGGTGTGCTATCGCTACAGCGTGCGGCGCAGGCTTATGCGTATGTATCGGGGCATCAGGAGGTGGCACCAGAGGACATCCAAGCGGTGTTTGCTGCCGTCACCGATCATCGCCTTGGTCAGCGTTTTGTGCCCGCGCATGTGACTGGTGGACAAGCGATGCAGACCATCGCCCAACGTATTTTGGCAGAAGTGGCTGTTATTGTTTGACCGTCTGTTTACTCATAATAGACTCACTTCTAAAGCTGCTCGTTTATTAGCGATAAGACTATTAATGTTGAGGATGGGGTCGTTATGAGCCTGTTGCCAAATGCCTTTACTGTACCAGCGGACTCTGCACTACGCCGCTGGTTTGCCGCGCGTGCGCCCAAAAGCGATAGCGCCACCCTCACGCTGCGTAATGTCTATATTTTTTTTAGCCGTGAAGGCCTGCTGTTTGCCGTTTTGTTAATCATCACTTTTATTGCTGGCATCAATTATGGCAACAACTTGGTGCTGGGTTTGTGCTTTTATTTGGTTAGTGTCTGGCTGATCAGCTTTCATGTGACCTTTGCTCATATCTCAGGTCTCAAGGTGCAATTGATAGATGTCACTATGGCAGAGGCGGGCGCGCCTGTCTGGGTGACTTTAAAGCTTTGTAGCGAAAGTCGTCAGCCCAGACGGCAGCTGTTATTTGGCTTTGAGCAGGTAGAGAGCAAAGGGTCACGCAAAAAGACTAAAAAGACCGATAAAAAAACCGACGCCCGAGCAAACGCTGGCGCTGAGTCTCAAAACTCCCTACTGGTGACACGGCTCCAAGGCGAACAAACAATTCGCCTGCCTGTACAAACGCACAGCCGCGGCCAGCTGGTGCTCCCCAGACTCACCATCAAAACCGTCTACCCGCTCGGCATTATGCGCGCCTGGTCTTATGTGTATTTTGCCCGTTGCGCTTGGGTGTATCCCAAACCTGAGGCTTTTGATTGGCAAGCACAGTATGCGCTAGCCAATGAAAAAGATCTGCCAACAGGCGGGCAATATCAGCAAGGTCAGGACGATTTTGAGCGGCTCGACAACTATATCGAAGGTGAGTCGCTGGCCCGTGTGTCGTGGGGGCATGTGGCACGCGGCCAAGGTATGTTTACCAAGCATTTCGCTGATCCTATCGGTCATGAGCAAACGTTGGATTATGCCGATATGCCAGCCGCGCATCATGAACAAAAACTGGCACAGCTGGCTTATGGCGTACAGACCTTGGGTGGGCTGGGCGTACCCTTTACGATGCAACTACCGCAAGATAAATCTGCCGGCGCGGCGATGGGGGCAGGTGACAGCTTTGTACAAGCGTGCTTGCTAAGGTTGGCAAAAGCGCCATGAATAACTCTACGCAGCCTTTATCAAAAAAAACGATAGCGTCATCGAGTCGCTTGGATAAAGCAGACGCTATAAACGCTGCCAGCTTTGAGCAGTTGGCCTTGGGTGATCATCGCAGCGCACAGATAGTACGCGGTGAAAGGCCAAGCGGATATGCCAAGTTTTTTGCTTTGCCTGCCTACTACTGGGTGTTGATCGCCCAAGTGGTCATTATCTTACCGCATGCAGCCCATCTGCCATTATGGCTAATGGGATTTGCGGTGGTCAGTATCATTGCTCAGATGCCCGGCGTCAAAGCGCAATTTAAAAAAATAGCACATCTAAAACGCGTCTATCAGGGCATGCAGATGCTCGGGTTTTTGTTAGGGCTGGCAGGGTTATGGCTGACTTATCACACCGCTTTCGGCCTCGATATGGGCGTAGCGTTTTTAGTGCTATGTCTCATCAGTAAGCTGTGGGAGTTGTATAAACGCCGTGATGCTTATGTGGTATTGAATCTTTCGCTATTTGTCCTCGCCGCGCTATTTTTGATGGATCAAGGTCTTGTGACGACGTTAGAAGTAATCGTCGGGGCGGTCATTGTGTTGTTAGCATTTATTGCTTTAAATGACGATAGCAATACTCGTGGCGATGGTCGCTTGCGTACTTTAGGTGTACTGGGTATTGGCGCATTGCCATTATTGGTCGTGCTGTTTTTGTTTTTCCCGCGCTTGCCACCGCTATGGTCGGTGCAGCTCTCAGGTCAGCAGGCGACCACGGGTGTCTCTGATAGCATGTCGCCTGGCGATTTTGCCAATTTGGGAAAATCGACCGAGCTGGCGTTTCGGGTAGAGTTTGCAGATAACCGCCCACCACAGCAGCAGCTATATTGGCGCGGCTTGGTGTTTAGCGACTTTGATGGGGTCACGTGGCGTCCTAGCCCTCAGCAACAAGAGTGGCAGCCTGCACCGCAAACACCTGCTTGGATTGAGAATGCCTTTGCAACTATCCCTGATAAAGCGAAAGTTGCGCCGACCAATTATGAGATTATCCTAGAGCCAACGCAGCAAAGCTGGCTGTTTGGGCTTGATTATCCGTTTACGCAGCGCCAAGACGTCAAAATCACCTCAGATTTTACTTTGTTAAAAGATCAACCGGTGACTCAGCAGTTGCGCTACGAGGTATTGCAGTTTGCACCGATGCGTATCGATCCGATTCTCTCTGATGAATCGCGCCGTCTCAATCTTACACTGCCAGATGACGGCAACCCGCAAGCGCGAATATTGGCGCAGCAATTATACGCTCAGTCAGGCTCAGACCCTGTGCGCTATATGCAGGCACTGGAGCGCTGGATTAACCAAACGGACTTTCGTTATACACTGTCTCCGCCACGTTTAGCTAGTAACCGTATCGATGAGTTTTTGTTTGAGACCAAAGCGGGGTTTTGTGAGCATTATGCTTCTAGCTTCACCTTTATGATGCGCGCCGCTGGCATTCCTGCACGCGTCGTGGCAGGCTATCAAGGCGGTGAGCCCAGCCGCGGCGGCAATGTCTGGGAAGTGCGGCAAAAAGACGCGCACGCTTGGACGGAGGTTTGGCTTGATGGTCAAGGTTGGCTACGTGTCGATCCGACGGCTTTTGTAGCCCCTGAGCGTGTTGAGCAGGGTATGGATGCACTGACGCAGGCACAAGGAGCGGCGATGTTCGGTGATGGCGCTGGGGCGCAAATCAGCTATCAGCAGTATCAAATGCTACAAACCTTACGCCGCCTGTCAGATCAAGCCAGCTATTATTGGCAAAAAGACGTCGTTGGCTATGATCAGGACAAGCAAGCCGACTCGCTACTCAAATGGTTTAATATCCGCTCAATCATGCAGCAAATTATTTGGCTAGCGGCAAGTGCTATTACTGTCATGGTGATTTTGGTCTTTGTTATTTGGCAACGTCGCCGTCAGCGTTGGCATCCAGCAGACCTACCACTTGCACAGCTATCAAAACGTATTGGTAAAAGTGATAAAGAGTTGGCTCGTCAAGAGAGTGAAGGGCAGCTGGCTTGGCTTGAGCGCTTGGCAATAGCGGTTGATGACCGAGAAAATGATTCAAATACTGATATCGACGCTGATATCAACGCCGATACCAATGCTAAAAGTAGTAATAAGAGCAGTAAAGTGAGTAAGCTAACAGATAGCGGCCATTCAGAGATTGTACAAGCAAAAATCTTGCAAATGAGGCAGGACTATCGTCAACTGCGTTATGGACGTCTAAGCAGTCTTGAAACCAATGATAGCGAGTACCAAACTATCCTAAAGCAGCTTAAGAAAGATGCACGTGAATTGTTCTAATGGCTGTTTTGTGAAAGCGTTGTTTAGCACATGATAAAATAGCTATCGATAATAAAGGAGGCGACTCTATGGCGATATACGTCGATTTTATGCAGATAGAATTTAAAGGCTATAAATGGTGCCACATGCTCGCAGATACCCTGCAAGAGCTGCATGATTTTGCAGCGCTGATTGAAGTGGATAAGCGTTTATTCCATCGTCATGCAAGTTATCCACACTATGATGTCACGGTGCAAATGCGAGAAACAGCGATTGAATATGGTGCCATACCTGCCAATCGAAAAAAGATTATTGAATGTGCAAAGAAGCTAAAAATAGAATTACATGAGCAAATCGCACGTGCTGAGGGCTGCGAATAAGCGCATTCTTTCAAAGCAGAAAAAAGGTGGGTCATGCGTTTGTAGCCCACCTTTTTATTTGCTTAGACGTTTACCAGTAGCGCGTTTGACGCTACCAATTGTATTTTGGGTATTGTATTGTGGGGTTACTGTGCAATAGCGGCTTTACTGATGCCATCAAGGGCTTTTGCAATATTCCCTAATTGGGTATCACAACCTTTTATATTATGGCGGTCTTTGAGATAGGCAGGATTATTGTACGACAACCAGACCTTTTTATCGGCATCTTCACTGATGAGGATTTTTTGTGGCAAGTCGATAGCGACGCTTTGCTCGCAATTCATCAATGGTGTACCCGCTTTCGGATTACCAAACATAATCACTTGCGTCGGTCTTAAGGTTAAATCAACACCTTGCGCGTTTTTTTGATGATCGACGCGGGCAAATACTTTCATGCCTTTACTTTCGATAATGGCGACCAGCTTATCGGCAGTGTCTTGTACTGAATGCGGGCTTGGCATGGTTACCAAACCTTTTTGGGCGTCGATAGCAGGCGTATTTTTGGGTGTTGGCGGCACCTTATCCGGCGCATTGACAATATTTTCAACACTGGCGCAAGAGGATACGGCCAAAGCTAGGGCAGCGATAGAGATAATCTTAAGCATAAAAAGTCCTTTTTTATTGTGGTTGTTTATTCAGCGAGTGATGGCTGACAACATCGAATATTCATTGTGAATCATAATACTGTGCCTCATAGCATTGTGCGTAATAAACCATGCATAGTAAAGGCGCGCGTGACAAATGGACCTTATCAGCGATGGTGTAAGAGCGCCAACTATGCCAGACGCGCTGCCAGATAATCCACCAGCAAGCGAATCTTTGGCGATAAATGACGATTGTGCGGATAAATCGCCCAAATGCTTTCTTCAGGCTCTCTATAGTTATCCAGTACGCTGACCAATGCCCCTGACGCCAGATATTGCTGCACATAATAATCAGGCAGCTGCACGATACCCAGACCCTTTAATGCTGCATCCACTAAGCTATGACCGCTGTTATATTGCACGCTGCCTGAGACGCGTAGGTTTTTTTCTGTGTCCGTTGGTTTGTGCGCTTGCTGACCCACTGCTTTGTTAGCCTGTTTATTATTTTCGATAAAGTGCCAATAATCACGTGTGCCAAGCAGGCAGTTATGTTTGTGCAGATCAGACAGCGTGTGCGGCGTACCATATCTTTTGAGGTAAGCAGGGGCAGCGCAGACAAAGTTGGTACGGCGACTGAGTTTTTTTGCCATCATGGTTGAGTCGCTTAATTTGCCAATACGCACCGCTAGATCATAGCCGCCATCAACCAAGTCGATTTTTTGATTACTCAAAAATGCCGTCACTTCGATATCACTATATTGCACCATGAAATCATTGACCAGTGGCAATAATTGCTGCTCGCCATAAGTGACAGGGGCGGTCAGCTTAATCCTGCCTTGCGGTTTGGATTGCAGATTGCTCACGGCTTGCTCAGCGGCGTCTAAGCCATCAAGCACGCTGCGGCAGTGTTGATAAAACACTCGGCCTTCTTCTGTGAGTGATACTTTCCGAGTGGTGCGATACAGCAATTTGATATTGAGGCGCTGCTCTAATGCACTGATCTGTCGGCTGACCTGCGCCGTTGACACGCCCAACTCTTTTGCCGCACGAGTAAAGCTCTCGTATTCAGCCACATAGACAAACTCACTAATACCATCCCAGCGCATGATTATTACCACTGTGAAAAAGATATTTGCAAATATAACACATTGTTATCACAGCAGAAACAACTATAATGGACAGTATAAAATCAACGCCTATAGACGACTCAAACTAGCGCTTGCCTCTACGGTGTAAGCGCTATAAGCTAAATTGGTCTGAGCGTGATTAACGCCATCACTTATTTATGATTACAAGAGAGAATACTATGTCAGATAATTTTATTAAGTCCAAAGCCGCCATCGCGTGGGGGCCAAATGAGCCGCTATCTATCGAAGAAGTCGATGTGATGCTGCCCAAAAAAGGCGAAGTGCTGGTAAAGATCGTCGCCAGCGGCGTTTGCCATACCGATGCGTTCACCTTATCTGGTGAAGACCCAGAAGGCGTGTTTCCTGCGATTTTGGGTCACGAAGGTGGCGGTATCGTCGAGCAAGTCGGTGAAGGCGTGACCAGTGTGCAAGTTGGCGATCATGTCATTCCGTTATACACCGCAGAGTGCGGGGTGTGTAAGTTCTGTACTTCAGGTAAGACCAATCTATGCTCGGCCGTACGCGAGACCCAAGGTAAAGGCCTGATGCCAGATGGTACCACGCGTTTTTACAAAGATGGTGAGCCGATTTATCATTATATGGGCTGCTCGACTTTTTCTGAATACACGGTGTTGCCAGAGATTTCATTGGCCAAAGTCAACGCCGAGGCACCATTAGAAGAAGTGTGCTTGCTGGGCTGCGGCGTGACCACGGGTATGGGCGCAGTGATGAATACAGCCAAAGTCGAAGAGGGCGCAACGGTCGCTATCTTTGGGCTGGGCGGCATCGGACTGTCCGCTATCATCGGCGCACAAATGGCCAACGCCAGCCGTATCATCGCTATCGATATCAACGAGAGCAAGTTTGAGTTGGCCAAAAAACTGGGCGCAACCGACTGTATTAACCCAAAAGATTATGACAAACCCATTCAAGAGGTTATCGTTGAATTAACCGATGGCGGCGTCGACTATTCATTTGAATGTATCGGTAATGTCGATGTGATGCGCTCAGCACTAGAGTGCTGCCACAAAGGCTGGGGCGAGTCGGTCATCATCGGGGTCGCAGGCGCAGGCCAAGAAATCTCAACCCGTCCATTCCAGCTGGTGACAGGCCGTGTTTGGAAAGGTTCAGCATTTGGCGGTGTCAAAGGTCGCAGCGAGTTGCCAGGCTACGTCGAGCGCTACCTAGCAGGTGAGATTCCGCTACAAGACTTCATCACTCACACCATGCCGTTAGAAGACATCAACGATGCCTTTGATTTGATGCATAAAGGTGAGAGCATTCGTTCGGTGGTGCACTTTTTTGAGTAAACATTAATAAGCAGCAAACGATAAGCTGAAAATACCGCGCCTATTATGGGGCGGTATTTTTTTATGCTCAAGACAAACCATAGCGATTAGCCTTGCGCGCGATGAATGATTTGCTCTGCAAGCGTAGTCAAGTCTGTGGCCACAAAGTCCGGTGTTGGCACATTGGGGGCGGATAACAAGGCATTATAAGGACGTTTGAGAAACGCTCCTTGGCAGCCAGCAGCTTGCGCGCCGATGGTATCCCAAAGATGACAGGCGACTAGGCATAAATCTGACGTCTGGACGGCCAGTTCATTAGCGACCAGCTCATAGGTTTCAGGCGCCGGCTTGAACTTTGCGGCCTGCTCAACACTAAAAGACTGCTCAAAAAATATGCTCAATCCTGCCTTGTCTAGTGGCGTAGGGGCGGCGCTGGGTGCTGAATTGGTCAGCGTCACCAGACGAAACCCTGCCTCACGTAGTTTGGTCAATGCTGGGACAGTGTCAGAATGCGCAGGCATGTTACTCATACGCGCTTTAAACTCATCGATATCGTCCTCTGTCAGCGTGATTTGGTGGATATCAGCGCTCATCTGTAATGCGCCGACGCCCAGCTCACCAAAAGGCGTGTAAAGCCTTGATAACGTCATGGTTTGCGAATATAGCACCAGCTGGGCAAACCACTCTCTTAGCATGTTTTCGTCACCGAATAGGCGTGCAAATAACGGCGCTAAAGTGGTTATGTCGAGTAGTGTCTCGTTGACATCAAAGACGATAACCGCGGGTGTTGGGTGAGCGTGCATAAGATATCCTTTCATCGACAACGCTTAGGGTTTAGTCGGGCATATGGGCCAATTGTTCTAAGATATTGAGGTAATTGTCTACCCCTTGCGCGCCGCTTACCAAATGACGCTCATTAAAAATCATCGCTGGCACACTTTGAATGCCTTGCTGCTGCCAGTGCTGCTCTTCTGCGCGTATCTCTCGAGCAAAACGCTGGTCTGCTAAGACCGCCAGTGCCTCGCTTCGATCTAAGCCGACATCTGCTGCGATATCGGCCAGTACCGCGTTATCCGATATATCGCGATTGTCCGTGAAGTGCGCTGCAAAAAGCGCTTGCTTTAACTCATGTCTGTGGCCTTGTTTTTCGGCCCAGTGCAAGAGCTGGTGCGCATTAAAGGTATTGTGCATCCGTGTGTCGTCGTTGAAGTGAAACTGAAAGCCGACCTCATTTCCCGCCTCTGTTATTCTGGCGCGGCTGGCATCCGATTCTGCCTTACTTGAGCCATACTTTTCCATGATGTGCTCACGCATATTTTGTCCTTCTTTTGGCATTTTTGGGTTTAATTCAAAAGGATGCCAATGTATCTCATGGTCTGTATTGCTTTGCTCAAGCGCTGCGGCCAATTGGCGGTAGCCAACGACGCACCAAGGGCACACCACGTCTGAGACGATGTCGACACGTAGGGGAGGGTTGGTATTTTTCATATCTATCTGCCTGATATTATTAATATAATTGATATTATCTAAAATTATTTGAGGTTTATGCTCAATTGCTATCTATCAATCCATGCTAGAAGAATGATATTGCGATTGCAATCATATTATTAAATAAACTTTGGTTTGTTTTTTTTAGATTGATACCTACACTGCAATGACTACACAGTAAAAACAAGACAATGCAATCGTTACGTCATAATAAATCAGTCAGCACTATCTTATAGGTCATAATGCTTTGTAATGTGGCCACTGCCCCGCTGGGCAGATTTACAAGCACGCGCCAGCAGTGGCAAGGTGCGGCCATCACGTCAGGCATCCATCATACAGGAGGGGTTATGCCATAGCCTTGCGTGCAAAGGTCAAGATATGACCCTTAAAAGGCAGCTCAAGATAAGAGGTATCCTCTGGCCTTACGTGCTGACTGCTAAAACCAAACTCCAACATTTTATTGGTCAGCTTATTTTTGCGACCACGCCCAGGGTCGACGATGATGACCTCACAAGTTGGCCGCGCATGGCGCTCGATGAAGTCAGCTAAGATATCGATATGCTGGTCTTCATAGAGCAAGTCGCTACCGATAATCATATCAAACGTGCCCAGATGGCTGTTGTTATCATGCCAGTCTAGGCGCTCAAAATGTATCTCTTTGTTGTTGTTTAAAGTGGTATTACGATCAAGGAAATACTCAACCGTCGGATGATAGTCAGTTGCAGTAATATCAGCACGCCTGTGGTTGAGTAGCAGGCTAGACAACGCCATGCCGCAGCCGACTTCTAAGATACGCTTACCAGCCACATCGTAGTTAAGCATATGATTGGCCAGCACCAAGCTCGATGGCCATATCACCCCAAACATCGGCCAAGACGCCGAGCAAATACCGAGGTTTAATGCCTCATCATTGGGATCACTAAATTGTTGATTGTCACGTAGCGTACAAATATGGATGTCGGTATTGCCGATTTCAATCGTTTGATAACGCACACGCACAGTCGTCAGCGAAGTCATAAACTGTCCTAAAAAATAAGCAAGAATGCAAGGTTTGGCAAGGAGTGCCACGTTCAAAGGCTGGGTTTTTTGTGCAATGACGTAATGTGTAGAGAGCTGGTTGATATAAATGGTGGGTCATGCACAGCAGTGGTTATTGGTAAATATTCAACACGGCCTATATGTCAGTTCAATAAAACATCAGTTCAATAAAATCAATAAAAACAGACAAATAAAGGTTGGCATACGTCAAAGGTCAGTATGACGCAATACGGTGCCAGCTACTGTTACGTATGAGGGTAGTATCGTTGCGAAGTGTGCCGCCGTCAGCTATCTCGTTGCGTATATAGAAGTATGGCGGTATGGCATAAAGATAAAGGAGGGCGTTGTGGATAAAAAGAGCGCGCACCGCACCAAGTTGTCTGCTATAAACCCAAACATAGAAGTGGGGTACGTGCCTCTCAATGAGAATATGATATGTCAGTCATGTCTATTTTTATGTTTATAAAAGTCATGACCGTCACGAGTTATGAGCAAGTACGCCATAGACGCTTAATTTAAAAATCGGAGTCCAGAGGTTTTGAGTGCCCAAACCAGCTCTACAAAAGCGCGGCTATTGGTGAGCGGCTCGCCATCGATGATCAGCACATATCCTGAGCCATCAATCCACAAAAACACAAAACTGGTCTCAGGAATCAACAAGTCAACCTGCTGAAAAAACGAAATTGCTTGGCTTTCTACTGCCCAGCCGCGTTGTTTTTGGCGCAGCATAAAGCCTGAAAAGTCAGCCGCCGCCACACTCAGCATATCCGCTTCTTCTTGGTTATAGCCGATACGTGCCAGACAAAAGCCCTCATCAGAGCCGATGGCGGCACGGCGCTTACCAGATAGGCTAGCGACGACATAAGGCAAAAACTGATCCAATGGTAAGTTGGGCGCGGGCAAAAACAGAGACAACTTTTCGATCCAGCCGGCCTCTATAAAGCGCTGTAACCACGTCTCAGAGTAGCGCTCTAGCCAATCAGCGGCGAGTAGGGTTTGCTCATAAGAGAGTAGGTCTTGTAACGATAGCTGCTCCTCTGTAGGTTCGCTTTGGGAAAATGCCTCAAAAATACCGGCTGGGGTTAGGGTAAGATAGGTTTTATCAGCATTTAAGTAAGAGGACATAGCGGCTACCATTGTGATGAAATTATAAAACAGGCGATAAGTTAAGTTTTGATGGTTTTGGTTTGGTCAAGGCGTTGTTGGCAGTTGTTCCAGCGTTCATCAAAGTGCCAGTCGCTTTTGCCTAAACGAAACCAAACCAAAGAAAAAGCCAGACGGTCATTGCGAGCGATGCAGTGGGCAAAAAACTCGTTTTCGATTTGTTCAATCGTGCCCCAGTCCTCCTCGGCACGTGCTTGCATCAGCTCGGCGGTGATGTCTTTGGAGATTTCTTTGGCATCGTCGCTACTGATGCGCAGTCGCTGTTTTTGCTCATTGAGCGACGGCGATATCAATACACTCCAACGCGTCGCCAGCATACTGTTGCGCTGGATGTAGCGTTTTTTGTCGATGCAGTCGCGAAAGCCTTGTGCAACATGAGGGTACAGACGGTCTTTAATACGGGTAAATAGATTATTGACATCGTAAGGAATGTCGTACCAGCAGCCATAAAAAAAATCTGCCACTGCGCCCTGTAGCGGCTCTTTTTCGCTCAGCAGTAGGGCAGCGTTGATACGCTGCTCATGAAAGTGACGATTGGCAGGTGCCAAAAACACTTTGCGTGAGTAAAAGCGAAACGCACGGCGCGCCTCGGTCTCGGCTTCTTTGATCAGATCTACATCAGACATAACAGGATCCTTTAGGTCACATCTTCGTTGCGGTTATTCTTGCCTTGATAGCGGCTGCGCCTATGGTGTTGCGTTGTATGGACATGACCCAATAATCACGGCGACGACGATTGTCATCGACCATGAAAAATAAAATCAGCCAAAGCAAGATAGCAAGTAACGACTAATCAAGCAAGGTTTCCATCAAATCAATCATAAACTCGGCGTCTTCTTCATCCATGGCCTCAAATCCTTGCGGCATACCGAGCTCGGCCAATGCTTCTTGACCGTCTGGGTCGTTGTGCAGGTTGAGTATGGCGTTCATAAAGATATCGGTATCTGGAAAATCGTCTTTGATCAGCAGCACATGACTGATATCAGCCAAATCACTTTCGATCAGTACCGATAGCTGAGCTTTGGTCAGACGAGAAAAACCGTGAAATACCTCTGCCAAAAAGAACGCTGCCTGCACATCGCCTTTGATGACTTTACGCGCGGCAGCTTGATATGTTTCGGTGACATCCCAGCTCAGATCAGACTCTGCTATATCGACAGCTTCAAGCAGGCGCAAACCGATCAGCTTGACATCGCGGTTGTTTGCCATCGCGATGGTGGCACCAGCTTTGATATCTTCTAAGGCGTTGATGTCGCTGTTGGCACCAGCGGCGATGACCATTTCGTCAGATTTGCCGATAGGACGTGCGACCGCTTTGTAGCCTTGTTCACGGATCAAAGCTGCCGCATCAAAAGGGTTGGCATAGATGACCTGAATGTCCCCAGCCGTGATGATTTGTTGTTGCTCTGCGTGTGAGGCTGGCGTATTTAGGTGCATGTTTAAGTTGGCACGCTTTTGAATCAAGGTGTTAAACATATGCCAACCTGCAAAACGCTCAGGCGAAAAATCAGGGGCGATTAACATATTGTGTGTCGTCATGATTTACCCTTCCTCATTTTGTTTCATATCAGCGTACTGCGCCTGCATGGCTTCGATTTTGCTACGTGATGGCTTGCGGCGTACTGAGGTATAGCCCACGGTTTCACCGCGGCGCACGTTTGGCACCACAGTGGCATAGACCCAGTAGTGACTGCCGTCTTTACATAGGTTTTTGACATAGCCATGCCACTTCTTTCCAGCTTTTGCTGTGTCCCACAAGTCTTGATAAGCCGCTTTTGGCATATCAGGATGGCGCAGGATAGACTGCGGCTGACCAAGCAGCTCGTCTTTGGTGTAACCACTAATCTCGACAAAAGCATCGTTGACGTGAGTTAGAATACCGTCTAAGTCGGTACGTGAGACGATAAGCTTACCATCAGGATAAGGGCGCTCAACACCCGTATCATAAATGGTGCGCGAGGTGCCGTCATAGTAAGTCAGCGTCATCTGCTCAGCTGGCATATCCGGCTTTGGTGCATCAGGGATTGGAGAACCCATAGTAATCTCCTTTATTTATCGTTGTATTTATCTATCGTTGTATTCGTCATGATTGACTGGCAAACAGTGATCGATTAAATAAGTTTTGCTAGGGCTTCTGAGGCGCGTTTGATGTCCAAAAAGATCAAACCGAGCTTGGCGTTTGGCTTGGCCATGATGGTCAATACCGCTTCATCGCCTGATGAGGTCATGATGACATAGCCTTTTTCGCCTTGGATCATAATACGATCGATACTACCACGCGCCAGCTCGCGACCTGCACGGTCACCCAATGACAATAAAGCGGCTGACATAGCGCCAACACGGTCTTCATCAACGCCTGATGGTAGGGCTGACGCGATCATTAGACCATCGTTAGAAATTAGGGCAGATGCTTCGACATCGGCAGATGAGCTGTTTAGGTCTTCCAAGATTTGCTGGAACGAATCTGTACGCATATCACTTTCTCTATGATAGGTTATTGAATGAATGGCACCACTATCAGTGATGTCAAAAAAAGACTGAAGCAAACGCTGGTCATTATAAACCCTTACTACTTATATTGATATATGTTACAGCAAACAAATGGCTGGGTTCTGCTATTTTTTGACCGTCTAGTTATCATTATCAACCTTTTATCTGTTGTTTTTAATTTTAAGCCGAACTAAAGTTGGTGATAGGGTTTTTATTCTCTCCATTTGGCTCAGCCACTTGCAATCAGACAGTAGGCCTGTAGCAATTTTTGTTTCATTTACTCAGCGCTTTACTTCAAGCTCGCAATGCCTAGCAGCCTATGTAGCGGCCAGATAAACGAATGATTTATACAAAAAACGTTGACCATAACTTTTCATGATGGTGATATTCACTAGACTTATACCCCAAAAAAATGATATATAGTTATAGGATAGAAACGGTCATTGCTACTGAGCGTCTTGTTCAGGCGTCACATTATCCCGCTTTTCTACTCCCACGAGCCTCTATATACCGCAGTGTATAGGGGCGATTGTAGTCTTACATCAATGTCCATAATCCCCTTCGTTTGTTGCCATACGACGCGACATCGATGTAAATAAACACGTCCACCATTTTTACCCTAAGGAACCTATATGAGTATCAGTCAGGCCATCGAAAAAGTCGAAGCGCGTTACGCCCATCAACCTGAATTTGTCCAAGCCGTAAAAGAAGTGGCACTGACTATCGCGCCTTTATACGATGCCCATCCTGAATTTCAAAAAATGAAGATATTCGAGCGTTTGGTTGAGCCGGATCGTATTATTTGCTTTCGCGTCAACTGGGAAAATGATAAAGGTGAAGTACAAGTCAACCGCGGCTGGCGTGTCCAGTTCAGCAACGCTCTTGGCCCTTACAAAGGCGGTGTACGGTTTCATCCAACCGTCAACCAGTCAGTGCTTAAGTTTTTGGGCTTTGAGCAAATTTTCAAAAACGCTTTGACAGGTCTGCCGATGGGCGGCGGTAAAGGGGGCGCTGATTTTGACCCTAAAGGTAAAACAGACAGCGAAATTCGCCGCTTTTGCTATGCGTTTATGCGTGAGCTGCACCACTATGTCAATAAAGACATCGATGTGCCAGCTGGTGATATCGGTGTCGGCGGCCGTGAGGTCAGCTATATGTTTGCCATGTACAAAAACTTAACGCGTGAATACGGTGGCGTGTTGACAGGTAAGGGGGTGGGATTCGGTGGTAGCTTGATGCGTACAGAAGCGACAGGCTACGGTGCGGTGTACTTCTTAGAAAACATGCTTGCTGCTCAAAACGAGAGTATCGAAGGCAAAAAAGTACTGGTGTCAGGGGCAGGCAACGTCTCGCTCCATGCCGCCGAAAAAGCCTGCATGCTAGGCGCGACAGTTCTGACGGTCTCCGACTCACAAGGGACGCTCTATGATGCAAATGGCCTAAATCAAGAAAAAATCGATTGGCTAAAAGCGCAAAAAGCCCAGAGCAAACCACTGTGCGATTATGTCGAGGTCTATGGTGGTGAGTGGTTCGCGCAGCAAAAACCTTGGCATATCAAAGGTGATATCGCCATTCCATCAGCCACACAAAACGAAGTCAACGAAGACGATGCCAAACATATGGTCGAAAACGGCATCAGATATATCGTCGAAGGCGCGAACATGCCACTGACGGCAGAGGCAGTCGATCATATCCGTTTGCACCGTGTGCATTATGCGCCAGGTAAGGCAGCAAACGCAGGTGGCGTGGCGGTCTCAGGTCTTGAGATGTCACAAAACTCGGTACGTCAATACAAAACCTTTGAGCAAATCGATGAGCGCCTAAAGTGCATCATGAAAAACATCCATGACTGCTCGGCTGAAGCGTCAGCAAACTATGGTCAAACGGACAACGGCTATATCGACTATATGGCAGGGGCCAATATCGTTGGCTTTAAACGGGTGGCGGACGCACTGTGCGCTTATGGTATCTTAAACTAACGCCTTCTGGCTGCTGAGACACTGTCAAATACCGCGCTTATCATATATAAGTGCGGTATTTTTTTGTTTGTATAAAATATTTATGAGCGCAAAGACTGGTTGCAAATTCGAGGTAATAGACGCCGGTTAAAGTTTTTTGGATTATAAAGTGTTAATTTATAAAAGTTTTTACATGTTTTACTTGAAGTTACATTAATCTATTTTTTTAGACAGTTTATAAATAATTATCACCGATCTTTTTGACTATCATCAATTATCTCAGTGTTTATCGCACGGGTTTATATCATCAATCATTCATGTCGCGGGCAAACGATGCCGCTGACAATGTCGATATATTTATCAAAGGATGAATCATGACAGTCAATAAGGAGGTCTATTCTGATGGCCGCTCAGGTATGTCGGGCTTATATCCAATGATACAGGATACGCCAAATGCTGAGCGGTTTGCTTGCAGCGTTGGTCAGAATCATAACGATAATGGCAGTGAAGCTATAAGCAATCGAGCGGCGCATGCCTTTGGCGCTTATCTACCAGCTTCCAAACGCGCGCAGACCAGCTGGTATAAAGACCCTGTATTAAACAACCATATAAACAATCATATAAATGAGCATATAAACGAGCAAGTAACCAACCATCTACGTAGCGATGATTACCTAAAGCCCTACCACCAAAACACCCAAAGGGGTATAAAAAATGACACAAACAATGGCATGCAACCTGTCGGTAAATTTGAGCGGATGGAGCGTCTAGCAGATGATGCAGTCAGTACTATCGATCAGGTCGCGCAGCCGATACGCTTGAGCTTTCAGTTGATGACCCGTGCTGAGCCTGCCACAATGGTAATTGCGACCATACAATCGCTATTAGCCATTAAAGCGGCCGATGATGAAATTTTAATCATAGATAACAACCATACTAAGCGTGAGCTTTATGAGCCTTTGGCAGATTTTTGTCATGGCTTGGATCCGCATCTCAATGTGCATTTTTATCATATCGATGCGGTGTCAGGGTTTAAGTCTGGTGCGCTCAATTTGGCGCTGGGGCTGATGGACCCTAGCGCCAGTCATGTGGTGGTGGTCGATAGTGATTATCAAGCGTTGCCACATGCTCGTGAGGCTATTATCAGCGCGATCCACGAGTATCCTAAGCATGCTTTATTGCAATTTCCGCAGTTTTATCGTGATGCAGATAAAGCAGATGTCCACAGCGAATTAAACCATTATTTTAACTATCATCTATATCGCTTTTTTAACCGTCAGCGGGCGTTATCTACAGGTACTTATGCGGTGATACGCCGAGATGCTTTGGTGGGTTTAGGCGGCTGGTCAGGAGCGTCCATTACTGAAGATGCGCAGATGGGGGTGCTGCTCCATCGTATGGGTCTGCACAGTCGTTTTATACCAAAGGTGATTGCTACCGGTATATTGCCCACCACGCTGTGTGATTTGATCGCTCAGCGGCAGCGCTGGGTATATGGCAATGCACAAGTGCTCAATAGTTACTTTGTTAGGCCGGCGTCTTTGACCGCCGATAGCAGCGCAAATACAAATGTAAGCCAGACGATGGGCGAGCGTTTGCAGTATATGCGTGCGCATTTTTCGCAGCTGAGTGCCTGGATTAATTTCACGGGGATTTTTATCGTGCTGCAGATCTGTACGCTGCTTATCATGCTGGCGGCTCTGATAATGGGCGCACAGGTGGATATGGCGATGTTGCTTACGCCCTTATATGTGGTTTATGCGGCTTATGGCGTGTTTTTGTTGCGACGGCTGTGGGCCTATGCACAAGACCGCTCACCGCTTAATCAGCAGGTAGCTCAGCACGTTACGCCAACCTTTACCAATAAGCTACGAGCGTGGGCACTGCATCTGAACTTTTGGGAAATCGGCGCGTTGTCATGGTGGCCTGTGCTGTGGGGCCGCGACAAGCCATTTGTGTGTACGCCCAAACAGGCGGTGATCAGTAGCCGCCGCAGCGTATGGCAGGCCAATATTTGTGCCTTACCAAAACTGCTACTCATACTTAACATCATCACTTTGGCTGTGACCTCACCGCTATCAGCGCTGTATTCGCCTTTGTTATTTGTCAGTGCGCTTGTAGTCACCGTCCTCAAGCTATGGTCTGCAAAAATAGCTTTTGATAACTATGGGTATCATCCTGAGGTGGATGAGCGCTATGCTGATGAGCATGACACGTATGACGAGATCAATAACACTGTAAACCAAAGCTGTGTGATTAAAAATAATGTCGCTAAAAATAAAAAGACGGCTAGAGATAATATTACTAAAAATAAGCACCCAAATAACACCGACCCAATAAAAAAATATATGGCTGAATAAAATAATAAATGGATGACGTATGCTGACTTCTATCAAAACCAATTCAAATAGTCATATAAAAGCTAAAACTCCTAACATCATTATGCATAAAGCATATGACTTGTCTGAATCATCAGCGGCGTGTGAGACAACCGATGGGGCAAACATTCAAGTAAGAAGACCACTACGTATTGCCATCATCGCTCACTCGTTATATCCCATTGCCCAGCCTTATGCAGGCGGTCTTGAGATGATCACTCAGCTGATTTGTGATGAGCTGGTGGCTCAAGGCCATCAGGTGTTGCTCTACGCTCATGCGGATAGTCAAACCCATGCCACACTAGTGCCCTTTATGACCCGTGATGAATTTGAAAAGACAGTTTATCCCAATGAGCATGAGTCAGTAGAGATGAGCCGTGAGGAGCTGTATCAGTATTTGGTCTACCAGCAGGCGCTGCGCGATATCATTAGCCGTGATGAGATGGGAATGATTGATGTGGTACACAATCATAGCTTGCACCATGTGCCGATGATGATGGGGCAGGCGTTTGGCGCGCGGTTTTTTACCACGTTTCATACGCCGATTTTTCCGCAGCTGCGTCTGGCACTACTGACACTACGTCTGGGGACGCAGACTCAGTTTACGGCAATCAGTGGTCATCAGCAGCAGTTGTTTGCTGAGTTTGTGCCCTCGCATGTGGTCTATAACGGCATCGATGTTCACTCATTTACTGCCAATACAAACCCAATTGCTGATGAAGTGTATTTTTGGTACGGGCGCATTTGTCCTGAAAAGGGCACGCATTTGGCGATGGACTACTGCAAAGCGGCAGGCAAGCGCCTGATTATTGCAGGACCCAAAAGTAATGAGGAATACTTCGATGACTATGTGGCACCGCTGTTAGAGGCAGATAGGAATAGCGATATGCCGTTATTTGATTATGTTGGACATTTAAGTAAGGATGAAATCAACAAGCAGTTAAGCCAAGTCACCGCCATGCTATTTACCAGTACTTGGGAGGAGCCTTATGGCTTGACGCTCGCTGAGAGCCTCGCTTGTGGTACGCCCGTGATTGGCTTCGATGCCGGTGCTAGTGCTGAGATTATCACGCATCAGACGGGTATTATCGTACCCAAAAAGGATAAAAAAGCATTTATACAAGCGTTTGCTGACATTCAGCATATTTCACGAGCAGCCTGTCGTGCTCGCGCTGAGCAGTTTTGTTCAGTCGCTACGATGGTCGATGGTTATCTGCGTTTATATGAGCAGGCAGTAGCGGTTGATGACAGCGATAGCATCCAAGAGGCGTTTGTCTAGCGTTCTTTCCTTTTTTCTTTATGTAGTGAATATCAATGACTGGCTTAACTTGTTAGGAACTATTTACCATGCGTATCGGCTACTATGCTCATCACCACGGCTCGGGGCACTGCCGCCAAGCAGACAAACTGGCCGCCTTACTACCACCAGAGCTGCGTTCGCAAATGACGGTGTTTACCAGCTTACCTGCTGATGGTTATCGCTTTAGCAGTATAAATAATGAGCACATCGTACGTTTAGACGCTGAGGATGAGCGACCAGATGATGTGCTAGCGGGGCGAGCAGGTGAGTATTGGCAGCCAAGCTGTTTGCACTATTCGCCAGTAGGTAACAAAGACATCCAGAGACGCAGTTGGCAGCTGCTTGATACCATTTATCAGCGCCAGATTGACCTGATGATTGTCGATGTGAGCGCCGAAGTGGCTATGCTATGCCGTACCGCTAGTGTGCCTTATCTCTATGTACGGCTGGCAGGCGAGCGTGATGATGCGCCGCACTTAAACGCCTTTGCAGGCGCGCTTGGATTGTTAGCTCCTTATCCTAAAGCATTGGAGGCGGCAGCAACGCCAGACTGGGTACGACAAAAAACGTTATATTTGGATTTTTTACCAAGCAGAGCCCAAGGTTTGCCTAGCTTTTGTGAGTTTATGGACGAGCTTATGACATTGACCCATGATGATGCTATTCATAAACAACTGGTCGCCAGTGTCGATAAGTCTTCTATCGTTACTGTGATTAAAGGCTATGGCGGGCACGAAGCGATTGATGCCAAGTTGCCGAAGCTACGCCAAATGCTACCAGACGCTATAATTGTCTCTCTTGGTCCTATCAACGATGAAGTACGGCATTGTGTCGATATTGCCGCCCATGTCGATGATGTGACGCCATTTATCGCCTATAGTCATCTGCTATTGATGGCGTGTGGCTTGAATGGAATTGCGCAGGCCTATGATTATGCTACGCCGCTTATTGTATTGCCTGATGTGCGCCCGCACCGTGAGCAAGAAGTGATGGCAGAGGCGCTTATTGAGCAAGGCCGTGCGCTTAGTTGGCCACAGTTTATCGCTAAAGCCTCTAGTCTGGACACTCAGAACCTATTGTCTTCTCTCTCCACGAATAATAAGTCGATTGACCATGAGCAGACTGCTTTGATGAGTAAGCAAGCCAATCTGGCGGCGCAACGCTTTATGAGTAGCATTGCTGACTATATTTCTGTAAAAGCTTGGTTTGCGGAATGGCTATTGCCGCAGTTGGACTTAAAACCTAAAAAATAAGAAATAACAAAGAAACTTATAATAATAAGAGCAAATATTTCCATGACAGCGACAACCAGAGCTCAAGACGCCGCATATAACACCATTCCCGTGAGTGTAATAACGACTTGCTACGGGCGCAATCGTCATCTTTACAATCTACTTGCTAGTCTGGCGCAAGGTAGCGTCAGGCCGAGCGAGGTGGTTATCGTTAATGATGACGCCGAAGCTGAACGTCTGGCAGACTACGATTTAAATATTATTAAGATAGCAACGACTACAGCGACTGAGCATGGATTGACGAGTAGCGCCTCGTTTGATATCGGTCGTAACCGTAATTTTGGCGCTGCACGTGCTAGCTATGATGCCATGATTTTTCTGGATGTGGATTGCATCGTCGGCCATAGATTTATCGACGGGCTATATGATAAATTGCAAACGCATCCTGATGCGCTACTGATGGGACAGCCACGTTATTTAACACGGCCTTTGACGGATGATGAGGGTAGTCAGCTACAGCAAGGTCAAATGGCCGCCGATGCCTTAGACAAGCTGTCGGTATTTAACCCTTATCGTGTTAACTTTACCCAACATCGTAGTGACAATGTCGATGCTAATATTAAAAAAACGCAAGACTATGGCGCATTTTGGAGTCTATGCTTTGCGATAATGCGTCATCAGTTTGAGCGGATCGGCGGCTTTGATACCGATTATGTCGGCTACGGCGCTGAAGACACCGACTTTGCTTTTATGGCACGTGCTTTAGACATTGATTTTTATTTGACCAACGACGTGGTTTACCATCAGCAGCATAGCGTCTACCGGCCGCCGCTCAATCATCTCGATAGCATAGTGATTAATGCCAATCGCTTTTATGACAAATGGCAGCATTGGCCGATGGCAGGCTGGCTGGTAGCGTTTACGCAGCTAGGTTTGATTGATTGGCAAGAGACGCAGACAATACCCATTGAGATTCTTCGGCAGCCAAGTAGCGCTGAGATTGACGGCGCACATTGTTCAGATGCACCGTATGTGTAGACGGCTCTTAGCACTTTAATACCGATACATCACTAGTAGCAATGAGTAGTTAGTTTTGATGAACAACTAATACTGACGGATAATCTCCACACCTGTAGGCGGCGTTGCAAGCGCTTGCCGTTCAAACGCCCAATTATGACCTTCCCAAAAATGCGCGGTCTTATCATCATTATTAAAACCTAACATGATGATCGATAGCGGCGTCACAGCTTTCTGTTTTTGCTGAATATACAGGCGTGCAGATAAGAGTAACCGGTATAATAAAAACCCTGATGTCGGCGCAGAGGAATGGATATCAGTAAAGATAGGATAGTCTGCTACCACACTGTGCTGTTCTGATAGCACAGCGCAATACTCATCGCTACGTAATAGTTTCTCAAGCGGTTCTGGAATCTCTAGCACTCGGTTAGCCGTTATAGGGTCGTCAGTGGGATTTGGGTCGTCGCATGGCATGGGAAACTGATAGGCAGCATTCCCAAACAAGATGCCAAGCGGTGCTTGCTTGGTCATATCGAGCATCGCTGTCACATTATTGCTGCGTGGTGGTAGGCCAAAATGCAGTTTACTGTCACCGATTTGTCTAAAAAACAGTAGCTTTGGCAAATCTTTGGCGAGCGGATGATAGGCAAAGAAGTCTGCATGAATAAAATCATTAAATAACACCAACATATCAGTAGGCTGCAATAGCGTCTTTAGGCTTGCTGTATCTATCGACGGGTTGTTGGCGATCAATATCACACGCTGGCTTTGTATTAGCCGCGCCTGCATGATAGGCGGTAGCGCAGCAAATGCTTCTGCAGCAAGATGGCTACTACTGATATTTGGTAGTGATTGATCAAGCATATCTGGCATATCAATGTATTAAGGTATAGACGGTGAGTGAGATTTTTCTCATGTGCTCATTATAGTATAAAGAAGAAGGTGCCTAGGCTTGTTTGAGTTTTGAAAATAGAAAAAATCTGGCAATAAGGTATTGCCAGATTTTTTGTTATGAATAGGTTTTTATAGGAGTTTGTTATACCGTCTCACGCCATCTGCCTTGTACCATGATACCTGTGATAGGATTTAGCCCCATTTGATAAGCAAGGTCAGCGGGGCGGGCGATGTCCCATAATACCAAGTCAGCATCACAGCCGACTTCTATTTTGCCTTTTTTGGCTAGACCTAACGCTTGTGCCGCTTGAACGGTTGCTCCTGCGAGCACTTCTTCGGGCGTTAAATAAAATAGTGTACAGCCCATATTCATCGCTAATAACAGCGAGGTGAGCGGCGAGGTACCGGGGTTGCAATCGGTCGAGATAGCCATCGGAACTTGATGCTTACGCAACGCTTCAATCGGTGGCAACTTGGTATCACGCAGCGTATAAAAAGCACCCGGCAATAACACGGCTACTGTGTTGCTTGCGGCCATTTTTTTAATATCGACTTCTGCCAAGTGCTCAAGATGGTCGCTTGATAGCCCTTGGTATTCTGCTACCAAAGCACTCGCACCTATGTTTGAGAGCTGCTCAGAGTGCAGCTTCACTGGCAAGTCTAATGAACGGGCAGCGTCAAAGACCCGCTTAATTTGCTCACTACTAAAGGCGATGTTTTCGCAGAAGCCATCGACCGCATCGACCAAGC
This sequence comes from Psychrobacter sp. KFRI-CH2-11, assembly GCF_038239325.1. NCBI lineage: Bacteria > Pseudomonadati > Pseudomonadota > Gammaproteobacteria > Moraxellales > Moraxellaceae > Psychrobacter > Psychrobacter sp. KFRI-CH2-11. The sequence continues at coordinate 689,856 of NZ_CP151283.1, forward strand.
CCTCGCTATGTAAAATGGGCAACCACTGGCAAACTTGCTCGATATACGCATCGGCACGGTCTTTATACTCAGGCGGTAGCGCATGGGCGGCCAAATACGTGGTACTGACATGAATGTGGTGTTTGTCACCAAGTGCGCGGGCGACTTTTAGCATTTTGCGTTCAGTGTCTAAGTCTAGCCCATAGCCAGATTTAATCTCGATACTGGTCACGCCCTCGCGCATGAGCGCGAGCAGACGTTTTTCGCTTTGCGCAAACAATTCTTCCTCATTCGCTGCACGAGTGGCGCTCACTGTCGAGACGATGCCGCCACCTTGTGCCGCGATATCTTGATAACTGGCACCTTGCAAGCGTGCTTCAAACTCGTTGCTGCGGTTGCCGCCATACACGATATGGGTATGACAATCGATAAGTCCGGGCGTGATCCAGTTGCCATGTACGTCTTTGATTTGATCGCTTTTATAATGAGTTAGATGCGGTTTGATTTGCTCATGCGTACCAACCCATGCGATTTTGCCGTCTTTGATACCGATAGCAGCGTTTTCTAATTGACCATAAGGGGTGCTTTTATTTTGATCATTGCTTTGATTAGCGCTTTGATTGTTGCGATAAATATCAAAGCCGTATTGCGCTGAAAAGGTGGCAAGATTGGCATTGATAATAACGTGATCAAATGAAGTCAGGATGGAATCGTTTATATGCATTTGATCTGTAGGATTTATTGTATAAGTCATGGTGTGCTCCTGCTTATTAGTATAGATTTAGTGCAGCCATCCATAGTCCGTTTATTTTAAAATAGACAGTGTGTCGTTGGTAAAAACGCTTCTTGCTGTGGTGCTGCGGACAGAGGGTGTGCAAAATTTACTTCAGTAACCTTGTATGGTTGGTTTATTTTAAAAATGTTATAGCGTGACTGGTACAAATTTTACTCGCTTGTTGTGCGCAAGCGAGACAAAGGCTTCGCAAAATTTATCCCAGTCACTTATATCAATAGCAACCACATTTTGATTCTATATCGATTTATTTATACTAAAAGTAAATGCTGCTCGATAATAGTCGCTAAGAGGCGAGCGGCGACTTTACAGCTGCGTGCATCAATATCAAAGGTCGGATTAATCTCGGCGATATCAGACATTTTTACTTTGCCTGATGCCATAATCAGTTTGACCGCGCGCTCAACGAAAGCCAAGTTAATACCATAAGCGGCGGGCGCACTAACGCCGGGTACCACGCTTGCTGGCAAGCAATCCATGTCAATGGTTAAATAGATGACATCAACGTCATTGATAAAGGTCTCTATTTGCGCCGCAAGTTTTTTCCATTTTTTATTGGTGCAATCTTCATCACTGATAATATGCACACCTAACTGCTCAGCACGGTCAAAGAGTGCAGCAGTGTTGGAAAACCGACTGACGCCGATACAGCAATAGTGAAATGGCTGGCCTTGCGCCTCAAGGTGCTCGGCTATTTGGCGAAAGGGCGTACCAGAGGTGGCGACATCAGACTGACGAATGTCCAGATGCGCATCAAAGTTAATAATGCCAATACGCAGCGGCGCATCGTTGTTACTGGTAGCATCTGTCTGCTGTAGCGCTTGCCACAATCCCAAAAAGCTACCATAAGCAATCGCATGACCACCACCAAGTCCGACAGGCAAACCGCCTTGCTGGATAATGTGACTGACTTTATCAGCGTAGGTTAATTGAGCTTGCTCAAGGGTGCGTTCGGCAAAGTCATCATTATCATGACAATGTATGTCACCAGCATCACCCAGTAGCGTTGATAGTTGCCCATCAAAGCGTTGTTGTAGCTCAGCGATGACGGGCAGCGCCGAAAATACTTGACGAATCAAAGGCGGCGCCGCTCTGGCTCCCACGCGTCCTTGATTGCGTCTGACGCCTTGGTCACAAGCGAAGCCGACTAGCCCAATGCGCTGGCCATTTTGCTGGCTTTTTTGTTGACTGCTGCTATCAAAGGCATAAGGCTGCGCTATTTGATACCAATAGCGGGCGCGTGCAGACTCAAACGGCTCGGCACGTCCAGTCCAGCGGCTCATATCAGCGGCGCTGTGGCTCACGGCTGTGTCAGACATTGATAGGCTCATCGCCGATCTCCTTTAATCCGTATGGCTTGTGTATATTTGATCCGCTATAAAATAAGTACAGTGCGACTGGTATAAGTTTTACTTGCGTGCTGTTATCATAGAGGCTGCGCAAAATTCATCCCAGTAGCACGCCATAAAAGCTGTACTCTTTTTATTTAGCACTTACTATAGAAGGATGCTATTTATTTAGACTCGTACCAGTCACTACGCAGTGCCTGCCAATGGTTTGTCAGTGCGCCATCTAATACCAGCTGTTTTGCCGCTTCGATATCAGGGGCTAGGTAGCGATCTTTGTCATAAAAAGTCACTTGCTCACGCAACTTTTGATGGGCGGCCTGTAATGCTTCGGAAGTAGCAAGGTTACGATGAAAATCAATCCCTTGACCAGCAGCCAATAGCTCAATGCCAACGATGGTAGCGGTATTTTGCGCCATCTCATATAGGCGGCGGGCGCTATAGGTGGCCATCGACACATGGTCTTCTTGGTTGGCAGAGGTTGGGATGCTATCGACACTGCCTGGGTGAGCCATAGACTTGTTTTCTGAAGCCAGCGCTGCGGCCGTCACGTGAGCGATCATAAAGCCTGAGTTTACCCCTGCATTTTCTACCAAAAATGGCGGTAGGCCACCTGACAAGGTTGCATCAATCAATAGTGCCACACGTCGCTCAGACATAGAGCCAATCTCAGCGATTGCTAAGGCGAGCATATCTGCGGCAAAGGCCACTGGCTCGGCATGGAAGTTACCACCCGAGATAGCAACTGGGCCATCTTCATTATTAAAAATAAGCGGATTATCCGTCACCGCGTTAGATTCAATTAATAACGTTTTGCCTGCTTGGTTGATGATATCAAGGCAAGCGCCCATGACTTGCGGCTGGCAGCGTAAGCAATACGGATCCTGCACTCGATCATCTTGCTCATCATTGTGCGAAGCACGAATAGCACTGCCTTTAATCAGCTGACGATGGGCTTGTGCAATTTGTATCTGACCGTGATGACCACGTACTTCATGAATACGGGCATCAAATGGCGCATCCGAGCCTTTGGCGGCATCAATAGACATGGAGCCGACGATGGTGGCGGTCTCTAATAAATCTCTTGCTAAGAAATAACCGCGTAATGCCAGTGCCGTTGAGACCTGTGTACCATTGATAAGGGCAAGGCCTTCCTTGGCTGCTAGGGTGATAGGCTCAAGACCATGCTGCGCTAATGCCTCAGCGGCAGGGACTTTCTTGCCAGCGACATAAACGTCGCCTTCGCCCATCATCGCCAGCGTCATATGCGATAAAGGCGCAAGGTCGCCAGAAGCACCAACGGAGCCTTTGGCCGGAATGTTTGGCGTAATTTGATTATTAATTAAGCCAAGTAAACTATCGACTACCTCGCGGCGGACGCCAGAGACGCCTTGAGCGAGGCTGGCAACTTTCATCACCATAATCAGCCTGACTACGTTGTCTGGCAGTGCCTCGCCCGTACCGACTGAGTGCGAGATGATCAGGTTGCGTTGAAGCAATTCGAGCTGGTCATCGCTGATACGAGTCTTGGCTAATAGGCCAAAACCAGTATTGATACCATAAGCGCTCTTATCACGAGCGATGATGGTACATACATCGTCGTGTGAGGCATCGATTGCCTGATAAGCGCTGGCGGGTAAGGTGAGGTGGACAGGGTGATTATAGATATCACGTAGCATCTCAAAGCTTAGCTGGCGAGGGTGAAGAGTCAGGGTTTTGATAGCGGTCATAGGAGAGTCCCAAGGTTAAAAACAATATGAATAATATGCTTTAGTGTTCTGATTTACTTAATGGTATCGGCTCGGCGCTGGTGCTGGCAGATGACGCGATTTAAGCCATCCAGCCTACATACATAGCAAAATGTCCGAACGCGGCTGCGAGTAGGACGCTAAGGGCCACACGCTCAAACCATATGACGATCATTTTGCCAACCGATACTGGAATTTCTGTTGCGAGTACACACGGAATCATGGCAGAAAAAAACAGCACGCTGCTAATCGATATCACTCCAGCGACGTAGCGTGTTAGGATATCTGCCTCACTGAGTAGTAGTGCTGGTAAAAACATTTCAGCGAGCCCAGCAGACATCCCTTTAGCAGCCACTAAAGGCTCTGGCAAGCCGCCGAGCCATGTAAATGGATACAAGAGCAGACCCAATACATCAAACACTGGGGTGTATTTGGCTAACAAAAGACCGGTCAGCCCGACAGCAATAATAGAGGGCACAATGGCAGCCGCCATCATTAGACCATCGCGAAAATTGGACCATAAAATCTGTTTTAGATCAGTTGCCTGACGCGACGTCGCTAAGCCTAAATCAAACGCGGCGGCCAGCCGTTTGCCACGGGTATGATCGAGTGGCGGGCGTTCAACGTCATTGTCAAAAAGGCTGATGGGCGGAATACGAGCGGTAATAGCGGTGACGATAAAGGTAATCACCAGTGTTGACCAAAAAAATACGTTCCAAAACTCCATTAGGTTTAAGGTCTTGGCAACAATCACCATAAACGCTGCCGATACCGTAGAAAACCCAGTAGCAATAATGACGGCTTCACGCGCTGAGTATTGTTTTTGTAGGTACACACGATTGGTAATCAATAAACCAATAGAGTAACTACCCACAAAAGACGCAACGGCATCAATTGCCGATGAGCCAGGCGTTTTCCAAATAGGTTTCATAATCGGCTGCATTAGCACGCCGACCATCTCAAGCAAACCAAAACCCACCAAAAATGCCAAGATTAATGCCCCAATAGGGACAATCATACCCACAGGTAATGCCAGCTTTTCAAACAAAAATGGCAGCATGTCAGCTTCCATCATATAGGCAGGGGCGGTGCCAGTCATATACATTACCGCCAAAACCAAACCGATTATCTTAAACACGGTCAGGATTTTGTGGGTGAGGTTTTTGCGCCATGAACCGTCTATGAATGGCTTGCTAACACCAAATATCATCAGCAAAAATAACAAGGTCACAGACAAGGTGTGTTGCTGAGTGACCAGATAAGTGGCCCCATGATCAAACAAAATCGTGCTTTTGTCACCGATGGTAAAGGGCACAAAAAACATCACTAAGCCAATAGCACTAAAGACGATAAGTTGTAATAGTGCGATGGGTTTCGACAGCAGTTTGTTAGACGATGGCGGCGTCGTCATAGCATCAGTATCGGCGTGATTTATGGTGTTTTGCTCAATCATATTATCCTCCTTGATAAAATGTATTGGGTAAGCTATTTAATCATCGGCAGATGTAAGCCATAGTCCTTGGCGGTTTTGATCGCCAGCTCGTAGCCGGCATCGGCATGACGCATCACCCCTGAGCCGCAATCATTGACAAGTACTCTTGATAAGCGCTTGGCAGCAGCGCCTGTACCATCAGCGACAATCACCATACCTGAGTGCTGCGAGTAGCCCATGCCCACGCCGCCGCCATGATGCAGTGACACCCAAGTGGCGCCGCCTGCGACATTAAGCATGCCATTTAATAATGCCCAGTCAGATACAGCGTCCGAACCATCTTTCATGCTTTCGGTCTCCCTGTTTGGGCTGGCAACAGAGCCGGTGTCCAAATGGTCACGGCCGATGACGATGGGGCCTTTGAGCTCACCGTTTTTGACCATCTCGTTAAAGGCAAGTCCTGCTTTATCACGTTCGCCCAGACCTAACCAGCAAATGCGGGCTGGCAGGCCTTGAAATTGAATACGCTCTTTTGCCATATCCAGCCAGCGATGCACATGGGTGTTTTCAGGGAACAGCTCTTTGATTTTTTGATCAGTTTTGTAGATATCTTCTGGATCGCCTGATAGCGCCACCCAGCGAAACGGCCCTTTACCTTGGCAAAACAGCGGACGCACATAAGCGGGGACAAAACCTGGGAAATTAAAGGCGTCTGTTACCCCTTCATCAAAGGCCACTTGGCGGATGTTATTGCCATAATCTGTGGCAGGGATACCCATGTCTTGTAGATCCAGCATGGCTTGTACGTGTACGGCACAAGAGGCGGCGGCAGCTTTGCTCAGTGCGGCGTGTTGCTCTGGGTTTTCTTGCGCCGCCCTCCACTCATCAACGCTCCAGCCACTTGGCAAGTAGCCATTGATTAAATCATGAGCGGAGGTTTGGTCAGTGACTAAGTCAGGTTTGATTTCGCCTGCGTTCGCACGCTTGACCATTTCAGGCAGGATATCGGCGGCGTTACCAAGTAGGGCGATAGAGACGGCTTCACCAGCGGCGGTATGCTCTTTAATCAGCTCATAGGCATGGTCGAGATCGTCAGCTTGCTTGTCGACGTAACCGGTACGCAAACGAAAATCAATGCTTGACTGTTGGCACTCGATGTTTAGTGAGCATGCGCCAGCAAAAGTCGCCGCTAGTGGTTGCGCGCCGCCCATGCCGCCAAGTCCGGCAGTCAATATCCAGCGTCCGCTCCAGTCGCCATCATAATGCTGACGACCTGCTTCCACAAAAGTCTCATAAGTGCCCTGCACGATGCCTTGAGTCCCAATGTATATCCAGCTACCGGCAGTCATCTGCCCATACATAAATAAGTCTTTACGATCGAGCTCGTTAAAATGCTCCCACGTTGCCCAGCGCGGCACTAAGTTCGAGTTGGCAATGAGTACGCGCGGCGCATCTTCATGGGTTTGAAACACGCCCACTGGTTTGCCTGATTGCACGAGTAAGGTCTCATCGTCTTCTAGCTCTTTAAGAGAGGCGAGGAGTTGATCATAGCTTTCCCAATTACGGGCAGCGCGGCCAATCCCGCCATAGACGACTAGGCTTTTTGGGTTTTCGGCCACATCAGGATGTAGATTATTTTGAATCATGCGATAGGGCGCTTCGGTCAGCCAGCTTTTACAATGTAGCTCGCTACCAGTAGGCGCAGCGATTTCACGGCTGTCATCACGGCGGGTAAAGGTGTTTGCCTTAAGGGTGTTGTCTGTGGTGGTTTCCTTGGCAGTAGTCATGAACAGATCCTTTTGAGTGTGCGTCGCTTATTTACGCCGCGTGTTTACGTGGTCTATTTGCGAGGCATTTAGCGATAATATTGGAATTGCTTAATAAGTTGTATATACAAATTATCAAAGATTTATTTTTCATGCAAGCATTTTTTGTATGGGGTAAGATCTTTGACGTAAGTCTGTCTTAGTGCCGGCTTTTCTTTGTCTTCTGTGGTCGGTGAGCCAACGCAGGTAGTGATGAATGGATGAGGGCTGCCGCGGCGACGGATGGTCATGGTATTATGAGGCTATTATTTTGCTAAAACTGATGGTAAAACACGGACATGACAAAACAAGTTCCCGCTTATCAGCGGATCAAAAACGCAATCTTGGACAATATTCACTCAGGGAAGTGGCAAGCAGGTGAGGCCATCTCTACAGAGATGGCGCTGGCTGAGGAGTTTGGCGTATCGCGCATGACGGTCAACCGTGCGCTAAAAGAGCTGAGCGAGGAGCGAGTATTAGAGCGCCGGCAAGGCTCAGGGACCTTTGTCGCCCAGCAGCAGTTTAATCATACCTTTGTAGAGGTGCGCAATATCGCGCAGGACTTGCGCTCGGCCAACCGCGATTATCAAGCGCAGGTGGTGAGCAAACGTGTGATCACCGCAAGTATGCTAGATGATGAGCTGCGCCGTAAGTTTGCTATCGACAGTGCGGCAATCTCAGGCGCGAGGAGCGCGGCGGATAGTAGTGCGGCGGTCTTATACGAAGTGAAAATTATTCATTTTGCGGATGCTCAGCCCATACAGTTTGAAGAGCGCTGGGTCGATGCACAAAAGCTACCTGAGTTTATCGAGCAAGATTTTAGTATTATCAACACCAGTGAGTACTTGATTGCCAAAAGTCCACTGGAGCGCGGTAGCTATACCATTCGGGCGCTAGCAGCACCAGATGAGATTGCCGCGCTGCTACAGATTGCCCCGCAGTCTCCCACATTAGTGCTGCGCCGTCAGACCTATTCAGCAGGGAAGGTGTTGACCTTTGTCAAAATGTGGCACGCAGGGGAGCGCTATCAGTTCTCAGGCGAGCTGTAACCACAAACGAGCAAAATTGGCTGTTGCTCACTGTTTTTGTACGTTTATTCTTACCTAAGTGCGTTAGTATAGAAACAATTGAGTTTTTTTGTTTGAAAACCTTTTGTTTTAAACCCTTTGTTTGAAAGATAGGGACAGGCTGTGATAAGAAAATGCAGAAAGTAGCCAACACAGTATTGAAAAAATTATCTGCAGTCCTCAAATCGGGCAGCTAAAGCCGATGCGCGCTGTGCGGACACTGTCCAAGTACGATTTGTTTGTAAAGGTGTTTGCCTGCATGGTTTTATCATACTGTTTTCTTATACAGCTTTTGCCTACAGCATGGGCACATTATACTTCTGCTAGACACTTTTAGACTTATTCATTCATCTTATAAGGACGCCTTATGAAACGTCGTACTCTTTTAGCCCTCGCCGCCAGCACAGTCCTGCTCGCTGCTTGTGGTCAGTCTACTACCAATGACGCCGATAGCAATGCGACTGATAACGCCGCGAGCGGTGGCTCTGATATGCTGCAACGCATCAACGATGGCGGCACGATCAATGTGGGTACTGAGGGTACCTATCCGCCGTTTACCTATCACGATGAAAGCGGCAAGCTGACCGGCTACGATGTCGAAGTTACCCGTGCGGTGGCGGATAAGTTAGGTGTTGAAGTCGAGTTTAAAGAAACCCAGTGGGATGCGATGCTCGCAGGCTTAGACTCGAAGCGTTTTGATATGGTGGCCAACCAAGTCAGCCTAACGACGCCTGAGCGCCAAGCAAAGTACGATCTCGCGCAGCCTTATAGCTGGTCTGGTGCCGTGGTACTAGCGCCTACCGACGACAATCGTTATGGCTCGTGGGAAAACCTAAAAGGTCTACGTAGCGCCCAGTCGTTAAGCAGTAACTATGGTGAGCTGGCCGAACGCTATCAAGCCGAAATCGTCCCTGTCGATGGTATGGCGCAAGCGATTCAGTTGGTCAAGCAAGACCGCGCTGACTTCACCATGAATGATAATCTAGCCGTACTCGATTATCTAAAAAAATTCCCAGATAGTGGCCTTGAGATCAAACTGGTTGCCCCGGCCGACGAGCAGCGCGGTTCAGGTTTGGTACTATTAAAAGGCAATGACGCTGTCGTGACGAAGTTAAACGAAGCCATGAGCGAGCTGCATGCCGACGGCACGCTGACCAAGCTTAGCGAAGAGTTCTTTGGTGCTGATATAAGTCAACAACAATAATGCTGGCGTCTATAACCGCAGTGCTGGCGGAACTGCTGGCACTGTTGCCATTTATGAGCCCTGATCGAGCCCAAATCGTCATTGACTCGTTTTGGCCGATGCTCAAGGGCGGTATCTACTATTCGATACCGCTGGCTTTGATTTCGTTTGCCATCGGTATGATGATTGCACTGGTCGTGGCGCTGATTCGTATCGTGCCACGTACAGGCTGGCTGCATGAGATTGTCTACCGTCTGGCCCGTATCTATGTCTCGGCGATTCGCGGGACACCGATGCTAGTGCAGTTGTTTATTATCTTTTATGGTCTGCCAAGCGTCGGCGTCAAGCTCGACCCGTTTCCTTCAGCGATTATTGCCTTTTCGCTCAATATCGGTGCTTATGCCTCAGAGACGGTACGTGCCTCGATTTTGTCGATTCCAAAAGGCCAGTGGGAAGCAGGCTCGACGGTCGGTTTGACGTATCTGCAGACCTTTCGCCACGTGATTTTGCCGCAAGCGTTACGGGTATCGGTACCGCCGTTGTCCAATACCTTTATCAGTCTGGTCAAGGACACGTCATTGGCGTCGCTGGTATTGGTCACAGAGCTATTTAAGCAAGCGCAGATCATTACCGCCCGCAACTATGAGTTTATGCTGGTCTATACCGAAGCGGCTTTTATTTATTGGGCCATTTGTTTGTTTTTGACCTTTATCCAAGGCAAGCTTGAGACCAGACTCGATCGTTATGTGGCCAAATAACCGACAAGTATCGGCCACTGCCGCCATTTCACTCAAGCGACGAGCCAAGTATGGTAGTAGCTATTTGCTTACTCGTGTTTTGTTATTATTCTTTATTTGTCAGCGGAAACCTCTATGATTCAAGTCAGTAATATTCACAAAGCCTTTGGTGACAATCAAGTGCTAAAGGGCATCGACTTGACCATCGAAAAAGGCAAGGTGGTGGTGATACTTGGGCCGTCAGGGTCGGGCAAAACCACGTTTTTGCGTTGCCTAAATGCGCTGGAGATACCCGATCAGGGCGTTATTGCTTTTGAAGATGGTAGCTTGACGGTAGACTTTGCCTCCAAGCCTAAGAAAAAAGCCCTGCTAGCACTGCAGCGTAAGTCTGGCATGGTGTTTCAGTCTTATAATTTGTTTCCGCATAAAACAGCGATAGAGAACCTAATGCTTGGGCCAACGGTGGTACAAGGGCAAAGCAAAGCCCAAGCGCGTACGCAGGCGCTGGCCTTGCTTGATAAGGTGGGCTTGGCAGACAAAGCAGATCTGTATCCGTTTCAGCTCTCGGGCGGGCAGCAGCAGCGCATCGGCATCGCACGTGCGCTGGCCATTGAACCGTCGCTGTTATTGTTTGATGAGCCAACCTCAGCGCTTGATCCAGAGCTGGTACAAGACGTACTTGGCACCATGAAGCAGTTGGCCTCAGAGGGCTGGACGATGGTGGTGGTGACCCATGAGATAAACTTTGCTCGTGATGTGGCCGATCATGTGGTCTTGATTGAGGGCGGCCATGTGGTCGAAGAGGGCAGCGCCAAGCAGCTGTTTGAAGACTCTACCCATCCTCGCACGCAAGCGTTTTTACAGCGTATCGAGCAGTAATTGGGTAGATATTGTCTGGCGCAACCTTGTGACTCTTATATAAAGCCTTTATGCAAAAAACAGCCCCAGCCATGATGTCATGGTTGGGGCTTTATTTGTTTTTAATCTATTTTTTCACTGAGGCTTTTGTTTTGTTAAAAAGGTTTTGGTCGCCGTCTGAGCCACCTTGGTACGCGCGTAGTCGTGCCATTTAGCATGGCATTCAATAAAGCCGCCAGCAAAATCAGTACCACGCCTACATATTGTATCCATGAAAGCGCCTGATGCAGGAGCAGTAGCGCCAAAGCAATGGCGGTCAATGGCTCAAAGATAGTAAACACCGATGCGCGCGTGGCAGGCAGTTTCTCTAATGCTTTCATATACAGCGCAAACGGCACCACCGTACCAATCAAGGAAAGCCCCAGTGCGTAGCCCCAGGTGGCCAGCGGTAAGGCAAATAGCTGCCCGTAAGTACGATACGTCTCAGGCAACAACAGCAGTACGCCAGCACTGATGATAATTGAGGTAAAAAACACCAACGGGGCAGGGTGGGCATAGTGCATCGCGCGTTTGCCAAGGACACCATAGAGCGAATAACACACGCCAGATAGCAGCCCAAGCGCGATACCCCAGTTGACTTTTGCCGCATCACCCAGCATCGTCAAACCCACACCAAACACCGCCATGAGTGCCAGTAGCGCTGACTGGCGAGTGATAGGCTCCTGCAATAACACCGCAGAAAACAGCAGGCTAAACACTGGTGCGGTATATAGCAAAGCAACCGCAGGGCCCGCGCCGACATAGATGACGGCAAAAAAATAACAGAGCGACATACCAAGCACGCCTATCAAGGACTGCAGCGCCAGCCCCAGCCACTGCTTTGGTCTTAGAGCAGACAGATGGAGCCAGAGCGTTGGTAGCATGACCAGCACCAAAAAAGCGGCGCTCACGATGCGCAAAATAGTAATCTGCCAGCCACTAAAGCCGCTCTGGTTTAGATAGGTGGAAAATATCCCAAGCGTGCCCCAACAGACCGCAGCGCTAATGATTTGAATGGTGCCTATCCATGACTGCCGCGCTGTCATCGTGCTCTCCGTGTGTGCCATATCGCTCTCTATTTTATTTTCTAGAAAATTCAAACAATAAGCGAGCAGCTGGCAGCCTAGTAGGTGCTGTTTGCTCACTACGCGCCTAAAATAACAAAAGACAACCTGATAAAAGGCTGCCTTTTGTTTGTTATTTTCAGTCTAACATTAAAGCGTTAATGAAGGACTAACACAAGTCCATTAAACTTAAAAGTCGATTTACTTGGGCTGCATGATTTAAACTTGCAGTAAAAAATTGCTTAGCAAGCGTTTGGCACCTTCTGTGGCAAATGACTCTGGATGAAATTGCACGCCCTGAATCGGATAGTCGGTGTGGGCAAGTCCCATTATCTCATCGCCTGCGAGCGCCGCCTCTGTCAGGCTCAAGTGATGATGGGCGTCATTGGCAACGACAGCAGTGACGGTTAAGCAGTCAGGTAGCGTATCTGCCTTTACCATAAGCGAGTGATAGCGCATGATTTCTACCTCTTGCGGCAAGCCTTGATAAACACCTGCATCGTCATGGCGAATGGCGGAAACTTTGCCATGCATCGGTACGTGAGCTCGTATCACATCGCCGCCGAATACGTGGGCGATACCTTGCATACCTAGGCAGACACCCAATATCGGCGTGGTTTTTCCCATGATTCTGATGACTTCTGCACAAATACCAAAGTAAGCAGGATCATCAGGTGCGCCTGGGCCAGGTGAGATGATAATGCGGTCAAGATTCATCGCTTGTACGTCAGCCAAGGTGATCTCGTTGTTGCGTTTGACGATGACGTTTGCAGCGCTAGCGCCGTCTTTATCGTCCCCCATGGTTTGCAAAATCTCGCCGATATATTGATATAAGTTAAAGGTAAACGAGTCGTAGTTGTCGATAATCAAAACATTCATAAGTCATCACTCTTTGCTGAAATAGAGAGGGGTTTAGGCGGTCATAAAGCTGTCTAACACCACTTTCATGGCAGAGAGCTTACGCTGGATTTCTAAGTATTCATCAGCAGGGTTGGAGTCGTAGACATTGCCGCCGCAGGTTTGCGCGTAGGCGGACTCACCATTGATAAATAGACTACGAATAGGAATGGCAAAAATACAATCGCCATTAAAATTAAACGAGCCAAGCGCGCCGCCATACGCACCGCGGCCATCAGGCTCTAGCTCGTTGATGACTTTGATTGCCTCGACTTTTGGCGCACCTGATAAAGTACCGGCAGGAAAGTTGCTGGCAAGCGCGCTAAACATATCTTCATCAGGGTGCAAAATCCCAACGATTTCAGAGGAAATGTGCTGCACATGTGAGAAGCGTTTGATGTCCATCAGGCTGCGCACCTTTACCGTACCAAAGCGCGCGACACGGCCGATATCATTACGGTGCAAGTCGACCAGCATATTGTGCTCGGCGATCTCTTTGGCATCGTTGAGCAACGCGCGGGCAAGCTGACGGTCTTCTGCGACATCGACGCCGCGTTTGGCGGTGCCAGCCAGTGGATAGGTTTCCATCTCACCTTGTCGCAGGCGAAACAGCAGCTCGGGGGAGGCACCAATGATGCACTGCTCAGAAAATTTCATAAAGTACATGTGCGGTGACGGGTTGACCGCGCGCAGCTTTTCATAAATCGGCATTTTATCACCGGCGATACGATATTTGGATTTAAAACCCACCTCGCACTGAAAGATACGCCCAGAGATGATGTCTTCTTTGACTTGCATGACGGCGCGCGCATGCTCATCTTGACTCATGCCATCAGCCAAAAACTCAACCGAGGGTGGCTCATAGCTAGGCGTTGGCGCATCAAGTAAGGCTTTGATGTGTTCGATACGATTGTCTTGCTGAGCAGTCGGGTAATAAAAATAAAAAATCTCACCGGTCATCTTATCAAGCGTTAGGCCATCGAGATAGACGCCAAATTTAAAGGGTTCAAAATCGTCGCTTGCCTTTGCATTGAGACTTGGCTCAAAAAAATTGACACTGTCATAACCTAAGTAGCCGACCAGTCCGCCTGTTTGATCACGAGCGATGACGTGCTGCGGGGTGATGCTGCGTAGTAGCTCATAAGGGTTGTCCGTTTGATAATGATTGGTATTCGCTGTTTTATTATCAGTAATTGCCAAAGTCGTGCGGTCAATAGCGGCAATGGTCATCACAGGGTCAAAACCAATGGCATGGTGGCGCGCCATATGCCCATCTTCGCCTAGTGACTCAAGCAGATAGCAGGTCTCAAACGCACGCTCAATACGTTTAAATAACGCAAAAAAATCGATATCTTGGGTGAGTTTGATGCGTTTTGGTTTGCTAGGAATCTCAATCGCCGCAGGCGGATTGTGCTGTAGAGTAGGTGCCATAGTGATGTCCAAAGTGAGTTAGATAGGTGTCAGATAGAGATAGGCAGAATTGATACTAAGCAAAGTTGATACTAAGCAAAATTGATATAATGGCTAATCGCTTACGCACTTTCTCTATGCGTCGCCAATAAAGCGCTGACGTCATGCGCCTGCATCGCCTTGGCGCCGCGCGAGACAGTGGCAATACCAACCCCTAATTGCTCAGATATCTCACGCTGGGTCACGCCGCGCGCCAACAAATCAAAGATGCGTATACGATTGGCAATCTCTTGCTGCTCTTTTTCTGTCAGCAGCGCGCGAAACAACGCCTCGATATCCGCACTATCAGGACAGTTCGCCAAATGCTGTAATAAACTGTGATAAGGGTTGGTACTCATAGTATGTCGTCTTATAATAATCAGTCAGATAATAAATAACAGAACAAATTCTCTTGTTTCAGTATTCTAGTACAGTAGTACAAGAAAAACAAGGTATCCGCCTATCTTTTTATGATATTGGTTTATGATGTTGATACGTCAACCGACATCCTCCTCCCTTAGGTTTTTCGACGGCCTTTACAAATTATCATTAAAACGCTGAATTTCTCACATTCATTATTGCCAAATTGTTAATACTTGGTTATGATGCCTGTCATTATTTAAATGCTAATAATTATCATTAATATTCGTAATGTTATTCGTATATAAGCCGTGCTGTAGCGTCTTGGTGTTTACCAATGTAGCGATGTAGCAATGCATTGATAAATGCCGGACAGGCTACAGTCACAGCTAAAATCTAATGTTGATCGTCATCAAAGTGAGTGTGTTATGCGTGAAGTAAAGTTACCAATCTCATCCAATCAATTGACCGTGTTATCTATGGGCGTAGCCGCCATATTGTGGACGCAGGCGGCTAGTGCGGCAGCAGACGACATGCCAAGTACCACACTACAGACCATTACCGTCACGGCCAACAGCTCGGTACGAGATAAAGTCCAAGAAGATGGCGTGTATGTCGAAGACTATACGCCAGCGCAGCAAGCAAGTCATTTGAGTGATTTTTTAGAGGTAGTGCCAGGCGTGACCATCGGTGGTACGTCATCAGTCAACCAGCGCATTCGTATCCGTGGTCTTGAAGATAGCAACCTAAAAGTGACGATCGATGGCGCGCGCCAAGAAGGTAAGCTGTTCTATCATATGGGCGACATCACCATCGATCCAGACCTATTAAAACAAGCAGACGTATCGGTGGGTAACAACTCTGTCACGCTAGGTAACGATGCCATCGGCGGCGCAGTGGCGTTCAAAACCGTCGATGCAGCAGATTTACTCAAACCAGGTCAAAAGATTGGGGCAAAACTAAAGACAAGTTATGCCAGTAACAATGACGATTTACTGACATCAGCCACTGTCTATGGTGCGCCAACTGACAACATCGACTTGTTGGCCTATTATGGCAAGCGCGATACGGATTCTGGCGAAGATGGTAGCGGCCGCGAGCTTTTTGAGGACAGCGAAAGCGAAAATATTTTGTTAAAAGCAGGCGCTTCTATCCTTGACGATCACCGTGTGGGTGCCAGCTTTAGTCGTACCGAAAAAGAAGGCATTTTCCCCTTCCGTCCAGACTTCCCCAGTCTTCCTAACAGTGGTGGTTCTGATGTCATCCCACAAAAAGTAAAGCGCGATACTTATACACTCGATCATAACTTTAATCCAGCAAACTCACTCATCGACGTTGATACCACGGTTTATCAGACCGAAACGCAAATTTCACGTGATAATGGTATTGAGGCTGTGTCAGGGTATGATTGGGATGCAAAAGTAAAAACCACAGGTGGTAAGATTGAAAACACCAGTGTGATTGATGCAGCCTCAGGACGCCATAAACTGATCGCAGGGGTAGAACATTATAAAAAGCAGTCAGACTTTTATAGCGCTGCAGACCGAACAACCAAACTGCCGGTATCAGGAAAAGACAGCGCCAAAAACACCTCAGTGTATCTAGAAGACCAATGGCAAATGGGCAAACTGACGCTGACGCCAGGCGTGCGTTATGACCGTTATGAGGCACCAGAATTTATTGCTGGTGGTAAAACTTATGACAATGTCGTTGGTGCGCTAGCAGCCAGTTATGAAGTCGCGCCGCATACGCAAGTGTTTGCCAGCTATACTCAGTTGTTCAATGGTCCAGACTTGAGCCAAGCGATTTTTAATCGAGATGGTACTGGCACTGTTGTTAATAACGACTTAAAAGCTGAAGAGGGTGATAACGCTGAAGTTGGTATTGTGACCACTTTGCGCGATCTAACAACGCCTAATGATGCATTACAGTTAAGCGGTAAATACTTCGAAACCAATATCGAAAACTATATCGAGTTTGTACGCTCAGGTCTAAGTTGTGGACCAAATCTTGGCAATGATTGCCAAGGTGCCGTCAATAAAGATGAAGATTATAAAATCAAGGGTGTTGAGCTTGCCGCTGATTATAAAATGAATAACTTTAGTATGGGCTTAAGCTACGCGCATGCTCGTAGTAAAGGTGAAGATACGGGTTATAGTTTTTATTCACAGACAGGGTCAGGATCAGATGCTGGTGATAAATACATGGTCAATCTGGCCTATCAGCCAACTGATACCACTGAGCTTGGCTGGCGCAGTACCTATGTAGCCCCTGTTACGCAAACCTTTATAAGTCGAGGTGAAGTTACGGAGCTTAAGAAACCAAGCTATGATGTCCATGATATCTTTATGAGCTACTCTCCAGCTCAAGTAGATGGCTTAAAAGCCACAGTTGGCGTATATAATATCTTTGATGAAACCTATGCTAGCCACGGTTCAAGATTTAATGCTACTAAAGATCAAAACACAGACTTTGAGCCAGGTCGCAACGTCAAAGCCTCGCTCACGTATCAATTCTAAACTTATCTTGATTTTCTAAATGCAAATAAGCCAGCTCTCTGTCTAAGAGAGCTGGCTTTTTTATGGCTGCTTCTGAGATGAAGACACGCCAAAAAAGAGTCATATCAATATTTAAAAGATAACAGAAAAATAAAAGGATAAAAAATGACCAAACCTAATCCAAGAGTATTAGAAGTAAAAGGCATCGCCGATATCACGCCAAACATGCGCCGCATGACGCTTGGCGGTGCAGGCATACAAGGCTTCCCAATCGAGCAAGAAAGCGGCTATATCAAATTGGTGTTTGCAGAGGAGACAGGAAAAAAGCCCATCATGCGCACTTATACCATTATCCAGCAACGTGACGATGAAATCGATGTCGATTTTGTCTTGCATGGTCTCAACCACAAAGGCGCTGACGGTCCTGCCTCACATTGGGCCAAAACTGTACAAATCGGTGATACTATTTTGATCGGTGGGCCTGGTGCCAAAAAGCTTATCAATCACGAGGCGGATTGGTTTTTATTGGCGGGTGATATGACCGCGCTGCCCGCCATCACGGTAAACTTAGCACGTAGCTACCAACCTATCAATTTCATTTCAAACTGACGATACAGTCCTGCTTAACTATAACAATGTATCGACAATCACTGGCCGACCTTGATGGTTAAGTACCGTCACATCGACGTTATATAAGTCTTTCATGGTATCTTTAGTGATGACATCGACAGGCTGCCCAACCGCCATCACTTGGCCCGTTTTCATCATGACCACAGTATCGGCAAACTGCGCGGCTTGGTTGATATCATGTAGGACGATGACCACGGTTTTTTGCTGACTGCAGCTAAGCTCGCGCAGCTCACGCATCAGACGCCCTGCATGGTACATATCCAGATTGTTTAGCGGCTCATCGAGCAGTAGATACGGCGTGTCTTGGCAGACAATCATCGCAATCAGCACGCGTTGCCGCTGACCACCAGATAGCGTCGATAAAAAACGCTCGGCTAATGGCTCAAGCTCAAAACGCGCGATCACTTCCTGCACTTTTTGCTCGTCCTGTGCGCTTGGCTGTCCTTGATGATACGGATAGCGGCCAAACATCAGCAGCTCATGCACGCGTAGGCGACCTTGCACTTGATTGTCTTGCCCGAGCATCGCCACCGTCTTAGCCAAAGTGCGCGTAGGACAGCTGACAATATCATGCTCACCAAACATCACCTTCCCAGACTGTAGCGGTTGTAGCCTTGCCATGACTGAAAATAAGGTGGATTTGCCCGCGCCATTGGGGCCGATTAGGGCAATCACTTGGGCGCTTGGTAAGGATAAGCTGATGTCATGCAGGATTTGTTGTTTGCCGATATGGTGGGAGATATTATCGAGTTTAATCATAATGATTCTTATTTTTTAGATAAATTTTAATCAGTTCTAAATAGTTTATGATTTTTATATAGGTCAATATGACATGTCATCCACGCCGCTGGGTCATAAATATCAGTAGCAAAAACACCAAGCCGCCCGCCAGCTCAATCACCACGGATAACACTCCCGCCATACCCAGTACTTGCTCAAACAGCGTCTGACCGAGGACCAAACAAATCATCGCCACCAAACTGACCAATATCAGGCGCTCGCTATGATACATATGCCGTGCGATGCGATTGGTCAAGGCGCAGACCAGCAAGCCAAAAAAAGTCACCGGCCCGACCAGTGCCGTGGCGGTGGCGACCAATACCGCAATGACCGTCAATAGCCCAAATGCGAGGCGTTGATAATTAATGCCCAAATTAATCGCTTGCGCCTTACCGAGCATCAAGACATCGCATTGATAGCGCCAGCGCCAAATACATAGCGCGCTAATGGTGCAAATAATGAAGCTAATCCCCAATAGCTGCGGGTTGACGGTATTAAACTGCGCGTAACTGGCTGACTGTACCACGACAAAATCATCAGGATTAATCAGGCGTGCAATCAATGCCGATAAGCTGCGAAACAACACCCCAAAGATAACGCCCACCAGTATCAGCCGCGTCAAATCCTGACTGCTTTTTGAAAACAGCACTCGAAACAATAATAATGACGCGCCAAACATCAGGACAATCTCAAGAGTGAATTTGGCAATAGGATTGATGCTGGTAAAGCTCATCGCCCCCAAAAAGAACACCAATAAGCTTTGGAGCAGCACATACAGCGAGTCAAAGCCCAGTAGAGAAGGGGTTAAAATAGGATTGTGTGTTAAGGTTTGAAAAAGCAGAGTCGATACGCCAATCGCATAGCCGACCACCATGAGTGCCAGCAGTTTTTTACCTCGTAGTGGTAGGGCAAAATCCCAATGACCATTGACATTGAGCGTCAAAAACAGCGTCATCGAGACCAGTAAAATAACAGCGGCAATCGATTTTGGATGGTTGCTGATCCATGCCCAAAGCTGCTCCAAGCGACTCTGGGTAGAGGGGGCTGCGTGGCTCTCGTTATCTAAATTATTATTTTTTAAACGATGTTTCGCTGAGTCAGTCTTTGTAGAGCGGCCAGTTATAGAGCCATGCTTAGAGGGTGAAAACATACGTAAATCCTACTATGCTACCTGTAATAGTAACAACGCCACGCTTATCTAAGCAGACAACAGGACGAATAAATAAAGAAAAGGGTCGATGGCGGTGGGTCAGATGCTTGATGGCCAGATGCGTTATTATGCGCTACATTGTTATGAGGTGCCTTATTACAAAACGCTTTATTACAAGACGCCTTATCGCTCAGCAGGCGCGCGCAATAACAACCATAAAAACAGCACCGTGCCGACCACACCAAACACCGTGGCGACCGGCACTTCAAACGGGTAGCGGATAGAGCGCCCGATGATATCGCAGAGCAATACTGCCGATGCGCCCAGTAGCGCGACAGCTGGCAAGCTACGGCGCAGCTTATCACCCATCAGCCGACTGACGATATTGGGCACCACCAAGCCAATAAAAGGAATCATGCCTACCGTCACGACGACGACCGCGCTCATCATCGCCACCATACCGACGCCAAGCCAAGTGACCTGCCGCTTACTAATGCCTAAGTTCAGCGCGATATTATCGCCTAGCCCAACGATGGTTAGCTTATCAGCGATGATATAAGCCAGCACGCACAGCGCGCCCGTTAGCCATAGCAGCTCATAACGCCCTGCCAAAACGCCAGAGAAGTCGCCAAATTGCCAAACGCTAAGCATCTGTAGCGTCTCGGTCTGATAGGCGATAAAGGTCGTCACCGCCTCGATGATACCGCCAAAGACGATACCGATGAGCGGAATCATCAAAAAATCCGTCGGCGGAATGCGGTGAATGAGTAGCATAAACAGCATCATGCCACCGACTGCCGCAATGGTGGCGACACCCATTTTGACCAGTAGCGCACTGGCAGGGAACAGCAGGCTGACGACCAATAAACCCAGTGCTGCGCTTTGGGTCGCCCCAACCATCGATGGCTCAACAAAGCGGTTTTTTAGCACCACTTGCATGATCATCCCTGCCACCGCCATGGCGACACCAGTCAAAATAATGGCAATGGTACGCGGTATGCGGCTCACCAGTAGTAGCGAGCTGTCTGAGTTGGCGCTATGGTTGATGAGGCTATGAAAAATACCAGACCACGAAAAATCCGCTACCCCAATGGACAAACTTAATAACACCAAAAGCCCCATCATGATGAGGCTGGCTGTGTTGATAAGCCATGGCGGTATGGCCGCATGCTGACGCGTGTGGCTCAGAGCCTTGCTGCCGCTTTGCCAAGGTGATGATGTGGGCAAAGCGGGACTGGTCTCAAGACTATTGGCGTGGGTCTGGGCACGCGATGAAAATAACGACATAACGGCTACTGGCTCATTAAATAATAGGTCAAAAAATAGCTGGTATGGTTGCCGCGTTTATTGTGCGCTTGCAAACGCATTTTTAATAGTGGTCAGATCTTGTATCCACTGATAATAACCACCAAAGGCGAGATAAGAATCTGGACTTAGATAAACCACTTGGTCTTTTTGCCACGCGGTGGTTTGGGCGACCAGCGGATTGTCTAAGACTGCTTTGGCACCCACGCTGTCTTCACCGATAGCGGCGCTACGATCGACGACGAATAGCCAATCAGGGTTGGTCTTTTGTAGATATTCAAAAGAGATCGGCTGACCATGACGACCGTCTTTGATGTGATCGTCAGCGATCGGCACATTGACGACATTATGAATAAAGCCATAGCGTGAGTCAGCGCCATAGACAGACATTTTATTGCCATTGACCATCACCACCAGACCGGTGCCACTGTCTTTGGTGACGGCTTTGGTCTCTGTGATTAGGCTGTCGATATTGTTTTGTAATTTAGCTGCTTGGGCGCTTTTACCAAACAGCGCGCCAAGATCATGCAAACGCTGTTTACTGGACTCATAGATGTTGGCCGTATCGATGGTCATATCTAGGGTTGGCGCGATGCTTGAGAGCGCATCGTATTTTTCGGCCATCCGCGAGCCGACCAAGATAGCTTGGGGCTGCATGGCGTTTAGAGCCTCAAGGTCTGGCTCAAATACCGTGCCCACTTCTTTTGGCTCAGGTTGCGTCTCTGAATGCAAGTTGTCCAAATGTAGGCCACTTGGCGCTCCATCGACAGCCACGTCCAGCGCCGCCAAATCCTGTAGCAAGGTCATGTCATAGACGACCAATGGCGATGGATTCATTGCCAGATCGATATCCCCTCTGGCGGTATCGACAGTAATGGTATGTGTCGAGACAGCATCGTTATTGGCGACGTTTTCGGCATGGTCAGCGGTTGGGTTTTCGGTCTGAGCGTCCGCAGGCTCTGAGTCGTTGGACTCAGGAGAGCTGCAGCCTGCCACGCTGATCGTCGCGGCAAGGGCGGTGGCCATCGCCGTCCATAAGGGACGTTTAAAAAAAGTGCTAGAGAGGCGGTTGGATAATACAGTAGTAGACATAAATAACTCGGTAAATCAGCTGGGTGAGGGGTGTAGAGACAACGTAGTCAGCTTATAAAACATCAATGACGGTCTGAAAACCATCACAGTCACCACACGGCTCATATAAAAAAAGAGCTGGTCTTGCAGATGTATCACATGGGATGATAGGCAAGACGATGCTCAGCGGTATTATTATCGTTCGTACATTCACTATCCAAGCGCTCGTTGATGTTGATATTGTAAGTTAAGTGTACTCAAGCGGTCTTATCGGATAGATAATCGGTCATGATAAATTAATTGAGACTCATTATCAATATAAATGATAATGGTTTTTATTAACGTATTGCCAATTACAAATAAAACAAGCACGTTGTTTTATCGGGTACGACTGATTTAGGCTTTGGCTAATAAAATTAACACAATTTATTATTGATAATAATTATCGTTTGCACTATCATCTACACCATTCTACCTCGGTCACTGAATATTAGAGTGTTATGAGTTCAACGATTTTAGACGCGCCATCTCCCAAACTGACGCTCGCCGCTGCCGTGGTCGTCGTCGGCCTTCATGCCTTGACTGTCGCCGCGCTCGTAGCGATGAAAGCGCCTGAAAAACCAGTAGAAGCAAAAATTCAAACGCCGCCCATTGAGATAGAAATGGTGACTTTGCAAAAAGAGCCTGTCGCCGTGGTAGAGCAAGAGTCGCCAAAAGTGCAGCCAGCGCCGCCAAAACCTAAAGCCGCGCCTACCGTCAAGGCTCAACCAAAACCGATCAAAGAGCCGGTTATCAAAGAAAAACCGCCTAAAGCAACGCCACCAAAAAAGGCAACGCCGCCTAAAGAAGTAATAGAAAAGCAGCCTGACATCATCAAGACAGAAGCGCCAAAAACACCGGCAGCTGAGCCTAAAGTCGATACCCACGCGGCTGATGAACAACGCAGAACTGAGGAGCGTCGCAGAGCCGAGGAACGTCGTATAAAGGAGCAAGAACAGCAGAAGGCTGAGCAAGAAGCCCGTGATAGAGCAGCAGCGCAAGAGGCTGAGAGGTTGGCGGCAGAGAAAGCGGCTAGAGAAAGAGCAGAAGCACTGGCTGCCCAGCAAGCCGCGCAAAGAGCCGCTCAAGCAAAAGCTGCAGCAAGCAATACGCCAGTGAACTTTACTGCCAGTAATGCTGATTGGGCATCGCCGCCGAGATGGAGTTTTCCTAGGCGTGCTGCTCGAAATGCTCAATCAGGCGATACGTTTAATGTGGTGTTGGTGTTGAGGGTCAACAAGCAAGGCGGCATTGATAGTGTGCGAGTGTCGCAGCCGTCAGGCAATCCAAGTGTGGATAATGCAGCGCAGCGTCAAGTTCGCTCTGGCAAGTTTACACCCTTTACACAAAACGGCGTGCCCGTGGTGGGCAATGTAACACTAACAGTTAGCTACGCTGTACCTTAGCGCGTATTTTATTGAATTTACCTCATTAATTTAAAAGATATTTATAATTTTATATTTCTTTATGATAAGGCTAGCTGGGATATACGCTGCGCTATCATAGGATGATATTAAACATTAAGGAGTCTGGCATGGACTTTATGCACTACTGGCAAATCAGCGACATGGTGACCAAAACCTTGTTTTTTTTGCTACTTATCTTGTCTGTCGTCTCTTGGGTGACGGGGATTATTCGCGTACTACAAAGCCGCAAACTGGCCGCTACTGTCGCAGACGATTTGAGTCAGCAGATTACCGCTAAGCAGCCTGAGCTGGCCGGCTGTGATGCCGCGCAGCGTCGCCTAGTCACCGAGCAGACATTGCTCAAGCATATCGGCCGCTACCGCTTTGCCAGTGAGCGCGGCTTGCCTATCCTTGGCACGACCGCTGCGATTGCGCCCTTTATCGGGCTATTTGGGACGGTATGGGGCATCTTTCATGCGCTGCACAATATCGGCATGACCGGACAAGCAGGACTCGGACAAGTGGCAGGGCCTGTCGGTGAGGCGCTGATTATGACAGGCCTTGGCATCGCGGTTGCCATCCCAGCGGTGGTGTTTTATAACCTCTCGGTGCGTATCAATCGCCGAGTGATGTACCATGCCAATGACCGAGCCCATGATTTGTTGGCGACATCTGCTAAGCAGGTAGCGACCAATAGCCGTCCTAGTACTGTCACTGCGACTCAGGTCACAAAAGATCAGCAGATCGCCCAAAGAGACGCGCCACACGCCACGCACTATCGTAGCTCAGCGCCATCGCAAGGCTAGTCGCTGCTGGGGCATAAAGGGGCAGCAGGGCGCCAAACGAGTACAAACGGTGCATCAATAACCAAACGTATTGAGGATAGTTATGGCATTTCAACTGGGTGATGATGATAGTCAGAGTATGAATGAGATGAACCTCATTCCGCTGATTGATATCATGCTGGTCTTGATGATTATATTTTTATTGACGGCGACGGTGCTCAATCCAGCGGTGCCATTGGACTTGCCAAAAACCAGCGCAGCAGTCACTGAGCCGCCACCAAAAGCCATTCAAATCAGTATTGATAAAGACGCGGGCATATTTTGGGACAGCGATCCAATTAGTATGGACACGCTAGAGGCAAAGCTACAAGAGCAAAGTGCAACAGGCGAGGATCCTTCGGTGCAGCTACGCGCTGACAAAGACAGCAAGTACGATACCGTGGCACAAGTACTGGCCGCCGCTAGCCAAGCAGGACTGACCAAGATAGCCTTTGTCAATGAGTAGCCTAATAAAGTAGGTCATATAAAGTAGGCGGTATAAAGTGCGAGTAAACGGGTAGTTATAGCAGCAGAGTGGCAAAAAGTAGCAGCGCGCCGATCAACAGAAAAACCACCAAAACAACAATAAGAAAAATCAAAATAATAAATGCTTTCTCCAGCCTCGCTCGGGTAACCTTGCGAGGTTTCCTTTATTTTGGGTTTGGTAGACCCTATTACCAAGCGTAACCAAAAGGACGATAACCATAGCCCAGGCGTCCAGACCCATAGCCGAATGGATAAGGCGTGCGCAGATAGTCGAGGTCGCGCTGACGAATATAATAGTAGCGCCCTTGCGAGTAGGCTTCTTCTAGCTTTTCAATGCCCTCCAGCGGACAAACAGGCTGCCAGTCGTAGCCTTCGCGGCCCAGCTTATAGGCGTTGAGCTCGGTGCAGTAGGTTTTTAGGCCTTGCTGGCGTCCTTGCTCCCATTGGATGCGATTGGGCATCGCACCGCCGACGCTTGCGCATTGATTGGTATAGTGTCCAAAGTACGCGCCAGAGCGACCACGGATACCATCTGCGTAGCCGACCTCCTGCCAATTGCTGGCTTGACACTGCTGCGGCGTTAGACTCTGAGTCGTGGCGCAGCCTGATAGTAGTAGCACGGCCGTACCTATCATCGCCAAGCTCAGGCTTGCTCGGCTTTTTTGTATACCGCATCGACTGGTTTGTATATCGCTTGCTAGCGTGGCGACTTTGCGGCGTGACGCGGTGCTCGATGAGTTTTGCTGAAGAAGATAATTCATAATAAACCTGCGCGCGTTTAAAATTATGGTTTATCATAGCACCTTTTAGCGCTACCAGCTTTTTGTATCTTGTGAGTATTGGTGTTTTTATATATCGATAAGTAATTGATATACCAGTGTATCTATAAGAGCGATAGCACGCAGGCGCGCTACAAGCGTTTGCGGCTACTGTGTAGGGCTTGCTTGGTTTTTAGGTGTTGATACGCATTATAAGTGTCTATCTGCTCGCTTTTTAGCCGCCAGCGGTGAGCGTTATATTTTTCATATCATTGTTTTTAGTCAAAAGGCCACACCACCATGGGAATATTGATCGGCGTTATCATTGTACTATTTGTGTTAGGGAGTATGATGGCGCTCAAACCGAACGGTATTGATCAGCGCTTGGATAAGCTGCGCATGACAGCGCGCCGCTTGCAGCTCAACCCAAAGCTGGTCAGTTGCCCTGACTGGATCAAAGGCCGTGACAACGAGTATGGCCGCGGCATGCTTGGGCAGTACTGCCTCATACTGGACGATATCCAGCTGCCCCATGCGCGCTATCAGGTGATTGATGGACAGTGGCGACCAGATAGTAGCTTTGTCGATACGAGTGCAGATGACAGCAAGCTTGTGGTGCCAAGTGCGATTCGCGCGACTCATAGCAAGCCTGTCATCAAACCGGCCAACTTTGCTTTGGATAAAGCGCCGCTGGACTTGCCTGCGAGTATCGAGCCTTTTGTCAAAGGGCTGTTGACCAAAGCCAATAGCATCGTGATTTACTGGGAAGATATCGCCTATGTGCGTCCAGCAACCAACCCCGCCTATCAACAAAAAATGATTGAGACTGATCTATTGGCCCTAAAGGCAAACCTAGAAAAATGGGCGCGACAAATGCAAAAAAATCCCTAAAGCTGGTAAAGCAATTTTTCGTCTCCATTTAATAGCAATATGCAAGCACTTTTGGCAAACTCTCAGTCATTTGCAGTTGACAGCTTAATACTTAGCAGTGTAACGTCTTTATAACGTGCGCTTTGTATTATGGTTAGTGTTTGTTTCATAACCGTTTTTATTGGCAGCCATTACTACAATAAATCGCTGAGTGAATATGCTTAGCTACCATAAATTGCCATGCTGCTGAATTTAAACCTACTTTTCATCTACTTATATTATGGTGTCGTCACATATGGCAAAAACCACAACCAAAAAAACTCCAGCATCCGCGACCGATAGCCCAAAAAAAGGCAAGTCGTTGGTGATTGTCGAATCACCCGCCAAAGCAAAAACCATTAATAAATACCTTGGTGATGACTTTATCGTACGCTCAAGTATCGGTCATGTTCGTGATTTGCCCGTTAGTGCCAGTAAAAGTGCAAAAAAGACAACCGCTGCTAAAAAAGATGAGACGCTGAGCAAAGAAGAAAAAGCGCAGCAAGCACTGGTGCGCCGTATGGGTGTCGATCCAGAGCATGACTGGGCGGCCGTCTATGAAGTGCTGCCGAACAAAACCAAAGTCATCAAAGAGCTAAAGGCACTGGCCAAAGACGCTGACAAAATTTATCTGGCCACGGATATGGATAGAGAAGGGGAAGCCATCGCTTGGCATCTAAAAGAAGTCATCGGCGGCCCTGATAGCAAATACCAGCGTGTGGTTTTTAATGAGATTACCAAATCCGCCATTCAAAATGCGTTTAAAGAGCCATCAAAGCTCGATATCGACCGTGTCAACGCCCAGCAAGCGCGGCGCTTTTTAGACCGTGTCGTCGGCTTTATGGTATCGCCGCTGCTATGGCAAAAAATCGCACGTGGTCTGTCGGCGGGCCGTGTGCAGTCGGTTGCGATGCGCTTGGTGGTCGAGCGTGAGCATGAGATTCGCGCTTTTATTCCAGAGGAATACTGGCAGATCCATGCCGATACCCACGTTACTGCTAGTAATGTCAAAAAACCGACAGATGCTGAGCAAAGCTCGATTCGCCTAGAGGCGACCAAACAAGGCGGCAAAACGCTTAAGCTGGTCAATAAAGAGCAGACCGATAAAGTCTTAGCAGTACTCAAAACCAGCGATTTTATCGTCAAAGAGCGTGAGGAAAAACCCACGCAGTCGCGTCCGAGTGCGCCGTTTATCACCTCGACCTTGCAACAAGCGGCCAGCACACGCTTAGGGTTTTCAGTGAAGAAGACCATGATTTTAGCGCAGCGCCTGTATGAGGCGGGGCACATTACCTATATGCGTACCGACTCGACTTTTTTGTCTGGTGATGCCTTGGCGGCTGTGCGTGGCTATATCGAAGACAGCTATGGCGATAAATATGTGCCAGAAAAACCAAATTTTTATGGCAACAAACAAGGCGCACAAGAGGCGCATGAGGCGATTCGCCCATCTAATGTCCATATGAAATCCACCCAGCTCAAAGGCGTTGAGCGTGATGCCATACGTCTGTACGAGCTGATTTGGCGTCAGTTCGTCGCCTGTCAGATGCTGCCAGCAAAGTATCTATCGGTGAATTTGTTTGTGGCGGCAAGCGATGTCGAGCTAAAAGCCCGCGGCCGTACCATGGTGTTTGATGGCTATACCAAAGTCATGCCGCCTGCCAAGACGGACGATACGCTACTGCCTGATGTCAAAAAAGGCGATCAGTTGACCCTAGATAAGCTCGACCCAAGCCAGCACTTTACCAAGCCACCACCGCGCTATACTGAGGCCAGCCTTGTCAAAGAGCTGGAGAAAAAAGGCATCGGCCGTCCATCGACATATGCCTCTATCATCTCCACCATTCAAGACCGCGGCTATGTCAAGCTCGAAAACAAGCGCTTGTTTGCCGAAAAAATGGGTGATATCGTCACCGATAGATTGACCGCAAGCTTCCCAGACTTAATGGACTATACCTTTACTGCCGCGTTAGAGGACAAGCTAGATCACGTCGCAGAAGGCGATCAAGACTGGAAAGATGTGCTAGATAACTTTTATGGCGACTTTAAAAAGACGCTCGAGCGCGCCAAAGAAAAAGACGGCATGCGCCCCAATGACCCGACCGATGTGCCAGACGTGCACTGCGATATATGCTCGCGTCCGATGCAGCTGCGTACCGGCTCGACGGGGGTGTTTTTAGGTTGTACAGGTTATAACTTACCGCCAAAAGAGCGCTGCAAAGGCACCAAAAACTTGATGCCAGTCGAAGCCTTTGCCAATCTTGATGAAAGCGACGCGGCCGATGAAGTGGCGGAAGTCAAAGACCTGATGGAGAAAAAACGCTGTCCCAAATGTGGTACAGCGATGAACGGCTATATCGTCGATGGCGGCCTGAAACTGCATATCTGCGGTAACAATCCTGACTGCGACGGTTATATCTTAGAAGAAGGTAAGTTTGAGGTCCCAGGCTCAGATGCGCCAACCATTGATTGTGATAAGTGCGATGGACAAATGGAGCTAAAGACCGGACGCTTTGGCCCTTATTTTGCCTGTCAGCAGTGCGACAACACCCGTAAAGTGCTAAAAACCGGTGAAGCTGCACCGCCGCGTATGGATCCGATACATCTGCCAGAGCTCAAATCAACCAAGCATGATGACTATTTTATCTTGCGTGAAGGCGCTGCAGGCATGTTCCTCGCCGCCTCAAAGTTCCCAAAAGTGCGCGAAACCCGTGCGCCCAAGCTGGCTGAACTGCGACCTATCAAGGATAAGATGGAAGATAAATTCCAGTATCTGTTTGACGGGCCAGATGAAGATCCAGATGGCAATCCAACGATACTGCGCTGGTCACGTAAGAAAAAAGAGCAATACATCGGCTCTGAAAAAAACGGCAAAGCCACGCGTTGGGGTGTGTACTGGCGTAATGGCGAGTGGGTTGAGGAGTAATCAATATCAGTCCAAACGATAGCCAATCTTCGATACCGATACAGTGAGCGACCTGATAGCCGCGTATCTGATTTATTTGGATTCGATCATACCTTGCGATGTTAATGTCCATAAAAAAACCTCTTAGATGATCTAAGAGGTTTTTTATTAGCGAACGGCTATGTTTTACGACCGAACTACTGCGATTAGGTCTTTTCGATGATACCACATGCCACACGGTCACCTGCATTACCCGCAGGCTGACTGGTATAATCATCAACCCCACTATGCACGATAAAGGCTAAGCGGTTGACACTGTATTTGCCAGCTTCTGCCGCAGAGATTTTTTTGTTGACGTAGTTGATGGTAGCAACGCCATCTTCGTTTGCTGTCAAGTTAGGCAGGTCGCCTGCATGGCCATTCATGTCATCAGGGTTTGAGTGCGGTTTGTTGTCTGGATTGAAGTGGCCGCCTGCTGCTTTACCCATATTGGCACAGCTGCCTGTCTCGTGAATATGAAGCGATACGGTCTTACCAGGCTGCAAGTTCATCAGCTTACCATACACCTGTACGCCGCCATCTACTGGACGTAAGAATACTTGTCCGACTTCATTTTGGTTACCAGCGACGGCTTTGATGGTAGATTTTAGTGCTGGCTGATTGACAGGATTGCCTGTTTGCATTTGACCTTCGACCGTTTGACAGCCAGTCATGGCAAGAGCCGAACCACATAGTAGCGCACTTGCAAGCATTGTCTTATTCATTGTTCTCTCCATTTATATTTATTCATTGTGATGAATGTCTGTTTTTTCTAAAAGTATTCATGTTTTCTGAGTATTCAAACACTGTACTCAAACACTGCTTAATTACTCAAGCATTGCTTAATGTCGCAATCAGTATAGCCAAGCATTAGATATAGTTATTCATCAAATGCGCAACAATCGGTTAATAAATGTAAGTATCGTATGGGTTTAAAAAGCATGAGGCAAAAAAAACCGCCCATCATGATGATGAGCGGCTTTTTTTATCAGAGTGGACTTGTAGCCAATCAAATCAGTTATGTAGCGCTTTGCCAGAGGTTTTATCGACCGTTACTTTGGCAGGCTTAAGTGGCACTGGCATACTGACCAGCGCTACTTTTAATATCTCGTCAATTGTCGCCACTGGCTGAATGGTCAAGCCTTCTTTAACGTTATCGGGGATATCAGCTAGGTCGCGCTCGTTACTCTCTGGAATCAGCACATGCTTGATGCCACCGCGATGCGCAGCCAGTAGCTTTTCTTTTAGACCGCCGATGCGTAAGATTTTACCGCGCAAGGTAATCTCGCCTGTCATGGCAATATCCGGGCGAATGGCAATGCCAGTTAAGGCAGAGACCAGCGCTGTGGTTAGCGCACCACCAGCCGATGGCCCGTCTTTTGGCGTTGCACCTTCTGGCATATGCACGTGGATATCAGTGGTTTTGACGGTGTCGTAGTCGATACCTAGGCTGTCGCCACGCGCCCGTACCACACTCATGGCCGCACGGATCGATTCTTTCATCACGTCACCAAGCGATCCGGTAAAGCTCAGCTCACCTTTGCCTTTCATGGCCACCGCTTCGATGGTCAGTAGCTCACCGCCAACTTGTGTCCAAGCAAGTCCCGTCACGCGGCCGATTTCAGGCTCTTCTTCTGCCAGACCGTAGTCGTACTGATGGACGCCTAGATAATCATCGATGTTTTTGTCGTCGACTGTGACTAGCTGACGCTCTGCTTTTTTCGGAGCGCGGGCGCCATGGGTTTCGACCGAGCCGCGTACCACTTTGCGGCAGATTTTATTGACTTCACGCTCAAGGTTACGCACACCGGCTTCACGCGTATAGCTACGCACGATGCTATGCAATGCCGCTTCGACAATCTCAATCTCGCCTTCTTTGAGGCCATTTTGCTTAATGGCTTTTGGTACAAGGTATTTCTGCGCGATGTTGACCTTTTC
Source organism: Psychrobacter sp. KFRI-CH2-11 (assembly GCF_038239325.1). Lineage (NCBI taxonomy): Bacteria > Pseudomonadati > Pseudomonadota > Gammaproteobacteria > Moraxellales > Moraxellaceae > Psychrobacter > Psychrobacter sp. KFRI-CH2-11. Next base: position 721,351 of record NZ_CP151283.1, read on the forward strand.
TTCTTCGGTATAGCCCGGCAGGCGAATGACTTCCATACGGTCCAGCAGGGCAGGCGGGATATCCATGCTGTTGGCAGTACAGATAAACATCACTTGCGATAAATCTAAGTCCATATCGAGATAATGGTCGTTAAAGGTATCGTTCTGTGATGGATCTAGCACTTCAAGCAAGGCTGACGCTGGATCGCCGCGGAAGTCTTGCGCCATTTTATCGATTTCATCGAGTAAAAATAGCGGGTTTTTGACTTCGACTTTGGCCAATGACTGGACGATTTTACCCGGCATCGCACCGATATAAGTACGGCGATGACCACGGATTTCTGCTTCATCACGCACACCGCCAAGCGCCATACGCACGAACTTACGGCCAGTAGCACGGGCAATCGATTCACCTAGTGACGTTTTACCAACACCGGGAGGGCCGACTAAGCACAGAATCGGGCCGCGAAGTTTTTTCACCCGTGATTGGACAGCGAGGTACTCTAAGATGCGGTCTTTGACATCTTGCAAGCCGTAATGATCTTCGTCCAGCACCGTTTTGGCTTTATCAAGATTGATCGAAACCTTGGTCGTGGCGTTCCACGGCGTGTCCAAAATCCACTCAATATAGTTGCGCACCACTGATGATTCACTCGATGCAGGCGGCATCATTTTGAGTTTTTTCAGCTCTTGCTCGGCTTTTTTGCGCACATCTTCTGGCAAGTCAGCATCTTCTAGACGCTGCTCTAGCTCAGCGACATCATCTTCGCCATCGAACGCGCCATCATTGAGATCTGATAGCTCGTTTTTGATCGCTTTCATCTTCTCGTTTAAGAAGTACTCGCGCTGGTTGTCTTCCATCTGCTGACGCACGGCTTCTTGGATATCTTGCTCGATGTTTTGTTCCGCGCTTTGCTTGACGAGATATTCGGTCAAGGTATTGATATGGGTTTTGATATCGTCTTTTTCTAAAAACGATTGCTTGACCTCTAAATCCATCGATACGCGGGTCGAGATAAAATAGACCAACTCCAATAGGTCGTCGATACGCCCCGCCACGCGCGTCAGCTCACGCGCATTACGTAAGCGCGCATCCGCATAGCTCTCAAACAGGGTAGTCAGCGCTTGAATGGTGTTTTTTTGCTGGCTCTCATCCATCGCTACATCAAGGTCAGCACGTTCAAACCGTGCCATCATTAGCGCATCATGGTTTTCGATCGTATCGACACGCGCACGGTACTGACCTTCGATCAGCACTTTAATGCAGCTCTCGTCGCTGTCATGCGGCATGGTGCTGACGATGCGGCACACGGTACCGTATTGATACAAGTTGTCTTGATCAATGTCTTCGGTGAGTGAGTCTTTTTGTGCCACGACCAGTACTTTGTTGCCATACTCCGCCTGCGCCAATTCGACGGCTTTAACGGAGGGTGCGCGGCCGACAAATAGGGCGATTTGCATGTGCGGATAGACCACCACATCGCGCAGTGCTAATAGCGGCAAATATTCTTCCGCCGATTTATCGTTATGCTCTTTTGCTGGATCTGCGGTCGCCGCGATACTCTCTTGGGTATCGTTTGGCGTATCGCCGTCAGTGGCTGCGGTCGAAACGTCGACATCGATGTCGATATTGTCTTGATCAATATTGTGTTCGCTCATATATTCCTTCCTCGTTCACCAGACTTGTAAAGTCAAGTTCGTGGTTCATGTTTAGATAAATGGTGCTGCTATACAAAATTGCAAGGCTCTATTGCCAACAGAAACGAGGATATTGTCTCTTTATTTGCTGGGTTTTATTTGTCTGCGGGGTTCTGCGCGTGGGTTTTGTGGACAAAATCAGGTAAAATGACGCGCGTCTTATCCGCAATCGATAGTCAAAGCTATTGATAGGGCAGAGCGGGTAATACGCAAAAGCGCCATCACGGGGCTAAAAACATAGGGTAAGGGGCGAAAATATGACCATCAATGCAGTGCTGTTGGCGGTAGTCATCATGCTAGGGCTATCTTTGGCGCGGGTACACGTGGTACTGAGTTTGTTAATCGGCGCGCTGGCAGGTGGGCTCATCGCAGGTCTGGGTATGACCGATACCCTCAATGCCTTTCAAGAAGGTATCCGCAATGGCGCGCAAATCGCGCTGTCCTATGCACTGCTTGGGGCTTTTGCCGTGGCGATTGCTCACTCTGGATTGCCGCAGTCACTTGCAGGTGCGGTCATTAAGCGTATCGATGCTGGTGGCACCAGCGCGATGATTAAGTATCTGCTGTTTGCCGGCTTGGTGATGATGAGCTGCTTTAGCCAAAACCTAATCCCCATTCATATCGCTTTTATCCCGCTGCTGGTGCCGCCATTGCTGCTGGCGTTCAACCGTATGCAGATAGATCGCCGTCTGATCGCGTGCCTGTTGACCTTTGGTCTGGTCACCACTTATATGTTTATTCCTTATGGTTTTGGTGATATTTATCTAAATCAAATCATGCTAAAAAACGTTGGAGAAGCGGGCATCGATGTCGCCGATATTTCAGTTGTACAAGCGATGGCGATTCCGGCAACAGGGATGCTGGTCGGCTTATTAACAGCGATATTTATCAGCTATCGTAAGCCGCGTGATTATCAGCAAGTGGCAGTGGATAAAGAAGCGCATGACGCCGTGGTGGCCAATGATGCCTTGAGCAAAACCGCTGCTGGTGCTAAGGCACAAAGCAAGCTCAAAACCCTAGTGGCGCTAGCGGCTATCGTCACCGCCTTTGTGGTGCAGCTTTATACCGACTCGCTGCTGCTCGGCTCGATGTTTGGCTTTGGGGTCTTTATGGCGACCGGCGTGGTCAAATGGCGTGATGCCGATACGGTGTTTAATGATGGTATCAAACTGATGGCGATGATTGGCTTTATCATGATTACCGCGCAAGGCTTTGCTGAAGTCATGAAAGCGACGGAGCAGATTCAGCCGTTGGTCGATGGCGCCGCGTCGTTGTTTGCGGGTAACAAGGCCATTGCCGCCTTTATTATGCTGCTCATTGGGCTAGTGGTGACGATGGGGATTGGCTCATCGTTTTCGACCATCCCTATTTTGGCTGCGATCTATGTGCCGCTCTGTATCTCTTTAGGGTTTTCACCGCTCGCCACCGTGGCGATTATCGGTACGGCTGGCGCGCTTGGTGATGCAGGCTCGCCTGCCTCAGATTCGACACTCGGGCCGACCTCTGGCCTGAATATTGATGGCCAACACGACCATATCAAAGACAGCGTGGTGCCGACCTTTTTGCATTACAATATCCCATTATTGGCCTTTGGTTGGATTGCAGCGATGGTGCTTTAGACAATACTCTAAACGGCTATTACCAAATCAAAAAAGGCGAGTGATTTGATAATCATCCGCCTTTTTGGCTTTTTATAAGGGTTTGGTTCACATTTTTCTCAGTTGCTTAGCGCACTAAGAATAGCGCTGTAATTATCAGCGATGTGCTAAGCATACCCTGTAGTTTGTTGTTCGATATAAATCATTTTTCACTGGTATTACCACCCTCATCAAAATCCTCAATCTCACCAGTTAAACTAGCCAAAAACGCATCACTTTGTGCCAGCAGCTCATTCAAACGCGCCTCATTAATGACACTAGCCAATTCATCAGAGCCAAAGGATTGTTCTTGACTGTAGTAAAGCATTTCTCTTTTGTCATCACTTCCTAACGCTTTTAAATACGTTTCAACGGTATCAGCGCTAGAGGTTTCTTGCTCAGCACTATGGTTAGTTTTTGCGCTATTATTTGGTTGAAACCACCTTAAGCCACTTGGCGTTAGCAGGCCATCTAGTGGCACATCCCAAGGCTGACGCGCTAGCTGCTCGACCACTTGAAAATCGTAACACCAGCCAACTTTTAACGGCTTTTTTAATCCTGCCTGATGGCTTTTGCCAAGCGTCGTATCATAAAAGCCGCCGCCCATACCCATACGATTGCCACGTTTATCCACTGCCACCAGTGGACAGATAATGACGTCTAACTCTCGTGCCCAGCGTAACCTGCGATGATGATTTTGCTTCATACCCAGACTATGAATCCGTGTCGGTACGTTTACCCATTTAGAATGATAAATCGGCACAAAACGCAGGTGTTTATCAATATTACCCGTAGCATCACGACCGAGCGAGCCGACCACTGGCAAATACGGCAAATAACCTAGGCGCTTACACCAGTTAAGCAGTGGCTGAGTGGGCAGCTCACCAAAGCCATCGTAATACAAGCCAACACGTGCACGCGGTGGTAGGCGCTGCTGGAGTTTGGGTAAATGTAAGCTCGCCATGCGCGCGTATTGTCTGCGCTCGCCTGCACTTAACTGGTGACGCTGGCGGGTAAATTGTCGTCTGGATGGATTGACAATAGTAGCTGTCATTTTATCCTTTATTTTTACGTCAGCGCCCTTAGATGATGACTTAGGCGATGCTTTAGGCGCTGTCGTGGCAGAAGGGTGTTGGCTGGTGCTTTTGGACATCAGTTAGCCTCACGGACGTGGAGAAATTTGTGATAAGTCATGCTATCATAACGCCACTTTACATCGTATTTTCCTTTATGTGCAGCGTGCGTTGCACTTTTTATGGCTCAATAAAACCAAAGAGGGTAGTTATGTCGACACAGAATCAGGCAACACGACTTGAGAAAGACACAATGGGCAACGTGGAAGTCCCAGCCGACGCTTATTGGGGCGCGCAAACCCAGCGTAGCCGTGAAAACTTCAAAATTGGTGGCGAGACCTTGCCGCGTCCGATGATTGAAGCGATGGCACTGGTAAAAAAAGCCGCTGCTATCACCAACGCCAGCCTAGAGCGTATCGAAGGCGATAAGCGCGACCTTATCGTACAAGCGGCAGATGAAATCATCAATGGTGGCCTTACCGATCAGTTTCCATTAGTTGTATGGCAGACCGGTTCTGGTACGCAGTCAAACATGAACATGAACGAAGTGCTGGCCAACCGTGCCAACGAAATCGCAGGGAACGCGCGCGGCAGCTACACGCCGATTCACCCAAATGATCATGTCAACCACGCCCAGTCTACCAACGACAGCTTCCCAACCGCGATTCGTGTGGCCGCTGCTCGTCAGATCAACAGCTTGCTTATCCCAGCGGTAAAAGCACTACGCGATACGCTAGATGCCAAAGCCCGCGAGTTCGATAGCATCGTCAAAATCGGCCGTACGCACTTACAAGACGCCACGCCTTTGACCCTAGGCCAAGAGTTCAGCGGTTATGTCAGCCAGCTTGACCATGCATTGACTCGCATCGACAATGCGCTACAAGGTCTATATGAGTTGCCACTAGGCGGCACTGCAGTAGGTACGGGTCTAAACGCCCACCCTGATTATGCAGTAAAAGCAGCTGAGCAATTGGCGACATTGACAGGCTTACCCTTTGTCACTTCACCAAATAAATTTGAAGCACTAGCGGCGCGTGATGCCGAAGTCTTTGCTTCTGGCGCATTAAAGACCCTAGCAGGTAGCCTCAATAAAATCGCTAACGACGTACGCTGGCTTGCCTCAGGTCCTCGTTGTGGTCTTGGCGAGCTGACCATTCCAGAAAACGAGCCAGGCTCATCTATCATGCCAGGTAAAGTAAACCCAACGCAGTCAGAAGCGATGACCATGGTTGTGGCGCAAGTGATGGGTAACGACACGACTATCAGCATGGCGGGCGCGTCAGGTAACTTTGAGCTAAATGTGTATAAGCCTGTGATTGCCTTTAACCTATTGCAATCTATCAAGCTACTGGGCGATGCGTGCAACAGCTTTAACGATAACTGCGCCGTTGGTATTGAGCCTGTCAAAGAAAAAATCGATGACTTCTTGCACAACTCATTGATGCTGGTGACGGCACTAAACCGTCATGTCGGCTATGAAAACGCGGCAAAAATCGCCAAGACAGCTTATAAAGAAAACAAAACCTTGAAGCAAGTGGCGGTTGAGTTAGAGCTACTCACTGAAGCGCAGTTCGATGAGTGGGTAACCCCTGCGGATATGGTACATCCTTCTTAGTATCAATCCAAAGTATCAATCCAAAAACCTGAGTAGTTTGTCTTTTTCGCTATTCAGATTTTTAAATTTGATAGTCTAAGTAACAAAAGACCTTACCATCCTCTATAAACGGATGCGTAAGGTCTTTTTTTTCGTCTATGAGTGACAGTATCTACATCGCGCGCAACAAAGCCTTACCCGTAGTCAACAAGCGCACTCACAGTTATAACAACCCAAACAAAAATTTTTATTATAATGAGTACATAGGTATGGGCTCGTGAATTCGTAAATAATAGCTTCTAAAAACATTTTCTAAATCACGATAAAGCCAATAAGAGCGAACGATTAGACTAACCAAAAATAGTTCGCCGCTAACGTCTCCCTATCTATAACTATTTTAATCACTCAATTGAGGTACTATTATGAAAAAATTAACAGCCGCTTTGTCATCTGCTGGTATTATGATGGCGATGTTGGGCTCTGGCTCAGCAATGGCCTATTCAGACAATGTGATGGAGCCAAGTGAGAGCTATGATACGGCCATCAAACACAGACAAGTCAACTATAGCTGCCAAAACAACAAAAAAGTCAGTGTGACTTATGGTTTTAATAAAGAGTATCTACCGACCTTTGCAGAAGCTACTTTGAATGGCAAAACAAGATTTTTACCAATCAACTTAGGACGCTCTGACAATGTCGGTACTGTGTTTGGCGATGAGGATAACTTTAGTATCATGACTGGGCCTCTGCGTTTAAACAACTATCATAACTCTTCGGCCAATATCCAAAACGCTAAGAGCGAAATCCTTTATAAAGGCTGTAACGTCGACTCTATCAGAAAGATTAAAGGCTAGTTTTCAGCAGGCTGATAGACTTAGATAAAAAAGACCTTGTCACGTTATGTGGCAAGGTCTTTTTATTCAAAATCTAAGCTCAATTAAAATTTATACAGCAAGCCTAGTGTCGTGGTGGACTCGGTACGCGAGTTGACCATTGGGCTGTCTTTTTGCTCATTTGGCAGATAGCTTAAGCTTTGGTTGGCAAAGCCTGCCCAGCGCTCATTGAAGTCATAGTTGGCACTGATATTGATATAAGGGTTTAAGCTTGAATTGGATTTATAAGCAGCAATGCCGGTCTTGGCAGATTCTTCTTCACTAACGCCATAATAATACTCGTTATAATCTGCATCATGATACTCAAACCCTGCACTCGGATAGACGGTGAGCTTACCTTGAGTGATACGCGCCAGATAAGTCAGCCGCGCTGTGTTGCCGCCGCTACGATCCAATACGTCTGTTGCGATCTGCGCACGAAAACCCCCAACTGGCGTACGACGTAAATACGTTAAACCTGCCGCCGCCGAGGCCTTACGCTCATCTAGTCCTTGTAGCGCGCCGCGGGCATCATCAGGGTCAAACTCGCTACCAGACAGCTGCGCGTATGCCGAGAGCTGATTGGTACCATCATTGATGAGATAAGCACCAGCTTGAGCGCCGCGCGCATAGACTCTGTTGTTGTCATAAAACACGCCCGGCAGCACGCGTATATCAGTGCTGTCTTCCATATCATAGGCTGGATTGACGGCCATGACGTTGACGCCGACGCTAAGTACCGCGTCTGGATCGGTCGGTAAGTTGTTTTTAAAAATCGCGGCATGAGACATGCTGGCGACACCCAGTAAGGCAGTAGCTGCCAAGGCGTTAAAGGTTGTACGTGTAGCGACATGGGGTAGCGCAGATACATTAGACATGGGTTTTTCTCATCAGTGGTTGGACTAGTAAATGGTGAAACGATATCGTCAAAATTTGAGCAAATAAAGATAAGTAAGATAAGTAAAAAAGTGCTGGTGAATAAATTGCATAAGCTGTTGGCACGTAGGCTGTTATCAATACTATTCATAGTGACGAATAGCCACAGCGTGCTACTCAATGAGCGCTATTCAATGGCGGCGAGCACTTGTAGTAGCTGCTGATGCAAGTCTTGCCACCAGTAGGCAAAGCCAACACTCATGACGAGCATCACAAGCCAAGGGAGCAGCTGCCATAGTATCGCAGGGTTTTTTGCCTTATTTGAGTCAGCATAGTGATGACTATTATGACTATTATTATGATAGTTATTATACCCTTTATACTGCTGATAAGTGGGATGGATATGCAAGCTTGCATCAAAAGGCGGGCTTACTTGTGTCGCCTTGGCACGCTGACGATAGGCAATGGCAAAGGCCAGCGCAATCACCAAACCTGTCGCCGCGCCGCCGATATGACCAGCATTGTCGATACCGGGGACAGCAAAACCATAGACCAAATTGATACCCATAATAAATATCAAGCTTTTAAGATTAAGCACAAGGCCGTTGACTGAGATTTTGAACAATGCGGCGATGAGTAGCGCAGCCCCGATACCCATGATGCCACCTGAGGCACCTGCTGATATGCCAGGCTGTCCCGTACCATCTAAAATTCCTTGCCAAGTGACATGGTTATTGAGTAAGTTGCCACCGATGGCCGCCAATAAAAACAACGCCAAAAACTTCGCGGAGCCAAACATCGGTTCGGCCACTTGACCGAAAAAATACATGGCAAACCCATTAAACAATAGATGCATCAAACCAATATGCAAAAACGCACTACTGAGCAGCCGCCATGGGTCGTCAGTCATGGTAAAGGGCAGCGCATTGGCGCCCCATTTGAGCAAATCCTCAGTTGAGGGGTTATTGGCATCGACGCCTGTCAGCACCTGCAGGAGAAACAGCCCAATAAAGCTGATTAACAGTAAGGTGGTCACAGGTGCTGTCTTTAGCAGTTGTTGTATGGTCATAAGCGCCAGTCTTATTGATAAGTTATAAATAGAATAAATAAGCAGTAGAGATAATGATAAATAAAGCACAAAGACGATGCGCAGAGCAAGTCGTTTGCCAGAGTGCCCGTGTGTCAAACGGGGCTTGTATCAAAAGCCAATCAGCCATTATGGCTCACTTTGAGGTTTTCGTACGTGCCTTTTACCAAGATGTCTTTTGTGACTGCGTTGATATCGGTATGCCCACAAAATGCCATACTAATATCGCACTCATTATAGATAAGCTCAAGCGTGCGGCGCACACCATCTTCGCCATAAGCGCCTAGCCCATACAGGAAAGCGCGGCCAATCATCGTACCTTTTGCGCCCAAGGCGATGGCTTTTAGGACGTCTTGACCTGAGCGAATTCCGCTATCGAGCCACACTTCGATGTCGCTGTTTTCGGCATGGACTGCCTGTACGATGTCAGAGAGGGCAGAGATAGAGGACAGCGCCCCGTCCAACTGACGACCGCCATGGTTGGAGACGACCAGCGCATCGGCACCGCTACGGGCGGCGAGTATCGCATCTTCAGGTTCCATAATGCCCTTTATAATCAACTTGCCACCCCACATGTCTTTGATACGCGCGACATCATCCCAGCTCAGGCTTGGATCAAACTGCTCTGCCGTCCACGCTGAGAGCGAGGAGATGTCCTCGACGTTTTTGGCGTGGCCGACGATGTTGCCAAATGTCCGGCGGCGAGTGCCGAGCATGTTCATGCACCACTGCGGCTTGGTCATCAGGTTTAGGATATTAGTCAGTGTCGGTTTGGGCGGGGCAGAAAGTCCGTTTTTGATGTCTTTGTGGCGCTGACCGAGCACTTGTAAGTCGGCGGTTAAGATAAGCGCAGAGCAGTTGGCGGCTTTGGCACGGCGAATCAGATTGGCCATAAAGTCCTGATCGCGCATGACGTATAGCTGAAACCAAAACGGCGCGGCGGTGTTTGTCGCTACATCCTCGATAGAGCAAATACTCATGGTCGACAGCGAAAACGGCACGCCAAACTTTTCCGCGGCACGCGCCGCATGAATCTCACCATCGGCCCACATCATGCCAGTAAAGCCTGTCGGCGCGATGGCGACTGGCATTTTGACCGGCTCGCCGATCATCTGTGTCGCCAGACTGCGATTGTCCATATCAACCAAGACACGCTGACGCAGCTTGATGCGGTCAAAGTCGGTTTCATTCTGGCGATAGGTGGTCTGGGTCCATGAGCCTGAGTCGACATAGTCATAAAACATGCGCGGCACTTTGCGCTCAGCGACGCGGCGCAAATCTTCAATCTCAGTCACTTTTTTTAATTCAGTCATTTTTTTAACTCAGGCAATTCTTAATGTTGGGTATGAGGCGCTCATAGATGTCTTGTTATTATGGCAAGCTGTCTTAAGATGGCGCAGACATAAATAACTGCTGCAAATCCAGCACCGAAAACGGATAATTTAAGCGTGCTGTCGGTGTGATTATCACAGGAATGGTAGTGGCAAATGTCATCATCAGCGGCTCATCGAAGTCGGCAATATCGACATACTGATAAGTCAGCCGCTGTACGGTTTGAAACTGCGCGATGACTTGTTCAGCGACATCACACAGATGGCAGCCTGTGGTGCCAAGCAGCCACCAATTATCGATATTTTCACTAGTGCCAAGACTAGGGTTGGCGGCTACTATGCGTGCCCGCAGCTCTGCTATATCCTGCTCTGCTATATTGTTATCATAATCCATGTTTATACTCGTGCTCTATTGTCTATGTCTAGCGTTCTATGTCTGGCGCTTGTTTTTTATGTGAGTGACAACCGCTTCGTTTACTTGGATGGGTTGTAAAAAAGCTTATTGTAAAAAGCTTATATTGCATTGCGCTACTGACATGATAAAGAAGTGGGGTAAATAATGACAGCGATTATGAGATTAGGTAAGATGACCTGCTATTTGAGTTAACTGCTTGGGCTGTTTTTGGATAAGCGGCTACCTTTTATCTTTTCAATCACTTGGATATCGCGCATGGCAAGTTTTGGCACATTTATCAAACGAGTATTTTTGGCGTTCATGTTGTTGGTCGTGGTTTTTCATATTTTGGTCGCAGGGCTATTATTGATTTGGAAAACCCAGCCCATTAACAACAGCATGTTTATGCTCACGCATCGCCTGACAGGCGGCACCGTGACGCAAAACTGGGCAGAGTACGACGCCATTGCCAAATCTGCCAAGCAAGCAGCGATCGTCAGTGAAGACGCAACCTTTAGCCAGCATAATGGCTTTGACTTAAAGGGTATCGAGGCTGCACGCAAAAAAAACGAAGAAACAGGCAAGATGTCGGCTGGCGGCTCGACCATCACGCAGCAGTTGGCCAAAAACCTGTTTTTGACCGCGCATCGCTCCTATATTCGTAAAGGCGAAGAGGCGATTATCACCGTGATGATAGAGGCGTTGTGGGACAAACAGCGTATCTTGACCGCTTATCTTAACGTGGCTGAGTTTGGCGATGGTATCTACGGTATCGAGGCGGCTGCGCACCACTATTTTAATAAAACTGCGGCCAATCTCAACCGTGACGAGTCCGCGCTGCTCATCAGTATGCTGACCAATCCAAAATACTATGAAAACAACCAAGGCGATAGACGGCTACGTAACAAACAGCGTATCATCAAAAAACGCATGAAAAATGCAGTCTTACCACAATCAGCATCATGACGTATCGAGAAGGCAAAAGGAGTAGGGACGTGGCAGATACCAAGAGCAATGATAAGCAGCATCAGACTGACAATAGCGCCGCCGTGATGAGCATAAACGATGGGGCGCATGGGAAAAAAGAGGATGATCTCGCCCACATCGCATGGCAGCGATTTGAGGATGGCAGTTATTCGCCCAGCAGTTATATCAATCGCGACCTGTCTTTGTTGCAGTTTCATCTACGGGTACTGGCGCAGGCTGCCAGTCCGCGCCATCCGCTGCTTGAGCGTTTGTTTTTTTTGATTATTTTTTCATCAAATATCGATGAGTTTTTTGAGATTCGCGTGGCCGGTATCATGCAAAAGCTCAATATCGGTGATGTGTCGACCAGCGCGCACGGTATGCGGCCCAGTGAAGTGCTCAATGATATCTCTGCTGTAGCACATGAAGCCATCGCTGAGCAGTATCGCATTCTCAATGAAGACATCTTGCCTGCGCTGGCCAAAGAAGACATCCGTTATCTCAAACGCGATGAGCTAAATAGCGAGCAGTCGGCATGGATGAAGCGCTATTTTACCGAACAAGTCTCGCCTGTACTGACGCCGATTAGTATTGATCCTGCCCATCCGTTTCCGCGTTTGGTCAATAAAAGCCTCAACTTTATCGCCACCTTAGAGGGCAAAGATGCCTTTGGTCGTGATATCAATCTCGCTATTGTCCCCGCGCCGCGCAGTCTCCCACGCGTTATACGCTTACCTGATGAGCTGACTGGCGGCAAAGAGCATCACGTCATGCTATCGGCCATTATTCATGAGCATATTGGCGAGCTGTTTCCGGGAATGAATGTCACCGGCTGTCATCAGTTTCGACTGACGCGTAATGCGGACTTAGACCTAGCGGACGATGTCGAGGATATCGCCAAAGCGTTAGAGGGTGAGCTTGAAAACCGCCGCTTCGGTGATAAGGTGCGCCTAGAGGTCACCACCGACTGCCCGACGCCCATCAGCGACTATCTGCTCAATGAGTTTGAGCTGCACGACAATCAGCTGTACCGTGTCAACGGGCCGGTCAACCTCACGCGTTTATTGTTCGACTTTAATATACCAGCGCTGCGCTATCAGCCCTTTACGCAAGCGATACCCAAAGCGTTTCGCCGCGAAGAAAAAAAGCTGGACAAAACCAGTAGCATGTTTGCTGCCATGCGCAAAAGCGATGTACTGGTGCATCACCCTTTTCATGCCTTCTCGCCTGTCGTCAACTTATTATGGCAAGCCGCCAACGACCCAAAAGTTTTGGCAATCAAGCAAACGCTGTACCGCTCAGGCACCAATTCAGAAATCGTCAAAGCACTGGCCGCTGCTGCTCGAAATGGCAAAGAAGTCACTGCCGTCATCGAGCTGCGCGCCCGTTTTGATGAAGCCTCAAACATCGCAGTCGCCAATTATCTGCAAGAAGCAGGGGCGGTAGTGGTGTATGGCATTGTCGGCTACAAAACCCATGCCAAACTGATGCTAATCATACGCCGCGAGGATGATCGCATTCGCCGCTATGTACACTTAGGGACAGGCAACTACCATGCCGCCAATGCTAAGGTCTATACCGACTACGGCCTGTTTACCGCCGACCCTGATATCTCAGAAGACGTGCACAAGATATTTCAGGAGCTAACGGGTATGGGCAAGCCTGCCAATCTCAAAAAGTTATTGCATGCGCCCTTTACCTTGCATGATAAGTTGATGAGTTTTATCGATGATGAGATCGCTCACGCAAAGGCAGGCAAACGCGCTCATATCATGGTCAAGGTCAATGCTTTGACGGAGCGTCGCCTGATCGGCAAGCTCTATGACGCCTCTCAAGCAGGGGTAAAAATCGAGCTGATTTTGCGCTCAATGTGCTGTCTGCGTCCGCAGGTCAAAGGTTTGTCGGAAAACATCACAGTACGCTCGGTGATTGGCCGGTTTTTAGAGCACACACGCATTTACTATTTTTATAATAACGGTGACGAGCGTCTGTATTGTGGTAGTGCCGACTGGATGGACCGTAACTTGTTTCACCGTGTCGAAGTGGCGTTTCCGATTGAAGATAAAAAACTGTTTCAGCAGATATATCAAGATGGCTTGATCAACTACTTACAAGACAATACCCAAGCGTGGACACTCAATGGCGACGGCGTCTGGCAGCAATTACAGCCCGCTGCTGGCACACCGCCACATGCCGCCCAAGAGCATTTATTAACGCTCATCAATGGGGTAGAGGCGTCGTCTTAACAGCCCTCTAATACTGACTCAAACCAAACGCTGGCGATGACTGGCGTTTGGTTTTTTTATGGATGTCAGTAGGTACCGTTATTTGCATGCTGCTGGTAGGAAGTTACAAACTGTCTTGTAACCTCACATTTATTCACACATTGATACCGCAGCACACTGGTGTCTGGTCGAGCCTTGTTTCTATAATAAAAATACACTCCATCATAAAGCATAGAACGTAAAAGCCAATGATAAAAGCATAGGAAAAAAAGGAAGCCTCTATGAATAATCACGATACGACGCCTGATACCTCTGATACAAAATCAGACGTCAAAAAAGCAGCCGAACAGGCAGACAGTCAAAAAATTCAGCAAAACCTCAAGGAAGACAAGAGAGTCGATGCGCCTGAACAGCTAAGCGAAGAAGAGCAAACCGCCTTCATCGAAGAGGATTTGCGTACCGATAAATAAGAGGATAACAAATAACAGGATAAATATTACTCCACTTAATAGCCAATACATACGTGAGGGATATAGCATGTCAGACAATACACGCCCAAATAATGAAGAAGCAGTACCGATCCACGACCCTGCCATCAAGCAGCCAGACAACCCAAAAGGCAGCTATGAAGGCCGAAAGTACCAGCCAAATATAGATGGGCCAGAACAAGCCTCACAGGAGACAGACGAGGTCTATGTCGACCCGCGCAAAGAAGAAAACCTACCTGATGGCGGCAAAAACGTGGCTGATCTCAGTGCTCATGATTTGAGCCAAAAAGGCAATGGATAGTTCGTTATCAATATAGGTTAGACTCATATAAGCTATTATAAAACATAAGGTCGAGTATTGAGCATACCATTTCGTGGCCATGCTAAAGAAGTAGCTACGACCATCAAGTATTAATGAAAAAGTATTCATGAAAAAACAATAACGATAAAAAAGACAAGGATGAGATGATGCAAACCAAAGATCCAGCATTAACCAAAACGCCCATAGATAATCATAAAGATACGCTTGGTCGCCACGATATGAGCAATAATGGCAAAAAACATGATATCGAAGATCATGAAATTAAAGAAAACACGACAGAGAATAAAGGCACAGATACTTTTGAAGAGGGCATCGTAGAGACAGAGCATGTCAATGACGATGATAACCCTGCGCGCCAGCCAGATCGACGCGATCAAGAAGGCACTGCGTTTGATGATAACGTCAATGAAAGGACCGTCAGTAGCGAAGCCCCTGATAGCCATAAGATTGACAATAAAAATCGCTATGCCACTGTCGATAATGCCCAGACACGGGTGTTAAACCCTGATGAGAAAGATCATAAAAAAGACAGATAGTTTTTTTATGAGCTAGGACACGTCCTTCATTCAATTGATTTACTTTCATCTTTCCATCATAAGGAGATGCTATGAATAACCCCAATGATTACTCATTAGAATCAGCAGAGACAGCACAATCGTCAAAACACCAGCAACATGAGCTAAAAGATGCTGACGACAATGACGGTATCGTGCCCGATGATGCGCTGCAAAAAGCCAATCCTGCGGCTGCAGAGCGTGTCACAGATGATCACGACCCGCACAATGTCGCCAAAGACCATAAACAGTATGATAGCCCGCTGATGGAAGACGATAAATAGCTAAGCGGGCGAGCCACTATGAAACCGTAGCTCGGTATCAGGACTGGTGATAAGCGCTGCTTCTACTTCTCTAAAAAATGCCACTCGCTCATCGATAGCCTCTGTCGATAGTGACTGTGCCAATGCCAAATAATCCTCAAAATGACGACTCTCTGACTTGAGCAAATAGCGATAGTATTTTGCCAATCGCTCATCATCAATCACCTCAGCCAATGCCGCAAAGCGCTCACAAGAGCGCGCTTCGATAAACGCGCCGATGATCAGCACGTCAATCATTGCCGCAGGCTCATAAGTGCGCTTATGCTTGAGCATGCCTTTGGCATAGCGCCCCGCACTTAAGTATCGCCATTCTTGACCGCGCTTATTCATGATACCCAGCACTTGCTCATAGTGTAGCATCTCCTCACGTATCAGCTGCGCCAATTTACGCTGCAAATCATAAGAAAACTCATAGCGAAACAGTAGGTTCATCGCGGTGCCAGCGGCTTTTTTTTCGCAGTTGGCATGATCTTGAATGATCAAAGGTAGGTCAGCGATAGCGGCGGCTACCCAGTCTGGCGTGGTACGTGCACCCAAAAAACCATAAACCGCAGATAAGTCTACTTTGTTCGGTGTGCGCAGCTGCGAGATATCTACACTGTCTTCTGTACTGTTTTCTACTGTAGTGTCGTCGTTTATAGCATGGGAGTTGGTTGGCATGGTCGGTTTACTCATAGTCTGTGTCATGGTCAAAAAGTATTGGATAAGATAAAAGGTTGTTTTAAAGGTTTGGGTTTGCCGCCTGAGCTTATTAAGTATTAAGTATCATTTTTATACTGAGCTGACTATATAAAAGCCCGAAAAAACGATCACCACGATTTGAGGATAAAGAGCCTTAGCGCTGATAGGCTGTAGGGTATCATTATTATACAACCCCAGTATTTACTTGGTGAATGGGGTTTTCTTGTTTATTTCTTTATTTGATAGTAGGATGATATTTTGTTTAGGCGGCATTTTATTTGATGACTCAATAAAGGAGCGATCAAGGAGCGATGAGCGCCCGCTCGAGATGGCAAACATTATAACAACTGCCAGCGCGATATAAAGCGGATATCACTATCGACAAAAAGGCACAGCCATCACGCAGATCACCCGCTCATATCAAGGACGCGCCATTTTAGAGAAATGCACGTCATCTACTACCGCTATAGTGGTAGCAACTTCGTAGGTACACCCATCACAGATAGATAAGGATAACAGCATGAGCCAATCTTCTAACGCCAATCGGATTCAAAAAGGTATTCTTGCCATCGACCAGCAGTTGTATGACTTTATCGAAAACGAAGTGCTGCCAAAAGTCGGTGTGGACTCAGACAGTTATTGGTCAGGTTTTGAAAAAGTCATCAAAGCGTTTACGCCGCGCAACAAAGCGCTGCTTGCGACTCGTGACAGCATTCAAGCGCAAATCGATCAATGGCATCTAGACAATCCTGCCAAAGAAGGTGAGATTGATTTCCCAGCGTACAAGGCTTTTTTGCAAGAAATCGGCTATTTGTTACCAGAAGGTGATGACTTTACGGTCAGCACCCAAAACGTCGATGACGAGATTGCTCATATTGCAGGTCCACAGCTAGTCGTCCCCGTACGCAACGCGCGCTATGCGCTAAATGCCACCAACGCCCGTTGGGGCAGCTTGTACGATGCCTTGTATGGCACCGATGTCATCAGCGATGAAAATGGTCAAGAAGCGGGCAGCAGCTATAATCCCACGCGCGGCGCGGCTGTTGTCGCTTATGCCAAAGCCTTTTTGGACGAGCATTTTGCGCTAGCCTCAGGCTCTTATACCGATGTCACAGGCTTTAAAATCGTCGATGGAAAGCTGGAAGTCAAGCTGGGCGATAGCAGCACTGAGCTAAAAGACGCCGAAAAATTCGTCGGTTATGTCGGCGAGGCAGATAGCCCCTCTGGTATTTTGCTCAAAAACAATGGCTTACACGCAGAGATTCAAATCGATGCCAGCCATCCAGTAGGTAAAGATGACCCAGCAAACATCAAAGACGTACTATTAGAGTCCGCCATTACCGCGATTCAAGACTGCGAAGACTCAATCGCTGCGGTCGATGCCGAAGAAAAAGTTGAAGTGTATCGCAACTGGCTAGGTTTGATGAATGGCGATTTGCAAGAGACGTTTGAAAAAGGTGGTAAAACCCGCACCCGTAAGCAAAACCCAGATCGTGAGTACACCACACCAGAGGGCGGCACACTGATCTTACCAGGTCGCTCATTGCTCTTGATTCGTAACGTCGGTCACTTGATGCAAAACCCAGCGATTTTGGTCGATTTGGGCAATGGTCAAGAGCAAATCTTTGAAGGCCTGATGGATGGATTGATCACGCCGCTATTGACGCTAAACGATCTAAAAGGCAAAAACGCGCTATCAAACTCACGCAAAGGCTCGATGTATATCGTCAAGCCAAAAATGCATGGCCCTGATGAAGTCAAAGTGGCCAATGATTTGTTTAATGCGGTAGAGGACTTGCTTGGCCTAGAGCGCCATACGCTCAAGATAGGTATCATGGATGAAGAGCGCCGCATGACGGTAAACCTAAAAGAAGCCATTCGCCAAGCCAAAGAGCGCGTTATCTTTATTAATACCGGCTTTTTGGATCGTACAGGCGACGAGATGCATACCAGTATGAACGCAGGTGCCTTTGTACCAAAAGGCGAGATGAAGTCGCAAGCATGGCAGCCCGCCTATGAGCAGTGGAACGTCGATATCGGTCTAGAAACTGGCCTGCAGGGCGTGGCGCAGATTGGTAAAGGGATGTGGGCCAAGCCTGACGAGATGAAAGAGATGCTAGAGACCAAGGCGGCGCATCCAAAATCTGGTGCTAGTACCGCTTGGGTACCATCACCGACAGGCGCCACCTTGCATAGCATGCATTATCATCAAGTCAATGTCGCCGAGGTACAAGACAGCCTCAAATCGCGCGAGCGTGCTAGCCTCGACGATATCTTGACCATTCCATTGGCCAAAGACACCAACTGGACAGAGGAAGAGAAGCAGCAAGAGCTGGACAACAACGCGCAGGGTATCTTAGGGTACGTGGTACGCTGGGTAAACCAAGGCGTCGGTTGCTCAAAAGTGCCTGACATCAACGATGTGGGCCTGATGGAAGACCGTGCGACTTTGCGTATCTCAAGCCAGCATATCGCCAACTGGTTGCATCACGGTGTGGTCAGCGAGCAGCAAGTCATGGATACCATGCAGCGTATGGCGAAGATCGTCGATGAGCAAAATGCCGGCGACAGTAGCTATCAGCCTATGGCAAACAACTTTGAGCAGTCTTATGCCTTTAAAGCCGCCTGTGACCTCGTCTTTAAAGGACGCGAGCAGCCAAGCGGCTACACTGAGCCATTATTGCACCAAGCACGCTTGGATCTAAAAGCCAACGTCTAAGCCAGTGTGCGTCGCTATCCTATTGCATCGGCATAAAAGCTGTGTCGATGCATGTATATATTGCTACATGGCTATATTGGCCCAGCGTCGATAGTAGATAGTGATAATGCTGTTTCGCTTATAAGCGCTACTTATTAGTGAATAAGTAGCGCTTTATTTTTGTACGCAATACAGTGGGCATAATCGAATGGTTTGTCATAAAACTTACGATAAACCATTGGTATTTAAGGGCATTGTATAGCTATTTTTTTCAACGCCTGAGCACTATAAAAGATATGGAGTGCGCCAGATATCGCGTTAAAAGTACAAAAAAATATGTTGCAAATTATGTCAAAGTTGTTATGCTTGTACTCGAAGTATGAGTTTGGTAACGGATGTTACGCAGCAGAAGGATAAAGACCAACGTTTACATGGCAGTTACTTTTTTTGATGCTGGTTATGTAAGTCATGGTTTTTTCATCTTACTGTAATAAAACTTCGCCACACTTGTTTCTGACTAATCTCGGTAGCCAGTTACACATTATATCTTTGAGGATTTGTGACGATACCAATTGGGCACCAGCTAATAATAGCTCGCTCATTACTACAATTGTAAAGTGGAGATACCCCATGAAAAAACTACTTTTAGCTACAGCCGTTGCTGCTCTATCTGTTTCTGCAGCCAATGCCGCTCCAACTGTCTACGGTAAAGGCTTCTTAACTTTAGATGTAAACACTGGTGACAATGACACAACTACAACGACTTATAACACTGATGGAAGCGTTGATAGTGTTGTTAAAACTTCAGTAGACGCTGATGGTCGTAGCCAATTAAACTCAAATGCTTCACGTATTGGTTTAAAAGGTTCTGAAGCACTAACTGCAAACACTGACTTAGTTTATCAACTAGAGTACGGTATCGATATTGACGCTGGTGATGCTTTTGTAGATGCAGACGGTGGCCGTATGGAGAAGTCTGATCAGTTTTACTCACGTGACACTTATCTTGGTTTGAAAAACGCGCAGTACGGTACATTGCTTGGTGGTCGTCTATCAGCTATCGATGATTACGTAAACTTTGCTAACGTGACTCAAGGTGGCGTACTAGGTGGTGATGTCGTACTTGCAAGCTTTGATGCACCGCGTACTAACAACACTTTCAACTACTTCTCGCCTAACATCAATGGCATGCAGTTCATGGCGATGTACGCCATGGATGAAAACAACGATACTGATACACTAGGCCGTGATGCGTTTGGTGTTGGTGGTAAATACGAAGCAGGTCCAATGAACGTTGGTGCTACGTACATCCAAGCAGGCGACTTTAAAGTTGCTCGTGTCAGTGGTAACTATGCTATCAGCCCAGTAGTGACGCTAGGCGCTCTATATCAAAACACTGATTTTGACAGTGATGACAACGAAAATGCATTCACTATCAGTGGTGAGATGGCGACAGCGACTCCTTGGACTGCCTATGCACAAGGTGATTTCGTAAACAACGTTGGTGGTGCTGACGATGCTGAAAAATTCCGTGCGGTAGTAGGCGGCAAATATGCGTTTAACGCGGCAACAACTGGTCACCTATATGGTGCTTATTTAAGCTCAGAGGCTACAGTAACTGCACCTCTTGTAAAAGTTGAGAGCGAGTTTGATGGTTTTGGTATCGGTGGTGGTATCGAATACAAATTCTAATCTAACCATTAGAATCTAAATAAAAAACTCATCCTTCGGGGTGGGTTTTTTTGTTGTATGTATTATTTGTGACAAAAGTCTACCGCTAAGGTAGAAAATAAGAGTTTCAGACAGTTTGCATTTTTGCCCTATATTTTATGGCGTATTTTTAGTAAAATCCTTCTTTACCAATTACCGAAAGAGTACTATGACCAAGTTTATATTTGTGACCGGTGGGGTAGTGTCCTCACTAGGAAAAGGTATCACCGCCGCTTCTCTTGCTGCGGTCTTAGAAGCGCGTGGCGTGACTGTCACGATGACCAAGATGGATCCGTATATCAACGTCGATCCAGGTACGATGAGCCCATTTCAGCATGGTGAAGTGTTTGTCACCGAAGATGGCGCAGAGACGGATTTGGATTTGGGCTATTATGAGCGCTTCTTACGCCACTCTAAGATGAGTAAGAGCAACAACTTTACCAGTGGTCGTATCTATCAAAACGTACTAAACAAAGAGCGCCGCGGTGAGTATCTGGGCGGTACCGTACAGGTCATCCCGCACATCACTGATGAAATCAAAAGTAAGATTCTTGCCAGTGGCGAAGGCTACGATATCGCCATTATCGAGATTGGCGGTACAGTCGGTGACATCGAGTCGCTGCCATTTATGGAAGCGGTACGTCAGATGCAAGTAGAGCTTGGTCGCAATCGCGCTATGCTCATGCATTTAACGCTGGTGCCTTATATTGCTAGTGCCGGCGAAACCAAAACCAAGCCGACCCAGCATTCAGTCAAAGAGCTACGCTCTATCGGTCTGCAGCCAGATATTCTCATCTGCCGCTCTGAGCACCATATCTCGCAAGACAACCGCCGCAAGATTGCGCTGTTTACCAATGTCGAAGAGCGCGCAGTCATTATGTGTGAAGATGCCCAAAGCATCTATCAAATCCCGCGCACCCTACATGAGCAAGATCTTGACGATCTAATCTGTGAGCGTTTTGGTCTTGATGTACCAGAAGCGGATTTGAGCGATTGGGACAAAGTGGTCGAAGCCCAGCTCAACCCTGAAGCGGTAGTGACGGTGGCGATGGTCGGTAAATATGTCGAGTTACCAGACGCTTATAAGTCGATCAACGAAGCGTTGCTACATGCCGGTATCGTGCATCAGTCAGATGTCAAAATTGACTATATCGATGCTGAGCTACTAGAGACAGACGATGAGCTGTATGCGCGTCTAAACGATGCCGATGCGATTTTGGTCCCAGGTGGTTTTGGTGAGCGCGGTACCACTGGTAAAATGAGAGCCATCACTTATGCCCGCGAAAACAAAGTGCCGTATCTGGGTATCTGTCTGGGTATGCAGCTGGCGGTGATTGAATACGCCCGTAATGTGCTGCATATCGATGCCAACTCTTCTGAGTTTCATCGTACCGCCGCTGAGCCTATCATCGGGCTGATCACTGAATGGCTAGATGAGCGCGGCGAGCTACAGATTCGTAGCGATGACTCAGACCTTGGCGGCACGATGCGTCTAGGCGCGCAGCAAGCAGAATTGGTCGCTGGTAGCAAGCTATCACAGATTTATGGCACCAAAAATATCACTGAGCGTCATCGCCATCGTTATGAGATGAACAATCGTTATATCGAGCCACTAGAGCAAGCGGGTATGAGTATCTCGGGTTATTCTGCCAAACAGCATTTGGTTGAGTCGGTTGAGATTGCAGATCATCCATGGTTTATCGCGGTACAGTTCCATCCTGAGTTTACCAGCTCGCCTCGTGGTGGCCATCCGCTGTTTAATAGCTTTGTCAAAGCAGCAAAAAACTATAGCGAAACGAAGTAGTCGTTAGCTTAGTAGGAAGTAACCGCTGCTTAGCAGAGAGAGTTGCTACTATTAAAAAAGCTATGAGTGAGCCGGTAAGAATTGTGCTCGCATCAATCATAAATGCTATGCGATAACAGCATTACTATAAAAAGACTGATCTTCGGATTGGTCTTTTTTGCTTTTATACATGCAGGGGTTATGCCTAGCTGGTCGGGCAATAACAATAACAATAACAATAACAATAACAACGCTTGGTCATGGCTAATTACGCTAGGATACTTTCTTTCATTGGGTTATCGGTTACAATATCAGGCAGAGACATCACTATAATAAAGAGGAAAACAGCGGTATGGACAATCTAACCACAGCGCAATCGCATATCACACTTACCACCCCCAGTCACAGCACCATCACGATTGGCAATGATCAGCCGTTTGTGTTATTTGGCGGCATGAATGTCTTAGAGTCGAAAGAGATGGCGTTTGAGATTGCAGAGCAGTATGTCGAGATATGTCAGCGTTTGGGCATCGGCTATGTGTTTAAAGCCAGCTTTGATAAAGCCAATCGCTCTAGTTTGCATTCTTATCGAGGCCCAGGCTTAGAAAAAGGTATCGACTGGCTGGGGCAAATCAAAGAAAAGTTTCAAGTACCGATTATCACCGATGTACACGAGCCGTATCAAGCCGCACCGGTCGCAGAGGTCGCTGATATCATTCAGCTGCCTGCGTTCTTGTCGCGTCAGACTGACTTGGTGCATGCGATGGCAAAGACAGATGCCATCATCAATATCAAAAAAGCACAGTTTTTAGCGCCGCATGAGATGCGTCATATCATCAATAAATGCTTGGAAGGTGGCAATGATAAGCTCATACTTTGTGAGCGCGGCAGTGCCTTTGGTTATAACAATTTGGTCGTGGATATGCTCGGGTTTGATACCATGAAACAAATGAACGTACCGGTGTTTTTTGATGTGACCCACAGTTTGCAGCAGCCAGGCGCGCGCAGTGACAGTGCTGGCGGCCGCCGTGAGCAAATCACCACCCTTGCCCGTGCAGGAATGGCAACGGGACTGGCGGGGCTGTTTTTGGAGGCGCATCCAAACCCAGAGGTGGCAAAATGCGATGGCCCCTGTGCGCTTAGAACCAGCCAGTTGGAGCCGTTTTTGCGTCAGCTTAAACAGATTGATGACTTGGTCAAAGGTTTTGAGGTGTTAGATACTCACTAATACCGTCAATGGAACCCATGATAGGAGGATAAGATAATGGCGATTCAGACAGCACAAGTCAGCATCGAAAACATCGATGATGCCAAAGGCTTGGACAGTGTGATGACCGCGCTGAAAAACATCACAGGGGTGACCGCGATAGAGCTTGATGCGGCAAGCAGTATAGCAACCGTGCGTTATGATGATACCGATACCAGTATTCATGCCCTAACGGCGGCGATTAGCATGGTCGATTATGTGACGCAGCCATATCCTATCGATGCGCCGCAAAATCCACGCTATCATGATTAAAAGTTATCATAATTAAAAGATACTGACGTCGCAAAGTGAGCGTCGAGCATCGCCTGCTGGATAAAGTCAATTCGATATAAAAACGACGTGACAGCCGTGGATCTGATTTATTTGGATTTGATTATATAAAGCATGAAGGCCTTGGATAATAAAGTCATACCAAAGCGCCTTGTTGTTGGCTCTGATAGGGCTTATGCTAGGACACGCCCTTAGTAAATGACTGTATTTACTTTAAACTAGGTTAATTATATAACAATAAGGAGGCCCTCATGGCAACCCAGACTCGTATTATCAATATCGATGGCATGACTTGTGGCGGCTGCGTGGCAAGCGTCCATACAGCCACAGGTGATATCGACGGTTTAGATACCATGACTGTCGATTTGGCTGACAAGCTGGCAACGGTGACATTTGATGATAGCAAAACCAGCGCAGAAGCCATTGCCGCCGCGATCGAAGAGGCAGGTTTTGATGCAACCGTCGCCAACTCGTAAGCCTTACCGCTTTAACGCAAAACCAGCTGTCATGGCTGGTTTTTTTCATGAGAGCCTTGCTGTCAGTTTACTTGCTTTGACAACTGTGCAAAGCATGGCTGCAGGGCTTGAATAGAAAATAGTCGTAGCCATTTACTAGGTATGAGGCAATAGCCACGCTTGAGTAGGATTTATCTCTCATTAGATTAGGGCGTGTTCTTATTTTTATCGTTGAGCCACTATAAAATAAATACAGTGCGACTGGGAGTAATTTTGCGCAGTCTCTGTCTACGCAGGCACAGCAAGCAAGAAAAATTGATACCAGTCGCGCATGATAAAACCATGTACTTCTTTTATTTAAGATTGACCCTATCATTCATGTTGAGAATGAGGACACGCCCCAGCATAGTCTATTTGCCTGCAGACGCTTTTTTCTGATTTTGACGTCTGATATTTAGATTTTTTCACCGATTTTATTATACATTTATAAACGCTATAGTCCGCCTACCCAAAACAAAGCGCTTGTTATTTAAGAGATGGCAGTTGCCTTTATAGATGCCTTGGCCGCTTTTAGAGTAAACCGACTATGTAATGCGCTATAACGCAACCACGAGTTTTATTTATGAAAGATTCTACCCGCACCAGTACTGACCCGTCTTATGAGGTGGCGACTGATATTGAGTCCAAGACTGCGATAGCGCCTGAGCGTGCGCACTTGCAGCTGGCGATCGATGGCATGACGTGTCAGGCGTGTGCTTCGCGGATTGAGAAGGTACTTAGTAAAAAGCCGGCGGTATATGAGGCAAGTGTGAACTTCGCTGGTGAGACTGCCAATATCGATTATGATCCGGCACAGACCACCCCCGAGCAAGTCACAGAATGGGTCAACAAAACCGGCTTTGTCGCCAATCTGCAAGCCGCTGACAGCTTGTTTGCACAGACGGATAAAGACACGGCAACCGAGTATCCATGGCGCTTGATCGGGCTATGGATTTGTCTGTTGCCGTTTTTGGTTGGTATGGCGGGTATGCTAACGGGGTTTGGTATGGCGTGGATGCCGCCTGTTTGGATTCAGTTTGTCCTAGCCACCATTGTCCAGTTTGGACTGGCATTGCCATTTTATAAAAGTGCGTGGGCGTCTATCAAAGGCGGCCTTGCCAATATGGACGTGCTGGTGGTCATCGGTACGGTGACTATTTGGGCATATTCTACTTATCTGTGGTTGACTCATGGCGATGGTACGTTAAGCAGCCTATTGCAAAGTGGATATGCTGGCGGACATGGCCCCGCTGTGTATTTTGAAGCCGGGGTGATGGTCATCGCCTTTGTGCGAACGGGTAAGTATTTGGAGGAGCGCACCAAAAAGCACAGCCTAAACAGTATCGATTTATTGTTATCATTGACGCCAGATGAAGTAGAGCAGCAGCAGCCCAACGGCGACTTTCATAGTGTCGCATTGCAGGCGGTGCAAGTCGGTGACATCCTGCGTGCCAAGCAAGGCAGCCGTGTGGCAACCGACGGGGTGGTCATAGATGGCGGCGGCTGGTGCGTGGAGAGTCATCTGACGGGTGAGTCTGTGCCCCTCAAAAAACAAATAGGCGACGAGCTGCTGGCAGGGGCATTGGTCGAAAACGGCAGTTTGCTGTATCGCGTCAGTGCCAAAGGCAGCGATACCAAGCTTGGCGATATGGTCAAAGCCCTTAGCGACGCCCAAGGCTCAAAGGCTGACTTGGCAAGGCTTGCCGATAGAGTGACGGCTGTTTTTGTACCAGTGGTGGTGACCATCGCTTTGGTTACTTTTGGGCTAACGTGGTGGCTGACCGGCATGGTGGATACCGCCTTGATGCATGCGGTGTCGGTATTGGTCATCGCGTGTCCTTGTGCGCTCGGTCTGGCCACGCCTGCGGCTATCATGGCGGGCATGGGCGTGGCCGCGCGCCATGGCGTTTGGTTTAAAGACGCGCAAAGCCTCGAGGCGGCAGGCAATATCGACACGGTAGTGCTCGATAAAACCGGCACATTGACTGTCGGTAAGCCATCTATCGTCGAGCATGTCATGGTGGACAACTCTATCGCTGTCGATGATGTGCTACAAATTGCGGCAAGCGTTGAGGCGCATGCCAGTCACCCCTTAGCGACCGCCTTGATCAATGCTGCGGCCGAGCGCCATTTGCCACTGATGACTGTCACTGACATCAGTGTCATCAAAGGCGCGGGTATCCAAGCCAATATCGAAGGCTTGGGTCTGGTAAAAGTCGGCACGGCAGAATTTGCCAATCTAACTTTGCCAAAATTTATGCCAAAAGTATGGCAAATTGCCAGTACCGTGGCGCTTAGTATCAATGATGAACCGCTCGGGGCGTTTGCTTTGGCAGATGATCTAAAGGCAGACACCCCGCAGGCGATAGCGGCGTTACAAGAAAGCGGCATCCAAGTCATCTTGATGAGTGGTGATAAGCAGTCTGTGGTTGATCACGTGGCAGGGCAGCTGGGCATCGACAAAGCATATGGCCAAATGAGCCCGCGGGATAAAGCCAGTCAAATCGCGCTGTTGCAAACTGCCGGCCATAAAGTGGCTATGGCAGGTGATGGCGTCAATGATGCGCCAGCGATGGCCACTGCCGATGCCAGCTTTGCCATGTTTGAGGGTACTGATGTCGCGCAGCATAGCGCCTCCGCTCGCTTGATGGGCGAGTCGCTGATGCATATCGATGCGGCACAAAAAATCGCCAACGCCACACTGCGCAATATCAAGCAAAACTTATTCTTTGCGTTTCTTTATAATACGCTGGGCATACCGCTGGCAGCGTTTGGGTTTTTAAATCCGATGATTGCCGCGGCGGCAATGGCGCTGAGTTCCATCTCTGTCCTGATGAACGCGCTGCGTTTGACCCGTTTTCGCACAGAGGTTGAGCTAGATAATACCGTCTCTACTCATCACACTAATGATAAACGCTTGCCAAGTGCATAAGTCTTTTAGGGCAGTCACTTTAGCCGATATCGCCGTGAGCCAGATAGGCGGATAACCGAGCGTTTGTATGACTTTATGAGCGTCAGTCGGTGTAAGAGAAGGGAAGTTTGGCGAAATTTATGCTATGATGCCACGTACGATAGCCACTCATGAAAGCCGTAAATAAACGCTTGATTTTGTCCAAACCCAGCCGATTATACTAAGTAGGCAAGACAGGTTTGGGCCTGCGCTATACGATATTTTATTTTATCTTTTTTGTATTCTAGTTGCCGTTATTTATCCCACAAACTTGGCATGACCAAAGGAATTAACAGACATTATGTACGCTGAAGAAACCACCAACGTCACCGCAATTAAAGACATTCGTGCCCGTGAGATTTTAGACTCGCGCGGTAACCCAACCATCGAAGCTGACGTCATTTTGGCTGATGGTACTATCGGCCGTGCTGCTGCACCAAGTGGCGCGTCTACTGGCTCACGTGAAGCCCTCGAGCTACGTGATGGCGACAAAAATCGCTACATGGGCAAAGGTGTCAAAAAAGCCGTGGCCAACGTCAATAGCCAGATCCGTAGTGCGCTTATGGACAAAGACGTCACCGAGCAGCAAGCCATTGATGATGCGATGATTGCATTAGATGGCACAGAAAACAAAGACAACCTTGGCGCAAATGCCATGCTAGCAGTCTCTCTTGCCACGGCAAAAGCCGCTGCTAAGTCACAAAGCTTGCCATTGCATCAATACATTGCCAACCTGCGCAATCAGACATCATTGACCATGCCGGTACCAATGATGAATATCCTAAACGGCGGCGAGCATGCCGACAACACCGTTGATATCCAAGAGTTTATGATTGAGCCAGTTGGTTTTACCAGCTTCTCAGAAGCCCTGCGCGCGGGTACAGAGATTTTCCATAGCCTAAAGTCTGTCCTAAAATCACAAGGCCTCAATACTGCGGTTGGTGATGAAGGGGGCTTTGCGCCCAACTTGCGTAGCAACGAAGAGGCCATCACTGTCATCATGCAAGCGATCGAGCAGGTCGGCTATAAGGCTGGTGAAGAGATTCATTTGGCGTTAGATTGTGCGGCTAGTGAATTCTATAAAAACGGACAATATGTCTTGGCAGGTGAGGGCAACAAAGCCTTTGATAGCCAAGGCTTCTCAGACTACCTCGTAGGCCTGACGCGTCAATATCCGATCATCTCTATCGAAGATGGCCTTGATGAGTCAGATTGGGACGGCTGGAAGTACTTAACTGAGCAAATCGGTGATAAAGTTCAGTTGGTTGGTGATGATTTGTTTGTGACCAACCCTGCTATCTTGCAAGAAGGTATCGACAAGCACATTGCCAATGCGATTTTGATTAAATTTAACCAAATCGGCACGCTGTCAGAAACCCTAGATGCCATTTATCTGGCGAAGAAAAATGGCTATGCGACGATTATCTCGCATCGCTCAGGTGAGACAGAAGACAGCACCATTGCAGACTTGGCAGTCGGTACCGCAGCCGGTCAAATCAAAACAGGCTCACTATGCCGTTCAGACCGCGTAGCGAAGTACAACCAATTGCTACGTATCGAGCAGCAAGTACGCGCCAGCTACCGTGGCCGTGAAGAGTTCATTGGCCTACGTGGCTAAACGCTCTTATAGTTACAGTCGATAAGTAAGTGTATGCTGGACGATAGGCTGCTTTTGCGGTATCGTTCAGCATATTGAGCTGTGTTGATTCTCTCTGTCTTGTTTGGCGCAAACCCTTTATGAAATACTTTAGCCAATTTATGCTACTTGCCTTAGCCGTTGCAGTGCTTTTAGGTCTGCAATATCAGTACTGGCTGGGTGAAAATGGCCATTTTGAGCATCAAAAACTGCTGACACAAATCGAAGAGCAGCAGCGCTTAAATGACAATCAAGTATCAGCAAATAACTTGTTGCGTACGGACGTTCATGACCTAAAAAACGGTCTTGAGGCGGTAGAAGAGCATGCTCGTTTAGACTTAGGTTTGATCAAACCCAATGAAACCTTTGTACAGGTTTCCACGGCGCCGACGACGCACAGTCGTTATTAAGGCGGGCACATTAAGCCAGTCGTTTGGCGATATCTTGGTCTTGTCATTATCATTATAACCACGATGACATTCAGACACTTTTCAGTCTCTCTCTTTTTATCTTTTCCCCTTTTTTAGCGCCGCTTCATGGCTCCCCGTGATTTTTCTTTGATAGGCCTTGGCTCATGAATACCACTCCTCGCATACATGCCATGATCGTTGCTGCTGGTCGCGGCAGTCGTTTTGGTGCGTCTATGGCCAAGCAGTATACCTTGTTTCAAGGCCAGACCTTGCTGCAGCATAGCGTGGCGCGGCTCGCTTGTAGTGTCTTTATCGAGCAGTGCTGGCTGGTCATCGCTGCGGACGACACCACCGCGCAAACGCTCGATTTTACCATGCCGGTACAATATGCCACTGGCGGTGCTGAGCGTTGGCAGTCGGTGCAGGCGGGCGTGGAAGCCATTCGGCAGTCGGGTGCTGCAGATACCGATTTGGTCTTGATTCATGATGCTGCGCGCCCAGCGGTGCCCAGCTGTGATATCGATAAGGTCATTACGGCGGCGATGCATGAGCCGTATGGCGCTATCTTAGCCACGCCAGTCGCTGATACCCTCAAGCACTCCTATGCACAAGACGCGAGGCTACCTACTTATATTGCGCAAACGCTTGATCGCAGCAATATATGGCAAGCACAAACGCCGCAAGTCTTTCGGCTAGACCAATTACAAAAAGTCCTACAGCATGTCAGTGAACAGCAGATAGCAATCACAGATGAAGCCAGTGCTTTTGAGTCTCTGAGGTTACCCATCCGCTTGGTGGCTGGCAGTCGCCAAAATATCAAATTGACGTATCCTGATGATGCCGCCTTGCTCTCTGCTATCTTGAGTCTGCAAACTTGATAGCTTTTACCTTGATAGCTTTTACGTAGACGCTAGAACCATCAGTTTTATTAAACCCCTTGATTTTTTGATACAACCGTATATTATCGCTGCAAAAAATACAAAGCGATATTTCTATTATATTTGTTTTAGTGAATGTAATGGCATACTAATATATCATTATTTATCTACAACCAAACTTATAAGGTAAACATAGGTTGCTTTGATGACGAAACTAGCCTATGATGTAACTAACTTAATACAATTGATATAAACACTTATAAAATCAATAATATAACAAGCCAGTTGATGACTTTTGATTGTCTTGTCTCTAGATTTTTTTTAACGTTAGTATGGTTGTTTTAACTACATTAACCTAAATATAGGGAGAAGCGGATTGTCAATAATCAATGATTCGACAAATCCAGTAACGACGGATCTTTGCCAGCTGGTGTACATCAGCCGGATTACTTCGACTGGTCTGTCAAGTCCCAGTACACTTAATGACATCTCAGAGATTGCGATTGAACGTAACCAAACGGATGAGATTACTGGTATCCTTTGCTATGGCAATGGGTATTTTTTGCAATGTGTAGAGGGGTCGGAGCAAGCTTTGACCAATCTAAAAAATCGCTTGTTGGCAGATGAGCGACACAAAGACATGGAGATTTTGGATTTTTCAGCGATTGATGAGCGCCGTTTTTCGAGCTGGTCGCTGCGCTCTATCACACTTGAGCGCTGGATGACAAAAAATGCTGAGCTAAAGAAATTTATGCCGTTTAAACCCTATAACTGGAATGCGGATGAGTGGCGCAGGTTTTTGGATATCTTGCAAAACTACTACGAAGAACAAATCAGAACAGGCAATACTGATGCCCAGCCAATCAAGTACAGCACCTTAGGGGTAACCTTAAGTAAAGTAGTCGGTCAACACCAAGCGTTCTTTTTGATTCAAACGGTATTGGGCTCGATGATAGTCGTCGCATTGTTGTGGCTGATGCTATCAGATAAAATCTGGTAGGAAGTTAGCCTGCGCCGACGGGTACGGCAAAGATTTATACCAGCTTCGCTATATCTTATTTATTTGACCGGACTATAAGCAGTGTGTAGCCAACTTTAAACTTGCAAAGCCAGCATTTATTGCTGGCTTTTTTGTGGCTATCTATCAGACAGATAGCGTTTAATTTTGGTGGCAGGAGTAGGTCAATAGAGTCTAGAGCTTAAAAGTTAGAAAAAGGGTGACTCATTAGCAGAGAAGGGTGTGGTTTGCTTGGCTTGGCTAAACCAAGTCATTGAGTCAAAAAACCAGTATAAAAAAACCCCACTCATAATATCTTATGAGTGGGGCTTTTCGATGGTACGCTTATCAGTCTTATCTGATGCTAAGTAAAAGCTATGCTAAGCAAAAGGGCTAATAAGTGACGCCTTATAGTGGCGTCCCCAGGGGGATTCGAACCCCCGTTACCGCCGTGAAAGGGCGGTGTCCTAGGCCTCTAGACGATGGGGACTAGTAACAACACCTCAGCTGCTTTCACCATTTATGCTGAAGTGGTGCGTATTCTAATGGCGTCTGCGTTTTCTGTCAAGCCTTTTTCTTCGTCTTTTTAAAATTAAATATCTTTTTTTGATAGCGCGGCGCGGATGCAGGTCTTTGCGCTTTAAATGATGCCGAATCCATAGAGAGGTGCAAGCGCTGATAGTCAGGGCTAGTAGCATATAACCGAGGATGGTGCCCCATAACTTAAGCTGTGGATCCATAGTAGAGTCCCTCCTATCAAGCCTTGCAGTTATGACTCACATACTGCAAGGACGTGTGGGCGACTTTGACCATCTGTAGGATGATAAGACCGCTAAACAGTAGGCTGGTATGGCTCGTCAGCGTACTGTTTTTATTCTCATATCCTTTTCGACTAAAACACCAAGAGGGTAAAGTCAGCTAGTCTTACCAATAGCATTATTATGAAGGCATAACAATATAGGATATGTGATTAAAGGCTTATTTGTCAGTTTGCGTAGCGGTGTCAGCTTCGGTAGGCTCAGTAGCCATGGCATTTGCGAGCATGGGGTAGCTGTTTAAGATATGACAAAAAAGCTCGGCAGTTTTTTGCGTATCGTATAGCGCTGAGTGCGCGTCTTTACCATCAAACTCTAACCCTGCTGCTTTACAGGCTCGTGCCAGTACCGTCTGACCAAAAGCAAGGGCCGACAGTGTCACGGTGTCAAATACCGAAAAGTTATGAAAAGGATTGTGGTTTTTGCTATTGGTACGTAGCACTGCGGCATTTAAAAACGCCAAATCAAAATGGGCATTGTGACCGATGAGCACGCACTGACGACAGTCTTCTGCACGTCTGACTTCTTTTAAACCTTTAAAGATACGCCGTAAAGCAGTCTTTTCGTCTTCGGCGATGGCTTTGCGCATAGGGTTTTTGGGATCTATGCCAGTAAATGCCAGCGCACTTGGCTCTAGGTTTGCCCCTTCAAAGGGTTCGATATGGGCGTTTAGCGCATCTCCTGGATAAAACACGCCCTGCTCATTGAGTAAGATGGGGATACAGGCGATCTCTAGTAGCGCATCTGTTTGCGCGTTAAACCCTGCTGTCTCCACATCGACGACGACAGGCAAAAATTTACGAAACCGGTCTTTTAGGCTCAGTGGTGCTTGCTCATCTGACGAACCTGCAGTGCTATCTGCGCTAGTCGCCGGTGTGTGCTCAGGGTTGCGGGGTA
The DNA here is from genome assembly GCF_038239325.1 of Psychrobacter sp. KFRI-CH2-11. Lineage (NCBI taxonomy): Bacteria > Pseudomonadati > Pseudomonadota > Gammaproteobacteria > Moraxellales > Moraxellaceae > Psychrobacter > Psychrobacter sp. KFRI-CH2-11. The sequence goes on from NZ_CP151283.1 coordinate 754,256, forward strand.
AGGCGGTATCGTTTTGAATGGTCATATTACGTTAAATCACTTTTGTCAGTCGTGCTGTTGTATTGAATAAATAATTATTAAATTGAATAAACAATCACTAAAAAACCATCCTACGATCTCAGCTACGCTTTAGGTAATCAAGGTAGCGTCGATATCGTCGGATAGCAAATAAAAGCGCGGGTTTTGACGTCCGCTGCCACTTATTCTTAAGTTAGCTTAGTTTTTAATCAACTTAGTCTTTAGTCGAATTAGTCTTTAATTGACCAAGGGAGTGTCTCGCCCGCCAGCAGCGGTGTCAATGAAGTGCCGTCAAAATACGGATAAGCGTTTGGCACTTGCATTGGTGTGTTTACAAGGGTGATGGTGCTTTGGTTGACAGGCAGACCATAGAACTGCGCGCCAAAACGACTGGCGAACCCTTCTAGTTTGTCTATCTTGCCGACACTGTCAAAGGCAGTGGCATATAACGGCAAAGCGATAGAGGCGCTATAGCAGCCGGCACAGCCGCACGTGGCTTCTTTTTTGTCGGTTGCGTGCGGGGCGGAGTCGGTGCCCAAAAAGAACTTTGGATTGCCACTTGTGGCCACGTCTAACAGGACTTTTTGGTGGCTTTCACGCTTTAAGATAGGTAAGCAGTAAAAGTGCGGCTTGATACCACCGACCAGCAAATGATTGCGGTTAAACATCAGATGCTGCGGGGTAATGGTCGCGGCAATATGGTTGCCTTGTGCCAAGACAAAATCAGCGGCGTCACTGGTGGTAATGTGCTCGACGACGATTTTTAGAGTGGGAAATTTGACGATGATTTGTGCCAATACCTCGTCTAAAAACCGCTTTTCGCGGTCAAAAATATCCACATGATCTTGCGTCACCTCACCATGTAACAATAACGGCAAGTCGTATTTTTCTAACGCTTCAAACACATCGACGCATGCACTGATGTCAGTGACACCATCAGCCGAGTTGGTCGTGGCCCCTGCCGGATAAAGTTTGACCGCTTGGACGATACCGGATTTTGCGGCCATCTCGATGTCTTGTGGCGTGGTGTTGTCTGTGAGGTATAACGTCATGCGGGGGTCAAACGCTGCAATGCGCTCAGCGCTTATGTCGCTGTTTTGCAAGTGCGTCATGATACGCTCACGATACGCGCGGGCATCATCGACAGTTTTGACAGGGGGGACAAGATTTGGCATACAAATGACACGGTTAAAGCTATCTGCAGCATGTGGCACGGTCGTACCCAGTGCCTTGCCGTCGCGCAAATGAATGTGCCAATCGTCTGGCTGAAGAATGGTCAACTCTCTAATCGAATCAGTCATAAGGTCGTCGCGCTCTATATCGTCATATACGGGAAATAAAAGGGAGTGATACTGCCCGACTATCATAACAGATTTGCCTACTTGACTAAATATGTGACCAGATATAGTCGCTATGAGAGACAGGTGGGCAATGACCCAGCTGGCATGCCAAATAACTACCGCCAAAACATATTTATTTAAGATTTAACGCAAAAGCGTGCCACACGGGGCAGTGGTACTTTTGCCCATAGTAAATATGATGTACACTGAGCAGGTGGCTTATTTTTTTGTCTACGATTAGCGCTTTTATCCCCACTCAATTCTCATCATCAAAACTTTATAATAGGAGTTATTCATGGCTCAACTTGATCCAAAAAATATTAATAAAATCGTATTGGCTTATTCAGGTGGTCTTGATACCTCCATCATCGCTAAATGGCTGCAAGAAACCTATGATGCTGAGGTGATTACTTTTACCGCTGATATCGGTCAAGGCGAAGAGGTTGAGCCGGCCCGTGCCAAAGCCCAAGCCATGGGCATCAAAAATATCTATATCGAAGATTTGCGCGAAGAGTTTGCGCGTGACTATGTCTTCCCGATGTTCCGTGCCAATGCCATCTATGAAGGCGAGTACTTACTCGGTACGTCTATTGCCCGTCCGCTCATCGCCAAGCGTTTGGTGGAGATTGCCAAAGAGCACAACGCCGATGCCATCAGTCACGGTGCGACAGGTAAAGGGAACGATCAGGTACGTTTTGAGCTTGGTGCGGTCGCGTTGTCGCCTGATGTTGTGACCATTGCGCCGTGGCGTGAGTGGGACTTGTCAAGCCGTGAGAGCTTGATGCAATATGCCAAAGAGCATGATATTGCCATTGACTATGCCGGCAATAAGAAAAAATCGCCTTACTCAATGGATGCCAACCTACTGCATATCTCTTATGAAGGCGGTATCTTAGAAGACCCATACGCCGAGGCAGAAGAAGATATGTGGCGCTGGTCGGTCAGCCCAGAAGATGCCCCAGACGAGGCGCAGTATCTAGAGCTAGAGTATGAAAAAGGCGATATCGTTGCGATTGATGGTGAGCGCCTCAAGCCATATGAGGTAATGATTAAGCTAAATGAGCTAGGCGGCAAGCACGGTATCGGTCGTTTGGATATCGTCGAAAACCGCTATGTCGGTATGAAGTCGCGCGGCTGCTACGAGACGCCAGCAGGTACCATCATGCTAAAAGCGCATCGTGGTATCGAGTCGCTGACCCTAGATCGTGAAGCGGCGCATCTAAAAGACGAGCTGATGCCGCGCTATGCAAAAATCATCTACAACGGCTACTGGTTTAGCCCTGAGCGCATGATGCTACAGGCATTGATTGACAAATCACAAGAGTATGTCAATGGTACGGTACGTGTGAAGCTGTATAAAGGCGCGGTGAGCGTGGTTGGTCGTAAGTCAGATGACTCACTGTTTGATGAAAAAATCGCCACGTTTGAAGATGATGCGGGCGCATATGATCAAAAAGACGCAGAAGGTTTTATCCGTCTAAACGGCTTGCGTTTGGCCATCGAAGCCAGCCGCGGTCGTGATTTATCAAAATAAGCGCTTATGCTGTTTTTGATAAATTGATCATCAAAAAGCACGTCATTATATAAAATATAAAACAAAGGCCGCTATCGATAGCGGCCTTTGTTTTTTTTATGACAGTATTATGAAGATGTTATAAGGATGTTATAAGGATGTTATAAGTCTGGTCATAAAAAAGGTTATCTATTTGGTTTGTTGGTCATTTGCGGGTGCAGTCTCGTCATCGTCTACTCGAACAATGGCGACATCTTGCTGCTGACGCTCTTTTAGGCGGTCTTGCTCTATGACTTCCTCAGTTGCCAGCACCATACCATCTGACTTTTGGTTTTGATACTTGAGCATCGCAAGAGCACCAAGGACACCGATCACAGCGACGATCAAAAGGATAACGGGGTTTTTCCAAAGTGGCGTGGCCGCGTCATATTCAATCGGTTTTTCGCTGATGGTGGCTGGTGTGTTGTCGTTATTACCGCCGATTAACCCTAAACTGACCAAAGGCGGCTTTGGTGGGTTGGCAGGCTCGGAAGTTATGCGCAGGCGATTGCGGCTCAAATAGATATCAGATATCTTTGCCAGCTGTAATAGCCAGCGCTGATGCGGTAGCGCGACGGCAGGCATTTGGGCAAAGACCAGCATATCATTGTGATGACCTTGCTGGACATTGTCAGGTGAGCGGCCGATGGCCTTAAGGTAGTTGCCAGTGGCCAGCTGCATATCTTGTACAGGGCTTTGATTGTCAGGTCTAAACCCAGTCAGCTCGTACCAATAAGGGTCAAAAATCGGGGGCGTACTAGATAGCTGCGCGCTACTCAATAGACGGCGCTCGGCGGCACTTACAGATGATGCTTCTGTCGCAGCAGACGGCGTGTCTATATTGTCATGTTGGCTCGGTGCTTGTGCGGCGACCGTCTTAGACGTATGAGCCTGCGCAAAACGCTCAGCTGCTAAAAACTGCGGCTGCAGCGCAAACCACTTATCGATCTCATCATTATCTAGCTGACTATAATCTGCTAAGATAGCCAGCTCACGTAGTGCAATCACGCACAAAAACGTGAGCAAAATTTGTACTTGTGGCGAGGTGGTTTTTATCTGAGAAGCAATGCGCTCACTGGCTTTGATGACTCGGGCATTATCGTTAAATATCGCATCAGCAGCGTCGTGGCGATGGTACAACGTCGCCCCTAACGTGGCAAAGTTCATCGAGTTGTATTGGCGTAGCTCTTTGACCGCGCCGCGCCCAAATAGCTTTTTGCTGACCGCCTGTCCTTGATAGCGCTGCTGATAGGCGAGGAGCGCACTGACAATAGCTTGTAGGCTGGCATCCATTGCTAAGCGCGCCTGCGGCAGTGAAAGCTGGGCGGCATCTGCCAAAAGCGACACCATAGGCTGGGTATCATGATATAAAAAATCATACATCGACACACGTGTCGGTGAAATAGTCGTCATAATCTGCTAGCATCAAAAAGTGTGCCCCTATATTACGGTGCCAAATGTCTCGGCACAATCCCTTAATAATAGAAAAATTCAATTCATTGACTCACAACACGGTTGACACAGACATCAATTAGATGACTGAACGCTGGATATATCCTATGAAAAATAATGAAAACGTTGATAAAAGCTTTGATAAAAACCTTGATATGCATTTGGTGATTAATATTGCTCAGCAAGCCTTAACACTCTACCAATATGATAAAAAAATAGCGCGATACGCCGTATCTACCGCCAAAAACGGTATCGGCAGCCAGCAAGATAGCGGTTGTACGCCGCTTGGCGAGCATGTCATTGCTCAAAAAATAGGAGGCGATGCGCCGATCAATGCTGTATTTGTCGGGCGGGTGCCAACTGGGGAGATCTATGATGATGCGCTCGGAAAGCAGTATCCTGAGCGCGACTGGATACTAAGCCGAATTTTATGGTTAAGTGGTCTCGAGGAAGGGTACAATAAAGGCTGTAATGCCCAAGGTGGCTGTGATACCTATCAGCGTTATATCTATATTCATGGCACCCCCGACACCGAGCCGATGGGCGTTGCGCGCTCGCATGGCTGCGTGCGTATGCGCAATGACGACATCGTAGCGTTATTTGCGCAAGTCAAGGAAGGTACGCCTGTGTCTATCGTGGCAGCGTAGATGAGCAGATAGTGGCTTTGGTCAAGCAAGCGTGTCAGATACATTGCAACATCAAGCAGAATAACTTTACGGAGTGATTGATAAAATCAACTTTATAGAGACTGGATATTATTTAGTATATTGATATAATGTTTGCCTTATTAAAAGTGAGCGTGTCGTGCCAGATACCGCTCACTTATGACCTCTTTTATGATAAGGATAACGATAATGTCTAAAGAAAGTCTAGTCACGTTACAACAAGCTTTTGATGAGCGCCGTTCGGTATATGCATTGGGCAATGAATTACCAGTCGCGCCGCAAGCGATTATCAACATGGCAGAACGAGTGCTTTTGCATACGCCTTCAGCCTTTAACTCGCAGTCTTCACGTCTGGTGGTGTTGTTTGGTGACGAGCACCAAAAGCTGTGGGATATCGCTGAAGAAAAACTGCGGGCAGCGGTCGGCGACGGTGACTTTTCAGGCAGTCAGCAAAAGCTGGACGGCTTTCGAGCGGCGGCGGGTACCGTCTTATTTTATGAAGACCGAAACGTGACCAAGTCATTGCAAGAGCAATTTGCTTTATATGCTGAGCGTTTCCCTATTTGGGCAGAGCAAACCTCGGCCATGCACCAGTATGCCATGTGGACAGAGCTGCGTACGCTGGATATCGGTGCCAACCTACAGCATTATAACCCACTGGTAGATGAAGATGCCGCGGCAGCGTTTGCTATTCCGGACAGTTGGGAGCTGATAGCACAGATGCCATTTGGTAATATCAAAGCCCCTGCTGGCGAAAAAACCTATCAGCCGGTCAGTGAGCGTATGAAAGTACTGGGTCTATAAGAGAGTCAGACACGCCCTAGGCCTGCCTGATGATAACGTGGCCTTGTGTTACCGATATCAATGATAAAAAGACAGCTCATCAACCATGAGCTGTCTTTTTTTGTATGTAACATAATGGTTTAGATTGATATCAGCGATTTTTTGACTTTGGCCAAACGTTTTTGAAGAGGTTTATGTTGGGTCTTTAGGGTAGCAGCAAACCAGCCTGCGCCAAATAGCGCCCGCGTCTCTGTCGCTGATTTTTGCTGATAGTGCTGGCCATAACGCATGGCGTCGTCATAGTGACTCAGTACCTGTTTTGCTTTGAGCAAGTGCTTACGCTGGTGCTTGAGCTTCTTTTTCGCTTTCTTTTTTTTGTGGCCTGTCTTGAGCAAAGGCGTAGCAAACTCATGGACATAATATAAGGTCGTCACCTGCTGGTTTAACGCTAGTAGGGCTTGCTGACTCTCTTGGGTGTCTTTCATCTCTTGGGCACCGCCGTTTTTCTTGGTATCGTCGGTAGCGCTCTCTTCTGACTCAGCGCCATCTAAGCATGGGGATCTTTTATGTTGTAGCCGCTCCTCGGCTTGCACAAATGCTTTTTGCTGCTTGAGGAGCACGGCTGTTAGCGCCTCTTTTGCGCTCTTGTCCGCGTGCGGCTCAAGCGCTGGATCACTCATCGCAAAAGCAATCAGCTCCAGTAAGGTTAGTTGAAAGTCATTGGCACAGACAGCGTCCATGGGCCGTACTTTCATAGCGTCAATATCAGCCCCCCATTCTACAGCAGGCGCGCCATATTGCTGTAAATGTGGCTCTACAGTAGAGACCAGATGAGTAAGGTGCTGATAGTCACTGAGTAACGCTTGAGTTTGCTCTAGTATAGGTGACCACTCAGGGTTGATCTCATCAGAGAAGCTGGCAAACGCTTGCAGAGCAGCGTGCAGGCGAGTGATACCGATCGCTAGCTGCAAGACATGGGCGTCATCATAGCGCCCAGAGACGATAGCGCTGCTATTAGGCAGCATATGTAGTAGGCAGTGATGTACCGCCGCCCGTACAAACGCAGGCATGCTGGTATGGTTGTCGATATGAGAAAGCTGAGTATCAGCAGTGACAGCAGGGCTATGCGTTTGTCCTGTAATCAATAGACCACCGCGCTCGGCTTTGGTGATGGTAGATAAGCACAGCTTATAACGCTTGCACCAGACTTTGGCTGTCGTAAATAAAAAATCAATAGCGCCTGACACCAGCTCAAACTCAATTTCTTGAATACAATCACGCAGCGCATCATCATTACCGTGGACAATCTCTCCATAGTCATAGGCCATCTCCAGCTGATTGTCTGCGCCTTCATCATTGTCTTCTATTAACAGGCGGGTGGTGCGCTCGACATCAGTGACATACAGCTGAGTGAGGTTTTTGGTGAGTTTTTTGAGCTTAAAGGACGCAAGAGTAGGGGCGATGGCGGTGTCTTTATATATACTCAAATCAGGCATAAGCGCTTTGTCAGCGAGCATGGCTTGTACGTGCTCAGGGTCTAAGGTGGCGTTGTGCTCTAGGCGAGCTGCCAGACCATCGCCGCCAGCTTTGATGGTCTGCACCCATGTATCATCTTCTTTACGAATGCGTAGGCCAATCCCTGCTTGCGCCAACTGCTGATCAGGGGTGTCATAGTAGTGGGCAGCCATTTGTGTGGTTTGAGAGGATTTGACTTTTGCTTGACGCATCAAGCCTTTAAGCCGCGACTCTGGGACCAAAAACTTGAGTTCGATCTCTTGCATAATGACTCCTAATAATGACGACGAATGATTATTAGTCTACCATCCTATGCGTGATGATAGGACAATAAAAAGCCGCCCTACAGTATGTAGGACGGCTTTTTGTATCAATTATACTTAAAAGTAGTCGATGATTAGAACTGGTTCATGGTGTTCTTTTCGCCGCCAGCTTTTAGTGCGTTGTCACCTGAGAAGATCTCTTTGTGATCATCGCCTAAGTCAGAGCCCGCCATGGCTTGGTGCTTAACACAAGAGATACCTTCGCGGATTTCTTTGCGTTGTACGCCAGCTGCATAAGCAAGCATGCCTTCTTCACCAAAGTAGCCTTTAGCAAGCTCATGTACGCTAAGCGCTGTGGTGTGGTAAGTTGGCAGGGTGATCAAGTGATGGAAGACACCTGCTTCACGTGACGCATCACGCTGGAAGTTTTGTGCAGCAACGTCAGCGGCAGCGTCAAGCTCAGTACCGTCGTAATCGCTACTCATCAAGTTATCTTTGTCATAGCTTGATACGTCTTTGCCTTCTTCTTCCCACTGAGCGATTACTTGCTTACGGAAGTTTAGCGTCCAGTTGAATGATGGGCTGTTGTTGTATACAAGCTTGGCTTTTGGCTGCTGCTCTTTGATGCGATCTACCATTGATTTGATATGGGCAACATCTGGCGTTGGTGTTTCGATCCACAGTAGGTCAGCACCGTTTTCAAGCGCAGTCACACAGTCAAGTACGACGCGATCGATGTTGGTCTCTTCACGGAACTGATATAGGCCGTTAGCCAGACGTACTGGACGAACCAGCTTACCGTCACGCTTTAGAAGGACGTCGTTTTCTTTTGCGTCAGCGATGTCGATTTCTTCAACGTCGATGAAGTCGATGTACTGAGAAGCAAGGTCGCCTGGCTCATTTGATACTGGGATTTTTTGCGTCAACGATGCGCCTTCAGAGTCAGTACGAGCAACGATAACACCGTCTTCAACACCAAGCTCTAAGAATGCGTAACGAATGGCATTGATTTTGGCGATGTAGTCTTCGTGCGGTACAGTGACTTTACCTGCTTGGTGACCACATTGCTTGGCATCAGATACTTGGTTTTCAACCTGAATGGCACAAGCACCGGCTTCGATCATTTGCTTGGTTAGCAAGTAAGTGGCTTCTTCGTTACCAAAACCTGCGTCGATATCGGCGATGATTGGCACAACATGCGAGTCGAAGTTTTCGATTTTCTCTAAGATAGCTGAGGTATCTTGACCCGCTTCTTCAGCTGCGTTTAGCTCACGGAAGTAGTCGTTTAGTACTTTAGCATCGGCTTGACGCAAGAACGTATAGATCTCTTCGATTAGCTTTGGCACAGAGGTTTTTTCGTGCATAGATTGGTCAGGTAGTGGACCAAACTCAGAGCGTAGGGCAGCTACCATCCAGCCTGATAGATAGATGTAGGTTTTAGATGTGGTGCCAAAGTATTTTTTCTTTGCATACATGGTTTGCTGAGCGACAAAACCGTGCCAAGCACCTAAAGACTGTGTGTATTGAGACGTATCGTTGTCATAGTCTTCCATGTCTTGACGCATGATTTTTGCAGTATATTTGGCGATATCCAAACCGGTTTTAAAACGGTTTTGCATCATCATACGTGCCGCATCAGTCTCGCTGATATTCTGCCAGTTACCGTGCTTTTGCTTTAATTCACGTACTACGTCGATCGCTGATTTATATGCAGTTGACATCTATAGTCTCCTTGGTGGGGTGTAAAAAAACGAAAAATTCCATGTTAAAATAACGCTAATGGTGTCTGACCAAATAAGCGTATCGTGATGCTTTATTTGAGTGTTATCGGCGGCTTATCAGATCAGAGACCATCATCAGTCATCCGTTCGAGCATCTGTTCAAGCCTTAGTTACCCTAAACAAACCTGCTCACAAATACAAGTAAGCTACTAAACTTGGTCGTCGACAGATAATGGGTAAAATATCGATAACAATGGGGCGTATCCATATATTGCTCAGGGGCTTACGCTAAATTATTAGACAGCAGTGTCATCATTGGCGATAAGAGATGTTACAATATTCAATGCCGTAATCGCTGGGTTTGGTCGCAATCCATGACCGATATCCTCTGGGTAGCTGGCCTGCGATCGGGATTTTTATAACGTTGTCGCAGCGATGACTTTCATAAATGTATCTTTTGTCAACACGGTTTGGCGGCTTGTACGACCGGCTCATCAGAGTCTGATAGACCGGTATCAATAGCGCACAAATAGGATGGTTGTGGTCCGTGTTGCAAATCATCTACGGGATTCACTATAACTGCCTTACCAAGATTTATCTAATTTATGATAGTTATCTTTAGTATTTTTATGGGTTATAATGTATAGATAACAGCGGTTTACGACTGGTAAATCGCGTTATCATCAGTGGGCGCTAACGCAAAATATAAAATAAATAGCGATATTATGCAGTTACAGGCTGATGGTCAGCATAATTGCACAAAAAATGCCAAGCTTATAAAAGGCGTTTATTCAAAAGCCAAGAGAAATATATATGAATTTGCAGCGGGTAGATTTAAATTTATTGGTACATTTAGATGTGTTGTTACGAGAAAAAAACGTCACGCGGGCAGCCGAGCAGCTTGGCATTACCCAGCCTGCCATGAGCAATATTTTGCGGCGGTTGCGCAAGCTGTTTAATGACCCATTATTGGTGCGCTCGTCCGAGGGTATGACGCCAACGGAGCGTGCATTAGAACTGCAGCCACGTATTCGTGAGATATTGGCTGACTTGACGCAAGTGCTGGAACCACGCACAGAATTCCGTCCTTATAGCACCTCACGCGTGTTTCGCATCATGACCTCAGACTACGCCGAGGCGACGCTGGTGCCAAAGCTGGTCAAAGCGCTGCGCTCTGAAGCGCCCAATGTGATTTTGGACTTTTTGACGCCCTCTGATGTCTCCTACCGTGATATGGAGCAGGGCCGTGTGGACTTGGCGATCAACCGCTTTAATGAGATACCGCAGAGCTTTCACCAAGTGCTGGTCTGGCGTGATACCTTCAGTTGTTTGCTGTCCTCTGAAAGCCCTTATGCCAACCGCTTTAATCTAAAAAACTACCTAAAAGCTCAGCACGTTTGGGTATCCAAAACAGGTATGGGGGTCGGGTTTGGGGTCAACCCTGAAAAGTCTGGCGGGCTTGGCTCTATCGACCAAGCATTGCAGCGCTTGGGTCAAAAACGGCAAATCAGCGTTTTTACTCGCCATTATCAGATGCCAGCTATGCTCGCAGCAAATAAAGACTTGATTGCCACTTTGCCGACACGCGTGGCTCGTATGCAGGCCAACAACGACAGTATCATCATGGAAGAGCCGCCATTTTTTATTCCTGAATTTGAGCTGACGATGGCTTGGTCGCCACTACTTCAGCATCATCCAGCCCATCGCTGGTTGCGTCAGCTGATCATGCACGTGGCGCGTCAGGTGGTCGCTGAAGAGGAAAATCCGCCACAAAACATACCTGTCATTAATCATTTGTTTTGATTTAATACGTCTTGCCTTTACTTATCAGCTTACTCTCTCAAAACCAGCCATAGGGCTGGTTTTTTGTTTTTAACTCAGTCAATGACCATTAACTGAATTGAGCACCCATCTTTTAAACCTCTATTAGACAAGAGAGATTAATATCTCAGTGACACTCTTAACATCTTATGCACACTTCTTTATATCTTGTAAACCTACTTGCTGAGCATTTTGCTATGATAAATGAGATTTAAGAAAAAAAACAATGAACAAGGCTATTGTTAAGTTTTATAACACTATAAAGATGACTCGATATCATCATTTAAGTGAGCCGATTGAAAGTCGATCAATACTTTAAAATTGATTCAAATAAACCATTATCATGTATAACAACAAGGACATACATCATGGCAGATATTACGACAGTAAACCCAGCAACGGGCGAAAATATCGAAGAATATAACTACATGAGCAATGACGAGGTCAATCAAATCGTCGATGCTTCGCACCAAGCTTTTTTAAAGTGGCGTAAAACCAGCCACGAGGAGCGGGCGAAGGTTATTAGCTCGATTGGCGAGACCTTGATGAGATATAAAGAAGAGCTGTCTCGCCTCATGACCAAAGAGCGCGGTAAGCTCTATAGTCAGAGCCTGCAGGAAATAGATTTGTGTAAATCCATCTGCGACTATACGGCAGAAAAAGGTGTCACTGCATTAGCTGACGATGAGCGCGATATCGAAAATATGAAAAAAGGCATCGTAACTTATCAGCCAATTGGTGTTATCTACGGTATGCAGCCATGGAACTTCCCAGCTTACCAAGTCTTTCGCTATGCCATTGCCAATTTGATGGCAGGTAACAGTATTTTGCTAAAGCATGCTGCTAATGTTACAGGCTCTGGCTTATTAATCGAGAAAATTTTCCATGAGTCTGACTTACCAAATGACCTGTTTCGCACGATTTTGATTGATCATGATCAATCAGAGATTCTGATCGGTAACGATAAAGTGCGTGGTGTGACGCTCACTGGTAGTGATGGCGCAGGTAGTGTGGTGGGCCAGCAAGCCGCCAAGGCTATCAAAAAAGTCGTCTTAGAACTGGGCTCAAATGACGCCTTTATCGTGCTAGAAGATGCTGATTTGGATCTGGCCGTTGAGACCTGTACACAGGCGCGTCTGATCAACAACGGTGAGACATGTGTAGCGGCCAAGCGTTTTATCGTAGTAGATAGCGTGTATGACGAGTTTCGTCAGCGTATCATCGACAAGTTCCAAAGCAAAAAGTCAGGCGACCCGATGGATGACAGCTCAGATTTGGGGCCATTGGCACGCAAAGACTTGCAAGAAAAACTGCATGAGCAGGTTGAGGACAGTGTGAAAAAAGGCGCGACCGTTGCCGTCGGTGGTGAGCTGCCAGAAGGCAAGGGCAGTTTTTATCCGCCAACTATTTTAGAAAACGTAAAAAAAGGCCAGCCTGCCTATGATGACGAGCTGTTTGGCCCTGTGGCCTCGCTAATACGTGCTCAGGATCAAGAAGATGCGCTGCGTATCGCCAATGATAGTCGCTATGGACTCGGTGGTGCTATTTTCTCAAAGGACGAAGAAAAAGCCATCCGCTTGGCGCGTGAAGAGTTTGACACCGGTATGGTCTATATCAATGGTTATGGACTGGCAAATCCAGCCCTACCATTTGGCGGCGTCAAAAACTCTGGCCATGGCCGCGAGCATGGCGGTTTTGGTATCAAAGAATTCGTCAATATCAAAGCCATTCATGTGCATAATGGCTAATGCCATACGAAGCCATTAGCAGGTACTAATAGTGTGTACTAGCATACAACAAGCCCCCTCATTCAACTATTGAATGAGGGGGCTTGTTCATGGTGCTGTTATACGCTTGGCTCCGGCTCGTGATTTTTGGGTACTGATTTTTGGGTACTATTGCATCATCGGTCGAAATACAGCCTGAGCGGTAATGAGGGCAAATGCGGCTGAGCCGATATAGATGGGCTTTGTAGAGGCAGTGCCTTTGTCGCTATGAGTAATAGTGTCCAAGGCAACAGCTGATGCTCGAGCTGTTGTACCCTTGTTTGCAGGCCATCAGCGGTGTCCTGAGGTGTAACGCTAAGCAGTGCTTGGGTTAAGACCGCACCTGCGTCAAGCTCGGCAGTGACGACATGGATACTACAGCCATGATGGCGATCGCCTGCTTGTATGACGCGCTGATGAGTATCAAGGCCTTTGTAAACAGGTAATAGCGAAGGGTGCAGGTTGATCATCGGCGCAGGCGCATGGTCGATAAACCCAGCGCTTAGTACCCGCATAAAGCCTGCCAAGACAATCAAGTCTGGCTGCCAATCGCTCAATTGTGTGCTGGCATGAGCCTCAAAAGTCTTAATGCTCATGCGCTTGCCGCTGGCCACATGTGACAATACGGCGACTGGAATATCTGCGTCTTTTGCGCGGGTGACAGCGTAGGCGTCTTCGCGATTACTGATGACGCCGACGATCTCAATCGGTAGCGTCCCTGCTTGCATGGCGTCTATCAAGACCTGCAGGTTACTGCCGCTACCAGAGACCAATACCGCCACGCGTAGTGGCTGATGGTGAGCTGTATGATGGCTATCTGACATTAACGGTACACCACCGCATCTGCCTGCTCATCAGCGCTGCGTTTGACCATTTCCCCTAACTGCCATGCGGTTTCGCCGGCAGCATTTAAGGTATCGATGGCTGCTTGCGCTTTGTCTTTTGGTACCACGATGACAAACCCAACGCCGCAGTTAAAGGTGCGGTACATCTCGCTTTGCTCGATATTACCTTGGGTCTGAAGCCAAGTAAACAGCTCTGAGAACTGCCAGCTCGCCGTGTCGATACTAGCGGCCAGATCGTCTGGTAGCACACGGGGCAGGTTGTCCGTGAGACCACCGCCGGTGATGTGCGACATGGCGTGCAGGGCTGAGCTGCCAAGGGTATCTTGCAGCGCTTTGATGGCTTTGACATAGATACGAGTCGGTGCCATCAAGGCATCCTGAATAGGCTGACCGTCAAGCATCTCATCGCTGGTGGTGACATCCACGCCGCTTACGTCGATGACCTTGCGCACCAATGAGTAGCCATTTGAGTGTGCGCCGCTAGAGGCAAGGGCGATCAATACATCGCCTTCGCTGACGTTTTTGCCTGTGATGACTTCGCTTTCTTCGACCACACCGACGCAGAATCCCGCTAGGTCATAATCATCGTCTTGATACATGCCAGGCATCTCAGCGGTCTCCCCGCCGATAAGCGCACAGTTTGACAGCTTGCAGCCCTCGCCAATACCAGTGACCACAGTCGCTGCGACATCGACGTCCAGCTTGCCTGTCGCATAGTAATCTAAGAAAAACAATGGCTCAGCACCGCATACAAGCAAATCGTTGACGCACATAGCGACCAAATCGATACCGATGGTGTCGTGACGTTGTAGCTGCAATGCTAATTTAAGTTTGGTGCCGACACCATCCGTCCCTGATACCAGTAGAGGCGAGGTGTAACCAGTCGGAATACGACAAAGCGCTCCAAAGCCGCCAAGTCCGCCCACAACCTCAGGGCGAGAGGTGGCTTTTGCCACTGATTTAATACGTTGAACCAACGCATCGCCAGCATCAATATCAACGCCAGCATCTTTGTAGCTTAAAGAAGGCTTGTTACTCATGGTCATCTCACAAAATTTATAAGGAATGAAGGTGGGTCAAAAAGCGAGTTGGTTGTGATAACTCTGAAGGTCGTGGGCGCATTATACCCAAAAACCGCCCTGACTCGCAAAGCAACTTGCCACTTATTCGCTATATTTGCATCAGTTTGCGCCAGATCGTCAGCGGTTGCCAAAAAACTCTTATCAAACTATAAAATATCATGGCTATAGGGAATGACTAAAAGTGACTGTTACCTGTGATTGCTCCGTATGGTTTTGCTGGCATGTTACTACTTACAATCATATAAGAAACAAAAAATGACGGATTTTTTGCTGTACTTTGCGATAATAGAACGCAAAATCATTGTCAATCACTGTTTACTATTTTTCATTGTTTACTATTTTTCATTGTTTACTATTTTTATTAGCCAATCGCAGGGTTACCCACCATGATAAACCAAACCATAGATCCTTTTTTTCGGCGCTTATTTATTGTGGCGGCGATGGTGGTGGCGCTTTTTTTATTGTATTTGATGATGCCAGTCATTATTCCGTTTGTTTTTGCTTTTGTACTGGCGTATTTGTTTAATCCGCTGGTCAAGCGCCTATCAAAGTATATTAAGCGCTGGGTGGCGATTCTCATTGTCTATGCCACCATCACGCTGGGTATGGTGCTGCTGCTTTGGTGGCTGGTACCGACGTTATGGCATCAGCTGCAAGCGGCTTGGGAATATCTGCCAAAGGTGCTAAATTGGTACAATCAAGTCGTGCGTGAATGGTTTGCTAATAACAGCCGTATTCGTTTGCCTGAGCTAGAAGCCAAAGGGTTTTCTGAAACCTTGGTCGACTATATGCAGACGAACTATAAGTTTGCAGATGCCAGTACGATGATGAGTCAAATCATCGCCTCTAGTATGAATTTTATTAACAATGCAGGTCTTATCGTATTAGTACCGATTTTGACTTTTTATTTTTTATTCAACTGGGATCAGCGGTTGCAGACTTGGAAGATGGCCATACCAGCACCCTATTGCAAAAAAGTGTTACAGGTAGCGCATGAGTGCGACCGTGCATTGATGGCATTTATCAAAGGTCAACTGCTGGTCATGGTACTACTGGGCGCGATATATGCGGTGCAGCTGCAGCTTATCGGCCTTGAGCTGGGTCTGATCATCGGGATGGTAGCAGGTATCGCAAGTTTTGTGCCTTACCTGGGGTTTGGTATCGGTTTTATCGCGGCCATTGTCGCCTGTTTGTTTCAGTTTGGGCTAGACTGGACCTATTTGGCATTGATTGTTGGGGCGTTTTTGGTGGGACAAGCAGCAGAGGGCTATATCCTGCAGCCACTGTTGTTGGGGGATAAGATTGGTCTATCGCCGCTGTGGGTCATCTTTGCGGTATTGGCAGGGGCAAGCTTATTAGGCTTTGTCGGGATGCTGATTGCACTGCCTGTGTCAGCTGTCCTGAATGTGTTGTTTCGCCATTTGTATGATTATTATCGCTCAACCGATCTGTATAAAGGCCACAAGCAACTGACATTGTTTAAGGATCAATGATTCATGTGTCTTAGGGTTTTATTTATCCCGTTGTTATCACCATTTTAAAATGAGGATACGCCCGAATGATGAGTGATAAAAGTTATACCGTGGATAACGTGGATTGTATGAGCGTGAATGCCGATTGATGCAAGGTAAAGGGTAAAAGACTTGTCAGTCATTTTACAAATATGTTATATATAGGCGCAGTATCCACGGTATTTATCGTTCCTAGGTTGGCTTGGGTCAGCGTTTATAAAAGCACAAGCTACCCAAGTCAGTTTAAAAATATTAGTCGTTTAGCCTTTTTAGTGATTGCGCTACGCAAACCGAGTTGATGATTCATGGCAGAAGCACAGCTAAGTCTCAATCTGGACATTAAGCACGATGCAAGTCTTAGCGATTTTGCAGGTCCTGGTTGGATGTCGATTATTGATGCAGTCAGGCAGCTACATGTCGGCCTGATCGGTCAGTTATACCTGTTTGGCAGTCCTGCGACGGGCAAGTCTCATCTGTTGTCCGCTATTTGTGAGTCGTATATAGAAATGGATAAGACGGCTATCTGCTTATCGCTCAATGAGCTGATTCATACAGATGTCCATGTCCTCTCGTCGTTAGAAAACTTTGATTTAATCGCCATTGATGACTTGGAGGTGCTAGAGCAAAGCACCCAGTGGCAAGAGGCTTTGTTTCATCTGATCAATCGTAGCCGAGAAGGGCAGCGCCAGCTATTGTTTGCTGCCAACAAACCTGCAAGTGAGCTACCGTTTGGGCTAAGGGACTTGCTGACGCGTTTGGCTCAATCGCCGACCTTTAAGGTTCCTAATGGCCATGACTTCGCTGACCGTCAAGCGCTGCTGCAATCTATCTTGCGCCGCCGTGGCTGGCAGTTTGACGACCGTATCATCGATCACTTGCTGACCGACGGACCACACCGTATCGGTGCGATGATGGACGTGCTCAATTATATTCAGCCCATGTTTTCCAATCTTGGCCGCAGCAACATCTCCAAAGCCGTCATCAGTGATGCGCTGCGTACCATCGATGAGCAAACGTTGGCCGCTGAGCTGGCAGATATTGCTCAAGAGACGCAAGTAGATAACAGCACAGCAGAGCAAGACCAACATACCATGCCACTCGACTTTTAGGCGGTGTGTTTCTTACTTCTAATAGGTTTGATTGCTTTTTCTAAGTTTGAATGCGCGATAAATAACGGCGTATGTTATGAGTAACCCCATACGCTGTCATACAAAAAACAACGGTTTTTACCCATTGTTTGCCAACTGTTTGCCAACCCGCTTTATTCTCTAAAACGCCACATGACTACTGGACCCACTTATGAAACCACATGCTTCTTTGTTAAAAAAACTGACCACCAGTGCTTTGCTCATAGGGGCAGGTTCTGTCTCTATGCTATCGCACGCAGCCGTGACGCTGTTGGTCGATGATCATATCAAGGTCACTGCCATCAATGGTCAAGAAGTGCAGCAGAGTGCCTTTCAGCCGCTCACAAAGAAGTTTACGTTGCAGCCTGGTACGCATGCGATTACGGCCAAATACGACCGTTTGTACAACTTGCGCCGTGATGAGCACGACTATTTGCGCTCAGGCAATGTCAGTGTGACCGCGCAATTAGCAGACAATCAGACCTATCGTCTGACCATGCCAAATCAGCCAGAAGCGTACGAAGCAGCGAGAGAGTACGCCAAACGTCCGACATTGGCTGTAGAGCAAAATAATACTGTGATCGCCAGCCAGCAAAGCCTTGGCAATCAACAAGGCGGACTGTTCTCAGGCTTGGGTAAAGCCATCGGCGGCGTGTTTGGTGGTGCAGGTGACGCCGAGCGACAAAACCAGCGAGCGATTGCCGCTTTAGAGCAGCCACCAGCGACTCAGCCGGCCCAGAGTAGTGTCAATATAGGCACCGCGCAATCTGTGCCAGCGGCTGTGCAAACCGGTAATACTCTTGATAGCTTTATGCAGCTATGGCTACAGGCGACCCCTGCCGAGCGCGAAAAAATCCGTCAGTGGATTCAAAAATAAGCAGCCTAAGTGTTTTGAACCAAAAAAAAGCACCCATTGGGTGCTTTTTTAATGCTTATGTTTTTCGTACTTATACTTTTAGTGCTTATGTATAAGTATAGGCATCGTATTTTATAGCCTTAGCCCAAAAACGCATTGTACATCCAGATCAGTTTTTCTTGCTGTTGTACGTATTCATCGACCAAGTCTGCTGTGCCTTGGTCTTCAGCTTTTTCGGCCACTAATGACACGTCGCGCTGCTCTTCGATCAAAGCTTTTAGACCAGTGACCACACCTTTCACACAAGCGTTACCATCTTTGACGTTTTTGTCTTCAGAGATGCTGGTGTGCTGAGCAAAGTCGCTATAAGCGTGTAGTGGCGTACCACCTAATGTCAAGATACGCTCAGCGATCTCGTCGATCTCTACTTGTAGGCTGGTATATAGCTCTTCAAACTGTGGGTGCAAAGTAAAGAAATGCTCACCCTTGACGTTCCAGTGATAACCACGGACGTTGATATAAAACATATGATAGCTTGATAGTAAGTCATTTAGCTTGCTGATGACTTCGCTCATGTCTGCTTTTTCTAGACCAATCTGGTTGGTTGCATTATTACTCATGATATTATCCTTATAGTTTGAGTGTTCAATAAAAAGTCGTATTAAAAAGCCTAGTAGCGTACGTAATCTTGAGTCACCAAAAAGATGACCAAAAAACCACTAAAAAGCTTGATAATAAAGAAGACTAAGAGTGTAGCAAGTCATGGGCTACGTGGCTATGCTCATTCATATAATATAGCCGTTTTACCAAAAAAAATAACAATATAAATGATACGGCGATACTCGCACCAAATCAGTTTTCAGTTGCCTATAAGGCGGCCGATAATCAGTATCATAAACAAAGGTATTTACTATCAAAAGTAGGTATCGTCCTCACACCTACTTTCTTGGGACTTCTAAACCCTTTTTTCTTCTACTGGTGACTATCATAGCAAAACATCATGGATAAGTTAAATTTATTAATATTAACCATGTGATTGGTTATTTAGAACCAAGGCGCGCCCTATAAGAGTATAGAGCGCTTTTGTATCATAAGCTGCTAAAAAAATATTATTAAGCAGGCGGTTGCAAGCTTTCAGGGTTTAAGCCTTTGACAGGCACCACTTCTTGGAGATGCTGACGCACGGTATCGATCGGAAACTTTTGCGCTTGTAGGCGTTTTGGGACGATCTGGCTGCCTTGTTGGCCTTTGACCTCAAACATCATAAAAATGTAATCGTCGGTTTCATCCCAGCTTTTGACAGCAGACCATGGAATGACGGCTTGCTGAGTTTGGCCTGCACGCATCTGCATGCCGCGCATCTGATTGCTATTAAACATCTCTGGTTGATTGACAGGCATGGCCATCACCAGTCCGTGCTTTTGTACGCCCAGCTTCATCTGGCGCATCTCATCGGGCATTTCTTGATCGGCCACTTGTTTTTCAAACTCTCTTTTGACGTACCATTTAAAACCAAGGGTACGCACCAGTACATAAATCACCACGGCCACCAGCATTAACCAAAAGATAATCGTAGAGTAGCCTGTGACAAACACCAAACCTGCAATCGCTAGTATCACGACCACGGCCATGACGACCCATTCTTTGGTCTTAAAGCTGGATAGACCAAATGAGGGACTCGCACTGGCAAACAGCTCATACTGTGCTTGATGAAATTCGGCCTCGGTGAGGTTTAAGGCGATGGGTTGGAGCGTGTAAGGGTACAGGGCCATAGAGGTTTCTCAGATACTTGTGTTAACAGCGTTGGGTTTCGATCGCCAAAGCAGGACAGCGTCGCCATACTTGGCTAAAGACAGAAAAAAGATATGCGCTTATCTTACCGAAAAGCGCTCTTAAATGAAACATATAAGCGGTGCGATGGCGGGATTGGTCTTATATTTCTATGGATGCGCTGTGCTCAGGTGGTATTTATATAAAATAAAAACCACTCCAGCATAACAAGCGCTACGGCGTGAATATGGCACCACAAAAGTCTTGTTAGGGCGTTATCGCGATATCACTGAGAACATCGCCAAAATATAGGCAAAACATGGTCAAATCTGCTGGGTCTTGGTATCATAGCGGCTATTATATATTCTTATAACCAGCATGGTACATCAGGCGGCTTGATATCCATCAGTGCGTCATGAAGACAATCATCAGAACCATTTTAGGATAATGCGATGGTCCTTTAACAGGCCATGTAAGTCTATTATCTTAGTGGAATTGGCCTGATATAATGCTCTGATTGGCTGATCTGATTATCAACACGCCCTATTAAAATTTTACCCACATTTAGCGTTACAGGCGACTATTATGATTGATCCGAAACTCTTGCGCGGCGATTTAAGTGATTTACAACAGCAGCTAGCCACTCGCGGCTACGAGCTTGATATGGCTTTTTGGCAAAATATCGAAACCGAGCGTAAATCGCTACAAGTCAAAACCGAAGAGCTGCAATCGCGCCGTAATGCTGGGGCAAAGCAAGTGGGCGTGCTAAAAAAATCAGGCGAAGATGCCAGCGAGCTACTGGGCCAAATGCAAAGCATCAGCGGTGAGATTAAGGCGGCAGAAGATGAGCTGCGCACCCTGCAAGAGCGCATCACACAAGCGGCCATGCAAATCCCCAATATTCCAGCCGCAGATGTGCCTGTCGGGACGTCAGAGGATGATAATGTCGAAGTGCGCAAATGGGGGACGCCGCGTCAGTTTGATTTTGACATCAAAGACCATACCCATATCGGTGAAACCTTGGGCATGCTGGATTTTGAAGCGGCCACCAAGCTGACCGGTAGTCGTTTTAATGTGCTAAAAGGGCAGCTGGCGCAGATGCATCGCGCTTTGATTCAGTTTATGCTGAACACCCATACGGTCAAGTACGGCTATCTTGAGACTTATTTGCCTTATATCGTCAATAGCGAGAGCCTAAAAGGCACCGGTCAGCTACCAAAGTTTGAAGAAGACTTGTTTAAACTGACCAATCATACCAATAACGATGAGATGGACTTTTATTTGATTCCGACTGCAGAAGTGCCGATGACCAATTTGGTACGCGGCGAGCGTTTGGATATCAAAGAGCTGCCATTGAAGTTTACCGCCCATACGCCATGCTTCCGTAGTGAAGCTGGCTCGCATGGCCGTGATACCCGTGGTCTGATTCGTCAGCATCAGTTTGAAAAAGTTGAAATGGTCAATATCGCCACTAGCGAGCAGTCAGATGATTTGCTTGAGGCGATGACAGGTCAAGCCGAAGATATCTTGCAACAGCTAAATCTGCCTTATCGCGTGGTACAGCTATGTACAGGTGATATGGGCTTTGCGGCTCAAAAAACCTACGATATCGAAGTATGGCTACCAAGCCAAAACACCTATCGCGAAATCTCTAGCTGCTCAAACTGCGGTGACTTTCAGGCACGCCGCATGGGCACGCGAGTCAAAAATGGCAAACAAACCAATCTTGCTCATACGCTAAACGGTTCAGGCCTTGCTGTTGGCCGTACGCTGCTGGCAGTGATGGAAAACCATCAAAACGCTGATGGCAGTATTAGCATTCCAGAAGTGCTGCGTCCATATATGGGCGGCGCTGAGACCATTTTGGTTTAATACAGTGATGTTTTTATAAGCTGCTATCTAAACTGCGGGTCATCAATGGGCTCGCGGTTTTTTGATCTGTGTTGGTTTGAAAAAACTGATACAAATGATGATTAAATACAAACGATTCTATCAGCGCATTTTTAGCGTGCCTGATGGCAAATATGTTAATATAGCACTTTGACTTTATCGTCTGTCTGTCGATGATGCGTCAGGCGTTTTTGGCAGACTATCCTCGAGTAAACTCTCCTCTTATGCTCCACATTTCTGATTCGAATATTAGGACACTCTATGCCAGCTCCAATTAGCGAACGTAAACTAGCCAATGCCATCCGTGTACTGTCGTTTGATGCGGTTCAAAAAGCCAACTCAGGACACCCGGGCGCGCCGATGGGCATGGCCGATATTGCCGAGGTTTTGTGGCGTAAATTTTTAAAGCACAACCCTGCCGATCCTAACTGGCACAACCGCGACCGTTTTGTTTTATCAAATGGTCATGGCTCGATGCTGATTTATGCATTGCTACATTTGACTGGTTATGACGTCAGTGTCGATGACCTAAAAGGCTTCCGTCAGCTGCATTCAAAAACCCCAGGTCACCCTGAGTATGGCTATACCCCTGGTGTTGAGACGACCACAGGCCCACTCGGCCAAGGTATCGCCAATGCTGTTGGTTTTGCGATTGCCGAAAAAACCCTTGCCGCCCAGTTTAACCGCGACGGCCATAACATCGTCGATCATCATACCTATGCGTTTTTGGGCGATGGCTGCTTGATGGAAGGCATCAGCCACGAAGTGTGTTCACTCGCAGGCACGCTAGGGCTTGGCAAACTGGTCTTCTTCTATGATGACAATGGCATCTCAATCGACGGTAATGTTGAGGGCTGGTTCACCGACGATACCAAAGGACGCTTTGAGTCTTATGGCTGGCAAGTCATCACCGTTGACGGTCATGATGCAGACGCGATCACCGCGGCCACCGAGCAGGCCATTAACGAAACGGCAAAGCCAAGCTTAATCATCTGTAAAACCACCATCGGTGCTGGTAGTCCGAACAAGCAAGGTCTAGCGGCTAGCCATGGTGCGCCACTTGGTGATGACGAAATCGCCTTGACTCGTGATGCGTTGTCTTGGAAGCATGCCCCATTTGAGCTAGACGATGAAATCTACGAAGCATGGGATGCCAAAGCCAAAGGCGATGTGCAACAAAAGAACTGGGATGCTGACTTTGCAGCGTACAAAAAAGCCTACCCAGAGCTGGCAGCAGAATTGTTACGTCGTTTAAATGGCGATTTACCAGCAGATTTTGCTAGCCAAGCAAAAGACTATATCCAGCAAACCCAAGAAGCAGGCGGTGATGTCGCCAGTCGTAAAGCCAGTCAAAATGCGATCAATGCTTTGCAGCCATTGTTGCCAGAGATCATGGGCGGTTCAGCCGATCTTGCTGGCTCAAACCTCACGCTATTTAAAGACGCAAAGGGGATTGAGACCGACAGCGACGGCAACTATATCTATTATGGTGTGCGTGAGTTCGGTATGACTGCGATTGCCAATGGTATCGCCTTGCATGGCGGCTTTATCCCTTACGTGGCGACCTTCCTGATGTTTATGGAGTACGCGCGTAACGCCGTGCGTATGGGCGCACTGATGAAGCAGCGCATCATTCATGTTTATACGCACGACTCGATCGGTCTGGGTGAAGATGGCCCAACGCATCAGCCAGTCGAGCAATTGACTAGCCTACGCACCACGCCGAATCTACGCACATGGCGTCCTTGCGATGCGACCGAATCGGCTACGGCTTGGGTAGAAGCGATTAAGTCAGCAAACAATCCATCTGCCTTGATCTTTAGCCGTCAGAGCTTGCCACATCAAGCGCGCGATGAGAGCCAAGTCGCGAACATCGCCAAAGGTGGTTACGTACTAGCCAAAGAACAAGGCGAGCTAAAAGCAATCATCATCGCCACCGGCTCAGAAGTTGGTCTTGCGATGCAAGCGCACAAGACGCTTAGCGAAAATGGCATTGGCGTGCGTGTGGTCTCTATGCCATGTGCCGAGATCTTTATGGAGCAAGACGCTGAGTATCGCGAGTCAGTATTGCCTGCCACCATCCGCGCCCGCGTCGCAGTAGAAGCAGCGCACGTAGACTACTGGCATAAGTTTGTCGGTCTCGATGGCAAAGTCATCGGTATGACCACTTATGGCGAGTCAGCACCAGCCAGCGACTTGTATAAAGAGTTTGGTATTACCACTGACGCTGTGGTTGAAGCAGTAAATAGTTTGGTCTGATTAATCAGAGCTTAGACTGAGTTGTTGAATCCAAAAAAGAGCTGCCAGAGTAATCTGGTGGCTCTTTTTTTGGTAAATTGATCGGTCGATTTTTTATAGACGTTGAAACTTTGAGGATATTGTACTAAGCGCTATGATGCTCAGCCTTAATCATATCAGCGACTTTTTCCGCTATCATAATCGTTGGTGCATTGGTATTGGCGCTAATTAGTGTCGGCATGATAGAGGCGTCGATGACTCGTAATCCGCTGACACCGCGTACTTTTAATGCCAAATCCACGACTGAGCCGTCATCTGCGCCCATGCGGCAAGTACCGACAGGATGGTAGATGGTGTCTGACTTGTTGCGGATAAAGCCGAGCATGCCGTCTTTTTTGATATAAGGCGCAGGGTAGTCCTCTGTGATGTAGGTGGCCATAGGTGCCTCTTGCATGATGGCGCGAGTGCGCTCGGCGCCAGCCACCATATATTCTACGTCTTTGGGGTGCGACAGATAATTGGGGTCGATCAGAACGGCCTCAGTAGGGTCGGCCGACGCCAGCCGGACAGTCCCTCGGCTTTCAGGGCGCAAGTAGCAAGTATGGCACGAAACCGCAAATCCACGTTTGAGATCGCGGCCATGCTCGATGACGCGCGAGATGACGAAGTGCAGTTGGATGTTGGGCCATTGTTTTGGGGCATCACCGACACTGAAGAAAGCGCCTGCTTCTGCGTAGTTGGTGGACAGTAGGCCGGTGCCGTCTTTGCGCCATTGCCGAATGCTCTTGGCCAAGGTTGATAGCGTCGCCATACCAATACCGATGACGTCGGTGGTATTGACCTCATAATCAAACACCACGTCTAGATGGTCTTGTAAGTTACCGCCGACCTCGGGCGCATTCACGATTACCTCAATCCCGTGGGACTGTAGATGCTCGGCAGGGCCGATACCTGAGAGCATCAGGACTTTGGGTGAGCCAAAAGCCCCGCTTGATAAAATCACTTCATGACGTGCCATGACGGTATGCTCGACGCCGTCTTTTTCATAAGCGACACCAACGGCTTTTTTGTCTTCAAAAATAACGCGATTGGCTTGAGCATGGGTAATGACGGTGAGGTTTGGCCGGCGTTGTACTGGATGCAGGTAAGCGGCGGCGGCAGAGCAGCGCTGACCTTGCTTTTCACCATGAAAATGCGTGACTTGATATAAGCCTGCGCCGTCTTGTTTTTTGCCATTAAAGTCTGGGTTGTGATCTAAACCATTGGCGATGGCCGCTTTTACAAAGGCTTTGGAAATATCGCGCGGACTGAGCAAGTCACTGACGTGCAAAGGCCCGCTATCGCCATGTAGCGCATCTGCGCCGTGGATGTTGTTTTCAGCTTTGATAAAGTAGGGGAGGACATCGTCAAACCCCCAGCCTGTACAGCCTTGCTCAACCCAGCGCTCATAATCAAGCGCACTGCCGCGCGTATAAATCATGGCATTGATGGCGGATGAGCCGCCCAAACACTGACCACGCGGCTGAAAACCTTTACGATTATTAAGGTGCTCTTGTGGGGTGGTGTGAAAGCACCAGTTATTGAGTTTTAGCGGCTTGCCTGGCACCATGAGGATAAGTCCAGCTGGTACCCGAACCGCAAGGTCTTTGCCTGCGCCGCCGTATTCTAACAAGCAGACACGGATGTCTGGGTTTTCTGTCAGGCGGCTGGCAAGCACACAGCCTGCAGAGCCGCCACCGACGATGATGTAGTCAAAAATTGCATCAGATTCCATACGATATTTCCTTAGCTTCCATGCTAATTGAGCTGGGTGTGATGACCCAGACGATACAGACGTCAATCAGTATAGACCCAAAGTCATAGCGATGTTAAATGGTTTTTATCAGCAGATAGGTTTTTGATAGTCAGCTTTTAGACTGTAGCAATATTACAGAGGCAATGATGGTGTGTAGCATCGACAACTGCCAGCTATACCTTGCACACCTCAGAGCGCACGATAAAGCGCTTGCCCTCGGGTATCTCCAGCGAAAAACTGGCGCCGCGACCATCGACCACATCGATGATAAGATCGGTGTGTTGCCATAGCTGATACTGGGCTTTGCCCATATAAAAAGGACATCCTGCCAGCTGGCCGACCAAAACATCTTGGCCGCCCACGACAAACTCGCCTAAGGGGTAACACATCGGCGAGCTGCCATCGCAGCAGCCACCAGACTGATGAAACATCAGCTCGCCATGCTTGGATTTTAGTAAGTCGATCAGTGCTTTACAAGATGGGGTAGCAGTGACTTTCATCATGATGTCCTTACCATTGGTGGTGTGTCTTGAGTGAGTAAACTGGGTAAATTGTTTAACTATCTGTATAAAATCAGAGGCATATAAAAAGTCGTACCCTCTTCATTCACACCAAAGATAGCATGTGAGTGAAAACGATACGACTAAGAGGGCTAAATAAAATACAACAAGCCAGTGCTGCGCTAAGAGAGAATCGGCATAAAGCAGCACAGATCTATCATATAGTCGATTTTCAATAAAACAGATACATTATATGTCAACGTGGAACTGGTATAAATTTTCCTTGCGTGCTGTGCCTGCGCCGCTCGATGCTGCATAAAATTTATTCCAGTCCCACTGTATCGTTTTTATACTGAACTCACTATACCGTCATGAGCCTACATGCTATAGTCAATGACGATGCGACCTTCGATTTTGCCATCACGCATCCGCGCAAAGATATCATTGATATTTTCAAGTGGCTCAGCCGCGACGGTGGCCTTGACCTTGCCTGCCGCCGCCATGTCTAGCGACTCTTGTAAGTCTAGGCGCGTACCGACGATCGAGCCACGAATGGTAATGCCATTTAACACGGTATCAAAGATAGAGACAGGGAAGTCGCCTGTTGGTAAGCCGTTACACACCAAGGTGCCGCCGCGGCGGAGCATGCTTAGCGCTTGGTCAAAGGCTTTGGCCGATACTGCTGTCACAAGGGCGCCATGAGCGCCGCCGATCTGCTCTTGGAGATACTCACCAGGATCGGTATCTTTGGCATTGACGATGACTTTGGCACCCAGCTTTTTGGCAAATTCAAGCTTCTCATCGTCGATATCGACCGCCGCGACATTAAGGCCCATGGCAATGGCGTACTGAACGGCCATGTGCCCAAGTCCGCCGATACCTGAGATCACCACCCAGTCGCCAGGCTTGGTATCCGTCATTTTAAGACCTTTGTAGACGGTGACACCCGCGCACAGCACCGGGGCAATCTCGATAGAGTCGACGCCCTCAGGGATGATGCCGACATAGTTGGCATCGGCCAAGACATACTCGGCAAAACTGCCGTTTACTGAGTAGCCGGAGTTTTCTTGCTGCTCGCAGAGCGTTTCCCAGCCGCCTAGGCAATGCGTACAGTGACCACAGGCAGAGTAGAGCCAAGGCACACCGACGCGGTCACCTTTTTTGACATGGTGGACGTTGTCGCCGACAGCTGTGATCAATCCGACGCCTTCATGGCCTGGGATGAATGGCGGATTTGGTTTGACAGGCCAGTCGCCTTCGACAGCGTGTAAGTCAGTATGACAGACGCCAGAAGCTTGCATTTTTACCACAATCTGACCGGCACCTGGGGTTGGGATATCCACTTCTTCAATCTGCAAGGGTTGTCCGAACTCATGTAGTACGGCCGCTTTCATTTTATTACTCACGTTGCATTCTCCTTATCGCGGATGGTGAGTTGATAGATATCATATCTACCAACTCATTACTTTATGGTGGCTGCCATAAAGTGCGTGACAGACAGGCTTAAAAGAAGCCCATCTTTTTGGGACTATAAGAAACCAGCATGTTCTTGGTTTGCTGATAATGGTCGAGCATCATTAGATGGTTTTCGCGGCCGATACCTGATTGCTTGTAGCCACCGAAGGCTGCGTGTGATGGATAAATGTGATAGCAGTTGGTCCAGACGCGGCCCGCTTGGATACCACGGCCAAAGCGATACGCCTTATGTACACTACGAGTCCAGACGCCTGCACCTAGGCCGTATAAGGTATCGTTGGCGATTTTCATGGCTTCGTCATCGTCTTTAAACTTTGTGACGGCAAGGACAGGGCCAAAGATTTCTTCTTGGAACACGCGCATGTCATTGGTGCCCTCAAAGATGGTTGGCTGCACATAATGACCATCGCCCAGCTCGCCATCATGTTTGGCTTGTTCGCCGCCGACCAATACTTTTGCGCCTTCTTGCTTACCGATATCCAGATAAGAGAGGATTTTTTCTAATTGGTCTGAGCTGGCTTGCGCGCCAATCATGGTATCAGTATCTAGCGGGTTGCCCATCTTGATGGCCTTGACGCGCTCGATACAGCGTTTCATAAATTCATCATAGATACTCTCATGTACCAGTGCGCGTGACGGACACGTACAGACCTCACCTTGATTGAGAGCAAACATGACCAAGCCTTCGACCGCTTTGTCCAAGAAGTCATCGTCTTCATCCATCACATCGGCAAAGAAGATGTTGGGGCTTTTGCCGCCCAGCTCTAGCGTCACAGGAATGATATTTTCACTGGCGTACTGCATGATAAGGCGGCCGGTTGTGGTCTCACCTGTAAAGGCGACTTTGTTGATGCGCGGGTTAGAGGCCAGTGGTTTACCAGCTTCAACGCCAAAGCCATTGACGATGTTTAGCACGCCCTTTGGCAAAATGTCAGCGATACCGATGGTTTCTAGCATAAATAGCACGGACGCTGGCGTTTGCTCAGCTGGCTTCATAACGATACAGTTACCAGCAGCGAGGGCGGGGGCGATTTTCCACACTGCCATCAGGATAGGAAAGTTCCATGGGATGATCTGTCCGACCACGCCTAGTGGCTCATGGAAGTGATAAGCAACCGTGTCTTCATCGATCTGGCTGATGCCGCCTTCTTGGGCGCGAATGGCACTGGCAAAGTAGCGAAACTGATCGATAGCCAGCGGGATATCCGCCATCAAAGTCTCACGCACAGGCTTACCGTTTTCGTAGCATTCGGCGATAGCAATGGCTTCGAGGTTGGCTTCCATCTTGTCTGCGATTTTGAGGAGCAAGTTGGCGCGTTCAGCGACACTGGTTTTACCCCAAGCGTCTTTGGCAGCATGCGCAGCATCGAGTGCTTTTTCTATATCGGCTTCTTTTGAGCGTGCCACTTGGCAGATGATTTTGCCATCGATGGGGCTTGGGTTGTCAAAGTATTCACCATCGATGGGGGCGACCCACTCACCATTGATGAAGTTGTCGTATTTTTTGCGGAATTGGACGGGACTGTTTTCAGTATTGGGATAAGCGTATAACATGAACGACTCCTTGTTGGGTATTATGATGGTTGAAACATAAATATTCGGCCTTCCTGACCAAGCTATGACTCTATCGTACTGAGCTTTGGCGTTGAGAGATAATGACTTTTTATAATGATATATTTCGTATCATATAACTTTATGTTATGCGGTTAGCGCCTGCTAAAGTGCTTTGTAAAGTGAGTGCAGCTGTTATAATTAGATGGCAGTGCCGCATACTTGGGTGCGATGCCATGCGGTGTTTTTACTTCCTATTTTCTCTTATTACTTATTGGTTTGGATATATGCGTCAATCTTCTGCTCTTAATATTTTAAAAACAGGTCAAAACGTTTTTTTGACTGGATCGGCAGGGTCGGGTAAGACTTATACTCTTAACCAATATATTGATTATTTGCGCGCGCGCCGTGTGCCAGTGGCGGTCACAGCCAGTACAGGCATTGCAGCGACGCACATGAGCGGCACCACCATTCACAGCTGGTCAGGAATAGGCATCAAAGATGAGCTGACGGAGCGCGATTTGAGCAATTTATCGCGCAAGCAGTTTTTGGCAGATCGCCTAAAAGAAACAGCGGTACTTATCATCGATGAGATATCGATGCTGCATGCCAAGCAGCTAAACTTAGTCAATCAAGTGCTCAAACACGTGCGCAAAAACGACAGTGCCTTTGGTGGTATCCAAGTGGTCGTTGCCGGCGACTTTTTTCAGCTGCCACCGATTGGCAGTCGCGGCGAGAGTAACCGCGAAAAGTTCGCTTTTATGTCTGAGGCATGGCTCGATGCCAAGTTTCATATTTGCTATCTGTCTGAGCAGCATCGTCAAGTGAGCGAGGCGGCCAATGGCGGACTGGATTTGGATGACATTCTCAACCAAATTCGCCGTCAGGAAGTCACCTTTGAGGCGATTGCGGCACTAGAGGCGACCTATGATCAAGACGTCGATATCAAGCGCACCCGACTGTATACTCACAATCTCAACGTCAATAAAATCAACGACAAAGAGCTGGCCGCCTTAGATGGTGAGATGATGCGTTTTGAGGCGACCTCGACGGGCGATAGTAAGCTGGTCGACACTCTCAAAAAGACCGTGCGTACCCAAGATGAGCTGACGCTCAAAGTCGGCGCTAAGGTGATGTTTATCAAAAATAACACCGAGCTTGGCGTCTCGAATGGCACCATGGGGGAGCTAGTTGGCTTTGCCGCTGTCAAGATAGACGATGGTAAGGGTAATAGCGAAGTCTTAATTGAAGAAGTCGATACAGGCGATGACGCAGAGACGGCCAAAAAGACAGATACGTCAGACAAGCAGACGGCAAAAACCAAAAAGCCCACCACGCAAAAAACGCCTGTGGTGCGGCTAAACTCAGGCCGTGAGGTCGTCGCTGAGACAGAAGAGTGGATCATCGAAGATGAAACAGGGGAGGTGCTGGCAAGCTACAGCCAAGTGCCGCTTTGTCTGGCTTGGGCAATTACCATTCACAAATCGCAAGGTATGACCCTAGAGGCCGCAGAGATTGATCTGTCGCGCACTTTTGAGCTGGGTCAAGGCTATGTGGCGCTCTCACGCCTCAAGTCGTTAGCAGGGCTGCAGCTACTTGGCATGAATGAGATGAGTCTGCAGTTAGACCCCCTAGCACGCGGGGCGGACAAGCGGTTTTTGGCGCTCTCCGAAGAAGCGGATGCCAACTATGCCATGCTCAATGAAGAGAGTCTGACACAGGCGCATGACAAGTTTGTCTTAAAATCGGGCGGTACGCTGAATCAATCAGTGATTGATGCCTACGCGGCGCTACAAAAAAAGCGCCGTGAGCAGCAGCAAGCAAAGATTGACAAAAAACAAAAACGCCGCAACCAGGTCGCTGATAAGTCCCAAAGCGCCTTGCTGGCAACCAAAACGCTCCTCGAAGAGAGTTTGTCTATCGCTGAGATATCACAAGCGCGCCAGCTGTCGCAATCTACCATCATGCGCCATATTGCAGAGTTAAAAGCGCAGGACCCAAGCTTGGCCTGTGACCATCTGCGCCCAGACGATGAGGTGATGACGGCAGTAGGTACCGCTTATATCGCGATCAAAGTCGCCAACAATCCCAATGACTTTAATGACGATGGTAGTGTTAAGCTTCGCCCAATCTTTGAGCATCTCAAGCAGCGTATCGATTACAACACCATTCGTCTGGCCTTGATTTTTATTACCCCATAGGGCTAGGCGATGATGTGATATCGTCTCAGTGATTTGCCGTGTTTTTTATCTTTATAGCGATATGTTTTTATGCCTGATTTTTCTAGCGCCACTTATCAACTGACCTCTGATCCAGCCGTCGCCGCGATGTCTTATACAGGCGAGCATACCCAGCCATTACGAGTGGCGATTAATGGCTTTGGCCGTATCGGGCGTAATGTACTGCGCGCCTTATTAGAGCGTTTTGAGGTCTTGGGTCGTGCGATTCATGTGGTGGCAATTAATGACTTGGCACCTGCTGATATTTTATTGCATTTATTAAAGTTTGATAGTGCGCATGGCCGCTTAAGTCAGCTGGGCGTGGCAGCTGAGCTGGTGGTAGCCAGTACGGATGAGAATAAAACCCAGCTGTGCCTGACCAAAAACAGCCTGACTTATTGTATCAATATGCTCTCAGAGCCGGATCCCAAGAGCCTGCCATGGCAAGCGTTAGGGGTCGATGTAGTACTGGAGTGTACGGGGCATTTTCGCTCTTATGAGCAGGCGCATCTGCATATCGAGGCAGGCGCGCAGCAGGTCATCATCGGTGCAGCGCCTTTCGATGATGTCGATGCCTGTATCGTGATGGGCGTCAACAGCGATACTTTGACGCGGGCGCTACCGATTATCTCGAGCGTCTCATGTACCACCCAAGCGCTGGTACCGCTGATCGATACCCTTGATAAGGCTTTTGGCGTCACCTCCGCGATGATGACAGAGATTCATGCAGTCACCGCTGACCAGACTGTGCTCGATCAAGCGCACCGAGATCCAAGACGCGCCCGTGCCTCAGGTCATAACATCATACCTACGACCTCGAGCAGTATCGCTGCGACCGAGCGTGTATTACCGGCGATGGTCGGCAAGGTCAATGGTCACTCTATTCGTGTGCCCACCATCACCGTTGCAGCGATTGATGTGACCTTTGTCTTTGACACCCAGCCTGTCAGCATTGCGGCGATTCGTGAAGTACTGACAGCCGCCAGCGACGGTCATTTGCGTGATATCATGGCCTACACTGATGAGCCACTGGTCTCCAGCGACTTTATCCATCAGACCGAGTCGCTTATCATTGATGGTCAGCAGCTGATGCAGGTCGGTACGCAGTACAAGGTTTTTGCTTGGTATGATAATGAGTGGGGCTATGCCAATAGACTGCTTGATATGTGTTTGCACTTGGCCTCCAGCGGTCATTAAATTCGTGATTTGTACCCATCGAAAAATTAATTTAATTTTTTTAGATTATCTGCTTGCATTATGAAATGATATCTATATAATGATGCACCAACGGAGACGTGGCAGAGCGGTTGAATGCACCGGTCTTGAAAACCGGCAAGGGTTCATAGCCCTTCGAGAGTTCGAATCTCTCCGTCTCCGCCAAATTCGAAAAGCCCCAATCAACAATGATTGGGGCTTTTTTTATGGGCGTGTATCAGCGCGCTTTATTACTTAAATAATGACAAAAGAGTGATTATTACTTTTTAGCCAGTCTCTTACCTAGTGGCGTTTTATTTGACTAAAGACTCATCAAACTCAACGTGTTGACCATCTGCTAGTGTCAACGTCCCTTCGCTAATCTCAATAGTCATGTCTCTGGTGTTTCTGATAGCGCGCATGACATTGATGTCCTCAATGCTACTCTCGATGATAATTTTGCCAGATTGCTCAGGTTTGATAGCAGGCTCAAACACAGTCAACGGGACATTAAAGCGCTTGCCTTGGGTCAAAGCGATGTCTTTCATCACCAATGTACCCTTAAAGCTATCGATGGCGACTTCGCCGTGGTTGGATAGCATAAACTGGAGCTTTACTTGGTTTAAGCTGTCGCTGTCACTACTTTTGACTGGCAAGAGCGCCACAGGGTAGTGTTGCGCATTGGCCGTGGCCGCTTGCTGACTTTTTATGATGGGGCTTTTCTTGCCTGTGGGATTATTGGGATGCAAGCGCTCATATTCACGCTGCTGTATCAAGGCTTGTTTGATCGTAATACGCGGCATCGCACCAGACTCATAGGCGCCGCTGAGCTTCATGCGTAGCATATAGCGACTGAGCAGCTGCTGATCGGTCTTAGGCAGTTGCTCAAAAGTATCGCCGAGTTTTTTTTGCCACTGATCAGAGTTGGTCGGAATGGTTTTTTTGCTAGGATCTGCCTGCGGCTGTGAGCACGCAGAGAGAGCAGGTAGTAATACTAATGCCATCGTCAACAATAATGCTTGGTTAAAACGCGGATATAAACCTCCCATCGTACACCTCCGTGTCAGTTTGTTTCGCACCAACGACAGTGATTGTCATTGGCTTTTGTTATGAGTAGGGCTGGTTTTAATATAGCTGGTTTTTTTGGGTGTTGTGTTGGATTATGGCTAAAGACTGTGTGCGGGCGACAACCATCATTTGGCGCACAAAAAAGACTGAGCGCCATGGGCAAGCTCAGTCTTTTGGTACGCAGCCTATCTAGTTCATCATTAAGAAAGCAGTTTTTTATACTGTCGCTTATGTATCGTCGATTATATATTGTCGTCTATATATAGTCGGCAGTATATCGAATCGGCTTTCTTAATCATCTCTGCTAATCGTCGTTTTGTAGCTCGGATAGGGGGTGGGAGATGTTGTTATTGTGAGTCACCACGATGGCCTCATCGATGATGTGTTGACTGACGCCGCGCTTGCGCAGAGACTCGATAAACACTTCATCATGCGCTAGGGTATAGTCTTGATGATCACGATCAAGCCCTTGACGAATGTATAGGCGAATCAGTCCTTGAATACGCTTAAAGCCCAGCTCTTTTGAGGTGGTCTCTAATAATGCGATCATCTCTTCAGACAGCCGAATACTGACCGGACGCATGATTTTTTGCGGATGGTCAGAAAACTTATTTTTTACACGTACAGGTATCATAATAAACCATTATTTCTAGTGAGTAGGAGTAAAATATTCAGACAAAACGAACCCAAGCAAACTACTCTTACCATACAACAAAATCGCCCAAATGAACACCGCAGCGGTATTTATATCACTGATTTAATAAGAGAATTGTCTGAGCCAAAAATGACGGCCATAAAAAAACCTTCATCAAATAATGATGAAGGTTTTTCGTATATGGCTCTCCAACCTGGGCTCGAACCAGGGACACACGGATTAACAGTCCGTTGCTCTACCAACTGAGCTATTGGAGAATAAGCTGTTATAACGGTAAATATGACAAGCTAAAAGTAATTGCTGTCTGCGTTATGTGGGGCACATTTTAGCCAAGTCGTTATAGGCTGTCAACCTTATTTTGACATTATTTGCAAATATTCTTTAGTCGTTGTGAAATTTGACTGCCAGCCCTCATTCCTTGGCGCATTTTAGTGATAAAAATGACCCTAATATGTCATAAGCGTACCTCAGAATGAGGTGTTTATGAAATGGCGCGTTAGGGCGGATAGGTCTGGGTATAGGTAGGCTTGATAGCATGTTTGTGTTGCTAAATTCTTCATCTACCTACGGCGTGCAACAAAAAAATATCAGCGATACGCTACTTTTATTTATGGCTTAAGCAATCTGCTGTCAGCGTTGGTTATCAAGCCTTTGCGGGTAATTTGATTAGACAACTTGGCTATCTTTTTGAATATAAAAGCAATCTGTACATCGCTTGAAACAAAAAAACTGCTGGGTTGCCCTTCACATTGCTGGATTATTTCTATAAAATACCGACCGTGTGGTTTCTTTGGGGGCTACATTCTATTATTTATTGCTTATCCATTTCACTCAATCAAGCGTGTACGCTGGATTTAACACAGGTGTTTTAGCTATGAGTCCTACCATCATTGCTTACGGTTATCTCGCCATCGCTATCATTTGTGAAGTGGTGGGCACGACCTTTTTGGTCAAGTCAGAGCAATTTACCCGTTTGGTGCCGACCTTGATTATGGGCGTGCTTTATGCCATCTCGTTTTATTTATTGACCCAGACCATCAAGACCATACCACTTGGCATCGCCTATGCGCTGTGGGGCGGTCTGGGGATTGTGCTGACCTCACTGGTCGGGGTGTTCTTTTTTAAGCAAAGTCTCGATACCGCGGCGGTAGTCGGCATTGCGATGATCGTCGGCGGCGTGGTGGTGATGAACGTATTGTCAAACTCGGTGGTGCACTGACAGGTAGGTAAAAATGAACATGGACACAAAAATGGAAACACAAAACGCGCATAAACGTAAAAAACAGCCAGAGCTGGTGCGGCGGGCGCTGCTCGATCAAGCAGCACGTATCACGCTAGAGCAGGGCCTGTCTAAAGTGACCTTTCAAGCGGTGGCAGATGCCGTCGGCGTGACCAAAGGCGGAGTGATGCATCACTTTGCTACCAAGGACGCGCTTATCTTAGAGGTGTTTTATGATGCGATGGCCAAGTTTGAGGCAGAAGTCAATGCCGCCATGGCAAAGGATCCGGTCAGCTACGGCTCGTTTACCCGCGCTTATATCGATGCCACTATTAGCTTGGGCGAAAAAGGGCAGGCAGAGTTTAATAGCCAAGCGACCCTGTATGTGTTGATGCTAGGAGACCGGATGCTGCGCGAACGCTGGGCTGAGTGGTCCAATGCGCAGCTAAAAAAACACGCGGATACTGACAATAGCGAAACGCTATGCATGGTACGTCTGGTCGCCGATGGTATTTGGCTCTCGGACTTTTCGGGTATCGATATCTCGGACAAAGCCTCAATACGTGAGCGCTTGATAAATATGACGCAGCAAGACTTTGACAAATAGCCTTGATAACTGACTTTGACAAACAGCTTCAACCCATAACACGCACGCAGAACATTTACCCTTTAACCCATGACGGCATGATTTACTGAACGCTTTTTTATAAAGCTTTAGTCGCCCTAAGGAGAACTTATGACAACTACTACAATGAATCCAAGCAGCTTAAAAGACATTATTGATTTAACACAGACACAGACCGCTTATATCAACGGTCGCTATCTGGCGGTCGACGAGTCGCTGACTACCTTTGACGATATCAACCCAGCGACAGGTGAAGTGCTGGCGACCATTCAGCAAACCACCGCTGAGCAAATTGATGAAGCGGTAAAAGCGGCGCAACAAGGGCAAAAAGTATGGGCGGCGATGACCGCAGTTGAGCGCGGCTGTATTTTGTCAAAGGCAGTAGAGATATTGCGTGAGCGCAATGACGTACTGGCATTGCTTGAAACCAAGGACACCGGTAAAGCGTACTCTGAGACTAAGTATGTCGATATCGTCACTGGTGCCGATGTCGTTGAATATTATGCCGGTCTTGCGCCAATGATTGAGGGCCGTCAGATTCCGCTACGTGATAGCAGCTTTGTCTATACGCGCCGTGAGCCACTTGGCGTCGTCGCTGGTATCGGTGCGTGGAACTATCCGATTCAGATCGCCATGTGGAAGGCTGCACCAGCATTGGCTGCAGGTAACGCGATGATTTTTAAACCTTCAGAAGTCACGCCACTAACGGCGCTGAAACTGGCGGAAATCTTTACCGAAGCTGGCATGCCAGATGGCGTATTTAACGTCGTACAAGGCGATTATCAGGTAGGTCAAGCGTTAACTGAGCATCCTGATATTGCCAAAGTCTCGTTTACTGGCGGCGTGCCAACGGGCAAAAAAGTCATGGCAAGCGCCGCATCATCGTCGCTCAAGGACGTAACCTTAGAGCTGGGCGGTAAGTCGCCATTGATTATCTTTGACGATGCCGATATCGATATGGCAGCGGATATCGCCATGATGGCGAACTTCTATAGCACCGGTCAGGTCTGTACCAATGGCACACGGGTATTTATCCCAAAAGCGCTACAAGCCAAGTTTGAAGAAGCGATTTTGACGCGGGTCAAACGTATCAAACTTGGTAACCCCATGGATGAAGATATCAATATGGGACCACTGGTTAGCTTCCCGCATATGGAGCGTGTGCTCGGCTATATCGAGCAAGGTAAAGCAGGCGGCGCGCGTCTATTGGCGGGCGGTGAGCGAGTGACCACAGACAAGCTGGCCGACGGTGCCTTTGTCGCGCCAACGGTGTTTACCGATTGCAGCGATGATATGACCATCGTGCGCGAAGAAATCTTTGGTCCAGTAATGTCGATATTGACTTATGAGACCGAAGAAGAAGTCATTCGCCGTGCCAATGATACCGAGTACGGCTTGGCGGCAGGGGTGGTAACCAAAGATCTAACCCGCGCGCATCGTGTCATCGGTCAGATAGAGGCGGGTATCTGCTGGCTAAATACCTGGGGCGAGTCGCCAGCGCAAATGCCAGTTGGTGGTTATAAGCATTCAGGTATCGGCCGCGAAAATGGCATCGAAGCCCTTGAGCATTATACGCAGACCAAATCTATCCAAGTAGAGCTGGGTAAGTTTGAGTCGGTATTTTAATGGTTTATTAACTGCCTGTGTTTCAACCATCTGTTTTAACCACCTGTTTTAATGTACAAAGAAAGCTGTCGTCAGTAAGCGCGTCCTGTAGGCAAATACGCCGGCATGATGTGAGCTTACTGATGGCATGACGTATTTTTACTATTATGGAGCGTTTTATGACATCAACCACACCTGAATATGACTACATCATTGTCGGTGCAGGCTCAGCCGGAAACGTGCTGGCCACGCGCTTGACCGAAGATGCCAACATTAAGGTGTTGCTATTAGAAGCTGGTCGACCCGATTATCGACTAGACTTTCGCACGCAGATGCCAGCGGCGCTCGCGATGCCGCTACAAGGCACTACTTATAACTGGGGCTACAAAACCGATCCTGAGCCATATATGAATAACCGCGTCATGGATTGTGGCCGCGGTAAAGGGCTGGGCGGCTCATCACTTATCAATGGCATGTGCTATATCCGTGGTAACGCACTCGATTTTGATGACTGGGCGAAAATCAAAGGCTTAGAGGACTGGACGTATCTCGACTGCTTGCCCTACTTTAAAAAGTCAGAGAACTGCGATGCAGGCGAAAATGACTATCATGGCGTCGGTGGTCCGGTAGAGATGACCACCTCAAAACCTGGCGTCAATCCGCTGTTTGAAGCGATGATTGAAGCGGGCGTACAAGCTGGCTATCCGCGTACAGAGGATCTAAACGGCTATCAGCAAGAAGGCTTTGGGCCAATGGATCGCTTCGTCACGCCAAATGGTCGCCGCGCATCAACGGCACGCGGGTATCTCGACCGTGCCAAACCGCGCAGCAATATCACCATTTTGACCGGTGCCTTGACCGATGTGATTTTGTTCGATGGTAAGCGCGCGGTCGGTGTCAAAGTCGAGCATCAAGGTCAAACCAAGAAATTCTATGCCGCTCGAGAAGTGATTGTTTCATCGGGTGCTATCGCTTCGCCTCAGTTATTGCAGCGCTCTGGTATTGGCCCTGGTCAGTGGCTCAAAGACTTGGGGATTAACGAGGTTTTAGAGTTACCGGGCGTGGGTAATAACCTACAAGACCATCTAGAGCTGTATATGCAGTACGAATGTAAATTGCCGGTGTCGATTGCCCCTGCCAATAAATGGTGGAATAAGCCTGCGATTGGTGCCGAGTGGTTGTTTAATGGTACTGGTCTTGGCGCGTCCAATCAATTCGAGGGCGGCGGCTTTATTCGTACCGATGAGAAATTTACTCACCCCAATATTCAGTATCACTTCTTGCCATTAGCGGTGCGTTACGATGGCCGCAGTGCGGTAAAATCGCACAGCTTCCAAGCGCACGTCGGCTCACTACGCTCACCGAGTCGTGGCCGCGTTAAGCTCACTTCAACAGACCCAAGCGCGCATCCAAGTATCTTATTTAACTATATGTCGCATGAGCAAGATTGGCAAGAGTTCCGCGCGGCGATGCGTATCACTCGCGAGATTATGCATCAGCCAGCGCTTGACCCGTATCGCGGCCGCGCCATTGCGCCGACCGATGATCTGGTGACCGATGCACAGCTCGATGAGTATGTCCGCAATCATAGCGAGACCGCTTATCATCCGTCGTGCACCTGTGCGATGGGTGAGGGCAATGATTCGGTGGTCAATGGTGAAGGGCTGGTACATGGTATCGATGGCCTACGCGTGGTCGATGCGTCGATTATGCCAAATATCATCAGCGGCAACTTAAACGCCACCACCATTATGCTGGCCGAAAAAATCGTCGATAAGATGCGCGGCAAGCAATTACCACGCTCGACGGCGGATTATTATGTCGCCAATGGCGCACCGCTCAGAGCCGAGCCAATGCGTGCTTATCATACGACTGTATAAATAAACGTGCCAGCCAGTAGGCAGGATATCAGGATAATATAACGTCAATTTCAAATAAAAGGCCTTTCAACGTAAAGGTCTTTTTTATCAGTGCAGATTTGCTGGTACTCTTATGAGCACTGACATCATCAGTACCGCACACAAATGAGCATATCGGCTTTATTTTGCGCCGATTATCTTTTCATTATTTTTTAAAGGTGTTGCTAAGGGGTCTGCGGACTGTTTAGCAAATTTTTATTGATTGGTACTGCTTTGTGCGTCATGCATTTATGGACACATAATGTGGCGATGAGTCGTCAGTTTATGACGGACAAAGCAATATCATACGGTGTTTCATTTACCTATTGAGGTCTTTTATGTACAGCTCGCCATCAGAAGATGCGACGAAACCCTTGAGTCTAAATAAAGCGGTTTTTTTAGGCTCAGCGATTATTTCTATTTTATTGATTGTTTGGACGATTGCCTTGCCAGATTATAGTGAGGCATTATTAAGCGCGAGCATGGCGTGGGTATCAGAGAGTTTTGGCTGGTATTACATGCTGGTGGTAGCTGCTTATAGTATTTTTGCCTTGTTTGTGGGCTTTTCAAAATACGGCGATATCAAGCTGGGGCAAGACCACGAAAAAGCCCAGTTTCCCTTTTTAGCATGGGCGGCGATGCTGTTTTCGGCTGGTATTGGTATCGATTTATTGTTTTTTGGTGCCTCTGAGCCGTTGATGCATTATCTCACCCCGCATACGGGGCTAGAGCCTGCCAGTGCCGAAGCGATGCGCCAAGCGTTATCTCAGACTTTTTTGCATTGGGGTCTGCATGGCTGGGGTATTTATGCGCTGATTGGTATGGCGCTAGCCTATTTTGCCTATCGCAAAAACATGCCACTGGCGCTACGCTCACCGCTGACGCCTATCTTTGGCGAGCGCCTAGTCAAAGGCTGGCTCGGTGATGGCATTGATACCTTTGGCGTGGTCTGTACCTTAATGGGGATTGCCACCAGCTTAGGCATCGGCGTGTTGCAGGCCAACGCAGGTTTGACGCATGTCTTCGGTATCGAGTCGAGCAAGATGGTGCAGAGCTTGATCATCTTGGGCGTGGTCTTAGCTGCTGCCATCTCAGCGATGACCGGTGTAGAAAAGGGTGTACGCCGCCTGTCTGAGTTCAATATGCTCTCGTCGATATTGCTATTGATCGCGATACTGGTGATGGGCAATACCGTGTACTTGCTCAATACTTTTACCCAAAGTATCGGTCAGTACTTCCAAACCATCGTTTTCAAAACATTCGACGTCTATGCTTATGACGGCAGCGCTGGTGCCGATTGGAAATCAGGCTGGACGATATTTTTCTGGGCATGGTGGGTTGCTTGGGCACCCTTTGTCGGCTTGTTTATTGCGCGTATTAGCCGTGGCCGTACCTTGCGTGAGTTTGTCTTTGGTGTGATGTTTATCCCGCTGGGCTTTATCTTTGCTTGGTTCTCTATCTTCGGTAACTCAGCGATAGACTTGGTGGCCAATGGCGCGACGGAGCTTGGTGAAATCGCCATCAATGACGCGGCAATGGGTATGTTTGCCTTGTTTGAGTACTTCCCTTTTAGTGATGTTTTATCATTCGCTGGCGTGGTTATCGGGCTTATTTTCTTTGTGACCTCAGCGGACTCTGGTGCGCTAGTACTGGCCAATCTCAGCTCAAAAGGTATGACCAATGATACTGATGCGCCGGTTTGGCTGCGTTTGTTTTGGGCAGCGGCAACAGGTTTAATTACCCTAGGCTTGCTGTTCGCCGGCGGCTTTGCCTCGTTGCAGTCGGTGTCTGTCATCGCAGGTTTGCCATTTTCGCTGATTTTGGTGCTTTACATGATGTCGATGTGGCGCAGCCTAAAAGAAGAGGGCAATAAGCGTAAAGCCAGTACGGTTGGCACCGCAAACGTGCTCGATAGTGGTAAGAGCTGGAAAGCGCGTCTGCAGCGTATTGTTAGTTTTCCAAGCCATACGCAAGTCGAGCGGTTTTTACAGAACATCGTCAAACCTGCCATGAGTGATGTCGAAAAAGAGCTAAGAGCTGGCGGTCTAAAGACGTCATTGGATGTGCGAAATCTGGCCAATATCGGTGACGATCTCGATGCAGGTCTAGACGATGACAATGGTCAAATAGATGGTATCAAGCTGCGCGTCGGTCATGGCGATGAAGATGACTTTATTTATGAGGTCAATCTCATCAAAGCTGAGCGTCCAAACTTTACCTTAAACACCTCAACCAAGCATGCAGAGTTTTACTACCGTGCTGAGGTGTTTTTAAGCGATGGCTCACAGGAGTACGACTTGGTTGGCTACACCAAAGAGCAAGTGCTGGTCGATATCTTGCATCAGTATGAGTGTCATTTGCAGTATCTACATTTAGAGCGTTAATTATCTAGATGTTGAATAACCAGATATTAACTGGCTAGATGCCGTGACAAGATTGTCTTTTAGATGACCCCATAAGTTACAGTTAGCTTATGGGGTTTATTTATGAGCTGACGATAAGTAAATAGGTGGTATAAAGTAAAATATATACAGACAAGTTGTAAAGTATAGTCAGTGAAACATGATATCTATACCAGCAGTACCATAGTGTACTCAAAGTATTTTGACTAAGACATACCCTATATCAGCAAAGGATAAATCTGTGACCACACTCAAGTATATCGCTCATTATTCTGAGCACATCCAAAGCCAAGCGGCTCGGCTCATCAGTGAGGGCAGGCTGGGCGATTATCTAGAAAGCAAATATCCCAATCGGCACCAAGTGCAAAGCGATAAGGCGCTTTATCAATATATAAATGACATAAAAAACCAGTCTATGCGCAAAATCGGCCCGCTATCGAATGTCAGTTATAGTAGCAAATTAAAAGTCCTCAAACAGGCGCTGGGGGTTCATACCACGCAGTCTCGCGTCCAAGGCAGTAAGCTCAAATCGCACAACAGCATTACGGTGGCTAGCTTATTTAAAGACGCGCCGCCTGAGTTTTTGCGCATGATCGTCGTGCACGAGTTGGCACATTTTAAGGAGCATGAGCACAACAAAGCATTTTATCAATTATGCTGTCATATGGAGCCAGAGTATCATCAGTTTGAATTAGACACGCGTTTATGGCTGCATTGGCGTGAGTTGAGGTCTTAGTTTTATATTCATAAAACTTAATATAATTAACCGACTTTAAAACAGGTATAGTGTTACTTGTATTAACTTTCCTTGTGTACTAGCTTTATTTAAGTTTAACTATATATAGTTCTCACAAATATATTATTTTTTATGAATTTATATATATCAAATAAGGAATATAATTGAATTTAAGAGTTTAAGCTTTTATCATACGTATATTTAATTTCTGATGCTATAGACATAAAGCTAACTGGTTCATAGCGCAGCTCGGACTTCTGTTTTAAAAATATTGATTTAGTAAACCATAAACAAAAAGAGTACAGATTTTATGGCGTGCTGTGCGTGCGCTGCTCAATGCTTCGTAAAATTCATTCCAGTCCCACTGCATCGTTTTTATACTGAACTTACTATATCCTTAGAGTATAAAGTACTGCTGTCACTCTCTATAAGCCCGTCAATACAGGATTTGACTTGTAATTCTGATCGTATGTTTACATAAGCTTGCCTCACATTATTTGAATAAAACTCATCATACAGATATTCACGTGGCTCAGTAAAAAGTAACTTCTATTATTTAAATAACAACCATTCACCTTCTTATTATCTGACAGATATAACTTAATAGTAGGTTGTATAGCAGCAAATTATTTTCATTTATATAAATATGGAGTTTTCATTAGCTCTATATCTGTTTTCAGATAAAAGGTTATATTGATAGGATGAACAGAATTGAGCATGTGGATATATGTAGTAATATAGTAAATTAAATATAAAAATTGTCATCTTAGTAGCTATAGTTACATTTATTTTAGTTGTTTATAAAAAGCCTATATTTTTTCTGTCTTTTAATGCGTTGGCGATATAGGTTATTTCTATATAAGTGAAAAACTTTTTCAGTTGATAGCAAGGGAATTATGTCATGAATCGCAATTATAAAGTTATCTGGAACCGCTCGCTTGGTTGTTTTATGGCTGTCACAGAGTATGCCAAGAGCCGTGGTAAGACTTCTAATAGCGCTGTGAGCTCAAGCGGCCCTGCCTCCGATAACTCAGCAATAGGAGGTGTGCATTTATTGCAATTGAGTGCATTGTGTGTGGGGCTAGCTAGTGCTGGATTTAGTATGCAGGCATCGGCGGCTATAGGTGCTAGTTCAATAGATACTAACGAATGCCTTGTCAGTGGCGGAGTTAATACTGCTGCCAACAAGTCTACGGGTGATATTGCGGTTGGCTGTAGAAGCAATGCTTCTGGTTCAAACGCTATTGTTATAGGCGGTAATGCGACTACCAAAGTGGACTCGGGGACGCAAGGTGGTCAAAGTGTCGCTATCGGTTTTGACGCGCAAGCAAAGGGGGATCAATCTGTTGCTTTAGGTGCCAATGTACGAGCGTCGGGCAATTCGTCGGTAGCAGTGGGTGGAGATGATGTTGACAAAATTGCTAATAATACAGGACAGTCTGCACAATATACGGCTATTACTGGAGGGACTTTAA
This sequence comes from Psychrobacter sp. KFRI-CH2-11, assembly GCF_038239325.1. NCBI lineage: Bacteria > Pseudomonadati > Pseudomonadota > Gammaproteobacteria > Moraxellales > Moraxellaceae > Psychrobacter > Psychrobacter sp. KFRI-CH2-11. Next base: position 798,889 of record NZ_CP151283.1, read on the forward strand.
CTGCAGGTCAGTATCCCAATACAGAGGCTAGTGGTGCAGGTGCTTCAGCATTTGGAGTGCAGTCAGTAGCATCTGGCAACTTCTCAAGTGCTATCGGTATGACATCAAAAGCCAGCGGCGCGGCCTCTGTAGCTTTAGGTGTTAATGCCAAATCCTCAGGAGAAGGCGCCCTAGCAATAGGCGCTGTTTCTAACGCTTCTGAAAAAGGCTCTGTGGCATTAGGGATCAACTCAAAATCAAGCGGCTTAAACTCCATTGCTATTGGTTCAGGCAGTACTCCAGCGACAGGAGCTAATTCATCAGGTGCGAATGCAACGTCGATTGGTAGTGCATCGAGTGCAGCAGAAGGCGCGACCGCTATTGGTGCTGGTGCTAAAGCTACCGTTAATGGTGGCGTAGCTATTGGTACAGAAGCGGTTGCAAAGATCAACTCAGGTATTAAAGGTTTTGATCCATCTACAGGTGGTGCAACGAATCAGACGTCAAACGTATGGCAGTCTACTCGTGGCGCAGTTGCTTTTGGAGATAGTGCTAATGGTATCACTCGCCAATTGACTGGATTGGCGGCAGGGACTAATGACTCTGACGCAGTAAACGTCGCGCAGCTAAAAACAGTAACGAATCAAACTTTTAAGGTTCAAGCTAATGATGATACAGCATCAGCGGTCAAATCAAGTGATACTATTAAGTTTGTAGATGGTAAAAATATTCAGATTACTCGGACTGATACAGGTTCCGGTAGTAATATTATTATTAAAACCAAAGATAACCTTGCTCTTGATAGCGTCACCACAGGCAACAGTGTCTTAAACAACAACGGCGTTACCATCACCGATGGTAGCAATATCACCGCTGTCACTAGTGCTGGCACTGAAGTCACTGACGGCACCAACACCAGTAACTATGGCGCTGATGGCTTTGCCATTGCTGGCGGTCCAAGCGTAACTAGCGCCGGTATCAATGCAGGCAATAAAAAGATCACCAATGTTGATAACGGCAGTGTCACTTTAAACAGCAAAGACGCCATCAACGGCGGCCAGTTGTTTGACTCAGCCGACTCAGTAGCAAGCGTCATTGGCGGCAATGCGGTGAATAACGAAGGCTTAATCACCTCAACTGACATTGGCGGCACGGGTTCAAACACCATTGATGGTGCTATTACCAACATTAAAGATGCGGCAACCAAAGCCAAGACCACCGTGACCGAAGGTGAGAACATTGTCGTCACGGAATCGACCAACCTTGATGGCTCGACCGACTACGAAGTGAAGACCAAGCGTGACCTTGCTCTTGATAGCGTCACCACAGGCAACAGTGTCTTAAACAACAACGGCGTCACCATCACCGATGGTAGCAATATCACCGCTGTCACCAGTGCTGGCACTGAAGTCACTGACGGCACCAACACCAGTAACTATGGCGCTGATGGCTTTGCCATTGCTGGCGGTCCAAGCGTAACTAGCGCCGGTATCAATGCAGGCAATAAAAAGATCACCAATGTTGATAACGGCAGTGTCACTTTAAACAGCAAAGACGCCATCAACGGCGGCCAGTTGTTTGACTCAGCCGACTCAGTAGCAAGCGTCATTGGCGGCAATGCGGTGAATAACGAAGGCTTAATCACCTCAACTGACATTGGCGGCACGGGTTCAAACACCATTGATGGTGCTATTACCAACGTTAAAGATGCGGCAACCAAAGCCAAGACCACCGTGACCGAAGGTGAGAACATTGTCGTCACGGAATCGACCAACCTTGATGGCTCGACCGACTACGAAGTGAAGACCAAGCGTGACCTTGCTCTTGATAGCGTCACCACAGGCAACAGTGTCTTAAACAACAACGGCGTTACCATCACCGATGGTAGCAATATCACCGCTGTCACTAGTGCTGGCACTGAAGTCACTGACGGCACCAACACCAGTAACTATGGCGCTGATGGCTTTGCCATTGCTGGCGGTCCAAGCGTAACTAGCGCCGGTATCAATGCAGGCAATAAAAAGATCACCAATGTTGATAACGGCAGTGTCACTTTAAACAGCAAAGACGCCATCAACGGCGGCCAGTTGTTTGACTCAGCCGACTCAGTAGCAAGCGTCATTGGCGGCAATGCGGTGAATAACGAAGGCTTAATCACCTCAACTGACATTGGCGGCACGGGTTCAAACACCATTGATGGTGCTATTACCAACGTTAAAGATGCGGCAACCAAAGCCAAGACCACCGTGACCGAAGGTGAGAACATTGTCGTCACGGAATCGACCAACCTTGATGGCTCGACCGACTACGAAGTGAAGACCAAGCGTGACCTTGCTCTTGATAGCGTCACCACAGGCAACAGTGTCTTAAACAACAACGGCGTTACCATCACCGATGGTAGCAATATCACCGCTGTCACTAGTGCTGGCACTGAAGTCACTGACGGCACCAACACCAGTAACTATGGCGCTGATGGCTTTGCCATTGCTGGCGGTCCAAGCGTAACTAGCGCCGGTATCAATGCAGGCAATAAAAAGATCACCAATGTTGATAACGGCAGTGTCACTTTAAACAGCAAAGACGCCATCAACGGCGGCCAGTTGTTTGACTCAGCCGACTCAGTAGCAAGCGTCATTGGCGGCAATGCGGTGAATAACGAAGGCTTAATCACCTCAACTGACATTGGCGGCACGGGTTCAAACACCATTGATGGTGCTATTACCAACGTTAAAGATGCGGCAACCAAAGCCAAGACCACCGTGACCGAAGGTGAGAACATTGTCGTCACGGAATCGACCAACCTTGATGGCTCGACCGACTACGAAGTGAAGACCAAGCGTGACCTTGCTCTTGATAGCGTCACCACAGGCAACAGTGTCTTAAACAACAACGGCGTTACCATCACCGATGGTAGCAATATCACCGCTGTCACTAGTGCTGGCACTGAAGTCACTGACGGCACCAACACCAGTAACTATGGCGCTGATGGCTTTGCCATTGCTGGCGGTCCAAGCGTAACTAGCGCCGGTATCAATGCAGGCAATAAAAAGATCACCAATGTTGATAACGGCAGTGTCACTTTAAACAGCAAAGACGCCATCAACGGCGGCCAGTTGTTTGACTCAGCCGACTCAGTAGCAAGCGTCATTGGCGGCAATGCGGTGAATAACGAAGGCTTAATCACCTCAACTGACATTGGCGGCACGGGTTCAAACACCATTGATGGTGCTATTACCAACATTAAAGATGCGGCAACCAAAGCCAAGACCACCGTGACCGAAGGTGAGAACATTGTCGTCACGGAATCGACCAACCTTGATGGCTCGACCGACTACGAAGTGAAGACCAAGCGTGACCTTGCTCTTGATAGCGTCACCACAGGCAACAGTGTCTTAAACAACAACGGCGTCACCATCACCGATGGTAGCAATATCACCGCTGTCACTAGTGCTGGCACTGAAGTCACTGACGGCACCAACACCAGTAACTATGGCGCTGATGGCTTTGCCATTGCTGGCGGTCCAAGCGTAACTAGCGCCGGTATCAATGCAGGCAATAAAAAGATCACCAATGTTGATAACGGCAGTGTCACTTTAAACAGCAAAGACGCCATCAACGGCGGCCAGTTGTTTGACTCAGCCGACTCAGTAGCAAGCGTCATTGGCGGCAATGCGGTGAATAACGAAGGCTTAATCACCTCAACTGACATTGGCGGCACGGGTTCAAACACCATTGATGGTGCTATTACCAACATTAAAGATGCGGCAACCAAAGCCAAGACCACCGTGACCGAAGGTGAGAACATTGTCGTCACGGAATCGACCAACCTTGATGGCTCGACCGACTACGAAGTGAAGACCAAGCGTGACCTTGCTCTTGATAGCGTCACCACAGGCAACAGTGTCTTAAACAACAACGGCGTCACCATCACCGATGGTAGCAATATCACCGCTGTCACCAGTGCTGGCACTGAAGTCACTGACGGCACCAACACCAGTAACTATGGCGCTGATGGCTTTGCCATTGCTGGCGGTCCAAGCGTAACTAGCGCCGGTATCAATGCAGGCAATAAAAAGATCACCAATGTTGATAACGGCAGTGTCACTTTAAACAGCAAAGACGCCATCAACGGCGGCCAGTTGTTTGACTCAGCCGACTCAGTAGCAAGCGTCATTGGCGGCAATGCGGTGAATAACGAAGGCTTAATCACCTCAACTGACATTGGCGGCACGGGTTCAAACACCATTGATGGTGCTATTACCAACGTTAAAGATGCGGCAACCAAAGCCAAGACCACCGTGACCGAAGGTGAGAACATTGTCGTCACGGAATCGACCAACCTTGATGGCTCGACCGACTACGAAGTGAAGACCAAGCGTGACCTTGCTCTTGATAGCGTCACCACAGGCAACAGTGTCTTAAACAACGACGGCGTCACCATCACCGATGGTAGCAATATCACCGCTGTCACCAGTGCTGGCACTGAAGTCACTGACGGCACCAACACCAGTAACTATGGCGCTGATGGCTTTGCCATTGCTGGCGGTCCAAGCGTAACTAGCGCCGGTATCAATGCAGGCAATAAAAAGATCACCAATGTTGATAACGGCAGTGTCACTTTAAACAGCAAAGACGCCATCAACGGCGGCCAGTTGTTTGACTCAGCCGACTCAGTAGCAAGCGTCATTGGCGGCAATGCGGTGAATAACGAAGGCTTAATCACCTCAACTGACATTGGCGGCACGGGTTCAAACACCATTGATGGTGCTATTACCAACGTTAAAGATGCGGCAACCAAAGCCAAGACCACCGTGACCGAAGGTGAGAACATTGTCGTCACGGAATCGACCAACCTTGATGGCTCGACCGACTACGAAGTGAAGACCAAGCGTGACCTTGCTCTTGATAGCGTCACCACAGGCAACAGTGTCTTAAACAACGACGGCGTCACCATCACCGATGGTAGCAATATCACCGCTGTCACCAGTGCTGGCACTGAAGTCACTGACGGCACCAACACCAGTAACTATGGCGCTGATGGCTTTGCCATTGCTGGCGGTCCAAGCGTAACTAGCGCCGGTATCAATGCAGGCAATAAAAAGATCACCAATGTTGATAACGGCAGTGTCACTTTAAACAGCAAAGACGCCATCAACGGCGGCCAGTTGTTTGACTCAGCCGACTCAGTAGCAAGCGTCATTGGCGGCAATGCGGTGAATAACGAAGGCTTAATCACCTCAACTGACATTGGCGGCACGGGTTCAAACACCATTGATGGTGCTATTACCAACGTTAAAGATGCGGCAACCAAAGCCAAGACCACCGTGACCGAAGGTGAGAACATTGTCGTCACGGAATCGACCAACCTTGATGGCTCGACCGACTACGAAGTGAAGACCAAGCGTGACCTTGCTCTTGATAGCGTCACCACAGGCAACAGTGTCTTAAACAACGACGGCGTCACCATCACCGATGGTAGCAATATCACCGCTGTCACCAGTGCTGGCACTGAAGTCACTGACGGCACCAACACCAGTAACTATGGCGCTGATGGCTTTACTGTTACAGATGCAACGGGTAACAGCAGTATCTTTAATCAAGGCGGCCTCAGCTTTACAGACACCCAAGGTGATGTAACCGGTCCAAGCATTACTGCAAGTGGCATTGATGCCGGTGGTTCTACCATCACCAACCTAAAAGATGGCATAAACGCTGGCGATGCAGTGAATAAAGGTCAGTTAGACGCTATTACTGGCAATATTACCGCAGGCGGGGTTCAGTATGATCGTAATACTGATGATACAGTAAACTACGACCAAGTCAGCTTCGCTGGTACACCAGCTATTGTCGGTAAAGATGACAATGATAACGACATCGTCGTTAGTGGTGGAACGACGCTTACTAACGTTGCCAATGGTATCAACGCCTCTGATGCAGTTAATAAAGGTCAGCTTGATAGTGTTACTAAGGTCAAAGTTTTTGATAAAAACGGTGATGAGATCACGGTAAATTTGGCAGATCAAGTGGTTAACAACAATGTAAATAACAATGACTTAGAATCTTTATTCTTAACCTACAATAAAGAAGGCCAAGAAGTCACTGATCGCTTGACCATCGGTGAGACGGTGCAAAAAATGAACACGGAAGGCGTAAAATTTGCGCATACCAATGCTAGTAGTCAAAGCAAAGGCGACATTGCTAATGGTGTAACCAATGACTCAAGCGCAGGTGGTCTAGACTCTACTGCCATCGGTGTCAACGCCATTATCGAAGCTGGCGCTGATAGCACAGTAGCCTTAGGTCATGACACGTTTGCCTCGGCCGATGCGACAAACTCTGTCGTTATAGGTAAAGGGTCAGAGGTAACAGGTGAGTCATCAATTGCTATTGGTGATGGCGCGCAAGCGTTAGGTAATCAGTCCATTAGTATCGGTACCGGCAACGTTGTTAATGGCGATAACTCTGGTGCCTTTGGTGATCCAAGTATTATTGATGGCAGTAACAGTTACTCAGTGGGTAATAACAATACAATTAATAGTAATGACACCTTTGTCTTCGGTAATAATGTGACTCAAACTGTCGAAGGCTCGGTAGTATTGGGTACCGGCTCTGCAGCGATGACGGGCGCGGGTATCGCAGGGTTTGGGGCCGTTAGCAATGCTGCTATTGCTGCCACAACCAGTACTACAGGCGCAGTTGCTGTGGGTGATGCGGCTAATAACGTATATCGTCAAGTCACTGGCGTTGCCGCAGGTACGGCGGATTCCGATGCGGTCAACGTCTCACAGCTAAAAGCAGTCAGTGATGCGTTGGGTGATAGCAATGAAGCGCTCAGTAACGCTGCCGTGCAATACGACAAAAACCCAGATGATACTGTCAATAAAGGCAGCATTACATTAGGCGGCGCAGCAGGTACCACTATCACCAATGTCAAAGGCGGCTCTATCGCTGCAGGTAGTACTGATGCCATCAATGGTGGTCAATTGCATAATCTTGGTAGCGATGTCGCGGGTATTATCGGTGGTGATGCAACTTATGATGCAAATGGCAACCTAACTGCTAATAATATCGGCGGGACTGGTAAAGGCAACATTAGCGATGCTATTGCTTCTATTAACCAAGGTAATGCTCAGGCCAACGAAGACATCCAAGTCAATGCTGATAATATCCAAGCCAATACTGACAGGCTCGATACAGGTCTTAGCTTTGGGGCAGACACTGGGGATAATATCAACAAGCCTATTGGTGACAGTAGTGCGCTTAAGTTTGAAGGCGGCAATAATATCACCACCTCTGCCACTGGTGACGGTATCAAGTTTGACTTAAACGGCAATATCAGTGTGGACAGTGTCACGGCTGATAGTGTGACCACAGGTAATACCACAGTCAGCAATAATGGCATCACCATCAAAGAGGGTCCAAGCATGACCACAGACGGTATCAATGCCGGTGATAAAACAATCACTGGTGTCGCTGATGGCATCGAAGTCAATGATGCTGTCAACCTTGGTCAGCTTAATGCGCTGGATGGGAAGCTCAGTAACAGCGTCAATGAGCTCGGTTACAAAATCAATGAAGTAGAAGACGATGCCAATGCGGGTATTTCGGCAGCAATGGCAATGTCGTCACTGCCACAAGCTTACATCCCTGGTAAGTCGATGGTCGGCGGTGGTATCGCCACTTATAATGGTCAAAGTGCCGTGGCAATTGGTGTGTCTAAAGTGTCTGACAATGGCCGCTGGGTCATTAAAGTCAATGGCACCGCAGATACCCAAGGCAATGCTGGCGGCGCAGTGGGTGCAGGCTTCCATTTCTAATCGATCATGCGATGTCGTGACAGCGTTTACCCGTGAGTAGACGCTGTCAACTCACTTATAAAACATATTTAGGGATGTATAATGAAAAAATCTGTATATCATTATGGCTTACTGGCAACGACGGCATTACTTTTTACGATGACGGGCTGTAGCCAAAAAAACATTTTGCCAACTTGGCACTTAACCGCTGGGGCGCAGCATGGCTCTGTCGATGCCGATGACTTGGTCTTTCCTGACCCCGACAAAGCATGGCAAAAAGGCGGTACTATCGTCAATCACGATGATGTTGCCAAGATTAGCGTAGGGACGACAAAGGATGAAATTTACAAGCTCATCGGTACACCGCACTTTAGCGAAGGTTTTAATGCTCGTGAATGGGATTATATCCTCACGTTTTATGATGCTGATAATAACGTAGAAACTTGCCAGTATAAGATTATCTTCGATGATAGCTATGAAGGCAGACTGCGTGATGATGAGTTCTTCGCCACTGAGTTTTATTGGCAGCCAGCATCTTGCGCAAAATACGCACAGTTTACGCCTTGATGGCTTGATCTGTATTCACGATTAAAGGCGCACAAATAAAAGCGCATAGATGAAAGAGTAAGGCATGGTGTCTTACTCTTTTTTGCTTTTGATGGTTATGCTTGACAGCTGCTTGGTGGATTACCTGATGGAGTCACAAAGATATGTGCTATGGTAGTCGTTCTAAAGATAAACCAAGTATTTCTAAAAGAGCTTATGTGGTTTCTTGGTTTTGCTATAAAAGGACTGGTAGCGTCAGTTTTTAATCTCATATGTTTATGATTAATGGGTGAAACATGGATGTTTTTTCATATTGGCAAGGGTCTTACCGCGGCCCTTACGCTAGTGGGGCCAATCATCATCGGAATGAAACCGTATGAGTATGACGATCAACGATAAAATACGATCCGATAGGATAGCCGATGAGTACACGCATGACGCCGCCCACACGTTCGGGTAAAGCAACATGGCTTGTCCCCGTACTGTGTCTGTTGGCGGGTGGGGCACTGATCGGTGTCTCGACCAATGTGGCAAAATATGCAGGAGTGGTGGGGCTGACACCATTGGCGTTTTTGTTTTGGTCGATAGCAGGTGCCGCTCTCATACTGTTGGTGATGGCTGTACTTAGGCACGAGTTGCCACCCTTGAGTAAACGCAGCTTTGAGTATTATGTTAGCGCCGCTTTGGTCAGTGTGGCGGGGTCTAATTTGTTGCTATTTTCGGCCATTCCTCATGTCGGTGCAGGGTTTGTGGCGCTGATTGTGTCGTTGCCGCCGCTGCTTACTTATCTGGCCGCGCTTACTTTACGCATGGAGCGCTTTGATATCAGTCGTGCGTTTGGTGTGGGGGCTGCGCTACTGGGGGCGGGAGTGCTGGCGGTACATAAATTATCTGCGCCAGACACCAGTATGTTTTGGGTATTGATCGCGCTGTGTGGGCCAGTGCTGCTGGCAGTGGGTAATATTTACCGCACGTTGCGCTGGCCTGCGGGTGCCTCTCCCCACTCGCTAGCGCCAGGGATGCTGTTGGCGGCGGCATTGCTATTATTATTGTGTGCAGCGTTACCGGGCTTTTCAGTGGCGTTACCGCATACAGGATGGCTGCCGATTGCTGTGATTGTCTTACAAGCGTGGCTCTTTGCTGGGCAGTTTTTGCTATTGTTTTTATTACAAAAGACGGGTGGCCCAGTCCTGCTTAGCTTATTGGGCGCGGTGGGCGCGGTCGTCGGCGTGCCAATCGCTATTTTTTTGCAAAAAGAGACGCCGCCTGAGGGGTTGTTTTTAGGCGCTTCACTGATTGCGGTAGGTGTGGTTTTGGTGACGTGGGGCGGGGTAAGAGTGACGGCGCGAGCAGCAAAAGACAGTGATACAAAACAGCAATAAGCAAAAAAGTAACTTATAAAGGAATAAGGACCGCTGAACAAGGAGCGTATATGTCGGCAACTAAAGAACAGATCGTCGCCTTTATGGCAGCAGAGTTTCCGCAGACCAAATGCGTGGTCGAGTCGGTAGATGATAAAGGGGCAGTGCTATCACATGATATTGGCATAGATGAGCTGCGCCCAGGTGGGACAGTATCAGGGCCTGTATTGATGAGCATCGCGGATGTGGCAATTTATGTGGCCATCCTCGGTAGGATCGGCATCGTACCTTTGACCGTGACCACCAGTTTGACGATTAATTTTTTGCGAAAACCCTCGTCTGAGGCTCGCATCATAGCGGAGTGTACCCTGATGAAAGTGGGACGCACCCTAATAGTGGGTGAGGTGTCGCTGTACTCAGAAGGCTCAAGCGATATGGTGGCTCATGTTGTCGGTACATACTCGGTGCCACCAGCGCTCACATAATGCCAGTCATACAACAAATCATTTAAAGTACTATTATCTGAATTACTATCATCTAAAACATTAGTGAAGTAAAGTTTATTGTTGTTTTCTAAAAAAGCTCTTAGCGTCACTGCTGAGGGCTTTTTTATTTGTATGGTCTGAATAATAGTAAACACCAGTTTTGTCATCATATTGTCATAACGGCGTCGTATCCTTGTGCTCACGATAAATCGTGGTTGCATCACACTCATATCTTTAGTTATTTATTGATATGTCGATAGCAGTCAACGCATAGCCATTAGGGATGTTTATGAAGGTTGTTGGTCGGTTTGGCAGTATCTCCACTCGTATCTTGGTTATTTTGGCACTGGCTTTTTTGCTGATTATTTTATTGGTGTACTGGGTCATACAAACCCAAGCCAAACCGCGCATTCTAGCGATGACGTCAGAGATAGTCGTAGAAACTGGCAACGAAGCCATCAATAGCATCATGGCCAGTATCAATCATGTCGATGGGCTGGCCAAAGCCACCAGCACGATGGCAGGCGGCTTGCCAAAACAAGATGACATTTATAAACAAACCTTTGGCAACCTCATGCAGCAGACGGATGTGCGTATCGTGGGCGGCGGTGTGTGGTTTGACCCCAATATGTATGTACAAGGCCGCGAGCGCCAGTCGTTTGTGTGGGCGCGAGACACGTCAGGCGTGATGCAGCCATTGACGCGTTATAATCAAGTCCGTCAAACGCCAACCCCGTATTATCGGGACTGGTGGTACATCCCTGCGATGTATGCGCGGCACGACCACTGTGTCTGGAGCCGAGCCTATGCCGATCCTGTGAGCAATCAGCGGGTAATGACCTGTGCCAAGGCGCTGTATGACAGTCGCAATCAGGCGTTTGATGGGGTAGTGAGCTTTAATTTGTTGCTGGATAACCTCGGCGCTGCCATGAAAAGGTGGCAAGACAAGCTCGGTGGTTATGTGTTTTTGGTCGATTTGGACAATCGGTTTTTGGCCTTTCCAGAGCAATCGAAGGTCACACAAACGACTGAGAATAACCCGCAAGGTGAGGTAGTCACGGCACGGCAGCTGGCCGCCCAAAGCCCTGGTTTTGCGCCGATTGCGGACAGCTTAGAGCGTATCAATCATCAGCTGATCGATGAAGCACTGGCAAAAGATGAAGGCCGCTTTACACTCGCTGCCCGTAGTATCTTGAGCACCACCAATCTAGACAAAATTAGCGAGCAGGAGTCCAAACTGCTCTCTGCTTTACTGCTATTAAATATCGATCAGACGTTTGCGCTTGTAGACAGTCATTTGGTTGAGACCATTGCTGTGCCCGATGATTTTATATTGCAGCAGCCAGCGACCGCTTTTGTCTTTCGTATGCCGTTTACCTATTGGAAGATGGTCGTCGTCAAGCCTGATAACGATATGATGAGCGTGGCAAATGCGTTGTCTGACAAGCTGATTCAGGCCATGTTGTTGGGTTTTATACCGATCTTATTATTGACCGCATGGGTGTTTCGTCGCTACTTCACGCGGCCGCTCAAGCGGATGGCCGATGCTGTGGCTGACATGGGTGCACTGATTGAACAAAAACAATATCAGCAGTTAAGCGCGCACAAACTGCCAGCCTCAGCGGTCAGTGAAATCCATGTCATCAGTGAACAAACCAATCACCTGATCGACCGTATCGTCGAAAACGAAGGTGCGCTGGCTGAAATCAATGTCCATCTAGAAAAGCAAGTCGCAGCTCGAACCCAAGATCTACAGCAAGCCATGGATGAGCTAAAAGCCTCTCAAGTGCAGCTGGTACGCTCCGAAAAAATGGCCACGCTCGGCCAGATGGTGGCAGGCGTGGCACACGAGGTCAATACCCCGCTTGGCTATGTGCGCAGCAATATGGAATTGGTGGGTGATAATCTTGGGCGTTTTGATGAGCTGATACAGCATACCGAGCAGTTATTGCAGGTCTTAAAAGCACCAAATACCCCGCCAGAAAAAACCGAGCAGCTGATAGCGCAAACCTTACAATGCTGCGAGGCAATCAAAGAAGATGAGGTCAGTGAGGACTTGGCCGATTTGATTAAAGACGGGCTGTACGGCGTCGATCAGATTGCAGAGCTGGTCGTCAGCTTGCGTGATTTTTCTCGAATTGATGAATCTAAAGTCAAAGAAGTCGATATCAATGACTGTATCACCACCTCCCTTGTCATGGCACGAAACAATCTAAAAACCCTAGACGTCAGCACAGAGCTTGCCAAGCTGCCGTTGATTCAATGCAACCCTTCACAAATCAACCAAGTGTTATTAAACCTATTTAATAATGCCGCTCAAGCCATGCCAGCCGATCGTAAAGGCACATTGCATATTACGTCATCTGTCGATGACACCCAGCAGTACCTAGCCGTGAGTGTCAAAGACAATGGCGTGGGCATTGAGGAGAGTAAGCTGGTACAGATTTTTGAGCCATTTTTTACCACCAAAAAAGCCGGTGAAGGCACAGGTCTAGGGCTGGCTATTAGCGCGCAAATCATGGAGCAGCATCATGGACGTATGGAGGTCAGCTCAGTCGTTGGGGAGGGCACGACGTTTACGCTGCTGCTGCCTGTGCAGTCGACTGCTGATAAGAGCAAACCAGCTCGAGCTTTATTTGAAAATGAATAGACTTAAAACTATAAAGAGAATGACATGCAAAAACCAAAGATCGCCTTTATCGATGATGAACCGCGCATTTTACGCAGTTTAAAGATGCACTTTCGCCAGTCGCACGATGTGTTTACCACCACTGATGCCGCCGAGCTGATGGCGTATGTCAGCCGCCACGATGTCCAAGTGGTCATCAGTGATCAGCGTATGCCAGATAAGCAAGGGACAGAAGTGCTGCGTGATATCAAAGAGAAATCACCAAATACCATTCGTATTTTATTGACCGGTTATGCCGATCTAAACGCGGTGATTGATTCGGTCAATGAAGGCGAGATTTATCGTTATATCACCAAACCTTGGCAAAATGACGAGCTAAAAGACGTCATCAACAAAGCGACAGAGATTGCTCAACAAACACAAGACATTGCCCCGAGTATTTTTGGGGACACCGCACTGTCTCACCCTGCATACAGTAATGCAGCTGGCAAGCGCCATCTACTGGTATTAGACGATGACGAGCATGTCTATCAGCAAATAAAAGGTCATTTTAAGGGTGCCTATACAGTGAGCTGGGCAAACACGCTGGAGCAGGCAGCAAGCTTGTTACAAAAAAAGCGCTTTGGGGTCACCATTACTGACGCCACGCTCAACGAAGAAAACATCACGCCTGTGGTTTATGCCCTAAAAAACATCCAGCCAGACTTGATGGTGTTGATGCTGACTGAATTTAAAGATGCTCATATGGTGATTGACTTAATCAATAAGGGTCAAGTATATCGCTGCTTACCACGACCGACCAATTTTTCTATGATGAGTATCAGTTTGGATCGAGCCTTTGATCATCATGAGCGACTACTCCAGCAGCCAATACTGGCGGCGCGCCATCAGGTCGAGGCGGTGCCTGCGTCCGAGGCGTTTAGCTTTTCTGAGAGAATAAAAGGTTTTTTTACCAAAATAAAAAGCTGGCGCATCGGTAAATAGCACCGATGGATAACTGTGCCTAGTCTGTAATACTCTCTGTCCAAGCAAAGGTCTCTATAATGTGTCGCCACTGCTCGTCCAGTCCCGCTTTTAGTAGCAGTGGCTCACCGGTGACAGGGTGGCTGAGCGCCAAACTGTGAGCATGCAGTAGCATGCGCGTGCAATCATACTGAGTACGAAAAAAGCGATTGTGCCGTCCATCGCCGTGACTGGTATCACCCACGATGGGGTGAAACAAATGCTTCATATGCCGGCGCAACTGATGTTTGCGGCCAGTGACGGGCATCAAGCGCATGAGACTGTAGCGGCTGGTGTTGTGTTTTTTTGATACGGCAAATGGCAGTTCGATCTGTGCTAAGCGTTGCCAATGAGTCACCGCTTCTTGAGCAGGTTTGTCCACATTGGCAAACTTATCGGCGATGGCGTCTGGCTGAAAGCTTAGCGCGTGATCGACAGAGCCTTGCTCTGGCATAAAGCCGCGTACCACCGCCAAATACTGCTTGGTTACCTTGCGCGTAGTAAAAGCTTCGGTCAACGAGCGCGCCACGTCCGCACTTTTGGCAAACAATAATACCCCTGACGTCGGCCGATCCAGACGATGTACGGGAAACACATGACAGCCTACGGCATCACGGGTCAGCTGCAGGGCAAAGCGCGTCTCGCCCTTATCCAGCCAGCTACGATGCACCAATAATCCCGCCTCTTTATTAATTGCCACCAAAAACTCATCTTCATAAACAATCTCTACTTGGTTGACGTTATCAATTTCGATATTCATGTTTTTTTACCCATCTGTAGAGGCTATCGTTTTATATTCATTATACATCGGCTGTTTTTATATATAGTCAGGTCAATATAAACAGGATACAGCGAGACTGAGATAAGTTTTACGTAGCACCTGTCGGCGCAGGCACAGCACGCAAGAAAATTTATATCAGTCTAGCGAATATATACAGTGTATCTCTTTTATGTAGTAATGACGATATCGCTTTTTTAGCGTCTTTCTGAAAATGACTGATACTATCAGACTGAGCCATGCTGAAAAAACCGTAGAGAGAAACTCGATAAACTAAGCTCATTAATCGGAGTTTGCTATGATCAAGAAAGTGAGAGCTTGCAGTGACGAATTCAAAGCTAAAGCTGTCAAGAAAATAGCGAACGATAAGTAGTACCTTCTTTTTTCAGGACGGGATACATAAAAAAAGCCCCAATCATAAAGATTGGGGCTTTTCGAATCTGGTAGGCGTAACTAGATTCGAACTAGCGACCTCTACCATGTCAAAGTAGGTCAACCAAAAGCTATTAAAAAACTCCATATGGTATTAATGTATATTGCTGATTTTCAATGGTTTATTTTTTTACTAAGATGACGTCATTTTAAGTATCTCAAAGTAGATTAAGAAATCGGGCACTATAAAATTATAGCGTTTTTACCTCCACTTTACCGGCGTTTAGGCGAAAAAATCTGCTATTTTTCTCTAGGGCTTGTCCCTAATTCAGTTTACTATGAATCATAGTACAAGCCAGATACAGCATAGACTTGTAATTGCGAGCCAGTTTCTCGTAGCCTGTTTCTAATGGTTTCAGAATCATAAGCTTTATCAGCAGTGAAGTAGGTCGCATCTGTTAACATCTTTATGATGTCATCTACCGCTTGGCTGTCGTGAACGTCACCCCAGTGATTTTAAAATCAATCGGGTTTCCATGCGAGTCGATGGCGAGATGTATCTTCCGTCTGTGAATACCCATTCTTCATCAATACTTACTCGTAGGTCAAAAAAAATCGCCCCTTTATCATTATTTTTGAAATGAAGGCAAACCCTAGTTAACATGTAGCTAAAGACGAAATCATACCGTCTATCTTCTTTATAGCCCGCTCATCATGTTTTGAAAGACTTACTATCCTTTAGTTGTAACAATGTTTTCATGGAAAACTATATTTTTCGATAAGCTTAACGGCGGCTTTTCTCTGAGTGAATACTGGAGGAGAGATACTAATAATTATTTTTATAAAAATGTTAGGGTTGTGTTAGATTAACATTGTGCTCAACTGCTTTTATGAGGGTAACTCATTGTAAACTAAGTCCATCTTACGCTCTTAGAGTTTTTCGCGGCTGAAGTTATTGTTAGAGCAGCCGCAAATTTGCTGGATATTTAGCCTAAAACGGCTGCACTTTTTTATCATAAAATCAGGCTTGTTATAGATCACTATCTTTCATTATAAGCTGATGCCCCTTTTGATGGTGAAGTAGAATTATATGAAAGCTACTTCGGCGATGTAGGCAAAGGCAAGTGAGATGGCGAGGCTACTGGCAAAACAGTCGTATTAGGTATTCTAATACGAAATAGTAATGTCATAGCAGACACTAAGTAAAGCACGCTCAAGCCTATTATCGAGCGTAAAATCAAGCCTGATAGCTTTATTTATACTGATAGTTATCGAAGTTATAATACGTTAGGTGTAGGCAACTTGATAGCCATGTAGCTGACTCATGTGGATTCGACTATAGCCCCAAATACAATATAACATCATCATCTCGATATAGTCAGTTCAAAATAAAATTGTTATGCCTTGAACAAATATCATAAAACAATTTAGATAAATCATTCTCCATCCAGCCTTGGCGTAGAAACTTCACCTGAGCCCATTTTTTCTCGATAGGGTTCAAATCAGGGCTATAAGGTGGCAGCCATAGTATACGATGACCATGCCTGTTGAGTAGCTTTTGAACGCGTTTGTTTTTGTGAAATCGAGCATTATCCATCACAATCACGCATTTTGTTTTAAGACTTGGGATTAGTTTGTGTTTGCACCAGTTGTAGAATATGCTGCTGTTAATGTTGAGATTAAAGTAATCAAGCGCAAACAGCATTTTGTTATACAGAGCACCAATAACGTTGGTTCGCTTTTTACCTTGCCAGTTGTAGCTATCGATACATGGCTTACCAATAGGCGCGTAACCATGAGAGCGGATGGTCTCGTGCTCAAAGCCGCTTTCATCCATATAGACGATGGGATAGCCTTGCTGCGTAAAGCGATCAAGCTTTCCCTGATACGCCGCTCTTTTGATCGGACAAGCTTTTGGATGTTCTAAGGTCTTTTTTTTGACTGATGCCAAGACGCTTTAGAGCATGATAAATGCCTGTTTTGCTACAGTTCAGACGACGCGCTCGCTCATACTGGTAATCATCGGGATGTTCTTTGACATCATTAAGTAGCACGTCATCTGGTATTTTATAGGGCTTGGTTTGCCTGGTTGTTTTGCTATAAATACGTCTCTTCCAGTTCTGTATAGTGGTTGGACTGAGATTGTAAAACTCAGCTGCCTCGGCAAAGGTCATACCGTCATCTATACTTTTTAGTACCTGTTTGCGAAAATCTAGTGAGTAAGTCATGGTCTTTATAATAACAATTGGGTTTGATAATTAGTTTATAACACTTTTATATGGTCTTGACTATATACTACTAACGTTTGTTATACATAAAATGTACTGTATATATGCAAATAGAACTATAGCTGTCAGGGTCGTTGAAAAACAACATATAAATCCATCTGCTTGTCAATTTAAAAATATTACCTATCAAAAAAAATGGAAGTCTGGTTAATACTATGAACAAGATACTTAGAAAGAATATAGTTGCTATTATTTTACCAATAACATTGCTTGGTATGCCTTCTTGTGCTGTCATTGGTGGTGCTGATAGTGAAGGCCGTACCCAGCATGTCGATGGCGTTATGTGGAACAATAAAAAAAGTATTGACTTCAAAGAGGTGCTCAAGCAAGAAGTGGCGTCTGATAAGACTCGATTAGTATTTATACGGAAGAACGATAATCATTCTGAGCAAACAAGTACCAATATCTCTATCAACAACAGGTTTCAAGTCAGTTTGCATGCGAACAACTACACGGTGGTGGACTCTTGTACTGGAAGTAATCAGTTGAGTGCTCAGGCGACTGGCTTTAAAAGTAATAACTTATTAGCAGATAAGCAAGATTATCAGCTAACAGGTGGCCAAACGTACTTTTTTTATGTCGAAATGGACGAAACAGGCAGAAGCGCATTGACGCAGATAACGCCTGACAGTGCATCACCGCTATTGGCAAATAAGTCTTATCAGTCTCATCAAATCAGTCGTGTCGTACCGAATTGTCCAGCACCTGTCGCTGCTATGCCCGCTGTGACACCACCTTTGACAGTAGAAAAAGAAACACCAGTGCTAACTGAAAAAGTGACGATTGATCTTGAGGTGTTATTTGAGACAGATAAGGCGGTCGTACGTCCAGAGTATTATGCCAAAGTAGCTGAGCTGGCTGAATTTATGACCCAGTATCCAAATACTGCTGCCATCATAGAAGGACATACTGATAGCCGTGGAAAGGAGAGTTATAACCAAGCTTTATCCCAACGTCGTGTAAATGCGGTAAAAGAAGTGGTGATCTCGCAGTTTGGAGTCGCAGAAGATCGTTTAACTGCCATTGGTTATGGCGAGTCGCAGCCAAGAGCAAGCAACGACACAGTAGAAGGAAGGCAGCTCAATCGCCGAGTGGTTGCTGTGGTCGAAGAAAACCTAGCTAAGCCATGAGTTTTTAGCGATTTAGACATCTTAATACATAAGACTGTAAAGTTCTAAAATTTTGATTGAAGAATATGAGAGATAAAAATGAATACGATTATTGTGAAGACAAATGATGCGACTCAAACCATAGATCAAGTACAAGTCGTGACCAAGGACGGTAAGCCTACCATTATTAAAGCTATGGATAAGGTGAATTATGAGTTTCATGATACTGCTATCGGTCGAGCGCCTAACCATATCATCACTAAACGTCTGAAAAATGACTTACATGTTTCATTTGAAGAAGAAGGTCAAGAAAGCGATCTTATTATACAAGGTTTTTATGATAACCCAGACAGTGCATTAGTTGGTATCGCTGAAGATGGTGAATATTACCATTATATTCCAGATACAGGTGAGGTTTATGATTATGTAACTCAACTGGAAATAGGTGATGTTGAAGGTCAGGCGTTAGGTGGTGAAGAAATGGTAGTGCCGTGGTGGATAGCTGCTCCAGCAGGTTTCCCATGGTGGCTTGGTTTAGGACTAATTCCATTGCCATTTATTAAAGATAACAAAGACCCAGAGCCAACTGAGCTATCTGAGCCAAAAATTGAGATACCACCGAATGTACCTGTAGATCCTCAACCCGCTGATCCCACTGAACCGAATGGTCCAGTGAACGAAGGCAACCCAGCTACGCCTGAGAACCCTAATGGTCTTGGTGACAAAACCGTTTATGAGGGTGATGGTCCTGTTGATGGTAGCTTTACAGTCACAACAGATCCTGCAGATCCGAACACTATCCTCACTACCATCAGCGTTGGTGGTGTTGAGATAGCGGTAGCAGCTGATGGCACCATTGCAGAAACCACCATTAACACGGGTAAAGGGACGTTGGTTGTTAAGAGCTATGACCCTGCGACAGGAGAGGTGAGCTACAGTTATGATCCAGAAGTACAAGAGCACACTGAAGATGCCCCTGTCGTAGATGAGATTGCTATTATCGCCACCGACAGCAACGGCAAGACCAGCAGTGGCAGTTTAGACATTGCCATTACCGACAGTGCCCCTGTTGCTAAAGATGATGCCAATAGCGTGACAGAAGACACCCAGTTGATAGCTAGTGGTACTGTGACCACCAATGATGACTTTGGCGTGGATGGTAAAGGGGCACCTGCTGTTGAAGCGAAAACTGAAGCAGGTCTCTATGGTAGCTTTGTCATCAATGCTGATGGCACCTATACCTATACTCTTGATAATGATAATACTGACGTGAATGCGCTGAATGATGGTGATACATTAACAGACAGTATCAAATACACCATTACTGATGCTGATGGCGACACCTCAGAGGCCACGTTAACTATTACTATTAATGGTCGTACGGATAGCAATCCGGCGATTGAGATACCACCGAATGTACCTGTAGATCCTCAACCCGCTGATCCCACTGAACCGAATGGCCCAGTGAACGAAGGCAACCCAGCTACGCCTGAGAACCCTAATGGTCTTGGTGACAAGACTGTTTATGAGGGTGATGGTCCTGTTGATGGTAGCTTTACAGTCACAACAGATCCTGCAGATCCGAACACTATCCTCACTACCATCAGCGTTGGTGGTGTTGAGATAGCGGTAGCAGCTGATGGCACCATTGCAGAAACCACCATTAACACGGGTAAAGGGACGTTGGTTGTTAAGAGCTATGACCCTGCGACAGGAGAGGTGAGCTACAGTTATGATCCAGAAGTACAAGAGCACACTGAAGATGCCCCTGTCGTAGATGAGATTGCTATTATCGCCACCGACAGCAACGGCAAGACCAGCAGTGGCAGTTTAGACATTGCCATTACCGACAGTGCCCCTGTTGCTAAAGATGATGCCAATAGCGTGACAGAAGACACCCAGTTGATAGCTAGTGGTACTGTGACCACCAATGATGACTTTGGCGTGGATGGTAAAGGGGCACCTGCTGTTGAAGCGAAAACTGAAGCAGGTCTCTATGGTAGCTTTGTCATCAATGCTGATGGCACCTATACCTATACTCTTGATAATGATAATACTGACGTGAATGCGCTGAATGATGGTGATACATTAACAGACAGTATCAAATACACCATTACTGATGCTGATGGCGACACCTCAGAGGCCACGTTAACTATTACTATTAATGGTCGTACGGATAGCAATCCGGCGATTGAGATACCACCGAATGTACCTGTAGATCCTCAACCCGCTGATCCCACTGAACCGAATGGCCCAGTGAACGAAGGCAACCCAGCTACGCCTGAGAACCCTAATGGTCTTGGTGACAAAACCGTTTATGAGGGTGATGGTCCTGTTGATGGTAGCTTTACAGTCACAACAGATCCTGCAGATCCGAACACTATCCTCACTACCATCAGCGTTGGTGGTGTTGAGATAGCGGTAGCAGCTGATGGCACCATTGCAGAAACCACCATTAACACGGGTAAAGGGACGTTGGTTGTTAAGAGCTATGACCCTGCGACAGGAGAGGTGAGCTACAGTTATGATCCAGAAGTACAAGAGCACACTGAAGATGCCCCTGTCGTAGATGAGATTGCTATTATCGCCACCGACAGCAACGGCAAGACCAGCAGTGGCAGTTTAGACATTGCCATTACCGACAGTGCCCCTGTTGCTAAAGATGATGCCAATAGCGTGACAGAAGACACCCAGTTGATAGCTAGTGGTACTGTGACCACCAATGATGACTTTGGCGTGGATGGTAAAGGGGCACCTGCTGTTGAAGCGAAAACTGAAGCAGGTCTCTATGGTAGCTTTGTCATCAATGCTGATGGCACCTATACCTATACTCTTGATAATGATAATACTGACGTGAATGCGCTGAATGATGGTGATACATTAACAGACAGTATCAAATACACCATTACTGATGCTGATGGCGACACCTCAGAGGCCACGTTAACTATTACTATTAATGGTCGTACGGATGCTCCGGTACTTTCGGCAACGACTGTTAATGTCTCGGAGGAAGGATTAGAGAGTGGTCTTGCTGATGAAAAAGGAAACAAGGACACTACTAATGAAACTACGGCTATGGGTCAAATAGTGCTAACTGCAGCACAAAATATTCCTTTAGCCGATCTCAGTATTCAACTGACAGGGCCAGAGGGTATTACAGTACAAGGCAAAGATGTTGTCTGGAACTGGGATAGTGATACAGACACTCTGACAGGGCAAGTAGTTTTGAATGTAGGTGAGCCTGCGACTGATGTTATGACTATAAAGGTAAATGACGTTGAAGCTGATGGTTTGGATTATGTGGCATCATATGAAACGACATTACTACATGCGATTGATCATCCTGAGAAAAATATTGAAGATGAGATAGATCTTACATTTGAGTTACAGGTAAATAATGGTACAGAGATATTATCAAGTGGAGATCTCGTCGTAACAGTGGAAGATGACTCTCCTGTCGTTGATTCAGGAGACATCTCTATATTCATAGAGCCTGCAGCTTTTAATTTATCAGTTATTTTAGATATATCAGGTAGTATGGAGGCACTTGCAGACTATACTAATTCTTATACCGAAACTCGTTTAGATGTCGCGAAAAATGCAATTAACAAATTGATTGATAGTTATTCAGGAATGGGTGACGTCATGGTACAAATAACATTATTTGATGGTGAAGCTTCTACGCAAGATGTATGGATGACAGCAACTGATGCTAAGAGCTTCATTAATAATGCAAGTACTAAGGGTGGTGGTACCAATTATGATGCTGCCCTTGATCTTGCTATACAAGGTTTTGACAAACCTGGGAAGCTCGAAGGCGCGGAAAACTATTCTTACTTTTTAACAGATGGTGAGCCTGCTTACGGGCAAGGTGGAGTAAATTCGTTATCTCCTGGTTACAGTGGTGATGAGGATACAGGTATTCAGCCTGGTGAAGAAAAAATATGGACAGATTTTTTAATTGCAAACAATATTAAGTCTTATGCATTTGCGATAGGAGATGTGGATTCTGTTGACTCTATATCACCTATCTCTTTTGATGGACAAAAAAGTGAAGATAACGATAGTGAACTTGCTATTTTAGTAACTGATATAAATCAATTAGATGCCTTGTTTGAAGGGTCGGCGTTTGAAAATAGACCTCAAGGTACCACGAATTTGATTAAAGGTGGTGTTACAGAAGGAATAACGGCGGGATACGGCGCTGATGGAGGCAATGTTCTGAGTTTTACTGTAGATGGAAGTACTTATACTTATAGCCGTACCACAGGGGGTATGACTGTAGAAGGCGTCAATGGGGGTACTTACGACCAAGAAAGTACCACGGTTACCATTCAAACTGTAGCTGGTGGTACTATTGCTCTAAACTTTGAGTCAGGAGATTACACTTATTACGCTAAACCTAATTTTGACGGTACCGCGTATAAAGAAGACATTTCTTTCTCAGTAGAAGATAAGGATGGTGATACAGCTTATGCTGAACAAACGCTGAATATTTCAAGTAGCAATAATGACACCATTGAGTTTTCAGCAGATAAAGCTTCGATGGATGGTGGTGCAGGTTTTGATACGCTACTGGTAGATACCAGTATTGATTTTAGTAGCTTTGATAGCAATAAGATTGATAATATGGAACTTATTGAGTTAGGTGATGGTGCACAGTCATTGACTAATCTTACTACCAGTGATGTCATCAATATAACTGATAGCAACAATACGCTATTTATTGATGGCGACAATGCTGATAGTGTTTCTTTAACAGCGGATTTTGTTCAACAGCAAACCACCAATGAAGCAGGATATGCTCAGTATCAGAGCGCATTGGATCCATCGTTGACTCTATATGTCGATACTGATATTACCGTGATATAACTGCTGTTTTTTATAGATAATTTTGATGTAAACAAAAAAGCCATACTTGTGATGGCTTTTTTGTTACGTATTTAGTTGCTTTTTGACTTGTCTAATGAGGTAATAGGGGTGATGGGATAATCAGGTATCAGCACTTCATCAGTGGGATTTGCGGGTACAGAAGGCTCTATAGGTTGGGTGACGTGTTGTGAGTCAATCTGCTGTTGATTGCGCTGTTTGATTTCATTGATCAACGTTGAGAGCTGTTCGCTGTCTTCGTCCATCTCGTCCTCTAATACTTGATATTCTTTGGTTTTTTGCAGTTGATGCTTGGGTAGGTTTTGTGGCTTTTTAGTGATAGGTTCATCGTAAGTAGCTGAATCGTCATGACTTACAGGAGAGAGATTTTCCTCTGTTAAAGACTGAGTTTGTGATGAAGTGGGCTTGGGTGATGGAGATTGCTTTTGCGACTTATGGTTCTGAGTTGCAACATCTCTGTTTGAGGTAAGCATTTGTGGTACGGTAGGTTCCGCTGTATTTATGCTTACTGTAGTTGAAATAGCCTCTATATCATTGATTGCGACCTGATTCGCTGTCGCTTTAGTGTTTTCTGTACTGGAAGGCGCACTGATTACAGGTTTATCTCTGGTCATCAAGTCTTGTGATTCAGGCGTGTTTTTATGGTCAAACACGGTGAAATATATAATGATTGCCAGCCATACATGTAGTAATAGAGCCAATATAATGGTTAGAGCGGGTTTCTCTTTCGGCTTTCTTATAGGAGAACGAGACGAGAAAGTCATATCTTGGTCCCTCTGTTAATATTAAAGACATCAAATCTTCAATGGCAACGTTAAGTAAGCGCTAATATTTGTATTATTTTATAAAAAACAACAGAGAAGCCATCATATTATGTTGCATTCTTATTTTTGTAGTAGGACTGAGTCTTAAATGAAAGTCTATTTGCACCATTTTCCGTCACAGTTAGTATTGAACAATCTGTTTTCTATAAAAATCATAGGATATCGGCTATGCTTAAGTATACTATTTATGAGCATATCAATCTCTGCTTTTTCTAGCACTGATACGCACATCAATACATTGATTGACCAAGCGATTGAAACCCATCCTCTCGTTGGTTCGGCACGTGCTGAGCAGCAGGCGACGACAGAGAGTATCCGTGCTGCCAAGCTCAACTTGCTGCCAGCACCGACATTGTCATCAGGCTATGACCGTGACGATGGCATGGTCTCTCAGTTTCAGCTACGGCAGTCATTATGGACGGGTGGCAAACTTACTGCCAACGTCAATCAAGCACTTTTTGATGATAAAGCCGCCACAGAGTATATTTACGAGCAACAGAATCAAGTCGCCAAAACCACCATTGAGGCATGGCAAAGCTATATCACTGCTGTGTCTAAGCAGCAAGTCTATTATGACAATCTGCAACTGTTGACAGAGTTTGAGGAAATGATGCAGCGCCGAGTCAATCAAGGTGTATCGGCGCGTATCGAGATGGATTTAGTAACCAATCGCATCTTACAAGAGCAAAACTCGTATCAAGCAGCAGTAGAGCAGCAGCGTATTGCTATCGCTCGATTAGAGCAAATCACTGGTCGTAAGCTGTCAGCAGCTGATCTGCCAGTGCCGAATATCGGTGAGCTTGTCAGCTATGCCAAAGGCTACTCTCAAACCTTTGAAAAAATGGCATTCGATCAGGCCAGCTTTTATAATCCTACTGTGGTAAAAGGGCACTATCAAGTTGAAGCGGCTAAGCAAGAAGTTAAGTCATTACAGGCGGCGCGTTATCCGACTTTTTATGCACAGTACGAATACGACTATTATCATGATGAAAATAGAAACAACAATCAGAATAATAGTGAAGGTGAGTTTTCGGTAGGCTTAAGCTATGATCCAGGAGCGGGTCTATCTAATTTGGCACTAGCCCGGGCATCAGCCTCACGAGTAAACAGCCTTTCACAGTCAAAAGAAGCGTCAAGACGACAAGTGCTTGAGACTATCCAAACCCAATATCAGCAGTTTGCTAGTGCTAAGGATCAAGAGCGCTCTTTGATCGCAGCAGTCGCAGGCGCACAAATTGTGGTGAGCTCTTATCGCCGCCAGTTTATCGCTGGACGCAAGTCTTGGCTTGAGGTGCTCAATGCGGTGCGCGAGCATTCTCAATATCAGGCGCAGTTGGTTGAGACACGAACGTCTATTATTGCAGCATATTATAAACTGCAAGTTGATTTTGGCATGATGCCATGGCAGAAGTTTGATCAAAGTCGTCAGCCAGACCCGCTGTTCCGCCCACTAGATCCCGTCAAAAACTGGTTTATTCGTCAAGATGCTGCTAGGCAGGTGCCCGATCAGGCAGTTATTGAGCCAGTCGTATTGCAATCAGATCATGTCGCCAAACCCAAGAGTGCGACAGGGGTAAACACTTATTCCCTCCCAGTAAACCAGTAGGATATATGTATCATGAGTACCCCTTTTTCAGCTTCTGATGAGGCTAAAGCCGATGATGAATTACCAAATGATGCTGCAGAAAATACCACCGCCCAGCTATCGATACCTACTGCTGATGAGCAATTGAGTGAACAAGCAACACAATTGGCCACTGCGTTACGTACTTTACTTACCCAGCAAGGCTATCCTGTAGATAGTGTCCGTCTCCATGGCGTGCTGCATCAACAAACGGAGCTGACGACTCTATCTAGTGTTGTTAAGGTACTGGAGCAATTAGGGGTTGAGCAACTGCCAGAGGCATTACCCATGCCAGATGCAGCTTTTCTACCTTTATTGGCCTTACATCCTACACAAGGCTGGGGTGTGATTGAACAGCAAACACCACAAGCGCTGTGGCAGTTTCGTCAAGCTGAGCATGTGAGTGCTCATCCAAGTGATGCTTTTACTCAGCTATTGCGAATACGATTAGAGGGCGAGCCTAGTAAGCGTAAACGGTTAAGCTTTGATCAGATTCTAAAAAAAGACCTCAAAAACTACCGTGGCATTATTATAGAGGCAGTTGTTGCCTCGTTTTTAATCAATATGTTGGCGCTTGCCGTATCGCTGTTTTCGATGCAGGTCTATGATCGTGTGATTCCAACTCGTAGCGAATACACTTTGATTATTTTAGCGAGTGGGGTAGGTCTGGTCATCTTATTTGAAACTTTTATGAAGTTTGCCCGCTCCAAGATTATGGACAAAGTGGTGGTCAATCTCGACCAGTATTTATCACGTGAGGTTTTTCAGCGTCTATTAGGCGTGCGTATCGATCAGATGCCAGGGTCTGTGGGGTCTATGGCAGCGCAGCTGCGTGGATATGAGCAGGTTCGCAGCTTTTATACAGCAAGTACGTTGTTTGGCTTGGTCGATATACCGATGGCGATCATATTTGTGACCCTTATTATTATTATTGGTAATCCATTAGTCGCTTTAGTGCCTATTGTTGCCGCCGTGGTGGCGATTGTACTAGGTCTTAGTGCACGCAAAAAAATCGACAGTATCGCCGCTGTGGGCGCGCAAGCCTCTTATCGCAAGACAGGTATCTTAGTAGAGACGGTAGAAGGCGTTGAAACGATTAAGGCCGGATCAGGCAACTGGAAGTTTTTGTCACGCTGGCTTGATGTGATGAACATCACCACAAAAAATGATTTGGATATGAAGCATGCCAATGACAACTTAAGTTACTTGTCACAGATGATACAACAGGTCAGCTATGTCGGTATTGTGATTGTGGGTTCTTTTGTAGTGATGTCAGGAGATATGACCATGGGTGGCTTGATCGCTTGCTCAATCTTAGGCGGTCGTATTTTAGCACCAGTGATGGGTATTCCTAATCTATTGGTACAGCACTCACATGCCAAAGCTGCCAAACTTAATATAGAGCAGTTGTTCTCACTAGAGCAAGACAATCACGGTGTCAGTCACCCGTTATCGCCCAGTCATATCTCAGGTAATTTTGACTTAGAAAAAGTGATATTCAACTACCAAAATAATGATCAGCCCGCTTTAGCTATCAGTAGGCTACAGATTAAAGCAGGCGAGCGTATTGCTGTTTTAGGACCTATTGGTTCTGGCAAATCAACCCTATTAAAAGTGTTGTCTGGATTATATGCGCCCACACAGGGCAGGGTCTTGTTAGATGGGCTTGACATGCAGCAGATCAGTCGTGAGTCTTTGAGTGCGCAAGTGGGCTACCTACAACAGGATCATCGCCTTTTTGAGGGCACGCTACGAGAAAACCTATTGATCGGCTTACCAGCGCCTAGCGATGACGTTATGCATGATGCGTTGGTCAAGACGGGACTGATTAGACTGGTTGCCAGCCACTCTAGTGGTTTAGATCTGCCTATTAGTGAAGGAGGCAAGGGATTATCAGGAGGACAAAAACAGTTGGTTGCTTTTACACGCTTAGTATTAACCAAGCCTTCGGTGGTATTGATGGACGAGCCAACCGCCTCTATGGATAATCGGCAGGAAGCACAGTGTATCGATGTGTTGCATAAGCATTTTGGAGAAGATCACACTTTAATCGTGGCCACTCACAAAATGCCACTGCTGCAATTGGTTGATCGCATCATCATTATGGACAATCAACAAATCGTGATGGATGGGCCAAAATCAAAAGTGCTGGCCCAATTACAAAGCAATGAAGAGCGAAAACCTGCTCATAAAACCGCAGTAAAGGTCAGCCAACCAAAAACTCGTGTTATCAGTAAAAAAACCTCAAGTATTGAAGTGAAAGCTGATGATCAGTCTGATAAAGATGATAATGTAGGGCAAGCCAATGAATAATTACCAACATAAGTCTTATGATCCTAAAGTTGGACGTACCCGTATCATTATTTGGGGCGCTCTATTCGGTATCATTGTATTAGTTATTTGGGCTTATTTTGCAAAAATAGATCAGGTGACTCGAGCCACAGCAACTGTTATCGCCAGTGCTCGTACACAAGACATTCAAGCGGTTGAGGGTGGCGTATTGACTGATATCTTAGTCAAAGAAGGTGAAGACGTCACTAAAGGGCAACTGGTCGTTACCTTAGAAGAAGAGCGTGCACAAGCAGCAGTCGCTAATATCAGCTCAAAAATAGCAGCGCTAAAAGCCAAGCTGGCTCGACTTGAAGCTGAAATATATGAGCGACCATTAACGTTTCCAGATGATATTTTGCAGTATGATGAATATATAAACAATCAAACGCAACTGTACAATCGCCGCCGCCGTGCTATCGAGCAGGATGTTAGTTCTTTACGAAAAATGATGGTATTGGCAAATCAAGAGCTGAGTATGAACGAGCCTTTACTTGCTCATGGAGATGTCAGTCAGGCTGATGTAATTAAGCTCCGTCGGCAAGTGGCAGAAATACAGGCGCAAATCACCAACAAACGTAATAAATACTTTGAAGAAGCGCAGTCGGAAATGACCAAGGCGCAAGAGGAGCTCAATACTGAGCTTGAGCAGCTGCGCGACTACTCGCAAGTATTGCAAGAAAAAAACCTATATGCCCCCACAGATGGCAAAGTCAATAATATCCTCATTACCACTATTGGCGGGGTCGTAAAGCCTGGTGAGATTATTATGGAAATATTGCCAACCAGTAGCGATCTCATCGTTGAGGCCAAGATTAGCCCAATGGATATTGCTTATGTGAAAGAAGGTCAGGTGGCTACTGTCAAGCTGGATGCCTATGATTATTCTATATTTGGTGCTATGAATGGCAATGTGGTTTATATCAGTCCCGATACTCTGATGGAGCAAACACCGAAAGGTGAAGAGCCGTATTATCGAGCGCAAATCAAAATTACGGGCGCCGAGTTTGAAGACCACCGTGACGAAATAGTCATTAAACCAGGTATGACAGCCTCAGTCGATATCAAAGCCAAAGAACGCTCGGTGCTGTCCTATATTACCAAGCCTATCACCAAAACATTCTCTGAAGGGTTAGGTGAGCGTTAAGACTTGTATAAAGCTTTAAGCAGATGCGTTTACCATATATCTGCTATATTTTATTGATAGTAGTTTTCAACACATTTAGATAACTATTGAGTGAATTGAAGACGCGCCCTAACCCTGCCGTCAATCCTGTAAACATAAACTTGAGAGATTTTAGGGTGTGTCCCTAATCTGGAAAAGTAAGTATAAAGGCTTTGAAATAAAGAGACTATTTCAAACATGGCTCTCTAAATTATGGCAAGAACAGTGCTTAATGATAATACATGGGAACAACTCCAAAGTAGCATGAAGGCTCATGGCTGTCATACTTGGAAAAACGACAGACAAGTCATGGAAGCCATATTGTTTAGATGTTTGCATGTCCAGTATCAAGCCGGTTTGCCAATGGACGATAACCTGCGCTTTTAAGGTATGTTGTTTCTTCTTACCGCTGTAGTAGTCTCTTTGGTTTTTTTTGGACGCTCAATAGGGGTTTCGGTAGCATCGACAATGACGACTGACCAATTGATGTCGTCATCGACACGACTAGGCAGCTTTTTAGGTAATTCAAACTTACCTGAATCGATAAGTACGTCTTCTACTTTACGAATGATACGGCTAGCAGAAGACTCATGAATACCAAAGTCCATACTGATATGATAAAGCGTGCGGTATTCACGCCAATAAGTCAGGGCTAGTAGTATCTGCTCCTTAAGACTGAGCACACTTGGTCTACCTGATTTAGTCTTAGATGCTTCATGCTTTTGCATGGCCTCAAGCATGTCATAAAAAGTGGCTTTATGAATGCCAGTGTAGCGTTTAAAACCAGCGTCACTTTGTTCGAGTAGCTTATCTATGTTTGGCATATCTATTAAGTAAGTAGAGTTCAATAATATACGTTGTGTCTTACAATTACTTTTACAAGAGGTCTACTGTAAGCAAGAAAATACTGTTTTTATAAACAGCACATATTGAAAAAAACGTTATCTAAGCCGGATAACATTTTTTTCAATTATTTAATCGCTTCTATTGGTACAACAGGTGATTCATACGATAATGAATTTCCTAGACAGTTGAATGTTAGCGCAGCATGAACAAAGTAACAATTATCCATCCCATACTCACCACACGGCTAACCGTCGAGTGTCCCTGCCTTAACGTGAACCAGGCAAAAATAATCGGCAATAGCAAGATACCGATAGCAAGCCAAGCACTCACTTTTCTTTCAGTATTACTGATAATACGCTGATCAACGTTGTTAGCAGAACTGTGCGGTGATGAGGAGCGAGTTTTAGATCTCAAAGGTTTGTCATGTGCTTTATAAGATGAGTACGACAAGCCGCTACCGGGGATGCCTACCGTACCACGTGTGCCTTTTTTACCAACATTCACTGTCGCGCCGCGTTTGCCTACCGACAAACTAGAGCTCTCTTTTTTAGTGATACTAAGGCGTACACCAGGCGCCAGCTTAATACTTTTTCTAAATCGAAAACCCATACTATTCACGCCTATTTTAAATCTAATGTCATTTATCAAGCCTGCCCAAATGGCAGGTTTTTTTGTCTTTAAACCACTCACAGAATTACGTACTAGCAATAGGCGACACTAGTTGACGCATATCGTTCTATCGACTGTTTTATCTGGCCAATATTAATCGTATAGTTAGAGTGGAGGTAACTAAAAACTAGAGAGTGATAAATATGGAAAATGTTTCTATTGCTAAACTAAAAAAACAGTCCGTCTTTACTTTTCCAGAGAGTAGTACCTTATTTTATATCTATCAGCGGCTTATCAGACCACAAATCCAAGCGTCTAACCACTTATCCACTCATCAAAAAATGAGCTTTGTCAAACCTATACTGTTAATGAAAAAGGATAACAGAATATTTTTAACCAATAATTTTGAGATTTTTTATCTTCTAAAGACAGCCAATATCGATCAAGCTTTATTAAGTCAGATAATATTAACCGTACAAATCAGCGAAGACCAGTTCTTTGTAGACACTGTGTTTTATGAACTCATTGATATTATTACTAGATATCAAAAAATATTAAACATTGAGGCGATCTATCAAGATCTGAATGAGTTTTTAACACCAGAGCTGAACCAGCAACTGTTTGAAAAAAATATCTTTTCTATACCCACTTTTTGCTATCTGATTAACATTCATGAGCAGACCTATTATAAGCGCTGCAAAAAGGGAGGCTCAAGTGTCAAAACACAACTATAAGCTACGTGAGCCGCTGAACAGACATCTCATTATAAATACAATCAAAGACTTGAAAGGCATTGACGGTTTTAATCATCGAAAAGCTGCGCTGCAAGCCATCATAGATGTCGTGATAGCCATACAAGATAGCTATCACGGCACAGATGGTCAGAACGTTTTAATTGAAGCAATTATTCAGATATTAGTGCTCAGACCTGTGGTACGTTATGAGATGAAAATCAGCAAATCTGACTTGGCTAAAAAACCGCTCATCATGCAATTGCTGATTTTGATGCAGGATATCGTTGTAACACGTCAAAGAAGCGCTCAGCAGAAACTACTGTGGCTAGCGATTGCCATGCATACCGCTGTACTACTTATGCATTACAATAAAAAAACGCATACGAACA
Source organism: Psychrobacter sp. KFRI-CH2-11 (assembly GCF_038239325.1). Classification (NCBI taxonomy): domain Bacteria; kingdom Pseudomonadati; phylum Pseudomonadota; class Gammaproteobacteria; order Moraxellales; family Moraxellaceae; genus Psychrobacter; species Psychrobacter sp. KFRI-CH2-11. The sequence continues at coordinate 830,643 of NZ_CP151283.1, forward strand.
ATATGCTCATGCAGTTTAAATTGGCGCAGTTTTCAGAATCTAATAAGCGGACTTGGATTTGGGATGAGCTACCCGATACGCCAACAATGAGTGCAAACGGTATCTTAGCCTCGTTAGAGAACATTTTAGTAAATCTGGAGAGTCAGGCTGAAATTGAAATTGATAAGCTAGTATTGATAAAACCTTTAATCAGTCAGATCAGCAAGATCATTAACGCCTATAGAGAGGCGCATTACCTAAAGCGGCGCATAAAAGTCAAACCTGCTAAACACATCAAGCCCATTAATCTGACAGTAATGTCAAATTTGCAGCCAAAACAAAAAGCTAAAATAGTGCACTCGCTGTCAGATACCAATCATGACATTGATCATAAAATGCCAGCGCTGCAGTCTCAAAACTACACGCCGCAAACTGAAGAGCATGAAGGTCTTGTCACCAGTCATGAGGAAATTCTTGATCACTATGAGCCGTCATTTATCCACTATGAGAGCATGAATGAAAATCTAGCAAAGTCAGTGCTTTCAGTACCACTCCAAACCATCGATTTATCTCTACAACAAAATCATATTGCTCAAAATGATTTAGCGCTTAATTCAAACGTACGCGCGCTACCCAAAAACAGCTATCAGGCCGTTTTTGCCACGCTTCACCAAGACGCTAAATCTATAGACGCTAGTTATCGTAGCTGCGCTAGCATCTTGTTGTTGTCTATGATCACCGCGTTACCCGTCGAGTCGTTATTAATAACAGGCTATATCGGTCATCCCAGTATTTTTAAGATAGGCACTCAGCGCAGCTACATTCAGCATCGTTTGGGCATCACCAAACGCGATGGTCGTTTTGATGAGTCCAAGCACGAAAACCAGTTTGATGTGATTAAAATTCCCCTGCCGCAATGGCTGGTTGATGATCTGTTAGAGCAGGATTTACCATCAATTAATGATATTAATGCCTATATCAAGCAGCTGCGTGCGCAAATTGGGCTGCCGTATCTGTCAGTGAGCCGAATTGAGACGGCGCTGCCTATTGTGCTGTCGCGCTACACTGCCGATAGTAACGCGCATATTGCCGATCTGATTTGTAGGACGCCCGCGCCGCTGGCACCTGCTATGTACTACAGTGGTCATCGTAGCGAGGAAATTTTTGCGCATTATAAGTCATCACTTGAGGTGTTAAATAATGGCTGCAATTTTGACAGCTCATACATCACACCTTGGCATAAATATAGCACAGGCTCTGTGTTTGCATTAACGCCTGAGTATGCTTACAGCGTGATACGCGACATTTATGACTTAACCAATACCAGTCTTGATGCCGATACGCATTTTAATAGAGTCAGTATTTTTACATGGTTTGTTTTTTGCCTCTTAACAGGCGTACGTCCAAACAATGGTATTGGGTACATGAGTGATATCGATCTTATATCAGGGTGGCTTTTGATTGATGACAAGCCTATCAGACAAGTACAAAGCCAAAGGCTTGTGCCCTTATGTCCAACGCTACAGCGCTATCTGAACGATTATAAAAACTATTTGATAAATTATCAGCTGAGTCACTTATTAAAACATGACATTAGCGCAGACATCGATGCAATACGCTTAGGTGATGAGGTGGCGCTGCTACGTTTACTGTCTGATAGTTTTGATGCTTTGACCATTATTAAACGCGGCGATGCTTATCAGATGACCAAGTCAATTATCGATGAAAATCCATACTGGACACGTCATTTTGTACGCAGTCAGCTTGAAAAACTGGGTGTGGAATTAGTACTTATTAATGCTGTAATCGGTCATGAAAAAGCTCGCCAAGAAGTACTTGGCCGTTTCTCATCTTCAAGTAAGTCTCAAATAAAAAGTGTCAGCTACGCGTTTGAGCGCATCGCGGTGATGCTGGGCTTAGATAAAATAAGTATAAATAGGGGTGCGTCATGCTGCCAATCATTATAAACAGTGTAGAGCTGCCGAATATCATTAGTAAGCTTGCCAAGTTTGACGGTAGAAAAAAGCGTTACGTGGCATATTCTGATGTTCTGGCACAAAGTAGCGAAGCTCGTAATTATGAGATTGAGCTGCTCGCTAATTTACAAACCAAATGGGAGCAATTACGGCAAGACTATCCTAGTGATTTGAGTAAAGTAAAAAGAACGCATAAGTACTGCCGCAAAGCCTGCGCCTATCATACACAAACTTTTCTACCGGTTGTTAATACAATCAGCGCTACCCATAATCTCAATATCGATCGGCGGTGGTTACGCTGGGATCTACTGATAGCAGCATTTTATACGGCCCTAAATGAGCAAGTGACTCCCATCAATTCGGCAGGATTTGCGGTCTTTCAAGATTTCATCCATGATCATATATCAAAAAACAACCACACAAAAAAGCAAATAAAACGTGACTACAAAACGGCCAATCGCTTTATTGATTATCAAAATCGGCATTTTATGCTGGCAGATTTTATTTACCCCAACATTACCGTCTCATTTCCTAGCAAATATAATCTGCTCGCTATCGATAAAGGTTGGGTGGCTCGAGGTAAACAGATCAACGCGCTTGTGCGCGCCGCGCAGGTCCTCTGGCAAAATACCACAAGCTATAGTGAGAACGAGGTGTTAGGATGGCTGATATTCTCAGGTGTGATTTATGGCGGCATTAATAATAAGTCTATGCTTGAGGGCTGGTTTAAAGCATTACTTGCAGGGCAATATCAGCCCTTTATCAATCAGCGATTATTAGTGTCACCACGATTTGCGCAAAAGCGTTATGGCAATGAGCGCGATGCCGATAGTCATCAGCTCTACAATACTCAGCAGAGTGTCGTTGATCTGGTCACTCAGTGCTGGATTATTCGCTATCAAAAAGAGTATGAAAATACGCGTAAAAATGATCTTCAAAGCGCGGAATACTATCTTATGAGAGTTTTGGCAATGATTGCGGTACCGCTTGATCTACATGTGCCAACATTCACTCAGTTTTTATTTTATGCAAGCTACCATTGGGAGCAGATGGATGATGTCAATATCGATCAAGCCTTAGTGACTGTGCTTTGTGGTAGACAAGATACGGCAGGTTTGACTAAGAAAAGCTTTGAGCAGTTTTTAAGCCCTACCTATCATGACACTGATTATGTTTATGATTTGGATGATATTTTACAGCTGTCTATTCGAACCCTTGAGCCAATGATGCAAAACGATGCCCAAAGTCGGCATAATAAAAAGGTACGGCACTCAGACTTGATTACAGATATCACAAAAGATTTTAAGCTTGCAGAAAAGCTTAAAAATAAACGACTAAAGCTCCCGCCGCCCGCCTTGATCGAGAGAGTTGAGAAGCGCCGACAGCAATACACTGCCACGAATGCACGCGTGCTGTTAGATTGGATAATGGACTTTTTAACCAATGACTCCTCTAAAGCTCCCAAGCATTCATCCGTTTTGCAATATGTTAAAAGTATCGGTTATGAATGGCTGTATTTTACCCAAGGTCAAAACCTTGAGTCTTTCGATGCTGAAGATTTTGAGATGCTCTACGAGGACATTTTAGAATATAAAAGTATCGCACGTCATCATAGTGATGTGTCTTATTACGCCAAATTATTTCAGCGATTGCATAACTTTGCACGCGATCATTATAATTTTGCTCACGCTATTATTCCTTATGAAAAAGGCGGTCACCGCGTACGAGCTGAGCTGGTATCACCGCCGATATATCATGCGCTGATTAAGCAGGTTTTAACCAGCGTAGATATACTAGAGCGTGAGATGTTTGCGCTGATGTTTATATTGGTATACCGCACTGGTATGCGTAAAAAAGAGCTTTTGGGCTTGAGGTTTATAGATATCGAGGGGCTGGATACATTGATGCCATCAATAGTGGTCCGCAGTAACAGCTATCGCGGCCTAAAAACAGCCAGCAGCAACCGCCGTATTCCTATTTTTGCGCTACTGCAGCCGGATGAGCTGGCGTTTTTTATCAGATACGCCCAAAGCAGCATAGGTATCAACCCTAATCATTTCATGTTTAGTTTATCCTCATCAAAAAATCCGGTTGATGATCATGTACCGCTACAATTGCTAAAACGTCTCTTAAACGATATATCAATAGATGATAATCAATTAAGTCATACCTTTCATGCGTTTCGGCATACTGCAGTGAGTAATCTTGCGTTGTTGTTATGCGGGGATACTGAGCTAACTTGCGCGTTAACGGACTATAATGAGCAAGATATTTTACGCATAAAGACAAGCGTATTGGGCGAACACATTCACGCGCAGGATCGCTGGTATGCGTTATCTGGCATTATGGGGCATCTGTCCCCGCAGCGTAGCTTTGAGTATTATCATCACTTTGCCGTACTCATGGCAACTTATGCTCTAAGCATTGCTGATATCAAGCTGTCAACTCAAATCATCAATAATATTACTGGGTTTGCCAACAAACAGCTTAAGCAAAACCATGCGATCATCCAAAACGATAAGGTCAGCTTGCCTAGTATCCGCGTGCTGTTATTAAGAAATATCGTGAAGCATAAGCGCGCCTCACCAAAGTTTTTTACGGATTTATCAACGCCTTTAATCGCATCTGCTGTGTCATCTAACAGTTTGTTTATGCGCTATGGCATCAATCGGGTGTGGGCACTATTACGGCATATCGATAAAAATGAGTCAGTAAAAAATGCCGCTTTACTCACTCATATCGATATTTATGATGCCACTATTATCGTTGATAGAGCGCGCACGGTTGCTAAGATTATATCGATTAGAGGTCAAGGCCGGTTTACAAAATCTGAAGATATCAGCCCTATCAGTATTCAATACCAAAGTGACTTTCGGCTATTATCATCGCTCCAAAACAGCGCGCTTATCCTACGTGATACTTCAATAGATGATTGGCAGTGGTTTATAAGGACAAGCCAACAGCGCTTATCTGGTAGTAGAGCCTTCGTGTCTTTTCCTTATAAAGAGGCGCAAATGCTACGGCGTTTTATAGATATTGCCACACAGCTGCTACCTGCCAAAAACTGGCTTATGGCTGGTCATGATGAGGAGCAGTCAAAAGTAGCTGGTATTGCAGATGATAAGATCAGGCGTATTCATAAAGCAGATATCAGTACCATACATATTGGTATTGCCACGCCAGATAATCGAGAGTCTCAGCGCAATAAAAGTGCATGGAAGTTTTCACCATTATTGCGTTTTTTTGTACATATGATGCTTATCACCGATGATGCTCTGGCAATCGACAACGATCAATCATTGACAGAATCAGTATAAGCGCTCGCAGCTTATTTTAGTTTTATTCTGTGCTCGGTGGCGACCCCGCAAACCTCAAACGTAGTAAACCGACTATCAAGGGGCGGATAGTCGGGATTTAGCGCTACCAGCTGTGAGTAGTTTTGCCCTCGTGTGTCGTCAATGCCGCAATCGCGCCACTTTCTAAATAGAACCTGATCATCGTTTATACCCACCACGTAATCGCCAGGCTGAGGCATTAGGGTGGGGTTAATAAGTACCAGATGCTTTGGCTTAAATACAGGCTGCATAGCGTCGTCATCGATTATGAGCCAATATAGCTGTTCATTATATTTCCGAAATGATAATACATCTGATTTATTTATTGTGGGTATTTGCTGTTCTTGAATTAATGAAGGTAAGTTTTCTTTGTTGTCACCTTGCATTAAATAGTTTATATCGCAATCGAAGTAATCAGCTAACAGCTGCAAATACTCCAGTTTTGGTATATTCTCATCATCTTCCCAGTTTTTTATTGCTGTTTTCGATACGCCTATTTTTATTGCCAAGGCTGTACGGGCAAGGCCTTTATCTTGTCTCAATTGGTATAGTTTTTGTCCCAGTGTTTGCATAACCTCACCTTTTTAATTATCTCCTCATCTTAGCAGTTGAGAAGGTAAGTTTTGTGTGCTTTAATAGGTAAGTAAACTTACCTTAGCTGTTGGAAGCCCGTTATGAATTCATTATCCGATAGACATCTTGCACATTCACGCAGTATCCAAGCTGACATACTGCAAAAAGTTGCCATTCATAAACGCTGTTATCTGGCACAAAGTCTCAACGTTGATCCCACCACCATAGGTCGATGGATGGATAGCAGTCAAGCGGGTAGTCGCCTTGAACAGTTTGCGACCTTATTGGCCATTTGTGAGCTGAGGGTTGTACCTATACAGATGCAGTGTTATGACCATCACAAGATTGATATTTTATTTCAGCTGGCAAAAGACAGCTTTGAGCGCTTTGAGAGTGTGGATGCATTTTTGATGATGCCTGAAGTAGAGAAGGGGGGATGTCATGAGTAAATCTGATGATGTCGGTATCTGGCTGCCGGTCTACATCGGTGAGATGCTGGCGATGACGACAAGGCTAAATACAGAGCAAATCGGCGCTTTGCACCTGCTGATGATGGACTATTGGAAAAATGGCGTGATACCGCATGATGATACCATCATTGCAGCCATCACAGGGCTATCAAAGTCAAAATCGAAGTGCTTTATAACTCTTGTATTAAGCATAGGTATCTTTCAGGAGCATGAGGGCAGTCTGTATTCAAACTATCTAGATGACAAAAAGCAGCAAGCGAGTACTAATAAAAAAACAAAATCAGAGCGCGCCAAAAAAGCCGCTGATGCGCGGTGGCATAAAAATACTAAAGACAACAAGCAACCTACAAGCATACCTCAAGCATCTGATTCATCATGCTCAGGCAATGCTTACAAGATGCTTGAGGTGTGCCCATTATCGTCATCATCATCTAAATCTTCTCTTTCTCACTCAGCAGCAAAAATGCCTGATATAAAAAATTGGATAGTGCCATCACAAGATGAGGTGAATAAATGTCTCAAACAGTCAGCGCCCCATGTGCCACAGTTAAACGCTCACGATTATGAGCAGCATGTGACGACCTTTAAAAATTACTACAGTGAACAAGAGCTGCTAGGACGACCGATCCTCACTCACGAGAGGCGATGTGATGTGCTTATCGCTTGGATTGGTAACGACAACAAATATCGCCGCCATAATAAAAAGACAAAGGAGCAAACTGATGGGACAGCATCAATACTTCGTACAAGACACAAAACTGACAACGCATTTGAACAAGCTGCCAATTACGTTGAGCACACCCAGCAAAGCGTCGATGCTCTCTTTGCAGGCACAGCGTGATAAAGCCAGATGCAGTAATGAGCAGCTACGCGCACTGACTCATGACATCGTACGGCTATTTGGTGAATGGCAGTTAAACTTCGGTAATAAGGCCAAGGCAGCAGACTATCCGGTACAAAAAGCATTATTGTGGGCAAAGGTGGTCTTGCACTTGCAGCCAAGTGCTGAGCGGTGGCAACAAGCAAAAGAGCGCTCCATTCTTGAAGAATGGCCACCAAGCTCAGCGCGTGATTTATTAGCGCTTGCCGATCAAGATGCATCTGGCTACCCTGATATGCGAGAAGCTTACTTGAGCGCTGCATCCAAACGCTATGCGCATGCTGTGGTGTATGAAACTGCGCGGCGCGTTGGGTTTTGGGATATAAAAAGCCGCGCTGAGGCAATCACCTATCAACGCTGGCAACAGATTTATCCAAAAGTATGCTCGGAGCACGCTAATGGTGCGTCATTTACTCTACCAAAAACGCAGCGCGTCACCCATCAGCATATGCCAATGAGAGATGACAGCCCTTTTGCTGCAACCGTGAATGCATTTTTAGAGGGGTTTAGCCGGTGTGATATGCAGTGAATATGAAGTAGGATAAAGCTACTTGCTAGGGAAGTACCCCCATATTTAAAACACCAAATAAGTAGAACTAAGCTGCCATATTAAGTCTCTGAATCGGCGTAAAGCCACCATTACCCATATTGGGTCTTTCGTTATTATAGTGAAATTTAAATGGCAGTTATACAGAATCTGGGATGGTCTCGGTTATCGATCAATGACACAGATAGGATGGTTTCCTGGATTTTGGCCTCCACCTAGATCTAAGCAAATATCATTATAGTGACGTTCGTGAGCTTTAATACCAAGCCAGAAAGCAAGAATGGCAGTAACAGCCATGATTACTATCATTTTAATACTCATATAAAGATCCCAAGTAAACAAGTAACTACAACAATATTGAATTGGACATATTTTATATGAATTAGAAATAAATAGAACTGTAGCTTATTCTTTTCACAAACTATTCATACTATGTATGAACCGCCCAAGGGTGGGCTCCGGAGACTCAAAATTCTGAGAGAATATGACAATCCTGGGGTGGTTCAATTCATCCAAATCATAACTCTTTTGTAGAGCAGTGACTATACCAATTTGGACAACGTCATTCCTGTACGACAGGGGTCATTCTGACCCCTACCGTCAAATCCGTACAGTTAAACTTGGGAGATTTTAATTACGCAGCCTGACGATAATAATCAAACCACACCTGTCTTGGCGATTTATAGCCCAAGCTCTTTTGAATCCTCGTTTGGTTGTAGTACAGCTCGATGTATCTAATGATATCGTTGATAGCTGTAAATCTAGCCTTATAATCCTGATGATATACCAGCTCATTCTTTAAGACGCCCCAAAAGCTTTCTATGGGAGCGTTGTCGAAACAATTGCCACGACCACTCATTGATCCTATAAACTGATGCTGATTGATGATCTTGTGATAAGCATGGCTACAATACTGACTACCTCTATCTGAATGCACAATCAGTCCTTTACTTGGGCGTTTATTCTTAATGGCCATGTTGAGTGCACGGCATACTAAGTCTGCTGTCATGCGTTTATTGATAGCATAGCCAACCAGCTCTTTGGTGTATAAGTCTTTGACTCCAGCTAAGTACAACCAGCCTTCACTTGTCCAAATATAAGTGATGTCACTGACCCAAGACTCATTAGGACGCTTAGCATCAAACTGCTGATCTAGCACGTTTGGATAAACAAGCTTGTTATGATCGGAGTCAGTAGTGACTTTAAAGCGTTTGTGACGACGGCATTTGATGCCGTATTCTTCTTTTATGCTTCTAACCATGTATAGGCTAATGTCATGGCCTTGCTCTGTTAGCTTTGCATGCAAACGCTCAACACCATAACGTTCTTTAGTTTCATTGTGAGCGGCTTTAACCAGTAGCTCACAATGGTTGCGATGTATCTGTTGATCGCTGAGACCGCGGCTTATCCAGTCGTAGTAGCTTGATGGCTTTACGTTTAATACACGGCACATGGAGCCGATACTAAAGAGCGGCTGATTGTCTTTGATAAAGGCGCACCTAACTAGCTGTGCTTGGCAAAGTACGCCGTGGCCTCATTCGAGCATAGCTCTCATCTTGCGTCGGGGCGAAGCAGCGCTTCGCTTTATCCCTCCTCATTTAATATCTCTCGTTCCTCTTCAGCCACTTTAAGCTGTCGTTTAAGCTGCTTTATTTCCTGAATAGCTGCCATAAGATCAGGATCATATTGTTCTGTGCCGATAAGCTTGCCTTGATTGGCTTTATTGTGCCAATTAGATAAGGTCTGCATGGAGATGCCAAGCTGCTTTGCGGTCGCTGAGATATTGCCATTATTGTCTGCTATCTTCTTGACGGCCTCGGCTTTAAATTCGTCACTGTAACTTCTTACTTTCTTGGTCATGATAAACTCCGATTAATACGCTTAGTTTACCAAGTTTACATCTACGGTTTCTTCAGCATAGCTCAAATTTCATCATGTAAACAAAGAGAACACTGCTAGATAGCAGTATTCTCCTATTATATTCAAAGGGAAAATTATGCGTTCTTTGCTTCTAATGACAATGTGCTTAACGGGTAGCTTAGCTCTAGTGGCTTGTAATAACCATCAAGCCACCACCATGGACTTTAGTCAGCAACCTACAATAGAAATGCCAATAGCGTCAGCGGCATTTACCGCTTTTGGTAACAACGATAAAAGTTGGCGAACAGTGGTTGAAGAGAGTAAATTAAGTATAGAAGCAGATTTCTTAAAGCCTACTACAGTTGTAGTAGTGGGGTCCGCCAATACTGAAGATATAGAATATGCGAGCACAGTAAACGGGCAACCTATTATTTTGAATATACGGAAAAATATTTGTATCGATAACAATGGCTATCAAAATGAATTTACTGCCACATTAAGCTATGCAGGCAAAACATATCAGGGTTGTGCTGTTGCTGGTGCAATAGAAACTGCGCCCACATAAGAGATAAATCTAAGCGATATCGGAAAAGGCTGCTAACTCATTGAATGAATAGTATACCTCACGTAGCGTTTGTAGTAGATGGCCTAACTAAAGAATTGAAAACTAAAAAGTAACTATTGAACCCAACTCACCAAGTGGGGGACTAATAGTGGCTTTTATCGAAGTAAATAGCGCAGCTATCGAAATTATGCAATATTTATGAACTGATACGAGTTAGGCCGGTTACTGAAGTAAAAATATTAAAAAGGTATTGATAGCATGAATAATTACTTTGAAAGCCCCTTTGAAGGCAAACCTCTTAAAGAACAAGTTACTAACCCTAATATTATTGTGGGTGAGCACAGCTACTATTCAGGATACTATCATGGACATAATTTTGATGATTGTGCCCGATATTTAGCACCAGATCGAACGGACGTAGATAAATTAATTATTGGGCGTTATTGCTCCATAGGTTCAGGTGCAATATTTATGATGGCAGGAAACCAAGGTCACAAAAACTCATGGATAAGCACCTTTCCATTCTTTTATCAAAGCGAAGAGCAGTTTCTCGGCGCGAAGGATGGGTTTGAACGTTCAGGAGATACCGTTATTGGTAATGATGTTTGGATTGGTACAGAGGCCATAATTATGGGCGGGGTTACTGTTGGTGATGGGGCTGTTATTGGTAGTCGCGCTGTCGTTACTAAAGATGTCGAGCCGTATTCAATTGTGGGTTCAAACCCAGCTAAACATATACGCTATCGTTTTACAGAAATTGAAATAGCGCAGTTGTTAGAGATGCAGTGGTGGCTATGGAGTAAAGAGCAATTAAAGTCAGCTATGGAGCTATTATTCTCTTCACAAATCAGTGCTCTTTATGATTACTGGAAAGGCCTATCAAAAGATGACTATTTAAAATAGTTCACTGCGGTAGTCATTTAAAAAATATAGTTTAATACTCTAAAGAAAAAATGATTACGATGGTATCATTTAGTATTCTCTATCCTTTTTTCAACTGAGTTCTTATGTCTGATAAGCTAATTAATGTGCCTATAATACAATACGATCCACAGTGCCTACGTCCAATAGCAGCTACTATTGGGGTACTCTTCAAAGATGGGAAAGTACTTTTAGTTCGACGTGCTAATCCACCTGATGCTGGTTTATGGGGTTTTCCTGGCGGTAAAATCGAACGTGGTGAAACTGTTAAAGATGCTGCTGTTCGTGAACTTTATGAAGAAACAGGTATTGTATCAAATGCCTCTAAAGCATTTAACGCTGTTGACGCGTTTGACTTTGATAGTAGTGGTAAGCTTCGCCACCATTTTGTTCTTGTAGCCGTACTTTGTATTTGGGTTTCTGGTGATCCTCTAGCAGGAGATGATGCCCTAGAAGCTAATTTTTTCGATATTAAAGATTTGGTTAATACAGATTTAGCTCTTAGCTTAGATGTTAAAGAGGTTGCTTTACAAGCTTTTGAGTTGCTCTAAAATAGAAAACATGTTCTCTTTCATTAAATCCGTACAGTTAAACTTAAGAAGTGTGAGTTACACAGAATGAGCTATGCTGAAGAAACCGTAGATGTAAACTTGGTAAACTAAGCGTATTAATCGGAGTTTATCATGACCAAGAAAGTAAGAAGTTACAGTGACGAATTTAAAGCCGAGGCCGTCAAGAAGATAGCAGACAATAATGGCAATATCTCAGCGACCGCAAAGCAGCTTGGCATCTCCATGCAGACCTTATCTAATTGGCACAATAAAGCCAATCAAGGCAAGCTTATCGGCACAGAACAATATGATCCTGATCTTATGGCAGCTATTCAGGAAATAAAGCAGCTTAAACGACAGCTTAAAGTGGCTGAAGAGGAACGAGAGATATTAAATGAGGAGGGATAAAGCGAAGCGCTGCTTCGCCCCGACGCAAGATGAGAGCTATGCTCGAATGAGGCCACGGCGTACTTTGCCAAGCACAGCTAGTTAGGTGCGCCTTTATCAAAGACAATCAGCCGCTCTTTAGTATCGGCTCCATGTGCCGTGTATTAAACGTAAAGCCATCAAGCTACTACGACTGGATAAGCCGCGGTCTCAGCGATCAACAGATACATCGCAACCATTGTGAGCTACTGGTTAAAGCCGCTCACAATGAAACTAAAGAACGTTATGGTGTTGAGCGTTTGCATGCAAAGCTAACAGAGCAAGGCCATGACATTAGCCTATACATGGTTAGAAGCATAAAAGAAGAATACGGCATCAAATGCCGTCGTCACAAACGCTTTAAAGTCACTACTGACTCCGATCATAACAAGCTTGTTTATCCAAACGTGCTAGATCAGCAGTTTGATGCTAAGCGTCCTAATGAGTCTTGGGTCAGTGACATCACTTATATTTGGACAAGTGAAGGCTGGTTGTACTTAGCTGGAGTCAAAGACTTATACACCAAAGAGCTGGTTGGCTATGCTATCAATAAACGCATGACAGCAGACTTAGTATGCCGTGCACTCAACATGGCCATTAAGAATAAACGCCCAAGTAAAGGACTGATTGTGCATTCAGATAGAGGTAGTCAGTATTGTAGCCATGCTTATCACAAGATCATCAATCAGCATCAGTTTATAGGATCAATGAGTGGTCGTGGCAATTGTTTCGACAACGCTCCCATAGAAAGTTTTTGGGGCGTCTTAAAGAATGAGCTGGTATATCATCAGGATTATAAGGCTAGATTTACAGCTATCAACGATATTATTAGATACATCGAGCTGTACTACAACCAAACGAGGATTCAAAAGGGCTTGGGCTATAAATCGCCAAGACAGGTGTGGTTTGATTATTATCGTCAGGCTGCGTAATTAAAATCTCCCAAGTTTAACTGTACGGATTTGACGGCAGGGGTCAATTCGGATTATTACCATGGTTTGGTTTGCGGTAGGCTAGTGCATTGATTCATACTACTCAGTACGGGTAAGGTTAATTAATACCTTATCCATACACTTCTTATGTTAGCAATGCTAATGTAACATATCTATAAAATTTAACAGTGTGAAGTAAGTTAAAATCAGTGTTTTTTACTGCTCGGGTGTTTAAAATATGAAAAACTTAACTACTTCTATTCTACTTGCACTTCCTATCCTAGTAGTCAGCCCTACAGTCATGGCTGCATCTGCATCTGCATCTGCATCTGCATCTGCATCTTCAGATGCAGTGGCTAAAGCTGTTGATGTTCAATTTAAAAAAGGTGCCAGCTCAGCCAACTATTATGGGTAATTAAAAGGCAATAAGTATGATTCCTATACATTTTATGCCAAAAAAAACCAAAAGCTTTCTGTCAAAATAGCGGGAGGGAATGTAGACACTTATTTATTCCATAAGAATCTAGCAAATTCTGTTAACGTAGGAGAGTACGCACCTGAAGTGGATGATAAAGGTTATTACACGCTCCCATATTCAGGTGAATATGAGTTGCGTGTTCTTCAGCCACGCTCTCAGGCATCTAGAGGGAAAAAACCTGTATACTGGCTAGAGATATCTATTTTGTAGGTATCTAAGTTTACTCTCCTATTACTGTTCTATACTGATACATATATGAATACAGCTTCATAATCAATAAAACAATGCGCTGCATTAAAAATCTTATATAAACTGTCGCAGTGAACAATACTATAGTCTTAAAGATGGTTCCATAAAATAATACCAAATCCAAAAATACGATTAGCCTTGTGTGACTTATTAAACCTGTTAGTGGCCATATCACACAAGTTTTCTTTGTTATTCTCATTTTTGGAAATGGTATAAAAAAAGTTAGAAATCTATCTTAATGACAACTAAAACTTATAGTTGACACCTATATAGAATGAGCGCCCCATGCCAGGCACAGATGTGCCCCAGTTAGAGCTGCCATCTATCTCCTTATTCATAGACATGGTTCTACCTTGACCCATGTATGCGCCCCCTAGAGGTAATGCATAGTTTTTATCAAATACGTTATCGATACCAGCCTCAATTGCGACCTCTTTAAACTGATAGCCCGTACTGAGGTTTAAGAGACCATAACCCGCGGTTTTAATTTCGTTGCGAGGGGTGGATACATCCTTTTTAGCCGCGACACCCACCACTTCGATTTGGTTTGTCCAACCGTTATTTTCCCGATTCAGGGCGACACTGCCATTAAATGGCATGATGTTATATAAGTCTGAGCCGCTGTCTTTATTTTCCCCTTTGGTATAGCTTAAAGAGCCTACTATATCCCAGTACCCCCAAGCATTTGCTGCCAACTCCCGATTGGCTGAGATATCTATGCCATATATCTCAGCATCTTGGTTGGTATAGCGCAGTACATTATATTGATTAGTTGTTTGAGTACCCGCCGCTGTATTGGTCATACGATTCCACTGTACGGCATCAACATAGTCATCAATATATGAATAATAAGGTGTGGCTTTAATACCCCAGCTGTCATCATCAGCGCGCCAGTCTAAGGTAGCTGATAGGGTATTTGATTTTTCAGGACTCAGATTGGGATCACCAAAATAGCCATTGCCATCTCCAACAGTATTATTCATGACAGCCGCCATGGGCCATGTCGACCACGTATAGCGTTCATAGAGGCTGGGTGTGCGTTCTTTATGCGACAGCCCCAGCTCTAAGGTTTTTTGTGCATCAATGTTGTAGCGGGCGATCGCGGTGACGTCGATGTTGTGGTCAGTGGTACTACGGTCGCTGGCATTAAAGTTAGCGCTATCTCGCAACTGATTGGTCATATTGTTTTGACCACCGACTTGATAGCCATGTACTTCATCAGCACTGGTACGTACGTTTTCGTAGCGGGTACCAAGCTGAGTTGTCCATTCAGGAGAGATGTCTTTTTCCCATTCGCCATAGATGCTGATACGCTGACGTTGACCATTGTTGATATTTTGAAATTTGTTTGGCGACATCATACCGTTGCCAGATGCTGCCCACGTGTCATCAAGCGTATAGTCTTGATATTCAGCCCCTATATTAAGTGTGCCTTGCTCAGCTAAGTCGACAATCGCTTTTAAATTGGTTCCAATCGTCTTGCTGTTGGTACTCATAGGCATACCTTTAGCGGCACCGTACAAGAACTGTTTGTCTTCTCCAAAATTCATATAGTGATCGACATCTTCATGATAGGCCTGTGCTTCTAACTGTCCCCAGTTTAACTCTCCTTGATAGCGTAGATTAATACGGTCAAGCTGATTGTCGAGCATGTCCATCCGCTGATTTGGATATAGCTCTTTTGGTACGTTTTGCCACAGATAAGTACCTTGTAGCAGATGATTACCATTCTTATAAGCAATGTCTAATGATTGATTTTTGCTCTCATAAGCGGTTGAACCAACTTCATCTTTTGCTAATGTTTTATTAGGATTCCCTGTTTGGGTATAAGATTTAAAATTACCACCAGCTTTATAGTTATCTGCCTGTGCGAAGCTGCCTTTATAGGTGAGGCTAAGTTGATCGTTTGCCGCTGTGGTCGACAAGTTGGCACCATAAGCATCACCATTGCTACGATAAAATGTGCCAATCTCACCTAAAGTTAGTATGTCGCTATCCGTTGAAAAGACAGGCTCTGCTGTTTCGACAACGATAGTGCCACCAATACTATTACCACCGACACTCACAGGCGTCACACCTGCATAGACGGTGGTTTCATCTACAGAGCTTGGTGCGATATAAGAAAGGGGTGAGTTCATACTATTTGGACAAGAGGCGATTGAGTCAACACCATCTACTAAAACACGTAGACGATTGTCCGCCAAGCCTCTCATCACAGGTAGGTTTGAGATACC
Source organism: Psychrobacter sp. KFRI-CH2-11 (assembly GCF_038239325.1). Lineage (NCBI taxonomy): Bacteria > Pseudomonadati > Pseudomonadota > Gammaproteobacteria > Moraxellales > Moraxellaceae > Psychrobacter > Psychrobacter sp. KFRI-CH2-11. Next base: position 846,619 of record NZ_CP151283.1, read on the forward strand.
ACCAGCACTTTGTACATTAAGACCGGGTATTTTTGTCAGTATAGTGGCCGTATCACTGCTTGCCACTTGTTTGCTGTTAATAAATTTTTGATTAATGCTGGCTGCTTTTCCAAGGGCATCGGTACTAGATGGCTTCGCATAAACGACGATTTCTGGCAATCGGATATGTGGCTCATCATCCGTAGTATGCGTATACGCCTTTACGGTTGTAGAATCGGCATAAGCGCTACTGATATGCAATAAAGACAAGGCTAAAACACTTAGTTTTAAAATAGGTACAACGTTCATTGATGAAGATGACATCTTATGTTCCTAGAAATTTGCAAAAATATTTTATGAAATCGATTATTCAGTTTTTACCAAGATAGAATGTCAGACAAGCCACTTATGGGCTTAGAGTAAGCATTTACTGAATGTTTCTCGATATAAAGAGATAGAATTTTGAGCATGGTTTTTTTAAGCAAGCGTATACAAGCACCTCAATCAACATGCCAAGTATGTGCGTTGATGGGGAGTATCGTTATTAATGCTCTAAAAATATTGGCCTATAAATGTGAATGATTATATGGATGTGACTAGTGGAGGAGCGCGTGCGAGGGGTCTTAGAAAACTAACCGAATAATAACTATGTGAGCGATATAAAAATGTGACTGAGACAGGAGACAGCTCAATCAAAGCCGAGTCAGTATGTGTAAAAGCGACTGGTAATAGTGCCGCAGACATGACAGTGCAAAGGTCGCAGCCACGGTATTTGACGGCATTAGGGTTAGATTCAGAGCGTTCAACCTTATCTTTGTTATATAAGGCTGCCTGCGAAGATGCGGCGTCAACCGTTATGACAGGCTTAACGGTCGCAGTCGATGCTTGGTGTGGTAAATGATGAGCAGCACTATCAATGGGTATGTGATGATTGGTGTACGCAATATCAGTCTGTATTTGCTCATACTGTTTGATGACCGATACTACTGGTGCAAGCTCAGCACAGACGCCATGACCTAAGTGAGGGTTATCGTCCCATAAAGGTGTTAGAAAAAGCGTGATGTGCATGATCCAAGCGAAACATGCGACCAACATGCCAAACCACATCATTACTGGTGATGAATATCGTAAAACAAGCTTTCGATGCTTAGTAGACATGATAGGGTCATCGTGTTTTCAGCATTATGAATGCTGTATAAGTAACATATATGGATAAGTGGACCTGTTCGACTAAACCCTAAAGTTGATGCAATTTAGAAAGAAGGCTTAACAAAATAGACAGGATTTTTAACAATGCCATTCTAAGACAGTCAGTAGAGCTTTTACAAGTTTTGTTTTAGAGAGATGCGTTTTATATGTATTTTTCAGAATAACTTATTTACCAGCTTATCATTAGGGCGTGTTGAACATTGGCGACAAATTAATGGCAAAAAAAAGCGAACGGTTAATCTTTAATTTCTCACACAAAAAAGATATCGTTCGCTATGCCTCACACTATGCTCAAAGATGAACACTGGACAGTGTGAAATGCAACCACGACTAGAGGATGTCCAATGACTGTTTCAATCCACGCACCCGTGATGGGTGTGAAGAGGGCATCCGTCATCTACCGTTTGATATTATCGTTTCAATCCACGCACCCGTGATGGGTGCGAAAAGAGCATATCAGAGAGCACCTATAGCGCCACCGTTTCAATCCACGCACCCGTGATGGGTGCGAAAACAGGGCATGAATTGACACCAGAGCAGGGCTGGTTTCAATCCACGCACCCGTGATGGGTGCGAACGTAATGATGTGCTTTTGGCAGGGCAAGCATCAGTTTCAATCCACGCACCCGTGATGGGTGCGAACCTACGTTACGTGGTTTTTGGTGGTTATACACTGTTTCAATCCACGCACCCGTGATGGGTGCGAAAAGCTAGGAACAGCAGTTCCTAGTTGATTAACTGTTTCAATCCACGCACCCGTGATGGGTGCGAACCCAACAACCGCTAGGGCGTTAGTTTTTAGGTCGTTTCAATCCACGCACCCGTGATGGGTGCGAATACGTTTATAGGTGTCACGCCACTCAATCTCTTTTTCAGAGAACCAAAGCGCCGCAAACTCTTTAAACGCTGGCATATCAGTTTCAATACAAGCCCTACGATCACGCAGCGCCACCATCTCCTGTGCTTTATCACTTTTAGGAAAATACTTGGCATAATCAAAAATGCCTAACGTAAGTTCCGCTTCCATCTTTTCAATAATTTTTTCAAGTTTTTTACGATTGGCAGGAGTGTCGACTAGATTGGTTATCTCTCGGCATCGGATACCCATGAATCTAAAATCGACAAATAATTTATTACTGCCTTTTCTTACTCTAATGCTGGCCATTATAATTCTCCTTGTTGTAATGGTTCTTATTGTAGGGCCATGGCATTGACAGTACCTTTAATGCTGGTACGCATATCTTTTTCGACTTCTTCCCACACATACAGTATTTTGCGACCTCCAAACGGACGAATATAATGAATGCCTTCGATAAGTACGGTGTCCTTTAAGTCGTTACGAATGGTACGCGGGTTATATTTGATACGCTCAGAAAGCTCTTGGGTTGTTAGGTAGGTGTGTGACATAATATATTCCTTATGAGTTTATTGAACTACTTATATTGCTTATCGACAAACAAATCTAACATATAGAACAACTTTGTTGTTCGATAGAGGTACTTTACAAGTAACTGTAGTTCGATGCAAGTACTTTTTTGCTTATTAAGGACTTTCTTATGATTTTATGTAATTTGCCAGTACTATTAGCTGAACGCAGAATGAAGGTAGCAGATTTAATACGGATGACAGGTATTAGTAAATCTACAATGCACAAAATTTATAATGAGCAAACATCAAGAATAGACTTTGAAACTATGGATAAAATTTGTGAAGCACTAGATATAGGAGTGGGTGATTTGTTCACTTACGTACCAAATAATTTGGTAGAAAATGGAGAGTGAAGAGGATTAGAGTGAAGGTCGAAAATGTTTTTTTATATATAAGTAAAATTTAGAGAAGGCGCAATTTGGGCACAATTTGGGCACACAGATATTTTTGAGCACTTTTGAAGTGGCTGGAAGTATGAAGATTTTGGTTAATGCTAACCTAATATTTCCGCTACAGCCCTTATATAACAGGCATAAAAAAGCCCCAATCATAAAGATTGGGGCTTTTCGAATCTGGTAGGCGTAACTAGATTCGAACTAGCGACCTCTACCATGTCAAGGTAGCGCTCTAACCAACTGAGCTATACGCCTATTTAGGTTGAGCATTTTAGCAAGTTTTTAAGACTTTGCAAGCCTTTTTTATAAAAAAATTGAATTATTATGAAAATACTTATAATTCCTTCCAGATTGAGGCTTTTTATGGCTTTATAGAGATATCACCGGCATTGATGTTACTATGATTTTCATAAAGGCTCAGTGGTTTTCATAAAAGAGCAATGGTTTTGATCAGAGGTCGTTGTTCAGACTGTTTTGTTTGATGTCAGGACTCAATGATGACGGTGACAAGGCTATGATGATATTAACGTAGAATGGGATAGGTTATGGGATTATTAGTCGAAGGTAAGTGGCAAGATCAGTGGTATGACACAAAATCCAGTGGGGGCCGCTTTCAGCGTGAGGACGCAGGCTTTAGAAACTGGGTGACCGCAGACGGTAGCGCAGGCCCATCAGGGGTAGGCGGTTTTAAAGCCGAGCCAAACCGTTATCATCTGTATGTATCACTGGCTTGCCCTTGGGCGCATCGCACCACCATTTATCGTAAGCTCAAGGGCTTGGAGGATATGGTGTCGTTGTCGGTTGTGCATCCATTTATGGGTGATAAGGGCTGGACGTTTGCCGCGGGCGAGGGCGTGATTGCTGATCCGCTACACGATGCCGATTATGCTTATGAGATATATGTTGCGGCGAAGCCTGATTATACAGGGCGCGTCACGGTGCCTATCTTGTGGGATAAAAAAACCAACACCATCGTCAGTAATGAGTCATCAGAGATCATCCGTATGTTTAATACCGCCTTTGATGAGGTCGGCGCGCGTGCTGGTAACTTTTTGCCAGCAGAGAAGATAGCCGAAATCGATGAGATCAACGATAGGGTCTATACAGCGGTAAACAATGGCGTCTATAAGGCAGGGTTTGCTACCACGCAAGCTGCTTATGAAGAGGCAGTGACGGCGCTATTTGCGGCGTTAGACATGCTCGAGGCGCGCTTGTCCCAGCAGCGTTACTTGGTCGGCCAGACGATCACAGAAGCAGATTGGCGCTTATTTACCACGCTTGTTCGTTTTGATAGTGTGTATTTTGGTCATTTTAAATGCAACATACGCCGTATTGTTGATTACCCCAATCTATGGGGCTATCTGCGAGAGTTGTATCAAGTGCCAGGCGTCGCAGAGACGGTCAATATGACGCATATCAAACAGCACTATTATGGCAGTCATGCCAATATCAACCCAACACGTATCGTCCCTGTCGGGCCTGCGATTGATTTTCATTCACCACATCAGCGTGATAAGGCATAAGTCTGTCTTAAAGTGACTATTTATCAAATTGTCTGTGTGTTTAAAAGGTTCGCAGGCAGAAGTTAACGGATACTGATAAAAAATATCACAACAAAAAACGCCCCAGCTGACCGATGTTAGCTGGGGCGTTTTTGAATGATAAGTTATTGATTAAACTTATCTTTAAGCGTTGTTTAGATGACGCGCTGCCTCTAAGGCAAAATAGGTCAAGATGCCGTCGGCACCCGCGCGGCGAAAGCCAATTAAAGACTCTAAGATCACCGCATCAGTCAGCCAGCCATTTTGAATCGCGGCCATGTGCATGGCATATTCGCCAGATACTTGATAAGCAAAAGTCGGCACGCCAAAGGTGTTTTTGACTTCGCGAATCAAATCCAGATAAGGCTGACCGGGCTTGATCATCACCATATCGGCACCTTCGTTGATGTCCATGGCCACCTCGTGTAGAGCCTCGGCGCGGTTACCAAAGTCCATTTGGTATTGTTTTTTGTGCCCACCTTTTAGGTTGCCTGCACTGCCGACAGCATCACGGAATGGTCCATAATAAGCCGAGGCGTATTTGGCAGAATAAGCCATGATAGCGGTATTGACAAGACCTTCGCTCTCAAAGGCATCACGCATGGCTTTGATACGGCCATCCATCATGTCACTTGGTGAGATGATATCAGCGCCAGCCTGTGCATGGACGAGGGCTTGCTTGACCAATACCTCGATGGTGGCATCGTTGATGACATAGCCACTATCGTCGAGCAGACCATCTTGGCCATGTGAGGTATACGGGTCTAGTGCTACGTCAGTCATCACTACCATTTCTGGTACGGCGTCTTTTATGGCTTTTACTGCGCGCGCTGTCAGGCCATTTTTATCGTAGGCTGCTTTGCCGTCTGGGGTTTTTAGGGCATTGTCAATGACGGGAAAGATATCGATGGTTGTGACGCCCTCATTTAATAGTGCTTTGGCATAATCGATCAGCAGATCGATAGATAGACGCTCGACCCCTGGCATGCTAGAGATGGCCTCACGCTGATTTTTACCTTCTAAGACAAAAACGGGGGCGATAAAGTGTTTGGGGTGTAGTTCCACTTCACGAATCATCGCGCGTACATTGTCGTTATAACGTAAGCGGCGCAAGCGAGTGGCAGGATATTGGCGGTTAAAGGTATAGCTCATAATCATTCCTTATATTTGTTTTGTTTGATGGGTTTACATGCTCTAAGCGTTGCCGTCTGATACGGCTATGTGAGGCTGGCTAGTATGGTCTGACTACTGTACCCAATAGCCACGGTCAAAAGCAAAAAACCCTACCAAGTCGGTAGGGCTGATGGTACGTATCGACTGTTAGGGTGAGGGGTATTGTGTTGCCTTGCCCTCGTTAAGACTGCTTATGGTTCAACGATCTGGGTCACAGGGACGGTCTCTGTACTGGTGTCAAAGGTGGTTTTTTCGGTGATCACCCCGACTGCAGCATCTGTTGTACCATCGTCATTGACATCGACCACCGCAGTTGGCTCAAAGCTTGCGGTCTCTTTGGCCTGCGCTTGCTTGATTGCACCTGCTTCTTGCGGCGAGGCTACCCGTGCTGAGCTGGCAGCCTCGATAGCGTTTACTGCTTTTGCTTTGTTGGTGCTAGCAGGTAAGTTGACCAATTGTACCAAGTTTTTGTGTGGTACGGGAATGGCTGTTGGTACATCAAGGTTGGCACCGCCACCGAGCGCTTGGTATAGCTCGATTTGGCTGACGATTTTTTGTAGCTCCAAATCCAAGATACCTTGCTGAGTTGAGAACAGCGAGCGCTGGGCATCGAGTACGTCTAGATAGTTTGCGATACCAGCCTTAAAGCGTGCATCTGCTATCTGATAGGTTTGCTCAAAGTTGTCTTGTAGACGATACTGTGCTTCGAGCTGTTGTCCTAGCGTCGCACGTGTGGCCAATACATCTGACACTTCACGGAAGGCGGTTTGGATAGATTTTTCGTAATTTGCCAAGGTCTGCTCGCGCTCGATTTTGGCCACATCATAGTTGGCATCTAGGCGACCTGCATCAAAGATAGGCACGCTAATACTTGGGCCAAACGACCAGCCCACCGAGCCGCTCTTAAACAAGTCATCCAAACTACCACTACTCACGCCCACACTACTGGCTAGGCTGATAGAGGGGAAGTAAGAGGCGCGTGCCACTTCGATATTGGCACCAGCCGCTTTGAGGCTGTACTCTGCTTGTAGGACGTCAGGGCGATAACGCAACAGCTCACTTGGCAAGCCGGCATTAAAGATCTGCTGACTTGTGATATTGCTGACGGCAGGCGCTGGAATCAGCTCATTTGGAATCGGGGCGCCAATCAGATACTGCAAGGCATTACGCGAGGTCAAAATACTACTCTGGGCGCGTAGTACCGCCAGTCTGGCATTTTCTAAAGACGCGCTGGCTTGCAATGAGGGCAGTTTGGGATCGACCCCAGCCTCAAAGCGTTTGTCGGCAATAAACAGCGAGCGCTCACGGCTCTCAGCAGTGGCTTCTGCCAGTTTTAGCTGCGCCAAGCTATAGCTTAGGTTGGCATAGCTTTGGGCGATGTTACTAATCAAGCTGATTTGCGTGGCGTCTTTGGCGGCGCTCGTCGCTAAGAAATTTTGCAAGGCTTGATCTTTTAAGCTGGCAATTTTGCCCCAAAAATCCAGCTCATAGTTGGCCAAGCCTAGGTTGACGTTATAGCTGCTGTTGGGGTTCTTATCGACGCTATTTTGCGCCTGACGCTTGTAGCCGCCACTGGCGTTGATCGCAGGCAAATCATTGATGTCAGTGATTTGATATTGCGCGCGCGCTTTCTCAATTGCAAGGCGCGCACTTTCAAAGTCTTTATTATTTTCCAATCCTAACGCAATCAGACCTTTTAGGCGCTCATCGCTATAAAAGTCCTGCCAGCGCTGTCCTGCGATACTTGGCTGCTCGCCACTACTGACGGTTTCTTTGTCAAATGCGCCGTAGGTTTGCTCAATCGGCACATTGGGCTCAGCCAATACAGGACGCATATCCGCCTTTGGAATGGTGTTACAGGCTGCCATGCTGAGCGCCAAGGCGGTCAAGCCGATAAGACGACCGCCGTTTTTGCGCAGTGCTGCCCGCGTTGGGTGGGCAGGGGTAGCCGTGTTGGCTACCGCAGCTGAGCTTAGGGTTAAGGTTTTTTGAGCACTCATTGTGTATTGTCTCCAAAGCTTGCAGGCTGATAACTTTCAGAAGGCGTTGGGGTTTGTGGGCCAGTTGGACCACTGCCACCATCTTTATCATTCGGTTGATTGTTCTCATATTTGTGCGGGAACAAACTACGCACCCAGATGTAGAACATAGGGATAAAGAAGATACCTAAGAATGTCGCGGTGACAACCCCGCCAACCACACTGGTACCAATGGCGTTTTGACTGCCCGAACCTGGTCCTGTGGCGAGGAATAATGGCACAACACCGAGTCCAAAGGCAAGTGAGGTCATGATAATTGGGCGCAGACGTTGACGTGCTGCGGTCATTACCGCCTCTTTTAGACTATAACCTTCTTCTTGGTGCTCTTTGGCAAACTCGATAATCAAAATCGCGTTTTTGGCAGACAGACCAACGACAGTGAGTAGACCCACCTGTAAGTAAATATCGTTGTTAAAGCCGCGTAGCCAAGTAAATATCACCGCTCCCAATACCCCAAGTGGAATCACCAGTAGGACAGAGAAGGGGATAGACCAGCTTTCATATAGAGCAGCTAGGCATAAGAATACCACTAAGATAGACAGCGCATATAGCATGGGCGCTTGAGCACCTGATTTTTGCTCCTCAAGCGACATACCCGTCCACTCGTAGCCGACGCCATCAGGCAGTTTTTCCATCATGGCTTCCATCGCGCTCATTGCCTCACCAGTACTAAGACCAGGCGCGGCGCTACCTTGGATGTTCATAGAAGGCAAGCTGTTATAACGGGTCAGACGCGGAGAGCCTGATTGCCATTCGCTGCTAGAGAACGCGTCAAATGAAATCATATCGCCCGTATCATTTCGTACATACCACTTACCGATGTCATCTGGGTTGGTACGGCTGCTAGGCTCGCCTTGGACAAAGACGCGTTTGATACGACCACGATCGACGAAGTCGTTGATATAGCTTGAGCCCCAAGCTGTAGAAATAACACTATTGATGCTGCCAAGCGATAGGCCATAAGCGGCAGCCTGCTCTTGGTTGATATTGACTTTGAGCTGCGGCGCATCTTCTTGGCCGTTAGGGCGCACGCCTGCGACTTGATCGTTTTGCGCGGCCATACCAAGCAGCATATTGCGCGCCTCGAGCAGGCCTTCGTGTCCGAGGTTGCCGGCATCCTGAATCATCAAGTCAAAACCACTGGCGTTACCCAGCTCAGTAATCGCTGGTGGAACGATGGCAAAGACTTGTGCTTCGTTTAGCTGGGTAAAGAAATATCCCATGGCACGATCAGCGACAGCCTGTGCGGTGTTTTCTTCACCAGGACGATCCGCCCAGTCAGATAAGCGCACAAAGGCCAGACCCATGTTTTGCCCTTGTCCAGCAAAACTAAAGCCTGCAATGGTAAAGACAGAGGCGATATTGTCGCCTTCTTGGGTGTCGTAATAGTTACTGACTTTATCGAGTACGTCTTGTGTTTCATCTAGCGTGGCGCCAGCAGGAAGCTGGACTAAGGTAAACATAATACCTTGGTCTTCTTCTGGCAAAAACGAACCTGGAATACGCAAGAACACCACTGCCATGATACCGATGATGGCGGCATAGCCGATCAGGTACAACCACTTAAAACGAATACTCTTACCAACGAAGTTTTCATACGAGCGGCTAAGTTTAAAGAACCCGCGGTTGAACCAGCCAAAAAAGCCTTTTTGTTCTTCGTTGCTGCCTTTTTCGTGACTCTTACTACGTTTTAGTAGGGTCACACACAGCGCTGGCGTAAAGATCAGCGCGACCAAGGCAGAGAGTACCATACTGGTGATCAAGGTGATGGAGAACTGACGGTAAATGACCCCAGTTGATCCGCCAAAGAAAGCCATCGGTACGAATACCGCTGACAATATCAAGGCAATACCGATAACGATTTTACTGATTTCACCCATAGACTGTAGGGTGGCATCCTTGATAGAGATATGCGGATCTTCTTCTAAAATACGCTCGACGTTTTCTACCACGACGATGGCATCATCGACCAACAGACCGATGGACAGTACCATCGCAAACATGGTCAAGACGTTGACACTAAACCCTGCGACATACAGTACAGCAAAAGTACCGAGTAGAACGACAGGGACAGCAAGGGTCGGAATGATAGTGGCGCGCCAGTTCTGTAAGAAAATAAACATGACGATAAATACCAGCACGATCGCTTCGATCAGTGTATGAACCACTTGCTCGATAGACAAACGTACGAATGGCGTGGTGTCATAAGGCACAACAGAGATAAGGCCTGCTGGGAAGTTGGCTTCTAGCTCAGCCATACGTGCGCCGACCGCCTCACGGGTCTCTAGCGCGTTTGCGCCTGCAGCCAATGAGATACCTAGACCTGCCGCTTCTTGACCGTTATACAAGGAGATGACGCTATAGTTTTCACTACCGATTTCGACATCAGCGACATCGCCGAGGCGTACTTGCGCGCCCGATGTGTCTGTTTTTAGCAAGATATCTTTAAACTCTTCAGGAGTTTGTAGATAGCTCTGTACGGTGACGGTGGCGTTGATGACTTGTCGATCGGTGTCAGCAGGTGCTTGCCCTAACTGACCGGCTGAGACTTGCGCGTTTTGTGAGCGTACCGCATTGACCACATCAGAGGGCACCATGTTGTAGCTACGCAAGCGCGCAGGGTCCAGCCATATACGCATAGCATACGCCGAACCGAACACCTGTACTTCACCCACCCCTTCGACACGGCTTAGCTGATCGACGACGTTTGAGTTGATATAGTCGGCGATATCCGCACGATCCATACTACCGTCTTCGGAGATAAAACCCTGTACCATCAAAAAGCTGCTAGAGGATTTGTTGACGTTGACGCCTTGACGCTGCACCGACTCAGGTAGCGAGCTCATGGCCGCTTGTAGTTTGTTTTGTACTTGTACCTGTGCCGTATCAGGGTCTGTGCCGTTTTCAAAGGTGAGCGTCACAGAGGCGCTACCGTTTGAGGAGCTCGACGATGACATATACATCAGGCCATCAAGGCCCTTCATACGTTGTTCAATGATCTGGACAACGGAGTCTTCGACGGTCTGGGCGTTGGCACCAGGATAGCTGGCACTCACCGAAATCGTCGGCGGTGCAATACGTGGATACTGTTCGATCGGTAGATTGATGACCGATATCACCCCGATGAGCATGACCAAAATAGCCAGCACCCATGCAAAAATAGGGCGATTAATAAAAAAACGTGACATAGTATTTCCCTAAGTCTTCCTATCTTTGAATGGAATTATTTAGCAGCGGCTTCTGTAGATTTTTCTTTGGTAGCGTTGTTTTCAGAGGTGTCATTACCAGCTGGCTTCTTATCCATTGTTTTTGCCGCTTGCTGCGGTGTTTTGGCCTCAGAGCCTTTTGCAGATGGTGCTGGATTGGCGCTCTCTAGTGGTTTTACCACCACTTCTTGCTCAGGTTTGACCTTCGAGCCACCAATCACGACCGCTTTATCACCCGCTTGCAGGCCATCTGTGACGATCCATTGTCCATCATAAGTACCATTGATGGTGACTGGACGCACTTGGATTTTGTTGTTTTTGTCAGCGATGTACACTTGCGTGTCGCCTTTAGGCGTACGCATGACCGCACTTTGTGGTACTAAGGCGGCGTTGGTGATGACGCTCTGCGTGAGGCGAGCGGTGACGTACATGCCTGGCAACAAGATATTGTTGCTATTTGGGAAAATCGCGCGCAAGGTGACCGCGCCTGTGGATTCATCGACTTTGGCCTCAGACAGCGCAAGCTTACCGCGTACCGGATAGACCGAGCCGTCTTCTAATACCAGCTCCACAGAGTTCATACCTGGCTGTGCTTTGCCTTCAGATATTTGTTGGCGTAGCTTTAGTAGCTCAGATGATGACTGACTGATATCGACATAGATAGGGTCTAAGCGAGAGATGGTCACCAACGGATCAGGCTGACCTGCGCTCACTAGTGTACCCGCCGTTACGCTTGAGCGGTCCGTGCGACCCGTCAATGGCGCACGTACGATGGTACGGTTGAGGTCTAGCGTGCTGGCTTGTAGCCCAGCCTTAGCCGTTTGAATGCCTGCTTTGGCACTTTCGATGCCCGCTTGGGTCTGTCCGACAGCGGCAGCCGCGCTTTGTACAGCAGCTTGTGCGGTGCGTACCGCGGTTTGTGCTTGTTCGTATTGCTGCTTGGAGATGGCATCGATATCGACCAACCCTTGCAGACGTTGTAAGTCGTTTTGCGCCTGTGCCAATGAGGCTTGACGGCTGGCTAGCTCAGCTTTGGCATTGGCGTTGTTGGCCTGTGCTGTCTGATAGTTGGCTTGTGCTTGCTGCACCGCGGCTTGCCCACTGGCGACAGAAGACGCATAGTTGTCGGTATTAATACGATAAAGGGGCTGGCCTTTTTTGACGTTGCTTCCTTCACGGAACAGCACTTCGTCGATGACACCATTGACCTGTGGGCGGACGTCAGCGGTTTGATACGCGGCGGTACGTCCAGAGAATGTCTGTACTTGAGGGACGGTATCAAATGTAACGGTTTGGACGTTGACGACCGCAGGCGGCATCTGCTGCTGAGCGGCTTCAGCGCCAGCGGCGTCCTCGTTTTTGTCACAGCCAACCAGTACAGCTCCAGATAGTACAGATGCTATTACAAGCGCAAGAGTAGAATGCTTCATCAATGTCCTCGGCAATATGTATAAAGAATAATGGCAGTATAAAAAGTTTATCAATAAACCTAAGCGTATTGAATATAAAAGTTAATATTGATTCAAAGCACCTATACCATCTTCAAAACCTCGCTACTAGGACATCTGATAGCGCTATATAAATGAGGTACCGCGGTAAGACGCTTTGTGTTTTAGTCGCCGCTTAGGGGTAGAAGACCTATGAGTAAGCGGCAACATGGATGTATAAAATGAATAAATAATTATAAACTATAGGGGTAACCCCACAGTCAAGTGACTAATATCGCGGATTGTCATAAAAATCAGCAATGTTGGCAGCGCTATAAGTGCTAACTATCCGTGATATCAGCGTTATGTCAAATAACTGAGCAGCAATAACCGGCTATTAATCAGCAAAAATAAATGTTAACTTTTGTTAAAAATGCAAAGCCCTATAATCATTAAGGTGTTTTTTGCTTCCTAAGTCGCCTCTGTCTACAAAAAATCGGCGTTGGCAAGCCATAATTGTGACCGCGGAAATAAACGCTTAATCACCCGGTCATTGGGTAAAGAGTGCGACGATATTACTGCTAATGACACTACAGCCTATAGCAAGCGCGCGCTGGCAAGCTCAGTCAATTGATACAGACCATGACGGTAGCGGTTGTCAGGCAAGCTCTCAAGCGCCTGTTGCGCCAGCTTGGTTTCTTCTAAGGCGCGCAGCTTACAGTAGTCTAACGCACCTGATTGGCGGACCAGTTCGATGAGCTGCGCGGCATTGGGGGTTTTGCCCGTTTGTACAGCGATTCTTAATTGCTCATAACCCTCATGGTCGCTTTGCTTGAGGAGCTCAAGAGCTTTGATGGTCGGTAGTGTCGGCTTGCCTTCAGCCAAGTCATCACCAAGGTTTTTACCCATCAGCTCACTGTCGCCGCTGTAGTCGAGCACATCGTCGATGATTTGGAAGGCATTGCCGAAGTGTTGGCCAAAATTGCCAAGCACTGGCATATATTCTGTCTTGCCTTGCAAAATCGCCGCGCCTTGGGTCGCCATCATAAACAGCCGTGAGGTTTTGCCATCGATGATGTTGAGATAATCGGTCTCAGTGGCCTCAGGATTATGCTGATGCTGCAACTGCAAGACTTCGCCTTCAGCGATATCACAGGTGCCATCAGAGAATACTTGCAATAGCGGCAAGCTTTGAAAGCCAACCAATAAATTAAAGGCGCGGGCGATCAGATAATCACCGACCAGTACGGCGGTGGCGTTGTCCCACGTAGCATTGGCCGTGGGCTTGCCACGGCGCTGACCTGACTCATCAATGACATCATCGTGTACCAGCGTCGCAGTATGCAGCATCTCTGTGATGGCCGCCAAATGCATGGCTGATTGTGATGGGTGGTCATCAAACATACGAGCACATAGCAAGGTGATAAGTGGGCGCATACGTTTGCCCCCTGCATTGATCACATGCTGTGAGACGCTCATGACGAGTTGTACTTTGGAGTTCAGGCTGCCAAATACTTGTTTGTCCATGATCTCAAAATCATCGGCCACGATACTTTGGATATCGGCATAGCTGGGCGTGGGCTGAGCGTTAGGCGTATTCGTGTCTAAAAGGGTACTGGTCATAATAAATCGTCATATCAGTCAAAATAAAAAAGTTTGGTAGCCTCGGTCTTATATAGCAAAGGCGTCGTTTTGGTTATAATAGCATAGCTGTGTTTTTGAATGGTTGGTTAAAGTGTAGTGCGCTGATGCGGATAGGTGCTGGGCTGGGAAGGTAGACGCTAAAAGCCAACCGAGAATAGACATTAAAAACAACCAAAGAGTAAATAAAGCACTGTAAGTCACTGATTGTATAAGCTATAATGGCCACCGTTAGGGATTAGCCATGCGTCGTATTTGCTAGCGTGTCTGCTAGACTAAGTAACTGGGCATTCACAATCATTGATTGTAGGTTATAAACAGTCACAGGCCATAAAAAGTGTGTAGCAATAGCGAACACCTTTATAAAGCTTGATCGTCACTGACAAGCAGAGAGATACGGACGATGGTATCTAGGTAACCACCTTACAAAAACAAGAGGCGCGGCTTGCTTTTATGAGCAAAAAGCCGTAAAATCTTGCCTTTAATTTTTCCCTGTCGTGTTCGTTATCGAAGCGTTGATATAACATCAGCCACGGCACACGGGTTAAACGGAGTCATACAATGTACGCAGTAATCAAAACTGGTGGTAAGCAGCACCGCGTTGTCGTCGATGAGCTTTTAAAAGTTGAGCTACTAAAAGCAGAAAAAGGCGAGACAATCAAACTAGAAGACGTGTTGATGGTTGTTGACGGCGATAACGTCAAAATCGGTCAGCCTGTTGTTGAAGGCGCTAGCGTAGAAGTTGAAGTGGTTGAGCATGGTCGCGGCGAAAAAATCCGTATCATCAAGCACAACCGTCGTAAGCACTATCACAAAGAGCAAGGTCACCGCCAATGGTACACCTTGTTAAAAATCAAAGCCATTAATGCCTAATTCCCTATTTAGCGATTATCGCTAAACTAGCGCACTAAATGCTTAAGAGTTATCGCATTGGCGGTAAGTCACATTAACAAGGAGATTTTCTCATGGCACATAAAAAAGCTGCCGGTTCGACTCGTAACGGTCGTGATTCAAACCCAAAAATGCTCGGCGTAAAAATCTTTGGTGGCCAAGCTATCACAGCTGGTAACATCATCGTACGTCAACGTGGTACAGAGTTCCACGCAGGCGAAGGCGTTGGCATGGGTCGTGACCATACTTTATTTGCCCTAAATGACGGCGTTGTAAAGTTTGCGACCAAAGGTAAGTTCAACCGTCGTTATGTATCGGTTGAAAGCGCATAATTCATGGCCTATAACGGCTTAGCAATGATGCGACGTCATTTTATTTATCTTTCATTTGTATAAAATGACAACAAAAAAGCTTCTACTGTCTGAGGTCAGTAGGAGCTTTTTTTATGCCAGTCATTTCTCACGAACGTTATTGAGCGTTTTGTACTAAGTGCTTTGAGCTAAGTGTTTTGTTGGGCGCTTTGTATCAGCGATTGTATGCCCGCTTACGAGTTTAAAAGACGGCTACTGGTCTATTAGACGACCGGTTTGGAAGGAATCTAAAACAATTGCCCAATCGCGCGCCATAGGGCAGTGCGTTTGGTTTATGATGTACAATCGCCGCGCGTCAATCAGTTACAAGCGTGTATGGCAGCCGTAGTAAAGATTGCAAACGATGACTAGGCGTGTAATAAAAAAACTGGCACACTGTCTGCATTGTTTACTCACGTCGATTTTTTGGCGCGGGATGAGCACTTATTGAAAAAAACAATTTTAATGAAGACATTTTATTTTTATGCGATTTGCATGTTGAGAGAGGAATGAGTATGACTGTATCTAGCAAACCAACCACTTTAACACAAAAACTGATGAGCAGTGCGTTGACAGGTGTATTGATGACATCGCTTGGCGTGGCTGCTCCTATGATGGCGATCAGCCAATCAGCAACCGCCGCCCCTGCGGACAATTTAACAGCCGCTAAGCGCTTAAATAAGCTTTTGGCAAACACCAAAAGTATGACCGCAAACTTTAGCCAAACCACCAAAGGCGCCAATAGCGGCACCTTTACAGGCACGATGAGTGTACAGCGTCCCAATAATTTTCGCTGGGAAACCAAATCCCCGTCGCAGCAGCTTATCGTGGCCAACGGCAACTCGATGTGGGTCTATGACAAAGACTTAGAGCAAGCGACCAAACAAAATGTCGATAGCCAAGTAGGCAACACGCCAGCGTTATTGCTGTCAGGTGATCCCAGTAAAATTGATAAAAACTTCAAAATCACCCAGCCTTATGACAATAAAAACTACTACGTGCTTTATCCAAAAGCCGATAGCGCGAGCTTTAAGAGCCTGTCGATGAGCTTTAGCGGCGGCAAGCCTGTGATGATGGTGCTCAATGACAGTTTGGGTCAGACTACGTCTATCAAGTTTAGCAATATCAAGCTAAACCCCAGTATTGGTAGTAGCCAGTTTAAATTCACTCCGCCAAAGGGTGTGGACGTCATCAATCAGTAAGTTTAGCCATCAAAACAAACGACTATGGATAAAAAAAGGACAAGCCTTGCGTGGTTTGTCCTTTTTTATGGCAGCAAGACTCTAAGACATCGCTCGGATAGCTTCCATGTCTGGCATAGGCGGCAGTTCATCCAAATGCGTCAGCCCAAAGGCGTCCAAAAACTGCGGCGTGGTATGCAGCAGTGCAGGGCGTCCTAAGGTGTCTTTATAGCCATCCTCGACGATCCAGCCTTTATCAAACAGTTGGCGCAAGATGTTACTCGATAGCGTCACGCCGCGGACATGCTCGATATCGCTACGGGTCACAGGCTGCTTATAGGCGATGACGCTTAGAGTCTCAAGCAAGGCTTGGCTTAGGCGCTCTTGACGCTGCGGAAACACGCGCTGAATGAGCGCGCTATAGTCGTCAGAGATTTGTAGTCGATAACCACTGGCGGTCTTGTACAGCCTAAGCACGCCGCTGGCTAAGCGTAATTGTAACCGCTCTAGCGCTTGGGTCAGCTCTTCGACCGTTAACGACAGCTGTTTTTTTAAGACCGTGTCAGTAAGAGGTGTCTCTGATGCGTGCAACAGCACTTCGATATGCTTACTCATCGTCTCTAAATAATCGTCCGTCTGTGTTGGCGATTGGTGCTGGTTGTCTGTCATTGCATATATTCTCTACTAAAAAATATTAAGCCAGCCACTGTAGCGTTAGTTGTCCTATGTGGTCGTCTTCTGCAGATCCTGTATCAGCATCAGCATCAGCATCAGTACCAGCATCGTTAGGGCGACTTTCTAAATCGGTATTTATCACGCCAACCAGCTGCCGTTTTATCAGCTCCAGTACGGCAACGAAGCTGACCACCACACCGATCTTACCTTGGGTTTTGTCCAGCAGCTCATAAAATGAGCGCGCGCCATCCGTGCTTAGCTGACGGCTGATGCTGGCGATGCGATCAGACAGCGGTACGGCATCGACCTTGATGGTGTGCATCTGATAATCAGGCTGCAATTGCATCTTAAACAAACTATCGATCAACAGAGTTGGTGAATAGCTAGGTAATTCGGCGCTCATCACCTCGGTGCTGGGCATGCTGACCATCGCCAAAAACACATCACGCTCAAGACGCACCAGATTGTCCAAGCGCTGACTGACCGCCTTGATCTGTGCGTATTCTTCAAGGCGCTCGATCAGCTCTGCCTTTGGGTCACGCTCATCACTTGGCACCTCAGGCGTGGGCAGCAGCAGTTCAGACTTGATCGCAATCAATGTGGATGCCATCAGTAAGTAGTCGCCCGCCAGCTCAAAATGCTCGGTATCTAGCTCACTGATATAAGCCAAATACTGCTCTGTGATAGGCAAGATGGGCATTTGCGTGAGATCGACGTTGTTTTTTTTGACCAGATACAATAAAAAATCAAGTGGTCCTGCAAATTGCTCAAGCCAAATGGCAAAGGCTCCAGGCGGCACGTACAGATCATCGGGCAGATGTTGTACGGGCGTTTGATAGATACGTAGCGGTATTTGGCTGATAGCGGTGCTGTCTTTTTTGCCAGGTGTGCTAGCAGACAAAGCCGCTTTATCTAAAGCGGCTGATTGTTTGGTCGTTGAGGTTTGCATGTTTAGCACCTGTCCTGATGGCGACGTACTTTGCCACGTAAGGAGCTATTTAAGTTTGGCAAGTGGGCGTATCCCAATAGCACGGCGCGCCTTATCTAGCTGTTTGCGGCTATGGCGACGAGCTTTGTTTGCCCCCATTTGTAGAATCTCTTCAAGCTCTTTGGGGTTGGCCATCAGCTCCTCATAACGCGCGCGAAATGGCGCAATCTCACTATTTATTTTATCAAACAATACTTGCTTGGCATCACCCCAGCCGATACCAGCGGCATACTGTGCGCGCATATCAGCGATTTCTTCAGCAGTGGCAAACGCTTTGTAAATCTCAAAGAGTGCTGAGTCATCAGGGTCTTTTGGCTCATCAGGCAATTGCGAGTTGGTGACGATTTTCATGATGGCTTTGTGCATTTGCTTTTCAGCGCTGACTTGTGGATTGGGCTCACCAAATAGAGGAATGGTGTTGCTATAGCTTTTGCTCATCTTACGACCATCAAGCCCTGTCAGCAGAGGTATGTCTTCATCAACGACCGCTGAGGGGAGGGTAAAGAGCGGTTTATAGCGATGGTTAAAGGTGCCAGCGATGTCACGCGCCATTTCGATGTGCTGTACTTGGTCACGGCCTACGGGGACGTGGGTGGCGTTGAACATCAAAATATCCGCCGCCATGAGCACAGGATAGCCAAACAGCCCCATGTTGATGCCTTGATCTGGATCGACATCGGCTTTTTCTGTATTGATATCGACCGCCGCCTTATAGGCATGGGCACGGTTCATGAGACCTTTGGCGCATGAGCAGTTCAAAATCCAAGCCAGCTCTGGTATCTCAGGCACATCCGACTGACGATAAAACGTCACACGCTCAGGGTCAAGACCACAAGCAATCCACGTCGCAGCAATGATTTTGGTTGACTCATGGATGACGGCAGGATCGTAGCAGCCGATGATGCCGTGATAGTCGGCCAAAAAGAAAAACGCCTCATCGTCACTATTTTGGATCGACTCAATCGCTGGACGAATGGCACCGACATAGTTACCTAGATGCGGGATACCTGTCGGCTTGATGCCAGTGAGGATGCGTTTGTGTTCGTTATTAGGGGCGTCAGTTTGATTAGTCATGAAAAATCCGTGGTTGGTTTGCTTTTTGATTTATTAGAGTGATATTAGTATTTTTACTTAAGTAAAAGAGTGGTATTGACGTCAACGACTCAATTTGATGGCGCAAATTATAACAAATTTAGCTACTGCTTTGTTTGAGTATCAATGTCTACTTATAAATATCTGTACGGCCATCAGGGCCGTTTTTGAAGCGGCGATGGAACCACATCCACTGAGTCGGATCAATACGAATCAGTCCTTCTAATATCTCATTGACACGTGTTGCATCAGCAACCTCATCATTACTAGGATAGTTTTCTAGCGCCGGGGTAATGGTCAGGTGATAATGAGGACGTTTGCCTCGCGGTAGGTTATCAGGCGTTTGCCGATAGGTATGCAGTGCCATGAGGGCAGGTGGATGCTGTTTGTTACCCAGTTTTGCCATGCGTCTGGCGGCGGTAATGGTGGCCGCTGGTACACCAAAAAACGGTGCCATCACCCCTTGTTTGAGGCCATAATCCTGATCGGGTGAGTACCAAATCACGTGTCCGGCTTTGATTGAGGTGACCAAGCTGCGCATATCGCGGCTAGAGATTTGCTTACCAAAGATAGTGGTGCGGCCGTTGTAGATAAACCAATCGAGCAATGGATTGTTTTGAGGTCGATACATACAATCGACAGGGAAAAACTGCGCGCTTAGCAAGCCGCCCAAATCCAGCATGGTGTAATGAGCACCCAACAAAATCACAGGGCGATTGTCGTTTTGCGCATTAACCAAATGCTGTAGTCCTGAGATTGAGACAGTACGAGTAAAGACATTGGGGCGAAACCAAGCACACAAGGTCTCAAACACCCCGATGCCCTGGTTGACAAACACTTGCTTTGCCATCAGCTCGCGCTCAGCTTCTGGTTTTTCTGGAAAGGCCAGCCTAAGATTTATCAGCGTATCACGCCGACGCGAGCCCGCTATGGTATAAACCAAAATACCCAGCTTACGGCCCAACCAAAACTGCCAACGCAGCGGTAGATATATCATCGGTAATATAAAAAAGAATAATAGCCAAATGCCCCAGTATTTGGGCAACAAAAACTGCCATTCAAAAGGCTTTTTTTCTGCTTGTGCGGTGCGTTTGTGGTTTTGTGTGATGGTCGGCGTACCGGCAGGGATGGCAGGGGATTTGCTGTTGTTTGTGGCCATATGATTAGGCGACGCAGGGCGTGAGCCTGATACATCAGTCTTTGGGTGCTTGCTGGGGTCGTATTGTTCTGGCGCTTTCATAATAAGGATGAGGTAATAAAAGTTACTATCATGATGGGGTAGTGCTGAATACTTTGCAAGGTGGTTTTTGCGTGTAGCAGGTTTTTGTAGAATAGTCTTAGACACATAGCCATAAAAAAACCTTATAAGCTGTGACCAGCTTATAAGGTTTTGCAAATCTACTCTTTGGCTTAATGCAAATAGGGCTGTTTTGAGATAAAGCGGCCAATCGCAAAAAGATAAGAGATAGCTTTGATTAACGTTTTGAGAATTGTGGGCGTTTACGTGCTTTACGTAGACCCAATTTCTTACGTTCGACTTGACGTGAATCACGAGTAACAAAACCAGCTGATTTTAGAGCAGGCTTTAATGTTTCGTCAGCTTCGATCAATGCACGAGTGATGCCGTGGCGGATTGCGCCCGCTTGACCACTGATACCACCGCCTGCAACGGTTACGTATAGATCGTATTCGTTAGCAGAGTCTAGTAACTCTAGTGGCTGACGAACGACCATGCGTGAAGTTTCACGGCTGAAGTATTCATCAAGTGGTTTACCGTTAACAACGATAGCACCAGTACCTTTCGCTAAAAAGACACGAGCGGTAGACGTCTTGCGGCGACCAGTTCCGTAATTGCGTTCCATAAGTGACTCCTTAGATGTCTAGTTCTTTAGGTTGCTGTGCAGTATGTGGATGTTCTTCCCCGGCATATAGCTTTAGCTTCTTAATCATCGCATAGCCAAGAGGACCTTTTGGAAGCATACCCTTAACAGCTTTGTATAGAACATCTTCAGGCTTATGTGCAATCAGCTTGGTGAAGTTGGTTTCTTTGATACCACCTGGGTAGCCACTGTGACGATAGTACTTTTTATCTTGTGCTTTTTTACCCGTTACCGCGATTTTTTCTGCGTTGATGACAACGATGAAGTCACCAGTATCTACGTGCGGAGTATAAGAAGTTTTATGCTTGCCACGTAAGCGAGTAGCAATTTGAGTGGCTAAGCGACCAAGGGTTTTGCCGTCAGCATCTACGACATACCAGTCATGGGTCACTTCAGCTGGTTTTGCACTAAGTGTTTTCATGATAAAACCTTAAAATTAGAATTCGTTGAGAGTTTAGCTGGGAACGGGGCTCTCAAAAAACAGACTGCACATTATAAGCAGTAGCGCCTACGCTTGCAAGCTGCATTGGGGTTTATTTTTGCCTTTATGCATCAAACTGCAGCGTTTGGCCAGTTTTTAAGCGGTTTTAGACATTTTGTAGGTGTTGCGTGATTTTGCTAAAAGCGGGGAGGCAAAGAAAAGCGATTTGCTCATCACTCACTTTTTGCAAGCACGGTGCAATTATGACGGTGCCAGCCGATAAAGTCCAGCGACAACTTGGCCGACTTTGGTTTGTTTTAGACAATAAAAGCTGACGTTTGTTGGCTCTGTCTGCGCCACGCAGGTCGTTGATTGGCTAAGGTGATCGGCCAACTGCTGCAATTGTTCCTCTAGTGCTTTGTCCGCCTCAAGATACAGCAGCGTGTCACTTGTGATCAGCGACTGCTCGATGAGCGTCGTCAAGATAGGCTGCCATAAGTCCTGCGCATACGGCGGATCGATAAAGACGATATCAAAGTGATGTTGCAAGGTTTGATTGTGCGTCAGGACGTGTTCGGCTGTACCTTGAATAATCTGATAACGATGAGTCTCTAAGTGTAGCTGCGTGGCGCTTTGCTCAAGTAAGCGGCATTGGGCAGGATTGGGCTCGATAAAGGTAGTGTGCGCGGCGCCGCGTGACAGTGCCTCAAACCCCAACACCCCGCTGCCTGCACAGCTGTCGAGCACATAAGCGCCGTGTATATCAGCCAGCAACCAGTTAAATAATGTCTCGCGCAGGCGGTCGGGCGTCGGACGCAAGCCTTCGGCGTCGACGAATCGGACGATACGGCGCTTGTGTTCACCACCGATGATGCGGACATCTCCGGCAGAGCTACTCTTTGCCAGATGGCTGGTTTTGGGTGTGCGGTTTTTAGCGGCGCGTCTGCTTGAGGATTTTTTTGTCATGGCTTGGGTTACCGTGTCTGATCGTGGTCTTTATTTTGCTTATTATTCCTATGTATCCTATTGTGCCGCTGCATTGGCAGTTTGCTCTGCTTGTGCTTTTTCTTCTTTATCACGCAGCGCATCACGCATGGCTTTGTCAAACGCTTTTTGACGTTTAATGGCTTTTAGCTCGTCTGCTGTCGGTGGCAAGATAGGGTCATCGTGCCGCTGCAGTACCCAATAATCAAAGAGCGCGCGGCCAATTGGGGCGGCAACGGTACTACCGCCGCCACCGTTTTCGACCAGCACCGCCAGCGCGATTTGTGGGTCATCGACAGGGGCAAAGCCACTAAACCACGCGTGGTCCCAGTGGCGCTTATCGAGCGCAGACTTATCATAGCGCTTGCCTTGGGCGATGGACTTGACCTGTGCGGTACCCGTCTTGCCTGCGATGCGATATTCTGAGGTATAAATACGGCGTCCGGTGCCGTTTTTTATCACGCTCTCCATCGCGTCATGCATGCGTAGCCAGTCTGAGGGCTTGCCATTGTAGTCGATTTTGCCATCAGGTTTGCTGATGATCTTTACATCCGCTGCGCCGTCGCTACTTTTGAGTAAATGCGGGGTGATATGTTGCCCTTTGCTGGCCGTCATGGCGGTGGCGTTGGCTACCTGTAGCGGCGTCGCCAAAAAATACCCTTGACCGATACTGACTGAGATGGTTTCACCCGGTAGCCAGTCTTTATCATAAGTTTCTTTTTTCCACTTCGGCGATGGCATGATACCTGAGCGCTCATGCGGCAAGTCAATACCCGTCTGCTCTCCAAAACCAAAGCGCACCATCCAGTCATGCAGGCGCTGAATACCCATCTCATAGGCGAGTTTATAGTAATAAGTGTCCACCGACATCACCACCGATTTTTTGAGGTCGACTGAGCCATGACCACCGCGTTTCCAGTCACGAAAACGGTGACTGTCGCCTGGCAAGCTAAAATACCCTGGGTCATAGATAGAGGTCTCCCACTCTCGTAGGCCATA
This sequence comes from Psychrobacter sp. KFRI-CH2-11, assembly GCF_038239325.1. NCBI lineage: Bacteria > Pseudomonadati > Pseudomonadota > Gammaproteobacteria > Moraxellales > Moraxellaceae > Psychrobacter > Psychrobacter sp. KFRI-CH2-11. The sequence goes on from NZ_CP151283.1 coordinate 870,118, forward strand.
ATGCAGCGCGCCCAAGCCTTCAAAGGGCTTGATGGTAGAGGCAGGGGGGTACATGCCCTGTAGTGCACGGTTGTACAGCGGCTGATCTGGATCATCACGCAGGTCGCCATAATCTTTAAAGGAGATACCAGAGATAAAGGGGTTGGGGTCGTAGCTTGGGTTGCTCACAAACGCCAGTACGTCGCCTGTTTTGGGGTCGATGGCCACAATGGCACCGCGGCGGCCATCTAGCTGCTGCTGGGCGACTTTTTGTAGGCCATAATCTAAGCTCAAAGTGATGTCGTTGCCCGCGATCGGTGGTTTGGTGTCTAGTTGGCGAATGATATTGCCGTGTGCGTCGGTCTCAACCGATTGATAGCCTGGCTGCCCTAAGAGGATGTCTTCATAATAATCTTCGATACCGATTTTACCGATGAGGTCAGTGCCTGCATAACGATCCTTGTCGATACGCTTGGTTTCTTTGTCATTAATACGGCCGACATAGCCAATGACATGAGCAAATAGCTCATCATAAGGGTAGGAGCGGGTCAGCTTACTTCGAATCGTCACGCCCCGAAAAAACGGTTTACGCTCGCTAAACTGCGCCACCTGTGCTTCGGTTAGGTCAATCTTGATGGTGACTGGATCGTTTTTGGCTTTATTCAGACGCGCCAAAATATCGGTGATATCCGTTTCTGTCAGATCAAAAATAGGCGCCAGTAAGTTTAAGGTGCGCTCAGGATTTTCGACCTCATCAGGGCTGAGCATCGCGGTAAAGACAGGTTGGTTGTCGGCCAAGATAATGCCGTTGCGATCATAGATATAGCCACGGCTCGGCGGCGCTGAAATCAGCTTGATACGGTTGTTGTCCGCTTGCGTCGTATATTTATCATGCGCATAGACCTGCAGATAGCCATAACGCAGTATCAGACCACCCAATCCTAGGAGGATAATAGCGCCAAAGATGATAATGCGATTGGTAAAAATACGATTGACCTGTTCGGTATTGGGAGTCAGCGGTTTATTCATAAAAATCAAAGCCCAAACGGTCAGCGAGTCAATAAAGCTGAGTCAGCAAAACATGGATAACAAAAAATAAGCAAACAAATAGACAGGTTTGCCAAAGCGCGGTAAGAATAAAGGATAATGCAAAGGGTTTCAATCACATAGATGGTCTTTGCTCAAAAAGATATCTTAGCAACTGACTGGCTGATATCTTATGCGGTTGGTGGACAAATTATAACAGAAGCCATGCGCGGGCGCAGTACTCGTCAGCGGGTTTGTTACGATTATCTGCTGTCAGGCGCTATCTGGCCGACCACCATCATCAGGTTCATATAAAGTGAATATCAGTAGACACGACCTAAAGGGCGCGATTGCTATGTTGGGTTAGCTGTATCAGCGCTGGCAGTGGCTCACCGTTATTTGTCAGATGAGTCACAACTTGCGCGCTGCGACGTGTGCTAATAAATAGCAAGTATGCTAAAATCAGGCGATTTGTTTTATAGTCGTTATGATGGCCGCGCGTCTTTTTGCCGCGCTCGAAGTTTGCTAACGCTCATTTACTAGCACCGACAATCAACCTGTCAGGAACCAGATAAATCATGGACGTAACTTCATTGTGGCAGACAATCGCTGAGCATCCAGAGTTTTTTGCCATGCTAACCATCCCGCCGGTGACCGCCTTTGTCACTTGGGCACATGTGTGGATGGCGCTCAAAATGCTGTTTTATCCGATTAAGTTTTGGGGTATTCGTATCCCAAACTTTCCGTTTTTTGGTTTGCCAGGTATTGGCTGGCAGGGTATCGTGCCGCGTAAAGCCGGTAAGATATCGGGGGTTATCGTCGATCAGACATTATCAAAGCTTGGGTCGCTTGATGAGTTTTTTCAGGCGATGGAGCCTGAGCAGATGGCAGCCTTTATCACGGAGACGGTCGATAAAAACCTTGAGGTGTTGATTGATGAAATTATGCTCGATCATTCGCCAGCCTTATGGGGCAATTTGCCATATGCTGTCAAGCGCCGCGTCTATGCCCAAGCGCACAAAGAGCTGCCAAGCATCATGCAGTCCTTGGTGACGGATTTGACGTACCATGTCGAAGATCTCGTCGATATGCGTCAGATGATTGTCAATAAAATGGAGAGTGATCGCCGCTTGATGGTCAATATGTTTTTGAAAGTTGGCCAAAAAGAAATAGATTTTATCTGGCATATCAGCGCTTTGATTGGGCTGGTCTTTGGTATTATCCAGATGTTTATCTTTTTGGTGGTGCCGCAGCATTGGACCGTGCCGTTTTTTGCGGCGATTTGGGGCTTTTTGACCAATTGGATTGCGATTTGGATGGTGTTTAATCCTGTTGAGCCGCGTTTTATACCTTATGTGAAGTTTTTTACAGTTCAGCGCCGCTTTCCGTTTATTCAGCCGCAAATGCCGCACATCGCCCAGTACCGTTTGCAGGGCGGTTTTATGAAGCGGCAAGAAGAGGTCTCTGAGGTGTTTGCTGAGATTGTGGTGCGAGACTTGGTGACGTTAGAAAACATCATGAATGAGATGATGTATGGCGTGCGCGCGCCGCAGACGCGTGACTTGATGAAGTCGCATTTGTATCAGGTGTTAGAGTCGCCTGTGATCAGTACTACGCTGCGTGTCGGGCTGGGCCGCCGTGAGTATGGTCAGCTAAAAAACACCATTATTGACAAGTCAATCGTGGCCACGATGGTGCCGCTGCGTGATCCTGAGCTCAATGAGAGCCGTGCCAGTAAAATATTTGGGATGTTTCGCGATCGGATTCGGGCACTGACGCCAAATGAGTTTCAAAACCTGCTGCGTCCTGCCTTTAAAGAGGACGAGATGACGCTGATCATCCTTGGTGGTTTGACAGGGTTTTTGGCAGGCTGGCTGCATTTGGTCTTGGTGTTTTTTCCTTCAGTACAGTGATCTGTCATGGGCGCATCGCTGAGTATAAATATAAATAGCAGATACGTTTTTTGTATCAATGATTCCTATTGATACATCACGACAATAGTAGCGAGTTTTACAGCTTCTATAGCCATTAAAACCGCCGTTTTTAACCGTAAACTATGACCGCATAAAGGACTATTTCGCGTTTGCCAGTGGCCAAAAGGCTATTGGCGAATCCTTAATTGTATCCAAGGTAAACAAGGTTAGACCGTATGTTAATCACAGAATTGGGTTATTTTGCCTTGCTGGCCGCCTTTATATTGGCGATTTTGCAGGTGGTATTACCAACCGTTGGCGTCATGCGCGATCACGTTGCTTGGCAGCGTCTCGCGCCCAGTCTCGCGTGGGCACAGTTTGCTGCCATGATTTTTTCATTTGTTGCGTTGATGGCAGGCTTTTATTTCAATGACTTTAGTCTCGTCTATGTCACGCAGCACTCTAATACTTTGTTGCCTTGGTACTATAAACTCTCGGCGACATGGGGCGGGCACGAAGGCTCGCTCTTGTTGTGGATGACCATCATGGCCACGTGGTGCGCGCTGGTCTCCTATTTTAGCCGTGGCTTGCCGTTGTCGATGCGCGCGCGGGTACTCGTGATATTGGCCGGTGTGCAGGTCATGATGCTGGCGATGCTGATTTTTACCTCGTCGCCATTTGATCGTACCTTGCCCAATCTGCCCGTAGATGGGGTAGATCTCAACCCACTTTTGCAGGATTTTGGGCTGATCATTCACCCGCCGATGCTGTATATGGGCTATGTGGGCTTAGCGGTGCCATTTGCTTTTTGTATGGCAGCATTGTGGGAAGGGCGCTTGGATGCAGTATGGACACGTTGGTCGCGTCCATGGGCGCTGGCGGCTTGGGGGTTTTTGACCGTTGGTATTGCTCTTGGTTCTTGGTGGGCGTATTACGAGCTTGGCTGGGGCGGCTGGTGGTTTTGGGATCCTGTAGAAAACGCCTCACTCATGCCGTGGCTGGCTGGTACGGCGTTGCTGCATTCGCTGGCGGTAACCGAAAAACGCGGGGTCTTTAAGGCTTGGACGATCATGCTGGCTATTTTTGCCTTTGCGCTGAGCTTGCTTGGTACTTTTTTGGTGCGCTCAGGGGTGATTACCTCGGTGCACTCATTTGCTGCCGACCCCACGCGCGGGCTGGTGGTTTTGATGATTCTTGGTATCGTTGTGGGCGGCGGGCTATTGATGTTTGCAGTGCGCGGTTGGCGCTTGACGGTTGAGAGTCAGTATCAGCTGATCTCACGAGAGTCGTTTTTGGTGATTAACAACGTTATTATCTTAATTGCCACTTTGGTGGTATTGCTGGGTACGCTATATCCGATTATCGCTGATTCCTTTAATCTCGGTCAGGTCTCTGTCGGCCCTCCGTACTTCAACGCGCTGTTTGTGCCACTGACGTGGCTGCTGCTCATCGCGATGGGTATGGGCTCAAACATTCGCTGGAAAAAAGACAGCCGTCCGCTCTTGGGCGCTGGCATGGTGATTGCCGCAAGTAGTCTGGTACTGGCTGCGATTATCACCTACTTTGCTAGCCCCTCTGCCATGCTCAATATTGGCGTGACATTGGCGATCAGTTTTTGGGTGTTGTTTTGGATGGTCGTTGATTTCAAAGACAAAACCAAAAATGCCCCGAGTCGTCTGCAGGGGCTGCGCCAGCTACGTCTGAGCTATTGGGGACAACAAACCGCGCATATTGGTGTCATCATTGCTGTCATTGGTGTGGCCTTTACCAGCACGCTCAGCATCGAGCGTGATGTGGCACTAGGGCCAAACGAGAGCGTCCATGTCCAAGGCTATGACTTTACGGTTAAGGACTTTCGCGACGTCAAAGGCAGTAACTTTGATGCTACTCAAGCTGAAGTATTGGTCAGCAAAGATGGGCGCGATGTCACGACTTTGTATCCTGAAAAACGTAACTATATCATCAGTATGATGCCAATGACTGAAGCTGCCGTTGATGCCAGCCTCATGCGTGACGTCTATGTGGCGCTTGGTGAGCCTATCGCTGCTGACAGTAACGAATGGGCAATTCGTATCTATGTGAAGCCACTGATTCGCTGGATATGGCTAGGCGCAATCATCATGGCCTTAGGCGCGCTGCTCAGTATGCTTGATAAGCGTTATCGCTTTAATAAGGACAAGACACCTGCGCAAGTCGCTGCCAAAAAATCAGGCTTTGCCACGGTTGCCGACTTGGACACACCAGCACCAAAGAGAGGGGCGTAAACACATGAGCTCATCCAACCATTCCTCTGAAAATAGCACCCAAAAAACCTCTGTACAGGGGCCTAAAACCATGAACAAAAAGCAGTTAAAAGTATGGTTCTTGATTCCGCTGATTGTGTTTATCGGCTTACTCGTTATGCTGTATATGCGTCTGGGTAAGCCCACAGATATCGTGACCAATACGGCGCTTGAGCGTCCGGTGCCGCCTTTTGAGTTGCCATTATTGTCAGACACCAGCCGTATCATGACCAATGACAATTTGCCCGATCAGCCATTTTTGCTCAATGTCTGGGGCTCTTGGTGTCCCACTTGTATCATCGAGCATCCTTTTTTGATGCAGCTAGAGGAGCGCGGTGTCAACTTGGTGGGCGTCAACTACAAAGACGATATCGGTGATGCGCTCAGCTATCTCAACCGCGGCGGCGATCCGTTTTCGATGTCTATTCAAGATTTATCTGGTCAATTTGCTTTGGATTTGGGGTTGACCGGTGCGCCTGAGACCTTTGTGGTCGATGGGAAGGGTGTTATTCGCCAGCATATTATTGGCGAAGTAAACGAGAGCAATTGGCAAAGCCGTATCACCCCTTGTCTTATGGTGCTCAATGACGCCAATGATAAAAACATCAGCCCAGATCCAGCTCAGGTTGCGGAGGCATGTAAATGATGGCCAATCACTTATCTACTTTGATACTGAAGCTAGCAGGCGTTGTCCTAGCGTGCTTGCTCAGTAGCGTAAGTTACGCGGCGATAGAGGTATATGATTTTGACTCTGTACAACAAGAAGCCCAATACCGAGGGCTAATCGAAGAGCTGCGTTGCCCGAAATGTCAAAACCAAAACTTGGCCGGCTCTGATGCGCCGATCGCTCAAGATTTAAAGCAAAAAACCTACGATATGGTAAAAGACGGTCGTAGTGACGGTGAGATTCGCGCTTATATGCAAGAGCGCTACGGCGACTTTATCAGCTACAAGCCGCCTGTACGTCCATCGACATGGATTTTATGGTTTTTTCCGCCATTGCTACTGATTGTATTATTGATAGGGTGGTTTTGGCAAAGCCGTCGCCGCCAGCTGGTAGCGAGCGGTCAGAGTAGAGTGACGGTAGATAATACCGCCTCGGAGCTGACTGCCGCCGAAAAAGCCGAACTTGATCGTCTGCTATCGCGTGCCAATAGCACCGATAATGACGCTCATGACACCACAAGCCCCGAGGACAAAAAATGACCATATTCTCTACTGCTGGCTTATTTATTGCTCTAAGCTTACTGATTGCCTTACTCCTTGCTGTTATTACCATCATGCCATGGCTGCGCGCCGCGCGTACATCAGGCACCTCTGTGGACAACCAGCTGCTAGATATCAACGTGGCGGTGTTTCGCGAGCGTCTGGCAGAGCTACAAACAGACAAAGATAGTGGCACCATCGATGATGCTCACTACCAAAACCAAAAGCTCGAGCTTGAGCGGCAACTATTGGATGCCCAGCGTGAAGTCACGCCGATGGTCACCCCTGGTATCAAAAGCCGCCTGATCCTCATGGTTTGGGTGCCTGTATTGGCTGCGCTGGCGTATCTGATGGTGGGTGACCGAACGCCTGTGTTTGAGCTGTGGACGGCTGAAGACAAGGTCGGAAAAGTCGCTGATGACTTGTTGACTGGCAAAATCGATCAGCCACCTGTATGGGCAATCGAAAACGGCCAGCAGCTTATCAGCGCGATGCAGACCAATGTCTATCGTCATGCTGATGACCCCAATCGCTGGATGCGTTTATCTGAGCTGTTTTTGTCATTAGAAGCGACAGATTCGGCGCTAGAGGCATTGTCACGTGCTTATCGCTTATCGCCTGATAACGAGGAAATTGCGACGACCTATGCACAGATCAGCTTCTTTGCCAATAAAGGTCAACTAGACGCCACCAGTCGCCGCGTCTTGCAGGACGTGTTGGCCAAAAACCCACGCCACGAAGGCGCGCAAATGCTGATGGCCATGGGCGAGGCGCGTAGTAATAACTTTGAGGAGGCGCAAGGCTGGATTAAACGTCTGCGGAGCAGTATCGCTGCTAAGCCGGGCGACCATACAAAAGCCTTAGCCAGCCTAGATGAGCTCAGCGCCAATGTCAGCGCGCAGCAGCAGCAAGCCTCAGAAGGGGTGGAGGTAAGCATTAGAATCAGCGCCAGCCTGTTGCCACTTGTCAAGGCAGACGATGTACTTTTTGTGGCGATACGCGATGTCAATGGTGGGCCGCCATTTGCCGCCAAGCGCTTACCGATCAGCGTGATCAAACAAGGCGAGGCCACTATCAGTCTAAGCGATCTCGATGCGATGATGCCTGAGCGCACCTTGCAATCGGCGCGTGCAGACAAGGTACAGCTGGCAGTGATCGCTCGTATCAGTCATAGTGGCACCGCGGCGGCTGAGTCAGGCGACTTATCTGGCAATCCTGTGGTCATTAGTGCTGATCAAAATCAGGCCAATGTTGAAATCAATCAACAAATTCCCTAGTATTTATAACGGTTGTTAGTAGCGACTATTACCCACTCAGTAAGCGCGCTGTCGTCGTCACAGCAGCGCGCAACTGCATTATATGAACAGAGAAGTCATTGCGACTTTTTACTGCAGATAATGAAAATACTTGAGCTTTGTCAAGCCACAAGGTAAGGTAGCTTAGCAACCAACCAATCCCTAAGTATTTATTAGTCCCAAAATCCTACCTATTAAGGAGAGTCGTGTAATGATGCGTATTATTTTGCTAGGTCCACCAGGCGCCGGTAAAGGTACCCAAGCCCAGTTTATTTCTAAAGAGTATGATATTCCGCAGATCTCAACTGGCGATATGTTGCGTGCAGCAATCAAAGAAGGCAGTGAGCTTGGCAAACAAGCCAAAGACATCATGAATGCTGGTGGTTTGGTATCTGATGACCTTATCATTAACCTAGTGAAAGAACGTATCGCCAAGCCTGACTGTGCCAATGGTTGTATCTTAGATGGTTTTCCACGTACGATTCCACAAGCGCAAGCGCTGGCTGATGCGGATGTTGCAATCGACCATGTCATCGAAATCAGCGTACCTGATGACGAAATCGTCAAGCGTTTGTCTGGCCGTCGCCAGCACCCAGGCTCAGGCCGTGTTTACCACGTCGATCACAATCCGCCAAAGGTCGAAGGTATCGATGATGTGACGGGTGAAGCGCTGATCCAGCGTGAGGACGATCAAGAGTCGACCATTCGTGATCGCCTAGCGACATATCATCAGCAAACCTCAGCGCTGGTAGATTTTTATCAAAACAAAGCGGCTGAAGGTGGTGATGCGCCGAACTACGATAAGTTTGACGGCACGCAAGCGATCGACGATGTCAAACAACAAATCCTAACGGCGCTCAAGGGTTAATCTTGTTATAAGATAACCGATGCCGTGATTGAAAGCCCTGTTTCTTAGCAGGGTTTTTTTGTGGCTGATACGCATTCATATATATAGCCTTGCCCGCACAATCCTGCCCACACACAACCATATTCATAAAAAAACCGCTTACCTATGATAAATAAGCGGCTTTTAATACGCATTTAACACAACAGCTTTCTGCTTTAGTAGATCACCGCTTATGCATTACCTTGCGCATCAACTTGTGCTTGCTGCTGGCTTTGTGCGTAGGCTTGGTCAAAGTTCACAGGAGCGAGTAGCAACTGCGGGAAGCTACCACGTGTGACGATGTCGCTGATGACTTCGCGTGCATAGGGGAATAGCACATTTGGGCAATAAGCACCTAGAATTTGACCGATTTGGTCTTCTGGAATGTCTTTTAATAAGAAAATACCCGCTTGATGTACCTCAGCGATAAATGCGGCTTCGCCTGCGTTTTTTGCAGTCACGCTGACGGTCAAGACGATTTGATAATGATCGTCGTCTAGCTTTTCTGCGTTGCTAGAGAGATTGATGTCAAGCTCTGGGTTCCACTCTTTGGTAAATACACTCGCGCCTGGCACTTCAAGTGACATGTCTTTTACATAAATGCGCTCTAGCGCCAATTGTGGTTGTGCTTGTTCTTCAGCCATGATAATTCCTCTAAAATTAGATCAAATGATTGGGCAAGTTATGATTAAAAATACTGTGGTTAAAAATACTATGACAAAAGCGTCGTCATAAAAGCCTTATGGTAATAGTAGCCGAGATTGAATCAAAAAGATCAATCTCGCCGTTTTATCACACACATTGCATAATACCGTGTTTTATTTTGCCGCTGCTTATCATTACACAGCTGATGACAAACCGCAAAACAAGGTTGCAAAAAACTTGTAAATTAACCGGCCAATAGCTCGTCAAGCTTGCCTTGTTGGTTCAGTTGATTGAGCTCATCAAAACCGCCGACAAAGGTATCACCCACAAAAATCTGTGGCACAGTGCGATAGTTATTGGTCTTTTGCATCAATGCGCGGCGCTCTTCGCTCGTCATATCGTGCATACCGATTTCTTCATAATCGACGCCTTTGGTTTTTAGTAGTTGTTTGGCGTTAGAGCAGTACGGACAGATAGGCGTGGTATAAACTTTGATAGATACAGTCATGATAAATCCTTATTGGTCAGTATGGTCGTCAGTAATGACTTTATTATAAAAAACTACGCATAAAAAATATGAATAAAAAACGAAATGCTTAACAGACCCTAGTTATTATAAAAAATACGATAAACAATCATGTGATAAAAATGATGATCATCGGTTACTCACAAGTAAACGTGCGAGGTATTGGGCCGGGCTTATTAGTACAGTGGGGATGTGTCAGGCAAATTCAAGCAGGATGGGCCAAAAAGGCGCTGCAGCGGTATAACTATAATCGATTCTAAATAAAAAAGTCATGTGTTTATTAACCAGCAAGGCCGATAAAATTTTCTAGTGTACTGTACCTACACCGCTCGATGCTGCAAAAATTTCTATCAGCCTTGCTATAACATTGTTATAGTGAAATGACTATACCACATAAAAAAAGACACCTAAATGCGGTGTCTTTTTGATGGTTACTGGTACTAAATAATGCAGCACCAGCTATTTGTGCAATGACGGCTTGGCCTTGCCTTTGGTTTTTGACTTGGCATCTTTTAGGCCAACGAGTGGCATACCAGCTGCCTGCCAGCCGCCAATGCCGCCTTCTAAGCGATAAACGTCATCTTTGCCAATCATTTGAATGGCTGCGCCTGCCTGTACGCCCATGTCGCAGATGATGACCACTGGCTGCTGGATGGCGCGGATTTCTTCTAGGCGATCTTTTAGCTCAGTAAAAGGTATGTTGCGGCTGCCTTGAATATAGCCGGTCAAAAATTTCTTTTTGGCGCGAATATCGATCAGCTGCGCGTTTTGCGAGTTCACCATCATACCAAGCGTGTTGGGCGATATTTTTCTACCGCTACGTTTGTTTTCGATGGTAAAAAACAGCACAGCAAGTACGGCTAATATACCAAACAAAAACGGGTGGTTGCCCACAAATTCTAGCGCACGATCCAAACCATACCTCCAAAAAATAAGTGTTCTATTAAGCCGAGAAGACAGCTCAATGATTTTGAACAAGGCGCTATTATACCGATTAGGTCATCTATAGTAAATGTATGATGAGCAACCTACAGTTTAATAATGCGGATTTGATACATAGCGTTGTTAATAGGGCTTGGTATCAGCCTCTTCGCTCAAGGTCACCAGGTTTTCGACTCGGCGCTGTAGCACATCACCATCAGCTACCGCTTGCCATAGCGCGCAGCCTTTGCTGTTGTGAGTATGACGACAGTCACGGAACTGACAGTCGCCAGCGAGCGGGGCAAGCTCAATAAAGCCTGAGATGATATCATCAGGGGTCAGATGCCAAATCCCGTACTCACGAATGCCAGGGGTGTCGACGATACCGCCCTCCGTCAAGTCCTCTGGATTAAACGGCAATAAGCGACTGGTGGTGGTGGTATGCTGGCCAAGTTTTGAGTTTTCGGAGATGACGTTGACCATTTGCCCTGACTCAGGCAGTAGCGCATTGATAAGGCTGCTTTTACCGACGCCAGACTGTCCAGCAAAAATCACCAGTTTTTTATCTATATGACGCTTTAGCTCATCAAGACCTGTTTGGGCGTCGCTACCAGCGATGTTTTCAGGACAGTCAACCGACGTCAGTACGCTCTCGTAACCAAGAGCCGCATATTGTGCCAATATCTCACTGGTATCGACGCCGTCTTCTTGCGCGAGTAGGTCGGCTTTGTTCAATACCAATAGCGGCTTGACGCCCGCGTGATGACAGACCACCAAATAGCGATCGATCAGGGACGCCGCCGCCGCTGGTAGTGGCGCAAACACGATTGCCAAGATATCGATATTGGCAGCGACAGGTTTGAGCTTATGATAACGATCAGGACGCGAGACAAGAGAGGTACGCGGTTTGACCGACTCGATACGGCCAAAGCCGGTATTGGGGTCAGCTGTCCAGCGTACGTGGTCGCCTGCCGCCAGCATAGGCAGGTTGGTACGCACATGACAGCGCCAGATATCGCCCAATTCCAGCGCTTGCCAAAATGGCTCAGGATCATCAGGCGCAATCTCTGGCTGCACCGGTAACACCGCAGGCAAGCTGGTGATTTGTACTTCTAGCTGCTTGCCATAATGCGCCATGACCACGCCATCCATCAAACTGTCATCGAGGCTGTCTTGACTGTCGAGCTGCTGTTTGTCAATGCGACGAATCTGTTGTTTAGTCAGTTTGCGTTGCCGTATTAATGCCATGGTTTTGACCTATTATAAAAATATTGCTAAGTGTAGCGTGAAAATTTGCTAACATACAGCCTAAACCGTCCGTGGCAGATAGTGGTTTTGTAATACCAGGGCTGATTTGGCACTGTTAAATCCCATGCCCTCATCTTGTCACCGTAGATAAAACGGCACTTTTTATATAACAACTTGCTTCAAACATTATTGACCATAGGATATTTTATGACTACCGGCGACCATCCCAATAAAATTAAGATCAAAAATCAAGGCAAAAAAGGGCTGGTATGGATTGACTTAGAGATGACCGGACTTGACACCTTAAACGATGAAATTATCGAGATTGCTACTGTCGTCACTGATGAGGATTTAAACGTCCTTGCAGAAGGGCCAGTGTTTGCGATTAAAGTATCTGATCAGGTGTTAAATAAAATGGATGACTGGAATACCAAACAGCATGGTCAGTCAGGTCTGATCGATCGGGTGCGCCGTAGTAAGGTGACGCTGGCAGAGGCTGAAGCGGAAACCATCAAGTTTTTGAATAAATGGGTCGATAGCGGTAAGTCACCGATGTGCGGTAACTCGATCTGTCAAGATCGTCGCTTTTTGGCGCGGCAAATGCCAGAGCTGGAGCGGTTCTTTCATTATCGCAACCTTGACGTGTCATCGATTAAAGAGCTGTGCTTTCGCTGGCGTCCCGATATCTTAAAAAACTTTGAAAAAGGCGGCAGCCATCTTGCGTTAGATGATATCCGCGACTCTATTCGTGAGCTAAAGCATTATCGTCAGCACTTTTTTAAACTGATGCCTTAATAAGATTGATCAGTTAAACTCGATAAGTAATGAGCCTACACTTGATAAGTGAATAGCCATAAGATAAAGGGTCTGCTAACTATTTAGCAGACCCTTTATTTTATTACATCTTTTTATTACATTGTTTGGTTTGTAAAAAATACGCTAGACCAGTGAGCTAAATTCAACCAATTCAAAGTTAGCTTTATTGCTATCTGAGTGTGCATTAGTGATCATCACACCAATCACTGCGTTGACGGTTGGTTGCCGCTTCTCTTTATTGATTAAGCGCCAGTCACCCAGCACGTAGCGTTTTTTATTAATGGTCGCTTGATGGATATCTGGACGATGGGTATGGCCATGTAGCAACGCATCGCTATTAGCCACGGCTTGTATTACCGCCTCATCGTTGACATCCATAATGTGAGCGGCTTTATTAGCATTGTTTTGTTGGCTTTTTTGGCGCATTTTTTCCGCGATGGTCAAGCGTTTTTCCAAGGATTTATTCAGCAGATACCACTGGGTTAGACGGTTGCGCATGATTTTACGAAAAAACTGATATTTTTTATCATCAATACAAAGCGCGTCGCCATGCTCGAGACGGTAGTGTTGCTGCCCGATGGTTAACATATACGGCTCATTAATCAGCTCCCCGCCAAATAGGTTGCAAAACGGCTGACCCAGCAGAAAATCACGATTGCCATGCATCACCAATATCTCACAGCCATTGATGCGCAGTTGTTTTAATTTAGCGATAAGCGGGGTGAGCCAGTGGGTTTGGCGCGCGTCATCTGACAGCGTCAAATAAGCGTCATCACCGATCCAGACCTCAAACCAATCGCCTAAGATAAATAAACGTTTGAGGACGGGCAGGGCCAGACAGTCATCGAGCAGTGCCAAAAAAGCCTGCACTAAGGCAGGCTCCTCTGGCGATAAATGCAAATCGCTGATGAATACTTGCCGCACCTCATGTGGGCGGGTCGTTATCAGATGATTAAACGTTTGCATTTATCATAATCCTTGTCATCTATTATCAGACTATCAGTAACACTTGCTTATATGACTTACTGAGAAACGATGGTCGCAGAGTTGATAACGACAGGCTCTTTTGGCACATCAGCATGCATGCCGAAGCGACCGGTTGGTACGCCGCGCATTTTGTCGATGACGTCCATACCGCTGGTGACTTTACCAAATACCGTGTAGCCCCAGCCTTGCATGTTTTTGCCAGAGTGGTTTAGGAAGTCATTGTCTTTGACGTTGATAAAGAACTGGCTGGTCGCTGAATGTGGATCTTGCGTACGCGCCATGGCGATAGTGCCCTTGTCGTTCTTTAGGCCATTGTCCGCTTCGTTTTCGATGGGAGCGTTGGTTGCTTTTTCATTCATCTCAGCGTCCATGCCGCCGCCTTGAATCATAAAGCCATCGATGATGCGATGAAAAATCGTGCCGTCATAATGGCCAGATTTTACGTAGTTTAAGAAGTTTTCGACGGTTTTTGGTGCTTTTTCTTCGTTGAGTTCGATGACGATCGCACCCATATTGGTGTCTAGCTCTACTACTGGTGGCATGTCTACCATGTGATATTCCTTTTTGATTGCAGCGCCTTAAATAACGCTGTCAAGTGGTGGTTAAAAGTTGGTGACTAAAAGTTATGGCTAGTCTAACGGCTTTTTTGTCGTCTGTCATGTATCAGGCTGTTAATGCCTTTGCGAAACCTGATAGAATAACGCAACGTTATCTTTTATCAGTCTTTTTTAATTTATCATTTTTGAGCGTGGTAACACGCGCTGAACACTTGCGCTAGGAGCAATGAGTAATGAGTGAGCACTCAAGCAATAATGCACAAAAAAACGACTTTATTCGTAATATCATTCGTGATGATGTCAATGCGCAAAAACACCCCCAAATTGTAACGAGATTTCCCCCTGAGCCAAACGGCTATTTGCACTTGGGTCATGTCAAATCAATCTGTCTAAACTTTGGTATTGCTGAGGAGTTTGGCGGTGTCTGTAATTTGCGTTTTGATGACACCAACCCAACCGCAGAAAAACAAGACTTCATCGACAATATCGAAAACGATGTCAAATGGTTAGGATTTGAGTGGGCAGGCGAGGCGCATCATGCCTCAGGTTATTTTGATCAGCTCTATGCGTGGGCGGTGCAGCTTATCGAGCAGGGCGACGCTTATGTGGATTTGCAGTCGCCTGAACAAATCCGCGACAACCGCGGCTCATTTAATGAGGCAGGCACGCCATCACCGCAGCGTGATGCCAGTGTCGCAGAAAACTTGGCGCGCTTTAAAGATATGAAAGACGGCAAGTTTGCCGAAGGCGAAGCGGTGCTACGTGCCAAGATTGATATGGCAAGCCCTAATATGAATATGCGTGACCCTGTCATCTACCGCGTCATGCACCAAGCGCATCATCAAACCGGCGATAAATGGTGCATCTATCCGATGTATGATTTTGCCCATCCGCTCTCTGATGCGCTCGAAGGTATCACCCATTCATTGTGTACGCTGGAGTTTGAAGACCATCGTCCGTTTTATGATTGGGCGGTAGAAAAAATCGGCTTTGAGGTGCCGCCGCATCAGTATGAGTTTAGCCGCTTAAACGTTGATCACACCATGACCAGTAAGCGCAAGCTCAAACAGTTGGTCGATGACGGGGTGGTAAGCGGCTGGGACGATCCGCGTATGCCGACCATCGCGGGTATGCGCCGCCGTGGTTATACGCCAGAGGGTCTACGCGATTTTTGTGAGCGCGTTGGCGTGACCAAAGTCGATAGCGTTGTTGATTTTCGTCTATTAGAATTCAGTATCCGTCAATCACTCGAGACGACGACTGCGCGCGGTATGGCGGTGCTCAAGCCTTTAAAAGTGACGATTACGAACTTTAGCGATGCGGTCAGCAGCTGGGAGTCACAAAAGGCCGATAGCGTCAATGCACGCTGGGATGAAGATGCTCAGACTCTATGGCTCAAGCAGCCAAAACATCCTAACGTCGATATGGGTGAGCGTGAGATTCCCTTTACCGAAACCCTTTATATCGATCAAGGCGACTATGAAATTGAGCCGCCAGCCGGTTATAAGCGCCTGTCACCAGAAAAGCCAGAAATTCGCCTGCGTAATACCTATGTGCTGGCCGTGACTGAGCATATTACTGACGATGCTGGCAATGTGACCGAGCTAAAAGCAACGATTGATCCTGCGACATTGGGTAATAACCCTGAAGGCCGCAAGGTCAAAGGCGTGATTCATTGGGTGTCAGCCAGCCTTGGCGTCCCTGCGACCGTACGCATGTATGAGCAGCTATTTAGTGTCGAGGATCCAGGTAGCGCCAGTGATGTGCATCAAGTGCTCAATCCCAACTCATTGACTGAGCTTGCAGCAGTGGTTGAGCCCTCACTTGCCAATAGCGACGCGGGCACGCGCTTTCAGTTTGAGCGTGAAGGTTACTTCATCGCCGATAGCGAAGAGCACACCAGTTATAAGCCGGTATTTAACCAAATCGTCAGCTTACGCGACAGTTATAAGCCGACTTAATGCATAGCCTTTGAGCGTGCCCTTAGGGTTTAATGTCAAATTATTATGTCAAGTCACTGTTCTTTTATACTGACCCATCTCTAGTGCGCTAGGGGTGGGTTTTTTATGAACTTTGCTTGTGGTATACAGGCATGGTAGTTTAATGCGCTATGCTACCTATATATTGGTTCGCTTAGTGATAAATGGAATAAGCGAATTACAATCCTTCACAAGACATTCATAACCAGTTTGGTACTATAAAGTGAGTTTTATTGATGCACTAGACGGGATAAGCAAATGATCAAACCGTCTCGCACATTGCAATAATCGGTTTATAATAATAGGGCGCATAAGACAGTAAGATCAGCGCTCATCATTCATATAAATAAGGAATTTAGTATGGCACATTTACGTTTAGGCGACACCGCACCAAACTTTGATGCAACCACCACAGAGGGTGATATTAATTTTTATGATTGGGCGGGTGATAGCTGGGTGGTATTGTTTTCGCATCCTGCCGACTATACGCCAGTTTGTACTACTGAGCTTGGCCGCACCGCTGCATTGGGCGGTGAGTTCCAAAAACGCAATGTCAAGCCGATTGCTTTGTCAGTGGACGGCTTAGAAGATCACAAAGGCTGGGTCGGCGACATCGAAGAGACACAAGGCACAGCGGTGAATTTCCCTATCATTGCAGACTCTGATCGCACGGTTGCGGATTTGTATGACATGATTCACCCAAATGCTGATAACACCGCGACAGTTCGCAGCGTGTTTATCATTGATCCAAACAAAAAAGTACGTCTGACCCTGACCTATCCAGCCAGCTGTGGGCGTAACTTTGATGAGATCGTTCGGGTCATCGATGCGCTACAGTTGTCTGATGAGTATAATGTTGCCACGCCAGTCGACTGGAAAGATGGCGACGATGTGATCATCCCGCCAAGTGTCAAAAACGAAGACATCCCTGCCAACTATCCAAAAGGCCATACAGAAATTAAGCCCTATCTACGTACCACACCTGCCCCTAATAAATAAGTGTCAGTGAATGGCAAGTCGCATGATACAAAGCCTCACGACGTAAAGTTGTGAGGCTTTTTTTATATCTCAATCGTCGTATTTATCTTGCTTTAGGACTCTGCTTTGGCAAAAAACAAGAAAGCTTTGCTATGATGCCCCGAGTAGGCTATAACTATGGTATAGAGTCTATTCTAAATAAAAGAGCCATGCGTTTATTAATCAGCAATGCTCATTACTTATTATAATAATGGCTGGCAGGGCTGAATCGTTATCTGTTTATTTTACAAGGAGTTTACTATGAAAAAACTATACGTTACTCGTACTGCCCCAAATCCGCGTAAAGCTTTGATACTCTTGGCGTCAAAAGGGATTGATGTCGATGACATGGATGACGTCGATGTGATAGATATCGACTTTGCAGCCAACGAGCAGATGTCGGCGGAATTTACCAAGATCAATCCGATGCAGACGGTACCGGTCTTGACCTTAGACGATGGGACGGTGCTTAATGACTCACAAGCGGTCTGTGAGTATCTAGACCGCGTCTATGGCGAGCGCTCAGTGATGGGGAATGATGTGGTACAGCGCGCGCAAGTTTGCTCCATGCGCCGCATCGCTGAGTTTGAGGTGTTGTACAACCTGATGCTGGCGTTTCAGCACAGTCATCCTTCCAAGGCTCAGCGCGTCGAGCAGGTTCCTGAGTTTGTCCAGCCATCTATCACCCGTGCTACCAAAGCCATGGGCTATTTTGAGAACGCTTTAGTAGGTCGCGACTATCTCGTGGGTGAGCAGTTAAGCTTTGCTGATATTGTGCTGTATTTGGGGTTGGATTTTGGCAAAATACTTAAAGTCGACCCAAGCGAGCAAGGTGAAAACCTAGCGCGTTTTTATCAAAAAATGAATGAACAGTTTAGTATCAAAAATATGGCAAAAGCCAAGCCTGTAGATGGCAGTAAGTGACGAGAGATTGACACGAGAGATTGATAAGTAGTCGGCTGCTTACTTATTAAGTGTACCTTAATTAGCTGCTCAATTAACCTTTCAACTGCTGACAGCTTATATTCAATTAAAACAGCCTATCTCATGATTGGCTGTTTTTTTATGCAGTGTTAATAAGGCGTTATAATCAAGCCAAGATGGAAGCTGCAAGATAGTAACTCATGACTACTAGCACTAAAACATGGACTTGGGAACTATTTTTAAAAGATGTAATAAAAATAAACATTTTATTACATAGTGCAGTAGACTCAGCGTTATAGTGAGCAATCTATCTTAAGTTTCCAAACGTTGCATAAAAAGCTTTGTAATAGAGCTTAAATGATATTTGACAGTTTTTTGGCCACATCTGTTTTATACAAGAAAAGAAACCAAGCTTACTAAGAGGTACGTTGTATGGTAAGTAAAACCGCAAAACCCGCTTCGAAATGGCTGCTATTACCAAGCATGCTAGTAGCAAGCCTAGCGCTGGGCGCTTGTCAAAAATCCACTGCGCCTGCTGATGGTGACACGGTGGATAGTCATGAAGCGGGGGCAACCAGTGAAGCAGATGGCGATACGCCAATAGACGAGATGAATGTAGAAAATACGGATACAGACGATGGCCATGATGATAAGCTGACGGTAGAGCAAAAAATGATCGCAAACCTATCGCGCTATCGTTGGACGTTATCGGATATTCAGAATGCTGGCAGTGGGCCCTCGGTGTCTATGCTGGCTGATCTCAAAGACCAAGTATCATTATTGTTTAACCAAAATCAAGGGCAAGACACTTTGAGTTATAGCGTTGGCTGCAATGCTATGAGCGCGGTTTATCAGCTGCAAGGTCATACGTTGACCACCGAAGAGAGCATGAGTACACAAATGCTCTGCCAAGATCTCAATGAGGCTGAAAATCGTCTGAACACATTGATGCAGGGTACGAGTGAGCTGAGCGTGACGACCGAGGAGCGGCCCTTACTCACGCAAGTGACCAGCGATGAGGTGACGTTGACTTGGAAAGGGCGGCTGACCTCACAGGCGAAATATAATAGCAAAGGAAAAACCGTCTTTTGGGCCGTCAATGCCAAAAAAGCCCCTTGCACCGCTGAGGGGACGCAGCAGTGTTTACAAGTCAAACCCATCACTTATGATGATCAAGGTATCAAGACCAGTGAAGGTAAATGGGCTGCGTTCACGGGCGAAATCGAAGGCTATCAGCATGACGGTAAGCATGATGAAGTGCTGCGTCTCCAGCGCTATCAGCTGGATGCCGAAGACGCAGTATCAACAGGTGAAGAGTACGCTTATGTACTCGATGCCGTGATAGAAAGTAGCGTGGTAGAGTGAGGCTTTTAAGGTAAGTTGGTTGGTCGTTTTGGTTATTTAAAACGAGGGCTAGATAGCCAAAATGACATAAAAAAACACGCGTTCAAATGACGCGTGTTTTTTTATGTCTGATGGTTTGTAGACAAATAGCTTGATGACTTAGCGTAAATTGCCCAAGTCTTCTTCTGTCAGCCGCCAGCGGCCTTTTTTCTTAGAGCTGCCGCGCCCGCGCATGGCGCTGTTTAATATCAGTTTGTTCATCGAATGGCTAGAGTGGGCATGACAAATCGCACAAGCAAGGCCGTCGGCAGCATCTTGCTGTGGCACGACGTCTAACGATAGTATACGGCATACCATCTCCTGTACTTGCTCTTTGGCCGCTGCGCCATAGCCGCAAACCGCCTGCTTGATCTGACGAGCAGTGTACTCCGACACCTCTAAGTCTAGTGCTACCATCGCTGCGATGGCGGCACCGCGGGCTTGACCGAGCTTCAGCGCTGAGTCTGGGTTTTCGGCCATAAATACTTGTTCGATTGCCGTATGAATTGGCTCGTCAGTATATTTTAGATGGTGCTGAGTAATACGCGTCAACCCATTAAAAATACGCTTTAAGCGCTCAGGCATCTCCTTAGTATCTGTGCGAATGGTGCCTGCATCGATATAGGTCAGTTTGTCGCCGGTTTGTTGCACGATGCCATAACCGGTCATACGCGAGCCTGGGTCAATCCCAATAATAATTGCCATAGTATTCCGTCTTACTTACATTTTGTTTTATATCTTAAAAATCCGCTATAAGTTTGATAGTATAGCAATCAATCCCCATATACATCATATGTTAGCCATCTTAATTTGTATGGCGCTTTATTTATTGGTTTTTATTTTATAGGACGACACTTTATGGGTCAGATCGTTGGTATCGCCATTGTTTGGTTTATTATTGAGATGCTGCTGTGGTATTTGCTTGCTCAGTTTATGAGTGGCTGGTGGGTATTTATGTGGTTTATCATCGCCGCTGTCATCGGTGTGTCACTGATGCGCAAAGGCATGGCCGCGCTCAACCCGATGGCGCAGCAGATGAAAGCAGGTGGCATGATGAATCCAGCGATGCGCCCGCAAGAGTCTACCATGCTAAAGAGTGTGGCGATGGCGGCAGCCGGTATTTTATTACTGATACCAGGGGTGCTCAGTGATTTACTAGCGTTATTGGTTGTGTTGCCGCCTGTACAAAAAAAGCTGAAAGATGCGGCCAATAATTATGTCATGAATAACCAGCAAAAAATGATGGAAATGATGGCAAAACAAATGGGTGGACAGATGGGCGGTCAAAACCCATTTGGTGGCATGGGCGGCCAAAACCCGTTTGGCGGTGCAGGTGGTATGGGTGGTCAAAACCCCTTTGGTCAGCAGTCGCAAAACCCGTTTGGCGATGTCTTTAAACAGCATACTACCGTAGATGGTACGGCCAAAAGCGTGCCTAAAGATGTGAAAAAAATCACCAAGTCTGCCAATGATGAATCATAGCAAGCCGTAAAGCAGATAGCAAAAAGCCCCTTTCGTGATGAACGAAAGGGGCTTTTTGTTGGTCTTGATGGCTTATTTATCATTTGTATTTTACAAGCGATAAAATAAAGAGAAGACCGAATAGAACAACCGAAGTGCCGCCGCAAGATGGTGACCCATGAACCGTGAAGTTCAGGGCGGATGCGTCACTGCCTCTGCAGGTTTCCTGATACACCGCAAGCGGTGCAGGCATACACAATGAGGCAATAGGTACCACATCCTAGTAAAGCATTATCGGCTCAGGGAATAAACATCTACTAGCCAACACTTCAGAATAGTTTCATCTTAACCAATGAAAAGTGTGATTGCAAGTAGCAATTACAGATTGCTACGTAGTGAAAATTTGTCAGTTTTTCAGCAATTTTCAGATATGTGCTAATATAGAGGGCTTTCAACACCCTAAGACAGCATTATAGGCGTTCATTCACTTGAGGAGCGGTAATATATGACCACGAACCAGCAACCATCAGAGTCTATCGATGACAATCAGGCACAACTTAATGACAAAAACGGCGGAAAAAATAAAAAAACACCGCATGTTTTGATGATATTGGACGGCTTTGGTCATCGTGAAGAAGATAAGGACAATGCCATTGCTGCGGCCAATATGCCAAACTTGGATAAAATCTATCAGCAATATCCACATGGCCTGATCTCTGCCTCTGGAGAAGATGTGGGCTTACCCGATGGTCAGTTTGGCAACTCAGAAGTGGGACATATGAACCTCGGCGCTGGCCGCGTCCTTTATCAAGACTCAACGCGTATCTCAAATGAGTTGGCCAACCGTGAGTTTTATAAAAATCAAGCGCTGGTCGATGCAGTAAAAGCGGCAAACGACTTGGGCGGTAATGTGCATATCATGGGCTTGCTTTCTGATGGTGGGGTGCACTCGCATCAAGACCATATCGAAGCGATGTGTCACTCAGCGCTGGTACATGGTGCCAAAAACGTCTTTGTGCATTGTTTTCTAGATGGCCGCGATACGCCGCCTAAGTCGGCTGACAAATATATCGATCGCTTGCGTGACCATATCGGTAAGCTCAATGCCCACTACGAAGGTGGCCGCGTACAGATTGCCAGTATCATCGGGCGCTATTATGCCATGGACCGTGACAATCGCTGGGAGCGCGTCCAAAAAGCCTATGAGCTGATCACTGAAGGCAAAGCTGACCGCTTGGCAACGCGTGCCGATGGTGCTGTACAAGCCGCTTATAAAGCGCGCGAGACGGATGAGTTTGTCAGTCCGACGACTGTGATTGGCCGTGATGAAATGCCTTATACAGTTGAAGACAATGACGCGCTGATCTTTATGAACTTCCGAGCTGATCGTGCTCGCGAGCTTACCCAAGCGTTTGTGCTGCCAGATCATGAGTTTTCAGGGTTTGCCCGTCAAAAGCAGCCAAAGCTGGCCGCCTTTGTCATGCTGACCAAATACTCTGATGTGCTGGCTGACAATCCTCACACCAGCATCGCTTATCATCCCGCCTCATTGACCAACACCCTTGGCGAGTATCTGCAAAACATTGGCAAAACGCAGCTACGTATCGCCGAAACAGAAAAATACGCTCATGTGACATTTTTCTTTAGTGGTGGCCGCGAAAAGGAGTATGAAGGCGAGACCCGTATCCTAGTACCATCACCTGATGTGGCCACTTATGATCTGAAGCCTGAAATGAGCGCCCCTGAAGTGACGGATAAGCTGGTCGAGGCGATTGAGTCTGGCAAGTATGATGTGTTAGTGGTCAACTATGCCAATGGTGACATGGTCGGGCACACGGGCATCTTTGATGCCGCGGTAAAAGCGGTAGAGGCGCTCGATGTTTGTATCGGTCGTCTTGAGACTGCTGTGCGCGCGGCTGGCGGCGATATGCTCATCACCGCTGATCATGGCAACTGTGAGCAAATGCAGGACTATGAAAGTGGGCAGGTGCATACTCAGCATACCACCGAGTTGGTACCCCTGATTTATATCGGCGAGCAAAAATTCACGGTGCGCAGTGGGGGTAAACTCAGCGATATCGCTCCGACAATTTTGACCTTGATGAGTGTGGATGCACCAGCTGAAATGACAGGTAAGAGCCTATTGGTTCCAGCGTCGTAAGCCTGTTTTATGATCATACGCCACCCTTATTAGTGGCGGCGTATCACTGTATTGCGATGAATGACGACACTGTGGCTATGCTGTGAGTTGTGCTGTAGCGGTAATATGGCTATGGTATGATGAGGACAGACAGACGATGTACCGTTATATTATAAGGAGAGATAATGATTGTCTCTCCTTTTTTTTTGCGATATTTTTAGGTGTTTTTTTATTGTCACGACCGCAGTCTACCAATGACAGTTAACGATTTACATACTGAGGGTTTGCAATACACTACTAGTCTTAGCTCTGCTCTTGATGCTATCTTATAAAGTCGCTATCACAGATATTTTTATAATAAAAATTACGATATTTTATGATTAACACGAGTATTTTATGCGTCCTATTTATGCCATACGCTCTTTTCTCATCAAAAAAATCAATCGCGATATCAGATGTGTACCTAGCACGCCTGCTGTATGTAAGCCTGTCTTTATGGCAGCGCTGCTAGGGCTGGTCGGTGTCAATATCTCTCAAGCGGCAGCGGCTCCCAGTCATCATTCGGCGCAGAAGCTGCAACTGATTGGCTTAAATACGGATGAGATAGACCCTGCAGAAGACAATCTATCAGATATCGCCGACATGCTAGAGGCCGCCGACGATATCGATGACTCGATAGATAGCGTTGCCGATGAAAGTGTGCTCAATGACGAGGCCGAGGTAATCGATACCGCGATACCGCCGGAGGTCGCGCATGTATCATTGAATGCTATTTCTCCTGAGACGCTCAAGACCTTTGTCGCTGTGGTCGATTTGGTGCGCCGTGAGTATGTCGATGCGGTCAACGACGAGACGCTGTTTAATAATGCCATGAGCGGTATGCTGACCAAGCTCGATAGTCATGCTGAGTTTTTGGATGCCGAGGCTTATGAAAACCTGCGTGCCTTTACCGAAGGCGACGTAGGCGATGTCGGTATCAAGGTCAGCTATCAGCCACAAGAAGGCTACTGGGTCATCACAGAGGTCATCGATGACTCACCTGCTGACAAAAAAGGCATCGCAGTCGGCGATTATTTGCATCAGGTGGGCGAGTTTAAGCTTGATGAAAATCGCCAAACCAACGACGTTGAGCAACTGCTAACGGGTATCGCTGGCACGCAAGTAGATGTGGTGACTTCTAAAGCGGGTCGCCGTAAACACATTACTACTTTGCAGCGAAATAACAGCCATCCGCAAACCATTGAGATAGAGCTGGTCGATGGTATTGCGGTGGTTAGGCTACCAGCCTTTCAAAACGATAGTCGTGACAGGCTGCTTGAGGGTTTGATCGATCTAGACGCGCCGGTTTCAGGCATTTTGTTGGATCTACGTGACAATCCAGGCGGCGTGCTTACCTCGGCGGTGAATGTCGCCAGTCTGTTTATGAATGATACTGATGTGGTGCAGGTACAAGCGCGCCAAAACGAGCCGCGCGTGCTGTCCACGACAGGTGAGGCCATCCTTAAGCCTCTACCTATGGTAGTGCTACAAAATCGCTACTCGGCTTCGGCGGCCGAGGTGCTTGCCAGTAGCCTGCAGGCGCAGCAGCGCGCCATTATCCTTGGGGAGGTCAGCTATGGCAAAGGATCGGTACAGTCGGTGATTCCGCTAAACGATGAGCAAGCGGTCAAACTGACGGTCGCCAACTATATGACCGCCACGGGTAAAAAGATAGATGAGATCGGGGTGACACCTGATGTGATGCTCTCTGGAAATGAGAGCACGTGGCGACAGCAGGCTCTTGAGCTGGTCAAAGAGCGTGCCTTAACGTCAGGCGTTCGTTTTGTCCGAAAGCCCAACCGCGCTCAGTAATACCAACCTAGATCATATAATGGTCGCCCGTGCCATAGATCGTCTCTGGTCCTTATTCAAGCTGGTCTTCATCGATTTCTAGTTTTTTCATGCGGTAACGTAAAGAGCGAAAAGTCGTGCCCAGCAGTTCAGCGGCTTGGGTTTTATTCCAGCCTGTTTGCTTTAGTGCGGTGATGATCAGCTGTTTTTCTTGCGCTTGTAAATAATGCTCTAAGCCTTGGGCGGGTAAGCCTGCATTGTTGATGTTTTTTGTCTCGTTTGGCGCTTGTGCGGCCTGATTGGCCGTTTTTATGGTTTCGGCGCTGTCGCCCTGCGCCGTTTTTGGGTGATTGGCCGCCGCACCTTTGATGACAGAAGGGTAGTGCTGAGTATGGGTGCGATAAGGATGCAAGTTGCTGGCCGAAGTCGAGGCTTGGATAGGTTGACTCTTATCATCGCGTGCTGCTGAGCTGTCTATGGGCGCCATTTGTCCAGATAGGCTGTTTGGCAAAAGCGTGTCTGCTGAAGCAGGGTGGGTGGGTGCGGTAAGTGTTTCAGCTGTTGGTGCTGCGTCTTGCATAACTGAGCTCATCGCTTGCGGCTCTGTATCCGCCGGCGTCAACGCTGGCAGGCCCAGATGGTTTATATCGATATTTGGCGTTTCTGCTAGGGTTACTGCACGCTCAAGTAGGTTACGCAGCTCGCGCACGTTGCCTGCAAAGTCGTGATGTTGCAAACGCTCACAGGCGGCTGCCGTCAGTGAAGGCGGCGTCTCCAATTGCCACTCTTCAGCGATCAAGGCCAAAAAGTGTGTCGCTAGTACAGGTATGTCATCACGGCGCGCGTTGAGCGTCGGTAGTTTTAATTCAATGACGTTAATGCGGTAGTAGAGATCTTGGCGAAACGTGCCAGCCTGCACCAGCTGGGATAAATCTTTATGAGTTGCAGACAATATGCGGATATCGACAGGTATCTCTTTGGTATCACCGATGGCTCTTACCGTTTTTTCTTGAATGGCGCGCAGTAGTTTGACCTGCATCGCTAGCGGCAAGTCAGCCACTTCATCTAAAAATAAAGTCCCGCCATTGGCTTGCTGAAAAAGGCCTTGTTTGTCAGCGACCGCGCCCGTGAAGCTGCCTTTTTTATGGCCAAAAAACTCTGACTCCATCAGCTCGGAGGGTATGGCGCCGCAATTCACAGGTACAAAGCTACCATCACGGCGTGGACTGAGATCATGAATCAGTCTGGCGACCACTTCCTTACCCGTACCCGACGCCCCTGATAAAAACACCGGTGCTTGCGAGCGCGCCAGTTTTAAAATGGTGTTTTTCAGTGGTAGCATCACCGCTGAGTCGCCGATCAGCCTACTATCGAGGAGTTTTTGCTCAGGGGTACACTCAGGCGCGGCCTCGGGGTCGTCACCTTGGTGAGTGACTTTGAGGGCGTTTTCGACCAGTTGGCGCAGGCGCGGCAGCTCAAGTGGTTTATTGACAAAATCAAAAGCGCCAAGCTTGAGGGCTTCGATGGCCAAATCCATACTACCGTGCGCGGTAATAACGGCAATGGGCGTGTTGGTGCTGCCACTGATTTCTTTGACCAGCTCCAGCCCTGAGCCGTCAGGGAGCTTGAGATCCGTTAAGCAAAAGTCATACTCGCGCTCTTGCCAGTAGCCTCTTGCTTGTGACAATGTATAAGCCACATCACTTTTGATGCCCATCTTGGTTAAAGTGATTTGCATTAATCGGCACAGATCTACTTCATCATCAACGACTAGCGCGGTTTTTGTCATACATTCATCTCATCGTATTCGGTAGCGAAAAATTATCAAAGCATTTATCACAATTGCAGTTAAGTACTTACAAATGCTCAGCTTATCAGTGCGGTATTGGTACACAAATAGTAAGGTCGTACCAATGCATTTTATACATGGGTGCGGGCATTGATGGCAGGTGCGATGAGGCGAAAGCAGGTTTTTGTGTGTTCAGGCACATATAGCAAGCGAGCTTGATTGGCTTCGCAAAAGGCTTGTGATAGATACAACCCAAGTCCTGTCCCTGCTTGATCTGTGGTAAAAAACGGATTGAACAGGTGCGGTAAGTCATGCTCGCGGACCCCAGTACCACCATCTAAAATATCGATTATAACATCGTTATCTGCACAATAAATCTCGATTTCCACAAAGGCATGAGGGTGGGCGTAGCTACTATGACGCAAACCATTGTTGATTAAGTTGATCAACACTTGCTCTAGTTGGTGGGTATCAAAGGAGATGGTCGGCTGGGTCTTAACGCGCAAAAACACGTCATGCCCCTGAAAATGGTTTTCTATAAACGCAGGCATCCATTCGGCAAGTACGATGGGCTGCTGGTTTGCTTGCTGCTGACGCGACAGCTTTAGAATGTCTTCTATAATGCGATTGACGCGTTTGGTCTGCGAAAATATCATTTTATACAGCTCATGATTGGCTGCGATGTGTTCATCACTATAATTAGGGGCAGGGCTTGTCATGTTATTTGCTGGTGGATGACAGCTTTCTACGACGTCCTCCATGAGCAACTGGCTGGCTTGTGAGATGGTGGCCAGCGGGTTTCTAATCTCATGAGCAATACTGGCCGTCAGCTGTCCTAAAGACGCCAGTTTTAGCTGCTGAGCGTTGGCTTGCTCACGGCGCAAATCTTCGAGCATGACCAGTTTACTGCCGTCTTTTAGAGGGATAATCTGTACACGTAGCTTGCCAAACACCGATACATTGGCCACGGCAGGTAAGTCATAAGTAAAGGTACGCGACTGTCCTGCTGCGACAGTCAAGCAGGCTTGAAGCAGCTGTGGATGCTGCTCGTCAAATTGCTCTTCAAAATCTGCTAATTGGGCAGCAGATGCGCTATCGAGCCTGCGCCTATCGTTTGGCGTATGACTTTTGCTGGTAGTAGGTAAGGTGAGTGATGGATGATGAGGGATACTGAGCAGCTGATACGCGGCAAGATTTGCCAGCACAATATGCGCCTGATCGATGACAATAACGCCATTGACCATTTGAGTGATGACTTCTTGGTTGATGACATTTAGGCGCTCGACTTCCTTGGCATGACGGGCGGCCACTTTTTCTAACTGCACCAAACGCTGAGAGATAGACCAGCTCAAGCCACCCACTGCCAAAAAACTGGCAGACATCAGCAGCGCATCGCCTAAGTTGGTCAAGCTCATACTATTGGCAATGGCATAAAAAAACTGCTGATAAATAACAAAAATAATCGCCAGTAAGGTGATGATCAATGCTTGAGAGCTGTGAAGTAGCATAAAGCTTGCCGCTACCACTACCATATATAGCATGGTCAACTGCAAATCAGGCGCACCTGCGGTATAAAGCAGCAAGCTTAAGATGATGACATCCAAAGCCAAGCCAAAGGCCAGCTGCTGGCGCATGTGTTTGTTGACCACATAAAACAAACCGAGCAATATCATGCTAAGCAGTACATAAAAGCTCAGGGTGGTTTGTTGCAAAAAACTGGGCAAAGACGCGCCGCTATCAGCGCGCGCGGTGATATAGACCATGAGCATAGAAAACAAGCTCACAGCAAAGCGATAACTGCTATAAATAAGTCCTAATTTACGCAGCTGCGACAATGACAGAGTGTCATTGGGGGGCGCTGAGCGGGTGATGGTCGAGACAAAACGAATAGCAGGTTTCATAAATGTACCGTCATGGACAATCTTACTTGCTGACTTACAGTGCTGACTGGCTTAGCTGGTTGACTTACTGAGCAGGCAAGTAGGCGAAGATTATGGCTGAATCAGACCATGACGAATCGCTAAATGTGTCAGTTTGACATCGCTATCGACCCCGACTTTTTCATAGATACGGTAGCGATACGTATTGATGGTTTTGACACTGACAAACAGCTGATCCGCGATTTGCTGCGGGCTTTGGCAGTTGACGACCATCATCGCTACTTGTTTTTCGCGATCACTGAGCAAATCAAAGGGCGAGCTGGCATTGTCTGATAGCAAGACGTCTGCTAGCTGCTCTGCGACATCTTGGCTAAAATAGCGGCCCCCTTGATAGACTTTTTTTACTGCCCGTATCATCTCGTCTAAGGGTGTGCCTTTGGTGATATAACCGTTGACCCCAGCTTTGATCAGCATAGAAGGATAAGGCTGCGCCGACATACTGCTGACCGCCAAAATCTTGATACCCATGTCTAGCTGAACCAAACGTTTGGTGGCTTCAAGCCCGCCAATATTGGGCATATTGACATCGAGTAATACCACATCAGGGTGCAGCTGTTTGGCCATTTTGATCGCCATGTCGCCGCTATCGGCCTCACCGACCACCTCAATATCCGCACTGTCTGACAACATACGGCTGATACCCATACGTACCAAATCATGATCATCGACTACCAATACTTTAATCATCACTATACTCTTTACTATTTGTCAGAAGAAGGGATACTGCCTAGCATAAATCACAGACAAAAAACTGTCTAAGTTATTTTTTAGTTTTTGACGATGTAAAATACTGCTAATATATTATGTGGATGTTGTTGTTTAATATATCAAATTTTGAATAATTGCCATGCTTTGGGTTAAGATATATTGCTGAAATGTGAACCAATGTTTCTATAATATAAAGTGGTTGTAGCAAAATTTGAATTGGGACAAAATAAACCATTAAATCAGCTTGATACATTAAACTTAAAAGCAAACCATGATACACTAAAAATACAAAAACTCTATACGAGTACTTACAAACCTATTCATAAACGCTATGAACGTTTTTGGCGTCAGATCGTATGTATCTGGCGTGATAGCGACAGCAGGAGGCACAATGAAGCAACTACCATTAACCAAACAGCAACTGATCGCTGCCATGATTTCACTGAGTTTGGGTGGTGTGGCACAAGCTGCACTTACGATTAATGGTAGCGCTGATACAGAATCTAGCGCGCGTATCAGCTGGGGCGGTGCCGATAGCTTGTCTGAAGCCCGTAAGATTATGTACAAATCGACAGGCTCTGCTATCAAAAAAGTCGATACCGGTTATGGCACCACCAATATCACCAATACTAACAGTTTTGGCAGCAGCAATAATAGCTATACCAGTAGCAATCGCTACAACACCACCTATCGCGGCGCCTTTGGCAGTAGTGATATGATTCCGATCAGCACAGACTCGCGTAGTGTGGCTGTGATCGATGCTGAAACAGGCGAGTCTATCTACGAAAAAGACGCGGATATTGCCCGTCCAATGGCCAGTATCACCAAGGTCATGACCGCGATGGTGGTACTAGATGCCGGTCTGGATATGCGTGAAGAGATTACCTTAGACGCAGAAGACTTCGTCGGCCCCAAACGCGCAAGCTCTCGTCTAAAGGTAGGGGATCGTCTCAACCGTGCCGAAATGCTGCTCATGGCCTTGATGAAGTCGGAAAACCCAGCCGCAAAGAGTCTGGCGCGTAACTATCCAGGTGGATATAGTGCCTTTATGCGAGCGATGAACCGCAAAGCGCAAGATTTGGGTATGACGACTGCCTTTTTTGGTGATCCAACGGGTCTTGACAAGCGTAATGTGGCTTCATCAAATGATTTGGTCAAGATGGTGCGCGCTGCGGGCAACTACGATGTGATTCGCCGCTTCTCCACCACCAAAAGCTATGACTTCTTTGTATCAAATTACTCTCGTGGCAACCGCACATATAAAGCCAACAATACCAGCAGCTTAGTACGTGAGGGTGGCTACCCTATTGGTATCTCAAAGACCGGCTTTATCAATGAAGCAGGGCGCTGTGTGGTCATGGAAACGAGGGTCAATAACCGCCCAGCTATTATTGTTATTTTGGGCGCAAACAGCTCAGCCACGCGCTGGGGCGATGCCAAAAATATCTTAAACAGCTTGGCCACGCGTCGTACTGTATAAGTGCGGAGTACCATGTAAGTGCAGATTACTGTATAAGTGCGGCCGACACTGATGTCAGTATACAAACACACATACGCACAAACGCACGTATATAGATTAAAAATAGACAGGTAAAATAATTCAAAGGGCTGTTATATCATATAACGGCCTTTTTTATATCAAAAAGGATACTCGTGGTATGAATCACTTGCAATCGGCTGTCGTACCTCAGCTTTATTTACTGACGAACGACGATGAGTTTGAGCGACTCTATCAAAAGCTAGAGGCCGCGCTGGCAACAGGGCTGGTCGGTCTGCTGCAAGTACGCCGTAAAAAAACAGCGGCATTGCCAGATGGCGCGGCCACACTGTTGGCAGAAGCCAAGCAAATTGTCGAGCTGGCACGCAGATATCAGGTACCAGTCGTGATCAATGATGATAGTGCGCTGGCGGCCAAGCTCGGTGTCGGGGTACACCTAGGTCAGCAAGATGGCAAGATGGTCGATGCCAAGCGCCAAATAAGGTCGGATCAGATTATCGGCCGTACGTGTCATGGACAAGTGGCGCTGGTCAAAGAAGCTAAGCAGCAAGGCGCAGACTATGCGGCCATGGGTGCTGTTTTTGCTTCTACGACCAAGCCCAAAGCCGATACCATCTCGTACCAGCAGCTAAAAGAAGGCTGCCAGCAAGGCATCGATATCTGCGTGATAGGCGGGTTAAGTGCTGAGAATGTCGGCGCGCTGGCAGGTCTGCCTATCAAATATGTGGCTGTCGTTGGAGACATTATGGATCTGCCTGTTGCGCAGATAGCGCCTCGTTGTCAGCAGTGGCAGCAAGCATTTGCAAAGTGGCATGCCACTGCTGGTGACGTAAAGGCCTGATAGCCAAGTATCGTCAATCCAATATAAAGTCGCCCTAAAGTAGGTTAACTATATAAGCCACAAGACGAAATAAACCACAAGGATAAGTCAAAAGCCATTCGCTATTTGGCATGCTGCATACATAACGTAGCATAGGGCAGGGCTTCTAGGCGCTGCTCTTCGATTGCCTCGCCGCATACTTCGCACTCTCCATAAGTGCCGTTTTCGATACGGCTTAGCGCGTTTTCTACATAGATTAGGCTTTGGCGCGCCTCAGCCATGAGGTTTTTTCGCATGTCGTTTTGACGGTAGGAGATGGCTTGGTCTTCCCAGTGCTCGTTGAGGTCGTCCTGTGGGTTTTGGATATGCTCTTCGATTTTGTCGATGCGAGTTTCGTACTCGTCTTTGAGTTTTAATAGGTTTTGTTTTGCTGTCTTTAGATCGATACTCATGGTTTTCTCCTAGTAGGTTATTGTTATTATTCACTTATCAGTTAGGCTAGCGCCTGTGTTTGGCAGAGCCTGCGTTTATTCTGGTCTAGCCTAAGGTCATCGTAGTGTAGATTTATCATAAACAGCGCAATCCATGAGTGCCACCACGAAATGTTACTGGTTTTATAAAATGCTGATTTTTATCATCAGTTTGTCGAGCCGGTTTTGTGTGATTGTCTGCTGAGTAATATTTAATCCACGCTTTGATAGGAGAGCGTGGCAGAAAACTGCTAGAATACACCGCCACAAATTCTTACTAGAGTGTTTTTGATCGGCCTGAGCGCTACCACTCGGGCGGCATCGTATCCATGGTGTCAGTTTTATTTAGGATAGACCATAAATATGTGGTAGTAGGACTTATCGAGCAGTCCACTGTAGATTAACAATAGATGATGTAGAGGAGCAGTTAATGAATTTTTTGCGTATGAGTGAGCTGAGCTTAACGGATAAGGTTGTCTTGATTCGAGAAGACTTAAACGTGCCAATCAAAGATGGCAAAGTCAGCAGTGATGCGCGCCTACAAGCAAGCTTACCTACCATTAAGATGGCGCTAGAAAAAGGCGCGGCTGTGATTGTCTGCTCACATCTTGGGCGTCCAACCGAAGGTAGCCCTGAGGCCATTTATTCATTGGCACCTGTCGCTGACTATCTGAGCGACAAATTGGCTGCGCCTGTGCGTTTAGACACTGACTATCTGACTCAAGGCGTGTCTATCAAAGCGGGTGAAGTGGTACTACTAGAAAACGTCCGTTTTAACAAAGGCGAGAAGAAAAACGAAACCGCTTTGGCAAAAAAATACGCAGATTTGTGCGATGTGTTTGTGATGGATGCTTTTGGTACCGCGCATCGCGCGCAGGCATCGACAGAGGGCGTCACTCAAGCCATGCGCCAAGCAGGCAAAAAGGTCTGCGCAGGGCCGTTGTTGGCCGCAGAGCTTGATGCGCTAAGTTTGGCGTTAGAGACACCAGCTCAGCCGATGCTGGCTATCGTGGGTGGCTCAAAGGTATCGACCAAGCTTGAAGTGCTGCATAGCTTAGCTGAGGTATGTAGTCAAATCATCGTTGGTGGCGGTATTGCCAATACGTTTTTGGCGGCGCAAGGTCATAGCGTTGGTGCGTCATTGTATGAAGCGGATTTGATCGATAGCGCTCGTGACATCATGAGCAAAACTGAGATTTTATTGCCTGAGTTTGTGGTGGTGGCCGATAAAGACGATATCGACTTTGCCGACTTTACTGGCTCATTACAACAAGCCACTGCGACCATTAAGTTCGTCGATGCTATCGGCGACAACGACATGATATTGGATATCGCCCCAAAAAGCGCTGAGCAATTGGCTGAGGCTATCATCAATGCCAAGACCATTTTATGGAATGGTCCAGTTGGAGTTTTTGAAGTGGATGCTTTTGGGCAGGGCACGCAGATATTGGCCGCAGCGGTCAAAGACAGTGTTGGGTTTTCTATCGCAGGCGGCGGTGATACGCTAGCTGCCATTGATAAATATCAAGTGGCGGATGGCGTCAGTTATATGTCTACAGGAGGCGGCGCTTTCTTAGAGTTCGTCGAAGGTAAGGTGCTGCCTGCAGTTGCTGCCCTGCAAATAGACGCGTAAACCTTTAACGTTACTTAGTACGTTAGTAACACTAGACGTACAACCATGATGAATCATCTAAGGTAGGCTGTGGAAATAAGAGGATGGCCATCAATATAGTATTCTGTATGACAGACTTCGGTATTGATGGCCGCCGATTATTATTAAGTCGTATTTATTTGTTTATACACTGAAAATTATTATTGCATGTCTTATTTGCACTCTATAAAATAGCGCAACCATGTATTTTGACATGCTTTATTTACGAGAGGTTTATTATGTTAAAACGTCATTTGTTACTTGCTAGCGTACTTGCTGGTACTTTTGCTATCACTGCGTGTAGCCAACAAACAGAAGAGAACACTGAAGCTGCTGTTGAGTCTGCCGGTGATGATGTCGCAGCCAACACTGAAGCCGCCGCTGTAGAGACAGAAGCTGCTGCTGCTGAAGCAGAAGTTGCTGCTCAAAATGCTGGCACTGAAGTTGCCGAAAGCGCTGAAACTGCTGGCGCGGCTGCGACAGACGCTCTAGAAAACACAGGTGATGCAATCGCTGATGGTACCAACAAAGCAGTAGCAAACACTGCCGAAGCGGTAGCTGATGGCGCAAATGCAGTGGCTGACGGCGCAAATGATGTCGCAGTTGATGCTGAGCAGCAGTACTAATAGGTTCGATAATCAGTAGCTTGTCAAAACTAGTCGCTTAGTAAATAAACATCGTTTGACCGGTTCAAACCTTGTTTATCACGGTTTGACTGCTAATGGATTGATGTACAGCTCGCTAAATAAGCAGTTTTTTATGACTGCCCTATAATGGTTGTCTCATAAAACAGCTGCTTTATAAGCCCTCAAAATACTAAAAAAGCCTTGGCGATTGCCAAGGCTTTTTGTATGGTGATGGCGAAACACTACAAGCATTTCTTTATAGTCAATCCGTCATAAAATAAATAGTCAGGCAACCGCTACGAAGACAAGGCAATTTTTGCTATAATCAGCGCACGATGATGAGCGTCTATTATTGCCAGTTGCCAATGGTTTTGCCAGACGGGCAGTTTTGACCTCATTGAGTGTACAGCTTTGGGCGAGTCATATAGGCAGCGCTGTGTTGCTGCTATCATTTCAAAAGCTATTTTACATACTATCCAAAATTCTAATCAGAGAGCGTTTTATGGCCTTAATATCCTTACGTCAACTTCTAGATCACGCCGCCGAGCATAATTACGGGGTGCCTGCTTTTAACGTCAATAATTTAGAGCAGATGCGTGCAATCATGATGGCGGCCGACGCCTGCGACTCACCTGTCATCGTCCAAGCCAGTGCTGGCGCTCGCAAATATGCAGGCTCGGCGTTTTTGCGTCATCTGATTATCGCTGCTATAGAAGAATGGCCGCACATTCCTGTAGTGATGCACCAAGACCATGGCATGTCGCCTGCCATTTGTCAACGCTCTATTCAGCTTGGTTTTTCATCGGTGATGATGGACGGCTCACTGGGTGAAGACGGCAAAACCCCAATGGATTACGATTATAACGCTAACGTCACACGCGAAGTGGTCAAGATGGCGCATGCGTGCGGCGTTTCTGTCGAAGGTGAGATTGGCTGTTTGGGTAGCCTTGAGACTGGCATGGCGGGTGAAGAAGACGGCTCAGGAGCAGAGGGCGTGTTGGACCATGAACAGCTATTGACCAGTGCGGACGAAGCTGAGCAGTTTGTCAAAGATACCAATGTCGATGCCCTCGCCATTGCGATTGGTACCAGTCACGGTGCTTATAAGTTTACACGTCCACCGACAGGCGATATCCTATCTATCGAGCGCGTCAAAGAGATTCATGCCCGTATCCCAAACACGCATTTGGTCATGCATGGCTCGTCCTCTGTGCCGCAAGAGTGGCTAAAAGTCATCAATGAAAATGGCGGTGATATCGGTGAAACATACGGCGTGCCAGTTGAGCAAATCGTCGAGGCCATCAAACACGGTGTGCGAAAAGTAAACATCGATACCGATTTGCGGTTGGCCTCCACAGGCGCTATCCGCCAGTTTTTGGTAGAAAACCCAAGTGAGTTTGATCCACGTAAATATTTCAAAGCCTCTATGGTCGCGATGTCTGACATCTGTACCAACCGCTTTGAGGCTTTTGGTTCTGCTGGTCAAGCGCACAAGATTCGCCCAATCAGTCTTGAAGGTATGGTTGATTTTTATAACTAAGTCTGACAAGTAGGGCTGAGCTTATCAAAGAAGGCGTTTGTCATATCGATATGCAAACGCCTTTTTTTCTCTAAATGGTTGGGTGTAAGCGCAAGAGGTTTACGTGTACGTTTTTGTATAGGCATTTTTAAACCAGAATATTGAGTATTAAGCGTAGAGTATGGCGCGGTTTATTTTTTATAATGATAGGTAATGGATGATGATTGGACTGATTACAGGGCAGGTCGCGTACCTGATGGCACCAACGGCATGTATTTTGACCGCATCTGGCGTGGGGTATGATATCGAGCTACCATTGCCGTCATTTTGTCAGTTACAGCTGGATCAGCAGGCTCGCATCTGGACGCATTTGCATGTGCGCGAAGACGCACAGCTGCTTTATGGGTTTATCGATCGCAAAGAGCGCGAAGTGTTTCGTCAGCTTATCAAAATCAATGGTGTAGGGGCAAAAATGGCGTTAGCGATGCTGTCTGCTATGTCGGCCGCTGAGCTTAAGATGCATGTCGAGCAAGAGTCGGAGAGCGCACTGACGCGTATCCCAGGGATTGGCAAAAAAACCGCGCAGCGTTTATTAATTGAGCTCAAAGACAAACTAAAAAATATCGAAGTCGACAATGATTTGTTAGAGCTGCCAACGCAGGTAACCACAGCCTCTCATGAAGGCAGCATCATCGCTGAGGTCGAGGGCGCACTTATCAGCCTAGGCTACAAAGAAAAAGAAGCGCAGCAAGCGATTAAAGCGGCTAAGCGTAGTGGAGATACGTTTGCTGATACGCAAAGCTTACTAAAAGTGACTTTGCAGCAGTTGTCAGGCTTTTAAGGCAGTTTTTATTATTGATAGTGATGACTAGAGCGTGCCGAATATGCTTGACAGCGACCTAGCATAATTGACTTAAGATAAGCGACATCGATTGTCGCTTATTTTTGTTTACGTCTGTGCTTTCGTGCGCTGGTGCTTTATGATGTTTTGTATGATTTCACTTTTTTAATATAATGAAAAAACTATGACGCAAGATCGTTTAATTAATCCGCTAGAGGGCGCCGGTGATGCGCCTGACGCCAATATTCGCCCAGCACTACTGGCAGAGTACATTGGTCAGCCTGTCGTGCGTGAGCAGATGGAAGTATTTATCGGAGCGGCGCGCGGCCGTGATGAAGCGTTGGATCATACGCTTATCTTTGGGCCACCAGGGCTAGGTAAGACGACTCTGGCCAATATCATCGCGCGTGAAATGGGTGGTAACCTGCGTTCAACCTCGGGGCCTGTCCTTGAGCGACCTGGTGATTTGGCTGCTATGTTGACCAACTTAGAGGAAGGTGATGTGCTGTTTATCGATGAGATTCATCGGTTAAGCTCCGTCATCGAAGAGATACTCTATCCTGCGATGGAAGATTTTCAGCTGGATATTATGATTGGTGAAGGGCCAGCGGCGCGCTCTATCAAGCTGGACTTGCCGCCATTTACGCTAGTAGCAGCGACCACGCGCGCAGGGCTTTTGACTTCACCACTGCGAGATCGTTTTGGTATCGTTCAGCGGTTAGAGTTTTATAATATCGCAGATTTGACCACTATTGTGACACGGGCTGCGCGCTTGATGCGCGTGCCGATGAGTGAAGACGGTGCGGTCGAGATTGCGCGCCGTGCACGCGGCACCCCAAGGATTGCCAACCGTTTGTTGCGCCGTGTACGTGATTATGCCGAGGTCAAAGGCGATGGCCGTATCAATGGCGCGATAGCAGGCAGTGCGCTGGATATGCTGGCGGTCGATAGGCGCGGTCTTGACCATTTGGACAGACGCTATATCGAGATATTGCAAGAGCGCTTTGATGGAGGGCCGGCAGGGGTTGAGGCGGTAGCGGCGGCAATGGCAGAGGATCGCGGCACGCTTGAGGATGTCATCGAGCCGTATTTGATTCAGCAAGGTTACGTGTTACGTACGGCTCGTGGCCGCGTATTGACGCAGATGGCCATTGACCAGATGTTATAGGCTATGTCATGTGAGATGATATAAAACTGGCCAAAACACCTTTATACAAAAAGCGCCGCCTTTTGGTTGATTAAAAGGCGGCGCTTCTTCGTTTAAATCAGAGACGTCGCTATCAAGCCATTCAGTGAAAAACTGTCATATCGGGCGGCGTAGG
The DNA here is from genome assembly GCF_038239325.1 of Psychrobacter sp. KFRI-CH2-11. NCBI lineage: Bacteria > Pseudomonadati > Pseudomonadota > Gammaproteobacteria > Moraxellales > Moraxellaceae > Psychrobacter > Psychrobacter sp. KFRI-CH2-11. The sequence goes on from NZ_CP151283.1 coordinate 908,323, forward strand.
CTGCTAATCTGCGACCACAGTCTTTGGCCATATTTTTCCAGGATTAAGGATGTTATTGGGGTCGAGCGCTGATTTGATGGTTTGCATCAATACTAAGGCATTACCATGCTCTTGTTGCATGTATTTTTGCTTGCCTTGACCAATACCATGCTCACCTGTGCACGTGCCATCCATCTCGATGGCGCGCATGGCCAGACGGCTAATGATGCCATCGGCAGTAGCGATTTCCTCAGGGTTATCGGTATCGACCAATAATAAAACATGAAAGTTGCCATCACCCACATGACCGACGATAGGGCCAATCATTCCTGATGCCTCGATGTCTTTTGCCGTGGCGCTGACGCACTCTGCCAAGCGAGAAATAGGCACACAAGCATCGGTCGATAAGGCGCTGGCTTCAGGCCGTAGGGCAGAGCTGGCATGATAGGCATTATGCCGCGCTTGCCACAGACGCTTACGTTCGGCCTCGTCCGTGTCCCACGCAAAATCGCTACCGCCAAACTCTTCGATGATGTCAGTAAAGATTGTTGCTTGCTCAGCCACGCCCGCGTCCGTGCCATGAAACTCCACAAACAAAGTTGGCGTCTCAGTCAGGTCTAGATTGGCATATTGATTACAGGCTTTGATTTGCATGGCATCAAGTAGCTCAATACGGGCAACTGGCAAGCACATCTGGATGGTAAGCATCACCGCCTGACAAGCGTCCTCAATCGTTGGGAAATGGCAGATGCCACTAGCAATACATTCGCTAATACCAAACAGCTTGAGCGTGACTTCGGTGACAATGCCTAGCGTCCCTTCTGAGCCGATCATAAGCCGTGTTAGATCGTATCCAGCGGCCGACTTTTTGGCGCGTGTGCCTGTACGTACGATCTCCCCGTTGGCGGTCACGACTTCTAGAGCGAGCACCACATCTTTCATGGTGCCGTAGCGCACAGCGTTGGTGCCAGAGGCGCGAGTGGCCACCATGCCACCGATACTGGCATTAGCGCCTGGGTCTATCGGAAAAAACAGCCCCGTATCGCGCAGGTAGTGATTGAGCTGCTCGCGTGTGACGCCAGGCTGTACGGTCACGGTCAGATCTTCATTATTGACTTGTAAGATTGCATCCATCGCATGCATATCGATACATAGCCCGCCAAAAGGCGCGTTTAGCTGACCTTCTAAGGATGAGCCTATACCAAAAGCAATCACTGGCATCTGATACTGGTTGCAAATCTCGATAGCCGCGGCGACCTCATGTTTATCCTGCACGGTCAGCACCGCATCGGGTGGCTGGTTGGCAAGCCATGTCATGGTATGACCATGCTGCTCGCGTACCGCTTTATTGACACTCAGCTGTTTGCCAAAGCGCGTCTGTAGCGCAGCTATGGCCGTACTGTGATCGGGCGTAGTGCTATCGTACGGCTCGGATGCGGGTAAGGCGGATAGGGCAGACATGGATGACTCCTACATAAATGATTTGTTAGACAGCATGTGTTTTTATTTTTTTGGATGTAGACTAGGGCGTGTTCTCAATCTAATCGATAGCTATCTAAATGGGTTAAAAATGGCTAAATCTGGCCAAACGGTGTTAAATAGCTGACGAATATCTCGATATTAACGGCGATATTTTCCTTGTTTGGCGGCAATCTATCTCATTTTTATCGCCATTTCTAAAATGAGGACACGCCCTAAAATAATATACGCCAATGGCATAACGAGCGCTAAAAGAGCAATTAGGCCAGCACCCGCCAAACAACCACGACGATGGCCAATAGATAAAAGACAGGCGCAAACAAGCCGACTTGCGTGGCAATCGCAATAAAGATAGCAAAGCCTGAGAGTGCCAGCCAGTCGCGGCGACGGTCATTGAGCATATCCGCTCGAATTTGCTGTATTTCTCTGAGCTGACTGTCTTGCCGCGACCCTTGCGTGGCAAGGCTCTGTAAGCCTTGGTCGAGTAGTTTTGGGATATCCGTGGTCGATAATAACAGCTCTGGCAACTGTTGGCGCAGCTGTTGTAAGTTGCGCACAGGGTCGAGCTGCTCTTTGATCCAACCGCTAAGGATGGGCTTGGCAAGCGACCAAATATCAAGCTCAGGATATAGGTCGCGCCCCAGCCCCTCGACATGTACCAAGGTTTTAAGCAGTAGCATTAACTGTGGCGGAATACTCATATGATGACGACGAGCAATATCCAAAATCTGCATCAATACTCCAGCAAAATCGATGTCGTTAATGGATTTTTGTAGCATCGGACCGACGGTGCGTTTCATGTCACGCATGAGCGCATGCTTGTCGGCGTTAGGCGGTATCCAGCCTGCACGGCTAACAATATCTACCACGGCCGTGAAGTTGTTATTCATCACTGCCAGCAGCATCCGCGCTACCACCAGCTGATCGTCTCTTGATAGTGTACCCATGATGGCACAATCAAGGCCGATATAGCGCGGCTCATGGCCAAGCTGTGCCGTATCATCGTATAAATCCTTGACAGGTGGCGTCTCAACGAAGACATTACCTGGATGCATATCAGCATGAAAAAAGTTATCGCGAAACACTTGGGTAAAAAATATCGTTAAGCCTTTTTCTGCCAGTGTCGCACGGTCATAGCCCAGCTTATCAAATACCTCGACCTGCGAGATAGGAACGCCTTGGATGCGCTCCATGACCATGACGTTTTTGGCGGCATCATAAACTTCAGGCACATACATGAGTGCCGAGCCTAAGAAATTATTACGCATCTGCGTGGTATTGTCCGCCTCCAAGGTCAAGTCCAGCTCATTGAGCATCACTTGGCGATAGTCTTCGACGATATCGATGATATGTACCGCGCGCGCCGCTTCGATACGCGCCGATGCCCAGCCGGCCAGCTCGCGCAGTAGTTCAAAGTCAGAGACGATGGTGGCGCGAATATCAGGCCGTACCACCTTTACCACCACTTCACGACCATCATGCAAGGCCGCGGTGTGTACTTGGGCGATAGATGCCGCCGCTAGTGGCTTGACATCAAAGCGGGAAAACAATGTGGTGATTGGTTGACCGAGGCCGTGTTTTGGGTGCTGAATCTGAGCAATGGCAACGTCAGCGTCGAAGGGTTTGACTTTGTCTTGTAGCTGCACCAACTGCTCGATGATTTCGGGTGGCACCAGATCACGGCGCGTAGAGAGCAGCTGGCCAAGTTTTAAAAACAGCGTGCCCATGTCTTCTAGGGCGTACTTAATGGCGTTGGGCTGATGTTTTTTGCCCCACGCGGCAGGGTGCAGACGAATCAAGCGCGCGATAGGCTGTAACTGCGGCATCTCTTCTAAAGACAGGTGCGTATCGATGCGATAAGTGGCGGCGATACGCCAAAGCTCAAATAAACGGGCGCGGTGAGATAGTAGCATGAGAAATAAGCACTCTAAAAAATTCAAAAATAGGGTAGCGCGGTGCTTAGGGTTTGTTAAATATTCAACACGCCCCAGACCAGTTACTGATGAAACGAGTTGTTAAGAAAACGTGATTGCTCTTCTTTGATGGCCGCAAGTCTCGCTTCTTCGCGCGCCACATCAGCACGTAGCTTGAGGAGCTGCTGCCTGAGGTCATTAACTTCTGCCACCTCAGCGGGGTCAGGTGCGGCATTGCCTGCCACATCATTGGCCCAATTGCTGACGTCATCAAATGCGCGTTTGGCACTATGTCGCCAGCTGCTTTTTAGCTGAGAGATGAGCAGGTGTAATTGGCTGGCCATGGGCTTGCCGATGAAAGGCTCCAGCTGTCCTGCCACGTCAGGGTCAAACCCTGCGACCAGCTGTTTTAGCTGCATAAGTACCTTATAGTCGCCTGCGATAGGCAGGTTGCCTTCGGTGCCGCGCATCAGGTTGAGTAGTTGGGCAGGATTGTCGACTGTGATGGTACAATCTGGTCGGCTGTGACCGATACGCGCGCGCTGCCTACTGGCTTTTTGCCGCTCATCCATAGTGCCGCTTGGCTCAAACACACTGTCCGTGGTCACAGGCTCAAAGCGCAAACGCTCATGGCTAAACAGCACGTCTAGATGAATCTCAGGCACGGCCATCTCTAGCCGCAATACTTTACCAGCAAGCGGGGCCAATCCTGCTTTGGTAATGTCATCGCTAGCGATAGCAAGGTTAATCAGCTTTTCGGCACCAGCCAAAAGTAAAACAGTCAGCATAAGGCTCTCGCGTGTTTGGTGAAGCGCCTAACAACAGCGCTAAGTTTATAATAATCAACGATTACAGAGTGTGGCGGCTCAATAATCACCATCGTTGTCCTATCATGCAGTATGAAAGACGCAGCGTTAAGTACTACTTAGTTGTCCTATCATGCAGTATGAAAGACGCAGCGTTAAGTACTACTTACTAAACGCTAAACACTAAGTGCTAAGCAATATTACGCCTTAAAACCGCGATGCACCGCGACGATACCGGCGGTGAGATTGTGATAATCACAGTTTTCAAAGCCAGCTTTTTGCATCATTTGCTTTAGCGTTTGCTGATCAGGATGCATACGAATCGACTCTGCCAAGTACTGGTAACTCTCAGAATCATTGGCAATCAGCTTACCCATCATCGGTAGCGCTGTAAATGAATACAGATCATAGGCTTTAGACAGTGGCTCAAAAACCGGCTTTGAGAACTCCAAAATCAACAAGCGACCACCTGGCTTTAGTACGCGGTACATGGCTCGCAGCGCGGCGTCTTTGTCTGTGACGTTGCGTAGACCAAAGCTGATGGTCACCAAATCAAAGCTTTCATCATCAAACGGTGCCAGTGTTTCAGCGTTGGCCAATACAAAGTCTACGTTGTTGCAGCCTGCATTGATCAGGCGCTCACGGCCGACCTCTAGCATGGCCGCGTTGATGTCTGATAGTACCACATGGCCGTTGCGACCCACTTCGCGGCTAAACACTTTGGCCAAGTCGCCGGTGCCGCCAGCGATATCGAGTACCTGCTGACCGGCACGCACGCCTGATAAGCTAATCGCGTAACGCTTCCATAGACGATGGATACCAAATGACATAAGGTCGTTCATGATGTCATATTTTTTGGCAACAGAAGTAAAGACATCAGCCACACGTGCTTGTTTTTCTGCTTTATTGACTGTCTTATAGCCAAAGTGTGTCTGCTCATTGCCATCGGTTTCAGGCGTGTGCGGGTTGTTGATGTCATCGCGCTGATTAAATAGCGTCTGCTTGGCAGTTTGCGCTTGCGCAGCGCTAGGGTCGGCACTGTCATTGATCGTATTAGGCATAGTGGTTTGTTGACCTTGTGGGGTTCCGGTGGGTAAGTCTTGGACTTGGGTAAAATCATGGTGCTGGCTGCGCTGAGCATCTGTCTGCCGCGCTTGCGCTTGCGCTGTGATGTCTTGGTTATGACGGATGCTTTCTTTGACGAGACTGTCTTGCAGCTCGGCCTGCTTAGATGGCTCGTGGATGTTAGCGGCGCGGTTGGCGTTATCTGTGCTGTCGGTCATCATTGTGTCCTATTCGTTATTGTTATGATTTTCTTGGTAGGGCGTGTTGGTATTAGCCAATCTACACTATCAGTCTATGATACACCAAACCTCATTGGCTTACCGTCATTATCCGCGGCATGCACTTGCTCGATAATCAAAAGCTCCTGCTGGCAAAATGGCTCGATAAAATGACTGACGCTTTTGAGTGGTTTCATGGCCTGAAAGCCTGTGTCAATGAAATCATACAGTGGCTGAAAATTATAGCGATAGGCGGTGCCTTTGGCTAAAGCAAAGGCTTTTTTGAGCATAAATGAGTTTAAATGCTTGTCTGTGCGATAACAGACATCTTTGAGATTGGCGATTTGGACGCGGCGTGCTTCTGCTTCATCGACAGCACGATAGGCGGCCAGCATATTGTCTTCGGTCACTGGCAATTCTTGGGTCAGTAACCACTGCGCCAAATGCAAATCCAGCTCAATCGCCAAAATCGCCGCTTGAATGCCCATACTGCCAGCCTCCAGTGCCGACTCTTTTGCCAAGCGCTCAAGCTTTTGCGCTTTGGGTAAAATGCGCTCCAACTGTTTGGCCAGTAGCTTAAACTCATCGCCGCCATATAGCTGGGTCAAAAAATACTCAGCCATCAGTTGGTTTTTGGGCTGAGAAAACAGCTCATGGTGCGTGTGTTTGATGCGCGTTTGTTGCCATGACTGTACGTCTTTTAGTTTATTGTTTAGGGCATCGTCTTGATGATAGGGTAGCGCCCAAAAGCGGGTCAAGTGTTGTTGTAAGTTGGCTAAAGCGGCCATGGCAATCAATCCTATAAAATCAATAATATTATCAAAGTGCTGATAAATGGCGTGGTGTTACCTATCTGTCAATGACATATTTTAATGGTTTTGTGCGCAAAATAATTTTTAAAACGCTATAAAGATTTTAAAAACCGTATAAAAATACCGTCATTATAACGACAATGTCAGAAAGACAAGGTCAAAAAGCAGTACGGTCAATTCGCTATAAAATCGATACGCTCATATCAACGTGCAACTTTTTATGAAGCGGCTTTATAGCCATGTATCTGATTTATTTAGACGCAGCTATATCTTGCGTATCTCTAAAAGACAACCTGTAGCAAACGGACGTATCGTAAAAAGTGTTCACCTTAAAAGAAAACAAAACAGAATACAAATGCCAAACTGTTACCCAAATGGTTACACAGCAACGTTATTTAGTCTATTGGCTGAGTGCTAGTATAAAAATGGCTCAAAAATTTGCAAGATTGATGCAATGAATCAGCATTGGATGAGCCTATAAAAAGCCAATTAGGACGGAGGATGTGATGTCAAAAAATAACCATGCCGCAGAGCAGAGTGCACCAGCTGGACGCACGCCAGCTGATAAACAAGTCATCAGTCAGCGTCTCAAACCCAATCCGCTCAGCCAGTTTTCTATGGACAAAGATGCCCTGCGACTGGCGTTGGTCACGGCGCAATACGCCCTGCGGGCAACGCGGCAACAAAGCTCGCCTACCCATGACAAAGCCACAGGGCTGCTGGTACTGGTCAACGGGATGGAGCAAGCCGGTAAAGGCACCGCAGTCAAGCAGTTAAGAGGCTGGGTAGATCCGCGGCTACTAAAAGTCGAGGCGACCGTTGGCGACTGCCCACTGGATTATCAGCCGATTTGGCAAACGCATACCAACGTGTTGCCACGTCACGGTGACGTGATGGTGTATTTTGGGAATTGGTATGCTGACCTGCTGTATGACGTCATGCGTATGACCTGCGCAAAAGACACTACCGAAACAGCCGCTGGGACAAAGAGTCAAAACAGACAAGACGATGCGCCGTCATCTTTGATGTCTCGTATGACGACCAAGTGGCAAGACTATCTACAGCAGCAGCTGGCGAAATTAACTGCTTTTGAGCAGGATTTGGCGGCCAACCAAACGCGACTGCTTAAGTGCTGGTTCCATGTCGATGTCGATACGTTGCAAAAACGCCTGACTGACAAAATAGCAGACCCACAGTTTTTGTATCAAATGGACTGGCACGACAGACAAGTGGTCGATACCTTCAATGAGGTGGCAACCGCGCTGCTTAGACAACAACCAGACTGGGTCATCATCGATGGGGAAGACAAGTCTGCTGCCGCCGATCATTTTTGTCATGAGGTGCTGCACGCCATGCAAGAAGCGCTGGCAAGTAGCAAGACGAAGGATGACACTAAAGCAAAGTCTTATCCCAGCACCTTCGTGCCAGTCGCCATTCCCAATCAGCTACAAGAAATCACCAGCACAAAAATAGACAAGTCTGACTATAAAGAGGCGCTGGCAGCCAAGCAAGCGCGTTTGGCTGCGCTACTGCGTGCACGCAACGGTCGGCATGTTGTCTTTGCTTTTGAAGGCATGGATGCCGCTGGCAAGGGCGGGGCGATCAAAAGGCTAGTAGCGCCGCTCGATCCGCGCGAGTATCAGGTCTATAATATCGGGGCACCGATGCTTCATGAGCTGCAGCATCCTTATTTGTGGCGCTTTTGGCATAAACTGCCCAACGAGCACACTGACCGCATCAGTCGTATTGCTATCTTTGATCGGACTTGGTACGGGCGAGTGTTGGTTGAGCGTATCGAAGGCTTTGCTGACGCGGCGGCATGGCAGCGTGCCTATGATGAAATCAACCGTTTTGAGGCCGACCTAGCTGATGCAGGCACGCTGGTGATAAAATACTGGCTGGCCATCGACAAAAAAGAGCAGCTACAGCGCTTTGAGGCACGCCGGCAGACACCGCACAAGCAGTATAAGCTGACGGAGGATGATTGGCGCAATCGCGATAAGTGGGAGAGGTATGTACAGGCGGCAGCTGATATGCTGGCACGGACAGAAACAGACAAGGCACCATGGTGCGTCATTGCCACCAACGAAAAGCGCCAAGCGCGCTTGCAAGTCTTGGATCATGCCATCGAACAACTATCGTCGCTATAGGCGTATGGCGTAAATAAGCGTATAATGGCGCAGGTAAACACGGTATCATCTGCCCTAACCATGAGCAGTTACAAATCTTGTAATATCATCATGCATTATGTGCTTATATTGAATATAATAGGCGCGTAACGTTTCTTGCTACACCCAACAAAACGTAGCAAATAGAGTCTTGTGACCTGTATTGGTGCCTTTGGTAATACACCGACCATCACAGCTCTGACAACGCTTATCATAATTAGTAGTTATCAAGTACTAACATTATCATCACAAAAATCTAAGCCGCAAGATGCTGTAATCAGACGATTGAGCAATATCCCTTGCGGCTTTGTGACATGTTGCATTAAGGGTTTTACCTTCGGCACGCTTGTCTTTAATCGCATATAATTTCAATCAGCTTACGCAGGACGTATCAACGTATGGGTATTAGCAGCAGCTCTACAGGGCCCGCCAAATCAGTCGGCTCTATGAGAATAAATCTATTTTTTGCCATTTTACTGATTGCGATGACCGCCTACTTTTTATGGTGGGGTCTAGATTACACAATGCGTCAACAAACGACGCTATTTATTGTCGCCACCGCTTTTGGTGTCTTTATGGCATTTAATATCGGTGGTAACGATGTTGCCAACTCCTTTGGCACCTCGGTGGGCGCAGGGACGTTGACCATCCCGCAAGCGCTCGGGGTTGCCGCGATATTTGAAGTATCCGGCGCAGTGCTGGCAGGCGGGGAAGTGACAGATACTATCCGCAAAGGCATCGTAGACTTAGATGGTCTGACCGTCACGCCCAACCAGTTCATTTACGTCATGCTCTCAGCTTTGGTTGCGGCCGCATTCTGGCTGTTGTTTGCCACGCGCAAAGGCCTGCCAGTATCGACCACGCACTCTATCATCGGCGGGGTAGTTGGTAGCTCTATCGTGTTGGGCTTTGATTTGGGTGGCAGCGCGACGGCACTCTCGACAGTCGATTGGGGCACGGTTGGTACCATTGCCATCTCATGGGTGTTATCGCCTCTATTGGGTGGTATCTTGGCCTATATATTGTACGGTCAAATCAAGAAAAACATCATCGAGTATAACGATAGAACCGAGGCTCATATTGGTGAATTAAAAGCCAGTAAAAAAGTCTTAAAACAAAACCATAAAGAGTATCTGGAGCGTCTGACCGAGTCGGAGCAGCTGGCTTATACCTCAGCGATGCTGCGCGACCAAGAAATCTACAAAGATGATGATTGTGTCGTCGAAGATTTAGAAACGGACTATTACAAAAAGCTGTATGAGATCGAAAATGAGCGTAGCAGTCTAGATACGCTAAAAGCACTCAAGCAATGGGTGCCGATGATTGCTGCGCTCGGCGGCGCGATTATGACGTCTTTGGTGGTGTTTAAAGGTCTTAAAAACGTCAATAATAGCCTGACGACGCTACAAGGTTTTTTGATCATGGGCATGATTGCTGCCCTTGTCTGGTTGGCCACCTTTATCTACACCAAAAGTATCCGCGGTAAGCATAAAGAGGATTTGACCAAAGCGACCTTTATTATGTTTAGCTGGATGCAAGTATTTACGGCCTCCGCTTTTGCCTTTAGTCATGGCTCAAACGACATTGCCAACGCCGTCGGCCCGTTTGCGGCCATTATGGATGTCATCCGCACCAATGAGATTGCCTCACAAGCGGCAGTGCCACCAGCGGTGATGTTGACGTTTGGGGTGGCGCTGATCGTCGGTCTTTGGTTTATTGGTAAGGAAGTTATTCAAACTGTCGGTACCAATTTGGCAAAAATGCATCCCGCTTCTGGCTTTTCGGCAGAGTTGGCCGCCGCTGCCGTCGTGATGGGCGCCTCGACCATGGGCTTGCCAGTATCGAGTACGCATACGTTGGTCGGTGCGGTATTGGGGATTGGTATTGTCAACAGAGACACCAACTGGGCGCTGATGAAGCCAATTGGTCTGGCGTGGGTTGTCACTTTGCCAGCTGCTGCTACGATGTCTGCGATAAGCTATGTGGTTCTAAAAAATATCTTTTAACCAACAAAAGCGGCAACCATCATGCAAAGATACGCATGCAGATAGGTGGCCAGTGTTGTACACGAGCACACTCTCATAAAAAACGCTTATCAGCCTAATGCCGATAAGCGTTTTTTTATAAATGTAGAACCTATCCTATCTTAGCGCTCAGTCACAGACAGTGGATGGGACTAATCCGTACCAAACTGCTGACGCTTTTTGGCGAAAAAGCGATCCAAGCGATCCATGGCGTTTTCTAGATCATGGATATTGGGCAAAAACACCAAGCGGAAGTGGTCAGGTTTGTCCCAGTTAAACCCGGTGCCTTGTACCATCAGGACATTTTCTTCTACCAGTAGATCCATCATAAAGGCCATGTCGTCTTCGATAGGGTAAACCTCAGGGTCCATTTTGGGAAAACAATAAAACGCGCCCTGCGGCATGGTGCAAGAAATACCTTTAATGGCGTTGAGGCGAGTGACGGCCATTTCACGCTGCTTGTACAAGCGCCCCGTCTTTGAGGTCAGCTCTTTCATGCTTTGGTAGCCGCCCATCGCCGTTTGAATCGCGTACTGGCCTTGGACGTTGGAGCACAAGCGCATGGACGCCAGCATATCTAAGCCTTCGATAAAGTCGGCGGCGTGCTGCTTTTGCCCTGAAACCAGCATCCAGCCGGCACGAAAGCCTGCGATACGGTGCGACTTTGAGAGACCATTATAGGAGAGTACCAGTACGTCATCCGTCAAGGTGCTCATCGGTGTATGCACGGTATCATCATACAGAATACGATCATAAATCTCATCAGCCATGATAATCAGATTATGCGCTTTGGCCACTTCAATAATCTGTCGTAGCAGCTCGTCGCTGTAGAGCGCCCCTGTGGGGTTGTTGGGGTTGATCACGACGATGCCTTTGGTTTTGGGCGTGATTTTAGATTTGATGTCTTCGATATCTGGGTGCCAGTTATCGTCTTCATTACAGCGATAATGGACAGCAGTGCCACCAGCCAGATTTGCAGCAGCCGTCCACAGTGGATAGTCTGGCATCGGAATCAGTACTTCATCTCCATCATTCATCAGCGCCTGCATGGTCATCACAATCAGCTCAGACACGCCGTTGCCCAGATAGACGTCGCGCACATCGACGGCAGAGAGGAGTCCTTTTGATTGATAATATTGCAGCACGGCCTTTCGCGCCGAAAAAATCCCTTGCGAGTCTGAGTAACCAGTCGCCTCTGGCAGGTTCATTGATACGTCGCGCAAAATCTCATGCGGCGCCTCTAGACCGAAGGGCGCAGGGTTGCCAACGTTGAGCTTCAAAATACGTTTGCCTTCTGCTTCCATTTTATTGGCAGTCTGAAGTAGGGGGCCACGAATGTCGTAGCAGACGTTTTGTAATTTGTCAGACTTTTTTATTGTATTCATAAAGAGATCGCTTGTCTGGTTGGTTGGTGAAGGAGCTTGTGTCATGGCTGCATCAGCTTGGCTGATTGGTTTTTGGGATTGACTGATATGCTCGTCTAACGCGCGATGTTGGCCACTGGTTTGAGCTATCGCTAGCTCAGGGGCGCTGCTAGGGCGTGGCAGCTCCGTATCGGCTGCACTCTCACCGCGCAGCAGATATCCTTCGCTACAGCCCAAAATACGTGCCAATGTCGGCAGCTTGGATGAGACGATACCGTTGGTGCCACGCTCCCAGTTAGAGATAGCGCCGCGACTGACCTTAGCGCCAGCGGCAGTCATCGCTTGGGCTAGCTGCTCGGCGGTCAGCCCTTTATCACGGCGCAGCTGCACCAGTCGCTCAGCCTGAGTGCTCTTTTTATTGTTATCAGCCATTACATTTAAGCCTATATATATGTGGTAGTGCGAGTCTTACGCATCAATAAATCTGTGATTGCGGCGCATAAATTTTTAACGCCAATGCAAGATATTATTGCATTTTAGCTATCAATGCAAGCCGTATCTATTGGTTTATTTTATAATGCAAGAATAACTTGCAAAATATATCTTTAAGCGGTGCCCTGAGTATATCTGTAGCTTTTGCCAAGCTATCCGGTTTTTAAAGCATGACCAATTCGCCTAACCAATTTGACTATATAAGACGCTCATAAATTGCCAAAGGGAGAAGCGCTGCTTTCTTATCATTTTTATTACAGTGCTCATCAGACTTGAGAGGTAGAATGATATTCTTATAGTAGACACCTTGAATAATGCTGGTTGTATCAACAAATACACAGTATCGTTATTATTATCATGGGCTTAACTGGCTCTGTATTTTGGTAGTTTATAGCGAGATGGTGTTGTAGCGAAATAATGTTATAGCGATTAATCATAAAAAATCAGACAAAACCGATAAATAAGGATAAACCATGCAAGACAACCAACTTAGCAAAGAAGAAATCAGTCAATTGACCGACGCTGACTGGCGCGAGCGTTTGAGTAGCGAAGAGTATCATGTGATGCGCGAAAAAGGCACAGAGCGTCCGTTTACTGGCGTTTATAATGATGTCAATGACGAAGGCATCTACCGCTGTAAAGGCTGCGGTGCAAAGTTATTCGATGCTGACAACAAGTTTGATGCAGGCTGCGGCTGGCCAAGCTTTGATCAAGGTATCGACAATGCCGCTATCGATGAGCATGAAGACAACTCATTAGGTATGCGCCGTACCGAGGTGACCTGTAGTAACTGCGGCGCGCACTTGGGTCATGTGTTCCCTGATGGACCGCGTGAGACGACAGGTATGCGCTACTGTATCAACTCGGTTTCTATTGATTTGGATAAATCTGCAAAATAACCTGCTTTTGTGATTTTACCGCAGGGCTTATGAATGGCATCGCGCACGCATTTTTTGATATAAAAAAGTCTTGCTGGTCGTCAATGCGGCCAGCAAGTGCCGATTTACCCCGCAGTTTGAAGGGCTAGAGGGGTTGTGTCCGCAGTATAAAGGTCAGGTTTTTCATAGATAACATGGGATAGCGAGCCAAGCTGTGTATCCAAAATGCGTCAATATAAGAAATATCTGTAAATTTTAAGAAATATAAAATTAATAAAAACATAGGTTTGCTGATTATTTTTTAAAAATAAAAGAAAATTATAAAAAAAAGGCAAAATACCGTTTGACAGCCATGTGTAAATCTATATAATACACACCCACAGAGCGAGGCTTTAGTCAGTCAGCTTCTGTTAGAATAATCCCTTTAAGGAAGATTCTCTTGCGAAGCAAAAATTGCAATGCCATTTTTAACGCTTCTCAGGGTGATTAGCTCAGTTGGTAGAGCGTCTGCCTTACACGCAGAATGTCGGCAGTTCGAGCCTGTCATCACCCACCACTTATTAGCAAGTGGGCCCTTATAAAGGCAAAGTGCTAAGACGACCTAAGCAGCGGTAGTTCAGTTGGTTAGAATACCGGCCTGTCACGCCGGGGGTCGCGGGTTCGAGTCCCGTCCGCTGCGCCATATTTAAAACGAATTTAGACCTCTGGGTTTAAGCAAGTTTCGCCTCAAGCATTAAGTTGTTTGAGGTTTTTTTGTGTCTAAACTTCCGCTTAAAGCCTTTATCCGTAAGGGTTGGTCATTCTTTCTCTATAACCCTTAAGAAGTAGTCTACTCTTTAATAATGTATTTTCTATGAGTCTGTACGCACATACTCTGATTTTCGAGAATCGGTGACCAACTGCTCGGTGACCAAATGGTGACCATTTAGTGACCAAGGTTGTTAGGAGTTGGTTGTGACAGCCCACATATAACCTCGAATTAGAATTTTTAGGAAATATTCAGGCTATCAACGTGAGCTTCAGCAGAAATAAATGAATCAATTGATAACGCTTTTCTATCAACTAAATTCATCTCAATTTCGCCATGTGTTGTAGAGTTAGTCCAATAAACTCCTTCCATTTTGCTACAATTATCAGTGATTAGAAGCTCTCCACTTCCAAGCGTAATTTTATTTTCACTATTTTTAGTTCTAGTCAACTGATAAATATACATAAACTTTGTTGAAGAAGAAAAATTGTTAGTGTAGATTGTCGCTAAAATTGATTCAGACCTTTGACTCTTAGTAAACGATTGAATACTAATAGCAAAATACGTTTGTTTGATATAGAAATAAATCTCAATTGGGGGTAAGGGATCATCATCTACTTCTCTTTTATAGCTGCTTATCAAGCTACCTTTCCACAAGCCATTAATAGATGGCTTACTAAGAAGATTACCTAACCAAAGGTATTTTATTCTAAATTTATTTAGTAGAACCCCAATAATAAGCAACGAAGAAGTGATAGAAAAACTCAAAATCTTCCAAACTGATAAACTGGTTTTGATCCATTTTATAGTGCTTAATAAATATTGGAAAACATAGATAAAACTAAAGACGAGCGCAACTAAACCAATGAAAAATAGAATAATTTTTTTTAATTCGTTAAATTGTAATACTATAAAATTCACTTACCTAACTCTCCCTAATACAATTCCCATTTCGGTAAACCTTGATGCCATCAACATGACTGACTAACCCTACACTAACTATTCCCTTAGTAAGAGATGTAAGGTATGCAGTCATTTCCCTAGCTCCGCAAGGTCTAATAGCATCTAATACGCTAGTATCATTTATTTCAATTACAGGAGCGAGATATTGAGAAATATGGGTTAAAGTCATTAGGTCCATATTAAAGAAATGAAAACCATCATGATATGGTGATTGTTTTAATGATAGTCGATAAATTAGCTCTATAAAATTTTTATTTAATAAAGAATCTTCATCAGTATTTTTGTTTAAGCTGATGAAAGGTAAATTGGATAAGTCAGTATAAAATATAATTCCTGTGCCCATGAAGTCTTTATTATTTTTTTTATACAGACTCTTCAAACTACTCCAAATAAATTCTTCAGTTATAGTATTCATTATTAATTGCTCCAAAGCTTATTATTGCTTTAATAGAAATTTGACACATACAGTAAATAATACTATAGTCAGTCTTTTATAAATAAGATACAATGCTTTTAAAATAAAGAGAAAGATATAATCATTATGACTTACTCAGCAGACTTTCGAACGCAAGTTATAGTCACTGCACTACAAAAGAGTTATGATCTGGATGAATATCATAAAACAATTTAGATAAGTCATTTTCCATCCAGCCTTGACGTAGAAACTTCACTTGAGCCCACTTCTTCTCGATGGGATTTAAGTCAGGACTATAAGGTGGTAAGAATAATAGCTTGTGACCATGCCTGTTAAGCAGCTTTTGAACGCGCTTATGAAAGGCCGCATTATCCATAACGATCACACATTTTCTCTTAAGCTTTGGTATCAGCGTGAACTTGCACCAGTGATAGAAAACCTTTTTATTAATGTTGTTCTTTAAGCAATCGAGTGCAAACAGCGTTTTGCCATATAGTGCACCAATGACGTTGGTTCGATCTTTGGCTTGCCAGTTATAACGGTCAATGCAAGGGCTACCAATGGGTGCATAACCAAAGGGACGCATCGTTTCACTCTCAAAGCCACTCTCGTCCATATAGACAATAGCAAAGCCTTGAGCAATGTAGTGATTAAGCTTGGCCAGATAAGTCGCTCTTTTCACAGGACAGGCTTTGGGATGCTCAAGTGTCTTTTTTTTTGCTAACACCAATACGCTTTAAGGCTTTACTAATACCTGTTGGGCTACATCTGAAACGCTGGGCTCGCTCATAATGGTAATCGTCAGGGTAATCCTTAACATCTTGAGCTAAGGCTTCATCCTCTATTTTGTAGGGCTTAATGTCTCGAGTGGTTTTACTGTGGAGACGCTTTTTCCACTTCTGGATGGTCGTTGGACTGATATCATAGAAAACAGCAGCTTCGGCAAAGGTCATGCCCTCATCTAAGCTTTTTAAGACTTGTTTGCGATAATCTAGGGAGTAAGTCATGGTTATTTATTGTGGTAATCGTTTAGTTGATTTATTTTATAACACTTTTATGGTCAGGTGACTATATAAAAAGCGTCAAAGACAAAGACATGAGCATTCGTCAAGCTTGTATTTTCTATGACATCAGCAAAACCACTTTACAGCGTTGGCTGAAAAATCCAAGTATCAAACAAACTCGGGATAAGCCACCCAGTAAAATACCAAATGAAGCACTTCTCAAAGACGTCGCGCAGTATCCAGACGATTACATGTACGAGCGAGCTCAACGTTTAGGCTGTAGCAAGTCAGGCATTGATATTGCCCTAAAGCGCCTTGGTATCAGTCAAAAAAAAGACCTTAGAGCATCCAAAAGCGTGTCCAATAAAAAGAGCAGCGTATCAGAGTAAGCTCAATAGTTTTATTCAGCAAGGCTATCCCATTGTGTACATGGATGAAAGCGGCTTTGAGGCTGAAACCATTCGTTCTCATGGCTATGCACCGATAGGTAAACCCTGTATCGACAGCTATAACTGGCAAGCAAGAAAGCGCACTAACGTTATTGGTGCGCTCTATGAAAAAATGTTATTTGCCTTAGATTACTTTGAGCAAAATATTAACAGCAGCATATTCTACCACTGGTGCAAACACACGCTAATACCAAGTCTTAAAACAAAATGTGTGATCGTGATGGACAATGCTAGATTTCATAAGAACAAATGCATTCAAAAACTACTGAACAGACATGGCCATCGTATTCTTTGGTTGCCACCCTACAGCCCTGATCTAAACCCCATTGAAAAGAAGTGGGCACAGGCAAAATTTCTACGTCAAGGCTGGATGGAGAATAATCTACCTAAGCTGTTTCATGATATGGGTTGTATCTCTTTTATTCTAGACTGACTATACTAATTTATTATCTAAGTTTGCTAAAGCTGAAAACAATCAATTAACAGACGCACAAAAACAGCAAATCCAAGATCTAATCGCTGCTCAAAACAATGGCAAACCGGTTGATGCGGCGAAAGTTAAAGACTTGATTGAAAATATCAGCACTCAAATTGATCACTATGCTGCTGATGAGATCCGAACAAGTGGTAATAAAATCGATCTGCCAAACAGTGGCCTATTTGGGACAAATCCTGACAGCAGCGCTGACTACCTCATCGAGACCGATCCTGCCTTTGCCAATTATAAAAACTGGCTGTCGTCTGGCTATATGCTCGATAGGCTCAAGCTCGACCCTAGCGTCACCCAAAAGCGCTTGGGTGATGGCTACTACGAGCAGCAGTACATCCGTGATCAGATCATGATGCTAACGGGTCGCTACTATTTGGGCAACTACGGCGATCAAGATACGCAGTATAAATCACTAATGGATGCAGGTATCACAGCCGCGCAGACATTAAACCTACGCCCAGGTATCGCATTAACCGACAATCAAGTCGCTAAACTGACCACCGACATCGTTTGGTTAGTGGCGCAAAACATCACCCTAGCCGATGGCAGCAGCCAAAGCGTCCTAGTTCCTAAAGTCTATACCCGTCAAGCCGCTTCTCAAATCGATGGTACTGGTAACCTAATCGCGGCTAATAACATCGACATGTCGCTGTCAGGTGACCTTGATAACCAAGGCAATATCGTTGGTCATAAACAGGTTAAGATTAATGCCAATAGCTTGACCAATCAAAATGGCGGCGTGATTGCAGGTGACTATGTTCAAATAGGTACGCAGAATGATCTGAACAACCTTGGCGGCACCCTAGCTGCCAATAGCGCCATGCAGCTCAATGTCGGCGGTGACCTTAACAACCAAAGCATTACCTACAACACCCAGGCTGTCAAAGGCGCTAGTAATGGCTCTCGCACAGGCATCGCCCAAATAGCCAGCATCTATATCGGCGATGGCCTTAAAGGACAAGTAGACGCTGATGGCAACCCGCTCACCACCTTCGTTGCTAATATGGGCGGCAACACCACCTTCACCGCAGGCCGATTGGATAACCTAGGCGGTAGCAGCCTTATTGACACCAAAGGAAATGTTGCTCTTAATGCCGTCAATACCAGCTACCAAACCAACAGTATTGAGGATGCTAACAACTACTTTAAGCAAGGCGAGTCCACCGATGTAGGTAGCCAGCTTCGCGGCAACAGCGACATCATCATCAAAGCCGGCAATAACGTTACTGGCACTGCTACTCAGATCAACAGCAACAGCGGCACAGTTGGCATTAAAGCTGGCAACGACATTACCTTTACTGAAGGTCGTAACACCCAAAACCTAAGCACAGCGACCAAAACGACTAGTAAAGACTTCTTAAGTAAAGAGACTACCCAAGATAGATTTGATTCGCAAAGTGATAACGCCATTACTAGCAACATAGAAGGCAATAAAGTCGCTATGCAAGCCGGTAATGACATCAGCTTCACTGGCACTAATGCCATTAGTGATACAGGTACTACTCTTAGCGCTGACGGTGACATCGATATCCTATCGGCTAAGAATACCTCAAGCCAAAGCACCTTTAGCCAAACTAAAAAGTCAGGTCTGTTTGGCAGTGATGGCGGCATAGGCTTTACTATTGGTAAGCAGCAAACCGACGACAGCAATACCAAAACCGCACTGACCCACACTGCTAGTAATATCGGCGCAATCGACGGCAACGTCATCATCAATGCAGGCGGCACTTATCAGCAGACAGGCAGCAACCTAATCGCTGGAATGGGTGCAGACACTGACAAAGACATCAATGCTGATGCTAACGACCCCAACCGAGGCAATACCGTAGTCCGCGCCCAAGATATTAACATCGATAACGCCTTAGATATTTATAAAAACCAAAGTGAGAGTAAGTTTAAACAAACAGGTCTCACTGTCTCAGTCTCTAATAGCCTCATCGATAGCGCTCGTGCCATTGACGACCTAGCTGAAGCGGCAGGTAACACCGAAAGTGTGCGTATGAAAGGCATGGCAAGTGCTGCAGGCTTATTAAAGGTCAAAGCCTTAGCCAAACAAGCTGCTAGTGCTACAAAAGGACTAGCTGGTGGTATCAATGCAGATAGCCTAAAAGGTATGGGCAACACTCGCATTCAAGCCACTATCGGTAGTCAAAAGAGCCAATCAAATAGCTCAAGCTACACTGAGGTTAACCAAGGCTCAAATATTAATACTAACAACCTAGCGCTCATCGCCACAGGTGCTGGCACTGATAGCAACATTAATATCAATGGCAGCAGTCTCAACGTCACCAATGATGCCCTATTCCAAGCCGACAATGACTTCAATGTCAGTGGCGTCGCCCAAGAGAGTAATACTCGTAGTGATAACTCAAGCTCAAGCGCCGCTATTGGCGGTTATGCATCGACAGGTAGCGGTGTCGGCATTACTGCCAGTGCTAGCAAGGGCAAAGGCTATGCCAACAGTGATTCAGTGACTTATGCCAATAGCAACATCAACGTTGGTAGTACAACCACCTTCGATATCGGTAATGATGTCAATATCAAAGGTGGCGTCATTAACACTGATAGAGCACAAGGCGTGATCGGCGGTGATGTCAACATTGAATCGCTACAAGATACCGCTACTTATGACAGCAATCAGAAGAATGCAGGCTTTACCCTTGATGTTGACCTAAAAGGTGCAGGATCCAGTCTGTCTGTCAATGGCGGCAAGACTGACGTTAATGCGGACTATAAAGCCGTGGGTGAACAGTCTGGAATATTCACGGAAGATGGCGGCTTCGACCTCACTGTGGATGGTAAAACCACCTTAATAGGTGGTGCGATTACCACGACTGACAAAGCCCTAGATCTAGGACTCAACAAATACGAAAGCCGTGGCGGTATTACTACGCAAGATATTGAGAACACGACCAGCTATGAGGGTGATGCGATACAAGTTGGTGTTAGTCTCGGTAATACCACAGGCAAACCGCAAGCGCAAATGAACGGGCTTGGCTATGGCACGGACAGCGACAGTGATAGTAGCATTACAAAAGCAGGTATCACAGGAGTAGCGGGTAATAGTGGTATTACTACTGATAATCAAGCGGAGTATGCAGGAATACTTGTAAACGAGTTTGATGAACAAAGAGTCAATGAGGAGCTTGGGGCGCAGGTTGAGATCACCCAAGCCTTTGATCAAGAGCGGCGTAAGATTAAGACTGAGTTGAATCAAAAGGAACAGGGCTTAAGAGCTGAAGCGGAAGAAGCGTTTAACAATGGGAATTTTGACCTAGCAGAAGAAAAGGCTCTAGCTGCTGGTAAGCTAGAAACACAAGGTTTGCTGTTTGATGCTATCTCTGGTGCCATTTATGGGCCGAATAGTAATGGAGCAGTAGGATATGCTACCAAAGCTGCAAGTCCTTTTGTAGCGAATCAGATTGGGCAGTATTACAAGGAGCTTGCAGAGGAACAAGGTGGCAATCTCACTGGTACTCAACAAGCAGGCCATATATTAGCGCATGGTATATTGGGAGCTGCGACTAGTTCTGCTACGGGGAATGATGCGCTGACTGGCGGACTATCTGCTGGTACAGGAGAAGCTGCTGCGCCTTTAATTTCTGATTTCCTCTATGGCACTAGTGATCCAAGTAAATTGACCGCTGAGCAAAAGGATACGATTAGCAGTATTACTAGCGCTTTGGGTGCTGGTATTGGTCTCACAACAGGTAACGCTAGTGATGTCGCCAATGCGGCTGAGACGAGTAAGGTTGCGGTTGAAGATAATAATTTAAAAAATAAAGATGTTAAAGAGCTGCTACGACAGATAGATGTTGCTAAAGCAAAATATAAAGGTGGCGAACTTGACACCAAAATGAGAGAAATTAGAGCTTTAGCGGCAAAAATGTCTGAAGACAATTATAAGGAGATTAAAGCTTGTGAAAAAAATCCAACCGAAGCTTGCTTAAACAGGATTAAAGTTGATTATGGCAATGTCAATTTTAAAGAATTAGGCGATGACCCCTGCCGTCAAATCCGTATAACTAAACTTGGGAGATCTTAATCTCGCCGCTTGACAGTAAATCAAACCTCGTCTAGCTTAGCGATCGGTCGCCATTCGCTAACAATGAAACAGTGGGATACGATTTTTGGAGGAGTAAGGAGGTATATTGAGGTGCTTTTAGCAATACCGATCTAAAATTAATGTATAAAATATATACCTATTTTTCATTATAAAGTATAATTTTTATACCTTATATGTGACCAAAATTGGTATATCTGACTTGATAAATAACGTTAAATGACGCTAAACGTCATTTGGATATTTTCTACTCACGTCTTTATATATAAGGGTTTGTAGGTTAAAGTTCTTTAATATAGGTTAACGAAATATGGTCGGTCTAGCCTGTCACGCCGGGGGTCGCGGGTTCGAGTCCCGTCCGCTGCGCCATATTTAAAACGAATTTAAACCTTTGAGTTTAAGCAAGTTTCGCCTCAAGCATTAGATTGTTTGGGGTTTTTTTGTGTCTGCAAAATCTGTTGGTAGAAGATCTGTTGGTAGAAGACAGGTATCCATAGCTGGTGTATTTGGACTCCACTATACTTGCGCCAGATACAGCTTAACACTCACGGCAAAGTACTCATGATCTCTGATGCGAATGCTGACAGTACCGTCATGAGCTTGGGTGATGGCTTGTACGATAGATAGCCCCAGCCCCGATCCAGCATGCATGTTGGTAGTGGTATGATGACGATGAAAGCGCTCGAACAGCTTGTTTGCGTCTACTTGACTGACAGGCTGCGCCATGCGATTGGTAATGGTAATGATGAGCGCTGACCGATGAGCTGTACTGATGTTAGAGGGTTTGATAGGTTGCAGCTGCGATGGGTCTTCGATGGCAGCGTCGACGCTAATAACGCTGTCACTGGCGGCGTAATGTATGGCGTTTGACATAAGGTTGGCAAACAGTCTTTGTAGCAGACCTTCATCGCCCAATACTACCTCAAAACTGCCTGTTTTTTTAAAGAGTAAGCGGCGGTCTTCGGCTATCAGCTCAAAATAATCCAGCAGTTTTATGATCAACTCCTCTGTATTCACTGGCGCAAGCTGTGAGTCATGTAGCCCTTTTTGAGTTTTGGCAAGCAGCAGCATATTATTGATGAGGCTTGATAGTTGCTGGAGTGTGTCGTGCTGATGGTGTAGCTGCTCGATGTACTCTTCAGTATCTCGGGTCTTACTCAGCATGACTTGGGTTTGCGTACCAAGGGTGGCTAGCGGTGTGCGCAGCTCGTGGGCGATATTGTCCGAAAACCGCAGTAATGAAGCAAAATTACTCTCAAGTTTACTCATCATGAGGTTGTAAGACTCGGCCAAAGGCCGTAGCTCGCGCGGCATGTCACTGACGCTCACTCTTTCATCCAAGCGCTCTGGATTGATGCCTTGCATCTTTTGTACAATGGTGGATAAAGGCGCAAATCCCCAATAGACGCTCAAGGCCGCAACAGAAACCAGTAACAACGTAATTGCCAGTAAAATCAGGCTTAGCTGACGATTGAACTGTAAAAGGTACTGATGATGGACATCGATTGGTAAGGCAATCAAGGCCAGGATCTGCTCGTCTTTGATGAGCACCGCGCGGTAGTTTCGGTCATTGATTTTGGTGACAAATTGCTGCTCGTGATGCGTTTGCCATAATGACCAAAGGTCAAAGTCCGCTGGCAGCTCATGGGCAAAGCCACTTGGCGCACTGGACAGTTGATGCCCTTGTCTGTCAGTCACTAGGATTTTTAGATTATAGTCTGACCATGAGGCGTGCAGGTCATCAGGATAAAGTGGCGCTGAAGGCGTAGAGGACAATGGCAAAGTCGCCGTCGTGCGTTCATTAAAATAATCGGCACGTTTGCGCAAATTAAAGGCAGCATGTGTGATGATCTCTGAGTCCATTTGCTCAAAGTGGCCGCTGACCGAGCGTTGTACCCAAATATAAATGACGATTTGGGAGATGACGACAAAAATCGTCAATAAAAAAATCGTACGCCATAATAGTGGTAAGCGCCGATTATCAAAGCGGTATTTCATCGCGCGTTATCCGTCTCTGCTATGGCAGTATCTGCCGCATCTAAGCGATATCCCATACCGCGCACGGTATGAATAAGCTTGGTCTCATAGTCATCATCGATTTTGAGCCGTAGGCGTCTGATGGCAACATCGATGACATTGGTATCACTATCAAAATTCATGTCCCATACTTGTGAGGCGATGACAGAGCGTGGGAGCACCTCACCTCGGCGCTCAAGCATAAACTGCAACAAAGCAAACTCTTTGGCCGTCAGCTTAATGGCTGTATCGCCTCTATGCACAGTGCGCTTGGCGATATCCATCTGTAGGTCTGCTATCTGTAATATCGTGCTGTTATAGTCTGCTTGATTGGCGCGGCGCAAGAGGCTTTTTATACGCACGATCAGCTCGGCGAAGGCAAAAGGTTTGGTCAGATAATCATCGCCGCCGATCTCGATGCCTTTGACTCGATCGCTCAACTCGTCTTTTGCGGTCAAAAACAGCACAGGCGTCTGCTTACCGGCAGCGCGATAATTGCGTATCAGCTCAAAGCCGCTGATATCAGGCAACATGACATCCATCAGCACCACGCTATACTCATCGGTCATGAGCGCATGATAGCCATCTAGACCCGTTGTATGATGCTCAACGACAAACCCCGCTTCTGTTAGTCCTTTTTTTATATACTCGCCAAGTTTGATCTCATCTTCTACCAATAATACCTTCATCATCCCACCTCGCAGATTAGGTTCATAGCATAAGGCCATACTAAAGGATTCTGTCTGCTATGAACATCGATGGTGGCAAAGATGACAGGATTGTCATCTGCACGTCATCTGCCGGTCAGAATGGGGTCGCTAATATATAAACTATGGACGGTATCGGCCGCCGCATTTATAACGGCTGTTGACTTAGTGAAAGGCCGCCCGCTCTACAGTATTATCTGATACAAGGCAATGGGATAAAAAAGGATAAAAGCATGATGTTTAATACAGACCATAAGTGGTTGGGCGGCGTTGTTTTATTGACGGCGAGCGTTGGGCTGATGGCTTGTAGTCAGCCAGATGTCGATGCGGCTGATAAGCAAACGACGGCGAGCACGCAAGTACCAGCAGAGGCTATAAGCCCAGCGTCAAATACAAAGGCATCAGACATGCAGCCGTCATCCACCATTTTACAAAACGTCTCGGCCACCGTCTACAAAGATGCCAATTGTGGCTGCTGTAAAGAATGGATCGGTCATGCCGAGGAACATGGTATGACGGCAGACGGGCAAGATGTCAGCGACTTGGCGGTGTTTAAACAGCGCTACGGCGTGCCTGACAATATGCGCTCTTGTCATACTGCGGTGACGAGTGATGGCTATGTGTTTGAAGGTCATGTACCAGCCAAGTATGTGGCGCAGTTTTTAGCTAATCCGCCTGCCGATGCTATCGGCCTTGCGGTGCCGGGTATGCCTATGGGCAGTCCAGGTATGGAGTATCAAAACAGATTTGATCCGTATCAAATCATGCAAATTAACAAAGACGGTAGCAGCACGGTTTATGCACAGATTGAATCGCCGCAGCAGCAACTATAATTTGAAGCGTTTTTAGAGATTTTAGTATTTATTAATTCCTTATTACGAGTCATCTTATGAATAATAAAAATACGCTCAACCGCCGTCATTTTTTGACAGGCTCCTCTGCCTTAGTAGGGGCATCCATGTTATCTGGCCTGCCAACGATGGCAAATAGTGCGCTTGCGGGCTCGCAAAACAAGGCGGTTATTAACAGCGATAGACCCGATCATCAAGTGCCTATCTTGTCGGGTGATGAGTTCGATCTGTATATCAGCAAAAAGCCCGTTATCGTTAATGGAAAATCCAGTATAGCGACGCTGATTAATGACTCACTACCTGCGCCAACGCTGAAGATGCAAGAGGGCGATACGGTCATCATTCGCGTGCACAATCAGATGAATGAGCCGACCTCTATTCATTGGCATGGTCTGCTCGTGCCATTCGAGATGGACGGCGTGCCGGGGGTTAGTTTCGATGGCATCCCTGCCAACAGTACCTTTACTTATAAATTTAAACTTAAGCAATCAGGGACTTACTGGTATCACTCGCATACAGGCTTTCAGGAGCAAACGGGTATGCGCGGCGCGATCGTCATCGAGCCAAAAGCCGCTGAGCGTTATCCGGTGGCAGAGGATCATGTGATTTTGCTCAGTGATTGGACGCACCGTGATCCTACTACTCTGCTGAAACTACTCAAGCAGCGCGCTGACTTTGATAACTATCATCTACCAGACTTTAAAAAACTATTATCTGATATCGCTGCCACCGATGTAGAGGCGGCCTTTGATAAGCGCAAGATGTGGAATCAGATGCGTATGATGCCGACTGATTTTAGTGATTTATCGGGTGAGAAAACCTTTACTTATCTGATTAACGGTAAAACCACTGCCGCTAATTGGGCGCAGCTGGTCAAAGCAGGGCAGCCGGTCAAGCTGCGTTTTATCAATGCTTCTGCGCAGACGATATTTGATGTGCGTATTCCGGGTCTTAAGATAAAAGTCGTCGGTGCTGACGGTAATGATGTTGCGCCTGTCGAGGTCGATGACTTTCGCATTGGCGTCGCTGAGACTTATGATGTCATCGTCACGCCAACTAAGGACGCGCATACTATCTTTGCGCAAAACATCGATCGCACCGATTATGTGACCGCAACTTTAGCCACTAAAAAAGGCGCTCGCGCTGCCACGCCTCAGATGGATGGTATCGAGTGGCTCACCATGGCCGATATGATGGGGGCGATGGGCGACAAGGGTTATGACGCACACCATGCCAAGACCGAGTATGACTTTAAGACCGATATGCGCGTCGATAGTCCGCGGATGAATCTCAATGATCCTGGGATTAATCTGCGTAACATCGACAGAGAGGTGCTGACGTATAGCCAGCTGCGTTCTGTTGGCAATGAGATCATGAGCGAGCAGCGCACACCCACGCGTGAGATTGAGATTCATCTAACAGGCAACATGGAGCGCTATATCTGGGCGCTCGATGGCATCATGTTTAAGGATGCGCCGCCTGTCAATATTAGGCCGGGTGAGCGCGTGCGCATTACTTTAGTCAATGACACCATGATGAGTCACCCAATGCATCTGCACGGTATGTGGAGTGATTTGCGCGCGCCTAGTGGTGACTTTCAAGTCCGTAAACATACTATCTTGGTGCATCCTGCGCAAAAGGTGAGTTTTGATGTGACGGGCGAGGCGGGACGCTGGGCTTGGCATTGCCATCTGCTCTATCACATGGAAGCAGGTATGTTTAGAGAAGTTGCTGTTGTATAGAAATGGTGGAATTTAATTTATCTGAAGAATATACAGGTAAGAGTCATGGCGTGAGGCTGATAAAAATTTTCTTGCGTGCTGTGCCTACGCAGACAGAGGCTGCAAAAATTTCTAGCAGCCTCACTGTATTTTTTCAAAATAAATAGACTATATGAGGCTCATTATGAAAACCATTAAAAAAAGTCTGCCATTCATCGGCGTGTCATCATTCGCATTGCTAGCGTCACCCTTAGTAGCAGCCGAAATGAACATGTCAGATATGGAGCACAGCAGCATGCACATGTCGAATATGAACCATAGCGGTATGGATATGACAGATGATATGGCGGATATGGATCATGGCGATATGGATATGTCTGGTATGCAAGGCGGTGAGCCGCCAGCTGATGCGCGTAGTCCTGATTATTCAAACGGCATGGGCTATGGCGAGTATGGTAAGCCGGTGATGATGGGTAGCCTGCCGACTTGGGGCATATCGGTAGATGATTTGGGCTATCAGTTTGAAGAGGACGCTGTCAACTTTGAGCTCGAAGGTTGGTATGGTGACGATAGTCATCGGGTAAGGTTGCGTACTGAAGGCCACGCTGCGACCAAAGACGATAAAGCCATCGATAGTCTAAGCTCGCTGGCTTATTGGCAGCCGCTCAGTATATTTTGGAATGGCGAAGTTGGCGCCGCTTATAATACCGAAAACGACAAATCAGCACTGATGGCTGGTATTACCGGCACGGCGCCTTACTTTATTGAGACTGATGCTAGAGCCTATGTTTATACCGACGGTCAAGTCCAGCTTGATCTTGGTGCAGAGTATGAATGGCGCTTAGACCAGCATTGGGTGGTGATACCTGAAGCTGAGTTAACGGTATTTAGCAAGGATGATACTGACAATAACATTACCAAAGGCTTTAATGAGTTAGAAACTGAAGTTCGGCTCACTTATGAGATGCTCAGTCGTCAGCTGTCCCCTTATGTGGGCTTTAGCTATGAGACAGCGTTAGGAGATGCGAGAGACTTACGTCGCCAAAACAACGAAGATGTTGACACGAGTAGCATCACCGCAGGGGTGGAGCTTTGGTTCTAAATGTCTAATTATTTAGAGTGCTAAGACTAAGGTTAGTATGAACCTTGATACTATTACTAACGTGATACCGACTAAACAAGCACCTTTTAGCAAAAGCTTTTTTGTTAAATTCTTATTTAGCTAAATTTAATAAGTATATTAATAGTTTTATTAAATAACTATAGATCAATTTTAAATTGGCTTAACAATATAAATATAAAAAAAGGAATAATCACATGAATAGTGATATGAACAATAAACAAAAAATGAATCCTTACGTCAAATTTGGTCTGATGATTCTGACCTCGACTATCGTCATGTACATCATGATGTACTTTAATACTTATCAATGGGATCACGTTTATTTTAGTGAAACGCGTGCCTATATGGCGCTATATATGGGCGCAATGATGGCAGTCATTATGCTTGCCTTTATGGGTAATATGTACAAAAAGACCAAGGTGAATCTTATGATTTATGGTCTTAGTGTCGTGCTATTTGCCTTTGGTCTTTGGGGCGTGCGCTCACAGCAAACCGTCGATCAAGTCGACTGGATGCAAGCGATGATTCCTCACCATTCTATTGCTATTTTGACCAGTGAGCGCGCCGATATCGATGACCCGCGCGTGCGCCAGCTTGCCGATGACATCATCAAAGCGCAAAAGCGCGAAATCGGTGAGATGCAGCAGCTGATAAAAGAGCTAGAGTAGTCGAGCAAAGGCAGCAGGTTTGACCGCTGATGTGTCCATATTCGTACTGACTACAACGTTTGCACACTGAGCTATCGGTGAGGATAAAGTAAAGGGAGTATTGAGCATGAAAACAGCAACCGTCTACCGTATGGTAAAAGCCGATCACGTTTGCCCCTTTGGGCTAAAGGCGCTCGATTTGTTACAGCGTAAAGGCTATGAGATTGAGGACAAACCTTTAACCAATGATGCTGAGACGCAAGCGGTCAAAGAGAAATTCAATGTCACTACCACCCCGCAAATACTTATTAATGGCGAGCGCGTAGGTGGCTATGATGACCTGCAAGCCTACTTTGGTAAAAAGGTTGCTCAAAAGGAGGGCTTTAGCTACACGCCAGTGATTGCCATATTTGCCACCACCGCGCTGGCCAGCCTTTCGCTGACTTGGGGCGTGAGCGGTACGCTATTGACGATACAAACGCTTATCTGGTTTATCGCCTTATCGATGATTGTGCTTGCCATTCAAAAGCTACAAGATTTAGAAAGCTTTACCAATCAGTTTTTGGGCTATGATTTATTGGCACGCAAAGTCGTGCGCTATGCGTATGTTTATCCCTTCGCCGAGGCTTTTGTCGGTATTGCCATGCTAGCAGGTGTGGCATGGCTGAGTATCATAGCGGCTGTCGTTGCGATAGTTATCGGTGGTATCAATGGCGTCTCGGTGTTCAAAGCAGTCTATATAGACAAGCGTGAGCTTAAGTGTGCTTGCGTGGGCGGTAACTCAAATGTACCGCTTGGCTTTGTGTCTTTGACCGAAAACATCATGATGGTCGCTATGGGGATTTATATGCTGGTTAGGTTTTTATAATCGTGTTTATCAACCAGCGCCTTATATTCACATCCTTCTAGGGCGTGGATATAAGGCGTCAGTCATTGTCGTACAATATTGCGAATACCTTGATACCCAACTGCATTGAGATCATAATTATTCCATGAAAACGCTCAAGCTACGCATCAAAGACAAACACGCCACTCAGCTCAATATCTTGGCTGGAGCGGTTAATTTTGTCTGGAATTACGTCAATGAGCTCAGTTTTAAACATTTACAGCGCACTGGCAAATTCTTTTCAGCTTATGACTTGGCCGCTTATACCAAAGGTAGTGGCGAGTATTTAAATCTGCACAGCCAAACCTTGCAAGCGATTAGTGAGGTTCACGCTAAATCCCGTAAACAGTTTAAAAAAGCCAAACTCAGCTGGCGCACCAATAACCCAAAGGCCAAGAGAAGAAGCTTGGGCTGGATTCCCTTTAAAAAGACCGCGATTAAGCATATCAGTACGCGCCAAAGCGGTAAAAAGTCTCTAAAAAGCACCCTGCAATTTAGCTTAGCTAACCGTCAAAAGCTCACAATAGACCTATGGGATAGCTATAACCTCTCGCTCTACAACATCAACACTTGCGAATTGGTACAAGACAATCGTGGTCACTGGTATGCCTGTGTCACCGTTAAAGAATTTCCAAAGACTAAGTGTGGCACTGGCCAAGTTGGTATTGATCTAGGCTGTAAGGATTCAGCGGTCAGTAGTGATGGTGATCAGTTACAAATCAAAGTCACCCATCAATACGCCGAAAAACTGGCCATCGCCCAACGTGCTAAAAACAAAAAGCGAGTTAAGGCGATACACGCCAAGATTAAAAATACCCGCCAGGATTTAATTCATAAATTCACATCAAAGCTTATCAAAGCCAACAACTTAATCGTTGTTGGTAAAATAAAATCAACATCATTCACTTCCTCCAAACTGGCCAAATCCGTCTATGACGCGGGTTGGTTTGAGGTTAAGCGGCAACTGGACTACAAATGCGCGAACGCAGGTTGCCACTATATCGAAGTCAATGAAGCGTACACCACCCAAACCTGCTCGTGTTGCGGCTCTCGCCAAGACAGTCCGAAAGGTAGATCAGGTCTTGGTATAAGAGTATGGTTTTGTCGTTCTTGTAAAACGACCCATAGCAGAGATGTTAATGGAGCAAAAAACATTCTCGCGGTCGGGCTTGGCCGTCTTTAGTAGGAATCCCTGTTCCTTTAGGGCGGAGAGGAAGTCAAACGACAGCTTATGCTTATATACCGATAGGCACTTAGCCAAGCACTTGGATATAAGCGCCCGCGCGTAGCTCTTGGAGCCAGTCTTCTTTTGCTTGCGGCGCTAGGCGTTGATACAGGGCTTGACGTGCCATATTGCGGCGATATTCGTCGCTGACGTCATGCTGACGCTTGCCTTCGACTTGCAGGATATGCCAGCCAAATTGCGTTTTAAAAGGAGCAGAGTAGTCGCCCACGGTGGTGTTTTTCATCATGGCTTCAAATGGGCCTATCATATCGCCTTCACTAATCCAGTCCAAATCGCCACCACGTCCGGCAGAGCCTGGATCATCTGAGTAGGTCGAGGCCAAGCTTGCAAAGTCAGCGCCACTGCGTAGCTGCTCGTATAAGTCATTGATTTTTTGTTCGGCGAGGGCGTCTGTCTGTAGCTCATCGACTTTGACGAGGATATGACGAGTATGCCACTGCGGTACTAGCATGGTATCACTGGCTTTTTTGTCAGCCAGTTTAATGATGTCGATACCCTCTGGTGTGATAAGCGGTGCACTGACGGCGCCCACATCGAGTTTGGTAATCTCGCTAGATAGCTCTGTCGGTAGAGATGCTGCTCTATGAAAGCCCATGTCGCCACCTTGAAGCGGGATGGGGTAGCTGCCTTGACTGGCGGCGATGGCCTCTGTGACATCGACATTTGGCGTAAGCAGGCGCGTACGTAGGGCTTGAGCGACTTTTAGCGCTTCTTCGCGCTGCGCCTCGGATAGGCGGCTATAGTCGTCCATATAAGGCACGCGCACATGAATGGTTTGGTATTCACTTTGGTTTAGACGTTTGGCTTCAGGTGAGGCCAAAAACGCATCAATGTCTTGCTCACTAATGCGTACGCGGCTACTGATTTGGCGCTGCTGCAATGCCTGAATAGCGGCGTCTTCGATCAGTTGCGCGCGCAGAGCAGCATAGCTACCAGCTTGGGCAGCATCTAGACGCTGCTGTAGTGCTGATACACTACTCAGACCTTCCGCCTGTGCGATTTGGCCAAGACGTTGATTGATAGCGGCTTCATCAGGGTTTAGACCGATACGCTGGACCATGGATAATTGCAACTCACGCAAGATAAGGGCGTTTAGTACTTCAGACTGTAGCTGTGCTGAGTTGGCTATCGGTTCGCCCGCGGCTTGGGCGCGTGCCTGAGTTTGCTGGATGGCCTCAACCAATTCGCTTTTTAAGATAGCGTTTTCATTGACCAAAGCGATGATGCCGTCGGTACTGTTTGCTGGTGTTAAACGACTGGTGCTGGTTGGATCAGCAGCTTGGGCGCTCGCAGGCTTGACGGTTGCCGCTTGAGCACCCAAAGTGAGCGCAAGGCTGGCACCCATAGATAGCAGTACCGCGCGGCTGGTCTGACGTACAGAAAAAAATCTCATGATGCTCCTCATCAATGTCATCGCATCGGATGGTAGTCGGTTAACTCTACCCAATACACTTAATAATCAAATAATAGACAGGGTTGTCCCTAAAAGCCTAAAAATACAGGGTTATAAATATCGGTACCATTGCCCCACAGTATCATTGCTGCGTCACATAGTACCTATCATGTCTTAGTCTTTCCAAGCGTTTTGTACAGGCTCAAAACCTAAGATTTTATCAGAGAGCAGGCGGGTCAAACGGCTGCTACCACTGCCCAAACCATTTAGTCTAATCTCAGCCATCACCGCTTGGGTTGGCTCGTCCTTTACATTGAGGTCATTATAGTAACGACGACCATAAACTGCAAAACCAAAACAGCAGTCTTCGTAATCGACACCGACTAAAGAGTCGAGCATTTTATCACGGTTATAATCGTATTGACCCTGTGCCAATACTCGCCAATTATTGTTGATAGGAAAAATGGCGGAGGCGGTAAAGGCAGACAATGGCAGCTGATCGGTGTTTTCGTCACGCTGACGCTTGACAAACCCGACGTTAAACAAACTATTGTCCGATGGCTGATAACGCAGCTCAGTGGTCACATAATTTAGGTCATAGTCATTGGTCAAAGCGCCGCTGACATCGACCCAAAAGTTGTTATAAGGCTGCGTACTGGTATTCCACACCATTCCTGAAGACGAATAGGTAAAGACTGGCTGCTCATTCTCTAAGGTTACGCGTCCATTGTCGATATAAAACTGCTCTGCAATGCTACCATCAAAACGTGTCACACCCGTTGCATCGATGTAACGATAATTTATACCCGGTGTGATGGCGTGCAAATCTTGCAGACGATCGTGACCTAAAAACCAACTGTCAGAAAATAGCTGTTCATAGTTGATAGAGGCGATACGGGTGTTGAAGTTTGGGATATCGTTTTGATCTTTGTATGGCGAGTAAGTGTACTTTAAGCGCGGGCTGAGCAAACGGTAACCGCCCATGGTCTCATCAAACGCGCCAAATGGTGAGCCTGCTTGATAGAAGTTCAGTCCAGCGTCGATACTGGCCTGCGGTACAAAGACTGACTGGCTCCCATCTTCTTTACTCAGCTGATTGTCTGCCAAGCTGTCTTCGTCATAAGACGTATACAGGTGCTGGAGGCTGAGCTTGGGTTTGACATAGCCCCATGAGCTTTCGATAGGGTAGACGGCGCTGATTTTATTATAAAGACGTGTGCCGCTTTTTTCGTTTTCTGAGCCATCATCGATGGATTTTTTGAAATAAGCGGAGTCATGGACGCCAGTTATATCAAAATTATTAGCGGTGGGCAGGCGATAGTTTACGCTTAGCTGCGGTAAGCGTGAATACGGTTTTTCCTTATCTTGCAACGCCTCGCCATCACCATTGAACGCATCGAGCGTCTGAAAAGTCTCAACTTTTAGCTCGCCGCTGACATAGTCGTTATAGTAGTTTAGGCGCGCCCGTCTTGGTAAGTTTACCGTACTATCAGATAAGCCAAGCGTATCAAAATCATCGAGATAATCTGAGTCTGACACGTAGCTGTATTTGGCATCGCCGCTCAACCGCGGAATGCTCTTAGAAGACCATGCATGATCATAAAAAAAGCTACTGCGATCTTCATCACCATACTCTCGGTCGCTTGGCAAATAAGAGCCATTAAAGATACCTTCGCCGTAGTTTTCGGTCAAATAACGAAACTCACCTGATAGCATAGGGTTGCGATCGGTATAGATGTGCGTGTTGAGCGTGGCATCATAGTTGGGCGCTAAGTTAAAATAATAAGGCACATCAACTTCTAAGCCGTTTTCACTACTGACACTGGCGCTGGGTAACAAAAACCCGCTGCTACGCCGACTGTCGATCGGAAAGTTAAAATAAGGCAAGTAAAATACGGGCACATCGGCGACACGAAAAGTCGTGTTATATGCCTCGCCGCGACCGGTGTCGGTATCTAAATCGATGCTTTTGGCGTCAAATTGCCATTTGCGATTGGTCGGTGGGCAGGTGCTAAACATCACCTCATCGAGCTCATACTGCGTCTCATTGGGTCTGTTTAGCTGCTTGGCATAGCCGTGAGCCTGTAACTCGACACTGGCGAACGCCACGTCTTTGGCAGTGGACTGGCCTGTTTCGGTGTTGTAATTGAGGCTATCTGCCACCCCGATGAGGCCGCCTTGCGTCGCTTTGTCTGTCAAATTGACTTGGGTTTGGTTTGCCTTGCGCTGCGCTGATCGCCTGCCAGTTGCCTTGTCCGTAAACATGACTTTGCCTTGCGCTGCCGCCACACCGCTGCCTAAATCCAGCAATACTTTGTCAGCTTCGATATGCTGGGTGCCTTGGTTGATAATGACATTGCCTGATAGCTCAGCATAGTCGACGTTGTCATAATAGCCGTAGTCTGACTCTGAAAATAGCGGCGCTTGCTGGTTTGGTACCTCACTGACATTCGGCGCGGTTTGTCCATTGATGCCGCCTGCTTCATTGACTGCCCGCTGATAATTGGGGTTGCGTTTAGGATAGACCCATTGACCCTCACAGCGCTGGGCACTATCGATTGCTCTAGGCAGCAGCTCTAGATTGCGGCCAACCTTTGGAATGGTTTGTGCACTCGGCATGAGCGCCTCTGGTAGCGCGTTTGTCTCATCGTCTGGCAGACTCATGCTGCTATTGGTGTTTGGTGTCGCTGTTTCAGTCTCAGGTGTAAGCTCATAAAAATCAGCCAACCGTTTGAGGCTGTCTTGAATACTCTCGTCGCTGTTAGGGATATCAGTGTTGTTATTATTATCGTTGTAGGTATCAGCGCCAGCGTTGTTATGGACACTGTTACTGGTATCAACCTCAGGATTGGCATGGTGAGCCATAGTGGCTGTGGTATCGATATCTAGAGTGCTGACCGCTTGCTCAGGCGTTTGCATGGAGGTATTGTCGGTATTAATGGTGCCGGTAGGCTCATCAAAAAATGTAACGCCGCCATACTGCGCATCGAGCGTGTCGGGTATCGCAGGGGCTGGCACAAATGCTGGCGGCAAGGCAGAGCCTGAGACGCTACTGTCGTCATTGCTATTGCCGTCGTTATTGAACGCTGTTGCCCCCAGTGACGGGCTTGGCGTACTGTCGCTATCGCTCGATGTATGGGCATTTTTTGCACGGGTATTGTTTACAGTCGGATTTTTTGCGCTGGGCGTAAGAGCGCTTTGAGGATAACGGATATCTTGGTCAAAAGCATGGTGGGTGTCCTTTGCCGCGCGACTGGCAGACTGATTCGCTGCCAGATAAGCAGGACGGTGCGCGCTATCCGCAGACAGTGGCTTGGTCGTTTGTGTCTGTGGTTCTGCCTCGCTGAGTGCGGCATTGACCGCAAGGCTCGATAAACCTAACGCGCCAAATAAGATCAAACGAATGCTTTGGTAGAGCGAAGAATATAGCAAGGGCACACCTATGATTGCAGAGCCGGTTAGATTGCGATACGTAATTGAGTGGCCGTATCTTTTAGGTACTGTCATACATCAGCGCTGACAGATTCACCTTATTATGCTAAATGATGTCAACAGTCAGGCGGTTTTACATATAATGACGACTAATCATAGTCAAAAAAAACCAAATCAGCTACACTATTTACCAAAAATTATAAGATGAGCACAGGCTGCTGCATTTATGCTCAGCAGTAGCCATCGTGCCAAACGCGCGCTTATCTACCGATAAGAGCGATGATGACCAAGATAGGCGTCACTATTTTAGCAAGGTTTTGCCAGACTTATCACTACTTTAGTTGTTGACCACCGACATTTACTTTTTTATAACCGATAATACGATTTTAGAGAGCCCTATGACCCAGCCGCTACCCAACAGCCGCCAACAGCAATTGCACGACTGGCTACAAGCAGTCTTTACAGAGCAGGCCTTTGATTTACAGAGTCTGCCAGGGGATGCCAGCGCGCGTCAGTATCATCGCCTGCAGCTGACAACAGCGCCCCAATCGCAAGCGGCACGTTATATTGTCATGGATTCGGCTGATGAACAAGACGCCATGCGTCAGTTTATCAATGTCGCCAAATTGATGGCACCTGTGATCAATGTGCCAACGCTGATTGCGCAGGATGTGGCCAAAGGCTTTTTGGTGTTACAAGACTTTGGTACGGTAGAGTTTGCTCATTTACTAGTTAAAGCCACGCCCGAGCAAGTCGATCGCCATTATCAGCTGGCCATGCAGACGTTGGTCGCATTACAAACACTCTCTGTTGAACAAGCAAAATCTGAGCATCAGCTGCCTGATTATGACAGTGCACTGCTAGACCGAGAGATGGATTTGTTTAGTGAATGGTTTATGCCATATATCGGCGTGGCAGTTGATCCAAAGCTGTGGCGGGCGCTAAAAGCGGTATTGATACAAGAGATTTTGCAGCAGCCAGCAGTCGTCGTCCATCGTGATTATCACAGCCGCAACTTGATGCAAGATCAAGCCGATCACTCACGCTTGGGGGTGATTGATTTTCAAGATGCGGTGATTGGCGCTTATACTTATGATTTGGTATCGCTGCTGCGTGATGCTTATGTGGAGTGGTCTGAGCCGCAGATATCTGCATGGACGCGTGATTTTTGGCAATTACAAAAGCAAGCAGGCTTGAGCACAGCTGCCGATATCGCGCAGTTTGAAAACGATATGAATGTTATGGGTGTCCAGCGCCATCTAAAGGTACTGGGAATCTTTGTGCGCCTATCGCAGCGTGATGGCAAAGACCGCTATTTGGCCGATATTCCGAAAGTGATGCGCGATTTTATGGTTGAGCTAGAATGGTTGGAGGCGCATGGTAGCCTGCAGATGCAGCAAGCGGTGGCACCTTTCAATGACTATCTAAGAGAGCACATATTGCCAGCGTATCAGCGTCAGTTTGTGCAGCAATATATTTAGGCCATTTTTAACCGGTTTAGATAACTACCGAGTGAATTGAAGGCACACCCTAGGCAGTATTTAGCAGTATTTAAAAAGCAATAACAAAAACAAAAACACGGAGCGCACATGTCTGAGACCAACCAAGCAACGATTACCCAAGCAATGATTTTGGCAGCTGGCAAGGGTACGCGTCTGCGGCCGCTGACCTTAGAGACTCCCAAACCTTTGGTAGAGGTGGGTGGTCAGCCGCTGATTGTCTGGCATATCAAGGCACTACGAGCGGCTGGTATTACCGACATCACTATTAATGCCTCATGGCTCGCCGATACCCTGATAGAGAGGTTGGGTGACGGGACGCAATATGGCGTGACTCTGCATTGGTCGGTCGAGAGCGATGAACCACTGGAGACGGCAGGTGGGATATTTCAGGCGCTGCAGGCAGCCAAGCTACGAGATGAGCCGTTTATTTTAGTCAACTCGGATGTGTGGACGACTTATGATTTTTCGCAATTGATTGATTATAAGCTGGGGGCGGACCAGCGCGCGCATCTATTGCTGATTGACAATCCAGAGCACAATAGTGGCGGGGATTTTGCCATTAACAATGGTCTTGCCAGCGAGCAGCCGATTGATAATGCAGATAAATATACCTTTGCTGGTATCAGCGTGATGTCGCCAAGACTGGTCGATGGGTTGGCCTCAGGTCAGCCAGCGGCACTGGCGCCGCTGCTCAAGCAGGCGATGATGAAGTTTCAAATCACCGCCGAGGTGATAGCAGATAACTGGATAGACGTTGGCACACCTGAACGTTTGGCGCAAGTCAATGAGTTTATCGATGATAAAGGAGCCGCCAGTCATCAAGGCGCTTAGTGCTCACTGTCTATAGGACAATAAAAAAGCAGCGACCATTTGTGGCGCTGCTTTTTGGTTTGCAAGGCACGATAAGCCATAAAGGGTGAGTTACCCAACGCTAGGCGGCCATGAGCTAGACACCCATAGCCAGCTTAATCAATTGGGCAATGGTAAAAATCACCAAAAAACCCGCGATATATAGACCAATAAACCATGCCCATTGTGACTGCTTTTTACTGAGCTTTTTCATATTCGTCTCCTATCTTTTTATAGATACGCCATACGGGCGGGCGTAGTGACCGCCACCTTTTGCGGTGGCCTGTCACTTTTTAGCTGTCATTTCTCTGATGCTACTTGTTGCTCATACTGCTTATGCTGACTTAGCACATATACTATGCTTAGTACATATGCTCATGATCTGTCTTGCCCTTAAAAGTATAGTAGGCAAAAGCGGTATAACTTAAGATAATCGGTAGCATGATAGCGGCCCCAATCAGCATAAAGGATAGCGAGGTGTCCGCTGCTGCTGCTTCATAAATCGTCATTTCATACGGGACGATATAAGGGAAAACGGCAAAACAGACCCCGATATAACCCATCAAAAATAACGCCACCGTCAAGAGAAATGGGCGATATTCACGCTCCGTCTTTAGGTCTTTACGCATCAAAAAGGCCAAGAGCAGCACGATAATCGGCATGGGTGCCAAATATAGCAAGCCTGGGAAGCTAAACCAGCCCTCAAGCGCCTTGATATCAGAAAAATACATAAAGCCTGTGACGACGACCATTGCGATGATCAGTGCCAATAGCATCCAGCCTGAAACCTTGCGTGCCCATACTTGTAAAGTATGCTCGGTTTTGATAATGAGCCACGTAGAGCCAAGGAGCGCATAGCCGATAATCATGGCAATACCGCAAATGATAGAAAAAGGTGTGAACCAATCAAAAGGCCCGCCTGTATAGAGACGATTGCTTGCCTCAATCCCTTGTATCAACGCGCCCAACATCAGCCCTTGGCAAAAAGTCGCCACCACGGAGCCAATAAAGAAAAAACTGTCCCATACGTGACGACGTGAGGAGGCTTTAAAACGAAACTCAAACGCCACGCCGCGCATGATCAGGCCAAATAGCATAAAGATGACCGGCAGATACAATCCTGTCATGATAATGCCATAAGCGACTGGGAAAGCTGCGAATAAACCGCCACCGCCCAGTACCAGCCACGTCTCATTGCCATCCCAAAAAGGCGCGATAGAGTTCATCATGCGGCTACGGTTTTTGTCTGAGCCTGCAAAAGGAAATAAAATCCCGCAGCCCAAGTCAAAACCATCAAGCAACACATAAATAAAGACAGATAAGGCAATCAAGCCGCCCCAGATCAAAGGTAAGTCTAATACATCACCGTAGTTAAACATTAGCGTAACCCTCCATCATCGACATCATCAGCAGGTGTATCGATATTTTCTTTTGTACTTTGATCAGGACTGCTATCACCGCTTAGTGTCCGTCCTTGACTCTCTGTGACTGAGTGCTCATAGAAGTTGTCCTCAGCGGGATCTTCAAACGGTTTTGGCCCCTGAGCGATCAGTCGCAAGATATAAAAACTCCCTGCGCCAAAGACAAACACATAAAGCACAATAAAACCAATCAGTGTCGTGGCGACTTGCTGAGCGGCGAGGGGTGACATACTCTCGGCCGTACGTATCACGCCATATACCGTCCATGGTTGACGTCCTGTTTCGGTAACAAACCAACCAGCCAACAGTGCGATAAAACCAAGCGGCGTCATCATCATCCACGCACGGTGAAACCAGACACTTTGGGGGTCATACTGTTGTTTTTTAAAGTACTTATATAGACTAAATAAGCCGACCAGCACCATAAGCATACCAATACCGACCATAATACGAAACGCCCAAAATACAATAGCCACAGGGGGCTGATCTTCAGGTGCCCAGTTTTTGAGACCCTTAACCTCACCATCAAACGAATGGGTGAGAATCAAGCCTGAAACATAAGGGATGGCTACCTCGTACTTATTGGTTTGGTTTTCTTGATCAGGCAACGCAAACAAGCGCAGCGCCGCGCCGCGCTCATCTTCCCAGATACCTTCCATAGCAGCGATTTTGGCTGGCTGATGCTCTAAGGTGTTAAGACCGTGCTCATCACCAATCAACACCTGTGCTGGCGCGACAAATATCGCCATAATCATCGCCATACCTAACATGACACGGCCATGCTGACGGTGCTCTTTGTGCTTTTTAGATTGCAGATAGTAAGCACCGATACCGCCAACGACAAAGGCGGTGGTCAAAAACGCCGCCGTCATCATATGGGCATAACGGTAAGGAAAGGAGGGGTTAAAGATAATCTCAAACCAGTTGGTAGGATATAAGATGCCATCCGCGCCCAGCATAAAGCCCTGCGGCGTCTGCATAAAGCTGTTGGCAGACAAAATCCAAAATCCTGAAATTAGCGTACCGATGGCAACGATGGCTGTCGAAGCAAAGTGCATCCGCTTACTCACGCGGCCCCAGCCAAACAGCATAATCCCCAAAAAGGACGCCTCTAAGAAAAACGCGGTCAATACCTCATAGGCAAGTAGAGGACCTAAAACGTTACCGGCTTTGTCCGAAAACACCGCCCAGTTGGTACCGAACTGGTAGGACATCACCACGCCCGAGACCACCCCCATACCAAAGACCACGGCAAATATTTTGACCCAATGCTTATAGACTTCAGCATAAATAGGCTCGCCGGTCTTTAACCAACGGAACTCAAGCACCGTCAGCCAGCTGGCCAGACCAATAGAAAAGGCGGGAAAAACAATATGAAATGAGATAACAAAAGCGAATTGGATACGCGCAAGCATCAGCGCATCGAGCTGGTCAATCATAAACGTAGCGAACATAAACGGTTACCCTTATCTGTTAGCTGAATAGCGCAGGCTTCCCTCAAACGCTCAAATAACAGTCTGCATACTGTCTTTATTTATATATAGGCAATAGGCAGATTGTGTTTCAGTATGGATTAGCGCGCGACCTAAATGATACATGGTGGCTAAGCTAACGACTGTTTAGCTGAATTAAGTAATTTATATCCTTATAAATTAATACATGACTGTTATGTGCTGTCAATATATTATGCGCCTCCCTCGGTACACACGCAAGCGATGTAGCACCCTAACGACCTACCTAGTAGTCACGAATATTTGGGGTAAAAAAACCGCTAATTTATCTAAAAATAACAGTAGAAACAATGGTTTATGATAAAACCCCTGCGCTGCTATCAGGACGCCTATCAAGCTTATCTATCACCAAGCGGGGTACAAATCTGCAACATGTTATCAGTTTGTAGCGCTTCTACATTTCCTTACAGTCAGCTCCTTATTATCTGCCGGCAACGGCTTGAGTGTTATTTTTGCAATTGCTTGTGCAAGATCCGCCGTAGCGTCAAGATAGTCTGAGGGTTGCTCTGAATACTATGACCCCCATTTATAATGGTCTCAGAAGCTGCACCGTCTAAGTGCGCACTGGTATAAGGCACGATGCCGTCTGATAGACGTTCAGTCAACGCTTGGCTGATGTTTTTATCGACGGTGACTGCGGCCACCAGCGGCTGTGTCGATGTTTTATCGTTAGCAGCGTCGGTAGCGCTAGTATTGGTAGCGTGACTGTCTTTCTCGTCTTTTATGGCTTGTGACAAGTCGATTTTGGCATTGCCTGGCTGCATCTGTGCCAGCCCTTTGGTGATATCTGAATCGTTATTGGCGATGATGGAGTGATAAGTAATACGGTCATTGATGGAGATATCTCGGGTCAATTGAATAAATGAGGATTTGTCACTCAATTGGCTGGCACCGTTTTGTAGGTATAGAGCGCCAAGTGGGTTTTGTGCCAAGTCGCCTTGGGTGGCAATGGTCGCCAGATTATCTGTGACCGTCTTGACCAGCCCAACGGGCAGATACACAATGCGGCGCAGCGCACGGGTAAACCAGCGGTCTGCATAATCGGTGCCGCGAAACGGCGCTGATAAAAACACTGCCGTATCCACTTGCGGTAAGGTTGTGAGCTCAAAGCGCTCTTTGAGCTCGGTCTCACCAAATGA
The DNA here is from genome assembly GCF_038239325.1 of Psychrobacter sp. KFRI-CH2-11. Taxonomy (NCBI): domain Bacteria; kingdom Pseudomonadati; phylum Pseudomonadota; class Gammaproteobacteria; order Moraxellales; family Moraxellaceae; genus Psychrobacter; species Psychrobacter sp. KFRI-CH2-11. The sequence goes on from NZ_CP151283.1 coordinate 950,097, forward strand.
GGCTTTAAGAGCATCACGAATTTGCCGCTTTTCGCTATTAGAGAGCAGGTTTTGATCGTCTAAGCTGTCTAAATCCTCGACCAGATTGTCGTCTGATAGCATCATACGGGCGATGACAGCGCCCATGCTGTGGCTGATAATCACGCTGTTTTTGCTGGCGCGGTTCTGCCCTTGCGGGTCGGTTTGGGCATAAGTGCTATTGATTAGGCGCTGGATTTGATAGCGGTTTTCTAAGATTGGTAGATTGGTAGGATAAAATATCTGCCAGACTTGATAGTTATCGCGCAGCTTATCATCGTTTAAGATATCGTTGGTCAAATTGACCCACGTTGCAGGACTAGAGGCAAGGCCGTGCAGCATAATCAGCACGCGCTTATCAGGGTCATAGGGCTCGAGCATAAACAGCTTGGGCAGTCGGGCGTCAGGCTGGCGAGTGATGAGATTAAGATAACCGACACCGTCCAGCTGGTTTTCTGCCAACCAAAGACCATAGCCTGCCGAAAAATTGGCCGCGATGGGGTAGTTATCACCCAAGATATTGACATGCTCTGTTTGATACGGGTTATAGAGGTGGATATCGAGCGTGCGGCTGCTCAGCGCGTCTAAAACGCTATCGCCGCTGGGCTTGATAAGACCGGTCAATAACAGATGGCCTGTAGGATAGATACGCGAGCTTGGGTTACTCTCATTCTCATTGACGCTGTCACTGTTTTGCTCATAGGACAATCGCCCCGCCAACGACGACGCCAATAGTTGCCGAATCGTCGTGGTATAACGATCATCCAACGATGCCACTAGGCTGATGCCGAGCCCCGGGCGTTTGCTGATAGAGTTTAGGCCAGAGAGGCGCAGCTCGTAAGTGGAGACTAGGTCGGCAAGTGCTGAGGCTTGCTTGTGCGCATTTTGTAAGTAGCTGTTTTCGTTTGGCAGATAGACGCCAAGCTGATAGTCATCAACGGCTATTTTCATCACTTTGATTTGGTCAGTGGGTTTGCCTGTGAGCGGTGATAAATTGGCGATGGCTGCTTGCTCGCTGCTATCACGCTTGCTTGAGGTGATGGGGAGGTATTCTATCTGTGCCTCGCCCATCAGTTTGTCCGTGCCATCAGCGGACTTATACAGCTGAGTGATGATATCGTTGCTGGCCGCGTTATATATGTCTTGGGTCTGAATATCCGTATCATTGGGAATACGGTTTTGTTGCTGCGACTGCCCGCTGGCCTTATCCGCTCCCTCAAAATCGTGTATGAGCGCATCATAAAACAAATAGGTGTAGCTCGATTTTACCGCATCAAATAGCCGCTCTTGATAGTCATTGAGACAGCGACTGGTGTTTTGTTGCTGGGCTTTGGCGTCTTCTGCACTTAGCGGCGCATTGGCATAATAGGGATCAAGCGGCGGACGAGACAAGGCGTCGCGGCAGGCTTGCGAGCGTGCCAGCTGACGGGCTTTGGCATAGTGTAGCTCGGCAAAAATCGCTAAAGCAGGGCGGTAGTGTTTATTTAGTATGCTATCGGTCAGCTGCGTCAAGCACAGATCAAACTGCTGCATACAGGCTTGCTCGTTTAGCCCTGCAGATAGCAGCGCTGAGGCGGTGTCACTACTCAGTTTTTTGTCAGTGACGATATTGCCGCGCTGGTCGGCGATGGTTTTGGCGGAGGTTTGTTTGTTGACAGACACCGTGCTACAGGCAGGCAGTAGCGCTACTGCGACAAGCAAAACTGCTAGGGTCATCGACCGCGTTTTTTGATTGGTGTGCATCATCGGTTTGATAAGGCTAAGCGGCGTCATAAGTCAATCCCAAAAATGAGTATCAAAAAGGCGAAGGAGTGCCGGCAGGCGTGCAGATAAGTGTAGCGTAACTTTTGCGATTAGACTATTTATTATCCAGCAAAAAAAACGCCTTCATTTTTAGTGAGAAAATGAAGGCGCTATAAGGGCTATCGGTCAAACAAGCTGATGTACAGCAGATTAGACGCTTGGTTTGACATTGATGTCAGGGGCAGGGATGTCCCAGATATAAAACTTACCTTCTTCGATAAGTTTGATTTGCTGAGGAATGATGTCGTTGTCGGGGTTCTGACTTTCGAGGCGACGCAGACGCTCCAAGGCTTTGTCACGGCGATCGCTAAGAAGGTCTGATTGTGCCAAGCTTTGCTCTGCTTCGGTATAGCCCAACGAGACGGCACGGTCTAAATACTTTTGACCTTCTTTAAACCCGCCACCTTCTGAGAGCATCATGCCATACAAGAAGTTGGCTTCGCCACTGTCTGGCTGAATTTTGATGGCGCGATCCACATACTGCCCACCGCGGATGGTATAGTCCGAGCCCAAGTCTAGGTTGCGGCCCATGCCATTGAGTTTCGCTGCTCGAATCAGTACATCATAAGACGCGTTCGGCGCTTTGGCATAAGGCTCAATCCACTCTGCCAACACCTTGATTTTTTCGCGGGTGTAGTGACGCTGTGAGCGGTTAGGGAAGTTGGGTGGGTAATGACGAGCGTTGGGTGAGACATCTTTGATAAAGTCATCGAGTAGGCTGACATCAAGCTTGTCATTATTATCGCCCGTCTGCTGCGGAATCAGTACCGTTGGTACAAAACTGATATCAGACAGTTGTACTTGCGGAGTGGGGATGTTGGTCAGCTGACCACTACGAAGGTCGATGCCAGTGGCACTCATCGGACCTGGGTCGTAGACACGTGTGGTACCAGTAAATTCAGGCGTCGCTGGTGGTCTGACGTCTTGTGGCTGCAACGTACTCATCGGCGGGCGGTTTTGTACGGTGGGTGGCTGCGGTGCGGTGACGGTTTGCGGCGCGGCAGCTTGAGGGGCTGGTGCATTGTTTGTGCTAGCCGCGTTATCCGCCTTTGGCTGAGCCAGACGAATAACACGTTTGCTTGAGTCGATGGCGCTCGGTACAGAGGCGTTAGAGGCATCAGTCGCGCTGCTCGCAGCTTGTGCTTCGGCTGCATGAGCAGGCGCAGAGAGCATCATGGCGCAAGCGGCAGCAACAGCTGTCAGAGTTGCCAGCGCTGGCGCTTTGGGAGATACGCTGGTCGATAATGTAGTGGTTTTCATAAAAATAGATACCTTATTAGTAAGTCAATATTAGTAAGTTAGTGTTTATTAGTATTCATAGGTTGGTTGTTGTATGATTTTATAATGTAGCTGATGGGCAGTATTTACTCATCTGAAGATACCTGAGACATCTCAGGGCAAAATCGTACAAATTTTTCATACCCTAGCAAATTAAACTGAGCGCTATCAGTAGTAGGATTGTTAATACGATAGCTTTTATAAGTGGTAAGCGGAGGCCTTCATACGGTTGGCCATCCAGCGCATCGTCTGGCGTACAGCGGGTGACAGCGCCGCACCCCCATTTGCGAGCGCCAGCTCACGGTGATGCAGCTCTTCGATATCCATTTGTGCCAATATCTCTTTTGAGCGCTGGTCTTGCTCTGGTAGCTGGGTGATATGATCTTGTAAATGCTCGCTGACTTGCGCTTCTGTCTCGGCGACAAACCCCAAGCTAAACTCATTGGAGATAGCACCTGCCACCGCACCCAGACCGAAAGACATGCCGTACCACAGCGGCGTAAAAATACTGGCATGGCTACCAAGCTCGTCTAGCCGAGTCTCACACCATACCAGATGGTCGACTTCTTCTTCGGCAGACTGCTGCATGGCTTGTTTGACGCCGTCGTCTTTTGCGCTAAAGGCTTGACCGTGGTACAGGCCTTGCGCGCATACTTCGCCTGTGTGATTGATGCGCATCAGCCCTGCGACATGACGCGCCTCAGTGATGCTCAGCTCAGGAATCTCATCACTACTCACTGGTAAGGGACGCGTGCTAGGATTTGAATGTGGGACGACAGCTCGTAACGCCTTATCGACCCCAACTAACAACTGGTCGACTTTGGACAAAGGACGCGGGGCCATAATTCACTCCTCATGACTTATAATCAAAAACAACAAACATTACTATAGCAAACAATCCAAAATATCAGCACCACTATTTATTATGCACGTGCCTACATATCGTCTGCGAAATGTATTATAAAACGCTCGCATCATGGGTTTGGATGACCGCCGCTTTGATATGTTTATGCAGCTTGATGTACAAAAACACGCCAAAGGCGATATTTAGCAGGCCTGTCACCAAAAACAACTGCGGTAGCGTCAAACCCAAGGCGTTTAAAATCACAATCGAAAAAATCGCTGAGGTGACCATAAATATCGCATTAAAGATATTGTTGGCACCCACGATACGAGCACGATGGCTTTTTGGCGCATATGCCTGCATCGACGCATACAGTGGTACGATGTACAAGCCGCCACTAAAACCCAAAAAGAATAAATCGGCAAAGACGCGCCACGTGCCACTCATCCCAACCAACTCACCGATACCCAGCAGTGTGCCATCAGCGACAGCCATATTTAGGCTAGATAAGGACCAATATAAGTCGACAGCAAAAATACTCAAGCCTGCGATACCAAACGGTAGTAGCCGTAAGCTGACTTGGTTTTTGGTCAGTGACTTACATAGCAGCGAACCGATCGATACGCCAACTGAAAACAGCGTTAATAAAAAAATCACCACCGACTCATCACCGTGCAAGATGACCTTGCTAAACTCTGGCGTCTGCGTCAAAAACGTCGCGCCATAAAACCAAAACCAGCTATTGCCAAGGATGACAAAAAACAAAAACGGCAAGGAGTATAGATAGCGTACTGTACTCAAACTGGTGGTGAAGATATTCCAGTTGATTGTCAGCGCCGGCTGCATCGCAGGCATCAGCGGAATAAAGCGTGCGGCCAAATAGCCTAGCATAGCCACTAGCAGCACCGTCGCACTGATCCAATAAAGCGATGCGGAGAGCTGTGTCAATACCCCGGCGACTATCATCCCCAGTAAAATCGCCAGTGAAGTGCCCATCTGAAACAAGCCATTAGCGCCGACCAGCTCATTTTCTTTCATTGCTTGTGGCAGATAAGCGTACTTGATTGGCCCAAAAAACGTCGAATGCGTGCCCATCAAAAACAGCGCCACAAACAGCAAACCATACCATTCAAAGACAAACCCCACGGCTGCCACCGCCATAATCACCAGCTCAAGCAATTTAATAAACTGCGTTAGCTTGGATTTTTCAAACTTATCAGCGATTTGGCCTGCCAATGCCGAAAATAAAAAATAAGGCAAAATAAACAGCATGGCGGCCAAGTTGTTTAAGATACTGACTTCCATACCCAGCTGGCTTGCCGCCGTATACGTCAGTACCAATATCAGCGCTTGCTTAAAAATATTGTCATTAAAGGCGCCCAAAAACTGCGTAAAAAACATGGCACTAAAACGGCGATGCTTAAATAATTGAAACTGATTGGCCATGAAAATTCCTACCGATGGGTCGCGGTTGCTGAGTAAAAAACCGTCAAATAAAACAGTCGGGTGATTATGATTGTTATTAATATCAAAAACTTATAAAAATATAGCATGGGGCTTGTAGCCATTAAGCCGTATAATAGCAAGGCTTTGCCAAAAATACATGCGTACAACGCTATGATTTCATAATTATCTAAGTTATGATTTGTAAATTTATATGGCTATATTGCCAAATATAGTGATAATTCAGACCACAGCGATAAGTTTATTCACCGGTAATGCTGAACAATGGCCATCGTTGTTGATACGGTACCGCGTGAGCTGATAGGAATCAATCATGAAGCACCAGCCATCAACTCTAACGCACAACGTATCGCTGACGCCGCAGGATACCTGTGGTCATAGTGCGATTGCCCGTAGTATTATCCGTTCTGATGACAGCGCTCGACCTCACGCCTTGTGCGCGCACGTTACGCGCTCAGCATTATTTACCGCGCTGACGACCAGCTTGGTGGGTTTTGGGGTAGCGCCTACGGTGTGGGCTGATGCGCCGCCTACGGTCATGATCAAAGATCCTGCCACTCAGTCTGCTAATAGTCGTTCAAGCGCTAGCCCAGCGCCGCGTGAGCCGTTAGAGGACGACTCGCAAATAGATGCCGCACTAGATGCGCTACGCCTAAAAAAAGCGGTGGAGCAAGGTATTGTCGATCAATCTGTGCTCGATGAGTATAGTGAGCAAAGCCTAGGCCTCAAAAAGTCAGACGTTAAAAAACCAACCGTTAAAAAATCAAACACTGTAAAGAGTAACTCTTCAATTAACGACCCTTCAAACCGATCGAATAACCAGACGAATAACACAAATGGCGCTGACCGTCATCAAAAAAATCAGGCCAGCATGATAGATGGTATCGATAACGATGCGCTGAATAACAGTTCACTTAATGACAATTCACCTAACGACAATTCACCTAACGACAATGCCCTAAGTAATGATGCGCTGGCTAGTGATATGTCTAATACAGGCACGAACGACAATCTGTTGCAGCAGGCCGCTGAGGTACAGCAGCAGGGTTATCAGATGATGACGCCTGAGCAGATAGAGCGTGAGCTGGCAGCTATTAATCGTCAAAATAATGACATGCTAGAGAGTAATAGCACGGTGACTGGCAATAGCAATGTCAGTACTCTTGACGGTGCTGGCCGCTATGACAGAGACTTTGACGCTCCGATTGCCAGTTTGGACGATACCACTCCGCCCGTGGGTTTGGATGTGGCACTGGATGCCACCAATTTGCCAGTCCCAAGTAACTTGGAGACGCTGGGTAAAAATGAGAAAGCTGAGCGCGCGGCAACACAAGCGCAGACAGACGAAGTGATGTCGCGTCCGATCGATGTTAGTGATTCGGTCAGCAGTGGCCGCACTAATGAAGCGACTGATAGCGAGATTGTGGCCAATACCAGCGCCGCTAATGGAGAAAGTGCCGCAGCACAGAACATCAATCCTGATGACTATTTGCCAGATTATCAAACCGATACGCAGGCAGTTAGCCAAAGTATCGAGCAAGCTGATGAAAAAAAACCGTTAGCCCGTAACAATGGCAATATCATCAAGCGCCTTTATAATCGGCTGTTTAATGGTGGGGTGAGGGCGTTGCCGCATGTCGACACCACTGTCTATCTGCAGCAGGCAGCAGATACAGACGATGGCAAACCAAAGCTCAAAAAAGCCGATGACGATACCCAACCGATAAAAAACATCAAAGCGGCGCTGGATGATACGACGGTTCAGTCAGTCGTTGACTTTACCGCAGCTTTGCCTCGCCTGCGTCAGACGGCATTAGATGCGGCAAAAGCGGTGGGGTATTATGATGTGACTCTGCGCTTGCGTCAGCCTAACAGAGATAGGATTGATGTCATCATCGAAAATCTGGGAGAGCCTGTGCGTGTGGATAGCCGCATCGTCGAGATTCGCGGCGAAGGCGGTGAGCAGCCGGAGTTTGCTGCGCTCGAAGCGGACTTGCCACCACAAGAGGGCGATGTCTTTAACCACCGTGTCTACAAAAACAGCAAAGCAGCTTTGGAGTCGTTGAGTAACACTTATGGTTATTTTGATGAGTATTGGCTAAACAAATCGGTCGATATCATCTTGCCAGACAACACCGCTGACGTCGCCTTGGTTTATAACACAGGCGATCGTTACGAGTTTGATGACGTGGTGTTTTTTACTTATGATGAAGCGACCAATACTCTGACACGAGACCCTGACAAGCTGCCAGTTGAGATGTCATTGTTACAGCAGCTCATCGGCTTTGAGCCGGGCGACAAGTTTTATCGGCCAGCGGTGACCAAGTTTAGTAACGATTTGTCGGCGACCCGTTATTTTAACACCGTCAACGTAGAGTCCATCTTGCCACCTGATGAGAGTAGCGAGGCGAGCACGTTGGCCTTTGACAATGCGCCTACTGCCAATACTGCGTCTACTGCCAATGGTGATGAGATATTGGACAATGATGTCAATAATGGTGCGATCAACAATGCCGCCACGGCAGCCAGCACAGCCAGTAATGACGGGCGTATGAGTGCAGAAAACAGCGGTGTCGCAAGCGAAAGCTCGGCCAGTAATAGCGGCGCGACGGTCGACCCTGCCGATATCGCGGCCATTGAGTTTGAGGCAGACGAAGCCACGCTAGATAAGCTACAAGCCATCAAACGAAAAGCTGAGCGCTTAAGCCGCTTGCCAAACGATCGCGTACTCGACGAAAAAGACCAAGAGGCGGACAGCATCTTGGGTAAAATCAGTGACTCCATCAGTAATGTGGCGCAAAAGATATTTCCAGACGAAAAAAACTTACTGGCCGACGAAAACTTTGTGCCGCCCACGCTGGCAGGACGTAAAACCCCGCAAGACGTGGCTGAAAGCAAAAAAGTACCGCTGTATGTTTTTGTGTCCTCCAACAAGCCGCGTGATGCGCAAGTCGGTCTAGGTTATGGGACAGATACAGGTGTCAGGGCCACTGCCAAAATAGATTATAATTTGCTCAATCGTCAAGGCTATCAAGCGGGCGCAGAAACTGAAGTTTCAAGAATCACAAAAAATGTCGCTGTCTATGGCAGCAGGCCTTGGAAACATCCGCTCAATGATAAGTTAGATGGGCGTCTGACCTATGAAGAAGAGGTCATTGATCAAGGCGAAGGTAACTTTGATTTGTCCACCAAAACGCTAAAAGCGGCCATTGCCCGCAATATCCGCCGTGACAGTGGCTGGAACCGCAGCTACTCTATGCGTTATCGCTTAGATGAGCTAGAGACGGGCGTAGATGAGACAGAGCTTGATGATCTGCCCATTCGCTTTACGTCTTCTAAGCCCAAGCAGCAAGCATTACTGTTTGGCTATGGCATGAACAAAACCGACGTGGACAGTACGACCAACCCGACTCGCGGTATCCGCCAGTATTACTCGCTCGAAGCTGGGACTGACAAAGCGCTGAGCGACACCGACTTGGCCATCGTTCGCGCTGGTGTCAGTGGTATTTATAGCTTTGGCGATGATAAAAAACATCAAGTATTGGGTAGTCTCAATACAGGCTATATTTGGGCAGATGATTTTTATGATGTGCCTTATAAGCTGCGTTTTTTTGCAGGCGGCGACCAAAGCATTCGCGGCTACGACTATGAGAGTTTATCCCCGCTGGATAAGGGCTACTTGACGGGCGGGCAGGTGCTGGCAGTCGGTAGCGCTGAGTATAACTATGAGTTTAGACCAGGGTTTCGCGGTGCTTTCTTTACGGATGTGGGCAATGCCTACGACAAAGACTTTGAGACAGATACCAAGGTCGGCGTCGGTGTCGGTATCCGCTGGGCTTCCCCTGTCGGTGTGGTACGGGTGGATGTCGCCGCGGGTGTGACAGAGGAGAGTATTCCGGTTAGACTGCACTTCTTTATTGGCTCGCCCTTATAGATTTATTGTCATTTTTCGTATTTATCGTACCGATTGCTGGTAATCATTCTTTAACGTAGTTGAGTGTCATGCTGACAAAAAACACCCCACCCAATAACGCACCAGATGAAGATCCAGCACAGCGCGATGCTCGTGCTGTCAGGCGTTGGTATCCGCTGTCTTTTTTGCTCAAACTGCTGGTACTCATCACCATCGTCTTGGCGATTATGTTGGTGGCGTTTTTTTATGCTGCGGGAACCGATTCGGGCACGAAGTTTATTTTAGAAAAAGTCAGTGCTGAGACAGGCATTGATTTTAAATATGGCCGTGGCAATCTGCGCGATGGTATTTGGGTCAGCGATATCGATATCAACGCGACTGACGACCTTGAGGTATTGGTCGATAAGGCGTATGTAAAAATAGGCTGGCGTGCGGTGTTTGCCAAAGAAGTGCATCTGCGCGATGCAGACATTCATACCATTGAGATCATCAATAACCAGCCGCCAACGGACGAGCCATTTGATTATAAAACCCTGCAACTACCAGTGAACCTGCGTTTTGATCAGGCCAAAATAAAAAACATCATTTATAAACAAGTGACCAAAGAGCCTATCGTGGTGCATGATATCGCCGCCCGTGATTTGACATGGGTTGGTACTCAGGTCACCGTGGGTCGTGGCGACTTACAGTATGCTGATATCGTCAAAGTCAGCGCATTGCAAGGTGAGATTGAGCTGCAGGGTGATTACCCGTTAGATTTGAGCGCTATCGTAGAGGTCAGCGCGCTAGAAAAAGCCTATATCGATCCGCTCGATGTCACAGCCACAGGTACGCTAAAACGCACCGTTGGTAAAGTGCGTAGCCGCTATAACGACAGCGATGTCAGCGGTAGTTTTGTCGCTCAGGGTTTAGATGATGGCTCGCCGTTTCAGGCAAAACTGCAATGGGATGATATCTTGATTCCGTATGCTGAGAGCCAAAACATCCGCCTGCAAAGCGGTACGGCGACAGCTACAGGCGTCATCTCCGAGATACGCCTGCGCATCAATACCGAGCTGACTGCCAAAGACATCCCATCAGGGCATTATCAAGGCCGCGGTATCATTGCCAATAGTCAGCTGCGCGTCGATCGCTTAGATGCTCAAGTACCCGCGGGTCATCTTGTGTTACAAGGCATCTTGGACTGGCAAGACAGCTTTGATGCCAAAGTGCGCTCCACTGGCAGTAACTTTGATATTCGCCGTGCCATTCCAGATGACTACGCCGACTTTAAAGCATATGCACCGCAAAAATTAAATGGCAGACTGTCAGTCCATTATCAGCATCAAGACAGTAATGGTAATCTACAGATAGATGCTGATTTGCGCCAGCGTGATGGCGAGCACGTCAACGCCAATATCGCTCGTGGCAAAACATCGGCCAAATCCACACAAGCTGCGCCTTGGTATATCGATGCCAATTGGCAAAACCTTATCCGCCGTGATGTACCAAGCATCGGCAATATCGACAGCCCACGTGGGCAAGCAGACGTCATCATCCGCGGCTCGCGCCTGTCGGTCGATGCCAATGCCACCATCAATGAGCTAAACGCTGCCCCTAAAGGCAACTATGATGTACGCGTGCGTAAAGTCGGCGACGTCATTAATATCAATCGCCTCAACTACAATGGTGTGGTGGGCGACTTGTCTGGTACTGGCCAGATCCAGTTGGCGCGCAAAAACCGTCCGCTGACATGGCAGATAGATGCACGTACCAATGGCTTGCTACCAAAAGCGTATCGTAGCGATTTGCCGCTAGAGCGCCTCACTGGCAGTATCAGCGCGCGCGGTCGTTTGCTCAATATCAACAAGGGCGGCGCGCGCGGCCAGCGTCATATCGTCACCCTAAACAATACTGACTTACAAGCAGCGCTTGATGCCACACAAGACGGCCGTCGTATTGGGCTGACAGGCACAGGCGATGCCAGTGTCGATATCGTCGGAGGTGAGCTGTCGGTATTTGACGCTCGTTTTGATGGTCAGGTCGATACCGCTGATGTACCAAAAGGTCGCCTCTCAATTGACGCAGCGGGCACGCCAAAACTCATCAGCATTCGAAACGTAACCTATAACGGTGAAGCAGGGGCGGTCAATGCCAAGGGCGTTATCGACCTGCGCAACCATATCGGCTGGACAGTAGATGGTCGTTTTGACAAGTTTAATGTGGGATATTTTTTACCCAATAATCCAGCGATTATCACAGGCGACTTGACCACCAGCGGTGTGTGGCAAACGGCCGCCAAAGACACCCCCAACGCCTCAGGAAAGTTGCAGCGTTTTGCCATAAACTTCGATGGCGTGTTAGACGCCGAGCAGCTACCAGCGGGTCAGCTGACGATAGATGCCAGCGGCGATGCTCAGTTGATTCGTATCAAGCGTCTGCGTCATATAGGTGCTGCGGGTAGTATCGATGCAACAGGTACGGTTGATGTACGTCAAGGCATCGCGTGGGATATCAAGGCGGTCATGGATCGTTTTAATATCGGATACTTCCTAAAAGATACGCCAAGCCTCATCACTGGTACGATCGATACGGACGGCCGCTGGGGGGACAACCAGCAAACCGTCAATATCAGACAGGTAGATTTAAGTGGTCGACTAAAAGGCCAGCCGCTCAGTGCCAAAGGCAGCTTGACGGCGAAAATGCGGTTGCCAAAAGATATAGCAAGCTACTTTAAACGCTTACAAACGCAGGATGCGCAAGCGCAATATAAACAAGTCAATGCGCTAATCGATAGCTTAAATGCCGATAATTTGGTGCTACGCTGGGGCGACAACTACATCACTGCTGATGGCAACGCCCAGCAGCTGCAAACCAAAATCAATATCACAAGCCTTGATCAGCTATCAGACAAATTTGCGGGTAAAGTCACAGGCGGCGCAACCTTATCGCAGCCAGCAGGACAGGCTCTGCCCACCATTTATGTCGATTTGGTCGGTGAGCGCATCGCGCTGCCAGGATTTATCCTGCGTCAAGGCCGAGTGCGCGGCAAGCTTGTCAATTTAGCAAACAGTCCAAGCCAGCTTATCGTGACGGCAGAAGGTCTGGATGCGGCAGGGCAAAGCTTTAAAAGTGTCAAAGCGTCCTTTAATGGCACCGAGCAGGCCCATGTGGTCGATCTGGATGTGGCTAATGAGCAGCTCGATATTGGTGCTAGACTCAAAGGCGGCTTTAATCGTGACAAGCTTGTCTGGTCAGGGGTCATCGGTAAAGGGCGTATAAAGTCTAAATACGCCACCCTAAACCAGCTGCAGCCTGCTCAGCTGATTGTCAACTTGCCTCATGAGCAAAACGGCAGTCGCAACGACTTTAAAGTACAGCTGGCCGCACACTGCTGGCAAGCGTCTGACCAAAGTGGCAAGCTGTGCCTACGCGACAACTTAATTGCCTCACCAGACAAAGGCGAAGTCAATATCGCCTTACAAAACCTCGATACCACGCTGTTTTCAGTATTTTTGCCCAAAGATATTGACTGGCATGGCAAGATAAATGGTAAGGCTATCGTTGGCTGGCAGCGCGGTCGTCCACCGACCATCAATACCACGCTATACTCGGACAATGGCAAAATCGGCTTGATTCAAGATGGTGATAGTGCGCCGGTGACATTACCGTACAAACGCGTGTCCTTGATTGCACTGTCGGTGCCTGAGGGTATCAAGATACGCACAGATATCAATACAGGGCGCGGCGCCCGTGGCTATGCTGAGGTGGTTGTAGACCCCTATAAGACCCCCAAGCCAATCTCTGGCGCGCTGGTACTCAATGAGCTGAATTTAGCGATATTTAAGCCGTTTTTCCCCGGCATGCGAGTATTGGAGGGCAATGTCACGATGGCAGGTGGTCTGGGCGGTACATTGGATAAACCGCAGTTTTATGGTGATGTCAAACTGGCAGATGGCCGTATTGCCATGCTCGATTTGCCTGTCAATCTGACCAATGTCAATACTGAGGCCAAAATCCGCGGCACCCAGGCGACCATCGATGGTACCTTTAATAGCGGTTCGGGCACAGGTACTTTGACAGGCACGGTGAATTGGCAGCAAAAACTGCAAGCCAAGCTCAGTGTCGTCGGTGAGCGCTTGGTCATCACCCAGCCGCCTTTGCTCGTCGCTGAGATCAACCCTGACATCGATATCATCGTGCGTCCAGGCGATCGTTATGTCGATATCAAAGGGGCAGTGAGCGTGCCGTCAGCGACCATCCGTCCGCCAGAGGCCAGCGAAGATATCATCACTCAGACAGAAGATGCCGTCGTTCTTGACCGCCGCTTGATTGGCAATATCGATGAGGTATTAGCAGTCTCCAAGCCTTGGTCGATCAATGCCGATATCGGTGTCGACTTGGGTGACGATATCAACTTCCGCGGCTTTGGTGCGGTCATTCCTTTGGCTGGGGCGATTAACATCAATCAAAATGGCACTGGTATCATGCGCGCAAAAGGGGTCGTTCAGGTGTCACGTCGCACCAATATCAACGCTTTTGGTCAAAGTCTGGAGCTAAACTATGGGCAAGTACGCTTTAATGGCGATGTGATGAAGCCCAACCTTAGTATCGAGGCGGTCAAAACCATCAGTGGTAAGACGGTAGGCTTACGGGTTAAGGGTAATACAGAAAACCCAAATATCATCGTCTTTAATAATGCAGGACTCACCCAGCAGCAAGCGATGAATGCTCTAGTCACCGGTAGAATCAATAACAAGAGCGCCACCCAAATCAGTGAGCAAGGCTTTAAGTCGCAGGTCACCAACAACTTGGCGGCGGCTGGCTTGAGCTTTGGCCTTAGCGGCACGCGCAGCCTGACCAACCAGATAGGTCAGGTGTTTGGTTTGCAAAGTCTGACCGTAGATGCCTCAGGCAGTAGTGAAGACACTAATGTCAATGTCACAGGTTATGTGACACCGGATCTGTATATTCGTTATGGCGTGGGGGTGTTTAATGCCCAAAACAGCTTGTCTATTCGTTATCAGCTGACACGGCGCATCTACGTCGAGGCTACCTCAGCTGCAGAAAACGCGGTGGATGTGGTATATAGTTGGCAGTTCTAAAAGGGATATGGTTAGTTGAACATAAAACAGTTATAGATTGAGAGTCACGGCTGGTATACATTTTTCTTATTTGGCTGCAATCTATCTCACTGCTATCCCTATTTTTAAAATGGGGGCATGCTGCAATAAAAAACGCCTTTGATACAAGGCGTTTTTTATTATCGGGGATGTCTGATAACAGGCAGGTACCAGTTTATTTGGTCAAAATCAAACGGTTATTACGAGTTAGGCGCAGGCGATACTCTTCGCCTTCATGTTCGATACGGACTTCTTTGGTTAAGGCAAATAGGTGCTGCGACTGCAAAGTAGGCAGACGATTTTCGCGACAGTTTAAGTAACGAGAGATGACCATGCTCATAATAAATTCCTTTTGATAAAGTGATAAAACAGTAAGTGGCAATAGAACTACTACCTTTAACGATAATAATTATCATTTAGATTTAATGGTTTTGCAAGCCAATTGATAAAATAAAATGCAGTTATTATGTAAACTTATATAAATCCCTTGTCATCAACCACTTTTTTGTGTTCGCAGAATATAGAAAACCAGCCGTTTGCTAAAATCAGCGCATCACTAAAGGCAGTCAGATCGCAGTCAGTATTTCATCATCAATATCATTCATCACTACTATTATTACTATTTTTAAGTAGCTATTAATGCCCTCAAGGACCCTCATGACCCGCATAAACCATCCTTCGCTCATTACCAACACTGCCCACATGCCTGCCAGCACCAAAGCCAATGCTAGCGCCAACGTTGTCAATGTCGCCGTGGCTGTCATTTATTATAAAAACTGCTATCTCCTTGGGTTTCGTCATGCCGCGCAGCATCAGGGCAATCTTTATGAGTTTGTCGGTGGCAAGATCGAAGCACAGGAGGGCGCCGAGCGGGCGTTAATACGAGAAGTCGCCGAAGAGACAGGCATCAACGTCGCTGACAACCTGATGGTCAAGCTTGGCCGTATCCATCACGACTATGGTGATAAGCAGGTCAGCTTGCAGGTATATCAAGTTGAGCTGACAGCAGAGCAATACGAGCAGCATAAACTGGCTGAGTATGGTCTAGAAGGGCAGGTGCTCAAGTGGGTGGATAGGCGAGCGTTACTGGCAGGTGAGTACCCGTTGCCAGCGGCCAATCGTACGATTCTACAGTGGCTGCAGCTGCCACCTGCAATCGCCATCACTTATCCCTTAGCGCATTTTGGCGGCCATACCGATCCAGCGGCAGCATGGCTGGCCTACCACCAGCAGCACCTTTTGCCCAGTGCGTGGGTGTATGTACGGCTCAAAGACGCAAGTGTGTCGCGCGCTGACAGAACAGTTGCCCAGCTTATGCAGCAGCGACCAGATATTCAGGTTATTTTGCCATTAACTGATGGTAGCCTTAGTAGCGCTGAGATTAGGGATACGCCCACTTCTCAGGTGCTAATGGTACACCAGTCCATCAGCGCATACCATCTGACTCACACGGAGCTGCTGCGCTGGCAACATAGCCAATATGGTCAGGCGGCAGCTGCCGACTCAATACCCGCAGGGCAACCACTTATCGTCAGCTGTCATGATGCCGAGAGCATCGCCGCCGCCAATCAGCTGGCACGCATGCGCATCGAGCAGCAACTGCCGCCCGTCATCGGTATTTTTATATCGCCCGTCCTGTTTACCCAAACCCATCCTGATACTGCGCCACTTGGCTGGCAGGCATGGTCTGCACTGACCAAACTGGCTGACATGCCCGTCATTGGTTTGGGTGGATTATCGCCGTCAATGATCGATAAGGCCAAGCAATACGGCGGCGTCAGTGTGGCGGGTATTCGTCAGTTTTTATAGGCCCAAAACAGCAAAAACACAACAAATATTAAGTCGGCTAAACCACTGATTTTCTAGCGTATTTATCTGCTTGGTAAACATGTATTTATATTGCATCATAAACACATATTTACTTACAAACCGTTGCGTTTCCCTACATTGCGACACTGTTTTTGTGGGGTGGCTGGCCTTAATATATACCGTCTAACAAAGTCAATTAAATACCGATTAAAACGCGTCTAGGCAGCTGACTGTTTATCGCTTATCTAACGATACCTTATTATAAAAACAGTATGGCAGACACAGCATTTAGTAAATAGTATTTAATAAAAAGGCGCGTTGATGCTTACCTAAATTTTCAGGCATTTAGCTTAATCATACATAGAAAACCGGGCGATAGAGAACAACGCCTTTATCAGCTTAGGGTAAGACCACGGTTACACCCATTAGGTGTTATCTATAATGTATAAAATTGACAGTGTATCAAGCACATTTAACAGACATAATAAATACGGTATATCTATGAAAACCAATAAGTTACCTAAATCAGCTTGGTCTGATTCACAGGAAGCTGGTTCTCAATCTCAGCAGAGCAGCTCATTTAGTGACTGCTATTTACACAGTGAATTGACCAAAAACAGCGCACAGCAAACAGACAGTGTCAGTCATGCTGCCAGCAATGATGCCAGCTATCGTGATGGTCTGGTAGATGAGATAGCGAGCAGCAGGTATTCACAGCCAGCGCCCACTCAGGTGTCTTTACAAGACAGTTATTTTGGTTATAAAAAGATGAGCAAAAAACCTGCCAAGATAGAAGAATCTGCCATGATGGATGATATCCAAGCAACCTCGCTGCCAAAACATACGCACACGACATCAAGGTACTCAGTGGGGTATGGACAAACGCCTGCGGACAATACCGCGCAGCAAGGTACCCTCAATGCCTACGACAAGTCTAATAAAGTAGGCGCGTCATCAAAGCCTAGCTCATCAACAGCCGATGGACAGACATCCTACGGCTCTACGTCTTATACAGACTCATACAGCGAAATACCGGAGCGCGTATTTATGAATGGATTGATCAAGCACACAGGCATAGCATTAGCGATTATCATACCTCTGGCCGCGTTTTCTGCTTATGCTGCTTCGCCTGAGCCAAACACAGCGGCAAAGGCCAGCAGTGCTGAAATGACAGAGACGCTAGCTGTGCAGCCAAGTGATATCATCCATAAATCTGCGACCACGCCGACCACAGTCGATAGTGTGGATCTAAACAAATACGCGGGGACGTGGTATGAGATAGGTCGTTTGCCGATGTATTTTCAACGTAACTGTGCAGGCGATGTGACAGCCAACTATACGCAAAAGACGGATGGCTCGGGCGTTATCGTCACCAACAAGTGCTTGGATAGTGACGGCGCAGAGATCGTTGCCGAAGGTTTGGCTAAACCTGCCGATGCCACTGGTAGTAAACTCAAGGTTACGTTTTTGCCATCGTGGATACGCTGGCTGCCAGTGGGCCGTGCCGACTATTGGGTGCTGGCACGTGATGGCGATTATAAAACTGCCTTGGTAGGGACGCCTGACAAAGACTATCTTTGGTTACTGGCACGCTCACCAGATATCGCTCAAGAAACGTACGCCAAGTATCGTCAGATTGCCCAGCAACAAGGCTACGATTTAAAAGAATTTGAGCTGACACCGCAGTCCAAACAAACGGTCAACTTGGTCCCATAATACCGTTCGCGTGGTTAATGACTGGCAAAATAGGGCGTTTTAGGCTAAAATCTAGGCGCTCTACATACTCTAACGCAAATAACCAAAATCGAGAGTCTTGATGACTCCATAAGTGTCAACGCTTAGAGCCTATACTGCCCATCTATTTATTTTTCTTCACACTTTACTGATCATACATTACTGACCATAAGGATGTTTCTCGTGAGCAACGCTGATACCTTACGCCAATTACATCAAGACCACTTGAGCAACTACAACACCCAAGAGCAACAAGCCATTGAGCTAATGGGGCTGCTAAATAAGCTTTATAATGAGCAAGACGTACAAGTGACTTTGTTCGGCGAAACGCTAGATACCAGCTCAGTGGGTCAAATATTGGCACTGCATCAAAAAGTAGCATTGCGTGAGCAAGGCGCAAAGACCATCCAGGTCGCTGACACCTTGGCCATGGTAAAAACTTTGGCAGAAAATAAAGGCCTTCAAGCCGCTCGTATCGATGTCGGCCAGCTAATCGCCTCTGACACTGACGTACAGGCTGCCCTGCAAGCCGTCAATCACGAGCAAGGGGCAATGAACAGCGCCACTGACGTGGTACTATACGGTTTTGGCCGTATCGGTCGTATCTTGACTCGCCTATTGTTATCGCAAGCATCTAGTGCCAAAGGCTTACAGCTAAAAGCCATTGTCGTACGTCCTGCAAAAGCAGGCGATCTGGCCAAGCGTGCGTCGTTGTTAGAGCGCGACTCTATCCATGGTAGTTTTGCTGGCGGCGTGACGGTCGATGAAGACAACAACGGCCTGATCATCAATGGTCGCTTTGTACAAGTGATTTATGCCAATGATCCAAGCACCATCGATTACACCGCTTATGGCATCGCTAATGCGTTGGTGATCGACAACACGGGTATCTGGAAAGACGAAGATGGCCTTGGTAAACACTTGCAATCTACTGGTGTCAAAAAAGTACTCTTAACCGCACCAGCAGGCGGCGATATCAAAAACGTCGTGTATGGTGTCAACAATGACACAGTCGGCGATGATACTATCGTTAGTGCAGCCAGCTGTACCACCAACGCTATTACCCCAACGCTAAAAGTACTAAACGATGAGTACGGTATCGAAAACGGTCACGTCGAGACCATTCACTCATTTACCAATGATCAAAACCTAATTGATAACTATCACAAATCAGACCGCCGCGGCCGTAGTGCAGTATTGAACATGGTCATCACCAGCACAGGTGCTGCAAAAGCAGTTGGTAAAGCATTACCGGAGCTCAGTGGTAAGCTAACTGGCAACGCCATTCGCGTTCCGACCCCCAACGTGAGTCTTGCGATTTTAAACTTAAATCTAAAAACCGCGCCAGAGAGCGCTGATGCGTTAAATGCGTTTATGCGCAAAATCGCCAACAGTCACACTTGGCAGTCGCAAATCGCTTATACAGACTCGACTGAAGCGGTGTCGACCGACTTTGTTGGGACCACTCATGTCGGTATCGTCGATGCGCAAGCAACTATTTTGACTGATAATCATGCTATCGTATATATCTGGTATGACAACGAAGTAGGCTACAGTACTCAAGTCTTGCGTTTGGCTACCCAGATGGCTGGTATTAGCTATACGCAAATTCCTGCATAAAACGTAAGCTAAGCGCTGCAAACTCAAATATAATATAAAGCACCCGATAGTCCGATTGGTTATCGGGTGTTATTGTCATCATGAAGGCTAAGTGCTAACTACCAAATGCTAAGTGCTAACTACTCAGTGCTAAGCGCCAACAATAGGACTTTGGCAGTCGTCATGACAACACCCCCTAGCAAAAACCTAAAATACAGCCGCTGGTTGTAGCCAGTTATAGACTGGATTGTAAATTAAGGAACGTAAGATGCGATTTATTGATGAAGCCGTCGTAACGGTAAAAGCAGGTGACGGTGGTAACGGAATCGCCAGTTTTCGCCGAGAAAAATATGTCCCACGTGGTGGCCCTGATGGCGGTGATGGTGGTAGCGGCGGTGATGTCTATGTCATTGCTGATGACAACACCAACACCCTAGTGGACTATCGCTATACGCGGCGCTATGATGCAAAGCGCGGTGAAAATGGACAAAGTAAAAACTGTTCAGGCAAAGGCTCAGAGGATATTTATCTGCCTGTGCCGATCGGTACGACGGTGGTCGATACCGAGACTGATGAAGTATTAGGAGATTTGGTCGAAATTGGTCAGACGCTATTGGTTGCTAAGGGCGGCGATGGTGGTCTGGGCAATACCCATTTCAAAAGCTCGACCAACCAAGCACCGCGCAAGGCGACTTCAGGTTTTGAGGGCGAGTTAAAAGTACTTAAGTTTGAGCTAAAAGTCGTCGCTGATGTGGGATTGGTCGGTTTGCCCAATGCGGGCAAATCCACCTTTATCCGTCAGGTTTCGGCTGCCAAACCAAAGGTGGCGGATTATCCCTTTACCACGTTGGTGCCAAACTTAGGCGTCGTCGATATCGGTCGCCATCGCTCGTTTGTCATGGCAGATATCCCAGGCTTGATCGAAGGCGCATCCGAAGGGGCTGGGCTGGGTATTCGCTTTTTAAAGCACGTGGCTCGTACGCGTCGTCTGCTACACTTAGTTGATGTCAAGCCTGTCGATGGTAGTGATCCGGTAGAAAATGCCCGCGTGATCTTAAATGAGCTTGAGCGTTTTTCTCCTGAGCTGGCCAACCTCCCGCAGATTTTGGTACTCAACAAAATCGATCAGGTCGCTGAGGAAGACTTAAACGAGCTGTGTACGCATATCGTGGCCGAGCTTGGCTGGACAGGTATGGTCTTTCGCACCTCTACCTTGACTGGGGAAGGGGTGGACGCGGTCAAATACCACCTAATGAACGATATTGAGCGTGAGCGCGAGCGTGAGATAGAAGACCCTATCTTTGCTGAAGCACAAAAAGAGCGTTTTGCGCGTTTGGAAGAAGAAGTCCGCCTAAATACCGAAGCCCAGCGCGAAGCATATAGAGCCGCTCGCCGAGCTGCGCGTGAAGGCATAGATAACAACGACGATCGTTTAGATGACGACGAAGATGGCGTTGAGGTGGTTTATGTGCCTTAAGCTATGACGCTTAAGCTGATATACTTAAATGTTTAGAGCAACCCCCGTAATCAATTGACACAAGACACAGGAGTTTATATGGCAGATGACATAGCAAATACGACCGAAGAAGCAAGGTTTATTAAGCAAACTCGCAACTTTGATATTCAGCGCGTTATTGTCAAGATTGGCTCATCGTTATTAACCAATAACGGCCGAGGGCTGGATCGAACTGCCATTTACGAGTGGGCCAAGCAAATTGCAAAGCTGCATAAGCAAGGCGTGGAAGTGCTGCTGGTGTCCTCTGGTGCAGTTGCCGAAGGTGTGGTACGTATGAACCTTGAGGAGCGCCCACGCAAGCTTGCCGCCTTGCAAGCGTGTGCATCCATTGGTCAGATGGGTTTGATTGAGACCTGGTGGTCGGCTTTGATTCAACACGGTATCCAAAGCTCACAGCTTTTGCTGACGCACGATGATTTGTCCAACCGTAGTCGTTACCTAAATACTACTGGTGCCTTGACCCAATTGTTGGACTGGCGCGTCCTGCCGGTCATCAATGAAAATGATACCATCACTATCGACGAGATTAAGTTTGGTGACAATGACACGTTGGGCGCGATGGCAGCGGCGATGGTCAATGCGGATTTGTATATTATCCTCACAGACCAAGAAGGCGTCTTTACAGACAACCCGCGTGACAACCCCAATGCCAAAATGATTCGCCAAGAGCGCGCGATGGCAGATTATTTGTTTGATATCGCAGGTGATGGCGGCAAGCTTGGGCGCGGCGGTATGCTGACTAAGATCCGCGCCGGTCGCCTTGCTGCTATGGGCGGCTGTCCGACGGTGATTGTCAGTGGTGCGATCGATGATGTCATCACTCGAGTGGTCTCAGGCGAGGCGGTGGGTACGCTATTGACTACCAATGATGAAGATAAAATCATCGCCCGCAAACAGTGGCTGGCCGCCCATCTACGCATGTCAGGCACCCTGATCGTCGATGCTGGAGCGGCCAAGGCAGTGGTCGAGCATCATAAGAGCTTATTGCCTGTCGGGGTGGTAGAGGTACGCGGCGATTTTGATGAAGGCGATGTGGTAGAAGTGGTGCACCAAGACACAGGCGAGCGTATCGCGGTCGGCCAAGTCAACTTTTCATCTCGTGATGCGTGCCGTGTGGCTCGTGAGCGAACTGAGGAGTTTGATAAGATACTTGGCAATCATGAAGAGCGCGTGGTCATGGTGCACCGAGACAACCTAGCACTGACTGTCTGATCCTATTTAGCGGTCTGATCGCTATTTTCAATGACGAAGGTGTGTCCTTATTTTTATCGATAAATATCTAGCGATAGATATTTGATTGGGGACACGCCCTAATAATAAATGGCATTTAAGCTTAAGCTTTGGGCGCTCCTATCAACTCATGAGACGGTTTTTAGTATTTATATGCCGCCATCTATACGTTATCAGCGTTTATCATTTTTTATTCACTTTATTTATCCAGTACAGTATGCAAAGAGATATAAATACTGTGCGGTTTTGGAGATTTGTACATGAGTGCTTCAGACAATAATCATTCGGCTCAGCAAACGTTTGCGCCGTTAAAAAACGATAGATTGCTACGTGCCTTACGCTTTGAGCCTGTTGATACCACCCCTGTTTGGATGATGCGTCAAGCTGGCCGTTATTTACCAGAATATAAAGCCACGCGGGCAGAGGCTGGCGATTTTATGAGCTTGTGTAAAGACACTGCGCGTGCCACCGAGGTCACCTTGCAGCCACTGCGTCGTTACGATTTAGATGCGGCGATTTTATTTAGCGATATTTTGACCATTCCTGATGCGATGGGTTTGGGCTTGTACTTTGAGACAGGCGAAGGCCCAAAGTTCAAGTACCCGATTCGTCAGCAGGCAGACCTTGATAGACTACCAGTGCTAGATATGAATGACTCGCTTGATTATGTCATGCGTGCGGTGACCAGTATTCGTCAGGCGCTAAATGGCCAAGTACCCTTATTTGGGTTTTCTGGTAGCCCTTGGACACTAGCCACTTATATGATCGAAGGTGGCAGCTCAAAGGACTATCGTTATACCAAAGGTTTTTTGTATAGCAATCCTGAGTTTTTGCATCAGTTATTGGATAAGTTGGCTAGCGCAGTGGTAGATTATTTGGATGCTCAAGTGATCGCTGGTGCTCAGATTTTACAGATATTTGATAGCTGGGGCGGCGCGCTTGGTCATCGTCAGTTCGTTGACTTCTCTCATGCCTATAATAAGCGTATCGTCGCTGAGCTAAAGATTCGTCACCCGCAGATCCCAGTGGTGCTATTTACCAAAGGCGGTGGCCTGTGGCTCGATGTGCAAGCAGACAGTCAGGCGGACGCACTCGGGCTAGACTGGACCATGCCGCTAGATCGCGCGCGCCAAGTGCTCAATGAGAGCCAGCGTCAATTGACCAAGCAGCACAAAAAACTACAGAGCAGCAAAGCACTACAAGGCAACTTAGATCCAGCAACCTTGTACGGCTCGCCTGCCACCATCCGCGCAGAAGTAACGGCGATGCTCGATAGAGCCTACGCAGATGGCGAAAAAACAGGCTACGTGGCAAACTTAGGTCACGGTATCACGCAGTGGGTCAACCCTGACAATGCCAAGGTGTTTATTGATGCGGTTCATGACTATAAACTTTAGTTTATAGCGCATGAGCCATGCTTTGATGCGAGAGCAAATGCTTATCGCCTGTCGAATCCTGCAACGGGTACTGTCAGCGAGCTTGATGAGAGTAGAGCGATACTTGCGTTTATTTTCTGGCTACTTTATTTTTAGGCATGATGTTACTCAAGTAAAAAACAAGTAAAAAAGGATATCTTATGATTTCAGCAGCTATTGTCGGCGGTACAGGCTATACAGGTATTGAGCTTATTCGCTTATTGTCTGCCCACCCCAACGTGTCTCTTGATTTGCTAACGTCACGTAGCGAGGCGGGTACGCGCGCTGATGAGATATTCCCAAGCTTACGCGGTATATCAGACATCGTTTTTAGTGATTTGGGTGAAGATACACTTGGGGCGTTACAAAAGTGCGATGTGGTATTTTTTGCGACCCCTCATGGGGTGGCGATGAAGCAGGCCGAGGCGCTCACGCAAGCGGGCGTTAAGGTCATCGATTTGGCTGCTGATTTTCGTTTACAGTCCTTGACGGATTTTGAGCACTGGTATCAGCAGTCGCATGCCTGCCCTGAGCTGCTAAAAACGGCTGTTTATGGCTTACCTGAGGTCAATCGTGCCAAGCTTGCCGAGGCGCTGGTCGTGGGCAACCCTGGTTGCTATCCTACCACGGCGATTTTAGGTCTCAAACCCATTATCGAAAAACAAAACACCCAAGCAGATAGACTGATCGAGCCGCGTATCGTTATCGATGCAAAATCTGGTATCTCGGGCGCTGGACGTCAGGCAAAACTTGCGCTCAATTATGCCGAAACGACAGACAACTTTAAGGCTTACGGCGTTGAGGGGCATCGTCATCTGCCTGAGATCGAGCAGGGTGTGGCGCAGTTACTAGGCAGTCAGTTTACGCATCGTATTCGTTTTTTACCCCATTTGGTGCCGATGATACGCGGTATGCTCAGCTCCATTCATATGGAGATGACAGAGGCTGGGACGGCTATTGACTGGCAGCAGGCATTCGAGAATGCTTATGCAAGCGAGCCATTTATCGACGTCATGCCCAAAGGCAATTATCCAGATACCCGCAGTGTCCGCGCCAGTAACCGTCTGCGTATAGCGATACATCAAGACAACGAGCGCGCTGAACTGACCGTGATCGTGGTACAGGACAACCTCGTAAAAGGAGCAGCAGGACAAGCGGTACAAAATATGAATGTCATGTTTGGGCTTGAGGAGTCATTGGGATTGAATTTTGCACCCATTGTTCCTTAAGGTGTTGTTTTGTTCGCTTTTTTCTCAACTTGTCATTCACATTTATGGTGCTAGGTATTGATTATAAATTCCGCTATACTAACTTGCCCTTACTATTAAGAGATACTGTCTAAATGCGTATTCAGATCGCACTACGCCTTAGCCCGCAGCCAGCATGTGTACCATGCCAAGCCTTTGCTCCATGCGATATGGAGCAAAGGAAGCAGTCTTTTAAAAACAGCGTAGCGAGTAATATGGGGCGCACGCAGCAAGGCGCTTCGTCGTTGGTATTGGCTTTGTTTGTGGTGGTGATTCTGGTCACCGCGATTGTGGGGCTGATGTTTGGTCACAAGCTTGGCTATCAGCGCGGTACTCACTCGATGCAAAACGAAGCCAAGCAGGCGATCATTGATAGCAAAGAGGCCAGTAAAGAGCTGGAGGATTTGCGTCTAAGTAATAAGATTGCGACCAATCAAGCCGCCACTGCCAAGCAAGAGCTGGCTATTAGCTTGGCAAACTTGCATGAACTGCGTGAAAACCAGCAAACTCTGACAGTAGAAAATCGCCAACTGACGCAGCTAAATGAGGTGTATGCAGAGGCGCTCACTGAAAAAGGCGGCATGCCACTAAAAGTACTGGGGGCTAAGATTGAGCCACTACCTGAGAATGCTTTTGAGTATGGGTTTGATATTGGTATGCTCAGTGCGGATGGATCAGCCAAACGTCTAAGACCGACTTTGACCTTGCTCAATGATGGCGAGCTGGTTGAAGTGCCACTTGAGCCGGCAAACCATATAATAGAAGGTATCGTACGTATTCGCGGTCGCTTTATGATGCCATCAGGCTTTAAACCTCTACAAGTCAAGCTCAGCTTGCAAGCAGGCGATCAGCAAGTAGAACAGCTGTATGACTGGAAGCTGGGCGACAGAGTGGACAATATGCCGCTGTCTTTATTGGATCTGCCTGAGGTGGATGAAAGTCCGATTGAGCCAAAGAGTGCGACCGACTAGCGGCCGTCTGTCTATCCAGATCGACATCAATAACAGACGATAATAGTCTGCCTGCTTGTTACCACCTTTATCACTTCTATAACTTCAAACTTACCTTATAATTATACTTTGATTATGATAAAACAAACGACACTACAAGATGCGCCAACGGTATGCGATTGGCACTTTCCAAACCTGCCCACACACCGTGCCCAAGATGGTAATACAGAAGAGGAAACCTCACCGCAAGCAGACGTACTGGTGGCTGAGCCAGAAATCGCTAAGCCGCCGATGTATGCGGTGGTCATGTACAACGACAACTACACACCGATGGAGTTTGTGGTGTATGTCCTGCAGTCGGAGTTTCGTCATAGTATGGATGCTGCTGTGGAGATTATGCTGACTATTCATAATAGTAGCAAAGGTATCGCGGGCATCTACCCAAAAGATATTGCTGAAACTAAGGCCAAAAAAGTCAACAGTCTGGCTCACCGCGAAGGGTATCCGTTATTGACCCAAATCGAACCACATCAAGGGGAAGGATAATAGCGATGTCTGATGCCCACACCTTTACGGAAGCCTCAAATTAATAGGTTTGGTTGTTGATGGTGTTTATCAGCCATTCCCCCATCACCATACAAGTCGCTCAATAAAACAGTGAAAACATGAAGCAGTGAGATAATAAAACGATGTTTTATCTCACTGTACTGTTTTTATAACCAATTCACTATCACGTCCCCATTCTTCACCTTACTTCTGCCTCTTTGTTGTTTGTTTTCCATTCTGTCTGTTTATCTATCTTACTGTCTTGACGCAATATGCTTCGATACATTTTAGTCGATGTTAATAGATTGACTATGGGTAAATATCGTGTTGAGATAAAGAAAAGCGAATATGAGTCATAATGCCCTGTACTTGACTGCTCGGCGCAGGCTTAATCGTCGATAGATGACTCTTTTTATCGGTAAGGGTATCCAAAACAGGGAGGTTATAGTCCGCTTTATTGATTGATATCAAGCAATTATGCCGCCATTGCCCTTGAACAATCCATCTATCGCCCTGATTTACTTACTAACTCATTCATAAAGCTATCAATTATAAAGATAGGTACAACCGTAGGAAGTCCTTATGTTAAGTCGTCATCTTGAAGTTTCTTTGCGTTTAGCAATGACGCTTGCGCGCCAAAAATCGCATGAGTATCTCACTGTTGAGCATCTATTGTTGGCGCTACTAGAAAACACTCATGCCGCCAACACCCTAACGGCTTGTAATGCCAATGTTTCAGCGCTACGCACCGAGCTTGAGGCTTATATTAATAAGCACACGCCGACGGTGGATGCTGATACCGAACAATCCCCGCAGCCAACCCAAAGCTTTGATCGCATCTTGCAGCGTGCTATCTTTCACGTACAGTCTATCGGCGGCGGCCGTCTGGTAGAAGGCTCGGATATTCTTGTGTCGATGTTTTCAGAGCACGACACCTATGCAGTATATTTGCTCAAAAAGCAAGGCATCAGCCGTCTTGAGCTGACGCAGTATCTCTCGCATGGTCAAGATAAAGATGAACCATCAGAGCCGCGTGCATCGATGACAGGTGAGCGCCGCGGTGCCTCAGAAAAGACCAGTAAAGATCCGCTAGTCGAGTTCGCTACCAATCTAAACCAGCGCGCCGCGGAAGGTAAGACCGATCCGCTTATCGGCCGCGCGTCTGAAATTGAGCGGGCGGCACAAGTGCTATGCCGTCGCCGCAAAAACAACCCGCTATTGGTGGGCGAGCCAGGCGTAGGTAAAACTTCTATCGCTGAAGGTTTGGCGTGGCTTATCATCAACGAAAAAGCGCCAAAGCCACTGAACGGCTGCGTGATTTATAGTCTAGATATCGGCGCGCTCATCGCTGGCACCAAGTATCGCGGTGATTTTGAGAAGCGCATGAAATCCTTGCTTGATGCACTAAAGAAAAAGCCCAATGCGATTTTGTTTATCGATGAGATTCATATGATTATCGGTGCAGGGTCATCGATGAGTAGCAATATGGATGTCTCAAACCTGATCAAGCCGGCCCTTGCCAACGGCGAGCTACGCTGTATCGGCTCGACCACCTTTACCGAGTATCGTCAAGTGTTTGAAAAGGATCATGCTCTTTCTCGTCGTTTCCAAAAAATCGACGTAAAAGAGCCAAGTGTTGACGATACTATCGATATTTTGCGCGGGCTTAAACCGCGTTACGAAGAGTTTCACAATGTTGAGTATAGTGATGAAGCATTGGTCACAGCCGTTCAATTGTCAGCCAAGCACATTCATGAGCGTTTTTTGCCAGACAAGGCGATAGATGTCATCGATGAGGCAGGTGCCTATAAGCGTTTGGGTGTCGTCCCTGATGCTGATGATGTCGCAGCAGAAGAAAGCTTCATCGCTGATTTAGAGCAGGATTTTGATACACCAGTTGCAGCAAAGGACGATACTGAGACAGACTATAGCAGCGAGATGCAAGCGGAGGCAAATACTGCCAAAGCCGATGATCAAGCCCACGCCAACGAGAAGTCTCATGAGGACTCTCAAGCCACTGAGGTGAAAAAAGCACCGATGAAAATCGATGTGGCAGATATCGAAGCCATCATTGCTAAGCTTGCCCGTATTCCGCCCAAATCGGTGTCCAGTGATGATAAGAGTATCTTGGAGCACTTGGACCGTGACCTCAAGCACTTGGTGTTTGGTCAGGATGAAGCCATCACGACTTTGGCAGATGCCATCAAGCTGTCGCGAGCTGGGCTCAAAGCGCCAGATAAGCCGATTGGCTCGTTTATGTTTGCCGGCCCAACAGGGGTAGGTAAGACAGAGGTATCGCGTCAGTTGGCCAACCTGCTCGGCGTGGAGCTGGTACGTTTTGACATGTCAGAATACATGGAAGCGCACACCGCATCACGTTTGATCGGCGCGCCTCCTGGCTACGTTGGTTATGATCAGGGCGGTTTGCTGACCGAAAAAATCAATCAGCATCCGCATTGCGTGCTGCTACTAGATGAGATCGAAAAAGCCCACCCTGATGTCTTTAACTTGCTACTACAGGTGATGGACCATGGTACGTTGACGGATAATAATGGCCGCGTTGCTATCTTTAAGCAGGTGATTATCATCATGACGACCAACGTCGGTGCGGAGAGTATCAGCCGCTCGTCCATGGGCTTTACCCAGCAAGATCATAGCCGTGACAATACTGAGGCGTTAAAACGGGTCTTTACCCCTGAGTTCCGTAACCGTTTGGATGCGATTATTCAGTTCAACCCATTAGATACCTCGGTCGTGGTATCAGTGGTCGATAAGTTCTTGGTTGAGCTACAAGTACAGCTCGATGACAAACAAGTGACATTAGAGATCGACGATGACGTACGTGACTATCTGGCGGACAAAGGCTATGATCGTCTAATGGGGGCGCGTCCGATGCAGCGCTTGATACAGGATGAAATCAAAAAGCCGCTCGCAAGTATGATTTTGTTTGGTGACTTGGTCAATGGCGGGGTCGTACATCTGATTTTGGCACCTGAGGCACAAGATGAAACAGACGAAAACGCTGTCGCATTAGAAAAAGGTCAGAGCGCCAATAAAGGCTCAGCAGACAGTCGTATCGTGCTGACGGTGGTGGAGACGCATGAGCCACACCCAGACTCTGAGTCATTAGCCAGCTAAGGCTTTGCTACTAATATAATAAGAACGGTTACCATGTTCGTGCGGTAGCCGTTTTTTTTATTGTTATAATTCATCATCTCATTTTTATTTATATTGATTGACTTTACTAAAAGTAAGGGTCTTGTAAATAGTGGCCAGCCAAATTTTATAGATAGTGAACCCATTTAGATAACTATCGATTGAATTGAAGACACGCCCTATATAACAACTAAAAAAGGACACAGTATGGAACCTCTCGATGCAAAAGCGCCAAAAACAGCCGCACAAAAAAAAGCCATCTTAGACAAAGTACGTTTGCCAGAGGACTGGAAGATGGCCTTGGCAGATGAGCTGACTTCTGAGAATATGGACAACCTACGGGCTTTTTTAAAGGAAGCTTATCAGTCGCCAGATAGCATCTATCCACCAGCGCCACTGATGTTTAATGCTTTTAATCTCACGCCATTATCTCGCGTTAAAGTGGTCATCTTAGGGCAAGACCCTTATCATCGCCCAGGTCAGGCCATGGGATTGTCGTTTTCGGTACCCAAAGCCATTCCAAAACCGCCGTCACTCAATAATTTGCTAAAAGAGATGGCCGATGATATCGGTGTTCAGCCATCAGCGCATGGGGACTTGACCTATTGGGCGCAGCAAGGTGTATTACTGCTAAACAGTGCGTTGACTGTGCGAGAAGGTGAGCCGAACAGTCATCAAAATCAAGGCTGGGAGCAATTTACCGATGCAGTGATCGATGTGATCAACGAACAAACAGAGCATACGGTGTTTATTTTGTGGGGTAGTAAAGCCCAGAAAAAAGGCAAATACATCCATGCTGATAAACATTTGATTTTAACCGCTGTCCATCCATCGCCGCTGGCGGCAAACCGTGGTGGATTTTTTGGTACTAAGCCGTTTTCGAAGACCAATGATTATCTCCGGCAGCATGGCCGTACACCCATCGACTGGCAGTTGCCACAGTAGCTATCTATGACCATTCCTTTTTTTGCCGCAGAGACACTGCAGGCGCATCATTGTTGTCTGCCTGATGGTATTAGTTACCACTCAAGCCCTGATAGCTTGTCTGCGGACGCTGCTGGTAGCCGTGCTCGACATCAGCTTGAGCTGAGCACTCAGCAGTTTTGGACGCTAGAAGATGTACAGTGGATGTATCAAGCATTGGCATTGGCTCAGCATGGCGCTGAGCTGGGCGAGGTGCCAGTTGGTGCGATACTGGTACATGAGCAGCAGATGATTGGTAAAGGCTTTAATGAGCCAATCGGTCGCTATGATGCCACCGCCCATGCCGAGATAGTCGCTCTAAGAGATGCCTGTCGCCAACTAAAAAACTACCGCCTACCATCAAACACCACCTTGTACGTGACCTTAGAGCCTTGCACCATGTGTATGGGCGCGCTAATCCATGCGCGAGTGGCGCGGCTGGTGTATGCGGCAAATGAGCCGCGAGCTGGCATGGTGGGTAGTCAGATGGATCTATCGGCACAAGATTTTTATAATCATACCATTACTGTACAACGGGGTTTGTGCAGTGAGCATAGCAGTCAGCTACTTAAGCGGTTTTTTCGAGCGCGTCGTCAGCTGGCCAAGCAAAAAAAATTAGATGTTAAAAAATAAGGGCTTTTGCTTATCTACAAAATGCACTGCCTGCAAATATAAGCATCAGTCATGGTGATGATAGGGTTTTCTTGCTATAATATCGCCCTATTTGGCGCTGCGATTATCAGATGGCTGTTAAGCGTTTGATAAGGTGGTGAATATTGCGCTGTCCTTGCTAGCAGTGGGCGATATATGTTGTTTTTATAATTGAGTAAACATGATGACAGTCTCTACACCTGACTTTACGCCTGATAATGCCTTACAGGACCGTGATCCCTCTGAGCAAGCGGTACAGCGTTATCCCGTGATATGTATTGATGGTCCAAGCGGGGCGGGTAAAGGCACAGTCACCTGGCGCTTAGCGCAAGCACTGGGTTATCAGTTATTAGACTCAGGGGCGCTATACCGCATCGTCGGGCTCAAAGCCTTTGAAGCAGGACTGCTCGGTGCCGACGGTTGTCAAGACATTGATGAGCAGGCAGTACTGACATTAACCCAGGGTTTGGACATCGTGTTTGTGCCCAATGAGGCATCAGGCCGCGTAGATATCATCGTCAATGGCGATGCCGTAGGCGAGCAAGTGCGTAACGAAACCGTTGGCGGTTATGCCTCAAAGATCGCGGTATTCCCTAAAGTGCGTCAGGCGCTGCTTACGCTACAGCAAAAAATGGCCAGTCGCTCAGGGCTGGTCGCTGATGGCCGTGATATGGGTACTGTGGTATTCCCTGATGCGGATGTTAAGGTATACTTGACAGCCAGTGCCAAAGCGCGTGCTGAGCGCCGTGTGACTCAGCTACTGAATGCAGGGCAAACCGCAGATTTTGAGGCGATTTTGGCAACGATCAAAGCGCGTGACGAGCGTGATGAAAACCGCGCGACAGCACCGTCGAAGCCTGCCAAAGACGCTTTATTATTAGACAGCTCATGTTTGGATGCCGACAGCGTATATGCACAAGTCAAAAAATACTGTCAGGACAAAGGCATTTGTTTTAATAATTAATAAAAACAATACAGTAACTACCAACTCACTACCAAAAAATTTGCTACAGGCTTTGGTTTTAGTATAAAATTGTATAAGTAGAGATGTGCAATAAGCCAAAGCCAACATTGAACCAAGAGTAAAAATGTGAGCCGGCAGTAAAGACAGTTGTTGCTAATGAGTGTGATGAGATGCTCGCTTATTAGCAACAAAGGTTTTTTATATGACTGCATAAGATATAAAACCAGTATTCTCGTTTTATGCAATCATAAATTTGATCCGTACTGTGCTGGACAGGATACGGCTATACAAAGGTAGACATAATGGAATCATTTGCTGAACTATTTGAAGCGAGCATTGAAGAGCAGGGTCTGGATATCGAGCGTGGCTCGGTTATTACAGGTACTGTTGTGGCCATCGATAGCGATTGGATCACAGTAGATACTGGTCTTAAATCTGAAGGTATCGTCGCTCGTGAAGAGTTTTTAAGCGAAGAAGGCGAACTTGAAGTTGAAGTTGGCGATAGCGTTGATGTCGTGGTTGAAGCGGTTGATAATGGTATGGGTCAAACCCTACTATCACGCGAAAAAGCCAAGCGCGTCGAGACGTGGAATGTCCTTGAAAAAATCTATGATAATGATGAGATCGTAAAAGGTATCATTTCTAGCAAAGTAAAAGGTGGTTTTAC
This sequence comes from Psychrobacter sp. KFRI-CH2-11, assembly GCF_038239325.1. Lineage (NCBI taxonomy): Bacteria > Pseudomonadati > Pseudomonadota > Gammaproteobacteria > Moraxellales > Moraxellaceae > Psychrobacter > Psychrobacter sp. KFRI-CH2-11. The sequence goes on from NZ_CP151283.1 coordinate 982,966, forward strand.
TGTAGACGTGGGTTCAGTACGCGCGTTCTTACCAGGCTCATTGGTTGATGTACGTCCGATTCGTGACACCACACATCTTGAAGGCAAAGAGCTAGAATTCAAAGTCATCAAACTTGACCAAAAACGTAACAACGTTGTGGTTAGCCGCCGCGCAGTAATGGAAGCTGAAAACTCAGCTGAGCGCGAAGAGCTATTGAACAAGCTGGAAGAAGGTATCGAGATCGAAGGTATCGTGAAGAACCTAACTGATTACGGTGCATTCGTTGATCTTGGTGGTATCGATGGCCTGCTACACATCACTGACATGGCATGGCGCCGTATCAAGCACCCATCTGAGGTGGTTGAAGTCGGTCAAGACCTAAAAGTTAAAGTATTGAAGTTTGACCGTGAGCGCAACCGCGTAAGCCTAGGTCTAAAACAACTTGGTACCGATCCTTGGGACAACGTTGGCGGTACTTACCCAGTCGGTAGTATTGTTAAAGCTCGCGTTACCAACCTAACTGATTACGGTTGCTTCGCTGAAATCTCTGAAGGTATCGAAGGTCTAGTACACGTATCAGAGATGGATCACACCAACAAAAACATCCACCCATCAAAAGTTGTACAAGTGGGTGACGAAGTTGACGTGATGATCCTAGACATTGATGAAGAGCGTCGTCGTATCAGCTTGGGTATCAAGCAAACCCTAGCAAACCCATGGGAAGAGTTCGATAAGAAACATGAGCGTGGCGATAAAATCACTGGTACTATCAAGTCAATCACTGACTTTGGTATCTTTATCGGTCTAGACGGCGGTATCGATGGTCTGGTTCACTTGTCTGATATCTCTTGGAACGAAACGGGCGAAGAAGCAATCCGCAACTATAATAAAGGCGACACCGTAGAAGCCATGGTATTGTCTGTAGATGCAGAAGCGAACCGTATCAGCCTAGGCGTGAAGCAGTTAAGCTCAGATCCATTCAACGAATACCTAGTCGCTAATGACCGCGGTGCTATCGTTAATGGTAAAGTAAAAGAAGTAGATGCTAAAGGCGCTACTATCGAGCTTGCTGATGAAGTTGAAGCGTACCTACGTGCCTCTGAGATTCAGCGTGACCGTGTCGAAGATGCCACCAAGCATCTAAGCGTTGGTGATGACGTTGAAGCGAAGATTATCAGTGTGGATCGTAAGACTCGCAACATCAACTTGTCTATCAAAGCAAAAGATGAAGCTGAAGAGCGTCAAGCGATCAAAGATCTAGGTAGCAATGCGCCACAAGCAGCTGATGCTCAACCAAAAACCATTGGTGATTTGATCAAAGAGCAAATGCAATAAGCGACAAGTTATTGATCTAAAAGTAATATAAAAAAAGCGACTTCGGTCGCTTTTTTTTATGATTGGACGTTTGGTATGCGTTACATCTTCAAGGTTTTTGCGAAAAACAAAGCAAACTCTTATTTCCATTTATGGTAATATCCGCTATCATTTGCAACATTGAGTAACGAGATGTAAATCACTGCTTACTGATGAGAGCCGTATTAGAACTTCTGACCGGTATTTTGCTTTTTGTTTTGATTTTCAGTATGGTCTTATACGGCTATATGAAGGGTTAAAACCTTTAAAAACCTTTAAAAACCTTTAAAAACCTTTAAAAACCTTTAAAAAATAGTAACTTGGTTTACAATCATCTTATCCATCAATTAACAAGGCAAGCGTAACAATGCAGCAAGCGATTAATAAGTCTGAATTTATTAGTAATTTGAGTGCGAACTGTGACAATATGACTGATAGCGTGGTCGATGATGCAGTGCGTGAAATATTAAACTTAATGACCGATACACTGGCCAATGATGGCCGAGTAGAAGTACGTGGGTTTGGTAGCTTTTGTTTACATCATCGCCGTGCCCGTATGGGCCGCAATCCTAAGACTGGGGAGAGCGTACCAGTACCTGCCAAAGCCATTCCGCATTTCAAGCCAGGCAAAGCCCTGCGCGAAGCGGTCAATGACAAAGTGGCTAATGGATAGGTAATACGATCATTATGGCAGCGTTTGGTAGTATTCATTAACAGTAGCGTGCCAGTCAAAAAGTAGCATCGCTGTTTGTGACAAAACGTGGTCTTTGAGTCCTTTGCAACCCATCAAACCAAGGTATATGTCTTATGCGCTTTTTACTGTTTGTACTACTGTTTTTAAGCTTCGCTTATTCATTAGGGTTGGTATTGGCCAATAATACCGAGGTTGGTGTAAACTTACTGTTTTCACAAGCGCCGACGATGAATTTGGGCTTATTGCTGATCCTGTGTCTGATACTAGGTATTGTGATTGGTATGCTACTGGCGCTGCTGCTCTTTCGTGTTTTACAAAACAAATGGGAAATCTCTCGTCTACAAAAAGCCAATAACAACCTGCAAGAACAACTGACTCAAGCCAATGTGGTCATCGATCGTCAAGCGACTGCGCCTTCAGTAGAAGAGGCGGTGTATGGTTCGACAGCGACCAACGCGCACGATAATCACGCCGCTCAAGATGAAGCGGCGACACTGACCAAACAAAAACGTGACTAAATCTGACTAAGTCTGAGTAGAGCGTCAGCTAGGCACCTTATGATACAAACTTGCGAGACAGGTGAGTTGATAGCCATCCGTTTGGTCGCTGTTTGGTTTTTTTAACTTCGATATAAATGTGGCAACACTATGAATAATGCAATCAAATCTCCTGTCGTTGTCGCCTTAGACAATATGACAATGGAAGCGTCGCTCGCGCTGGCTGACAAGCTCGATCCAGCGCTGTGCCGTTTAAAGGTAGGTAAAGAGCTGTTTACGCGCTGTGGCCCTGATATCATCAAGGTACTGCATCAACGTGATTTTGAAGTGTTTTTAGATCTTAAATTTCATGATATCCCTAATACTACGGCACAGGCGGTACTCGCGGCGGCTGATTTGGGAGTGTGGATGGTCAATGTGCATGCGAGCGCAGGCTTAGAAGCGATGTCGCTTGCCAAACAGCGCTTGTTGGACAATAACTTAGATACCTTGCTGATTGCGGTCACGGTACTGACTTCTATGGACAATCAAGCATTGACGCAGACGGGTATTACCGATGGGCTGGATACACAAGTCAGTCGCCTAGCACAGCTGACCAAGCAAGCAGGTCTCGATGGCGTGGTCTGTTCAGCACGAGAAGCCCAGAGCCTCAAAGCGCTATGTGGTCAGGAGTTTAAGCTGGTGACGCCTGGTATTCGCCTCGCTGAGGACAATGCTGACGACCAAAAACGCATCTGTACGCCTGACCAAGCGCTACAAGATGGTGCTGACTATCTGGTGATCGGACGTTCTATCACGCAGGCGGCTGACCCAGCGGCCAAGCTGCAGCGGATACTTGAGGGTATCTAGCCTGAGTCAAAAACAAAGAAAAGAGACAGCCTAAGCCGCTGTCTTTTTGCTTTTTGCGGGTAGATAAAAAGGTGCTACACTACTTAAAATTTATGTTGATATCTATGACGAAAAACACGCTATGCTTCTACGCATCGTCTGATCGATTTTTGTCCGTGATGTCCTAAGACACTATTGGAAGATATGAAATTACAGATTTTAAGTGACCTGCATATTGATAGCTATGCGCGTCAGTCGCATCCGATGGGGCATATCCCCAAGACTGATGCCGAGGTGGTGCTGGTCGCAGGCGATACGGCCAATAGCGACAGCGGTATGCCGTGGTTACAAGCGCAAGCGGCGCGTCTGCAGGTGCCTTTGATCACCATTGCAGGCAATCATGAATACTTCAATGAAGACGTGCTGCATTTTGATAAAAAGCTGGCCATTTGGGATAACTATGATGCCAAGTCGCAGCAAGGCGTGCGGGTTTTACAGTGTCAACACATCGATATTGGAGACGTACGTATCTTGGGCTGCACCTTATGGACGGATTATCAGTATCAGGCCAATGAAGAAACCATGGCAGCTGCCAAGTGTTTTATGCGTGATTATAAACAAATCTATGCCGGTAGCGAGTTGTTTTCCCCTGAGCTATCCATGCAACTGCATGCTAAGCAGCGTCAATGGCTACAGCAAGCATTGAAAACCGCTCAATCGCTTGGCAAAAAGACCATCGTCATGAGCCACCACAGCATCAGCCCGTTGTCGGTATCTGAGAAATATGCCAATCTACCCAGTAATGCTGCGTTTGTGAGTGACTTGTCAAGCTGGATGCAGGAGGAATGGGCGCCAGCGCTGTGGGTGCATGGCCATACTCATGAAGCCTTTGATTATCGTATTGGTCGTACCCGAGTGGTTGTCAATCCACGTGCGTATCCCAACGAAGTCAGTAGTACCGAGATCGCATTTGCTTGGGATAAAGTGATTGAGCTTGATTAGATAGCATACTCTTGCTTGAGATAAAGCGCGTAGCAGTGCTGGGCGGTTTTCATTTCGATTTTGCTTATTTGCAACTGAATTTATATTTTGTTCATTCTTCACAAAAAATCTGCTACGCTTGCTGGCATGAGCAAATACTTCCACAACACTTTATCGAAACTATCTGCAGAAAGGCGTGCCAGTCATACGCCAAGCGCGCCCGCGCCGTCGCACCTGCCTGATAGTATGATCTCTTCAGTGAGCCTGTTGCCTGAAGACAAGCGCCTGATTTTATTTACCAGACACTCACTGCGTGAGCGCTCTGATGGTAACGGCTTTGCCAGTTATCAGTTGCCATTGACTCCCAAAGGTCGCGTCTTGGCCAAGTCTTGGGGGCGCTGGTTGGCAGGTCATCTGCCATACTCTCTAGACGTGGATAGCATCTCAAGCCCTATCGGCCGCTGTATTGATACCGCGCAGCTTATGCAAGCAGGTGCAGGGTTACAGCGTGACATCATGCACCAGTCGCTGTTGGTAGAGCCTGGTAGCCTCGTCACTGACCCTGAGGTTGCCACTCCGGTATTTAAAGAAATCGGCGTGCTCAACTTTATCAATCGTTTTTTACAAGGCAATCTTGCTGGCACCAAAAATGCGTATCAGGGTGGCTTGGATATCTTGTCGCTTTTTTATCAGCATCAGCCGCAGTCTGGGCATCTTATGCTGGCGGTCAGTCACGATACGTTGCTGTCAGCATTTTTGGCGGTGATGTTTGATGTGGTAGAGATTGATTGGAATGATTGGCCAAAGATGATGGAAGGGGTGTTTTTGTGGTTTGATGATAAGCCTTTTAAACAAGCCAGTGCCCACTTCGTCTGGCGCGGTGAGGTCTATATACGGCCGATTGCGACGTTGTTAGAAGGGTACCGTGCAGCAGGGTTTCATCCAAATACATTGCTGTTGCCACCAGAGGTGAGGTGGGACTAAACTTAGCATCAGCAGTGCCATGGTTGAATGTTCAACACGCCCTATAAACGAGGCGTTATTTTTATGGTTTTTGGGCATAAAAAAACCTTGCCTCAGCATAAGAGCTAATGACAAGGTTTTGATCATCACCCAAACAGAGTGATGCGGTCTAAACGCGACCTATCTTAAGCTTGTAAGCCTTTGATGGTTTTGTTTAAGCGGCTCTTACGACGAGCAGCTTTATTCTTATGAATAATACCTTTGTCAGCCATACGATCAAGAACAGGTACCGCTTTTTTGTAAGCTTCGGTAGCCGCGTCATAATCTTTAGCTGCGATAGCCGCATCAACACGTTTTAAGTAAGTACGAACCATAGAGCGTTGTGACGCAGAGTTCTGACGACGTTTGGTGTTTTGACGGGCGCGTTTACGAGCTTGTGCAGTATTAGCCACGCGTATCTCCTTGATAAAGACAGATAAAAATATGAATGTTGATTGCAATAATGGGTTTAACAATCATCGGTGACGAGCAGCCGTCTCGTCAAACATGATGTCGATGTCCGATACTAAAGTATCTAATATCGGTAGTCATCGCAAGCGTCAGAACTGTTTGGAATAATTAAACAGCGTTGACGTGTAAAGCCGGTTATCTTAGCAAATTATTGCGCTTAGGACAATATATTTGATGGTTAATCGGTAAAGAAGTTATGCTATTTTATCAATATTCGGTTTTTTCATGTATCTACTCTCAAAGGGTACGGCCAGTAAAAGGCTTGACGGATAAAATCTCTTACAATAAATTCGCTATAATACCCTCACCGCTGAGTGATTTTAGGTATGATACGCAAGCGGTAAGTTAAAATAGCGGCCAGATATGCTGGCGGATAAGCGAATACGATAAATAAAGAGAATGCTTTGTATAAGAGTGCTCTCATATCTCATACAATACGAATGGATAAGATATGCAGCGAAAAGCAATTGTGATTGGCGCGACAGGATTGGTAGGACAATATCTTGTCAAGCAGCTAAGTGAGCTTTATGACACGTTGATTGTGATTGCACGGCGTCCGCCACGCTATATCAATGCTAGCATGAGGTTTTATCAGGTCAATGATTTTGACAACTTGGCTGAGGTGTTTGCCAGTGTCGGCGCTGATCGCAGCACCGATGCTTTTAGCTGTCTTGGTACGACCAAAAAGCAAGCTGGCAGTGATGAAGCTTTTCATAAAGTGGATCATGACTACAATGTGACGTTTGCTAAGCTGTGCCGCGAGAAAGGGGTAGAAAACTTCTTTTTATTGTCTGCGATGAATGCTGATATCGACAGTCGGTTTTTGTACAATCGAGTCAAGGCGGAGACCGAGCAGTCCATCATGGCGCTAAATTTTGCCCATTTGGTAATTTTTCGGCCATCGTTGTTGCTCGGTAAGCACAAAGGTCGCCCGCTTGAGAGCCTAGGTCAACAAGCCTTTAAGCTCATCTCGCCTTTGGTGCCTGAGTCATTACCCCTGCATCCTATTTCTGCAAAACGTGTCGCTAGCGCCATGGCCATGAGCGCCCATGATATCTACGAGCGTAGTAAGTACCGCCGTGAGCCTGCGATTACCACCACAGACATCATCGAAAATAAACAAATGCTGGCAATGACCAAAGTCAAAAAATAGCCTAAGTAAAAAATACCAATCATATTTTTTATACCCTTTAATCCTAGCCAACAACGAACAAGGAGTGTACCTATGTCAAACGCCCCAACAGAGCCTACCATGAACCAAGAAAATTTTGTGACGTGTGATTTATTGGATGCCAATCCTGAGTCGCAAGTGTGTCTGCCAAATATCGAAGGTAAGTCGTTTTATAGCTTTGGTGGCAAAGATCGGTTTTGCGGTGAGATTGTGACGGTTAAGTGTTTTGAAGACAACAGCCGTGTCAAATCGCTATTAAACAGCGATGGTAAAGACAATAAGGGCAATGGAAAGGTACTGGTGGTCGATGGTGGTGGCTCGATGCGCTGTGCGCTGCTCGGCGATATGATTGCTCAGTCGGCGATTGATAATGGTTGGGCTGGGGTCATCGTGTATGGCTGTGTCCGTGATGTCGATGATATGGCACAGATGGATATCGGTGTCATGGCGCTTGGCTGTATCCCGCGTAAATCAACGCGCCGTGATGAAGGTCAAACCGATCTCGAAATCAGCTTTGGGGATTTGACCCTAAATTCAGGCATGTTTGTCTATGCAGACAATAACGGTATTATCGCGAGCGACAAGCCTCTGCTTTAAGCCTACTACCAAGCCTAGCCCAACCATTAATATAAAACCTCAGCTTAATGAACGTTGAGGTTTTTGTGCGTGATGTGCTGAGTGACAAACCGTTACGGCATAAATTTTGGTAATTGCATAAATATTCGTATAATAGTTTTCTGACTCTTAACTTTGATCTTATCCTCTATGCCTATCACTGCTTTGACTGACGCGTTTGACCCTATTAACCAGCAGTTGTTTCCTATCACTCATGCCGAGCGGCGCTGGCTGACTCCTGTTTATGGTGCGGTCAGTAGTCTATGGCTGGCAAGCTTGATGCAAGCGTTGGTATGGGACGTATCCGAGCGTCTAAAAGTGGTGGTAACGCGCGATCAAAATCAGCTCAATCAAATTGAGACTGAACTGGCGTTCTGCGGCGTCGATGCCTATGTGTTTCCTGATTGGGAGACGCTGACCTACGATGAGCTGTCCCCGCATCAAGACATCGTCAGCGAGCGTATCAACCTATTGACCGATATGCCCACTAAAGGCGTGCTGCTCATCTCGGTGCAGGCGCTCATGCATCGGGTCGCACCGCCAAGCTGGCTGATAGGGCAGCATTTTGATTTGAGTGTCGGTGATCGATTTGATATCAATACTCAGCGCGAGCTGCTTGCAAAGGCAGGCTACCGTGCGGTCGAAAACGTCTTTGAGCCAGGCGAGTTTGCGGTACGCGGTAGTATTGTCGATATCTTTGCCATGGGGCAGCCATTTCCGCTACGTTTAGACTTGTTTGATGATGAAATCGAAACCATTCGCTTTTTTAATCCGCAGACGCAGCGTACGCTGACCGTCGATGATCTAAAAAACATGATGAGTGGTAACGACAGTAGCATCGGCAAAGAGTCACTGTCGCTACTGCATAAACTGCCTGATATCTCAAAACCTATTCAGCAGTTTCAGATACTACCTGCCAAAGAGTTTCCGCTCGATGAAGGGCGCGAGACGTTTCGGACCAACTTTGCAGCGATGTTTCCCAATACCAGCAGTCGCAAGTCTGAGCTGCATAAAGATGTGATGGCGGGTATCGCCAGTAGCGGGCTTGAGTACTATCAGCCATTGTTTTTTGATTTGGATGACTGGCAAACTGAAAGCAGCTTGTTTGCTTATTTGCCAGATGACGCTTTGTTTATCATTGATGAGCGAATCCACGAAACACAAGCGGATTATTGGTCGCAGATTCAGCGCCGTTATGAAGAGCGCCGGCACGATATCGACAAACCCATTGTCGCGCCAGAATTATTATATTTATTATCAAATACCTTAAACGAGCATCTTAACCACTATCCGCGGGTGATACTCAGTGCGCATGAGACGCGTGCGGCGATAGACAATGATGCCTCATCGACCGTACAGACTGACTCTAGTCGGCAAGGACTGGTCACACTCACGGCGCAACAGCCGCCGCAGCTGGCGGTCAATCACCAAAAAGCAGAGCCATTGGCTGATTTGCTAGAGTTTTTGCTACAGCAAGCACAAACAGCGACGCCGGTGCTGATCGTTGCCGAAACAGCAGGGCGCCGTGAGATTTTGATAGAGCTGTTTAAGGGTAAGGTAGATACCAAAGCGTATGATAGCTTTGAAGCATTTTTGGCCGCTGATAAGGTCACAACCCTTAATGACAATAACTTGCCGCAGGTAGGGCTGACGGTGGCGCCTATCGAGCGCGGGGTGTATATTCCTGAGCGCCTGGTGGTGATCAGTGAGACTCAGCTGTTTGGTAGGCAAGTGCTACAAACACGTCGCCGCCGCCAAAGCGGGGTGTCAGAAGAGTTTTTGGTCAAAAGCGTCACAGAGATCACCGAAGGCAGCCCAGTGGTGCATATCGAGCATGGTATCGGGCGCTATAATGGGCTGATTACCTTAGATGTGGGCGATGGCGAGCAAGAGTTTATTCATCTAAAATACGCGGACGACGCCAGTATTTATGTACCCGTTGCCAATTTACAAATGATCAGCCGCTACAGCGGTGGTGACCCCGCGCTTGCACCACTCCATAAAATAGGTAGCGGCAAGTGGGACAAAGCCAAACAAAAAGCGCTGGAGCAAATCCATGATGTCGCCGCCGAGCTGCTCAATATGCAAGCAAGGCGTGAGGCCAAAGTCGGTATTCATTTCAAGATTGACCCTTCACAATACGAGCTGTTTGCCAGTCAGTTTGCCTTTGAAGAGACCGCCGATCAGGCCAATGCTATCCATGCGGTGATAGAGGATATGAGACAAAACCAGCCGATGGATCGCCTCATTTGCGGTGATGTGGGTTTTGGCAAGACAGAAGTGGCGATGCGCGCGGCGTTCATTGCGGTCAGTGCCGGTTATCAAGTGGCGGTATTGGTGCCAACGACGCTGCTGGCAGGTCAGCACGAAGACAATTTTCGCGACCGTTTTGCCGATTGGCCAGTACGTATCGAGACATTATCGCGTTTTGGTGGCAAAAAGCATCAAGAGACGGTATTGGCAGACCTTGCCGCGGGTAAGGTGGATATCGTCATCGGTACCCATAAACTGTTGCAACCGGATGTAAAGTTTGCCAATTTGGGACTGATGATCGTTGATGAAGAGCATCGCTTTGGTGTGCGCCATAAAGAGCGTATCAAAGCCATTCAGACCGATGTAGACAGTATGTCGATGACAGCGACGCCGATTCCTCGTACGCTTAATATGGCACTATCTGGCATGCGTGATATGTCGATTATCGCCACGCCGCCTGCTCGTCGTCTGGCGATCAAAACCTTTGTCATGCAAAAGACCGATGCCTTGATGAAAGAGGCTATCTTGCGTGAGCTATTACGCGGCGGGCAAGTCTACTTGCTGCATAATGATGTGGCGAGCATTGAGCGCATGGCAGAGACGATACGTGAGCTGGTGCCCGAGGCTAGAGTGGGGGTCGCGCATGGGCAGATGCAAGAGCGACAGCTTGAGCAGATTATGGAGCAGTTTTATCACAAAAAGTTCAATGTGCTGGTGTGTTCGACCATCATCGAGACCGGTATCGACGTACCAAATGCCAATACTATCATCATTGAGCGCGCGGATAAGTTTGGTTTGGCGCAGCTGCATCAGCTGCGAGGCCGCGTAGGCCGTAGTCATCATCAGGCGTATTGCTACTTGCTCGTGCCATCTATCAAAGGCTTAAAAGGTGATGCCAAGCGCCGTCTGCACGCCATCGAACGCGCCAATACATTGGGTGCAGGCTTTATGCTGGCGAGTGAGGATTTGGAGATTCGCGGGGCAGGTGAGATACTGGGCAAGCAGCAAAGCGGTAACATGCAAGCCATTGGCTTTAGCTTGTATATGGATATGCTAGAGCGTGCGACAAAGGCCATCAAGGCGGGCAAAGAGCCTGATTTGAATACCCCATTGTCACTGACCAGTGAGATCAATCTGCACAGCTCAGCGCTGATACCAGAAGAATACTTGCATGATGTGCATCAGCGTTTGCTATTTTATAAGCGCATCAGTAATGCTGATGATTTTGAGGCGCTCACCGATATCCGTACCGAAATGATTGATCGTTTTGGCACACTGCCAGATCAGACCAAGCATTTATTTGCCATCCATAGACTGCGCATACAGGCCGAGCCATTGAAGATCAACAAAATCGATGCCAATAGTAGCAGCATGACGTTAGAGTTTGCCCCTGATACGCCAGTTGACGCCTTGGCAATTATCCAGCTCATTCAAAAAGATGGACAGCGCTACCGGATGAATGGTGCCTCTGGCATTCGCTATCAGGATGCCAATAAGCTGGCCACGCCGCAGCAACGCGTGACTGTGCTTGAGGAGTTGCTGCGCTACTTTAGCGAGCATATGGTAGCAGAGCCCGCTTAGCGCTTTGAGTGACGCCAATCATCATATCCAAGCGCCCCATCTATTAGGCAGCTAGGCAGCAACACAGTAAAACAGCAGCCAATCCATCAAGGCGCTATTTTATCTACTGGATAACTGATAAAATAGCAGATATTCTGTGTCTACTCTATGGCCTATAGCGTTCGATAGGTCTTGGCCACCCTTATTTTTAGTATCTAAGCGTTATCCCCTTCATAACAAGAGAACCGTCATTATGTTCCAACTTCATCATAAACTTGCAGCCGACAGTTTTTTGGTGGGAGATTTCCCATTATCGACCTGCCGTTTAATCAATGATTGTCAGTTTCCTTGGTTGATATTGGTGCCACGTGTCTCTGGTATCAAAGAATTGTATGAGCTGTCTGAGGCCGACCAAGCGCAGTTTTTGCGTGAGTCGAGCTGGTTGTCCAGCCAACTTGCCAAGACTTTTCAGGCTGACAAGATGAACGTGGCTGCGCTGGGCAATCAGGTGCCGCAGCTTCATTTTCATCATATCGTTCGTTATCAAAACGATATGCAGTGGCCCAACCCAGTGTGGGGCGTCCCTGCTGTACCTTACACCAAAGAGGTGCTGGCGCAGATGCAGCAAACCTTGATGATGGCGCTGCGTGGTCATCATCAAATGCCGTTTGATTGGCGGATGCAGTAGGTCTTTTAGCAATAAGCCTTTGGTAATAAACGGTTAAATACGCATAGTCATGAGCGTCGTCTGTAAGCATAGCTCTCTGTGTTAATGAGTTTATTGTACGGCTTTACGAAAAATATTTTACATTTGTCTGTCAGTCATTATATTAGAGTGTAAGTTGGCTAAATGGATATAGCCAGCTTGTCAGATCGGTGTCTTTGCTGCGTCACATCAGAGTAGATGCGGTGCGGTACAAATTGCTGAGCCATTCAATTTTAAATCAAGATTGTTTGATTTAAGATTTCACTCTATGTTAAGGACAACAAATGGCTACTTCCTCTATCTCACCACCCTCGTCACGACGACCTACTATGTTGTTTCTCTCGATTTGTACCGCATTGCTGGGTATGACAGCCTGTGAAACAGACTCTACTGAGCCTACCGTCATGTCGCCCGCGGCGACACAAACCATCACGACTGATGCTGACCCATCTAACCGCTCTATTACGTCGAACTTTAGCGCCAGCGCTGTTGCTGAATCGGTCGCGCACCGTTACCTTGTCGGTACTGGTAAAGCCGACATCACAGGAGCTGCAGCCGAAACGGGCATGTTTGGCTATGCTGCAGGTCAGGTGGTGCAGGGTATCAATGATCGTCTATATTCTCATGCTTTTATTGTCGGCGAAGCGGATAGCAATGCAGGCAACCGAGTTGTCTATGTCTCAGCGGATATGGGCGCGATGTTTACCGCGGTCAAGCTTGAGGTCATCAAACGCTTGCAAGCAGATTTTGGCGACTTATATAACGACGATAACGTGATGCTTGCCGCCACGCATACTCACGTGGGAAATGCTGGCTATTCGCATCAGCAGCTGTATCAAATCGCCAGCACGGACGACACACTAGCGGGCTATAGTCAGCAAAACTTCAACGCTATCGTCGGCGGAATTGTCACTTCGATCAAACGCGCTCATGAGTCATTGACGCCAGGGACGTTGTCTGTGGCACAAGGTAAGTTAAAAGGAGCGACTGTTAACCGCTCACAGATTGCGTATAACAACAATGTCGATGCGCAAGAGTTTGATAGTAATGTCAATGAGACCATGACTCAGCTGCGCCTAGATGCTACCGATGGCACACCGATGGGACTGATTAATTGGTTTGCCCTGCACCCGACCAGCTTTAGCAATCAGTTTATGCATCTTAGCGCGGACAACAAGGGCTATGCTCAGCTTGGTGCCGAAAAGCTGTTTAATAACAACGCGGACAGACCTTTTGTCGCGGCCTTTGCCAATGCTGATGAAGGGGACGTATTGGCGGCAGGCGGTAATGCCAACTCAAAACCCGGCTTTCAGGGTAGTGATGACGAATGGGAAAACGTCCGACGCGATGGGCAACTGCAGCTTGATAAGGCTGCTGAACTATGGCATCAAGGTGCCCCTGTCGCGGGGCCGGTGGATGTCCGCGCACGCTGGGTTGATCTAAAAGGCTATCAGGTCGAGAGCAGGTTCACCAGTGGTGCGGGTGACAAAGTCTTATGTACGCCTGCCCGAGGTTATTCTTTTGCTGCAGGCGGCGAAAACGGGCCATCAAATATCCCTGGCATATACGAAGGCATGACGCGCGCGAGCTTTCGGATCAATGATGATATCAATAAAGTCGATCAGTCGCTTTTGGCCAGTTTGACACGCGGCGCCTTTGGTATCGTCTCAACTGTCAATCAAGACGACTGTCAGGCAGAAAAACAAGTGCTATTGCCAACTGGCAAGTGGGGCTGGATAAATACTGAGCAGCCTGTCCAGCTCATGCGTATCGGCAATATCGCTATTGTGGCTATTCCTGGCGAGCCGACCACCATGGCGGGGCGGCGGATACGAGCCGCTGTACTCGCCCAGCTAAAAGACGCAGGGGTCGATACCGTCATTGTCAATGGCTTGGCCAATAACTATAGCGGCTATTTGAGTACACGTGAGGAGTTTGCCGCCCAGCATTATGAAGGTGCCTCTACGGAGTATGGCCCTTATCAAACGGCGGCGTATATACAGGAGTATAGCCAGTTAGCCGAAGCGCTACGCACCGGTACAGACGTGCCTGACAGTGCCGCACCACCTGATCGCTCACATAAGTCGTTTCATGAGCGTACAGGCGTGGTATTCGATGACAAACCCATACATCAACGTTGGGGGCAAGTGCTCACGCAGCCAAACCCTAGTTACCAAAGCGGGGAGGTCGCTACGGCGGTATTTCGCGCAGCGCACCCCAAAAACAACCTACGTACTGAAGACAGCTTTCTTAAGGTGCAGCGTTACCAAGATGGTCAATGGGTGGACTATCTAAGCGACCGTGACTTTGAGACCACCTACACGTGGCAGCGAGAAGGGGCGGCCTATAGCAAAGCGATTATCGATTGGCGCATCCGTGCCGATACGCCAGCAGGGACATATCGACTAACCCATGCTGGCGACTGGAAGAGCGGCTGGACAGGCAAAATTAAGCCTTATTCTGGCGCCTCAAGCAGCTTTAGGGTGCAGTAAGACAGCCTAGTATCAAGTAAGGCTATAAACTTGCTCATGATGGCTTGCTTATTAAGTGACCAACGGTAGGGTTTTGCGTATCAGTAACGTATGTTTTATAAAAATGAAAACGTATAATAGTCTTTTAGCTTGCCTTATACCAAATCTAAAGTGTCATTGGTGCTGGCGAGTTGCGGTAGTCGGCTAAGGGTTTGTCTGCCTGTTGCTTGGGTTTGGAAAATAGTATGCTCATAACGAAATTAACTGTTACTGTGCTATCTTCCTTCTCCTAATATTTATCGATTGTCTGCTTTATTAAGCGAACACTTCATATGCCTCTTTTAGATACGTTGAGACCGAAATTTCCATCACAGACGAATGGTATCTGTCGATTCGACTATCCAGAAGTGTTTGTCTTGATCCTAACGGTTGTGCTTCTTGCCCTGCATTTTGACTTTAGTGCCACCTCGATGGCACTGCTGATCGTCGTTAGCCTGCCAAGCTTGCTGATTTTGATATATAACTATCGCCGTCAGACCAGTTTTTGGACCTCCAATATCGTCATTATTTTGCTGTCTGCAGTCATAGGCTCGATACAGCTGTGCACGGTCATGTCGATCAGTCTGGCAGCTTTGATTGCATTACGTATTATTATTAGTAGTCCTGAAAACCAAATTAGACTGGTCATTGTCTCGATAGTGACTGTGATTGTTTTTTATTATGTCAGCGTGATTTTAAACAGCACGCAGATGGACTGCCATGACAGTTGGCTGCCGCCAGTGGTGCTACTGTCCAGTATGGCGGTGATGCTGTGTCAGTTTCGCTATGTGTATCAAAAGTACATGGGTCACCAACAGCGTGCGCAGCAAGCGGTAGGGCGTTTGGGTACCATGGTTTCAGTCATCAATAAGTTGACCCGTTTTGTGCCACCGCAGATTTGGGAGCCAATTGTAAAAACAGATGCGCCCGTTAGTGTGTCAAACAAACGTGCCAAGCTGACGATTATGTTTTCGGACATTGTGGGTTTTACAGAGCTGTCTGATAGTTTAAGCTCGGACAATCTGGCAGATATTTTAAATACCTATATGCACTGCATGACGGTCATCGCCAATAAGCATGGCGCTGTGCTTGATAAGTTCGTCGGCGATGGGATGGTGTGTTTTTTTGGAGAGCCTAGCAGTCAAGGCGCGCGTCAAGATGCGCTTGACTGTGTGGCAATGGCACTAGACATGCGCCGTGAGATGCGTACCCTGAGGCATAAGTGGCGGCTAATGGGTTTTGCAGGGCTGTATATACGCGTTGGTATCACGACAGGCTATTGCCATGTCGGCAACTTCGGTAGCAATAATCGCTTGAGCTATACATTGATTGGCAAAGAGGCCAATCTCGCGGCGCGGCTGGAGAGTAGCGCAGGCAAAGATGAGATACTGGTCAGCGAAAGTACTTATGATTATGTTTGTCACAATTATGAGTGTCAGCATGCAGGTGCGTTTCAGCTCAAAGGCTTCGACGAAAAAGTCAATGCTTGGCAAGTCCTCGATCCTGATGCCAATAAAGGTCAGCTATCAAAATGGGTGGACCATACGTTACCAGGATTTAATTTGCATCTAAACTTCAAAGACATGAAAGATCAAGACTATCAAGACATCCGAGAACGTCTAAACCTCGCTCTCGAGCGTATCAAACAAGAGCAAGAAAAGGTAGCAAATACTATTGCAGCAGAGAGCCAGCGTCACAACGATTAATAGCGAATCTTTTACTGATTTGACATCTGTATGACCATATTTAATATGCCAGCACATTCGTGAGCAGACAAAAACGCCAACCATGATATGCAGTCATCGTTGGCGTTTTATGATGGCTTTGACTATATGTTATTAGTAGTATGTTATCAGTGGTTTTCTTTAGCATGGTTGAGCGTGTATTTGGGAATCTCGATGGTCAAGTCGTCGTCTTCGAGCATCACCTGACAAGACAAACGTGAGTCTGGCTCCAGACCCCAAGCACGGTCTAAAAGGTCTGCTTCGATATCGTCCATCTCATCTAAGCTATTAAATCCTTTACGCACCACCACATGACAGGTAGTACAGGCTTTTGACATCTCACACGCGTGTTCTATCTTAATGCCTTTTTCTAGTAGGGCTTTGCATAGGTTCTGGCCAGCTTCTAGCTCGACTTCAGTGCCTTCGGGGCAAATCTCATGATGAGGTAATACGGTAATCTTTGGCATAAATTATCTATCCGGTGCTAATCAATTAAAAAATAAAAACTCAAAAATATATCAGGTCTGTTACAGGTCATCACATCTATCATGGCTAAGCCGTATATAGATAGACTCTATACGCGCTTTTACCAATCTTGAGCGCTGGTACCTGCCATGCTAGCCTTGACGCTTTGATTCATAATGCGAGCAGCAAATGCATCGCTATGTGGTTTGAGCTTGGCTTGTTCGGCTTCAATGAGAGTCAAGTCATCGGTGTTTAGTGCCGTTTGTAGCGCTTGTATTTGCTGTGTTAGAGCTTGCTGCTCATCAGGGGTCAGTAGGGCTGCAAACTCTTGCAACGCAGACTGTAGCGCCAACACTTCGCGTTCTGCCTCTACTTTTGTCTCAATCAAAGAGCGAGCGTTTTTGTCCGCTTCTGCATGCTCAAACCCTGCCATCAGTAGCTGCTCTTTTTGCTCATCAGACAAGCCATAAGAGGGTACAATCTCGATTTTGCTTTCGGTCTTAGTCGTGGTTTCTTGCGCGCTGACTGTCAGCTGTCCATTGGCATCAATGCTAAAGGTGACCTCGATACGGGCAAAGCCTGCTTTCATCGGTGGGATGCCATATAATTCAAAACGTCCAAGCGAACGGCAGTTTTCGACAGTTTCGCGCTCGCCTTGAACCACATGAATCACCATGCCTGTCTGACCGTCCTGATAGGTGGTAAATACTTGGCGTTTTTTGACAGGGATAGGGGTGTTACGGGGAATCAGCACCTCAACCAAGCCGCCCATAGTCTCAAGGCCGAGTGACAAAGGAGTGACATCTAATAATAAAAGTGTATTGTCACTATCACCATTGACCAGTTGGTGCGCGGTTTGTGCAGCCCCTAGGGCAACGACTTCATCTGGGTTTAAGCGGCAAAGCGGCTGCTTGCCAAAAAACGTGGTCACCACTTGTTGCACAGCTGGCATACGGGTTGAGCCGCCCACCAAAATGACTTCATCTAAATCGTCAATAGATAGCTTGGCATCGCGTAATACCTGCTCGCAGACGCTAAGCGTACGGCGATTGACAGGCTCAGCAATGGTCAGCAAATCGTCACGGTGCAAGGTGCCTTGATAAGAGTGGCCGTTGACCGTAATGTCGATAGCGACCTGCTCGGCGTCCGTCAAAGCTTGCTTATACGCTTTGGCTTGCTGGGCAAGAATTGACTTGTCATGCCGACTGACGTCTTTTGGATCGATACCTAATTGTTTGATCAACCAGTTGGTCAGCAAGCGGTCGATATCATCACCGCCTAGTGCACTGTTGCCGCCAGTTGCTAAGACTTCAAAAACCCCATCGGTGAGCTTTAAGATAGACACATCAAAGGTACCACCGCCCAAGTCATAAATTAAGTAATGGCTTTGCGTGTTATCTTGATTGGGCTTATCAAGGCCGTAGGCGACAGCGGCAGCCGTGGGCTCATTTAACAAACGTAGCACATTGATACCAGCAGCTTGTGCAGCATCTTTGGTTGCTTGGCGCTGCGCCTCATCAAAATAAGCGGGAACAGTGATCACCGCCCCTTCGATGCTGTCGGCAGGTAATGCGCTTGCGGCGCGCTGCTCGAGGGCGGCTAGGATACGTGCTGAGACTTCAACAGGGGATACCTTACCTTGGGCAGTGACAAAAGCTGGCATGTCGTCTGCATTGCCGCTTAACTCATAAGGATGAGAGAATTTAATATCTGCTTGACTACGACCCATAAAGCGCTTGGCGGATACGATGGTGTTTTTTGGGTCATCGGCCAAATGCGCTAGGGCATCATACCCTACCATGGGTTTGCCAGTGCTGGGGTAGTAGACGACAGAGGGCAGCAACGTATCGTTGTCAGCGCCTGCCTCTAAGACTTGCGATTTGCCTGAGCGTACGACTGCGACCAGTGAGCGTGTGGTGCCAAGGTCGATACCTAGACCAAAACGATGCTGATGAGGTTGGGCACTTTGATTGGGTTCGGCAATTTGCAATAAAGACATAAAATCACTCAAAGATAAAATAAATAAAGGAAATGGCGCAATTATGATGACGAATGATGATAAATATCAATCTTTAAATCTACATATTGAAGGTATGTTTATCTAGACACCCTAAACATATAAATCATCGTCATCAGAGTGCTCAGCACTGGCGACTTCATCGAGACCAGTCGTCACATCGGCATTGAGTTTTACCAAAAACTTAAGCTTTTGGGTGGCATCAATCGCGGTCTGCCAGTCTTGCTTTTGATAGGCGCTGCTAAAGCGCTCAGACTGTTTGCTCAGACGAGTGGTAATCTGGGGTTGTAGCTGCGCAAGCGTTGTCCGATCCTTATCTTCGATCGCTTCATCTAGATCGATACGCATCTGCATGGCGTCTTCTAAAAAATCTAAATCGGCAATTGAGTGCTCAAGATTATGAGCCTGACTTGCCATCTCTAATAGGTAGCCGGCGCGGCTATCAGGAGCCTTTAAGGTTTGGTATGCTTGATTTATCAGCGCTGAAGCTTGCTCTGATTGCTGCTTGGCCTCCGTCACACTCCCCACGTCTTTTGTGCTATCTACCATCAGATTATCAGGATGATAGCGTTTTTGTAGTAGACGTAACTGCTGATCCAGACGAGCCTGATCAATCTCAAACTGAGCGGGCTGCTCAAATAGAGCAAAAAAATTATCAAACTGTGCTTCTGCGGTGATGTCTGTCATATCATACGCCTTGCTTTTATTTATTATAAAGTATCTGAAATACCAGCGCTTATCATATCCAGTGTGCTATCAAGCGCCAGATTGGGTGATGTATAGCCTACCAACTGAATAAGAAAAATGTTCAAGACAATATTTTTTATCAAAATACATCATGCTTAAAGGCCAGTACGGCTTCAGTCATAACGATGGCCAACGGATAGGGGCGGGCAATCTTAAACAGTAAACGACTCACCGCAACCACATTCACCTTTTTGGTTGGGGTTGGTGAACTTAAAGCCTTCATTTAAGCCTTCTTTTTCATAATCCATCAATAAGCCGTCTAAATAGACCAAGCTTTTCGGATCGATAAAGATGCTCACACCGCGGCTTTCGTAGCGTGTGTCATTGTCATCAGGTGTATCTACAAACTCTAAGACATAGGCCAAGCCTGAACAGCCTGCGGTGCGAATACCCACACGGATACCTTCGCCTTTGCCGCGATTGTCCAAAAACTCTCGAACATGCTGAGCGGCGCGTTCTGTCATTTCAATCATGCCAACTCCCATTGACTATCAATAATAAAGATATCTTTCAATATGATGTCATCGACCATAAAATCAATGACGGTTATTCATAACAACTGTTAATAGTAGCTATCAATAACGAATATGAGACTGGCAGCCAACCTAGTGTATCTACCAGATTTATGTGTTTGCGCCAGTTATAAAATAAAAGGTGACAATTACAGTAGCGTTATTGTCACCTTTATGGCGTCAGTAGCAATCGATTAGAGCACTACTAACGCCTTGCTGATAAAACAGTGCATACGCCAATAAGCTTAGCTGGTCGCTTCTTCAGCGGTACCATGCTTGCCTTTATAGTCGCTAATAGCGGCTTTGATGGCGTCTTCTGCGAGTACAGAGCAATGCACTTTTACAGGTGGCAAAGCCAACTCTTCAGCGATGTCCATATTTTTAATCTCGCCAGCTTGGTCCAAGCTTTTGCCTTTTAGCCACTCGGTGACAAGTGAGCTTGAGGCAATCGCTGAGCCGCAGCCATACGTTTTAAAACGTGCATCTTCGATGATACCGGCGTCATCTACTTGAATCTGTAGGCGCATCACGTCGCCACACGCTGGGGCACCGACCATACCTGTACCAACGTTTTTGGCATTTTTGTCAAGATTGCCGACGTTGCGTGGGTTTTCGTAATGATCAATAACTTGGTCACTATAGGCCATGGGGTTTTCTCCTAGTTAGGGGATGAGCGATAGATTGTTTACTACGTATCCGTCGCTCATCGATAATTGGGGTCAAACGCTTACTGTAATTGTCTGATCAATCGTTTTATAAATATTTAAAACAAAGCGCATAAAGGCGATTTGTTTGGTAAATGTTAGTGCTCAGCCCATTCTACTGAATCTAAATCCACACCTTCTTGATACATATCCCAAAGTGGTGATAGGGCGCGCAGTTTCTCAACCGCTTCGTGCATTTGTTTGATGACACGGTCGATGTCTTCTTCGGTGGTATAACGGCCAAAGCTGAAGCGGATTGAGCTGTGAGCCAGCTCATCTGGACGACCAATAGCACGTAATACATATGATGGCTCAAGCGTCGCAGACGTACAGGCCGAGCCTGATGAAACAGCTAAGTCTTTTAGCGACATCATCAATGACTCGCCTTCTACAAAGTTAAAACTGATATTGACGATATTAGGCACGCTATTGTCTAAATCACCGTTTAGGTAGATCTCTTCGATGTCTTGCAGGCCATCCCATAGTTTTTGGCGGAGTTTGGCAACGTGAGCATGATCTTCTTCAAAGCGCTCATTGGCTAGAGCAAATGCCGCTCCTAGACCTACGATTTGATGCGTCGGTAATGTACCTGAGCGCATACCACGCTCATGACCACCGCCATGCTGCTCAGCTTTTAGGCGAATGCGCGGCTTACGGCGGACAAACAATGCGCCGATACCTTTAGGGCCATAGGCTTTGTGTCCTGAGAAACTCATCAAATCGATTTTCATTTCTTCAAGATTGATTTTTACTTTACCGACAGACTGCGCGCCATCGACGTGGAAAATCACGCCAGCGTCACGAGTGATTTCACCAATCGCTGCGACATCGGTGATGGTACCAAGCTCATTGTTTACCATCATCAGTGATACCAAAATCGTATCGTCACGTAATGCATCTTTTACTTGCTCTGGCAAAATAAGACCCGTACCGGCTTGTGGCTCTAAGTAAGTAATCTCAAAACCTTCTTGCTCAAGCTCACGGCAGGTATCTAAAACCGCTTTGTGCTCAATTTTACTGGTGATGATGTGCTTGCCGCGCGATTGATAAAAATGCGCCGCACCTTTGATGGCGAGGTTGTCAGATTCAGTCGCACCAGAGGTAAAGACGATTTCACGCGGATCAGCGTTGATGACTTCAGCCACTTGCTGACGCGCGGTTTCTACGGCTTCTTCTGCTTGCCAGCCGTAGCCGTGCGAGCGCGAGGCTGGGTTACCAAAGATGCCATCTACAGTCAGATACTCGCTCATCTTGGCAGCTACTGATTTAGCAACTGGCGTGGTGGCGGCATAATCTAAATATATAAGGTTGTTATGTTGGCTCATGCTGGGTTTGCCTCGCTGTTCGATAGGGTAATGGTATTAATGTCTTTTATAGAAACTTCTTTGGTGGAGGTGTGCTGTCGCTCTGAGACGGACTGCACATTTTCCATATCTAATAATTGCGCTAATGTTATGTTTTTCAAGTACTGCTCGATATGATTGGACAATGCACACCATAGATCATGGGTTAAGCACATTGTACCACCTTGGCAGTCGCCGCGTCCTTCACACTGCATCGCATTAACCGACTCATCGACCGCAGATATGATGCTCATCACATCTATCTCGTTTAGCGGTTTGGCTAAGTAATAACCACCAGCGGCACCGCGTATACTGGTGACAAGCCCACGTTTGCGTAGTTTGGAAAATAACTGTTCGAGATAAGAGATAGATATTGATTGCCGTTTAGCGATATCAGATAAAGATACCGCACTGTCCTGTTGGCTGGTTTGTAGCGCCAAATCTAGCAACGCGGTCACGGCGTATCTGCCTCGAGTAGTCAAACGCATGTGTTATCTCCAAACTTATATATCATTTTTATTTAACAACGATCTTAGTAAGAGACTCTCTACCAAAGCAAAAGATAAAAAAGGCAAAACCTCTGCCATGCTCAAATAAAAGTCATCTGCTAAGTGGTGTCTTATCGTCGTTAAACAACAGATGGTCAACCCGATGTGTGCAACGATTAAGCCAATTATACTTAATCCTGAGTAATTTAGTCAAGATTAAAGTGTGGTTGAATGGTTAATCAAGCTGATGGCTATGATTGATAAAAACAATGATGCATAAAAGCAATGATGAATAAACATCGAGAGTAAAAACAAATGAGCAGTAAAGATATAGTCGATGCACTATAAAACAAACCCAGTGTTATAGGTATAAATGCCGTAAAGTCTCAAAAGTAAGCAGCACGTCAGATAAGTTGATAGCAATCGCATGCGGACATTGCTGCATTTTTTTGGTTTTGGATTAACGATACTTGATAAAAGGCAAGGTAGGAGAAGGTAGGGTGACAGCAATAGATATCTAGGCTGTGCTTTTGATATCGCACCCTACTGTTTGATGACTGGTCAGTAGCCTGTTAAAGACGCCACCATAGAGCGACTAATAGACTTCTCAATGATACCTGTCGATTTTATTGCTTCGTTTAGTGGACTCGTTTAATTTATTAATAACGCGATAATCGCGCCAATCATGACAAGCAGGGCGACGACAGTCACAATTGTCAGTGTTTTTTGTTTGCTTTGTAGCTCTTTGACCGTGGTTTCAAGCTCGCGGTTTTTGATGGTTAAGGTGTTGATTTGCGTTTGCTGCTCTTTGATACGCAGTTTGTAGTTTTCTTTTTTTTCTGCCATCTCCGCTTCAGTGGGCTTAGATTTGCCTTTACCACCTTTGAACTTTTTCACCAGTCCTTGGATGAGGCTGCCTAGACCCAATTGCATGATAAATTGCTTGACCAACTGTACTTGCACTGACTCCCCGCGCATTTGTAGCTTTTCAGTGCTTTCGCTGTCGTGAGTGGTGATGGCGTTGATGACTTGGATACTATAGGCATTGATGACGACATCAGGCTCGCTACGGCCTATCGGCAATTGCGCGTCTAATAACACACCTTTGGTGCTAAAGGTGGCAAAAACTTCTACATGGGGGAGGTACAAGCGCAGCGCGACGACAGTACCTTGTTTGGCTAAAGGATAAGCTGCTTTACGTAATTCAGGATCTAGGCGTAACAGTAAGGTCAATGCTGACTCGATGAACACCAAAAAGATATTGAGAAAAGAGTGAGATAACGTAGAACGCTTCATGTAGATAATCCGTGGTTATTTTAGTAACGTGTCGTAAAATGAGGATTTGATCAATAAAAAACAACTTAAAAATCAAGATACACCCAAAATATGCGATTATATTTTGCTTATAGTAACGTCTTTATAATAAAAAGTAACGCAAGTTTCTGACTCTTAGTACCCTTTATGTCAAGTGTATTGATAAGTCGATATTTTTTGTGCTATTTTCGGCTTTGGCTGCCTGTTGTCTTAGAGCCAGTAGTGGCTTGTTGATGACTCATTAGTATTTTTAAGCTAAGGATAGGTTCAAATACTATAATGAGAGCAATTTACTGGACAAAACACTGGGTAGTCAAGCTGCCTAAGGTAAAGTAGTGAATTGATAAAAAATTGCAGGGGTTTTGCGTAACATTGAGTGTCAAATACGTAGTAAGCGGCACAAAAATATGTAAAATCGCTTGCGCTCCTTATGCGGCCTTGATATAAAGACGATAACAAAGCGAAACCTGTTAATACGCAAGTCAGGTAGTTTTTATTGCTTAAGTGCTATGAGAGCGTTACAATACCTGGCGTGAGCGTGTATTATCCCCCTTAAACTTGAAGGAAATTTTATGAATAAGTCAGAATTGATTGATAGCATCGCAGAAAAAAGTGGTCTGAACAAAACCCAAGCTGGCGATGCACTAAACGCTGTTATGGAAAGTGTTGGTGAAGCTTTAGAAGCTGGCGACAGCATCTCTTTGGTTGGTTTTGGTACTTTTAGCGTAAAAGACCGCAAAGCACGTACTGGCCGTAACCCTAAGACTGGTGAAGAGCTAAACATCCCAGCAAGCAAAGTACCAAGCTTTAAAGCTGGTAAAAACTTAAAAGAGCGCTTAAACTAAGCCTTTATTAAGATAGTATTTTTTAAGACTATATAAGGTATAGACCACTATAAAACTACGGCCACCTATTAGGCAGAGACTAAAATTGGATACAAGATACGTATAAATGCAGTGTCTGTAGGCCGTAAAAAGATAGAAGGTCGCTCATGGATTTGCTTATTATTTAAGTCATGAGCCAAATAGTAAAAAGCACCTAATATTTAGGTGCTTTTTTTATTGCGATAGTTTGTATCAGACATCATGAATATTTTGAGTCTGTCTCAAAAATCACGTATCATAGGGCGCGCTGTAGATGCATTGTCTAAATCAAGATTGATTGATATCTCTTGGTTTTGCACCAAAACGCACACGCCCTTACTCATACCATTGCCGGCTTAGATAGCATCGTTACTACAGCGTCGATAGGCATCATATTACAATGGTTTTTCATCAACATAGGTTAATAAAGCAGAGATAACTATGGATAAATTGCGCGATTTTTTAAAAAGCTGGCCAGGTCGCATTTTATTGATTTTATGCCTGTCACCGCTTGCATTATTGGGTGTCGAAAGCTACTTTGGCGGTAGTGTCGACCCAAACCAAGTCGCTCAGGTAGGTGAGGCAAGCGTGGGGCTGTCTGAGTATCAAGCTGCGGTAAATAACCGTCGTACCGAAATTTTAGAGCAAGTTGATGATGCCAGCCTATTAAATGAGGATGTGCTACACGAGCAGGTGCTAAAAGGCCTTATAGATCGCACATTGTTAGAGCAGCAGGCAGGTAAGCTTGGAATGACGGTCTCTGATGACACCATCAACCGTTTGCTGCGTCAAGAAGAAGTATTTAAGGATGCGGACGGCAATTTTTCTAATGAGCAGTTTGCAAACTTTTTGCGCCAGCGCGGTATGACAAAAAACCAGCTGTTTGCTGAGTTTCGCAATCAGTTAAGCCTCGATCAGCTCAATGCCAGTATCGTCGGCACTGCGATTTATCCGATGCAAGCGGTCAGTCAATTGATTGATTTGCAAATGGAGTCGCGCAATATCTGGCTCCATCGGTTTAATTGGCAAGACTATGCCGATCAAGTCGAGGTCAGCAAAAGCGACATTCAAGCTTATTATGATGCCAATAAAGACACACTAAAAAGTGCCGCGATGGTGGATTTGGCTTATATTCAACTAGACCCGCAAGCCATTCAGGTTGATGAGGTCACTAAAGCGGATCTGCAGCAGCAATATGAAGCGTATAAGCAAAGCCAAGCGGTGGTAGACGAGCGTAGAATCAGCCAAATACTTCTCACAGGTGACAACGCCAAGGCGCGTGCCGAAAAAATTCAGGCACGTTTAGACAAAGGTGAGTCGTTTGCCGCGCTTGCCAAAGCCGAGTCCGATAATCCGTCAGGAGAGACTGGCGGCGATATCGGTCGTCTGAATACCTCGGTATTTGGTAGCGATGCTGCTGCGGTCGAAAAAGCGCTTGAGGGCCTAAGTGTTGGGGATGTCACCGCACCTATCAAAACCAGCTTTGGCTATCAGATATTTATGGTGACTGAAGATAATGGTAGCAAGGTGCCAAGTCTGGATAGCATGCGCGATGAGCTAACGGCGAAAGCAAAAGAGTACAAGCGTCAAGAGATTTATGCCGATAAAGTCACGGCCATTAATGATTTGGCGGCCGATGGTTTTAGTATCGAAGATATTGCTCAGCAAGAAAACGTCCCACTAAAACGCATCAAAGACTACCGTAAAGAAAACAACCAATCGGTTTTGTCACAGCCAGCTGTGCTCAAACAAGCCTTTGATGAATTTACCATTCAAGATCAGGCAGTAACTGCAGGTATCGAAGTAGGTAACAGCAAGGTGTGGGTACAACCGAGCAATTATCGTCCTACTAAAACCTTGTCTTTGTCAGCGGCGACGCCAAAAATCACGCAGATACTACGTCGCCAAAAAGCCACAGCATTGGCCCTAAAAGAAGCCAAAGCCATTGCTGCTGGTATCAAAACGCCAGCAGATATCAGCAAGCAGCCTGTAACACTGCAAGCGCTCGGTCAGATCAATCGTCAAACGACACAATTGACCGAAAAAGAGCGTGGTATGGCCTTTAGCCAGCAAGCTGATGATAACGCTGTGGTAGCTATTGCAAGCGAGACGGAAGTGGGTGCCAGCTTGTTGGTCGGTGACCGTATCAAAACGGAGCAGCAATCACCATTGTCTGATATACAAAGAGCGCAAACGGCAGCTATTATTCGTGATAATTTAGGCCAAGATCAACTGCAAGATTACTTAGAGCATCTGCGGATGGTGTATCAGGTTGAGATTAACGACACCAATATGGCCAGCGCGCAAGGTCGTTAAATACAGATCGTTAAATATCGATAATTGAGTTATCTTAGATGGCTCTAAATAACGATAGCCGCTTGAACATAAAGACGTAAAAAAGCCACTGTATCAAGGACAGTGGCTTTTTTTTGACCTGTAATTTAGCAATCAAAGCCGACGCGTCTCATGCGCGCCGGCTCAGTTACAAAAGACTATATAAGACTAGTGGCGGAAGTGACGCATACCTGTGAACACCATGGCGATGCCATGCTCATTGGCCGCTGCGATGGTTTCGTCATCGCGCATCGAGCCACCCGGCTGAATGATAGCAGAGATGCCGACATCTGCTGCATTATCGATGCCATCACGGAATGGGAAGAAAGCATCTGAGGCCATAACGGCGCCTTCGGTGGCAAGTCCTGCGTGTTCAGCTTTGATGGCGGCGATACGGGCTGAGTTGACACGGCTCATTTGACCGGCGCCAACACCGATGGTGCGCTGAGCTTTGGCATAGACGATGGCGTTTGATTTGACATATTTTGCAACGTTCCAGCTAAATAGCAAGTCTGCAATTTGCGCCTCTGTTGGCTGTACATCGGTGACAATTTTTAGATCATTGGCAGTGATTAAGCCAAGGTCTTGTTCTTGTACGAGTAGGCCACCATTGACGCGCTTATAGTCAAGCTGAGCGTCGCGTTGGTCTGGTGCTGGCAGCTCGCCGCATACCAAGACGCGGACATTTTTCTTGCTGGCTGTGATGTCGAGGACGCCCTCTTCGATACTTGGTGCGATGATGACTTCGACGAACTGATTATCAATGATGGCTTTAGCCGCGGCTAGCGTCAAGGGACGGTTAAAGGCAATGATGCCACCAAAAGAAGACTCAGGGTCGGTACTAAAGGCCGTTTGGTATGCAGCAACTTGGTCTTGATCCACAGCCACGCCGCAAGGGTTGGCGTGTTTGACGATCACACAAGCAGGCGCACTAAAGGCTTTGACACACTCAAGCGCGGCATCTGTATCGGCGATGTTGTTGTACGATAGTGCTTTGCCTTGCAACTGTGTGGCGGTCGCGATAGAGGCTTGTTGGCTCTTTAATGGGTGGTTTTCGACATAAAAAGCGGCGTTTTGATGCGGGTTTTCACCATAACGCAAGTCTTGTGCTTTTTCGAGCTGCACGTTAAAGGTACGTGGGAAGTTCTCTGGCTCTTGCGTGGCGCTGAGGCGGCTCCCCAAGAAGTTGGCAATCATACCGTCATACTGTGCGGTATGCTCAAAAGCTTTGACCGCTAAGTCATAACGCAGCGCCGAAGTCAGCTCAGTGCTGTCGCCGAGAGCGGTAAGGACGCGCTCATAGTCAGCAGGGTCCGTGACGATACCGACATGGGCATGGTTTTTTGCTGCTGCCCGTACCATAGTAGGGCCACCGATATCGATGTTTTCGATAGCATCAGCCATGGTCACATCGGCGCGCGCGATGGTTTGCGCAAATGGATATAAGTTTACCACCACCAGATCAATACGCTCGATTTGATGGTCACTCATGACGCCATCATCAGTCCCGCGGCGACCTAAGATACCGCCATGGATTTTAGGATGTAGTGTCTTGACGCGGCCGTCCATCATCTCAGGAAAGCCAGTATAGTCTGATACCTCGGTTACAGCGACGCCATTTTCGGTGAGTAGCCGATACGTACCGCCAGTAGATAACAAACCAAAGCCTGCCTTGATGAGACCTTGAGCAAATTCAACGATATTGGATTTATCAGAGACTGATAATAAGGCGAGTGGGGTTGTACTCATAAAAAAACTTCCATAAAAAAAGCCCGACATCAACGTCTGGCAAGGTGATAACGACAATGGTGGCAGATAACCTCAAAAAAACTGAGATCATCACCGCTCAATTGCCCTGCATAATGATTGTCAATCAAAATAGATAGGCGCATATAGCTGGTGCTACATTAAGTCATAAGTTTTGAGTTTTTTGCGTAGTGTACCGCGATTTAGCCCGAGGATTTGGGCGCATTTGGTTTGATTGCCGCGCGTTTGTTCGAGGACGACCGACAGTAGCGGTTCTTCAACTTGTCTTAAGATCAGCTCGTATAAGTCGGTTGGCACCTCATCACCTAACAAGGCAAAGTACTGGCGCACCACACGCTCAACATGTACACGCAGCGGCTCATGAGCAGTGTGGGTATGGGGTTTGGAGTAGTCGGCAGGATGCTCAGAGCTGGTAGCAAAATGGTGGGCATTATGCTGTGCATGAGGTGCCATAAGATAAAGTCCTTGGGTTAGAGAAAATCAAACCATCAGATATCAGGGTATTATATCAAATTAATGGCCTTTGGCACTGATAGATTCGAGGTTATATCCGATATCCAACCATCGAGTGCCTAGTCATCAAATACATGACCATCAAATCGTTCAATGAAGCGTTATTTTTTGTAGTATCTGTCGGCATAGGCAAAACATACCCTAACCATTTGACAAACACAGGCCTTAATACAAAGGCGTTATCTGAACGTCGCGAATCTGAGTATTGGCCACAGGGATGGTAAATAATAACTGCTGCTGACTATTGGCGGCGAGTTGTTTTTGTTTGCCTAGTAAGTAATCTGCTGGCGCGGCGATAAACTCACCAATCGTATTATCTTTGCCGTACACGCTGACCTTGACGCTCGGATAGAGCTGCGCTTTGGTGCTTTGATTGTAAAGGGCGGCGCTGACATCGCTAAACGCGCCTGTGGTGTTGATGCGGCTTTTTTGGTGAGTAATATGACTAATGCTCAATGCTGTTAAGTCCGCACTAGGCAAGCTACAAACGGCAACAGAGCAGATGCGGTGTAGGCGCTCGGCATGAGCAGGGTTTTTGACCAAGGTGTCTATATTAAAGATGACATATTGCGCCAATAAGAGCAGCGCCAATACCAAGCAACCAAGGGTCCATAATAATGATGCCACTGAGCGCCGCGCAGGCGTTGGTGAAAACCTTGCTTGCGCCTCTTTTATACGGGCGTTTTGGCTTTTTTCTTCGTCACTAAACGGCACGCCCATTTTTTGTAAGATTTGTGATAGGTCGGTGTTGTCTGGTGTTTTGTGTGTGTTTTGGCTTTCTTCTTTCAACAACGCCTCAAGCCAAGCATTGTCCGCATTGTCATCGACATTGGCATGAATATCATTGGCGGCGGCAGAGCTTAGCGCTGCTTGTGCCGATGAGTCCGGGCTTGTCTGCGCTGCAGATGGCTGCTGGTTTGAGGCATGGGTGAGATGACTCGCCTGTGTTAGCCATGCATCCATACTGTCGAGCGAATCGTACTCTAATAAGTCGGTTTCTGACTCCCCTATATCCATGTCATCATGAATCAGCTCATCGTGGATGAGGTCGTCATCAATCAGGTCATCATGAATCAAATCGTCGTGAATAAGCTCATTGTGAGCGGCGGCTTTGTTTGATGTAGAAGTGGCGGTATGGGCTGCAGCGTGAGGGCTGGGGGTAGTGTCGGCGGTGACGATGAGGTGCTGATTGACTAAGAAGCTCTGATGACACTGCTCGCAGTTGACAGTGGCGTTTACTTTGTTTAATTGGGTTTGTTGTACTTTAGAGTAAGCATGACAATGGGGGCACTGAGTTTTTATGGGCGTGGTCATAGGGTCGAGTCCAAAAAATTATGGTGATCAATACCGCTTTTCCACTCACCAACAGCTGCCTATGGGGTATATACTGCGCATTAACAAAATATCTCATGTATGAATCATGGGCAAGGACAGAGTGGCGTCAAACACATAACATTTGACTGCCCTCTATCGTAACAGATGTAATTAAATGTTGCTAGCCTGTAAATGTACCAGATAATCGTTGCCAGTGCTGGTCTTCTTGGTCAGTAAAAGCATGCTTAGGATCCATAGCAAAGTAAGGCTGATAGGCGGCGACGACGTCGTCGGTTTGCGATTCAATCAAGCCTGCCAGTACGATACGGCTGCTGGGTTTGACCAATGTAGCAAAGTACGGGGCTAAGCCGATCAGGGGTTTTGCCAAAATATTGGCGACCAGTACTTCGACTGGCACAACCTCATGCTCAGCACAGTATTCATTAAATGCTTCTGGCAAAAATGCTTGCAGACGATCACCAACTTGGTTGCGCTCTGCATTTTGATTGGTGGCCAGCACTGCTTGTGGATCGATATCGACAGCGTAGACTTTTCGTGCGCCTAGCAGCAAGGCGGCGATGCCCAAAATACCTGAGCCGCAGCCATAATCAATCACTACCTTGTCTGTTAGGTCTTGCTCTGTGAGCCAGTCGAGGCATAAACGCGTGGTGGCATGATAGCCAGTACCAAACGCCAAACCTGGGTCCATAATGATGTTGGTCGCTTCAGGGCTCGGCGGCGTAAGCCAGTTGGGCACAATCCACAGATCGTTAGCGCA
Source organism: Psychrobacter sp. KFRI-CH2-11 (assembly GCF_038239325.1). Classification (NCBI taxonomy): domain Bacteria; kingdom Pseudomonadati; phylum Pseudomonadota; class Gammaproteobacteria; order Moraxellales; family Moraxellaceae; genus Psychrobacter; species Psychrobacter sp. KFRI-CH2-11. Next base: position 1,014,470 of record NZ_CP151283.1, read on the forward strand.
TTCTATCGGCTGGTAGTTGCTCATCCATTCGCGTTCCCAGTCTTTATCGTCGACAGCGGTCAGCCAAATGCGGCTGGCTTGTACTTGTGCGGCGATTTCGTGGCTTAGCTGCTCGACGGCCTGCCGACTGCCGTCATCAGTGCTCGCATCAAAGAGCCCAGTCAAAATAACCTCGTCCCAAAGCGGCGACTCACCAGGCAGAGGCTCAAATAAAGGTTGATCGCCTGCGTCATCGAGCGCTATTGAGAGCGCGCCTGCTTCTAATAGCAGCGCTTCGGCCAAATCAACGTTTGCCTTTTCGCATTGTAAATGTAGTTGTTGCCATGCCATAACGATACCCTTAAATAAAAGAAAAAAGTGAGAAAAATAAATACGTATTTTAACAAGAAACAGTAGTGAAAAAGCAGCTCATGTATTGCTACGATGGCTACTTGATATCCATTGAGATAGGTTGGCTTTACCTCATTCGCGATATTTTACGCGTGTGCTTTTAGCTGCTGAGGTCATACGTTGACGCCAGATTAACGCAGTGCTCGTTTTGCTTCGTTAATCACTCGCCCATTGCCCTGAGCTTGCCCTGATTGCAGGATGACTTGCCATAGCGCACGTCTACGACTGGCGTCTTGCGAAACGCTAAGGCCGCGGCGCGCCATGGCTTCTGCTTTACGTGGTTGGTTCTTTTTTAGCGCAACTTGTGCCAGATAAAAATAGACGGCAGAGGATCTGGGTGCCAAGCGCTGGGCGCGGGTAAAACTGTTTTCGGCATTGGTCAGGCTGCCAGCTTTGAGCTGACTGATACCCGCTTGCATCAGATTGCGAAATGCAGGCAGGTCGCTGTTATTGCTGGTGGTACTCTGGCCGCGTTGTTGTGAGTTTTTTCTAGCGCGCTCTAGCAGCTCATTGTGTGAGGGTGCTGCAGGCTCAGAGATCATATAGTCTTCACGAGAAGGCGTGAGAATGACCACATCTGGCTGACTGACGATGGGATCTTGACTGGGTAGGTGGGTCTGCGGCGTATCTTTTGTCAGTGGGTTTGCTGACTCAGAAGTGCCGTCATTTGGGTAAGCACCAGCGCTGCCTGTGCTGTCTTGTTTGACAATGGGGGCTTGTGTCACCGGATAGGCCGTGTCATGTCGCGCAGGGCTGGCGGTGCCTGATGCCCCTGATGGCGTCTGTTTAGCTGAAGTGTGCGCACCAGCAGGCGTGCTGGGTACCGTTTGACAAGCGCTCAAACTCAGCATACCTATCACAGCGCCAGAAAAAACCAAACGGCGTGTGGACTTAACGGTACTCAATGTGGTTTTGGCAGAGGTTTGCATCAGGCAATGGTTACCTAAGACAGTGTGTTTGAACAATGACAGCATAGAGAGCCCCTTTATAAATTACCAAAATGTTAAAACCATTCAACAGCGCGGTCATACCATGTATCTGCACGATTTTGTGCATCATTGCTGTCAGCTTGATCCTCATCATTATCAGAATCGACCGCTTCGCCATTTGGAATCTCCAAACCTTCGCGGCGACGTTGTTGATTGATGACGCCTTGCTGGCTTTGCCATTGCAGCTGCTCACGCGCTCGCTCTTGCTGGTATAATCCAAGGGCGCAGGCACTGGCTTCTTTTGGTAGGTGCGCGGATAAGACAGGCAAATAGCGTGCATCGGCACAGCGCTCATTAGAGAGTTTGCCTGAGTTGTTTTCTAGCCAGAGCCACTCGATGCCTTCAGGCTCCGGTAGCGCCACGGGCGTCAGCTTCAGGCGTTTCATGTAGTCAATCCAAACGGGTAGTGCGCCAGTACCACCGCTTAAGCCGATAGGTTTGTTGTCATCACGGCCAACCCATACCACGCTGACGTAGTTGCCACTATAGCCGGCAAACCAGGCGTCGCGATAGTTGTTGGTCGTACCCGTCTTGCCCGCCAGATTTAAATGACTACCCAGCGACTGGGCGCGTCTGGCCGTACCGTTTGACACCACTTGTTGTAGGGCGTAATTGGTCAAAAAGTTGGTCTCAGGCGGGATGCTGCGCTGCGTGTTTAGCCCCGTACGCTGCAAAATCCGGCCACGATTGTCGATCACCGTACGAATACTATGAATGGGCGTACGAAAGCCGCCGGTGGCAAAGACTTGATAAACACCAAGCATATCCATGGGGCTTAGATTGACAGAACCCAATAATGCTGAAGGGTAAGGCGGGATTTTTTCTTGTACACCCAGACGACGCAACTGTCTGGCAAAAGTGTCGACACCAAACTCCATGCCCAAACGTACCGTGCTTTGGTTATAAGACTTGGCAAGAGCGGTGGTCAAGGGGACATAGCCATGATCACGGTTTGAGTAGTTTTTGGGATTCCACTTGGTGCCATCGCCTAGGGTGACGGTAATTGGCGAATCATCTACTGGACTTGCCAAGTTATAGCGGCCACTTTCGAGCGCGGTCATATAAATGACTGGTTTTAATAAAGAGCCGACCTGACGTTTGGCGTCGACCGCACGGTTAAAGCCTGTAAACTCACTGCCACTGCCTACCACAGAGACCAGCTCGCCTGTTTCGGGGTTGGCACTGACCAGAGCGCCTTGCAGATCTTTGGTTTTGCTACTATTACGGCGCAGCTCGCTCAGTTTTTTATCGACCGCTTTGTCAGCGGCCAACTGAGCAATAGGGTCTAAGGTACTGATAATGGTCAAACCTTCGTTTTTGAGGTCGTCAGAATAATAAACGGTATTTAGCTCACGCTTGACGATATCTAAAAAGTCGGGAAATTGGCTTTTGCCTTCAACTGGCTTATCCACCACGCCCAGCGGCTGTTCCAAAGCTTTTTCGTAGTCTTCTTGGCTCAAAGTACCCATCGCCAGCATATTGTTTAGCACGACGTCACGGCGCGCTTTTGAGTCGTTTGGATGACGGCGCGGATTATAGATACTAGGGCCTTTTGCCATACCGACCAGCATGGCTTGCTGATCTATACGCAGCTCTTTTAGGGGTTTGTCAAAATAAAACTGTGACGCCAGCCCAAAGCCGTTAATAGAGCGGTTGCCGTTTTGACCCAAATAAATCTCATTAAGATACGTCTGCAAAATCTCATCTTTGCTGTAGTGCAGCTCCAATAAAACCGCCATCAACGCTTCGTTGGCTTTACGTTTGAGCGTGCGATCTGAGTTGAGATAAAAGTTTTTGATAAGCTGCTGGGTGATGGTCGAGCCGCCTTGCATCGAGCCGCCAGAGAAGTTATTGAGCACGGCGCGCGCGATACCGCGTATCGAGACCCCTTTATGCTCATAAAACGCCCGATCTTCGGTGGCAATCAGCGCATCAATCAATGGCTGCGGCACCTCATCTAACGACACCACCAAGCGATCTTCGTTGCTGTCTGGATAGATACCGCCGATATTTACTGGCTCCAAACGAATGATGCCACTTTTGGCTGGCAGTGTGCTTTGAATAGACGCAATCTTATTGCCTGAAATAGTCATTTTAATGACTTGCTCGGCGTCTTTGTCATTGGCACTGTAGGTAAAGCCGCGAGTGTGAATAAAATAAGTATTGCCCGAGCGGTGATAAGTCCCTGTGCGATCATAGGATTTGTTGCTTTGATAATTGAGCAGCTCAAGCCAGGTCTTCATCGTTTCGCGATCGACATTTGCCCCTTGGTATAGCTCAAGCGGCTGCGAGTAGACTTTGGCCGGAATATCCCAGCGCTTACCCTCAAACTTATGAGTAATAGTGCGATCAAGTTTGATCAAATAGAGCGCCAACAACACCATGCCTGCGATGATAACAAGTAAAATCAGACTACTAAAGACGATACCACGCTGCTGTGAAGGCAGCGTGCCGATAGCAGGTCTAGAAGACTGAGGCAAAGTAGTGGAACGCTTAAAATTGGATTTTTGCACTGATGTCGCACCGTTTTGGGATAAAAAAACTGCCTCATAATGACGCAAATTGACAACTTTTTCAATCTATCATCGTCAACGACAGTATTCATGGGTATTTAGCGGTCAGTAGTTACCGCTGCTTGAGGGAGCTGCTTATAGTATAATCGATAGTCAAACTGCACAGTGATTCTAAGTTGATAGATTCTAAGCTAATAGATTCCAAGCTGATACAGATCATACTCTCGTCACCAGCAGAATTTTACGGGCAGTCTAAAGAGCATGTCAGCTGCTAACACACGATAGCAGTTTGTCTAGGCGACCATGATGTAATTTTTATGAATCCGCGGCAGCGTGGCCTACTTATATGAGCAAAGCATGGGTTAAAACAGCTATTTTAATCCTGTTTCGCATCGTCAATGCTAGGGCGTGTCCTCAGCTCAATCGGTATGTAATCGATAGTCATTTAAATGGGCTAAAAGTGGCTAAACATTGTCATATGGCGTCAGATAGCTCACCATTATCTCGGTATTATCTGCGCTCTTTCGTTGTTTGGCGATAGTGTTCGATGACAGTATTCGATGGCAGTGTTGAACAGATCATTGATCTCATTTTTATTAGCATTTTTACAATGCAGACACGACCTAGTCAGTTTATGTAACGCAAATTTAAAGCAAATAAGGTTCGAGCAAACCTGTCTAAAGGAAATAAGGGCGATTATGTCTAGTGTTCCATCACAAACGGCATCTACCAGTCAACGCTATGAAGATAGCTCTATCACCGAAGGTTTGGTGTTGCCTCTTGCAGGCCACTGTTTTCACTGCGGAGACCCTGTGCCTGAGCCGCCATTTTATACTGAGATATTGGGCCAATCGCGTGAAATGTGCTGTATGGGGTGTCAGCTTGCCTCTGAGAGCATCGTAGAGGCTGGGCTTGAGCAGTATTATTTGGACCGCTCAGAGATCAACCGCACTGCCAGCCTACCTACGCAGCTGACGCGTCTTGAAGCCTATGATCATGAAGAGATCAAATCACAATTTGTCTACGCACAAGACGGTATGTCGGTGGCTGAGCTATCGGTCAACAATCTGCGCTGCGCCGCCTGTACTTGGCTGATTGAGTCGCGCTTAGATGAGCTAGAGGGCATTAGCAAATGCCAAGTCAACTTGACCAACCAGCGCATGCGTGTGATCTGGAATGAAAGCCGCCTACCGATCAGCCGTATTTTGGCAGTCATCAACGAGATCGGCTACGAAGCCAAGCCATACCGTCAAGACACCCACGAGGCGATGCTGGCACGTCATAATAATCAAATGCTCCTGCGCTTGGGTATTGCAGCGCTGGGCTCGATGCAAGCGATGATGTATGCCGTTGCGATTTATTTTGGGGAATACAGCGATATGCTGATATTTCAGCGTGATTTTTTGCGCTGGGTGTCGTTGTTTGTCAGTACGCCGGTTTTCTTTTATGCAGGTATTCCGTTTTTTACCTCGGCATGGTCTGCGGTTCGCGCCCGTCAGGTGAATATGGATGTGCCCGTCAGTATCGCACTGGTTGTCACTTTTTTTGCCAGTCTGTACGCCACCGTCACTGGGCAAGGTGAGACATACTATGATTCGGTCAGTATGTTTATTTTCTTTTTATTGGCGGGGCGTTATATCGAGCATAATGCTCGCCTAAAAGCGGCGACCATGGCCAATGACTTGGTGGTGGTTGAGCCGGTATTGGTACAAAAAATTGCTGAAAACAAGGATGCCGCTGCACAGATATTACAGCACTTTGAGCAAAGCCCCTCGATACAAGATGGCGCGAAAAATCCCTCGAGTGCTGCTAAACTTGGTGACGCGAGCGCAGCAGCGGCCCAAAAAGACACAGGCGACGCATCAGACGCCATCGCGGACTTTTCCCAAAGTATGGATACCAGTCTGCAGCAGCTGACAGTGCGCATCGCGCAAGCGTGGCAAGCACAGCGCGCAAACGCTGCATACGATACAGAAGACAAGCAGATGGTCACTGCGCATAGCTTGCAAGTGGGCGATATTATTTTGGTAGAGGCGGGCTCTGAGATCATCAGTGATGGGATATTGCTCAGTCAGACAGCCACCGTCTCGCAGAGTTTGTTGACCGGTGAGGGCGATTTGATTCTCAAAAAGCAAGGCGACTATATCGTCGGCGGCGCACAAAACGACAGTCAGCCGTTTGAGATGCTGATTACCGCCTTGCCAAAAGACAGCCAAATCGGCTTGATCGATAGACTGATGAACCGCGCCATGAGCGAAAAACCCAAACTGGCTCAGCAAGCGGATAAGCTGGCACGCTGGTTTGTGGCGCGTATCTTAGTACTGTCGGTATTGGTGTTTGTCGGCTGGTATATCGTTGATCCTAGCCAAGCGATTTGGGCAACGGTCGCGGTGTTAGTGGCGACTTGTCCTTGCGCGCTATCTTTGGCCACGCCCATTGCCTTGACGGTCTCGACCAACCGTTTGGCAAGCTATGGGTTTTTGACCACGCGTGGACATACGCTACAGACGCTTGCAGAGATTACTCATGTGGCGTTTGATAAAACAGGTACCCTGACGTACGGCAAGCCTAACTTATTAAATATTGAGCTGATGACTCTGTTGCCAGACAGCGCGCAAGCAGGGCAGACGCGCGCTGAGCAAAAAGACAAAGTGCTGGCGATAGCCGCCGCTTTAGAAGTCGGTAGCCGTCACCCGATTGCCCATGCGCTGTTGACCGCAGCGTATCAGTTGCATCTGCCTACCACTCAGTTGTTGCAGTACTATCCTGCAGGCGGCGTCGAGGCGGTGATTGATGATGTACGCTATCGTATTGGCCATGTGGATTTTGCCTTAGACAGTACAGATCATGGGCGACATATTGACTTGGTGGCTGAGCGAGCAAGCTCGGCGGTGGTGTTGTCTTGTCAGCAAAGTGTGGGTGCGTCATGGCAAGCGTTGGCCTGCTTTTATTTTAATGACAAAGTGCGTGATAGTGCCAAGCCGATGCTCGATGCGTTAAAGGCTCTGGGTATCGAATCCGTCATGTTGACAGGTGACCCAAGCCCGCAAGCGCTGCGTATGGCTGAGAGTTTGGGCATGCAGGCCGCCTACAATGGTTTGTCGCCGACAGATAAGGTCGATCATATCCAAAGCCTACAGGCACAAGGGGCGGTGGTGCTGATGGTCGGAGATGGCATCAATGATGCGCCAGTGCTTGCTGCTGCCGATGTGTCAACCTCGATAGCAGGCGCGGCAGACTTAGCACAGGTATCAAGTGATAGTATTGTTTTGGACGGTCAAATCGAAGCCATCACCGCAGCCAAGCGTATCGCTGATAAAACCGAACGCATCATCAAACAAAACTTTCGCTGGGCACTTATTTATAATGGCAGTGTGCTGATACCAGCGGCGCTCGGTTATGTACCGCCATGGTTAGCAGCCATTGGCATGTCGCTTAGCTCTTTGTTTGTGGTGTTAAACGCCCTGCGTCTAAAGCGCGCGTAGCTGCCATCAAGCATCTAGTTACTGCGATTCTATCAGCTTATGCATAAAAAAACCGCCTTAATCAAGGCGGTTTTTGTTCACGGTGATAGCGGTATGTATCATTTAGTCTTGTAGGTAGCTTAATAAGCGCATAAACTCAATGTACATCCAGACTAGCGTGGCAAGAATGCCGATACTAAATAACCACTCGTAATCCTCTGATACGCCCATTGCCACACCGCGATCGATATTATCGAAGTCTAGTAGCAAGGTAAAAGAAGCAATGACGATGACAAATAGGCTAAAACCAATAGCGATAGCGCCGCCCTCAAACAAGAAAGGCAAGGTCGAGCCAAATACCAACGACAACACCCACTGCGCGACATAGACAAGCATAATAGCAATGACCGCTGAGGTGACGATAGAGCGGAACTTTTCAGTGACCTTTACCAGCCCTGAGCGGTATAGCCCCAGCATCACCGCTGCCGTCACAAATGTCGCACACATCGCCGTGACCGGCACGCTTGGGTACATGCGCATAAAAAACAGCGAGATACCGCCCAAAAACACACCCTCTAACAGAGCATAAGGGACAGCAAACGTCTTGGCTTTTTGTGGTTTAAAGGTAATAAAAATGGCAAGACCAAACGCGGCAAACATACTTACCATGGCGGCCATCGTGATAAAGCCTTGTGATAGGCCTGCCATCAGTGCATAAAAGAAAAAACCCACACCAGTGATGGCAGATAACCCGAGTAGCAGACTGGTCTTTTGAATCACGCCCTTGACCGTCATTGGGTTACCGCCGATCGCAAGCTCTGCGCGACTGACAATAGGATTGGCCATACATATGTCCTTAATTAAATATAAAAATAGTAATGCCAGCTACTTTAGCAAAACCGCCATCATTGTCAACTGTGTTTGCGTGATGAAAAGCAAGGCTGCGCGGCGTTATAAGGCGCTGATCAACACCCAGCGGTGGCGGCATTTTGGTAGCCAAACAAGTACAGCTACAAACTCATTTAGTGGTAGCGTGCGCTGGTTTTTATCTGGGGTCGATTACGACTGTTAACAACGATAATGCATAAACATGCTAGTCTAAGCACGTATTTATCGCTATCATGAGCTGGTATTTTACCGTTATACCGAGTCTTTTTATGGAAAACTCAGCGCAGTCTGCAAGATTGCCACATTTACACGAATCAGAGCTGTTTCACGCCATCAAAAACCCAGCGTTTCGGCGTATTGGCCTTATGGGGCGTGCCGGCAAGCGCAGTGTGACCCAAAGTCTGGTGCAAATTGCCCAAACCATCAATGACATGAACTTGACGTTGATCATGGATGTGCAAACCGCCAATTTACCGACGTTAAACCTTACCGAAATCGAAAAAGTCAAAATCGTCAAACGCAGCTTGATCGGCGAGATTTGTGATTTGGTCATCGTCGTCGGTGGGGATGGCTCTATCCTGCATGCGGCCGAGGCATTGGCACGCTACCGTGTGCCTGTTCTTGGGGTCAACCGTGGTCGCCTTGGGTTTTTGGCGGACGTAAAGCCAGATGAGGCGGCCTTTAAACTGCGCCAAGTACTGATGGGTAATTATCAGCTGGATCATCGGTTTTTATTGACCATGGAGATACGAGAAGGGCGCAACATCATTCATGAAGACATGGCACTCAACGACGTGGTGCTGCATGCCGGTAAGTCAGTCCATATGATCGACTTTCAGATGAAAATCGATGGTCAAGATGTCTATCGGCAGCATAGTGATGGCTTGATCGCGGCGACGCCGACCGGTTCTACAGCGTACGCGCTATCAGGCGGTGGCCCTATCATCCATCCAAGTATGGATGCCATTTGTCTGGTGCCCATGCATCCTCATACGCTCTCGAGCAGGCCGATTGTGGTGAGCGGAAACAGTGAGGTGTGTATTCGCATACATGAAGACAACCGCACCCAGCCGATGGTGAGCGCAGATGGCAAGCCAAGCGTACCCTTAGATCAAGAGCAGCGCCTGTATATCCGTAAGCATCCCGACAAATTGACGCTACTGCACCCGCCAGGTTTTGATTTTTATGAGGCGTGTCGCACCAAGCTACACTGGAACGTCCATGCTGAAGAATTCAGTCTGGATGTCGATGATGATATCATAGACGATGAATAAGCGTCTTTAAGACACAAATATCTTAGATGATAAAAAACACAGTCAGACATAGTGAGAGTAGGCACGATGGATAAAGAAACGATATTAGCGAGTTTGACGCCAGAGGTAGTCGATAAGTTTCGTATGGCGATTGAGCTGGGTAAATGGCCAGATGGTCGTAAGCTAAGCACGGAGCAGCGCGAGACCTGCATGCAAGCGGTGATGGTATGGGAGCACGAGCATCTGCCGCCCTCTGAGCGTACCGGCTATATTCATAAGCCAGTAAAAGACGATGGCTCAGTCGTTGGAGCAGAGTGTGATGTCGAGCATGAGCATCACTATCCAAACATGCCCAATCCTAAAGGCGCGGTACAGCCTGTGAAGTTTCGCAATAAGCAATAAACAAACCGTAATAAACAATATAAGCGCTCAGTTGATTGCGTATTGAAGTTATCTTCGTATTGAGTTGACTGAGAGGGTACACAGCAAAAAGCCACGCTCATGAGCGTGGCTTTTTTTGGTTCGATAGATTAGGTTTTAAAGTGCAGTGGTATCCACACTAGGGCGAACCGTTAGTGGGTTTTTTTGCATCAAAAACCCTTGCCAGCCCCAATGTAAAAAGTTGCGAATATTGGCATGATCTGTGCCGTTAGGCGTCGCTAGGACTTTGGCATAATGCTCGCCAAACAGTTTTAGCGTGTCTAATTGGTTTAGGCCATGGTGTTTGGCAAACCCAAAAATCTTGGCACTGCCTTCGTTTTCACCAGCCGCATTATGTACCATACCATTAACAAAAGGCGCTGGCGCATAACGATAAAAATCATCAATAAAACTGATGACATCATTGAATCCAATGGCTTTTTTGTCCAAACCATTAAGTAGGGCCGATACATCTGATTGGCGGATACTCATAAATAAATGACCTCAGAGCAGATTAAAAAATAAACCTATTAGATTATATAATTATAAAAACGACAGTACTTCTAAAAACACAGCGTATTTATAAAAACACACTTCTAATAGATGCTCAATGATTATTCGTGATTAATCGTTCCAGTTTTATGGCTCAACGATTGAAATAGTCTTCGTCATCAAATGAAGGCGCAAAATTGCCTTGCTCAAGATGTTGCATTTGCGACTGTACAGAACGCTCATGCTGAATACGTTGGTAGATCTCTTCGCGGTGTACGGCAATATCTTTGGGTGCGTTTACACCGATACGTACTTGATTGCCTTTGACACCAAGGACAGTTACACTGACCTCATCGCCAATCATTAGCGTTTCGCCCACGCGGCGTGTCAAAATTAACATGCGTCACACTCCTTATGTCGCATCAACAAATTATTACTCATCAGATTACTTCTCGATTGCAGGACATCGCCGCAGCACAAAACAAACCATGTGTTGATCACAACATAATGATTGTGCCAATAACGGCAACGATAGGTAGATTCATTTAGCCCAAATGAAACCCCCATTATAGGGGGCATAACAGTTACTGTCACGGGTTTTCACAAAACTATTGGGTAAATACGCAGCCTAGTAATAATAAAAAATAAAAATAGGATCTAAAAAGACCCTATTTTATTAAATATATTAGACAAAGTAATTGATACTGATTTAATTGATAACCGTTGATGCTAAGTTGATAGGTTTAATGGTTTAAAATCAATGACAGTTTCATCAATAATGGTGAAGTCAATTATAACCCAGCGATTTTACTGTCGCCATCGTCTCGGTCTAGACCGAACGCTGTATGCAGTGACTTGACCGCTTTTTCTAAATGCTGGTCTTGAATCAAGACAGAGACTTTGATTTCACTGGTCGAGATCATCTGAATGTTGATGTTGTGCTCGGCCAAGGTTTGGAACATCAAGCTTGCAACCCCTGCGTGTGAGCGCATGCCCACACCGACCAAAGATACTTTGACCACTTCGCTGTTACCCAAGATTTCTTTGGCACCGATGTCGTCTTTGACCTCGTCGTTTAGCACTTTCATGGCTTTATCTAAGTCAGTACGGTTTACAGTAAAGGTGAAGTCAGTGGTGCCTTGATCCGATAGGTTTTGCACAATCATATCGATTTCGATATTGGCACGTCCAATCGGGCTTAAAATAGCAGAGGCAATACCAGGGTGGTCAGGTACGCCGCGCACTACAATTTTTGCTTCGTCTCGGTTAAAGGCGATACCTGAGATGATTGCCTGTTCCATACTGTCTCCTTCGTCTATCGTAATTAGGGTGCCGACATTGTCTTGAAATTCTTGGTCAAAGCTACCGTCAGTATTTTCATCAAAGCTAGATAGCACACGCAACGGCACGCCATATTTACCAGCGAACTCTACCGAACGAATCTGTAGGATTTTGGAGCCAAGGCTTGCCATCTCAAGCATTTCTTCAAAGGTAATTTTTTCAAGCTTTTTGGCTTTCGAGGTCACGCGTGGATCGGTGGTATAGACGCCATCGACGTCGGTATAGATTTGACACTCATCCGCGCCTAATGCTGCTGCAATCGCCACGCCGGTGGTGTCAGAGCCGCCGCGGCCTAGGGTGGTGGCGTTGCCTTCTGCGTCGATACCCTGAAAGCCTGCGACGATGACGACATTGCCAGCATCGAGCTGTTCGCGGATGTTTTCGTCATCGATGCTCTCGATACGGGCTTTGTTATACGCGTTATCGGTTTTGATCGCCACTTGGCGACCCGTCAATGAGCGCGCCCCCACGCCCAGCTCTTTTAGCGCCATCGCAAGCAATGAGATGGAGACTTGCTCACCTGTTGAGACCATTTGGTCATATTCACGTGGGTCAGGTTGGGTACTGATTTGGCGTGCCAAGTCGATCAAACGGTTGGTTTCGCCGCTCATGGCTGAGACCACGACGACCACTTGGTGACCGTTATCATGCCAGCGTTTGACTCGTTTGGCGACGTTTTTTATGCGGTCGATACTGCCCATCGAGGTGCCGCCATATTTTTGTACTATTAACGCCATAAAAATCTACCTATTATTCAATAATGGCCTTTTTTATCATCGCTGTGCATCTATGTGACGCCCAATCAATGTCTGCATAGATAAAGCCGTATTATAAGAGTTGTGCCCTATGCTGTTTGCTATGTTGTGCTGCTGAGCAAGTGAATGAACGATATGTTCAAACGTTGACCTTTATATCATATCTGCTGAGCAACGTTAAGTGCCAGCAGTGCTTAGATGCATGCAGGTTGGTTATGAAGGCCATAACCAACCTGCATCATGCGATAAGGATTGCTCTATGACACTCAGATAGCATTTAGGCTGGATAGCATTTGGGTTAGGTGGCGCTTGTTGGGTTTTTCGTCCCAGCGCCATGCCCGAGATGCCCTAACCTAACTGCTCGGCAATCCAAGCGGGTAGTGCGTCGATGACGGCTTTGGCATTGTCAGATTTTGGTGCGCCGCCTTGCGCATAGTCAGGTTTGCCGCCGCCTTTACCGCCCAGCTCGCCTGCTAGATGACGAATGATATCGCCCGCCTTTATCTTGGCGGTGACAGATTTTGCCACACTGGCTGCCAATGCCAATTGCTCGTTCTTATCACCGATCAGGACAATGACGCTATCTGGCAGTTTGGATTTGATATCATCCATCAGGGTACGGATGGATTTGCCATCGATACCGCTTAGGGTGCTGATGAGTACAGGTGTGTCTGCGATGGTCTGTACTTCATCGAGTAGGTTGGCTGCTTGGGCACTGGCCATCTTTTGCTGCAAACGCTCAAGCTCTTTTTCTAGCTCGCGCTGCTTGTCGACCATCGTACGTACACGCTGTGCCACGTCAGGGCGCTTGGCTTTTAGCTGACTTGCCAGCTCGCTGAGTTGCTGCTCGCCTTGCTGTATGTTTTTGATGGCGTTCATGCCAGTGAGGGCTTCAATACGGCGGATACCAGCGGCGATACCGGATTCGCTGGTAATTTTGAGCAGGCCTATATCACCGGTGCGCTGCACATGCAGACCGCCGCACAGCTCGATAGAGAAGGGCTTGCGCTGACTATCGATGATGCGCTCTGTGCCCATCGTCAATACACGGACGTCACTGCCATACTTCTCGCCAAACAGCGCCATCGCCCCTTGGTTCATGGCTTCATCGATGGACATATGCTCGATACGGGTCGGGGTGTTGGCTTGAATTTGCTCATTGACGAGGCGCTCAATACGGCTAATCTCATCGGGCGTGACAGGTTTGTCGTAAGCAAAGTCAAAGCGCAAAACCTCACTGGATACCAATGAGCCTTTTTGGGTGACCGCATCGCCCAGCACTTCTCTTAGGGCGGCGTGCAATAGGTGAGTGGCTGAGTGGTTTTTGGCACTCGCCGCGCGGATGCTTGAGAGCACTTGAGCATGGGCGGTTTGTTTGCTACAAATCTCGCCCATGGTCACGACACCATGATGAATGATGGCTTGCCCAGATTTTTTGGTGTCTTGCACGGCAAACACGCCCGTTGCGGTGTGGATTTCGCCCAGCTCACCAACTTGACCACCGCCTTCAGCATAAAACGGGGTGCGATCAAGAACCACGACGCCTTCCATCCCTTCAGCCAAACGCTCAGCAGGGTTGCCATCTTGATAAAGGGCATCGATGCTCACGCCATCTTCTTCTAGCTGCTCATAACCAATAAACTCAGTAGGACTCTCAACTTGAATGACGCTGCTATAGTCCACATCAAACTTACCAGCATCCCGAGCCCGCTCGCGCTGTGCTTGCATGTGCTCATCGAACTCAGCCTCATCGATGGCGATACCGCGCTCGCGTGTGATGTCAGCTGTCAAATCAAGCGGGAAGCCGTAGGTATCATAAAGCTTAAACGCTGCTTCGCCAGAGAGGATGTCACCATCTTTTAGGCCTTCAAGCTCAGAGGCGAGCAGGCGCAGACCTTGCGCGAGTGTCTTAGCAAACTGCGCTTCTTCTTTTTGAATGGCGCTCTCAATCGCGCTTTGTTTGTCTTTTAGCTCGGGATAAGCGTCGCCCATCTCCGCTACTAAAGGCGCGACCATTTTATAGAAAAATTCACTATCAGCGCCCAGTTTGTTGCCATGACGTACCGCGCGGCGAATGACACGGCGCAGTACATAACCGCGGCCTTCGTTGCTTGGTGTGACGCCATCTGCAATCAAAAACGCCACTGCACGGATGTGGTCGGCGATGACTTTGAGTGATGACTGCTGCTGATTGTCAATCTCTAAAATCTCAGCCGCTGCATCCATTAGATGTACAAATAGATCTATCTCATAGTTGCTATGGACGCCTTGCATAATGGCGCTGATACGCTCAAGCCCCATGCCCGTATCGACACTTGGCGCAGGCAGCGGCAGCATGGTGCCGTCTTTTTGGCGATTAAACTGCATAAAGACGCAGTTCCAAATCTCGATATAGCGGTCGCCGTCTTCTTCAGGGGTACCCGGCAGGCCGCCTTCGACATCGGCACCATGATCATAAAAGACCTCGGTACATGGGCCACAAGGGCCGGTGTCGCCCATCGTCCAAAAGTTATCTGACGCATAAGGCGCACCTTTATTATCACCGATGCGGATAATACGGTCGCTTGGGATGCCGATGTCATGGTGCCAAATATCGAACGCTTCATCATCCGTTTCGTAAATGGTCACATACAGACGGTCTTTATCAATGGCCAACCACTCATTTGAGGTCAAAAACTCCCAGATATATTCGATACCAGATTTTTTGAAGTAATCGCCAAACGAGAAGTTACCGAGCATCTCAAAAAACGTATGGTGGCGCGCGGTATAGCCTACATTGTCCAAATCATTGTGTTTGCCGCCAGCCCGCACGCATTTTTGCGAGGTCACCGCACGCGTATAGTCGCGCGTTTCCATGCCCAAAAAGGTTTCTTTAAACTGATTCATGCCCGCGTTGGTAAATAACAGTGTCGGGTCATTGTGCGGAATCAAGCTAGAGGATGGCACTTGGGTATGCTGCTTGCTGATAAAAAAATCGATAAAGGCTTGGCGAATATCGGCTGTTTGAGATGGCTGGCTCACAGCGGCTCCTTACTGACGGATAGAATTGAGTAAAATAATTTTGCAAGCGATTTTAGCACAAACGCCCAAGCTCTTGGTATAAGAGTTATCACTGTTGGGGTATTGTGCCAAGGTCAATGAGGCTTTCATTTACAAACAATCAGCGTGAACGGGTCTTACCGCAAATGACGGCATGAGTCGTTCAACTGCTAACTTGATGTTTGAGCTTGCGCTTGTATTGGCTGCTTGCGGTTGCGTACCCACACCCAAATAATAGCCACGATCATGATGAGACCAATAATGCCTAGCATGGGATACACGGTGCCAATGAGTGTGCTAAAACCGAGCTGGCTTAACCCAAGACCCACGATAGCAAAAAACGCGCTAAGTGCTTTGAAGCGGTTTGTCCCTGGTGTTGCAAAGCGGGTACTAAAGGCAAAAAACATACCCACGGCGGTGCTGTATATCATACAAATAAGCGTCGCTGACATGATAATTGCTAACACGGGTGAGATGTTTGAAGCCAGCCCTAGAGTAGGCATCTCAACGCCGATGAGTGTGTCGATGTTAGCAAAAAGGCCAATATTGAGTAAAAATACTAACAAGCCCAAGCCAAGCCCGCCCATCGCGCCACCGCTGGCTGCTGTTTTTTCGGAGCGAGTCATACCGCCAATGACTGCCAGCATAGGAAAGCCAACCGCGATATTAAATGAGGCATAAAGCACCGCCCCAAAAAACCAATTTGAGATCGGCCAGTCTGAGCTGATAGTGGGTATTTCTTGCGCTACCTTATTTAGCGTCTCACTTGAGGCGGTGCTGTTAAAAAATGAGTAGGTGGTAATCGCTAATATCAATAGCAGCAGCACAGGCATGATGCTACTGATTAGCCTGATAATGCCTTTTACTTTTAAGCAGAGTGTGGCGATGACCAGTACCGTCATAAAAATACTGCCCACCAGTGGTGGCCAACCGTATTGCTGCGTAAACATGGAACCACTACCAGCCAGCATGACCACGCCCACACCAAACAAAAAGAACGATAACACCACGTCTACAACCAACCCAGCGCGCGTACCAAATAAGGTATACAGTACTTTTTTGTGTGAGTTGACCTGCATATTCGAACTCATGCGCGCAATTTGCATACCCAAAAAAGCAAACAGCGCGGCACTAACCAACGTGCCAATAACACTTGCCATCCCGTAGCCGGTAAAAAACTGAAGGACTTCTTGGCCAGAGGCAAAACCACCGCCAACGACTACTGACATATAGGCTGCGGCTATTTGCCAAGATTGTTTGTTCACTATGATGTACTCCTATCCCTGAAGTTTAGGTTGGTGAGGCTCATCTGCCTGAGTTGTTGCTGTGGCGCAAAGTATAGTATTCAATGCTTTATTGACAGACGACTGCACGTCAGACAATAAGAGCATGGCAGTAAGGCTGTAAAAAAAGCCTAGATACTAACACGGTATTGGGAAGTCAGCAATCGAGTACAGCCGATACGTTTGGTTTACACGCCCTCAGCGTGAATTGGTCAAAATCGCGGCATCTGTTTTGTCGAGTTTGTTTTGTGTCAGCGGATTGGACTCAATGACCTGTACGGGCAGGTAACGTAGCTGGAGTTTTATCGGCAGATAATCAGGGAAGTTTTTTGCCATATCTTGGGTGATGCGGGTTTCTATTTGCTGCACGTCATAAGCGCTCGGTGTCGTCTCACCGCGGATGACAGCGCGGACCACTTGGTTTTGCTCAGTGGTGTCAAACTGAGTGTTGGTCAGCACGTTGCCTTTATCGATAAAATAGTGATTGATGGCTTCTTTGACACTGCTTTCAAACACTTGCTGCTTGGCGTTGGTTTGTAGGTTGATGGTGAGATAGGTACCGAGGCCGCCTAACAATAACAACGTCACCGCGTTACGCTGCAAAAAAGTCAGGTAGTTGCTGGACTTGTAGTCGTCATCGACCAGTCGCCGAAACCCAAGCACCCACAGCACTAAGGCGTTGGTAAACTGAATCGCAATGATGTTGGTCACTGCCAGTAACAGCGCGCCAAAGCCTAGCTGCATCTCACCATTAGCAAACAAAATCCCGCTGGCGGCCAGTGGTGGTACCAAAGCAGTCGCCACCGCCACTCCAACGACGGCAACCGAAAGATGCGGAGATACCATGGCATAAGCGCCGGCTGTGCCACCTGCTAAGGCAATCATCAAATCCATAGAAGTTGGCTGCGTACGCGATAAAATCTCGGCGGTGAGAGGTTGGTCTTTGTGCAGCCAGCCGACGATAAAGCCAACCACCAGCACCAAAGTGATGCCCAAAAGTACCGTAATCAGCGACTTACGCAGCAGCGGCATCCGGTGATCGATAATGGCCAATGCCACGCCCGTGATGGGGCCGAGCATCATGGCTACCAGCATCGCACCAATCACCACCGCCGCTGAGTTGGTCACCAGCCCATAGCTGGCGATGATGGCTGAGAGGATATTCATGATAAAATACATCCTGCTGGGCAGGGCGTTGGCCTCTATCTTCACCCGCACCTCAGGATAGTCGACCTTTTGGTTGCTAAACTGCTCCGCTGCAAACTGCTTATAAGACTCTAGTTTGGCTTCTTTTTCTTCTTTTATCTCATCTTCTTGCTGGTCGCTATCATCTGTTGCTGGCTTGTCTGTTGTTTTGCTCGCTTTTAGCTGCTCTGCGTCGGTAGTTTTGGTTTGTTGCTCAGCATTCTCTGGGTTTTGCTGCTCCTCATTTACTTCGCTGTTGTCGTGTCCTTGGTCATTTTCTTTATCATATTCTTGGTCAAGGGCATTAGTATCTGTCTGTTGCTGAGATACGGGTGTAGAGGCTTGCTCGGCTGTTTGTGTCGGCGTTTGCTCAGCATCAGCATCAGGGTTTAAAGGCTCTGATTCTGAGGTTGGCTGGTCGTTTGCTGATGGTGCATCGGGGTCCGTGGTCTCTAAGGTCGCAACGACGACATCAGGTGCGATGGACTCCATGCTAACCTTAGAATCAGGAGGTTTGGCACATGCCATATCGTCATCGTTATCATCACCTCCATTATCATTACTTCTATTGTCACTGCCTCTACTGTTATCAGCGCTATTTTCTATTTCGGCGTCATCAGTGACAGTAGGTTCGACATCAGTGTCTGTCTTAGTCGTTGGCGTCTCTAAGCTTTCATCCGTACGAGATGGTGCCGTTGTATCAGCGGTGTGGCTGGATGAGTGGTGGGCTTTTTGTTTATCAACAGACGTCATAATAGGTAGCTTTCTATCAAAAAAAGACACTCGTTATTGTAATGATAAATGGCCGCAGATGTGTGGGTTTTTTGCGAGTCGTCATCGAGCAGGCAGCACCGAAGGTAGTAATGGGTGGTTATTTAGCGCAACACGGTTGATGGCTATGAACTACGGACGGCGGACTCAGTCAGAGACGCGGCAATAGGAAAAATCGGTAGTATAAAAATGATGTAGCAATGATGATAAAGAGATTTATTATAAAAACCTTAATAATAGCAAGGTCTTTGCCCGTTGTTACTTGCTATAACTGGCCTGAAGGTTTGCGAGAAACACTTACTTTTTTTGTGGATTTAGTGTATAAAGGAGTTATACCCACAAAAAAAGTAAGGAGTAATTCATGAATTGGCCATTATTCTCTGTTATTTACTCAATCGCTGCGACTGTGACAGTCGGTGTCTTTATCATTGGTGCTTTGGTGACAGGTTTTAATCAAATTTTGCATGTACAAATCGCGGTCGTCGCCGGTCTTTTGCTCTCTATTCCTGCAGGTTTGTTTTTTACCAAAAAAGTCGGCAGCATCACGGGTAATGAGGAAGGCTATAATACGTAATCGCATCTTAGCTGAATGGGTGACTTTCTGTTTTTGGATTTGCGCCAAACCTATCAAAAAGCGAAAGAGGACTCCACCCGACATTAGGGTGGAGGTGAATTCCGCATCACTGGCTAACCTCGCTGGCACTGAATGTATTGCTTAATAATACCTAATGGCGCACCGCCACAAGAACTTGCAAAGTAGGAGCGTGACCAAAGCACAGGCTTGGAATAAGCTACTCTTAAATCAATAAAATCACCCCTCATTCGTCTACTTGTGACTGACTTCAAGTTATTAACCAATTTGCTTAATTGGACTGTTGGTGGGTACTGGATAAGCATGTGGATATGATCTGCCTCACCGTTACATTCTTTTAACTCAGCATCAAAACTCTTGCACACCTCAGCGGCACACTCACTGAAATACTCGTGATGCAGCTCACCTAAAACTTTTTTTCGGTACTTAGTGATAAAAACCAAATGAACGTGGAGGTTAAAGGCAGCATGGCGGTTTTTATATATCTCACTCATTGCAATAAATATCCTAAAATGCTAGTATTATAAGCATAATAACAAACACACACTCATTGATAAAGAACGCATTTATGAAAATCAACAAAGCGTATAAATTTAGGCTTGAGCCTAATGCAGAGCAAGAGGTTATTTTAAATAATCTTGTTGGCTCTGCACGTTTTGTTTGGAATCAAGTGCTGGCAATCTCGTTTGAGATGTTTGCTAAAGATGAGTTTATCAATGCCACCAACCTTGTTAATAAAATTATAGATCTAAAGAATAACCCTGATTTCGAGTTCTTAAAAACCAGCTCAAATGCTGTGTCTTTACAACAAAAAGTACGTGATCTGGCATCAGCTTGGTCACGTTTCTTTGATCCTAAAGTACAGGCCAGGTTAAAAGAAAATAAAAAGAAACCTCGCAAACACAAGTTCTTTAAACTGGCTGATGGCACAGAAATCCAGCTACGCCCGTTGATGCCACAATTTAAGCGTAAATCCGATGGGCGCGACTCAATCAGGCTAGTTCAGTTTGATAAATACTGCCGTGTTGAGGGCAATCGAGTAAAACTGCCTAATGGCATTGGTCTGGTGAAATTCAGAAAATCGCAAGACATCATCGGCACGATTAAAAACATCACCATCAGCAAGAAATCGGGGCACTGGTACGTGTCGTTTGGCACAGAGCGCGAACTGACTGAAAACCCTCGCCACCCTTCTAAAACCGCCATTGGCTTGGATATGGGTATCAGCAAACTACTCACCACCTCAAACGGTGAATATATTAAACCTAAGAACAGCTTTAAAGCCAATCAGGTTAAACTTGCCAAATTACAGCGTCAATTAAGCAGAAAGGTTCTGTTTAGCCAAAACTGGAAAAAGCAAAACCGCAAGATTCAAAAACTCCACAGCCACATTGCCAATATCAGACATGACTACTTGCATAAAATCACCACCAGCATCAGCAAAAGCCACGCCATGATTGCTTGTGAAGATTTAAAAGTCGCCAATATGTCGAAATCAGCCAGTGGCACGGTGGAGAACAAAGGTCGTCATGTCAAAGCCAAGTCAGGATTAAATAAATCCATTCTAGATCAAGGCTGGGGCATGATGGTCAATATGCTTGAGTACAAGCAGCAATGGCGCGGTGGGTTACTGGTTAAGGTAAACCCACGCTACACTAGCCAAACCTGCTCTCAATGCAAGCATATCGCTGTCGATAACAGACAAACTCAATCTAAATTTGAGTGCGTCAAATGCAGGTATGTTGCAAACGCTGATTTTAATGCGGCTCGTAACATATTAGCGGCAGGACATGCCGTTTTGTCTGCGGAGGGAGGATGCAGTAAAGGTCGCCCGTTGAAACAGAAAACAAGCGACCTTCGTGAGAAAGTCGCCTAAGAGCATTTGCTTTTAGAATCCCCACTTGTGCTTGCCGAAAGTGGTGGGAGTATGTCAAACCTAGCTACTGCTTTACGCCTCTTGTTTTATATACGCCAAAAAAAAGACCTTGCAAGCAAGGTCTTTTTTTTGGCGTATACAATACCAGTTAAACAGTTATTTTAACTCGACGGTTGCGCCATTTTTGATATTGGCATATACCTCGAGCACATCCCAGTTGGTCAGACGCACACAGCCTGCTGATGCTTGACGGCTGATGCCTTCAGGCTTTGGCGAGCCATGTAGACCATATGATGGCTTAGACAGACCCATCCATACGACGCCGACTGGGTTGTTTGGGCCTGGTGGCAGCATGTGTACTTTTTTCTGCGAGCCTTTACCGACAGTCGCTTTGTACCAAGGCATCTTGACCTTATTGATGATTTTGAAGGTACCTTGTGGAGACGGGGTGGCGTCACTACCTACGGTGGTCGGATAAGTGGCTACAAGCTTGTCACCATTATAAGCATACAGTGTTTTGTCGGCTTTGTTGGCGACCACGCGGTTGATACGTTGGTTGAGAGGGTCGCGGGTATTTAGGACAGTGATGGTCTCGCCTGCTTTGTAGGTTTTGTTTTTATTGAGTTTGTCCAAGTAGCGAATGTCCATATGAAAGCGCTCAGCCAGCATCTCTTTGATGTCTTGGTAGTATAGGCCCTTCATTTTTGACTTGGCTTCTGAGCCTGCAGGTGTAGTGGCAAAGTTGGTTTTGATGTCGTCATCAGTCAGCGTATAAGTCACCAGTACCGGCTTGTTGGCGGGGATGTTTTTGGTTAAGGCATTCCACGTTTTTTGATCCATCCTGCCGGTGGCGGGCAAGCCTTTCATGGTTTGAAAGTTGGTCAATGCTTTTTTGCTGTTCATGCCCCAGCCACCATCGATAGGACCAGGAGAGGCATGGTTCCAATCTAGCAGTGCCTGCATTTTTATCGTCATCGCTGAGTTGACTTTCATGTTCGGCGACCAAACGGCGTTGTTGACTTGTTTGGCGTAGCTTGACAAGTTTAGCGTGGTATAGCGCTTACCGTTTTTGTCTTCGATGCTCTTGATGGTAGGGTCGTCGCTGAAGTCTTGGCGTTTTTCGTTGTCTGGTAGCTCAAAAGACAACGGGTCAGAGGAGTCGATAGCATCGATATTGCTGGGCGCAGCAACGGCTTGGCCTTCACTGATGTCATCTGTGCGCTCAGACTGCTCATCCTTTAAAGTCAGATCAGCGGCACTCATATTATCAGCCGTGTTTGCCTTGGGGGCGGCATCTGAGGCTTGTTTTGAGTCAATCAGCTGCGTCATGCTATCGCTTGAGGCGGATTTGTTTGGCTTGACGCTGGACGTCGCCTCAGTCGCACGCGGCTCAATCGCGTGCCTCCGGTTTTCTTGCACATCAAGACTGACTTTTTGGGCAAGACTTGGTAGGGTCTCAGCCGTACGTACTGGCAATGTGCGCGCGGTCTCATCGGGCGCGGCAAACGCGCTAACACTGGCGCTAATGATAGCGATTGAGATAGCGGTAATAAGTGGCTTTTTTTTCATCATATGACGTTACTTGTGGTTGCTACTAATGAGGTTATTATGCGCATAATTGTGGCGCTTCGCAAACTTTTGATACATGTTTTTCTATCTTAAGACGTCTAAACGTCAACTGCTGACGTATTCACTACAGTTGGGCAATAATATAGTGAAAATGTGTAGACGGCCAAGTAAGCTGCTGAGGCAATCTGATATATAAAAGTAAATAGAAATAAAGATAAATGTGACAGTATAAATGCAAGTATTGGCGCAAGTTACGGTTTGCGTCTATAATGGTAAACGAGATTTTTATTTAGTAGATCGGCTTTTATTATCAGGCGATTTAATCCATCCGCATGCTATCCGTAAGCATGCAATCAGCAAGGTGCGATATGTCAGAAGAGCAAACAATGAGCGCAGAAGCGTTTCAAAATCAGTACTTCAATGAAGAGGGCGCGCAGGTCGCAGAAGATGATATGGCGTATGATTTAGAGACCGGTCTGCTCGGTGAGCATGAGCAATTTGCCAATTTACATGCTGAGCTTGCAGAAGCACGTGAGCAGCTTGTGAGTATTCGTGATTTTATCCGTTTTTCGGTCACCCAGCTGCGCAATTATGATGTGGTCGTCGCTCAAGGCACCACGGATGAGTTTGCCGAAGCCTCTGCTATCGTCTTACATTCTTTGTCTTTGGACTGGTCGGCCAATGAGCAGATCCTCGATTGTCGCCTGACGTCTTCAGAAAAACAGCTGGTGCTGAGCTTATTAGAAGAGCGTATCGCTGAGCGAAAACCGTTGAGCTACTTAATCAACTTATCGTACTTTTGTGATTTACCGTTTTATGTCGATGAGCGCGTGCTCATCCCGCGCTCGCCCATCGCCGAGCTGATTCGCCAGCAGTTTCATCCGTACTTTGAGGTCAATGAGCTGGCCAAACCGCTCGGCGTCGATGTCAATGAGCAAACCTCGGTATTTTATGACCATGGTTTGGACGTCAAACAGCTATCACAGCCTGAGCGTATCTTAGACCTATGTACAGGCTCTGGCTGTATTGCCATTGCGCTTGCGACCCGTTTTGTCGATGCGCTGGTCGATGCAGTCGATATCGATAAAGGGGCGCTAGAGGTGGCGATGGTCAACGTTGATCATCATGAGCTTGGTCATCAAATCAATGTCATTGAATCAGATTTGTTTGCCAAGATACCTGCTGAAAACCAATACGAGCTGATCGTTACCAACCCGCCATACGTCGATGCTGCCATCATGGCTGATTTGCCGCCTGAGTTTTTATATGAGCCTGAGCATGCATTGGCGGCAGGTCAAGACGGTTTGGACTTGGTACATCGTATCTTATTTGAAGCGCCAGATTACTTAAGTCCTGAAGGCTTGCTGGTCTGCGAGGTGGGCGATAGTGAATGGGCGCTAAAACAAGCCTATCCTGATATCAGTTTTGACTGGTTAAAATTTGCTCGTGGTGGTCATGGGGTATTTGCCATGACTTATGATGAGCTGGTGGCAAACCGCGAGCTGTTTGCCGCTTATGTGCAGTTATTGGATAGCGCGCAGTAGTCGTATGTAGGCGGTGCTGTTAGATGACAAATAAAAGCGGCGACCATGCGTCAATACCTCAACAGGATAGCGCGCAATAGATTTTACGGATTTAAGGACAGATATGGCAGGCAATAGTATTGGGCAGGTTTTTACCGTCACGACGTGCGGTGAGTCACATGGCGCTGGATTGATGGCCATTGTCGATGGCGTGCCACCTGGTTTGGCACTGTCGGCAGAGGATTTGCAGGTAGATCTGGATCGCCGCAAGCCAGGCACCTCTAAATACTCAACCCAGCGCCGTGAGGCCGATGAAGTCGAGATTATCTCGGGCGTCTTTGAAGGTAAGACCACTGGCACTTCGATCGGGCTGCTGATTCGAAATACCAATCAAAAATCCAAAGATTATAGCGATATCAAAGATACCTTTCGCCCCGGTCATGCCGACTATACATATAGTATGAAGTATGGTTTTCGCGATTATCGCGGCGGCGGTCGCTCGTCAGCGCGTGAGACGGCGATGCGGGTAGCGGCTGGGGCTATCGCCAAAAGATACCTGCAAGATCGCTTGGGCGTGCAAATCCGTGGCCATGTGACGCAGATAGGCGATCAATATAGCAGCGTCACTGATACTAGCCAAATTGATTGGGAGTTTGTCAATAGCAATCCGTTTTTTACGGCGGATAAAGACGCTATTGGTCGGTTTGAGGCTTTGATAGACAGTCTGCGCCGCGAAGGAAGCAGCTGCGGCGCGCGTCTAGAAGTGATCGCCAGTGGGGTGCCTGTGGGTCTGGGCGAGCCGGTATTTGACCGTCTGGATGCGGATATCGCTCATGCCATGATGAGTATCAATGCGGTCAAAGGGGTGGAGATTGGCGATGGCATGGCGGTAGCAGGGCAGTTCGGTCATCGCTCTCGTGATGAGCTGACGCCAGAGGGTTTTACGGCCAATCATGCTGGTGGTATTTTGGGCGGTATTTCATCAGGACAAGATATCCGCGTGAGCATCGCCCTCAAGCCAACTTCTAGTATCACCACGGCTGGCAAGAGCATCAATACCCAAGGCGAAGCTGTCGACATGCTGACCAAAGGTCGTCATGATCCTTGCGTTGGAGTACGTGCCACCCCGATCGCCGAGGCGATGCTAGCGATTGTGTTACTCGATCATTATCTGCGCCACCGTGGTCAAAACGCCGATGTCGAGCCGCCGGTCTCCTCAATTACGTAATATCGTGAGATAGCATCAGTTATCTAGCGTATCAGCCCTTTAGCGTCTTTAGTATGCCATGACTAAAAATGCTAAAGGGCTTTTTTGTGAGTGGTCAATCAGTTACGCTGCCAGCGGATAGGTATCAATCGCCACGCACTGCTGATGCCGAAATATCAATAGTAGCTGCTGACTGGGTATGGCAAGCCAATGACCAAACGCGATACTATCTATCCCTTGGCCGGATAAAGTCTGAGCACAGCACTGACGGCTTTGCCCCACTAAGTTTTTGACAATAGACGGATGCATTAATAACTGTGACATGCGGTCTCTACTCCTAAGATAAGTGATGAATGTGTATCACGTCATCGTAAGACAAGCGAGTAGAAATCCTGTGCAGTTCTGATGAAAAATCTATGAATTGGTATAACGGGTGTGTTTTAAGCCAGCGGTAAGGTAATGCGTACGCTGACACCAGCTTTTGGGCTTTTGTCATGTCTAATAAAGGCTTGCTCTGTGCCGACATTACTGATATTTACATGACCGCCATGGTGTTCGATCACTTGCTTGACTAAGGTGAGGCCCAGACCCGTGCCTTTTTTAAGGGCTGTATTAGCCTGATCAGGCGCTGTCTGCGAGCTTTGATGCGAGAGACTAAAATAGCGATCAAACGCTTTAGAGAGGGCGTATTCGGGCAGTGGTTTGCCATCATTAAAGATATCAATGGTCACGGTTTTGTCGCTACTATCGTGAGCGTGGCTATACACAGCAAGTATGACCTCAGTGTTGGCAAAGTAAATGGCATTATCTAACACATTTTGTAGCGCTTGTACCAACCAAAACGGATCAGCAAAGACATGCGGGTTTGTCAACGAATCGGCCTGTAGTGGAGCCTCGGTGATAACCAAGTCAGTCACGCATTTATCCTCACTATAAATCTTGATAGGTGGTAGGTTTTGCTGTTGTAGTTTGGCGCTGTTGTTTTTTGTGAGAGTTTGCAATACTGGCAGTAGAGCTGTCAGCTGCCGATTGAGCTTAAAGGTAGGTTGCTCGACCTTGGCCAGTAGTAATAAACGATCAATCAGTTGCTGCATTTTGATGCTTTGTTCAGCGACCGAGTGGTTTAACATCTGCCGATCTTCTGCATCTAGTTGCTCATCTTCTAATAGCTCGCTACTAGCACGAATGGCGGTTAGCGGGCTTTTGAGCTCGTGAGTCAGGGTATGGACATAGTCGGTGACATAGGCGCGATTTTCTAACCGATGTTTCATAGATTCGATCGTATCTGTCAAGCTGTTGAGCTCATGACCGAAATAAAAATAGGGTTTTTTGGTGTCTTCAGCTAAGGCATTGGTGTAATGCGTGACCAAAGTAATGCTCTGTTTGAGCCACCATGCCACCAGTCCTGCGAGGATAAGAGCGGCAATGCTCATCAGCAGCGCGGTGATGAGCATGCGATTGCGGGTATTATCAAGATAGGGCAGCACGCTATCGACCGGTTTGCCAACACTGACGACACCAATCACGGCACCCCTGCTATCGATGATAGGCTGCGCGACATACATAATAGAGCTACCACGAGTGCTATCGATATCTGCCGTGCTCCTCGCGCCGTAGCGCCCTTGCAGCGTAAGGTACACATCATTCCAGCGGCTATAGTCCTGACCTTCGGCATTGAGCGGGGCAGGTAGAGAGTCGTATATGACCACGCCATTTGCGTCTGTTACATAAACGCGAGAGTTGCTATTGTTTGAGTGCGCTTGGGTAAGCTCGAGGGTAGAGCTCGCGGCTGAGGTATGCTTGAGCGTCGCATCAAGGGTGGCTTGATAAGTATCATCGTACAATTGCCCTGATGCCAATGGCAGCTGCAGCGTTGCAGCCAGCAGTTTACTGGTATCTAGCAACGTGTCTTCGATGACTTGTTGGGCGGTGGGTTTGACGTAGCCAAACAGCTGTGTGAAAGCGACCACACCGCAAATGCTTAGCACCAATGCGACTGCAAGCCAAATCCGAAAAAATATGCTCAAATTTAGCAGGCGTTTCGGACTGCGGGTTTGTTGCGCGGTTCCAATGGGGTGCAGTTTGGCATACCAATTGCTCTGATTGGCAGGTGTTTTGTCAAGGGGACGATGACTCTTATCAGGAGCGTTCATGTCTTTAGCACTTTAGTAATATCATAAATTGAGTATAGCGGATGAGCTAAGCTGGACATAAGGCATACCCCAAACCGCGATGCGTGTAGATAACATCGCGGCTAGGATCGACGATCGCCAGCTGCTTACGGATGGATTTGATATGACTGTCTATCGTCCGCGCGAGGCGATGATCAGGATAGTCGCTTACTGCATTTAGCAGCTGCTCACGGCTAAAGACTTGGTTGGGCGCTTGTAATAAGGTTAATAAAATCTTACGCTCGGTATTACTCAGCTCCAGTTTTGTATCTTGCCACATCAAAGAGTAATTGAGCGGCTGGTAATACCAGATGCCAGATTGACACTCAAAGCTCAAGGCTTGCCCTGATAGATGGTGAGCAGGAGTGCTGCCAGATGAAAGGGCAGATACATGCTGATTGGCGTTCTCAGCCGCCTCAGTAACAGTCGCCGTGGCCGCTGATTGCTCAAAGAGCAGCTGCTCACGACGCCAAATGGCTTTTAGGCGTGCGACCAGCTCACGAGGGCTAAAAGGCTTGGCGCAGTAGTCATCGCCGCCCATCTCTAGTCCCAAGATACGATCAACCTCATCGCTACGTGCGGTCAAAAACACCACAGGGATATCTTTTAATCGGCCGATATCCGGTGTATGGCGTATCTGCTGGCAGAGACTAAGCCCATCACCATCGGGCAGCCCAACATCTAGAATAATAGCCGATAAATCTTGCGCCTCATTACTGTGTAGCATCGGCAATACACTACTGGCGTTATCGAGCCACGTCATCTGCCAGCCCTCACGCTTGCAAGTAACTTTGAGCGACATAGCAATCGCCGGATCGTCTTCTACCAGTAAAATATGAGTCATAAATGTAATATCTTTATTAAAGGGTGCCTGCTATATAGGGCAGTGGTGATATGAGATTGAAAAATATAAATAAGGCGTCATACAGTAGTGAGCGCAGTGTTTGATATCAGTCGTACTTGCTCTGCAGCAATCGGTATCAGTAGGAGCAGAGTCTATAATTATCGTAGCACAAAAGCGTGGCTGGAGTTTGTCAGTCAGTGCAAAACACTGTGAAAAATTGATGGAAATAATAGGGATAAAGGCGATACAAACGCCATATCAGTTCTATATTTGATGCATATTTTATGCTTTATAAAAGGAAACTAGCGATAATGAGTAAGTATCTAGAAGTGGTCACCGCCGAGCACAATCCGGCACAAAAAAAGATAGACAGAGCGGTCATTTGGCTACATGGCTTGGGGGCCAGCGGTCATGACTTCGAGCCTGTGGTGCCGCAGCTCGGACTGGCTGACGACATGGCAGTACGGTTTATCTTTCCGCATGCGCCCAAGCGTCCTGTCACGGTCAATGGTGGGATGGTGATGCCGGCTTGGTACGATATTTTGGAGATGAGTCTTGAGCGCAAGGTTGATGTGGCACAAATTGAGACATCCTCGCAGCAGATTCGCGATTTGATTGCTCGTGAGATTGAGCGCGGTGTCAAACCCGAACATATCGTTATCGCTGGGTTTTCGCAGGGCGGGGCGGTCGCTTATCATGTGGCACTCAGTCATCCAGAGCGCTTGGCGGGTCTGATGACGCTCTCTACCTACTTAGCAACCAATGACAATATTGAGTATAGTGCTGCCAATAGAGACCTACCGATTTTGATTGAGCATGGTACGCATGATCCAGTCGTACCCGTGATGCTAGGCGAGCAGGCGCAGCAGTTATTAGCGAGCAAAGGCTACAATGTTGAATATCATACTTATCCGATGGCACATCAAGTCTGTATGCCGCAGATTCAAAACATCGGCAAATGGCTAAACACCGTCTTGGCTTAAGATGATTCGCTGTAACGTAATGTAATAAGGGTTATGTATAGGTTGAAAAACCATCAATAAATCCTATATAATAGTCAGTCTTATTGGGGATGTTCTGGCTTCGACGCTGGTGATGAAACTCAATGATGCATGTCGAGAGTGTATGTCCTCTCGTTAATCAAACATATATTGTTATAGTCGCAAACGACGAAACTTACGCTCTAGCAGCTTAAACCCTGCTTACTGCGCTGCCGATTACCTATAGTTGGTTAGCCCAGTTGAAGCGTCCGCATATAGGTTCGCCACAAGTGATTGTCTCAATCGCTTGGGTTCAAAAGTAGAGAATCGTCCAATCCATCCTGACTGTCGGATCGGTGCGGATTAAAACCAAAGACAGAAACTAAACATGTAGATTCATGAGCGTAATGCTGGCGGACGCGGGTTCAACTCCCGCCATCTCCACCAAACATTGATAAAGGGCTGACCGTCATAGACCGTCAGCCCTTTATTTTGGGCGTTTTTCAAGTATTGAGTATCATATAGGGGTATAGCGTCCTATATAGAATGTTGGTATTATTGTTGGTATTAGAGTTTATACATGCTTTCAATACCAACAAAGGATAGTCAAATGCCCTTAACTCATACGGTCATCAATAAGCTACAACCTAGCGCAAAGGCTATCGAGAGCAAGCGACCTGACAAGCATAGTGACGGTAACGGGCTGCAACTATGGGTTAGATATACGGGCGTGAAGTCATGGATCAGCGCTTATCGCTGGCAAGGCAAACAGCAAACCCTCACTATTGGCACTTATCCAGTCATGAGCTTGCAAGATGCAAGGCAACGCAATATTGAGATAAAACGCTTAATAGCCGATGGTGTGAACCCAAAAGACCATAAAAAAGAGCAGCAAGCCAGTCAAAATGGTTTAAATGTTTTCGATAACATAGCCCAGTCATGGTATGCAGAGCGCAAAACCTACCTAGCACAAAGTACCTTTAGCCGTAACTATTCCGCCTATATGCGCGATGTAAAGCCCTCTATTGGTCATAAGAGCATCAACGACATAACCGCGCCTGACATACTGGCTATTGGCAAAGCAGTAGAAGCGAGGGGCGCTAATGAAATGGCAAGGCGTACCATTAGAGAAGTAGGGCAGATATTTAAGCACGCCATACGCAATGGACTAGCCACACACAACCCAGCCACCGACCTAGCCGAAGCGATCAAACCACACAAAACGACCAATCACCACCGTATCACTAGCCAGCAACTACCTAAGCTACTAAAAGACATTGATGCTTATGGTGGTGATGTACTGGTGAAGCTGGGCTTATGGTTCTTATGCTATACGTTTGTACGTACCAATGAGATCCGCTTCATGGAATGGCAAGATATAGATTTTAAGCGCGGCTTATGGACGATACCAGCTGACAAGATGAAAGCAGGGCGCTTGCATATTGTGCCATTAGCACCGCAAGCACTAGCAATATTAGAGCAGATCAAAGAGCTAGGTTTTTCGGATCAGTACGTTTTCTTTAATACCTCAACCCGCAAGCCATACAGTCAAAACGCATTTATTAATGCCTTATGGAATATGGGCTATAAAGGTGAGATGACGGGGCACGGCTTTAGGGGTTTAGCCAGTACCACGTTACATGAACAGGAATACATGCACGAAGCTATAGAGCTGCAATTGGCACACGATAGAGAAAACAAGATAAGTGCAGCCTATAACGGGGCGCAGCACTTGCCATATAGAATTAATATGATGCACCAGTGGGCAAACTTCATTGATGATGCTTACGCTGGCAAGATGGATAACGTGATCCGTGCAGACTTCAAAAAATCAAAACAAAAGCTAGGCTGATACCTACTATACAACGCTGAATAATGCTGATAAAAATCAGATATGAGGGCTAAGACTATGGCACATGACGTACCAAGCCGTGAAAAGGTAAAAAAGGCAGGTAAAGTATTAATCAATACTGATGCTACCCCTGAAGAGTTTGAGCAAGCAATGGCGGTCATGTCGCAATGGCGGTCATTACACAGCTACCCTATTAACACCTTTCAAGCCATGCTTAGGAGCAAAGTAAAACGGCTAGGCTTTAAATCGCCCATTGTTGCCCAGCGCCTTAAGCGTGCCCCCTCTATCGTGCGTAAGCTTACCCGCTTCCCTACTATGAGCTTGTCACGTATGCAGGATATAGGCGGCATACGCATCGTATTACCGACCGTCAGTGACGTTTACCGCTTGCATAATGACATTGTAAAGAGCAAAGGACGCTTTGAGCACGAAGCCTTATTGCCGCCTTATGATTACATTCAGTTGCCCAAAACTGATGGTTATAGGAGCTTGCACCAAGTCTTTAAGTATAAAAACCCTAATATGCCCAAATTGGACGGCTTATTCATTGAGCTACAGATAAGAACCAAGCTACAACATTCATGGGCAACCGCCGTTGAAACGCTAGGACTGGTTGAAAAGTCATCATTTAAAACAGGTGAGGGTGCAGAAGAATTTAAGCATTTTTTTAAGCTGGCAAGCGCCTTATTTGCTCACCATGAAAAACAGCCCATCATTGAGGAGTTGGCAAATAAAAGCATTGATGAGCTGGCAGACGAGCTAATCACACTGGAGCAAGAACTACAGATATATGCCAAGCTTAAAGGGTTGCTTGTTACGGCTAAGCACATTGAAACCAGTAGCAGCAAAAGTGATGAATACCACCTAATGGAGCTAGATACCAGTAAGGACAGCCCAGCGGTAAGCCTAATTCCCTTTACCAAGTCACAGTTAGATGTTGCCGAAAGCTTGTATAAAATGCGTGAAATAGCGACCCAGCATACGCCTAATATAGAAGTGGTACTGATAGCGGCAGGTAACTTAAAGGATATTAAAAAGGCTTACCCAAACTACTTTTTAGACACACAGGACTTCATTAAAAACCTAAAGAATATTTGTCATAAATTGAGCAAATAACCAACTATGCAAGGCTAGGATTAATTACCCGAAAGCCAGCCGTTCACACCCTTATGCTGTCACTGCCTTGCACCTATTTTGATTTAAGGGTGTAGGGGTGTGAGTGTGAGTTTAATGACAGCTAAGGAATGCTTGGAAGCATATAAGGAAGATACGGAAGCTCAGTACATAAACATTTGTGATTTTCTAGAACTTCTTATTGATTTTGAGCAGTCAAACTTATAGTCACTGCACTACAAAAGAGTTATGATTTGGATGAATATCGTAAAACAATTTAGATAAGTCATTTTCCATCCAGCCTTGGCGTAGAAACTTCACTTGAGCCCACTTCTTCTCGATGGGATTTAAGTCAGGACTATAAGGTGGTAAGAATAATAGCTTGTGACCATGCCTGTTAAGCAGCTTTTGAACGCGCTTATGAAAGGCCGCATTATCCATAACGATCACACATTTTCTCTTAAGCTTTGGTATCAGCGTGAACTTGCACCAGTGATAGAAAACCTTTTTATTAATGTTGTTCTTTAAGCAATCGAGTGCAAACAGCGTTTTGCCATATAGTGCACCAATGACGTTGGTTCGATCTTTGGCTTGCCAGTTATAACGGTCAATGCAAGGGCTACCAATGGGTGCATAACCAAAGGGACGCATCGTTTCACTCTCAAAGCCACTCTCGTCCATATAGACAATAGCAAAGCCTTGAGCAATGTAGTGATTAAGCTTGGCCAGATAAGTCGCTCTTTTCACAGGACAGGCTTTGGGATGCTCAAGTGTCTTTTTTTTTGCTAACACCAATACGCTTTAAGGCTTTACTAATACCTGTTGGGCTACATCTGAAACGCTGGGCTCGCTCATAATGGTAATCGTCAGGGTAATCCTTAACATCTTGAGCTAAGGCTTCATCCTCTATTTTGTAGGGCTTAATGTCTCGAGTGGTTTTACTGTGGAGACGCTTTTTCCACTTCTGGATGGTCGTTGGACTGATATCATAGAAAACAGCAGCTTCGGCAAAGGTCATGCCCTCATCTAAGCTTTTTAAGACTTGTTTGCGATAATCTAGGGAGTAAGTCATGGTTATTTATTGTGGTAATCGTTTAGTTGATTTAGTGTATAACACTTTTGTGGTCAGGTGACTATAGAAGAGATAACAACTTATTTAAATCTAAGTCTATTTTCATCTACCACAGTAATATATAAGAAGAACTTGGGTTATATCAGTTCTAAAGGTGATGATAAAAATGACTGTGAAACTACTCGAACCTTCCTTAACGATATAGGAAAAATATCAGATTTCTGCATAATAATGGGGTTTCCTTATCCGACCCGTGAGAAATATAAAGAGTATTATTTTTCATTATTAGAGATATTCCAATCGCAAGCTTTACAGCAAATTAATTTCAAGGAGAAATATGCAGCTCATGAGGCTATGGGTAAGGGCTTTTGTTATATCAGTCAAGGTTCTATTGGTAGTGTTTTTAGGTCGGGCGATCTTGTATCAGGTTTACCACAACAGAGAATAAATGAAATAATCGCTTGTAATCAAATTATAAAAGTAGAGGTTAATAAGAAGATAAGATTGGAAGAAGTAGAGGGCATACAAAAACAAGCTATGATGAAAATATACGAATATTTAGATGCACAAGAAAAAGCTTATAATTCAACATCTACACATAGCGATGCCCTAGCGCAATTTTTTAAAAACGTAAAAACATCAAATTTAATTACTAAGAGAGATAACGATCACTTGGTAAAACCCGAATATCCACTAACATTAACACCTATTCAAAAATACACCTTTGATATGCAGGGCATTGTATTTCCTTTAGTTGAAAAGATATGGAGCTATGACAAAAATACTAATTTATTGATGCGTAAACAGGTAGCTGAACTGGTAGTTGAGCTTTTACCCAGCCTTGAATTGAGAGTGCCACAAGTTGATAAATGGCTGAAAGATTTTTACCCAGTACCACAAGCAATTATTGATAGGTGTGCTCAAAATGATTACGGTAATAAAAAGCATGAAACTATTGAGCGTGAAAAGATTAAAAATAAGATATATGTTGAGCTAAGTAATGAAAACTCGAAGTATTTGTAAATAATGACCCTAAAATTCTAGAATTACCCCCTAATTGCTAGAATGTCTATCTACTTAGTAACTTAAGCACTTCCTATTATAGCAACCATGTAAGCCGTAGCACACCGTTACGGCATATCATGGAGCTACACACATGGACAAGCAACAAGCCACCCAAAGCGCGCCAGTAATTCCCTTTACTGGTGACACCTCGCACGATACCGAACCAACCACCGCAAACAATCCAGCTATGCAACTGCCTACTACTGGCATGGGCAGAGCAAAGGACATTTTGCCGTTCCTACCTTTTAGCAAAACCACCTTGTTTGAATGGTCAAAAGATGGACGTTTCCCAGCTGGCAAGAAGCTAAGCCCTACCATGACAGCATGGAGCTATGCAGAGGTTCACGAATGGCTTAATTCTCACACCTCAAACACTAGCGAGGTATAGAACCATGACTACTACCGCTACCGCCCCAGTGACCCATGAGCAAGCACCCAAGACCCAAATCGACACCATACGAGCGCACCTGATGACAGGGGCAACTATCAGCACATGGGACGCATACCGCCTTTATCAAATCACATGCCTAGCACAGCGCATACATGACTTGCGCCTAACAGGGTTGGTTATTCAAAGTGAGATGGTCACGCACAATGACAAGCGTTTTGCCCTCTACTGGCTTGATGAAGCAACATTACTTGAAAGCGAACTATCTAACAGCGAGGTGAACTAAATGAATAACCACCCTAGCATATCAATCGACACCCCAGCCGAACGCCTAGTGACCGTAGATAGTTTGTAATTACGGCTTATGTATGACCGCATACAAGATATTTACAACGATACCGAACACCTAGCCACCGCGCTAGATGCTATCAAGACAAAAGATGATGTTAGTCAAGGCGTACTTGTGGCAGTCAAAGCCGCACTTTATGCCAGTAGTGAGCTGGCAGGTATTGTTAGCGACATGTTTTGTGAACACGCATTACCGTACCAAGCGGAGGCAACCGATCATGACGCATAATCATACCAAAACCAATCTAAAAGCCCGTGACGGGGCACACAATCGCAAACAGCCACATAAGCGCGGCTTACTACTTAGCTTTATCATATTCATGGTATGGGTTGCAGGTATTGGCTTGCTAATATCATTGTTCGCTTGCCAGCCAGTCAATGCAAAACAGATTGCAACTGATGATAGCAGGGGTTATTATAAAGACCTCTCAAAAATTAGTAGCGACATGCCAAGTCGTACACCATTGGCTTTTTTTGTGCCTGATAGTAGCGCAGCCTCTCAAGCTGTCACTATGACATCAAGCACCGCCCCAAACGCGCAGTTAAGCGCATCAAGGGAGCATTCCCTCATATCTATAGCAAGTCACTTGCTAACCGACTATGACGGGTTGACGCTGCAAAATAGAACAGCCGAAAGGCGAATATGCAGGGCGGTAGCTACTAATACCGAGAGTAAGACCCGTCACCCTATACTTTTACCGTATAGCGTGGCATTCACTCAAAAATTAGTAGGAGGCTATCATGCCTAATTCAATCCGTACGACCTCAAACACTCAAACCACTACTAACAGCACACCAGCCACATTCAAAGCAGGTGATAGCGTTCTATGCCCATCTGTAGGCAATGGCGCTTACAAGCTATTCAATGATAAAGAATATGATTGTTTAGGCTTCACCCTCAACGGCAAAACATACCATTACCGCAATGACGGCAAGGTAAGCCGCGATGATGCCGCCCCGTCATTATTCCATGACACCACAGCCAACCGCCAAGCGATAGCCACGCTATACAGTGGCAGCCAATCAAGCCAGCGCAAAGTAATAGACACCACCAAAGCAGACGATAAAGAAGTGATTTTAATATCGTCACATGATTTATCGCATATTGCTTGCGACATTAGCGGAGCTATAACCATATTGAATGATGTTGGTCAGTTATTGGCACTCATTCACTATGAAAAAGTAGAACCGCATAGCGTTATATCAATGGCACGCTTAGCCCACGATGCAACCGATACATGGGCAACCCTACTTAACGACCAATTAGAGGCAATCAACGAACCCTTAGTGATGACAGGCTATAACAGGGAGGTGGCACGATGAAAACCTACCCACCAAAGCAAAGCCGTAAGCACGCCAAGCGCAAAAGCTACTACAAGAAGTATCAAGCCAAGCGTAAGCCGAACCAGTCACAAGCAAGGGGGACTAGATGACCACCACACCACAAACAGCCGCCCATGAAAAAGCCCGTGCATTTAGCACAGGCTTAGACATGATAAGTCGATTTGATGCAGCCACACGGCAAGGGCTAGCAGATGACAATACGCTACTAAACTTATATAGCCTATGTGAGCAGTTAGGCATACAAGATAAGCTATTGCACCTTGATAGTGATATTACCATAACCACAGGTTTTGATACAGGATTGAGAGCGCCTACCGCTGGCACGATAGGGCTAGTATTGAGCAGTAACCAAGACGAACCCGTCACCCTTGCCAGTGTCACGCCTAATGGCAGTACAAAGCCGTTAATTATCGACCGCATGCAGCCATCTGCCTTAATCATTGGCACGTTAAGCC
Source organism: Psychrobacter sp. KFRI-CH2-11 (assembly GCF_038239325.1). Lineage (NCBI taxonomy): Bacteria > Pseudomonadati > Pseudomonadota > Gammaproteobacteria > Moraxellales > Moraxellaceae > Psychrobacter > Psychrobacter sp. KFRI-CH2-11. Next base: position 1,051,652 of record NZ_CP151283.1, read on the forward strand.
ATGATCGTGAGCTAATCGCGGTTGATAACTTAGATGACGCGGTAATGCTTGCTCAATGCTTAATAAATGACAATGTTACGATACTGGCAAGCCTTGATAGTCTGCTATTCAATAGCACGGTACAGCATTTTGCCGAAGTTTACCCCGTAACTATTTTTACTACCATAGATAAAAAAGACAAGGTATGTAAGCCGCTGGCAGGTCATAACGTCAAAGCGGTTATTACTGTTTTTGATGTGCTGCTACAGTTAGATAATCATTCTACTTATGCCAATATTCTAGCCGATGACGATACAACCATACTCGATCTACAGGCTGAAATATGGGGCGAACCTGAACCCTTAGCCAATGATCCAAGCAAGCCGACACCATACCCCATAGATGCGTTTAAGGGGCTGCTAAAGAATGTTGTTCAAGCAGTAGCGTATTACTCACAAGTACCTGATGCAATGGCAGGGCAATGCGTTTTAGGCGCACTGGCACACATGGGGCAGCGGTTTATTGATGCACCGATGGGGCACGGTCACATGCCAACCAGTCTAATGCTAATCACAGAGGGGGAAAGCGGTAGCGGTAAAACGCAAGCAATGGGCTTAACTCACTTTAAAATCAAAGAATATGAACGCCAGCAATACGGCAACTACCTAGACGATCTAGCAGCATGGGACAGCGAAAAAGCAGGGTTAAAAGGTAAAGAGTTAGCCCAGTTTTTAGAGGACAACCCAAAGCCCCAAAACCCTAAGACCTTGTTTGATGATGCGACTATTGAGCCGATACTCGATAGGTTTATCAGTGGTGAGATGAATAACGCATCATGGACAACAGACGAAGCAGGGCAATTTTTTAACGGTCACACCATGACAGGTGACACCGCTGGCAGCGCCTTATCAGCACTCACAAAGCTATGGAGTGATGGCGAGGTATCGCGGTTACGTTCGCAAAAGTCTGCCTATGCCACACCGCAAACAGACGCGCATGGCGTACGCATGACGCTATTACTACAGGGGCAACGAGTAGTATTAGAACAGGCATTGACCGACCCACTGATGAATGGACAAGGATTTTTAGCCCGTGCCTTGATTGCTTGCCCCCCTGACTTGCGCGGTCATAGAGTATGGGATAATCCACAGCGTAGGAATGATAGCCCCTATGATAATCCTGATCTAATTGCCTACTGGTCACGCTGTCATGCCTTACTTGACCCATTACCAGCTAAAGAGCCAGTAAGTAGCACAGGCACACCCCAGCGCATCAAAATGCAATGGGCAGAGGGTGCAGAACAAGTATTTTGCAGTCACATGCAGGGTATAGAGAACCGCCAAGCCAACGGGCAGACATTGGAATATTTAAAAGCGTACGCCTCACGTATGGCAGAAAATGCCAGCCGCATAGCGTCATTAATGGCGTTCTTTGATGAACGTAAGATAATAACCATTGATGACATTACACGCGCTTTTATGTTGGTTGAGTATTCCACAGCCGAACGCTTGCGCTATCTTGATGCAACGCCCACAGGTGAACAGAACGACAGTGAGAAGTTAAGCAGCTGGCTAGTGGATAAAGCAAGGGGTAAAAATCCGCCTATGTTAAATCGTACTGATGCTTACAATGGTGCACCTAAGCCAATGCGTAAAAATAATAAGACATTGCAAAATGAATTAGATAATTTAGAAAGTATGGGGCACATAAGACAGATGCAGGAGGGTAAAAAGAAAGTGATTTATAGTCAAGACCATATAAAAGTGTTATAAACTAATTATCAAACCCAATTGTTATTATAAAGACCATGACTTACTCACTAGATTTCCGTATGCAAGTTCTTAAAAGCTTAGACGAGGGTATGACCTTTGCCGAGGCAGCTAAATTCTATAACCTCAGCCCAACCACCATACAAAACTGGAAGCGGCGTGTTCATAGCAAAACAACCAGACAAACCAAACCCACTAAAATACCAGATGACGTGCTACTTAATGATGTCAAAGAACATCCCGATGATTACCAGTATGAGCGAGCGCGTCGTCTGAACTGTAGCAAAACAGGCATTTATCATGCTCTAAAGCGTCTTGGCATCAGTCAAAAAAAAGACCTTAGAACATCCAAAAGCTTGTCCGATCAAAAGAGCGGCGTATCAGGGAAAGCTTGATCGCTTTACGCAGCAAGGCTATCCCATCGTCTATATGGATGAAAGCGGCTTTGAGCACGAGACCATCCGCTCTCATGGTTACGCGCCTATTGGTAAGCCATGTATCGATAGCTACAACTGGCAAGGTAAAAAGCGAACCAACGTTATCGGCGCTCTGTATAACAAAATGCTGTTTGCACTGGATTACTTTAATCTCAACATTAACAGCAGCATATTCTACAACTGGTGCAAACACACGCTAATCCCAAGTCTTAAAACCAAATGCGTGATTGTGATGGATAATGCTCGATTTCACAAAAACAAACGCGTTCAAAAGCTACTCAACAGGCATGGTCATCGTATACTATGGCTGCCACCTTATAGCCCTGATTTGAACCCTATCGAGAAAAAATGGGCTCAGGTGAAGTTTCTACGCCAAGGCTGGATGGAGAATGATTTATCTAAATTGTTTTATGATATTTGTTCAAGGCATAACAATTTTATTTTGAACTGACTATATATTAACCCTAAGTTATTTATATAAGCGTGTGTACCTGAAAACGTGCCTTTTTTGCCTAAACAGCCCTTAGCCCATACAGCTAGGGGCTTTTACTTAGAAAAGGCATTTGCCTAACCGTGCCTTTTTTGCCTAAATCATACTAAAAATACGCCTATTTAGGCACAATAAAGGCAATTTAGGCACGCTTAGGACGGGGGCATTACTAGCTTAATGCTATACGTGGCAATGCTTACAAGCTAATTAGGCAGTTTAGGCACGTTTTCTTAGGTATAAAGTGATATTGGCAGCCGTTCGCGTCTGCCTTTTTTGTTTTGCCTACATTCCTATATGTGCCACATACAATCGTAACTTGTTATCTATTATCCAAAAGTTTACAATCAATTATAAGTATTCTTATAATTTATCCCTATGATTGATATTAACCAAACCGAACAATTTAGACGCTGGTTGCACAAGCTCAAAGACCCGTTAGGCAAAGTAGGCATACTGGCACGTATCAAGCGAGCGCAAGGCGGCAATTTTGGTGACCATAAGCCATTAGCCAATACAAACGGTATCTATGAGATGCGAATATTCAAAGGCAATGGTTACCGTGTCTATTATGCCCAGCAAGGCGATACCCTCTATCTATTATTGATAGGAGGCAGCAAGGACAGCCAAGCAAGCGACATTGATAAGGCTTGCACCCTATGGCAACAAGTAAAGAATGAAACACAGGAGCACCCCCAATGACCGATATTAAGATCAGCCGTTTTGACGTAGCAGAGTACCTAACAGATGAAACCCTTATCAATGCTTACTTGAATGAAGCGTTGAGCGATGGCGCACCTAGTGACTTTATCCAAGCATTAAACGATGTTGCACGCGCAAAGGGCATGAACGAGCTAGCAGAAAAGACAGGCATAAGACGTGAAAGTCTTTATAAAACACTACAGTCCGAAAAGCCCCGTTTTGACACCATGCTAAAAATCATTGATGGCATGGGCTTACAAGTCACCCTGACCCCTAAAGCCGAACCTTTTTTAGAGGCTTAACTGTTTAGTGGTTATTATTCTAAGAGGTAGGCGTTTATCGTCTGCCTTTTTTATGGGCTGCAAAAAACCTTATGGAAACCTTAGGTTAGGCGCTCAATATTCACGGGCTGCATGTTGTCATTTGTTGACATTGAAACCAGTTTGAGCACTGGCAGCATGTTAATAAATGTTAAGGTTTAAAAGCATAATTACCTTTACTTAGCGATACGGATTGCATAACCCCCAATGGGGTAAGCGTTAGCCCAAAGCATGACCATCATTAGCCTATAGCTTAGAGATGCCACCAAAACCGCATAGAGCCGTCAAAGTAAAATAGATAAGTCCATTTTTGGACGCATTAAGCATGATTTAGGTTTACCAGTGTTTACGGATTGCCAAAAAGCGAATGAGCCGAAAACGTTTACCAATCATGGGCTATAAGGTATTTTTAGGGGTAAATTATAGTAGGGCTGTATCGGATTATAGATAAATCCTATTTTGGTTATATCGCATATCAAAGGGTAATTTCTTAACAAGTACGAGCAGGAGAACAACGGCTATTTTACGGCTAGTTTTCGGACACGTTAGAACCCAGCAAAACCCAATAAAACCACTGCCCAAAGCTGGGCGTTAAGAACTTCACACCTCAACATGAGGTCAAACCCCAAGATTACCCCAAGACTAGAACCTGTTAAAACCTGTTATTCAGCACAGCCGCCAACTTGTCAAAACTTGACATTCAAAACCGACCAGCACCGCGCCAGCATGTTAGTAAATGTTAGTTTAAATGCTTGCCGTAGTAAGCCAACAAAGTATAAAAAAGCATATTGATGTTTATAAATGTTTATTGAGAAATGCTTTTTGTTATACCACATGATACGAGAACGCAAAACACGAATGGCAGACAGAACAGCCCCACGCCTTGCCATTGATAGCCTACAGCCTTACAACACCATCAAAACAGCATAGAGCCGTCAAACAAGAACAGCATAGCGGTAAACTACTACTTTTCACTACATTGGCAGACAGTAGCGACTTAACAAAACTTAAGGTTAGGACGGTCCTTTTACGGTCCGTATTGGTGATACATCAAATGTGAATTACCCAATGCCAAAACCTGATAAAACCTTATATTCAAAACCAAATTACAGGGGTTTTCATACACTATAAAAAAGGGATTTTCGGACATCGTAGAGGGTAGTTTTTGGAGTCCATAAAAAGGGACTGTTTTCGGACTGTTATAAATCAACGGGGATAGGTTTTTGGACATCGTAGAAGCAGTATCTTTACACTATAAAAAGGACTTTTCGGACATCTTAAGCAGCGGCTAAAAATGAATTGTTGGACACGTTAGGGGGTAGTTAATGGAACAGTACGCGCACGGGGCACATTTTGCCCATGATGGGTAGTTTCAAGACAAGTATCGTGAGGCAGCATAAGGGACTTTCTGCACAGGTATCGCGAGGCAGGTAAAACAATGTATCGAAAATGATCCCATGAAAGGCTAGTTTCTTAACAAGTATGCGAGCAGATGCAATAAAACGCATTAAAAACGCACGCATTTAAGTGCCATTATTGAGCGCATGCATTGATTAGCAAAACAACCCCATGTAAACAAAGTGCAAGATCATCATAGTATTGATTAAGTAATAATTGGATAACCGAATATATAGAATGAACCTAAGAGTAAATAACCCATTGGTTAATACTAAAAAATACTAATTATAGAAATGTCTGCATGTTGAGAAATGTTGAAACGGTAAACAGTGAATAATTACAAAATAATTTTTGATTGATAGGTTATGCACTAAATAACAGCAAAATAAAAAACGATTGTTGGTATTATGGTTGGTATTGTCTTATTTTTAATTTTAAATAGCTATATTAATCAACAGTTTACTAATATAGTTTAGTTTCCGCCATCTCCACCAAATATTTTAAAGAAAGTCAGTCACTTAGGTAGCTGGCTTTTTTTTATGACATGATTTTGAAATGATTGGCTGACAGACGACCGTTTCCTTGGTTTTGTCTTGCATGGCCTGCGTGCCAAGTAGGTCGTAGTGCGCGAGGTGATAAATCAGCTTGGTACTTTGTTACAGCGGCGGCCAAAAAACCAAAGGGAATGTGTAAAAATAAGCCAACACGGTTACGCATACCAAGCTACCGACTTTTTGATACCCATGCCTGTTATTGAGGGAGCAGGGCGATCTGTTTGACCCCTGCCGTCAAATCCGTAGACATAAACTTGGGAGATTTTAATTACGCAGCCTGACGATAATAATCAAACCACACCTGTCTTGGCGATTTATAGCCCAAACCCTTTTGAATCCTCGTCTGATTGTAGTACAGCTCGATATAACTGATAATATCATTGATGGCTGTGAACCTTGTTTTATAGTCTTGATGATATACCAGCTCGTTCTTTAAAGTGCCCCAGAAGCTCTCTATTGGAGCATTGTCGAAACAATTGCCTTTAGCGCTCATTGAGCCTGTAAACTGATTCTGCTTGATGATCTTGTGATAGGCATGGCTGCAATACTGGCTGCCTCTGTCAGAATGGACTATTAGCCCTTTGGCAGGTCGTTTGTTCTTGATTGCCATGTTCAGTGCATTGCAAACTAAATCTGAGGTCATGCGCTTATTAATGGCGTAACCGACCAGCTCTTTGGTGTATAAGTCTTTAACGCCTGCTAAGTACAGCCAGCCCTCATGTGACCAGATATAAGTAATATCGCTTACCCATGCTTGGTTAGGGCGATTGGCATCAAACTGCTGATGCAGCACATTCGGATAGACCAGCTTGTTGTGATTAGAGTCGGTGGTGACTTTAAAGCGCTTATGACGACGACATTTGATATCATGTTCCTCTTTAATGCTTCTAACCATGTATAAGCTAATATCATGGCCTTGCTTAGATGAGCATACAGTCGATCTACGCCATAACGTTCTTTCGTTTCATTGTGAGCGGCTTTAACCAGTAATTCAGACTGGTTGCGATGTATCTGTTGCTCGCTGATGTCACGATTTATCCAGTCATAATAGCTTGAGGGTTTGACCTTTAGTACGCGGCACATGCTACTAATGCTAAAGACTTGCTGGTTGTCTTTGATAAAGGCGTACTTTACTAGCTGTCACTGCGGGCATAGCCCTTCGCCTTGCGTCACTAAAACAGTCTCCCAGACTGTTTCTTAACGTTCCTCATTGACGAAGTACGCCGTGGCCAACTCGAGCATAGCTCTCCCCTTGCGTCGGGGCGAAGCAGTGCTTCGATTTATCCCTCCTCATTTAGTATTTCGCGCTCCTCTTCGGCAACTTTAAGTTGTCGCTTGAGCTGCTTTATTTCTTGAAGAGCCGTCATAAGATCAGGATCTTATTGAGCTGTTTCTACAAGTTTGCCTTGATTAGCTTTGTTGTTCCAGTTCGATAAGGTTTGCATGGCGATACCAAGCTGCTTTGCGGTCGCTGAAATATTGCCGTTGTTGTCTGACATCTTCTTGACGGCTTCGGCTTTGAATTCTTCACTATAAGTTCTAATTTTCTTGACCATGATAAACTCCGATTAATACGCTTAGTTTACCAAGTTTATCTCTACGGTTTATTCAGCATAGCTCAGTTACCTCTTGGCGTAATAACTGGGAGGGCTTAACGGTGTTCTTTGGCTACCCTAAAGACATCAGAAAAGTGATTTATACCACCAATGCGATAGAGTCGCTAAACAGCGTAATTCGGACAGCGGTGAATAAGCGTAAAGTATTCCCCTCTGATCAAGCAGCATTCAAAGTGGTGTACTTAGCCACCCAGCAGGCATCTTCGAGGTGGTCGATGCCGAGTCAACACTGGACGTCTGCTTTGAGTCGCTTTATGATTATGTTTGATAATCGTATTAGTAAGCATTTAATCTAAATGGCAATTACACAGAATCTGGGATAGGCTCAACCGTTCATCTATCTAAAATTGCTGTTCATCGGAACATGATTGCTTAAGTGTAGTGTTTACGTAATATAGGGCGTGTTGAACATCCATAATTTGAGCCAGATATAAGCACAAGCAAGAGCGACCATATTTTCATAACTCTGCTCGAGCTTATCAAATCTGATGGCAACCGCCCTATACTGTTTTAGCTTAGCGAAAGCGTTTTCTACTAGATGCCTGGCTTTATACAAGTCCCAGTCCATATGGTCGTTAGAAGACTTGGTGTTTTATTTTCGAGGGATGTTATCATGCGTCCCTGCTTGTTCAATATGGGCTCGTAGTGCATCAGAATCATAGCCTTTATCGGCACATAAAACCTCTGTATCACTCAAATCAACCTTGTCTACTAAATCAGGTGCGACTTTAACATCGTGGGTTGTACCATCTGACAAGATAAAAGTAATCGGATTGCCATGAGCATCTACTGCTAAGTGAATCTTGGTCGCGCCAAGGACAGCCAACACGCATGCGATAAAGCACGCCTTCAACCGTTTGTCTAAGATTTCCTTTGTCATAGATATTAAGTTCTAGTAATATAGGTTTCAGTCTTGTCCAGTGTTCATCTTTGAGCATGGTGCGAGGCATAGCGAACGATATCTTTTTTGTGTGAGAACTTAAAGATTAACCGTTCGCTATTTTTTTTTGCCATCAATTTATACCCAATGTTCAACACGCCCTAAGCAATATTAAAATATGTCCACACTATTTCTTCCATCGAAACATATATAAATTTTAAATAATTGGAGTATCATTATGCAATTCAAAGAAAACCTATTGGCTGCTACTTTATTTGCTATTGCTAGTTTGACTGCTGTTTCTGCAAATGCTGCAGATGTTAGTAAACAATTTGATGTTAAAATTGAAATCACGTCTGTGTGTACTGTAAATGCTACTATAGGTACCAATGATGTTAATTTTGGTCAAGTTGTTGCGGGTACTGCGGCGACAGCTCAGGCAGCCACCCCGCTTACCGTAAGCTGTTCTAAGGACACACCTTATATCGTCAACTTAACGCCATCAAATGCTAACGTAAACGGTTTAGGGGAAATGAAAGGCCTAGGAGTCGGAACTACGTTGATCCCTTATCAACTTAGAAAAGCTGAAGGTGAGTCCGCAGAAGAGTGGGGTAGTCAGGGAACTCTAACTACAGAAGGTAATGGTATAGCTGGCACTGGACTAGGTGTAAATAGTCCCATTACTCACACTGTATATGCAACGGCTACTGCTGCTGCCACAGACGTTGCACCTGGCATCTATAAAGACACCGTAACTGTAAAAGTAACTTACTAATAATAATGTTAAGACTCTTGCTAAGCCGCATGGCGATACGTGGTATTTTTTCTGGTTTGCTTCTGTCTAGTAGTGTGGCAATGGCGAGCGGCCTTCAGGTCTCTCCCATTTCCCTCAGCTTACAAGCCAAACAAAATGCTAGTGGACTGACCCTGAGTAATACTGGTGACAATGCGGTACATGCGCAAGTGCGTGTGTACCAATGGTCTCAGGACGAAAAGGGCGATCAGCTCACCACATCACGAGGCTTATTGGCAAGTCCGCCAATGATTGAATTGCAGCCGGGTGAAAAACAGCTCATTCGGATTATCCGCGCATCCGCTCCGCCAAGCGGCGTCGGAGCTGTGGAAAGCAGCTATCGACTATCGATTGATGAACTGCCTATCAAATCTGCCGAACAAAAAAGTGGCCTACAATTTGCGCTGAGCTACTCGCTGCCTGTGTTTGTAAATCCGGTTGGGATTACTAAAACCACTCCAAGATTGCAATGGAATTATAGTCTACAACCAGACGGGAAGCAGATAAACTTAAGAGTTAGCAATAGTGGGAATGGTCATGCCCAGTTGGCTGATTTGAGCATTATAGATGATGCTGGCGATAGTATTGACTTACATCAAGGATTGCTGGGTTATGTTTTACCAGGCGCCACCATGAACTGGACACTGAAAACACTGCCATCTTCAATGAAGACAAGTGGTAAATTCAAGGTGATGATTAATGGAACTCAGACTACGCAAGATGTCACGTTGGACAATTCCACTCGTTAAAGTACTTGTACTACAGAGTATAACCGTCTCATTGAGCCATGCTGTCACCTTTAACGACACTAGGTCTACCACCGCACCTGCTACGAAAACCATAGCTAACTCTTCTGATGCTAGAGCTACCCAACTCAACCTCGATGAAGGTGCAAGTAGGGCACAAGGCTTAGATTTATATTTAGACGTTACCCTCAACGGAGCTAACGTTGGTTTAGCTCACTTTGATTATCGTGATGGCGAATTATGGGCAAGTATTGCAGTATTGCAGCAGCTCGGTTTTATAGTGCCGCCAGGTACTACAGACCCAGTACTACTAAATAGTTTCGCTAATATCAAAGTAGACTATAACGCCCGCATGCAGTCGGTGAATATTGTAGCCCCTTTAAGCATCCTTAATCTAAACACTACGGTGTTAAATACCCTCGATAACCGTCGCACTCAAGCCAGCTCTTCGCCTGGGGTATTATTGAATTATGATCTCTATGGCTCACAAACAGAGAATAGTTCAACCAATCTAAGCGCTTATACTGAGGTACGCGCCTTCAACTCCCGTGGTGTCTTGAGCTCCACTGCACTGACGACAGGTAACCGTTTTTCTAATAGCAGTGCTAATAATGGTGATAAAAACCGAGACTGGGATAGTCGTACAGTACGTCTAGATACCAGTTGGAGTCAGTCATTTCCTGACAAGTTAATTACGGTTCGTGCTGGTGACATACTTACAGGGGCACTGTCATGGACGCGGTCTACGCGTTTGGGTGGTCTACAGATTGGTAGCAATTTTGATTTGCAACCTTATATGACGACTACTCCATTGCCGTTATTTTTTGGTTCAGCTACTCTGCCCTCTGCAGTAGAGCTCTATGTCGATGGGTTAAAGCAATATAGCGGTGACGTGCCTGCTGGCCCTTTTGAGATAAATACAGCCCCTAGCATCAGTGGAGCAGGGAATGCTCAGCTTGTATTGACCGATGCATTAGGTCAAAGTTCCACCGTTAATTTCTCGATTTATGATACTCACCGATTATTACAGCCAGGTCTTTCTGATTGGTCAGTAGAGCTTGGTGCTGTGCGTGAAAACTATGGTATAAAGTCTTTCGATTACGGCAGCGATATCGCTGCTAGTGGCACTTGGCGTTATGGGATAAATAACCGATTCACCGCTGAGACCCATGCCGAAGTGACTAAGGATCTTGCTAATGCAGGGATTGGCGGCACATGGGTATTAGGAGGGCAAGGTGGTGTCTTGTTTGCATCATTAGCAGGCAGTGAAAGCCAAGGGAAAGGCGGATCACAATATAGCGCCAGCTACTCATGGAGTAACAATCGCTTTAATATCGGTCTCAACACCTTAGGTACCAGTGGTCATTACCGTGATGTAGCAACTCAATACGGATCAACGCCCATACGTCAAAGCAATCAATTTTCAACAGGTTATAGTACGCAATCTCTAGGTAGTTTTGGAGTAAGTTATAACGAAGTGGACTATGCTGAAGAAGATACTGCAAAATTTGCCAGCGCCTACTGGAGCAAGTATTTGGGGCAACGCCTCAGCCTAAATGCTAGCTACAACCACGACCTCAATAATTCTGCTAATAACAGTGCCACAATCGGTGCCTCATTCTCGCTAGATCGTAATATTTCGCTCAACAGCAGTCTCCAGCATACTGACAATCGTAATGATTTTGTGGCTGATGTATCACAGTCAGCTCCGAGCGTAGGTGGTATCGGATGGCGAGCACAGGCTAGGCACAGTATCGATAACGGCATAAATGATAATACTAGCAGTGGTGGATTAGCAGAACTGAATTATCTTGGGCGTTATGGTCAGGTACAAGCAGGCATCAGTAGTTACGATGGCAATCATTCTACCTTTGCTAGTGGCACAGGCTCTCTAGTTATGATGGGTGGCGGTTTATTTGCCGCACGCCAAATTAATGATGGCTTTGCCGTAGTATCCACTGATGGCGTCGCCGATGTACCTGTGTTGCTACAGAACAATGTTATTGGTACCACTAATAAGCGTGGTCTATTGCTGATATCACCGCTGAATGCTTATCAAGAGAACAAGATTGGTATTGATCCTATGGACTTACCCGCTGACCTGCGTATAGACAAAGTGGCTCTTGACGCTACACCGTCTGACCGCGCTGGTACTTTGGTGACATTCGACATTACAGAAGCGCGCTCTGCCTCTGTTATCTTAAAAGACAGCAACGATGAGTTTATACCGTTAGGCAGCCAAGCACGCTTAATCAGCAAAAAGGATACGCCAGCAGCAGTAGTTGGATTTGATGGTGAGGTTTATCTAGATACACTCGATAAGTACAACTCTCTAGAGGTGATTAAGCCCTCTGGTGAGGCATGCAAAGTCAGTTTTAATTATCAAAAATCAGGTGATGATATTCCACTTATTGGCCCGCTAATTTGTCGTAAGGTACAGTAATGAACATAAATATCTTTCAATGGCGATATAGCCCACTCTTAATGTTACTGGTGTTATGGGTACCAGCAGTTAATGCGCAGGCTGCAGTAACTGTGACATGCGAAGCAGGTATGAATACAGCACCGGGAGGTGCTGGCATCGTGAACTTTGGAACAATCAATTCAGCTAACGCCAACAATGAGAATATTAAAGGTACGCTGAACTATAGTTGTACTAACACTGGTGATACCGCGGGCTATGTGGCAGTTTGCCTAGCAGCTGATGGTGGTGAATATAATAATACCGCCGTTGATAGACGCTATATGGAAAGACCGAGAAATGGGATTTTTGACTTTAGTAGCCGACGTCGTCTTAATTTTACTATGACTTTGTCTGGAGGGCAGACTTGGGGTACTCGTAGTGCCGCTGGCTCAGAATATAATTCAGGACAACTCGCCATCGGTGCAAACTCAACCATCACAGGTAGTGAGGTTATTAATTTCTCTATGAATAGGAATAATAATAATGCTACACAAGGAGTCTATACCAATAACTTTGGCAATGGCAACCATACTGCCTTAACCTTTAGAGCCAGCGAGAACTCAGCTGGTCTAAACTGCGCAACAGGATCACAGGGGCTAGGTCGATTTCCATTTATCGTTCAAGCTGCTATTGAACCCAGCTGTACGATCACCGCTACTTCCAACGTTAACTTAGGAGCTCGATCAGCAAGTGCGACTAATATTACTGACAGTAATAGTAGTGCAATTACAGTCAATTGTACTAATGGTGGCTCTTACTATATTGGTTTAAAACCTTCTAACAATAATATAAATGGTGCTGGAGTTATGAGCGGGCTTACTACTGGCAATACTGATAAGGTGCCGTACCAATTGCGCTCTAGTGCTGGTATTGGTGGCACGATATGGGGTAATACTGCCACCTCTACTATGGTAGGGAATGGTGTGGCAGGTATTGGTACTGGATCACCCAAATCACACGAGGTATTTGTTACTGTACCGAGCGCTGATTTTAGACCAGACAACTACTCTGATACAGTTACTATTAAAGTTAACTATTGAGATAAGTATAATAATGATTGGGGGCATTTTCAAAGCTATCACTCATTCAAATAAAGCTCAGCCATGCTATCAAGCTCAGTTTTGACCGCTTTCCAATGCGGCATAACTTGCGACAGCAGTCGCCAAAACCGCTCACTGTGGTTGTGCTCTTTGATATGACACAGCTCATGCAGTATCACGTAGTCGATACAGTCTTTAGGGGCTTTCACCAAGTGTGGATTGAGGACTAAGTTGCCTTGAGCCGAGCAGCTGCCCCATTGTTTTTTCATCGATAGTATTTTGAAAGTAGGGGAGCTATTTACCCAACTAGCTTGCGGCAGTACAGAGGCAAGGCGCTCTGCAAATACTGTTTTAGCCTTGGAATGATACCAGCTATCTAACAGTGCCTTAACTTTAGTAGCTCGGTCGCTACCATCGGTATCATCAGCAGCATTGCTACTATGAGTCAAAGTCACGGTCAGCTTGCCACGAATCAGTTTTACATTAGCAGCTTGCTCAGGGTCGACAAGTACTTTGAGCACATATCTGCGACCCAAATAAAACTGAGGCTCACCACTGACATAGCGTTTTGGCAACACGTCAGTTTTTTGCTTGGCAAACTCTTGCAGGTGCTGCCATATCCAGCGCACCCGTTTTTGCACTGACTGATGTATGAACTCATCTGTCACCTGCATCGGTACACTGACCACTACACGCTGATCAGGATGCACCTTAATACGTAGCTTACGAGCTTTGTCTTTCCGTATCACTTCATAGCTGATTTTGTCTTGACCGTAGTAGAGGTGATGCAGTGTATCATTAGTTCTAGTAAGCGTACTATTGCTAGGCGCGCTATGGTTAGACACACGAGTAGCAGACACGCCATTATTGCTCACTGTCTTATGCTCTGATCGGTTTGCCATGACTAGTGACTCCGAGAGATACCATGGCGAGTGATACGGATCACTTCATCAGACAGCTTCTTGGCATTGTCGGTACCGATGGCTTTAAACAGTAGCTTTAGTAGCCCAACTTTGATGTCTTTTTCCATCTGTGACGGGTTTAAGGAGTTGACTGCTACCGCTTTATCGACAACGTCATCAATAGCGTAAGCGAAGCTAACGAGTGTGTCCTTGTCTAGGCCATTTTCTTCTAGAAGACTTGGATCAAATAAGTGCTTGAACAGTCCATAATAGGCTTGTGCATGTTTGTTATGCTTACCTGACTCATCGATAAACTCGTTTGGCACATCAGGTACTTTGCGAGCTTTAACGTCTTGCTCAAAGTCTGCGAACATCATGTACTGCTTGACTGGTGCATCAAACATGGCTTTGGCGTCCTCAATGGCTTTTTTTAGCAGTTTGGAGAAGTGCTCTTGCGCATAAGGGTCGTCAGCCAAATCCTATTCAATCATCTTAGTGACGCGGCTGGTGATTTTGTCCGTTTGGTTACGCGCTTCGTCATCACTTAGTGCTTCAGGCTTAATGTCTTTACCCATATTACCGACTAGATAAGCGCCTTTAGGCTCTCTGACTTCTATACCTGCGATATGCTTATTGAGCAGGCTACGAATGTCATCCTCAAATTCATCAAAGTTGACGGTTTCATTGGCATCTTCACGTACCTGTTTACGCAACTCCACAAAGGCCTTTAAGTCTTTTTTATAACGCTCTCGCTTACCCTCAAAAAAGCTATCTTCAAAGTAGGAGGCCGATTGTAGTGCGACTTTCATCACATTAGCAAACTCAGTCAAAGCGGCATAAAAATCATCACGCTTTTTCAGGCGCGTATCGACGAATGTGCCCTCTCGCTCTTCTATTTTAGGTGATAACGACTGACGCAGGGCATTGCCATCTTGTTTGTTGGCCACATCAGCAAAAATCGCCCAGACTTTTTTGTGTAGCATGGGCAGTTTTTTGTATTCAGAGTCCATAGCATGGTACATACCCGCCAAGTCTTCAATGTCAAAGCCACCTTGGGTACGCTCAGCCAAATCTTGGTATTTTTCAATCGTGGTATCGAGCTCCTTTAGGATGCCACGATAATCAATCAAATAACCGAACTGCTTTTTGTTATGTAAGCGGTTAACGCGAGCAATGGCCTGAATCAAGTTATGACTCTTTAGCGGTTTGTCGATATATAGCACGGTGTTTTTTGGTTCATCAAAGCCCGTCAACAGCTTATCCACCACGATCATAATATCTGGACCAGCATCCTCACCAAAAGCGTCAATGATGTCTTTGGTATATTGGGTATCGTCCATACCGTATTTGAGCGCGACGTTATCCTGCCACCAGTTTTGAACGATGTCTTTACTCTCGGCGTCGACGACTTCATGACCTTCACGGGTGTCAGGCGGTGACATAGCCACGACTGAGCTGACCTTACCAATAGCGTCTAAAGCGTGCTTGTAGCGAATGGCAGATACTTTAGAATCACAAGCCAGCTGACCTTTTAGGCCTTGCTGCTTGAAGTTTTGAAAATGGTCGGAGATATCATGGGCGATCAGTTCTATACGCCCTTCGACTTGATAGACTTGGCCTTTTTTGGAAAACTTACGTTTAAGATCCGCTTTTTGCTCACTGGTGAGCTTTTGGGTAATACGCTCAAACCATTTGTCAATTGCGACATCATTGGTGTTCAGCTCAGGGATGCGCTCTTCATAGAGTAGGGGCGTGACGGTTTTATCGGCTACCGCTTGCTGCATGGTATAGGAGTGGATGATGGTGCCAAACTTGTTTTCGGTCTTATCGTCTTTAAGTAGTGGTGTACCCGTAAAGGCGATAAAGGCGGCATTAGGCAGAGCCTGCTGCATACGAATATTGTTTTCACCGTTTTGACTGCGGTGACCCTCATCAACCAAGACAATGATATTCTCGCTAGGGTTATAAAACTCATCGTACTGCGCCGCTGCACCAAACTTATTGATGATAGAGAACACAATACGCTCGTTACTCTTGCCGATTTTTTTGGCTAGGTCACGCCCAGAGAGCGCTTTGGCTAGGCGGCGATCTTTATCACTCAGCGCACCGGCGGAGATAAAGGTACGGGCGATTTGGTTTTCCAAGTCTATTCGGTCGGTCACGACAAACACACGGCATTTGGCAAGATCCTCAAGCCAAATCAGCGCTTTGGATAAAAATACCATGGTAAAGGACTTACCACTACCGGTGGTATGCCAAATCACGCCACCCTCACGGCTTCCTTGCTCGTCAAAATGACTGATGCGCTTAACTAAGGCTTTGATGCCGAAGACTTGCTGATAGCGCGCCACGATCTTACCTGCTTTACTATCAAACAGCGTGTAGTAGCGAGTCATATCTAGCAGTCGGTCGGGACGCAGCAGGCTGATAATCAAACGGTCTTGATCGGTCACGGCAAGCGAGCCTGCAGCAAGCAGCGACTGATATGCACGTTTATCATCAGCGCTACGCTGTGCAAACAAATGGTCGATTTGAGGATCATCTAAGCGTTGGTTTTTTAATTGATGGAACTCAGCCTCGCTGATTTCTTCTTCGATCCATTTAGACCAGAACTTTTCAGGGGTGCCGCAAGTACCGTACAAACCTTCGTGGCCATTGATAGCAAGGAGCAGCTGACTGTAGGCAAAGAGATGCGGAATGTACTTTTGCCCTTGATTGCGGATGTGCTGCGAGATGGCTTGGCTATTGGTGGATTGATGCGGATTGTTTGAGTCGGGGCGTTTGGCTTCTATGACCACTAGCGGTAAGCCATTTACAAAGCAGACAATGTCGGGGATGACATTGCCAGTCGCATCAGCGTTTTGCACGACCATCTCTTCGGTCACGTGATAGGCATTGTTTTCGATATGCTGCCAGTCGATCAGCTGAATAGTCGGCGAGGCCTTTTTACCATTGATAAATTCGGTGACGCTGACGCCATAGAGTAGGGCGTCATAAAGCTTTTCGTTAGCACGAGTGAGCCCTAGGTTCATCGCAGGATTTAGCTCGCTGATGATCTTGTCAATACCAGCGTCAGATAGATGATGCTGCTGACCTTCAAAAGGAAAGGTTTGAGTGGTTAAAAACTCACGCAGCACAGTCAATAGCATCACTTGATTGCTGCTATTGGCTGATGTCTGTAGACTTGAGCTTTTAGAACTGCGTAGCTGTAAGCACTCTTGCGGGGATAGATAGCGATAGCCCAAATTCATCAGTAGGGTAAGAGCGGGGATTTTTGCGCTAAATTCCTCGGCGAAATTAATACTGTTAGTCATCTAACCACCCTCGTAATATGTTGATAACCACAGGTGTAAAGGCTTCAAGCTTGCCATCTTGTGGCTGTGCTAAATCATTAATAACCATTTGAATCAAGTCGCTATCATCTATGACGTCATCAGGATCAACGCCTCCTCCTAATAGCAAAGCTTGTACAAACTGACTCCTTTGTTCAATCAAAGACTTATTATCTAAGTTCAAAACACGAATAGTCTCTTTGGCATCATCAGTTAGACCCGTCACTCTACCACTGAGCTTAAACACTAAGTCCGTCTCACACTCAGCGTCAAAAGGCGTTAACGGCAGTGGTTGAGATCCATGGGCATCATCGCACTGATTGGGCGTTGTGCAGCTGGCAACGATATTGGTGTAATCAAGGCTTCTGTTTGGAGCGATTCTTCTTGCTTCAACATGCTCATTCATCGTGTCACGACTGTCACCAGAGATTGGCTTGCAGCAATAAGCACACAAATAAAACTGCTCTGTGGTACAGGCCAAACGGATATCCTATCTTATCTCAGATGTCAGATCGCTATAATTGCCTTGTTTATGACGACGCTTAAACTGACGCAAGCTTGTTGGCTCAAAACCTGCCTGCTTATCTATTTTTCGCAAGCTGTAGCTCCTTTTTACGAAGCAGTAATCTTGCTTTGGCAAGCCCCATATTGCCTGCTGGCAGCTCGCACTCTAGTGTTTGCATAAGCGCCTTGGCGTCATCGACGTCGCCATCTTGAATGGCATCTAATAAATCATTAAGCTGATCATTAATATCGGGGTTACGGACGTCTGTGCCCATCGCCTCGAGCAGTACAGTATTGACGTCTGCACCATATAAAGGCGGCAAGGCACCAATCTCACCATCATCTAATAGATAGACTAAGATGTCTTTTTGATCACTGATGACCAAAGGCGAGTGGGTACTAAGCACAATCTGACAATTGGGGAAAGTAGCGGTAAAGCGTGGTACAAGATTACGCTGCCAACTGGGGTGCAAGTGCATGTCCACTTCATCGATTAAGATGATACCATCGCCTTGTAGCGGATCCTCCAAGTCAGGATTCATCATCGCCAAACGCCGAGCAATATCACCCACCAATGCCATGAGTGATTTCTCACCTTGCGAGAGCTGCATGACGTTTAGCGATTTGCCGTCTTTATCGATTGCCATATGCAATCGCGGTTTACGCTGCACGCGGATATTGCTGAGATCAGGCATAAACGCGCTAATGGCAGTTCTAACAGCGGTTAGTTGTTTGTCTTCAATTCGACTGTCATTTATCTTATCTATATTTTTAAAATTTTCACGAAAAGTCGTTACTTCTTCAATGAATTTCGTCAACTCTTTTAAATTATTAATTCTTTCTTCAGTACTTAAATTTTCATCTTGACGCTTTCTTAACTCCTCCGCTTTTTTCTTATATATCTCTGTCAGCTCTTCTTGTCGTTTAACTTCTTGTATCTGTTCAGACCAAGAGTTTTCGCGATACCTGAGCCGCTCCTCATTCTCAATATCTTCGCGCTCACGGAACCATTCAAAAAACCGCCGAAAGTCCACACCTTGATTGAGCGCACTATCGTAGCCGTCTATTTGGTCAAAATTATGCCTGTTTCTGATCTTTAGGGGAATATCTAAAACTGAACGCTCAACAGGGTAGTACGCAATCAGTGGCAGACTGGCATTGTCATTATCGGTAAGCTGCTGCCGATAGCTGTCTACGAGTTTATTGAGCTGACTCAAAGCGCTAGATTTGTCGCTCTTGCGACCCTTACGTGCTTTGGCAAGTGTCCACTCATAGAGTGACAGCTCGCTATCATTGCTGCTCTGAGCCTGATCGGATAGCTGTAATGTGATGCTAGCGGCGGGTGCATTATCGAGGATAGACAGTTCATTAATCGTATTGCCGTTGCCTTTTTCATTTCGTAAGCGCGCGACAAACCAGCTGAGCGATGTTGCCAGTGCCTCGAGTATCGAGGTCTTGCCAGCGCCATTGTTACCAATGAATATCGTGACGTTTGAAGGATGCTCAGCCGTGGGCGCAACATCCACCTCAAGGCTGTCAAAGCGTCCTAGATGACTGAGCGTAAGTTTTTTTATATCCATGAGTGTATCCAGTCGCTTTTTTGTGTACCCGATCAATAAAGTTCTTTGTGCTTTGTCAGTATAACAGTCTGTTATTGTTTGTCGCTTTAAGTCGCCTATCCAAATAATAATAACATCCTGCACACACCGCACCGCTGATACCGACTGCCAAGCTGATCCAGATAGAAAGCCAAGTATTATGATCAAACATGAGTGGTATCAGCCCATACAAAAAACCGCTGATCATGGCAAGGGATAAACTCAGTTTATCTATTTTTTGTAAAATGACGAGGTAAATAAAAAATACCACATAGGCCAAGGTGTAATAAACATAAAAGGTCACTATAGTTCCTGCCAATAGAGTTATAACTATCCTGATATTTTCAAACAGCGTGGCATATCCCCAAAGCACGGTATCAAATGTAAAGATAGTATAAGCCAACGCCAAAAACACCGCGCCTACCAAGGGCGGTACAAAAAACTTGAGTAGCCATGCCAGCACTATGCGGTACCCCCATCAACCAAAACCCGCTTCTTACCCGTCAAAAGCTGCTGCATCAACGCCTTTTTCTCTTGCTGTAAATCGGCAAGCTGTTGTTCGAGCAATTCGATTTCTTTATCAGCATTGGTTAATACCGCAGCGATTTTTTGTTGTTCGCGTTTTGATGGTGTAGGTACTTTAAGTGCTTTAATTATTTTAATAGTTAATTGAGGTTGAGCAGAACCAAATGTTAATGATTCAATTTGCTGTTTAAATGATGATGAATTAGTCACCTTGTAGAAAAAATCACTTTCTAAACTAGACTTATAGCAGTTCAGAGTTACCATGCCAGAGTTAACTCTAATGCAATCATAAGATATTGAGTCATCGTAATAAGCTGTCTGACCCACAGTACCTCTAGTTGTTAGAATAATATCTCCTCTATTCACAACTCCTTTTCTTAGTTTCTCATGCTTTTCTTTAGTAATAAATTGAATTTCATCAAAAACAAACCCTCTTTTAGTCACATTTTTGGCACTTAAAAACAGACAATATCCATTCGTAAGCAAATCTGAAGATTTTGGATACTCTTTACCTCTGTCTCCATCAGTTACGACAACGCCCAATTCTGATAAAGATTTTTCCTCCCACTTACCCTCAAACCGCTCACCATTGTCATCAAGCAAACGCTTTTTACCGGTCAGCAACTGCTGCATCAACGCTTTTTTCTGCTGTTTGCTGTTATCAATCAAACGCTCAGTGGTATCAATCGCTTTATCCCAAGTGGTTAGGATTTTGGCGATTTTTTGTTGTTCGGGTAGGGGTGGGACTAAAACAGGAATACTCTCACAGTTTGATTTATTTAAATAAAGTATAGTCGTTCTAGATGCAATGCTTTCCATCAAAGGTTTTTGAGTCACTAGCCAATATGCTAAATACTCATTATCAATTTTAGGAGAGCAAACGAATGCATGCAGCTGTTGGTTTAATACAACTTGTTCTTTAGTAATAGCAACTAAGCCTAGGTCGCCAACGGCAGACATTACAACAGCGCCTTCAGGTACAATTTTTCCACCACATTCATTAATTACATCTTCGCTAACATAATTTTCTTGAATATTTGAAGGGATATATCTACTTTTAATCTCTGGAACTGTAACCCATGCAATATCTCCACCAAATGACTTTGGTTTGTTTCTACCGGGAACTATCGAGCTACAAATTTTACCAACTAAGTGTCTCTCCCATCCATTAGGCACCATAACCAAGCTCCTTAAGATAGCCTTCCATCTCAGACTCTAAGCTGGTAAGCTCTGCTTTGAGTGCCAAACGCTCTTCACGTACCGCCACAAGGTCAATCTCTGCCTCAGGCTCAAAGGTATCGACATAACGCGGAATATTGAGGTTAAAGTCGTTTTCCTTAATCTCATCAAGGCTGGCAACATAGGCATATTTATCGACAAACTCACGCTTGTTATAAGTCTCAATGATTTTTGCCAAATTCTCATCCGTCAGCTTGTTTTGGTTCGAGCCAGATTCATATTCACGACTGGCATCGATAAATAATACCGTATCGTCGGTTTTGTTCTTTTTAAACACCAATATCGCCGCAGGAATCCCCGTACCAAAGAACAGCTTTTCCGGCAAGCCAATCACCGTATCAAGCAGGTTCTCCTCAATCAGTTGCTGACGGATTTTGCCCTCACTTGAGCCACGGAACAAGACGCCATGCGGCACCACCACGCCCATACGACCGGTGTCATTCTTTAGTGTTTCAATCATATGGGTGATAAACGCATAGTCGCCTTTGGTCTTCGGCGGTAGACCACGATGGAAGCGGCCATGCTCATCATCGGCGGCATCTTCATAACCCCATTTACTTAGCGAAAATGGCGGGTTGGCAGTCACCACATCAAAGCGCAGTAGCGAGCCTTTATCATCAAGCAGCAGCGGATGACGCAAGGTATCGCCCCATTCGATACGGTGGTTGTCCTCACCATGCAAAAACATATTCATCTTCGCCAGTGCCCACGTTGAGCCAATCGCCTCTTGCCCAAACAGCTCATAGTTTTTGCTGCCTGAGTTTTTGCGTGCCATCGCCCCGCATTTGATGAGCAGAGAGCCTGAGCCACAAGCTGGGTCACATATCGCATCACCAGCGACAGGGTTTAGAATAGTCGCTAACAGGCTCGACACCTCAGGCGGGGTGTAGAACTCGCCCGCACTGGCGCCCGCATCTGCCGCGAAGTGCTTGATCAGATACTCATAGGCATTACCAATCACATCCAAGCTACCGACCCGCGACGGGCTAAGGTTCATCACCTCTTTACCGTAGTCTTCAAGCAAATGCCGCAGCAGCTCGTTTTTCTTTTTCTCATTGCCCAAGCGATCGGTGTTAAAGCTGATGTCTTGGAAGACGTTTTTGAGCTTATTACCGTTGGCTTCCTCTATCGCGTGTAGCGCTTCATCGATACGCTGACCATTGCCGGGCTGATGACGCTGCTCGTACAAATCCCAAAAGCTGGCACCATCAGGCAACACGAAGCGTTGGTTGCTCATCAGCTCTTTGACCAAATCGGCATCGCCATACTCATCCATTAGGCTGTTGTATTCATCACGGTACACATCCGATAGATACTTCAAAAACAGCATGGTCAAAATAAAGTCTTTATAAGTATCGGCGCTGATCACACCGCGAAAGGTGTCACAGGCGTTCCAAACCGCTTTGTTGATCTCAGCTTGACTGATAGGGGAGATAGGAGTTGCAGCCATGTCAGGATGTTTCCTTAAATGAGTCTATGATTTATAGTTGAAGGATTGATAGTAGTAGGAACTGATAGTTATCGTGTTATTGGTTTAATGCATCTTGCGCACTATATTAGTTTACTGACACGCTTTAGTCTATCGCCATTGTATCAGTGTCCGACATTGAGCGTCGCATGGAGAAAGAGGTTTTCTGACTTAACGTATAGGGAGGGGAGGAGCGTCATTCTAAGAAGGCTGCTTAAAAAATAACAGACACAAAAAAACCGCAGACCATAGTTGGTTTGCGGTTTTTCGTACTTCTATAATGGTACCCGGAGCCGGAACGATATACGTATATTAAGGTATTGATTTTATTAAAATTTTTAAGTTGAGTGTTGTTTAGTGTACATAGCAGTGTACATGGAATTCACTTTTCATATTACTACTACTATTTTTTATTCAGTACTATTGTAAGCTTCATCAATCAGTTGCTGAAGATACTCTGCGCTACTTACTCCATACTCGCTAGCTAATTTTTTAAGCCTATTCATATGGCGTCTGGTTAAGAAGTGCTCTTGAGCAGTCTCGGCGTCTCTCTTACCTTGAAATCTTCTTTGAGTCCATGCATTACGCATTTTTCTGATTATTTCTTTTTTATGTAGGCTCATCCTATATGGATGATTATTTCTATGACCAAAAATATCTAGCGCGTCTAGAGATGCGCAGATCTGTATATAGTAAGTGCTCAGATCATTACTTAGGAATAATGGGTTCTCGATAAGATATCCATATTTACTTAAGTAGCTATGCGCCCAAAAAATTTGTTTCTCACTTTTTCTATCTAACCATTCTAGGTCTTGCGGTGTAGTCAGTACTTTATTATACAAGCTTTTAGCTTCGTTCATAAAGTTCCTTTTCCATTCAATATTATAATCATGATACTCAGATCCATCCCTGTCTAATGAAATTATGTTTGTCAAATCAAAACACGTAATCAAGTTGTTTTGAAAGTCAGCGGAGTAATTTCCCCAGAAAAATGAAAGATTATGCTTATATTTATACGAGTAATGATCAAACCATAATGCTGCTCTCAAATCATCTTGTAGCCAAACTATAGACTCATCAGGTAACACATTAGCTTTAGAAAAAATAGCAAGTGATTCTCTATAACTTTCTGTTAACTCAAGGCTATTACAGGCAGTGTTTAGATACTCTAAATCGTTAGGAAGGTCCACGTTATATCCATCTGAAATCAATTCGTTTAACGCAATATTAACCTGCCTCTGAGTTAATTTTAACTTTATATTCTTTTCTGGATTAAGCTTAATCACATCATTAGTATCAGTCATTTTACATCTTCTCTTCAATATTTTAAGTAATATTTTACTAACGATACCATAATTTAACAATAATATTTAAATAAATTTATAGTAATAATATAGTAATAATTTAATAAATAAATTTTAGCTAAACCCTCGATACTACTAGTGTAGGGTAGTATATTAGCGTTAGTATGTTAAATAAAGAAAATTAAATAATAAATATAAAGAATATTTGTTCAGGTGTTTTTATTATCATCTGCCGCCTATCACAGATATGCTTGTGAATTCTTCTATATGCACTAAAGCTTTTGTTTATAATTTCTAGTGCCTTGATTACGAAAAATATCAGTTAAATGCATGATTCGAATAACACCTTGATACACGGTATATTTCACACAAATAGGATCGACTATACCGCTAGTATTCACATGCTCCACTAGCAGGTTATTTATATTATTATATGTAGCAGCGTCACTACGCTGACTATCTTCACACTAAACCACCAGTAGTCAGAATAAAAAAATATGGTGTAGCTCTACTATGTGCAAGACAAACCACATAGGAGAAACATCATGAAATACAGTAACCATAATCAAAATTTTCTAATGACTAAAGTCCATCAGTTAGTCATCAATATTATCTCCAGTCGAGCTAAATCAGACTCTATTATTTCTGACTCGTTCATTAATGAGCTGAACAACTTGTATCAACCATTCATGTATTGTTATGAGCCTGATACTGAGCTGGTTTACTCGATGCCCATCAACGCTTTTTTTATTAGTACGCAGCTTATTGTCGGTGATCAATATCCTAATGAAGTGATTTGGGATAATAGCAACGTAGCTGAGCTGATCGATAGATTACGTTGCTATAAAAGAGAGATTAATCGTGAGAAATGTGTTTTAAAATATGAAGAAGGGAAAAATAAGGAGTCGTTAGGTCTGTACATCACTCAATTATTCAATCATCATGCACGGCTGATATTTGTTCGTGTCGATCTCAAATACGCTAAAGATTGTAGCCACTTGATTACTATCGAAGACTTTCACGACCATATAAAAAAGCTATGTCAGATGATAAGAAATGAAGACACTTGCTTTAGATGCTTACAAGGTTATGCATGGGCGCTTGAGCAGGGAGGCATCGAGGGCGGATTACATTGTCATTTGTTGCTGATATATGACGGTAATAAGAGACAAAATGATTGGTATATCGCAAAAGAGGTTGGTGAAAAGTGGAAGGTCATTACTGGTGGTCTAGGCGAGTGCTATAGTTATCACGATAAAGAGACTAAGCAGGGTTATGAGCGAAACGGTAAATTAGGTATCGGTATGATTCATCGTAATGAACCTCAAGAGGTTGAAAATGCTTTAGATTCAGCTTTATACCTAACAAAGCCAAGCAAGGAAGATCAGCACTTAAAAGTATGGCTCCCAAACATGAACACCTTTGCACATGGTCGATACCGCACATCCGACCGCCGAGGACTACCGCCCATATCAAAATAATTTCAGATATATACTATTACCACGAGATGGAGCATAGCCTACCAGTGCATGCTTTCATCCTGTGACAAGGTCTGCTTCTAGCAGGCCTTTTTTATGCGCAAAATTTAGGAGTATATATGAAAACCCTATGTCCTAGCTGTCAGTCATCTTTGGTCTACGAAATGACTGATGGTAGTCAAATCAATCTTATTGATCAGCTGTTATCCCCTGCGGTATTAGTCAGCCTTGGCGTTAGTCTTTGCAAAGCACTTAAAGTACATCCTGCTATAGGTGTGGTTGCAGGAACAACGGTAGCAGCGCTTATTGAGATCACTCAGTCTCATCAAGCGCTGCCAATGCTGGTCAATAAGCAATATCGCTGTGATGACTGCTCGCATGTCTTCACCACCTTTCACTCATTCACTTAAACTCAATTTAATCATAATACAAAAGGAAAATTATCATGGCACATTTAATCGAGAGTATGGCATACGTTGGCGAAACCCCTTGGCATGGCCTTGGCAGTGAGCTATCCCCTAAACAGCCGCTTGAGGTATGGGCGCGTGAGGCAGGAATGGATTGGCGTATTGAATCATCAGACGTCAATTTCATGGCTGAGAACGATCGAGGGCATAACCTTATTTTGCCCTTTGCTGAGCAAAAGGTCTTGTATCGCTCAGATACCTTTGATCCGTTATCCGTAGTCAGTCAGCGCTATCAAGAAGTGCAACCTGAAGAGATCCTAGAGTTCTATCGTGATCTCACTGAGCAAGCAGACTTTGAGCTTGAAACAGCAGGTGTGTTAAAGGGTGGCCGTAAGCTGTGGGCGCTTGCTCGTACAGGTCAATCAGCGTCTTTACGTGGCGGTGATGTCAGTCACGGCTATTTATTGCTCGCTACCGCTTGTGATGGCACGCTTGCGACCACAGCACAGTTTACCAATATCCGTGTGGTGTGTAATAACACGCTTGCGGTAAGCCTCGCTGATGGTAGTGGTGGCGTGGTGAAAGTACCGCACTCCACTTCCTTTGATGCGGACAAGGTCAAACAGCAATTAGGCGTGTCGGTTAAACAGTGGGATGAGCATATCTATGAGATGAAGCAGTTATCTGAGCGCCGTGTGACCCAAGCGGAAGCGGCTAACTATCTAAGCCGTGTGTTTAACGATCAGGACAATGACATCATTTTATTTAATAGCGCTAAGAAAGAGAAAGACGCTGTGCCCAATGCTCGCGCAATGAATAAAGTGATGCAGATGTTTAACGGTCAAGGACGCGGTGCTGATCTCGATGCGGCTAAAGACACCGCTTATGGTTTGCTCTGTAGTATCACTGAATACGTCGATCATGAACGCCGTGCAATGAATACCGACAATCGACTTAATTCAGCATGGTTCGGTGCTGGGGCTAAGCTGAAGGAGAAAGGCTTACAAGATGCGCGAGCTTTAATCGCTTAGCGGTCTTAGTTGTTTTATTACACCAACAATAACCACGTCTTAGGGCGTGGTTTTTTTATGCCGATTATTTAACCAATCACATTCACTACTCCATTTATAAGGAATTTATCATGGAAACCATCGCTTTAAACAACACCGCTCAAACGAGACGTCGTAAGCGTAAAGCATTGCAAGCTAGACACACCAAACCGACTGCTAAAATTAACGCTAAGAAAATTCAGCCAACCGAGAAAAACACCACTAAGAAAGACAAGGTCGTCAAAACTACAGCAAAACGTCTGGTGAATACGAAACATCTCAGCCGTGACAAATGGCTTGAGATACGTAAGCAAGGCATTGGTAGTAGTGACGCTGCCGCCGCTTGCGGTATTCACCCGTATCTATCGATGCTGGAGCTGTGGATGATTAAAACAGGGCGTATGGAATCAAACCTTGATGAGGGTATCGAAGGGTATTCACCACTGTATTGGGGCAACACTTTAGAGCCAATGGTGGCTAAATACTACCAAGAGCACACAGGTAATAAAGTCAGGCGCGTCAATGCCATCTTGCAGCACCCTGATCCTGAGCAGCACTTTATGTTGGCGAACTTGGATTATGCAATCACTGGTAGCGATGAAGTGCAGATTTTAGAATGCAAAACTACAGGAGAGCATGGCGCTAAGCTTTGGAAACATGGTGTACCGTTATATGTCACGTGCCAAGTACAGCATCAACTGGCGGTCACAGGCAAACAAGCCGCGCATATCTGTGTATTGCTTTGCGGACATGAGGCAAAGATCTATAAGGTTGAGCGCGATGAGCGCTTGATTGCGTCTATCATGGAGCATGAGCGTCTGTTTTGGCAATATGTGGAAACGGATACACCGCCAACGCCCGATCATTCAGAGTCAGCCGCACGCGCATTAAAGCAGCTTTACCCTAAGCCTGCCAGTAAAATCGATTTCAGCGAAGACGCTGGGGCTAATAAGCTATTCACTAAGTTACTGAATCACCGTGACTCAATGAGTGAGCTACAAAAGCAGCATGACCAAATCAAACATCAACTGCAAAGCTTGATTCAAGACAATGAAGTGGCTGTTTTCGATAAAGGCGCGATCTCATGGAAGCGCTCTAAAGATAGCGTGAGCTTAGACAGTAAAGCCGTCACTAAAGCCCATCCAGAGCTGATGGATAAGTTTAGCAAAACCCGTCAAGGCAGTCGTCGCTTCGTCATCTTAAATGATAATTAAACCAAGACAGCTAATCTCATTAACCAAACGCATAAAGCCCACCTGTGATAGGTGGGCTTTTTTATGTCGATTTATTCGAATTATTAAACATACAAGGAATATCATCATGATTAAAGGTCTCACTATTACCCCGCCCGTTTTAGGTCGTATCAGCATTGGTTGCGTCATCCAAAAGGACGGCAAGCGTCTACCTGCCAAAGACGATCAATTCACCATTACCAGCCAAGTGCAAAATAAAGACGGCTGGGTCAATCATCCGCTTGATGAAAAGCTTCGCGCACGTAGTGAAGGTAAGCTTCGGCAAATACCCGTACGCATGCTGTTTAATGATCCTGATCTTAATTTGCGCGCGCAGTACACATTATTTGATCGGCAGACAGGTCGACCGTTATGCGTGGGCGATGGCGAACACTGTCAGCGTCGCACCAATAATGGCGTTGAGCAACTACCTTGTCCATCGCCTGATCGTTGCCCACTCGCGCAAGGCGGTGCTTGTAAGCCTTATGGCAGACTGTACGTCAATTTAAGTGAAGATGATGAGCTAGGTACGTTTATCTTTCGTACCACAGGCTTTAATAGTATTCGTACGCTTGCAGCACGGCTAAGCTACTTTGCCGCAGTGTCAGGTAATAAGCTGTCATGCTTGCCACTACAATTAACGCTTAGAGGTAAAAGTACCACGCAAAGCTATCGCACACCCATTTACTTTGTGGATTTAACCCTGCGTGATGGAGTGACACTCAAAGATGCGGTACAGCAAGCTAAGGCAATTGATAGTGAGCTTAGCGAGAACGGTTTTGATCAAGCGGCATTGGAGCAAGCTGCCACGCTTGGTTATGCCAATTCGTGCTTTGAAGTTGATGGCGATGAGATGTCTGATGTGGCAGACGACAGCAATCAAATGCCTAGCAAGGTAGAGGAAGCGATGCAGCCAAACACACGCAGTATTGCGCAAGGCTTACGCCAAAGTGTGACAGCGGTGAGCTAACTCGTGACAGATAAATAATGGCATAAAAAGGAGTTGATCAGATCAGCTCCTTTTTTTATTACCTGCATCAAAGGCTAACGCTCGGACTGCATAGGATGCCATAAAAAAATATGGGACTCGGTAAGTATATGAGAGGTGATGCTCTCGTTCACTTACAAGGAGATAATCATGGAAAATTTAAACGCAACACAACCAGCCATCGAGCAATGCAATCACATTCCACAACTGCTAAGCATTAAAGACGTTGGGCACTATACTGGGCTTAGCCGTTCGACCATTTATGAGATGATCAATGAGGAATCTGACCGTTACGATCCAACGTTCCCTAAAAAAGTGCAACTTACGAAGGTAAGGGTCGTGTGGGTAGCAAGCGAGATTGCAGAGTGGATTGAGAGTAAGATAGCTGCTCGTATTAATTAAGGTTGGTACGAAAATAAGTCACGTAATGTGACTTATTTTTTGCTAACTGTTGTTTTTTTATCGTTTTTATGAAATATTGTGCAGCAATTTATACTTTTATCAGAACGAATTTTTCAAATAAAATTATCGTAAGGCTACATTGATGAAACCAAATCTTGATAAAGCTAGTAATGAAAAATCTGTAGATAGCCGAGTGAAAAGTAGGGATAAATATGTATGGTTTTTAGCAAAACTTTATCCACTGTTAATGTACGTGTTCATCGCTATATTGACGTATAACTTGCATATTGAGCTTTTGTCAATATTTGCGCTTTATCTGATGCCTTCGATAGCTATATGCTATTTTGACAGACAGTATCTTATAGATCATGATCTTAATAAACCCAAGCATTGGTACATTTATATCCCTCCTCTCTACTTATGGGATAGTTCAAAAAAGTTATCTAGTCGTAAAAGATATGCAGAAGACTGGATCGTTAGTGTGATCGCTCTTTTATTGGTAGTAAACTTTCTTGTCTATGGCTCTGATAAGAGAGTAAATGATGGTTACTGTAATGTAGTTACAGATATTATCGCTGAAAATATATCATCATCTGCCGCTACATGCGTGAAAGTAAATATTGACCATGAAGTAACAGACGAGCTTTATGCGGCTACTGCCATCCTTAGTAATGGTAAAAAGATTGATATTACTATTACGGATCAAGGAGATGATTATTATATAGAGCTTGTTGACAATGTTTTCTCTTTTGCAAATCAAGCGTCAGCTACTCCGCAATCTAAGCCTGTTGAAGCATGGCAACCTAGCAAAAAAGTTCCGACCACTGATGAGTTGTATGGTCGAAACCAAGATGATGAAGAGAGTGTCCGTGACGATAATAGACATAGCTTGCTTTATGAAGACGGTGATATTGAATTGAATGAGCATGCAGAAAAACTCAATAACTCCAACGTACCAACTAATCCCAATACCCTCCCTGGTGAAGAATATTATGAAGGTGAAGATAGTGGGGTGGTTGAAGGCATGGGTCATGATTATAGTGACCCTTATTATACAGACAGATAGTTTTGAGCTATACAAAGTATGTGCTATCGAAAACCTTTTTGTATAGTGGTCTAATCATACGCTGTTTGTGATACGAAATTAGTAAATAACGTTTGAATATAGTCGTTTAAATAACCGCTTTATACAAAGGTAAAGCGGTTATTTTTTTTGTGTTTTGCCAAGCAATAAGCGCAGCTGTTTAATCGTGGCATGAATGCTTTGATCAAGTACAGGTTTTGCAAATAAAGGCTCATAGCTCTTTGGTAGAGCAGGGTTATCAGATAATTGCGGATGCAGCGAGCTTTTACATTTTTGCGCAGTATGGGGAGTGTTTTGGCCTAGCACGTTCAGCAACATACCTTCTAGGCATAACGGCTTTGAATATAAGATGGTAATTTCTGAATCTTTAGCGGCTTTAATATCTTGTTGATTAACAGGAACGTCGCTATCCATCAAAATGAACTTTTTATCATAACCAACATGACGGCTTTTTTTGACGGTGTCTTTAATGATGTCGTGCGGAGATCCACCACTTGAAAAGTCTAAAGTGATTTTACTACCAGAGCGCCTTTCATGATAGATACCTTTCATATGACTCAAGAATGCTTTGTCATGCTCACCTTCACCCATAACAAGCAAGGTAGTTTTGTTGACTGACCGAGGTTTACGCTTTGCCATAACCCAACCCCCTTATAGATTTGGTATCGCGTCAAACGCGCCAGCCATATATTTCGCATAAAGGTTATCGTCATTACGAACCCCTTCCATCTCATCTAACCGCCAAGCTTCTGAAGCCTGCTCGTATTTTTCGACCAAATAAATTTGATGCTTATTTAACAAATTAAACACCTCGGGCGTATGGCAACTAAAAATAAGCTGAGCATTATGAGGGTTATGATGCGATGAGCGAAACAAATCAAAAATGGCGGGTAATAGTAGGGGGTGTAAGTCGTTATCAAGCTCATCGATAATAGCTACGCCACCATTTTTAAGCACAGGTAGTATTAGGCCAAGCAAGCTATAAGCAGATTGTGTGCCATTAGACTCTTCATAAATCATAAGCTCAAATGAGTCATCACCGACTTTATGAACACCAAAGGGCAGCAGTACTTCTTGCTGCTTTCCTTCATTGACCATCATAACGCTTTTTATATTAATTTCATCGATGCCCGTATCAAACTGACAAAGTAGCTTTTCAGCGGTTTGTTTTAAACCATCATCCTTAGCAAACAATTCAGTCATCTCAGGTATAGACTGGCTAAGACTGCCAAGCCTACCCATTGAGACGACATTGGTTTTATAGCCTTCAAACATCTCAATGATTGCTTCTGCCAGTGGTTCATCAAGCAAATTGGCATAACTGATCAAAGAGGCGTTTTTTTTCACGTCATCTGCAAGTGATGGGATGACAAAGCTGCGATGCTTATAAACCATCTCATCACCATCATAGTGACGGCTAAAAACGTAGCTAAATAAGCGACTGGTCTTTTTATATAGCGCTTCATTGATCACGCGGCTTTGGCTAAGCGTTAGCTCGTAGCGATACTCCTCATAAACACCATCAGCATTTTTGAGTAAAAAACCGATCTCAAATTCAGAAGGTTTGTTTTGGTTCAGCGCAAAGGGGCTATACGGGATACTGTCTTCTGAATCAAGGCTGCTAGTAGAGCCACAAATAAACCAGCGCAAAAACGACACTGCTTTGAGCAGCTGTGTCTTACCAGAGCCATTCGCACCTAAGATCGCTGTGACTTTATTGAGCCGATACTGGTCATGCGCGGTATCGATGTAAAAGTCATAGTTAGACTCAGTTGGTTGCTTACCTAGCGTAAACGATACTTCCGTTGATCCTGGGTAAGAGTAGAAATTATCGAAACGAGTATAAGTGATCATAGTCAACCGTTTTTAACGATATTTTGTGGTTTATAGGCTACGATAGCATAATAATGATCATGTAGTATAGTTTAGCTTGTCAAGATGGTCATATTTTCAGTGTCCTTGCAATGCTTGATTCGAAGCTCCTTGAAACTGACTTGACCATTTTCGATCGCTTGCTTAATAATTTTCTGACGCACATTTAATCTAGCATTACCTGTTTTTACCTCAGCAATAATGATCTGTACATCTTCTACATCAGCCAACCCTTCTGAGCATGCATGAAGATTTTGAAAAATCATATAATCAATTGGTTCTCCTAAGAAGCGGCAATCAGATGGATTGTAAGGAAAATCAGCGATAAAGGGAGTGAACTGTTCACCGATTTGACCCTTTAGTACATTACGCTGCATGTTATTAGAGCGCTTTTTAGCGTCCTTAATTTTTTGAGCAAGCTCAACTTCAAAATAAGCTTGTTGCTGGGTTATCGCGGTTTGAATATTGGCGATATCACGCTCGTTCTGTAAAATAGTTTTGTCTTGCGCTAAGATTTTTCGGACGGCAAGTACCAGCAAAACCAAAGCAACAAGAATGATAAGTAGTAAAATAGTATTGTTCATAATCGGTTCCTAAGTAAAATATAGTAAATGTGTCTAGGCATCTGGCTATTGCTTTGGCGTCATATCCATTTCTTGCAATCGAGCAAAGACAGTATCTGAGAACGGCTTAAAGTAATTCCATGATTTGTATTTTTGGTTATACTTACCGCCGCCTTCGTTACGCCACTGCTTTAATATTTCGATGACATCGTGGTTATAGGTCACACATTTTACCGACACCATGCCTGAATTAAATACTCTTACATCTACCCAACTGTGCTTGATCGTAAAGCGATAAGTGCTATAGCCCTTATCAAAGCTTTCATTATCATCCTCTTCAGTGATTGTTTGGCAGTTATAGATAGGTTCAACTGATAGAGTAGGTGCTGTTAAAGTACTTGCTTCAGGGAACACCCATTGTTTATTACTCACACAGTTTAAAATGTAGTCTTTCGCTTCAGTGCTTGGCAGCTCCATATCTTGTTTAATAATCTCACGCAAGTCGATCTCTATCGTCTTTATACCGAGCTGCTTAATAAATGCAGATTTATCCGCATCGATAAATGACGTTACTGCCACTTCGATAAACATTATTTCGTCATCGATAGTCGCTACTAGATCAGGTCGTATAGAGCCGATAGCTTGTTCTGCGACCAGATGATCAAACTGCCATGTTTTTTCTTCATTGTGTTCATCATCAGGTAATGCTGGTAGTGTTAAATATTTCTCTTCCATAATGACTTGCTTAGCAAACTTGTGTAGGATACTTTCAGGATGAATCGTGCAGCTTTCTTTATTACTTAGATGCGAGAAGTGATGCTCATTTTTCTCACCTTTACGAGCCACCACAGGCTCGCCACATTCAAAGCAAAAACACATACAAGCCAGCCCTCGATCGACTTGCTTAACATTGACGATTTGCTTCTGCTCATTAACAGCAATTGACATAGACATAGTTACCATCCTTTTGTTAGTTGGTTAGGAGTGAGGTAACTATGCGATAAAATTTGATCTTGAAACAGGCTGCTATAGGGATGTTAATAGGGTTTTAATCGGTAAATTTATATGAAAAATAATCACTTAGCAGTATTCAGTGAACTGCATGATCAGCTATTAAATTATCCCCGTGATACGCTTTGGAATAAGTATCTAAGCATTATCGTCAGCGAGCAGCTTAGAAAAATTGAGTATTCGGACGATGGGTTTAAGCCTGAAAAGTTATCAAGACAAAGAATTTATGCGAAAGCGAAAAACATCGATGAAAAAAGTGTAGATAGTCAAACCGCCAAAAATGCGGTTAAAACGACAAAGTTAAAAGCAACTTTAAAAGCATTTATTGATGATCATCCAGACTGTAAAAAGGCGTTTATCAATTTAGGGTATAAGCCAATAATTGTCACATCGGCTTCAGGAGGAGGCTCGAAAAATAAGACGCTACTATGGATGGATATTCAAACTATCGATAGTGAACAGTCAGAGCAAGAGCAGATAGATAAGTTGGCTACCGTTGAAGCCGATAGCGATATTGAAGAGGATGAGGACTTAAGTACTATTACGTACGAGCGTAAAGCCACATCTGATGTTAAGCCGTCACTATTTACCAAGCTGTTTTTTAATCAAGGTGAGCTTAAAATACTTAGCGTGAAAGGAATCTTTCTTATGCTACTACTGATGGCAGTATTCGTATTCGATGTTTTAATAGCGATATACGCCTTTTTGGTGCTTTTACTGCTCGATGACTTACCTACGATTAGCTTGTGGCAGGCCATTTTATTTAGTGCAATGATCCCTTTTGCTTATATCAGCTGGCGCTACTTTTTCATGCCGTTATACTTGCTGCCTTATCATCGTGTGATTAAAGCGCCTATGTTTTTTGCCAACGTGAATGTTGATAATGCTGATATCGAAATGTACAGAGACAAAAACAGGCTGAACGTCGCTAGAGTGACAGAGTTTACTGCAACTTGCCCAATTTGCTCAGGATTGATAGAGCTGGCTAATGGCAAGCCGGATCAAAAACAGCCGCTAGTAGGGCGCTGTAGAGAAGCGCCTCATGCACATGTCTATAGCTTTGATAGAATGAGCATGAAGGGGTACTTTTTAGGTGTGCCGAACTACTTATCTGATAAACTCTAAATCTTTAATAGTAAGGAACAGCGACTATATATTAGGCTCCGTTCTAAGATGCTGTTAAGATATGAGCCGAATTATTATCTACAGCCAGCTTTCATAACAAAGTTTATAGAATTCTAATAATAAGTGAAGGTGCATATGGATTCTGAATCTTATAGCTACGAACAGCAATATGATACTTCTATAAATATCATAGGAAGTATTAAAGAGCTAGATACGATCTCTAATCTGATTAAAGCTGAGTTATATCCAGACACCATGGATATAGAGCTGGTTAAGCGAGAGCTTGGGATTAGAACTGAAAAGAGTATTTCAAGAGTTGAGCATGGCGTCAAAAAAGCTTTCTTGTCTTTCGTTAGTGAGGAGCATGAACAGTTTTTTCATAAAATATTTAGTAAAGATATTAATAAAGCCGATATGTCATTTATATTGTATTGGCAGCTTTTAGTCACAAACCCACTCTTTCGAGAGATAACCAAGGGACTGTTTGTTAAGTATTATTTTGAAGGTCGGGTACATATCGATACAGATGACGTTTTAGGGTATGTTGTAGAGCTTAAAAATAAAAATGAGACAGTAGACTGGTCTGAGAGCACGATAAAAATAATAGCTAATAAATATCTTAACCTGATGGCTAAATTTGGATTCTTAGAAAAAAAAGGTAGAAAAAGAATTTTTGTATATGCCACTTTATCGCCTGAGCTACAAGTTATAGCACTGTATTTTTCTAGATTTTATCCGTCTGGAAGTAGTAGTGTTTTATCCAATGAGTTAGCAAAGCTAAGCTTCATCTCACAAAATGACTTGATTCATAAATATAAGAAACTGTCAAAAAATGGATTGTTTGATATGAGCTTTAATGGTGAAGCCTTAGCATTTAAATTGAATGATGATATTGAGAGAGTAATTGATGTCTTATACGGGTAACTATCAAGCCAGATTTGCAAGCTTAGACGATGCACTTAGAAATAGTGATCAAATCGTTAGAAAGGCTAATGGTGGCAACAGCATCTTGTTCTCTTACCTCCCAGAAAAAGAGCAAGAGTATATCTCAGGTGCCAGACAGCACTATGGTGGTGATCAATCTGAGTTCAAAGTAGAGTTTATCGATATTAGTAAACTGCTTGTTACTTTTATTGATAGGGATGGTTGGGAGGATTTCTCCGCTTACTATAATGACATGAAGCCTAGCCACATTGTTTTTAAATCAGATGATCCAGAAGAAGACCTGTTTGACTTGATTATAAAAGCGATTAAAACAGCTAGTGCTAATGGTAGGATACCGTTTTTAATACGGAGCGGCTGCCTCTATGGTACTGGAATTGAAAACGTAAATATTATGGAACACAGAGATGTCATGAGCCTTCAGCATCCTTTAGTCATATTTTATCCATCAGCAGTTTCTGAAGACAATATTCACTTTTTAAACTTTAAGCCAGCATCTAAGTACCGCTGCACTTTGGTAATGTAAGGAAAAAACATGACAACTATAAAAGACATACTTGTATTAGATCTTAATGAAGATATTAAGAACGTTATTGATCTTGAGGATCGGTCAGAGGCAGAGATCCAGCAAGAAATTGAGTCTTATATTGTTACTGAAGGGATTGGTAAGCATTTAGGTGAGTTTTCTGATGAGTTCACATCAAATATCAAAGAGACGGGGGTTTGGTTATCGGGCTTCTATGGCTCTGGTAAGTCTTATTTCGGAAAGATGCTAGGTTATATTATCGATAACCCTATCATTAATGGTACCCCTGCACGAGAGCGTTTTATACCTAGACTAAAAGGTGTGACTGACGCGAGTCTTATCGAGAACTCCATTCGAAACTTAGATAAGATTAATAGCCGTGTCGTTTTTTTAGATGTTGCAAAACAAAATACGGAGCGTGGTCTAGCTTTTACCTTATTCGCTAATCTATTAAAGAACTTGGGTTTAAGAGACGATATCTATGGCTACATGGAGTTTGATCTTCTGATTGATGGTAAGCTCGATGAGCTTAAAGCTGTAGTACAGAGGCTTGAGTCAGAGCCTTGGGATGAGCTTAAAAAAAGCAACCGTAGAGTTGCTGGAGTCATGCGCAGAGCTTATATCGAAATGGGTGATAGCGAGGACGATTATGAAGATACTAAAAATATATATAGTGCTGCGATAGATGATTTCTCAGCCAGTAAGTTTAAAGAGGCTTTAAACCGTTATTTTAAATTTAACTCTGACGAGACTTTGGTTTTTATTTTTGATGAAGCCAGTGAAGCTATTAGTCAAAGAAAATTCACACTATTAGACCTAGAGGGTATTAGTGAAGCGCTTTCAAGTGTTAGTAATAAAGTTTGGACGATTGCTATTGCCCAAGAAAAGCTTGATGACGTTATTAACAACGCAAATATAAGTCGAAGTAACTTAATAAAAGTAACGGATCGCTTTAAGACCAAGATTCATCTGGAATCGACCGAAGTAGATATTATCATTCGAAGCCGCCTACTAAAGAAAACGGAGCAAGCTAATGCAGACCTGCTTGCTTACTATAAGAAAAACGAGGGCCTTATTAGCGATGCTACCAACCTAAAGTCTTCATTCCCAACAATAACAGAGTCAGCCGATGACTTCGCTATTTATTATCCTTTCCATAAGTATCAATTTGATATCTTACAAAAATTCCTGTTCAGTTCAAATGCTTTAGTAGCCACACAGGTCGCTGCTCGTGGGATGATTATTACTACGTTTGACATATTACGAAAGCAGATGCGAGATAAAGAGTTGTATGCTTTTACTCGAGGGTTTGAGATTTGTGATCAGGCTCAAACTGCACCGCCAATTGATTTAGTCAATAAATACGATACAGCGAAAAAGACACTTAGAAATAGTGATATCGAAGTTGATGGCGAACAGTTACTAAAAACCATACATTTACTCTCTGATTCAGAAGTGGTTGAACCGAACCTAGATAATATTACCAAGAGCTTTATTTCGGATATAACCAGTTATTACGACTATAAGCCTAAAATTGAATCAGCTTTAGGTCTATTGCTTGATGCGAAAGTTCTACTGTCCTCTAATAATAACTACAAGATTACCTCTGATCTTGAAGGTAAGATGTTAGAAGAGATGAATAGCTTTGATATCGAGTTGTTTAGAAAAAAACGCGAGCTTACTAAGCACTTAATTGATTATAAAATATTTAGTCCGGTGGCATCTTACAGTGACGGTAGCGATTCCTTTAAGTTCAATGTAGAAACAGACTCTGGGGAAGTGTTAGTTGCATCTAATGATAAAGCGCTAAAACTCATTATTTATAGCTTATTCAATATCAATGAAGATAGACAGGATGTTGTGGAGCAGTTGAAGTTAGATACACAATATCAAAAAGATACTATTACTCTGATACCTAAAACATCTGACTTTTCTAAAATAGATAAGTTAATAGGTGAAGTAGAGCGTTATAAGCATATTGAAGATAAGTACTCAAACGAAAAAGATATCAACAAACGCCAAATTGTTCGACAGTTTCAAATTATTCGAGAAGAAAAACAAAGAGCTTTAAGAGGGCTGATTGAGGATGCCTATTACAACGCCACTTTGGTTTATATGTACAGTGACGAGCTACTAAATATCGATGGATTTAAAAGTATTATAAATACCAATCAACAGAGTGCAGTGAAGAATGTTTTTACCAAGCGCTTATCTAATCAGCTTTCTGAAAACTTAGTCCCTAAAATATTTAGTACACACAAGGAAAGCATCAGCGATTTATTTACAGCGAACGACTTTCAGTTTTTTGATAAAAACGGTAACTTCGTTGGTGATAATCTTAAAGTTGTTGAAGAGCTAAACGCTAAAATCAAAGCTCGTTACATAGATGGCAAGTCCTTAGAAAGTGAATTTTCGGGAGCGCCGTGGGGCTATAGCTATGGTACTTTAGCGGCTTCGCTTGCAGCTTTACTTCGTGCTGGCCGCTTGTCTGTTAAGTTTAATAACGATACCTATTTTTCACACGATGAGAAAGCAGTGCATGAGGCTTTTACTAATACCACTAAGTTTAAATCTGCTTCTTTTAAGTCAATTACCGCTAATTTAACGGCCACACAAAAGAGTCAAGCTGTGCAGTTGCTAATGGATCTATCAGCTCAGGACTATATTGATAAGAAAGTCGACTGGAATATTAATGACTTTGATTTAGCTGAAAGTATCAGCGCTTTGGCAACATATTTTATTGGCGCAATCAACAGCCTTCATAGTACTGAAGATAATTTCGATGGGCTTTTCCCAGCAGTAGTTAAACTAAAAACCATATTACAGCCCTTTTCTGGAAAGGTGATAGAGAGTAACTATATCGATAAGGTTGAATTGCTTTTAGGTAATAAAGATGAGTTTAGTAATGCTATTAAAACGATTTTAAAAACGCAGAAGTTTGTCAAAAATAATCTCCCAAAAGTAAAAGGTTTCCAACAGTTTATTGATGATGTCAAACAAGAGCTTGAGAAAGCGGATCGTAAGAACGTCGATATCGAAGACTCGTCTCAAAATTTTGATCGTCTATTTAAGCAAGATATAGTCAAAAACTTCGGTGAGCTCCAGCAACAAGTGCAGGTAGTGAAGGATGCTTACTATAAGCTCGTTAAAACGGCTTCAGAAGCAATGAGCCACGAGTATAGATTACTTCAAGGTAAGGTGGACGAAGCGCAGCGTGAGCTTCAAAAGTATCCTGCTGAACCTAATCAACGAAACCTGCAACAATTAGACTCAATAAAGAATTATGTAGACAAACGTGTGGTTGGTGAACCTGCTCTAGGCTATAGTACCAATTGCTCAAATAGTGGTTATTCGTTATCTGATATTTTGAATTACACTATTCAAGCACCTTTGAAAGACAATGAGCTACTGATCCTAAAGAGTGGCTTTATTAAAGAGTTGCCACCACAGCCAGACGTTTCAGAGCTTGTCTCTAATATAGATAGTAATAACGAGAGTGACTCTGATCAATACACACCACCAGCACCTAAAAAACCTCGCAAGGTTGCTTTTAACATACCTAGCCGAGTAATGACTGTGCAGGACTATAAGACGTTTTTAAGTGATCAACTGCGAGCATTGGCGAGTGCAAAGCCCGAAGATGAAATTGAACTCGAAATAGAAATACAAGACTAAGGTAGAAACGGAATGAAGTTAGCTGATCACGTAGAGCAAATAAGAGAATTGATAGAAGCGTCTTTTGACAAACAGTTTGCTCGATTAGGCTTTGGTAAGACTAAGCAAATGGACGACGACAAAGTTGCCAACCTACCTGACGAGATTAAAGCTAAGCGTGAGCGTTTTATCGCTATGCTGGATAATCATATCAGTGAGACAGGTAGCTACGAGAGTGGTCGTGAAAAGCTGTTAGATGAGCTAACTTTTACCCTGTTTAACCGCCTAGCTGCTATTAAAGTCATGGAAGCGGCTAACTTGTTCCCACCAGTTCTAATCAAGCAGGTAGAGCATGGAGACCGCTCACTTGGTCATAAAATGTGGCTAGAGATATATTCCCACATGCGTGACGAAGAGCTTGAAGGAATCCGAGACTATATTAAGTTTGCCTTTGATGAGCTAGGTGGGACTCTACCGCTCTATAGTAAAGCGTACGCTTATGCATTACTACCAGACACTATCAGTCTCAACGACATCATTGATCGGTTTAACGCAGTCGAGATAGATGAACAAATCACTAAAGAATATGTAGAAGGTATTTGGAACAGTGATGATGTCTTAGGTTGGATGTATGAGAGCTATAACAATCAAAAGAAACAAGCCCACAAAGACAGCAAAGATAAGACCGAATACCACAAGGTCTCACTGCAATCGCAAGTGTATACGCCGCGCTGGGTAGTACAGTTTCTCGTCGAGAACTCACTAGGCAAGATGTATCTCGAGATGTACCCAGATTCTGAGATTAAAGACAATCATAAAATTGCCAACGCACCTTCTACTCAGGCTCGCATTCCCAAGCCATTACATGAAGTCAAAATCATTGATCCAGCATGTGGCTCAGGTAACTTTTTACTGTACGCCTTTGACTTCTTCTACGAGCTATATATCGATCAGATAGAAAACTATGGCGCTGACTATGAAGAAAGTGATATAGCCAAGCTTATTATAGAAAACAACCTGCATGGTATTGATCTTGATGATCGAGCCATTCAGCTAGCTCAGCTTGGGTTGTTTATCAAAGCTAAGAAGAAGCGCAGCAGTATTGGTGAAATAAACTATAACGTCGTCTCATCTGATTTCTACCTGCCTGAATATGATCGTGTCCGCCAAATATTCGAGCAAGGCAATACACTAAATAAAAACCAAAAAGAGCTGATAGAGAAGGTATGGAGTGACCTACAGAACGCTTATAAATTTGGTTCTCTAGTTAGAATTGATGAGCAGATACAAGATCAGCTACGAGCTGTCGAAGAGCGAGCTCATGATGATCTGTTTGCAGCAGCGGACTTGGCTGAGCATCAAAGCTTTGCTGAAACTTTCTTTAAGAACTTGTCTGAAGCCGTCGAGCAGTATGCACGTACAAGCAGTGATACCTTTTTAACCAGTCAAACTCAGGATGCCATTACGTTCCTTGAGCTTTTAACGACTAAATATGATGTGGCTACAGCAAATCCACCTTATACAGACAGTACTGACTTCGGACCAGACTTAAAGAAGTTTGTTAACGATAATTATAAAAAACCTTATAACTTTAGTACTAACTTATATGCAACCTTTATTAAACGTTGTTATGATCTTACAAATGATTATGGTGTCCTAGCTTTAGTTCACCCTCAAACATTTATGTACATTAAAACTTTTAGTGATGTACGAGAGTTTATGGTAGAAAAGACTCATCTCGATTTATTCGTAGAATGGGGTTACTTAGGCATTGAACCGCCCCGGGATTGTCGGAGACTCAACATTCTGAGAGAATACGACAATGAAAACACGAAACTACACTCCTGAGATTAAAGAACGCGCCGTTCGCATGCTGATAGAAGCGTTGGGCGACTATCCCTCCACATGGTCAGCGATTCAAGCCATTGCCCCTAAGATTGGCTGTACGCCTGAAACCCTGCGGTCGTGGCATAAAAAACACATCGATCAAACTATTCCTGCATCGGTGCAAGCGCAAAGTGATAAAGAGCGCATCAAGGAGCTTGAACGCGAATGCAGAGAGCTCAAGCAAGCCAATGAGATCATACGTAAGGCTGCCGCTTTTTTCGCCCAGGCGGAGCTCGACCGCTGACTAAAATCATGATTCAATTCATCGACGATCATAAGAATAATTATGGGGTCGAGCTGATCTGTAGAGTATTACCGATTGCCCCATCAACCTATCACCGTGCTAAAGACTTGGAGAGCTACCCTGAAAAATGCTCACTGCGCAGTCAACATGACGACTTTTACATCAGCGAGATTAAACGCATCTGGCAGGACAGCAAATGCCGCTATGGCGCTCGTAAAGTATGGCAGCAGATGAAAGCTGACGGGTTAAAGGTTGCTCGTTGTACCATAGAGCGTTTAATGAGACAGCATGGCCTACAAGGTGTCTGGCGCGGTAAGGGTAAAATAACAACTCACAGCCGTGATGATCAAAAGCGTGCTGATGACCTAGTCAATCGTAACTTTAGCGCTCATCGCCCTAACCAGCTCTGGGTGGCAGACTTTACTTATATCAAGACGATAAGCGGCTGGGTGTATACCGCTTTTATTATTGATGTGTTTGCTCGCGCTATTGTGGGCTGGAAAGT
Source organism: Psychrobacter sp. KFRI-CH2-11 (assembly GCF_038239325.1). Classification (NCBI taxonomy): domain Bacteria; kingdom Pseudomonadati; phylum Pseudomonadota; class Gammaproteobacteria; order Moraxellales; family Moraxellaceae; genus Psychrobacter; species Psychrobacter sp. KFRI-CH2-11. The sequence continues at coordinate 1,094,678 of NZ_CP151283.1, forward strand.
ATCTAATCGTATGAACACAGATATGGTGATGGCGGCGTTAAATCAAGCAATAGCAGATAGAAACTATCCCAAAGATGTGATTCATCACAGTGATCGAGGGGTTCAGTATTTATCCATTCGCTATACTGATAAAATGGCTACATGCGGTGTTATAGCTTCTGTCGGTACGACAGGCGATTCATACGATAATGCATTAGCTGAAACGGTCAACGGGCTTTATAAGTCTGAGGTGATTCATTATTTAAAACAGAACTGGACTGGTGTGAACGATGTTGAACTAGCAACCCTTGAATGGGTGGATTGGTTTAATAGAACACGATTGCATAGCACGATTGGATATGTGTCACCCTTTGAGTTTGAAAAGCGGTATTATGATAATTTAACCTTGTCAGGTGAAGCTGCCTGACTCAAGTAAATAAGTCTCCGATAAAGTCGGGGCGGTTCACATGTTTCATCCTTCTGCACGTGTAGATTCAGTTATGTACATCTTGAATAAAGTTAAGAGTGATACTGAGTCACGATTCATAAAACTAAATAATATATATGAAGGAATTCGATACGACAGCTTTGTTGTGGCATATGATAGCTTAATTAAAAATACTAGAAATTCTAATATTTATAGCATTCCGCAATCAAAATTAAAAGTTATTGAGACTTGGCCATTTATATATTGGATTTCAGATGATTTTAGAGAGAAGTTTGGAGCTGACTCACTAGGTAAATATTTCAATATAAAAAATGGCCTTCAAACAGGCAATAACAATAGATTCTTACGCTTTTGGTGGGAAATAGCCTCTAATAAAGTTAGTTATTCTGAGAATAGTAAATGGGTGCTGTACTGTAAAGGTGGCCCGCATAATAAATGGTTTGGGAATTTGTGGACCACAGTTAACGTATTGGAAACTAACTCTTCAGTACCTACAAAAGGGTATTTAAAAGAAGGTGTGAACTTCTCAGGATCAAGCTCGAAGGGTGCCTCTTTCCGATATGTACCTGAAGGAAATATGTTTGACAATGACGCTCCACTAATCTTTCCAAAAGGATCACATGATATTAATTATCTTTTGGGATTTATCAATTCAGAATTAGCTTCTTATATAGTTAGTTGTTTAAACCCAACAGTTAAAACACAAGTTGGTGACATAAAACGAATACCGTTCACAACTCCGACTAAAAAGATTGAAGTAGAGGTTTCTCATTTAGCTAGTCTAAATACCAAGATTAAACAGCAGTTGTGTAGTTACTCTTTAATAGAATTGAATCATGCGCCAATAGCAAGAGTCAATAAAGATGAGTTTAAAGCATATTTTAACTATGAAAATCATCTACTTACTCAAACTTTAATTAACGAAGCTATTATTAATAAAAAAATATTTGAGGTCTATAATTTAACGCAGCATGATAGAGCAGTGGTTGTTGCTAAAGAGGGCGAGAGTATTGGAGGCTTAGCAGTTTCTTCCCACGCGAGGATAGCTTACTTAACAGACTTGAAGATTGTTGAAGAACTCCCTCTGAATGCAAGCTTTGATTTTATAGAAAGCCTACCAACTAAAGAGTTTACGCTCACCGAGCGTGAAACCATTGAAAGTGATTTTCAAACGTTATATCAAAGTAATAATAACTTAGAACAGTTCTGTAAACGTCATCAAGTTAATCCTATAAACGTTTGGTACTGGTTTAAGCAAAGTAAAATAATACCAAAGCAGCGTATGAATACGCTAGCTATGGAGTTCCTTGCGGATATGATCCGTGAAATTCTCATGGAAGATGAGGATGGTATTATTTCGTTAATGCCGAATTCTGGTGGAAAGCAACTACTAGACTTGATAGAAGAAAAGTTCTATGAAAAGGGCTTTACTAGTGCTCAGTATTCTAATTTTGATTCTGTGCTCGGCCGCCCACTTAATGACTACATCAACAAGAACTTTTTCGCAGAGCTATCTGATCATTTAAACTTATTTATGTACCTACCTAAAACTCCTTTTATCTGGCACCTCACCAGTGGCCCAGAGCAGGGGTTTGATTGCTATATTATTATTTATAAGTGGAGCCGTGATAATTTAATGCGTCTTCGCTCCGTCTATATAGAGAACCGTGAACGTGCCCTACAGAACCGTCAGAGTGATATCGCTGAGAATGAGAGTGCCAGTGCCCAGAATGAAAAAGATCGCATCTTTAAGCAGTTGAAAGAGATTGAAGTCTTTAAGGGTAAGATTGATGAATTACTAGAAGAGGGCTATAACCCAATCCTAGATGATGGAGTGGGTAAGAATATCGCACCATTACAGCAGAAGAAAATGCTGGCTTACGATGTGCTCAATGCTGGCCAACTTAAAAAATACCTCAATGCTGACTGGTAAGGATGCCTTATTATGATTGATACTTGGTTTAAGAAAGACTTATCACGCATCCATGAAAAGCATCCAGTAGCAGTATTCGTTGATGAAAGCGGTGAGGCTGAGTTTTTATTAAAAACTCTAGAAAGTGATACTACGATCTATCGTACCAGTGGTGAGTTGGATGAGCTAGAAGCTAAATATAAGCTTGAAAAAGCGCTACAGCAAAACTCTTTATTGGATCAAAAATTTGTGATCTATACCCAGCTCGCTAAAAGTAAGCTTACTTTTATACGTGAGTATTGCGAAACTAATGGTTGTATCGAAATACGCTATCTACAGAATTATGTCAGTGACAACGTTCATGAGACATTGAACATTAATATCAACTTACCTAAAGAAGATCTGATAGCGGCTGCTAAAGTGAGTGTTGGTAAAGATCGTACTTACTGGATGGATTTAAGTCATAAAGGTGCGTCCGAGATATTTGATCTTAAAAAAGAGCTGCTTCCTTTCGTTCATGACCCGAAAGCTTATGAAACAGACAAGTATGATCAGGAAATACGTACAACTTTTTATCGTAAAGTTAATGATCTTCTTGGCCAAGAATATATGGACAAGCCAGCCAAAACACTAGCTGATGAAGTCGTCAAGGCTTTATTAGATGGTCTGGCGACCAATAGCTGTAATAGCACACTAATGGAGGTGTACTGCACTTGGTTAGACTCTATGAGCTATCGTGATTCATTTGCAGCTTACCTTGCTAAATACACGTTAGATGCAAATTTAGATATATGGCGCGTTGATCCAAATCATCCTTTTAGGCAGGTAGACAATAATTGGCTAAAGCAAATAGGTCACAAGTTGGCTAATAACAAGCTTGATCAAGGAGAGAAGTCTCAGCTGATAGCTAAACTAAGACAACGCCATAAGAGCAAGCAGGCTCAAGCAGTAGGAATTACCTTTTGGAAAGACATAATTACCTTGCTAGAGTTTGAGCCCAAAAATATTGCCTATCTAAATACTTTTGCTGAATGTGTCGATTACTATAAAGACCACTTCAGCCCTTTAGATACAGCAATACGTAATCTATATACTGAATTTTTGCAACAAGACGATGTCCTTGATCCTTTTCAAGAGTTGTATAAAGGCTATGTTGCATTATTTTTAGATAAATGGTTTATGTATTTCGATCAGTATCAAGAAGATCAGACTGGCATATTACAAGACATCATCGATTCAAACAGCGGTAAGATTGCTGTTATCGTAGGTGATGGGGTCGCTTATGAGATCGCTGAACAGGTAGCGATAAAGGTCGAAAGCTTAGGCAGCGACAGCAAGCTAAAACGCAAGCACATTCTTGCTGACTGGCCTTCTGTTACTGAAAACAACATGAGCCATATCTATATCTCTGATGGCACCGTAGAGCCTATACAGAGTAAGCGTGAAAAATTCCTCACAGCGAAAAACTCTGGTACTAGTATCGACTATATACGTCTAGATGAAGTGAACGATGAAGCTTTGACAGGGCGAGTGCTAATTTGTACTTATAAAGATATCGATGACATGGGAGATAAGCTCAACAGTAAAGCGCTAAAATACTTCCCTGAGTCCATCGATTTCTTTGGTGAAAAAATCAACCAGCTACTAAAAATTGGTTATGCAAAAGTTTATCTCATTACGGATCATGGTTTTGTACTAACGGGGCTTCTAACTGAAGCTGATAAGATTACTAATAAGCCTACAGGTGACGCAAGCATATATGAACGCTATATGTGGACTGTGGACAAACAAGATAGCAGTTTTACAGAGAAGTTTGTTGAGAAAGCCAAGGGCTATAAAAACTTTAATTATCTTTACTTTGCTAAGAGTATGAATCCTTTCAAAACGCCTAGTACCTATGGGTTTGCTCACGGTGGCTTAGCGCCTCAAGAGCTGGTAACGCCATATTTTTGTTGGTCAAAAGACAGTGATGAAGGATTAAACTTAGAGGTGTCTATTGCTAATAAAAGTGAATTGCTTAGCGTCACTGGAGAGCTTTATCGAATAGCACTAAAAGCAAATGCAAGTGAAGTAGACCTGTTCACGCAAGAGCGAAAGGTCATGCTGTTATTTTCAGCTAATAAGAGCATCATTAATAAGAGTGATGTAATAGCTATTCAAAGTAACAGCGAGCTCGGTAAAGAGTATACCTTTGATGGTCATAACGAAATTGAGGTGCAACTCATTGATGCTGTAACGAAACAGCAGCTTGATCGAGTTGTGGTCAAAAAGAATAATGATCGCGATCTAGGTGGGCTCTTCTAAAAAGCTCATACTTCATTCATTATTAGTATCGATACTACTGATAGAGCTTCTTTTAATTTTCCTAGCGGTATTTACTAAGAGTTAAAACAAGGAATTGGCAATGTTTGTCTTAAATGAGTTAGACCAAAAACTCTTAGAGCATTTTAAAGGTTATGTAGTAAAAAAAGACCTAGTACGCTCAGTCAAGGTAGGGGCTAATGTACCTGTATTTGTATTGGAGTACTTAATTGCCAACTCTTGCTCGACTGACGATGAAGAAAAGATCAAAGAGGGCATGAGCAACGTTAAGAAAATTCTTAGCGAGCACTATGTTAATCCTGAAGAAAGTGCGTTGATACACTCTAAAATACGAGAAAAAGGTCGCTTTAAGATCATTGATAAGATTTCAGTTGAGTTGGACTCTAATAGAGATATGTACTGGGCTAGTCTACAAAACAGTAATATAAGAAATGGCAATATTCGAGATAGCCTAGTTACAGAGCATGAAAAAATGCTGATGGGTGGCATTTGGGCAATCATTGACGTTGAATACGACTCTGATATCAAAATAGGCCAAAATATCTATCCTTTCGTTATCAGTAATATCAAGCCAATACAGTTATCTACATTTGACAACAGTAAAATAATTAGTAAGCGTAAAGAGTTTACTAAAAGTGAGTGGTTAGATGTTTTATTGAGAAGCTGTGGCTATGAGCCTAATGCAGAAGGCGTAACCGACCGCATCAAGATGTTGTTGTTATCTCGTTTATTACCAATGGTTGAAAGTAACTTTAACTTCATTGAGCTGGGGCCACGATCGACTGGTAAATCATTTGTATTTAAAGAGCTAACACCCTACGCAGTATTGATATCTGGTGGACAAGGAACAGTCGCTAAGCTATTTGTACACGGAACTACCAACAAAGTGGGGTCAGTAGGACAATGGGATGCTATCTGTTTTGACGAAGCGACAGATAAGATTTTCAAAGATCGAGATGCCATCCCTTTAATGAAAGATTACATGGAGTCAGGATCGTTTTCACGAGCAGGAGCTGGAGGGGAAATTACTGGTGTTGCCTCGATAATTTTCAACGGTAATATTAACCAGCCAGTGGAAACCGTCTTACAGACTTCTCACTTATTTAGTCCACTTTCGGATGAGGTGAATAACGATACAGCATTTTTAGATCGTATTGAACCGCCCCGACTATATCGGAGAGTGTTTTACTTGAGTCAGGCAGCAATGCCTGATAGGGTTAAATTGTCATAATACCGCTTTTCAAACTCAAAAGGCGAGACATAACCAATCCTACTATGCAGTCGTGTTTTATTGAACCAATCTACCCACTCAAGGGTTGCTAATTCAACATCGTTCACACCAGTCCAGTTCTGCTTTAAATAATGAATCACCTCAGACTTGTACAGCCCATTGACCGTTTCAGCCAATGCATTGTCATAAGAATCGCCTGTTGTACCAACAGACGCAATCACGCCGCAGTCTGTCATCTTATCGGTGTAGCGAATGGATAAGTACTGAACGCCTCGATCACTGTGATGAATGACATCCTTAGGGTTATTCCTGTCTGTTAGCGCTTGATTTAATGCCGCCATCACCATATCGGTGTTCATGCGATTAGAGACTTTCCAGCCCACAATAGCGCGAGCAAACACATCAATAATAAAAGCGGTATATACCCAGCCGCTTGTCGTCTTGATATAGGTAAAGTCCGCCACCCAGAGCTGGTTAGGACGACGAGCACTAAAGTTACGATTGACTAAGTCATCAGCGCGTTTTTGGTCGTCACGGCTGTTGGTGGTAATTTTGCTTTTGCCACGCCAGACGCCTTGTAGGTCATGCTGTCTCATTAAACGCTCTACGGTGCAACGAGCAACCTTTATGCCTTCCGCTTGCATCTGCTGCCAAACCTTACGCGCACCATAACGGCATTTACTGTCCTGCCAGATGCGTTTAATCTCGCTGAGATAGTAGTCGTCATGCTGACTGCGTAATGAGCGCTTGTGTGGGTTGTCGCTTAAGTCTTGAGCACGATAATAAGTTGACGGGGCAATCGGTAATACTCTACAGATCAGCTCGACCCCATAAAGATGTTTATTGTCGTCGATGAATTGAATCATGATTTTAGTCAGCGGTCGAGCTCCGCCTGGGCGAAAAAAGCGGCTGCTTTGCGTATAATTTCATTAGCTTGCTTGAGCTCTTTATTCTCGCGTTCAAGCTCTTTAATACGTGCAGCTTGATCCTCAGCTTGAATATTAGCTGGTATAGTTCTATCGATGTGCTTTTTATGCCACGATCGCAGGGTTTCAGGCGTGCAGCCAATCTTAGGAGCAATGGCTTGAATAGCTGACCAAGTGGAGGGATAGTCGCTCGACGCTTCTATCAGCATGCGAACGGCGCGTTCTTTAATTTCGGGAGTATAGGTTTGTCTTTTCATTGTCGTATTCTCTCAGAATATTAGGTCTCCGACAATCCCGGGGCGGTTCATATCCATTTTTATCTTCCGGGTTGGGAGATGATTAAGTTTTCACCTCATCACTTCACCTCTAATTTTGGCTTTAGTACAGATTATTTTTCAGAAGCGCTCAAATCCCTGCGTAGAGTGACTTATACAGACGTCCTAGAGGATTACTTTTCATTAGGATCTCATCTTAAGCAGCGTGATACCAAGCCTGTTAAAAAGACTGTTTCTGGCTTTATCAAGCTAATGCATCCTGATGGAGAGTACACGAAAGAAGATGTTCGAGAATATTTAGAGATTGCACTCGAAATGCGCCGACGTGTCAAAGAGCAGCTTAAGCGTATTGGCGGTATGGAGTTTTGGGAGACTAACTTTTCTTATATCGACAAAGAAACTCAAGAAGAGCACTTCGTTGGTTTACCAGAAGAGAAAGGCTCGAACTTAATAGAAAATACACCATTACCACCAGGCGTCTGTTACACTTGTACTAGTGATGGTGATAGTTTGGCTTTGGTTAGAATCGAGACTGTAGTCACCTCTGGATCAGGTAAGATGTATATATCTGGAGTTAATAATACGGTTGTTAAAGACAATATCAAAAACACCTACCAGTATATAAATGCCAATGAAAAAACGATTCTAAATGAGCAGCATTCTCTTAAGAATTACGATATAACTATTCAGATCACCAATATGCTAGGGGCTTCAATATCATCAGGTATTGGCTCAGCTGTGTACATAGCCATAGTGTCAGCTTTATATAAAAAGAACCTTAAGTCTGGACTTGCTGTACTTGGGAATATTTCTGTCGGTGGTGCTGTGGAGCGAGCTATTAACTTTGCAGATAAAATTACTATGCTTTCTGATAACGGTGCGAAGTCTGTGGTCGTACCAATTGATAATTTATCAGAGCTAACAGGTATACCTGCTACGGTGTTGGGTAACACTGACATACAGTTTTATCAAAACAATCAATTGCTAATGCAAAAAGCTATTCTTGTGGATTAATCAATAATAACAAACAGCTCAAGTGAAAACTCCTGATTAACACGATTAGCTAAAAGTAGCTTTTTAGCTAATATTATATTTCTCAGTTCATTTAACAGTCAGATATTTAAGACTTACTCTTCAACATAGCTAATACCTGATCCTCTCCCAGCTGAGCAATCAACGCTTGCAGCTGGGCATTAGGGTCAGCTGTATCTTTAACATCCGCTCTAAACTCTGCCGTATCTCTGCCTTCACGCAGTGCATTTAAATAATCCGCCCAGTTTTGCATCATCTCACTACGATCATCAATGTACTCAAATCGACCATAGGCGGTTCCATTAGGATCTTTGGTTGTATGACCCAATGCCATCTCAACAAGCACGAGAGGATACTTTAATTGCTCTTGTAGGATGGTCTTTGCTGTCGCGCGAAAACCATGTGCGCAGTGAATGTCTTTATAGCCCAAATCCTTTAACCGCTTATTCGCAGTCGCATCAGAGATGATCTGATGCTTTTTTGCCGTCTCACTGTAGAAGACGAATTTAGTATGACCATTGATTTGCTGCTGCGCGCGTAAGATAGACACTGCCTGACGCGGTAAGGGAACCACCATGTCTTTGACCATGTTTACCTTGCCTTGTCCTTTGAGCGGCTTTAGTGTCCACCTACCAACATCCAAGTCCAAATCAGCCCAGCGCATGCGCCTTAGATCACCATTACGCACAAACAGTAATGCTAATAGCCTAAGGGAGTTTATCGTGTTTGGATCACCTTCTATAGTCTCTATATCACGTAGTAGCTTAGCTAAATCTTTAGGCTTAGTGATGGCAGGACGATGACCATAGCTCGACTTAGCCAATTGGCTTTTGATTAATGCCGCAGGATTGCTGCTACAAAAGCCACGCGCGCCCGCATAGACGAATACATCACTAGCGATACCTGCACAGCGCTCAGCCTTGTCTGTGGGCTTGCCAGCTTTGTTTAATGAGTTGGCTTGGATGTCTAGTAATACTTCAAGCATTCTAGGTGAGCCAATCTCACTAATAGGGTCATTACCTATGTATGAGCATATAAGCTCTAAGCGGCCTTTCTTACGAATGAGCGTATTACCTTTTTGAGTCTGCTCTAAATTATCAAAATATTCCCAAGCAAAATGATTAAAAGAGTTTTTATTTTTACTAATAACACTGTTCTTTATTTCTTCACGATGATCTTTGGGGTCAATGTTATGGCTCAATAGCTCTTCATAGTCACGCCAGATTTCACAGGCACGTGAAAACGATACGTTTGGATAAACACCAAGCGATATACGTTTATTTTTTGAGTGAGTAGGAGATAGGTAGCGATAAACCCAAGATTTAGTGCCGTTAGGTCTGACCATGAGATACAGCATGGGATAGTTTTTGACAGAGACGAGATATTCTTTGTCACTAGCTTTATGGCTGCTAATACTACGATCAGAGCTAATAGGTTTGCGTGCTTCCATGACTGATACCCCAATGTACATTTAAAAACCAGTGTACATAGTAGTGTACATCAGATGCATGGATTGGGATAGATATAGCAGGACAGTATAAGACGTCAGATACAACAAAGCCCCTGATATCAGGGGCTTTAGCTGTTCTATAAGATAGTATAGGACTATGTAATGGTACCCGGAGCCGGACTTGAACCGGCATGCTCGTTAGAGCGAGGGATTTTAAATCCCTTGTGTCTACCAATTTCACCACCCGGGCAAAACTTGTGTTATCTATACATTAAAAAGCGTTGATAGTGCTTTTCGCTGGTAAGATAAGTGGTCGCTATTATAAGCGGTTATGGTGATAATGCAAGCCTAAATTAACATGATGTTAATAAATAATTGGAGGCTGGAGTCGGAATCGAACCGGCGTTAACGGAGTTGCAGTCCGCTGCATGACCACTCTGCCATCCAGCCAATCAAGGTGGACTATATTAGCAAAAATAATTTAAATTACAAGTCATTTTTTGGCTAAAAATAGCTTATATGCTCACTTGTGCTGATTTTAGTGCTTTTTTATGAGTTTTTTGCGTATTCAGGCTCATCAGCGAGCCGGACTCACTGATGAGAGTACTGATCATTGAGTGTGTACTTTTATCATCTAACGCCGTAAAACCACGTCCTTCTAGGGCGTGGATATCAGGCGTCAGCCATTGTCGCCCAGTATGGCGAACCCCTTGATACCCAGCTGCATTGAGATCATAATTACTCCATGAAAACGCTCAAGCTACGCATCAAAGACAAACACGCCACTCAGCTCAATATCTTGGCTGGGTCGGTTAACTTTGTCTGGAATTACGTCAATGAGCTAAGTTTTAAACATCTTAAGCGCACAGGCAAATTCTTTTCAGCCTATGACTTGGCCGCTTATACCAAAGGTAGTGGCGAGTATTTAAACTTGCACAGCCAAACCTTGCAAGCGATTAGTGAGGTTCACGCTAAATCCCGTAAACAATTCAAAAAAGCCAAACTCAACTGGCGCACCAACAACCCAAAAGCCAAGAGAAGAAGCTTGGGATGGATTCCTTTTAAAAAGACCGCGATTAAGCATATCAGTACGCGCCAAAGCGGTAAAAAATCTCTAAAAAGCACCCTGCAATTTAGCCTCGCTAACCGTCAAAAGCTCACAATAGACCTATGGGACAGCTATAATCTCTCGCTCTACAACATCAATACCTGTGAGCTGGTACAAGATGCACGAGGCAGATGGTATGCCTGTGTCACCGTTAAAGACTTTCCAAAGATTAAGTGTGGTACTGGCCAAGTCGGTGTTAATTTAGGCTGTAAGGATTCAGCAGTCAGTAGTAATGGCGATGTTCTAACCACTAAGCTAACCCATCAATATGCTGAAAAACTGGCCGTTGCCCAAAGAGCTAAAAACAAAAAACGGGTCCGTGCGATTCACGCCAAGATCAAAAACACCCGTCAAGACTTAATCCATAAATTCACATCAAAGCTTGTTAAGGCCAACAGCCTAATCGTTGTTGGTAAGATTAAATCAAACTCATTCACTTCATCCAAACTGGCCAAATCCGTCTATGACGCTGGTTGGTTTGAAATAAAGCGGCAACTGGATTACAAATGCGCGAACGCAGGTTGCCACTATCTTGAAGTCAATGAAGCGTACAGCACCCAAACCTGCTCGTGTTGCGGCTCTCGCCAAGACAGTCCGAAAGGTAGAGAAGGTCTTGGTATAAGAGAGTGGTTTTGTCGTTCTTGTAAAACGACCCATAACAGAGATGTTAATGGAGCAAAAAACATTCTCGCGGTCGGGCTTGGCCGTCTTTAGTAGGAATCCCATCCGTTTAGGGAGGGGAGGAGGTCAAAATATCTCTTCGTTATTACGTCTGGCTCGTTTGATATCGCGATAAGTCGCGGTACAAATCAATACCAGCACGCCGAGCGTAATGGCTGGCCAAATTAAAATATATAAGCCGTAGATAAAGACGTTGTCCATGATATCTCCTTATAGTATTTATGAAGGGTTGCCTGTGCAGCGGGTCATATATTGACCGACTGCTAAACCCGCAAGCGGTGCTCGCTACCTGTGTTTATGAAAGCTCAGAGGTCGATGCCTTGGCTTTTTTATCATAATCGCCGACACGTTGATTGATTAAAGCAAAATCAAAGTGTTCATCACCCATGAGGCTAACGATGATACAAGCGATGGTGCTGGCACCATAGGCCGTTAGTGAGGCCAGTAGTACCATGTACTGACGTAAGAAGCCTGTGGCAAAAATGAGCATCAGTACCAGCGTGATCGCTGCCGCTACCATGCCGATTTTACGACCCAAAAAGCCAAAGACCATCAGCCCAATCACGACTGCGGCGCCCACACTGGCCAGTATTTCAAAGAAAAGGGCAGTAAAGCCTGTCATCGGTAGCAGCTCAAAGCGTACCACACAGAATAGCAGTAGGCCGATGATGACTGCCGAGGTAAAGGCGGCATTGGTCACGCGGTTCCAAAACACACTGGCGATGACCGGAAAAACAATCGCGCCCCACAGCGCCCCTACAAAGACCAACATCACCAAGATATCTAGCTTAAAGCTGGCAAAGATCAGTCCGGCAGCGGTGGCGATAATCATCGTGCTACGACCAACGAGCATCATGGTCTTAGGTTTGACGCGGCCTTTGGCAATGTTTTTGCCATACACATCTGCCATCATAATGGTCGATAATGCCGACAAATCCGAATCAGCAGTCGATGACAATGAGCCAATGACCAAGATAAAGAACAAGGCAATAAATACAGGGTGCAAGTAAGTGCTGACCATCTGCGGTATGAGGTTGTTCATATTGCCATCTAGTGGCTCGATACCGATGGTCAAAGCCATCAATCCGATCATACCAAGACCGATGACGATGCCAGCATAGCCGACCGTGGCGGTAATAAAGGTCTGTTTAATCTTAGTCTTATCGATCGCAAACAAGCGCTGCGTGATGGTTTGGTTACCAATCGCATAAGCAAGTACAGCGACAAAATAGGGCGCTCCTTGCTGAAAAAACGCTTCGGATGAAAAGAAATCCTGCTGTTCAAGCGTGAGGTTAGCGAGGCCATCGACCATGACTTGTGGCCCACCCATCGCAAACAGTACCGCTGGAATAATGACAATACCGATGGCCATCAAAGCGACCAATTGCGCAAAGTCTGTAAAGACGGAAGCGCGAAACCCTGAGGTTAGGGTGTAGCTTAGCACCCCGATACCTGCAATCATGACCCCTGTCTGAAACGATAATGGCGATAATACCGACACCAACGCCCCAGCTGCAGTAAAGTTGACCATCAAGCTAATTAAGCTGCCCATAAGGTTGGATATGGCTAAAATTAATTGGCTTGATGAGCCATGGCGGGCGTGGATAAGCTCACCTAAGGTATGACCATCGGGTGCAAGCTCACGAAAGCGCATACCAAAAGGATAGATGAATAAGATCATCAGCGCGCCCCAAAAGCCGTAATGTATCGGCCCTGACACGCCATACTTGTAACCAGAGGTCGCCGCCGCATAAAACGATGCCGCCCAAATCCAAGTAGCGGTCATACTAGCAGCACCCATGCCAAAGCCGACGCCGTGGCCTGCCACCATAAATCCTGAAGTGGTTTCTTTGTCTTTTTTGATAAGCAATGACAACAAATACGTGCCGCCATAAAACGCTAACAACAATAAAATAATGGTTAACGATGAAAATTGGAACAGTGACTCAGTTTTCAAATTCATACCTCGCGATTATTTTACATAAATAAAAGTTTAATAGTATAACTTTATCCAAAACTGTTAAGAATACAATAAAGCCCATAAAATTCTTATGTAGAGGCATCACACAGTGCTAACAGTTGGCCGTCATAAAAAGCGGTCAGCGCCGACCCAAATGCAGCACGCTGGCGCACTTGGTGTTTTAAGAGTAGATCCTGCAACCTGTAGATGACAACTGTCCATTGACATCATGCCGGTCACTCACTGTTGTACGTCATTGGAAAAAATCACATGCAACAGTGAGCCACGTCTCACAAAAATCGCAGGGCAGTCATCAGCATGCGTCTGTTGATGGATAATCCATCACGCTGTCAAGTGGTCATACTTGATAGTAGCTGGCTGCTATAGAGCGCTGACAAGGCAGGTATCTACAGCAAAATTATGGATAAGCACTCAGCCATCTGCTGATGACGGTGCTAAGTGTAGACAGCTTTATCGGCTAATATTATGTATAGCCGGCTGAAATACACCCAAGCATGAGCGAATTTTTGCCCATGATTAGGTAATTGACGCATTACCTGTAGTTAAGGTATCAAACACGTTACAGCCCTGATGCGTTGCACCATAGGCTCGGTATTTATAAATAAAACTACAGCTATGTTAACTATGTGTAACATACTCGTGTGCTAAGGGTACCCTATTCTGCCGTGAAGCTCAAATCTATCGGTCAGTTATCTGTCATAAATGACCAAAAGGCAGAGACAGACCTTAAGAAAAATGGCATTGACAAATGGGGTTTATGAAAAGGTGTTTGTGAGGGTATCAATAAGGCTAACATATTGAATGGTGGCAGTATTGAATGATCAATGTGAGGGTATCAAAGTAAACGAATCGGTGATAACGACAGGATTTAGAAAATGTGGTTAGGCAATACTCATCAAATACCAGTGTAGTAGGTGACTCTATTGTCACGCAAAAACCCAGCCAGTCCCAAACCATAGCGCTGGGCGACCCGTACGGCCGTACTGGTGGGCGCAGACATGCCAACGAGCCAAGGGATACGCCCCCGAATCGATTTTTGTACCAACTCGATAGACAAGCGTGAGGTCATCAGCACACAGTCTGCCTCTCGCTTGTTGCGCAGCTGCCAGCCAATCAGTTTGTCTAGCGCGTTGTGGCGGCCAACATCTTCAAACAAATACAGATGCTCGTCATGCAGGGTCGCTGCAGCGTGTACCGCCCCTGTCAGCTGATGGGTATGCTGCATGGCAGTGATTTGCTGGCGCATATCCAATAGATAATCCAGACGCGGGCAGGCTGCCTGAATTGGTTGGCTATCTTGCGTATAAGCGCTCAAATCAGGTAGGGCTTGTGTCAGCCCCGTGATACCGCACATACCGCAGCCTGTACGCCCCGCCAGTTGGCGCTTTTGGGCTTGGATCCGCTGATGGCAGCGTTGGTTTAGCACCAGCTCTACGACATAGATATCATAATCTTGAAATTGCTCTAAGCGTTGCTCAATGGAGGCGGATTCAAGATCCCCATCGTTTAAGGATTGAGCAAACTTTTGGTAGATGGCAATATCCGTAAGATGTGTCACTTCCCAATCAAGTAACTCATGACTGTGCTGAATCAAGCCCTCGCTAAATAAGAACCCAACAGCCAAATACTCTAGTTGGTAAGGGCTGGCCATCAGTACCGCATAATGAATCCCATTAATAACGATTGATACCGCTGCCTCTACTGCCAAACTGGTGGTTTGAGACTCAATACAGCTTTGAGGTATATCGGCTCCATGAGCCTTGTCCGATGGATAATAATGCTTCTGCGCTAAATGTTTGCGAGCGAGCATTGTCTCGGCTGCGCTATTATCATTATCCTCAGATATCTCAGTCATAATCACTCTAGTTTCAGTTGTCTCTGCCATCATAGCCATTTTGCTAGAGGACTCACTTTGCTCAAAATTACTTTCAGTGATCATCACCACTTATACAGGTTCGGCTGTCTGAACATTTGTATTCACACGCTCTAAGATCACGGTCGTCGATTTGTATGCTGGGATATGAGAGTCTGGCGCATGGGTATCCAAATCAAACAGGTCGTTACATTCAGGATAATAGGCGGCGACGGCATTGGCGGCGATATCCATCTCAGTCAATATGAGAGGCCCTAGTACGCGCGGCTTGTTTTTATGCGCTGTGTGGCTTGAGCTGCTGGCGTGCCGCGATACCATCACCTGATCTCCTTTTTGCCAGCCTAGGCGGCTCATCTCGTCTGGATGCATGAATAGCACGTCGCGGCGGTTGGTCTGGCGATAGCGGTCTTTGAATCCAAATATCATCGTATTGAACTGGTCATGACTACGAACGCTGGTCAGTTGCCAAATTTTTTGTTCGGTCCCTTGGTCGTTGTCATTGCCAGAGGGTTTGAAGCCATCATTTAAGGCAGCGGCGGTGTCGGCCATTTGGGCTGCGACATAAGTGATGGGGTATTGCAGCACGATAAACTGTGCTTTACCACTGTCTGTATTCCACACCCGGTGGCGCGCTGGATGGTATAAATGAAAACCGCGCTCGGCTGCCCGAATGCGCGTGTTGAAGTTCTCAAAGCCGTCAATCGCTTGGGCGATATAGTCGCGAATGAGATCGAAGTCGGCACTCATCGCCTGCCAAGGAATGTCGGTATCAGTCTTGAGCACATGCGTGGCGATATCGGCGACGATCTGCGCCTCAGATTTGAGTGCGTCGCTGACTGGTGTTAGGGTGCCTTGCGTTGGGACAATCTGACACATAGAGTCTTCGATGGTGGCAAACTGCTCACCTTTGGCCGTCACGATACGCTCAGTACGCCCTAGACAAGGCAGTATTAGGTTGTGCGCCCCGGGGTAGAGCATGGTTTCATTGAGCTTGGTGCCTACAAATACATTGAGCTGAGTGGTGGTGAGTGCTTGCTCGATAGCGCTGGTATCAGGGGCTGCCACAGCATAATTACCGCCCATACCCATAAACACTTTTAATTTACCTTCGATAAGGGCTTTGGCGCCTGTGACGACATCATAGCCATGCTCTTTTGGCATTGGGCGCTTAAAGACGCGCGCTAGACTATCGAGTAGCTTTTGCGCTGGGCGTTCATGGATACCCATGGTGCGATCGCCTTGTACGTTAGAGTGTCCACGCACAGGAGATGCGCCTGCGCCCTCAATGCCAATCATACCCATCAATAATAATAGGTTGGTAATCATCGCTACATTGTCATCGCCTTGTACATGCTGAGTGATGCCCATGCCCCATGTGCAAATGGTCGCTGGACTATCGGCGACCAACTTAGCAAGCCTGATAATCTCTGTCTGAGCGATACCGCAGCCTTGCTCGATATCCGTCCATGATTGCTCGGTCAGCCATTGTTTTAATGGCTCGAACCCTGAGGTATGCGTTGTAATAAAATCGGTATTAATTTTATTATTATCTATCAGCCATTTGGCAATGCCGGTCAGCAGCGCCGCATCGCCGCCGATTTGGATTTGCACGACTTCATCGATCATGGTGTCGCTTTGCCCTGCTGCCATATGCGTGGGTTTTTGTGGGTTTCGAAACTTACTCAAGCCTTGCTCGCGCATGGGGTTTATCGAGAGGATTTGGCAGCCTTGCTCATGGGCATGAGCGAGCATCTCGAGCATGCGCGGATGGTTGGTGGCAGGGTTTTGACCAAACATCAATATGAGCTTGGCTTGCTCAAAATCCTCTAGCATGACTGTCGCTTTGCCGACGCCTAGCTGTTTACCGAGCATCACTGAGGTCGGTTCATGGCACATGTTCGAGCAGTCAGGCAGATTGTTGGTGCCAAAGCTGCGAACAAACAGCTGATACATAAAGGCCGGCTCGTTGGTCACGCGCCCTGAGGTATAAAATAACGCCTCATCTGGTGAGTCAAGTTGACCTAATTGCTCAGCGATACACTGATAAGCGGCCTCCCAAGAAATCGGTACATAGCGATCTTGCACGGCGTCGTAATATAAAGGTTCTGATAAGCGCCCGCTATGCTCAAGCTCATAGCCCGACCAGCCTTGCAGCTCGGTGACGGTATGCCGCGCAAAAAATTGTGCATCCGCCTTTTTCGTCATGGTTTCGCTGGCGATGACCTTGATGCCGTTTTCGCAGACGTCGATGCGCTTATGTGACTTATGGTCTGGCCACGCGCAGCCTGGGCAGTCAAATCCGCCTTGAGGCTGATTGCTCTTTAGGACGCTGACACTACCGCGTAAAAAGGTTTGATAATCCATCAGTTTGCGTGTCGATGAGATCAGCGCAGGCCAACCGGCAGCAGGGTGGGAGTAAACAGGAATTTTGCGCATGACAGACCTCATCGATAAATGGCGGCATAATGGTGGTGTTTCATCACTATATAATGCCCGCTGTACCGTGTGTAGCAGTAGTAACCATAGATAACAAAAAACCTTTAAGAAAAGCGCGTTTTCTTAAAGGTCTGCTTTGTTAGAGTGGTTTTATCAACAGCAAAGAACAACCACGGAGAACGCCGCGTTTAGGGCGATCAGTAGCGCGCGTCTTTGGGTTTTTTACCACTGGGCCAGTCATTGACTTTGCTTGCAAAATCAGGGCGCGGCTGATGGGTAAAGAAATGCGCCACGTTGACAGCATCTTGATCGCTTAGGACATTGCCGTGGCCCCATAGCCCTTTGGTCTGAATGCCCATGGGCATGTTGTATTTAATAAAGGCGGCAGCTTTATAGGTGCGAGCCATGCCTGCGCCGATATTAAAGGACTCATCGCCCCATAATGGCGGAAAAACGATGTCACCGCGACTGTCTTTGAGCCCTTCGCCATTGTCGCCATGGCAAGTCGCGCATTGTGCCTGATAGATTTGCTCGCCGCGTATAGGGTCCGGTGTCAATGAGGTATCGACAGCGCCTGCGTTTTTGATATCGACTTTGTGCTCTTTTGGCGTGTTTTGTGACAGCCATTTCATATAAGCCATCATCGCCTGCATCTCAGGTGACTCACGGTCTAAGGGTTTACCATTCATTGAGCGCTGAAAACAGCCATTGATACGGGCTTCTAGATCGATTTCTTTGCCAGCACGCGGCATCACCCGTGGGTAGGTGTTATAGCTGTTGATATAGGGGTCGCCAAGCGGGACTTTGCCTTGTGATATATGGCAGCTATTACAGTTCATCTGCGCGCCGACGTGCTCTGGTAGCAGGCGCTTGGTTTCGTTAAGGAGCCGCTTGCCATAAAATATTTCCTCAGCATTTGGCTCATATAAGATGGCAGTGTCTTGCGGCAGTATATATGTGCCGATGTCTTCGTTGGCATCGTCGGCTGTGACCGTGTTAAATTCAGGCGCATTGCGCTCAGCAGGGGTAGGATTGGAGCAGCCACTGAAGGCGCCTATACTGATGACACCTAAGACGGCATAAACCGCGGCGCGCGGCAATATGAATAGTAAATGGGTCATTGGTTTGCTCCTTTTTCTGCAGCGTCAATGCTTAGGTCTGGGGCGATATCGGTACTGGTTTTTGGTTTTTTGGCGAGAAAAGCGCGCATTTTTACTACGTCATTGACGTCGATTTTGGGCGCTTGGTTGGTCCAGCTGTTGCGGACATAGTTGACCACCTCGGCCACATCCGCATCGCTTAAGTTAGAAAACTCAGGCATGGTAAATGCCATACGGTCATAAGGGGTCTTGGGCATCCGGCCGCCGCTTAAGGTGATTTGTAGGACGGAGTCCGCGTTTTTAGAATACACCGCGCTATTACCATCAAGGGCGGGGAAGATACGCGCCACACCTTGACCATCGGCGCGGTGGCACACTTGACAATACTCTGCGTAGAGGATTGCGCCGCGTGAGTCATAGTTGCCATCTAGCAGTTTTTGCGTGGTGGTGTCTGCTTTATTCGGCAAGGTTTCTTCTTTGTTTGGTGTAGGGCTTAGGGTTTTGAGGTAGGACGACATGGCGTTGATATCGTTGTCAGTCATGTATTGGGTGCTGTGCTCGACCACTTCGGCCATGGCACCAAAGGCAGCAGTGGTGTCGGTACGGCCAGTCTTAAAGAAGTCGTTTAATTCTGCTACTGTCCACGTGCCAAGTCCGCGATGCTCGCCGCGTATGCTTTTGGCACGCCAGCCATCGATGACCGCGCCGCTTAGATATTTGTTGGAGTCCGCGTTACTGAGCGCGACCTCTTGAAAGCCGATACCGCGGCTAGTGTGACAAGAGCCGCAATGTCCAGGGCCTTCGATTAAATACTGACCACGGGTCAAGAGCGCATCGTCCGTCTCAGGGACAAACTCACGCTTGCGATCAAATAACACCTGCCAGTAGGCTAGGGGCCAGCGCCAATTGGCCACTGGTGGTAGCTCGCTTTTTAGGTTGGCTTGCTGAACGGGTTTGACATCAGACATAAAAAACGCATACATTGCGGCCACGTCCTCATCTGGCATCAGCTGATAAGACGGGTAGGGCATCGCAGGATACAAGGCTTTGTTATCATGGCGTACCCCGTGTTTGACCGCATTTTTGAAATCATCAAAACTATAATTGCCAATGCCCGTGTCTTTGTCGGGGGTGATGTTGGTTGAGTAAATCGCCCCAAGTGGCGTCAGCATCGGGAGACCGCCTGCATAAGTCTCGCCGTCAAGCGTCGTATGACAAGCGACACAGTCTGCAGTACGGGCGATGTACGCGCCTTTTTTTATTAAGGCCGGATCGGTGATATCGACCTCGATATTGCTCGTGCTGGTGCGCATATTTGGCAATAATTGTCCAATAATAAAGGCAATGACCAGCCCGATAATACCGATGATTAAGATAATCAGTGGCCACTTTTTGTTTTTCATCCGTCCACCCTCCATAAGATAGCTGTGTCCAGCACACCATGCCCTAGGATTGCATACGGTGCGCATGACGATTTAAAAGTCGTACTATGATGATTAAGTATAGGGCAGGCGCGGCACTGGCGATATTGTGGAAAACCACATTATAATTGGGGTTTTGGTTTATAATATCGACTGATAGGTCCAGTGGGAAGTGAGCACGATGTACAAAGGCTCTAAAAATAAGGCGGTGTGGCATGCGTCTGTTAGTGCCGTCTTGCTGCTTGTGATGACATTATACAGTGGGGTAGGTGTCGCGACAGCATTTGCGCAGACGTATTATTTGGGCGTGCTGGCGCCGCAAGGCGAGAGAGCCGCGCAAGATCGCTGGCAGCCATGGCTAGATGATATCAATCGGCAGCTCGCCGAGGACACGGTGATATTAGTGCCGTTGGCATTAGAAAACTGGCAACAGCAAATACAAGCCAAGCAGTTTGCATTTGTGCTGGGTCCGCAAGTTCAGTTTATAAAAATGAATACCACCAAATGGCGCTGGCTGGCTACGTTGCAGGCGCCGACAGTGTTGTCTGAGCCGGCGCTGTCGGTCGATGATAAGGTGCAAGGCTTTCGGGCACATACGCTCACCCAACGTGCATCGCAGGCGACGGTTAGCTTGGCTCAGCAGTTTCGCCAAATACCTGAGCCGATAGCGCAGCAACAGCCCAGCGCGATGGAAGCGGTCGCCAGTGCCTTATGGGTGGCAGCCGATAGCGACATCTATCGTTTGTCAGATTTACAGCGCCGTACGGTGGCCGCAGTCGATGCCGATGCGTTTGGTGGATATTTGCTGGGCGCGCATTTACTACAGCAAAACGGCATCACGCCCAGTCATTATCACATACAGTTCACCGGCTATCCGATTGAGCGGAGTTTGCAGGCTTTGGCCCATGGCAGGGTCGATGCTGCCATCGTGCCGCTATGCTTGATGGAGGAGATGACGCGGCAAGGGAAAATACATGCTAAACAATATCGTCTACTGCATCCAGTCGCGACCGCATCAAACTGCCAGTCTTCTACAGCAATCTATCCCAACTGGACGTTAGCCGCCACTGAGCAAGCACCGGCGGCATTGGTACGGCAAGTCAGTCAGCAGATATTTGCCCCGCCGCCAGCAGAGCCAATGTCTACGGCAGGGCTGCGCTGGCTACCTCCAGAGTCTAGCATGGAGGCTGAGCGTGTCTTGTATGAGATGCAGCGTCATCCAGCCCAAAAACCGCTCAGCGCTCATCTGCTCGACTGGATACAAGCGCATCGGCTGGGGGTCGGCGTGCTGGTGTTTATTATTTTGATATCGACCATCAATTATGGCTGGATGAGCTGGCTGGCATGGCGTCGCCGCCAAAAAATACTGACGCAAAACCGTCTCATTCGTGACTATGATGAGCAGCTGCGTCAATCAGAGCGTTTTGCGGTCATTGGTGAGATGAGCGGTGCCATCGCCCATGAAATCAATCAGCCGCTGGCAACTATTCAAAACTACGCACAAGGACTGCTGATACGGCATCAGCATAAGACTAAGACAGAAACAAATAATAAAGAGCCAAATAATAAAATGACACAAAATGCCTTAGAGCAGATCGTCCATGAGACCAAACGTGTCGCGGCGGTCGTCAATAATATCCGCAGCTGGGCGGGACGCTCGCAGCGGAGCGCCACCGATGACGTGAGGGTCGACATCATAGCGACCTATCGGCAGTGTGTTTTATTATTGGGTGATAAAGCGAGCGGTATCGATTTTTGGCTGATAACCGACTATAAAGGCGTGACCCTGCCGCATCTGCTCTTAGATCAACTGCTCATCAATACCATGAGCAATGCCGCCCAGCAAGGTGCGACAAATATCTCGTTACGCTGTCAGATAGATAGCCGCGATGACGAAAAGTGGCTGGCGCTGCATGTCAGTGACGATGCAGGAGGATTTGATGTGCGGCAATTGGCTCAGTCTCATCAGCACGAGGCTGCATCTGGATATTATGCCGCGCAGTCGAGCAAAGCGGACGGTCTGGGGCTGGGTCTGATGATTTGTCAGCGGCTGTGTAAGTCCATAGAGGCACAGATAGCGCTAAGTAATATCGAAGTGGCCGCAGAGTTCGATAAATATCCTGTAGCAAACGCTCAGACCTATCGCTTTCGGCGTACCTTACAGGGTAAACTGCAGTCGCTACCCGCGCATCTAGGCCAGCCGCCAGCAAATACGCTGGGCGCGCAAGTCTCTTTTTATTTGCCGCTGTCTGTAATTGATAGAAACAACAGGCAGTAATATAGCCAGTTGAATAAAAAACGGTTATAAATTGTGAGGCGTGATGGGTATAAGTTTTACGTGTGTGCTGCATGCCTTCGATGCTGCGCAACCTATATTTAAAAACACCATCATTTATCATCACTCAATTGGGCCAAAAAGGTTTATATGATTTTCTCCCCTTTGACACACATCTCTGAGCAGGGTCAAGATACGCCTATGATGTCATCTGACCATGTACCAAAAACCAGCGCTGAGCCCCTTGTCGTTCATATCATCGATGATGAAGAAAGCGTGCGCCTCTCTTGTGAGTTTTTACTTGGGAGTTTGGGGGTGCAAGCGCAAGGATGGCCGAGTGCGTTAGCGTTTTTGCAGCAGGTAGATATCTATCGTCCCGCTGTCATCATCAGTGATTTGATGATGCCGGAGATGAGCGGGCAGGCGCTACAGGCGTATCTGAATACTCATGATAGCCCTATGGCGCTCATTGCTTTGACAGGTAATGGCAAGATTGCGGATGCAGTAAATATGCTCAAACAGGGCGCAGCCGACTATTTAGAAAAACCCATAGGCAGTCAGCGTCTACAGCAAGCGTTGGTACAGGCGCAAGTATTAACCATCAAGCGTGCCAAACTGTACGAGATTCGCAAGCTGTATGCTCGGCTGACGGATAAAGAAAAGCTAGTAGCCGATGAGCTGCTACAAGGTAATATCAATAAAGTCATCGCCGACCACTTAGATATTGCCGTGCGCACAGTCGAGGCGCACCGCTCACAAGTGATGAAAAAGATGCAAGCGCAGCATGTCAGTGAATTGATTCAAAAGCTGGTGCTGCTTGACGCTTAGGGCATGTCCTTACTGGTGACTCATTTTGCGGTCTATTTACCAGCTATCGGGGACCTGTTTTTAAAATAAGCACTGTGCATAATATCAATGACTTAGCTTAAAATTAGGCTGTCATCTTCGACCTTTTCACCACGGGTTTGCTCAAACATATCGAGCAGGTCATGGACAGTCATGCCGCGACGAGTGTCTCCTGCGACATCCAAGACCACTTGGCCTTGATGTAGCATCACCGTGCGCGTGCCGTGCGCCAGCGCCTGCTGCATAGAGTGGGTAACCATCATCGTCGTGAGGCTGTTGTCTGTGACGATCTTATCAGTCAGCTCCAAGACAAACGCCGCTGTCTTCGGGTCAAGCGCGGCCGTATGCTCATCTAGTAATAAGATTTTGGAAGGCTGGAGCGAGGCCATCAGTAGGCTAACTGCCTGACGTTGCCCGCCTGATAGCAATCCCATGCGGTCAGTTAAGCGGTTTTCTAATCCCAGTTTGAGTACGGACAGCTTTTCGCGAAACAAATCACGGTTATTTTGGTTTAAGGCAAAGCTCAACCCACGCTTGCCGCCGCGTTTGTACGCCAGTGCCATGTTTTCTTCGATGGTGAGCGCCTCGCAGGTGCCCGCCATCGGGTCTTGAAACACGCGAGCGACCCAGTGCGCACGCTGATGCGCGGTTTTTTTGGTGACATCAATACCATTGAGTAAGATTGAGCCACTATCGACACGTGTGGTGCCACTGACAGCATTCAAAAACGTGGATTTACCGGCACCATTGGTACCAATCACCGTCACAAACTCACCATCAGCAATGTTGAGATTGATGCCGCGTAGCGCCGGATTTTCGATAGGCGTGCCTGGGTTAAAGGTTAACCGCAAATCTGTGGCTTGCATCATAGTCGTTATTCCTTATTGTCACTTTAAGACAGTCACTTCAAGCTTGTACTGCTACTTTTCCCACTATTAAGCGCGAGCCTTACGAGATAAAAACTTGGTTTTGGCTTTTGGTAGTACCAGTGCCAGTACCACCAGTAGGGCGGTGATTAGGTTTAAATCCTGCGGACCAAAGCCGATGCTACGTAGTGTATCGCTCGATAGTGCCACCTGAATAAACAGCTTATATAGCACCGCCCCGACGATAACAGCAAAGGTAATCAGCCAGATACGCTTGGCAGGAATGATGGTCTCACCGATGATGACGGCTGCTAGGCCAATGACAATGGTACCGATACCGATAGAGATGTCCGCGCCGCCTTGTGTTTGTACAAACAAAGCACCTGCCAGTGCGATTAGACCATTGGATATGGCCATACCGATGATGGTCATCCATGAGGTGTTGATACCTTGGGCTTGTGCCATCCGTAGGTTGGAGCCTGTGGCGCGCATCGACAAGCCAGTTTCAGTGTTATAAAACCAATCTAAAAATAGCTTGGCCAGTAAGATCACCACCCCAATGATCAAGCAGCGCATCCAATAGCCGTTGCCATCAGTTACCAAGCTGCTAAATACAGTGGTCTCACCAAGGAGCGGTAAGTTTGGCGCACCCATGATGCGCAAGTTGACAGAATATAGCGCGACCATCACCAAGATACTGGCAAGTAGCTGCAAGATACCCAGCTTGACGTGGAGCCATGCCGTGACGATACCTGCGACTGATCCTGCGAGCATACCAAACGCGCAAGCTAGCCATGGGTTGATACCAGCGACGATAGAGATACCAGCGACAGCGCCGCCGAGCGGAAAACTGCCATCAGCCGTCAGATCAGGAAAGTCGAGCGTACGAAATGAGATCAGGACGCCAAGTGCAACAAGGCCATAAATCAGACCGCTTTCAAGCGCACCAAAAAAAGCAATTAAAGACATAAGAGATCAGTAAGTCATAACCAAGTGTCCGGCGCGTGAGAGTCACATAAATGCGCGGCGATTGCCACACTCATATAAACGCCAAACAGCTAAGCGGTGAATTTAACAGATTAAACAATCTGCGGTTAGGGTAAACCAAAACATATCACGATGAATAACGATCATAAGCTACCTTGGTTTTAATTATATAGCCCCATCGGACAAAACCAACGACAGACAGCCATGAATAGCGCTGTCTGTTTGGTGGTTTTGCTGATAGATAGACGCTGCTATGTGACGTCAAAGATAAAAGGCCGTTATTCTATCACTTCTTTGGCGTTATCGATAACCGCTTGTGACAAAGTAATGCCTTCTTCAGTCGCATGTTTTGGACTGACATACAAATCTAGCGCTTGCGGCGTATAGACAGGGATAGCGCCTGCTTTTTCACCATTTAAGATACGCACAACGATTTTGCCAGTTTCGCGGCCAAGATCGTAGTAGTTGACCCCCAACGCCGCCACCGCACCGCGCTCGACTGAGCTGGTGTCTGAGGCAATCAGTGGGATCTTACTTTCTTTGGCGATTTGGTATAGCGACTCATAAGCCGACACCACGTTGTTATCGGTTGAGGTGTAAATCATATCCACCTTACCCTCAAGACTGCGGGCGGCCATGGCGATGTCGTTACTACGCTGTGCTGGCGCTTCATGCACATTGATACCAAGTGGCGTCAGCTTTTCTTTTAGGTTTTTTAGGATGATGGTTGAGTTGACTTCACCTGGGCTATAGACGTAACCGACGTTTTTTAGGTCTGGGATGATCTGACGCATCAGCTCGATTTGCGGCTCATAGGGTAGCGCATCTGATGCGCCAGTGACGTTGGTGCCTGAGCCATCAAGTTTCGGTACTAGCTTGGCGGCGACAGGGTCAGTCACAGCCGAAAACACCATCGGAATGGTGCTGGTCGCTGCCGCAACAGACTGAGCGGATGGGGTGGCAATCGCGACGATAGCGTCTGGCTCATCCGCGACGAACTGCTTGGCGATCTGTCCGGCTGTTGCCGTATTGCCTTGTGCGCTTTGAAAGTTAACCGTTAGGTTTTCACCGTCTTTAAAACCTGCTTCATCGAGCTCGTCGATCACGCCTTTACGTACGTCATCTAAGGCAGGATGCTCGACAATGGCGGTAATGGCGACCGTTTTCATTTGCGTGGCGGTACTGTCTGTCGCACCGTCAGCACTGTTGGTGTCTTGGGCTGTCTGATTACAGCCAGTTAAGATCGCAGTACAAACGCTGCCTAATAACAGTGCCTTACTGAAGTTGAAATGACCAAAACGGTTTTGATAAAACATAGCTCTCACTCCTGAAAATAATAATGTGTCCGTACATTATTTAATAAATGGGTAAAGGATAACGTCAGTTGACTGTGTCATACATCACTGCATCACACGCCCTATGACTACTGCGCAGTGGCTTGTGCTTTTTTGTCGATATTGATGGCGTTTTTTAGCAAATCCTCACTCAAGCTGACGCCTTGCTCAGCGGCATGCTTTGGACTGGCGTACAAGGTTAAGGTGTTCATGACCTCAGGCTTGATGGCGCTCACGGCCTCACCATTTAGCACGCGATAGACCATCTTGCCTGTGGTACGACCAAAGTCATAATCATTGACTCCAAGTGCAGCGGTCGCGCCGCGTCGTACGCTAAACTCGTCCGAGGCAATCACCGGAATATCCAGCTCGTTGGCTGCGCCTGCCATGGCTTCAAAGGCGGATACCACGTTGTTATCAAGCGAGGTATAAATGACATCGGCACGACCTGAGAGGCTGCGCGTTGCCATGGCGACATCAGTTGGGCGATTGGCCGTGACATCTAAGATGGTAAGGCCATAATTTGGCGCGGCTTTTTTGAGCTGATCGAGCACCACCACAGAGTTGACTTCACCTGGGCTATAGACATAACCGATGGTTTTGGCATCGGGGACGATTTTTTTGATATTGTCCAGTTGCGGCTCGATAGGCAGCTCACTTGATAGGCCAGTGACATTTGACTGGATAGGCACATCATTGGCATCGATGAGTTTCGCCGCCACAGGGTCTGAGATGGCGGTATAAATCACAGGGACGGTTTTGGTAGAGGCCACCACTGACTGTGCCGAGGGCGTCGATATGGCGACGATGGCATCAGGGTTGTCGCCGGCAAACTGTTTGGCGATTTGCCCTGCGGTGGCAGTATTACCCTGCGCACTTTGGAAGTTTACTGTGAGGTTTTGACCTTCGATGTAGCCATTATCAGCCAGCTCATCAATGATACCGCGGCGCATCTCATCTAGCGATGGATGTTCGACGATCTGGGTGATGGCCAAGGTCTTGGCAGGTTTGTCGGCATCAGTACCAGCGCTATCGGCGGCGGTGTCGGTGGCGTCTGAGCAGCCCAGTAGTCCAAGGGCCGCGCTCATGGCGGCACCATATAGGCTAAAGCGTAAAGTAGTAGCAAAGGTCATGTTATTCTGGCTCGTCGGTTAAAGAAGTGCAGGTTACCCGAGTCAATATTATGTACATGCTGAGATAACGGGCGAACATAAAAGTAATCAATCCATGATTATTACGTCCATATTATGACAGTAATGTAAGTTATCGCAATAAAAAATTAAGGCGAGTTCGTCATGAGTCATCTCGCCAAATATATTGACAATGGGGTTTCTCAGCTTTTATCGGCAAAAACGCAAAAAAGACGTCACTTGGACGTCTTTTTTGAAACAAAAAAATCATAAAGGTACAAAGAGCATGACGCTCAAAACCGACTTTACGCTAACGTATCGCCAATCACGCAGTCATCTGGCAAGGTGACGACCGTAAGCCCTGTCTTTGGATGACCGGTTGAGAGTACCATGCCTTCTGAGACACCAAACTTCATCTTGCGCGGCGCCAGATTGGTGACGCAGATCACCTTTTTATCCAATAACTGCTCAGGCTCATAAAATTTACGAATACCGCTAAACACATTGCGCGGAGACTCTTCGCCGACATCTAGGGTAAATTGCAATAGTTTGTCCGCGCCTTCGACATGGTTGCACGCGACCACGTGCGCCACTTTCATCTCAACCTTGGCAAAATCCTCGATACCGATATAGTCGTCTGACTCGCTTGCGTTGTCTGCGGCAGAAGCCGGCTGATCAACCGCTGGCGTCTCACTCTGGGTTAGCGATGCTTTGGAGTCTTCAATCATGGCGGTGACGTCTTTTTCTTCGATACGCTGCATGAGTGGCTTGAATTTATTGATTTTATGACCCAGTAGCCACTCATTGCGGCTGGCAAAGCTTAAGTCTTCAATATTCAAAAACGTTTTGGCATTGGCGGTCAGCTCAGGCAATACTGGCGCCAAATAAACCATGAGCTGACGGAAGATGTTGATCGCCACCGAGCAGACGTCTTGCACCTCTTGTTCAGTACCTTCTTGCTTGGCAAGTGACCATGGTTTTTTGCCATCGATATATTCGTTGGCCTTGTCCGCACACTGCATGATAAGGCGCATGGCACGGGAGAACTCGCGGTTTTCATAAGCGGCGGCAATCTCATCGCCCGTTTTGGTGATGTCTTCTAATAACTCAGGCTCAGCGCAGGCCTCTGAGAGCATCCCGTCGTATTTTTTGACGATAAAACCGGCGCTGCGACTGGCGATATTGACCACTTTACCCACCAAGTCAGAGTTGACCTTTTGCATAAAGTCTTCTAAATCAAGGTTGATGTCCTCGACCTTGTCCGACAGCTTGCTGGCGAAGTAATAACGCAAATACTCTGGGTGCAAGTGCTCGGCATAAGTCTCAGCTTTGATAAAGGTGCCGCGTGACTTACTCATTTTTTCGCCATTGACCATTAAGAAACCATGGGCAAAAACGCCCGTTGGCGTGCGGAATTCACTACCGGCTAGCATGGCAGGCCAAAATAGCGCATGGAAATACACGATGTCTTTACCGATGAAGTGATACACCTCGGTTTTATGCTCATTTTCCTGTGCCCAGTAGCGGTCAAAGTCCAATTCGTTTTCGGTTCCCTCTCGCTTATCACAGAGGTTTTTAAAGCTGGCCATGTAGCCCACTGGTGCATCGAGCCATACATAAAAGTATTTGTCTGGCTCATCGCTTGGCGTATCAGGTATCTGAAAACCAAAATACGGCGCATCGCGCGAGATGTCCCAACTGGTGAGACCCGCTTCAAACCATTCTTGCAGCTTATTGGCGACCGAGACTTGCAAACGCTCATCACTGCGGGTCCAGTCTTTTAAAAACTGCTCAAATTCTGGCAAATCAAAGAAATAATGCTTTGAGGTTTTGAGTACCGGCGTGGCATCCGACAACGTCGAATAAGGGTTTTTTAGCTCGGTGGCATCATAGGTGGTGCCGCAG
The DNA here is from genome assembly GCF_038239325.1 of Psychrobacter sp. KFRI-CH2-11. Taxonomy (NCBI): domain Bacteria; kingdom Pseudomonadati; phylum Pseudomonadota; class Gammaproteobacteria; order Moraxellales; family Moraxellaceae; genus Psychrobacter; species Psychrobacter sp. KFRI-CH2-11. The sequence continues at coordinate 1,124,196 of NZ_CP151283.1, forward strand.
ACTTCACAGTTATCACCATATTGGTCTGGGCTAGCGCATTCTGGGCACTCTCCCTTGACAAATCGATCGGCCAAAAACAATTGTTTTTCGGGGTCAAACAATTGCTCGACATCCTTTGTGCTGATGTGGCCGGCGTTATTTAGACGACGATAAATCAGCTCAGAAAACTGTTTGTTTTCTTCTGAGTGGGTGCTGTGGTAGTTGTCAAATTCAATCAAAAACTTCGCAAAGTCTGCTTCGTGTGAGGCTTTGACCGAGGCGATTTGCTCTTCTGGCGTGACGCCATTGGCTTCTGCTTTGAGCATGATGGCTGTACCGTGCGCGTCATCGGCACAGACATAAGTGACCTGATGGCCTTGCGCCTTCATGGCACGTACCCAGATGTCTGTCTGAATGTATTCTACAAGGTGCCCCAAATGGATGTAGCCATTGGCGTAGGGCAGCGCACTGGTTACTAAAATCTCACGCACTTTTATCACCTATATTTTTGTATAAATGGGTTGATTATCAAACGTCACACGCTGTTTATAAAGGTATGATGATGACGTTATCAAGGCTAAAAACTTCTAAAATAAGCAAAAGTCTAAAAAGTGTGCCTATGATACCGTAATTCGGCCAAATTTGTGATATTCCTTAGTAATTAACGCTAAGTGATGGCTGAATCTTTATAAAAAACCAGCATCGCTTTGACATAAAAAACCCACCGAGCGCAGGCTAAGTGGGTGGTATTCGTGGTTATCATCAATCGAAAATAAAACGACTGTAGAGTGAGGTGCGCTAAGGCTAGGCGAGCGGTGCGATCAAAAAGAACCAAACATCGTCCCTAAGATGATGATAGCGACCACTGCGACCAGCGGAATCACGATGGTGACCATGGCTAGGTTGAGATACGACTGCTTATGAGTCAAGCCACAAATCGCCAGCAAGGTGATGACCGCGCCACTGTGCGGCAAGGTATCCAGACCGCCTGCTGCCATGACCGCCACACGGTGCATCAGCTCAGGGTCGATACCAGCATTGACTGCCATTCTAAGATAGTCTTCACCCAAGGTTGAGAGAGCGATACTCAAGCCACCAGACGAGGAGCCAGTGATACCTGCCAAGGTCGTCATCGCCACCGCTTCTGAAATCAAAGGATTGTCAGGGTTTAGGTTTAAGATGCTATCACGAATGATAAGAAAGCCTGCGAGTGAGGCAATCACCGCGCCGTAACCCACTTCCGACGCCGTGTTAAAAATCGGCAACATCGAGTCGTAAGTACCACGGTTGATGGTTTTTTGTAGGTTATTCCAATGACCAATACGCAGCACAATCAAAACCGTACAAGCAACGACCAATGAGATGATAATTGACCAAAGGCCAAGCGAGCCTGCGATATTGAGATCAGGGAACTGCGCTTGCAAGCCGCTAAAGTCCATTGAAGGAAAAATGAAATAGGTCAGAACGGCGTTGAGAGCGATGACCAACACCAGCGGAATCATCGCAACGGTAAATGAGGTAGGATGCGTACTGAGGGTTTCGGTTTCTTTTTTAACCGCACCAACACCGCCCACATCTTCTTCGTCATGCTGACCATAGCCTTCACCTGCGGCATTGGCTTTTTTGGCGCGTGTCTGTAGCCATAGCCAGCCGCAGACAAACATAATGGTACCGCCGATAATACCTAGGATAGGCGCGGCAAAAACATTGGTATTGTAGTATGGGATTGGGATGGCGTTTTGAATGGCTGGCGTGCCTGGTAGCGCTGTCATGGTAAAGGTAAAGGAGCCAAGCGCAATCGCCGCTGGAATCAAGCGCTTGGGTACATCTGCAGCCTTAAATAAATCCTTGGCGATTGGATAAATGGCAAAGGCCACAACAAACAACGACACACCGCCGTAGGTTAAGATAGCGCAGACTAAGATGACGGCGAGAATGGCTTTGCTGGCACCGAGTTTTTCGACCACGGTATTGGCAATCGCTGTCGCCGCGCCTGAGTCTGCCATCAAGCGCCCAAATAGCGCACCTAACAAAAATATGGGGAAAAACTTAAGCAAAAACCCACTTAACGCGCCCATAAACACATCGGTATAAGCCGGAATACTGCTAAGAAAGTCGCCCGACAGTAATACGGCCAGCGTCGCCATAATCGGTGCTAATATCAGCACTGAATAACCGCGATAAGCAAAGAACATCAATAATAATAACGTAATGACAATAGCAAATGTGCTATACATAATCGCCCTCCTTGGCAAAGTTCAATCAGCGAGTATGCAGGGCATGTTTATCGGGGTCAATAAAATTAATCAAAATATGTGATTTTTGATTTTTTATCAAACATTAATCTAGAATAATATGATATTGACTTGCCTCATACCCCGCCACTGTGCTGTCTCGTTCGTTCTTAGTGTTATTGTCTTCTCGCTACGAGATTTATATGTTAAGTTAGCATAAGTATTTGATATATGATATATCGATATAAAGTGTATTAATATAAATTTAAAACAGTCAATACGCTATTGATTGGCACAGTAAATAAATCATGATGGATAATGGACGTTAATAACAAAAACAGACTTGCAAGGAGATAAGCATGAGTCGCTCAAAAGTATACAGTAGTGCCGAAGAGGCGCTAAAAGGTGTGGTAAGTGATGGACAAACACTTGCTATCGGCGGTTTTGGTCTGTGCGGTATTCCTGAAGCGTTAATCGAAGCGCTACGTGATAGCGGTGTCAAAGATTTGACTTGTATCAGTAATAACGCCGGTGTCGATGACTTTGGCTTAGGATTACTACTACAAACCCGTCAAATCAAAAAGATGATTTCGTCTTATGTCGGTGAAAACAAAGAATTTGAGCGTCAATACTTGGCAGGTGAGCTTGAAGTTGAGCTGACGCCGCAAGGCACCTTGGCCGAAAAACTGCGCTCAGGCGGTGCAGGCATTCCTGCATTTTATACCGCCACAGGCGTTGGTACGTTGGTCGCTGAAGGCAAAGAAACCCGTGAGTTTGACGGCCGTACTTATGTGCTAGAGCATTCACTGCGCGCCGATGTGGCATTGATTAAAGCGCAAAAGGCCGATAAGGCAGGCAATTTAATCTTTAATAAGACCGCCCGTAACTTCAACCCAGATTGCGCGATGGCAGGCAAAGTGACCATCGTCGAGGTCGAAGAAATCGTCGAGACAGGCAGCCTTGACCCAGATGAAGTACACCTACCCGGTATTTTTGTGCAGCGCATTGTATTAAATACGACTCCTGAAAAACGCATCGAAAAAACCACCACGAAAGCCGCTGAGGGTGCTTAGTTAGTGGTTTTATCCAAACCTTTCAAAGATGACATTAATAATAGAATATTGTAATACCACTTCTAAAAATTGAGCAGTAAGCAAGATAACCCTAAGTGCTACATTTTGTAGACTAAGCGAGTTTGATGCCGCTAATCATATTTTTTCGAGTGGTTATAAATTCGAGTGGTTATAAAAATAAGGAAATCACCATGGCATGGACAAGAGAGCAGATGGCACAGCGTGCCGCACAAGAGTTGCAAGACGGTTATTATGTAAACTTAGGCATTGGACTACCGACCCTCGTGGCCAACTATATTCCTGATGATGTGGATGTTTGGCTGCAGTCTGAAAATGGCTTATTAGGTATTGGCGAGTTTCCAACGGCGGAGAATGTCGATGCCGATTTAATTAATGCAGGCAAGCAAACGGTGACCGCAGAGCCGGGGGCCAGTTATTTTAGTAGCTCAGAGTCGTTTGCCATGATTCGCGGTGGGCACGTCAATCTGGCGATACTCGGCGCGATGGAAGTGTCAGAAAAAGGCGACTTGGCCAACTGGATGATCCCCAAAAAAATGGTCAAAGGCATGGGCGGGGCGATGGATTTGGTCGCAGGCGTACAGCGCGTGATTGTACTGATGGAGCAAGTCAACAAACACGGCGACCCAAAAATCCTTGCAGAATGCGCGCTACCCTTGACGGGCAAAGGCGTGGTCGATCGTATTATCACCGAGCTTGCAGTGTTAGACGTCACCGACGATGGCCTAAAGCTGGTGGAATTGGCAGAGGGTGTCAGCTTTGAGGAGCTACAAGAAAAAACGCCAGTGAGCATTGTGCAATAACGGCGGCCAACAAAGACTGAAAACAGCCAACTGATAAAGGATGATCGCATATGGCGACCCAATTACAACAAGATTTGACAGGCAAAGTGGCCTTAGTCACAGGCGCTGCAAGCGGTATCGGACGCGATATCGCCGAAACCTATGCCAAGGCAGGCGCTGCGGTTGGTATTGCTGATATCAATCTGGCCGCCGCCCAGCAAACGGTTGATGCCATCGAGTCAGCTGGTGGCCGTGCGCTGGCAATCGCCATGGATGTCACCGCAGAGCAAGCGGTGGGTGAGGGCGTGCAGCAGCTGGTAGATACGTTTGGTAGTATCGATATTCTCGTCTCCAATGCCGGTATTCAGATCATTGATCCTATCGATAAGATGGCGTTTGCGGACTGGAAAAAAATGCTCGCCATTCATTTGGATGGGGCGTTTTTGACCACCAAAGCGGCCACGCAGCACATGTATAAAGATGACAAAGACGGTACGATCATCTATATGGGTTCGGTGCACTCGCACGAAGCATCGCTATATAAAGCGCCGTATGTCACTGCCAAACATGGACTCCTAGGGCTGTGCCGTGTGTTGGCAAAAGAAGGCGCGCCTCATAATGTCCGCGCGCATGTGATCTGCCCTGGGTTTGTCAAAACCCCACTGGTCGAAAAACAAATCCCCGAACAAGCCGCCGAAAAAGGCATCAGTGAAGAGTCGGTGGTGAATGACATTATGTTGGTCAATACCGTCGATAAAGCGTTCACCACAGTCGATGATATTGCCCAGCTGGCTTTGTTTTTAGCGGCATTCCCAAGCAATGTCTTTACTGGGCAATCCATCGTCGCCAGCCATGGTTGGTTTATGAATTAATAAAATCCAAACTGAGCCAGTCGCGGGTTTATGGCGCTTTTATATAAATTGATACCATCCATGTTTGTTTGTGGTATCAACTTTGGCAACACTGACCGTGATTGTGATTTGCTGGCTATTTGAGGCGTTTGACCATCATCAGCTTGCTAATAAAAGACCAATCCATTAGGATTTGATTTTATGTTGACTTGAGCCAATTGTATTGGCTCTTTTTTATGAGCGCCTGTTGCCTGACTTCGCGCTGCACGGAGTGACAATGATGAATGAGAAAGATTTTGCAGAAACGTTTGCAGCCAAGTTAAGCGACGCTGTCGCACAGCAGCAACTTGATGAGTCGGTACAGCAGTTGCAAGACCTGCGACCTATCGATAGCGCTGACGTACTGGCATTAATGACGCCTACGCTTGCGTGGCCATTACTACAGCGTCTGCCCAATCGTGCGACAGTGTTTGCCTACTTAGCGCCTGATATTCAGGTTGCCATGGCGCAGGTGTTCCCGCGGGCAAGCCTAGCAAAGATTGTCGGCGAGATGCCCGCTGATGAGCGTACCGATTTATATAAGCGTCTCAATCAAGCGCAGCGTGATGCCCTGCTGCCAGCGTTGGCACAGGCAGAGCGCGAAGATATTCGCAGACTCTCCGCCTATGAAGAGCGTACCGCTGGGGCGCTGATGACCTCAGATTATGCGACCTTAAGCGCTCAGATGAGTGTCGCTGAGGCATTGGCCGCGCTACGCTTAGAGGCGCCGGATGCTGAGACCATTTATCATGCTTATGTCATCGATGCGGCGCGCAAGCTGTTGGGCGTGGTGTCCTTACGTGTATTGATTTTGGCATCGCCTGAGCAGCGTATCGCCGATCTGATGATGAGTAGTGTGGTGTCGTGTAATGTCCATGATGACCAAGAGGACGTCGCCAAAACCATCGCGCGTTATGATTTGATCGCCTTGCCCATTACCGATGACAGTGGCGCTCTGGTTGGGATCGTCACTCATGATGATGCGATCGATGTGGTCAATGATGAAGCCACCGACGATTTTCATAAGTCGGGTGGTGTCTCGACCATGGTCGGTAAGCTAAAAGATGTCAGTATCCGTATGCTCTACCGCAAACGGGTGTTTTGGCTGGTATTTTTGGTGTTTGGCAACTTGCTATCTGGTTTGAGTATTGCAAATTTTGAAGAGGTGATTGCCGCCAATTTAGTGCTGGTGTTTTTTTTGCCGCTATTGGTCGATAGTGGTGGTAACGCCGGCTCGCAGTCTGCAACCTTGATGGTACGGGCGCTGGCCACGGGCGATGTGGTGATGCGCGATTGGTTTTCCTTGCTTGGTCGGGAGGCTTTGGTGGCATTGATGCTCGGTGCGACTATGGCGGTGGCGATCTCTATCATCGGTTATATTCGCGGTGATGCCGTGGTGTCGCTGGTGCTGGCGCTTAGCATGATGTCGGTGGTGATGATTGGTTGTGTGATCGGCATGAGCTTACCATTTGTGCTGAACAAATTAGGCTTTGACCCTGCCGCCGCCAGTGCGCCTTTGATCACTTCAGTGTGTGATGCGTCGGGGGTGCTGATCTATTTATTTATCGCCTCGAAGTTTTTGGCGATTGGTTGATTTGGTTTTTGCCATAGGTATCGTCGGCGCGCGTGTTCCCACTGGCATTGTGGTTTTTTTATAGCGTCAATTGAGCTACACTGTCGGATAATAAGGGTAGACAAAAAGCTGATGATGTATTATTGACCAGCGCGACGACGGTATTGCTCGAGTTGTCCTACCGGCCCACTTGCAAAATAGGTAGTCATGATAGCCATGTTTAATTTTATGAAAAAAAAACCCAAAGCCGAAACACCGCAGCAGCGCGCCGAGCGTGATAGCGCGGTCGATAAAGTCTTGCTCGGCTATGAAGTCGGCACCGTTAGCATCGCCACGATGGTGACGGGGCTTGAGCGCGACGGGCAAGTGCTCACCTTAGATTTGCGCTTACCCAAAGACAGTAACCCTGAACAGATACAACAGGAGCTGGGGCAACTGCTGCATCCGCATGGTATCAGAACCATTCATATGAATGTACGCCTACCAGCCGATGCTAAAGGCGCCGGTGCAAGCTTGCCCAAAGCGCCGCCCAAATCGATGCCAAAGACGACAGATGCCATGGCCACTCACGCCAAACCTGCTACCCAAGCAGACCAAGAACCGACAAGCAGCGAGCCGCCGATTACTAAGGCTGCGCCGACCCAAGCATCGCTGGCAGCGCACCCACGTATTCGTCATATCATTGTGGTGGCCTCAGGCAAAGGCGGCGTCGGCAAATCAACGACGACAGTCAATATTGCTTTGGCATTACAAAAGCTTGGCAACCGTGTGGGCGTGCTAGATGCCGATATATACGGCCCCAGTATGCCAACGATGCTGGGTGTGGCGGACATCAAGCCTGAGCTAGAAAACGAGCAGTTTGTGCCTGTCGAGGCGCACAGTATGGCCATGCTATCGATAGGTAGCTTGCTCGATAGTGACAACACTCCTGTCGCGTGGCGCGGCCCTAAGGCCACGGGCGCCCTGATGCAGCTATACAATCAAACCAACTGGCCCCAATTGGACTATTTGGTGATTGATATGCCACCAGGTACAGGTGATATTCAGCTGACATTGGCGCAGCGTATTCCTGTCACAGGGGCGGTGATTGTGACAACACCGCAGCATGTGGCCTTGATGGATGCGCAAAAGGGCGTTGAGATGTTTCATAAAACCAATATCCCTGTACTGGGTGTGGTGGAAAACATGGCCTTGCATACTTGTAGTAACTGCAACCATACCGAGGCCATCTTTGGCAGCGGCGGCGGCGAGTTTATCGCAGAGCAGTATCAGGTGCCGCTACTAGGCCAGCTGCCACTTGCCAGTGGTATCCGCGCCCAAGTGGACAAAGGGGTGCCAAGCGTTTTGGCTGACGATGAGTTTGCCTCTTATTATTTGAGCATTGCCAAAAACATCGAAGCCAACATTGCAAAATTTGCCAAACCAGTCGATGATAAGCGGATTTTTTGATAAGTTTCGCGCGCTACTCGAATAATAGCAAGATAACCTAAGCGTACTTTTCCATAAAGAACGTGGTTTACAACAAGGAAGTATGGTGAGCGTATCGATTTATCGGCATTATTTGGACGATATTCCCAAGCAGTATGTGTTATTGAAACTGTTGCGCCCGCCGATATATGTGATCGAGCTTTCAAACAATCAAATAATTGCCGTTTGCTATAACAAAGATGGTAGTAGCAAACGGTATCAAATCAACGCCGAATTTAGCAATCGCCGCATGGTGATCGCCGACTTCAATAAGTTTTCAGCAGTGTTGGCTGAGTTATTAAAAAAGTTTCCTCGTCACTTTTTGTGGACGAGCGCGATAGCCGTTACCGATGTGACACAAACGCTGACAGATGGTTTGACCGATATAGAGATTAAGGTGATAAGAGAAGCCATTTGGGTGTCTGCAAGACAAGCAAAAAGAAGCGTCATAAGCACCACCGTTGGCTACCAAGGACGGGTAGTCTCACGATAAAATTTGGCTAGGATGCCGTAAACATGAACCAAAACCCCAGCCCCAACGCACAAAATCAGCTGCACTCATCTGTGAGTGCAAGACCAGTTATTGAACAGCTTATCCAAGAGGGACAGCCCACTTTTGGGGTGTTTACGCAAGTCAAAAGTATCAATTATCTTGACTACCACAGTCATCTGATCTCGCAAAAGACGTTGCCAAACTGGCGAAAAGATCTCAAAGCCAATCAATTTTGCTTTATCCAAATTATCCAGCCGCCTTATCGCATCTGTTTGGCACTGGCGACCATCAAGCTTGCCACCAGCGCCTTTGTTTACCTTTATAACGATGAGGCTGATGAGCTAGAGGTTTGTGAAGCTTTGCAGCCTTTGACGCGGCAGACGCAGCTAATAGGTGATTGCTATCAAGGGCGAATGGCATTTACCCATAATAAGCTGACCGTAACGTTGGATTTTACGCCTTCACAAATCGCAGTAGCATTGGATAGTAAACACATTACGCTTGATGCGACGCTACAGCGGCAAGCGCAGCCACTTGCGATCTGTACCCCAACGGGCAGGCGCGGCTGGACATACACGCAAAAAGAGCCACTGACAGCAATCATGGGACACATGCGTATCAAAGAAGCGTCAATACTTAATATCGCTGCGGTTACGGCTGGCAGCCAAACCAAGCAAATAGACTTTGATACGTCTGCAATTGCCAATCTAGATTGGACGCTGGGCTATATGCGCCGCGAGACCAATTGGTTTTGGACATGTATCAATCATTATTTGCCCGATGGTCGCCATTTTTTATTAAACTTATCGATGGGTGTCAATGAAACGGGTATGAGCGAAAATGCCTGCTGGCTAGATGGGCAGATACATTATCTACCGCCTGTGATGTTTGTACGTAAGGACTTGCAGGCAGTTGTGCCAAGTACTTGGCGTGTTTATCATCAAAACCTTGGCTGGAGCAATGTCGATATTGATTTGACCTTTACGCCCATGACTGTCTATCAAAAAACCGATAATCTTGGCGTGCTGGCCAGTATTTTTGAGCAGTGGCTTGGCTGGTATAGTGGTGAGATACGGCTGGGCGATACCGTCATCAGACTCGATCATGTCATAGGATTGGCAGAAGACCATTTTGCCAAATGGTAGCCTAGATATGCCTGATTTTTATAAAGTTACTCGGTTGACTCGGATGTTGAATTTTTGGTTGTCAAGCAGTTTGGCTGTTAAATGGTTTGCATGATAAATAGTGACAGCTCTATAAATTCAGCGCTCAATTCCGTATAATCACCGCTACCAATATACGAAGCGTGTCTCTTAGAGGGTGGTAATCATAACAGCCTCTGGGTCATTGATGCGCTATCGTCAGCGCCCAATCCCTATATTACTATTTTCTAAGGAACAAAAATGTCTATCAAATCTGACCGCTGGATTCGCAAAATGGCTGAAGAACATGGCATGATTGAGCCATTTGAGGCGGGTCAAGTACGTTTCAACGATGCAGGCGAGCGTTTGGTCAGCTACGGCACATCAAGCTACGGATACGATGTACGCTGTGCCCCTGAGTTTAAAGTTTTTACCAATGTACACTCTGTGGTGGTCGATCCCAAAAACTTCGATGATAAAAGCTTTATCGATATCGTTGGTGATGAGTGCATCATTCCGCCCAACTCATTTGCGCTGGCGCGTACCGTTGAGTACTTCCGCATACCGCGCGATGTCCTGACTATTTGTCTTGGCAAGTCTACTTACGCACGCTGCGGCATCATCGTCAACGTCACACCACTTGAGCCTGAGTGGGAAGGGCACGTGACGCTTGAGTTTAGTAATACCACCAATTTACCTGCGCGTATTTATGCGGGTGAAGGGGTCGCACAGATGCTGTTTTTCCAAAGCGATAGCGATGATGTTTGTGAAACCAGCTACAAAGACCGCGGCGGCAAGTACCAAGGCCAACGCGGTGTCACGCTACCAAGAACGTAGTCAGCAGGCAGCTGCTTAATTATCGCTGTTTGGCACTAGTTTAGGTTTTTAGCCTTATAGAGTAAAGTTATAGAGTGTTAAATAAGCGAAAAGCCAGTCATATGAACCATGACTGGCTTTTTTGTGGGCTAAAGACCAAGGTGTTGGAGATTTCTGTTACTTTAAGACTTTTAGACCCGCCTTGTTATCGCGTTTGGGTTTGGGCTTGTCAGCCTTTGGCGTCGTGTGCTGCTCTTCTGGCTCATAATTATCATACTCGTTTGGATCAAAAAACATGCCTTGCGAGTTTTCTTTGGCATAAATACCCATCACCGCCGTCAATGGCACCCAAATCTCTTGTGAGACGCCGCCAAAACGAGCGCTGAACTGGATATAGTCATTGTCCATACGCATGTTGCCTGTCGCACGGCTGGCAATATTGAGCACAATACGGCCATCTTGCACATGTTCGGTTGGTACCTGGACGTTTTTGGCCGTCGCATCGACCATCAGATAGGGCGTCAGCGCATTGTCTTCTATCCATTGATAAAGGGCGCGTACCATATAAGGGCGAGTTGGGGTGAGAGAAGTGGTATCGCTCATCTAATGATTTCCTATACTAAATATGGGTTATGAGATAAACGGTCATCTATGACAACAGTCTACTATTTTAAATAATACATTGTTTGCAACAGACAAGTATGGTGGGACCGATTTTTGCGTTGTCACTGTCTGTTTGGTTTTTATTCTTTTTACACTTTTTATTTTAAGACAGACATCGAGCGTTGTCTAATTAGCGCACACTTCTTTGGAAGCTCTCGCGCTCAAAGATACGCTGCTGGTAGTCCAATAAAGGCCGACTGATCGTGCGCGGTAGCGCTATGTCCATGTCTTCTAGTCGCCACAGTAAAGGCGCTAACAACACGTCACACCAGCCAAAATCATCTGCCATAAAATAAGGCTTATGCGCAAACAAAGGCGCAAGCGTGATCAAAGAATCACTGAGCTGTTTTTTGGCAATGACAGCTTTTGCTTTATGAAAACTATCAGGATGTGTCAGTAGTTGCCTGCCGAGCACCAGCCAATCATGCTGGATGCGCCATGCCAATTGGCGAAACTGTGCGCGCTCTTGCGGGGCTTCAGGGAGCAGCTTATTGGTATGGTAGCGCTCTTCTAAGTATTCAAAAATCACGTTGATTTCATAAAGGGCAATATCACGCTGCTGCAACACAGGCAGGGTATGATAGGGGTTTAGCTCAGTCAAGTCCTCGGGGCGCTCAGAGTGCAAACGTGACAAGTAATAATCGAGCTTTTTTTCTTCAAGTAATAGGCGCACCACATGACTGTCGTAGCCGTCATCAGCATATAAGATTAGCTGACTACTTGGAATGTCGTTTGCATCAATCATGAAAGCCTAATGTTCATAGTAAAGGGTGTCATCGTAAACAAAGTAGAGCCGATTATCAAGCCAGCGTACGTAAACACGATGGGTGGATGACGTATGGATAGGTGTTTGTTCTATTGTCAGTCTCTATTGTCCACCCTATAGTAACACGTACAAAATACGGTGCGGCAAAATGAAAAAAGGCACTACCAAAGTAGTGCCTTTTTGTGTCTATTGTGACCAAGTTTTTATAGCGATAAGCTATGTTTATGATTCTATTACTTTACGTCTTTCCAGAACTCTTTATTGAGTAAGTAAACTGGGATCAGTAATACTAACAAGAATAAAATCACAAAGAAGCCAATCACTTGACGGTCATGACGGACAGGCTCTGCCATCCACGCCATAAAGTTGACCAAGTCACCAACTTCAGATTCAAACTCTTCAGCACTAAGCTCTTCTTGCATGTTATGCAATACGTGCGGCATGGCTGCGTTTGCCAGTACTAAGTTATTTGAGCCCCAAGGACGGCTTGGATCTTCATAAAATGACAATAGATAAGTATAAACCCAGTCATCACCGCGTAGTCTGGTTTCAAGCGATAAGTCTGGTGGCGCCGCCCCAAACCATGCGGCTTGAACATCAGGGTCAATCTCCGCTGTGATATGGTCACCGATTTGATCGGTGGTGACCATTAGGTATTTTTCGACCAGCTCAGGTGGAATATCCAAGTCTTTGGCGATGCGCGAATGACGAACGTACTGTGCAGAGTGACAACCAGCACAGTAGTTCATAAATATTTTTGCACCGTTTTGTAGCGAGCCTTTATTGGTAAAGTCAATGGGGGCTTCACTACAAGCCAAAGATTCTACCACGCCGTCGGCATTGGTAAAAGTACCACATCCGCCGCCGCCTGCTGCCAGCGCACTACCAGCAGTCAAACTCAATGCCGCGCCTAAGCCTAGACCAGCTAGGGATTTGATTAGCGTGCTCATTAGTGACCTCCGGTAACGCGTTCTGGTGGCTGTTTACACTTCTCGATTGCAGTGTAAAACGGCATCAACAAGAAGAACAAGAAATACAGAATGGTGAATATACGTGACATAATCGTCGCGGTTGGCGTCGCAGGTGTTGCACCCAAGTAGCCTAGTACTACAAAGCTAATAGCAAAGACAGTTAGTGCAATCTTAGACAAGATACCTTTGTAGCGTATTGAGCGTACAGGTGATCTGTCGAGCCATGGTATCAAGAATAGTACAGCAATGGCTGCACCCATGGCGATGACCCCGCCCAGCTTACTTGGAACTGCACGTAAGATGGCATAGAACGGTGTGTAGTACCAGACTGGCGCGATATGCTCTGGTGTTTTTAGAGAGTTCGCCGCTTCAAAGTTAGGTGGCTCAAGGAAGAAGCCGCCGCCTTCAGGGAAGAAGAACACCACCGCAAAGAAACAGATAAAGAATACCACGATACCCACCATATCATGCACAGTGTAGTATGGATGGAATTCGATGCCGTCTAATGGTACGCCGTTTTTATCTTTTAGCTTCTTAATATCGATACCATCAGGGTTGTTAGAGCCCACATGGTGCAATGCAACAATGTGCATAAAGACCAAGCCCACAAGGACCAATGGAATAGCAACAACGTGTAGCGCAAAGAAGCGGTTTAGAGTGATACCTGATATGATATAGTCACCACGTACCCATTCAGCAAGACCGTCACCAATCACTGGCAGCGCCGCAGGAAGGTTTAAGATAACCTGAGCACCCCAAAATGACATGTTGCCCCAAGGGAGTAGGTATCCAAAGAAACCTTCGGCCATAAGAGCCAAATAGATGCCCATGCCGATGAGCCAAATAAGCTCACGAGGTTTTTGATATGAGCCGTAGAGCAGTGCTCTAAACATATGCAAATACACCACGACAAAGAACGCTGAAGCGCCAGTCGAGTGCATATAACGGATGAGCCAACCGCCTTTGACATCACGCATGATGTATTCTACAGACGCAAATGCGCCCTCGGCACTAGGGTTGTACATCATCGTCAGCCAAATACCGGTCACCAACTGGTTGACCAATACGATCATTGACAATACGCCAAAGAAGTACCAAAAGTTAAAGTTCTTTGGTGCATAGTACTTTGACATGTGGTATTCATAGGTTTCAGTCGCTGGGAAACGCGCGTCCACCCAATGCATTAACTTTTTACCCATACTCATATTAAGCCTCCCCAACCGTCAAGATGGTACCGTCCATGCTATATTCTGGAACAGGTAAATTCAGCGGTGCAGGAACGCCACTATAGACACGGCCTGCTAAGTCATATTTTGATCCGTGACAGGGGCAAAAAAAGCCGCCGTACCAGTCGTTACCACCCAAATCGGTTGCGCCCACATCAGGGCGGTAGTTCGGTGCACAGCCTAAATGCGTACACACGCCTTCGACCACCAAGACCTCTGGTGTCAAAGAACGCTCTGGGTTTTGGCAATACTCTGGTTGTAGCGATGCTTCTGAATTAGGGTCAGATAGTAATGGCTTAACTGACTCAAGCGTGCTCAACATGTCTTCGGTACGTTTTACCACAAAGATCGGTTTACCGCGATATTTGACGACAATCATCTGTCCCGCTTCAATAGAGCTGATATCTTGGGTGACTGCAGCCCCTGCAGCCTCAGCTTTGGCGCTTGGGTACCAAGAGCGGACAAAAGGTGTTGCCACAGCAGCTACCCCAGCTGCACCAATTGCGGCAGTTGAGGCAATAAGAACTCTACGGCGTTGTACGTTAACGCCTTCGGCTTGGCTCATTAATACTTCCTCCAGGTGAATGAAATGGGATTATCCCACACTGGGTTTGTGGCTTAGAAAATATACAATATCAAGCCACTTTAGCTGTGCCTAATTTTGCTAATTGTTGCTATTCTAAGCTATTTCGGTGATAAAATAAATTATTGCGTTAAAAATAAAGCAACCTTGAGAGAACACAGTATAAGGTTGAACAGGGTAACCCATACAAAAAAGCTGGATTATCAACGTCTAACATCCGTTTTGTTTCGATAAAGGGCGCAAAGGCGCTTCAAAGGTTTTGCAAACGATGGTCACGTGATGACCTTATAATTAATAAGGATATTCAGCAATAGCGAATGATACTTGAAATTCAGGCAATGTTCACTAACTTTCAGTACTTAAGCGTTATGTCTCTCATTGTCAATCAAAAATCACCACTTTAGCGACAAAAGCGGTGATTTTTTATTATCCTAAACGCGTCTCTAGGCGATTAGCCTTCAAGCTCACTCCAGCGTTCAAGCTTGCTCATCATCTCCTCTTCGATGACCAACAAGCGCTCACTGGCGGCCGTCGCGGCATCAAAGTCGGTGGTAAACCATGAGCCATCAGCCAGCTTGTCTTCTAGCGTTTTTTGTTCGGCTTCTAGCGCCGCGATTTCTTTGGGTAAGCTATCTAGCTCGCGCTGCTCATTGAAGTTGAGCTTTTTGGCGGCTTTATTTGGCTTTCCAGCGTCAGCTTTATTGGCTGATTTTGACGTTTTAGTATTGCTAACGGGTGCTTTTGCGGCGCGCGCGGCTTCCTCGCGGTTTTTTTGTATCAAGTACTCTTGATAACCGCCGACATACTCTTTGACGATGCCATTGCTATTTTCATCCGTGTCAAATACCCAAGTGGAAGTGACCACATTGTCCATAAATGAGCGGTCATGACTGATCAGCAAGATGGTACCGTTAAAGCTGCTGACCGACTCTTCTAATAGCTCAAGGGTGGCCATATCCAAATCGTTGGTCGGCTCATCAAGGACTAATATGTTGGCAGGTTTTAATAATTGCTTGGCAAGTAATACGCGGTTGCGCTCACCACCTGATAAGGCCTTGACAGGTGTCCGTGCGCGCTCTGGCGCAAATAAGAAGTCTTGCAAATAGCTCATGATATGGGTTTTTCGGCCGCCCACTTCGACAAAGTCCGAGCCCTCTGAGACGTTTTGTGCGACGCTTGCCTCAAGGTCGAGCTGATCGCGCAGCTGATCAAAAAAGGCAATTTGTAAATTGGTACCAAGTGTGACGCTACCGGTCTTGGTAACCTCGTCATCCGACATACCTAGTAGGGCTTTGATTAACGTGGTTTTGCCTGCGCCGTTAGGGCCGATAATCCCAATTTTATCACCGCGCATGACCATGGTGCTAAAGTCATTGACGAGTACATTGCCGTCATATTCAAGATGTAGGTTTTTGACTTTACAGACCAGCTTGCCGCTTTTTTCGCCTTCACCCATGGTGATGTTGACATTGCCGACTTGCTCGCGGCGGCTTTTTCGCTCTTCGCGCAGAGCCTTTAGCTCGCGTACGCGGCCTTCGTTACGGGTACGACGGGCCTTAATGCCTTGACGTATCCACACTTCTTCTTGTGCCAGTTTTTTATCAAAATTGGCATTGTTTTTTTCCTCAGCAAGTAGCTGCTGCTCTTTTA
This sequence comes from Psychrobacter sp. KFRI-CH2-11, assembly GCF_038239325.1. Taxonomy (NCBI): domain Bacteria; kingdom Pseudomonadati; phylum Pseudomonadota; class Gammaproteobacteria; order Moraxellales; family Moraxellaceae; genus Psychrobacter; species Psychrobacter sp. KFRI-CH2-11. The sequence goes on from NZ_CP151283.1 coordinate 1,140,522, forward strand.
GCTCTTGATAACGAGCGTAGCCTTTGGCACCTTGGGTGACGTCATAGCTGGTCAATTGGCCACGGTCAAGCTCTACAATACGAGTCGCAAGCTTATCAACGAATGCTCTATCGTGGGTGACAAACAGTAGAGTTAGACCTTGCCAATCAAGCAAGAAGCGCTCTAACCACTCAATACTATCAACGTCTAAATGGTTGGTTGGCTCATCTAATAACAATACGTCAGGTTTGGTGACCAGCGCACGCGCGAGCAAAACGCGGCGCTTACGGCCTCCAGATAGCGAGGAGAGGTCGTCCTCTGGGTCAAGCCCCATGGTGGTGATTAGACGGGTGGCATCGCGCTCTAAGTCCCAGCCATGGACGGCGTCGATATCATGCTGCAAGGTCGCCATGTGCTCGCAAGCGTCCATGTCGCCATTGGCGCACATCTCCACTTGCTTATTATAATTGATCAGCAGCTCAGCTGTGCGGCGGCTACCGCCCATGACGATATCAAGTATGCGTCCGCTCGACTCGGGGACGTCTTGCTCGAGCATCGCAACGCGCATGCTACTATTGGTGATAATCTCACCACTATCTGGCTGCAGCGAGCCATTGATCAGTTTAAATAAAGTAGATTTACCTTCGCCATTGCGGCCGATTAAGCACACACGCTCGCCTGCATTGATGGAAAAATCAATACCATCGAGAATGGGAGCGACGCCAAAGGCTAAGTGAATGTCTTTTAGATGTATCAGTGCCATAGAGTATCTTAAGCTTATATAATAGTGAGGTAGGGGTTGTTGCAAAATTGCCAGCAGTATAACATGCCACCGCATCACTGTAGTGCGCGTAAGTGGTTTTATCAACACTATTTATTACTTTGCATAGTGGCTGCGATTTAATGCCTGTCATCAAGGGTGACTGGTTATTATTGACGCTGCTGCAAATATGCTGCCGCCGAGTCTATTTGACCTTCTATTTACCATTATTTAGAGAACAACATGAATCAATTCAAAGATAAAGAGGACAGGTTTGGTATGCAAGATGACTTGCAAGCCCAAGTAATCGATTTACAAATGAGCCTAGCGCATCTTGAGGTCACTGTCGAAAGGTTAAATGACGTCATTACGCGACAAGATAAGGATATTCATACATTGCAGCGTCAGTTACAGCTCATTTATAAGCAAATAGACAGTCAAGCTACTGAAGTGGGTATTGCACCATTTGATGTGATGGCAGATAGACCGCCACATTATTGATTTCTAAACCAATATCTGATGCAGGACTGGATATTTTTTGTTTGATTGTTTTATCAACCAGCGCCTGATATCTACATTCTTCTAGGGCGTGGATATCAGGCATCAGGCGTCAGCCATTGTCGCCCAGTATGGCGAACCCCTTGATACCCAAATACATTGAGATCATAATTAATCCATGAAAACGCTCAAGCTACGCATCAAAGACAAACACGCCACTCAGCTCAATATCTTAGCTGGGGCGGTTAACTTTGTCTGGAATTACGTCAATGAGCTAAGTTTTAAACATTTACAGCGCACAGGCAAATTCTTTTCAGCCTATGACTTGGCTACTTATACCAAAGGTAGTGGCGAGTATTTAAACTTGCACAGCCAAACCCTGCAAGCGATTAGTGAGGTTCACTCCAAAAGCCGAAAACAGTTTAAAAAAGCCAAACTCAACTGGCGCACCAACAACCCAAAGGCCAAGAGAAGAAGCTTGGGCTGGATTCCTTTTAAAAAGACAGCCGTAAAACACCTATCAACTCGTCAATCAGGCAAGACAAGCCTTAAATCTACCATTCAGCTAAGCCTTGCTAAGGGTAAAAAGCTGACCATTGATGTGTGGGATAGCTATAATCTCTCGCTCTACAACATCAATACGTGCGAATTAGTGCAAGACAATCGTGGTCACTGGTACGCCTGTGTCACCGTTAAAGAATTTCCAAAAACCAACTGCGGTGATGGCCAAGTTGGTATTGATCTAGGCTGCAAGGATTCAGCAGTCAGTAGTGAGGGTGATCAGCTACAAATCAAAGTCACCCATCAATATGCTGAAAAACTGGCCATTGCCCAAAGAGCTAAAAACAAAAAGCGGGTTAAGGCGATTCACGCCAAGATTAAAAATACCCGTCAAGATCTGATCCATAAATTCACATCAAAGCTTGTTAAAGCCAACAGCCTAATCGTTGTTGGTAAAATTAAATCAACATCATTCACTTCAAGCAAACTGGCCAAATCCGTCTATGATGCTGGTTGGTTTGAAATAAAGCGGCAACTGGACTACAAATGCGCGAACGCAGGTTGTCACTATATCGAAGTCAATGAAGCGTACAGCACCCAAACCTGCTCGTGTTGCGGCTCTCGCCAAGACAGTCCGAAAGGTAGATCAGGTCTTGGTATAAGAGAGTGGTTTTGTCGTTCTTGTAAAACGATCCATAACAGAGATGTTAATGGAGCAAAAAACATTCTTGCGGTCGGGCTTGACCGTCTTTAGTAGGAATCTCCTCACTTTAGGGAGGGGAGGAAGTCAAATGCACATTATTAGATGAAGATACTGTTCAGTCATAAACAAGAAATAATGTGTTTTTGTAGTTGTTTTCGTGTGCCAAAATCTTTACTATCTTCACCCTCGGATGCTACTTACTCATAAAAGTCGGGTTAAGTAGTGAAACAATGCGGATGTTTGGAGATATACAATGCGCGCAACTTTTCATTTAAAAACTCTCACAGTAGCTGTTGCTGCTCTATCTGTCGCTAGCGTTGCTAGTGCTGCTGGTCTTGATCGTTCAGGTCAAGACATCACCGCATTCTTACAAGATGGTACCTATGCCGAAACCGTTTATACTTATATCGATGCCGATGTGAGTGGTAAGGATTCATCAGGCAACAAAATTGATGACATCGCAGAAGACTATGACTTTTTCCGTTATGGTGTAAAAGCAGATATCAATGACACCTTTAGTATCGGTATCTTATATGACGAGCCATTTGGTGCTGCCGCTGATTATCTTGGCGACAATGACTTTGTAGCACAAGGTGATGTAAACAACTCTGCGAAATATTTAACACAAGGCAAATATACGTCTTTTGAAGATTTAAACTCAGACTTTAGTAGTGCTCGTAATAATGCGGTAGAAGAAGCTACCAAAGCGCAAAATTTTGCTCAGCAAGCAGGGCAAGCTCAGCAGAGAGGTGACCTTGCAGAAGCGGGTAGATTAGCTGCTCTAGCGAAGGATTCAGAAAAAAAGGCATTAGCTTCTAAAGCTACAGCTGAGAAACTTGGTGCTCCCTTAAATGCAGTTAAGTCTGAGCTAGATAGTAAAGGCGAGGGTACAAATGTTGAAGTGCGTACTGAAAGCCTTACAGCGATTTTAGGTGCTAAATTCGGTACTAACAAAGAGTTTCAAATCTATGGTGGCCCCGTTGCTCAGCAAGTACAAGCTGATGTCAAACTAAGAGGACTGGCTTATGGTTTGGCAAATGGTTATACCGCTCATATAACCTCTGATAAGGATATTGGTTGGTTGGCAGGTGTTGCTTACAGCAAACCTGAAATTGCTTTAAAAGCTGCATTGACCTACCGTTCAGAAATTGACCACGCGCTTCCTATAGACGAACAATACCCAGTAGCAGGAATAAGCCAGGGTGGTAATATTGATATTACTACACCAAAATCTGTGAACTTTGACTTTCAGACTGGTGTCAATCCAACGACACTAGCTACGGCAAAAGTACGCTGGGTACCATGGAGTGATTTTGCAATCGTTCCACCCGTCTATAATGCTGTCAGTAAAAACCTAACTCAAGATGATATCGGTTTGCCTTTAGTGAGTTATGATGAAGACCAGTGGCAGGTTGAGTTAGGTCTTGCTAAACGTCTAGCACCAAAGTTTGCCGTTAGTGGTACCGTTGGTTGGGACAGTGGCGCTGGCAACCCTGTCACTTCACTAGGCCCAATTGAAGGCTATTATAGTGTCGGTCTAGGTGGTAAATACGACATCACAGAAAACTGGGCAGTGTCTGCAGGTGGTAAATACCTACGGTTCGGCGATGCTGATGGTCAAATTCCAACCAAGCAAGTCGTCAGCAAGTTTGAAGACAACGACGGTTTTGCGCTGGGTGTGAAGTTGTCTTATCAAGCAAAATAAGCACTAAATCAGTTTAGTTTTAAATTGAGATAAATGCTAAAAAAGCGATCCATTATGGGTCGCTTTTTTTTGGCAAAAACAAACAGTATGGTCAGCCTTGCTGGTGAATAAACATATGATTCTTTTATTTAGAGTCGACCATAGGTGAGATTTCTGCTTAATCAAAATGTCAAATAGCTAGTTAATACTTATCAGTCAGTGAACGATTGTTTTAATACTTTACTGTGCTGTTCTTTATAAAAATGGTGGCCTAAAACGGCCTGCTTTTTTACAAAAAAAATTTTATAAAATATATCTATTATAATCAATGAGATATAGTGCATTATATAAGGTGGTATATAGACGACAAGAAAGCGTTTGTGAGGTAAAAAATGCCACATTATTGGCTCAATAGAACAGTGGTGAATATTCTATTAACATAAATCTATCTTTGTAAAATCTCTAAAAGAGTATTGCTATAGTATAGAAGTTTAATTATGATACTGAAATCAGTTACGTTGTCTTACATAGCGGTAATGTCTGATAACAACGAAAGTGAGGTTGCATAAGTCTTCGTTACTTTCGACAGTTAAGTCGTTTGGCAAAGGATTGCATAGCATCGGCTGACGTTACTAGTACAGGTCACTAGTCTGTATAGTCTCCGAGCTACTTGCCAGTTATTTTATTCATGGAGGATATCTAAGTGTCTCAAAATTTTCCTATCTCTAAACTTACCCTCGCTCTGATTACGCTATCGGCTGCTTCGTTGACGCAAGCTGCTGGCCTCGACCGTTCTGGTCAAGACATCACTGCATTCTTGCAAGATGGTACTTATGCAGAGACTGTCTATACCTATATCGATGCTGATGTTACTGGTGTTGATAATGATGGCAATAAAAGTGGTGATATTGCTGAATCCTATGACTTCTTTCGCTATGGTGTTAAGACAGATATAGGCGATAGATTCAGTGTGGGTGTATTGTATGATGAGCCTTTTGGTGCAGCCGCAAAGTATGAAGGTGATAATAACTTCACTGGAGTAGCAGATGTAACTGGTGCTGGAGCTATTCAAACAGTTGCACAAACTGCTGTTGGAAGAACTCAAGATAAAATTGATCAAATTAATACACAAATAGCAGGTATTGATGCAGCTTTAGCAAACCCCAATCTGCCACCAGCGCAACAGCAAGTATTAGGTCAAAACAAAGCAGTTTTAGAACTGGCAAATGGCGCTCTAGCTAATGCAGTTACAGGCTTTGAGTCATTAAATGATGCGCCAACCCTTGAAAATTATAATAATTTAATTGAGGGTACTCGAGAGAATATTGCTCAAACTGAAGGAATTCTTAACCAAATAGCACCAGGCTTGTCGGATGAGACAAATCAACTTGCACAAAATCTGTTGGATGGTAACAAAGAAGATCTAGCGCAAAGTGAAGCCACCCGTGATGCAGTCGCCAACTTATTAAGTATTGATGAGGCAACCAATGTAGAAGTACGTTCTCATACGCTATCACTTATCGGTGGTATGAAGTTTGGTGCTCAGAACCAGTTTCAAATATATGGTGGGCCTGTTGCTCAGCGTTTAGAAGCAGATGTTAAGCTAAGAGGTAACGCTTATAAAGGAGCTGCTGGATATACTGCACACATAAGCCCCGATCAGGACTATGGTTGGTTGGCTGGTATTTCTTATAGTAAGCCTGAGATTGCTTTAAAGGCGGCTTTGACGTACCGCTCTGAGATAGACCATACATTAAATGCCGCCGAATACTTTCCGGCGCTCGCAATACAAGGGAAAGACCCTAATAGTACAAACGACTTTGAGGTAACCACTCCTAAATCTGTGAACTTAGATCTTCAGACAGGTGTGAATCCAACAACCTTGGCTACTGCCAAAGTGCGCTGGGTACCGTGGGGTGACTTTGCAATTAGACCACCTGCATATACTCAAGCATCGAACTTACCCTTGGTTGATTATGATAAAGATCAATGGCAAGTAGAGCTAGGGTTAGGCAAGCGTCTTGCTCCAAAACTAGCGGTTTCAGGCACAGTGGGCTGGGATAGTGGTGCTGGTAATCCAGTGTCTTCTTTAGGTCCTATTGAAGGCTACTATAGTGTAGGTCTGGGTGCGAAATATAATGTCACTGAAAACTGGGCAGTCTCCGCTGGTGGTAAATATCTATGGTTCGGTGATGCTGAAGGTTCATTGCCAGATAGTACTATAGTCTCTGATTTTGAAGATAATGATGGGTATGTATTAGGAGTCAAACTGTCTTATCAAGATAAGTAAGCTTCCAGCCTAATACATATTGATAAGTATGAAGAAGAAGCGATCCGTTGATGGGTCGCTTTTTTTATGTGTCTGATTTGAGATAAAGACAGGCTTAGCCAATAAAAAACCCCGCTACGATCAAGGTAGCGAGGCCGGTCATTAAGATACTATGAGTAGCATATCTGACTTATTTATTTAAGTTAAGCTCCATCTCTTTATATTTGGCAGATACCGAAGGTCTTGGACCGCCAGTCATGATACTCACTGCAAAGATAGCAATAGTACTTAAAATAAAGCCTGGGACAATGGCGTATAACCAGCTATTCAACGCCACACCATTCATCTCAAATGGACCATAGACCCATAGGATGACTGTCAAGGCACCGACGACCATACCGGCGACAGCGCCGTTACGGTTCATACCGCGCCAGGTGAGGCTAAAGATAACGAGCGGGCCAAATGCTGCGCCAAATCCTGCCCAAGCGTTAGATACAAGGTTCAGTACTGAGCTGTCTGGGTTCGACGCTAATAAGATAGCCACGAGAGCCACGACAATCACAGAAATACGGCCGACCAGTACTTGACGCGCCTCTGGTGCTTCTTTATCAAAAAACAGCTTATACACATCTTTTGTCAATGAGCTTGAGACCACCAATAGCTGAGATGAGATGGTACTCATGATCGCTGCCAAGATGGCGGCTAACAAGAAGCCTGAAACCAATGGATGGAATAAGAATTGCGTGAATACCAAAAAGATGGTCTCAGGATCATCTAGGGTCATCGCGGTTTTTTGTACGTAAGCGCGACCAGCGATACCCGTCACACAAGCACCGATCAAGCTGATGATCATCCAGCTCATACCGATGTTGCGCGCTGTCGGAACATCTCGCACTGAGCGAATCGCCATGAAGCGCACGATGATATGCGGTTGACCAAAATAGCCTAAGCCCCATGCAAGTAGCGAGATGATACCAAGTGCTGTCATACCACTTGTGATATCAAGCATACTAGGATCGATGGTTCTGATGGCATCAGTCGTGGCTGACACGCCGCCCAAATCTGTCAAGGCAACGATAGGGACGATCACCATGGCAAACAGCATGATGACACCCTGTACAAAGTCAGTCATCGATACGGCAAGGAAACCACCAAACAAGGTATAAATGACGACCACACCAGCGGTGACCCATAGGCCTGTGCTATAAGATAGATTTAATGAGCTTTCAAACAGTTTACCACCACCGACGAGGCTGGCTGCGGTATAAACTGTGAAGAAGAGGATGATAACGATGGCAGAGATGACGCGCAGCATGTGCGATTTGTCTTCAAAGCGATTGGCAAAGTAATCAGGAAGGGTGATGGCGTTGTCAGCAACTTCGGTATAAACCCGAAGACGCGGTGCCACGATGATATAGTTTAAAAAAGCACCCAATGTCAGACCGATGGCAATCCAAGCACTGACCACACCATCGGCATACATAGCGCCTGGCAATCCAAGCAATAACCAGCCTGACATGTCTGACGCACCCGCTGAGAGTGCCGTTACTGCTGGGCCGAGATTACGACCACCGAGCATATAGCCTTCTGTGTCATTGGCCTGCTTAAAGTAAGCATAAATGCCAATCCCAATCATCACTAAAAAATAGGCGCCGAGCGATATCAGCACGCCACTAGAAACTCCGTTCATATAAATTGTCCTTAACCAACTGCGTTGGCGGTAATTATTTTTAACTATAAAGAGTAAGTATTACAAGACGCTGTCCAAAACAATATCTAAAGACGAAAAAAGCCATTAAGTAGGACATAATGGCTTTGATTCAATATCTGCTGTTAGTTTTATATGATTGGCGTTGTTCTAGGGCGAAGGTATATAGATCATGACACTGCAATTATCGACCCAGTCATCCGCTCATAAATAGCACATGGTATAGTCAATAAGGAGCAAATCAAAAAGTCGATGCTTCGCTTTATCGCATTTGCCAGTTGTATACCTATGGTTATATACCTATATTAATCGCCAATATAACCAATCATTTAAAACCATTAAACCTACTGCCACCTATCATATATTACTCGAAGTGTTCAATATATGACTATCAGTGTTCATATGGTAAATTTTTGTTATAAAAACAACGTCAAGCGTATTATAACGTATGACTACTACAAATGCGAATGGCGTGCCTGCTAGTAGCAAGGCACAAGAATTATGCGCCTTGACTGATGCTATATAGTATGAATCACTTTATTAATCGATAGGAGATAATAAATCCAATAGCGCCGTCACACTGCTAGATTGAGTCAGTTTTGGATTGATGACCACGCCCAAATAGCGCTGTAGCTCAATATTGTCCGCCATATCGATACGCTCCAAGTCTTGACTGATCATGGTCTGCGGCAGTACCGACCAGCCAAGACCGACAGAGACCAGCATGCGAATAGACTCTAGTGGGTTAGTGCTCATGGTCGCATAAGGCTTGAGGTTATGCTTGGCGAACTCAGCTAGTGTAATCTGACTGGTAAAGGTATTGGCAGAGGGCAAAATCGCAGGATAGCGAGCCAACTGCTCGAGCGTCACATTGGATTTGGTCGCCAATGGTGACAAAGTACCTGTCATAAAGTATAAAGGGTCAGACCAAAGCGTATGGTAGGTTAGCCGCTTGTCGTAGACAGGTGGCAAAGTGACAAACGCCAGTGACAAGTCGCCGTCTAATACTGCTTTGTGTGCCGCCTCTGAATCGACAAAATGCACTTCTAGCTGGACGGCAGGATACGCTTGGATAAAGTGTTTGAGAACAGGTGCTAAATGGTGTAGGCCAATATGGTGGCTGGTACCGATAATCAGCTTACCTGAGACAATATGCTGAGAGTGCTGCAGGTTTATCTTGAAGTTTTCATAATCTTCAAGCCAGCGTTTGGCATGCGGCAGCATTTCGGTCGCCGCTTGCGTGGGTACGATACCGCGTCCGACAGTATCGAACAAAGTGATGTTAAACTCATCTTCCAAATTTTTGATACGTTTACTGACTGCAGGCTGAGTGATAAACAGCTTTTCGGCTGCGCCTGAGATGCTGCCAGTGTGCATAACGGTAACGAATGTCGTCAAATTTGTGGTGTTCAAACGGATGTCCTTAGCTACTTTGTAAGCTATAAATAAAAGTTGGCTGACCCAATCACAATGTATTAGAAATAAAAGTTTGTGTCTATGTAAAAATCATCAATTATTATTATAGGATTAGCCTGCTATAATCACAAGACATCGAGACGTATTGTCACATATTTATTGCATAAACGGCGGTATTTTTTCGTATAACGCTTGTTTTAAGCGCAGTTTTTAGCAATAAATACTAGATAAGTATGCCGACCTGACAAAGCGTTGGCGTAGAGATAAGATATACCAACATACTACCTAGACTAGACCTTATTTTTGCTTACCGATAGCAAGCAGATAAAAATAGTAAGCAAGTGAAAATAGTAAGCAAGTGAAAATAGTAAGCAAGTGAAAATAGTGGGTCAGTGAAAAACTGAGCAATTAGTAATTAGCAATCAATAAAGGATAGCAATATGGCCGGTCAAACGTTATATGACAAACTTTGGAACGCTCACGAAGTCACCAAGCGTGATGATGGCTCGAGCCTGATTTATATCGATCGCCATTTGCTGCACGAAGTGACAAGTCCACAGGCGTTTGAAGGCTTAGAGCTGGCCAATCGCACACCGTGGCGTCTGTCTGCAAATATCGCAAGCCCAGATCATAACGTCCCAACAGTGACCAAAGAGCGCTTAGAGGGCGTGTCGGGTATCAAAGACAAAGTATCGCGCTTACAAGTACTGACGTTGGATGAAAACTGTAGCAAGTTCGATATTGCTGAGTTTACCATCAATGATGCGCGTCAAGGTATTTTGCACGTGGTCGGTCCTGAGCAGGGCTTGGTGCTGCCCGGTATGACAGTGGTCTGCGGTGATTCACATACCGCCACTCATGGCGCGCTAGGTTGCCTCGCTCATGGCATCGGTACCTCTGAGGTTGAGCATGTACTAGCCACTCAGTGTTTGATTCAAAAGAAATCAAAAAATATGCAAATCCGAGTCACTGGTAAGCTTGGCGCTGGCGTGACGCCAAAAGATGTGGTGTTAGCGATTATAGCCAAAATCGGTACGGCAGGCGGCACAGGATACGCCATTGAATTTGCAGGGCAAGTGTTCGAAGACATGAGCATGGAGGGGCGCATGACCGTCTGTAATATGGCGATTGAGGCGGGCGCACGCGTTGGTATGGTGGCGGTCGATGATACGACGATTGACTATGTCAAAGGTCGTCCTTATGCGCCAACCGAGGAGCAGTGGGAGCAAGCCGAAGCTTATTGGCGTACGTTATACTCAGATGATGATGCCGTATTTGATAGCGTGATTGAGATTGATGGTAGTGAGATTGCGCCGCAGGTGTCTTGGGGCACGTCACCTGAAATGGTCGTCGATGTCACTCAGTCTGTCCCGACACCTGACGAAGCTATCGATGAGGCGCAGCAAGAAGGCTGGCTACGCGCATACACCTATATGGGCCTAACTGCAGGTCAAAAGATTACCGATATCCAGCTTGATCGTATTTTTATTGGCTCATGCACCAACTCGCGTATCGAAGACTTGCGTGATGCTGCTGCGGTCATCAAAGGCCGCAAAGTCGCTGACAATATCAAGGAGGCGATTGTGGTGGCGGGCTCAGGGCAGGTCAAGCAGCAGGCAGAATCAGAAGGCTTGGATACCGTCTTTACGGAGGCGGGTTTTGAGTGGCGTGAGCCTGGCTGTTCGATGTGCCTTGCGATGAATGCCGATAAGCTAGAGCCTGGAGAGCATTGTGCCTCAACCTCTAACCGTAACTTTGAAGGCCGTCAAGGCAATGGTGGTCGTACGCATTTGGTCAGCCCCGCGATGGCAGCAGCAGCAGCATTGGCGGGTCACTTTGTGGACGTGCGTACGTTTTAAGACCGTTCATCCATAACTCCCTCATTGAATTGATAGGAAAAACTATGCAAGCTTATAACACCCAAACGGGTATCGTTTGCCCACTTGATCGCGCAAACGTCGATACCGACCAGATTATCGCCAAGCAGTTTTTAAAGTCCATTAAACGTACTGGTTTTGGCGTCAATCTATTTGATGACTGGCGTTATTTGGACGAAGGGTTTCCGGGGCAAGATAATAGTAAACGCCCGATCAACCCTGATTTTGTCTTAAATCAGCCCCGCTATCAAGGTGCTACCATTTTGCTGGCACGCAGAAACTTTGGCTGTGGCTCAAGCCGTGAGCATGCGCCTTGGGCACTGTCAGAATATGGCTTTCGTACGATTATTGCGCCAAGCTTTGCCGATATTTTTTATAATAACTGTTTTAAAAACGGTATGTTGCCCATCGTCTTAGACGAAGAGATTGTCGATGAATTGATGAAAGCGACCATGGCCAATGAAGGCTATGAGCTCACCGCCGATCTTGAGCGTCAAGTTGTCATCACTCCAAGCGGTGAAGAGTACGCTTTTGAGGTCGATGAGTTTCGTAAGCATTGCTTGTTAAATGGTCTTGATGACATCGGACTGACTTTGCAGCAAGGCGACGCCATCAAAGCGTATGAGGACAAAATGAAGCAAAAAACACCGTGGGTGTTTAATGACGTACAAGCATAAAAAAGTGCCTCTTAACCGTGGTGGGCAACGTGCTGAACAATAGTAATGCAGCGTTGAGTTATGGCGGTGAACTGGCTAAAATAAGGGGGTCGTTGTGTTGTTTTTATCTTCCTTATTATAAACAGTAGCCGCCATTATGAATAAAACACGTTATGCTTTGTGGACCAGTACAGTGATTGCTGCCAGTTTTTTAATGTCAGGCTGCCAGCTATTAACCGGTTATCAAAAAATTGATGAAGCCGAAGATGCCAAAGTATGGGCAGGCCATATTCAGCCAGTCGCAGGCGAGGTAAGTATCGCGTGTGTTGGAACCTATCACTGCGAAATCGTGCAGATAGACAAAACACTCGTCATCGCTCCTGACAGTCACGAGCCGGTAAATCCAGCCATGGTGACGACGCTTGCAGAGGGCACAAAAAAGACCCCAACCAGTGCAGAGATGATGCCGCTTGCCAATAAAAAGTCGATCAAGATAGTGCCGCTATCCGCCTCTGCAATGCCAGGATTGACCAATTACTATGCCAGAGTCATGCCAGCCAAGCGCGAAATTCACGTCAATTTCTATCCAGAAAATAACGTGGGCTATGTTGAGCGTTTTGCCATGATTCATGATTTTACTCAGGCAGGGACTTATCAGTTACGTGCTTATCAAAAAAAACCTAGTAATAAGTCAGGCAGCTTGCTAGAGACCGCGTCGCCCGAGCCTTTATGCATTGAGCTGCTACAGGGTAGTACCGTACAGCGCCGGTTTTGTAAGCAGTTAGATAGCAAGCATCGAGGTGAGTTTGTAGAAACCCGTATATAAAAATCTGGTTAATACGTCGATGTCATCTATTTGTGCTAGATAGCCTGCTTCACTGTCGTTTGTCTCATGTTTAACGCAGTTTTTGAGATAAAGACACGCCTTAAAAGCCGCGAAACACGCTGTAGCGAAGGCGTATATTTTGGTATGTTTTAGCAAAAATCCATCGCAGTATTATTCAATAAAAACCTATGAAAAAGGATCAGTATGGCAACGATTTTGACACTAGCGGGCGATGGCATCGGCCCTGAGATTATGACTCAAGCCATTGATATATTAAATGCCGTCAATGACAAGTTTGCGTTAAATTTGACCCTCGAATCTGGGCTGATCGGCGGCGTCGCCATCGATGCGACTGGCGAGCCTTTACCAGATGAGACCTTGGCTCGTGCCCGTGCCGCCGATGCAGTATTGCTAGGCGCGGTCGGTGGTCCAAAATGGGATGGTATCGAGCGCAGCAAGCGTCCTGAGCGTGGTCTTCTGAAGATTCGCGGTGAGCTTGGCTTGTTTGCCAATCTACGTGTGGCAAAGCTCTATCCTCAGTTGGCCAATGCCTCGAGTATCAAGCCTGAAATCATCTCAGGTCTCGACCTGCTAATCGTGCGTGAGCTGACAGGCGGTATCTATTTTGGAGAGCCGCGCGGTATTCGTACGCTAGATAATGGTGAGCAGCAAGGCTATAACACCATGGTATATAGCACAAGCGAAATTCAGCGTATCGGCAAGGTGGCATTTGAGTTGGCAAAAACGCGGGCAGCCGCGACAGGTAGTGCTGCCAAAGTCTGCTCAGTGGATAAGGCCAATGTCTTAGAGGTCACTGAGCTGTGGAAGCAGACGATGATTGATATGCAGCAGGCTGAGTATGGTGATGTGGCGTTATCACATATGTATGCTGATAATGCGTGCATGCAGCTAATCAAAGACCCAAAACAGTTTGACGTCATGGTGACGGGCAATATGTTTGGTGACATCTTATCTGACGAAGCTGCGATGCTGACAGGGTCTATTGGTATGTTGCCATCAGCCAGTCTTGATGTGTCAGGAAAGGGTATGTACGAGCCTTGTCATGGCTCGGCACCGGATATCGCAGGGCAAGACAAGGCCAACCCATTAGCGACGATATTATCTGTTGCCATGATGCTGCGCTACACCTTTAAGCAAGAAGCGGCCGCCCAAGCCATTGAACAAGCAGTCAGCGACGTGCTGGATGATGGACTTCGTACGCTCGATATTTTAGATCCTAGTGAAGCTGGATTGACTCAAGTTGGCTGTCAGCAAATGGGACAAGCCGTTTTGGCAAAATTGGTATAAGGCTCTGCGATATCGCGGCCTATAAAAAGCCATATACAAAGTTTGACGACTCATTTAACGTCTGACTGCTCGTTTTTTGACTGTTAAATCGTCATATTTTATAAATTTAGCACCCATAAATTGCTATGCAGTTTATGGGTTTTTTTATACTTGTCTTACATTAGTTTGGCTGCGCTGGGTAACATAACCAACCTGTTATCCGCAAAAAAGTACTTTTGTTAACACAGCTTGTGCAGAAGGCCAGTCTTATTAACATAAAGGTGTTATATGCTCACAGACCGATATGGCACCATATTTCACGTATACAACTGATAAAAAAACGATCTGATAAAAATAATCGATATAACAATAAAACCTGATAAAAATGCTAGGAGCACACATGTATCATTTAAATAAAGTCAGTGCAGCGCTCGCCGCGGTTGGTTTTTCAGCTGCCGTATTGATAGGACAAAGCGTTATCGCCGATACAGACAATACCAGGGGCGATGCTCAGGCAACGATGAGCAAATCCGCCGCCACTAAAGACGTTAGCCCAGTTACCAACGGTGTCAGTCAAAAGCTGACTGGTGATAGCAAAACGTCGATGTCGCTTAATAAACTGCTTCCTACCATTAAGTACAGCACCGACGATTTGCCAGCGATGGCAAAAAAAGTAAACGATGCCAGCTGGACGCCAGGTACTAATATCGATCGGACGATTGGCACCAAGTTACAAGCATTATTAAACTGGCATCACAGTGGCGTGGGTGCGGTCGATGGATACTGGGGAAAAAACACCAAAAAAGCCATGCAAGCCTTTCAAAAAGCCAATGGCCTAAGTGTCACAGAGGCTCTAAATACCGAGACTTGGCAAGCTCTCACGAGTGATAAGGCACTTATGACACAGCCTGCATTGGTCAGCTACCAATTGACAGACGCGGACGTCGATATCAAAACCACTACTATCCCAGCGGGTGCTACCGCAAAAGCTGAGCTAGAGGGTCTGTATTATGAGAGTGTGATAGAGGCGTTGGCAGAGAAGTTTCACATGAGTGAAAAATATCTTAAAACCCTAAATCCCAATGCCAGATTTTCAGCGGGTGAGACCATAACGGTCTATAATCCAGGAAACCCTAACACCGCGCCCGTCAGCCGTGTGGTCGCCGACAAAACCACTCAGACGCTATATGCGTACGATGATAAAGGGACATTGGTTGCCAGTTATCCGACGACAGTAGGGAGTACGGCCACCCCGTCGCCATCAGGCACGCATACAGTAGAGGTCAAGGTACATGAGCCCAACTATACTTATACTGCCAATGATGGGAGCCAAGAAATATTACCGCCAGGCCCTAACAACCCAGTCGGCTCTGTGTGGATTGGCCTGAGTAAACCCTCTTATGGTATTCATGGCTCGCCAGACCCTGCTCGTATCAGCCGTCAAGCATCCGCAGGCTGTGTGCGTCTGACCAACTGGGATGCCTTGGCACTATTAGGTGTCATACAAGATGGGGCTACGGTAGAGTTCAAATAGCTTCAGACAAAAGACAAAGAGCAAGAAACCATCAGGGTTTTCTGCTTATAAAGGCGGGTTTTATGAACGCGCCAAAAAAATACCGCTAACCATCAGTTAGCGGTATTTTTATGCGGGTATGACGGATATAGTCATTACTAAATAAAAAAGATACACAGTATAAATTCGTGAGATTGGTACAAGTTTTTCTTGCGTGCTGTGCCTGCGCCGCTCGATGCCGCAAAAAAATGATCCGAGTCTCGCCATATCTTTTCTATATTGACCTGACTAACTTGTAAGACAAAACATTGATAGCCAATAATGAGTCGGTTTGCATTTTCATTATTATTATCTGTTAAACCACCCAAGCATTCACAAAAATGCTCTTAAAAATGTCTTAGCAAGTACTGCATCATTTGTTAATGATGAGATTTGTCATAACCGCGTAATCGTCATCATTTCTTAATAAAACCGATTACAATACAGTCGATTTCATCAAAGCCGGTTTTTATCGTAATTAGTTTTTACCACGATAGGTGATACGACCCTTTGATAAGTCATAGGGGGTCATCTCAACTTTAACTTTATCGCCAGTCAAGATACGGATATAGTGTTTACGCATTTTACCAGAGATATGCGCGATGATTTCATGTCCGTTTTCTAAACGAACTTTAAACAATGTGTTTGGAAGGGTGTCGATGACTTCGCCTTCAAATTCGATAATATCGTCTTTTGCCATAATTTTGTATCAATCAGTTAAAAATAAGCCCATATTATACGCAAGCTAGCGTATTAAAGCAATACAGAACCTGGTTTTGGCTTGACAGCTTGTAATCGATATGTATATCAGTCAGGCAGGTTTAGCCAAAGGGGCGTAAGAGGCACGGTGGGCAATAGTTTTTGCCAATGCTCGGGATAGTAAGCATTGATAAAGTATAGGCCGTCACCAGAGGCGGTCGGTGGTGCAATAGTACGGTCTTTTTTGGCCAAAATAGTCAAAAAATCAGACGGCTCTAGCTCGTGCTTACCGATAGCGTACAAGGTGCCCATTAGGTTGCGTACCATATGATGCAAGAAGCCATCTGCTTGAATGTCAAACACGATAAACTGGCCATGGGCAAACAATCTGGCATGACTGACTGAGCGCACTGGCTGATTGGACTGACAAGCGGCAGCGCGGAAACTACTAAAGTTGTGCGTACCGACGATATCCGCTGCTGCCTGCTGCATGGCGGCCAGGTCAAGTGGTTCATAAATATGAGTGACTTGATGGTTTAAGATAGCAGGGCGCTGGGGTTGATTGAGGGTGATATAACGATAACGACGGGCGATAGCGCCAAACCGTGCATGAAAGTCGTTCGGCATGGGCTGTATCCAGCGCAGCGCAATGTCGTCAGGGAGTAGGCTGTTTACACCGCGAAGCCAGTTATGAGTCGGGCGATAGGCGTGAGTGGTAAAGTGGGCAATCATATTGCTGGCATGGACGCTGGCATCGGTACGCCCTGCGGCGACGACTTCTACGGTCTCATTGGCGACTTTGCCGATAGCGGTTTCGAGGGCTTCTTGGACACCCAGCACTTCTTGTTGCCGCTGCCAGCCGTGATAATGTGTACCCAAAAACTCAATAGCGATTGCTAGGGTGTAAGTGGGTTTTTTGCTGGCGGTTTCGATAGGGAGTATCTCAGACATGATAATGTGTGGCTTATAAAGTAAATGGTAAGGGCTTCTTATGGTCGTAATAGGGCCGATCAAATCAGCGTTTTTTGATGGTGATGCTGGCTTGGCTGACATTGTTTGTCCAGCGCTGACGGCGTCTGGTAGGGCTGTCGTACCGTAGCAGCAGCCACAATAATCGCGCATAGATGGCTGGAATGGTTAACCGGCCGCCAGCGATGACATGATAATCATATTGCCAACTACCAGCCGCATAGTTATCACTTACGCCGCCAAAAGGCGATTGACTGGCACAAACCACCATATGCCCATGTTGATGCGCAAGGGTCAATGCCTGCGCCAAATCAGCTGAATAGGGCACGTTGCCTGCACCAAACCCTAATAAGATAATGCCACATGGCGGCTGAGAAAGTAGGGCTTGTAGCTGATTGCTCATAACCTCAGTATCGTTGGGGAGGCAATACAGAGCATGAATACGTGCTTGCTTGGCACGAGCACCGATGCTTTTGCTGACTTCTTGTTGGTCCTCGACCCAGTGTTGGCGGCGGGCATCTGGCAAGTGCTTTATATAACTATTGGCAGGATAGGCTGCCCGAGAGTGACCAGTAAACGCCATGAGATCATGACTATGAATTTTTTGTACCGTTTGCGCAGGCCAAGATTCGCCGCCAAAGGCAATTTTTACTCCTGACTCACCCGCCGCTGCCAGTTTCAACGCATCGTTTAGGTTGCCCCACGCATCGCTATGCGTATCGACACGATAGGTATGTAGCATGTCGCTGTCTAATAGCGGGCGCATACTGCCAGTGACTGCCACACAGATATCACTCCCTGCAAAGGCCTCTGCCAAAAATGCCCCGAGATAACTGAGCGTGTCGGTACCCGTGAGCAGCACAAAACGTCTGTGCCCCTGCGTATAGGCGGCTAGCAACAGCTGATAAAAATGCACAAAATCGACAGGCGTCAATTGGCTACTGTCTTTGATCAAAGTGTTGCCTAGCCAAGAGATTGGCGGCAGATGGTGGGCATGGTCTGGCTCTGCTAGCAGTGTCTGTAACGTCGGTAAAAACACTTCTGCTGGTAGCGGTGCTAATGGCCGGCCATAACTGCCAAAAGTGCCGCCTGCATAAATCAGCTGGATGGGATCAGTAAGCGTCTTGGTCATAACAGAAGAGGGCATAGTCGGCGCCGTCATAAAAAGTAAATAAGAATAAGAACTAGGGTGCCCCAGCTCAATCGCTCAAATGAATTGCTCAATGAGTTGCGCAACTGCATCAATAGTCATCTAAATCAGACCCTACTATAAAGGCTCAATGCAAAAAAAAGCAAGTATCCTTAAGGCACAAGAATACTTGCTGATAAAAAAGCCGATTTTTTAATTACGCTGTGCGCTCGAGTAGCGACTGCGCTTGCTGCTGCTGCGTACTATTGCCTTGAGAAATGACTTCATTGAGCAAGCGTTTGGCACTATCGTACTCGCCTAGCTGCAGGTACTGACCTGCCAAGTCTAGTGTTACCTGATTGCTGTCTAATGATTTGACAAAGTCAAAATCAGCGGCAAAGCGTGCTGAGAAGTCCTCAGCGTTATCTTCTTCAATACTCTCGGCAGGTTGAGCTGCTACTGGGGCAGCCGAGCTCGCTGCTGTATCCGATCCATCTGATAATGAATCAAAATCAAAGTCATCATCGATCAATGTATTATCATCAAACGATGTGGGACTACTCGAAGTCAGCTCAGAGGCTGCTGTCAAAGTAGGAGTAGCGTCATCACTGCTGTCTGCAAAGTCACTGTCTAATGTTAAGTCATCAATATCGATACTGTCATCACTTAATTCGTCACTTAATTCGTCACTTACTTCATCGCTCAGATCAAGCACAGGCTCCTCAGTGTTTGTTTCAACATCTAAGTCAGCTAAGTCAGACTCTGTCTCAATTGCGAGTGCCGTCTCTGATGCAGCGTTTAAGTCCTCTGCGTCATCCAAATCGTCTAAGGACAAGACAAAGTCGTCGTCGCGGCTTTGGACGGTCGCATCAGTCATGTGGTCAGTCGTGCTCGCTTTATCAGCAGCATCTTCTGAATCCATATCTGTCACTAAATCATCAAAATCTAAGACGAAATCCTCTTCATCTAGCGTTAGCGCTTCAGTAGTATCCGCGTCGACACTGTCCGCTTGGGTTGAGATGTCAGGTGACTCTGGCTGCGCTGTTTCAATGTCCTCAAGACCAAAGTCAAATTCGCTAAAATCTACCTCTTCAGTCGTTTCTGTGGCCGTAGTACTCTTGTCAGCTGCCGTGGTAGGCATTGCTGCCGGTGCCGGCGCATCTAAACCCGCTTCTAAATCACTGAGCGTCAAAGCAAAATCTGTGTCGGTATTGTCATCTGCCAGCACTTGTTCTGATAATGCTGGGGTCTCAACAGAAGCGGCTAAGGAGGCATCGCTCTCGCTGATATCATCAGTTTTCCTATCATGGGTGGGACTGGTCTGTGTCGTTGGCAGATCAAAATCTATGCTTTCAAAGTCAGCAGCTTGCTCAGCGGGCGCGGTTTGCGCGGCGACTTGATTTTGCTCTTCAAAAAACAGCGTCTTTAGCTCATCTGCTAGGGCAAGGCTTTTTGGGTCGTTTTGCGAGCTGATGGTGTCATAGACTTTGTTGAAGTTCTCTGATTGATTGATCGTCGCATAGATGCTTAGCAGCTTTAAAGAAAGCGGACTGTCATTAGGCTTTTCGCGCAAGCCGCGATTGAGTGTTTCAATCGCTTTGTCATAACGCTGCTGATCTATAAAGCGCTGGGCAATGGTGATGGGGTCAAACTTGTTTTCGCTGCTGACGTCAGTTTGTACGGGCGCACTTGCTTTTGGCGCTGGTGTCTGTGCCGCGGCATTTCTATTTGATTTGACATAAGGCTGCGCCGAAGGTTTTTGCGCTTTGGTTTTACGTATCACTAAAACCGCTATTAATACAATCAGTACCAAGCCGGCGATGATGTATAGCATATTGTCCATTGTTACTCCCACGCCTATGATCACAGCATAATACGCTGCTGTATCAGGCAATTATTGGTTGCGTAGTTTTTTGAGACGAGCTTGCAGCTCTGCCAATTTTTGATTCTGTAATTGAATTTTTCGCGTATAACTGTCAAGTGCACTGCTGGTCTTGGACAAGCTTTGGGCCTGAGAGGCTGCCGCTTGCCGTGATGCTTTTAAAGTAGCTAGTATGTCTGTGCTAAGTCCATTGCCTGTGGCCGCCGCTGATTTGGTTTGGGTGCCATCGGCATTGCCATTATGTCCTGGAGCCAATACAGAAAACTGCGCTCTTGGCAAGGTCTTGGTAATGGTTGGTTTTTTTTGTGGCTTGGCTGCAGGTGCTGAGTTGTTTTGCACTTTAGCTGTATGGGGCTTTGCTTTAGGCGCTGGCTGTGCGACAGGAGTATTTATCCGCCGACGATATTTCTGTTTTTGGGCGCTGATAGCGGCCTCTAGCGCTTGCTGTGATGGCAATACATCATAATTTGGCAGATTTAGCTTGGCGTCGGCTTTGAGCTGGTCTGCGTTTTTATTAATAAAAGCATTGGGGTTTTGTGATTGGATCTGTTTCATCACGGTCTGAATATCGACATTGTTTTCTTGGGCAATCTGTTGAGCAATGATCCATAAGCTATCATTGCGCTGTACTTGATATTGAACGCTTGTCGTGCTTTGCGTTTGGGCGTCTACTATAGAGTCTGCCGCCACGTGATTTGTAGGTGCAGTTTGATTGTTGGTGCTTGGCTGAGAGGGCGCGGCAGTATCAGCCGGTATGTTGCTACCGACAACCGTTGCCGCTGCCGTATGTGCCGTGCTCAAAGCCGTTTGCTCGGCGGTTTGGTTATCCTGAGCTGCATCGTTTTTTGAGGCGGCAGCTACGATGCTGGCACTCATATCCGTGTTTTTTTGCTGACTCGGCTGTATCTGACGCGTGACTTGAATATTTAGCGTATCTAGCGCGTTGTCTGCTTGCGCTGTGCCGAGCGTGTGTTGCGTAGCAGGTGATGCTTCGCTCACGATGCTAACACTTGAGGCGGTCTGCTCTTGAGCCAAACGGCCATTGTCCAAGCGGCTGGCAGGGTTGGTTCGGCCAGCATTGCTCTTCGCTGGACTGGCGGCCGTGAGCTCAAAGTCATTAGCCAAACGCCCATTGTCTAAACGGCTAGGCGTATAGGCTAGATGGTCAGTTGCTGATACAGATGTCTTGGCAGGCGTGCTGGCTGAAGCAGCTTGCGTTTGAATACTTGCGCTTTGCGTATTGGCCCCTTGCGTATTCGGTGGTTGCACATTGGGCGCGGACCGTTTGACGGTAGTAGCAGCGCTTGTCGATGAGCGTGCGGCTGATGCCGATATCAGTGGTGGCGGAGCGCCTTTTCTAAGGGTCAAGGGCTTGGCATTATTGGCGGATACGGCAGGTAAACTGGGCTTTTTTGCGCCTGTTACGATGTTTTTGGTGGTATCGATGGGTAAGCTGGCATCGAGCGGCATCAATAATGTTTTGGGCACGACATTACGCTGACCTTGATCATTGATGGTTAATACAATATCGGCAAAGGGTTTAGAAACAGGCTCTGCTGTACTGATATAGACTTGGCCGCTGGTTTCTGAGGTCGGCTGAAAGTGTACCATCATTGAATCAGTTGGCGTCAATCCCATTTGCTGATAGATAGCGGGGTTGGCTAAGCTGGCTGAAAAGTCAGCCGCCCGAATGTCCGAGACACTGATGCTGGCTCTTAGAGGCTCATGCTGTGCTGAGGTCACAACAGTCTTGCCAATCGTGGCCGCTTGGGCGCTAGAGACAAAGGCGGCATAGCTTACCGAACACAGTAATGCCATCGATACCGCACGGTGTACGCGAGTCAAACGATGAGATAAACGATGAGATAAACGACAAGACATATGCAGCCCTTAGAATATAGGTTATCTTTGCTTTTATAACAAAATCTGGTTTAGTTTACCAGTTTATTTCACAACTGTTGTGTCCAATGTATCAAATGTTAATTTACTGTATAAAATGCCCTTTTATTCAGCGGTTACCTGCTTCTCAAGTAGCATGGCATCTCCATAACTAAAGAAGCGGTATTGCTGCTCGACGGCATGTTTGTACGCTTGTTCAATCGCTTGTTTTCCCGAAAACGCCGAGACCAGCATCAATAGGGTGGACTTTGGCAAATGAAAGTTGGTTAGTAGCTTATCGATGACAGCGAATTTAAAGCCTGGATAAATAAAAATATCTGTGTCGCCTGACCAGCCAGCAAGTGGTTTGCCCGTGCTCGCGGTCTTTTGGTAGGCAGTTTCGAGCACGCGCGTGACCGTCGTGCCAATCGCGATCACTTGCTTGCCGTTTGCATGGGTTTGATTGATCAGATCCGCGGTTGCCTGAGGTAAATGCGCATATTCACTGTGCATGGTGTGATTGAGCAAGTTGTCGGTTTTGACAGGGGCAAAGGTGCCCGCGCCCACGTGCAACGTCACAAAGGCGGTGTGAATGCCTTTGGCCGCCAGTTTATCCAAAACTGCTTCATCGAAATGTAAGCTGGCAGTCGGTGCCGCCACGCTAGCGAGTTTGGCTGGATCATGAAAAACGGTTTGATAGCGGGTATTGTCCGTGGCGTCTGCATGACGCTCAAAATATGGCGGGATAGGTAGCTCGCCGTATTGCTCTAGCTGCGGCAGGATAGGAGCATCGAAGGCTAGGATAAATAAATTATCCTGACGGCCAATCATGACCGCATGTATATGACCATCACCGAGCTGCAAGCGCTGTCCAAGCTTGGGCGCTTTGCTGGCTTTTATGTGACCAAGCGCGATATGGTCAGTGCAGACCGGCTGATCATCCGCGGTCGTCAAATGCAGGGCGGCGGGCGCCAAGTCTGCAATATCGACCAAACGCTCGATTAGCACCTCGATCTTACCGCCTGTGTCTTTTTGTCCAAACAGGCGCGCTTTCATTACCTTGGTGTCGTTAAACACGATCAAATCCCCCGCATTTAGTAAATCTGGCAACTCAGAAAACATGCGGTCTTCGGCACGGCTATCTGTCACAGTGGCGGGATTGCTGGCGGGTAAATACAATAATCTTGAGGCCGAGCGCTGCGCTAGCGGGTAGCGGGCGATTAAGTCATCTGGGAGCTCATAGTCATAGTCATTAACGCTCAGATAGTCTGAGTCATTATTGTTTTTATGAGTATCAGTCATGGTATTACGATCTAAATCTACAGCGTGGGAGTGGGTCATAATGGGTCTTTCAGTGAAGAGTGATGAAGAATGATATGAGCGTAATTGTAGCAGAAATGACAGGATAAACGCATGTCTCATTGAGTGACTCACGGGCATAATGTGTCATAACGACCACGTTATTACGGCCATGTCGTCATGACCGCGCGCTGCCACAAAAACCTGACAACGATACTGATGGTTTGAGGTAACCATCGCTCAGATATCAATCAGACATCAATCAGACTTATCTATTCAAATAGTTTTAATTGAGGCAAAAGTAGGGCGGCGGGCACCAATGAAGAGAAGGTCACACCGACCAGACGTATGGGCAGCTGACGCGGGATGTCCAAAAACAGCTTATCTAGCCAATAATGGGCGGATTCGGCGCTATCAAAGGCCGTCGATAATGTGTGAGAGCGTGTGACTTGAGTAAAATCCGCGTATTTAACTTTTAAAGTGATGGTATGCGCGACCAGTTGTTTTTTTTGCATTTGATAAAACGCATCTTCATTTTGTGCATAAATTTGTACTTTTAACTCAGCATCGTCGTCAAGATTGTCCCGAAAGGTGGTCTCAGAGCCTACGGATTTGTGCGTGCGCTGCGACTTGACCGTACGCTCATCGCGGCCATGAGCGATATCATGATAGAACTGACCACGTTTTCCAAACTCCTGTACCAATGCCGCCGCTGGCAAGCACCGCAAATCAGCACCCGTGCGCACGCCCATGGCATGGAGACGCTTGGCAGTGGCTTTGCCAATACCATGAAAGCGCTCGATGGGAAGGGTGCTAATAAACGCATCGGCGTCGGCTGGGGTAATAACGGCGATACCATTGGGTTTGTTGATGTCAGAGGCAATCTTGGCCAGCATCTTATTAAATGAGACGCCAGCAGAAGCGGTCAACCCTGTATGGGCCAAAATCTGCGCTCGTAGCCAATTGGCCATCAACGTCGCTGAGCCCTTATGTATAGATAAGCCGGTGACATCCAGATAGGCCTCATCCAATGACAGCGGTTCGACATGAGGCGTCAATTGATGCATGATTTGGCGTATATCGCGACTGACCGCTCGATAAACTTCAAAGCGCGGCTGAACAAATATCGCCTCAGGACAGCGTTTACGCGCTTCATAGCATGACATCGCTGAGCGCACGCCAAACTTGCGCACCTCATAACTGGCTGCTGCGACAACCCCGCGCCCGCTTGGGTCACCGCCGACCACCAAAGGTAGACCTCGTAACTCTGGGAAGTCACGTTGTTCGACACTGGCATAAAAAGCATCCATATCGATATGAATGATTTTGCGGGGTGAAAGAGGAGTAGAAGCAGTCATGACCGCTATTTTACCCCAATTAGCGAAACTATTTTAGCAGCAACCATAAATATGGCTTGATTTTATAAATAAATAAGCTATTAAAACAATTTAAAGAATATCAGTGGGTTAAACCCTTCAAACCCTCTGGGCTCATACCTTTTATCTACCGTTTATCCTAAAGGACTTGCCGTCTATCATGAATGATGCATTTAGATGTTACGCTTTTGCTTCTGACGTTCTACACTAGAGTAAGTATCGGAGTAGACGATTGTTAAAAGGATAAACAACTTCTTTATACGTCTTAGTCTACAGCGAATAAAGAAGCTGTTTATGGCTCGCATCACACTCGCCTATAGAGTATTGGTAAACTCGCCGCCTAAGGGAGCATACTTAGGGGTGCATGAGGGACTAAGGAGCTGATGATGAATAAACTAACAGGGAGCGAATTGACACGCGCAATGCTAGCACGAGGAGATAAGGATATCTGGTGTGCAGTTTGTGATGAGAGTGATGAGCTGGCGATGATGGATCTGTATGGCAATGACTTTACCGTCTATATTGTCGATTATCGTGACGGATATTTTTACTGTCGTGGCGGTACATCTTGGGCCTGTGCAGTACCTATAAAGATCGCAGCCATCACGCAAGAAGACATTGATAGCCAAATGATGCCATAAATCTTATAAACACAAAAAAACCTCCCATATAGGAGGCTTTTTTGTTAAAAATGGTACCAGTGGTCGGACTCGAACCGACACGCTTTTAAAGGCAACGGATTTTGAATCCTTTTAGTATCTTAAATAACTAGATATACTTGACAACAATAAGCTATAAGTAAGAATAAAAAGTAATTATAAACAATGACTTAGGGTGAGGCTAACTATATTTAGCTATAACTAAAAAGATGTAACAATATTTTTCTAGTATCAAATAAGTATCAAAATATACTTTATACAACTGGTTTGTTTATCTAGTTTTAGATCTTGTCATTAATTTCAATATAACGAAGCGCATTTGTATAACGGACTGTGATTCAGTTAAGAGTACCAAAAAAGTTATCAGCAGATTATGCATAATATTGAGTTATATAAATTGTAACAATCAAACCTTGGCCCAATCGTTAATTCTTAATCATTAGACCTCTTGCAAAAGTAATTGTAAGACACAACGTATATTATTGAACTCTACTTACTTAATAGATATGCCAAACATAGATAAGCTACTCAAACAAAGTGACGCTGGTTTTAAACGCTACACTGGCATTCATAAAGCCACCTTTTATGACATGCTTGAGGCCATGCAAAAGCATGAAGCATCTAAGACCAAATCAGGTAGACCAAGTGTGCTCAGTCTTAAGGAGCAGATACTACTAGCCCTGACTTATTGGCGTGAATACCGCACGCTTTATCATATCAGTATGGACTTTGGTATTCATGAGTCTTCTGCTAGCCGTATCATTCGTAAAGTAGAAGACGTACTTATCGATTCAGGTAAGTTTGAATTACCTAAAAAGCTGCCTAATCGTGTCGATGAGGACATCAATTGGTCAGTCGTCATTGTCGATGCTACCGAAACCCCTATTGAGCGTCCAAAAAAAACCAAAGAGACTACTACAGCGGTAAGAAAAAACAACACACCTTAAAAGCGCAGGTTATCGTTCATTGGCAAACTGGTTTGATACTTGATGTGCAAACCTGTAAAGGGTCAATCCACGATTTTAAGCTGTATAAAGATACTTGTCCTGATTGGTTACCTGAGAATACTAACTATCTAGCAGACAGTGGTTATCAAGGGTTAGCAAAGCTACATAACCAAACTTTCACACCATTTAAGAAACCTCGTGGTGGTCAGTTATTGGAGATATGCAAACAGGCCAATCACTATCTCGCTAAGTTCCGTATTGTGGTTGAGCACAAAATAGGCTTAATCAAGTTGTTTAAAATCGTGGCTCATAAATATCGCAACCGTCGTCAGCGCTACGATCTTAGAATGAAACTATTCGCTGGTATCATTAATTTCGAGCTTAATCTATGACTTGAACCGCCCCGACTATATCGGAGAGTGGATTGCTTGAGTCAGGCAGCTTTGTCTGACTCAGTAAGACTATCATAGTATCGTCTCTCAAACTCAAAAGGCGACACATAACCAATCGTACTATGAATGCGAGTTTTGTTAAACCTGAGAAGCGTTAAAAATCGATTAAGTATCGATTTAGCTTTGCAAGGCGAGAGCTATGCTCGAGTGACGACCCATTCAAGGGTTGCTAATTCAACATCATACGCATCCCGCCACTGCTGTTTTAAATATTCAATCACCTCTGTTTTATAAAGCCCGTTAACCGTTTCAGCCAATGCATTATCGTATGAATCACCGGTTGTACCAACAGATGCAATAACGCCAGAAACAGCCATCTTATCAATATAGCGAATGGATAAGTACTGAACGCCGCGATCACTATGATGAATCACATCTTTTGGGTTATTTCTGTCTGCAATGGCTTGATTTAACGCTGCCATCACCATATCCGTGTTCATACGATCTGATACTTTCCAACCAACGATAGCGCGAGCAAACACATCAATGATAAAAGCAGTATATACCCAACCACTCAATGTCTTTATATAGGTAAAATCAGCTACCCATAGTTGGTTAGGGCGATGGGCGTTAAAGTTACGATTAACTAAATCATCAGCACGCTTTTGATCATCACGAGACTTAGTCGTTATCTTACCCATACCTCGCCAAACACCTTGCATACCATGCTGACGCATTAACCGCTCTATAGTGCAGCGTGCAGAATGTATACCCTTTGCTTTCAACTGTTGCCAAACTTTACGAGCACCGTATCGGCATTTGCTGTTCTTCCAGATACGTTTAATCTCATTAAGGTAGAAATCGTCATGCTGACTACGCTGTGAACGCTTTTCAGGATTTTCTTCTAGTTCTTTAGCACGATAGTATGTGGATGGAGCAATCGGTAATACTCTACAGATTGGCTCGACTCCATATTGTTGTTTATGATCTTCAATAAAATCAACCATTACTTGGGTTTGCGACCCTTCTCCGCCTGGGCTTCAAGTCCAGCTGCTTTCTTTATAATCTCATTGGCTTGCTTTAACTCTCTGTTCTCACGTTCAAGCTCTTTGATACGCTCCGTTTGGCTTTGAGCTTGAATATTTGCAGGAATGGTTTTGTCAATGTGCTTTTTATGCCATGATCGTAGGGTCTCAGGCGTGCAACCTATCTTTGGTGCTATGGCTTTGATGGATGACCAGGTGGATGGGTAGTTGTCTTTAGCTGCAATCAGCATACGGACGGCGCTCTCTTTCATTTCAGGGGTATAATTTCGTGTTTTCATTGTCGTATTCTCTTGGAGCGTTGAGTCTCCGACAATCCCGGGGTGGTTCACAGGTTCATTTTGTTGCTTCGAGTGCAGGGAGTCTACCGAACAAGCTAACGAATTTTCTGTCCTGTTTTGGATCAAATCTTCTGTATTTTTATGTACTTACCAAAAATTCACATAGCCAATCACCAATAAATTTTTATTTAGAAGAGTTAAAGGTTTTCCACTGTAATTATCTTGTGTTAAAATCACGACTTTTAGTGGACATAAATTTACTAGTATTGATATTTATTTTTCTGTTTCTAGCAGAAAGTTGGCGCGATACTTAAATGAGTTTACAAAAATTCACGACGTTTGATTGGTCTATATTGATGCACTATACCTTGTGGGTTCTGTGCCATAACCATTGATAAAGTAGATATGATATGCTTCAAAATCTCAAGTACACTATTGTACTGTCAAGTCTTGTAACATCAAGTTGTACAGTATTCAGCAACGCTAAAGAAAAAGACTATAATCAGCAAGTGGATTTTTTGGTTTTAACTGCTCCTTCAGTCAATCTTGACGTTATGGATAGGGCTGCTCCAGCGAGACTAGATATATTTCAGCTGACTAAAAAACCAACTTTTATTTATGAAGAATATTTAGATTTAATTGACGAAGACAATGACTTAAAAGGTGATCTGCTAGTAAAAGATCAACATATGATCATACCTGATACTATTAAGTCAATACCGCTGAGTTTGGAAAAAGACACTAACTATCTAGGAATCACAACAGGATTCCGCGACATTGAAAACACTTCATGGAAGATTGTACTTCAAAAGCAACCTCCTCAATGGTGGAGTCAAAATAGTTATTTATATCTAAAAGTTGATAGCTCAGGTATTTTTCAAATCTCGAAGAGGCAAATGAAAGAAGAGCTGAAAAAGTATGCAAAAAGACATCCAAATGATAAGTCAGTGACAAAGAGTGGAGTCTTCAAAAAGCCAAAGTATGACTACAGTAAAGGTATATTTACTAATAAATTATAAAAATAATAGGTGTTAGTGATGGACGAGTATTCAAAAGTTGTGTGGGCTGAAGGAACTTATCTTTCACCGCAGCATTTCCAGCAAAATGATAGATACACTGAGCGTAATATCCACAATATTGTGAGCTTTGCACAAGCGCATTATTATGGAGTATCGGAGTTAGTCATCAATGAATCGTTACTCAAACAAGGCGTGATAGGTCTGTCTAAACTGGAGGTGGTTTTTGAGGATGGTACTATCTTTATACCTACGCCGTTTGAAACTAGCCTTTTAAAATGTAGTATATCCGCAAAAACAGCCGAGACTAAGTTATATCTAGTTATTGCTAGAGGCTCAGCAAACGCTAAGGAAATATCATATGAGTCAGATGATATAAAAAACACCCGTTATAGTGCTTTTGAGAAATCTTTAGTGGATACCGCTGATACTAATTCAGAGCCAAGAGTAGTGACTTTAGCCAGATTGAACGCACGCCTAATGTTAGAAGATGACATTCATTCCAGTCTCGTTAAAATTCCTATAGCTACTGTTTCAAGTAATGAAAATTCCGAAATTGTTATTCAAAAAAGCTATATCCCACCAACGTTAGTTGCCCAAAAAAACGATAAACTTTATAGCTATATAAATGAGATTTATGGTCTTCTTGCACAGAAAAGTAAAAGTTTAGCCAATGCAGTGAATGACCCCAATCGAGGCGGGTCACTCGAGATTACAGATTTTCTGATGCTACAGACAGTCAATAGAGATCTGGCTTATATGCTACACCAAAAACAGATGACCAATCACACACATCCAGAAACACTTTTTGTAAATTTATCTAAACTGTGCAGTGATTTGATGACTTTTTTGCCCACTCGTAAAATGGGTGATATGCCAGTTTATGACCATAAAAATCTAAGAGAGTGCTATCAACACTTAGTATCAAATCTAAGAATTAGCTTATCTACAGTCTTAGAGCAAAGAGTGATAAGGATAGATTTAAGCAAAAAAGACAGTGCAACTTACGTAGCTCAAACACCGAATGCTCAGATTCTTGAAGTTGCTGACTTCGTGCTAGCTGTAAAAGCAGATATGCCGAACGAAACTTTAAGAAATAATCTACCAAGTACCATGAAAATTAGTACTGTAGAGCAAATCAAAGAGCTAGTTGCTTATCACTTGCCTGGCGTGAAACTTAATGCTCTATCAGTAGCACCTAGAGAGCTACCTTATCACAATGGTTATGTTTACTTTGAGCTAGATAAAGACACAGAGTTATGGGAGCGTTTCGATGACTCGTCTGGTATGGCGTTCCATATTGCAGGCGACTTCCCAAATATTGATTTAGAGTTTTGGGCAATTAAACCTAACATAAAATAGACTTCATGCCGAATAGACGGAAAAAAAATGAAAAGTGACTCAAGATCAAACCTGCAGTTTTCAGATATTTATAATCCAATAATTTCAGCGGCAAAGCCTGTGTTTGTGTTATCTAATGCAATGAAAAACTCCACAACACAGCTTTCAACCGAGAAGGTGTTATTTAGATTTACTAAGATGATTGAGGATTTCGAGGCGGAAGCTGAACAAGAAGGTGCGCCATATGAGATGGTAAAAGCAGCTCAATACTGTCTATGCACGTTTGTTGATGAGTCCGCCGTCAGATCTGGTTGGTCAGATGAAGAGTGGTCACAAAGAAGCTTATTAGTATCTTTCTTTGATGAAACATGGGGCGGAGAGCGATTTTTTGAAATCTTAGAAAAAGCAAAGTTGGATGTTGACAAGAACTTATATCTGATTGAATTCATCTATCTGTGTTTGCAGTTCGGTTATAAGGGTAAGTATCAGATAGCAAATAACGGCGAGACTATTTTAGAGCAAGAAAAAAGCAAACTCATTGAGTTGATCAAATCAAAAAGACCAGAAACTTTTAGTCTGCTTTTTCATGAGAGCATTAGTAGCAAGCAGGACGAAGAGGTTAAGCGGCGTTGGCATATACCATTATGGGTAATCGCTGTTTTAGCCAGTCTTATTGTTGCCTTTTTTTATATTCTTTTGAGATTTTTCCTTGGCTCTACGATGGATGATACCAGTGCCAAAATTAATAATTTATCTTTGCCTAAAAATGCTCAATATACAGTTGTTGGACGTGATACCACTCAAACTAAACCACTAACCCCAGCTTTACAAAGCGAAATCAGTCGAGACTTAGTCGAGGTTAATGATTTCGCCGATCGTAGCGTTATTACTATCTTGGGCGATGGGTTGTTTGAGTCTGGATCAGAAAATGTTCAAAATCAATTTTTTCCTGTATTAGCAACCATTGGACAAGCACTACAAGGCATTAACGGTCAAGTAGTAGTAACTGGATACACCGATAACACGCCTATACAAAGCATCACTTTCCCTTCTAATTGGCACCTATCTCAAGCACGTGCAGATGCTGTAAAGGACATTTTGACGGACTATATTGAGAATAAAAATAGAATTCGATCAGAGGGCCGAGGCTCTACCAACCCTGTCGTTGCTAATGACACGGCCGAAAATAAAGCGAAAAATAGACGCGTTGAAATAACAGTTTATAGCTTGGGTAACAATCTCCCAGTTGAGCCTTAAACATCTAAACCCAGAATAATAATGACTGATTTTATTATTAAATTATTTGAGATATTACAAGAAGGTTCTATAAGATGAGAAGGTTATTATCTTTTACAAGTTCAAAAGTTTTTTGGGTGTTTTTAGGACTACTTGGAATATCTTTATTGATTTGGTTCTTTGGCGGTATTGTAGCTATTGGTAGCTACAAACCTCTTGAAAGTAAAGTCGTAAGAGCAATTATTATTCTGTTCATATTTTTAGTCTGGTTAATCAATAGTTTCTTGAAACAATATTTACAGGCGAGAAGAAATAGAGAGTTGGTTGAAAATATTAAAACATCACAACAACCTATATTAAAGCATGTCAACAAAGACAGTGCTCTTAGTCGTCAGTTTGAGGAAATAGATTCTGTACTAAAAAGTGCAAAATTTTCAAACTCTGATGGTTTTATAAAAAATAAGTTCTTTACAGGTCAGTATTTATATCAAATGCCTTGGTATGTGGTATTAGGGGCCGCTGGAACCGGTAAAACAACAGCATTAAGAGAGTCTGGTTTAAACTTTCCTTTAGAAAGTTCCTTCGGTGCTTCTATCAGTGGTCTGGCCGGTACTAAAGATTGTGATTGGTTTTTGTCAGATGAGGCTGTGTTGTTAGATACAGCTGGTAGGCTGTCACTGCAAGATAATAATGAAGAAGACTCGTACGACTGGCTTGAGTTTATGGGGCTGTTAAAAAAATATAGACCAAGACAGCCTATTAATGGTGTAGTTGTCACTATCGGTTTAGACGATATTCTAAACGCTGAGACCGATTTTAAAAATATTACCCGAGAGCTACGTAAACGAATTCAAGAAATGAGAGCTAAGCTGGGCATCAACTTTCCAGTCTACTTAGTGATTACTAAGCTAGATATCTTGAAGGGCTTTGAAGACTTTTTTAATGCACTCGATGAGGATCAAAGAAAAAAATATTTAGGGTTTACGATACCTGCTAATGATGCAGAGGAAGACAATGGAGCGGCTACTATTGGCTTTGTTGCAAAAAAACTTGAGAGTATCAGAGATAATATAGAATCTTCTTATCTTAGAGTAATAGATGATGCTACTAATCAAAACGAAAAAGACGCGATCTTTACATTTTCGAATGAGTTTTCGATACTCAATGAAAGACTGGTTCTATTGTTTAGAGAGTTGTATAAATCTTCTAAATTTGAAGACTCTATACAGTGGCGGGGCATATTTTTTACCAGTGCTTACCAAGATGGTGAGAGTGTGGATCCCGTATTTAATACTATCAGAAGCAACTTTGAACTTACTCCTAAATATGTAAAAGAAAATCAGTCAGGTTCACAGTTTACCAAAAGTTATTTTATCCATGATCTCTTTACTGAGGTTATATTTAATGACGCTAACCTCGCCAGCAATAACAAGGTGTGGTCTACCAAGAATAAAATATTGAAATGGATAGGTGTTGGTACAGTAGCAGCTACCGGACTATTAGTATCTGCGCTTATATTTAATAGTTTTTTAACAAACAGTCAGTATCTAAAAGATGTCAACGAAAAGACCATTAAACTAGATAAAGAGCTGAAGGGCACCACAGAAACTAAAGATTTACTACAAGCGGTAGAGATGGCTGACAAGATTAGAATGCTGTCAAAAACTTCACCTTTTACAATGATTGAGTCACCCGCACTCAAGCACAGGATGGGACTTTATCAAGGTTACGCGGTAGATGAAATCTCGCAGGCTGCTTATAAACGAGCGCTAAGTGAAAGTGTAATGCCGCTAATATCCTATAAAATCGATGAGCTATTAAGACAAAGCCCAGAGGATTCTTCGATAGATAATTATAATGCTCTTAAAGCTTATTTAATGCTATACGACGATACTAAATTTGATGCAGAGTTTATGTTGTCTTGGCTGATGCGCAATTTTGAAAAAGATTCTTCTATTAAGAATGCCGAACAAAAAAAGAAAATTGAAGAATCACTACAATATATTCTTCAAGAAGAAGGACTGACGCCAAGTCTTCCACTTGATACTGAGCTGGTTGATCAAAGAAGGCAGTTTATCGCCCAAAATGATATTTCAATTATGATTTTGAATGATAGTTTTACTGAGATATCTAGAGGTAATAATAAAGTAGCACAAGTCTCTTTTGATACTATGGGAGGTAAGCAGAGTAGATTAGTGTTTACTAGAGCGAGTGGCAAACCGTTAACTGAAACGATTAACCCTATTTATACGAAGCAGGCTTACATTGAATTTGTCCTTCCTGAACTTTTGAAATCAACTGCCAAGCTGTATGAAGAAGAAGAATGGGTATTAGGGAACTATGCGTCTCTTAAATCGAGTGAAAAAGATACTTTGAAAGAAGCGAAAAGTGCTTATTTTAAAAGATACATCAACGTATGGAATAGATATCTCTCTGATATAAGACTGAAACAGCCTAGAAATCTAAAAGAAGCTAGAGATATTGCTAAAATTCTTTCCAATACTTCAGATTCGCCATTGCAGAACATGATTGAAGGAATAAGCGAAAATACTACTTTAGACATTAGCAAACAGATACAAGGTAGTGATGATAATGGAACTGTCAAAGATACTATAGATAGACTTGTGTCTAGAGCCGGTTTCGGTAATCTGCAAAACAAGGCTGGCTACGTCAAAGATAATTATATTGACAATCTTAAGTTCACTACTCCTGTAGATGAAGAGTTCTCAGAG
This sequence comes from Psychrobacter sp. KFRI-CH2-11, assembly GCF_038239325.1. NCBI lineage: Bacteria > Pseudomonadati > Pseudomonadota > Gammaproteobacteria > Moraxellales > Moraxellaceae > Psychrobacter > Psychrobacter sp. KFRI-CH2-11. The sequence goes on from NZ_CP151283.1 coordinate 1,175,117, forward strand.
TTCAATGTATTGACTGAAAAACAAGGGTCTGAAGCAGCTGCAATTAATGAAGTAATTATCTCTATTAAGGATCTTTATGAATTCTTAGATATCCTTGATGTCGCAATAGAAAAAGGAGTGGATCTTCCTTCAAACGATTCGCTATTTGGTTATAGAGCTGAAGTAAACAGGTTGCCGTCACCTTTTCGTCAGATGTTTGATCAATTCTCAGTTTTTATTCTTAATCAAAGCTTGGATGAGATGAATGATCGTTTGCTACAGGCAGATATTGATGCAAAAAGGCAATTGGAAGAGCAACGACAGAGAGAAGATGACTTAAGAAAGGAGGCAGAAGATAAAGCAAAAGCTTTGCGTCAAGAGGAACAAGAGCGAAGAGAGGCTTTAGATGAAGAGCAGAAAATTGCTACAGCAGAGCAAAAAAAAAAGCAGCAAATAGAAGCTTTCAATATCATGAAGCGTGAACTAGCTCCCATCACTGCTGTTTGTAAAAGGGCCACTCAAGCAAATTATCCTTTTAACAAAGACTCAAGCGATGAGGTAGTGCTGACTAACTTCAAAAAACTATTTGGACATAAAGGACTATACCAGTCCTTTATGAACCTTGACCCACAAATCGCTAGTGATATGCAAGTCTATAGTTTTGATGAGCTGGTGCGTGCAAACTCAAAATTTAGATCTGAGTTTGGAGATGTTCGTAAAGTTGAACAGATGAGCAGCCCTTATTTTCAAAAAGATGCTGGTCAGTTAGGATTCGACTTTGAGGTTAAGGTGATTAACGTCGATCCAGAAATTGAGAAGCTGATTTTCAACTACGGTGGTAAATCTTATTCCTATAGTCATGGACCTTTAGAAAAATTTGAAGCAGTATGGCCAAAAGCTACATCAGGAAAGGTTGGGTTCTCAGCTTACATCAATGAAAAAAGAGTAGACGACATTGAGATGAAAGGTTCATGGGCGTTATTGAGACTGGTGGAAAGTGGAAAAATGCTTATTAACAATCGAAATAGAAGTGTCGTCAGGTACTCTCTTAACAATAAGGATATCGTTATTGAGTTTAGTGCCAGCACTGGCAATAACCCTTTTTATCTGGCTGATTTACGTCGGTTCTCATGTGCTTGAATATGTAATTTTATTCAGTAGACATTAATGAGTATAAGAGAATAGATGATGTGTAACATTGAACGAATCCATTACTTTGGCAAACTACGTAGAAGACGAGAATTTATTAAAGCTGCTGGTCTAACTCGGGATTATTATTATGATTGGGAGGTTTGGTTCAATAAATGCTCTAATACTAACACCTTGCTGTCTTTTTTGAATACTACAAGTAAAACCAAACCCGTATGGCTATTTGTTGTGAGTGAAGGTGATACTTTAAAGATCGGTTTGACTACTTTGAGTTCTGATATGTCAGAGCGTAAATATCCTTTTTTTGTATATGTTGATACTGAAAAAACGCAATTAAACGACTTAGAAAAAATTTCTACTTTTATTCTATCTATGGCTGGTAAGTATGAAGGGTTTGTAAATATAGTCGCTAATGGCGATCTTAAGATTGAGGAAACACACTATTTCAGCTCTTATTCTCAAGAATATGAAGGAATGAACCAACTAAAAGTAGTCATAGACGATATTGCTTTGGAAGTTTTAGAAAGAGGGTTTGATCCTATTATGTGTTCTTATTGGGTTAATCTGGAAAAATTTATCACTATTACTCACCAAGGCTATTTGACTTGCACGCTCTACAATAAAATATATGGCTAAATTATGACTAAAATTTTTTCAGACTTTATTGACCCTATTTCAGTGGCGCAACCAACTGGTATAGACATTGAATATGATACCCGTTTTATCGATATACAGACTTTGGTTGAAGGTAAGCCTGAGCAACAATATGGCGATGTTATCATAGAAGCCGAAGAGCCTGACTGGAGCACAATTGAAAAGCTTTGTCGTCAGATTTTATCTGAATCAAAGGATATCAGAGTTTTCTGTTTCTATGCACAAGCACTTACAGCCAACCATGGTGTTATCGGTTTTAAAAAAGGTTGTGAGATAATTCATACCAATATAGAGAAGTACTGGGATGAGTTGTATCCAAAATTAGTTGATGAGGACAATGAGTTTGATGCTTTTTATAGATCAGGATCTATAAGCTTATTAATTGATAAGAGCGGCATCATCCAACAGTTGAACAAGTCTAACATTATATATTCTGCCAGCAAGAAGGGCTATTTTACTCTCAAGTCTGTAGTGTCGATTTTGATAAATAATGATGATGACTCTTATCCTGGGGGAAGAGAGAAGTTGATAGAGGATATCAAAGTTGCCTATCAAAACGATCAAGAAGAGCTGGTAGCGCTGAAAGATGCTTTGGGTCTAATAAATAATATCGAATTTATTTTTGATGAAAAAATTGAAGATTCCCATTTGGATTTCTCCGCCATAAAACAGCCTATCGAAGTAATCGCCAGATTAATAGTCAGATCGTCTAATGTTGTAGAAGAAGTAGAAGAAAACGCCTCTCTTTATGAGGATGTTTCAACTGCTGTAGATAATGTAGCAAATAAATCAGTAATGAGTATCCAGAAATTAGACGATATCAGTATAAAAGATAGAAACGATGTAAAAGTAGTACTGGAAAAACTAAACTTGTACTTTAGACTGAAAGAACCAAGCCATCCTGCTCCTCTTTTTATAGAAAGATTACAAAAGCTCATGGATATGAGTTTTTATGAGATGTTAAAAAATATAAGTCCAAATAGTCTGAATGATTTAGATGTGATCATTGGCAAAGACGATGAGGACTAAAATAGTAAGAACTGTTAATTAATATTTTATTTTTTGAATATCTTCAAAAGCTATTTTTAAAATTACTAATGTCATTCGTAAATTAAATATATACATAATGTAACTACAAATTTTAATAATGGATTTAAGTATTTTAATAGACTATAGTATGGTAATTAAGTTTACTGTCATTATAAGTATTAGTAACCAATATTCACTATTATATAAATTTTTTGAGAGTTACTCTTTATTAGTCAGTAATTAAAATGCAATTTAACAAGGACGCATAAATGTCTAACGATAATCCCAATAGAAAATATTCATCAAGCCAAAAGTTTGTGGGACGTAACCGAGCTCCTCGTGTTCAAATTGAATATGATGTTGAGTTATACGGCTCAGAGTCGACAGTCGAACTACCTTTTATCATGGGCGTTATGGCTGATCTTGTGGGTAAGTCACAAGTACCCGTTCCTGACTTATCTGAAAGAAAGTTTTTAGAAGTTGATATAGACAATTTCGATGACAGAATGAAAGCTCTAAAACCAAGAGCTGCCTTTCAGGTTGAAAATACCTTAACGGGAGAGGGAAACCTAAATGTCGAGTTAGAGTTCGAAAGTATGGATGATTTCTCACCGACCGCAGTGGCGAATAAAGTTGAGCCTTTGAGAGAGCTGTTGCAAGCTCGAACTGAGCTATCAAATTTACTATCGTATATGGATGGTAAGTCAGGCGCTGAAGAGTTAATTTCTAAAGTGCTAGCAGACAGTGAGTTGTTAAATGCACTGGCTAGTAGTAACAAGGCTTCTACAAAAAATAGTATTGATGAGTAAATGATTTAAAAATTATAGGGTTAGAGACTACTATTATGAATAAAGTCCAAGAGTTAAATGAAATAAATGCCAACCCTGAGCTTTTACAAGAAAAAAAGACTGGGTTTACAGACTTATTGCAAAAGGAGTTTAGACCTAAAACTGAAGATGCAAAAAGTGCCGTGCAACATGCAGTAACGACATTGGCTCAACAAGCATTAAAAAATACAGTCGTCGTTTCAGATGATGCTTACCAAACGATTGAATATATTATTGCTGAGATAGATCGAAAGTTATCAGAGCAAATAAACCAAATTATTCATCATCAAGAGTTTCAAAAGTTGGAAGGCGCATGGCGAGGTCTTAATCATTTGGTTACTAATACAGAAACCGATGACTTGCTAAAAATAAAGGTCTTACCGATTTCAAAAAAAGAAGTCGCTCGCGATATTAAGCGCTACAAAGGGGTAGCTTGGGATCAGAGTCCTTTATTCAAAAGAATATATGAAGAAGAATACGGTCAGTTCGGTGGTGAACCATTTGGTTGTATGGTAGGTGATTATTATTTTGATCATTCACCGCAGGATGTTGAGCTATTAAATGGCATGAAAAAAATTGCGGCGGCATCTCATTGCCCCTTCATCGCAGGTGCTTCCCCTGATGTTATGCAAATGGAAACTTGGCAGGAGCTTGCAAATCCAAGAGATTTGAGCAAGATTTTCCAAAACACTGAGTACGCTAGTTGGCGTAGCTTAAGAGAGTCAGAAGACTCTCGTTATATTGGTCTAGCATTACCTAAGTTTTTATCAAGGTTGCCTTATAGCGCAGCCTCGAATCCAGTTGATGAGTTTGATTTTGAAGAGAGTACGGATGGATCTAACCACGATAATTACACGTGGTCAAACGCAGCTTACGCTATGGCTGTCAATATCAATCGTTCTTTTAAACAGTACGGTTGGTGTACCTCTATCAGAGGTGTAGAGTCGGGCGGTATAGTAGAGAACTTGCCAACACATACTTTTCCCACTGATGATGGCGGCGTGGACATGAAATGTCCTACGGAGATTGCTATCAGTGATCGCCGAGAGTCTGAATTGGCAAACTTAGGGTTTATGTCTTTAGTGCATAGAAAGAACACTGACTTAGCTGCATTCATAGGAGCGCAGTCACTCAACAAGCCGGCTGACTATTATGATGCTGATGCCTCAGCAAACGCTAAATTAGCAGCACGTCTGCCTTACTTGTTTGCTTGTTGCCGATTTGCCCACTATTTGAAATGTATTGTTAGAGACAAAGTGGGTTCGTTCAAAGAGCGTGATGATATGGAAAGGTGGCTCAATGAGTGGATTATGAACTATGTGGATGGAGACCCTGCTAACTCTACTCAAGAGACAAAAGCAAGAAAGCCATTAGCATCGGCAGAGGTCGTTGTTGAAGAGATTGAAGGTAGTCCTGGCTATTATACCTCGAAGTTCTTTTTAAGACCTCATTATCAACTAGAAGGATTAACGGTTTCTTTACGCTTAGTATCTAAACTGCCTTCAGCAAGGGATGAATAAAGACGTCTGTCTTTTTATTTATCATTATTTAATTTAATTTAGGAGAGTAGTATGGCTTTAGATATGTTTATGCGTATTGAAGGTGTAAGCGGTGAATCTAAGGATTCTAACCATAAAAACTGGACGGATATCCGCAGCTTTAGCTGGGGGGCTGAGCAGCCAGGTTCTATGAGCTCTGGCGGTGGCGGTGGCGCAGGCAAAGTAAACTTTGATGATCTAACAGTCGTTGCAGCCATTGATAAAGCAGCACCAACAGTACTAAAGAACTGTTCAGTGGGTCAGCATTTGGGCAAGGTTGAAATATCTGTCTGCAAAGCAGGTGGCAACCAAGTTGAGTATTCTCGCACTACTTTAGAAGATGTTTTGATTACTGCTGTTAAATTCATTGGCGCTCAAGAAAATGAGTCACTAATGATGGAGTACTCATTCCAAGCAGCAAAAGTTAAAAATCAGTACTGGGAACAGAATGATAAAGGTTCTAAAGGTGCTGAAGTGCAAATGGCGTTTGATGTAAAAGAGAATCGTTCTGCTTAATTTGCTTGATTATTATTTGTAATATTAAGATCTAACTTAAAAGTTTGAGTTGGATCTTTTTTTTAGAGATTTGCAATATATTTATATCAAAATCATCAGACAAGTAAATCATAAAACTTATGTAGATTATCAATGAAGAATGAAATTGGTTTAGTCCCTTGTTTATTGGATAGGCTAACAGATACAGATCCTAGAAGCAGCTATGATACTAAATACCATAGAGGTATTAGTATATCTGAGTATCGTGAGACGATATTAAGAGATATTCTATTTTTATTGAATACGACTTGCTTGCATAGTGAGCAGCTCGAGATCTTATTACCCATTCACGTTAAGCGCTCCACTATGAACTATGGTATCCCTGCATTTTCAGGGATAAATATCTCAGATATTGACTGGTCTGGTGTACAAAATTTGATTTTAGAGTCATTAATAAACTTTGAACCCAGACTTGTAGAAAACGGTTTAAAGGTTTTAGTGCATATCGAAAATGACATGCATGCCAATCACAATCAATTATTGATAGAAATCAAAGGCATGATCAAGCTTAACCCATATCCCAAAGAGTTTTGGTTAAGAACAACTATAGACGTTGAAACTGGATTTTTCTCGTTAGTGGACGGCAGTATAGATGAATAATAAAATTGTGTCTTATTACAACAAAGAATTAAGATTTCTTAGAGAGATGGGGCAGGAGTTTGCTAAGCAATATCCTAAGATAGCCTCTCGTCTCAAACTGAGTGACAACGAGATTCCAGATCCTTATATTGAGCGACTCCTAGAAGGAGTCGCTTACCTTACTGCAAGAACTCAGCTAAAAATAGACGCTGAATACCCACGTTTTGTTCAACGCATTTTAGAAGTGGTTTATCCACAGTTTTTGTATCCTACGCCAGCGTCCACTATTATAAAGTTTGATACCTCAAAGCATTATAGTGTCAATGTTTTGAACACATTGAAACGCGGTCAGCTGCTTGAGTCTTTGCCTATTGACATAGATGCCAATATGCTGAGCTGCCATTTTTCTTTGACTCAAAATACGGCGTTGACTCCGATTGAGCTTGAGGCATCACATTATACCAACTCACTGAACTATCTCCCAGATTTGAAAAGTGTAAAAACTGGTAAGAGCTTATCAGCACTCAGATTGGATTTTTCCATCAGATCGGCCACTAAATGCTCTGAATTAACACCCGAAGATTTAGTGCTTTATCTAGGCTCAGAGCTACCCGTCGCCTCTCAGTTATTAAACCTGTTGATGAACGCTTGTAATAATGTCGTGTGCCATAGTTTTGAAGATGCGCGCAGATGGAATTATGTTATAGATGACCATCCTAAGCATAAAGGGTTTGCTAAAGACGAAGCGTTAGTATTTGATTTAAATAAATCTATTTCATCTTTAAGATTGATACAAGAGTATATTCAGCTACCAGAGAAGTTCTTATTTGTCAGTCAGCAAGGAATCAATCAAGCCATAAAAAAAGCAGAGATCAATGGTGATTTTGCTCTTTCTGCATTACAGACTGAGGACGTTATAGTCGAAAACGGCGTAAACAAGAGAGTGGTAGGCCATGAGAAGCGCAGGTTTAGTGTCTCGTTTTTATTCGACAGCTATATACCTGAATTGACGCAATTGCTAAAAGAGCAGGATATTACTATCAATACAGCACCGATAGTCAACCTTTTCAAAAAGAAATCTGTACGTTTTCCTGTCACTATGCAGAACACAGATCATCACGTCATCGTCGATCGTGTACATCCTCTGGATTTTGAGGTGCACAGCATAGAGCGAGTCAAAGGATTTGACAAGTTTAATAATCAACAAGTGAATTTTACCCCCATCTATAAAGCCACTGATCAAGAGGTGTTTCTCAATAATCGTCACAATAATGCCTTTTTTTCAATGAGAAGAGAAAAGAGAGCACAGTCAAGCTCGGCGAATTTGTATGGTGGTCGGACGTCTTATCTTGGCAGTGAAGTGTATTTATCGATGATGAGTGAAGGTCAGTCTGTTTTTAGCTTCAATATTGATCATTTGGCCGTAGAGGCGTGGTGTACCAATCGTGATTTACCATTGATTCTTACCAGATCTGTGGAGTCGGATTTTTTGGTTGATGCTGCACTGCCTGTAGGTGCTGCACATATCATCTCAGGAGTCACTAAGCCCGTTGAAGCAGTAAGCGAGGATCATACGCTTTGGTCGCTACTCAATCAGCTTAATCTTAGTTATATCTCATTAACAGATTACGCTGATAAAGACAGTACATTGCTATTAAAAGAGCTGCTTTTAGCGTTCCCCCATGAAAATAATGAATTTTATAAGTCTGAGATCAACAGCATTACGCAGCTTAAAGTTACGCCAATGACAAAAGTAGTTCGGCACAAAGGCGCAGGAAGTCTAATAAAAGGAATAGCCGTTCAACTAACTTTTGATGAAAGTTTGTTGGCAGGCGTGCATCCTTTCTTATTTGCTTCTATTTTAAGGCATTATTTCTCTCGTATTATTTCTATCAATTCATTTGTTGAAATGACCGTATTGACGGTACAAAAAGGTCAGATTATTAAATGGAAAGACATAAAGGGTGAGAAGTCTTTACTATGAGTGACAACAAGATCAATGACTATGTGCTATCAAGCGGGCATAAGGGATTGCCAGACGGCCTAAATACATTAGATGATGAGTTTGATCTTGAAGAGATTACTAGCCATCTTCATAAATATAGCTTTTTTTCAATCTTGAGGCATTTGGAGGGTAGTCAAGATACCTCTGTACCCTTAATCGGTGAAACGAGCAGTCCTACGCAAGACCTATTTAGGTTGTATCAAAACCCATCGATGTCTTTTATATATAAGAATATCGATAGCATCTCACTTAAAAGTAATAAGTTCCAAATTGCTATCAATGAAATAGGGTTATTAGGAGCCAATTCACCACTGCCATCGCATTTGATTGAGTTTATTTTTCAAAGAAAACATCAGTATGGTGATGGTGCATGGGCGGACTTCGTTAATATGCTACAGCATAGAGTGCTAACGATGTTTTATCGTAGCTGGATGAATGCTCAAAGTGTCCTATCACTTGAAAACAAGGGTGCTAATAAATTCAGTAGGTATATAGCCAGTTTAGCAGGCTTTGCGGTTTTCGATGAACAACGACCTCACCAATATGTCGAACACTTCTCAAAATTGTATTTTGCAGGGTACAGTCTGCAAAGAAACCGCTCTACTGATAGTTTCCAAGATCTATTATCACAGTACTTTTCTTTACCGATTCATATTGAAGAAAATATTGGCCAGTGGTTTGAGCTGCCCAAAGAGGAGCAGACGTGTTTGGGCGTAAAGGGACAGTACAATCTTGGTGATGGCTTGATCGTCGGCAGCAAAATCTATGATGTGCAAACTAAGTTTCGCATAATCATTGGACCTTTGGAGCTGGATGAGTTTGAGTCTTTTTTTAAAGGAAGTCTCAACTCAAAACGAATGATAGAGTGGGTGCGTTTTTACGTAGGCGAAGAATATGATTGGGATGTACAGCTTGTATTGGCAAAACCAGATATACCACAGCTGGTTTTAGGAGGACGTAATAAGCTTGGTCTTACTACTTGGCTTGGCGCTATTGATACAGATGAAGACGGCCTAATACTAAACTATCAACGCTAAACCATCGATATTAAGTATGAATGTAACGCTAGTACCGCGTGCTTAAACACCGACTATAAAGCAATCTGCCTTTTAACATAATAATTAAACAATTTAATGGAGTAATCATGTCTAATATTAGCCGAAGTGTACTATTTGCCAAGTTGAATGACTCTCTTTATAAGTCTTTAGAGAGTGCTTTTACCTATTGTCGTCTGAGAGAGAACAGCTATGTGGAGCTAGTGCACTGGTTACATGTTCTAGTACAGACACCTGATAACGATCTCGATTGTATTAATCGCTACTTTGAGATAAATAGTAATAATTTGAAAAAGGATATTCTTGCTGCAGTTGAGAGTCTACCGACGGGTGCTAGTAATGTTGCTGATTTCTCAAGACATGTAGAGGAGGCAGTAGAACAAAGCTGGACCTATACTTCGTTATTGTTTGATAGCCAAAAGATACGTAGTGCTTACCTGCTTTATACGTTACTAAAAAGCTCAGAGCTGTCTAATATTCTATTTAGAATATCAAGCCAATTTAAGAAGATTAACGCCGATAAACTGGTCGATGATTTTGATACTATATTTGAATCTTCTTCTGAAAACGTCCAACAAGAGTCGCCAGTGTCATCAAACGCGAATGTAGAGGATTCAGAAAAAACGGCTTTGGCAAAATATGGTAGCAATCTGACCGAAATGGCGGCCGCTGGCAAGATTGATCCTATCGTGGGCCGTGATAATGAGATACGACAAATTATAGATATCCTGATGCGCCGCCGCCAAAACAACCCTATCTTGACTGGAGAGGCCGGCGTTGGTAAAACAGCAGTCGTTGAAGCGTTGGCGCTCAAACTTGCCTCAGGTGACGTGCCGCCAAGTCTGAAAAACGTTGAGCTTATCTTACTTGATATTGGTGCTTTAAAAGCAGGTGCTAGCGTCAGTGGGGAGTTTGAAACGCGTCTGCGCGCAGTTATGGAGGAAGTAGAATCAAGTCCAACGCCTATCGTACTTTTTATTGATGAAATACATACTTTGATAGGTGCTGGCGGTTCTGCTGGTACTGGTGATGCTGCCAATCTGCTAAAGCCTGCGCTGGCTCGCGGTCAGCTAAGAACCATAGGGGCAACCACATGGGCAGAATACAAAAAGTACTTTGAAAAAGATCCTGCTTTGACACGACGCTTTCAGGTCATCAACGTTGATGAGCCAGAAGAAGATGAGGCGATTGAGATGCTAAGAGCATTAGTACCTTCACTGGAATCACATCATAATGTGATCATCCTTGATGAAGCCATAGTCTCAAGCGTGCAGCTGTCCCATCGCTATATTCTTGCACGTAAGCTGCCAGATAAAGGCATTGGCTTAGTGGATACTGCCTGCGCGAGAGTATCATTAAGTCAGCACTCAACGCCAAGTCGAATTGAGTATCTCAATAGAAAAATTATTGCTTTAGAAACACAAAAGCATAATATGGAGCGTGAAATGAAGCTTGATTATGATCAGCAAGACAAACTGAGTGAGATTGACAGCGACATCGCTGATTTAGAAGCTCAATTAGTCGAGCTTGAGAATAAATGGCAGGAAGAGTCTCGTCTGGTTCATGCGCTAATTGATGTTCGTCAACAAATTTTGCAGTATGTAACAGACGAAGATGTTTCAGATGTTGAGGATCAGGACGCTACAACAGAAGGCAGTCATACGCAAGTTACTGATGCTACAGTTGATAGTCATAATGAAACAGCGCTCAATGATGAGACAGATAGCAATGGTGCTATTGCCGCAGACAATGCCCATAATGACGATGACACTAATCATCTGCCAAATATAAGCGATACCAGTAGTGATATCGAGGGCCTACTTGAGACACAAAAAAATATCATTGAGCAGCTGAAACAGCAACAAAATGATGATCCGCTAGTATTGCCATTGGTAGATTCCAGAGCAGTGGCTAATGTGGTCTCAGACTGGACAGGCATACCAGTAGGTAAAATGATGAAAGATGAGCTACAGGCCATTCTGGCGCTTAGCTCAACGCTGAGTCAGCGTGTCATCGACCAAGATCATGGTATGGAGGCCATTGCTAGAAGAGTACAAACCTCAAGAGCGAGTCTTGATGATCCCAATAAGCCTATCGGTGTCTTTATGCTGGCGGGCCCATCAGGGGTTGGTAAGACAGAAACTGCCTTGGCGTTAGCCGATTCATTATATGGTGGTGAGCATAACGTCATTACGATCAATATGAGTGAATACCAAGAAGCACATACTGTATCAACCCTAAAGGGCGCACCTCCAGGCTATGTTGGGTACGGAGAAGGCGGTGTGTTAACGGAGGCCGTCAGACGTAAGCCTTATAGTGTGGTATTACTTGATGAGGTAGAAAAAGCCCATCCTGATGTGCATGAGATATTCTTTCAAGTATTTGATAAAGGATGGATGGAAGATGGAGAAGGGCGACATATTGATTTTAAAAACACCATCATTATTTTGACCACCAATGTCGGTACAGAGCTCATCATGAATCGTTGCCATAACAACGATGAAGTCATCGATATAGAAACGCTACAAAAAGAGCTAAGAGCACCTATGCTGCAAGTATTCCCAGCCGCATTGTTGGGTAGGATTCAGGTTATTCCTTATTATCCACTGAACGACGCGGCATTGAATAAGATCGTAGACTTGCAGCTTAAGCGTATCGTCAAGCGCATCAAAGACAATCATGGTATTACACTGAGCTACTCTGATGATATTTTGGCCCTGATATCTGATCGATGTAGCGAAGTTGAGTCTGGCGGTCGCATGATTGATGCCATCTTGACCAATACTATCTTACCTAAAATCAGCAAAGACCTACTGACTTACATTATCGACAATAAAACCATCAATTCTATTCATCTAAGCACCGACGAAGATGATATAATCTACCGATATTTGTAGAGTATAATGAGCAAGTCAGCACTATCTACCCATCATAAGTGCTGACGTCGTGCTTCTAGCCAGACATATATTTATCAACTAACCTCTAAAAAGGCTCTCTTCATGCGCACCATTGCCATCCACACCCCCTTTGGCCGTGAGCTGTCCTTTGTCGAACTCAATGGATTTGAAGGGCTCAGCATGCTCTATGAGTATCGCCTAACCCTCACCAGCAAAAACCCCAATCTCGCTGCCACCGACATCATCGGCCAAACCATCGCCGTCACCATAGACACCAAGAGCGGTGAGCGCGTATTAAATGGCCTAGTTACCGACTTTGGCTACCTAAGTGAAGATGAAGACGAGCAAAGCTACCATCTCTACACCTGCATCATGCGTCCAAACATGTGGTATCTCACCCAGCGTTATGACAGCCGAGTCTTTGTTGACAAAGACATACTTGAGATCACCCGCACCATCCTAGACGAATTTGGCTTCCCCTACGAGATACAGTGCCAGAACCACTACCGTAAATACGGACACAGCACCCAATACCAAGAAACCAGCTTTGCCTACCTAAACCGTTTGTTTGAACAAGAAGGGCTCTACTACTATTTTGCCCATACCGACGGCAATCATACCCTCATCATCGTTGATGACAACAGCGCCCATCCTCCCATTCAGGGTCAACCCTTCATCCCTTACCACTCAGCCGTCACCCCAGGGACCCCTGATCAGAACTACATCGACGAATGGCAGCAAACCGACCGCCTCGCCACCAAGACCGTCAACGTCAACGACCACAACTACCAAACCGCCAACCGTAAGCTCAGCTACCAAGGCGAAACCCATGGCTTAGGGGGTATCAACACCGAACACTACGACTTCTATACCAACTTCAGTAGCAAAGAGGATGCCCCGCACTACCAACAAGTCCGCGCCCAAGACTACAACGCCCAAAGCAAACGCATTAGTGCTGCTGGTAACGTCCTCACCATCGCCCCCGGTCACACCTTTGCCTTGACCCGTCACCCGCATGACGCCGCCAACACCGAACACCTCATTATCTATGCCGAGTACGAACTCAAAGAGGCCGGTTATGCCAGTGGCACCGAACAATCGCACTACCGTATTCGCTTTAGTGCCATCCCCCTCACTTACCAGTACCGTGCCCCTAGAGTTACTCCCAAGCCGCAAATCATCGGCACCCAAGGCGCCACCGTCACCGGCCCTGCAGGAGAAGAAGTACACACCAACGATTATGGCGACATCAAAGTCCAGTTCCACTGGGACCGATACGGCCCCAAGAACCAGCTAAGCTCAGACTGGATACGGGTGGCACAAGGTTCCGCAGGGGGTAGCTTTGGTTCCATCAATACCCCGCGTATCGGTGAAGAAGTGCTTATTGACTTTATCAACGGCGACTCTGATCGTCCCATCGTCATCGGCCGTCTCTACAACAGCGCCAACCCGCCCCCATGGGGCTACCCGCAAGCGGCCAAAAAGTCCGGCATCAAGTCTAAAAGCTTTAACTCGCCCCTTGAGAACTACAATGAGCTCATGTTCAACGATGATGCCGGCTTTGAGTTGGTGAACTTGCAGGCGCAGCGTGATCTAAACTCTTTAGTCAAGAACGATGAGACCCGCAGAGTCAACCGTGACCGTACCACCACCATTGATAAAGATGAGACGGTAACGGTACATGGCAAGCGTACTGAAACCGTAGACTTGGATGAAACCATCACCATTCATCAGAACCGCACGGAGACGGTGGATCAGAATGAGACGATTACCATCCATCAAAACCGTAAGGAACGCGTCGACTTAGATGAAACCATCGACATCGGCGGCAACCGCACCGAGACCGTACACAAGAGTGAACAGATCCTCATCAAAGGCAACAGAGACAAAACCGTCAACGGTAATGACAGCCTCACCGTCAACAAAGACCGCAAAGAGACCATCAACAAAAGCCGCTCTCTCACTGTTGACAAAACCAACAGCGAATTTGTCAAACTGGGTAAATCTGTCACCGTAGGCTTAGGGTATGCCACCCAAGTCGGCACCATCATGAACACCGCTGTTGGCATCATGCAGACTGAACAAGTGGGCCGCATCAAAAAAACCTTTGTGGGTAAAAGCTATAGTATTACCGCAGGCGATGAGTTTAAGATAACCGTCGGTAAATCATCGCTGGTGATGAACGCCGATGGCAGTATCATCATCACAGGCTCAAGCATCATCACCCAAGCAGAGAAAGAGAACAAGGTGATTGGCAAGGATGTGCTGATCAATCCGCCGGGGGCGAGTAATAGTCAGGTGGAAGAGCCAAGTACCTCTGTTGCTGCACCTGTTCCATCTAGCCAAGCTACTAATCCTAATGGCTTGCCAAGTGCGTTAGCGGCATTAAAACAAGGGCCTTTAGATAGAGCTGGCTCTTTTGGTCGTGTAGATGATACTGAAGCTGATGGGAGCTTGATAGCGGGCAATACTCATTCTAATGACCCTAATCAAGGGGGCGGGGGATTGTCAGGTTTTGGAAATTACACTCCCAATCCATACGATAAGCCTCCAGAAGGTTATAAGTATGTTTGGGATGAAAGTATTCGGGATATGGTTCTTGAGCCTATCCCAGATAAGAAGTCAAATTTTGCAGTGGATCCTTTAGCTGTAGTGTTACCTGCTCATGCGAGACTTGCAGCTACAGATCGCAAAGTAATTGCACAAGCTAATTTACAAGAAGATATGCGTAACGTTACCTATGCAGGCGCTGCTATTGCGGGTTACGGTCCTTATATTGGAGCTGCAGCAAAAGAAGCGGCAACCTTACTACCACAAACTGCAATAAATGGTGCTTCATCTGGCGGTGCTCTTGGTGGTGTGTCATATGTCGCTACGACACCCTCTGAAGAATGGGATCCAAGCAAAGCTCTTATTTATACGGCTGGTGGAGCTTTAACTGGTGGGGCTGCCGCCATAGCGCCAGGTATATTAGCGACAGGTGCAGTTGGCACTGCTGGTACTTATGCTACGCAAGATATTGCAGAGGGCGAAGCAGATTTGTTTACTGCAGGAGTAAATGGTTTAGCTGGAGGAGCATTAAAGCCCTATAATTTGGGAGGTATAGGAGATATAGCCCAAGCAGCTGCCACATCTGCTGCTGGTGAATTTGGTAAGTCAGTAGAGTTTAAAGATTCTGATTCAACAGATGATCTAGGACTTTTTTGGACTAAGAAGCCTTAAATTATTATAACTCAAGGGTAGAAATAAATTTGAAATCCGATAAAAACTTTACAGATCATAGTTATTTAATAAATGAGAAAGGTATTACTTTTGTTTATAAGTATTTACTTCTGGCCATAGTGTTATTCATATTTCTGTTGCTTTTTACAAGATTATTGTTTAATTCTGATAATAGTATTTTTTATTTTTTTGAATTTAAAATATCACTGTACTATTTGCTACCGTTTATAATATGCTTATATTCTGTCTTATATTCGTTTTATAGAATTTTATTTGTAATTTCAAAAAGGTTTATCAAGAATATAGAAATAGATAGAAAGTTAAAGATAACTCTAATTAGTGGAAAAGAAATTCTATTAGAAGATTTTAAAATAATAGAGGATCAAAATAAAATAAAATACATAAATAGAGACCAACTTGGTGGTAGAGTTTACAAAAAATATGACTACCAGTATATTGGTATAAAGGACAAAGAGATGATTTATCTTTTACCATACAAAGAAGAGTTTAAAGATATTACTATTAAATTACTAGAAAGCGTAAGCCATTAGATCGATAGATAATTAACATAGTAAGGTATTTATATACAGATGTTAACGTTCTAAAGTATAAAAGTGAAGTGTTTTATGATTGCTCAAAAACCAAAAAAATTAATGTTTCATTTAAGACTTGTTATTGCATTATCAACTGGGTTGTTGTTTTCTGCTTGCTCAACAGACGCTACAAATGAAACCAGCCAACATTTAGCTCAACCAATAAATAAAAGTGATAGCAAAGATTTTGAATCAATCTATGCTGAAGCTAACCAAGGCGACCCACAAGCCCAGTTTCAACTAGGTAGTATGTATGAAAACGGTGAAGGTGTCAGTCAAGATAAAACTAAAGCTGCAGACTGGTATCGAAAATCTGCAGAGCAGGGGTTTGCTGATGGGCAAAATGCGTTAGCCAAACTGTATTACTTTAATATGGAGCTTGAACCTGTCTTTAATGAGTCAATTGCTTGGTTTGAGAAGGCAGCCGCTCAGGGTCAGCCAGAATCTCAGCTCTATCTTGGTACTTTTTATCAGAATGGTTATGATAGAGCAATAGATAACGAGCAAGCTTTAAAGTGGTATAAAAAATCAGCCGAGAATGGTTTTGCAACCGCTCAACTGCAGCTTGGTATCATGTATTCTGAGGGAGATTGGATAGAACAAGATTACAATAAAGCCTATAGATGGACTCGAAGGGCAGCAGAGCAAGGAGACATGGAAGCCCAATATAATCTAGGTGTTATGTATGCTAACGGCTTTGGTGTCAAACAGCATTACGCACTAGCCGCCATGTGGTATAACAAATCAGCAGATCAGGGTTATGCTGCTGCGCAAAACAACCTAGCTGCATTATATTATACAGGTGATGGGGTTGTACAAAGTTACGATAATGCTTTCAAATGGTATAGCAAATCTACCGCTCAAGGAGACTTAGAAGCACAAACCAATCTTGGCGGTCTATATTATTTTGGACATGGTGTTGAAAAAGATCTAAACAAAGCACTTGAATTATATCGAGATGCTGCGGCTAAAGGCAATCAAAGAGCGAAAGATATTATTGAAGTGCTAATTCAAGAAGGTATCATAACTCAGTAATAGCGCTTTATTTAATTCAGTTTTCACTTAAACGTGCATCATTATCTATCGTCATCGGCAGACTATACAACAGCGCCAACTCGCCACCGTGGGGCTACCCGCAAGCCGCCAAGCAATCAGGCATTAAGTCTAAAAGCTTCAACTCCCCCCTTGATAACTACAACGAGCTCATGTTCAATGACGATGCCGGCTTTGAGCTGGTCAATCTGCAAGCCCAGCGTGATCTCAACTCCTTAGTGAAGAACGACGAGCGACGCAGAGTCAATAGAGACCGTACCACCACCATCGACAAAGACGAGACCGTGACGGTACATGGCAAGCGTACTGAAACCGTAGACTTGGATGAAACCATCACCATTCATCAAAACCGCACGGAGACGGTGGATCAGAATGAGACGATTACTATCCATCAAAACCGTAAGGAACGCGTCGACTTAGATGAAACCATTGACATCGGCGGCAACCGTACCGAGACCGTACACAAGAGTGAGCACGTCCGTATCAAAGGCAACAGAGACAAAACCGTCAACGGTAATGACAGCCTCACCGTCAACAAAGACCGCAAAGAGACCATCAACAAAAGCCGCTCGCTCAATGTTGACAAAACCAACACCGAATTTGTCAAACTGGGTAAATCTGTCACCGTAGGCTTAGGGTATGCCACCCAAGTCGGCACCATCATGAACACCGCTGTTGGCATCATGCAGACTGAACAAGTGGGCCGCATCAAAAAAACCTTTGTGGGTAAAAGCTATAGTATCACCGCAGAGGATGAGTTTAAGATCACCGTCGGCAAATCCTCACTGGTCATGAATGCAGACGGCAGTATCATCATCACAGGCTCAAGCATCATCACGCAAGCTGAGGGGGAGAACAAGGTGATTGGCAAGGATGTGCTGATTAATCCGCCGGGGGCTTCCAATAGGCAAGTAGAAGAGCCTGCTCAAATAGGTGCTGATGGATTACCTGTTCAAGGTAGTGACTCTGATGAAATGACCGATGAAGAGCTATTTGCGATGAACGATCAGATGATAGAGGATGCTATTGCAGATGGTAGTATGGTAGCGAGTAGTAAGTATGGAAACCTTCAGACTGAACAGTTTATGAATCGACAAGCTGGAAATATCAATAGCAGCGTCATGAATAATAACGGAAGTATACATAGTGGCTCTATGCCAGCTTATCAACAACAGCAAAACCAAAAGACATTTAACGCAGCAGTGACAGTGATTGGTGTAGCAGCTGGAGGCGGTTCAGCAACGATTCTTTATAAAGGATCTAGGCTTGTAGTCAGTAAGAAGGCACTTGATCTAGCCAAACAAGGTAAGCAATCTGTAAGCGCTTTAATCAGAAATGCTAAAAAAGCAGTGCCTAATAAAACTTCTATTCCTAAGGCTATGGCTGGAGGTGCTGGGGGTTCTGCGGCTTTTGATTTTGGAAGTCAAAAGCTCTTAAGTCCCGATATTCCTTATGACCCTAGAAAAACGGCTGTAAGCGCTGGTATAGGAGCGCTTGGTGGAGCGGGTGGCTCTACTATAGCTAATGCGGCTAAAGTACCTTATGCAACTGCGTTAAATATACCAAAAACGATAAAAAATTCTACAAGTATGAAAATCTTGAAGCAACAAAAAGCAGCGGAAACTGTAGGTAAAACAGCAGGAAAAGCGGCTATTGATGAGTCTGATAACGAGTAAAGACTAAATAGAGGTGAATCTTAATGTTTGATATATTGGAAGGCATTGTTGAACATATCATGCTGTTTTTTAACATATCTGATCGACCTTTTTTGACAGCATTAGTGAAAGCAATCGTGATTACTCTTTTGACCTTCACTGTAATGAGATCAGCTAGATTTTTTTTCGAATCAATTAAATCAGGTTATTTAATTGAAGATATTAAAACAAGTTTAATTATAGGTTGCGGCTTAGCAATTCTGATGCTTATATTTGATCTATTTGAAAAAAAACATTGACATTTGTGTAGGGTGAATCGCGATGTTTGATATCTTGAAAGGCATTGTCGAACATATAATGTTGTTTTTCAACATACCAGGTCGACTTTTTTTGACCGCATTAGTGAAAGCAATCGTAATTACTGTCACGACCTTTATCGTAATGAGATTTGCTAGATTCTTTTTCGAGTCTATTAAAACAAGCTTAATTATAGGTTGCCGTTTAGCAATGCTGATGCTTGATCTATTTGAAAAAAATAAAATTGAATTCACTGATGGATTTTTGAAATATAGAAGATAAGCACTCCATGAGCACTCAAAGTCTAAACAAATTAAATTTCTTCTTATTTGTAGCCCTATCAACTGGATTAACTGTCTCCGCCTGCTCAGCCGAGCCTGTAGACACAGCGTCCTCAATAGAGAAAAATTATACTTCACAATCATACCAACTTGGTCTTAACTACTATAAAGGCAATTCAGTCAAACAGGACTATAAGGAAGCCTTTGAGCTCTTTCAAGAAGCTGCCAACCAAGGTAGTCCTAAGGCTCAGTTTCAACTAGGTAATATGTATGAGCATGGTCAAGGCGTTGATGAGGATAAAGCTAAAGCCTTGGGATGGTATAAAAAAGCAGCAGAACAAGAGTTGCCTGATGCACAAAATAGTATTGGTATGTCATACTTTTATAATCAGAAAGTAGAACCCAATTTTGAAAAGTCAGTTAGATGGTTTAAGAAAGCAGCAGAACAAGGTCAGCCAGAATCGCAGTACCATTTGGGTTTATTTTACGAAAACGGATATGACAGACCAATAAATTATAAAAAAGCTATTAAGTGGTATAAGAGCTCAGCAGAACAAGGGTTTGCGCCTGCCCAGTATAACCTTGGCACCTTATATCTTGATGGAAAAGGTACCGAGAAAAACTATACTAAAGCACAACAATGGTATCAGAAAGCAGCTGATTTAGGATTTTCTCCTGCTCAACACAATCTTGGTGTCATGTATGAAAAAGGTTTGGGTATGAAAAAGGATTATGGAAAAGCAGCGTATTGGTATCAAAGAGCAGTTGACCGAAATTATGTTCCAGCTCAAAACAATCTAGGCTCACTCTATTATTCAGGTAGAGGGGTTGAAGAAGATTACGATAAAGCCTTTGAGCTCTATAGTAAAGCCGCTGCTCAAGAAGAAGCTATCGCACAATTTAATCTTGGCGAGATGTATTATTATGGCGATAGTGTACCGCAAGATTATAATAAAGCCTACGAGTGGTATCAAAAAGCGGCTGCTCAAGGCTATCAAGAGGCTCAGGATCGTATTGATCAGTTGAGAAATGAAGGCAAAATTAATCGGTAATTATTTCTAATGCTTTCTTTTATTTAAGCTTCCATCGTCATTGGCCGTCTCTACAACAGCGCCTCACCGTCAACAAAGACCGCAAAGAGACCATCAACAAAAGCCGCTCGCTTAACGTTGACAAAACCAACAGCGAATTTGTCAAACTGGGTAAATCTGTCACCGTAGGCTTAGGGTATGCCACCCAAGTCGGCACCATCATGAACACCGCGGTAGGCATCATGCAGACTGAACAAGTGGGCCGCATCAAAAAAACCTTTGTGGGTAAAAGCTATAGTATCACCGCAGGAGATGAGTTTAAGATCACCGTCGGCAAATCCTCACTGGTCATGAACGCCGATGGCAGTATCATCATCACAGGATCAAGCATCATCACCCAAGCTGAGGGGGAGAATAAGGTGATTGGCAAGGATGTGCTGATCAATCCGCCAGGGGCGAGTGCGGGGAGCATTCCAGATGACTATGATTATGAAGAAGGCAGTGTAATACCAGGCACCAATACTACTGTGGGCGATCCTGATCAAGGGGGTGGAGGGTTAGATGACCTGACAAGACCAATACGTTCTGAGACGCTTGATAAAGAGAAAGCTAAAGAAGCCAGAAGAAAAGCTGAGTATCGAGCAGCAACTGCAAAAATGGGGGGACTAGGTCGCAATAATGTTGATATTGTGGGCTATGAACCAGAAATTAATTATGATAAAGAGAAGTACGCATCAATGGCAAGGGCTTACGGTGAAAACTCGGAAACAGGCCAATTTGCTGTAGATGCGTTGAAGAAAAATAGTGATTTGAACGACTATAATGCTCAGAAAGCGCAAATCGAGAGAAATCGAGCGAATAACATAGCGGCACAAGCAGCGCGTGCACGTAGCAATGCAACGCAAAACAATGCAGTATCACAACGACCACTAGATATAAAATCAGGACAGCCTCCTTCTCTATATGATGACATTGGTTATGAAAACCCAATGGCAAACGTCCGAGATGGGTGGAAGGGGGAGGCTGCTGATGGTATTAAACAATCTATTGGTGCAGGAATTGATGCAGCTGCACAAGTCAACAAAGGAGTTGCAGTGGGGAAGACAGTGTTCGATTTAGCGACTGATAAAGATTTTCAAGAATTGGGGGAAATGGGGGTTAATGCTGCTCAAGATAAAGCTAAAAGCAAAGCTCAAGAAGTGGCAACAGATGCCTTTACGAATAGATTTCCAATTATCGATAAAGCTAATAATGCTTATGAAGACTATCAAACTGGTCAAGACCTTAAGGATAGATTTGATCAAGTAAATGAGGAGTTGAAAAAGAAATGATTAAAATCTTTTTTATATTAACACTTTTAACTATCTCATTGTTTTCTACTGTTAATAGAGCTTCTGTCAACTCTAATGCTTACATGAACTATGATGAGTCTAATAGTGACTACGCAGAGCTAAAACTAAAAGATGCTGAATTTGAAAAATATTTGAAAAACCTAAAGAACCCAAAACGACTCCAGTTAGAATGCGATACAAAAAATAATGCTGACTCATGCTACATCTATGCAGGATATATGAATCTAGTATTAGGAGAATATAAGCAGTCATATGATTATTTCATAAAAGCGTTTGATTTAGGATTGGAGCAGTCTGGTGTCTATATAGCTGGTTTTCAATTGAACCAGCCAGAGCTTTTTAACGATAGTAATCGCTTGACTATAGGCGAAAGTATCCGTTATGCAGAACAAGCTTTTAAAACAGACTTTCCAGATGCAACCAGATTATTAACAGTTATATATCGCGAACCTAAATTTAACCGTGTTGATTTAAAAAAGTCGGAATACTATAACAAGATCGCTATAGAGCAAAACGTTAAGATGTCCCGATTTCTTTTAGCTTCTTTATACACTTATGAGATGAAAGACAAATCTAAAATAAATGAAAGTATTAACTTATACCAAGATGACTTGATGATTGAGAAGAACTGGCAATCAGCATTAGCACTAATGACTATTTATTTATATCCCGAAGAATATGGTGCTAAGTTTGAGCCTGACCTTGTCAAAACCTTGGCTTATGCTTATGTCAGCAGCGACTTGCGTGATGGGCGTAATGAGAATGGGTTTAATAATGTAGATACTAGATTTGCTGCAGCCATGCAAACAGAGTTACCTCCCGAAACGTTAAAGCAAGCAAAGGCACTTTACTTGGAGATGATGGCTCAGATGAATGATGCTCATCAGTAGAATAAAAATGATAGTCTTCCATACCATGACAAATAAAATCGTTACGTTTGCTCCAATAACCTTTTTATTACTATTCAACGTAACTATAGCTTATGCGTTTTCTCATACTATCGCTATAGAGTCTGTTGCCCGATCTGAGCCAGTGTCTATTGCTCAATTTGGTACTTTAGACTCGGAAAAAGAAATAACGAAGCTGATAAGGTTTTTAAAGACTGAGGATATTGAACGCTTTCAAAACGAGTGTGATAACGAGTATATCGCTCAGTCTTGCTATCATTATGCTTCTTATTATGACTTGATAGTAGAGGATCATAAAAAGTCATATCTATATTATAAAAAAGCCTTTGATTTAGGTATTAAGCAAGCTGGCTACTTTGTCGGCGCACTGCAAATAAATTATCCAGAACGATTCTCTGCTGAAAATCGGCTTAGTACAGATGAGAGTATTGATTATCTTGAACAGGCATTTGAAGCTGGCTCTCCAGATGCCACTAGATTTTTAATGATGATCTACCGTGACCCAGAGCTGAACCTTACGGACTATGACAAAGCCGAATACTATAACAAAATCGCTATCGAGCAGAATGTTAGGAAGTCTAGGGTCTTACTAGCATATCTATACATAGATCATATCAAAGATAAATCAAAGATAAATCAAAGCATAACACTATTGAATGAAGACTTAATGCTAGAAAAAAATTGGGAGTCATCCATGGCGCTTTTTTCTATATATTTAAGCCCAGATGAATATGGGGCTAGCTTAGATGATGATATTGCTAAAGTCTTAGCCTATGCTTATATCACCAATGAGCTACGCGCTGGACGTCACGAAGAAGAGCTCAACAGTGTGGACAAGCGATTTATTGCAGCGATGGAGAAAGAGCTACGTCCCGAAACGTTAAAGCAAGCAAAGGCACTTTACTTGGAGATGATGGCTCAGATGAATGATGCTCATCAGTAGAATAAAAATGATAGTCTTCCATACTATTATAAATGAAGTGGTTGTTCAAACATTTGTAGCCGCCTTATTGCTATCAAGCAAAACTACAATGATAAATAATACTATTTCATGATAACTGGCTACCCGCAAGCGGCCAAGAAGTCTGGCATCAAATCCAAAAGCTTTAACTCCCCGCTTGAGAACTACAACGAGCTCATGTTTAACGAGGATGCCGTCTTTGAGCTAGTCAACTTGCAGGCGCAGCGTGATTTAAACTCCCTAGTGAAGAATGATGAGACTCGCAGAGTCAACCGTGACCGTACCACCACCATTGATAAAGATGAGACGGTGACGGTACATGGCAAGCGTACTGAAACCGTAGACTTGGATGAAACCATCACCATTCATCAAAACCGCACGGAGACGGTGGATCAGAATGAGACGATTACTATCCATCAAAACCGTAAGGAACGCGTCGACTTAGACGAAACCATCGACATCGGCGGCAACCGTACCGAGACCGTACACAAGAGTGAGCACGTCCGTATCAAAGGCAACAGAGACAAAACCGTCAACGGTAATGACAGCCTCACCGTCAACAAAGACCGTAAAGAAACCATCAACAAAAGCCGCTCTCTCACTGTTGACAAAACCAACAGCGAATTTGTCAAACTGGGTAAGTCTGTCACCGTAGGCTTAGGGTATGCCACCCAAGTGGGCACCATCATGAACACCGCTGTTGGCATCATGCAGACTGAACAAGTGGGCCGCATCAAAAAAACCTTTGTGGGTAAAAGCTATAGTATCACCGCAGGGGATGAGTTTAAGATCACGGTCGGTAAGTCCTCACTGGTGATGAATGCCGATGGCAGTATCATCATTACGGGCTCAACCATCATCACGCAAGCGGAGAAAGAGAATAAGGTGATTGGCAAGGATGTGCTGATCAATCCGCCGGGGGCGAGTGCGGGGGGTGCAAGGGAAGAGCTTGAACCTGATTATCTAAATGATGCGCCTGCTCAAGTAGGGGCTGATGGTTTGCCTATTTTAGGTAGTGATGATGATTACTGGTTTAATCAGGATAATCCTGGCAAGGCGTTTTTAGATCAGGCTATTGAAGCAGGAAAAGATGCACTGGGAATTACCCATATCATTAAAGATGGGGTTCAAAAATTTCCAGGTAGAACAAAAGCTTCAATGCTAACAGCAATGATTCAGCAAGGAAAAAAAGCAGGAGTTGACTATGTAGCTGTTTCAGCTGGTGGAGGCTTTATGAATGGTAGCATGGAAGGTGCAATGTCAGTAAATGCGCATAATGGAGAAGTATACGTTCCTAAAAATGTAAATGCTTCTGTTAATAATAGTAAGTATCCTAATGCTAGCGCTCAGGTAGGATTTGGATCTATTTTGAATAACAATGGCAAAAGTGATGCAGAAGCAACTAATGATATATTATCCGGTCAAGGTCATGCTGTTTCTGCAGACGCAGGACCATTTTATGGTTCTTATGATACAACTGATGATGGTAAAGTCACAGGAGTATCTGGAGGTATTAGTGGATCAATAGGGTCTAAAAAGAATAAAAATAGCGTTGGTGTTAGTAAAGGCTCTTCAAATATGAAAAAATCTACTGAGTATAAGTATGATAAAAATACGGGTGTTTTTACTTATGTGGGTAAATATAGTCAATCCACAATAAAACTGGAACATCCCATATCGTAAAACAGTTTAGGTAGATTATTCTGCATCCACCCTTGGCGCAGAAACTTAGCCTGTGCCCATTTTTTCTCAATAGGATTCAGATCAGGACTGTAGGGTGGCAGCCATAAAATACGATGGCCGTGCCTGTTCAGTAGTTTTTGAATACGTTTGTTTTTATGAAACCGAGCATTATCCATCACAATCACGCATTTAGTTTTGAGACTTGGAATTAGTGTGTATTTGCACCAGTCATAGAATATGGTGCTGTTAATGTTCTGCTCGAAGTAATCTATGGCAAACAGCATCTTTTCATACAGAGCACCGATAACATTCGTACGCTTTTTTGCTTGCCAATTGTAGCTATCGATACAAGGTTTACCAACCGGTGCATAGCCATGAGAACGAATGGTCTCGTGCTCAAAGCCGCTTTCATCCATATAGACAATGGGATAGCCTTGCTGTGTAAAGCGATCAAGCTTACTTAGATATATCGCTCTTTTTATCGGACATGCTTTTGGATGCTCTAAGGTCTTTTTTTTGAGTGATACTCAACCGTTTTAATGCAGCTTCTATACCTGTTTTACTACAGCCTAAACGCCGTGCTCGCTCATACATATAATCGTCTGGATGCTGCTCAACATCTTTCAATAAGGCTTCATTTGATATTTTAGTCGGTGCTTTATTTCTGGTAGTTTTAGGAACTAAGCTCTGCTGCCAGCTGTGGATCGAGCTTGTGCTAAGCTGGTAAAAAACAGCGGCTTCTCGAATGGTCATGCCGTCTTTAATGCTACGCAGTACTTGCTTGCGAAAGTCGATTGAATAGGTCATCGTTTATTTCATTAAATGAATGAGTTATGAATATTGTATCGGTTTTATTTAAGGTTGACTATAGTGTAAATCTACTAGGGTGTGTTGACATATATAGAATAATTGACAATCATAGTGTTATGACTAGATTAACACTAAATGATGCCCAGTGGGCAAAGATAGACCCGTATTGTACAGGTAAAGAGACCGATGCTGGTAGAACAGCCGTAAATAATCGACTATTTATTGAAGCTGTTCTATGGATTGTCCGTACAGGTAGTCCGTGGCGAGATTTACCCCCTGAATTTGGTAACTGGAACAGTGTTTATAAGCGCTACCGTCGATGGGTAAAAAGCGATAGATTCAGCAAGCTATTTAATGCTCTGAATGACTCAGATTTAGAGTATGCCGTGATTGATGGCACGATTGTTAAGGTACATCGTCATGGACAAGGCTCAAAAAAGGGGCTTGTCATCAGGCAATTGGCAAATCAAGAGGCGGTATGACCACTAAAATCATGGCAATGGTTGATGCATTAGGCAACCTTGTTGATTTTACTTTATTGAAAGGACAACAGCATGACATGGCTGGCGTTAAACCTTTAATGAAAGACAAAGAGTTTGGTGCATTGCTTGCTGATAGAGCCTTTAACACGGATTGGCGACTGCTAGACTGAAAAGAGCGTGGTAGCAAAGCGGTCATACCCCCTAAACGCTCTTGTTTAAAGCAACGAGATTTCGATAAAGAAATGTACAAGTGGCGTCATTTAGTCGAGAACTTCTTCTGTAAGCTGAAAGATTTCAAGAAAATTGCCATGCGTGCTGAAAAAACGGATGAGTCGTTTGCTGCTAATATCTATTTAGCAGCGACGATTATCCTTTTACGGTAATTGTCAACACACCCTAAGAGAACTTGAATGAAGAAAATAGATATTTTTTTTACTGCTTTAGTATTTATTATGTTTATTTCATTTGTAAACTTTAAACCTGACAAAGAGGTTGAACTATTTGAAAGAGAGTTAGTAAAAAAAGAAAGTTGGCTTATATCAGAGCTTGATGATATTGCAAAATTTATGAATTTTAAAGAAAGCGATCATAGGTATTCAAATAGGAAAGTGTTATTCAATTCTCGATACGCTAGCCCTGAATATAATTACATGAAACTAGAAGGGCTTTATGAGTTTCTTAATAGAAAAGGATGGGTTGATATAACCAGTAGAGTTGATAAAGAAGAATACATATTAAAAACAGCCAGTCGATCAAATAAAAATACGAAAAATGTTCGTATTTTATGTAATAACAAAGCGACTATATTTATGTATATGAATGATATGCAAAATGAATATATTATTGATTTATTCAAAGTGCGTACACTAGTACATCTCAAGTATGATTATACTCTGCCTTGTTACCAATTAAACGAGTAGAACCTCATGAATATTTCCAACACTAAAAAAAATGTAAGAGTTTGTTTTTTAGTACTACTAACTGGATTACCGGTTTCAGCTTGCTCATTTGAGCCTACAGATAAAGTATCACCAACAGAGCAAATCGATATTTCAAAAGCATACCAGCTCGGTTTGAATTATTACAAAGGTAACTCAGTTAAGCAGGACTACAATAAAGCCTTTGAGCTATTTCAGAAAGCTGCTAATCAAGGCGATCCCCAAGCTCAGTTTCAATTAGGTGTGATGTACGACAATGGTGAAGGCATCAGTGAAAACAAAGCCAAAGCCTTACAATGGTATAAGAAAGCGGCAGAGCAAGGATTAGCTGACGCGCAAAATAGTGTTGGCGTAAAGTACCTTTATAGCGAAGATATAGACAGAGACTACGATAAAGCTATTAAATGGTTTAAGAAAGCAGCAGCTCAAGGTCAGCCAGAAGCACAGTTCCATCTTGGAGAGTATTATACAAATATCGAAGATAGCCCAATAGATTATAGTCAAGCTATTAAATGGTACAAAAAGTCAGCAAAACAAGGTTTTTATCCTGCTGAATTTAACTTAGCTTCGCTTTACTATAAAGGTGTAGGTGCGAAGCCGAATTATCCTGAAGCATTCAAATGGTACAAAAGAGTAGCTATTAAAGGGTATACACCAGCTCAGTTTCAAATTGCTGTTATGTATTATGACGGCTTAGGAGTTAAGCAGGACTATAGGAAAGCATTTGAGTTGTTTCAAATACTAGAAGGTCAAGGTTATGCATCAGCTCAGCACAATCTTGGTGTCATGTATGAAAAAGGTGAAGGTGTTAAACAAGATTATGAGAAAGCTGCTCAATGGTATCAAAAAGCGGCAGAGCAAGGTTACTCCCTTTCTCAGAATGATTTAGGCTCACTCTATTATTCAGGTAGAGGGGTTGAAGAAGATTACGATAAAGCTTTTGAGCTCTATAGTGAAGCCGCTGCTCAAGAAGAAGCTATCGCACAATTTAATCTTGGCGAGATGTATTACCATGGTGATAGTGTACCGCAAGATTATAACAAAGCCTATGAGTGGTATCAAAAAGCGGCTGATCAAGGCTATCAAGAGTCTCAGGATCGTATTGATCAATTGAGAAATGAAGGCAAAATTAATCGGTAATTATTTCTAATGCTTTCTTGTATTTAAGCTCCCATCGTCATCGGCCGACTCTACAACAGTGCCAACCCGCCCCCATGGGGCTACCCGCAAGCAGCAAAGAAGTCTGGTATCAAGTCTAAAAGCTTTAACTCGCCCCTTGAGAACTACAATGAGCTCATGTTCAATGATGATGCCGGCTTTGAGCTAGTCAACTTGCAGGCGCAGCGTGATTTAAACTCCCTAGTGAAGAATGATGAGACTCGCAGAGTCAACCGTGACCGTACCACCACCATTGATAAAGATGAGACGGTGACAGTACACGGTAAGCGTACTGAGACGGTGGATTTGGATGAAACCATCACCATTCATCAAAACCGCACGGAGACGGTGGATCAGAATGAGACGATTACTATCCATCAAAACCGTAAGGAACGCGTCGACTTAGATGAAACCATCGACATCGGCGGCAACCGCACCGAGACCGTACACAAGAGTGAACAGATCCTCATCAAAGGCAACAGAGACAAAACCGTCAACGGTAATGACAGCCTCACCGTCAACAAAGACCGCAAAGAGACCATCAACAAAAGCCGCTCTCTCACTGTTGACAAAACCAACAGCGAATTTGTCAAACTGGGTAAATCTGTCACCGTAGGCTTAGGGTATGCCACCCAAGTCGGCACCATCATGAACACCGCTGTCGGCATCATGCAGACTGAACAAGTGGGCCGCATCAAAAAAACCTTTGTGGGTAAAAGCTATAGTATCACCGCAGAGGATGAGTTTAAGATCACCGTGGGTAAATCATCGCTGGTGATGAATGCGGACGGCAGTATCATCATTACCGGTTCCAGCATCATCACGCAAGCAGAAAAAGAGAATAAGGTCATTGGTAAGGATGTGCTGATTAATCCGCCGGGGGGTGGTGCGGGGGGTGGGGATGATGAATATGATTATGAAGAAGGAAGTATAATACCGGGTACTAATACTACTGTTGGTGATCCTGTCGAAGGCGGTGGGGGTGACACATGGACAGCTGAACAATGGGAGAGACAAGCTAGTAATATAAACAAAAATGTCATGAATAATAATGGATCTATACATAGCGGCTCTATGCCCGCGTATCAGCAACAACAAAATCAAAAAACTGCTGATGCAGTAATGACCGCTGCCAGTGTTGTACCTATTGGTAGAGTAGGTCAAACCGTTCATAAAGGTTCTAAAGTTTTGAAGGCGGCTAGAGCTACTAAAGCTGCTAATTTAAAACTACTTAATGCAATAAATAAGGAAAGAGCGCTTGCACAGAAAGCTAATTGGAAAAAGCCAGACGGTAGTATTTGGTGGCCAGATAATACAAAGGGTTTTGACAAAGTTCCAGGTACTTTAACAACACATAATTATCGTAAAGGGCAAGGCTTTAGTAGGTACTCTGACTATGCACCTAAGGATGATAGAGGTGCTTACGTTTCTCCTAAAGGGACTACTTTTTCTGAAAGAGCGATGTACGGCAAAGAGTCAGACTATATTGAAAGACAGTTTGAAGTGCTTAAGGACATTCCTGCTGCTAATAGGAGTCAAGCCACTCCATGGTTTGACCAACGTGGTATGGGTATGCAAGATCAACTACCTATGCCGATCAAAGATCTAATTAAAGACGGATATATTAAATATTTGGAGTGATGTAATGACAAAATACGATAAGCACTTTTTTGAACATTTCGATATCGATATGAATAGAGTTGGTACACTCACAAACACTATCACATCAGAAGGTGTGGGAGTTGAAAAGTATAAGAAGCAATATATTATTTTTCAGAGGACATCATTAATTAAAGAATATGTCAGCACATTTGATGATGATATATTCAATCTGATGGTATTCAAAGATCAGTATAGAGATTCTAATAAGCCGCTTCCTAGTCTGCCTTCTAAAGAATTCATACGGCAATATCAAACAAGCTTAATTGAACTGAACTATGATAATAGTATGTATCAAGACGCCTTATCCATACTACGCGATAACGATATCTCCTCATATAGTCAGATGGTTAACCTAGTAGTAGGTTCCAGAAATTTAGTAGGTGCTCAGTATATAAAGTCTTCTTCTTTTGGTGAAAATCTTGAAGAGTGGTATTTTGGTGATATCCATCAATATGATGGGTATAAGTTCAGGTTGAATAGCGAAGGTTTTTGGGAGCTAATGCATATCGAAAAGGGAAATGGAAAAGCTATAATTACCTTTTATGATATAAAATATGTCTATTATTATTTATTAAATTTTTATTTCGCTGTATTATAAATCTAATTATAGGGAAAATATATGTCAAATATCGAGTATTGGAAAAAAGGTGATTCAAAAGTCTTATCAGTTGATGGTATTAATGGATATCCTGTAATACGAGAGATGTCAGAAAACCAGAAAAAAGAAATTGATAATCATTCTCTAGATTTTATCAATGATCAATTATTTATGCATTATTGGGCAGATGATATTGAGCATAACGAAGAGGATCCAGTGTGGCAAAACACCTCGTTGTATTTTTGGAAAGCTGAAGAGCCTTTTCCTAATAAAGCATTACCACCCACGTTTGAGAACTTTGAAAAAAGATTTTTTGTACTAAATAAAACTATCACGATAGAAGTTTCTTTAGCCACACCCTGGTTTGATCAGCCAGGGCTTGGAGAAAAACACGTGGCTGTAATAGATCATGAAATGATTCCGTTATTGGATTTGTATAGAGCGAATGTTATCAACTATGTTGAGGTGATTGAAACATTATATTCAAAATATCTCAGTGACAGTAAGTATGGCTTTTTAGTTGATCAAAGAATAGTAAGCCTAGAGAATAGTAAGCTATATTTGGATGGTCAAGATATTCCTTATCATATTGCTTATAGTATTGGCGGTATCCATCTAGTAAAGGTAGAATCCAATACTAATATTGTATAGACATGAACTCAATGAGCATTACAAAACTAAAGAAATTAAATCTGTCATTAACAACAGTCCTAGCCCTATCAACTGGACTAGCCATTTCTGCCTGTTCAGCCGAATCTGCTAATGAAGCTACTCAATACTCAGTACAATCAATCGAAAATAGTGACAGTAGAGACTTTGAGTCAGTTTATGCCGAAGCCAACCAAGGCGACCCACAAGCCCAGTTTCAACTAGGTAGTATGTATGAAAGCGGTGAGGGAGTCAGTCAAGATAAAAATAAAGCGGCAGACTGGTATCGAAAAGCGGCAGAGCAGGGATTTGCTGATGGTCAGAATGCGTTAGCCAAACTGTATTACTTCAATATGGAGCTTGAACCAGTCTTTAATGAGTCAATTGCTTGGTTTGAAAAGGCGGCTACTCAAGGTCAACCAGAATCGCAGTACTACATCGGTTTTTTCTATGAGCAAAGTGGTGATAGGCAAGTAAACTATGATCAATCTCTAAAATGGTATCGAAAATCAGCCGAGAATGGCTTTGCTATAGCTCAATTTTGGCTAGGTATAATATACTCTGAAGGAGATTGGGTAGAGCAAGATTATAATGAGGCCTACAAATGGACTCGCAAGGCAGCAGAACAAGACGACATGGAAGCCCAATACAATCTAGGTGTTATGTATGCTAACGGTTTAGGTGTCAAACAACATGACGCACTAGCCGCCAAGTGGTATTACAAATCGGCAGAACAGGGTTATGCCGCTGCTCAAAACAATTTAGCCGCTTTGTATTATATAGGTGACGGGGTTGAACAAAGTTATGATCAAGCTTTTCAATGGTATAGCAAATCTGCTGCTCAAGGAGACTTAGAGGCTCAAACCAATCTTGGTGGTCTATACCATTTTGGGCACGGGGTTGAAAAAGATCTCGATAAAGCGCTTGAGTTATATCGAGACGCTGCTACTAAAGGTCATCAACGAGCTAAAGACATTATTCAGGTATTGATCCAAGAAGGCATCATCAATCATTAACACTACGACACTCAATTCAGTATGAAGCTATCAACTTATAGCTATCAATCAATCTCACAATAGTCTCAGCTCATCATCTTCGTTCCATCAACAAAAGCCGCTCGCTCAATGTTGACAAAACCAACACCGAATTTGTCAAACTGGGTAAATCTGTCACCGTAGGCTTAGGGTATGCCACCCAAGTCGGCACCATCATGAACACCGCGGTAGGCATCATGCAGACTGAACAAGTGGGCCGCATCAAAAAAACCTTTGTGGGTAAAAGCTATAGTATCACCGCAGGAGATGAGTTTAAGATCACCGTCGGCAAATCCTCACTGGTCATGAACGCCGATGGCAGTATCATCATCACAGGATCAAGCATCATCACCCAAGCTGAGGGGGAGAATAAGGTGATTGGCAAGGATGTGCTGATCAATCCGCCAGGAGCGAGTGCGGGGGGAGATAGAGATCCTTATCCTGAGAATGCAGGCTATATGGCTACTTATGGTGAGCCTGATCAAGGGGGTGGGGGGTTAGATGGTTTTGGCAATTATAACCCTCGAAATCCTAATGAGCATTGGGATCCAGACGAACAAAAAATGATGCCTGGAAAACCCCCTATAATAATTGATAGCAATCAAGCGGCGGTATATCAATATTTTAATGGAAATGGTGAAGCGGTTGAATTGGGTGCAACAACCAAATCGCGTTTACGCAATCACGATAGACAAAAGGCTGCTCTAGCGAGATTGAAATCTGGCGTTACTGATATGGATGGATTTTATAGAGTTGACATGACACGGGGGAGCAACAGTATGTTTCATGTTGGTAGAACTGGCGTAGAGTATGATACACAATGCAATAATGGAATATGTACAACTACTTTTAAGGGTTTTCAACAAAAAGATAAGACTACTGGACGTATTTATCCAGATGCTTTCGTTGACCCTATCGATATTGGTATTGAGGTGGGTGGAACACCTTATGACTACAAACCTTATGTTTGGCAAGAAATATATCCTGATAACTTTACTGGTAAGAAATAGCATGATTAATTTTGAACCATTAATACTATATTTCGTTGCCAATGATTCTTTATGGATTTTATTTATTACGATCATAATGACTATGATTGTTAATTTTTATCTACGTAATTACCTTTCATTATTATATAGAATATTACCTACTTGGTTGTTTGCTTATACATTTTCATTAACTTTTGTACGTTTATACGACGACTGGTTAGGCGATAAAGTTGATTCTTATGCACACTTTGGTGGTTTTATGTTTAGTAGGGAGCCCGACGCACCAAAACTGCCGCCTGAGTTCGCTGTTTATTCTGGGGCGTTAGATCATGATACGTGGAGAAATCTTTACTTTTTAACAGGTGTGGTTATTGCAATTATGGTCGTAATTATAGTCGAAGTTTTGATTTCCTTAATTATTCGAATTAGAAGTAGATAGACTTTCTTGAAACTGTACGCTATACAATCAGCTATTAGTACAACGATAAAATTAAAACTTGAAAAATGTACACTTTTATTTATAGCATTAATAATAGTAGGTTACATAATATGAATAAGCATAAAGATTATATAGAAGCAAATATCGAAAAATATTTTCAAGGAGACAACGTGGCTATGGCGAAAGCCATATTTAACGAAGATACCAATGAGATTACCCGATTAGTTAAAGAAGAAGGCTATGATGTTGATACTCGCGATATTATAAGGCGTGGCTTCTGGACGTACCAGTGGACATATCTCAACTATGCTGTGACCAAGGGTAAGCGTAAATCAGTCATAGCTTTACTTGATCTAGGAGCTGACATTAATAAGCTGCTTATGGTTGCTTATGCAGATAGCAACTTAAACTTAGCAGCAGGTCATTGCGATCATGCCATGGTCGAACTATTACTAAATCATAACGTTAAAATGAATCATACGATAGCAACGTCCCCCTTTGAATATGCAATGTTAAACGATTGCTATAGCGAGGAGCTGTTTGATCTACTGATTGAGCATGGCGCAAATATTGATCATCCACATTATATAAGTGGTAATACTCCGCTTATGACTGCCTACGACATAGATAATCTCGAAGCTGTTGATTACTTTCTGAATAAAGGAGCTGACCCTACAAAGGTTAATTCTAATGGACATAGTTTTGCTAGCTTTATACAGCTAGATTTAGATAACAATAAAAAACGTGAAACCGCCCTGAAATACAAACAACATATGATCAATGACTATGGTATCCAGTATCCTATAAACGTTTCTTATAGAAAAGGCATTAAGCAGTCAATAAAAAGATATGAGATGACTACTGCTAAGGAGAGAGAACTTTTAGGAGAGGAGGAGATAGAGCTAATTAACGATATGCGAGAGAGTTTAATAACAGGTATTTTTAGTGGCGTACCCATTGATTAAACAGTTTGACGTTCTATACAACAGCGCCAACCCGCCCCCATGGGGCTACCCGCAAGCAGCCAAGAAGTCTGGCATCAAATCCAAAAGCTTTAACTCGCCCCTTGAGAACTACAATGAGCTCATGTTCAATGATGATGCCGGCTTTGAGCTAGTCAACTTGCAGGCGCAGCGTGATTTAAACTCCCTAGTGAAGAATGATGAGACTCGCAGAGTCAACCGTGACCGTACCACCACCATTGATAAAGATGAGACGGTGACAGTACACGGTAAGCGTACTGAGACGGTGGATTTGGATGAAACCATCACCATTCATCAAAACCGCACGGAGACGGTGGATCAGAATGAGACGATTACTATCCATCAAAACCGTAAGGAACGCGTCGACTTAGATGAAACCATCGACATCGGCGGCAACCGCACCGAGACCGTACACAAGAGTGAACAGATCCTCATCAAAGGCAACAGAGACAAAACCGTCAACGGTAATGACAGCCTCACCGTCAACAAAGACCGCAAAGAGACCATCAACAAAAGCCGCTCTCTCACTGTTGACAAAACCAACAGCGAATTTGTCAAACTGGGTAAATCTGTCACCGTAGGCTTAGGGTATGCCACCCAAGTCGGCACCATCATGAACACCGCTGTTGGCATCATGCAGACTGAACAAGTGGGCCGCATCAAAAAAACCTTTGTGGGTAAAAGCTATAGTATTACCGCAGGCGATGAGTTTAAGATAACCGTCGGTAAATCATCGCTGGTGATGAATGCCGATGGCAGTATCATCATTATATGTGGGGCTAATAGATGATGAAAAATCCCCTTTATTTAATCTATACAAGTCTAATTTTATTAGTTATATAAATGAGAAAAAACTATGCGTGCAAAAACAACCATCAAGCATAAACTCATGAGCTTTGCTGTGGCGTTAGGATTAACGCTGTCAGCACAATATACACAAGCTGCTAGCCTGCCAGTTCTAGATATTGAAACCATGGCTTTGCAAGGTAATGTTCAAGCTCAGTACGATATTGGTGCAATCTATCTAGAAGGCGAGATTGTCGAGAAGGACTACGATAAAGCTTTAAAGTGGCTTCTAAAAGCTGCCAATCAAGGTCATCCTTTGGCTCAATATAATTTGGGATGGGTTTATGAAGATGGCATGGGTGTACCGCAAGATTACAATAAATCAACTGGCTGGTTCCAGAAATCTGCTGAACAAGGTTTTGTGGATGCGCAAACAAGTATCGGTGTACGATATGTTAAAGGCCAAGGTGTACCGCAAAATTACGCTAAAGGGCTTGAATGGTTTCAAAAGGCTGCCAAGCAAGGAAGTACGAATGCAATGACCCAAATAGGCGTTCTTTATTATCATGGCAATGGCGTCACTCAGGATTATAAAAAAGCGGCCAAATGGTATAGAAAAGCGGCTGATCTGGGTGATATTTATGCTCAGAATAATCTGGCCATGATGTATTACGAAGGTGAGGGCGTGACTCAGAATTATGATACTGCTATGTCATTGTTACAAGAGGTTGATCCTAGACTTGCCGCGCAAGCACAATACAGTCTGGCAGTCAGGTATACACTGGGTAATGGTATAGAAAAAAATATGGTATTAGCACAAAAGTGGTTTCAGAAATCTTGTGACAATGGCCATCCTGATGCCTGTAATCATTCTGTTGATAGATAAGAGCAATCTATCAATAGAATGAGTGGCCTAGACTGCTGTACTTAATTTAGTATCAATCTATTAATCCATCGTCATCGGCCGTCTCTACAACAGCGCCAATCCGCCACCATGGGGCTATCCACAAGCCTCTAAACCGTCAGTTATCAAATCCAAAAGTTTCAACTCGTCATTTGAAAATCTTAATGAGCTCATGTTTAACGACATGAGCTATCTTACAGTTCCTTTAGATGTAAAAAACAGAACGTTAGTTCCCCAAAAAAACTTACGTCAGCAATGAATATCACTTTTTTCATACACAAAAGTCCATAAATACGTTATGATTGCCTACTTATTTTGGATCAATAATTTACCTCATATCATTTAGATATTCCGTATACATCAACCAAAACATCAATGCAGGATTGTCTATGAAATTTACTAATGCTACCTCGCATCCTGCACTGGCATTTGAAGGTCTTGATCAATTGGGTCAAAGCTTTCATGTGGTGGTAATGCGACAAACTTATACTTGGAACGAACAAGGGGTTTTAATACTCGCTGATGAGCAAGATCCGCTACGTTTAGAAGACGAGCTTACTGATCCTAATGACCTAATGAGCGGGATAGTAGAAGAGTCAGACTTGGCACACTACAAGCCAAAATGTGACGTCATCATTAAGGGCCATGCTTATGTACCTACGGGAAGGAAAGACCAAGATAGTTTTAATGCCAGTATACGGTTACAAACGCCTGATTATATAATTTTGGCTGAACCAAATGCTGCTACCAAATACGCTTTTGTTGAGCAAAGCTCTAGAAACACTGCTCAAGATCATTACCAAGCCGGTCAAACGCTTATCGATAAAACCTTGACGATACTAAGCCCAAGATATCTACTCAATGATAGCATCAAGGGAAACGCACATTACAGACTACATATAGAGCCAATGCCAAGTAAGGTGAGTCTTAACCCTAACAGTAGTTTTGGTGGTTATAGTCTGATTGAAGACAATAATAATGCACTTAATTATATTAATAAAAATGAGCTGATACCAGAAAATAAGCGCCATGGCATAAAGCTCAATCCGCACCATGGCGTGATTGCTTATTTACAAGACGATAGCTTTAACGCGGCAGGTACAGGCTACTGCTCACCCATCTATTACAAATATGTACAACCACAACACATTAAACTCTCCCAAATTCACCATTCAGATTTACTCATCAGTGAAAGCATAGTCAATCAAGTCGTCAAGCACAAGCTGGATTATGACCGTCATAATAGACTTGTCACAGGTTTTGGTGTGCGTGCAAAAAGTCATCCAGAGCGAACAAAGCTGATAGGAGAGATCAATGAAGCATTCATTGAGAGTGGTGAGGCGTATCCTAAAGGTTTTGACTTTGCCATGTGGAATGGCGCTTATCCGGATCAGCAAACGTCATTGCTAATGGGTAATGAGTGGTTAACACTCACCAATCTGTGCAAGCCTGATACTAAAGCCGCTAGCATCGATAAAAATGGCGATAGTCAGCTTACGCTATATTTGCCAGAAACCATCGCATATGTCGCGTTAGCGTCCAAGAACGCGCAAACAATGGCGACAGAGTTACCACTGCGCTTAGATACCGTCATCATTTCACCTGATAATCAAAAAGTAAATCTAGTATGGCGTGCCATCATCATCGACGACTATAAGCCTAGAAACGCAACTTTGTTCGTGCTTAATAGAGATGAGCAACAAACTCTTGCGGCGCAGTACTTTACTGAAGCTACTAAAGTGATTCGGCCTTATGAGATTGGTTAACAATAATCTCAACTTGCTAGGTGATATTTTATGACATATCTACCTTTATGTTTATTGATAAGCATTGCTGTATTGACAGGCTGTTTGCCTACTGCTAATCAAGCAGATACCACTGTGGACGATAGCACGATAAAACAAAACACTGTAATCGGAGACTTGGGCGGCGTACCAGTCGAGATACCAGCAGACTCAGTGCGTTTGGTTGAATACAACGGTGATCCTGACTGGGGTGAGGACTTTAAAGGCGGAGTCCCTAAGCGTACCTATGAGTCGAAGATCAGCAGCTTTGGCTTTGATGTGCGCTATACCGATGGGGCGTTATATGATGGCATTATTGGTGAACTGGCTGATGAGTATGAGGCGCAAAAGAACTTATCAGACAGCCCGTGGGTGTCTGTGAGTGTTCATTCTGGTAATCGTTATCACGGCAAAGGCAGTGTCCATAGCATCGGTGATGGTACGATAAATCCAACTTATGAAGTTACGCCAAATCATTATTACGAGAAATTACCTCAATCAAAATATGGTCTAGAAGTCTATGCACCACCTGGAATAGATAATAAGACTAATACCCCTTGGCGTGAAAATAGATTTTCTAAAGATATTTTTATAAAACGAGATGAGAATAGCATTATTACTACTTATATTAAATGCAGTAATAGGGATGTTGAACGACCTCCTTGTACTCATTATTTTGATCTAGAGCCTGAGATGGAGCTGTATGTTAGGGTGAGCTATTCGCGTTATGTGTTAAAAGATTGGCAACAGATAGAGCACGTGGTTAGGGAAACGCTATTGGGTTTTAAAAGGTAAGCGTATTTTAGTAGTCGTTTAACTTAAAAATGGAAGCAATAAAATTTTTATAAATACACTGAGAGAGTTAATAGATGTTCAAAATAAAAAGCAAAGGTAACTTTATATTTAGTATTGCTTTTTTTATAGTCATGTCAGCCATCTGTGCCGTCCAATTTCCTGCGACAGATGTACCAGAGAAGACTGAAATCCAATATTCGACAGGTATTTTTCATATTGTGACACCTGCGAAATTTGTGAATCATGTGGATTTAAGCCGTATTGGTGGTAGCAATGAGTCTAAAGTGTTCTCTTGTGCATACAACGCAATTAGTAATGGTAGACAAAGCACGTGCGGCGATACAAAGTTCTTGCAGCCGTATGTGGGTAAAGAAGTAACGATAGGCTGGTATCGACAACAGCCATTTTTAGGTTTTAAAAACGATATGCCGCAGCTTGTATCTATCGAGATGGATGGCGAGATCATGCGTAGCTATGAGCAAACTGCTAAAACGAATGATGGGCTCAAATACGTTAATATCGGCCTTTATGTGTTTCTATTTATACTATCAGCTATTTTATATTGGGTCGATGGTCGTATCGATAAGAAATTTGCTAAGAAGAAGTCTGAATAAATGTTATCAATCAGTGATTAATTACTAATAAGTAGTGGCTTGTATAAACTGAGGGAATCCTATGGCAAACAATAAATTTACAGATTTTTTGATTAATAATTAACAAGCTATAGAAAAAATACAGTATTCAAAAGGCGTTTTTCGTATCGTGACACCAGCGAAGTTTGTGAGCTATATCGAGTTAAACCGTATTAGTGATAGCAATGATTCCAAAGTGTTCTCTTGTCCATACAACGCAATTAGTAATGGGGGACAAAGCTCATGCGACGATACAAAGTTCTAGCAGTCTCATGTGGATAGAGAAGTGTCGATAGGTTAGTATCGATAACAACTATTGTTATGGTTTAAAAATAATATGCCGCAGTTAGTAACTATTGAAATAAATGATAAGATAGTGCGCAATTATAGCGATACATATGCAGATTTTAATAGAACTAGAAGTGGTAGGTTATATGTGCTTATGCCAATTTTATTTTTTATTACTTTGATATTCTATTGGTTTATAGATAAAGTGCGTCAGATGAATGGATAAACAGATATTATCGCAGAGTTGCTAAAAATAAATAGAAAAAGAGAGTGGAAATGATTAGTTTTAAACCCTTAAGAAAGTTTGATTTCTTTTTATCTTTGATCATTGCATTAGGTCTTGTATATATGTCTATAACAGATCATGTGGGAATAGGTTTTCCTAAGGAGAATGAGCTTAAGTATACTACTGGCGTCTTTAGTATAGTTGAGCAACCTGAATATGTGAATCACGTTATACTCAATAAAATAAATGGTAAAAGTGATAGTCAGTTATTTACTTGCTCTTATAGTGTGTTTGGTAATGGTGACTTGAGCTCTTGCGGAGATAAAAAGTATTTAGTTCAGTATGTTGGAAATGTAGTCACTGTTGGCTGGTATAAGCAAAAAGAATTTTTAGGGTTCAAGAATGATGTTCCTCAGTTGGTTACTATTGAGATGAACAATGAAATTATGAGCAGTTATGATAAGAAAAAAAAATACATTAAGTCAATGAATGATTTTAATTTATATATATTCTTGCCAATTAGCATTCTATCATTTCCTTTTTATTACTGGTTATTTGGCTGGTTGAGTCGACCTAAAAAAAGTAAGGATAATGATACCCAATAATAGATTATTAGATAAAATATTTATCAGAATAGTGAGAGAGTAATATGGCTGGTCTGAAGGTTTTTAAGGTTAAGGATGCAGAAGATATTACTACTGTATCTTCTAATGCTAAAAATACTGTTAACAATATAAATGCAGCGGATGGGGTTTTTGATGGTGATGCAACGGGTTTGGATAAAAGTGTAGCTAGTCAGTCATTAGCAAGCACTGTTGTGACAGGAGCTGAGACAGCAGCTGTAGTCGCACCCGAAGCTTTAACAAAAGTAACGCCTTTATTGGGTAAGTCAAATATTGGATTGACTACTTGGGGCGCTGGTAACGACATAGCTACTATTAAACGTGACTATAGTGATGCAGACGCTGATGTAAAAGCTTCTAGTGTTCTAAGCCTTGGTTCAAATGTAGCTGGTGGTCTAGCTGGCGGTGCAGCTGTAGCGGCAGGGTTGGGGGTAACCGTAGTAGGAGCACCTGTTATTGTAGCTTTAGGAGGAGCGTCATTTGCACTTTGGGGTGCAAGTATGGTCGTGGGTGACATCAGCGCTAACGATGCTATAGTTAATGGTTTAGGAAATATAGGTACAGCAGCCTCTAGGCGTATCCTCAGTATTTTAGATCCTGACAATAATGCCTCACCAAAATATTTCGATAAGCAGTACGATCTTCCAGAAATAAGCGGCTCGCAACAGAACCAGCTTATGGCTATTAGCAAAACGCCTTCTTTTAACTATACCTCTCATAAAAAAGACAGCGTCGCAGGGTACAACCTCTATCAGATGCTCGATAATGCAGAAGACACCATATCAAACTCAACCATGAACGGCTTTACCGTCTATGTCATGGGCAAAACCATTCAGCCTACCTGTATGGGTGATGAGGCAGGTGTGGGCGGCGGTGTGAAATCGGGTACGGTTGGTAAAGAGATCAGAGCAACCTCAGGTGCACCCAGCATCATGTATTGTGGCTACTTGTCGATACGAGCAGATGACACCTGTACCATGAATAACGAAAACGTTGAAGGGAAATACATATCACTATGTTAGATAATGCTCAAGCGCAGCCTACGCCGCCCACGATAGAATTGGGTAAGCCTGAGTCTGGTGTCACCGCCCTTACTCTCTCAAACCTTGTAGCGACTGGTAGCCAAGGCTCTGCCTTTGATATGGGTATGAATATCGCCGGCGCTATTCCCAATAAAGATATCTCGCAAGCTGTCGGTGCAATCAGCACGATATCCAAAGCTGCTCAAGCTGCTAATCAAGGCTCAATGCTCGGGGTGGGTATGGCACTAGCAGGTGCTGTGCCAGGTAGTAATTTCTCTGATGCGATGGGCAAAGTAAGCGCTGTATCTAGT
Source organism: Psychrobacter sp. KFRI-CH2-11 (assembly GCF_038239325.1). Lineage (NCBI taxonomy): Bacteria > Pseudomonadati > Pseudomonadota > Gammaproteobacteria > Moraxellales > Moraxellaceae > Psychrobacter > Psychrobacter sp. KFRI-CH2-11. The sequence continues at coordinate 1,217,532 of NZ_CP151283.1, forward strand.
GCTATCTCAGCCGCCAACCAAGGCTCGCCGATGGGATCTCTTATGTCACTATCAGGTATTGCCCCTGATAGTCCTATTGCTCAGACACTCGGCCAGATATCACAAGCCACCGATATGCTCAAGCAAGGCTTATCTATTCTAAACCCTGATGTTAACCCGACAGATTTTATCAAATCAGTCATACCGCTTAATCCAGTGACACCTGCTAGCCAATCTGTGAATATTACCAGCGGTCCACCTGGCGCTCGTATCAAAGGCGAAGGCATTAAATGTGCCACCTGCGCCCTTGGCAATCAAGAGGCGATGATTGGTGCGCCAGTCAATGCCCTGTATGGTAGTAAAATACTGGTTGGCGGCGATGACATCGACTATCGCGGTAGTGGCTATTTACCGTTTGTCATGAGTCGCATCTACAATAGCCAAAATCCAGACGCTGGCTGGTTTGGACAAGGGTGGACGACCCAAGGCTATGAGCAGTGCTTGGAGCTGGCCCCGCAGCACAACCGCATCTATCTGGTAGACAACTCAGGTCGGCGAGTGCCTTTTACCTATCTAGCTCCTGGGCAGAGCTGCTATCAGCCTACAGAGGGCATTACCCTATACCGTAAGCATTTGCCTGAGGATAAAACACACACCACCGCCATTAGCCGTCCGATAGTAGCGGGTGCAACCAATGGTAGTCGTATTGGAGATCATGAACCGCTAGAGTTTGTGATCTATTCAGGCGACTATCAGCCGAAAGCGCATAATGACCAGATGCCTAAGATCGAGGCTTTTAACGGTATTGCTCAGCATTATAGCTATGTCGCCAGTCGTCGCCATCATGGCACCGAAGCCACCGTACTTTTGAGCAAATACGTTGATAAATACGGTCATCAGAACCAACTGCACTATACGCGTAGCGCGCTGCAAGGTACCGCCTATCTACCGCAGTATCTCACTGACGATGCGGGCAATTGCTATGAGTTTGAATTCACTCTATATAATGAGCAGCATAGACTCACTACCTTGTATAAACTAGATAGTCTAAAAAATAAAAAAGTACTGGCAGACTACACCTATAGCCCTGAGGGTGATCTGATCAAAGTCATCGCCCAAGGACGTACTACCCGAGAGTTTGCCTATAAAGAACACCTCATGGTCTGGCAGTCACAAGTGAATGGGCAGCAAGTCGCTTACGAGTATGACCATTATGACAATCCTAAAGCGGCTCGTGTCATTGAGCAGGCGATAAGTAGTGGCAGACACTACCTGTTTGAATACGGTCGTGATACCAGCGGTATCGAGAGTATCGGCACCACCACTGTCATCGAACAGCCAGGCACTGAGCTTGAGCGTACCCGTCATTACACCTATGATGACTGGTATAACATGACAAGCCTCACAGACCCCAATGGTAATACCACCCGTTATGAGTATGATGACAACAATCGTATGATCAAGCTCATCAGAGCCGACGATAGCCATACCAATTTTAACTATCAAGACCGTCATCTGGCGAGCGTACAAGTACAGACAGGGGTGGATCCAATTACCCAGCTACCAGAGTATCGGGAAGTTAGCTATGAATACAATCAAGCAGGGCAGTTGATTGTCGGTACAGATGCGCTGGGCAATCAGCAGCAGTATCGCTATAACGCTCAAGGCAACCCAATTGTTTACCGTGATGCATTGGGTAATGACACCCAGTTCCAGTATGATCAGCATGGTAACCTAAGCGCTCAAACCCTAGCCAATGGTAGCCAATTCACCTTTGAATACGATGACTACGGCAACCTAATCAGTCAAACCGACTGTAGTGGCTATCAAACGCACTACCAATACGATGACAAACAGCGCCTATGTGAAATTACCGATGCCGAAGGTAACATCACCCGTTACCGCTATAACAACCCCGCGCCCCACTTAGAGCATCTGCTTAGCCAAGTGCAGTATCCTGATGGCAGTCGCATACAAATGGACTATGACCAGCTTGGACGCCTAACGAGCTACACTGATGCACTAGGTCAACAAGTCAGGTATCAGTACGATAGTGAAGGCAACCCAAGCCAACGCACAGAACAGCAGGAAAAATCTGGAGTAGACGCCGCGAATACCGTAAAACGCTTCAACGCCAAAGGCAACAGCATCGCCTACCGCTATGACGCGCTTGGACGTCTGACCACACTCATCAATGAAAACGCAGAGGAGTGGACATTTGCGTATGATGCCAATGACAACCTAATTCATGAGACCCGCTTTGACGCTCATCAAAGCCGCTACGTATACAATGAAGTTGGACAACTTACCCAGCAAATAGACAACCCGCAGCTGCCCAGACATAAGCAGCATCATGTCATGATGGACTATGATCTTATTGGACAACTGACCACCCGTCACAGCAGTCACTATCCTGAAATCATCGGTCAAGAGTCGAGCAAACCTGTGCGTCCGCAGTATCACCGAGTGCGTTATGAATACGACGAGATCGGACAACTGACCAGCGCCGTCAACCCCAATAGCCGTACAACCCTTACCTATGATGCAGGCGGCAGACTGATAACAGAAACCCTTATCAGTCATTTAACTCAAGACGGAGCATACCAAGCACGCGAGCACACCCTCACTCATGACTATGACGCGCTTGGCAACCGCACTAGCACCACCTTACCCGATGGCAAAATCATCAACCAGCTTTACTATGGCTCAGGACATCTATACAACCAAAGCCTATACGATCCTAGCACTGATGAGCATATCGAGTTGCGTCATAGCGAGCGCAATAAGCTGCATCTTGAGATCAGCCGCGAGCAAGGCGCACTCAGCAGCCGCTACCATTATGACCCGATGGGACGCTTGACCACGCAGCAAAGCAACAGAGATCAGCACCTCACCATACAGCGTGACTATCACTATGACGCCCTAGGACAACTGACACACCTAAGCGGCCATAGCGTCATCAATCAAGGCAATAAAAACACCCAACCAAGCCTAAACAATCAAACCAGCTTTAAACGTAACCATCAATACCAGTATGACGCCCAAGGTCGTCTCACCGAACACAAGCTCACCGACTATCAAAACCATACGGGCATCACCGAAGTGTTTGCCTTTGATCCTGCCAGTAATCGTGTGCCTGTAAAGGCTGATGCTGCTATAGATTCATCAACAACAGATCAGGGCAGACCGCGTGAGCTGATCCAAGACGGCAAAAGAATTCGCTATACCTATGACTCTCATGGACGCGTACTCTATAAAACTACAGAAGCCATTAAACATCCTAATACCGCCCCGCGTAGTGCACTACAACTACAATACAACGCCAACAACGAGCTTGAGAAAAGCTTGCGGACCAAGTACCAAGGCAATCAAATTATCAAAACCCAAACGGTCTATCACTACGACGCCTTTGGACGGCGTATTGCCAAGCACAGTGAGACTCGCCATCTCACTCAAAATAATGGCAAACTTGGGCAAACCAACAAAATCCAGCATAAGCATACCCATATGCTGTGGGATGGTGATCTGCATATTCAAGAATACTCAGATACTCATGTCTATACGACTATCTACGATCAAGGTAGCTTTAAACCTGTAGCGAGACTGATCTGGCTGCGTGATGATCTGCCAGAGGTTGCTAATGACGATATTGAAAATATAGATCGTGAGCAAGACAGCAGCATAATACAAGTTTACCACTATCATAATGATCAGCTCGGTACACCGAATGAGCTTACTGACGATAAGGGTGAAGTGGTTTGGTTGGCGGATTATGAGGCATGGGGCAATACTGCGAAAGTTATCTACAATGAGATAAAAATAAATCAACTAACGGTATCACAAGAGCACGTGCAGCCTATACGCTTTCAAGGTCAATATTTCGATACTGAAACGGGGCTACATTATAATCGCTTTCGCTATTACGATCCTGATATGGGGATGTTTACTAGCCGTGATCTGATAGGGTTGAGAGGGGGTGATAATGTATTCCAGTATGCGCCGAATCCTGTTAATTGGGTTGATCCGTTGGGGTTGAACAACTGGAATGCTTTCGGAGATGCATTTGGAGGTTCGTGGGTCAATCAGAGTATCGGTAAACATGAAGCAAGCTTAAAGCATCAAATGAGATCATGTCCTCAAGCGGCTCCATCAGCGTGTACGAATTGTAATAAAAGTGATAAATGGCGCAAGTATGGTGGTGATTCCAATCTGTATCATTGTGGGTTTGACGGTTATTTAGAGAACAGAATACCTAATACGAAAAACAAGGCACCTACTAATGAGTGTTTCTACGACCATAGTGGCAAATTAGTCGATAATAATCATAAATATAAGGGTTGTAGAGGAACACCTGATGACTACCCATTTTATGGCAATGGTGATATTAAAGATTACTACAGGGGTGCTTTACATTTAACACCATTTGAATCTGGAGGACCAACTAGCAAAAGTGAAAATTATCTTAATCTTCATTATGAGAGTAAGCTAGAAACGAATAGATATTTCAGAGAGAACCCTAGCAGGCGACCGAAAGGGTGGATTGATCCTGCCAAGACAAATCCAATATACAGTTCTGGATCTGGACCCTGACACATTAATTTTGCTCTAAATATACTTATTGATTTGCATTATATTATTAACAGTATTAGGTGTTTTCATTAATGAAAAAATTAAGTCGTTTTAATAAGAAAAATCTGTATTTTTATAGTTTTTTATATAGTTATATTATCACCTTAATTATAAGTATATTTTATGACTATTTAAAATATACTTATATAAATTTCTATTTAGGTGACTCTGAGTTTATTGCGCTAGAAGTGTCAGATATTATTTCTTTTGATATCGGTATGATTTTCTTTCCATTGATATTGTTCATCTCTCCTATAATTGCAATGTTCTATAAACCAATATTTTTTCTCTACATAATTTTTTATATCTTTATTAATTATATGGTTCTTAAAAAGAAAAATATATCAAACCATAGGAATGTTATTTATATAACATTGTTATTTGTTATTTGGAATATGTTTGGCTTGTATAGTCTTGATAACATATTGCCTCTTGCTGTTTTATAAAATATGAGGTCAAATTTAAGCAGAATTCTTGCAGTTAGAATACAACGCCAACAACGAGCTTGAGAAAAGTCTGCGTACTCAGTACCAAGGCAATAAAGTCATTAAGACATTAACCGGGTATCACTACGACGCCTTTGGACGGCGTATTGCCAAACAGAGTGAAACTCGCAATTTCATTCAGAGTAAAGACCAACTTAGACAAACCAATAAGACCCAGCACGCCCATATGCACATGCTATGGGACAGTGACCTACCTATTCAGGAGTATACGGACACTCATGTCTATACCACCATCTACGATCAAGGCAGCTTTGTCCCTATTGCTAGATTGATGTGGCTACGTGATGATCTACCAAAAGTGGCTAATGATGATCTAGAAAGTTTAGATGATGAAAATAACGCAATACAAGTCTATCATTATCATAATGATCAACTCGGTACGCCGAATGAGCTGACCAATGAAAAGGGCGAGGTGGTTTGGCTCGCGGATTATGAAGCTTGGGGTGAGGCGCGTGTAGAAATGTGCTGGGAGCACATTTTAGTGCCGCAAGACGAGAGCTGTGCTCGAGTGGGAGGCGAAGTGCTATGGCGTGAACAAGTCATTGATCAGATCCAAGTCAGTCAAAATGAGCTACAGCCTATCCGTTTTCAAGGTCAGCACTTCGATGAAGAGACGGGGTTGCACTATAACCGTTTTCGCTACTATGATCCTGATATGGGGATGTTTACCTCAAGAGATCCGATAGGGTTAAGAGGTGGTGATAATGTGTTCCAGTATGCACCGAATCCTGTTAATTGGGTTGATCCGTTGGGGTTAGCATCTACTCGAGCATCATGGCTCGGTGATATGGAAAAGGCTAATAATGCTCGTCGCGCAGATCCAAATTCAGGATATTATAATGGCCCTTTTGGTGGAGTTTGTGGCGCGGAAGGGTCAACACTGGCTACTTGGATTCCTGATGGTTATTGGTGGTTTTATAAAAAGGCCTGTCAAGAACATGACGAGTGTTATTCAAAATGCGGCAATACTAAGAACTTCTGCGATATTCAGTTTTTGAAACGTGGCGCAGTTGCATATGCTGGCGCAGTTATGGCAAGTAATGATTCTAAAGAAGCCTATAATAGTGCACAACAAAAAGCGGGGTGTTGTAATGATTGCGTCAACGCTAAGTAAAATTTTATACTATATATCAAGATCTATACATATAATACTTCTACCTATATTATATTCGGCGACTCTTTGGTATCCGACTGGAAGATGGTGGGAAATAATAGGGCTTGGGTTGCTTTTGAGTATTTGTTTTTATCCTTTACTCTTTAAAAAAAAACCAAAAACGTTATTCATAGTAAGGTTTTTTTCATACTTAGTAACTGTAATTTTATTCTTTCCGACAAACTTTTTTACTGCAGAATATGGTGTAGATTATAGAGTTATTATTTTTTATGATATATGCTTTTTATTTATAGTAGATTTATGGATTTTCTTACAAAATAAGTAAAACACGCTACCAATATAATCAATCCAATTTAAAGTTGTAACAGCAAACATTGTTGAATAAATGATTTAGATTATTCTCACCCCAGCCTTGCCTAAGCTTTTTTACCTCAGCCCATTTCTTCTCAATAGGATTTAAATCAGGACTGTAAGGCGGTAGCCATAGAATACGGTGACCATGTCGGTTTAATAGCTTTTTAATACGTTTGTTCTTATGAAATCTGGTACTCGAGCATAGCTCTCCCCTTGCATTCGGGCAAAGCAGTGCTTTGCTTTATCCTCGCTCATATCCATGACGATGAAACATTTGTGACTAAGCTTTGGAATAGGTAACCTTGGCATTGATAATGTTTGAGTTTTATGGCGTATTCTAAACGCTTAAGCCAACTTGCTTTAGGATGTTTAAGACTTTTTTTTACGAGTATAACCCAGTCGCTTCATGGCGGCTTCTATACCCGATTTACTGCAACTCAAACGAGCGGCTCTTTCATAGTAGTAAGCATCAGGATAGTCTGTAATGTCTTGTTTTAGGGCATCATTAGATATTTTGCGTGGTGTTCTGACGATGGGCTTGATACTGATGTCTTTTTTCCAGTTAATAATGGTGGTAGGACTTATATCATAAAGCTTGGCTGCGGTGCGTACGCTCATGCCCTGTTCAAGAGCTTTTAGTACCTTTTTACGAAGGATGATGGGATATGTCATAGTAATCAGTAAGCTGGAGTTTAGAGTTATTGTATCAATTCTTGGTGGGATTAACTATAAATCCAAAAAAACTAATTGATATATAAGAAGAAGTGCAATATGAATAATAAGGATTTTTTTTAAAAAATATATCTGTCAATAGCTTATAGTTATTTAATTTATGTTTCTTTTTTATTGATAAAAGAATTTATGAACTTATATTCCTACTCTTCGAATTCGTATTGTCCATCACATAAGGAGTTTTTATATTCATTTATACTGCCATTCTATAGATTTATTTATCCATTATTTATTTCATTGCTTTTTTAAGAAAATAATATTAATAGTAGTTCTATTCTGGGGCGCATTTCTTTTGGTGTTATTTTCAAAAATTAAATTTTTAGAAAGAAATCAGAATATTTTATTAACCTTTCTATTGGTACTATGGCAGTTTTTTGGTTATTTTTGTCTAAGTTACTTAGCTTCTGTATATTAAAATTTAGGGCCGAAACCCGCTTTGACGCTCATCAAAGCCGCTACGTATACAATGAAGTTGGACAACTTACCCAGCAAATAGACAACCCGCAACTGCCCAGACACAAACAGCATCATATCATGATGGACTATGATCTTATTGGACAACTGACCGCCCGTCACAGCAGTCACTATCCTGAAATCATCGGTCAAGAATCGAGCAAACCTGTGCGTCCGCAGTATCACCGAGTGCGTTATGAATACGACGAGATCGGACAACTGACCAGCGCCGTCAACCCCAATAGCCGTACAACCCTTGCCTATGATGCAGGCGGCAGACTGATAACAGAAACCCTTATCAGTCATTTAACTCAAGACGGAGCATACCAAGCACGCGAGCACACCCTCACTCATGACTATGACGCGCTTGGCAACCGCACTAGCACTACCTTACCTGATGGCAAAGTCATCAATCAGCTCTACTATGGCTCAGGACACCTGTATAACCAAAGCCTATACGATCCTAGCACTGATGAGCATATCGAGTTGCGTCATAGCGAGCGCAATAAGCTGCATCTTGAGATCAGTCGCGAGCAAGGCGCACTCAGTAACCACTACCATTATGACCCGATGGGACGCTTGACCACGCAGCAAAGCAACAGAGATCAGCACCTCACCATACAGCGTGACTATCACTATGACGCCCTAGGACAACTGACACACCTAAGCGGTCATAGCGTCATCAATCAAGGTAATAAAAACACTCAACCAAGCCTAAATAATCAAACCAGCTTTAAGCGCAATCATCAATACCAGTATGACGCCCAAGGTCGTCTCACCGAGCATAAGCTCACTGACTATCAAAACCATACCGGCATCACCGAAGTGTTTGCCTTTGATCCTGCCAGTAATCGCGTGCCTGTAAAAGTCACAGATAAAACAACACAAACCGATACGCCTAAGAGTGAACAAGGCCGTCCGCGTGAGCTGATCCAGAACAACCAGCGCATCAGATACACCTATGACTCTCATGGTCGCGTACTCTATAAAACCACAGAGGCGGCTAATAATCCTGATACTGCCCCGCGTACTGCACTACAACTGCAATACAATGCCAACAACGAGCTTGAGAAAAGCCTGCGGACTCAATATCAAGACAACAGCATTGTTAAAACCCTCACCGAGTATCACTACGACGCCTTTGGACGGCGTATTGCCAAGCACAGTGAGACGCGTAACTTTATTCAGAGTAAAGACCAGCTCACACAAAGCCGTCAGACCCAATATCAGCACACCCATATGCTATGGGACAGTGACCTACCTATTCAGGAATATACGAACACTCATGTCTATACCACCATCTACGATCAAGGCAGCTTTGTCCCTATCGCGCGCTTAACTTGGCTACGTGATGATCTACCAAAAGTGGCTAATGATGATCTAGAAAGCATAGATAATGAAAGTAATGCAATACAGGTCTATCACTACCATAATGATCAACTCGGTACACCGAATGAGCTGACTAATGAGAAGGGTGAGGTGGTGTGGTTGGCTGATTATGAGGCGTGGGGTGAGGCGCGTGTAAAAATGTGCTGGGTGAGTCGCGTAAAAAACAGTTTGGGGAACTGTTTTAGCGGCGCAAGACGTAACGATAGTGCAGTGAAGTTAGTGCCGCAAGGCGAGAGCTGTGCTCGAGTGGGAGGCGAAGTGCTATGTCATGAGCAATTGATCGGTCAGATACAAGTATCAAGCAATGAACTACAGCCTATCCGTTTTCAGGGTCAGCACTTCGATGAAGAAACGGGATTACACTATAACCGTTTCCGCTACTATGATCCTGATATGGGGATGTTTACCTCAAGAGATCCGATAGGGCTGATGGGTGGAGATAATGTGTTCCAGTATGCGCCGAATCCGATAGGTTGGGTTGATCCGTTGGGGTTGGAGAATTGGAGTATGCTACAAAACTATGGCAATTCTCCTGGTATGAAATCATCGATTCATGATGCAAAAACCAAGTATGAAAATATTCAGAACGGAAAGGTGTCTGTATCTAAGCCACCTATACATGCAAATAAAACTATTATGGCAAATCTTACTATTGCTGGACAATTAGGTTTGGGAGGAGATGTTACTTTTGGTGCTGGTAAGAGCTATGATAAGAATGGAAGACCATCACAATGTTATGCTATAACGCCATGTATAGCTGGTGGTGCATCAGCTGAAATAACAGGAGGTATAACAGGGAGTGTTGCAAATGCTTCTACTTCACCAGGTTTCGGATCAACTAGTCAGGCTTGTATTGATGGTGCAGGTACGGCAGGCATTGGTGCTACAAGTAGTCTATGTCAAGGCGCAGATGGTAGTACTACAGGATCAGCTGGTATGGCTATTGGTGGTGGTGGTGGGGTAACAGGTAAAGCTTGTCAGGCTTTTACTTATTGTCGTTAATTTCAAGAGGGTTAATTATGAAATATATAGTATTATGTTCAACTATACTTTTGACAAGTTGTGCAGGTTTAGTGAGTCAAAATGAATATCCGTCCATAGAGAAAGAATGTGAAATATCTGAAGATAGCAATAGCGAGCCTTGCAAGATCGCGTCAATGAACGACTGGACTGAAGATGAAAAAGAGCATCATATGGGTTTTGTCAATTTTTTTCCTAATACAGGTGTACCTCAAGATTGTAGTAAAGCAAAATATTGGTTTGAAAAGGCTGCTAAGAAAGGAAATGCTAAATCTTTAGACGGTCTAGGTGGTTTATACTTCACAGGATGTGGTGTTGATAGGGATTTTAAAAAGGCAGAAAAGTACTATCTATTAGCAAACGAGAGAGGTAGTAGAAATGCCATGGCTAATCTTGGTGATTTATACCATGAAGGTGGTTATGGTCTTAAAGAAGATCCTGATAAAGCGATGTATTGGTATCAGTTGGCGATTGAAGATACACCTGCTCGAGCTTATAGTGGTATAGCAAATTTATATATTGATCAAGAAAATTATGAAGAAGCTCACAAAAATATTGTCAAAGCAGCAGATTTGGAATATTCAGAAGCGGAATACAATTTGGGATACATGTATTACAATGGAATTTCTGTCAAAAAAGATAAAGAAAAAGCAAAATATTGGTTCAAAAAAGCTGCTGCTCAAGGTTATATTGATGCTCAATATTACTTGAATGTCTTATCAGAAGAAGCGGAGCAGTAGACTGATCGGTTTGGGTCAAAGGTATAACATTAATATATAAGAAAACCTATTAATCCAAACCGACTGTAGCAGTTATCAGAAATAACGTCTTACCCGATGGCAAAGTCATCAACCAGATCTACTATGGCTCAGGACACCTGTATAACCAAAGCCTATACGATCCTAGCACTGATGAGCATATCGAGTTGCGTCATAGCGAGCGCAACAAGCTGCATCTTGAGATCAGTCGCGAGCAAGGCGCACTCAGCAGCCGCTACCATTATGACCCGATGGGACGCTTGACCACGCAGCAAAGCAACAGAGATCAGCACCTCACCATACAGCGTGACTATCACTATGACGCCCTAGGACAACTGACACACCTAAGCGGCCATAGCGTCATCAATCAAGGCAATAAAAACACCCAACCAAGCCTAAACAATCAAACCAGCTTTAAGCGCAATCATCAATACCAGTATGACGCCCAAGGTCGTCTCACCGAACACAAGCTCACCGACTATCAAAACCATACGGGCATCACCGAAGTGTTTGCCTTTGATCCTGCCAGTAATCGTGTGCCTGTAAAGGCTGATGCTGCTATAGATTCATCAACAACAGATCAGGGCAGACCGCGTGAGCTGATCCAAGACGGCAAAAGAATTCGCTATACCTATGACTCTCATGGACGCGTACTCTATAAAACTACAGAAGCCATTAAACATCCTAATACCGCCCCGCGTAGTGCACTACAACTACAATACAACGCCAACAACGAGCTTGAGAAAAGCCTGCGGACTCAGTATCAAGACAACAACATTATTAAAACCCTCACCGAGTATCACTACGACGCCTTTGGACGGCGTATTACCAAGCACAGTGAAACTCGTAACTTTATTCAGAGTAAAGACCAGCTCACACAAAGCCGTCAGACCCAGCATCAGCACACGCATATGCTATGGGACAGTGATTTGCCTATTCAGGAATATACAGACACTCATGTCTATACCACCATCTATGATCAAGGCAGCTTTGTCCCTATTGCGCGCTTAGCTTGGCTACGTGATGATCTGCCAAAAGTGGCTAATGATGAATTAGAACTTTCACAAGGTTGGTATGGTAAAGATAAACCAAATGTTAAAACAGGTATACAGGGCTATCACTATCATAACGACCAGCTTGGTACGCCAAATGAGCTGACTAATGAGAAGGGTGAGGTAATTTGGTTGGCTGATTATGAGGCGTGGGGCAATACTGCGAAATTAGTTTGGAATGAGCAGGTGATTGGTCAGATACAAGTCAGTCAAAATGAGCTACAGCCTATCCGTTTTCAAGGTCAGCACTTTGATGAAGAGACAGGGCTACACTATAACCGTTTCCGCTACTATGATCCTGATGTGGGGATGTTTACTACAAGAGATCCGATAGGGCTGATGGGTGGTGGCAATGTGTTCCAGTATGCGCTGAATCCTACGGGGTGGGTTGATCCGTTGGGACTAGTTACCAGAGAGGCCGCCATTAAAAGTTTAGCAAATGATTCAACGGTACAGCCTAAGATTCCAGCTAGAGCAAGACATGGTCGGAACCCAAGCAGACCAGAGGAGTATTCTGCGCAACAAATAAATGAGCGATGGTCTGATATGTACCAAAAAGATATAGCAAGACACATCAGAGCTGGCAGAATGCCGTCTTGTCCTTCATCGGCTCCTAATGTTTGTACAAGCTGTAATATTGGCTCAGGTGGATGGAAGAAGTATGGTGGCAATCCTAATGCGTTTCATTGTGGGTTTGATGGTTATCTAGAAAATAGAGTTCCTAATAAACGTAACCGTTCCAAAAATCTTACTCAAACCTAGCCAATATTGACTATTAGATAGGTTTGACGTTTTCTTTCTGCTTCATTGTCACGCGCTATTTCTCATTTGAGATTTAGACTGACCACGACTCCACAGACTTTTTTAATTGGCGATGGAACTCACCGTCCAATAAACAGGATTATGCAGCTGTTAAAATAACAGTCGCGTTATTTAAAATATTGATGCTGGCGTTGAGGTCACGGTCATGAGAAACCTGACAGTTAGGGCACAACCACTCACGCATTTTCAATGTTAGCTCATATTTACCAAGGATATGATTGCAGTTTGAACAGGTTTTTGAGCTTGGGTAGAAGGGTCCGACTGATTTCACAACCTTGCCTTGCTCAGTGGCTTTGTAGATAAGCTGTCGCTTAAACTCAAAGAAACCCAAGTCACTGATAGCTCTTGATAGCCGCCTGTTCTTAACCATACCTTTGACATTCAAATCCTCAATCGCAATCACATCGAACTCATTAACCAGACTTGTTGTGATTTGATGGAGAGAATCTTGCCTAATACACCTGATCTTATAGTGCAAACGAGAGAGCTTGGTTTTCGCTTTTTCTCTGTTTTTACTGCCTTTTTTAGTGCGACTGAGCGCTTTGTTTAGCGTTCTTAGTTTTTTAAGGTTTGCTTGAAGTGGTTTTGGCGCTTTAATTTTAGTGCCGTCTGATAAAACCAGTAAGTCGGTAATACCAAGATCAACACCAACGCTTTTACCTGTCTTTTTAGTAGGAATTACAGCTTTTTGTATTTCAACAGCCACACTAACAAACCACTTACCGCCACGTTTAGAGATGGTGGCTGACATGATCTTGCCGTCAAAACGTAAAGCTTCTTTTAAGCGAACCCAGCCCAAGTTTGGGATACGAATGGATTTACCTTTAATGGCAAATTGGTCGTTGGATAAACTGAATCTATCGTCACGGCCTTTTTTACGAGCGGTTGGGTATTTCGCTAAGCCTTTAAAGAAGTTGTTATAAGCATCACCCAACTGCATGATTGCCGCCTGCGGAGCGCATTTGGTCACTTCCAGCATATAGGGGAATAATTCACGCTTAATGGCGTTCAATTCGCGTCTGAGCTTCGCCTGTGAGGGCTTGTTTAGATTTTTAGTATCAACCTCAACGCCTGCGGCCAAACACGCATCTCGGTACGCTTTGTCAAGCGCATACTGCCGCTGCCACTCATGCAAAGCCCAGTTGTAGGCTTTTCTCGCCACGCCACAAGCACGAGCAAGGTGATTTGCCTGTACGTTGTTTGGCTTGAGTTCGATAATGTGTCCACGGATCATAATGCTTTTTTAACCGCCTCTATTAATTGTTGGTTTTTCTTGCTGCGAGAGCCGTATAGCCTCGCTGAAAATACGGTGATAATCTCCAATACATCTTGGGCTAATTCTTGCTCAAAACTCAACTCTTCACCTTGATTGATTATTACCACTTCAACGTCACGAGCCTCACACAACATGAAAACCAGTTCTGCACCAAATCGTAAAAGCCTGTCTTTATGGGTAATTACCAGCCGTTCAACTTTATTGCTCAGTATGTCATCAAGCAGGTTTTTTAAGCCTTTCTTTTTATAATCCATTCCACTACCAAGATCGGTAATCGTCTCAAAAGTCCAGCCTTGCCTGGCACAATAAAGTTCCAAAACTTGAGACTGGAGAAGTAAGTCGTCTTTTTGATCACGACTCGACACACGAGCATAAGCAATGGTTTTTCGGTCCAATTTAGGTGGTGTATTCAAGGAATGCGGTCTGATTTCACTTAAATCATATCGCCTATGCCCGTTTTCGGTTCGCTTGGCGACTAACGTACCATCCTCATCCCAACGTCTTAATGTGGATTGAGCAACCCCGAAATGTTTGGCAGCCTCCCCAATACTAACCAGTTTCCCCATAACTTGCTCTCTATATTATAGATACAATCTATCTATTATAGTAATAAATAGGTAGGTTTGTATATATTCTATTTAACTGTTTGCAACCCTGCTCCAGCTAATGAATGTTTCTATGATAATAGTGGAAGTTTAGTTACTGAAAGCCATGAGTATGGTGGTTGTAGGGGAACACCAGATTACTTTCCTTTCTTTGGAACAGGTACTGATGCGGATAATGCTCGAAGAAATCCACATGCGACAATAGATGCAGGCGGAACTTTAGGTCCTAGCAAATCTCATACCAATTTAGCCGTTGAGTCTCTTGCAGAGTCAGCGAGATATCACAATATGATTTTCACGAAGATAGTTTCTACTCCACCAATTAGATATAGTGAGTTCAGTATAAAAACGATACAGTGGGACTGGGATAAATTTTACGCAGCCTCTATCTGCGTAGGCACAGCACGCAAGGAAAATTTAGACCAGTTGCACGTTGATATATAATGTATCTGTTTTATTTAGGATCGACTATAGTATGTCTTATAAGTTTTTAATAAACCTCTTGCATAAGTTATCGCTATTCCGTTGGTGGAAGTTAACGAATTGGTGTTTTTACAAGAGATCTAATATGCAAAAATTATTTATTTAAATAATAAGGTGGGTGTCTATGGATAAAGAAAAATTTATTGATTTAAAGGTATTTAGAATATTGGTATCATTCTTATTAGGATCTATAATATCTCTGATTATTCATATATCTAATACATATGTGGCTGAAAGTAGAATTAATTATGATACTAAATTGAATTTTACTTTTATATATAAAGTTACAGAGACTTTTTATAGTAGTATAATCACTTCTATAAAAATGTTTTTCATACTTCCTATTTTTTTGTTTATTCCTATATTATATGTGCTATTTATATATAAAATATATAAATCTAAAAATTACTTTTTTATGAAGTATAGTATTATAATATTAACCGCTGCTTTTGTTTTTATACATATAATTACTTTTAATTTTTTATCTTTCCTAGTTATGTGATAATATTTAATTATTATGAAAGATATAAATATCTATTGTTAAAGCACATAAGTGCTAGTCTTAAATCAGATAGTAGATTTAACGCCAACAACGAGCTTGAGAAAAGCCTGCGGACGCAATATAAAGACAACAGCATTATTAAAACCCTCACTGAATATCATTATGACACCTTTGGACGACGTATCACCAAGTACAGTGAGACGCGTAACCTCATTCAAAGTAAAGAGCGGCTCACACAAAGCCGTCAGACCCAGCATCAGCACACGCATATGCTATGGGACAGTGATTTGCCTATTCAGGAATATACAGACACTCATGTCTATACCACCATCTATGATCAAGGCAGCTTTGTCCCTGTCGCGCGCTTATCTTGGCTACGTGATGATCTGCCAAGAGTGGCTAATGATGATATAGAAAGTTTAGATAATGAAAATGAGCAAGACGGCAATTTAATACAGGTCTATCACTATCATAATGATCAACTCGGTACGCCTAATGAGCTGACTAATGAGAAGGGTGAGGTGGTTTGGCTCGCGGATTATGAAGCTTGGGGTGAGGCGCGTGTAGAAATGTGCTGGGTGAGTCGCGTAAAAAACAGTTTGGGGAACTGTTTTAGCGGCGCAAGACGTAACGATAGTGCAGTGAAGTTAGTGCCGCAAGACGAGAGCTGTGCTCGAGTGGGAGGCGAAGTGCTATGGCGTGAACAAGTCATTGATCAGATCCAAGTCAGTCAAAATGAGCTACAGCCTATCCGTTTTCAAGGTCAGCACTTCGATGAAGAGACGGGGTTGCACTATAACCGTTTTCGCTACTATGATCCTGATATGGGGATGTTTACGACTCGTGATCCGATAGGGTTAAGAGGTGGCGATAATGTCTTTGCTTATGCACCTAATCCTACAGGATTTATTGATCCGCTAGGGTTAGAGAAAGGTCCATACGGATTAGGAGGTGGCCCTTATAGTCAGCATAATACAATCAAACGAAATAAAATTGATTGGGGGGTATCAAAATCTATCTCAAACTGGCGAAAAAATCCTCATGGTCCTTTTGGAGGTATTTGTGGAGCCGAAGGAACTACAGCAGCAACATGGGTTCCAGATGCAGTATGGACAAATGAGTGTGCGGAGCACGACAGGTGTTACTCAGATTGCAGTAAGACAAAATATCAGTGTGACGGCGCTTTTTTCAGGTCAGGGGCACCACTTCAATCAATAGCTTTACAAACAGTGTTCAAGAAAGATTCTACTAAAGCATATAAAGATGCTCAATCCAAAGCAGGTTGTTGTAATGACTGTATCAAATAAAGCCATATATCATATTTCTCGCACTCTACATATATTATTATTGCCGATACTATACTTAGGCATAGTCTGGTTTTTAGGAGATAAATGGTGGCAAATTATAGGTCTAATACTATTATTTATAATCCCTTTCTACAAACCTATATTTAAAAAATATGAAAAGTTCCTATTTTTTTTGAGACTGGTTACTTACATTCTTATCATATTAATATTTTTTCCTACAGAATTATTTTCAAAAGAGTATTTTCTAGATTATAAGAATATTATTTTCTATGATATTTGTTTTATGATGTTCGTTGATATTAGAATTTATAGGAAGAATAAAATTAAAGTAAATACATGAAAGTTTAGATTTTAAAAAGAATTTAAAAATTAAGCGTGAAGTTTAAGGATAACTTCACCCGCAACCATCAATATCAGTATGACGCGCAAGGTCGTCTGACCGAGCATAAGCTCACTGACTATCAAAACCAGACAGGCATCACCGAAATGTTTACCTTTGATCCTGCGAGTAACCGTGTGCCTGTAAAAGTTGTGGATACTGCAGATAAAACAACACAAACCGATACGCCTAAGAGTGAACAAGGCCGTCCGCGTGAGCTGATCCAGAACAACCAGCGCATCAGATACACCTATGACTCTCATGGTCGCGTACTCTATAAAACCACAGAGGCGGCTAATAATCCTGATACTGCCCCGCGTACTGCCCTACAACTGCAATACAATGCCAACAACGAGCTTGAGAAAAGCCTGCGGACTCAGTATCAAGACAACAACATTATTAAAACCCTCACCGAGTATCACTACGACGCCTTTGGACGGCGTATTACCAAGCACAGTGAAACTCGTAACTTTATTCAGAGTAAAGACCAGCTCACACAAAGCCGTCAGACCCAGCATCAGCACACGCATATGCTATGGGACAGTGATTTGCCTATTCAGGAATATACAGACACTCATGTCTATACCACCATCTATGATCAAGGCAGCTTTGTCCCTATTGCGCGCTTAGCTTGGCTACGTGATGATCTGCCAAAAGTGGCTAATGATGAATTAGAACTTTCACAAGGTTGGTATGGTAAAGATAAACCAAATGTTAAAACAGGTATACAGGGCTATCACTATCATAACGACCAGCTTGGTACGCCAAATGAGCTGACTAATGAGAAGGGTGAGGTAATTTGGTTGGCTGATTATGAGGCGTGGGGCAATACTGCGAAATTAGTTTGGAATGAGCAGGTGATTGGTCAGATACAAGTCAGTCAAAATGAGCTACAGCCTATCCGTTTTCAAGGTCAGCACTTCGATGAAGAGACAGGATTGCACTATAACCGTTTCCGCTACTATGATCCTGATATGGGGATGTTTACTACGAGAGATCCAATCGGGTTATTAGGTGACTTAAATGTGTTCGCTTATGCGCCGAATCCTACGGGTTGGACAGACTCATTGGGATTACATCCAGCTGCTGCTGGAGCTCTATCTGCTCTCGCGGCTGCTGGAAGAGCTTTAATAGGCTCAGGTGCTAAAACTAGTGGAAGAGTCATAGGGAAAGTGGCAGGGGAAGTGGCAAGTGCTGAAGAACAATCTTGTACCTCAGCTAATTGTAAAAAGAAGTGCCTTCCAGCTACTGAGGTTAATATTAGGAAAGTATTATCGCCTACCAATGAGAAAACCATACAAAAAAGCGTATCTTCACCAGTAATTCAGGCCTATGTTAATATGATTGAAATGGGGCGGTAACCCTCCCAAATTTAAGACACCTAATAAATAGAATTAAGCTGCCTGATTGAGTTTCTGTATCGGCGTAAAACCACCATTGCCCATGTTTGGGCGCTCGTTATTATAGTGATATAACCAAGCTTCCGCTTGCTCCCGGACATGATCAAGATTATCAAACAACTCCTGATTTAACCAATCATAACGCATTGTCCTGTTAAAGCGCTCCACATAAGCATTTTGCTGTGGATTGCCAGGCTCAATATAACTAATAGTGATGCCTTGCTGCTCAGCCCAGTCTTTAAGCGCATTACTAATGTATTCAGGGCCATTGTCGCATCTGATTTGGACAGGTTTACCTCGGCACTCGATTAACTGGTTCAAGCTACGTATCACCCTCCCAGCCGGTAGTGAGAAGTCAACCTCGACCGTTAAGGCTTCACGGTTATAGTCATCAATCACATTAAACAGTCTAAAGCCGCGACCATCTGTTAAGCCGTCGTGCATAAAGTCCATGCTCCAGCTGTGGTTGATCTGGTCAGGTACAGCCAGTGGTATGGGTTTAGCACGTTTAATGCGACGCTTGGGCTTGATTCTAAGGTTTAATTCAAGCTCACAGTAGATACGATAGACACGCTTGTGGTTGTATGGCAGTCCCATGACATTGCGCAGGGTTAAGAAGCACAGCCCAAAGCCCCAGTTCTTATTCTCATCAGTCAGTTTGATAAGTAAGTCTGCTATTTGCTTATTCTCATCCGTTGCCACGGACTTGTGATAGTAGCAAGTGACGCTGATATTAAAGATCAGGCAAGCAAGGCGTATGCTAATGCTGCGCGCTTCAATGTAGTGACAAACGAGCTGTCTGCGCCTTTGCGGCGCTACCACTTTTTTGTCATGGCATCCTGTAGTATGTCGGACTTAAGACATTCATCTGCGTACATCTTCTTAAGACGGGCGTTTTCAGTCTCAAGTGCTTTGAGACGGGCAATTAAGGAAGCATCCATGCCGCCATACTTGGAGCGCCAGTTGTAAAAGGTGCTTTGACTGATATTGTGCTCTCGGCAGAGCTCGGTAATAGGAATACCTTGTTCGGCTTGCTTTAAGATGTTGACGATTTGATTGTCGCTAAAACGGGTCTTTTTCATAGGATTCTCCTGCTGATATATTTTAACAGTTAATCTCTATTTATGAGTGTTCTTATTTATAGGGGAGATTACCGGGCAAACTAGCATGCCTCCAGTTAAAATGAGTGGTAATACAATTGTCGATGGAAATCATAGATTTATTGCTGCTAAACTTTGCAAAATGAACGCACCAAAAACACAGTGGAATATGTCAATGAGCGATGCTAGTAAAGCATATCCTGTTAGAAACATTAATGTAGATTCATTTGACTGGGGCAACAGATGATAGTACTAAATTATATTAAAGATAATGAACATGACTCAATAGAACTTGAAAGTTTAAATGGTTACGATTTATCAAACATGAATTTACATAGAATTTGGTTTAATAAATTACATAGTGAGAATGCCTTATTCTGTAATGCTAATTTTAGAAGCGCAACGTTTGAAAAATCAAGCTTTGTTAAATGCGATTTTAGTGATAGTGAATTTATCGCTGTAAACGCAAAAGATGTGGTTTTTAGAAAATGTATGTTTAAAGGTACTAAATTTATTAGTAGTGATTTTGAAAACTGTCAATGGCTTGACTGTATTTTTGAGGACTTAACAATTCATAACCTTAATCTTATTGATTGCTCCCCAGATAGGTTTGAATAAAAATGAGCTATGCTGACAAAACCGTACAAGTAAACTTGGTAAACTAAGCGTATTAATCGGAGTTTATCATGGTCAAGAAAATAAGAACCTATAGCACAGAATTTAAAGCTGAAGCCGTTAAGAAGATATCAGACAATAATGGCAATATCTCAGCAACCGCAAAGCAGCTTGGCATTGCCATGCAAACGCTATCGAATTGGCATAACAAAGCCAACCAAGGCAAGCTCAAAGGCACAGAGCAATACGACCCTGATCTTATGACAGCTCTTCAAGAAATAAAGCAGCTCAAGCGGCAGCTCAAAGTTGCCGAAGAGGAGCGAGAGATATTAAAAAAGGCGACGGCGTACTTTGCGAATGAGGAACGTTAAGAAACAGTCTGGGAGACTGTTTTAGTGACGCAAGGCGAAGGGCTATGTCCGCAGTGACAGCTAGTCAGGTACGCCTTCATCAAAGATAACCAGCACTTCTTTACCATCACCACTATGTGCCGCGTGCTAAGGGTTAAGCATTCAAGTTACTACGACTGGCTGAGTCGCGATATCAGCGAGCAGCAGATACATCGCAACCATTGTGAGCTACTCGTTAAAGCCGCTCACAGTGAAACTCATGAGCGCTATGGTGTTGAGCGTCTGCATGCGCATCTAAGTGAGCAAGGTCATAACATCAGTCCCTACATGGTCAGAAGCATCAAAGAGGAATAAAGCATCAAATGCCGTCGCCACAAACGCTTTAAAGTCACCACCGACTCCAATCACAACAAACTGGTCTATCCAAACGTGTTGGATCAAGAGTTTGATGCCAGTCGCCCTAACCAAGCGTGGGCCAGTGACATCACCTATATTTGGACGCTTGAGGGCTGGTTGTATTTAGCGGGAGTCAAAGATTTATATACCAAAGAGCTGGTCGGCTATGCGATCAATAAGCGAATGACCGCAGATCTAGTATGCAAAGCATTGAACATGGCCATCAAGAATAAACAACCAAGCAAAGGGCTAGTCGTTCACTCTGACAGAGGCAGTCAGTACTGTAGCCATGCTTACCACAAGATCATCAAGCAGCATCAGTTTACAGGTTCAATGAGCGGTAAAGGCAACTGCTTTGACAACGCACCCATAGAAAGCTTCTGGGGCATATTGAAGAACGAGCTAGTATATCACCAAGACTATAAAACAAGGTTTGCAGCTATCAGAGATATCATTGGATATATTGAGTTATATTATAATCAGACTAGGATTCAAAAGGGTTTAGGCTATAAATCGCCAAGACAGGTGTGGTTTGATTATTATCGTCAGGCTGCGTAATCAAAATCTCCCAAGTTTATATATACGGGATTGACGGCAGGGGTCAGAGATTGATAGAGGAGCTATTGGTCGAGCTAAGGTATGGTGGTTTCATAGAGGAGCAACCTTTGAAGTGAGATCTACTCCAACTGCAGGAGGACATACTAATCAGTGCACTTATGATGAACAAGGACAACTAATTATTAATCAAATTCCTGCTGCTGGTACTGCAGATTATAGAGCCTGTCCGAATCCTCCTTTCTGCAATGGACATATTGATCATGATGTTGAAACATGGAAATTAGCTGAAAAATTAGGTCGAGAAACTGATTATTATGATGTTAGACCCACAATATACGAAATGTGGTAAGGAATCTAAATGTTCAAACAAATATGTATATTTATTAGCGTCATTCTAATAGTTATGATTATTCCTGGTCTTGACAATTCAATCGACGCTATTAAGTCTGGTAACTTTTTAAATGAGTATGTTCTCAAAGCAATATTCTATTCATATGCTTTTGGAGTTTTTACTGGATATACAATTTATATTCTTTTAAAAAAGATAATTGATATTAAACAATATTCTCTTTTCTTTATTCAGTTAACTGTATCTATAGTAGCTGCATTCGTAATGATAATATATACTATGGCTTTGATGTCAGTCTGATTATATCAATTATTCAAATAATATCGCTTAATAAAGCTCTAACAAATCATCTCACCCAAGCAAGTCAGTGTCGAAGGTGCGAGCACGCTCTCACTCATGACTATGACGCGCTTGGCAACCACCTCAAAATCACCTCACCATACAGCGTGACTATCACTATGACGCCCTAGGACAACTGACACACCTAAGCGGTCATAGTGTCATCAATCAAGGCAATAAAAACACCCAACCAAGCCTAAACACTCAAACCAGCTTTAAGCGCAATCATCAATATCAGTATGACGCCCAAGGTCGTCTCACCGAACACAAGCTCACCGACTATCAAAACCATACGGGCATCACCGAAGTGTTTGCCTTTGATCCTGCCAGTAATCGTGTGCCTGTAAAGGCTGATGCTGCTATAGATTCATCAACAACAGATCAGGGCAGACCGCGTGAGCTGATCCAAGACGGCAAAAGAATTCGCTATACCTATGACTCTCATGGACGCGTACTCTATAAAACTACAGAAGCCATTAAACATCCTAATACCGCCCCACGTAGTGCACTACAACTACAATACAACGCCAACAACGAGCTTGAGAAAAGCTTGCGGACCAAGTACCAAGGCAATCAAATTATCAAAACCCAAACGGTCTATCACTATGACGCCTTTGGACGGCGTATCGCTAAGCACAGTGAAATAGCAAATAAAATTTCAGTAAATTTGACTAATCATCATATTCAACAACAAAAATCCAAACACAAACATAGTCATTATCTATGGGATGGTGATAAACAAATGCAAGAATATACCGATACTCATATTTTCACCACTATCTATAACCAAAATAACTTTGTGCCTGTAGCGAGGCTAGTATGGCTAAAAGAAAACCTGACTACCGCTGCTAACGACGAAACAAATATAGATGATAGCTACACGCATGGAGGTGAGCGGGATAAACCCATAACTGGTATACAAGTCTATCATTATCATAATGATCAACTCGGTACGCCTAATGAGCTGACCAATGAGAAGGGTGAGGTGGTATGGTTGGCGGATTATGAGGCATGGGGCAATACTGCGAAATTAGTTTGGAATGAGCAATTGATCGGTCAGATACAAGTCAGTCAAAATGAGCTACAGCCTATTAGGTTTCAAGGTCAACACTGCGATGAAGAAACAGGATTGCACTATAACCGCTTCCGTTACTATGATCCTGATATGGGGATGTTTACCTCAAGAGATCCGATAGGGTTAAGAGGTGGTGATAATGTGTTCCAGTATGCACCGAATCCTGTTAATTGGGTTGATCCGTTGGGGTTGGAACCATATGGATTAGGTAGTGGTCCATATAGCCAATCTAATACTCTCAGACAAAATGGTATAGATAAAAAGGTTGCTCAAGCATTGACCGCTTGGCATTTTGAAGGACGAGATGCTAGAAATGGTCTTCATCCTACTTATAATGAAGTCAGAAATAAAAGAAATGGATGGTCACCTCTATCAGAGGAACAATCTATATTTCATGACGATGGTGTTGGAAAGAAAGAATTGAAATATGTACATCCTGATGGTCGAGAAGCTGTTTTCAATGGTGATTGTCTATGTCCAGAGATTAGACCTCAGTACAAAGCTACATACAACTACATAAACCCTGGCGTTGTACCTGAAAATTGGTACAACATTCCTGGATGGGATAAATATGTTAAAGATATGATTGGACATGGCGTTGTAGATGTACTTCCATATCTTGGAGGTGGTAATGTGAGAGGAGACGAGCCTGAAAGGTATGTACCTCCAAGTGAAGAGTTTCCTTCATTCAAAAAATCAGTATCTGGTCCACCTATACGATAAAGATATTTATTAAAAAGTAATATTATAAAATTTAATTTTGACTACATGAAATAGGCCACATAATGTTTAATAAAATGAAAAGTGTTGTCATGGCTATTGTAGCTAGCACTGCAATCACAGGATGTGGTGTATCTGAATCTATCAGATATGAACATAGACCTTCAGAAATCTTTTATAAAGATTTAGATATTAATAATTCAGTACTGAATCCTTTTGTTGATAGTGGGATATTAATCACACTTTATATTATGGGTGTTAATCATGACGTATATGATATAGGAGTAGAGTTCTATACTAAGGATCCAACGAAGAAGATTTATATTAGTAATGTATATATTTTTGGTAATAGTTTGAGTAAGAAGATAGAAATAAAAAAAATGTTTATTTTGAATAATAAAGTAAAGGGAAGTGAAAAAATATACGAGTCACGTAATAATTTATTGAGATTTACCAATATAGATGGAAAAAATTTAGAGAGGTTTTTTGATGGAAGTAATCAGATGCATGTTGAAGTCACATATATTATAGAAAATAAGACTAAAAAAATGAGTTTTGTCATTAATAAGAAAACTGAAAAAAGAGTGATATTTCCAACATAGTATATTTGATATTTAAGATAAATATATTTTATATGAATTGTAGCCATATGGAAAGATTAATACAACGCCAACAACGAGCTTGAGAAAAGCCTGAGGACACAATATCAAGACAACAGCATTGTTAAAACCTTCACCGAGTATCACTACGACGCCTTTGGTCGACGTATTGCTAAGCACAGTGAAACTCGTAACTTTATTCAGAGTAAAGAGCGGCTCACACAAAGCCGTCAGACCCAGCATCAGCACACCCATATGCTATGGGACAGTGATTTGCCTATTCAGGAATATACGGACACGCATGTCTATACCACCATCTACGATCAAGGCAGCTTTGTCCCTATTGCGCGCTTAGCTTGGCTACGTGATGATCTGCCAAAAGTGGCTAATGATGATATAGAAAGTTTAGATAATGAAAGTAACGCAATACAGGTCTATCATTATCATAACGACCAACTCGGTACGCCGAATGAGCTGACCAATGAGAAGGGTGAGGTGGTATGGTTGGCGGATTATGAGGCGTGGGGCAATACTGCGAAATTAGTTTGGAATGAGCAGGTGATTGGTCAGATACAAGTCAGTCAAAATGAGCTACAGCCTATTAGGTTTCAAGGTCAGCACTTTGATGAGGAAACAGGATTGAGCTATAACCGTTTTCGCTACTATGATCCTGATATGGGGATGTTTACTACAAGAGATCCGATTCAGTTACAGGGCGGATTCAATGTCTTTCAGTATGCGCCTAATTCCGTTAATTGGATTGATCCATTTGGTCTTGATTATAGTATGGCAGGTTTAGGGGCGATAACAGGCCAATCAGCAGCTAGTATGAATTATATGGCTAGCAACCCACCATCGCGTGTCCCAAATAATAGTAGAGTAAATAAATTTATAAAGGATATTGGATATAATATCTCTAAAGGCGGTAATGTAGAAGCTGAAGCTGGTGGTACATTAGTATAGTCAGTCTAGAATAAAAGAGATACAACCCATATCATGAAACAGCTTAGGTAGATTATTCTCCATCCAGCCTTGACGTAGAAATTTTGCCTGTGCCCACTTCTTTTCAATGGGATTTAGATCAGGGCTGTAGGGTGGCAACCAAAGAATACGATGGCCATGTCTGTTCAGTAGTTTTTGAATGCATTTGTTCTTATGAAATCTAGCATTGTCCATCACGATCACACATTTTGTTTTAAGACTTGGTATTAGCGTGTGTTTGCACCAGTGGTAGAATATGCTGCTGTTAATATTTTGCTCAAAGTAATCTAAGGCAAATAACATTTTTTCATAGAGCGCACCAATAACGTTAGTGCGCTTTCTTGCTTGCCAGTTATAGCTGTCGATACAGGGTTTACCTATCGGTGCATAGCCATGAGAACGAATGGTTTCAGCCTCAAAGCCGCTTTCATCCATGTACACAATGGGATAGCCTTGCTGAATAAAACTATTGAGCTTATGTAAATACCCCATTCTTAACACAACATCATCGTAGAATAGTTAAGCCACCTGTCTGTATTCAGCAGGTGTCATATCATTAAGTGAATCATGAGGTCTTTCGGTGTTATAAACCTTGATCCAGTCTTCAGTCAGCATATTGACCTCGTTTAAATTGTTGAAAAGGTAGCAATCTAAAACCTCATTGCGATAACTGCGATTAAACCTTTCAATGTAAGCGTTCTGATAAGGACAGCCAGGCTCAATATAATCAACATAGACACCATGAGCTGATGCCCAATCAGTGAATGTGCTAGATGTAAACTCACTGCCATTATCCACACGAATTTGCTTAGGATAGCCATGCCACTCAGCTAGTTGATCAAGGTAGCGAATTACTCGGAGTGAGGGAATACTAGTACCAATATCAATGCCGAGTACTTCGCGGTTATAATCATCAATCACATTAAAGGTTCGAAAGCGAATATTGTTGTGCAGCTTATCGCTCATAAAGTCCATAGACCAGGTATGACCCAATGCGTCTGGCACACTTAGCGGCTGAGGGTTACGTGCTGGTAGCCGTCTTTTAGACTTACGGCGTAGGTTTAAGTTTAACGCTGTATAAACACGGTGTACTCGCTTATGATTCCATGAATAGCCAAGCTTGCGTATACGCTTAAAACACTTTGGGAAACCCCAACGATTGTGCTTATCTGTTAGCTCATTTAAGACATCAATAATCTCACTATCATCAGATAGCTTAGGCTTATAGTAGTAAGCAGTTCGACTCATACAGACCACCTGACAGCTCAATGCAATACTGACACCATACTGCGCCTGCAATTCTTGCGCCCAGACTTTGCGCTCAAGGGCAGGCGCTATAGCTTTTTTATGATATCTTCCTGCATTTGCGCTTTAAGGCTTAAATCAGCATACATCTGTTTAAGCCTACGGTTTTCTTCTTCAAGCTCTTTTAAGCGTTTGACATCAGAGGCTTCCATACCACCATACTTGGAACGCCATTTATAGAAAGTCGAGCTAGCAATCCCGTATTTACGACACAGCGCTTTAGCAGGTATCCCAGCATCTGCTTCTTTTAATATCGATACGATTTGGGTCTCAGTCATTCGTTTGCTCATATTAAAACTCCTTATGTGTATTTTATAAGAAATTCTACGTTTGAGCTGTGCTATTTTAGGGGATAGGTACACTTACTCTGATACGCTGCTCTTTTTATTGGACACGCTTTTGGATGCTCTAAGGTCTTTTTTTTGACTGATACCAAGGCGCTTTAGGGCAATATCAATGCCTGACTTGCTACAGCCTAAACGTTGAGCTCGCTCGTACATGTAATCGTCTGGATACTGCGCGACGTCTTTGAGAAGTGCTTCATTTGGTATTTTACTGGGTGGCTTATCCCGAGTTTGTTTGATACTTGGATTTTTCAGCCAACGCTGTAAAGTGGTTTTGCTGATGTCATAGAAAACACAAGCTTGACGAATGCTCATGTCTTTGTCTTTGACGCTTTTTATAACTTGCGTTCGAAAGTCTGCTGAGTAAGTCATAATGATTATATCTTTCTCTTTATTTTAAAAGCATTGTATCTTATTTATAAAAGACTGACTATAGCAGTATTAGGGGTTAGACAAACATTTGGCGCTGCTAAAGATTCCCAAGGAAGAACATGTCCAACTGTTACAACTTGTGCATTAATTGGTCCTATGATTGGTGCTTATAGCCATGCTGGAGGGTCTGTGACTACAGGAACATTAACACCAGGTAGTCGCACTTGGAGTTTATCAGGAACTGGAACTGGAACTATTGGTACGGGTGCTGGTTTGGGTGGAGCTGTAGGGGCTGATGGTTCAATTACAGGAAGTCTTGAAGGCACTGCAGGTGCAGCAGGTGGTGCTGCCGCAATGATATGTTCAAAAAAAGTTTCGACGCAATGCACTAAATAATTAAAGGTCAGTCAATGAGTAAGTTAAGATTGAGAAAAGCCCAGAAAGGTATACTGTTAGCACTTACATTATTTTTATTATCTATATTTTTCGATTTTATAGGTTACGCTGATATAGGTAAATATACTCTCTATCTAACAATGGTTGTAATAATATACAATATGTTTAATGCTGCTATTTTTGTTAGTAATAGTAATAAAAAGTTTTTTAAGCGGATTAAAAATAAACAACCTATTTTTACTGATTCTTTAACAGACGATGAGTCTGATGATTCTATAAAATAGCCAAATAATTTTTAGATAAGAAATCAAATATTATAGTAAATCCCACTTAAAAATGTTATAAACTAATTATCAAATTCAACTGTTATTATAAAGACCATGACTTACTCGCTAGATTTTCGCAAACAAGTGCTAAAAAGCTTAGATGATGGTATGACCTTTGCCGAGGCAGCTGAGTTTTACAATCTCAGCCCAACCACCATACAAAACTGGAAGCGGCGTGTTCATAGTAAAACAACCAGGCAAACCAAACCCTATAAAA
Organism: Psychrobacter sp. KFRI-CH2-11; assembly: GCF_038239325.1. NCBI lineage: Bacteria > Pseudomonadati > Pseudomonadota > Gammaproteobacteria > Moraxellales > Moraxellaceae > Psychrobacter > Psychrobacter sp. KFRI-CH2-11. Next base: position 1,246,334 of record NZ_CP151283.1, read on the forward strand.
TACCAGATGACGTGCTACTTAATTATGTTAAAGAACATCCTGATGATTACCAGTATGAGCGAGCCCGTCGTCTAAACTGTAGTAAAACAGGCATTCATCATGCCCTAAAGCGGCTTGGTATCAGTCAAAAAAAAGACATTAGAGCATCCAAAAGCTTGCCCAATAAAAAGAGCACAGTATCAGAGCAAACTTAATAGCTTTAGGCAGCAAGGCTATCCCATCGTTTATATATACGCGCGCGGCTTTGAGAGTCAGACCACTCGCTCTCATGGTTATGCACCGATTGGTAAGCCTTGTATCGATAGCTACAACTGGCAAGGTAAAAAGCGAACCAACGTTATTGGTGCTCTGTATGAAAAGATGCTGTTTGCGCTTGATTACTTTGAGACAAACATCAACAGCATCGTCTTCTATCACTGGTGCAAACACAAACTAATCCCAAGTCTTAAAACAAAATGCGTGATTGTGATGGATAACGCCAGATTTCATAAGAGCAAACGCATTCAAAAGCTACTAAACAGGCACGGGCATCGTATTCTTTGGTTGCCGCCGTACAGCCCAGACCTAAACCCTATCGAAAAGAAATGGGCTCAAGTGAAGTTTCTACGCCAAGGCTGGATGGAAAATGACTTATCCAAATTGTTTTATGATGTGTGTCCAAGATATAACACTTTTATTTTAAACTGACTATAGTGGTGATGGTAAAGAAGTGCTGGTTATCTTTGATGAAGGCGTACCTGACTAGCTGTTTTTCGCGAAGTACGCCGTCGCCCACTCGAGCATAGCTCTCCCCTTGCGTCGGGGCGAAGCAGTGCTTCGCTTTATCCCTCCTCATTTAATATCTCTCGCTCCTCTTCGGCAACTTTGAGCTGTCGTTTGAGCTGCTTTATTTCTTGAAGAGCTGTCATAAGATCAGGGTCGTATTGTTCTGTGCCTTTGAGCTTGCCTTGGTTGGCTTTGTTATGCCAATTCGATAGCGTTTGCATGGCAATGCCAAGCTGCTTTGCGGTTGCTGAGATATTGCCATTATTGTCTGATATCTTCTTAACGGCTTCAGCTTTAAATTCTGTGCTATAGGTTCTTATTTTCTTGACCATGATAAACTCCGATTAATATGCTTAGTTTACCAAGTTTACTTGTACGGTTTCTTCAGCATAGCTCATTTATTGATTTTGTGATGAATGGCATGCTACAGACGATTAATGATCTACATGACCAATGTAATCAGCTGATTGGTTTTTTGCTTTATCAAGGCAGTCTAAACAATGCAAAATTTGAAAAAACGATCTCTGAGAGACAGTTTAATATGATTATGGTCATGATGGGGCTAGATAAGGTTTATACGCCAGCGGCATTGTTGCGTAACGCGCAGATTAAGGCGTTATATAGCAACCGCACGGACAGGACTTTTTACAGGGATATAGCGTCTTTGGTTGACGAAGGTTTTTTATGTGAACAGGATGGCAAACTGCTGCTAAATATATAAAATGGTGTTGAAAATGTTGGCGGTTTTAAGCGCCAATATCGCGCGCGTGCGGCTATTCACAATTCAACCCCATGCACGCCGATGGCAAGCGATATTTTGTAGCGGCTCAGTAATAGGCAGTCAGTCCACTATTGGGCGTATCAAATCGTGATTGATGGCTGGCATGACTAAGCTACTTTCTACAGACATAAAAAAGCCCCCAGTTAAGGAGGCTGATTTATCAAGTTAAGTGCGAAATCTTATCAAAGTGTACACTGTGGTGTACACGCTAAAAGCTAATTAGTGATTAATCTTTTAGCTATCAAGCACTTAGCTTGAAGTATTGGTACCAGTGGTCGGACTCGAACCGACACGCTTTTAAAGGCAACGGATTTTGAATCCGTCATGTCTACCAATTCCATCACACTGGCATGTAAGTAGATAACGTTTATAAAAACAACAGTTATCGAATTGGGCTACGGTGTTCGCCGTATAGGCTGCGTATTATAGCAGCCTATTTTTTGTCGTCAAGAATTATTTTAAATAATTTGCAGTTATTTGACGATATAGCAAAAAATGCAGACCTAGCCTACAAAGGCACGCTCAATAACGTAATCGGCTTGCACGCCCATACGTGGCGACACGGTAAGACCAAAACCATCTAATATTTTCGAGACATCAGCGTTGAACGGCATGCTACCGCAAATCATTACACGGTCATCGTCCTTATTCATTTGTGGCAGTCCGACATCTTCAAACAGTTTGCCTGATTCCATCAAGTCAGTGATACGGCCCATATTTCTAAACTCTTCGCGCGTCGTCGTTGGGTAATAAACAAACTTCTCTTTGTACCAGTCGCCGAAGATTTCATCGTTGGGCAGCTCATTTTCGAACATCTCACGGTACGCTAAATCTTCGACGTTACGCACGCCATGCACGAGGACTATCTTGTCAAAGCGCTCATAAACCTCAGGGTCACGTGACAATGCCAAGAAGGGCGCAAGTCCAGTACCAGTCGATAGCATGTAAAGGTGCTTACCTGGTAACAGGTCATCCAACACTAACGTGCCTGTGGGTTTTTTACTGACCAATAACTCATCGCCAACTTTGATGTGTTGCAAGCGTGAAGTCAGTGGGCCGTCTTGTACTTTGATCGAAAAGAACTCTAAATGCTCTTCGTAGTTGGGACTGGCAATAGAGTAAGCGCGCAGCAGCGGTCTGCCATCGACCACGATTCCAATCATCGCAAACTCGCCATTACGGAAGCGTAAGCCATCGTCACGAGTGGTTTTGATGCTAAATAGAGAGTCATTCCAATGATGAACCTCTGTAACCGTTTCGGTGCGAAGTTTTGACATAAAGTCCTCGTTAATAAGTGATTATCGGTATCGTATGGGTTAAATAGGTATTAAGATAAAATTTTTCAATGACCGTTTCGGCGCTAATAAGGTACTGGTTTTTATAGGCGATATAAAGCGCTATCTTAGCCTTTTATATACTTTAACTTATATATTTTATCATTTTATATAATGTTATAAATGACAGCGAATGCCTGTGGCGTCAAGCCGTAAAAATCAGTTCATTCAGCCAAATCTGTCCGCTAAGATAAGGCAAAACACGACAAGGTATCATTATTTTCATCAAAAGCGGTTTCGTCAGCGTGCCTAGCCTATCAAGTCGCCTCTATTGATCTGCCCATATCAAATTGCTTTTATCAAGCCGTTTCTATAAAACTGTTTTTATAAAAATAGGGGCGGTCATCAAACTCTCGCTCATAATACCAAACTTTAAAATAAAAATCCGTCTGGCAGCGACTATGTGGCATGATAAAATAGAATATCGTTAGTAAATAATTTTGTATCATGCAATAAGCGTGTTTTTGGAGAATTTATGCCTGTATCAGGTGACGATGTGCTCGCCGATTGTCATCGGGCGCCTATTATTGGCTATCATCGGGCGCCGCTCTCGCAAAAGTTTGGGGCGCCAAGACAACCAAACTTGGTGGCGCTGATGAGCGTAGTTGAGATGATTGCGCCTTATGATACGCCCGCCGCTTTTGTTGGTTTAGAGGCGTTTAGTCATATCTGGCTGAGCTGGCAGTTTCATCATAATGATACGGCCAAAGCTGGCAGAGTGAGTGCAGCCGCACCTGCCGGCGAAGAGGATGCGACAGCGGCGCGCACGACAGCAAAAGGGTATTTTCGTCCGCAAGTGCGGCCACCAAGATTGGGCGGCAATCAAAAAATAGGCGTGTTTGCCAGTCGTAGTATGTATCGCCCATCAGCGCTGGGGCTGTCTGTGGTCAAGCTTGAGCGCGTCGAGGTAGTACAAGGTCGCGCGTTTCTTATCATCAGTGGCGCTGATATGATAGATGGTACGCCCATCATCGATATCAAGCCCTATGTGGCGTATAGCGATGCGCTGATCGATGCTCGTAGTGGCTTTGCTCCTACGGCACCTGAGCTGCTAGAGGTCACAGTCACTGACGCCGCTTATCAGCAGTTTTTGCAGCTAATGTCTGATGCGCTTACTAGAGAAACTGCGCAAGGTGCTGGCAGGCAAGTGTTAATCGATCAGGCGCGCTGGCAACTTGTCGATACGGATATGGCCATCATTCAAGCACTCATCGCTCAAGATCCGCGACCTGCCTATCGCCGCAAGGAAGTGCACAAAACCTTTACGATGCGCTACAAGTCTGTCGATGTAGCGTTTTGGCGGCTTGCATCAGGGGCGCTACAGATCACAGCGATTACCAGCATAGCATAACGTTATATAGTATAACGCTAACATAGTATCACGCTAAAGAGCTTATATAATGCTGCAGCTGAGCTTGGCCAATCTAGACGATGGCCTCACATGTACTGACCAAAAAAGAAGAAAAATATGTCTGAGCAGAAGTATTCGATAGTCATAGATTTACGGTGGTGTCTAGATGAGTTACTGGCGGATAGAGTCATTGATCAACGCAGCTATAATTTGGTCATCACCAGCCGCCGAGCCAAGGAGCAGCACCCACTACTGACCATTAGCGAGTTTGGTTTGCCCAATGCTCATGCGCTAGACAGCACCTCTGAAGCCAAACTAACGCTGTCATGGCTCAACCAATGGCTGGCGGCAAAAGCAGGTATGGCGATGGTGCGTATTGATCCGCTAAAGGTTGATGTGCCAGCAGTCACGCAGCTGATGTCTTTTGAATATGCTCGCTCGCAGCATATTTTGCCGATTGAGGTCACATTAGATGAGGTCGTCATTGGTACAGACCAGCCGTTTTTTACCGATTGGCACGCCAATATCGAAAAGCTGATCAAATCCAAAACCTATCGCACCGTCTATATCAGTCCCGATCAGCTCAAGCGTTATCGTCAAGAGTTTTATCAAGTGACACAAGCGATTGCGGGTGCCAACTCTTTACATAAACGTGCTGCCGCTGATGTGACTAATGTTGAGGCGTTATTGCAGCTTGGGGACAACACCAACCCCGATGCCAATGATCAACATATTGTCAAAGTCGTCGACTGGCTGCTGCAGTATGCCTTTGAGCAGCGTGCCAGCGATATTCATTTAGAGCCGCGGCGCGAGATGGGGAGGGTGCGTTTTCGTATCGATGGGGTGCTGCACACAGTATATGAGATGCCGCTGGCCATCATCGTCGCAGTGACTGCGCGTATCAAAATCCTGGGGCGGCTAAATGTCGCCGAAAAGCGCAAGCCGCAAGATGGCCGTCTAAAGACTCGTACGCCAAAGGGGCTAGAAACCGAGCTGCGACTCTCTACCATGCCGACCGCCTTTGGCGAAAAGCTGGTGATGCGCGTCTTTGACCCTGAAGTGTTGGTACGCTCGTTTGCTCAGCTTGGTTTGTCGGGTAAGCAGCTCGAGACATGGCATGAGCTGACGGCCCATCCAAACGGTATTATTTTGGTCACCGGCCCGACAGGATCTGGTAAGACCACCACTTTATATAGCACACTCAAACAGTTGGCGACCGAGCAGGTCAACGTGTGTACCATCGAAGACCCTATCGAGATGATTGAGCCAAGCTTTAATCAGATGCAGGTCAATGCGGGAGTGGATTTGCATTTCGCTGATGGTATCCGCTCATTGATGCGTCAGGATCCAGATATCATCATGGTTGGGGAGATTCGCGATACTGAGACGGCCAATATGGCGGTACAAGCGTCGCTGACTGGTCACTTGGTACTCTCAACACTGCATACCAATGATGCACCAAGCTCACTGACACGTCTGCATGATTTGGGGGTGCAGCCGTTTTTGACCTCAGCGACCATACTCGGAGTCATGGCACAGCGTTTATTGCGTACCTTATGTCCACACTGCAAGCAAGCGTTAGAGGTGCGCCCCGAGAGTGAGGTTGCCATTCAATGGCAGGAGTTGGTGCAGCCTTGGCGCGCGCCCTTGCCTGCGCAAATCTACCGCGCAACAGGCTGTGAGCATTGCCGCCAAACGGGTTATCAAGGCCGTGTGGGCCTGTATGAAATCATGCCGCTATCCAATGAGTTAAAAAAGTTGGTCGCAACCGATGCCAATGTAGAGGCACTAAAAAAACAAGCCTACCGCGAAGGGGTGCAGCCGCTGCGATTATCGGGTGCCAAGCGTATCAGTGAAGGGGTGACGACCATAGAAGAGGTGATGCGCGTGGTACCGCTGCATTAAGCGTATGCGGCAAATAGACCGCTGTCCTTCATGTTTGCATACCGTCTTAGCGCTCCCAGCGTACATTTTGGCGCATGATTTTCGCGGGCGTGCCTGCGACCATGCAGTTTGGGGTGGTAATGGGTTTGTTGACAAAAGACCCTGCGGCAATGATACAGCCGCTAGCGATGGTGACATTTTTGGAGATAGTGACGTTGGCTGCGATCCAGATATGATCTTCCAATACCACATCAGCGCGGGCCTGGTTTAGGCGCTCGTTGGACTCGGTATCGTAGACTTTGTGGACATCGGTTGCACGGATTTCTATCCCGCGCGATATCATGCATGCTTTGCCGATGCGCACGCTTTTGTCACGTGCCAACACATAGCAGTCAATCGCTGTGGTCCGATCGCCGATATCAATGTGCAAATGATCGCCCACAATCAGCAGATGGCCTGAAAATTTGACGTGCTTACCGATGGCAATATGATTATGACTGCCATTGATATCGATATTGAGCTTGTTAAACTTCCCGTGCTTGCCGATACTGATTTGATTGTCATGACCTTTACGTATGGTAATGGCTGGGCCGCCGATGATACGCGCATCATAGGCGATATCGATATGATTGTCCTGTCCGTTATCTGTCAATAAAAACCGCTGTCTGTAGAGTTGTTTGGGTAGCAGAGTTTTGAGGATAGGGGGCAGGGTCACTGTCTTTTTTGGCGTCATAATAGCAGGGCTTATGTGGATGAATGTTAGGCGTGATAGGCCGCTGGTCGCAGCGCTCTATGGGGCTTTATGGATTATGCCTTGAAAACAGTGCAAGTCAGAGCAATAAATAGCACAAAGACGAGGCATTTTATACTGTTAAGGTCATTTTTTAACTGTCATTTCTCAAGTGTCATGTCTTATTTTAAAATTTACCACTTATGTATTTAATTAACGAGAGTGTTTATGTTTACTGATACGCATTGCCATCTAAACCGCCTGGATTTAACCAAATATGATGGTCAACTGTCCGGCGCAATTGACGCGATGAGAGCGGCCAATGTCACGCGCGCGATGGCGATTATGTGTGATTTTGCTGAATATGATGACATCGCTCATATTGTCAGCACTCATAGCGATGAGGTGTTAGAGCTGGGCATGAGTGTCGGCATTCATCCTTGTGAAGATATCACAGTGTTGCAATCTGCGACAACCGAGCGGCTGATACAAACCGCTGATGCTGAGCATGTCTGGGCCATCGGGGAGACGGGACTGGATTACTACTGGTCAACAGAAAATAAAAAAGAGCAGCAAGCCAGTCTTGCTCGTCATATCTATGCCAGCCAGCAGCTCAAAAAACCTTTGGTGGTGCACATGCGCGATGCCAAAGAAGATACCCTTGATATCTTAAAAGCAGAAGGCGCCGAGCATGGCATCATTCATTGTTTTACTGAAGATTGGGAGACGGCCAAACGAGCGCTGGATCTAGGGTTTTATATTTCGTTTTCAGGCATCGTCAGTTTTAAGAGCGCACAGATGATTCAAGATGCGGCGCGCAAGATGCCCAAAGATAGAATTCTCATCGAAACCGACAGCCCTTATCTGGCTCCTGTCCCCAAGCGCGGCAAACCCAATGAGCCTGCCTATGTGCCGTATGTCGCCCGTTATCTGGCTCAGATGTATGAGTGTGACAGTGAGGAGGTTGGAGCACTGACAGCAAAAAACTTTGAAAATTTGCTGGCACAGTACTGCTAAAATGGTTATGCTATGACCACTCAGTCATTTATCGGGTAATGTGAGGGTTTTGTCTCTTTTTTATTTCTAATATCGAGCGTAATCAGGCAGTTACCCATGACTATTTAGCAAACACGAGCATATTCCCTTTGGCAGTTCTCGAGCAGTCTTCATATAGTTGCATCCGCTTGTTGCCGATACATCCGTATAAACGATGGTTATATGCTTAATCTTGTCAAGTTTTAGGAGAGATTATGAGTCGTCAGCATCAGTTCAAAGCACGAGAAGAGAATATCTTAGCGATGGCAGAGCAACTGTTACTTGAGTCCGGCGATGGTGATATCACTTTGGACAGTTTGGCAGATCAGCTGGATTTGGCCAAAGGCACGTTATATAAGCATTTCTCCAGTAAAGATGAGCTGTATCTGCGTATTATTATTCGTTATGAAGAGCAGTTGTTTGAGATCAACCGTATTGATGACTGCCCATCAGCGGGGGTGGCTCGTATGATTTTGCAGCAACTATTTAATCCCCAAAAAGCCATGCTGCTCAACCAGATAGAAGAGCGTCTGGCGGCCTCGGTGACAGGTCTTAACCGCTTATTTGGCGAGCTGTACGACATTCGCCGTCAGCGTATGAAGCGTTTGATCGACATCATCAGCGCGTATCTAAAAGACGAGCACAGTAGTTTGAGCACTCGTGATTATTTGTCGTCGATTTGGGCGATGGGTCAAGGCGGGGCGGGGTTATTAAACTCAAGTTTTTATCAGCGTTATTTGGGTCGCCGCGACACCTTGCGTTATGCTTTTGTGCAGCAAATGCTGGAGTTGCCAAGTCACTACCCAGCTGCTGACGATGACTTGATGGATGAGGATATGCAAGAGTTGGTAGAGCAAATCGATACAGAATCAGAAGAACACCGTAACACCAATTATTAGCGCGTTTCTCGTGTTAAAAATGATGACTTACATGAGTTAAGAGCACATATCCCAACAGATAAAAACAGTGCCCAATGTAGGCAGTCACATCGCTCTGTGCTGTGGCCTCTTGGCAGGCAGCACAGAGAGTTTTTGTACTTACCTTAATACAATCATGAGCTTATAGGTGCAATATGCCGGTCACTGTCAAGACTCAGACTCGCTCAGCGACTAGCTCTCTAAGGTTGATTCAATCAGAATTTAGTCAGTATAGGCTGTATGATAAGACGCTTATGCCTAATATTGATGATCCTACACTTCCTTTCATAAAAAACGCCCGTACGTCTTGTGTTCATACTTCTGCTTCGGCACACTCGCACTTCATGTCTTCTAAATCTCAAACAGGCTTTACATTGGTCGAAATCGTGGTAGTGGTGGTCATCTTGTCAATATTCGCTGGTATGATGAGCCTATCTGTGGGCAGTAGTGAAGCGCGTAAAAACCGCGCGTTTTATGAGCATTTGACCGACTTACTCAGCTATGTACGGTTATTGTCCGCTGAGCGTATGCAGCCGATGGGTCTTAGTCTGCAGGCCGATAAGCGCGGTCAGGTGACGCCTGTGATCGTGACCTTGTCCAATCCCTATGCCGCGTATCAGGCAGCGAGCGTCTCAGCAGATAGCAATGATAGTACGCCCAAAAATGCCATGGAGCTGTCGGCAGAATTGTCTACCATGAGCGGTGGTTCTGATGACGCCTTGCCAACGCCAAGCTGGGAGCCTGAGACGGAGGTGACGCTGCCCGAGCTGCCATCTGGTGTTCATATCAGGGTGCAGAGCTTGGCGGCTGTAGAGGTATCAAGCGCTCAGCAGGCTCAGACATTGCAGCCTTGGTTTGTCGGTCAGATAGTGCCGCAGGTGGTTTGGTTTGGTACAGGGCAGGCCACGCCGGTGACCATCGAGGTGCTGCATGAGGCGCGGCTGGTAGGTGATGTGATTACGATTATGCCCGACGGCAGTATGATGATTGGACAAGGACAATAAGTGATGAGCCAATACACCAACGCTTATGATAAAGCTGCCTCATCACATTTAGAGCAGAGCCAGCGCGGCTTTACGTTGATAGAGGTGATGGTGGCGCTAGCAATTTTGGCCGTGGTTGCTGTTGCAGCCAGCCGCGCCAGTAGTGCTTATTTAAGCTCAGTTGACATACTGCGTACCCGTACACTGGCGCATTTTGTGGCACAAAACGCGGCGGCGGATTTACGTATTCAAGAGACGTGGCTGACGGCCAATCGCACCCAAACGATCAATGCCCAAGGCCGAGATTGGCAGGTGGTCATGACGGTCAATGAGGCGATCACGCCTGCGCTAAAAGAAGTAAATATCTCAGTTGCGCCGATAGTAGATGGCCAAGCACGTACGGTTGTGACCGATATCAGTGTGATGCTAAGCAATAGTGAGCAAGACATCGGCAGCCTAGATTTAGCAGGTTTGGCCGCATCTGGCGGTGCGCCATGAGGCAGCAGCGGGGCTTTACTTTACTAGAGCTACTGCTAGCAATGGCGATATTTGCCATGCTCGCAGTCGCAGGGTGGCAAGTGTTTGACAGTGTCAGCAAGTCGCGTGAGCGCGCCCAGCGTCATGCAGATGATTTGGCAGTATTACAATACGCGTATTTGCAGTTGCAACAAGATATGGGGCAAGTCATTGCTTATCAGGCCAATGAAGCGTCAACGACTGACGACTTAACCAATAACAGCAGCACAGATCCGCAAGCAACACTTCCGCCGCCTCAGCCGTTTATGAGCGTGGATGGTGAGTCTGTCAGTTTTGTACGATTTGCCGATCCTGATCCACGCTATCAGAGTAGCGCTAGTGTGCAGCGGATCGCCTATGTGTTTGCTAACGATCAGCTAATTCGCCGTCAATATCATAGTATCCATAGTATGAATGGCGAGAGCACAAGCTTAGATAGTGTCCTATTAAAAGGCGTGAGTGCAGGACGCTGGCAGGCATTAATGCCAGAGCCAAGCGATCAGTTCCCTAATACAGAGGGTGGGCGCTTGGGCACATTGGCAAATCAAACGAGCCGCGTAGCCAATACTCAGGCCAAAATCACTCTTTTGCCAAAAGGTGTGGCGGTGAGCTTTACTTATCAAGACATGCCAATCACGTGGCAATGGGCGCTCGCCCCTAAGTCGCTAGCTGTTGATAGCTTTAAAACAGCAAATACAGTTAATGATGGTAACAGCAATAACAACAGTAACAATGATGATAATGGCGGTGCCCAAAACGATGATGCAGGGGGCGGTGTCTAAATGCATTCTTTATTCGATACTAGAGGGCAGTTATGTCGATGACAGCGAACTCACAGCGCGGGGTTGCCTTATTGACGATATTGCTACTGGTGGTCAGCATCACCGTCGTGGCAGGTGCTATGCTGGCCAGTCAAAAGATTGCCATTAGACGCAGTGGGTTATTGTTTGAGCAAAACCAGCTTTTACAAGACATCCATGCTGGTCAACAGCTGGCCGTGACGCTGATTCGCGCTGATGATACGCTAAATGAGACGGATAGTGAGCAAGATATTTGGGCGCAGCCGATCCCGCCGTATACCTTGGATGGGCACAGTATTAGCATCGAGGTGCGTGATGAAGCCAGTCGATTTAATATCAATAACTTATATCATGACGGCGCAGTGGATAACACCGCATTGGCGGTATTTCAGAGGTTGCTGGTACAGTTAAATTTGGCACCAGAGATTGCTATAGCTGTGCTTGACTACCAAGATAGTGACAGCACGGTTTATCAAGATGGCGGTGATGAAGGTGTGGTCTATGAACAGCAATCGAGGGGCGCGGCCAGCACACTGCCCAATCAGCCATTTGTCAGTGTGGAGCAGCTACAAGATATCGAAAAGGTCAGCGCTGAGGATTTAGCAGCACTACGTCCTTATATCACTGCAGTGCCTTATTATTTGCCTATCAATATCAATACTGCCAGTCCAGTTTTGCTCGCTGCCCTGACAGAGACGGCTGATCGTCAGCAGATGCAGGCGCTGGTCGATATGCGCGGCCAGCAAGCATTAGCGGCGATTGATGCGCTGTGGCAACTACCAGCGCTTGGTACGGTGAGCGCTGACGAGCGCCGAGCGTTGACTCCGCTGCTTGCTACCGAAAGCCAAGCATTTATGGCGCTGATCACGGCCGCTGCTGATACTGGTGCCGCAAAACAACGCTTTGCCACCATACTGATCAGCAAAACGCCTGCCAATGCCGCAAACAGTAGCGGCGGCAACAACGAAAGCGTTGCGAGTGAGACTGATAAAACCGCTAAGCATATTCAGGTGGTGGCACAGCGCTTGTGGGCCTTTAGACCTAGCTTTTAAGCTGTAGAGCCGCTAATCTTTTAAACGAGTCTCTTCGCTTGATTTCCAGTTGTACGCACCATAAAACAGCATCTGTGCTTGCCGAGTACAGTTATGGAGCATCAGTTGTTTGTTTTTTTCGACTTCGTTTAGATCGATCTCGTCATCATGATCTTCGGTGTAAGTCAGCTCCAACCAATCGATGATCCAAGAAAAAAACATATTGATGCCAGCTTCAGCCAGTAGCCGTCGATCATAAGCATTGATGTGAGTAAAGGCTGGCTGCAACGCTAAGTCATCTGCTAAGTTTTGCGTGTGGTTTTTGACCAGATCGCTGATGGCTTTGCGCACCGCATCAGAGCCGCCATAGCGCTCACTGACCAAAAACTGCCAATAGTATGGCTGATCGCTGACCATATACAAAAACAGCTGGATACTTTTGGCGATTTGCCGATCAAAACTGCGCTTACGGCCAATCTGCAGGCTATCACTCAGTATAGCGAGTGTACTGCCTAGCTCCTCAATCACTAAGGCTCGACCAAGCGATTCCATATCGTCAAAATGCCTATAAAATGCCGTCGGCACCACGCCCACCTCGCGGGTGACCTGCCGAAGGCTAATAGAGCTAAAGGCTTGCCCTGTCATACATAAATCGAGCACCGCATTAAAAAAAGCGTGCCGAGTTTGAAGTTTTTTTTGTTCGCGACTACTCATAGTATTTCAAAAGTTATCCAGTAAAGGGTTATCATACGCATTTTAGCGCACAAATACGACCAAAATACGCAACGACTGTTAACTCAATAGTCGCCATATCGCACCCACTCATTTTGTTTATCGCGGTTTTTCAAATGGACGCGTCTTATACCACCGTCCCCCAATGCCCCTGCAACTCTTGCGCCAGTCGATAGGCCTCATGATCATTCATACCCGTAATAAAGTCTAGAATGCTTAAAATATTATGATAAATATTGTCTGATAACGTACGGCGCTGCTCATCTAAGTGCGGCTGTAGCAGCTTTAGCAAACGCTCCTGCTCAAAAGACATAGGCTGCGCGGCGCTTATGATCGTACTCCCCGTCCACGCCAGCGGCATAAAGGCATCTAAAAGACGATGCAGGCATTGATTGGCCATCAGCTCCATACGTACTTTACTTGGATGGTTAAATATCTGCTCACGCGCCAGCTGTTTGGCTTGATGGATGCCGCTTTGTACGCTGGTATCACAGTGGGCAAACAGGCTACCGCTGAGGGTTCCGGCCAGTAACGCGTCATCATTGGCAATAAAAGCATCCGTTACGGTATTGACCAAACGCATCATCGCCCGCGCGCGCAGTGATGCCAGACTTTGCCTTACAGACATATGAGCAGGTAACTCGATGGTACAAGGTCGCTCACCGATCAGCTCATAAAATATCGCCGCCACATCTTGATAGGTCAGCATATTTAGATTGATGCCGTCTTCTAAATCAATCAATGCGTAACAAATATCATCCGCCGCCTCTAATAGATACGCCAGTGGATGACGGGCAAAACCGTCATGCTGCTTGGAGCGCGGCAGATTCAAACACGATGCTAAGGTTTCTAGCTGCGCCGCTTCACTATAAAAGCAGCCAAATTTTTGTACTTTTTTGGCTTGCGATGGACAGGCTTGTAAGGTGGCAGCAGGGCGCTGCGGATAGGTAAGTTGCGAGCTGTCATTGCTGTGGGTGGCCAGCCAAGGATATTTCATAAAAGCGCCCAAGGTTGCGCAAGTCAAACGCATGCCGCCTTTATCAGGATGATGCTCGTTACGTGCGAGCAAACGAAACCCTTGCGCGTTACCTTCGTAGGCCAATAAATCCAACTGCTCAGAGGAGGATAAATGCTGCAAAACCGCCTGCCGCTCAGGATGGGCAAACCAGTCGCGAATGGCGTACTCACCTGCGTGCCCAAATGGCGGGTTGCCGATATCGTGGGCCAAACATGCCGCTTGCACGATGACGCCGACATCAGCAGGCGAGACCCCAGCGGGCAGACCGTGGGACAGCTTATCATGGAGCTTTTCTGCTGCCATCATACCCAAAGAGCGCCCGATACAAGAGACTTCAAGAGAGTGAGTCAGACGGGTATGAATACCCAGCTGATTGGTCAAGGGATGTACTTGAGTCTTTTGATTGAGCTGACGAAAAGAGTGCGAAAATACCAGCCTGTCATAGTCTTTATGAAACTGAGAGCGAGTGCTGGTATTGGCATGGTGTTTTTTATGAGCGCCGAGGCGCTGAGCGTTTAGAAGATGAGACCATTGGGTGGTGGCAGACGACAAAGACATAGAGGTGCCTAGCATATAAAAATATCCGAAACCAAGGGAGCCTCTAGCATAGCAAAATAGCATCCTTGGCACAGCTGCTACTTAGTACCGCTTTCGTATTTCATACCACCGCTCAGCGTGATGATTGCTAGGCTGTATGGCAGTTAAAAAGTATCTGCTCATCGCTGATGGCGACCTCATCATCTAAGGTTTTGCTCAGTAGTATCGCCTCATCATCACTGACTTGCCAGATGATGCCGTGGCGGTCATCAAGACCGATATCGCTCATATAGGTTTGTTGGTCATTGCGCTCAGCGCTGGCGGTCAAGTCGTATTCGATACCATCGATGAGCAAATGCGCTGTCTGCGGGGTGGCATCATGATGATAAAAAGCCTCAATAGTCGTCGCAGGCTCACAAGAGAAAGTAGTGCTGTTGCTGGTATGAGCGGCATGATCGTGACCTGCGTGCGCATGTTCCTCATGACTATGACTCTCATGACTGTGATCTTCATGATTATTAGGCCCTTCATGACCGTGTTCCATATCACTATGCTCTTCGTAGCCGTGCTCTTCATGCTCTTTATTGTCATGAATTTCATGACCTTGTTCATGATCGGCGTGATTATCTACTGGTGCTTCTTCAGATACCGCTGTATCGGTATCGTTGTTTGGCTGACAGCCCAATAAAGAGCCTGCCATCACACTTCCTAATATAGTAATACCTGCAAGTCTAGAAAAATAATTATTCACAGTATGAGTCCTCAAATAAGTAAAATAAAGATATGTTATAGTATAACAATGTAGTGATAAAATAAAGCCGATGATGGAGAATATCCAACATCGGCTAATTAACTTTAAACAAGCGATACTATTGAAAGTTACACGTTAAATCTAAAGTGCATCACATCGCCGTCTTGGACGATATAGGTTTTGCCTTCTAGGCGAGATTTGCCAGCGGCTGCAGCGCCTTTTTCGCCGTTATACTCGATAAAGTCATCATAAGCGATGACCTCAGCACGAATAAAGCCGCGCTCAAAATCGGTATGAATAACGCCAGCAGCTTGCGGCGCGGTAGCGCCGATAGCGACCGTCCATGCGCGCACTTCTTTGACCCCAGCAGTAAAGTAAGTCTGCATATCAAGTAAGTCGTAACCTGCACGAATCACTTGATCAAGACCAGCTTCTTCCATGCCCATGTCTTCTAAAAAGTCTTTTTTGTCGTCTTCGTCGAGCTGCGCGATTTCAGATTCGATTTGGTTGCACAAAGCGATAACGATCGAGTCTTCGCCTGTGGCGTAGTCGCGCACCGCATCAAGATAAGGGTTGTTTTCAAAACCATCCTCGCTCACGTTGGCGATATACATGGTCGGTTTCAAAGTGATCAGACCATAGCTGCGGATCAGTTTTTGCTCATCTTTATCCAGACCTGCTGCGCGTGCTGCTTTGCCTTCTGCTAGTAAAGGTTCGATTTTTTTGAATACCTCAAGCATGGCCTGCGCGTCTTTGTCACCGCCTTTGGCTTTTTTGCTTTGGTTTTGAATAGCGCGCTCGACTGCTTCTAAGTCTGCGAGCGCCAGCTCTGTATTGATGGTTTCGATGTCATCGATAGGGCTGACGCGGCCGTCGACGTGGACGACGTTGTCATCGTCAAAACAGCGTACCACATGTGCAATCGCGTCGGTCTCACGGATATTGGCCAAAAACTGGTTACCCATGCCTTCACCTTTTGATGCGCCTGCGACCAAACCTGCGATATCGACAAACTCCATGGTCGTGGGTAGCACGCGCTCCGGATTGACGATATCGGCCAGTTTTTTGAGACGAGGATCTGGTACAGGCACGATGCCGGTATTGGGGTCTTTGGTACAAAACGGAAAGTTTTCAGCAGCGATGCCCGCTTTGGTCAACGCATTAAATAAGGTGGATTTGCCCACGTTTGGTAGGCCGACGATGCCGCAATTAAAACCCATAATGCTCTCTCGATAGTATTATAAAATAAGGTCGGCCGATGCTCGATGAAAGCGCCAGCCAAAATTGGGCATATTGTAGCAAATTTTCCGAGGATAAGGGTGAGGTTGTTGCGGTGTATTTGGACTCAAATATCTATCGCAAGACTGTGCTTAGTACTGACATTAAAATACACATATGACGATGCCCTTGTTATGGGCGCTCTTATGATATATCACATGTATGATTTGCGCGCAGGCGCGCCGCTATATCAGGCGAGTGGGGTGCTTGCGGGCTTTATGTCTGATAAAATAGCCTGTTATTCCTGAAAAAAATACCTTTATTAAAAACGTATAACCAAAAGTATTTTTCGGCGAAAAAATCCGTTAAATATGGGTTTATTAATTATCAGGTTCGCGTTATTATCACCCCCTGATATGCAAGACTCTACTACCTGTTAGGAAAGGATATTCTATGCGCTATGAGGTTATTGTTATTGGTGCTGGCATGGTTGGCACCTCAATTGCGTGGCATCTACAAAAAAATAATTCGCAAGTACTGTTACTAGATAAAAAACTCCCAGGGTCAGAGACCTCTTATGGAAATGCTGGCTTGATCCAGCGTGAAGCCATCCACACTCATCCTTTCCCGCGTCAGCTGACAGAGATGATTCGCGTACTGCCCAACCAAGGTACCGATATCCGTTATCGGATACCGGCTCTTTTGCGTTATCATCAAGCCTTGCTGCAATACTGGAAGTACTCGGCGCCAGCCACGGTTAAAAAAATCGAAGCTGAATGGCAGACGCTGATTGCGCATTGTACCAGCGAGCATCAAACCATGATTTCGGCATCTGGTGCAGATGAGCTGATCACGCGTGATGGATGGTTGCAGCTGCATCGCTCTGAAGACACCTTTAAAGAGGCAATCGAATCAGCCATTGCGGCTCGCGAGCAGGGCGTCGAGCACAACGTACTGAGTCTTGCAGAGTTGAAAGCGATGGAGCCGAGTGCCAACTTTGATGGGTTTGTGGGCGCGATTCATTGGCTCAACTCGTGGCAAGTTTCAAACCCAAGCGCCTTGGTCAAAGCTTACGCCAAAAACTTTGAAGAGATGCAAGGGACGATCAAAGAAAGTGACGTAAAAGAAATCGTCAAAGAAGGTGAAGGCTGGAAAATCATCACGGATAAAGAGACCTACTATAGTGATAAGCTGGTCATCGCTGCCGGCCCTTGGTCAAACGACTTGATCAAACCACTGGGTTATAACCTGCCGTTGTTCCCGATGCGCGGTTACCATCAGCACTTTAAAGTGACGGACAAAAACACCATCCATCACAGTATGTTTGATATGGACAAAGGCTTTGTCATGGGGCCAATGCAGCAAGGTATTCGCATCACTACCGGTGCTGAGATGACCACTATGAACGCGCCAAAAAACTTCGGTCAATTACAGACCGTCCTAAAATTCGCGCGCAAAATTCTACCGCTAGATGACGCTGTCGAGAGCGAAGCGTGGGCAGGCTCGCGCCCTTGTATGCCAGATATGAAGCCGGTCATTGGTCCTGCACCTAAGCATGACAAGCTCTGGTTTGCCTTTGGTCACAGCCATCAAGGCTTTACTTTGGGGCCGATGACAGGGCGCATCGTAGAAGAGATGATTCATGATAAGCCGCTATTGGTCGATATCACCCCATTTAGCGCTCAGCGTTTCTCTCGCTAGGCGTTAGAGCTGCTTACCGGACAAACGCAACTTAACTTTCATTAGATATTAAGGATAAAATACGATGAAAAAGCTACACAGCAATCAGCGTATGAGTAAAATCGTGGTACACAACCAGACCGTTTATCTGTGCGGTCAGGTGGGTAACGCAGAAGACGACATCAAAGCCCAAACCCTCACTTGCCTAGAAAAAATCCAAGCATTGCTCGAAGAGGTTGGTAGCGATAAATCAAAGCTACTCTCAGTGACCGTTTGGATTAAAGACATGGCAGACTTTGCCGCGATGAATGAAGTATGGGATAAGTGGTTTGAAGGCATACAGCCACCAGCGCGTGCTTGCGGCGAGTCTGCACTGGCGCGTCCTGAGCTACTCGTCGAGATGATTGCCACTGCCGCAGAGTAACTTAGCGTTGCTACGAGCGTAGCGCTGCTATTAGTAAGCAGTCAGAGCCAAACAAAAAGGACATGATAGCGATATCGTGTCCTTTTTCATTGGTATTTTTTATTAGTATTGTCCTTTGGCTTCTTGCTGTTAGCTTTTTTGTCATTACTCTACTGCGGTTTATAAATGCTAAATTAAGCCCCATATCATAAAAATCATATACAACAAAAAAGAGTCTTATGATTTTTATCAGCCATACCATGCGTCTGAGCGATAGCGACGTGGAGATGCATGCCATTCGTGCGCAAGGGGCAGGCGGACAAAACGTCAATAAAGTCGCCTCGGCCATTCACCTACGCTTTGATATCAATGCCTCAAGCTTAAGCGAGGAGCACAAACAGCGTTTATTAAACAGTAAAGACAGCCGTGTCACCAAAGATGGTATCTTTGTATTAAAAGCGCAGCAGTACCGTACGCAGGAGCGCAATAAGATAGATGCGCTTGAGCGCCTCAAAGCCTTTATTTTGCAATCTACGAAAACGCTGCCGACACGTAAACCGACCAAACCCAGCAAAAGTGCTAAGCGTAAACGGGTCGATCAAAAGACGCAGCGCGGCAAAATAAAAGCGTTACGCGGCAAGGTGGATTTTTAATCACATGTTTAGTCATGCTTTTCAATCACATTATGGTGACCAGTCACACTGGTGCGTGAGTCTTATCGTCCCGTCCATACAGCATCGCGCTTTTCGATAAACGCATCAATGCCCTCGCGCACGTCATCTGCCATCATATTGCAGCTCATCACTTTGCCTGCATAGTCATAGGCGTCTGCCAAGTCCATCTCCAACTGCTGATAAAACATATCCTTGCCAGTTTTGAGCGCGACAGAGGATTTGGCGGTGATGCTATCGATTAAAGAGTGTAGGCTGGCCGCCAACTGATCCGCTGGCGCGACACGGTTAATAAGCCCTTGCTGCAAGGCGGTACGGGCATCGATAAATTCACCGGTGATGAGCATCTCAAACGCTTGCTTGCGAGGGAGGTTGCGACTGACAGCGACAGCCGGCGTCGAGCAAAACAGCCCGACGTTGATGCCAGAGGTGGCAAACTTGGCTTCATCAGCCGCCACGGCGAGATCGCAAGCGGCGACCAGTTGACAGCCTGCGGCAGTGGCAATGCCCTGTACCTTGGCAATCACGACTTGCGGCATCTGGTTGATGGTCAGCATCATTTGGCTGCATTGTTTAAATAAAGCGCTGTGAAATGCTTCATCCGAGTGGGCGCGCATCTCTTTTAGATTGTGACCTGCACAAAATGCTTTGCCAGCCGCCGCGATGACGACCACACGGATATTGCTGTCTTGGGCGATATTGTCCAGCTCTGTCTGCATGGCGGTGAGCATATCGCTTGATAGCGCATTGAATTGTTTGGGGCGATTGAGAGTAAGCGTGACGACGCCTTTTGCCTCTTTATGGTTTTCTCTGATAACGAACGGCTCATTGGTCTCAGGCGTATGGGTGTTGTACATTTATCTTCCTTGATAATGGGACATAAACCCAAATGATAGCATGGCTTATCAGTGATATAACAGCTGACCTGTTTTGAATATCCGTTTTGACTTCCTCCCCGACCTAAAGGACGGGAATTCCTACTAAAGACGGTCAAGCCCGACCGCGAGAATGTTTTTTGCTCCATTAACATCTCTATTATGGGTCGTTTTACCAGAACGACAAAACCACTCTCTTATACCAAGTGCTGTTTAGTAGTGGTTGGCTATTGGTGGCAGGCGCGCTCGTTGTTTACTTGTTTCCGAGCACTGTGCCGCAGATTGGTCTGAGCCAATGGATAGTAGCGCTGATATTGGCGCTGCTGGCGACAGACTATATGCGCCGCTTATTACGTAGGCGTTTAGATGGCTATACGGGCGATGGGCTAGGGGCGACGCAGCAGGTAAGTGAAATCGCCATATATGTGGGGCTGGCTGCTTCTATACCTTTTGTCTGAAGTATATAGTCAGTCCTAAATGAAAAGAGTACAAGTATTATGACGCGCTACTGGTATAAATTTTCCTTGCTTACTCACTTTGCTCACTTTGCGTCTGATGGTGGCGAGAGCTTGCAGCAGTTATTTGAGCGTGTGGAGAACTGGTTAAATGACATGGCTGCGCAAAATAGTAATCAAAAACCAATATTAGCAGTCGGTCATGCAGGCTGGATAACTGCTGCCAAGATGATTGATGCTGGACAAAATATACCGAAGATAGCAGCAGATTGGCCAGCTTCAGTGGCGTACGGGGAGCGCCAAGACTTGCCTTTTCTTTTTTGAGTGTGTTTTCAATGCCAGCTTCCACGATAATACATTTGAAAATATATCCTAATGACATGCTCTAATAAAAAGGCTCATAGCAAAAAACTGGCCATGTGTAATGACCAGTTTATTTTATCTTCTGCAGCGATGGACAAGGGCTTTTGCATCATTTAAGCAATCTTATCAAACCATGCTTTGTTATTATCAGGCGTCATAGAATCGAAGCTGACATAAATACCTCTTTCATCTAGTGTGGCATACCAGTGATCGTCATTACTGCCAGTCAGCAGTTGAAAATACCTATTATTTACAATTCTACCGACAGTATAAATCTCACCTTCTGCATAAAACTTATTACCTTGGATACATAACAATTTATCATTGGTATTTATCACACGACTGTCTAATGTTTTATCATTCAACGTATTGTTATTTGGCATACTATTCGTCATACCCTATCAACAAATGAGAGGGTTATAGCATAACAGTCAGATAATTAAATATATAGAGGGTTTTATAGAGGTTATCTTATCATTAAGTATAAGATATTTAAGGTTTTATTGCAGATAGTTGCTAGAGTATATCATCGGGTCGCAACAAACAAGTCAAGCGAGATTAGCAGCGATCAGCAATAAAAAAAGCCAGCGACATGATGTCACTGGCTTCTTTAGACTGCTACAAAGGCTTACTCTTCTGAGTAATCTTCGTTGTCGTCTGCTACATCGTCAGCTGCGTCTTCATTGTCGCCATCTTCAGATAAGATAGTAACCAAGATGCTAGCAGTCACGTCATGGTGTAGCTGAATATCAACATTGTATTCGCCCACTTGACGTAGAGTGCCTTCAGGTAGCTTGATTTCAGCACGGTCTACTTCTAGACCTGAGTTAGTCAATGCTTCAGCGATATCGCGAGTACCGATAGAGCCAAATAGCTTGCCTTCGTCACCTGATTTAGCACGCATGATGACATTAACGTCAGTTAATGCGTCAGCACGCTCTTGAGCAGTAGCGATTTCTTTTGCTTCTTCAGCTTCAAGCTCAGCACGACGTGCTTCGAACTTTTCAATGTTAGCTTTGGTCGCAGGTAGCGCTTTGCCCTGAGGGATAAGAAAGTTACGACCGTAACCTGGTTTTACATCGACAGTTTCACCGAGTTTACCAAGGTTGACGATACGCTGTAACAAAATAATTTGCATGAGTCATTCCTAGTTAACGGTTAAATTACTGATGGTTGTCAGTATACGGAAGTAGTGAAAGGTAACGAGCTTGCTTGATAGCAGTGGCTAGTTGACGCTGATACTTAGTAGACGTACCGGTAATACGGCTTGGTACGATTTTACCATTATCACTGATGTACTGTTTTAGCAATTCAACATCTTTATAGTCGATGTGAGTGATGCCTTCAGCAGTGAAACGGCAGAATTTGCGACGGCGATAGAAACGTGCCATGAGTATTCTCCTTTAATTAGTCTTCACTGTTGTCGTTGTCGTCGTTTTCACGATTGTCTGGACGACGAGTAGTTGCTTTGCGTGCGCGTTTTTCATCGGCATTCTTGGCTAACTGCGACTCTTCAGTGACAGCTTCGTCACGGCGCATAACTAGACTACGAATGATCGCGTCGTTATAGCGGAATAATTCTTCAAGTTCAGCTAAAGTATCACCGTCAGTTTCGATGTTGAAAAGAACGTAGTGAGCTTTGTGAATCTTGTTGATTGGATAAGCCAATTGACGGCGGCCCCAATCTTCAAGGCGATGGATAGCACCACCGTTGTCTTGAACCAACTTGATATAGCGTTCAACCATGCCGACCACTTGGTCGCTTTGGTCTGGGTGTACAAGTAACACCAGTTCGTAATGTCGCATTATGACTCCTTACG
This sequence comes from Psychrobacter sp. KFRI-CH2-11, assembly GCF_038239325.1. Lineage (NCBI taxonomy): Bacteria > Pseudomonadati > Pseudomonadota > Gammaproteobacteria > Moraxellales > Moraxellaceae > Psychrobacter > Psychrobacter sp. KFRI-CH2-11. The sequence continues at coordinate 1,268,984 of NZ_CP151283.1, forward strand.
GATTAGTAGCTATTGACCCTATGTCAATAGCAAGGAGATTTATAAGGTAAACCCAACGCCCAGTTTTATAAAATCCTATTTATAAAAATAGTTCTTATAAAATCTTGGAGATAAGCTTAGTTTATAAAGCGCCGTATTATAACAGTAGTGAGTGGCTAATACAAAGGTTAATCACTCACGCATTGCCGGTAATACTAAAAAAGCCACGATCATACGCGGCTTTTTCAGTATTTAAAGAGGTATTTAAGGATAAATTTAGAGATCGAGCTTGTCATTTATCGGTTGATTATTTCAGAGTTGGCTTTTTTGTCAGCTGACTGCTGTCGGCTTTGACCACCAACGTCTTAGCCAGTTTGTCATGCCAACCGATGTTTTCAGGGCTTTTGGAGGCCATATAATAATGAACGGCGACAACGACAAATCCTAAAAAGCTGGTAAACGAAAATAGCAAATTATAAATAATAAACAGCAGTAACGTACGCATACCGATGAGCTTGGTAAATGAGGGCAGGCGATGAGTGGTTTGATCGACCACACGAATACCAGTGATTAGCTTACCCAGTGACTGCCCGCGTAATGCGATAAATACCAGTTGCAATGCAAATAGGCCAAACACCATGATTTGCGACATCATCAATGTGCTACTAGGTAAGCTCTCCATCAGTGTCATAGAGTACTGGTACGCGGCGTCCATATCTTGGATGTTTTGAAACTTACTATAGTCGACATCCATTTTGGTCAGTGCCATCACCAGCGGAAATATCGCCAGCAGATATAGCAGCCCATTGATAACAGTCGCCAATACTCGCGACATAATTGGCGCTAGTACGACGTCGCCAACGACTTTGTCTTGGTTGGTGGCAGCTTTATTCAGCTGGGTTTTGTTTAATGAGACGTTGTGATGCGGGGTGTGGTGACGATTGGTCGTCATGTCGACCTTGGTATTATTCGCCGTATCTTTACGCTCAGGCTTGCCGTACAGTCTATCTAAAGACACAGGCTTGTCGGTTTGCTTACCTGAGGCATTGTCTTCTGGAAAGATAGTGACGTTGTTAATGATAGAGTCATTGACCTCAGCGCCATTAACCGGAGCGGGTGTATAGACCGTTTGGTTGTTGGTTAAGGTGCCGACACGTTGCCATTGCTCCAAGCCTTCATGCCACATCAGGTCATCTAGCACCACTTCGCCAGATGCCAACATGATATTGAGCTGCTCCAAATTGTATGGACCAGCTTGTACGTTATTTCGAGCAAGAAAAATTTGCATAATTGCCTGCATAGTTAGTCAAATATTAAGTCACTGTTTTTAAGCCACTACTTGTCTCACATTATATTAGGGTCTATTTGAAAAAATCAAATAGACCCTAAAAGTAGTACTTGTAATGACGGTGTCAATCACCGTTGTGACTTAATGTAACGGCTTATTTTTTGTCTTCACCAGCTAAGAAGAACCAAGTGTCTAGCACTGAGTCAGGGTTCAATGACACAGAGCTGATGCCTTGTTCCATGAGCCAGAACGCTAGATCTGGATGGTCAGATGGACCTTGACCACAGATGCCGACGTACTTGTTTTGCTTACGGCAAGCTTCGATAGCCATGGTCAACAGTTTCTTAACCGCAGGGTCGCGCTCATCAAATAAGTGAGAGACGATACCTGAGTCACGGTCAAGACCGAGCGTTAGCTGAGTCAAGTCATTAGAGCCGATTGAGAAACCATCGAAATGCTCAAGGAATTCTTCTGCCAATAGAGCGTTGGTCGGTAGCTCACACATCATGATGACGCGTAGACCATTCTCGCCGCGTTTTAGGCCATTTTTCTCAAGCAGTTCGATGACTTGACGTGCTTCGTCAGTGGTACGAACGAATGGAATCATGATCTCAACGTTGGTCAAGCCCATCTCGTCGCGGACACGTTTTAGTGCTTTACACTCAAGCTCAAAGCAGTCGCGGAAGTTGTCAGACACATAACGGCTGGCACCACGGAAGCCTAGCATTGGGTTTTCTTCTGATGGCTCGTATAGCTTACCACCCAATAGGTTGGCATATTCGTTTGATTTAAAGTCAGACATACGAACGATGACAGGCTGGTCCATAAAGGCAACCGCTAGGGTTGAGATACCTTCGACCAATTTATCAACATAAAAATCGACAGGTGAGGCATAGCCTGCGATACGCTCATGAATGGCTTGTGAGATTTCGCGTGGCAAGCTATTCATGTTTAGTAGCGCTTTTGGATGCACACCAATCATACGGTTGATAATAAACTCAAGACGGGCAAGGCCGATACCTTCATTTGGCATTTGGGTAAATGAGAAGGCGCGATCTGGGTTGCCGACGTTCATCATTACTTTAAATGCTAGCTCTGGCATGGTCTCGACAGAGTTGGTTTGTACTTCAAAGTCGATCTGACCTTCGTAGATAAAGCCTGTGTCGCCTTCGGCACAAGAGGCGGTGACGTCTTGACCGTCGACCAATAGCTCAGTGGCGTTACCACAACCAACAATCGCTGGTACACCTAGCTCACGAGCAATGATAGCCGCGTGACAGGTACGGCCACCGCGGTTGGTGATGATCGCAGAGGCGCGTTTCATGACCGGTTCCCAATCTGGATCCGTCATATCAGAGACTAATATGTCGCCTTCTTCTACTTTGTCCATCTCGTTTAGGTTGGTGACGATGCGTACTTTACCTGAGCCGATACGCTGACCGATTGAACGACCTTCGCACAGTACTTTGGCATCAGTGGTATCGATGACATAACGTTCCATGACATTGCTGTCTTGGCGGCTTTTGACGGTCTCAGGGCGCGCCTGTACGATGAAGATTTCACCGCTGTCACCGTCTTTCGCCCACTCGATATCCATCGCTTGGCCATAATGCTGCTCGATAGTGACCGCTTGCTTGGCAAGTGAGGTTAGCTCTTCTGTGGTGAGTGAGAACTGCATGCGATCTTGTTTTTCAACATCAACGGTTTTCACTGATTTTGACGTGCTGCCTTCATCTCCATACACCATCTTCTTATGCTTGCTACCGAGGTTACGGCGAATAACGGCAGGCTTGCCATTGGCGAGTAATTTTTTAGAGATGTAGAATTCGTCTGGGTTCACCGCGCCCTGTACGACCATTTCACCTAGGCCATAGCTTGAGGTGATAAAGACCACTTGATCAAAGCCACTTTCGGTATCAAGGGTAAACATCACGCCCGCGGCGCCTGTTTCTGAGCGTACCATACGCTGTACAGCAGCCGATAGTGCCACGCCTTCGTGTTCAAAACCTTTGTGCACGCGATAAGAGATGGCACGGTCGTTATACAAAGAGGCAAATACTTCTTTAATAGCGATTAGGACGTTATCAATACCGCGAATATTCAAGAAAGTCTCTTGTTGACCAGCAAATGACGCATCTGGCAAATCTTCGGCAGTCGCAGAAGAGCGTACCGCAACCGCGATGTCTTCGCCGCCGCTCATGGCTTCAAATGACTTGCGTACTTCTTGCTCAAGGTCGCTTGGCAGCGCTTGCTCAATGATCCAAGTACGGATTTTTTTACCAGTGGCAGCAAGTTTGTTGACATCGTTGACGTCTAAGGTTTTTAGCTCGTTGTTGATCTTATCGAGCAAGCCTGTTTCGGTCAAAAAACGATTGAACGCATTGGAAGTCGTCGCAAAACCGCCTGGAACACTAACGCCTAAATCAGATAGGTGGCTGATCATCTCGCCGAGTGAGGCGTTTTTACCACCGACCATATCGATGTCGTCTTTTCCTAACTGATCTAGATTGATTACAAGTGCTGTAGATTGCGCTGCCATGATAACTCCAGAAAATAAGGTTATTTAGTAAAGATTATAACGGTGAATTATACCGCTATATTTGCAGAATTTCGAGGGGTTGACCCAAAAAACTTGTGAAAAAGATACAAATTGTCGGGTTTGTTACATAATTTATGATGACTCTATGAAAACAGCAATTATAAAGGGCTATCTGTGTCCAAAAAAGCTCAGAAAAAAATCCGTTTGTTGATATCTCCAAGCGCCCACCATTTTGACTGATTTTACCAAAACTACCAGCAATGATAACCACTAAAACCATCGATGGATGTTTTATAAAGCCCGTCGCCTCAAAAACCACATAACATGGCTGGTTTTTGAGAGGTGTGGCGCGGCTATTTGATCGCCGTTGCAGCGCACAGCCTTTGTGCCGGCATGGATGTTGGTGATAAGTGTACGCCTGTAACATTGATTTCTATTAGACTTTTATTATGCGTATAATATACAGCAGAAAAACAGGGCGCTCAGCCGTGCACGGTATGTATAATAAAGACCCAGATGCTATATATCAGACAACATATCAGATAACGCCATATAATAGACAAAAACTAGATGAAGACTCCTATTGAGTTTTCAATCGATGAGTTTTCAACCGAGGTATCCACGCATGTACTCAAGCAATCCAGCTGAACAAGTCAAGCCCACCATTCAAAACCGCCACGCGCTAAACTTGGACAGCTCTCAGGCCATCAGAACCGCGTTTTTTATCTCAGATGGTACGGCGATTACGGCGGAGACGCTGGGACGCGCGATCTTAAGTCAGTTTGCCTCGGTTCCTTTTGAGACCAGAGTGTTGCCTTATGTCGATAGCCTAGAGCGTGCTGAGGATGCGGTTGAGCAAATCAATATGGCTTATCAGCGTGATGGTTTGCTGCCATTGGTGTTTGATACCATCGTGAGCCCCGAGATTCGCGAAACAATCAACTCAGCGCACAGCTGTAACTTGGATATGTATGAGGGGCTAATCGGCCGCGTCGCAGAAGAGACTGGGGTAGAGCCAGACGGTCATTCAGGCCACGCTCATGATGATGTCGACTCCGAGACGTATAAAGAGCGTATCGACGCGGTGCACTTTGCATTAGACAATGATGATGGGGCGCGCACCCGTCATTATAATGCTGCCGATATTATCTTGGTGGGGGTATCACGCTCGGGCAAAACACCGACGTCACTATATCTTGCATTACAATTCGGTATTCGCGCCGCCAATTATCCATTGACCGAAGATGATCTGTATGACAATCAATTACCAAAAGCCCTGCGCGAACACAAAGACAAGCTGTTTGGTTTACTGATTGATACCGATCGCTTGGTCAAGATTCGCCAAGAGCGCCGCGCGGGCAGCCGTTATTCGAGCTATCAGCAGTGCCAGCAAGAGCAGCGCGCCATACAAGGTATTTATATCACTCATGGTATCCCAAGCCTCGATGTCTCTGAGATGTCGGTAGAAGAGATTGCCACGCGTATCTTGCAGATGACGGGGCTAAAACGCCGCATCGGTTAGAATGCTGAGCGCTCACATTTTATACCTCCAAATTTATCAAACTGTCTTTATTAAACGGTCATTTTATATAGAGAAGATTATGCGTTCACTTTATCAAGCCAAAAAAACGCCTTTATTATTGGCAAGCGTCATTAGCGCCGCGACGCTATTGAGTGCCTGCCAGACGTCGCTATTTGCTCGTGAGCCTGTGCCTGAGCCGCGTTATATTCCGAGTATTGTGCTCGGTGACGCTCAAACGCTCACCATTATGCCCAATCGTGTCGCCTGCGCCTCTGCGCTACCGATGCAATGCTTGCTGGCCAAATCTAGCAAAGATGGCAGTGTGTTTCAGATTCCTTATGACTGGATTGATGACTTTGCGCCAAGCCTTGGCACCGAATACGTCATCAGTGTACGGCCACAGATCGACGAGGGGCAACAACGTCTGACGGGTCATTGGACGTTGCAAAATATCCTATCTCAACGTATGGTAGGCACCCCTTAGAGCTATGATTAAAGCTATGATAATGAGAAGATCCATGACGCTGTTTCATGGGCGATACGATACATACATTAATATATAAAGAGGACATAATGGGAAGTAAAAAACCAAGCGATGCGACCAACGATGTTGGTGAAGATACCCATACCGAAGTATCTAACAAACAAAGCGCGCCTATACCAAACCCTGAACACACCAAAGGTAAAGATAAAAAAGAGAAAATAGAGCAAACCCACGAGCAAGTCACCGAAGACATCATGCATCATCCTGACTTGGTCAATCCGCTCGATGATACTCGTATCGATATCCAAACTGGTTTTACCAAAGACTCGCGTCGTCTAAAGGGCGATAAGCATCAGTATGAGTATGATGTAGTAGTCTTAGGGGCGGGTCCTGCTGGTGAAGCGGCGGCCATGAAGCTGACCAAAGCGGGCAAAAAGGTGGCGGTGATTGATCCGCGTGAGCAGGTCGGTGGTAACTCAACGCACGTCGGCACCATACCGAGTAAAGCGCTGCGTCAATCGGTGTTTAACTTGATCAACTTTCGCCGTGATCCCATGTTTACCAAAGCGATGGAATACAAGCAAGTCCCGCTCAATGAAGTGCTGGCCAAAGCGCGTCAAGTGATTCGCCGGCAAGTTAATACCCACACGCGTTTTTATGAGCGCAACCGTATCGACGTGATTCATGGCTGGGCAAGCTTCGTCGATGCCCATACTCTGCGCGTCGAAACCGATGACAATATCTTTGAGACCGTCACGTTTAACAAAGCCATCATCACCGTCGGTAGCCGCCCTTATCGCCCAGATATTCTTGACTTTGATCATCCACGGGTATTTGACTCTGACAAAATCTTGCAGATGGACTATGTTGTCAAAAAAATCATCATCTATGGCGCAGGGGTTATCGGCTGTGAGTATGCTTCTATCTTTACCGGCCTTGGCTACAAAGTTGACTTAATCAATAACCAAAACCAGCTACTGAGCTATTTAGATAGTGAAATTAGCGATGCGATTGCTCATGACTTTAGGCAGTTTGGCGTTCTGATTCGTAGTAATGAAGAGATTGACTATTTAGAAACCCATGACGATTATGTGGTCTTGCACCTAAAGAGTGGCAAACGCATCAAGTCGGACGCGATCTTGTGGTCCAATGGCCGTTCAGGCAACACAGAAGGCCTAAACCTAGAGGCCATCGGTCTTGAAGCCAATAGCCGAGGCCAGCTAAAAGTCGATGATACTTACTGTACCGAAATCGACAATATCTATGCAGCCGGCGATGTGATCGGCTGGCCGTCTCTGGCTTCTGCCGCCTATGACCAAGGGCGCTGTGCGGCAGCCTTTATGGTCGGTGATAGTGATGCAGAGCCTGTATCAAGTGTACCGACTGGTATCTATACCATTCCTGAAATCTCTTGTATCGGTAAGACAGAGCAAGAGCTGACGGACGAAAAAGTCCCTTATGAAGTAGGCCAAGCATTCTTTAAACATCTGGCGCGGGCACAGATCATCGGCGAGCGCTCTGGTGTATTAAAGATATTATTCCACCGTGACACGCTGGAGATTTTGGGTATTCATTGCTACGGCAATCACGCCTCAGAGATTATCCATATCGGTCAGGCGGTGATGAAGTGCAAGAGCAACAATACCCTTGAGTACTTTGTAAATACCACCTTCAACTATCCAACGATGGCTGAAGCGTATCGCGTGGCTGCATTAAATGGACTAAACCGCGTTTTTTAAAAATGACGCGCGACGTTCAGCCAAATAAAAAAGCGCCTGCTTATGATTAGCAGGCGCTTTTTTTATGGCATTTTTAGATGAGCTGTCTTTTAGACTAGAAAGCTTTTAAACGAGCCGAGCCGCTAAGAGACTTGCGTACGCTTTGGCGCATTGTACCAGCGAAGCCACATGAGTAGCGCAAAATACAGCGCCCATAAGGCCGCTAGCGCATAAAACCCAGTCGCGACCTGAGAGATACTCGCACCCATTTGGTTTAGCTGGACTGAGGTATTGATGGCGGGCGTGGTCGGAATAAACCAGCGCACTATTTGTAAGAAAGTAGGCAACTGGTCGGCAGGCCATGGGTAGCCGCTGACAAAAAACATCGGCAATGAGCTAAAAATCAAAATCTGCATGCTACGTTCACGCTGACGAAACCAAAGCCCAAGTAGGCAGCCAAGTGTCGCCACCGCCGGACAAAACAGTAAAAGAAATAGCAGGCTGCCGAGCATATTTTGCCCGCGTGGGTAGTGATGTAGCTCAAACGCCCAGCCATAATAAAAGCAGCCGATCAAAAAGCTCAGTCCACTAAGCGCTGTGATACGTCCAAGCCAGCCGTTGATGCTGGTCTGATGCCGCCGCTGCTCATACCAAGTACCAATGAGCATGGCAGTGGCCATAAGTAGTGTTTGCTGCAAGATGATAATAGAAACGGCGGGCACCACATAAGCGCCATAGCCTTCTGTCTGGTTGTATAGCGGGACAATTTGTAGCGGTACGGCCTGTGCGTTTTGGGCAGCTGTCGGGGCATAGGCACCTTGCGCGACACTCTTTTTAATTTTGACCCCAGCGGAGACCGTACTAACCGCTTTTAAAAACCCCATCTGCACGTTTTTGTTGAGCAAAAAATAACCGCCATTACCAAGAACGCTGACACTAGCTGCTTTACCCGACAGCACGTTTTGCTCAAGCCCACTTGGGATCACCATATAGCCTGCAATTTCATCTGCCCAAATGGCTTCCTTAGCGCTTTGTTCGTCTAAAAACCGTCTGGTGTCGAGCTGCGGGCTGGCGCTGGCATAACGAACGATGGTGCGTGATAAATCGCTGTTGTCTTTATCAATGATGCCGACTGGCACATGATTGACGACCTCCGATGAGTATGGCCACGGATAAAAAAAGCCATAGATAATGGGGGCAACAATCAGCATCAATACAATGCCTTTGTCCGTAAAGACGTCTGTTAGGGTCTGAAAAAAGCTTGCAAAAAAGCCTTGCGCTGGCGGCTGCGGCTGGGTGCCTTTAGCGTTATGATCTGTTGATAATGGCGGCATTAGCGTGCTCCCCAGCGCTCAGGATGTGCCAGTGCGCGTTTGGTGAGTAGGGTAGTCAGCATCATAGCGACGACAGTGGCGATGGCAAGGCCATAGAGTATCGGCAGGGAAATGGCGACAGGCGCTTGCATCTGCATCTGCGCGATATGCAGCTTAAGATAATGGGTAAGTGGCAGGGCATCTGACCAATGCTTGGCGCTGTCACTGATGGCAATATAAGGAAAGGTCACGCCAGCAAAGGCATACGAAGGCGCGGAGATAAAACCAGTGGCAGACAAACCCATACGTAATGAAAAAGAGCCTAAAGTAAAAATAGCGCCCAGCCAAAACGATAGCATCATCAAAAGCAGCAAGCCAAGATATGTGGCAAAAACAGCGCTGCTCGCTACGGACTCCTGCGGCGTGGCCAGCCACAGCGCCAAGATAGACCAGAGACCATAAGCCAGCATCGGCCAAAAGTACTTACCCAACAACCCAAAAAGCAAAACACCCATGTGCACGCTCGGCAGCGTAGATACAGGTTTTTGATTGGTATTGTCCTTAGCGGCACTATTTGGCAGTTTAGCTGCAGGTTGACTGAGCGCGGCCATCTTTTGCACAGTGTTATCAGCTACATTATTATTCACATTGGCACTAATATTGGCACTAACACTATCACTAATACTGCCACTAAGATTGTCATAAGCCTGAGCAGAGGCGATAAAACCATACCAACGGCCAAGCTGCCTATCTCGTAGCTCACGGCCGATGGTCGTGGCACCGATGACCATGGCCAGTATGTGTAATAGCGCCGGTATCACGGTAGAGGCCAAAAACTGCTGATAGTCGGTGGCGGCATTAAACAGACTGATGCGTTGTATACTGATTGGCGAATAGGCGATTGCCGCTTGTGATGGTGCCATGCCTTGTTTGATCAAGCGCTGAATCTCAACGCCTGCCGACAGAGTACCTGCGACCGCCTGCACACCAGTCTGAATAATACCTGAGTGCGTGCCATACTGGGCATTTACTTGTAAAATAAGCGGTGCGGATTTGCTCGATAAGATATTGCGCGAGAAGTCTTCAGGGATGATGACAACAGCGTAGATATCACGCTGCAAAATAGCCGATTCTGCCTCTGCGGCTGAATAATACATCTGTCTGACGCTCAGCGTTGGGCTGGCATCAAGATAGCGCACGGCGGTATTGGCCACTGGGCCATTGTCTTGATCAATGACCCCAATAGGCAGGTTGGTAATCTGAGTCTGCGAAAATATCCACCAAATCAGCAAGACGGTGAGCAAGGGAATCCATACCACCATGGTCAAATCCCATGGGTTTTTGCGCAAAAACCGCCGCTCATAGGCGGCGCTACGTATAAAGGCCTTACTTAGCTGAGTTAGGCGCATGGCTTACTCTTGGCTCATGGTGGTTGGGTCGATAGGTACGATGACGCTCATACCGGAGCGGATACGGGCATCGGGCACAGTCGGGCGAGCCTTGACCTCAAAGGTGCGCACATCAAAACCATCATCGTTATTGGTCGGTCGCCATGTGGCAAAGTCGGAGAGGGTCGAGGTGGCATAAACGGTAAATTGTTTTTTGTAGGGCTTGCCGGCAGAAGATAGCGCTGGGATGGTGCCTGTAAACACTTGACCGATGGCAAATTGATTGAGATGCGACTCGGTGACATTGAGCACCACCCACTGATCGTCGGTATTGACCAGCGTCAAGATTGGCACTCCTTGACCGACGACTTCGCCTGCGCTTACGATGACATTATCAACGATACCAGCAATCGGACTTTTAAGATTGGCTTCTTCTTTTGCGACCAAAGCCTCATCAAGCTGGGCATCAACCTGCGCCACTTGTGCGGTGGCCGCTGATTTATCCTCACTGCGCGCACCTTCTAGTGCCAAGTCATACTGTAGCCGCGCCGCTTCGGTCTGATCTTGGGTGGCCAGATACTGCGCATAAGCCTCATCGCGTTTTTGCCGTGCCATCAACCCTTCTTTATAAAGGCGGTTGACACGCTGATAGGTGTTTTTTGCCAAATCAGAGGCGGCTTTGTTGGCCTGCCATGCCGCTTTTGCCTGCGCAATCTCTTGCGGGCGTGCGCCGTTTTCGGCTTTATCCAATTGGCTTTGGGCCATTTGTTTGCCTGCCCGCGCTTGAGCGATCTTGGCGTTGATTTCAGGCGAGTCCATTTCAATCAGCTGCTGGCCGGGTGTGACGTCATCACCTTCGGTAACTAATATTTGAGCGATGCGCCCTGGTACCTTTGCGGCGATAGACGTTTGCTGCATTTGCATCTGTCCTTGCAGCGTCACAAGCGGCGGCTCACTTTGCGCGGTGCTTTTGTATAGGCCATAGGCAATGACAGCAATGATGATGAGTGCCACGCCAGCCAGTAGGGCTTTTTTTCGCATGGCTGCATTATCTGACTTTGGCGTGCCGCGATAATAATCGGCCACGGCTGGTGCTGGGCTGTCATCAGGCGTCTCTTTTACAGACTCCGTTGGCGTCTGTGCATCATGAGGCCGCGCTGATTCATCAGAATCAGGGAGTTTGCGTGAGTCGTCTGATTCGTTTGGAAATTCAGTCATGACGGTGAGAGTCCTAAAGCAACAAAGTTGAAAACAAAGAGGATATTAATACACACGAATCGCATAAGGCTTGGCGTTTTCGATCGTCTCAGCGTTAAAAATAGCACCAAAGGCGACGATAAACGCTGAATAATACAGCCATAGCATAATGACCACAGCAGCCGAAAGCACGCCAAACTCAGCGCTATAATTATTAAAGTTTTGTACATACAGCGAAAACAATATCGACAGCACAATCCAAAGGACGGTCGCTACCAGCGCACCTGGCACCAGTTTTTTTAGCGCGACCGCGTCCCGATTGGGCGCTAATCGGTATAAACCCAAAAAGCATAAAAATATAATGCCTGCCAGTATCGGCCATCTGCTCCAAAGCGCCACTGTCTTGGCGACTTGCGGGAAGGGCAGATAAGCGGCGGCGACAGGAATAATCGCGATAGAGGATATGGCTATAATCAAAACCACCACTGCCGCCAAGGTCAAACCAAGGGCGCGTATGGTGCCTTGAATAAAACCGCGCTCTTGGCTGATATGAAAGGCCAGATTGATAAGAATGATTAATGATTTAATCCCTTTGGAGCCTGCATATAAAGCAAGTAAGGCTGAAACAGTCAGGCCAAAAGTGAGGGTAGAGGCGGTGTTAGAGACCAGATCGCTTAGACGCGAATCTAAGACGTCATATACCGTATCAGGTATAAAGGGGCGTAGCAGTGATATCTGCTCTTGCATCTCGGCGGGCGAAAACGCCAAGCCGTACAGCAGCACAAACACAGCCATGACCGGAAAAATCGACAAAAAACTAAAATAACTGACGCTTGCGCAGTGTGCCCAAACATTTGAGGTATTGGCAATACGCCACGTCTCTAGTAACGTCTGTCGCCAATTGCGGGTCGAGGTAGCAGTCAGATTTTTCATAAAACAATCATTCACACTAAAGGTTAAGGTTAGGTGTCTCTATCAGCCATGTTAAGTAAATGACGGTAGCTTGCTTAAATCATTGTGATTTGTTTTTCGCTGTGTTTTTTATTACTGAGTATATAAAGTCGGCAATTGAATGTCAGCAGCATTGAGGTAAGCATTGAATGCCAACGGTGTGCCGCAGCTTTGCATCAAGGCGGCCAGTGCTTGTACATAGTCATGTGCTGCTTGTGCCTGCTCGGTACGAGCTTTGAGCGCTTGCGTTTGTGCTTGTACCACCTCTATCGTGGTATTGACACCTTCTTGTAATCCCAAACGGCGTAAGCGCAGCACCTCTGCGGCCAGATCTACATTGCTCTGCAGGGCTTGATAGCGTGCTTGGGCATTATTGACATCATGCCAGTTTTTTTCGACCAGCAGGAGTAAGTTGTCACTGACCTCGATCTCAGACAAGTCGGCTTGACGAATCTGCGCGCTACTAGAGGCCAGTGATGCGGTTTTGTCGAGCCCGCCCCACAGTTTCCAGCTGGCAGAGAAACCAGCGACCCAGCTTGGGTCTTTTTCAACTTGCCCGTAGCCATAAAGCATGACCGTCGGCTTGTAGCCTGTATCGGACAAGGCATGTAGCTGCTGCGCCTGCGCGCGCTTGGCTGCAACTTTTTGTAGCCCTGGGTGATTGTTGAGCGCCAAGTCCTGAAAGTAGCTGACATCAGGCAACGGGCGGCTGGAGACAAACAGTGGCGTAGTGGGCTTGATACGGTAGTCAGTGCGCAGCAGTCTTTGTAGTGCAATCATCGCAAGGCGAGCATCGTTGTTGGCTTTGACAGCTTCGCTTTTGGCATCTGCCAGCGCCGACTGTGCCTCTAGTCTATCGACATGAGAGATAAAGCCTTCTTCATACAAGCGCTCGGCCATATGGTCGGTCTGTTTTAACGTGTCATAAGCATCATCGCGTAAATAGGCGGCAATGATGGCAAGCTGCGCTTTAAAATACCGCTCGATTAATGTGTTATATAGTGCATTTTTATCCAGTATGCTGTCTGCGAGTGTCTCTTGGGTACGGGCGCGGGAGGCTCCCGTTAGAGCTGCGGTGCGTCCGGCGGTATAGATGGGCCACGCCACGCCTAGGCCAGCGCTGGTCGTCTCGCCTGATCGCTTAAAATCATAAGAGTCCGGCAGGCGTTCGCCGACGAGCTCACCGAAGTTTGGCAAATCTGGGACAGGCGGCGGGACAATGCCATCGACGCTGTTATTAATCTCATTGACAATGCCGCTTCTGAGTGAAGACAAATCGATATCCTCATCGAGGTGGTAGGCACTGGCTGAGACGCGCGCAAACACCAGTGGATTGTCTAAGGTTTTGAGAGCGTCGGTTTGGTATTCACTGGCGGCGATGGCTGCATCATTGGCCGCGATCTTGGGTGAGACTTGCAATAAGATGTCTTGTGCTTGCTCAAGGCTCAAAAAACTAGACACATCCAGCGCATAGCTGTTGTCCACTGTCTTGTGCGTGATGGGGTCGATAAGCGTACTTAAGGGCTTTGTCGTACGCTTATGGTCATGACTCATCGCACTGTGTGCGATGCGGATGTCGTCGGTTGCCTGAATACGCGCCGCGCTATCTTCTGCCTCAACGATTTGTGTGACGGCGACGGCTGGCATCTCATCTTGAAAGCCGGCGTGGCTAGGCGCTGCCGTGGGGTCTACATGAGTGTCTGTGTTTGCATGGGTAACTATCGATGCACTCATTAGAGTCACCGTCATCATAGCAATAGAGAGAGCCGATAAAGCAAATTTCATAAGTCACATAAGCCGTTAATGAGAGTGCAAGGTATGATTCAAGACCATCAGACCTGAATAAAAAAGTACACTGGTATACAGGTTGCTACGGGTATGACTGCGTATCGCAAGCTGGCAGCAGATAGCATTGTACATTTATTATAGACTATTCATCCAACGCAAATAAGTGAGGATGTGCCCTATTATGAGCACACTGTAGAGCCTCAATCGTGACGGGTCAATGCTCAGTATTTTGACTTTTTCTATTGTGTATTAAATAGCGCTATGATAGACAATCAGCTACAGTAAATAAATAGACATCAAACCGCGCAAAAGATGGCTATACATATGGCAAGCAGTGCCGGCAAAATACCGCGCTATAATCGGTATCACAAGCCAAACATCAAAAATAGAAGACTTAGCGTTATATAGGACATATAGTCAGTTGAAAATGAAACGGTTATATAAACTTAAACGCACTACTGGTATAAATTTTACTTGCGTGCTGCATTCCCAAAGGCTGCGCAACCGACGTTTAAAAAGAGCATCCCAGTAGCGCTATGCTCTTTTTAGAGTACATCGACTATACTCAGAATAGGACAGACTCAGGACATATTGTAAACTGAGCTGACGATTATTTAGCATATCAGCAAAAAGGGACAGGTAATGGCAGGATATATATTGGCCTTGGACCAAGGCACGACATCGAGCCGAGCGATACTCTACGACGATCACGCCCGCCCCATTAAGATGGCGCAGCAACCGACGACCTTGCAGACACCTAAGGCAGGTTTTGTAGAGCAAGATGCCCAGCAAATTTGGCAGACGCAGATTAGCTGTGCGCACGATGTGATCAACCTCGCAGGCCTGCTGGCCACCGATGTCAGCAGCATTGCCATCACCAACCAGCGCGAATCTATTGTGATGTGGGACAAACAAACCGGCAAGCCATTAGCGCCAGCGATTATTTGGCAAGACAGGCGTACGGCCAGCTATTGCAAAACTCTGGCCGCTGAGCCTGCAAGTCGCGGCGAGTCTGACAGCGGTGTACAGGGCAAAAGCGCATTGAGCAAGATTGCAGGTAGCGACACGGGTCTCAATAGCGGCGCGCAGCATAGCATGGCAGAAGAGGTGCAGCGCCTGACTGGCCTGCGCCTCGATCCATATTTTAGCGCCAGCAAAATCGCTTGGCTGCTCGAAAACAACCCTAAGCTGAGCGTGCGCGCCAGTAGAGGTGAGATAGCGGTGGGCACCATCGATAGCTGGTTGATATACAAACTGACTGGTGGCGAGCATGTCATCGATGTGACCAATGCATCTCGGACGTTATTGTTTGATATTCATAAGCTGGCATGGTCAGAGGCGCTGTGTGCCCGTTTTTCGATACCCATGAGCATCCTACCCACCGTTTTGCCGTCTGACGGAGATTTTGGCAAGACCAAAAAAGGCCTGTTTGCCAAGCAAATACCTATTCAGTCGGTATTGGGCGATCAGCAAGCGGCGCTCTTTGGCCAAGGCTGTCTGGACGCGGGTATGGCCAAAAACACCTACGGGACTGGGTGCTTTATGCTGATGAACATAGGCAAACAACCAAAAATCAGCGACCATAAACTGCTGACCACCATCGCGTGGCAGCGAAAAACCAGCCCAACGCGCCCAGATAACTTATCATTTGACCAAATCGTTCAGTCAGGTATGCGCCTATTACAGCCACCAAAAAAAGAAGTGACCTATGCCTTGGAAGGTAGTGTGTTTATGGCAGGTGCCATTATCCAGTGGCTACGAGATAATTTGGGTATGATTAAGACAAGTGGTGAAGTAGAGGATTTGGCACGGCAAGTAGACAGTAGTGAAGAGGTGGTACTATTGCCAGCTTTTACAGGACTTGGCGCGCCTTATTGGCGCTCTGATATCAGCGCCAGTATCACTGGGATGAGCCGCGGCACTACTAAGGCGCATATTGCTCGTGCAGCGCTAGAAGCGGTCGCTTATCAAACCTATGATGTGCTGATTGCAATGCAAAAAGACAGCCCGCATCCGCTTACAGAGCTTAGGGTAGATGGCGGCGCGGCCAATAATGATTTGCTGATGCAGTTTCAGGCAGATCTACTGGATGTGCCGGTGCTGCGTCCTAGGGACACAGAAATCACCGCAAAAGGTGCAGCAATGCTCGCGGGTCTAAAAACAGGGCTGTATGATGACACCACGATGCAAGCGTCTTGGCAAGTAGAGCGTATATTTGAGCCGAGCATGTCGGCAGATATGCGTGAGCAGCATCTGAGTAAATGGCAGCAAGCCATCAAACGATCCTTAATGCCGCTATAAAACAACGCGATAAATAATGATATAGAAAATTAAGGAGACGATAAAATCAATAAAGGAGTATTACTGAAAACCTGAAACGGCCGTACACGACCGTGAGAAAGATACAGGCTGTAACGTAAGGCAATCTGAAGTGGGACAGAGTTTACATAACGCGTCTATCGAAGCTTATTCATAAATTCCTATACTTTAATGGTATTCACAAGTCCGCACGCTTAGCGGTCTGAATAGTTAAAATATAACAAATAATTCAAGGATAATATTATGAGTAACCATGACGGTATCGATCGCAGTGAAGTAAAACACATGTCAAAAGAGTCTAAAAAAGACCTAAACGCAGACATCATCACCGGTGAGCCAGGCTCGCATCCTATCGGCACAGGCGTTGGCGGTGTTGGTGGTGCCGCAGCGGGCGCGGCTATCGGTACAATGGCAGGGCCGCTAGGAACACTAATTGGCGGCGCGATTGGTGCGGTCGTCGGTGGCGGAGCGGGTCATGCAGCTGCAGAAGCGATTGATCCGACACGTGAAGAAGCATACTGGCGCGCTGAGTATGCCAATGCAGACTACTATCGCGATGGCCTAGATTTTGATCGTGATTTGCACCCAGCATATGCAGTAGGCTACGCCAATCGTGCGCGCTATCCAGCCGATGCGCGTTTTGAAGACCACGAAGCTGACTTAGAGCGCTCATGGCATGAAGTAAAAGGCGAGTCTCGCCTAGAGTGGAATGATGCTCGCCGAGCCTCACGCGATGCGTGGAATCGTGTTTCTTAACTGGCTTCTTTATAAGGCACTAAAAGTCTTATAAAAACTTATCAAAAAATATAAATAAAAAAGCGTAACTGTCTAAAAGCTAAGCAGTATTATAAGAGCTTACTATGACGTTACAGCAGAGAGTTTAATTGTACATTAGTTTCTTTCAATCGCTTTTATTTATATTATTTATGTTATTTTGAGGCTTCCGAAGGCATCTTTGGAAGCTTTTTTTATGAAAAAAGTTTATTATTTATGGGTGTTAATGAATATATCAGACATTATAAAAATAATAGGGAATATATGAATAATAAGGCTGATAATCATCAATTTTATATCGCGACCGCAAACTTATTGAACTTTGCAAATCCCAACCGCATTTATTATGACAATGCCCCTGCTTATAATGATACTGAATACAATCATAAGCTACGCGGTATCAGCGAATTGTTGGCGAAGGCTCATGCCGATATCATCGCTGTACAAGAAGTTTGGGATAGTGCTGCTTTAGTAGCGCTGGCGGCGTCTTTAGGTTTTGAGGCAAAGCACGTCATCGCACCGCTGGCAAGTAATGATGCGGCCAGCCCTTATACCCAAGGGCAGGGTGCCCAAAAGACACCAGCGGTAGGCATGATCAGTCGTTTTGAGCCGTTAGAGGTCAGTTTGTTACAGGAGGTGGCATCGAAGGCAGTGCTTGATGTCCCTGATGTAGGCCTCTATCAGCGCTTTAATCGGCCGCCGCTGATGGTGCGAGTTGATGCTTATGGTCAGCCAATCACCATCGTCACCGCGCATCTAAAAAGCAAACGTGCTTTTTTCTTGCGTGATGAGGCCGGTAACTTGCTAGAAGATATGGATGACCCTAATATCAGGGTCCGTGCCAAGCTGCGAAGTCTTTGTATGCGTGCGGCCGAGGCGGCTTCGATTCGTATGTCTATCATTGAGCGTTTGCAGAATACCCGTGAGCCGCTGATTTTGTTGGGTGACATGAATGATGTGACGAATAGCGTCACCACGCAGCTGATGACGGAGACGGGCGAGGTCAATTATGATAAAAGCATGCGCGATGTTGCACTATTTGATGCTGCCCGTATTCAAGCGCGTTATGGCTGGATGAAAGATGTGGCTTATACTCATATTTACCAAGGTATGCCAGAGGTCATCGATCAATTATTTGTGTCAGAAGAGTTCTTACCTGATAGCAAGTTTTCGCTCGGTCAGGTAGAGCGGGTGGACTATTTTAATGATCATTTAAAATGGGATTATGCAGATAGGGTCATCGATCATGGTATTATAAGAGCGAAAATCAAACTAAATAATTAGCAGTATCATACAGTTATATCGACATTGTTATGTTGTTGACTCATATATTATTTTTAACCCACTAAACTGCCTTGCTTGATAGTATACAAGCGTTTATGATGCCTCCTTATTGAAAGGGGTGGCGATGATAGCAATGAATTATTGTTAGTCAATCATCGTTGTTTTTTATTTAAGACCAAACTTTCAATAAAGACCGTATTTATAAAATAGGGCGTAACATTAAGAGACTTACAATGAGCGAAAATAAAGACGAAAAGATTGAAGACGTATTGGTAGATTCGGAGCTGGCAAAAAAGCTGGTGCCAAATAAGTTTAAGTTTACCAGTCAGCAGGGTCGTGCACGCCGTCAAAAGCTATTGGCTGGTGCCAAAAAGCTAAGCGAAACCCATGCTATTAACGATATTACCCTTGCAGCGGTGTGCGAAGAGGCAGGTATTCCGCGCGCATCTGCTTATCATTTCTTCCCTAATATCGAAGCGATATTTTTAGCGTTGCGTTTTTTGAACGCCATCGAGATATTAGAGATGGTAGAGACGGTCGATATCGGCAATTACGACAGATGGCAGGGGTATTTGACCGCGTTGATCGATAAGTGTGTGACAATTTTTCATAATGATGAAACCAAAGCCAAGCTGATCTATGATACCAATACTCCAGACTTTGAAGGAGACAGTTTCGGTGAAGATATCGATCATCAAATCGTAGACTTGGTGTATAAGCGCTTATCAGAACGCTATGAGATGCCGAATTTTGATGATATTCAAGACACGTTATTGATTGCTTATAGCATCGTCAATGCGATCTTTACTTTGTCTTATCGTCGCCACCAGACCATTACGGATGACTATATTCAAGAAGCAAATACGGCATTTATCGCTTATTTGCGCTGTTATTTGCCAGAAAAGCTACCGCGTAAAAACCGTTAGTTGACAGTATGCTACTGGTTGAATAGCAACGAAAAAGCCGACATGCTCACTGCATAGTCGGCTTTTTTATGCCTGTACTTATGCTTAGTGTTTAGTGCTTAGTGTTTAGTGCTTAGTGTTTAGTGCTTAGTGTTTAGTGCTTAGTGTTTAGTGCTTAGTGTTTAGTGTTTAGTGTTTAGTGTTTAGTGTTTAGTGTTTAGTGTTTAGTGCTTGGTGTTTAGTGCTTGGTGCTTGATGATTAGTTAGCAGGGTAGGTGGCTTAGATAGGAGAGAGCGCTTGCCCATGACATGTGTCTTCGCCTGAGTCAAGAGGGTTGCAAACAGTTAAATAAAACATATACAAACCTACCTATTTATTACTATAATAGATAGATTATATCTATAATATAAAGAGCAAGTTATGGGGAAACTGGTTAGTATTGGGGAGGCTGCCAAATATTTCGGGGTTGCTCAATCCACATTAAGACGTTGGGATGAGGATGGTACGTTAGTCGCCAAGCGAACCGAAAACGGGCATAGGCGATATGATTTAAGTGAAATCAGACCGCATTCCTTGAATACACCACCTAAATTAGACCGAAAAACCATTGCTTATGCTCGTGTGTCGAGTCGTGATCAAAAAGACGACTTACTTCGCCAGTCTCAAGTTTTGGAACTTTATTGTGCCAGGCAAGGCTGGACTTTTGAGACGATTACCGATCTTGGTAGTGGAATGAATTATAAAAAGGAAGGCTTAAAAAACCTGCTTGATGACATACTGAGCAATAAAGTTGAACGGCTGGTAATTACCCATAAAGACAGGCTTTTACGATTTGGTGCAGAACTGGTTTTCATGTTGTGTGAGGCTCGTGACGTTGAAGTGGTAATAATCAATCAAGGTGAAGAGTTGAGTTTTGAGCAAGAATTAGCCCAAGATTTATTGGAGATTATCACCGTATTTTCAGCGAGGCTATACGGCTCTCGCAGCAAGAAAAACCAACAATTAATAGAGGCGGTTAAAAAAGCATTATGATCCGTGGACACATTATCGAACTCAAGCCAAACAACGTACAGGCAAATCACCTTGCTCGTGCTTGTGGCGTGGCGAGAAAAGCCTACAACTGGGCTTTGCATGAGTGGCAGCGGCAGTATGCGCTTGACAAAGCGTACCGTGATGCGTGTTTGGCCGCAGGCGTTGAGGTTGATACTAAAAATCTAAACAAGCCCTCACAGGCGAAGCTCAGACGCGAATTGAACGCCATTAAGCGTGAATTATTCCCCTATATGCTGGAAGTGACCAAATGCGCTCCGCAGGCGGCAATCATGCAGTTGGGTGATGCTTATAACAACTTCTTTAAAGGCTTAGCGAAATACCCAACCGCTCGTAAAAAAGGCCGTGACGATAGATTCAGTTTATCCAACGACCAATTTGCCATTAAAGGTAAATCCATTCGTATCCCAAACTTGGGCTGGGTTCGCTTAAAAGAAGCTTTACGTTTTGACGGCAAGATCATGTCAGCTACCATCTCTAAACGTGGCGGTAAGTGGTTTGTTAGTGTGGCTGTTGAAATACAAAAAGCTGTAATTCCTACTAAAAAGACAGGTAAAAGCGTTGGTGTTGATCTTGGTATTACCGACTTACTGGTTTTATCAGACGGCACTAAAATTAAAGCGCCAAAACCACTTCAAGCAAACCTTAAAAAACTAAGAACGCTAAACAAAGCGCTCAGTCGCACTAAAAAAGGCAGTAAAAACAGAGAAAAAGCGAAAACCAAGCTCTCTCGTTTGCACTATAAGATCAGGTGTATTAGGCAAGATTCTCTCCATCAAATCACAACAAGTCTGGTTAATGAGTTCGATGTGATTGCGATTGAGGATTTGAATGTCAAAGGTATGGTTAAGAACAGGCGGCTATCAAGAGCTATCAGTGACTTGGGTTTCTTTGAGTTTAAGCGACAGCTTATCTACAAAGCCACTGAGCAAGGCAAGGTTGTGAAATCAGTCGGACCCTTCTACCCAAGCTCAAAAACCTGTTCAAACTGCAATCATATCCTTGGTAAAGATGAGCTAATATTGAAAATGCGTGAGTGGTTGTGCCCTAACTGTCAGGTTTCTCATGACCGTGACCTCAACGCCAGCATCAATATTTTAAATAACGCGACTGTTATTTTAACAGCTGCATAATCCTGTTTATTGGACGGTGAGTTCCATCGCCAATTAAAAAAGTCTGTGGAGTCGTGGTCAGTCTAAATCTCAAATGAGAAATAGCGCGTGACAATGAAGCAGAAAGAAAACGTCAAACCTATCTAATAGTCAATATTGGCTAGGTTTGAGTAAGATTTTTGGAACGGGCGTACGCCTCATAATAGCGAACGATACGTGCTTGCAGGGCAACATTGGTCTGTGAGTCGTGAGCATTGACGTAGGCTTGGCGTGCTTGCTCAAGCCAGCGATCGGCCATACGAAAATGAATCCCTGACTCTCGCCAGCCGCGCGCGCATTGATTGGTGGCCGCCCAAATCAGCGCTACTTCACTAAACGCCATCTCACGCGGGGCGACAGCGATGCCGTCACTGTCTTTGAGGGCGCTTATAGTTGCCCATAGGTCTGGCCGCATCAAGGCAGACATCGCAGGGATGTCCTGATACAGATCGATGCGCTGCTCTGTACCCTCTTGTAGGGCTTGTAAGATGGACTCTGTCGCTTGGGCAGCGTAGGCACCAGCGGTAGAGCGGCTATTGATACTGTTTTGATGAATGGCGTAATTCAGCCAGGCTTGCGCTTTATAGGCCCAGTAGCGCTGGCGTGCTGTCTTATCCGCTTGCTGATAGGGTTTTACCTGTGCGAGCATACAGCTCAATGCCTGCTGCTCGGCGCTTTGGTTTTGTATAAAGTCATCAAAGCTATTACCGCTACTATTTGCATAATCAATATCAAACGCACTTAACGCAACGTTGGTCAAGTAGATTGGTTGCATGGTAATGCTATTACGAAAATCTAGACGGATATCTGTAAAGGCCGTGGTGTTAGGGAACGTTCTTCTGACATTGATGGCTCTGACTCCTTGAGCCTCAATAACACCAAAGTTACCCAATATGGTGTTCGAGCTCGACTCTGTAGTATTCATCTTAATCTGTAAGGGAATACTGCCTGATGCGTTGCCTGCGATGTTGACATAATTATCAGTATTCACTGCTGAGACTAGGTTAGTGTAGTCTGCGTTTGTCAGGCTGCTTTGAGAAGCACCAGTCACACCTTGGCAGTTGGCTCCTGGGTTAGGCGCAATCGCATAGGACGAGTGATTGATAGAAAGTAAACCTATAGCTCCTACAAAAGCTAAGAATAATAGTTTGTATCTTTGGTATGAATCTACATGTTGAGATTCTGTATAGTGCTTAGCCATATACATAATAGTATCCCTATCTATTCATATCGACACCTAAACCACGGGCGAAATCTATACACTGCTGACTTAATAACCACATGTATAGGTTATGTAATTTGATACCTTACTATAAAGTATGAAAGTTTGTCGTAAGGAGTCGATAAGCGGCATATTTATTATGATAGGACGTAGTCAAAGTAACGCTTTAGATGGTTTTTACATGAATAACAGCTTCTCGCCTCATGGATTGTGCCTTAGATCTGTATGTATTTTTATTACAGTGTTTTTATTGCCTATCTAGCTTCAAATAATAAACAAACCATTCACCCAATCACTAATCATTATTTATTTAAAAAATACATCTCATATCGCCATTTTTTTATCGCTATAAACAACTTTCCCATAAGCGCCTATAATGGAGAGTTATTATCATTTGATGATCAAATATAGCAGTCGATAGATCCCTTAAAACACGCCAGAACCACTCCGATAAATTTAACAAGGAAGTCCTTGAGTAAACCATTTCCACACGCCAGTATGAAGTAATACTTTGATTTAATAATACCCTGCCACCGAGTAGGGGTGAACGATAGAAAAGGATTCATAACGATGAACTATTATAAGGATGCTGACAGCACCGAAACCCAAGAATGGCTTGAAGCCTTTGAGTCTGTGATCAAACATGCAGACAAAGATCGCGCGCAGTTTTTACTAAAAGCCTTATACAATATGGCGGTGCAAGAAGGCCTGCCATTCAACCGCCTTGATACTGCTTATATCAATACCATCGCAGTCGAGGACGAGCCGATGTATCCTGGCGACTTGACCATTGAGCGTAAGATCCGTGCGCTGATTCGCTACAACGCGCTGGCGATGGTGATGCGTGCCAACAAAAACGATGACGATCTAGGTGGCCATTTGGCGACATTTGCCTCTAGTGCCACGCTGTATGAGACAGGCTTTAACCATTTTTTTCGAGCCGCAAGTGATCATTTCGGTGGTGACATGGTTTATTATCAAGGTCACTCCGCGCCAGGTATCTATGCCCGTTCTTATTTAGAAGGCCGCTTGAGTGAAGACCAGTTGGATAATTTTCGCCGTGAGGTCGGTGGTAAAGGCCTATCAAGTTATCCGCATCCCTATCTGATGCCGGACTATTGGCAGTTCCCAACGGTCTCTATGGGACTTGGCCCGATCATGTCGATTTATCACGCGCACGTCCATCGCTATATGGAAAACCGTGGCTTGCTCGAAAAAGAAGGCCGTAAAATTTGGACTTTCTTAGGTGATGGCGAGACAGATGAGCCGGAGAGCTTGGGTGCCATCTCGCTTGCTGGCCGCGAAAAACTAGACAACCTAATTTGGGTCATCAACTGTAACTTGCAGCGCCTCGATGGCCCTGTGCGTGGTAATGGCAAGATTATTCAAGAGCTAGAGTCGGTATTTCGCGGTGCAGGCTGGCGCGTGATTAAAGTCATCTGGGGTGGTAACTGGGATACACTGCTTGATAAAGACGTGACAGGTGTGCTCAAGCACCGTATGGAAGAAGTGGTCGATGGTGAGTACCAGCTATATGAGGCACGTACTCCTGAATTTACCCGTAAAGAGTTTTTTGGTAAATACCCAGAGCTTGAAGAGATGGCCAATGAGCTGTCTGACCATGACATCTCGCGTCTAAACCGTGGTGGTCATGACCCAATGAAGGTCTATGCTGCCTTTAGTGAAGCCATGAAGACCAAAGGTCAACCAACAGTTGTCTTGGTCAAAACAGTCAAAGGTTATGGGCTATCGACGCAAGCGCAAGCGGTGAATAAATCGCACCAAATCAAAAAGCTAGATCATGAGTCATTGAAGTATTTCCGCGACCGTTTTGATTTGCCATTCAATGATGAAGAGCTTGAGACGCTGCCGTTCTATCGTCCAAAAGAAGACTCGCTTGAGATGAAATATCTAAAAGGTCGCCGTGAAGCGTTGGGCGGTCATTTACCAAACCGTCGTAGTGGTCATATTCCTCTAAATATCCCTGATTTATCGATTTTTGATCGTATCTTGAAGGGCAGTAATGGCAAAGAGCAGTCGACGACCATGGTGTTTGTCCGTCTGTTATCAGCGATGCTAAAAAACAAAGACATTCAAGATCGCGTCGTGCCGATCGTTCCTGATGAGGCGCGTACCTTTGGCCTGGAAGGCATGTTCCGTCAGTTAGGTATTTACTCGGCGTCAGGACAAAAATACACGCCTGAAGATAGTGAAGCGCTGATGGGCTATAAAGAAGCCATCGACGGTCACATGTTGGAAGAAGGCATCAACGAAGCAGGAGCGATGAGTACCTGGATTGCGCTGGCGACCAGTTATTCGGTCAACGCTTTGCCAATGATACCGCTGTATATTTACTATTCTATGTTTGGCTTTCAGCGTGTGGGCGACTTGGCATGGGCGGCAGGCGACTGTCAGGCACAAGGTTTCTTACTTGGTGCGACAGCAGGCCGTACGACGCTCAATGGCGAGGGCTTGCAGCATCAAGATGGCCATTCGCAGATTTTGTTTAACACCGTGCCGAACTGCGTGAGCTATGACCCTTGCTATGGTTATGAGCTGGCGGTCATCATGCATGATGGCCTACGCCGGATGTATGGTGAGGGTGAGCGCGTGTATTATTACTTGACCCTCATGAACGAAAACTACGAGCAGCCAGCCATGCCAGAGGGTGCGGAAGAAGGCATCAAGCGCGGGATGTATTTGCTAGAAGACAATGGCTCAAGCCAAGTACAGCTGCTTGGTTCTGGGGTTATCTTACGCGAAGTACAAAAAGCGGCGAAGATTTTAAAAGAAGAGTTTAATATCACTGCCAACGTTTGGAGCGTCACCAGCTTTAATGAGCTAACGCGTGACGGTATGGCATGTGATGACTACAATCGCTTGCACCCAATGGATGAAGAAAAAGTGCCATGGGTCACAGAGCAATTGGCACCGCATAAAGGGGTGGTGGTCGCGGCAACAGACTATATGCGTAACTACTCAGAGCAGATACGTGGCTGGTTACCTGATAGCCGTCCTTATACTACATTGGGTACTGATGGTTATGGTCGCTCAGATACCCGCGAAAAACTACGCAGCTTCTTCCATGTAGATGCCGCTCATATCGTGGTGGCGACGCTCAAGCGCTTGGCAGATGAAGGCGAAGTAGAAATGCGCTTGGTCAAAGATGCCATCTCAAGCTTTGAGATTGAGGCCGATCAGCCGCCAGCATGGCAGCAGCAGCCTTATTACGATCATTTCCCAGATGCACCAGCTCCTGACAACATCAACCCAAGCCCTGTGCCTGAGTTTGTCAGTGAAGAGGATGATGAAATCAGTAATGAAGGCCGCGCCGAAGATCAAGCTGACGCGACGCTGCTCAATGACGATGATGTCAAAGAATAATAACGATAAGACGAGGAGATAAACCATGGACATTAAAGCCCCCGATTTGGGTGTCGATAGTGCCGAAGTCAGCGAAATTATGGTCGAAGTTGGCGATGTCATCGAAAAAGACGACAATATCATTTTATTAGAGTCTGACAAGGCATCAGTGGAAGTACCAAGCTCTGCTGCTGGTAAAGTCACCAAAATCAGCGTTGCTGTTGGTGACCAAGTCAGTGAAGGCATGGTGCTCATTGAGCTTGAGAGCGCTGCGGCCGATACACAAGCAAAAGCACCAGCCAGCGAAAAGAGCACTGATGACGCCCGCAATCAAGCGGATGAAAAGGATGCTGGCGCACAGTCTGAGACCACAACTGAGTCTCAAGCTGGCGATGCTAGCTCGTCAGAGTCCAAACAGCCTGCGACGAGCGCGGGTACAGCCAGTACACATGCATTGCCAGATTTAGGTGTTGAAGAAGCGCAAGTGGCCGAGATTATGGTCAGCGTCGGCGATACCGTCAGTGCTGAGCAATCGATTTTGTTGATTGAGTCGGACAAAGCCTCGGTGGAAGTACCAGCCCCCATCGCTGGTAAGGTCGAAAAAATACTGGTCGAAGCAGGCGACATGGTCGCCAACGGTCAAGATTTTATTGTCATTATTGGTGAGGATGAGACCAATAGCACATCTGAGACACAGGGGTCTGAAACAGAGTCATCTGCAACAGAAGCCGCGTCAGCCAAGGCAGATAGCGAGGCTGGCAGCAGTAAGCAGCAAGCCAGTGCTAAAACACAGTCGACCGCTAAGCCAAAACAAAGCGCTCAAGCGACAGGCGCTAGTGCTGCCAGCAAAAGCGGTGGCAAGCTGACAGAAAGTCAAGTGAATGAAAAGCTTGTCGATGTGTATGCAGGTCCTGCCGTACGTAAGCTGGCACGCCAAATGGGTGTGGATATTACTCAAGTGAGTGGCTCAGCACTCAATGATCGTATCTTAAAAGAAGATGTGTTTGCTCATGTCAAAGAAAGCTTAAGCAAACAAAAAGCGGCGCCGACAAACAGCGCTGGCGCTCAGGCAAGCCTGCCAAACTTACCCGATA
Source organism: Psychrobacter sp. KFRI-CH2-11 (assembly GCF_038239325.1). Lineage (NCBI taxonomy): Bacteria > Pseudomonadati > Pseudomonadota > Gammaproteobacteria > Moraxellales > Moraxellaceae > Psychrobacter > Psychrobacter sp. KFRI-CH2-11. The sequence continues at coordinate 1,296,314 of NZ_CP151283.1, forward strand.
TGAGTAATACCGAGATTTGGGGAGAGACTGAGACTCAGGATCTAAGCCGCCTACAAAAGGTCTCTATACCGCAGCTTAACTACAGTACCTTGCTGCCACAAGTCACACAGTTTGATTTGTCCGATATCACCGAGACTGAAAAACTGCGTGGTGAGCTCAAAGGCGGTATGAAAGCTGAAGGTATTGGCTTTACTATCCTAGCCTTTGTGGTAAAAGCGACTGCTCATGCCTTGACGCAGCACCCACGCTTTAACAGTCATTTGAGCGATGACAATACTCAGATTATCGTACGCAAAAGCGTCAACATGGGTATCGCTGTGGCGACGGATGATGGGCTTATCGTACCCGTTATCAAAAACGTTCAAGACAAAGGTCTTAAGCAGATCGCCATCGAAATAGGTGAGCTGGCAGCAAAGGCTCGCGATAAAAAGCTCGGTACCAAAGACTTACAAGGTGCAAGCTTTACCATATCGAGCCAAGGCAACCTAGGGGGCACCGCCTTTACGCCGTTGGTCAATTGGCCACAAGTGGGTATCTTAGGGGTCTCTGAGGCCAGTATGCAGCCGCGCTGGAACGAAACCAAGCAGACGTTTGAGCCGCGTTTGATGCTGCCGCTGTCGTTGTCTTATGATCACCGAGTGATTAATGGTGCTGATGCAGCAGTGTTTACCCGTTATATTGCTACCTTATTAGCCGATCCGCGCCGTATTTTGCTGTAGTTCTGATCGACAGCGCTTTTGAGTGCTGTTTGGCTGATAGATTGCATCAATGGTTATGTATTATAAAAAGACTGTCCGCATGGATGGTCTTTTTTTATAGGCTTATAAGATAAAGTGCGCCAACGTGATATTGGGTTGATTATAAAAAAATAACAATAAATAGATTGCAGCAAATCATACAGACAAAAAAGCCAGCACATCGGCTGGCTTCTTATCTAGTGTACTTTATTTGCTATGATAGATTTCTTAGAACTGTTTTACAAACGCAACGCCATATACCCATGGGCTGATATCGACTTCACCAATTTTATCACCGTTTAGGCTAGCGTCAGTTTTGATGTCCATGTAGCGCGCGTCAATACGGAAAGACTCAGTAGGCGCATATGGGATGTCAAGACCGATATGGCCAGCAACGCCAACGCTATCATCAAGATCTAGGTCATAATCGCCAGCTAATGGAATATAAACTTTTTCTTTAAAGAAAGTTGTATAGTTCACACCAACACCAACGAAAGGCTTCACATTCATAGGCAGGTTATAGCCGTCGAAGTGATACTGTACAGATAGAGTAGGGGGTAGATGCTGAGTTTTGGCATCAACTTCGTTACCATTTGCATCAGTTAGCGTAATGTCATGATGGAATGGGATGGCTGCTAGTAGCTCAACACCAACGTTATCAGCGATGAAGTATTCGCCACTGATGGTTGGGCGCACATCGCCATCAACGTCAACTGCAAAATCGCCTAAAGCAGTAGATACAGTACCGTTGTCACTTTTAGGGTCAACATAGTGTGCACCAGCGGCCACTGTCCACGTACCAGCAGGAACGGCAAAAGCAGAAGTCATAGTAAGTGCAGTAGCAGCGGCTAAAACTAGGGATTGTAGTTTCATCGTTTGATTCCTTAACGTAATAGAGGATTATCAGCCAACTAATGAGGGGTGACAGTAGTGACCAATACATAATATTATGATTATTGATTAATCTGTAACATTATAACGCCATTATAATACAAAACCACTATTTCTGTAAGGTAATAAATGGTTATTCTCAGTATTAAACCAAGACTTTTGCGTAAAGTTATCGATATCGAGGTATTGTGAACTTTTAGAAGTAGATCATAGGTAAAGGATAAAGGTTTTATTTTATCATCCAGCGCCGTAAAACCACATCCTTCTAGGGCGTGGATATCAGGCGTCAGCCATTGTCGTACAATATTGTGAATACCTTGATAACCAAACGCATTGAGATCATAATTAATCCATGAAAACGCTCAAACTACGCATCAAAGACAAACATGCCACTCAGCTCAATATCTTGGCTGGGTCGGTTAACTTTGTCTGGAATTACGTCAATGAGCTTAGTTTTAAACATCTTAAGCGTACAGGTCAATTCTTTTCAGCCTATGATTTGGCCGCTTATACCAAAGGCAGTGGCGAGTATTTAAACTTGCACAGCCAAACCCTGCAAGCGATTAGTGAGGTTCACGCTAAATCCCGTAAACAGTTTAAAAAAGCCAAACTCAACTGGCGCACCAACAACCCAAAGGCCAAGAGAAGAAGCTTGGGCTGGATTCCTTTTAAAAAGACAGCCGTAAAACACCTATCAACTCGTCAATCAGGCAAGACAAGCCTTAAATCTACCATTCAGCTAAGCCTTGCTAAGGGTAAAAAGCTGACCATTGATGTGTGGGATAGCTATAATCTCTCCCTCTACCGTATCAATACGTGCGAATTGGTACAAGACAGTCGTGGTCACTGGTACGCCTGTATCACCGTCAAAGATTTTCCAAAGATTAAGTGTGGTACTGGCCAAGTCGGTATTGACCTAGGCTGTAAGGATTCAGCGGTCAGTAGTAATGGCGATGTTCTAACCACTAAGCTAACCCATCAATATGCTGAAAAACTGGCCATTGCTCAACGCGCTAAAAACAAAAAACGAGTTAAGACGATACACGCCAAGATCAAAAATACCCGCCAAGACTTAATCCATAAATTCACCAATAAATTAGTCAAAGCCAACAGCCTAATCGTTGTTGGCAAGATTAAATCAACATCATTCACTTCATCCAAACTGGCCAAATCCGTCTATGATGCTGGTTGGTTTGAAATAAAACGGCAACTGGATTACAAATGCGCGAACGCAGGTTGCCACTATATCGAAGTCAATGAAGCGTACAGCACCCAAACCTGCTCGTGTTGCGGCTCCCGCCAAGACAGTCCGAAAGGTAGATCAGGGCTTGGTATAAGAGAGTGGTTTTGTCGTTCTTGTAAAACGACCCATAACAGAGATGTTAATGGAGCAAAAAACATTCTCGCGGTCGGGCTTGGCCGTCTTTAGTAGGAATCCCCTCCGTTTAGGGAGGGGAGGAAGTCAAAAACGGAGGCGCGCCATATTATGCTTGGTTATTGTAGTAACTCTCCTCTGCGTTGTACTAATGCACGGACGATGCAGCTATTAAATGAAGTAGATGGCTGTTGTCCTGAGTGCCATCTGTTTTTGTTGCCTGCTCAAAATATCAGCCGGCAGTTAAAGGTTGATGAACGGTTTTTACGATTGGCCATCTTGGCAATTGCCTTTACGCTGCTGATAACTGTCTATATTTACTATAAAAATTTTGTATAATCTGAGGGCACACGCTGGCTGTGGATAACACGCAGCAGCCGATCGACGCCTTTTAGGTCAGCTTGGGCATTATGGTGGTCACGGTGATGTTTTTTGCGGCAATGGCGATTTATTTTATTTATCCACGCGCGGGTTTTACCGCATAAGGTCAGCATGCTATTCCAATCTATACGGCGCTTGCGTTTTTTTGTTTATGATATTTTGCAAAACGATGAGCATGACACTCGGTTTAGCCGTTATGTGGACTACTTCCTGATTTTTTTGATCATGACCAATGTCGCCGCTGTGATTGCCGAGTCTGTAGACAACTGGTATTACCCTTATCAAGACTATTTTATTTGGTTTGAAAATTTCTCTATCGTTATTTTTTCTATCGAGTATTTGTTGCGTCTGTGGAGTGTGGCCGAAGCCAAACCAGATAATACCACTTGGCGTCAGCGCTGGGAGTGGCTCAAAAGCCCGTCGGCGATGATCGATTTGATTGCAATCGTCCCTGCCTTTTTAAACTTCTTTGTCTCTATTGACTTACGCTTCTTGCGTATCTTGCGTCTATTTCGGATTCTGAAACTCACCCGCTACTTTGCCTCTATGCGTATCTTGCTGGTGGTCATTAGTAAAGAAAAAGGCTCGTTTCAAGCGGTTATCTTTATATTGATTATCATGATTGTCACCGCCTCTAGCGGGATTTATTTGGTCGAAAATCACGCACAGCCAGATGAGTTTGAGTCGATACCGAAGGCGATGTGGTGGGCGGTGGTGACGCTGACGACTGTCGGCTATGGTGATGTCACACCGATCACCAATGCAGGCAAGATATTGGGTGCCGTCATTACCATATTGGGTGTGGGTCTGGCGGCATTGCCAGCTGGTATTTTGGCGACTGGTTTGGCCAATGAGCTGGCTCAGCGCCGCGAGGAGTTAGAGCAGCATTTTCGTGAGCAGCTGATTGACAGTGATTTTGATTTGGTGCAAAACCAGATGATGATTGACAAGATTCGCCGTGAGCTCGGGCTGGATAAGGAGCAGGCGCAAAATATCGTTTTACAAGTACTGCGTGAGCAAGAGCTTGAGCGCCGCGAAAGAGAGGTGAAAAGGCGGCAAAAGAATTACTGCCCGCACTGCGGCGAGCCGTTATAGAGCAGTGCACTACTCAACACGCCCTAGTCTTTTTTATCCGTTTTGTGTTTGAGAGGTTTTTACAGCTTTATTTCGACAGCTTCATTCCTGCGATTTCATTTTTATGGTCTCATTTTCTGGTTTTAATGGCTGCAGTCAAACGCTGTGGCTGATTTCTCTTTATAGGCTTTTTATAGACCTTGAGGGATAGGAAGGGCGCGCGCCAGTTCATAGGCGACTTGCTGCGCGGCTGTGGCCAAATCCTCTGCTGCCAGTGGTAAGTTTTGCAAAGTTAGATGCCAGTCATCTACTTCTCGGCGCAAATGAGCGACCCAAAGTGTTTGGCAGTCGCGTGGCAGCTGTTTGAGATTGACTTCAAAACAGCGATTGCCTTCATCATCACTCAGGTGTATCTCGCCTTTTTTGACTCGAGAAAAAGGATGGCCGTGATAAGAGTTGGCCATCATGGCGATATGGGTGATATGCGCAGGAATTTTGTCTAAATACAGTCTGATCTGCTCTTGATCAAGCGGTGCCAAATACATGGCCTGCTCACCGCGATCTTTGCCATTTAAGCTATCGCCTTGATGGCGTACCGACTCCGCTTTGTCTCGCAGCTGCTTAAACCAAACGATATCGCTGATGGTACAATTGTCATCGTATAACGCGCACGCGATGTCGATATCTATCGCGCCTTGGTTTTTTTTAAAACGTTTTAGCAGTCCCTTTGGCTCAATTCTGGTAAATTCGTAGTTTAGCGCAAAAAACAAAGTCCCCGCATCTAAGCCTAGTCCTCTTAAGCTGTCGGAAAGTAGTGGCGATGGGGTTGTGGTCGACATAGTGTTCCTTTTACAATGGTTCGAGTTGCAATGGTTCGAGGATGTTATCGTGGTTTGAGTCTGTAACGCTTAAGACAAAATAACACCAGTTAATCAGGCTTATTATCAGTGGCGTTATTGGCGCTGTTATCCAAGACGGCTCGATATAGCAGCTCGGGATGAGCATTGAGCAGGCCACTACCAAAGCCGCGTAACCACCAAACCAGCTGTGAGGTTAGGTTGACCGTGGCTTTGATGGTTAGGGTGTCGTCATCATTGACGGTGACGACTTGATCGTCACTAAGCTTACTTTCTGTCAGACTCTTGCCAGCTTGTTTGGTGAATTGTAGCTCAATGGCCGTGTTTTTGCCACGCTCAGGTAGCTCGCCAAACAACGGATGACTAAAGCCCATACTGCCTGCCTCCAAATAGGTATCAAGCTGAAAATCCTCTGGCGTTTGTGCCGGACTCTCTAAAATCTCAACGCTATCAAACCGGTGCAGAGCAAAGGTGCGAATGATGGCTTCTGGGTCATCGGTACGGGTCGCTAATAAATAGATAATCACGCCGCGCTGAATGATGGCAATGGGGTTTAGCGTATATTCGCTGGCCTCATTTTTGTTGCTACGGGTGTAGCAGGCTTTGACCTGCAATTGATAAAAAAGCGCGTGATACAGATTGTCTTTGCTCTCGAGGTCAATGTGCGGGGCGATTAAGGGCTGAGTAGCAGGCTCAATGCGTACTCGGTCGATCCAAGAGTGCGTGACTTTACTGTTTTTTAGCTGTCGTCTTGCTAAATCAAACCAAGGAAACAGCTCGTCTAAAATCACGGGCGGTAATAGCTGGGTGAGATTGGCCTCTACCATATTAAAAGCCACCGCTTGTGATAGATTCATATGCGGTAGGCTGTGTAGCGGGGCATCGTCACGCCAGCGCCAGCCTTGCGGGTTGGCGTTGTTTTTTTCGATGGGAAAGCGTTTGGACAAGGCGTTTAGGTCGCGCTGTACGGTGCGCAGACTGATGTCAAATCCTGCAAGTTTGAGCTGCTCGTAAATGTGCGTCGTTCCCACCCAGCGATTGCGCTGTAGCTGTGAGAGTACTTGCCACTGCCGCGCCGTGGTTGCCGCGCCATGACGATTATTATGATGAGTCTCTGCAGCAGGGGCATCGGTGCTCGTGCGCTGCTCGTCTATTCGCTCATCTGTGTGGGTATGATGTACAGTCATTCAGAGATAACCTTTATGAAGTCGTAAATCAATGTCGCAATCGATATGGATATTTTAATGCTGGTATTTTAACGAGTTCGTCGCGGGTTATCATGGCAGAAAAGCAGCTTGACGTCTATCTTGACATCTATGTTGTGTCTATCATTGATGAGCAGCGCATGATAAACGACGGTAGCAGGTCGTCAGTCCATGATCTGATGCCTGTCACCATCAGGGCTGGGCGATATCAGGCGACTCATCAGCTGTCGTGATATCCGCGCTTGAGTGGCCGTCATTGCCTTTTTTGCCCTTATCCTCTTGACGTTGACGTCTTTTTTTCTTGTCTTTTTTCTTTTTTGCCTTGCGCTTTTTTTGGCTGGTTTGCTTGGCATCTTTGTCCTCAATATCGTCATCGACGTTTTGGTTTTCGTCCCACAGCAGTAAGCGATTTAATACTTTGCCAAACAACGTGTCTTTACGATAGCGGCCTTTTTTATTCATGGTGTCGATAGGCAGTCCTGTCATCAGTGTCAACGCCTCACTTAAGCTCTGCACTCCATAGATATGAAACTTACCAGCTTTGACCGCAGCGATGATGTCGTCACGCAGCATCAGCTGCTGGACGTTGGCAATAGGGATGACCACGCCTTGCTGGCCTGTCAGTTCTTGCTCGCGGCAAGCATCAAAAAATCCAGCGATTTTAGCGTTGATACCACCGACAGCTTGTACCTCGCCTAATTGGTTCATGGAACCAGTAATGGCTAAGGACTGATCGATTGGCACATCGGCTAAGGCTGAGAGCAGCGCGCAGCCTTCGCTGACTGTGGCGCTATCACCATCGATCTGCGCGTAGCTTTGCTCAAAAGCAAGTGAGGCACTAAAGTTAAGGGCGTGGTGTTGACTAAACAGCGCCCGCAAATAGCTGGTCATAATCAGCATACCCTTAGCATGCAGACTACCGCCCAAATCCACATCGCGCTCGATATCGAGAATCTCACCTGCGCCGATGTTGGGTTGAATGACGGCGGTGAGGCGTGCTGGCATGCCAAACTCGCTATCGGCATAACTGACCACGGTCAGGGCGTTGACTTGCCCGACCGCATGACCTTGGGTTTGAATGAGCTGCTGGCCGTTTTTTAGCTCATCCCAATATAAGTCGCGCAGATACCCTGAGCGCTCGTCCATATCGTCAATGGCTTGCATGACATGATGGGCATCAACGATATGCTGGCCATCTAGGCGCGCATGACGATCAGACTCGTGCAGCAGTTTGATCAATAAGTCGCTGTGTAAGCTTAAGCGGTCTTGGTCTTCGGCTTGTAAGCTCAAATGCTCAAGCAGCGCCGCCTGTGCATTGCGATCAAATGGATAAAGGCTAGCATGATCGATGATATCAGCCATTTTTGCCACCAATGCCAACTCGTGCTCAGGGCTGCGCGTCACATCGTCGTGGAAGTCGGCACGCACCTTAAAGACGGCATCAAACTCAGGCTCGAGCTCCAAAAGCTCGTAATATAGGTCAGCTTCGCCCAGCAAAATCACCTTGACATCAAGGTCAATGGGAGACGGTGCAAGCGATAGGCTACCTGTCAAAGTCAGCATTTGCTCAAGGCTAGAGAGTTTGATTTTGCGTGATTGCAGAGCGCGTTTGAGACCTTGCCAAGCATAAGGATGCTCAAGTAAATGACTGGCCTCCAACAACAGATAACCGCCATTGGCACGGTGTAGAGCGCCCGCTCGAATCATACTGACGTCAGTGGTGACTGTGCCCAACTGGGTGATTTGCTCGACATGTCCCAATAGGTTTAGATGCGTCGGCAAATCCTCAAAGACCACAGGTGAACCACTGTCTGGCGCGTGACTGACGATGACATTGACCGCATAACGACTGGGAGTGGTGGCCAGCACTGCTGTGACAAACTCTTCATCATCGCCATTGACGATGCGCTCGGCATGCGTGACCATATCTGCAGATACGGCTTTTAGGTAATCGACGACTTGTGGCTGAGCTGCAAACTGCTGATAAACTGGGGCAAATAACGGCTGTAGTGCACGGCGTGCAATGTCACGATGCAGCGCTTCGATGGCGTCATTGGCTTCGTCTTCTAATTGCTCTAGTGCGACGGTGAGCTGACTTAGGCGCTTTTGCATGTGGTTTTTTTGTACGAAGTTGTCGAGCTCGGTTTCGTACTCGTCATCGCCATAGCTGTCTTCGTCTTGCTTGCCACGACGATGCGCCGTCTCATTGGGCTTGGCCGCGGATTGCGGATTATCGGATCTAGGGCTGGCGGGAGTGTGCTCAGCGGCGGTATCGGCGGCGCTGCTACTCTCCGTTGGCAGCTGACTCGGATGGACAAACACCGCTTTGTTATCAAACGAGCGAAACGTCAAAGCCAAGTCGTATTGCTTGCCTTCGGCATTGAGCACATCATAAGCCTGACTTTCTTTTTGATGGGTGGCGTTTTTGATGGCTTCTATTTTGCTTTGGTATTGATCACTGCGAAAACGCTGACTGAGGCGTTTTTTGGCTTGCTGCCACAATTGACTCACCTGCTGCTGCAATATCTCTGCTTGTCCAGCAGGTAGGGATAATGCTTGCGGCGTACGGGGATCAGCGAAGTTATGCACATAGACCCAGTCATCAGGCGTTGATGCATCGGCGGCGATGCGAGTCAATAAACGGCTGATGACCGTACGTTTGCCCAAACCGTTTTCGCCTGCGGCAAACACATGATAGCCACTGGCTTTGATGTCTAGGGCAGTTTGCAATGCTTTTAGCGCTCGCTGCTGGCCAAAGCCCACGTCCAAATCAGGGGCAGATCGGGTGTCGCTTGGCAGTGCCGCAGGATCGCTATAGCGCTTCAATTGCGCAGCGCTTAGGTGGCAGTGCTGCTTCACTTCTAAAAAACGTGGATGCAGCTGCGTTACCTTTTTTGCGTGTTTTGTCTGTTCTTTGGTGGTGTCTATTGCTGGGTCGGTCAGCTGAGTCGAGGGTGTTACCATATCATTAGTGTCTTGTTTGGTCGCGTTTTTGATGATTGGGAAGTGTTGCTATGAGGCGGTTTGATTATCGGTGTCTAGGATGCGGCCTTTAAAAATGAGCGATTGGTTTTTTAGTATATTTCATCATAAAGCCGCGGTATTTGCTGCGTATGATAGCAGTAAACCCCCAGCGGTTTGCTATGATTAAAGAACAATAAGCCTCAAAGACTGCGCAGATAGTATAAGATGTCTCACATTGGGGCAATCTGCAACTATTCAATACGCGGAGTGCGTGATAAAATAGACGGTTCACATGTCAAAACTGGATAATGCGCCTTATGTCAGCTTCTGCCAAAAAAACCTCACCATCTACCAGCGTGGATCATGCCGCTATCGATCCGGCCGGCTTTGTTAAACTTGGCACACAGCTGCCAGCACTGGCCGATACGTTGGCACAAGCGATCAATGAGCTGGGTTTGTCTTTGAGTGAGACGCAGCAGCGCACGCTATTATTGTACTTAGATCAGCTTTTATTGTGGAATAAGGCGTATAATCTCACCGCCATCACTGATCCCAAAGAAGCACTGATCAAGCATGTGATTGATTGTTTGGCTATTATACCGCATTTGCCGTCAGGGTCACTGTTAGATATCGGTACAGGGGCAGGGCTGCCAGCCGTTATTATCGCGATTTGCCAGCCTGAGCGCGCTTGCACAGCCTTAGACAGCAATCAGAAAAAAATTCGCTTTATCAAACAAATCAGTAGTGAGCTTGGCCTACATAATATGCAGCCTATTGCCTCTCGTATCGAGGCGCATGAGGCCAGCTATGAGGTGGTGACCTCGCGGGCCTTTGCCAGCCTGATTGATTTTGTCCACGTGGCACAGCCAAGACTGGCCGCAGAGGGGTGCTTGTGTGCGATGAAGGGCAAAGCGCCAAGCGATGAAGAGCTGCAAGCGCTCGAGCACGACTGGCGTATCGACACCATAAAGTTAACAGTGCCACGTTTACATGATAGTCGTCATTTGATTGAATTGTCTGCTAAAAATGTCTAAGCTATGAGCCCGTGCGGTCGTGAAACATCGTTTACCTTGATATCCAAATAGCATATATTGACGAGTATCAAGGCTGCAGGGTGTTGTGATTGCAAGCGATGTCTGCAAGCATCAGTAAAACATAGAATAATAGTAATAGATCCTAATAAAATTGAGTGAGTGTATGGAAATCATAGCAATTGCCAATCAAAAAGGCGGCGTGGGTAAAACCACGACGGCGGTAAATTTGACCGCCAGCTTGGCTGCTAAGCGCAAGCGTGTCCTGCTGATTGACCTAGACCCACAAGGCAATGCGACCAGTGGTACAGGTGTCGATAAAAACGAGCTGTCCTTGACCATCGCTGATGTGCTGCTCGATGGCGTCTCGCTGGCTGATGTGATTGTCTCAAGTCCTGCTGGGTTTGACGTGATTGGTGCCAACCGAGATTTGGCAGGTATGGACATCACTTTGATGAACAAAACAGACAGTCATGAGCTGTTTAAAAATGCCATGGCAGCGCTGGTAGAGCAGCAAGCCGCTACCAACACACCGTCTTATGATTATGTGATTATCGATTGCGCGCCGAGTTTGAATTTATTGACAATCAATGCTTTGGTGGCAACTGATGGCGTGATTATTCCGATGCAATGCGAATACTATGCGCTAGAAGGGCTGGCCGACTTGTCGCAGACTATTGAGCGTTTAACGGAGCTCAATCCAAATCTCTATATACGCGGCGTCGTAAGAACCCTATATGATGCACGTAACACACTCGCACGCGATGTCTCAGCCGAGCTTGAGGCGCATTTTGGCGATATCATGTACAAAACCCACATTCCCAGAAACATTCGTCTGGCAGAGGCACCTGCCCATGGTCTGCCGGTGATTGCGTATGAGAGGTGGTCAAAAGGGTCGCGCGCTTACCAAAAACTGGCCGCTGAAGTGATTAAGCAAAGTGCCTAAAAACGCGGCGTGGCCAGCGTTAGAGTAGATAAGCAGTAACTATCATATTTATAAGTAATGAGTAAGCCGCATTTGTAAAAAATGGGCTTTTATTTTAGTGTTAGAGGATAGGTAATCATGGCGAAAAAGAGAGGGTTGGCGGCCAATCGAGGCTTAGATGCCTTATTAGGGTCAATCAAAAAAGAAAAGCAAATTACCGCCTCTGCCTTGCAAGACGATATGGCTGCGCGTGGCAATGCTGCGCCCGTCGACACGTCAGATACCTCGCCATCAAACACGAACGCAAAAGCGCCTAGTGTCGCGACTCGCTCTGAGCGTACCAATGCTGCTAAAACCCAAACGCGCGCTGCTGATAGCAGTGGCCGAAAATCACGGGCTACAAACAAGGCAGCGGCCAAACCGCGTGCCACAGGTACAGACAACAGTGCGCTTGAAGATCAAATCAGCTTGGTGCAGATCGATGTCAAACGCCTGCAAGCGGGTAAATACCAGCCGCGCCGTGATATGAGTGAAACGGCGCTGGCAGAGTTGGCATCGTCTATCGAGCAGCATGGCGTCATGCAGCCTATCGTGATTCGTCCACTACTGGCCAGTGAAGATAAGAGTGAGGATTTTGTCACGCACGAAATCATCGCAGGTGAGCGGCGCTGGCGTGCGGCCAAGATGGCAGGTAAGCCAGTCATTCCAGCGATTGAACGCGCTTTGTCTGATGAGCTGGCGATTGCGCTAGCATTGATTGAAAACATCCAGCGTGAAGACTTATCCGTGATTGAACAAGCCGCTGCACTGCAGCGCTTTCATACCGAGTTTGGTATGAGCCATGCGATGATCGCTGAGGTAGTCGGTAAGGCGCGTACAACTGTGTCAAACTTGCTGCGTCTCAACCAGCTGCATGACACGGTCAAAGATCATTTGGCCAACAATGCGCTTGATATGGGGCATGCGCGTACCCTGTTGGCGCTCTCTTCTGAGCAGCAGCCGATCATCGCCCAAAAGATCATCGATGGCGGCATGACGGTACGCGAAGCTGAGAAACTGGTAAAATCTATCCTCCAGCCTGCGCCAAAAGTCAGCCGCGCTGAGCAAGTGCAATCACGTGACGTCGAGCGTTTGACCCAGCGCCTGACAGATATGCTCGGCGCTGAAGTAAAGCTTAAGCACAAAAAAGACGGGCAGGGCAGTGTCGAGATATTTTTTCATAGTCAAGACCAGCTGGCCGCTTTGATCAAACAGATAGAAGCGCAGGCTTAACAAGCGCCATCTTTATAACAACTATTTAAAAAAAATATAAAAGAGAAGCAATATGTGGGAGTTGGTAAAGGCAGGTGGTTGGTTGATGACGCCGATTGTGTTGTGCTCAATTTTGGCATTGGTCATCATTATCGAGCGTAGTCATACCTTACAGTTTAACAAAATCGTTCCAAGCAGGCTGCGTGAGCAGCTAATCACACGCTTGCGTGAAAACGGTGATATCGGCCGCACTCAGCTGATGAACGTTAAAGAAAAAACCCCATTAGGCGATATCCTAGCGACAGGGCTGCTCTATCGCCAATATGGGCTAGACTCGATGACCATGCACATGCAAAACCGTGCCAGTGTGCAAATCCATCAGTTAGAAAAAAACATCAATATGCTCGGCACCATCGGCGCGATTGCCCCACTGCTTGGGCTATTGGGTACTGTACTGGGTATTATTTCATCGTTTTTGGCGATTACTGATGGCGCGATGCAGGACCCGACGATGCTAGCTGCTGGGGTATCACAAGCACTGATAACCACAGCTGCAGGGATGATTGTGGCCATCCCTGCACTGGTGGCCTATCGCTATTTTCAGCGCCGTATCATTGATATCAATGCACAGTTTGAGACCCAAGCGGGTTTGATGATTCAAGAGCTATACGACTATCACCTGTTAGCAGATAGTAATCTGGCGGATATGCGTCAGTTTCCTTCTGCTGCAGTAGAGGGCGCGGCAGACTCAGCGCCTGCTATGCATGGGTTAGAGGTCAATGCTGAAGCAGCCATGACCTCATAATCTGCGTCAGTGGTTATCAGTATTCTACGTTATCAGTATTCTACCAAGTGTGGTATTGAGTCAATTAAAGAGAATGGTATGCGCTTTAGAAAACCGACGGTCGAGCCCCTTGAAATCAATCTGACACCGATGATTGATTGTTTATTATTCCTAATCGTGTTTTTGTTGTTGGCCACCTCGTTCAATCATTTTAGCCGTTTAAATATCATTCTCCCTGAGGCAGAAGGGGTGGCGCTGACAGAGCAAAACAGTACCATCGAAGTGGCAGTGCAAGAAGATGGCAATTATCTTGTCAATGGCATCACACTTGCGAGCAGCAATGAAGCGGAGCTGACCAGTATGCTTCAGCAAGAAGCCGGCAGCAATCGTGAGATGCTCTTTGTCATCGCGGCAGATGCCAATGCCACGCACCAATCAGTCGTGCGTGTGATGGATGTCGCTGGCAAAATGGGGTTTTTGAACCTAAATATCAGTACGGTTGTGCCGCTTGGCCAATCGTTACCGCAATAATATATGGCCTGCTCGATGCCGCACTTATCTGTACAGCTGTAGTTCTGTGAAGGTGCAGTATAGATGCAGTCCATTCATGTTATGACACCCAAATTGAGGCTTTTATGAGCCAAGCTTATTCATCAAACGCTAAAAAACCGTCTGCAAAAAAACAGTCGGCTGCGCCCTCAGGTACGCCAAAATACCAGACATTGCTGCGGCTGCTACGCTATCTTAAGCCGTACTGGTGGGCGTTGCTGCTGACGGTTGTGGGGTTTGCGATCAATGCGGCAACCGAGATTTGGATTGCCAAACTGCTGCAATACATCACTGATGCCATCAATCAAAATGACCAAAGTAAGCAAGATTTGTTTCCACTGCTTATTATTGGTCTGTTCTTTGTTCGCGGTGTGGGTAGCTTTTTGGGTAACTATTACTCCGCGTTGGTGTCGCGCAACTTGGTGTATGAGCTGCGTGTGGAGGTGTTTAATAAGCTGCTGCGTTTGCCGAGTGCGTTTTATTTGGCCAATCCGGCTGGCACTATCTCCTCAAAGCTGATATTTGACGTCGAGCAAGTCACCGCTGCCAGTACCGACTCGATGAAAACGGTGTTGCGAGATGGTTTGACTGTGATTGGTCTGATTGGGTTTTTGCTTTATAGTAATTGGCGTTTGACCTTGATTTTGTTTGTGGTGTTGCCGCCCATATTATGGCTGATTCGCATCGCATCCAAGCGTTATCTCAAGTTGTCAAAAGGCATCCAAGAAACCATGGGGGATGTCAGTCATATCACCAATGAAGTCATCGGTGGCTATCAGGTGGTCAAAAACTACGGCGGCCAAGCTTACGAAGCCGAGCGTTTTGATAAAACCTCCAAAAAGAACCTGCGCCAAGGTATGAAGGTCGTCGTGACCAACAGTATCAATACCCCAGCGGTACAGCTGCTGATGGCCATGGCGATGTCGGTGGTGGTTTGGCTGGCCCTTAGACCATCGGTAATCGACAATATCTCTGCCGGTGAGTTTATCTCGTATATCGCCGCGGCAGGACTGCTCAGTAAGCCGGTTCGATCCCTGACCGATGTCAATCAAAAATTGCAAAAAGGCATTGCCGCGGGTGAGTCCATCTTTGCGCTACTTGATGAGCCAGAAGAAAAAGACACCGGCACAGTCAGCCCAGCGTTGTCTGGGGAGATATCTCTGGACAATATCAGTTTGGTGTATCCCGATTCGACCGTAGCGCTGCGCGACTTTACGCTGGATGTGCGAGCAGGGGAGACGGTAGCCTTGGTAGGGCGCAGCGGCGCTGGTAAGTCTTCATTGGTCAACTTGTTGACGCGTACCTTGTCGACCTCCTCGGGGCAGATTACCTTGGATGGACGGCCGATTGAGGATATCAAACTTGAGAGTCTGCGCGCGCAGATTGCGATGGTCAATCAGCAGGTGGTGCTATTTAATACCACTGTTTTTAATAACATCGCTTATGGCAGTTTGGCCAATAAAAGCCAAGCAGAGGTAGAAAAAGCAGCCAAAGATGCGTTTGCTCATGATTTTATTATGAAGCTACCAAATGGCTATCAAAGCGAAATCGGTGCGGAAGGTCTGCAGCTGTCAGGTGGTCAGCGTCAGCGTTTGTCTATCGCTCGGGCACTGCTAAAAGACGCACCGATTCTTATACTAGATGAGGCGACCAGCGCGCTGGACAATGAGTCAGAGTACTATATCCAGCAGGCACTTGATAATGTTATGAAAGACCGGACGACATTGGTCATTGCTCATCGATTGACGACCATTGAGTCCGCTGATCGTATCGCAGTCTTAGATGGTGGTCAGCTTGTAGAGCTGGGCACCCATGATGAGCTGATGCAAAAGCAAGGTCATTATGCCCAGATGTATGCCCGCGATTTTGAGTAGCCATTGGTGCGTGCAAAGCTTCAAATCAACGAATAAGTGAGCAATCAGCCTTGAGTATTGAGACGACAGTGACGCGTGCATGGCAACGCAAAGCCGCTTGGCTATGGCTGCTGTTGCCTATTAGTTGGCTGTATGGTCTCATCATCACGCTGCGCCGCCAGGCTTATCGATGGGGGGTGTTTGCCAGCTATCGGGCGCCCATACCTGTCATGGTCATCGGTAATATCAGTGTGGGCGGTAGCGGCAAGACGCCATTGATTATTGAGTTGGTGAGCCATCTACAAGCGGTACATCGTATCAAGGTGGGGGTGATTAGTCGCGGCTATGGCGGCGACACCAGTCAGATGCCAGCACTGGTCGATGCCAGCAGCACCCCTAGCGTGGTCGGCGATGAGCCGTGTTTGATAGTCAATATGACAGGCGCACCGATGGCGGTCAGTCCCAATCGGCAGCAAGCGATCACAACGTTATTGGCCGCTCACCCAGACTTGCAACTGATCATTGCCGATGATGGCTTGCAGCATTATGCACTGCAGCGTGATATAGAGTGGATCGTCGTGGACACCGCTCGCGGTTTTGGTAATAAGCAGCTACTACCGACAGGGTTTTTACGTGAGCCATTGTCTCGGCTTAAGGGTGCTACTGTGGTATACCATAGCAAGCAACAGATAAGTCCAGCCCCCGAGCACGCAAGCAAGCAAAAGCAGGCGAATCAGCGCCTGCTTATGTATATGCAAGCGGACAGCATGCAGCCTTTATGGAGACCTGCATTGGCGAATACCCAAAAACCAAACGCTGCGAAGGCCGATATACAGACGAGCGAGCAGCAAGACCCTCTGGTAGCGCCAAAGACAGGCAGTCAAGTACATGCAGTCAGCGGCATCGGTTATCCGCAGCGTTTTTTTGAGACGCTCACAGATTTAGGCTTTGAGGTCATCGCTCATCCTTATCCAGATCACTATGAATTTACTTTGGCGGAGCTGCTACAGTATCGTCAGCATCCTATTGTCGTTACCACAAAAGACGCTGTAAAAATCAAAGCATTACTCTCAAAGGCCATGGCTGATAATGCGCTAGATGATGACTACCAAGCGCTGGTGAGTAGGCTCTGGGTATTGCCAGTTACCGCAGTGCTCTCTGATGATTGCTACCACTTATTGACAGAGCAATTACAGAGACTGGATATCGATATCAAATCTCATCAAGCCCTAAAATAAACAAAAAAATAAAGCGGCTCTAAAAACAGTCATTATCAAAGATAGTCATTATCAAAAACATATAAGACGGTACGTCACATCAAATCTGCTAAGGAAGTAACCATGTCTAACATTGAGTCTGTCATTGACCCTGCTACTGCATCTATGGCTGCTACCAAAACTCACATTGTGATTCCTGCCCGCTTTAAGAGTACTCGATTACCTGGCAAGCCGTTGTTAGCTATTCATGGCAAACCGATGATTTTGTGGGTCGCTGAAAAGGCGCAAGCGGCACATTTTGCTGATGACATGTGTATCGCAACTGATGATGAGCGCATTGCTCAGGTGTGTGTGGACGCAGGGTTTGAGGTGGTGATGACCAGCCGCGAGCATGCTTCGGGTACAGATCGTTTAGCGGAAGTTGCAGCCATCAAAGGCTGGGCCGATCAGGATATCGTCATCAACATGCAAGGCGATGAGCCGCTGGTGCCGCCTTTATTATTAGAACAAGTAAAGGATCTATTGGTCGCGGATAAAGCCAGCGTCATGGCCACCTTGTGTGAGCCGATCGATGATTATGAGACTTTTTTGCGTCCTTCAGTGGTCAAGGTCGTCAGTCAATATACCAATGCGCTGCAGCGCGCGCTATATTTTAGCCGCGCGCCTATTCCTTGTGACCGTGACGTGGTATTGGCAGACGAGCCAAACAAGCAACCACCCAAAAACGCTTATCGGCATTTGGGGCTTTATGCGTACCGCGTGAACTTACTACAGCAGTTTGTACATTGGCCACAGACCCCGCTTGAGACCTTAGAGAGTCTGGAACAACTACGCGTACTAGAAAACGGTGGTCATATTTCCATCGCGACTGCAGCGTGTCATCTGCCGGCTGGGGTCGATACCCAAGAGGATTTGGATCGCCTCAATGCGATGGCGTTCACCGACTTTCAGAGCCCGAGCAGCATGACTAACTAAAATAGCCTAAGCAAAACTACTATTAAGCTTTCAAGTCATTTTATAAAGCTGGAGCGATAGGTTATACAATGGAAAATATAGGTGCATCAAAGACTGCAGATGATATTTACTTTGCGCCATTATTGCCATGGCAGCAAGCACTATGGTCGCAGCTCACTGACCGCGTCACTCGGCAGCAGACTTTGCCGCATGCTCTACTGGCCGCAGGCATGCAAGGCATGGGCAAACGTGCTTTTGTTTGGCGTCTGGTGGCGTGGCTGTTATGCCGCGAGCGTGCAACCCATCCGCAAGGGGCGTGCGCCACGTGCGAAAGCTGTCAGTGGCTCAGATCTGGTACACATCCAAGCTTGCAGACGCTGCCACTTATCAGTATGCCAGTCAGTATCGACAATACAGAAGCTACAGAAAAAGCCGGTAAAAAAAACACCAAGACCACAAGCAATAGCGCCTTAAAAATAAAAGTAGATGACATCCGCGCGCTACAGCCCTTTATTTATCAAGGTGGCCAAGGCCTGCGCATCTGTGTGTTAGACCATGCAGAGCAAATGACGGTCGCTGCTGCCAACGCGCTGCTCAAGACCTTGGAGGAGCCGCAAGCGCAGGTACATTTGTTTTTGATTAGCGACAGTCCAGCCCAACTGTTACCCACGATCAAAAGCCGCGTCCAGCAATTGGCGTTACAGACGATTGAGCCTGCAGTCGCCATGGATTATGTAACGCAGGCACTTGGGGCGACGGTCAACCGTGAAGCCGTTAGCCCAGCCGCGCTTCGCCAGCTTATACAACTGGCCAATGGCGCGCCGCTTGCTGCGATCGCCTTGGCTAACGCCCCATGGTATAGCAAGCGTGCCTTGTGGATGACGACTTGGCTGGCGCTGCGAAGTGGCAAACGTAGTAGCGTGGCGGCTAGTGACTATTGGCAATCACAACTTAGTATTATAGAATTTATTCAGCTCTCTGAGCTGATGCTGCTCGACATACGCCGCGTCTGTTTAGGTCTGGCAGTGCTACAGCAAGACATCAATTGGACAGCGCTTACGAGCGATCAGGCTGATGGCCGTACCCCTGACGACAGTGCTATAGAGGCATTTTTTCATCGCTTGCAGCAAAGCAAAGTTGCGCTACAACAAAATGTGCAAGAAAAATTTGCCTATGATAAGCTGATGCAAGAATTGGCGCGTTTATAAACCAACATTTAAAACGAGCGCTCACTCATAAACATTTAACCCAATGACTAAAGGAAGCTGACTATGGCCATGCCAGGACGCGGCGGGGTCTTAACCTGCCATATTGAAGACATCGAAACGCTATATGCCAGCTACTTATCTTTTGTGACCAATGGAGCGTTATTTGTACCGTCTGGTCATCCACATCAGTTGGGCGATGAAGTGTTTATTGCCATCACGTTGCCAAATTCCAGCGAGCGCTTACCTATGAATGGTAAGGTGGTATGGATCAACTCTAAAACCCAAAGTGGCCGGCCAGCCGGTTTTGCGGTACAAATCGGCACCGATATCGCAGGGCAAAGAATCAAAAACGAAGTAGAGCGTTTATTGGCTGGCAAAATCGACAGTTTGCAGTCTACTTATACCATGTAGCTGACGCGTTATGGTGATGACTGGCACGCTATGCTAGGCGTATAAAAAAGGCCGCGGTATCTTAAATGAGATACCGCGGCCTTTTTGTTTAAGACAGAGTAGGGCAAGATAATCATAAGTCGTTAATAACGCGGCGGCACGTACATATCATCTGGGATAGGCTCGCGGTAGTATTCATCATCGCGTTTGCGCTCTGGTAGCTCGACCTCATCACGCGGTACTTCTTTATAAGGGATTTGCTCGAGCAAATGGGCGATACAATTAAGACGCGCGCGTTTTTTGTTATTGCCTTCTACCACCCACCACGGCGCTTCAGGAATATGAGTGCGCTCAAACATGGTTTCTTTGGCTTTGGTATAGTCCTCCCAGCGTCGCCGCGATTCCAAATCCATTGGGGAGAGCTTCCACTGCTTGAGTGGGTCATGAATACGGCTCATAAAGCGTGAGTGCTGCTCGTCATCGGTGATCGAAAACCAGTATTTGACCAAGCGAATACCCGAGCGCACGAGCATGCGTTCAAACTCAGGCACCGACTGAAAAAACTCCTCATACTGAGCATCGGTACAAAACCCCATGACGCGCTCAACCCCGACGCGGTTGTACCAGCTGCGATCAAACAAGACGATCTCGCCAGCCGCTGGTAAGTGAGCGACATAACGCTGAAAGTACCACTGCGACTGCTCACGCTCTGTCGGTGCGGGCAGAGCAGCGACGCGGCATACCCGTGGGTTTAGACGCTGGGTGATGCGCTTGATCGCGCCGCCTTTGCCCGCCGAGTCGCGTCCTTCAAATATCACGACGATACGCTCGCCGCGATCGACCACCCAGTCTTGTAGCTTGATAAGCTCGCGCTGCAGGCGCACCAGCTCCTGAAAGTACAGTCGGCGATCCAGCCTTTCTTGTTCGCTCATCTCCCGCCCATCAAAACGAAAATCACGCACATAATCATCTATTTCGTTTTCTAGCTCTTCATCATAGGTGTCGATAAGGTCTTCGTGCATTTTACGGCGTAGCTCATCATCAAACACTTCCTTGTCCATCCGACTGATAAAGCTGTTTTGCTCGGGTGGGCTAAGCTTTTGACGCTCTTGTGTGGTTAAGAGTCTTAGGTCAATCGCCGAAGGAATTTTACTCATAAAAAGCTCCTGCCAAATATTATTATGATTTTGTTTGTTGTGGTCTTTACTTTAGCACATCTGGCAGGGGGACTAGGCGGTAGGTGCGTTTGATTATTGTGTGAAGTGGCCTTTGATAAGACAACGGTCATCGGTTTTATTGGCTGATTGTATGCACAAAAAAACACCCATTAATCGCGTGATTAACGGGTGCTTTAGACAACCGAAGCTATCTGTCTGTTAAACAGACAATGGCGGTATTATTTTTCTAGGATACACGTGACACCTTGGCCACCTGCTGCACAGATAGAGATCAGAGCGCGGCCTGAGCCTTTTTGATCCAGTAGCTTAGCTGCAGTGGCTAGGATACGGCCACCTGTCGCTGCAAATGGATGGCCTGCTGCCAATGATGAGCCATTTACGTTTAGCTTGCTGCGATCGATGGAGCCAAGTGGCGCATCAAGACCCAGACGTTCTTGACAGAATGTCTCATCTTCCCATGCTGCAAGCGTTGAGAGTACTTGTGACGCAAACGCTTCGTGGATTTCATAAAAGTCGAAGTCTTGCAGCGTTAGGCCAGCACGCTCAAGCATACGCGGTACCGCATAGGCAGGTGCCATTAGCAAGCCTTCAGTAGTACCTGACTTGCCGATGAAATCAACAGCTGCTGTTTCTTGGTGCGCGATGTACGCCAATGGCTTGAGGCCGTGTTCTTTTGCCCACTCATCCGTACCGAGTAGGACGCAAGAGGCACCATCAGTGAGTGGGGTAGAGTTGGCCGCTGTCATGGTTGGGTTGGCGTTCTTTTTACCAAATACTGGCTTTAGCTTGCCCAACTTTTCGAGCGTGGTGTCTGGGCGCAAGTTGTTGTCACGAGTCAAGCCTTTATATGGCGTGATAAGGTCGTCAAAGAAGCCTTCGTCATAAGCACGTGCTAGGTTTTTGTGGCTGTTAAACGCCAGCTCGTCTTGGGCTTCGCGGCTGATATTCCACTCAAGCGCGGTGATGGCTTGGTGCTCACCCATTGATAGGCCGGTGCGTGGCTCACCGTTTTGTGGGGTGTCGATCAAATCTTTAGGGTTTAGCCCCATTAGTGCTTTTAGGCGCTGCTTGTTGTCTTTTGCCGCACCGAGTTTGATAAGGACTTTGCGTAGACCATCACCGATAGCGATAGGCGCATCAGAGGTGGTATCGACACCGCCTGTGATGGCTGAGTCAATCAAACCAAGGGCGATTTTGTTGGCAGAGGCAAAGGTCGCTTGTAAGCCAGTACCACAGGCTTGTGAGATATCGTATGTTGGCGTATGAGGGTTTAGAGCTGTATTTAGCGTCGCCTCGCGCGTTAAGTTGATGTCGCGGCTCAGCTTCATGACCGCACCAGAGACGACTTCTCCGATGATTTCGTCTTGTAGGTTATAACGCTCGACCAAACCATCTAATGCAGCGGTTAGCATGTCCGTATTGCTGACGTCAGCATAAGTGCCGTTTGAGCGGGCAAAGGGGATACGGTTGCCGCCCAAGATTGCGACGCGGTTTAGGTTTGAGGCTGGTTTGGCCTTTTTTGATTGGGTAGCAGCTGCTGTTTTGCCGACGGCTGCGCACTCAGTGGTTTTTTTGCTGTCAGCGCCTTTGGTTGTAGTGTCTTTTTTGCTGCTATCGGTAGATTTTACGACAGTGCTTTCAACGACTGGACTATCAGGGTGATTGTTTTTATTACTCATAATATTATCCTTAAAGAGTATGGGTACAAAAGAAAAAAGGTGGCTGCTGGCCATTATTTATTACTTACTATGGTCATCTATGATAAGACGTTTTTACCAGCATAATGTATGTCTTTGGCAAACGATGTGACGCTTACTTGTCGCCGCTTGGTCAGGATTTTTAGAAGCAAAAAAACAGCTTTAAAACCCAGACTATTTTTGTAAACTCAGGCGTCTCGATTATTACCATTGCATAATAATGTATTTGATAATATATTGTTATCGATAATTGCATTTTCCATAACTTATGGGTCTGATTTTAACACAGTATCAGGCGCGGTGACGCGAAAAAAAGTTGCCATCTTGTATACTGGCTTGTTTACAGATTGTTGTAGACTTTGTCAGTTTTTGGACTTGTTTATAGCGGAAGTGTATAGTTAAGCCAGATTTTAATGCATTTACTAAATATCAATAATGATGCGTCCGGTGAGTCTATATAATAGGCGCATTGCATTTTTAATTATTTTAACCATTTATTATAGGGATTATATTATGTCAGACCGTTATGGTGATTTTGTTCAGTCGTCTATTGGTAAAAAAGTGGCCAAAAATTTAGGTCTACCACTGCCAGTGACGTTAGATCGTTTTGAGAGCGGCGAGCCTTTGGTACGTGGCAGTGTGTTGGTCGGTCGCGCTGATGGCGACGACAAAAGCGTAAGCGCTGCAGTAGCCCGCATCTTATCAGAGGTCCATGCAGATGTGTACGTCAATAGTAGCGACGATATCAAAGATGCGCTGGCTGATGCTGGTGTAGACGCAAAAGCCAATACGGGCGGCGATGATAAGTTTAAAGTATTGCTATTTGATGCCAGTAATATCAGTAATGCCGACCAGCTAAAAGCAGTATATGCATTTTTTCATACAGTGGCGCGCCGTGTCGAAAAATCAGGCCGTGTCATCATCATTGGCCGTACGCCAGAGAACCTCACAGACATCGAAGCTGCCTTGGCACAGCGTGCGCTTGAGGGTTTTGTGAAGTCTGTTGGTAAAGAGTTTAAGCGCGGTATCACCGCCCAGTTGGTCTACGTCGAAGAAGGTGCTGAGCAAAATCTTGATTCAACGCTGCGTTTCTTTACCTCAGCGCGCTCAGCGTATGTGTCAGGACAAGTGGTACGTGTCAGTAAAGGTGACACAGTGGATGTCGATTGGACACAGCCTTTAGGTGGCAAAACCATGCTGGTGACAGGTGCCAGCCGCGGTATCGGTGAAGCAATCGCGCGCGTATTGGCTCGTGAAGGCGCCCATGTTATCTGTCTAGATGTGCCGCAGCAGCAGGCAGATCTACAAAAAGTCGCAAGCGAAATCAGCGGCTCTGTGCTGACAGTCGATATCACCAGCGAGGATGCAGGCAAACAAATCGCAGAGGCGGCACAAAAGCGCGGCGGGCTTGATTCAATCATTCACAATGCTGGGGTCACGCGCGATAAGACGTTGGCAAAAATGGATGAAAAAAAGTGGGATATGGTCATCAATATCAACCTAGCTAGCATCGCACGACTCAACCGCTATCTATTAGAAAACGATGTATTAAAAGACAACGCACGTATCGTATGTGTGTCGTCTATCTCAGGCATCGCAGGCAACATGGGACAAACCAACTATGCTACTTCTAAAGCGGGCGTCATCGGACTGGTCAATGCTACCGCCAAACAGTTAGAAGACAATGCCAAGGGTATGACCATCAACGCTGTGGCACCAGGCTTTATCGAGACGCAAATGACAGAGGCCATCCCTTTTGCTATTCGTGAAGCAGGTCGCCGCATGAACTCCATGAGCCAAGGCGGTCTACCAGTAGACGTGGCCGAGACCATCGCTTGGTTTGCCTCTCCTGCATCGGGTGGCTTAAATGGCAACATCGTTCGCGTTTGTGGTCAAAGCTTACTGGGTGCTTAATACAAGCAATTGTCCGTGCATAGCGAAACTGTGGCAAAGGTAAGTATCGCTAAAGAATAAAGCGGTGCTCACATCATAATGTGAGGTTTTTTCTTGATTGCCTAACATATGCTTACGAAAAAATTGCTGATAAATTGTAATAAAGCTGCCCAAGGGTGGCTTTTTTATGATAAAAACGTAGAATTCATGATAACAATGCCCCAAAAGGTTTGCTCCAGCCCCACTTAGGATTTATTTATGTCAGACAAACACTATGATGCGTTGCCAAAAGCGCATACAACTTATGCCAATATCGTCAAAAGCCTATTACCTATCGGCAACAGTGGCAAAGTCAGTAAAGATCAGTTACCACAAGCGACTTACTACGTCGATGACCTCCATATTGATCAAGAGAATTTAGACGATTATCGTAAGATTTGTGGTTTTGCAGATAATGGCAAAGTGCCTATTACTTATTTTTCTGTGTTGTCGCAGACGCTGCAAATGAACATGATGGTCAAAGAGCCGTTTCCCTTTGCGATGCTCGGTCTCGTACACGTAGACAACAGTGTGACGCAGTATCGTCCTATCGGTGAGCGTGAAACAGTGGCGATGTCTGTGACTTTTGATAATCTGCGTGACCATGCCCAAGGTCAACAGTTTGATTTTGTCACAACCGTCAAATCAAAAGACGAGGTGGTGTGGGAGGGGACATCAACCTATCTATCACGTGGCAAAAAACCCAGCAGCAGTAAAGACAAAAAAAGCAAACCGCGTCCGGTTACCGTAAAACCGACTGTCGATGACAATGGGACCCACAGTGTTTTTGAAGTACCAGAAGATATTGGCCGTCGTTATGCGTTTGTCTCAGGGGATTTTAACCTCATTCACTTGCATCCACTATCGGCACGGGCCTTTGGTTTTCCAAAAGCGATCGCTCATGGTATGTGGTCGAAAGCCAAATGTCTCGCGCTGATGGATGAGCTGCCTGATGCCTGTACTGTCGATGTGTCCTTTAAGCTCCCTATCTTTTTGCCTGCTGAAGTAGAGCTGATTGCCGAGCCGGTATCACAGCTACAAAACGCGGATGATGGTTGTGAGTTTGGTCTATTTAGTGCCAAAAATGACAAGCCTCATCTAGCGGGTTTGGTGACGCTCAAGACCGCTAAGTAAATACAGCTGGGGCTCTCGCGTAACTGCTATCGAAAGTTATGGCGAACGGATCAAACGCGTTTAAGAACTAAAGCGCGTTGGTCTTTATATATATCCTACGTAGACAGACTAACGAATCTTTTTATTATTATGACCTCACATACTATAGTAACAACCCCAAATCCAGATCAAATCAATGATGTCGCAGCGACTAACACCGCTGCTGCCAATGACGCTGCAGCAGGCGACAGCGCCACAGCTGATGCGGACAATGTGGACAATGGCATCGAGCTTTCGACCATCTTTGAGCCTTATTTTCGTCCTGATGCCAATACCATCGTATGCGGCGCTCTGGATGAACAAAAAGTTGACGCATTGGCAAAGGCTGGCGTCGAGCTGGTCATCAACTTGCAGCCTGATGACGAGCTGAGCTTTGATGAAGCCGCCGCCGTCAAGCGCGCAGGCATGTATTATGAGCAGCTGCCTATCAGCGGCGCTGCTGATTTAAAGCAGCTAAAAGTATTGGCGTTTGATAATATCCTGCGCCAGTATCATGGCAAAAAAGTAGCCCTGCACTGTGGCTCTGGCAATAGAGTGGGTGCAGTAACGGCATTGCGCGCCGGCTGGCTGCGCGGCCGCAAAATGGATACAGCCATGGCACGGGGACGTAGTCACGGTCTGAGCAAGCTAGAAGATGAGGTGTATAATCGTTTGTTGGTCCCGCGCTAATAAGACATACCCTAGAGTAATCGGTTAATAGAACAAAAGGCGACCAGACGGTGGCCTTTTTATGATAATAGAGTAAGGCTGCCATGACTGAGACAATGAACAAAACCAACGAACGCGATGACGCTCAAATAAATACTACCCTGCAGCAGCGCCTACAGCAATTGCTGACAAAATTGCAGCTTGATGATGCGCCAGCTGGCGGGGCGCTAGTAGTCTATCAGGCAGGCGAGTGTATCGCTCGTGCTAGTGTGGGCTTGGCGCGTCCAGAGATGGCATGGCAACCGCAAACCCTAGCGATTAACTTTTCGACGGGCAAAGGGGTGCTCGCGGCTCTGGTTCATGTATTGGTCTCCAAAAAGCTACTCGCTTATGACGTCTCCATTGCCCAGTATTGGCCGGCATTTGCGGCTAATGGCAAAGCGCATGTTACGCTGCGGCAGGTGATGTCGCACCAAGCTGATCTCTTTGCAATTACCAGTATTGAGGCAGATAGCGAGGCGGTACTAGACTGGTCGTATATGCGCAAAAAAGTTGCCGACATGACCATGACTCAACCTGACCAAGCCGACGCTTACGACTCCGCTTATAGTGCGCTGATCTACGGCTGGGTGCTGGGCGGCTTGGTAGAAATCGTCACCAAGATGCCGCTTGCGCAAGCGCTAAGCCATTATTTGACAACGCCATTAGGGATTGCCGATAGCTGCTATTTTGGGGTGCCAGATGATAAAGTCGACCTTGTCGCCACGCTGGCCAAAGACTTTGATACAGACGAGATGGCAACCCCTAAGCTGCGGCAAAAACGACAAAAACCCACATTAAAACCAGACTCGGCAAATACCTTATTTGTCTATAATCATCTACCAAGTGCGGCGTGTTGGCAGCAGCAAGCCTTGCAGATGCAGCGCTCTGTAGCTGCTTCTGGGACGGATAAAGGAGATCACCGCCAGCCGGCGTTAACCACTGCAGGTATCAGTCGTCTGTATTTTGATACCAGCCATCTCAATCTAAAAAACTACAAATCAGCGCTTATCCCAGCCGGCAAGCAGCCTATTGATTACTATCAACGACAAACGCTACAAGCCGTCATCCCTGCTGCTAATGGGGTTGCATCGGCTGAGGCGCTGGCGACGATATATGCCATGCTTGCCAATGGCGGGGTATGGCAAGGTCAGACTCTAATCGATCGCGCTACTTTTGAGCAGTTATCCACGCCCCAAGTCACAGGGTTAGACGCAGTCATGCCAGCGCCTATGCATTGGCGCTTGGGTTATCATCGTCTGTTTAGTGTCTGTGCTGATACTGCGGCGGGTTTTGGTCACATGGGCTATAACGGCTCAGTGGCATGGTGTGATCCATCGCGGCAATTGTCGTTTGCTTTTATTCATAACTTCGATACTACGATGCTCAATGACGTTCGTCAGTTTGCTTTGACCGAAGCAGTACTCGCGTTGATAGCGCCTTAGTAGCACGTAGCTAGTGTATAAGTTGCTAACATGTTCGATAATGCTTATGTCGAAGGCGGCTTACTGGGTGTTATTTTGAGCAGCTTTGGCGCACTCAAGCCATGCATAAAGATAGATATCAAAATCACAATAGAGCAGACCACCCATAACTTGAGCGCATCATCGTCTGCAAAGTAGCCGTGATTGAGCGCATAGGATAAGTAATACAAGGTGCCGATACCGCGAATGCCCAAGGCCGAGATTGCGTATTTTTCGGAATGAGGTAGGCCTAGCCCCGATAGGGCGATAAACCCGCCGATAGGACGTATCAGAAGTAAAAATACAAAGCTGACGATGTAGACTCGCCATGTCAGCTCGATGCCTGACTGTAAGCCTTGACCGAGCAGCATCCCAAATACCACCAGTACCAGCGACATGAGTAAGCCTTCTGACTGCTCAGCGAAATCATGGAGTTTTTGATGGTAATTGTGCTGGTGCTCTGAGCGGCGAAAGGCAAAGGCTGCGACAAACACCGCGATAAAACCATAGCTCTCTACATACTCGGCCAGTCCATAAGCAACCAGCGTCAGAGCGATCACCACATAGCCTTGCGAGATGGGCGTTTCTTGACTGTATTTAGAAAACACAAGCTTGGCCATGGCTTTGCCAACGACGATACCCACCACCAATCCTGCGCCTATCTTCCACAAAACATCATGGGTAAACCATGACCAGAGCATCTCGCCATCGAAACGCTGACCTGCGCTCAACGCTTCTGCCATCTTGATGGCCAAATAAACAAACGGAAACGCCAATCCGTCATTTAACCCTGCTTCTGAAGTCAAGGTAAAGCGCGGTGTGTCCTCACCGCCAGTGTTTGGTGGGCCGACCTGAATGCTAGACGCCAAGACAGGATCGGTCGGTGCCAACACCGCACCCAACAAAATCGCCGCCCCCAAACTCAAACCAAAAGCATAGTAGCCCAACGCTGCCATGGCAAAAATACCAATCGGCATGGTGATGAGCAGCAGCCTGATCGTCGGTCGCCACAGCCGCCAAGAAAGCTCGGTATCAATCTTGATACCCGCGCCAACCAGTGATACCAAGACCACGATTTCTGTGAGTTTTTCGATGACAAGGCCATTGTCAATCGGATCCAAAAACGATAACGTCGTCCACCAATAACCCATCAGCGACCCAAAGCTTACCTGCAGCATCGGCAATGAGATCGGGGTGCGTTTAAACACGATAGGAAACAGCGCCCCAAACAAAAAGGCGATACTGCAGACCAATAAGAAGACGTTGTAGTTCTCAATCATAAAGGGGTGCACGCGACTATGTTATAAAAATTCTTATCGATAACTATTTAAAAATACTTAATGTATGACAGCCTAATCGATAACCAGCTCACCTCAGTTATCTGTCACCTAAGTTATCTGACTGGCAGTTTGTCTAAAAGTCGTCAGCGGTGTTGCTCTGAGTCAGTCTTATGATGACGCCAAAAATATATTATTACCGCAAAAAATCGTTATCAAAACGCATGCTGCGTTGTTTTTTGGTGAAAAAAAAGCCTGCACGATGCAGGCTTTTCTCAACAGCTTGATGTTTTAGAGAGTAGGGATGTCGTTAGCGCTCAACTTGACTCACGTCGCGTATCGCCCCCGTATCTGCACTGGTGGTCATGGCAGCATAAGCGCGTAAGGCTGGTGTCACATAACGCTCACGGCTGACAGGCTTCCACGCATCACGGCCACGTGCTTCCATTTCTTCGCAGCGCGCCGCCAGCTCGGCATCACTGACTTGCATGTTGATGGTGCGATTTGGGATATCGATATGAATGGTGTCGCCCTCCATAACCAAACCAATCGCGCCGCCTTCCGCCGCTTCTGGGCTGGCGTGACCAATAGAGAGGCCAGAGGTACCACCAGAGAAGCGGCCGTCAGTCAGCAGCGCACACTCTTTGCCCAAGCCTTTAGATTTAAGATACGTAGTAGGGTATAGCATCTCCTGCATACCAGGGCCGCCTTTTGGTCCTTCATAGCGAATGATGACCACATCACCTGCGACGATTTCATCTGCCAATATGGCGGCGACGGCCGCGTCTTGTGACTCAAAAATACGCGCGCGACCTGTAAAGGTTAAAATACTCTCATCAACACCTGCGGTTTTGACCACACAGCCACGCTCGGCGATGTTGCCATAAAGCACCGCAAGGCCGCCATCTGTTGAGTAGGCGTGCTTGACACTACGGATACAGCCTGACTCGCGATTGACATCAAGGTTTGGCCACTCTTTTGCCTGCGAAAACGCTTGAGTGGTACGTACACCGCCCGGTGCTGCAACATATAGCGCCCGTGCTTCGGTGTTGTCAGGGTTCATAATGTCCCATTTGTCGATGGCTTCTTTCATCGTGGCACTATGGATGGTCGGTATGTCGGTGGTCAATAGGCTTGCTCGATCAAGCTCGGCGAGTAGTGCCATCACGCCGCCTGCACGGTGGACGTCTTCCATATGGTACTTTTGTGAGGCAGGCGCGACTTTAGATAGGCAAGGCACACCGCGGCTTAGGCGATCGATGTCCGCCATTTTAAAATCCACTTCTGCTTCGTTGGCGGCCGCTAGTAAATGCAAAATGGTGTTGGTCGAGCCGCCCATGGCGATATCGAGGCTCATAGCGTTTTCAAACGCAGCTTTGGTGGCGATAGAGCGCGGCAAGACAGACTCGTCGTCTTGCTCATAGCGGCGTTTGGCCAATGAGACAATCGTGCGGCCCGCTTCTAAAAACAATTCGCGGCGCAGCGCATGGGTTGCAAGCAGTGAGCCATTGCCGGGCAATGATAGCCCCAGTGCTTCGGTCAAGCAGTTCATGGAGTTGGCAGTAAACATACCAGAGCACGAGCCGCAAGTCGGGCAGGCAGAGCTTTCGATAGCCAAAACGTCTTCGTCACTGATGGTGTCATCAGCGGCATCCATCATGGCATCGACCAAGTCGAGCTTGCGAATGGCGTTGCCTTTATTATCAGTGGTATGAACATCGCTGCCGCCATCATTGTTATGACTATGAGCCACCGTACTGGCTATGACTTTACCAGCCTCCATAGGCCCACCAGAGACGAACACCACAGGAATATTAAGACGCATCGCGGCCATCAACATACCTGGGGTGATTTTGTCACAGTTAGAGATACATACCAAGGCATCGGCGCAGTGGGCGTTGACCATGTATTCAACTGAGTCGGCGATCAGATCGCGGCTGGGTAATGAGTACAGCATGCCGCTATGGCCCATGGCGATACCATCGTCGACCGCAATGGTATTAAACTCCTTTGCCACGCCGCCTGCTTTTTCGATCTCACGTGCAACCATCTGACCCAAATCCTTTAGGTGTACGTGACCGGGTACAAACTGAGTAAATGAGTTGGCAATGGCAATGATTGGCTTGCCAAAGTCGCCATCAGTCATGCCAGTTGCACGCCACAGTGCGCGAGCACCTGCCATGTTGCGACCACCGGTAGAGGTTTTTGAGCGATAATCCATGTGATTTTCCTTACAAATAGGCGAGGTTTATAAAAAAGTGCAGCCTCAGCTGTGATGATAGTGTGCTTTTTATACTAAATAACGACCAATGAATAATACTAGGTCATGACCATACCATTAGATATGAATGAAAAAAATATGCCATGATCATGTGGTATTCATCGTATCGATAAAATCTTATTTTAATAGCAATGTGCCGTCCTGTAAGCGCATCAATGACAAACCACAAGAAACCATAAGGCTGCCCAACACGACAATTTATGCTAAGCGCTCTAAGATGGCTTTGTCAAACCAAAGCAGATCGGTTTTATCCGCTTCTAGTCGGGCGATAACCTCTAGAGCGTGAGGCGCTGGCAACAGCTGATACTCAGCGCTGGCGGCGATGGGTAGTATCCGCTCGTTTGTCGCCGCTTGTGAGTCAGCATCCTCTAAAACAGAGACAAGCGTTTGTTTGTCGTTTTTGTAGAGCACATCGACGCGGCCAAAAAACTGCCAGTCTTTTAAGGCGGTGCTCAGCGCATCCATCGCTTCTTTGGTATAGATCTGCTCGGTGTCTTTGCCCGTATTGGTCCAGTGCAGACGCACAGCTAACTGCAGCGCCTCGCTAAACACCACCAGTGAGCCGATGACCTTGATATGCCAAGGACTGCTGATGAGCGCGGCCTCAATCCCGATGAGCTGCGCGGCCTCACTGGCACTCATCGGCCTATTAAACTGAGCCAGTAGGGCAGGCGTGAGCGGGTTGGCTTGCTTGATGGCATCGTCTAAGCTGTCGTAATGATATAAAAAAGGCAGCGGCAACTCCTGCGTCACTGTTTTTTTGCTGACTTTACAGTTGTGTATTTGCCAATGAATGCTGCTATCGGTCAGCGCCTCGGCCAAAATCACGCTATTAGGCGGCAGGCTCTGTGCTGGATGCTCAGTACGCGTTTCTGCAGCAGATCTGGCGGCTAAATGGTCGTTTAGGTTGTCGTTTGATAAGGGCGTCGGCAAGGTAGGCGAATCCATAAATATAGCATCATTAAAGTAGAGGGTTAATATAACATTTAAAGTCTATGAATCGCCAATAAATTGCTGAGCGAGTCGGCGCATATCGGTATGGGGGCTTTGATTGACAAGTCAGTAAGCGGCTTGTACTCAGGCGATATTTCGTCCACTATATAACACTTGTTGTGAGCAAAGCTTCCGAGTCATTCACTCACCACACTGGCCAATGAATAAAGGAATAACAATGAATCAAAACAACCACGTTCAGTATGACGACAATAACATCTTTGCAAAAATGCTAAAGGGTGAGATTCCATATCACAAGGTTTTTGAAGACGATAAAACCCTTGCCTTTATGGATATCATGCCACAAGCAAAAGGCCACGTACTGGTCATTCCCAAACAAAAAGCAATCGATTTGGCTGATCTGGAGCCAGAATATGCGGCAGCGGTACTGATGACTGCCAAAAAAGTCATGCAAGCGCAGCGCCAAGTGTTTGAGCGC
This sequence comes from Psychrobacter sp. KFRI-CH2-11, assembly GCF_038239325.1. NCBI lineage: Bacteria > Pseudomonadati > Pseudomonadota > Gammaproteobacteria > Moraxellales > Moraxellaceae > Psychrobacter > Psychrobacter sp. KFRI-CH2-11. The sequence goes on from NZ_CP151283.1 coordinate 1,329,080, forward strand.
GAAGGTATCATCCAAATGCAGCTAAATGGTTCGCAAGCTGGGCAGACAGTGTTTCATTATCATGTCCATCTGATTCCATCGAGTATTCATGAGCTAGGCCGTCATGCCGTCACCCAAGCGGATCAAGGCGAGCTGGCAGATCTGGCGCAACAGCTTGCCGCAGTTATTGCAGGATAATATCGTCATTGTAGACAAACAAATATATCTTATACATTAAAGGCGGCTAACAAGCTGCCTTTTTTGTTGCTTGGTAATAGTCATGTAACAATCGTTAAAGTAGTGTTACAAGGACAGAGATTATCTGGGGTTTTTTAAGAGAGTGTGATAAATATCATAATGGCTGACTGTTGGTTAAGCAGTTTTGTCTTTAGAACCCATTCATCAAACCAGTGCCCATAAGCAGACAATGTCAGAAGTAAGAAGTCAAAAATGCAGTATCAAGTATTTATCAGACATTTTATGCAAAAAATATTTTAATAAGCACGGTTGATCGGTTTTGTCACTTTTTGAGGATATCACTTCTATGAGTAAATTACCTCGCTCCACTATTTTGTTGCCAGTTTTTGTTCCAGCGGCGGCCATCATGCTGCTATTGGTGATTGGTACTGCTATCAATCCAGAGGCGGCCGGTGAGCTATTTAGTACCGTCCTGGCATTTACCACTGAGACGTTCGGCTGGTTTTATATGCTGGCAGTTGCCATATTTTTGATGTTTGTCATCGTGTTGGCGTTTTCGCCTTATGGCAGTATCAAATTAGGCCCTGACCATGCAGAAGCTGAATATCAGTTTCTTGAATGGTTTGCTATGCTGTTTTCGGCAGGTTACGGCATTGCCTTGCTCTTTTATGGTGTTGCCGAGCCGGTCTTACATTTTGCTAGTCCACCACTCTCAGAGCCGCAGACGATTGAGGCGGCCAAAGAGGCGATGCAGATTGCCTATTTTCATTGGGGGTTTCATATTTGGGCGATATACGGCGTCGTGGGGCTGTCATTGGCGTATTTTTCCTTTCGGCACGGCTTACCGCTGTCGGTGCGCTCAACCCTCTATCCCTTAATCGGTGACAAAATCCATGGGCCTATCGGACATACGGTGGATGTGTTTGCGATTTTAGGTACCATGTTTGGTATCGCCACCAGTTTGGGTCTGTCTGTGGCTCAGATTAATGCAGGCTTGAATTACTTATTGCCCGATATGATTCCAGTGAGCACCACCGTACAAGTCATCATCATTGCGCTGGTGACCACCGCAGCACTGGTGTCTGTGCTGGCTGGGATGGATAAGGGCGTCAAACGCCTGTCTATCTTAAACATGGTGCTGGCCACGGCTTTGATGATCTTTGTGTTTGTGGTCGGGCCATCGATATTTATCCTAAATGCCTTTATGGAAAATACAGGCAGTTATTTGGGCAATATCGTTGAGCGCACCTTTAGCCTACAAGCCTATCAGTCGAGCGATTGGATCGGTAGCTGGACGCTATTTATCTTTGCATGGACGATCGCGTGGGCGCCTTTTGTCGGACTATTTATAGCCAAAATCAGTCGCGGCCGTACCATTCGTGAGTTCGTACTGGGTGTGATGCTTGTGCCAACGCTGTTTACCTTCTTTTGGTTTTCGGTATTTGGGGATACCGCGCTGCATATGATCATGGTCGATGGTTATGAGGCGCTGATCGGTGAGGTACAAAACAACCAAGCCATTGCCTTATTTAAGCTGCTAGAAAACTTACCCTTTACTCAAATTGTCTCGTCATTAACCGTCCTACTGATTATTACTTTTTTTGTGACGTCATCAGACTCAGGGTCATTGGTCATCGACTCGCTCGCCGCTGGTGGTCGTAGTGATACGCCGTGGTGGCAGCGCTCATTTTGGGTAGTTACAGAAGGCGCTGTAGCAGCGGTGTTGCTGATCGCAGGTGGCCTAAGCGCCCTGCAGACAGCGGCTATCGTCAGTGCCTTGCCTTTTGCAGTGATTATCTTAATCTCGACGTTTGGTATGTGGCGTGCGCTACGTATCGAGGGGCATCGTAATCAAAGTCTGGCCACTGACAACCATTTACCGCCGCATCTGCTTAAATTAGACGCATGGCGTGATCGTATTGATTATATTACCAATCAGCCAACGCGCGAAAAGGTGCTCGGCTATATCAAGGGCACGGTGATGTCATCGATGCAGGAGGTTGCAGAAAAATTTGCCGAGACAGGCTGGTTGCCTGAGGTCAACTATGATGAGGTAAACAATCGAGCGGTATTAGAGCTAAGACGCGGTGATAATGTCGAGTTTTGGTACGAGGTGCGATTATCAGAGCATGAAGTTCCTGACTATTATACCGAAGATATGGCGGGTAATCTGCCCCAAGAGCACCATCACCGTGCCGAGGTCTATTTGCGCCGCGGTGGCCAAACCTATGACTTGTATGGTTATCAACCAGAGTCGGTGATCAACGATATCATCGATCAGTTTGAAAAATATCTGCATTTCGTCAATGTTTCGCCCGATATTTTGCCTTGGCGTATGCAGGAGCATGACGATGATATTACCCTAGAGCAGGGCAGTGTGTTTGATAAGTAAGCGAGCGCATTGCCTATTTGGAAGTCATAGCGGCAAAGGATTGACGTGAATGGCTTGCAATATGCGTACGAACCCTTAGAATAACGGCTTGTTTTCTATGCAAATCAAGCCGTTTTTTATGTCTATAAATACTTCTGCTAATCCTGTGATGGCTGATTCTTCAGCGCCAGTTGCCGCTCAGCATCCCTTATTACAGCCGCTTGATATCGGTGGTCTGAGTATCGAAAACCGTCTGATGGTCGCGCCCATGGCCGGCGTGACGGACAACCCTTTTCGTAGGCTTTGCAAATCTTTTAGCGCAGGGCATGCAGTCAGTGAAATGATCATCGCTGATACCGCGCTTTATGCCAGCAAAAAGTCTTTGTACCGTGCCAATTTTGATAATGAAATTGCGCCCATCTCGGCACAAATAGCAGGGGCTGAGCCTGATAAGCTGGCTGAAGCGGCACGTTATCAGATTGACAATGGCGCGCAGATTATTGATATCAATATGGGCTGTCCTGCCAAAAAAGTTTGCCGTAAGCTGGCAGGCTCAGCCTTACTGCAAGACGAAGATTTGGTGGCGCGTCTGCTCGATGCGGCAGTAGGCGCAGTCGATGCTCCCGTCACCCTAAAGACGCGACTGGGTTATGAAAATGGCCGCGAAAATATCTTGCGAGTGGCACGCCGTGCTGAGCAAGCTGGTATCGCAGCGATTGCGATTCATGGGCGGACGCGTGAGGATATGTATACAGGTACGGCGCGTTATGAGCTGATACGCGAAGTCAAAGACAGTATCAGTATCCCTGTCATTGCCAATGGCGATATCGATAGCCCTGAAAAAGCCCAATATGTCTACGAGATGACAGGCTGCGATGCCGTGATGATAGGGCGCGCCGCTCAAGGTCAGCCGTGGCTGTTTCGTGATATCGGTCATTTTTTGCGGACAGGTGAGCGGCTACCAGCACCAAGTGTTCGCGAGATTAAAGAGATTGTGCTCGCGCATCTACAAGAGCTGTATGATTTTTATGGTGAATACTCAGGCTGCCGTATTGCGCGTAAGCATATTGCGTGGTACACCACGGGCATCCCAAATTCTAATGCCTTTCGTCAAGCGATGTATGGCGAAGAGAGTACCGCAGGACAGTTTCGTGTGGTCGAGGATTTTTTGTGTACGCATCAGTAGTCACTAGGGCGGGTAAATAATCATCAATCGCGACGTTTGTACTGACGATTTATTCACCTCAGGCCATATTTTTTGCTATCCTACAAAAGAACATAAAACAAACAAAAAGGACTTTTTATGGCCAACCCTTCAAAAAAAGCAATCGCCAAAACGGTTAAAGATAAGCATATCGTAATCACGGGTGCCTCAAGTGGTATCGGCGAGCGTACCGCTTTTTTACTCAGTGAGTGCGGCGCTCATGTGATTTTGTTGGCACGTACCAAAGACAAGCTAAAAATTGTCGCGGACAATATCGAAACACTCGGTGGCAGGGCCAGTTATTATCCATGTGATTTGACCAATATGGATGATATCGAAGACGTCAGCAAACGGATTCTTGCTGATTTTGGTCATGTCGATGTATTGGTCAATAATGCGGGGCGCTCGATTCGCCGTTCAGTGCATGAATCAGTCAACCGTTTTCATGACTTTGAGCGCACGATGGATGTCAATTACTTTGGTGCGGTCAAGATTATTTTGGGACTACTTCCGACGATGATTGGCAGAAAGAAGGGGCAAATTGTCAATATCTCCTCCATTGGCGTACTGGCAAACAGTCCGCGTTTTGCCGCTTATGTCGCCTCAAAATCAGCGCTTGATGCGTTTAGTCGCTGTCTGGCAGCAGAGGTCAAAGGCGATAATATCAAAGTCACCAACATTTTTATGCCACTGGTGCGCACGCCGATGATTGCACCGACCAAGCTGTATCGTTATATGCCAGCATTGATGCCTGATGAGGCGGCGATGATGATCGCCAAAGCGATCGTCCATAAACCAAACAGTATCGCCAGCAACATGGGTAGATTTGCGTCTGCAAGCTACTCGTTGGTACCTGCATTTAACGTGGGAGTACAGTCTATTGGGTATCGTATCTTCCCGAGCTCGACGGCTGCCCAGACGACCGATAGTAAGCCAAATTTAGCGCAGCGTATCTTTGCAAAAATACTGCCTGGTGAGCATCACTAGTATGAGCGCTCAGTAGGGAGTGCAAGAGGGCTCCCTACTGAGGCTTGATTCTTACTTACTGCACCCCATCTGCAGATGTTTTATCTAAGTTGGGATTGTTTTCATTGACCGTCACCGTATCATCAGCTTTTTGGTCATTTTCTACACTGCCGCTGCTAGAATAGTACGCTGTACCTCCTGCACCTTCCTCATCTTCTGTAGAGTTAGGAGTAGAAGCTTGGTCCTTATCTTCGTTCGCTGTTTGCACAGGCGTCATCTCGCTAGATTCTATATTATTATTGTTATCATCTGGCTTTTGGGTCTCATTGCTGCAAGCACCAAGACTCAAGAGGCTCAGCCAACATACTATCCAGAATTTATTTTTAAGCGATTTTGCCGCTATAGATGTTTTCATTTTAATATCCTTATTATCGTTAAGATCAAACCTTGCGTAAAATTCATCCCAGTCCCACGGTATCGTTGTTATACTGAACTCACTATAACAAGCAAAAATAACAGACAATTTTTTTGTTTTCACGAGGCTGATGGTAAGGATTTGTTAGCGTTTGTACTACCACGTATTTTGTTAAGCACAGCTGGTAAAAGGGATATCCTAATAAAGCCCGCCATGTCGCCCTAACCAAACACTCGCCACAATATCCAAAACAATCCTGCCATAATCACCACAATCAGCAATAAACGTTTTGTCCAATATGGCATTAAGGGTTTTTTGTACCCCAAGTTATTTAGCTGGCTATCAACCCCCTGTTGTAAGTCTTTAAAACCTTGAGTCTGCTTGGTGGTTTTGACGCGTGTTTTGATCAGTTTGCCAGATTCTAGCTCTTCTTTTGTTTCTTGCTTTCGATCAAAGCTAATGGCGTGATTAGAGATGCCTTGTTTGTTTGCGATGGTATTGAGTTTTTGTTGCTGCTTTACTCTTAACGCGGTTTCATAAGCGTCTATTCGCACCTTGGCTTCATCCATACTGATATTTTCATCTTGCGCCAATGTTTTGATGGCCATGACGAGGTTGTTTTTTTCGACCATCATGATCACATCTTTTGGCAGTTTTGGATTGACTGGCTTTGAGCTTGGGTCGGGGTTAAACATGGTTTTCCTTATTGTCGATGAGCATATAGCATGTAAGCATGAGTTATTATAACCATTTTAACCGAGCACCATTCAAGCGGTGAGCGGTATTTGAGCAGCAGATAAACAAAAAAATACCGCTATCATTGTTATGACAGCGGTATATTGCAGTGAGATTATCTGAGTCTCAGTGGTGGTTTATAGGTCTTTCCAGCGCTGGATAGACTCTTTGATAACTTCTTTGGCTTCAGCCACGTCGCCCCATGATTCAACCACAGTGGTGCCCGCTTTTTTCAGGTCTTTATAATGGCTGAAGTGGAACTGTAGCTGGTTGATCAGCTGTTTAGGTAGGTCTTCTAAGCTGTTGTACGCATTGCCGGTATCACGATCGTCCGCTGGTACGACGACGATTTTGTCATCGACTTCGCCATCATCTACAAACTTCATCACGCCGATGACTTTGGCTTTTAAGAAAATACCAGTCGGCAGTGGCTGCTCTGTGATGATCAGCGCATCCAACTCGTCGCCATCTTCGTCTAGCGTTTGCGGGATAAAGCCGTAGTTACAAGGTTTGGCAAAGATTTGTGGGTCAATACGATCCAGCTCAAACACAGCCAATTCGCGGTTCCATTCGATTTTATGGCTGCTACCGGTAGGGATTTCTACTACCACGTTGATGATGCCGCCGTCTACGTCGCCTGCGTCCAAAATTTTGTTAAAATCTGCCATAAAATACTCCGATTTGCTTTTGTTTTAAATGTCTAAATACAATAAGAAAAGCTCAAAGGTTGAGCTGAGCTGTCATATAGGTATGACAGCTGTCTGTACCGCCAGCGATTATAGCAAGTTTGCGACAATTTTTCTCAAAATGCTTAAGTCTAAGCGTGCAAGATATTATGCAAAAAAAGACTCAAAGGCCACAAGCTTTAGCGACTTGGTTTGGGAGCCAACGCGCGCAGTGCTATCTGTCCTGCATGGCGCTGAGCGATATTGTCGATGAGTTTTTGTGTGACGCTCTCATAGCTCAAGGGTTCGCGGGTTTGCTCTGCGCTTCGTGTCTTTGGGGAGGGGGACATGTTGATAAAATCAGCTAACCTAAGCATCTGCATGCCAGCATAGCCACATGGGTTGATGGCATTGAACGCGGATAAATCACAAGTTAAATTAATAGCGATACCGTGGTAACTAAAACCATGTTTAATCTTAAAGCCTAATGACGCCATTTTACCTAACATGATGGATGACGGCTGGATATCAGTCGATACAATGCCTTTATCGGTAGGGCTGTCGTCATACTCTGCGCTGGTATCGGCATAGAGATAGACGCCTGGCGCATCACGGCGCGCATGGGCACGAATGCGCGTATCACCAGCTGTGTGGTTTTGTAAGCAGTCATTGATCACATCTTCGATGGCTTGCTCAGCGTGTGAAACTAAGTTGCGCACACTCCAGCCCAAGCTCTCTAAATCAAATAACCAATACAGCACCAATTGCCCATGACCATGCCAAGTCACTTGACCACCGCGATCGGTTTTGATAATTGGGGTGTCTGTACGCTGCAAAATGTGCTCTTCTTTACCCGCTTGTCCTAAGGTATAGACATCATTGTGATCGACGATCCATAGCTCATCGGGCGTGCGCTGCTGTTTGGTTTTTTTTAACTCAATACGTGTCAGCGTGCGCGCGAGCATCGCATTCAAGGTAGGGACATAATCGGCCGCGGACAAAGACTTACTGATCAGCGTGTCACTCAGGGGTTGTATGGCGTTTTGCATGGCAGTCACAACATATGGTAGATATATAAAATTGGCAAAAGGTATGAAGGCAAGGGCGTGTCCTCTTCAATCGATAGCCATCTAAATGAGTTAAAAATGGCTAAATCTCACCAAACAGTATCAAATAGCTAATGAATATCTCGATATTATCTGCGCTATTTTCGTTGTTTGATTAGGGCGTGTTGAATGTTCAACACGCCCTACAGTGTTTGACGGCAATTTATCTTATTTTTATTGCCATTTTTAAAATGAGGACACGTCCAAGTAGGTCAGTTGCCTAAAGTGTAGCAGTTTTTGGCAGTGTCGCCCAAACTTATCTGCCTATCAGATACCGCCCAAATAAAAATCTGGAAATTAAAAAGTTTGGATACGGTGTGAGCGATGACTTTTGCTCTATTAAAAAACGCACTAGTCAGTTTAAAATGCTATTCATTGCTCGGTCGATGCGCTACATTAAAGTGCCCGTCGGAGCGTCTACAAAGCGTAAGGGATACAATTTTATGACTGTTTTTTATGACGGATTTTGGTTGGGTCTGCTAAAAACGAAGACAGGCAGGATGTGCTCTAAAAATACAGCGCCGCTTGCCCAAAAAAGTATATCAGTCCCAACGCATATAACAAGGAAGAGACATGACAGACAATACCCAAAATATCAATGAGCATATGCCGCATCAAGCCTCTAGTATCGCGCACACTGCCGAAGAGATGCGAGCGCAATTTGAGCATCTACAAGCGCTGAGCCGTACGCAGCCGATAAACGACTGGGCCACGCGTGAGACGCAGCTGGATAACCTTGAGATGATGCTCAGCGACAACCAAGCCAGCTTTGCCAGTGCCATCAGCGCTGACTTTGGCCATCGTAGTGAGTCTGAGACGCAGTTTGCTGAGTTGTTCCCGAGTTTTACAGGGATTAGTCATGCCAAAAAACACGGCAAAAAATGGATGAAGCCCCAGCGTGCGCCGATCTCGGCACTGTATATGCCAGCCCACAACGAAATCCAGCCGCAGCCGTTAGGTGTGGTCGGCATCATGGTGCCTTGGAACTATCCGCTGTTTTTGGCCGTAGGCCCGATGATAGATGCGCTCGCTGCTGGCAATAGAATCATGATTAAAATGAGTGAGGCGGCACCAAAGTTTGCGCAGACGTTCGCCGATGCTGTGGCTCGTTATTTTTCCTCCGACATGATATGTGTGGTGCTGGGCGAGGTCGATATCGCGGTGGCTTTTAGTGAGCTGCCGTTTGATCATCTGCTGTATACTGGCTCGACAGCGGTCGGCAAAAAAGTCATGGCCGCCGCCGCCCCCAATCTGACGCCAGTGACGTTAGAGCTGGGTGGTAAGTCGCCGGTGATCGTCTTGGATGATGCCAATTTGGAATCGGTGGTCAATCGCGTGATGATGGGCAAGACACTAAATGCTGGTCAAACCTGTATCGCCCCTGATTATGTGCTGATTCCCCGTCGTTATCATGAGTCATTTATCCAAGCGGCAAAAGACTGGATGGATAAGCACTATCCTAATATTGAGCACAATCCTGACTACTCGCGCATCATCAATGGCGCGCAGTTTGAGCGTGTAAAAGGCTATTTGAACGCGCTACCAAGCGAGCAGGTGCATGCGCTGACCTCGATTGAGGCCAACAGCGAAAAACGCCTGATGCCGCCTGTGATCGTTCGGGAGCCTGCGTTAGACAGTGAGGTCATGGACAATGAGATTTTTGCGCCGATTTTGCCTTTGATACACTACGAAACGCTAGATGATGCCATTCACTTGGTCAATTCGCGCCCGCGTCCGCTGGCTTTGTATGTATTTGGCGAACATCAAGGCGATATAGAGCAAGTGCGTAATCGCACGGTTTCAGGTGGTCTGTGTGTCAACGAGGTCATCATGCACGTGGCGCAGCATGACTTACCCTTTGGCGGCGTTGGTGATTCGGGCACCGGTGCTTATCATGGTAAGGCAGGATTTGAGCGTCTTAGTCACATGAAGCCGGTGTTTGTACAGGCCAAGCTCAACGGCATGAATTTACTACTACCGCCTTATGGTGGACTGTTTAAAAAAGCCATGGCTCTATTTTTAAAGTAGCACTCAAACACAGTCGCCTTGTAAGTCACTGTGTCCGATATAATCATGCTCAGTGTAGCCATGCCTGATACAGCCTTATGGCGACACGTTTTAAGCATACTTATGCATCTACCTAGGTAGGTGCTTTTTTTTGGCCAAATAGCGGTAGACTGCGCATGGGTAGTGAACAATAAGCATTTGTCATCTCTGTGAGAAGTCGCTACACTTTGTAGTACCTCTAAACAACGGCAACCTATCATTTAAGCCAATCGCTCATGCGTGCTACTGACGCAAGAGATTCGTTCATACTTACGTGTAGGTATAGGCGAGCGGCACCCATCATCAATAGGACTGAGCATGCGCCAATGGATTGCGTTAAGTTTACTCTGTATGAGTATATTACTCCTGCCCGTGGCAGCCTCGGCGGCCTGCCAATCACCTGTCAAATTTGGCGCGCTGACATGGGAGAGTGGTCAGTTTATCTCTGGGGTACTCAAGTATATCGTCGAAGATGGCTATGAGTGTGCGGTCGAGGAGGTGCCAGGTGCTGGCCCTGCGCTCGAAACCGCGCTGTCGCAAGACGATATTCAAGTCATCGGTGAGCAGTGGGTTGGGCGCTCACCGATCATGGAACAGGCCATTGCGCAAGATAAAGTTGCTGTCATCGGCGATACGCTCAAAGGCGGCGCAACCCAAGGCTGGTATGTGCCCAAATACGTGCTAGAAGAAAATCCGGGACTGCGCAGCTACCAAGATCTGCCCAAGTATGCCCATTTGTTTGAAGACCCAGAAGATCCAGACAGTGCTCGTTTTATGAATTGCCCTTCTGGCTGGACTTGTGAGGTGTTTAATACGCGGCTACTAAAAAATACAGGATTGGACGGTGTTTTTAACAACGTGCATCCCGGTACGGGCGCGGCACTCGATGCCGAGATATCGTCTGCATTTGAGCAGCACAAACCCTTATTGTTTTATTACTGGCAGCCGACAGGGTTGATGGCGAAATACGACTTTGCCGCGCTTGAGTTTCCTGCGCACGATGATGCTTGTTGGCAGGATTTGCTGCGCGCAGATGGCAGCGCTGACTGCGTCTCAGGCTTCCCCGTTTCTCCTTTGGGGATTGCTGTCTCCACCCCGTTTATAGCGTCCCACCCAGCGCTGGTTGATGTTTTTAATAACGTACAGTTTAGTGCCGATGCGCTCAATGGCGCTATCTTAGAGATGAGTGAAAACAAACGTAGCGGCGAAGAGCAAGCGTTGGTGTTTTTGCGCGAGCATCCAGACGTCTGGCGCACGTGGGTGACTGACGAAGCGGCCATCAATCTAGCAGCGCAGTTAGGTATTAGCCTCACAGGTGCGGCAGCCAACGATAGCACTATCGCTCATGATGATGGCATCAATAATCACGCATTTGGCCTTGCATCGAGCTTTCCATCATGGTCGCTTGAGACCCCGCTCAATAATACCTTGGCAAGCGTGGTAAAAAACTACGGTGAGGTGTTTCGTACCATCAGTACTTTGGCACTTACTTATTTATTATTACCGATTGAGCGGCTATTGACCGCAATGCCGCCATGGCTGCTTATCTTACTCGTCACGGTATTGGGATGGTTTGCGGTTCGTAAGGTGTGGTTTGCCTTGGCATGCGGTGCAGGGCTGTTTTTGATCGGTGCTTTTGGGCTGTGGGGCGCGCTGATTGATACTTTTGCCCTGCTAATCGTCTCGGTGCTGGTGACAGTGGTGATTGGCATTCCGATCGGGATTGCGATGTCGGGCAGTAAGATACTGCGTAAGATAGTCACGCCCATTTTGGATGTGATGCAGACCATGCCAAGCTTTGTATATTTGATTCCGGTGCTGATGCTATTTGGAATTGGTAAGGTGCCAGCGCTGTTTGCTACCGTCATTTATGCCTTGCCGCCGCTGATTCGCCTGACGACGCTGGGTATTACCCAAGTCGATCATGAGATGATCGAGGCAGGGCGCTCGTTTGGCAGTACGCATCGTCAGCTGCTGATTTGGATTAAGCTACCACAAGCATTACCAAGTATCATGGCGGGGATCAATCAAGCAGTGATGATGTCACTGTCCATGGTGGTGCTGGCTTCTATGATTGGGGCGCCAGGTCTTGGCGAGGATGTGCTGCAGTCTATTCAAACGCTAAATATCGGTCAAGGGCTACAAGCAGGCACCGCGATCGTCATCGTCGCCATTATCATTGATCGTATCACTCAGGCATTTGGTCAAGGCAAGCGCGCCCGCCAAAAAACCATCGACGCTGGCAAGCGTCCGATAGGTTGATAAGTAGCGGCTGCATCGAGCTAAGCTGTGCTAAACCGCATAAAACCCCCATAGCGAGAACCATGATGAACCATATTCAGCTTGAAAATATCAGTAAGATTTATAATGCCAGCACGGCGCAGGCGCAGGTAGCTTTATCGCTATTGGCGCAAGGGATGGACAGTACCGAGGTCAAAGAGCAGACAGGGTATTCGGTCGGGCTTTATGACATCAACCTCGCCATCAAAGCAGGGGAGCTGCACTGTATCATGGGGCTCTCAGGCTCAGGCAAGTCGACTTTGATACGGCATATCAATCGTCTAATAGACCCAAGCTGTGGCAAAATATGGGTCGATACCAGCCTGCATACAACAAACCCTAGTCGCGCGCCTGCCACGGCAGTAGCAGAGGAGACGCAGACTACAGCGCAAGCAGGATCGTCTGCTATCGATATATTGACGCTCAATGATAAAGCGCTGCAGCAGTATCGTCAGCATACCGTCAGTATGGTGTTTCAGCACTTCGGCCTAGTACCGCACATGACTGTCATACAAAACGTTGCCTATGGCCTACGGGTACGAAAGATGAGTACCAAAGCGCGCCATGAGATTGCACGGCATTGGCTCAATGAAGTCGGACTGCCCAATCTAGAGCACAGCTACCCTGACGAGCTATCAGGCGGTATGCAGCAGCGGGTTGGGCTGGCACGGGCACTGGCGACAGACAACCCAATCTTGCTGATGGATGAGGCGTTTTCTGCCCTTGATCCGCTGATTCGTGCTCAGCTACAAGACCAACTGCTGGAGCTGCAAGATCGGCTGAACAAGACCATCGTTTTTATTACCCATGATATCGATGAGGCCATCAAGGTCGGCCAACGCATCAGCATCTTAAATGGTGGTCGTTTGGTACAGACGGGCACCCCGCAGCAGCTACGTCACGACCCTGCTGATGATTATGTGGCGCAGTTTATGCACACTAAGTCGTGATGCTTGTTTTGGTGTTTTTTATCGACAGCAAAAGCATTTTGCACGATAGAGTGTAGGGTTTGATTGGCGATACAGTGGTTAACAAAAACTCAATATGAAACCGCTGTTTTTAATATTGTCTGAATTGTATTTAGGCAAAGATGGTCGTACCATAAAAATATCTGCCACTCATAGCAGTGTGAGTTAAAGGACCTATTTAGCAGTGTGAGTTAAAGGACCTATTATGTCAAACCAGCCTACCGATAAAAACGATCAACCACGCCACTTAAATTGGTACAAAGATCAGTCAAGTATCAGCCACTCTATAAATAACGTTGCCGCCAACCCCTCATCACAGCATTTAGTAAAACAGCCCCCTCACTCAAAACCATCACGCTACCTAAAAACTGCCAGCCGCTATGGTGTGATGACGGTGCTCAGCGCTGGGCTGCTGATGGCTTGCGGCCAAATGAGCAATGCTGATAATAGTGCCAGTAGTAGTGCTGGCAGTAGTGCCAGTCAGCAAAACAGCGGCGTGACCAGCTCACGAGATATGCTGCCATCTGACATGCTTGGGCAGATGCAAGCATTGCCGCAATTGACCACAGGTCTGGGCGAGACAGGCGCGGCAGTGATCGACTCTGATAAGCCGACCTTGGTTAAGTTTTGGGCGAGCTGGTGCCCGCTGTGTTTGGGCACGCTGGCCGAAACCGAAGCGTGGCGCCTCGATTCTAAGTTCTCTGGTTTAAACGTAGTCACTATGGTAAGTCCTGGTCATCTCAATGAGAAAGCTGAGGGTGAGTTTGCCTCATGGTATGCAGGCGTGCAGTCAGAGTATCCCAAACTACCGGTATTGACTGACCCTTCTGGCGCTATCATCAAGCAGCTGGGCGTGCAGGTCTATCCAAGCTGGGCGATACTGGATAAAAACGGCAACTTGGTACACTTAGTCAAAGGCAATATATCGCCCGAGCAAGCGTATGCGCTGGCGGACAATGCCGAAAACGACTTTGCCGAGCTAAAGGCTGGCAGTAGCAAGCCTGCAACCGCCCAAGCGGCAGCCAGCAATAGCAAGATTGAAACCATCAAGCAAAAAGATGGGGTGTATTATAATGACAAAGGCAACGCCATCAATACCCGCTCTATCTATCTGGCAGGTGGCTGCTTTTGGGGTGTTGAGGCCTATATGGAGCGTGTCGATGGCGTGGTCGATGCGCTATCAGGCTATGCCAATGGGGATACTGCCAATCCCAGTTATGAGCATGTCATTCGCGGCTCAGGGCATGCTGAAGCAGTAAAAGTCACTTATGATGCTGATAAGATAGATCTTGATACGGTTTTGCAGTATTATTTTCGCGTCATTGACCCGACCAGCCTAAACAAACAAGGCAATGATCGCGGTGTGCAGTATCGTACTGGGGTGTATTATACCGATCAAGACGATAAAGCGGTCATCGACGCGGCGCTAAAGCGAGTACAGAGCCAATATAAGCAAAAAGTTGTGGTCGAAAATGAACCATTAGACAACTTTTATGTGGCGGAGATGTATCATCAAGACTATCTGGCAAAAAACCCCAATGGCTACTGTCATGTCGATCTCAGCCTCGCTGATGATAAGCTTGAGAGTACGGCACCACCCAAGCTTGCGCCTGTCAGCACCGTCGCAGAAGCGCTAGAGCCCAAGCGTTATGCTGGGTTTGATAAAGGTGCGCTAAAGCAGACGCTCACCAAGGCTCAGTACAATATCACTCAACAGGCAGGGACAGAGCGGGCGTTTAGTCATGAGTATGATGATTTGTTTGCCCCTGGGATTTATGTCGATGTGGTCTCGGGCGAGCCTTTGTTTTTATCCACGGATAAGTACCAGTCAGGCTGCGGTTGGCCAAGCTTTACCAAGCCCATTGATATGCAGGTGATTACCCAGCACGAAGACCGAGCGTTTAATATGGTGCGTACCGAGGTGCGCTCGCGGGTCGCGGACTCACACTTGGGTCATGTGTTCCCCGATGGGCCAAAGGATCGTGGCGGCCTACGTTATTGTATCAATGGTGGCGCGCTGCAGTTTATCCCCGTCGATGTGATGCCGCAGTCAGGCTATGCGCCTTTGGTCAAACTGATTACATCGTAGTAATGCTATCTATCGACAGCGTTGTACAATGTTATACACTGTTTTGCCTTTTTTGATCCATTTAGCTGACTCTTAGCTGACTATCAATTAAATTGAGGACACGCCTTAATAAAAGCACCAAGAAAGCATGAACTCTGAAAAAAGCAGCAAATTTCGTTATACTTGACGACTGATGAATGCGCGCTGCAAACGTGCTGTTTGTGCGCCATATCTGGTTGTTTATCATATTATATACTGTGTCGCTTTGAGTATTAGGTGACGTTATTTTTTATTTTTGTGTTTCTAAGGCCATAGTATGACCGTTACCTATGCACCTATTATTACCTCGTTACTTGATAACGATTTGTACAAATTCACCATGCTCCAAGCCATGCTGCATCAGTTTCCACAGACGCATGGGGTTTATCGCTTTCGTTGCCGCAATAATAAGGATACTGTCTATCCCTTAGCCGATATCAAAGACGCTCTAGAGCAGCAACTAGATAGTCTGTGCGAGTTACGGTTTTTGGAAGATGAATTAGAATATCTGCGCGGTTTGCGCTTTATTCGTTCAGACTTCGTTGATTATCTCGAGCTGTTTAAGCTCAAGCGCCGTTTTATCACTGTCAGCACCGATGAAAAAGACAGACTGTGCATCGATATCGAAGGACCGATGATACAGGCGATGTTTTTTGAAGTGTTTGTTTTGGCCATTGTCAATGAGTTGTATTTTAGTGCCTTATCAGACGCTCAAGTTTTGGCAGAAGGCCAGCACCGGCTAGACGCCAAAGTTGAGCTATTGCATTATTATGCAGCCGAGCAAAGCAGCTATAACCCCGATACACCGCCTTTTATCGTGGCTGATTTTGGTACGCGTCGCCGCTTTAGCAAATCTTGGCAAGCGCATGTGGTGGAGACCTTACATAAGGCTGCTCCAAAGATAGTTGGCGGCACCTCAAACGTTTATCTAGCAAAAAAACTGGGAATGACGCCGATCGGTACGATGGCGCACGAGTTTATGCAGGCATTTCAGGCATTGGATGTGCGTTTGCGCGATTCACAAAAAGCGGCGCTGGAAGCGTGGGTCCATGAGTATCGCGGCGACTTAGGAATCGCGCTGACAGATGTCGTCGGTATGGATGCGTTTTTGCGTGATTTTGACTTGTATTTTGCCAAGCTGTTTGATGGCTTGCGTCACGACAGTGGCGACCCCTATGTGTGGGGTGACAAGGCCATCGCGCATTATAAAAAGCTCAAGATAAACCCCAAAACTAAGATTTTGACTTTTAGTGATGGTTTGGATTTGGACAAAGCGTGGGAGCTGCATCAGTATTTTAAAGACCGTATCAAAACCAGCTTTGGCATCGGCACCAACTTGACCAATGACATGGGCATCACCCCAATCAATATCGTGCTAAAGCTGGTCGAGTGTAACGGTCAGCCTGTGGCAAAATTGTCTGACAGCCCAGGCAAGACCATGATTAATAATGACACGTATCTTGCCTATCTTCGCCAAGTGTTTGAGGTGGATACGCCATAATAAAGCGCCATTAGCGGTTGCTATTTTGATCACTACTCTCTGTGCGATCTTCTTCAGCAAACGCCGCATCTAGCGCTTGCTGTACGGCATTGATGCGGGTTTCGCAGACGCGATACGCGGCGATTGACTCTTCGACCGTGGTCATAAGGTTGTCGATGTCTGGTTCATCTTGCTGCTGTAGCTGCTCGGCATTGGTTTTTAAAATATCGTAAGCCGCCTTAAAGGTTTTCGGGGCGGCTTTTTTGCGTCGGCGAGTCGGGGTAGTCATAAGGTTTTCCTAAGCTCTGGTAATGGTTTTGGTAGATAATAGGGTTTAAGTAATTAGTTCTTAAACGTTGTTGTCTGATTCGGTTAGCGTATTAGCAGATTCTGTCCTCTTGTGATTGTCTTTAACCTCAACAATCTGTGCCTGTGCTTTGCCATCTTTTAAGACGATATGAATGGTTTGCTCAGGATAAAGCTGCGTGCTGCTGGTCAGAATTTGTTTGTCTTTGGCATCAGTGAGCATGGTATAGCCTTGCTTGAGCACACGAGAAGGACGGTGCAAAAGGACAATGTCGCGCAGATGCTCGCTGTTACGCTGCGCTTGTATGACGCGCAGCTGGGCGGTTTGTATCACTGTTTTTTGGTAGTTTTGACTATAAGTAGAAGCGGCTGCTAATTGCTGATAAGCCAAGGATTGAGTCTGCGCGCGCAGATTGCTGGTGAGTCTGGCGGCTTGCTTAACTTGGCGCTGGGCGCTTTGCTGAATGCTACGCCACGCATAATCACTGTCTTTTCGCAGTGCGGTCAGCTGACCGATGGTTTGCGATTGGATATGGCTCAATTGTCGTGACGTTTTTTGCTCAGCCATCGTGAGCTGCTGTGTGGCGGCTTGTTTGATGTGTGCTTGGTATTGCAGCGTTTGGGTAATGAGCTGAGCCAGATGGCTGATAATCGCTGCGATGACTTTTGATGGCGTATCAAAGCTGGTATGCGCCACCTCATCTAGAATGACTTTATCCCGCTCATGACCGATGCCGACCCACACATGAACAGGCTGCTCAGCCACCAATGCTGCCAGCTCATAGTCATTTAAGTAAGCCAAATCGCCCACCGCACCGCCGCCACGGATAATTACTAATAAATCTGGCAAACGCTGATAGGTATCTTGGAATTGCTGCTGCGCACTGACGATGGCTTGGCGAATCTCGCTTGGCGCATGATTGCCCTGAAAGGTGGCATGATGGTAATGAAACTGACAAGCACCGGTACTGGCTAAGCGGTCTGCATCGGCTTGAAAGTCGCCCAATCCTGCGGCTTTTTCGGGAGCGATGACCAGCACATGCTCGATATCGAAGGGTGTCGGTAGCTGCTGATTGAGATGTAGGAGTCCTTCGCCCGTTAAGCGGTCGACCATCTCAGCATACTGCCGCGCCAAATCGCCTAACGTGTAGCTTGGATCGATATCCTCGATCGTGAGCGAAAAGCCATACTGCGCATGAAAACCTGCCGATACTTTGAGCAATACGGTCAGATCGCGCTCAAGCGGCATGCCCGTTGCGCGCTCAAACTTCGCCAAAACGCGGGCGGCCTTAAAGCGCCAGAGGTTGCCGCGGCAGCTGGCCACGACCTTACCATCGTCATCTTTTTCGGCCAACTCAAAATAATAATGTCCGCCTTTGCTCGATAAGTTGCGAATCTCAGCCTTCACCCACACGCGATGGTTAAAGGTTTCTTTTACCACCATCTCTACCGCCGACAAGTAGTCACTTAAGCGCAGCACCGTGTCTTCTAAACTGACTTCTAGGCTGTTTTCTTGCTCAGCAAGCTCAGCTTCTAACGTCGCCAAGTCTTTGGCAGGGGTTAGGACTTTGGCTTGTTTGATATTTGAGAGATTGGGTTTGCGCATAATAGGAGACCAAAGCCGACTAAGACATAAAAGTATAAAGTGGGACAAAAAGGTATGAAATGGTTGCTATCAAAACCAAAGAGACCATGTTGTAAAAAGCAATGCGGCAAAAAACGCGGCAAAAAAACAACCAACCCTAATAGCGCCGCGTGTATCGCTTAAGGTTTTGAGCTGATGATAGTTTACCTCAAAAGCGCGGTCACAAAAAGAGAAGCCAACCGATCTGCTGCATAAATGCTGTGACAAACAGAAGGGCTGGCGAGTGGCTAGCGGCGGTGTTTGCGCATCATCACGTTATTGGCAGCGAATTATTGGCAGCGAAAGCTGATGGTGTATTCATAGTCGTCATCACGCGATAAATCTGGTGAACCGGTACCAAAGATACTACCGAGCACCGCGCCAGCTTGTCCAACCATGCGGCCTGTGCGCTCATCCAAGATACCATTGTAGTTGACTGTGTCCTCAATGATAATTACTTGCTTGCTGCGGCACGTTTTTTGAGCGCTATCGATGGCATTTTGTTGTGCTTTAACTTTTGTATCGGCGATACCGGTGGTTTCGTAGGTAGCGTTGGCGCGTTGAATGACCGGTGATGACGGGGTGCTTTGGCAAGCGCTCAAAGCAAGTGCGGCGGCCAATGTGGCACCAAAAGCGGCGGTTTTATTCATAGTAATCATAATGTATTCCTCAATTTAGACGTTGAGTATTTTAATGATGATAAATGGCACTGACGCTTTGCCAGTCACCACTACACAATCAGTATGAATCTAACCCATTCGGCGCTTTGGTGTCTAGGTAGTTATTGTGTGCGCTCTTACCGTTGTCTTACTTATAGGCATTTAGGCGGTTACTAGGGTGTTTCCTCATTTTAAAAATGGCGATAAAAATGAGATAAATCGCCGTCAAACAAGGAAAATAGCGCAGATAATATTGAGATATTAGTCAGCTATTTGACACCGTTTGGCCAGATTTAGCCATTTTTAGCCCATTTAGATGGCTATTGATTGAATTGAGGACACGCCCTAAGGCGTCTGTACAGCAAATCACTTGAAATATAAACCATATCTAGGATAATTGAGACATTCATTCTTAATTAAGTAAGTAATAATATGCACCTGATTCCTGCTCCTGCTGGCGTGCTCGAGGTCGATGCGCTCTGGCAACAAGACAACCCTAACGATCCCAATACCGATACGGTGGCGCTGCTTTGTCACCCCAACCCTTTGTTTGATGGGACGATGAATAACAAAGTGGTCACGACCATGTACCGCTTTGCTCGCGATAGTGGCATGCATGTGGTGCGGTTTAATTTTCGCGGTGTCGGTCAGTCCACAGGCGAGCATGACTATGCCGATGGCGAAGTCGTCGATGCGATGACCGTGCTACAATGGATCGCTGAGCAAACCGGCGCGCGAAAGCTGTGGTTAGGCGGTTTTTCCTTTGGCGGGTATGTCACCGCGCGCGTCGCCGAACAAGTGCTTGAGGCCTCACATATCTGGGACGTGAGCGATTTTGAGCTTATAAATATCGCGCTTATCGCGCCATCGGTAGAAAAAAACGACAGTAGTGATATCGACTTACCTGCTGATAAGACCTTTGAGATTTATGGTAATGCTGATGAGGTGATTGACCCTGCTAAGATGCAAGCATTTGCGGATCGTCTGGGTATCGCCGTCAGTGTGGTCGATGGGGCGGGGCACTTTTTTCATGGGCGTTTGTCTGAATTAAAAAAACTGCTTGAGCACCACAGTATTTCTGGATGATAGTTTTTCTAATGATAGCTTTTCTGGACGATAGCTAGGACCGATTGCTATGAGCGCCGCGTCAGCTATATACAATGGTAAAAATACAACCATTTGATTTTATTAAATAAATTTTATTAAACAATGAGTCGCATTATGAGTTTATCCCCGTTGCAACGCTACGAGCAAGCCATCAGCACAGGTGAGTTTACGCGAGATGAACAGCAATATCAGGCCATGAGCTATCTCGATGAGTTGTATCATCAGCTCAGTGACAGCGTGCCACAAAAAAAGCGCTTTTTTAGCTTTTTGAAATCCAAGCCTGCTGCCCCAAAGGGTCTGTATATGTGGGGCGGGGTAGGCCGCGGTAAGACGTGGATGATGGACATGTTTTATGACTCGTTGACCATCGAGCGTAAGATGCGGCAGCACTTTCATCATTTCATGCAGCGCGTGCACCAAGAGCTTAACGCGCTCCAAGGTCAAAGTGATCCACTCGAAAAAGTCGCTGATATTATTTACAAAGAAGCGGTGGTGATTTGTTTTGATGAGTTTTTTGTCTCCAACGTCTCTGATGCCATGATCTTAGGCGATTTGTTTACCATGCTGTTTAATCGCGGCGTGACGTTGGTCGCCACCTCCAATATCGAGCCAGCAGGACTGTATAAAGACGGCCTGCACCGTGACCGCTTTTTGCCTGCGATTGCTGAGGTCGAGCACCATACTACGGTGATGAATATCGACTCAGGCATTGACTATCGTTTGCGGGTACTGCAGCAAGCTGAGCTGTATGAGTCACCATTGACCAAGGCCAATCATCATTGGCTGGCCAACCGTTTTGCCAGCCTCTCTAACAACCAAAAAATCAGCAAAGAGCCCATCGTCATCAATGGCCGCTCGATTAAGGTCAACGCCCGCACCGAAGATATCTTGTTTTGTGACTTTAGACACTTGTGTATGGAGCCGCGCTCTGCTGCAGATTTTATCGAAATCGCCAAACAGTTTAGTACGGTGCTGGTCGATGTGGTGCCAGCCTTAGACGATGATTTACGTGATCCAACGCGGCGCTTTATTTATCTGGTCGACGAGTTTTATGATCGCCGTGTCAAGCTACTGGTGCGTGCCGAGCAGTCTATTCTTGAGCTCTATCAAGGAGAAAAACTGGCTTTTGAGATTGAACGTACACGTTCGCGTTTGCTTGAGATGCAATCAGAAGACTACCTGCGTACGGAGCATCGCACCGAAGAGGCTGCGTAGCGGCAATGGCTGTTGAGTACAGTAATAGCTGTTGAATGCAAGGGTGTGTTAAAGGTATAACAAAGGCGTGATATTGTGTGCGCATGCAATGGTTTTTAGTCGTTTTGAGTAAAAAATAGCTTTAAGGATTATCAAAGCTTGACGCAACCCGTCTGTGACCACAAAGTAAATAAGGAGCGGTAATGACTACCTCTGATAAAAATAATAAAAAGCAGTCTATACAAAGTATCGACACGGATGATATGCCAGTCAATAGCGACGCGATGATCGGCTGGATTGGCTCGAGGCGCAGCATGGGCAATCTAGACACGCCTGCACCTACCCGTGCTCAGATAGAAGCAGCAATCGCCTGTGCGGCCACAGCGCCTGACCACAAAAAGCTGCAACCGTGGCGGTTTATCGTGACCGAAGGTGAGGCGCGTCGTCAGTTGGGCGCGGCATTGGTGAGCGCCGCAAAGGCACAGGCTGCACAACAAGGTGAAGTGCTGACCGAAAAAACCATCGAAAAAACTCATACCATGCCGCTACGTGCACCTGTTATCATAACGGTCGTGACCAACATGCAAGCACACAAAAAAGTGCCGCCTTTTGAGCAGCTGCTCAGCGCAGGCGCCGCTGTCCAAAATATGCTACTGGCTCTAAAGGCACAAGGCTTTAGTACGGTATGGCGGACAGGCTTGCTTTGTAATGAGCCTGCGGTCAAGGCATACTTTGGCGTGGGGCCAGATGATTATATTACGGCTTTTGTTTATACTGGCACCAGTCCTAAGGATGAGCCTACACGCAAGCCCATTGACATTGAACCGCTCATACGTTTTGAGTCATAAGGCGTACAGGCGCTTTGGTTTAGATGCCCACGATATATAATAAACACAGCCGGCATCTTGGTTTTCAATCACGATAATGCTACTTATAATCAGTCAGTCAACACGGATACCAGAACATGACTAGCCCTAACGACAGTAATAAAGACACCAATAACGAGCATAATGACACGGATAAGCAAAGCTCTGACAAACAAAACAGTCTGCTGGCAGGCATCATCGAGCGCGCCACCAAATCAGGTCTGGGCCGTAAAAAGCTCAATCCCAGTGCAGTAGAGTCTGCCGTTGCAAAAAACATGGCCAAAATCCATAGCAATCCGACCAAGCTGCGTTTGGCGTTTTTGGGCGGCGGCAGTTTTGGTACCGCCATGGCAAACCTCGCGGCGCGGAATGGCTGTGATACCACGCTTTGGGTGCGCAATAAGCGCACTGTGAAGGCGATGGCAAAAACCCAAACCAACAAAAAATATCTGCCAGGACATAAGCTTGATGATCGCTTAAAATACAGTCATGACTTGGCCGCCGCAGTCAAAGACAAAGACATTATTTTTATTGCGGTGCCTGGTTTGGCCTTTCGTGAGACACTAAAAAACATCGCGCCTTTTATCAGTGGGCAATCCATTGTTTCTTTGACCAAAGGTATGGAAAAAGACACGTTTGCCTTGATGAGTGACATCATCAAAGAAGAGTTGCCAGAGGTGAATTTTGGCGTGATGTCAGGGCCCAACCTGGCCATAGAAATCATGAAAAACATGCCCTCTGCTACGGTGATTGCGAGTGAGTCTGAACCGCTGCGTCACGCAGTGCAAGCAGCGCTGCATAGTGCGTTTTTTCGGGTATTTGCCAGTGATGATGTCAAAGGCGTAGAGCTGGGCGGCGCGCTCAAAAACATTTATGCGATTGCTATGGGTATGGCAGCGGCCTATGAAGTCGGCGAAAACACCAAGGCCATGATATTGACCCGCGCTTTGGCTGAGATGAGCCGTTTCGGGGTCGAGGCGGGGGCCAATCCATTGACATTCTTAGGCCTATCAGGCGTTGGTGATTTATACGCAACCTGTAACTCAGAGCTCAGTCGCAACTTTCGTATCGGTAATATGCTTGGCCGTGGTATGAATATCGATGCGGCAGTCAAAAAGCTGGGTCAGACCGCGGAAGGGGTCAATACCATCCAGCAAGTGCACGAAAAAGCCACCCGCGAGGGCATCTATATGCCCATCACTCATGCCCTCTACGCCGTCATTTATGAAGACAAGGCCGCCTTGGGTGTGGCTTTGCATCTGATGGAAGCTGGGTTTCGTAGCGATGTCGAGTTTGTGATGGCGCATGATCATAGCAATGCAGCGCTGACGGCACATATGAAAAGCTCAGCCAGCAAAACCGCTGACAAGGACAGTGATAAAGACAAATAATACGCCAAATAAAAAGCCGACTTGCTAAAAACTCGCAGTAGGTATGTAGCGCTTAGGCGGCATTAAGGAAGCTTATGAAAATTATATTGGTACGTCATGGTCAAGCAGAGAACGACACGCGGCCAGACAGCGCGCGTCAACTGACAGATCTGGGTAGAGAGCAGGCGGCGCAAACGGCAGAGTTCGTGATGACGCGCTATCAGCCAGATCAGTTTGTCGTGAGTCCTTATGATAGAGCGCAGCAAACCTTGGCCGCGCTTCAAGCCTGTGCGCCAACAGTGCCCTTTGTCATACTAGATAACATTACGCCAGCAGATGATGCGCATCAAGCCTTGATCGACCTTGGTCATATTGAAGCCGAGTGCTTGGTTGTGGTGTGTCATATGTCAATCGTCGCTCACATCGCAGGACTGCTGATAGGGGAGTATCCTGAGTCGTTTGCCTTGGCAGAAGCACGAGTGTTTGAGATGGACTTTGTGATGGCTGGCATGGCGCGGGAAACGGATCGCTTTGTACCAAAGCAACCTTATTAGGGCGTGTCTTCAATTCACTTGATAGCTATCTAAATGGGCTAAAAATGGCCAAATCTTGCCAAACATCGTCAAATAGCTGGTCAATATCCTGATATTAACGGCGCTATTTTCCTTATTTGGCTGCGATTTATCTCATTTTTATCACCATTTTTGAAATGAAGACACGCCCTAGCTTGTTTGATGTGATGCGTGTTTTGCCCGTGACTATGATCGTCACCCAGTAGCGGTTGTCTACACAATAACGCCACCTACCTTTGATAAATGCTTTAATGATTAAGGACACGCTTAGTGATACATGTTTGGTTACGGGCGCAGCATAGCCCACTGGCTGTCTGGCATGAAGACCTCCAACACTGGCAAAGCGTTGAGGGGTGGCAGCAGCTACAAGAGAGGTATGGTAATTATAAAGCCAATGGAAAAAATGCGGTCTGCCTGTACTTTCCATCCAGTCATGTATTGCAGGTAGATACTGAGCTAAATACTGCCCAGCTCAAGCAGCTGGGCAATAGTGGCAAGCAGTATTTGTTTGAAGAGATGTCCTTGACTCCTGTGGAGCAGTTGGCCGTTCGCCAGATCAGTCACGCTGAGCGTCATCAATTGTATGCCTTGGCGCAGAGCGATATCGACTCATGGCAACAAAGCGCGCAGTTGGCTGGCATGAGCCTTATCGCACTATTGCCTGATTTTTTGTTATTGCCTGCGCCAACGGAGCAGGCCGGTCAGCAAATCACGCTTTATCAAGACGAGCAAACCACTTTGCTGCGCCAGTCTGCATGGCAGGGCATGGCGGTCAGTTATTTACCGCTGATTTTTGAGCGTTTTCCGCACTTAAGCGAGGTGAGCCTTTTGCCGCCTATCACCGCTATAGAACAGCCAGACGAGCTGGACGCTCGGTCTGATTGGTTTGCCTGCACCGCTGCGCTTATCGCTGATCATCAGCTGCTGCTGACGCCGCTATCTGACCCCCCAGTACCACTTGAAAACCCTGAGCGCCATGCGCTAAATTTCTTTGTAAAATCCGCAGATTCTCAGTTATCGCCGTATTTGCGGGTGGCGATGATGGTGGCGTTGGCAGCGCTAGTGCTACAAATAGCAACCGATGGCGTGCAGTGGTATCAGTACCAGCAGGCAGCCACGGCGACCAAAGCTGAGATTGCAAATCAGTATAACTCTTGGTTTGCCAACGAGCCACTGAGCAGTCGCAACAAGCTACAAATACAGCTGCAACCAAAACTGCGCCATGACAGTCAAGCACAAGCGTCTCATATGGCGACACTGGCACGGATATCACCCTTGATCAAGCAGTCTTCATTGCATGCACAAGCTTTGGTGATGCAGCCCTCTGCGCTGAGTTTTACCTTGATTGCTTCTGATCGTGGTAGTCTTGACCAGTTTACCAGCACCTTGGTCGCCCAAGGCATCGATGCAAAGCTGGCTCAGGTCAATAGCACTGAGCAAGGGCAGTTCAGTGGTCAGATCACAGTAGCGGTCGCAGAGAGTGCGGACTTGCAAGCGGCCACGGCGACCTCATAGTCTAAGTCTTTCTTACTTATCGCAAAATCAGCAAAAGGTAGAAAATGAAACGTTTACAGCGCCGTGCCAAGAGCCGCAACAGCATTGCTGAGCCGAGTAAGCTGATAAAGGACAATGCTTTATTGGAGCACTTTAGTCATTACCGAAACACCTTATCGTCGCGCTGGCATGCCTTGCCATCACGCGATCAGCTAGCGCTAACGGTACTGTCTGTGTTTTTATTGGTGTTTGTGGGCGGTTATGGTGGCTATAGTATGCATCAAGCAGCAACAGACAGTAAAAACGCTTATCAAGCGCAAGTGGCTGACTATTTTTGGCTGCGTGCTCAGGCAG
The DNA here is from genome assembly GCF_038239325.1 of Psychrobacter sp. KFRI-CH2-11. Lineage (NCBI taxonomy): Bacteria > Pseudomonadati > Pseudomonadota > Gammaproteobacteria > Moraxellales > Moraxellaceae > Psychrobacter > Psychrobacter sp. KFRI-CH2-11. Next base: position 1,355,146 of record NZ_CP151283.1, read on the forward strand.
GCAATATCGACAGTCAGGCGCTCACTGCATCTGCTGCTCCAGACGGCGCAGCGGCCATGCCGCCTGCCAGCCGCGTCAGTACGCTACTTGATCACTCAGGCATTGCCAACGCGCAAGTCGTCGCGGCGGGCGATGCGGTACAGCTCAGCTTTGATCATGCCAGTCAAGCGGTGGTCAGTGGCGCACTTGCCAAGCTGCAGCAGCAGGGTTGGCAGTTTACTCAGCTATCGATGCAACAGGATTTAACCAGTCAGTTGATACAAGTACAAGCGACCATCGCTCAGTGAGTCATCTATGAGCGTCAATCACGGCGCTCACGCTACAGAGTCATTAGCTACTGAGTCATCTGCGGCAGGCTATTGATAGATGCACCATTGAAAACCCCTTTGTTTGACACAATGAACTAAGTATCAGTCACTGTCAGATATGGATGCGTACAATGGCCAATTATCCTATGAATAACAATAACAATCAGGCGAAGGATACTATGAATAGCGACAAACGCCGCTCCTTAATCACCTACAATCACATCACTTATCTGCTCTATGTGGTCAGTTATTTTACCGCAGGTCTGTTGTGGATTGTGCCGATCGTGATGAACTATGCTAAGCGTCATGATGCCGATGGCTCATGGCTTGCTACTCATTTTGATTGGCAAATCAAGACTTTTTGGTACAGTATTGTTTGGTTTGTCTTGGGCATTGTTATTATTGCCTTTGCGCTCGGTGGATTTGGAGTGAGTATGTTGGCCGATAGTAGCAACAACATGGCCATCGGTTCGGTACTACTGGCAGGGGTGGGATTGCTAATAATGCTGTTTACTTTTATTTGGCATCTCTACCGAATCATCAGAGGCTGGATTGCACTCACAGACAATCGCCCTGTGCCTTAATATAAAAATTTAGCCCATGAAACTTTGCTCTTATTTCTGTTAAGCTGATATAATCGCAGCGCTTGATCTTATTCGCACTTTTCATTCACCATAACTTTCGAGCAGGGTCTGCCACCATTATGTCTTATGCCTTACTTCGCCCTTTTTTGTTTAATATGGATCCTGAGCACGCCCATGAAATGACACTGTCTTTATTGGACAAAGCGCACAGAGCGCGTGTATTGGGGTTGGCCTATGGTCAGTTGATGCAGCCTACTGACTGTATGGGATTGCAGTTTTCCAACCCTGTAGGGTTGGCCGCTGGACTGGACAAAAACGGCGATTATATCGATGCGCTGGCGGAGCTGGGTTTTGGTTTTATTGAGGTCGGGACCGTCACGCCTCGAGCGCAGGCGGGCAATGAGAAGCCCAGACTCTTTCGAATCAAACAAGCCGATGCGATTATCAATCGTATGGGGTTTAATAATCAGGGCGTTGATTATCTGATAGAAAACGTTAAGCGGTGTAAATACAAAGGCAATATCGGAATTAATATTGGCAAAAACGCCGACACCCCTGTAGAGCAGGCGGCCGATGACTATGTATACTGTCTTGAGCGTGTCTATCCGCATGCGTCTTATATTACGGTCAATATCTCCTCGCCCAACACCAAAAACTTACGCGATTTACAAAGTGGTGAAGCACTGACGCAGCTGCTGCATACGATCAAAAACCGCCACAGTCAGTTGGCTAGCGAATATGGCTTTTATGTGCCATTGGTGCTAAAGGTCGCTCCAGATTTAGAGCCGTTACAAGTTGACTATATATCGCAGCAATTAATAGACTTTGAGATTGATGGTCTAATCGCAACCAATACCACGCTGAGCCGAGTCGGGGTTGAGGATCTGCGAGATGGCGATCAAGCAGGCGGGCTATCAGGTCGTCCGGTGAGCCATACCAGCACCCAGATATTGCAGCAGTTCTCAGATCAGCTAGAGGGCAAGGTGGCACTGATTGGGGTTGGCGGTATCGACAGCGGTGCCAAAGCGGTCAAAAAAATCGAAGCAGGAGCCGATATGATACAGCTATATACTGGGCTTATCTATCGTGGGCCGGGTCTGGTACAGTCTTGTATTCAGGCGATCGGCGGCTATTATGACGCCATGGAAAGCTAAAGCATGTCATCAGCGGCACTCTCTCACCATACAGATGATACAACCAATGAGGCATAGGACATGAGTGGTTTGGATATCGTGATTGCTATCGTCGTCTTGGTTGGACTTTGGCGCGGCTTTCAGGTAGGTCTGATTAAGACGGCAGTAGGTTTGCTGGGCTGGTTTGTCGCCCTGATCGCCGCCACTCGGTTGGCAGGTTCGATTGCTCCGCAGCTGGTGGGTGTGGTACAGAACCCTGTTTTGCAGATAGCCATGGCGTTTTTATTGGTGGTGATTGTTATTTTGGCCATTATGCACTTGGTTGCTTTTGTATTCTCCGGTGTTCTTCAGACGCTGCGTTTGGGTGTGTTGGATAAAATGGCAGGCGGCGTACTTGGCGCGGCAAAAAACGTACTGATGGTCTTGGTGGTGCTGAGTGTCAGCGCGCCTCTGCTGGTACAAATGCCGCAGTGGCAAACGTCCGTCCTCGCGCCAGAGCTATTGCCTTATGCACCGATGGGTAAAGCCTTGGTGTCAGATGTACTGGGCATGGCGTGGGATCAGGTTAATCAGTCTTAAGCGTTCGATATCATCGGCCAATTTTGGTTAGACCAAATTTTATGACATTATCTTCGTATTCTTCCTTGATAAAAAATGATTTGATAGCAATTACAGCTCATAAACGGGCAATCGACATTCTAGAGTCGATAGCGGGCGTTTTTGACAAATAACACATCAGTGTAGTAAGAGATATCATCAGGTAGATGGCAAGGCGATGCTGGCTGTTAAACAGGCCGCTCTAAAGTCTCGTCGTCATTGTAGTACTAATGTATGGGTCAAAATAGGATAAAACTATGTGTGGAGTCGTTGGGGTTGCAGCTCATGAGCCAGTCAATCAGATTCTTTATGATGGCTTGACGATGCTACAGCATCGCGGGCAAGATGCAGCAGGTATTGTGACGTTGCAAGATGGACGACTCTATCTGCGTAAAGAAAACGGCATGGTCCGTGATGTGTTTATGAACCGTCATATGATCAAGCTGGTCGGCAAATTTGGTATCGGCCACGTACGCTATCCAACAGCGGGCACCTCTAGCAGCGCAGAAGCTCAGCCATTTTATGTCAACTCGCCTTATGGCATCACCTTGGCACACAATGGTAATTTAACCAATGCTGAGAGTTTGGCAAAAGAGCTGTACATCGAAGATCGTCGCCATCTAAATACCGACTCTGACTCTGAGGTCCTGCTCAACGTACTAGCGCATGAGATGCAAAACTTGGGCAAAACCAACCCAAGCGCTGACGATATTTTTGAAGCGGTAAAAGCGGTATATAGCCGCTGCGAAGGCGCTTATGGCGTGGTCGCTTTGATCACAGGTCACGGCTTATTGGCGTTTCGTGATCCAAACGGTATTCGTCCGCTGATTTTTGGTAAGCGCATGGCACCCAACGGCGGCACCGAATACATGGTGGCATCTGAGTCTGTGGCATTGACAGGGTCAGGCTTTAGTATCATTCGCGATGTCAAACCAGGCGAAGCAATTTTTATCGATTTGGATCACAAGCTGCATACCCATCAATGTGTTGAGCAAAAAGAATACACGCCTTGTATCTTTGAGTATGTTTACTTTGCCCGTCCAGACTCTATTATGGACAACATCTCGGTTTACAAATCACGCTTGCGCATGGGCGAAAAACTGGCAGACAAAATCCTTACAGAGTGGGGCGACGATCACGATATCGACGTGGTGATTCCTATTCCAGACACCTCGCGTACCTCTGCGATGGAGCTGGCGCTAAAGATGAACGTCAAGTACCGTGAAGGGTTTATGAAAAACCGCTATATCGGGCGTACTTTTATCATGCCAGGTCAGCAGCAGCGCAAAAAATCTGTCCGTCAAAAGCTCAGTGCAGTACCGCTTGAGTTTAAGGGCAAAAACGTACTGTTGGTAGATGACTCTATCGTCCGTGGTACGACTTGTCACGAGATCATCCAGATGGCGCGTGATGCTGGTGCCAACAAAGTGTTTTTTGCCAGTGCCGCGCCGCCAGTCAAGTATCCAAACGTGTATGGTATCGATATGCCGGTGCGTAGCGAGCTGATCGCCTCTGGTCATACGGTAGAGGAAGTACGAGATATCATCGGTGCTGATCGTTTGATTTTTCAAGATTTAGAGGATTTGATTGACGCGGTCAAGGACACCAAGTACAGCAAAGTAGAGGGGTTTGATTGTGCCGTATTTAATGGCTGCTATATCACAGGTCAAATCAACGAAGCCTATCTTGACCATCTACAAGAGCAGCGCAGCGACACTGCCAAAACAGGTAAAAAAGGCGTGCAAATCGTTGCTGATACGCCAGTCGATATGATGGGCGTCGAAGAGCTATAATGTCTCACTGAGCAGCCGCTCATAGTATCTAATAAAAAGGCTGGACTCTTATCAGAGTTCAGCCTTTTTTATCACAAGATAAATATAAAGATAACGCGGCGCTGCTATAAAACTGTTAGCCCAAAAACTGAGTAAACAGCCATAGCAGCCCATTAATGGCAGCGATACCAACGACCATACTGACCAATAACTGACGGCTGATATGATAAACCAGTAGCACCAACAGTAGCGCGCCAATCTGTGCCATCAGAAAATGTAGCTCTGCGCTATGCATACCGGTGGTCACTGATAAGTTTTGATAAGAAAGGCTGGTGAGGATAAGTAGCACCATCACTGATAAGGGCAGGCTTTCGTTTAAACGGTGTAGCCACGGCGTGTCCAGCAGCTTTTTTGGTATCAAAGCGGGGAGTGCACGCGTGACAAAGGTCACTGCAGCCATCGCAAAGGTGGCCAAAATCAGATAACTACTGCTCATGAGCGTCTCCTTTTATACCGCGCTGTACCCAAAAACCACGTGCCAAAATCATCAACATACAAATAAAAATGGCCACCAACAATAACCAGTTACTGGTAAATACTGAGGCAATCAATAACGCGATAATGGCAATGCCAATAGGGAAATAGCGTTTGATGCTCTGAAACTGCTCATAGGCCAATATCGCAAACAGACAGACCAGCGCAAAATCTAAATGCGGCACCATATCACTAAGGGTGCTGCCGATCATCACTCCGATCGCGCCCGCCAACACCCACCAGCTTTGGTTAAACAGGCTAATGGGTAAAATGAGCGACCGCCTTGACTCATGAGGTAGGCTGGTCATCACCGAAAATGTCTCGTCGGTCAAGGCAAACAAACAGTAGGTTTTTGCGATTTTATTTTGCGGGAGAGATTGAAGCAATGGCATTCCATAAAACACATGACGCAGGTTAATTGCGGCAATATTGGTTGCCATATTGCCAATCGGTAGGCCGGCACTTAGCATGGGCAAGCAGGCGTACTGAGCGGCGCCTGCATAGAGTACGACACTGAGCATAATGGTCGCCCATATAGGGACGCCCGCTACCTGCGCGAGCACACCAAAGGCTATTCCCGCTGGCAGATAACCCATTGCCACAGGCAAACTTTTTTTAAATCCCTCGGCCCAGTTATAGTGGGCCCTATGCTGCTGATGTAATGGTTTTGATTGAGTAGTCACGTGACATCCTAATTTTCTTACTGACTTTTTTTATTAACTTGCTATAACGTTTTTATATCGAACTGACGATATCAACATCGGAGCAAATGCCGCCTTACGCGTCTATTTGGAGCTTTTCATAATCGCCTGTCTGATGAGCCCGGTATAAAAAACCTATTAAAATGATAAGTCTGAGTAGTAATAGGCTCCAGACACTCAGCCAAATACCAGTCATATCCCACTGCTGATAGAGTAGCCAGCTTAGCGGAAAAAAAACAGCCGCTAAGATAAGCGCAGCATTCCGAATCACCTTACCAGCAGTTAAACCAAAAAATATGCCATCCAGCCAATATGCGCCCACACCGACTAAGGGTAAAAGCACCGCATACAAGTGATATTGGTCAGCTAAGCGAAACACCGCCTCGATGTTGGTCATAAATGGCAGGTAGATAGGCATGGCCAGCCACCAAACCGCGCTTAATAAGATAGCCAGCGTGTAGCTGACGACCCCAGTGCGCTTGATAACGACGCGAAAGCTTGCCCAGTCGCGTCGCCCAGCTGCCTGTCCGCTCAGCGTCTCAGCGGATACAGCAACGCCATCTAAGGCAAAGGCTGATATGCTCAATACTTGTAATAATATGGCATTGGCAGCCAATATAACATCGCCACTTTGAGCAGATAGACGGGTAATCCAAGCAAAGCTTAACGTTAGAATCAGCGTACGTATAAAGATGTCTTTGTTCAGTGAAAATAGCCTAAGCATTTTATCTTTAGTAAAGTGCTGGCGATCAGCACAAATCAAGGTTCGCCAAGATATCTTTAGGTGCCGGCAGCTCAGCCATAAAGCCAATAATACACCTGACCAAAACGCAATGGTGGTGCCCAGTGCCACCCCGACCAGCTCCATCTGTAACCCAAAGACAAAAAACAGCGTTAGGACAATATTGAGCACGGCGATAAAGCCCTGCTGATACAGCATATAACGGGTTTTGCCTTGTCCTGCAAACCAGCCAATAAAAGCAAAGTTCATCAGCTCGGCGATGACACCCCAAAAACGCACATCCAAATACGTCTTGGCCGCGTGGCCACTCTCAGGATTGGCCGACAGTGCCTGTAGGCCAAAGTCTATTAGCCAAGGTTTTGCCAGCAGCAATACCAAGCCGATGGCCGTGGCTAATAATAAAGCACGCTGTAAGATGGACAATAAAGGAGTGATAGCATGATAATCAAGTGTGTTTTTATCTTCGCTTGCCCCGTCCATACGGCCCGCCAGTTGCCCCAGAGCTTGCGCGGATAGCCCAGACGATGCATATTGCAAAAAGTTAAAACTGACTAGCAGTAAAGACAGCAATTGTATCGCAAGCCCCATACCTGCAAGCTTAGCAGTATTATTCATATTGCCGACGATGGCCGTATCGATCACGCTTTGTAGCGGCATGGCCAGATTTGCCAGCAAAACTGGCAGCGCAATTGCGATGATGCGCGCGTAGCGGGTATCAATCGGTGGTAAGGCGTTAGCAGAGGAGGCGGTAACTGACATTTTTGACCCGTTTTATGCCCTTTGTTAAAGACAGTGCGCTGTCGTAGGCGATGCTAAATAAAATCGACATACAATATGATGATACGTGATAGACATACGTCTTTTTGCTGGCTGAGGCTGTCTTATATTGACCTGATTGTGGTCAGTAGTCCGTAAACGCAGCAAAAAGACAAAAGCACCTAGACTCACAGCTGGTGAGTCAGGTGCTTCTTTTTACACGCTATTATTGTATTAAAGATACAAATTTTGTGCTTATGTTGTCAGTTGGCCATGAGATAAGAGAATGCCATCATGGCCAAATACGGCTTTATTCGTACATTTTTGGATCGTTAAACGTTACGATTTCTTCTTCAAACTCAGGCTTTACTTTTACAATAAAGTCGTCACGTGACAGTCCCATACGTAGTGGGATTGAGCTTGCGATGTAAGTCGATGAATACGTACCAGCCAGTAGACCAATAAATAGCGCTACTGAGAACCAGTATAGTCCATCACCGCCTAAGAACATCATGGCCAATACCACAAGTAACACGGTTGAGATGGTCATAATCGTACGGCGCAACGTCTCTGTCAAAGACAGGTCAATCGTCTGTCGCGGTGAGATACCACGGACGCGGCGGAAGTTTTCGCGAATGCGGTCATAGACGACAATCGTATCGTTCAATGAGTAACCGATCAAGGCCAAAATAGCAGCCAACACCGTCAAATCAAATGGAAAGCCGAATAGGGCAAAGACACCAATAGTAACGATGGCGTCATGAAACAGCGAAAGCACCGCTCCCAATGATAGCTTAAATTGGAAACGTAGGGCCACATAACCGAGCATACAAACCAGCGCCAGTGCCAACGCCATGACGGAGTTTAAATACACTTCGTTGCCCACTTGGCTACCGATGATATTGACGTTGCTAATATCAGCAGCATTATCGGGCAGTGCCAATGCTTGGGTCAAGCTGGCATTTAGTCCATCGACATTATCAGACTGCGGCGGTAGGCGTACCAGTAGCTCTTCTCGAGTACCCAAATACTGTACCACAGCATCATCAAAGCCACCATCGGCTAAAGCCTGTACGACCTCTACTTGCTCGACAGGTTGCTCATAGCGTACGTCTGCTGAGACGCCTCCGGTAAAGTCAAGGCCTAGGTTTAGGCCATTGACCGCAATTGCAATGATACTACCAATGACCATCAAGAGCGATAAAAGCGCCATTGGCTTTTCTATCTTCATAAATGGAATGATGCGCTGATCGCCTATCGCTTTGATACCGCCTTCTGCTTGCGCTGCTGCATAGTCCTCTGCATCACCTATATCCAGATTTGGATCGATGGCTTGGGTGCTGAGCGTTTGCGCGGCGTTATCACCGCTATTGCCGCGACGTGCTTTTTTTGATTTGGCTTGGTTGTTGCTGCCTTTGCCATCACGGCGTGGTTTTTTGCGGCGGCGTGTGCTGCTAGCGTCTGTGTTTGAGCCGCCTGGACCATTTCGATCTGGATTGTTTTGTTCTAAAGGGTTGTTCTTATCGATCGCCATAGTGTTCTCCTAACCGATGCTCAAACGTTTGATAGATTTACGCTTACCATAAGCAATTTGTACCAGCGCACGTGTCACCAAGATGGCGGTAAATAGTGAGCTGACAATACCGATAGCTAACGTAATCGCAAAGCCTTTGATCGGGCCTGTACCGATGGCAAACAAGATAAACGCTACCAACAACGTGGTGAGGTTGGCATCAAAAATACTACTAAAGGCGCGATCAAATCCTGCCACGATAGCGGATTTTGGCCGTACGCCGTTGGCCAGCTCTTCGCGTATGCGCTCAAAAATCAGGACGTTGGCATCGACCGCCATACCGATGGTCAAAACGATACCTGCAATGCCTGGTAGGGTAAGCGATGAACCTAAAATCGACATAATAGCGATGATGATAATAACGTTTACCGCTAGAGCCACGTTGGCGATGACACCAAAGAGGCGATAAAAAACAATCATAAAGGCAAAGACCAGCAAATAACCGACCTGCGTCGAAAATAAGCCTTTTTCGATGTTTTCTTGCCCGAGTGATGGGCCAATGGTGCGCTCTTCGACGAAGTACATCGGGGCCGCTAAGGCACCTGAGCGTAATAACAGCGCCAGCTCAGCTGCTTCAGCACTACTATCTAGCCCCGTGATGCGGAAAGATGAGCCAAGTACCGCTTGAATATTGGCGCGGTTGATGACCTTTGTCTCAGCGTAAGGCGTACGTACTTCGACGGTCTCGCCAGTCTCTGGGTCTTCTTCATAGGTGATTCTTTGTTTGTTTTCGATAAACAAAACCGCCATCTGTTTGCCAACAGCAGTACGGGTGGCATTTTGCATTAGCTTACCACCAGCACTGTCTAGCGTGATGCTCACTTCAGGCGAGCCGTTTTCGTCGACGCCTGTCTGTGCATTGGTGACTTTATCACCTGTGACGATGGCTTGACGATCTAGCAGTACTGGAGGGCCATCGAGCGTCTCAAAGGGGAAAGCCTCAGTGCCTGCTGGTGGAATGCCGCCTGTGTAGGTATCAGCGTCTTCAGCGACCATACGAAACTCAAGGTTTGCCGTACGTCCAAGGACACGTTTGGCCTCGGCTGTGTCCTGTACACCAGGTAGCTCGACCACGATACGGCTAGCGCCTTGTGACTGTACCAAGGCTTCAGTCACGCCCAACTCTGCAATACGATTACGTAGGGTCGTGAGGTTTTGATTGACCGCGTAGCTGTTGATCTCATCGAGGGTGGCGTCATTGTATGTCAAGATTAGCGCTGGGCCTTGCTCATCAATCGAAGACTGCAAACTAAAAGTATTGCCCATTGAGCCTTGTAGGATGTTTTGAGCACGGTTACGCGCGTCGGTATCGGCAAAATGCAGTACGACACTTTGGTTTTCAGTTTTGATGCCCTTGACCGCCACTCGTTCAGCACGTAGCTCACGGCGCATATCACGGCTCGCACTACTTAAGCGCTGCTCGAGAGCCTTATCCATATCGACTTCGAGGACAAAGCGCACACCGCCGCGCAAATCTAGACCAAGTTTCATCGGTTTTGCGCCGATGCTACGTAGCCACTCTGGCGTGGTCTGTGCTAAGTTGAGCGCCACGACATAGTCCTCGCCCAGATTTTGGCGCAGTACTTCTTGCGCCTTGAGCTGATCGACAGGGTTTTTTAGGCGTACCAGCGCACTGTTGCCCTCAAACGTACCATCATGACTGTCCAGACCTGCCTCAGTAAGGAGGCTTTGTGACTCGGTCAAAATACCTTCAGACAGCTGAGTACCTGCGGCAGCACTGGTAATCTGTACGGCAGGTTCGTCAGGGTAGAGGTTGGGGGCAGCATACAGACCGGCAATGATAAGCACGACGGCGATGAGTAAGTATTTCCAAGCGGGATATTGCATAATCACTTCTTTAGGTTGATAAACGACTGGCGACGTAGGCCACAAGTTAGCAGATGGGAAGTTAGCGATAGCAATGGTCGAGTGCCGTATTTGGCAGTCGTTGTCATGTACCATTGCGATCATCCGCGATGATAATAAAGCATAAAACAATAAAGCAAATAATACAGATGACGCTTTGCGCCGTCATCCAAAATATTTGTTATCGAAAGATTATCGATAACATAAAACTGACAACTTATCGCCGTCTTTGACATTATAAAATGCAAGGTTTTGCTACTTTATAGCGAAAAATGACCGTAGACAAGGTACGGTCATTTTTTAGGCACGTACGTATTTATCAGTACGACGAGCGCACGATCATAAATACAGCACGGCTGATAATTATACGCTCTCGATAGTGCCAGCAGGTAATACTGAGATGACAGAAGCGCGCTGTATCTTCACATCTGTGTTGTTGTTCAAACTGACGACAGCATAGTCGCCCTCGATGTCTTTGATACGGCCCATCAGACCACCGGCAAAGATAATCTCATTGCCGACACTCAGCGCATTGACCATAGCACGATGCTCTTTGGTACGCTTAGACTGCGGGCGAATGACTAAAAAATAAAAAATCGCAAAAAAAGCGACAGGCAATAAGATCTGGCCAAATATTGACGCAGCGCCTGCAGTTTCTGGAGCCGCATGGGCGGCTTGGATAAATAGCAACATAATTTACTCTCAGTAAGTCATAGACAATAATAAAATTAGACGCATAGTAACAAAAAATCCCAGACTTGGTAACTGTTAATCATAAGCTGGGTGTGTTTTCTCTGGTATATCGGGCGATTGGCTGCATCAAATGCTAGCCAAAAACCCATATGACGAAACGTAAAACCTCGCGTATAAACGGCGTACCTAAAAAATTGCACTTAAAAAGCGCGGCTTATTGTGAAATATTATCATCAATGCTACTATCAAATGGCAATAATTGCCGCCACACGATACCTAGAGGGTAGGGCTGGTAAGCTGTCCTTATAAAATGTCACGCACAGTAGCCAGATGTTGGTTGTTGACTGACTGGGCTATTAACTGCTTATAAGACAAGCTGTCAGGCAAGGTGGTGGGCATCGATGAGTGCCTGTTTATCGAGCATTAACCAGCTTTTATGCGGTAGATGCTCGGCGGCGCGTACTCATGATATTATCTTTTTTCTTCTTTTCTGTTTAGGTTACCTAACTTGTCCACCTCTTTTATGTTTGTACCTCGTTTAAATCGTCCGAGGGCTTGTCGTCAAGATGAGTCAGCAGAACCTCCCCCAAAGATGTGTCGTCCTGCTCGTTTTGGTCGGCCGTTACTCGCGGTGCTGCCGTTGCCTGCCGTCTTGCTACTACCGCAGCTGGCTTGGGCGGCTGATGCGGCGGCTGCTCCAACAGCGCTGAGTGTGATGCTGCTGATATTTTTTGTCGTACTGGCCATCGGCGTGTCTTTTGCATGTTCGTTAGCCGAGTCTGTTTTGCTGAGTATGACGCCGTCGTTTATCGCGGACGTACAAGAAAGCAACCCCAAAAAAGCGGAAATGCTTAAAAGCCTAAAAGTTGACAATATCGATCAGTCGCTGGCCGCTATTTTGACATTAAACACAGTGGCGCACACGCTTGGCTCTATCGGCGCTGGTGCCCAAGCGACTATCGTCTTTGGTAGTGCTTGGTTTGGACTGTTTTCGGCGATTATGACGCTAGCGATTTTATTTTTGTCTGAAATCATTCCTAAGACTTTGGGCACGCTGTACTGGCGTCAGCTTAGCGGTCTGGTTGCTTATTTTGTCCGCGGTATTATCTTACTGCTGTATCCACTGATTTGGATATCAGAGCGCCTCACCAAGCTACTAGTGCGCGGCAAAGAGCCGCAAACCTTTAGCCGCCGTGAGTTTGCTGCTTTGGCCAGTATCGGTGAGGAGTCAGGTCAGATAGACCCGCTAGAGTCGCGCATTATCCGTAACTTGCTGGCCTTTGGCGCTATCAAGGTTGAGGATATCATGACGCCGCGCTCAGTGATGCTCGCTTTTGAAGAAAATAAAACCGTGGCTGAGCTGCTGGTGGATCGCCCTAAGCTGACGTTTTCGCGTTTGCCGATTTATGATGGTGATTTGGACAATATTACCGGTTTTGTGCTAAAAACAGATATGCTGCTGGCCAAAGTCAACCACGCCATGCACAAACCGTTGACCCAGTTTAAACGAGAGATTACCTTTGTATTCTCAAAGATGAAGCTGTTTGACTTGCTAGAGCTGATGCTAAAAAACCGTGTCCACATTGCCATTACTGTGGGTGAGTATGGGGAAGTCAAAGGCTTGGTGACGTTGGAAGATGTGTTTGAAACCTTGCTCGGGCTGGAGATTGTCGATGAGATAGACCGCGTCGAGGACATGCAAGCGCTGGCACGGCAAATGATGGACAGACGCGTAGAGCGCCTCGGTATGAAGCTCAGCGATGATGAACAGCCTGAAGACAATGGCTCAGAAACCAAGTCATAACGCTAAGCGTGACTGATTACGCTGCCGCCGCGCTGCTCTGAGTCTCCATCGTTATCAAGTCTTATTGTGATAATCAGTAAGGCTTGATATGACTGTAGACTTCAAGATAGTCTATCGTTATAGATATTCGCAATAATTACACAGGGTGTCACATGGCTGTGAGAATTGAATGATAGTCTCACACTATGATACGAGTCTGCCGTGTTTGGATTAAAAAAATTACCAAAATGGTTCGTAAAGTCAATATTAAGGCGTCAGTACCTATACTCAGTATAGGTGGCCTATTTAGTCAAACGATAAGTGCGCTTGTGGTCTCTACATCAATACATAGATAAATATAAAATGTATGATAAATAGAAAATGTATGACCATAACGCCGATAATATCGCTAAGGATTATCATGAAACGAGTATGGGGAAACGGGCTTTTGGCTCTGATGATAAAAAGTGCCAGTGTGGCCGCTGTCGTTGCTGCTGCAAGCACCATCACGATCAATGCGCAGGCGGCGACCATGACAGAAGCATTGGTAAAAAACTACGCCGCTGCCATGAAATCATCAGCGAACAGCCAAAACATCAACCAAGTTGCACGTTTGGTCTCTGATGATGCGCTGATTTCTTTATCTAGAAAAGGAAAATCAACCAGTCTGGACAAAGAAGCTTATCTAAAACTGCTGCAAAACAGCTGGAACGACACCTCCAATTATCGCTACGACATCTCAGTCGATAACATCGTCATCACAGGTGGACAGGCCAAAGCCAATATGACCACCAATGAAAGCTGGGTAAAAGATGGTCAGAAGGTCTCGTTTGTCACCACCTCGCGGGTGACCTTGACGCTCTCGACGGGCAATGCTGTCTTATTGCGTGCGGTCTCACAAGTGACTATTAATTAAGAGTATTTCATTAATAGTATCTGATTAAGAGTAGCTAGTTAAGACCATCGAGCATTAAGATGGTGAATAAATACAGCTCATCCATGATATATAAATATTTCTTATAAGGTTTTGTTTATATATCTATGCTTATATTCATAAAAGTCACAAAAAAGAGCGGCCGTAATTTTTGCTTAAGGTCTTTACATCAGACTGGTCTTTGCTTTACATTGCAGACTATACTATCAAGCAACTTATCTCATTACTTCTTGTCGTTAGGAAACCTCCAATATCATGTCTACTGTGCTCTCAAACTCTCGCTCATTTATTGCGTTACCATTGACGCTTGCGGTATCGACGTTACTCATCAGTGCTTGTAGCAATACCTCGCCGGTAAAAAACAAAGGCGCGACCAACACCTCGGCGACGGTTGCCAAGCGTGCTGGTAAGCAAGCAGCAAAATCTGCCACCACGGATTACTCTACCGCTTATCTTGATGCTGAAAGCTTAGATGAGTTAGCGGATTTGTTAGAAGCGACAGACATGACCATGGTAGAAGGCAACAAACTTGCCATTCAGCAATACGGTGATTTGTGGAATCGTTTGCGTGCCGGCTACCGTATGAACGGCGGACAGCCAATTTATAACCAGCGTATCGAAGCACAAAAAAGCTGGTTTACCAGTCGACAAGAGTATCTAAACCGTTTGACTGCGCGTGCCAGTCGTTATATTTATCACACAGTGCGAGAAGCAGAGCGCCGTAATATCCCAACCGAGCTGGCGCTATTGCCTGTGATCGAAAGCTCTTATGACCCAAGTGGGACTAGTAGTGCCGCAGCGGCAGGCTTATGGCAGTTTATCCCTAGTACGGGCCGTATTTATGGGTTAAATCAAAGCAGCACTTATGATGGTCGCCGTGACGTCATCGAGTCGACGCGCGCCGCCTATGACTTTTTGACAGCATTGCACAACCAGTTTGGTAGTTGGGAGCTGGCGTTAGCCGCTTATAATGCAGGGCCCGGTCGTGTGCAAAAAGCCATCGATGCTAATGCGGCTCGTGGTCTGCCCACGGATTACTGGTCACTTAGACTGCCTACCGAAACCATGAACTATGTGCCACGCTTTTTGGCAGTGGCCGAAATCGTTGCCAAGCCTGAGCAGTACGGTGTCTATCTACCAGCTATCGCCAACCGTCAGCATTTTCGCAGTGTGCCCGTCAATTATGGTGTCAGTTTATCGGAAGTATCACAAATCACAGGCGTCAGTTATGATGAGCTCGAAAGACTCAATACCGCGCTCACCTCAGGGCGTGTCGATGCCTCAGGCCCGCAGCGGGTGATTATCCCTAATGATGTGAGCCTCAACCTGGACGCCAAGCTCAGCTCGCTACGTGGTAATGGCATGGGTAATGTGTTGACTGCCAGTAATAACAGCACCACCACTAGCAGCTCAAGCTCACCAAGCTATAATAGTAAACCTTATACCAGCTCGGCTTTGCCATCTACTGGCAGCGCATTGGCAGACTATGCCGCTAATGCCAGTGTGCCGCAGCAGACGACGAGCTATATCTCGCCCACAACGACACAGACGAGCAGCTCGGTCTATAGCAACAACGCCGCCGTACATACTGAGCCGCCGTTGACCACCGCCGAGACCAATAAAATCAATGCTGAGCTAAAAAGCAGCAACAGCCTACCGACCACGTCTGCAAAAATCACTCAAAACAATACCATCGTTCAAGAGCCGCCTTTGAGCAAAGAAGAACGTGATTTTATTGCCAAGCAGATTCGCAGCAGCACGCCTGAGACTAATGTCATCAACGCCGATGGCAACATCAACTTGTCAGCGGTGCAGACGCAGCAGTCTATCTTGGAGGCGACAGGCGATGAAAAAAAACTGAGCTTTGCAAAAACGCCAGTCAGCAAGCCCAAGCCACAAGGCACGCGTAGCACCTATACGGTAAAACGTGGTGATACGCTGTCTAATATTGCCAGTCGAGCTGGCGTGAGCTGGCGCGATATCGCCGAATGGAACCAAATAGATGCCAGCGCCAAGCTGCTGTCTGGCAGCACCTTGTATCTATACAATGCCAAGCCCATCAAGCCTCTGAGCAGTGCGAGCAGCACAGCGGCCAACCAGCCAGAAAGCTATGTGGTACAAGGGGGCGATACGCTGATCGGTACGGCCAACCGCTTTGGTCTATCGGTCACGCAGTTGGCCAGTTATAACAACCTAAGTAGTCGCGCGGATTTACTCAGAGGTCAAAAGCTATGGCTGGTACCTGGCAAAGTCACTGCACCTGCAACGACACCTGCCGCGCCATCATCCAAACCCAGTAAATCTGCCACGGCGACCCAGAGCTACCGAGTAAAAGCAGGGGATGGCTTGATCGCTTTGGCGCGTCAGTTCAATGTGCCAACCGCTACTTTGGCCAGCCTTAATGGCCTTAGCAGCACAGACTCTCTATATGTCGGGCAAACCCTAAAAGTACCTGCCAGCGCAGACATAGACGCGGCCTCTCGTACTAGCAGCAGTAGAGCGCAGAGTAGTGCAAGCTCAGTGGCAACCACCAGTTACAAGGTAAAATCAGGTGAGACTTTAATTGGTATTGCCAACAGTATCGGCGTCAGTCCAGCAGAGCTGGCAGCGGTAAACAGTAACTTTGATGCCAAAGCTCGCCTGCAACGTGGTCAAACGATTAAAGTGCCTGCGCCCAAAGATATCGTCGATCGTCAGCTAAATGATAAAGCGGTTAGTTATAAGGTCAAATCCGGTGATACCCTAACGGGCGTGGCAAGACGCTATAATATCGGTCTGAGTGACTTGGCTGCCGCCAATAACCTAAAGACCAACTCAAACTTGATACTAGGCCGTACCATTACGATTCCTGCTAGCGGTAGCCCAGTGGTCTCTCGTGCCAGCAGCCAAAGCAGCAATGCGACGAGCAATACCACAACCAGTACAGTCAGCAGCGGCAAAAAGCTGGGCAATACCGAAAGCTACAAGGTCAAGTCAGGCGATGGCCTGATTGCGCTTGCCAGAGAGTTTGGTGTGTCGGTAGAAGATCTGGCGGCGACCAATGATTTGGCAACCAATGCCCAGCTGCAACGCGGACAGACGCTAAAAGTACCAAAAGCAACCGTCAGCTATACTGTGGGCTCAGGAGATAGTCTTATCGGGCTGGCGCGTAAATACGGAGTGTCGACCCAAGAGTTGGCAGATATGAATAATATCGCGGCCGATACCATGCTACAGCGTGGTCAGCGTCTGACGGTGCCCAATCGTTAATAGCGTATATAGTCATCACATAAAAAAGCGGCTCTTATCATAAGAGCCGCTTTTTTGTGTGATGAGTGTCATGTCATTAGACAGTTTGTGTTTTAATGGTTTCAAGATAGCTTCTGATATTGCTGACATAGTGCATCGCTTGACCATAGCGGCTGTTGGAGGCTCTGTGTTCTGCGAGATAGGCATAGACGTTGGCCCAGCTCTTATCATCAATGCCTTGCGCGCGCAGTTTACGCTGGATGCTTTTGACCGCATTTGGACCCATATTGTATCCTGCTAGTGCAAACCAAATTCGATCAGACTTTGGCACATCAGCAAACTCATCTTTCATTTGTTCTAAATAACGCGCGCCGCCGCCGATGCTTTGATACGGATCCACACGATCTGATACGCCCATCGCTTTGGCAGTATTGTTGGTGAGCATCATCAGGCCGCGTACGCCGGTGGGCGAGACCGCATTGGCATCCAGATGTGACTCTTGATAGCCCATCGCAACCAATAACTCCCAATCATGATTGTAGTTACGTGCTTGCTCTTCAAAAGACGACTGATAATCAGGCAGCCTCTCTGTCAGTGTTTTTTTAAAGTGATCTTGACTATAGGCGTCTTTTAGTAGGGTTTGATTATAAAACGCGGCCAGCTTTTGGGTGTTTTTCAGCTTAATACTATCGCACAAAAAATAACTGGCTTTTTGTGACAATGGATCATCAGGAGCATTAAACGACCAGCTGACCTTTGGATGCAGGCCGTTTTTGGTCAAACTGGCATCATAGCCGCAGCTGACGTTGATAGAGGACAAATTTAGCTGGCTTTTTAGTTGAGTACTGGCGGTGGTCAATGCCATGTCCGCCTCACCAGATTTTAGAGCATGTAAGGCTGCTTCTTCGCTGGCGTAGGCTTTTAAATCGATATCGACACCGAGCTCGTCAGCATAAGTACGTACCAAGTCAAACCCAAAACCATGCTGAAACCCATCGGTCGCAAAATACGTGCTATTGCCTGGGACAGCAGCGACGGTCAAGGTATTGTCTAGCATGACATGGTCATAGGCCGGTACGCTCGCCTGCATCGTCGTTAGGCTCTCAGCAGGTAGCGAGAGCAGGGCGATACTAGACACTTGCGCCAGTTTTTTGGTCTTGGCAAACCGATTTGAAGTAGTAGGGGTAACGGATGAAACGATGTTACTTTTGGTGTTTGGTAGGCGCTTAGATGGACGCAGCAGATAAGAAATACGGCGTTTGGCCCCTTGCGCTGATACTTTCACACGATAAGTAATACGCTGCATGGATGTCTCCTGATTTTAGCCATCCTACTTACCGTAAATGCTCACTTGTGTATGCCAATAGCACATATACCGAGGTTGCATTTCAACTGAGGGACACGGTTAAATAACTGTCGTGTGCGCTCAGTTTGTTTATTAAAAAGTCGTGCCGCGTGTGAGTTTTCTATAAACACGTGCAGCGCTGTCACAGTCAAGTATCTATTGTCAAAAAAAGCTTATCAAAAAAGCCATGCCTGCAAAAAACAGACGCAAAAACCCCAGAAGGCGATAAATCAGATGATTCCTTCATCGACAATAGATAAGACTGAACGTAACGACTCTCTAACAAACACAGGTAAGGTCATGATTAAATTATTGAAGCAAGCACGTAGATACCTATATCAATGTGGCGCCAAACCATGCGTCTCAATGACAAGGTCAATGCACTACGCTAATATCAGCAGCGGCTTACTCTTTATATCGTTTAGGGTAGAGTAAACCGCCGATCATATTTGCTGTTCAGCGATATAGGGTTATTCGTTTTTATCCAGTCATAACACCGACTGACAAAAAACATCAAACCACCATCGCAACACTAAGGTAGTAATACGCCGCTAAAGCCGCGCGCCTTCTCACTGTAGAAGAGAATAAGCCATGCGTAAATCTCGCAAAACTTAAGCCATAGATAAATAGTAACGCTAAATGGCTGTCTATTATCTATTTGTTATCTATCTTAGTGCCATAACCGGAAGCTGTAATAATGGGAAGTTTCATGACAAAACGTTCTTTGTTACAGGTAGTAATATGCGGTTACTGGTTTTATTATTCAAGTAGAGTTAAGAAATTAGCGATAAAACTTAACAATTTGCTTATAAACGGTCAAATTCGGCTGTATTATGAAATATAAAGCCAAAAAACGACTAAGATTAATCATCAGATAGTCATCAGATAACCATCAATGACTTATCGAGCTCTCAATATTTTAAACCAAGAGTCTTGGTGTTAAGCTTTACTTGTGCTGGGTTGACGCCGAATCTAAGCGGGGTTATCGATATCGATAAAGCGCACAGACAGACCAAATTGTTGAGCGATGATGTCTCCGAGTGCTTGAATTCCTGCACGCTCTGTTGCGTGATGGCCACATGCAAAGTAATCAATCCCAAGCTCACGGGCGCTATGGGTCGTGCGCTCTGATATCTCGCCTGAAATATAGGCATCACAGCCCATGGCTGCGGCTTGCTCGATCATATCTTGCGCGCCGCCAGTACAGATGCCGATACGTTTTAACAGTTTTGGGGCTGCTGCTGTATCTGCGGCTTCATCTGCCAAATACTGATAATGACCTGAGATATGTAGTGGTATGCGTCCTAGAGCTTGCGTGATGGTCTGAGTCAGGCTTTCGGCGCTTTGCGGCGGGCACGTGGCGATATTGCCAATGGGGTGTGACTCATGAGGGTATAGCGCCTCTGTGATGGTCAGCCCTAACATCTCGGCAAGCTTGGCATTGTTACCGATTTTTGGATGAGCATCGAGCGGCAAGTGATAGCCAATCAGCGAGATTCCGTGTTGCATCAATTTACGAATACGCTGGCCTTTCATGCCAGTGATGGTCATCGGTTCGCCTTTCCAAAAATATCCATGATGGACCATAATAGCATCGGCGTCCTCGGCGATGGCAGCATCGATGAGTGCCTCGCAAGCCGTCACCCCAGTCACGATGCGTCTGATAGGCCGGCCGCCATCGACTTGTAGGCCATTTGGCGCATAGTCTTTAAATGCGCTGGCAGACAGATAGTCGTCACAAAACTCAGTCAGCGCTTGGGCAGTAATCGTCGTATCGGCAGAGTGCGGGGTCATGGTGGTTCCTTGTCGTTATTTGCGTTATTTAATTGGCCAGTGAGGCAAATAATCTGCATTTTAGCATGACGGTGCCAAAGAGTAGACAAGGCCAATAACTGAAATGGTACACGATGCGTTACTATTCGGTAGAATGGGCAGTTATAATTTGCCTAGGGTGGGTCAGCTTTAGAACTGACGATACCCAAGACCACTTGAGCGATAGCGTTTTGCTGCTGATGTTTGTTATGCTATTGCTCACAGTAGGCCAGTAGTAACTGGCCTGCGATTTGTCTCTGTCTTATTTATCATTGTTTTTTTTATTGTTTGTGTGCATCAAAATTATAGAGGTTTTTATATGTCGCCATCCCCGAACACCAATAACAAGGCGTCTGTATTAAAGTGGCTTCCTTGGATCTTATTGCTGCTAGTATTGGCAGCGTTTATCTGGTTGTTCATGAGTATGAAAACGACGTCAGAGGCGACGTGGGAGCCACCGAGGACGCCACCTGTTGAGCAGCAAGCATCGACCCCTGTCGCTGATACGCCTGCACCGATTTCCTCTTATCATAATGCCGTTGCCCGCGCGTCACAGTCGGTCGTCAATATCTATACCACGCAGACCATGGCCGAGCATCCATACATGAATGACCCTGTTTTGCGCCGTTTTTTTGAGTTTCATGGCGGGCCATCGCAGGATCAAGGCTCTACCAACTTAGGCTCTGGGGTGATTGTCTCAGAAGACGGCTATATCGTGACCAACGCCCATGTCATCGAAAAAGCCGATGAAATCACCGTCGCGTTTAATGATGGACGCAAGAGCCGCGCCAAGATCATCGGTACCGATCCTGATAGTGATTTGGCGGTGATCAAAGTCGATATGACCGGTCTGACGCCGCTTGGTTTTCGCGAGGATCCTATCCGTGTCGGCGATTTGGCCTTGGCCATTGGCAACCCGTTCGGTGTCGGCCAAACGGTGACGCAAGGGATCATCTCCGCCACTGGGCGTACTGGTCTGGGGGTCAATAAGTTTGAAGACTTTATTCAGACCGATGCGGCGATCAATCCGGGTAACTCAGGCGGCGCGCTCGTCGATGCGCATGGCGAGCTGGTCGGTATCAATACCGTGATATTCTCCCGCTCTGGCGGCTCGATGGGCATCGGCTTTGCTATTCCGACCGCCCTTGTCGAGCAGGTGATGAATGCCTTAATCAAAGATGGCAAGGTCAGTCGTGGCTGGCTAGGTATTGAGATTCAGTCACAGCTTCGTGATCCTACGCAGCTTGAGACCTCGACCGGTGTAGAAGTATTAAACGTCATTGACCAAGGTCCTGCGGCCAAAAGTGGCCTACGAGTGGGCGATATTATCTTGACCATCGACGGGGTCGAGATGACCGATGCCAATACCTTGATTCAGTATGTGGCCCGTAAGCCGCCCAATACTGAGCTCAATGCCCAGATACTACGCCAAGGCAAAAACGCACAGGTAAAAATCGTATTAGAGGAGCGTCCGGTACAAGAGCCAACCCCGCGTCCCGTCATCATTCATGACGAAACGCTTGGCGGTACCGGTCAGCCACACTTACCAGATGAAGAGGTACCGATGATGTCAGAGGCAGAGCGTGATCGTATGCGTGAGGAGCTACTCAAGCTGTTTGAGTAGGGTATAGAGGTTGGTAACTGCCACAAAAAAGCGCGCTGCCTCAAAAGGTAGCGCGCTTTTTTTGGCTGCTGGTTTGAAGGTGAGCCGTTTTTATTTAATCACGGGCTCATGATTGATATGAATGATCCCTTGCACACGACAGCAGCAAGGTAGGATCTCGTCTTCATCTATCATCGCCAGCGGCTCAAATGGATAGTCGACGCTGTGTGAGCTTGAGATACGCTTGACGCGGCAGCTACCGCAGTAGCCCTCACGGCACTGATAGCTGATATCGTGCCCGGTGCGTAGCAGGCCATCGAGTAGGCTTTCATCATCATGCAGATAAAACCGTTTTTTACTGGTCTTTACCCAAGTCATTATAAATCCTATTCACTGGTGATCGTGCGCCAGTCTCTTTAAATGTCTTTTTAGCGTTACCTTATCTGTATAGGGCGCACGAGGCGCCCATCTGCGTTTAATAAACATCGCTGATATAGTCGTCTTATAGAAAGCGACAAAACCAGCAGCTATAGCTCAAAGTCATCAAAGTCGCTGTCTGATAGGTCAGAGTCGATCTGACCGACCAAGTATGAGCTAATCTCTGTCTCTTGCGGTGCCACTTGTACGTTGTCAGACGACAGCCACGTATTAATCCATGGGATAGGGTTGGATTTTGAATTTGGGAACGCCGCTGGCAAGCCGACCGCTTCCATGCGTAGGTTGGTGATGTATTCGATATACTGACAAAGAATGTCTTTGTTTAGACCGATCATCGAGCCATCTTTAAACAGATAACCTGCCCATTGTTTTTCTTGCTCGGCAGCCTTCCGGAAAATCTCGATACTTTCCTCATAACAGGCTTCAGCAATCTCGACCATCTCAGGATCGTCACGGCCATTACGCATCAGATTGATCATGTGCTGAGTGCCCGTCAAATGCAGCGCCTCATCACGCGCGATCAGTTTGATGATCTTGGCGTTGCCTTCCATCAATTTGCGCTCGGCGAAGGCAAACGAGCAGGCAAATGACACATAAAAACGAATGGCTTCTAGGACGTTGACCGCCATGATGCACAGATACATCTGTTTTTTGAGTGACTTTAGATCGACGGTGATTTGCTCGCCATTGATATTGTGCGTACCGGCACCGTATAGGCTATACAGCTGCGAGCTGCGGTACAGATCGTCATAATACTGCGCAATATCAGAGGCGCGCTGCAAGATATGCTCGTTTTGCATGATATCGTCAAAGATAACGCCAGGGTCATTGACGATGTTGCGGATGATATGGGTATAGCTGCGCGAGTGAATGGTCTCGGAGAACGACCACGTCTCGATCCAAGTCTCCAGCTCAGGGATAGACACCAGCGGGAGTAGCACCACGTTTGGGCTACGGCCTTGGATAGAGTCGAGTAGGGTTTGATACTTGAGATTGCTCAAAAATATATGCTGCTCGTGCGAGGAGAGGTTGCTAAAGTCGATACGGTCGCGTGACACATCGACTTCCTCTGGACGCCAAAAAAACGACAGTTGTTTTTCGATCAATTGCTCAAAGATTGGGTGCTTTTGCTGGTCATAACGCGCCACGTTGACTGGCTGACCAAAAAACATCGGCTCTGTTAGCGCATTGTTTGGCGTTTGAGAAAAAATCGAGTACGTCATTGTTCTACCTTTATCAGTAATACGGTTGTTGGTTTATACGGAGTTGATTGTTTTATAAGTTTTCTAGCGATATTTGTTCTGGGGTTTGTCCGTCATTCATATAGGCTTTGAATATCTCGCTTAGCTCTGCATCGTCTAGGGCGTCTAGCTCGTCGATTGCGCTTTTGCGTCGGGTACTTATGCCGTCGTCATCGGTGCTTTTTGGCGGTTTTTGCTCAGCCTTTTTATTGGCTCTTTTGGCAGGTTTTTTGGGCGTTTTGGTTTCGATTGTGCCGGCGTGCTCGCTTAGCTGCTGTCGTACCTCGGCGATGTCGACGTCTACTTGTACGATATGTGAGCTACCATCGTTTAGGTCAGAAAACACGTTTGGGATAAAAAGCCCACCGTCTTTGATGATTGCGGTATATTCCATGTTTATGACCTCTGTCTTTTGTTGCTTATAGCAGTCTGTTGTTTGAGTATATCTTTTTTTATTGGTGCGCTGGGCGCACTCTACAGTCTGTCTCTGGGTGACGAAGACCACCTTTTGGCAGTCTTCGTCGAGTATCGTATTTATCAACTAGTTAAAGTAAAAAGCTAAGCAGTGTTGAGCATATCGGAGCCAATTCTGAATTTAGAAGAAAATCGACTAGGATGAGTAAAAGCTCAAGACTGAACTTTGTAAAAAAGTTCATAATGTTGTCCTCATAAAATGGTGACTATTACTTCACGATTTTATTTGGACAAGAGATATATCTTCTACTACAATACAGGTCAGCTTTGGAAAGCGTATTGCTAGCACATATCACTTGTGAAAGTCAATAGCCTTAACTCCCGGATAAAAATATTGACGTATTTTCTATCCCCAAATGGCATAGTCGATTAATCTTCTATGCCATTTTTAATGCCTGATAATTAAAAGCAGACATTAAAAATCGAGAGTTAATAACCTTTAAATCTTACAAGCCCCGCCAGCACAATCATCTTCCATATCTGCTTGCGCATCGTTGGCACCATCACGAGTGTTATGGTAATACAAGGTTTTTACGCCAAGCTTATACGCATTGAGCAAGTCTTTGAGTAGTACCTTCATTGGTACACGCTGACCATCAAAGCGCGCCGGATCGTAGTTGGTGTTGGCCGAGATACTTTGATCGACGAACTTTTGCATGATAGCGACCAGCTTGATATAGCCATCATTGTTTGGCATTTGCCATAGTAGCTCGTATTGACCTTTTAGCTTGTCAATCTCAGGCACCACTTGCTTGAGGATACCGTCTTTTGACGCTTTGATAGACACCAGACCACGTGGTGGCTCGATACCGTTGGTGGCATTGGCGATCTGACTTGAGGTCTCAGACGGCATCAAGGCGGTTAGCGTAGAGTTGCGCAGGCCATGCTCGGTGATTTCCTTACGTAGCGCTTCCCAATCGAGATGTAGCGGCTCTTGACAGATTTTATCCAAGTCTTTTTTGTAGGTATCAATCGGCAAGATACCTTGCGAGTACGTGGTCTCGTTAAAGGCAGGGCAAGCACCTTGCTCTTTGGCCAATTTGTTTGAGGCTTTGAGCAGATAGTACTGTAGCGCTTCAAAGGTTTGATGCGTCAGACCCAAGGCCGAATCATCTGAGTAGCGCACGCCATTTTTGGCCAAGTAGTACGCATAGTTGATCACGCCCACACCTAAGGTACGGCGACGCATACTGCCGTTTTCAGCGGCTTTGACTGGATAGTCTTGATAGTCGAGTAGGGCATCTAGTGCACGGACGATCAGCTCTGCTGGCTCTTCGATGTCGTTGACGCTCTCGACTTTACCCAAGTTGACCGCCGATAGGGTACATAGGGCGATCTCGCCAGTCTCGTCATTGATATTGTCAAGTGGTTTGGTCGGTAGGGCAATCTCCATACAGAGGTTTGACTGGCGAATCGGTGCGACGGTCGCGTCAAACGGGCTATGGGTGTTGCAATGATCGACGTTTTGGATATAGATACGGCCAGTGCTGGCGCGCTCTTGCATCATCAGGCTAAACAGCTCAGAGGCTGGGATCTGGCGGCTACGAATGCTTGGGTCTTGCTCATACTGGGTGTATAGCGCTTCAAATTTGTCCTGATCTTCAAAAAACGCATCATACAAGCCTGGGACATCCGAGGGCGAAAACAGCGAGATGTCTTGGCCTTTGATCAGGCGAGTGTATAGCGTTTTGTTGATTTGCACGCCATAGTCCATATGACGGACGCGGTTGTCTTCGACGCCGCGGTTGTTTTTGAGGACGAGTAGCGACTCAACTTCTAGATGCCATAGTGGGTAAAACAGTGTTGCAGCACCGCCGCGAACGCCGCCTTGTGAGCAGCACTTCACCGCAGTTTGAAACAGTTTATAAAAAGGAATACAGCCAGTATGCTGCGCTTCACCGCCACGAATAGGGCTGCCAAGGGCACGGATACGACCAGCGTTGATGCCGATACCAGCGCGCTGTGACACATAACGCACGATGGCGCTGGTGGTGGCGTTGATAGAGTCTAGGCTATCGCCGCATTCGATCAAGACGCACGAGCTAAACTGACGCGATGGCGTGCGCACACCCGACATGATAGGCGTCGGTAGGGAAATCTTAAACTGTGAGGTCGCATCATAAAAGCGTTTGACATAGCTTAAGCGGCTGGCCTTATCATAGTTGGCAAACAGACACATACCGACCAGCATATACAAAAACTGCGGGCTTTCATAAACGCGTTTGGTGACGCGATCTTGTACGAGGTATTTGCCTGCCATTTGCTCAACCGCGGCATAGGCAAGATTCATATCGCGCCAGTGGTCGAGGTACTCGTTTAACTCGTCAAACTCTGCGCGGCTATAGTCGGCTAGGATATGCTCATCGTATTTGCCTGCCTCTGTCAGTGTCGTCACATGATCAAATAGGTGCGGCGGGGTAAATTTGTTATACGCAATCTTACGTAAGTGAAAGATAGCAAGGCGCGCGGCCAGATACTGATAATCAGGCGTCTCTTCAGAGATCAAATCTGCGGCAGACTTGATGATGGTTTCGTGAATGTCACGGGTTTTGATGCCTTCATAAAACTGAATATGCGACTTTAGCTCAACTTGTGAGACAGACACATTATCCAAGTCATGAGCAGCCCATTCGATTACCTTATGAATTTTATCCAAATCAATAAGCTCTAATCGTCCGTCACGTTTGGTCACTTTGATCTTGTCGATGTGTGTCATGTTGCCCTCTTAAGTTGATTGCTTATTGTGATGCGAAGCGGAAATAGCCCGCTGGCATGCTTTATGACGCTATAGCTGTCTTTTGGTGGTAGGGTGTTTTTTTAGGCAAAACTCTACCGCTACTCGTAGCAAATTAAAAATTCACTGAGCACTACATATAGCGTATTTGTTAGTAGGTAGGCACAATATAGCGGGAAATTTTTGAAAATGCTATATTGATTTTAGTGGCAATCTATGTTGCCAAGAGGTTGCCGATGCCGCCAATTTTGGCAAAGGGTGATGGCATAAGGGTTAGGCGCGAATAGCCTCGTGGATAATTTTTTTTGTAAAAATGTGGTAGACATTTACTTTTTATTGCCGCCCAAAAAATTGATCTATAGCCTTGTTTTGCAGCTGCACGATGCGGATGCAGATTGTACAGCAGACCATAAAAAATCGCCACCCATATGAGTGACGATTTAGACGAAAAACGGACTGGTTTTTTTAAAAGTCCATCAGCTCGTCGGTTAGCAGCGCTTATCGTGACAAAAAGCCCTACAACACCATGCGGACGGTCTTGGCGCTATCAAGAGCAGCATACAGCGTGTTTACTTGCTCAGCTTCGGTCAGATACAGATTGACGCGTGCTGAGTGAAAGCGGCCTGTTTTTGAGGGTTTGACATCTATCGAGGCCAAATCAAAATCAGGGAACTGACTACCGAGGATAAGCTTGACCTCGTTCAGTAAGGTCTCATGCTCGCCTTCATGACCGATGATACTCATCGGGTAGTTCATCGGAAAGTCCCACAGCTCTGGGTTTTGGATATCGGTTTTTTTGCCTTTTAGCACACCGTCGTTAGGGGTTAGGTCAGTGACATTGACCGCTCGGTGAGCAGTCGGGTTTTGGCCGTTATCTTTTGGGTCGTCACTCATAATGTTGCCTCGCTGTTATAAAAATACATTGTGCTGTTTATGATGGCGCAGCTGGTATTATTCAAGTGTCTCTGGCCACAGCTACTTTTTATAACCACAAATAGCCACATAATCACCACGATCATACCCTTCGATGACTTCCTGCACTTGGTCATTGGCATACATAGGGTGGGTTAGTAGGGTCTGCGCGTACTGCAAGTCGGTAAAGCCATTGGCCTGCATCAGTTTGATTTTTTCATCAGAGGTGCGCCAATTGGCAGAGCGGACCAGCTCGATAGGATAGGGGTTGGCAGGGGAGATGTGCGCGAGCAGGGGATGCGCCCAGCTATCTACTGCACTGGCCAGATTGTAAAGACTGGCAAAGCCGCTTTCTTTTGGGACGTCAATGAGGATAAGTTTGCCGCCAGTCTTTAGCGCGTCAAAGGCTTTTTTGATGCATAAGTCCAAGTCGCTGATATAGCTGACACTGCCATTAAACATAATGATGTCAAATTTGTTGGGCGCAATCTCACTGGTTTCGGCAGGGCTGATATCTACTTGCAAGCCGCGTTTTTCAGCGATTTTTGCCATATCTGTTGACGGCTCGATGCCGTGTTTGATAGGGATGTCATAATCCTTGGCCAGTAGCATCTCAAACAGACCGCTACCACAGCCGATAGATAGTATCTCGCTGTCCTTATCCAAAAAGTGCGCCACCAGCTTTAGTTCGCTGGCCAGTAAGTTTTGGTTATCCAAAAACCAGCTGTCGTATGCGCTGGCGTGTTCATCAAATGCTGCCATAAAGTCTCTCCTTGAGGGTGGTTGTTGTTTTATTATCAATCTTAAACAAAATGAATGTATAAAATACGATGCGAGTAGAACTATCGCTGATTTAAAGTCGATGAATCATACTATAAAAAATACAGTCTAAGATAAGTCCAACGCCTGCTGCCAAAAGCTGACTTCCATCCGCGCGGCGGTGTCAAATAAGCGCTGGAACTTATCGGCCTGTGCTGGGCTGGCACCTGCCAATAGCGTATCGATTTGTGCTTCGTTTTGCGCGGTAATGGCCTGAAAGTCATCACTAGAAAAGACATCAATCCAAGGCTGATAAGGGTTGCCCTCGACAAATCCGGCTTGTTTAATGCGCTTGCCAATCTCTCCGTAACCCATCAGACAAGGCG
Organism: Psychrobacter sp. KFRI-CH2-11; assembly: GCF_038239325.1. Classification (NCBI taxonomy): domain Bacteria; kingdom Pseudomonadati; phylum Pseudomonadota; class Gammaproteobacteria; order Moraxellales; family Moraxellaceae; genus Psychrobacter; species Psychrobacter sp. KFRI-CH2-11. Next base: position 1,384,054 of record NZ_CP151283.1, read on the forward strand.
CAATCGCGGCGTACAGCTCCGCCAAAGAGCCTGACATGGCAGCGTCTAATATATAGCGGCTGTAGGCGATGGTAATAGCAGATTCAGGCGCGTGCTCGACCTCGTGCAAAGGGATGTCCCAAAGACGGCAAAAGTCTAGATACATGCCGATCTCCATATCGAGCATGGCGTTTAGTCCTGCTTGACCGACGCGCATTTGTGCCAGTGTATCGCTCTTATACACGCTCAGCGCCATCACGCGAGCATAGTGAATTAAGTATAGGTAGTCTTGGACAAGGTAATGACGAAAGCTATCAGGGGCGAGGGTGCCGGCGGCCAATTGTTTGACAAAGTCATGCTGAATATAGTCATCCCACGTGGGGCAGTTATGACGTAGTGTTTGGTAGTTCATGGTTTTTACTTACCTTTATAAAATACCAGTAAGCAAAGCGTAGGGCGCATAGGTGAAAAGACATGACTCATTCGCCAGTCTAAATAATATAGATTGGCAAATTGTGGCGTCAATGTGGCTTATATATCGGCACGCTTGTTTCCTACGTCAGTGCTAACTGCATCAGGTTCGCGGGTAACTCTCAGCCATGATTTTGATTGACGACAAAAAATCAAAGCACCCCGACAAGGTTTGTTTTTTGATAATAACGATAAAATAGTGTTTAAAGTAAATCCGCTCTATGATAGGCGAGAATAGCTACCATTAGCAAGTGATGCTCAAATAACCATATATAAAAGTGACCTACATTTAAAAATCTATTTTTTTGTCAGCTGTGCAATAGCAGTGCGATAAAGCATGAGCATGGCTTTAAAACGCCGCTCATACAGTCCTTCTGCATACAGTAGCTCCACACTCAAGCTGTCGATGACGCCCAGATACGCATCGGTATACAGCGCTAGCTGTGCAGAGTCAAGCTGATAAGGCTGCAGCGCTTGCTGTATTTGCTCAGTCAAGGCGGCAATATAGACATTAAACGTCGCTGCACTGCTATCGGTCAGGTGCACAGGTGCCGCATAAGCCATGCGAATTAAAAACCGCAGGGTAATCGCGTTTTCATAACGCGCTTCAAACGCGTGGCAATACGCCTCGCCAGGCGCGGAAGGCTTACTATCTGCTGCAAAGCATGACTTAACAAACGCGCACTCTGACTCGAGCGCGTCTTGTAGTAACTCTAAAAATATGGCTTCTTTGCTGGCAAAATGCGTGTAAATCGAGGCTTTGCGGATACCCACAGCCTTGGCAATGTCACTGAGTGACGCGCCCTCATAGCCATGCATAAAAAAAAGCGCAAACGCGGCATCTATAATACGCAGCTTTGCGCTTGAGCGTGGTTTATGGCTTTGCATAAGCCTCCTCTAATGATGGGGTCGCGGCAGTGGTGTGTGGCTTTTGAGACTTTAAGCCCAGATATACCAATGCCAAAATAATCGGTCCCATAGCCCCTAGCAAGAGCAACCAATATAACGTATGACTCTCGACCAGTTGTCCAGCGATGGGTGTGGCAGTCGATGAGAGTAACATAGGAATGGCGCCCAATAAAGCCGCACTCGACCCCAAAGCGCTACGCTGTGAGTCCATCGCAATCGCCATCAATGTCGCCTCTAGTACGCCAAGACCGAAGAGTCCTAAAGCAATACCAGTCACAATACCGATCAAACCCAGCGATAGTAAATAGGCTGCGATACAGACGGCACTACCGAGCATCATGACCCCAGCGCCGATTAGGGCCAGATGCGATGACGATGTTTTTTTGACCAAATACGCGGTAGAGGATGCGCCCAAAATCAGACTGATGCTGGTCAAACCAAAGACAAAGCCAAATTGCGCTAGGCTCAGGCCGTAGTCGGTTTGGTAGACATACGCAGAGCCGCCAATATAAGCAAACAAAAAGAAATACACCGCAGATAGAGCAAACAAATTAAAGACAAAGGTCTTGTTTGTTAAGATACCGACATAAATGCTGGTGATATTTTTTATATTTAACTGAATACGCTGGTCTTTTGGTAAGGTTTCTTTGATTTGGATGAGGGTGTTGATAAGCACCAGCAGGCCCAATGCTGCCAAAATAAACATCACGCCGCGCCAGCCATGATGCGCGCCGACGATACCACCGATGGCGGGTGCCACGATGGGGCCAAGCGCCACAATGGTATTTAATATTGCATAAATCTGCGCCGCTTTTGGCCCATCGACGAGATCACGCACCATGCTCATCACCACCACGATAGCCATCGACGCGCCAAGACCTTGCAGAATACGGGCAAAAATTAGGCTCTCGATGCTGTGCGACCACATCGCCCATACAGAAGCGCCGATATATGCGAGCAGCCCTATAAACAATGGTGTGATGCGCCCGATGGCGTCAGAGACAGGGCCAAAAACCAACTGCCCTAAGCCCATAAAGATGAGAAAGACGGTTAAAGTGATTTGGGTGGTGGCGTAGGAGGTGTGGAGATCTCTTGCCATGTTTGGCATAGAGGCCAAGTACATATCAATCGCTGCTGGGCCGAGCGCCACGATGATGGCAAGAGAGATGACGGTTTTGGTACTGATGTGTTTTACACGGGTTTGCTGATTCATAAAATTGTACTATGCACTATTAAATTGTATAACTACCGAACGGTAGGTAGTTATACGCTTAATAATACATAAAGGCAATAATTTTTTGAATGAAATGCTTTTGAGAGGATAGATGATGAGATGCAAAGACGGTTTATTGATTAATCAATGAAAGCTGTATGGTACTCATCAATAAGTAGACATAATAGACCTCTTGCAAAAGTCATAGATTAAGCTCGGAATTAATGATACCAGCAAACAGCTTCATTCTAAGATCATAGCGCTGACGACGGTTGCGATATTTATGAGCCACGATTTTAAACAACTTGATTAAGCCTATTTTGTGCTCAACCACAATACGAAACTTTGCCAGATAGTGGTTGGCTTGTTTGCAGAGCTCTAACAATTGACCACCACGAGGTTTCTTAAATGGTGTGAAAGTTTGGTTATGTAGCTTTGCTAACCCTTGATAACCACTGTCTGCTAGATAGTTAGTATTCTCAGGTAACCAATCAGGACAAGTATCTTTATACAGCTTAAAATCGTGGATTGACCCTTCACAGGTTTGCACATCAAGTATCAAACCAGTTTGCCAATGAACGATAACCTGCGCTTTTAAGGTGTGTTGTTTTTTCTTACCGCTGTAGTAGTCTCTTTGGTTTTTTTTGGACGCTCAATAGGGGTTTCGGTAGCATCGACAATGACGACTGACCAATTGATGTCGTCATCGACTCTACTAGGCAGCTTTTTAGGTAATTCAAACTTACCAGAGTCAATCAGTGTGTCTTCTACTTTACGAATGATACGGCTAGCAGAAGACTCATGAATACCAAAGTCCATACTGATATGATAAAGCGTGCGGTATTCACGCCAATAAGTCAGGGCTAGTAGTATCTGCTCCTTAAGACTGAGCACACTTGGTCTACCTGATTTGGTCTTAGATGCTTCATGCTTTTGCATGGCCTCAAGCATGTCATAAAAGGTGGCTTTATGAATGCCAGTGTAGCGTTTAAAACCAGCGTCACTTTGTTTGAGTAGCTTATCTATGTTTGGCATATCTATTAAGTAAGTAGAGTTCAATAATATACGTTGTGTCTTACAACTACTTTTGCAAGAGGTCTAATGAATAAGCGGCCTCGATACATAGACCGACACAATGAGTAGACACAAAAAAAGCTGAGATATACTCAGCTTTTTTATGTTAGCAAGTTTAGTGTTAGCAAATACTTGAGACCTATTAGCTAGACTCCGTATATTCCTGATAACTTAGTCGTTCTCTAAAAAAGAGCGCAAGTGCTCAGAGCGCGAAGGGTGGCGCAGTTTACGCAGGGCTTTTGCTTCGATCTGACGGATACGCTCACGGGTGACATCGAACTGCTTGCCGACTTCCTCTAGTGTGTGATCGGTTGGCATATCGATACCAAAGCGCATTTTTAACACGCGCGCTTCACGTTCGGTGAGATTGCCCAATACATCACGCGTGGCTTCTTGTAGGCCAGCCGCCGTTGCGTCATCGACAGGGCTTGAGATGGTACCATCTTCGATAAAGTCACCTAGGTGCGAGTCTTCGTCATCACCGATAGGCGTCTCCATCGAGATCGGTTCCTTGGCAATTTTGAGCACTTTACGGACTTTGACTTCGTCCATCTCTAAGCGTTCGCCTAGCTCCTCAGGCGTCGGCTCGCGTCCCATCTCCTGTAGCAGCTGACGTGAGACACGGTTTATCTTGTTGATGGTCTCAATCATGTGCACAGGGATACGGATGGTACGCGCTTGGTCAGCGATAGAGCGGGTAATCGCCTGACGAATCCACCATGTCGCATAGGTCGAAAACTTATAACCACGACGATATTCAAACTTATCGACCGCTTTCATCAGACCGATGTTACCTTCTTGAATTAAGTCCAAGAACTGTAGACCACGGTTGGTGTATTTTTTGGCGATAGAGATGACCAGACGCAGGTTGGCCTCGACCATCTCTTTTTTGGCGCGGCGTGCTTTTGCTTCACCGACAGCCATACGGCGGGCGACGTCTTTCATATCGTGGATCTTCATGTCGAGCTGCTGCTCGTAGTCACGAATGCGGCGCTGCAATAAAATCACATCGTCAGCGACTTTTTCTAGGGTGCCGGCAAACGCAGGTTTACCTTTGATACGCTCAATGAGCCAATCGACGTTGGTTTCGTTGCTAGGGAAGGTCTTACGGAACTCATCACGCGGCATACGACCACGGCGAATCACCAAACGCATGATTTGGCGCTCCAGCTTACGCACATCGTCATAGACATCGTGCATGATGGCCATGACTTGATCTGATAGGCGGTTATTGAGTTTGAGCATCATAAAACGCTCAGCCAATAGCGCATAGGCAGCATCTGCTTCGACACTACCACGGCCATAATCAAGCAAGGCTTGTTTGGCTTTGATAAATAAGTGCTCGATCTCTTCTAGGCGCAGACGGACTTCTTCTGGATCAAGGCCGCTGGTTTCTTCTTCCGCTTCTTCCTCGACGTCGTCTTCCTCTTCTTCATCGTCGTCATCTAATGCCAGCTTAGCATTGGCTTTTGCTTTGATAGGTGGCGGGTTTTCTTTTTCTTCTTTGATGCGCTCGCGCTCTTCTTTTGCTGCGTCTTTGGCTTCTTGCGCGGCGATTTTGTCCTCTTCGGTTTCAGGATCTAAAAACCCTGTGATGACATCAGAGAGCTTCTTTTCGCCATCTTGGACTTTTTGATACTCGTCAAGCACGAACTGCACCGTACCCGGCCAGTAAGCCATGGCATGCTGCACGTCGCGAATACCTTCTTCGATACGCTTGGCGATAGCAATCTCGCCTTCGCGGGTCAACAGATCGACCGTGCCCATCTCGCGCATATACATACGCACAGGGTCAGTGGTACGACCAGGCTCAGTCTCAACAGAGGCGAGTACAGCAGCTGCTTCGTCTGCTGCCATGTCATCATCACTTGAATCATCGTTCATCAAGATGTCATCGGCATCAGGCGCAGATTCGAAGATTTTGATACCAACGTCTGTCAGCATTTGCACAATATCTTCGATCTGATCGCTTTCGGTAATAGAGTCTGGCAGTTGGTCATTCACCTCAGCATAGGTTAGATACCCCTGCTCTTTACCCATTTGGATTAAGGTGGCCAGTTGAGATGTGGACTTAGAAACTGACTTATCGTTCATAAATACTCGCTTACTTGCATCGGACATTTTTATATTGTGACTCACTATCGCTTACGGGGTGCGTTGATCTTATCAATGGAATGATCAAAATAGGGCGTAGAGGTTGTCAATAATATCAAAAATGAGTGGATATGAATAAAGGCTCAAAACACTACAATAATTTTGCTAAAAACAGCTAAAAACTCAAAAAACATCAAGTACTAAAACAAGACGCAATATCGGTACTAGGACGTACCCTCAATTCAGTCGATAGTCACATAAATGGGCTAAAAAATGAGGACGCGCCCTAAAATCTATCTAAAGACACCTGCCAATCAGCAGATAGCAAACAAGGCTGTCAATACGCAGCGCCACAGTTTACCACAGACCGCAGTCATCAAGCACGAGGTAGTGATGGTGACCAACGGTTTTTTACCGATTATTTGCGGTCTTTTTATTTAGCCGCTCATCAAGTCGTGCGCAGGCTATTTGGCATAATCACTAGTAGTGGGGGCGGCGGCCTTGCTTTTAAAGGGGATGTGCTTTTTTAATAAAAACTAGCGGTTTTTAGCAGGTCTAATTATTATTTTAAAGAGGCATTTTTAAATGCCATTATTTTTAAAAATGACATTTTCAAAGCTGTCATCCCCCATACATCAATCGACCCTAGACCGTGGTCATCTGTGCTGACTGCTCTGCTTGCTGCGCGCGTAGCCAGTCGTTTAGCAGTTGGGTCTGCTTACGGACAATCGCCAGCTTGATATGGTCAGGGTTTTTTATCAAATCTTGTATTTTTTTCTTCATGCTGCGCTCAAGTAGCTGGCTGACCAGCTCTTCAATGAGACCATCGAGGCTTAAGATATTGCGAGCCGTCAAGGCGCGATAAAAACCGCTCCAGCTACGGCTTAGGTTTTCTTGCGTGTCAGGCTGGACATTGGACATGACAAAATGAGCAGCCGCGTTTACATCTGCAGGCAAGTACTTTAAGCAGCGCGTGATGGTACTGACGATATCCAGCAATTCGTTATCTTGCAAGTCTTGCCACGCTAAAGGCCGCAGGGTATCGGCTGAGGTTTTTTGTCTGATATGGGCAGGTAGCTGCAAATCATGAATACCTGCCTGTCGCCAAATCGACTCTATTGGGTCATCGAGCAATGCCCGCGGCTGAAACAAAAAACACAGCTGCAACTGCTGGCTGATGGTCATCTCACCATCAAAATCTAGCAGCGCATCTTTGGCGTCTTTGTTTTGGTTGCGTCTACCGCCAAGCTTTTGGTAAATATCGTTGTTTAGCAAGTAACGAAAGCTACTGCCTTTGGGCAATGCCGCGGTCAATGAGCGTACTTGCGACATCAGCTTGGCTTTGCCTTCTGCCAAGGATAAATCGTGGCGCTCACTGAGATAGGCAAAAATATACTGCGACAATGGCATGGCGTTTATGATTTGCTCGCGCATGGCATCGCTGCCCTGAGCCTTGATAAAGGTATCAGGATCATGGCCATTGGGCAGGGTCAAAAAGCGCAGCTCTTTGTCGTCACTGAGTACTGGCAGTGCTACCTCAAGGGTGCGCCAAGCCGCTTTTTGTCCTGCGCTATCGCCATCGAAGCTCAAGGTGAGGGTCGGGTTGAGCGTTAGTAATCGCGATATCTGGCTTTCATTAATGGCGGTGCCCATGGACGCCACCGCGCCATAGATGCCAGCTTGGTAGAGAGCTATGACATCCATATAGCCTTCGACCACCAGCCAGCTGTCGGCGCGCTGCTGGCGAGACTCATAGTAACCATATAGCACATGCTGCTTATGGAATACAGGCGAGTCTGAGGAGTTGATGTATTTGGGTTTTACCTCGTCATCGAGCGCTCGACCGCCAAAGCCGATGGTGCGCCCTTGGTTGTCTCGAATCGGAAAAATCACTCGATCACGTAGTAGGTCGTAGTCGCGGCCAGACTCAGACTGCCGCACCAGTCCTAGGGCTTTTAGGCCTTCGATGTCCTGCGGGAACTGATGTTCAAGGTGCTGCCAGCCAAAGGGCGCGTAGCCAAGACCAAAGGTTTCAAATGTATCTTCTGTGATACCGCGTGACAAAAAATAATGCTTGGCATGCGGATGTGTGGTCAAATTGCGCTGATAAAACTGCTGGATTTGTTCGAGCAGGTCGTACAAGTTGCCTTCTTGGTCAAGCGCCCCGTCATTGATACTGTTGACACTATCAAAACCCATGCCACTATCTGAGTCGCTTAGCCAAGCGGGCGGGTAGCTGGCGTCGTTTGGGTAGTCTGAGCCATAGTCCTCTGCTGCATAAGGGGCCAAGTCATAGGCTGCTAAGGGTGGATAATCGTCATAGCCATGGCGAGCTTGGTCGGGCTGTTCGGCATAGTGGGTATGGTTTGCTTGCTCTTGATTATCAAAAGACCTATGTGGTGACGAGGGGTTGTCAGCTTGTGACTTGCTAATTGGCCGCGCCGCTGATTTAGTAGTAGGCGGCTGCTTGGTGCGCTGATAGCTCACATTTCGCTGTTCTTCTTGCGGGACTTCAATGCCCGTTTGTTTGGATAGCTCATTGACCGCCTCGATAAAGGTAAGGCTTTCATAATCACGCAAAAAACTGATGGCATTGCCACCGACACCACAGCCAAAGCAGTGATAGATGTTTTTTTGTGGATTGACATAAAACGACGGCGATTTTTCGCCATGAAAGGGGCAGCAGCCTTTATACTCATTACCTGCACGTTTGAGCGTGGTATGACGACCAATGATGCTGATCAAGTCAGCTTGGCTGTTTAATTGCTCAAGGATATGGTTAGGGATGCTCATACAAAAAACAGTTTACCATAGGTCAGTGGTTTTGATGGATATATGTGTCTATATGCGTTTATGCGCGTCTGGCTATCATACAAAAACAGAAAAATAAGGCCAACAATGTGTTGACCTTATTTTATGATGTCAAAGACTGTGGGCTAAAAAACAGCCTACTCTACGGGTGTCGTACGGCGTACTGGGTTGGTGTTTTGCGGATCGACGTTTGCTTCTCTGGCGGTAGAGCCTGTGCTGGCTTGATCGGTCACGCGCTCCGTTTCAGCTTCAGGCAAGCCCAGACCTATATTGATACCGCGGTCATGGGTAGGCGCGCTGCTAGTCGATGCGCTGTTTGGCGCTGTATTGGTATTTGCTGTGTTGTTCGCGGGCAATCTGAGCTGATGGGCATTGCGCACTATTTGGGTTTTGGTTGCGCCATTGTACTCACCTGTTGCCACCGAGGTGTCTTTCATGCCTGAGCGTCCAAGCTGACCAAAGGTAAACTTATTAAACCAGCTACGGTCGCGTTTGGTGCTTAGCTTCACGCGGCCATCACGGGTCAGCCACGTGGGGTAGTTGATCTGCAACAGCGTCTTATACTCACTTGCCAAGTCCGTCATGCCAAGCTTGTCATAGCTATACGCAAGGACAGCGATGGCTTCTGGGATAGATTCGCTAAGTGGATAGTATTGAAACACCCATTTGGCACGGTTGGCTGCTGCCACATAGGCTTCGCGCTCGATATACCAGCTGGCTGCACTCATCTCACTTTCGGCAAATTGATTATAAATAAACGTCATGCGCTGCGCGGCATCTGGCGTATATGGGCTGTTTGGGTATTTGTTGATAAGCTCTTGAAAATTGGCAAAGGCCAGACGGAAATAGGCCGTATCACGTTCGGCTTGATTGAGCTTAAACAGCTTAAGACCCTCAGATGAGCCTTGCATATTGGCAACGCCGCGCACATAGTAAGCGTAACTGACCTGTGGGTTAGAAGGATATAGACGAATAAACTGCTCAGCACTGGCCGCCGCCATCTCATATTTGCCGCTTTCGTATTGGGCATACATCATATCGAGCAGCGCTTGCTCTGCATACTGACCGGTGGGATAAAAAGTGCGCAAATTGGTCAAATCTTCGATCGCTTGAGTATAGCGTCCTTTATCAATCTGGGTAATCGCATCATTATAGTAAGCTTGCTCGGATTTTTCTGCCGTTTCTACCGCGTCGACGTCTTTGCCGCCAGTCAGATTTTTAAAGGTCTGACAACCCACAAGGTTTACGCTCAGCGCCAGTAGGGTGATTGAGGACAGTTTGATAAACGTATTGCCAACAGCTTGCATACTTTTTCTCCGACACAGGACGCATAATAGTAGCGGCGCTACCATGCTATATAAAAGGTTAATAATAAAAAACGATGCTTAGGCACCGGCTCATGGTCTGTTATTGAGCATGCCAATATCAAAAGACAGCCCCATAGCATACAGCAAAATATGGCTTACTTTATATAATAACTTGTGCTTCGTCTATGGTTTATCTTTATGCCCATCACCATACATGCCATGTTTTGGTGGCTGCGTGCTTGTGCTGCGCCTGCTTGACACTGACAATATAGCAGACCCTCGATGATTTTTGCAGTTTAGCATGAGCGGCCTTAGCGAGCGATAAGCAATACCCCTGACGATGACAAATATACAGTAAATTACAGCCATGTTATATTTCAGAGAGTTAAGCGATATTGCTGACTGACCTATGAGGCGCAAAATCTGACAGATACTGTACTGCATCTATAGGGCTTAGGCGCTGAGCATGATACACTATGATGATATTGTTTTTGCTTTTTTTTGTGAGGGCAGTGCTTTGGTGATAGTCGATACACTTTAAAAATGACATATTATTTTGAACGAACGATAGTCTGTAACAAGCAGTTAATATAGGGTTTTATCAGGATATCTGAGCCAAAGTATGTCCACCGTAAATAAAGAAAGCAGATAAAGACCGCCTGACAAAATCGACTTATCGGCCTATCTCAGCGGTATGACCATATGATGAATAATGATGCTATGACAAACCCTTCCACCCATCCAATATCGAATCACTCGCTCATGACTGATTCAACAGCGCAAGAGTCACCAAACCCGATGCCAAATGATGTTTTGAATGATAGTAAGCCAACTGATGACACGCAGATGACACCCAATGAGCCGCTACATGATAGTGTAGCAGCAGAGGAGGTAGCGCCCGAAGATAGCGAGATATTCGCGTATGAAGAGGGCGATGACAGCGACGAAGGTGATGTCATTGATGATAGTGAGGATGATGATGCGCCAGCCGCTGACAAAGCTGTGGTGAATGTGACCCATACTGTCACAGAAGATGAGGCTGGTCTGCGTATTGATAAGCTGGCTTCGCAAGTCTTTACGGATTTTTCGCGAGTGCAGTTACAAGGCTGGATCAGTGATGGTAGCCTGCTACACAATGGCCAAGTCCAAAAACCCAAAGTACGTGTCAAAGCTGGAGATGTGCTGCATCTGTCCACGACTTTGCAGCAGCACAGCGAAGATCAACCGGAGAATATCGCCATCGATGTCGTCTACGAAGACGATGATGTGCTGGTGATTGACAAGCCTGTCGGTATGGTTGTCCACCCTGGCGCGGGCAATCAGACGGGCACCTTGGTCAATGCGTTACTTTATCATTATCCGCAGCAGCACCATCTGCCGCGTGCAGGTCTGGTGCACCGTATCGATAAAGACACCTCAGGGCTACTACTGATAGGAAAAACCAAACCTGCCCAAATGGCCTTGATGGAACAGTTAAAAGACAAGTCTGTCTATCGTCATTATCAGTGTGTGGTCGCAGGAGATGCGGCAAGCCTGCTACGTCATCGCCGTATCGATGCGCCAATCGGTCGCCACCGTAACCAGCGTACAAAAATGACTGTAATGACAGCAGGGCGTGAGGCGGTCACTCATTTGTTAGAGGTGACCCCGCTGAATGAAAACTACTGTCTATTAGACGTCGGTCTGGAGACGGGCCGTACCCACCAAATACGTGTACATTTGAGCCATATTACTTATCCGATAGTTGGTGACCGTGTCTATGGCGGGCGTCGTCAATTACGCGCAGGTTTAAGCGATGCCCAGCGTCAAGCGATTAGCAGCTTTCCGCGTCAGGCGTTGCACGCTTATGCGTTAGGGTTCGTCCATCCGACCACAGGCGAGGACATCGAAGTCACCACCCCGCTGCCAGAAGACGTGCAAACGCTTATTTCGGTATTAAGTGATGGTTACGATGACGAGTAACCGTCATACTATCGTTAACTCGTGCTATCGTTAACGCGTGCTAAAAGACAGGAGGCTGCTATGACAAAAAACCTGCCAATGACAGTGCTGGCACACATTGATGATGTGGTGGTCTTTCAAACGGCCGCTTGTCTTGAAACAGATACGGATATTAGCAGTGATTTATATCAAAGCCAGCAATCAACCGCTCAGGCAAACTACGGTGCGCTGAATTTAGGCCTGCATGTCAATGATCAGGCAGCTAAAGTACTAGGCAACCGCATGCACGTATTGGCGGCCATCAACGAGCAGCTCAGGCCAGTTGACGCTTTAGCGACTGACCGCGCCCAAGGCCGCTATATCAAGCGTTTGCATTGGGTCGATCAGGTTCATGGTAAGCATATTTATGATGTCGATGCTTGTCCGCTAAGTATGCAGCCCGCGGCAGCGGACGCCATGGTCAGTCAACAAGCAGGGTTAGGGCTGGCTATCATGACTGCTGACTGTGTGCCTGTGGTACTGTACCAACCCGCCAGTGGTCGGATTGCCGCGATTCATGCTGGTTGGCAAGGGTTGGCGGGCGGTGTCATTCCAGCGGCGGTGGAGCGCTTTACGCAGGCAGGAGAAATCCAGGCGTGGATAGGGGTGTGTATCAGCCAAGCCAACTACGAAGTAGACAGCCGCGTGCGAGACAAGCTGCTGGCAGGATGCCGAGACAGTCAGGCATTACCTGTGCAGACCCTAAGCGGTACGGAGCGTTTTGATCAGTTGTATGTGGCCACGTCAGCGGCGCATCAAACCACCGATTCTGCTGCCTGTAAAGATAAGATCACACTAGATTTGCCTAAGATAGCCGCCGACCAGCTCAGCCATGCGGGCGTGAACCTAGCAAACAAAGCGCCGATTAGCTGCAGCTATGCCGATTCGCACTATTACTCCTATCGTCGGCAAACCCACTTGCAGCAGCCTGCGACTGGGCGGATGGCACTGATTATCGTGCGTGGCGCTGTGAGCCATACGGGCGGCGAGATGTCATAGACGATACGCTGTTTGATTGATCACTGATTTGGCCTTTATTTATTTTCGTTTTTTTATTTGTTTATTTATCATTATAGAGTTTGTATGAACACATCAACCAAAGACTCCGCACCATCTGCCGCTCCCCAAAGCCTGCCTAACGTAACGATGGCGGTTATTTATCATAGTAACTATGGTCATACCAAGCGCGTCGCAGAAGCGATCGTACAAGGTGCGCGTACTCAGTTGCCCGCCGATCAGGCACGCGCGATTGATGTGCACGACATCGATTGGGCGTTTGTTGATCAGGCAGATTTGTTGGTATTTGGCAGTGCGGTCTATATGGGCAGTGTCACCGCTGAGTTCAAAACCTTTATGGACGAGACCTCAAAGCGCTGGTACCACCGAAAATGGGAAGGCAAGTGGGCTGCCGCTTTTGCCAACTCGGGCGGTTTAAGCGGGGATAAGCTCGCAGTCTTACAGCAGATATCCTTGTATGCGATGCAGCATGGTATGAACTGGATTGGCTTACCGCTGATGCCAACGGGCCACGAAGCGACAGACCTCAACCGTTTGTCGAGCTTTTTGGGCTTGATGACCCAGTCGCTTGATGGGCCGCCTGAAACGACGCCAGGACCCGGCGATATCGATACCGCGATTTGGTTTGGCAATCATTTGGCTAAGACCATTATCAAACATCAGCCAGCCGATAGTAGACCCTAATATCAGCTTTGCCATATCATACGGCTATTTATATCATACAGTCGATTTACTCTAAAGGTGACAGGGCGCTACTGGTATAAGTTTTATGTGCGTGCTGCACCCACGGAGGCGGCGCATCCTACATTTCTAACAATATTTTTTTAAGCTGATTATATCGGTTTGAGGATGGTTCGAGCATCAGTGACTATTCTCTCTTAAAATAATCTCTCTGAACTTAAATAGTACCCAAAAAGCAGACAGCCAAAGTTGTCTGCTTTTTTTGGTTTTATACTCAATCGACTATAGAGATTTTTATTTGGCCTCATGAACGTGAGCGTGCAGAGTGGTAGTCGCAGAGGCGACAGGAATAGGACTTTCGACAAACTGAAACGACTGGCAGCCTGATAGCAGCATCGTCGTGCTCAATAAAGCAAATAGTGACTTCATAATAAAATCTCAAAAAGAGCCCTGCCTGCGACAAACAAGCAAGCGATATCACTGTATAACAGGTCTGATAGGGGATACAGCATCCAGCAATGTATCTATTATGTACAGTAAAGGCAGGACAAAGTAAAAAATAACGCCAGTTTTTTAGCATTATACAAGATTATGGCGCGTTTTAATAAAATATAAAAATGAATGTTTAAGATAAGCTATTGTTTTTGATTGTTATATTTCTAAACTGTTTTATAAAATATTCTTTTATATATTATTTAAAAATACAGCGAGTTGGCGCAGGTTGTTTTTTAACTTTTGTAAAAAAATGGAGGTAATAAGTTACTACGCAAGCAATAGTAGAAAAATAGCTTTACATTAGTAAGGGAGTAGAGAGTATCGAGTAACCATTTATAACGCTGATTTAGACCAGATATTAATCAGTAAAAGATATTAGTCAGTAAAAGATAACAACTAAGCGCAATATACTGGCCATGAGTGTGTTATCTGCTGCTTTAAAGAAGATATACAGTGCTAAATAAGTGATGGTCAACGCAGATGTATTATCTGGTCAAAAATTATTTGATAAGTCATATGCTGGAGAAATGGATTTTTAAGATACGTCAGGAAGCCAATATTAAAAGATAACAATAATGAAAACATCTTAGTGAATTAAAAATATTAAATCATTAAAACTAGATGCCAGCTATAAGAGGATATTATGAAGCCACTGTCTATGATGTTGTCGATGCTCGTCATCGGTATGACCTCTGGTACCGTCATGGCGCAAGGCAGTAACGTTGCCCGCGCCACCCTACCAAATGCCAGCTTGCCCAATGTCAGCCCCGCCAATAGCGAGCTGGTCAATCGCGGCGCTTATATCGCACGGGCGGCTGACTGTATGGCCTGTCACGGCGAGGACTATACAGGCGGGACCGCCATAGAGACTCCCATGGGAGATATTTACTCTACCAATATCACCCCCTCAAAACGTTATGGCATCGGTGATTATACCGAAAAAGACCTAAAAAATGCTTTGCAAAAAGGCCGTGCTCCTACGCATATGCTTTATCCTGCTATGCCATATCCCTCTTATCATGGTATGAAGGATGAAGACATCAAGGCACTATTTGCGTATTTGCAAACGGTGCCCGCTGTCGATGAGGCGCCCAAACAAAAGACTGATTTGCCGTTTCCCTTTAATATCCGCGCCCTAATGTTGGGCTGGAACTTCTTAAACGTGCCATCGACCGAAAACCGTGAAGGCCTGAGCCCAACGCAGCAGCGCGGTGAGTATTTGGTAAATAATCTCGAGCATTGCGGTACTTGTCATACGCCGCGTAACAGTACCATGGGGTTTGATAAAGAAAAATACCTATCTGGTGCCCAGCTCGGGCATTGGTATGCACCCAATATCACCCCTGATGAGTCAAGCGGTATCGGGAGTTGGAGTGAGCAGGATATCATCACCTATCTACGGACAGGGGAGCTGGATCAGCGAGCGTATGCTGGCGGTCCGATGGGCGAGGCCGTGGCTCATAGTACGCAGTACCTCACACACGAAGATTTAAGCGCGATCGCCTCTTATCTAAAAGCCATCCCAGCGGTGCAGACAGATGACAAAGTATCAGCTGTCGATGTGGCACGCTTGCCAACCCCCATCAATGACTCGATCACTCATGATCTTTTGGCACAAAAAGACTATCTGGCTCAGGCCAAAGCAGATGCGGGCAATAGCAGTAATTCGCCTGAGTCTTTGTACCTAGTGACATGTGGCAGCTGCCATGGTATCAATGGCTATGGTCAACCGGATGCTCAGTATTCTCCTATCGTTGGTCTGAGCAGTATTCGCCGTGATAACCCTGACGCGCTTGTCAATATCATCTTGCATGGGGTAGTCGGCAGCACCAATACCTCACCGATTATGCCTGGGTTTGCCGACCAGCTTGATAGTGAGCAGGTTGCTAGTATCGCCAATTATGTGCGCGTAAACTTCGGCGGACTGACAGACAGCGACGTCAGTGCTGCTGATGTCGAACGTATTGCGTCGGCCGGGAATGAGCAGCCGTTTTTAATAAAATACGCAGGTTTGCTGGCGATTATTGGCATCATTGTGGCGATTTTGCTCATCATATTCATAATACGAGCCATCATGCGCAAAAGACGCCATCCGTAACCTTGCTGTCTTTTGTCATGGATGTTGCTAAGTGACGCTAGACTATTTAGCAAAACCAATCACAAATAATAATAGGGCAGACGGCCGCGCACACGCTGAGTATCTTATAGCAGAACCATCAGTCTGCTACCAAGCTGATAGCTTCGTAGGAAAACAGCCTATCAATACTCAAACTGGCGGTGCCACACAGAGCAAAAAAACCATAAGCGGACCGTCATGCACCAACTTTAAGGATATAATTATGAAAGACATGCTCCAATCCCCAACACGGCGCCAATTGCTTTCCATGATCGGTAAAACAGCCGGAGCAACGGCGATGTATCAGGCGATGACCACGCTAGGGTTTGCCTCTGAGTCGACATTTCAAGAGTCCATGGAACTTGAAGGGGCACCTCCAGGCGCTAGTATTATCGTCCTTGGGGCAGGTTTGGGTGGTCTGACGGCCGCTTATGAGCTGCGTCAGGCAGGCTATAATGTCAAGGTTTTGGAGTTTCAAAACCGCGGTGGCGGGCGTAGCTGGACACTAAATAGCGGAGATAGATATACCGAGCTTGGCGGTGCGGAAGTGACATGCGACTTTGAAGAAGGTAATTATTTTAATGGTGGGCCTTGGCGATTACCGAGCCATCATTATGCAGTGTTTCATTACTGCAAAAAATTTGGCGTAGAAATGCAGCCGTTTATCCAAACCAATGATCGAGCTTATTTGCATCGGACCAATCACTTCGGCGGTGTCCCTCAGCGTCTAGGGGATGTCAAAAACGATATTCAAGGCAATATCGCAGAGCTGATGTCCAAGGTGGTCAACGTCGGCGGCCTGGATCGCTCAGTCAATACCGAAGATAAAGAAAAGCT
This sequence comes from Psychrobacter sp. KFRI-CH2-11, assembly GCF_038239325.1. NCBI lineage: Bacteria > Pseudomonadati > Pseudomonadota > Gammaproteobacteria > Moraxellales > Moraxellaceae > Psychrobacter > Psychrobacter sp. KFRI-CH2-11. The sequence goes on from NZ_CP151283.1 coordinate 1,401,038, forward strand.
ACTAGAAGGCTTAAAAGGTTGGGGCGTGCTGGACAAAGACTATCGTTATCGCGCGAGCAATGCGACCAGCAAGCACCGCGGCTATAGCGTCTTGCCAGGCGGTGGACTTATGCCGACAGAGACACCCTCAAAACCATTACCGATGAGTGAGATACTAGACTCAGGCATGTGGTCTGATATTTATAGCAATCATATGACGTATGCGCATCAGCCCACGATGTTTCAGCCAGTAGGTGGCATGGGTAAGATAGGCGACGCCTTTACGCGTGAGTGCCGCGATATGATCGAATTTAATGCCAAGGTTACTAAGATTCACCAAGATGAGACGGGCGTGACAGTCAGCTATGTAGATAGCAACAACCCAGAAGGGGCGGTGAAGACGGTACGGGCGGACTGGTGTGTCTGTAATATTCCTCTGACCGTTTTGACCCAGCTTGATATCAATGTCTCAAAGCCTATGAAGCAGGCGATGGCGGCGGTGCCTTATGATACTTCTTATAAAGTCGGCCTAGAATTTAAGCGCCGTTTTTGGGAAGAGGATGAGTGGATCTATGGCGGCTTAACCTATACCAATATGCCAATTACCCAAATCGCTTATCCTTCTGAGGATATGTTTAAGGATGGCACAGGCGTTTTATTAGGGGCGTATGGCTTTGGCGCTACTTCCTATAAGTTTAATACCCTAACGCCGCAGGAGCGCATCAACGTCGCACTGGCTTATGGTAAGTACATCCACCCACAGTATCCCAAAGAGTTTCGTGCTGGGACATCAGTGGTCTGGCATCGCATTCCGTGGACTTTGGGCTGTTATGGTATCTGGAGCGAATCTAGCCGCAAACAGCACTACGATACGCTGTGCAGCATAGACAATCGTATCGTCCTAACTGGCGAGCATTGCTCTCATATCCCAGCATGGCAAGAAGGCGCTATTTTATCTGGCATAGACGCCGCCAATCGCCTGCATAAAAAAGCAAAAATGCTTGGTTAATATTGATAACAATAAAATTCAGAGGCTATCATGGACAATGCAATCGTAAAAAAAACAATCAGGGAGAATACAACATCAAAAATGCTGCCTGTGATGTTGCTGAGTGTGATGAGTGGCGCGGTGGTAATGGGCTGTAGCCAGCAAGCAGATGATGTGGAGACGGTGGCTAGTGTACAAGAAGCTGATCTTGCTCCAGATTATCAAGCCAGCCGCAATACGGGCAGTTGGGGCGGTGTCTATATGAGTCGCGACGAGCTAAAAGCCCCGCAGATCAACGTCGTCGATGACAGCTCGTTGCCAAGTATGACGCAAGATGCCAGCCTTAGTAAATGGGAGGCAAAGTTTGAGGGCACCAATGCTTTTGTCACCACCGATGGCAAAAAGCTATACCACGATTCCTGTGCAGGCTGTCATATGCACGAAGGTCAAGGCGCGTACGGGGCAGGATATTACCCGCCGCTGGCGAACAACAGCAAGATGCAGTCAAAATATTATATTATCGATATCTTGATTAATGGCTTTCGCGGTATGCCGTCTTTTCATATGATGATGGACGATGAGCAAATGGCTGCTGTCACGCAATATGTGGTCAGCGATCTCAATGGGTTTACCGATACGGTGACCGCCGCCGATGTTGCCAAATTAAGACACGCCAATCCACCAGGCTATGATCCAAGCGAGTAGCTCGCTGGCATAAAAAAACGCCTGATTAACTATCAGGCGTTTTTTGTGGGTGCTGTGGTCGCCAAGATAAAGTTGCTGCGTACTTGTGCTCTAGCTCCTAACCGTTCTGTATGTGCTGTGGTTTATTATGGTCGAATCCAAATAAATCAGATACATGGCTATCGAGACGCTCAATGAAACGTTGTTTTTCTTGCGTGCTGTGCCTACGCCGACAGAGGCTGCGCAAAAAACGTTTCATCTCGCTGTATCGTTTTTATAGCGGATTGATGATATGAGAGTCTATTGCGGGCTGGCTGACCAAACGGGCGAGCGTATCACGCCTTGACCAGACTTGCCAAAGGACTCGCCGCCGTTTAGGGACTTGATGATTAGCACTCCTTTGCCACCTTGGGTAGCGGCATATACCACGCGCTTGCCATTTGGCGAAAAGCTTGGCGCTTCATCAATACCCGTATTGCCTAAATTGGCTGTCACCGCGCCATTGCTATTCATCACCGCTGCGGCTCGCCCACTCAAAAAGGCGATCTGCGTGCCATCATGACTGAACTGCGGACTGGTAGCATAGCTACTGTTTGAGACTTTGGTCGTGCGTCCTGAGCCAAACTCATAGCGATAAATCTGCGGCTTATTAAAGCCTGCACGGTCACTGACAAACACAAACGATTTGCCATCTGGGGCGTAGCTTGGCTGTACTTCGCTGCTTGGCCAGTTGGTCAGTCTTTTGGGCTGGCTGCCGCTGGTACTCATCTCATAGATATGCGCGCTACCTTCAAAGCTGCTAGAAAACAGTATCTTGCTACCATCGGGCGAAAACGACGGGCTAAGATTGCTGCCTTTAAATGGAGTAAGTGCGCTGGCACCGCCGCCACTCACGTTTTGGATATAAATCACCGGATAAGACTGGTCGCGTTGGATAGCATAGGCAATGCGGTTGCCATCAGGCGACCAAGCAGGCGAGAAGATAGAGCCTGCCACTTCGGTGATGGTCTTGGCGTTTTCGCCATCGGCATCCATCACTTTTAGGCGTGAGACTTTTTGTTTGCCGGTGCCTACTTCTTCGATATAGGCGATGCGTCCTGAGAAGTCGCCTGGCGTACCAGTAATCAGCTCATACACCTTATCAGCGATGACGTGACCGGCATAGCGCATGCTGTCTTTGTTGTTGTCAGCGCTGAGGCTTTGCTTGCCTTGTAGCACCCGACCTGATTTGACATCGATGACCTCATACTCTGTGATGACTTTACCGCGATTGCTGCGAGTGCTGCCCACCACCAGATAAGGAATACCCATGCTTTGCCAGACCGGCAAGCTGCCTGCCAGCTCGCTGCTACTATGCGGCTGCTGCGGCAAGTCTTTGCTGGTGACTTTTAGCTCTGTTTTGCTCAAGTCATTGAGAATAATCGGCGATAGTACCGAGTCTCCTGCAAAGGGTACAAACGCGACTTGGTTTTGTTGTCTTGGCGCAACCACCGTGACATCGATCTCCATAGGCGCAGCAGTAGCAGAATATAAAGGAGCAAACAGCAATGGCGTAACCAATAGCGAAGCCGAAGCGAGGTTTAACGCGGAGAAGGTGGTGATCTTTGAGGTTGGTAGCTTTAAAGATAATGGTTTCATAGGTGAATACCCTAAGTTAAAAATTTTAAAATAATCGGCGGTATGAGATAAATGTCAGAAAGCTCTAATGTCGCCCTCTTTGACACTAGCCCTCAAATACTTTTTACCTTAATCTATTGAACCATAACGTTGATAGTTAAAGCCGCAAAGCTGGCAGGGTTAGTCAAATCAATAGGTAGGGGGCTTGCGGCAAAAGCGGCTTTTTCTGCAGCATCATTAACAGCGCTATTAGCGCCAGTAGCTTTGGCGGATAATACGTTACCTTGATTATCTAATCTTAAAGCTACTTTAGCAGTAATACCTTGGGTTTCAAGCGGTGCTTTTAAATTTCTCTGAATTTTAGCGGCTATGCTGTTCTTAAAATCATCCGCAGAAGCCGAAGCGCTACTACGGGTACTAGCAGGCTTGCTATCAGCCGTTGATTGACCTTCTGATAAGTCAAAGGTTTTACCTGCGCTACCAGAACCACTAGTATCAATTTTTAGGTTTCGGTCGGTAGGTGTAGGACGAGTAATCTTGGGTGGGTTGTTTTGTTTTTGATGAAACTCATCCAGCCGCCTTTGTTCCTCTATCAGCTGCTTTTTTTTATCTTGTTCAACTGCTTCGTGTTCTTCTAATACGGCTTCATCAAGCTTGGCTGCCCACTCTGCCATACGGCGTTCATATTCTTGATTTTGTTCAAGCAGACGTTGGTGCTGCGTCTCACTCATGAGAATTGGTGCACTCGCAGGATCGTCAGAGCGTGTGAATACAGGTGCTCGCTGCGCATTCGGTTGGTCAGTGCTTTGGCTGGTAGAGCCGCTATCAAATGTCTGAGGGGGCAAGGTGCTGGATATACCGTTTGTACTACTGTCGGTTTGCATGGCCTCTGCAGCGGCAGCTCGGTTGGCCAATATCTGTCCTTGCATCTCAGCGAGCTGCTCTGGCGAGACCATGACCGTCTCGATACTACCTGCTGTCTCTACATCGGTATGTTGATACGCGTATATCAAGATGCCCAGCACCAGCCCATGTGCGAGCAAGCTCAGCAGCATAGGTAAGGTGAGCCCGTTGCCTTCAGGCTCGGTGGGCACATAAACGACAGGGGCATTATGCATGGTGTGATTACTCATGAGCGTGGTATATCAGATTGTTTGCTATGGTTTGCTGTATCATTGCTTGGCACTGTATTAGCACAAATAGCGAGACAATCACAGCGATGGGGTCGGTAAAGGCGCACCAGTGAGTAGTCCGACTTTTTCGATCCCTGCTTGTTGTAGGCTGGCCATCAATGTCATGATAGCGCCATACTGATTGTTTTGATCGGCATTGATCATCACTTGTACCGGTGGCTTGCCAGTATTGCTGTTTTGTGTTTGAAGATTGGACAGCGTATGGATCAGCTCAGGCTCACTAATCGGCATGTCAATGTTGTTTTCATAGCTGATAAATAGCTCGCCGCTCGCCGTTAGAGACACAATGACTGGTAGCTGACTTTGGCTCATGGTGTTGGTCTGCTCTTTGGGCAGATCCACATCGACACCAGTGATGAGCAGCGGCGCGGTCACCATAAATATCACCAGTAGTACCAGCATGACGTCGATATAAGGAACGACATTCATCTCTGCATTTAGGGGTTTTTTTTCACGGCGATAGGGGCTGTGTCTCATATACTTAGCGTCCTTGCACCTGACTGGCACTCGATGGTACCTCTGAGCTTGGGTTGTTTTCGCGGTTTGTGCTGCGCTCAGCGCTGGTCTCACGCTGGAGCATACCAGTCATTTCATCACAAAACAGCGCGCGCGACTCATACAGACGGCCAGACTTGGCGGTGAAATGGTTGTAGGCCAGTACAGCAGGGATCGCAGCAAACAAACCCATAGCAGTGGCGATCAGTGCTTCGGCAATCCCAGGAGCGACCGCAGCGAGAGTGGCTTGTTCAGTTTGTGATAGCCCCAAAAACGCATTCATAATGCCCCAAACCGTCCCAAACAGTCCAATATAAGGCGCCACTGAGCCAATACTGGCAAGCGTGGTCAGTCCTGACTCTAGTAACAACTGCTGACGACCCAACCCGACACGTAGTTTACGCTCCACACCATCGATGATATCGTCTTTGGGCTGGCGTTTTTTATGCATTCTTAAATATTCAGAAAACCCAACATAAAAAATCTGCTCAAGCCCTTGCCGATCAGGGGAGCCTTGTACGCCTTGATAGAGCTTGGCCAAGTCTTCACCCGACCAAAACCATGTCTCAAATTGTTGGTCGAAGTTTTTGGCAGTACCCAGCCGTGCACTCATACGAAAAATAATCACCCAGCTAAGTAGCGAGGCCAATAACAACAACGCCATGACGATTTGTACCAGCAAACTGGCTTGGGTAATAAGGTCGATAATGTTTAATGATTCAGGCATGTATTTGACTCATGAGTGATGAATAACAACTGGTAGGACACGTCCTAGTGTAGTGTACTGTGAAATGAAAAAAAGGTCATTTATTAAAGTGTTAAACGGTAAATAAAACCGGTACAAATGATACGTTGTTATTTGCGATTGATTTGATGACTTATCACATGACCTAAACCACAAAAAAGTCATAAATAAAGCGAAAACGGCTGTTTGCACTTATCAGGCACGGGTAATGATTGAATTTGTACGCCAATTTCTCTAAAATGTTGCACTTTGTTACCGTTGCCGTTTTGATAATGACGTCGCAATCTATTTGCTGACGTCATATTTATTTTAGGCACCAATAAATTTGTTCTTTCTCTAAGATACGGTCTATTTATATATTTTGATGTTTAAATAAGACCATACCTTAGCAAGCTGGGCGCGACACTTATGAATGCAATTGAACGCTATTTTGGGATCAACGGTGAAAACACCACGGTCAAAACGGAAATCCTCGCTGGTATAACCACCTTTTTGACGATGGCTTATATCATCTTTGTCAACCCCAACGTATTGGCAGAAGCTGGTATGGACAAAGGGGCGGTGTTTGTTGCTACCTGTTTGGCAGCGGCATTAGGCTGCTTTATCATGGGTATCTATGCCCGATTGCCTGTGGCATTGGCTCCTGGTATGGGCTTAAACGCCTTTTTTACCTATGGCGTCGTTTTAGGGATGGGCTATGCGTGGGAAACCGCGTTAGGCGCTGTTTTCTTATCAGGTTGTTTATTTATTCTCTTAAGCCTATTTAAGATTCGCGAGTGGATCATCAATGCCATTCCAGCCAGCCTCAAGCAAGGCATTGTGGCGGGTATTGGTGCGTTTTTGGCCTTTATTGCCTTACAAAGCTCAGGCATCATCGTTGGCCGTGATGCGACACTAGTGATGCTAGGCGATATGACCGCGTTTGCACCGATGATGGCGGCGCTGGGCTTTTTTATTATTATCGGCTTGGTCTACAAAAAAGTCCCAGGCGCGGTGACGATTGGTATTTTGGCGATTACTCTGATCAGTTTGTTTACAGGGCATACACAGTTTACAGGCATCATGTCGACGCCGCCATCTGTCGCACCAACCTTTATGAAACTCGATATCGCAGGTGCCTTTGATGTCGGTATGATCAGTGTGATTTTTGCTTTCTTGTTTGTCGATTTGTTTGATACCGCAGGCAGTCTGGTGGGCATCGCCAACAAGGCAGGTCTGGTCGATAAAGACGGTAATATTCCTAACATGGACAAGGCGCTACTTGCTGACTCAACAGCGACGGTCGCAGGCGCTATGCTAGGTACGTCATCGACAACCAGTTATATCGAGAGCGCCTCAGGTGTGGCCTCAGGTGGCCGTACAGGCCTGATGGCCGTGACCGTGGGCGTGATGTTTGTGCTGAGTATTTTCTTTGCACCCCTTGCTGGGATGATTCCTGCATACGCGACTGCTGGCGCAATTTTTTATGTCTCGGTATTGATGTTGTTTACACTAAAAGATATCAACTGGGAAGACTTAACTGAAGCGGCACCAGTGGCGGTAGTCCTGCTACTCACACCGCTGACGTACTCTATCGCTGATGGTATCGCGCTTGGTTTTATCACCTTTACTGCTGTCAAGCTGATGACGGGTAAGTTTTCAGAGATTAGCATCCCTGTATGGGTGTTGACGGCTATTTTGCTTGCCAAGCTGGTACTGCTATAAGTATTTGGCGTTACAAATACGCTTGATATAACGGCTCAATATTGCGTTGTAGTCCGTATAAACCCTCTTTATCTGACATGGATAAAGAGGGTTTTTATGTGGGTGCAGTAGCGGTTTTTAGGTTACAGATTTTAGCAACTGGCGCGTCCAAGTATTTGATTAAAAAACAATTAACACACAATAGTAAACACAAAAATATAACTCAGGCGTCATGATGGTAAATGTGCTAGTAACTGATTGTTTTTTAGCAAGATATTAATTGTCAAAAATACGCGATATCGTTAGTTGGAAAATTTTTTTCATGATATTATAGCGACGTTAAGCGCATCACCTCAATCAACGCCGTAGAGGTTTTTCTTACAGTGAATTTGCATTATCTTAGATGACAGAGATTCGCCATATTTGACACGTCGATGTTTGATATTGCTATCGCAAAACCTGCTCATCGCACTCCTTTCACTACTAACAAGAAGAAGGCACTAATGCCGCTTAACTTTTCGTTGTTGCCTTTGTATTGTTAACGTAGCCCGTTTAACACTCGAACGACCTACTTAACCGTTTCCAGCCTATGCTGGATTTTCTCGTTTTGTGATGGCGCCGTTTGGTCTTTTGATTATCGCTGCATGCATATATTGTGATTGCTATTTATTTAACTGCTGTCATTAGCGGTGATACAAGACGATCAGACTTCCTAAAGCCCATTTATGATGGTTTTTAAACGATAGTTATGGAGTTGTTATGAACCCAGTAGACCAGTTTACCCCGCAAGAGCCGATTTTATTTAAGCCTGTCGATCTGCTAGCGCCAGAGTATATTACCCAGTCGTCAAAAGCACTATACGCGTGTATCTCACCTTTATATTGTGTGGATGAAGAGCGCTGGTTGTCAGAGCTGTTGCCACTTGCTAAGCCCAGCGACAAAGAGCGTGACGACGCTGCTGAGCAAACACGCCAGCTGGTCGAGCATGTACGCAATGATGGCAAAGCCGTCAAAATGGTGGACTCATTATTGCTTGAGTATAGCCTTGATACCCAAGAAGGTATCTTACTCATGAGCTTGGCTGAAGCCTTGATTCGCGTACCAGATAATTATACGGCTGATGCTTTGATCCATGACAAGATGAGCGTGGCTGACTGGAAAAAACACATCAAAAATGACAATGGTTTTATGGTCAATGCCTCGACATGGGGCATGATGATGACTGGCCGCGTCGTGAGTATCGATAGCAGCACCACGGCCACAGGATTTTTGGATCGTATGACCAAAAAGATGGGCGAGCCGGTGATTCGTAGTGCCATGCAAAAAGCCATGCGCATCATGGGGCATCAGTTTGTATTGGGGGAGACCATCGAGGGCGCCAATAAAAACAGTCAGCCGTATCGCAATAAAGGCTACACCTATTCATTTGATATGCTGGGTGAAGCGGCCATCACGCATAAAGATGCTGAAAAGTACTTCAATGATTATCTGCACGCCATCAAAGCCACCGCAGATATCAAAGTGGCTGAGGGCATGCCAAAACCGTCAGTATCTATCAAGCTGTCGGCGCTGCATCCACGCTATGAGGCCACGCAAGAAGCGCAAGTGATGGGACTGCTGCGCCAGCGCTGTTTGCTACTGATCGAAGCGGCGCGCGCCGTCAATGTCGATATCAGTATCGATGCCGAAGAAGCGGATCGCCTTGAGATTTCGCTAAAACTGTTTGAGTCTTTGTATCGTGACAATTTGACTGCCGGCTGGGATGGCTTAGGGTTGGTGGTGCAGGGCTACTCAAAGCGCGCGATTGCGGTTTTGGCGTGGCTGGCGCAGTTAGCGGCAGAAATGGGTGATCGCATTCCAGTACGTTTGGTCAAAGGCGCGTACTGGGATACGGAGATCAAATTGGCTCAGCAAAAAGGGCTGGCAGGTTATCCTGTCTGGACACGAAAAGAAGGCACCGACACAGCCTATCTGGCGTGCGCGCGCTTCTTGTTATCAGATCATCTGCGCGGGCTGATTTGGCCGCAGTTTGCGACGCACAATGCGCATACGCTAGCATCAGTCATGACCATGAGTGCGCATCGAGACTTTGAGTTTCAGCGTCTACATGGCATGGGCGATGCGCTTTATGATCATATCTTGCAAGCCTATCAGATTCCGGTGCGTATCTATGCGCCAGTCGGTGCTCATAAAGACTTGCTACCATACTTGGTACGTCGTTTGCTCGAAAACGGTGCCAACAGCTCGTTTGTCCATCAGCTACTAGACAAGTCTTATCCGATTGATAAGCTGACCGTGCACCCTTTTGATAAGCTCCTGGCCAACGCAACATTGCACAATCCAGAGATTCCTTTGCCATTAGATATCTATGGCGAGCGCCGCGCCAGCTTTGGCCCTAATATCTTTGTAGAGTCGCAGTGGCTACCGTTTAAAGCGGCAATTGATAGTCACTTGCACAAAACATGGTCAGCGACTTCTATCATCAATGGCGCGGCGATTGATGAGTATAAAGTGGATGGTCAAGTCAACAAGCTTGAAGCGCACACAGTACGCGCGCCTTGGAATCACGACGTGATCGCTGGTGAAGTGGTTTATGCCAATGCTGATCTGGCACAACAAGCGACCCTAGCGGCCGTGGCAGGACAAGCAGCATGGCAAGCGCAGTCAGCGGCCAAGCGCGCAGCCATACTACGTAAGATTGCTGATTTGTATGAAGAAAACTACGCTGAGCTCATGGCACTGTGCCAAGTAGAAGCGGGCAAAACCATGCAAGACAGTATCGATGAGATCAAAGAGGCGGTCGATTTTTGCCGTTTTTATGCGGATGAAGCAGAGCGCCTAGATGAGGTGGTGCACGAGTTTACAGACTTGTCTGGTAAGCCTGCACGTCAAGTGTATAAAGCGCGCGGTACCTTTGTTTGTATCAGTCCTTGGAACTTTCCGCTGGCCATCTATACCGGTCAAATCGTGGCGGCGCTGGCCGCAGGCAATACCGTGGTCGCTAAACCTGCTGAGCAGACCAGCCTGATTGCGCATTTTGGTGCACAACTGATGTATCAAGCAGGGGTGCCGGTAGAAGCGTTGCAGTTGGTAATAGGCGCAGGTGAGGTAGGCGGCGCATTGACGGCCGCTGACAATATCGCAGGTGTGATATTTACAGGCTCTACCCAGACCGCCCAGCGTATCAACCAAAGCTTAAACAGTCATGCACAAAGCAGTGGTGAGCTACCAATACTAATCGCCGAAACAGGCGGACAAAATGCGATGATCGTTGACTCAACCGCCTTGCCTGAGCAAGTGGTCAAAGACGCTGTGCTATCTGCCTTTGGCTCAGCGGGTCAGCGCTGCTCAGCATGCCGTATCTTGTGTGTACAAGAAGAGATGGCTGATGATTTGATTGAGCTGCTACAAGGCAATATGGCGGAGCTGTCAGTCGGCAATCCGCTGTACGCCGCCACGGATGTCGGTCCGGTAATCGATGCCGATGCCAAAAATGGCCTAGAAGCACATATCGAGCGTATGCGTGCTGAGCCAACCGCGACTATTCTGGCACAGACGCCCATGAGTGTCAGCTCGGTCGTCAGTCAAGAAAAATCGACCTTTGTCTTACCGACAGCGATAGAAGTAAAAAGCATTGATGTGATAGGCGGTGAGCACTTCGGTCCTATCTTGCACGTTTTGCGTTATCAAGCACGTGATCTAAACAAGCTGATCGATGCCATCAATAGCACCGGCTTTGGTCTGACATTGGGTATTCATAGCCGTATCGAAAACTCCGCCGAGCATATCGAGCGCCGCGTGCTGGTGGGTAATACTTATATCAACCGCAACCAAATCGGCGCGGTGGTCAACGTCCAGCCATTTGGTGGCTGTGGCCTCTCAGGTACTGGCCCCAAAGCAGGTGGCCCGCATTATGTGGCGCGCCTGATGAAATTAGATAGCGACAATCAACCTTCAATATCCACGCAATCAGCAATCGCATAAGGAGTAGCAAGATGGCGACTGAATTTAAAAAAAATCATGCCCAAGTTTGTGAGTCTTGGCGATTACTTGGCGCGGTCAATCGCGCCGCTTATCTGCAAGCAGCCATTCCTCGGTTGGCCTTGTTGACGGGCGATGCCAATAAAGCCAAGCGTTTATTCAACCATTTGTTGAGCGCTGCGCCAAGCTTAGATGAGGTGCACCGCATGACAGGCGCGACAGGAGAGTCCAACGATTTGTACGTGACGGCTCGTGGCAAAACCATGGTCATCGGTAGTGAGTCAGCGCGTACGATGGCAGTGCTTGGTCAGCTAATCGCCGCCCTGCTGACGGGTAACGAAGTGATACTACACTGCCCAAGTCAGGTGGAGATGTGCGATGAAGCGGCAAAAGTGCTTTATGAGATAGGAGTGAGCGATGATGTCTTAAGCGTCGCCAACGACTCACAAACCATCACACTGTTATACATCGATCGCCTCGCGCAGGTCGCAGTGGCAGGCAGTAATAGTGAAGTGCAAGCCATCAGCCAAGAGCTGGCCAACACCGATGGTATCTTGACGCAAGTCATTAGTGTGACCGATATGGACGGCATGTCAGAGATGCTCACGCCTGACTATCTGCATCGGTTTGTCACTGAGCGCGTCAAAACCATCAACACCACCGCGATCGGTGGTAATGCCAGCTTGCTTGAGCTTGGTACCGACTAGGGTTATTTCTTGCATCGCGGCTTAAATCATATAGATAGATGATACTAAGCGGTGAGTGCGCAAGATAAAACCAACAGTAATAATAAAAACCGATATCTGAAAGCTCAGGTATCGGTTGTTTTATTGAGGACAGACTGAGATGGCCTATATAAAATAACTTGTACAAAATAATGAGCAGTTACTCAGCATAATCAAGCCAAACCCAGCCGTTCTCCAGCCACTCCATTAAGTCATCGGGATCGATGTCTGCAACATCATCCGCCTGCAAAGCTTCACCATCTGCCAAGCGCTGCAATGTCTGTTTGGCAATAGTATCTAGACCATCTAAGCGTTGACCATTAGCGTACAGGGTGAGTTCACCGGCATGTTTATGATAGAGCAGCCGATTGCTGTAATCTGCTTGCAAGGTCGCGCCTTCCGTTATGGCTTGTATGAGCTCATCGGTCGTTAGAGTCTCCTCAGGTACCAGCGCGTCATATTGACGCTTGCTGACGACCTCAGATACTGCCTGACGAATGATATCGTCACCACGCTCAGACTGTAGCATGTGCAAGAGCTGCTCTTTGATCGCACTGATACTCTCTGATTGCAATGCGCCAGATGCCTGTAGTGCTTGCGGCAATAGCAGCGGAATAAAAAAATCTCTATCGTTGGTGGCGATATCCGCTAAGCTATCGATAATTTGCATCAAATTTGGACGACGGCAGCCAAAAGAAAAAGTCAGACAATCATCTTGCGCCACGCCGAAATGCGAGAGTTTGGGCGGCACATAAAGCACGTCACCCGCTTCTAATATCTCATCAAAGATAATGTTGCCCATATCATCAAACAGTCTTATCGGCTCATCTGCGACAAACTCCGTATTCTTATCACAGTATTTACCTAGCTGCCAACGGCGAGAGCCATAGCCTTGCGCCAAAAACACATCATAATCATCATAGTGCTTGCCGACCGAGCCGCCTTTAGGCGCGTAAGAGACCATAATGTCATCACGCTGCCACTGTGGAATATAGTCAAACGCTTGCCACAATTGCCCAAGCTCAGGCGACCATTGCTCAAGGTTTTGCACAAGGACTGTCCACTGCGCTGGCAGGTTGTCAAAGTCGGTTTGGCTTAAGGGGCTTTTTTTAAGTTGCCACTGCGGCTCATCGACAGGCTTAGTTGCCGCTTGAGTGAGCAGGCGGGCAGAGGCCTCTTCTTCAAGCGCTAGGCCGAGCATATCTTCTGGCTCAAACATACCGATTAGTTGCGGCAGACCTTGCTTGATCAGCAATGGCTTTTTTTGCCAATACTCGTTTAAGAATTGCTCAGGGGTCATATTATCAGGTAAACAAAGGGGTATAGCGCTCATTGGTAAATCCATATAAAAATTAGGAAAAATTAATAGTCAGGATGACTTTATAGGAGAGTTTTAATCGTTTATGATGACTTTTCGATAGCTTAATACAAAGACTATCGGCTTATCTTAAAATTATAGGAAGTTTATGAAAAAGTTGCATTTCATCGTCATTATCGCCAGCGTATTTGTCCTACAAGCTTGTGTCCACAAAATTGTCACTGTACCTGCCAAAGTTGCTTATAAAACCACCAAAGGCGTAGTCAAAGGCACGGTCGCGGTCGGCAAGGCTATCATACCAGGCGACAGTGATGACGATGATGATAAAAAGGATAAAAAATAAAACCTTACTTATCACCTATGAGTTTTTAAGATCATCATAGCATGCAAAGTAAGGTTGTTTTTTTATAGACTTAGGCGAATGTATAGCCAGTTTGAACAAATAGAGATGAGGCAATTGTGCCTTATCTCTATTGCTTTAAGATATTCAATTCACCTTAGCAAACTTTATCATCTAACGCCGTAAAACCACATCCTTCTAGGGCGTGGATATCAGGCGTCAGTCGTTGTCGCCCAGTATGGCGAACCCCTTGATACCCAAACCCATTGAGATCATAATTAATCCATGAAAACGCTCAAGCTACGCATCAAAGACAAACATGCCACTCAGCTCAATATCTTGGCTGGGTCGGTTAACTTTGTCTGGAATTACGTCAATGAGCTTAGTTTTAAACATCTTAAGCGTACAGGTCAATTCTTTTCAGCCTATGACTTGGCCGCTTATACCAAAGGCAGTGGCGAGTATTTAAACTTGCACAGCCAAACCCTGCAAGCGATTAGTGAGGTTCACGCTAAATCCCGTAAACAGTTTAAAAAAGCCAAACTCAACTGGCGCACCAACAACCCAAAAGCCAAGAGAAGAAGCTTGGGCTGGATTCCCTTTAAAAAGACCGCCATTAAGCACCTAGCAACTCGTCAATCAGGCAAGACAAGCCTTAAATCTACCATTCAGCTAAGCCTCGCTAAAGGCAAAAAACTTACTATAGATCTATGGGACAGCTATAACCTAGCCCTGTACAGCATCAACACCTGTGAATTGGTACAAGACAATCGCGGCCATTGGTATGCCTGTATCACCGTCAAAGAATTTCCAAAAACCAACTGCGGTGATGGCCAAGTCGGTATTGATTTAGGCTGCAAAGATTCAGCAGTCAGTAGTGAGGGCGATGTTCTAACCACTAAGCTAACCCATCAATATGCTGAAAAACTGGCCATTGCCCAAAGAGCTAAAAACAAAAAGCGGGTTAAGGCGATTCACGCCAAGATTAAAAACACCCGTCAAGATCTGATCCATAAATTCACATCAAAGCTTGTTAAGGCCAACAGCCTAATCATTGTTGGAAAGATTAAATCAAACTCATTCACTTCATCCAAACTGGCCAAATCCGTCTATGATGCTGGTTGGTTTGAAATTAAGCGGCAACTGGACTACAAATGCGCGAACGCAGGTTGCCACTATATTGAAGTCAATGAAGCGTACAGCACCCAAACCTGCTCGTGTTGCGGCTCCCGCCAAGACAGTCCGAAAGGTAGATCAGGTCTTGGTATAAGAGCATGGTTTTGTCGTTCTTGTAAAACGACCCATAACAGAGATGTTAATGGAGCAAAAAACATTCTCGCGGTCGGGCTTGGCCGTCTTTAGTAGGAATCCCCTCACTTTAGGGAGGGGAGGAAGTCAAAGCTTTGCTATCCAGTCTTGAATAGCGCGTGCTTGCTCAGCAGCGTTACCCGTATAAGTAGCTGGCGTCAGCTCGCGCAGGCTTGCTTTGTCGCTATCTGAGACAGCAGCCAACTCATCGCTCTCTACAAAGGTGAGCATGGCTTCGCGAGTCATGGCATTACCGCGAGTCAAGGCTTTGAGCTTCTCGTATGGGTTTTCGACACGGTAACGGCGCATGACCGTTTGGATCGGCTCGGCAAGTACCTCTTGCGCTTGCTCCAAGTCATCATTTAAACGCTGAGGATTGACTTCTAATTTGCCCACGCCTTTTAGGCACGCATCATAAGCAATCATACTTTGCGCCAGGCCGACACCGATATTACGCAGGACGGTAGAATCTGACAAATCACGCTGCATACGCGAGATAGGCAGCTTTTCCCCTAAGTGCGCTAGCATGGCATTGGCCACGCCCAAGTTGCCCTCAGAGTTTTCAAAATCAATGGGGTTGACTTTGTGCGGCATGGTAGATGAACCGACTTCGCCGTCTTTTAGGCGCTGCTTAAAATAGCCTAAGCTAATATATTGCCAAATGTCACGGTTAAAATCGATTAATATAGTATTAAAACGTTTGACTGCATCAAACAATTCAGCGATATAATCATGTGGCTCAATTTGAGTCGTATAAGGATTAAACGTCAGCTCTAAGCTTTGATTGATAAACTGCTCAGCATGACTTTGCCAGTCGACTTCTGGATAGGCTGATAGGTGAGCATTGTAGTTACCGACTGCGCCATTGATTTTACCGAGTAGCTCAACCTGACCGATTTGCTTAATTTGACGAGCTAAGCGATAAGCGACATTGGCCATCTCTTTACCTAGCGTCGTTGGGCTAGCAGTTTGACCGTGCGTGCGTGACAGCATGGGCTGATCAGCGTGAGTAATCGCCAAGTCAACGATGCTATCGGTCACTTGCTGCATTTTAGCAACCACAAGCTCGCGGCTGTCTTTGAGCATAAGCGCATAAGACAAATTGTTAATATCTTCACTGGTACAAGCAAAATGGATAAACTCCAAGCTGTCTTCTAGCTGCTGATTGCCGCGAAACTTATCTTTGATAAAGTACTCAACCGCTTTGACGTCGTGATTAGTCGTCGCCTCAATATCTTTAATCGCCTGCGCGTCACTTTCACTAAAATCATCAACGATACTATTCAAAAAGGCATTGGTATCTGCATCAAACGCTGCCAACTCACCGATGGCGCTGTTGTCCGCCAATGACTGTAACCAGCGAATTTCGACGGTGACGCGCGCTTTGATCAAGCCAAATTCAGACAAATAAGGGCGCAAGCTGTCGGCTTTCGATGCGTAACGACCGTCGATCGGGGAGAGTGCGGTAAGTGGAGTCATAAGGATGCCTCGATAGTTATGAAATGAAAAACTGCAAAAGTTATAGCCAATGAAAATCGCTATATAAGTGAATGGTTAAATTTGATGTGCGTAATATAGCAGAAATACAGACTTAATAAAGCAATCTATTGGTGTCAGCCTCTAATTAGGGCGTCATGGTCGAACCATATTTGGTATTAAAATAAAAGCTACGCTGCGTCTGCGGCGCTAAAGACAAGGGAATTGTCTTGACCGTACCATTGTTGCCGATGGCGACACTATCGGTCGCATAGTCAGCGATATTATATGCAGGGTTGCTCAATCGTGATGTTACCGTCGCACTGTTTTTTCTTGCTTGCTGCAAGATATCCTGCATGACAAAGTTATCGATGCTTTTATTGGCGCGATTGGTTGCGGTAATTTTATAAGCGATACATTATCAGCCATATACTGACGAGAAAAATGACCAGTCCAGAATAGTATAGTTAAAATAAAACGATCAAAGCCCACAAGGCGCATCAATAGACTCAATCACGCCGCCACCCAAACAAACCTCATCGATATAAAACACCGCAGACTGACCCGGCGTCACTGCGCGCTGCGGCTCATCAAAAACAACTTTGACCTCAAGGCCTTGCTCATCGATAGCAAAAACTGTGCAGGCTTGATCGGGTTGACGATAACGCGTTTTTGCCATGCAGCGTAAGCCCTCAGCGCTAAAGCTATCTTTTGGCGCAAGACCATCGACCCAGTCGAGTTTGTACGCTTGTAGCTCATTACTCATCAGCATAGGATGCTCGTGACCTTGACCAACGATTAGCTGGTTTTTCTCTAAATCTTTAGCAAGGACAAACCAAGGTTCCTCAGGACGATCTTTTACACCGCCGATACCGATACCGCCGCGCTGACCTAAGGTGTAGTACATTAGCCCATCATGCTGACCGATGATATGGCCATCGTCAGTGATGATATCGCCTTTTTGGGCAGGCAAGTACTGCTGCAAAAAGTCCTTAAAGCGGCGCTCACCAATGAAGCAAATACCGGTTGAGTCTTTTTTCTTCGCGGTCACTAAATCATGCTTTTCTGCGATGCGGCGTACTTCAGGCTTCTCTAACTCTCCGACTGGGAATAAAGTCTTGGCTATCTTGTCGCCGCCAACTGCATGTAAGAAGTAGCTTTGATCCTTGTTGTTATCAAGGCCGCGCAGTAGCTGGGCAACTTCTGTGCCATCAGCGTTGCTATAGTTGACACTGCGGCGCGTATAGTGACCGGTGGCGATATAATCAGCCCCAAGCGTCAGCGCATAGTCCAAAAACGCTTTAAATTTGATTTCTTTATTGCATAAAATATCAGGGTTGGGCGTGCGTCCGGCTTTGTATTCGGCCAAAAAGTGCTCAAACACACGGTCCCAGTATTCCATCGCAAAGTTTGCGGTGTGCAGCTTGATACCGATTTTGTCACAGACTGCTTGCGCGTCGGCAAGATCGTCCATGGCTGTGCAGTATTCGGTGCCGTCATCTTCTTCCCAGTTTTTCATAAACAGCCCTTCTACCACAAAGCCTGCTTGCTGCAAAAGAACGGCAGATACCGAAGAGTCGACACCGCCTGACATACCGACAATCACATGCTTACTGCTAGGATTGTCGATGTCGGCAAGCGTCAAAGGACGCTGGGCGCTAAAAGCATGAGAGACAGAAGTGGAGGGGTAGGCGGTGGCTGACATAAGACGGCTCAACTATTTATACGTGATTCAATATCAAAGAGGACAGCAAAATACAGACAATCACCAAAACCAATCAGCGTGGCAAATGCAGTCAATGTTGCTGCCGTCTCATCTTTTGAACGGGGTATTATGTTAAAATTAAGCATCGTATTATACCAGTTAATTGAAACTGGTGGCGAGCTATGGCATCTTGTTACTGGCAAAATCACTTTAAAAATTCAGATAGTGGTTTTGAATTATTTTAATCCTCTGTTTTGTATTTGGAATAATAATGATAAAAATTGGTCAAGGTATCGACGTTCATGCATTTCATAATAATGGTCAGCAGCAGCAATATGTCATACTAGCGGGCGTGCCGATCGAGCATACTCACAGTTTGCTGGCGCACTCTGACGGTGATGTGGTGCTACACGCACTTGCTGACGCGCTACTGGGCGCACTAGCGCTCGGTGATATCGGGCAGCACTTCCCTGATACTGATGACGCGCATGCTGGTCTTGATTCAAGAGTGCTGCTACGTTATGTCTATAGCAAAATAGTCGATGCAGGATATAAAGTGGGCAATGCCGATATCACCGTCATGTGCGAGCGACCAAAACTTGCGCCGCATAATCAAGCGATGCGCGCCAACATCGCCAGTGATTTGCAAACCGATATCAGTAATGTCAGCATAAAAGCCACGACCACAGAAAAACTGGGTTTTACCGGTCGTCAAGAGGGCATCATGGCCAGTGCCGTGGTATTATTGCTCGCTGCTGAGCCTCGGTAGCGTGACTGTGATGGGTGATATGATGACGGGTGATACAATGATGAGGGATATAATATTGGCACTTCTTTTATGAGAACTGACAATGTTTAGGCGATGGATCAAACGCTAGCAAGCCATGCTTGTAATATACGGACCGTCGCCCCATGTATCAGCCATAGCCTTTATTTCTTTGTTTATTTATTTGTCTATCCAATGAATGATTGGCAATACCGTTACCCCACATACCTTTTTAATAAACCGCTTTATCAATAGGAGCCTTTTATGAGTGAGCAAACCCCAAACACCGCTGCAAATGATGTCGAACAACTGATTCGTGATCAGATCCGTGACAATAAAGTCCTTATCTATATGAAAGGCACGCCACAATTTCCGCAGTGCGGCTTTTCTGCACGCTCGATCGAAGTCTTGACGCAAATCGGCCGTCCATTTGCCTTTGTGAATATCTTAGAAAACCCAGAGATTCGTGCTACTTTGCCTAAGATTGCCAACTGGCCTACGTTTCCGCAGTTATGGATCAATGGCGAGCTGATGGGCGGCTCAGATATTATTTTAGAGATGTATCAATCAGGTGAGCTTAAGCCATTGGTTGAAGCCAACAGTCCTGCAGCGTAATATCTGTATGAAGATGTGGCCGCTAAGGTCTCTATAACGGCGCAACATCTGTCCAAGACCCGAGTCTGCCTACGCACGGCTCGGGTTTTTTGTGGGCGTGATGCGGCATTTTGCATTGTTTTTAGCGGTTTTGGCCCCATATAGGGCTTAGGATAAATGCCATTTTAATAATAAGAGATACTTATGAATCATCCTGAAAAAAGCACCGCACCGCAAAACGAGCAAGCCGCTATTGAAAAGCGCCGCGAGCATTTAAAAGCTGAGTCGCAGCGTCTAATCGATATGGCGAATAATGAGCCACACTCGGCACTTAAGTGTATCCATCAGCTCAGTGTGGCAGGCGGTGCCACTGAAGCGACTTATATCGCTATTGAGCAGCGTATTGTGGCCGATCAAGATGCAGCAGGTGCTTATCACTTGGCCTTGTTGGCACAAAACACGCCTGATTTGCCCATCGATGCGCGCCAGCTGATTGAGTTGGTCGTCAATAAAGGTGACAATACGCAGCGTTTGGCCTTACTCAAAAATCTGCCGTTACCGCCTGTCGATCATATCAAAGAGACCATCTTGGCCAGCAATGATGGTGAGGCGATTGGACAAATGAACGCGTATTTGCAAATCAACCCAGAAGGCTATGGCAGTCACCATATGCTTGGTAGCAGTCAAAAAGACCGTATCGTGCCACTAAGCCCTGGCAATAGCATAGAATAATGGCATTTAGACGGCTTTATGAGTAAGTAACTGGTAATTATTTGCTTTGGCTTCCTCAGTTATTTGCTATAAATAGTTTTTGTTTGAGCATTTTTTACACATCAAAAAATTGTTATAATAATGGGTCATCTACTCCCTGATCAGCGGCTTATCTGAGCCGCTGTCTCTTTTTATTTTTTCTTCGATTTTAATTCGACTGACGTTTGTGGGCTGGGCGTTTGCTACGTGACAAAAAAGTAGTAAGCGAGGGCCGCGTTATGAGTCAAGTGAGGCATACATGCAATACCCAAAATATTACGACGTGATAGTGATCGGTGGTGGTCATGCTGGCACAGAAGCTGCGCTGGCAGCCGCACGTATGGGCGCGCAGACCTTGCTACTCACCCATAATATTGAGACGCTCGGACAAATGAGCTGTAACCCCGCGATTGGCGGTATTGGTAAGTCGCACCTAGTGCGTGAGATAGATGCGTTAGGTGGTGCGATGGCATTGGCAACCGACAAGGCAGGTATCCAGTTTCGGGTGTTAAATAGCCGTAAGGGTGCTGCTGTACGTGCCACGCGCGCACAAGCGGATCGTATCTTGTACAAAGCCGCCATTCGTCATACGCTTGAGAACCAGCCCAATCTTGATTTATTTCAACAAGCGGCCGATGATATCTTAGTAGAAAATGGCCGCGCGACAGCGGTGGTTACCTCGACAGGTATTGTTTTCAAGACAGAAACAGTCGTTCTGACGTCAGGGACGTTTTTGGGCGGTGTCATTCATATCGGGCTTGAAAACGCAAAAGGTGGCCGCGCAGGAGATCAGCCTTCTATCAAGCTGGCTGACCGCTTGCGTGAGCTCAAACTGCCAGTTGGCCGCCTAAAGACCGGCACGCCTGCGCGTATCGATGCGCGTACGGTGGATTTTAGCGTCATGACGGTACAGCCGGGTGATACACCGCTGCCCGTAATGAGCTATATGGGTGATGTCTCTATGCATCCTGAGCAAGTCAATTGCTATATCACCCATACCAATGCGCGTACCCATGACATCATCCGCGAAAACCTTGATCGCTCGCCGATGTTTTCTGGCAAAATCGAAGGCGTCGGCCCGCGTTATTGCCCGTCTATCGAAGACAAAATCCATCGTTTTGCTGATAAAGACAGTCATCAAATCTTTATCGAGCCTGAAGGCCTGACCACACATGAGTTGTATCCAAATGGTATCTCAACCAGCTTGCCCTTTGATGTGCAGTTAGACTTTATTCATAGTATGAAGGGGCTTGAGAATGCACACATCACCCGTCCAGGGTATGCTATCGAATACGACTACTTTAATCCACAAAGCCTAAAGCCCACGCTTGAGACCAAATCTATCGATCGCTTGTACTTTGCAGGGCAAATCAACGGTACGACGGGTTATGAAGAAGCGGGCGTGCAGGGGCTGCTAGCTGGTACTAACGCGGCACTCGTCACCACCAATAATAGTGAGTTTGAGACGTGGACACCGCGCCGTGACGAGGCGTATCTGGGCGTACTTGTCGACGATCTCATCACCCACGGTACCAAAGAGCCGTATCGTATGTTTACCAGCCGTGCTGAATATCGTTTGCTCCTGCGTGAGGACAACGCCGATCAGCGCTTGACCGAGACGGGCCGCAAGCTCGGTTTGGTTGATGACGCTCGCTGGCAAGCATATCAAGACAAAATGGATGCCATCGCCACCGAATCTGCTCGTCTAAAAGACATGTGGGCCACGCCTGCCAATGCCCTTGGAAAAAAACTTACTGAGCAAACCGGTGAGGTCTTATCCAAAGAAGCCACGGCGTTTGACTTACTAAAACGTCCGCAGATTCACTTTGCGGATATTGCTGCGATGACTGACTCGCAAGTCGATGAGCAAGTGGGTGAGCAGATAGAAATCTCGGTCAAGTACGCCGGCTATATCGACCGTCAATCCGAAGAGATTGAGCAAATGAAGCGTTTGGAGAGTACGGCATTACCGATGGATTTTGATTATAGTGTGGTCTCAGGCTTATCAAATGAGATCGTACAAAAGCTATCGCAAGTACGGCCTGCGACGCTGGGTCAAGCTGGTCGCATCAGCGGTGTGACGCCGGCGGCGGTTCAGCTGCTGGCTATGACGGTCAAAAAACAAAAAAAAGCACAGGCGACGCTTAGCGTTTGATGGTGACACAGATTTGTCATTCAATATAAGACAGCAAGAGGCTCGCCCTAACACCCATAATGATTCGTTATTATGGGTTTTTTGTTGCTAAGAGCTTGGCGGTTTTTGGCGACAGCAAAAATAGCAGGTAAAATACTGTATCGGCAATGAAGCCAATCAATGACAAAAAAGGAGTGCGATTATGCCTTACAATACCTTATCAGAGCTGCCAGTGGCGGTAAAAGACCATCTACCCAAACACGGACAAGAGATATTTCTTGCGGCATTTAATAGTGCAAGCGAGCAGTACGACGACGAGTCACGCTGGTTTGCCACGGCATGGGCGGCGGTCGAAAACGTCTACGAAAAAAACTCGGACGGCAAATGGGTCAAAAAACCAGACCATAAATAACGCTTTTGGCCTGTAGCGAGATGTAGTTACTGACACTCAGAAGCACGTAGCACACAGTATCCTGCCTGCCAGTTTTATGTGGGATTGACTATAGCTGCATGGCGATAGACCAAATGTCAGCCGATTTTATGCTAGATTAGGCCTTTATCTGATTTTCTAGTCACCTTATCACCTGATATAGAGACATGGCGGCAAACGTGCTGCTGTGCGGCTATGGTGTTTTTTGAGTTTTTTATGATAGAAGCCATCATTTTTGCGATTACCATTGTCTTACCTAACTTAGCGCTGATGGGGTTGGGGTTTTTTATGCAAAGGCGCGGTGAGGCCAGTCAGGTTTTTATCGATCAGGCCTCAAGCTTTGTGTTTAATTACTGCTTGCCGTGCTTGCTTTTTTTTAGTGTGGTCGACAGTGAAGTGGACTATGCTAAGCAAATCACGCTGATCGTGGCAGGTATTGTCGTGACCTTTATTTTGTTTGTCGGTGCAGAGCTCTATGCCAAGCGTTTTGTCAGTCGGCCCATCGATCAAGGGGTTTTTGTCCAAGGTGTCTTTCGTAGCAATATGGCAATCATTGGCTTGGCGACTGTGGCAAACGCCTATGGCGAGCGCGGCTTGAGTATCGGCGCTGTTTATATGGGTGTGGTGACTATATTGTTTAATATCCTTGCTGTCATTACGCTCAGCCGTGTGTCGAAAAACATAGACGATACGTGGGTGAGCCGCAGTGTGATGATCAGCAAAAAGCTGTTTACCAATCCACTGATACTTGCTCTACTGGCCGCATTTACCTACAAGGCGCTGATGCTACCACCGCTGACGGGGGTGGTTCATAAGACAGGCGATCTGCTGGCGGCTGTGGCGCTACCACTGGCACTGATATGTGCTGGCGCGAGTATTGATCTAAAATCGATGCTGCATCCATCGGGCTTGTCCATGCAGGCAAGTATCGGCCGTATCGTGATAGCGCCTATCGTTGCTATCGCCGTTGGACTGAGCTTTGGGCTGTCAGGGGTGCATATGGGCGTGCTGTTTTTGATGGTGGCGTCACCAACCGCCGCCGCCAGCTACGTGATGGCAAAAGCCATGGGCGGCAATGATGTACTCGCGGCCAATATTTTGGCCTTTACGACAGTGGTGGGGATGTTTGGTATGGCGATTGGGGCGGCGATGCTGCGTGTATTGGCCTTGATCTGATATAGACGATCTAAATAAGGCGCATGCGCTATATGAGGCGGTCTATACACCGTCTATATCAATGCCATCGTCACGTATTGAAATCAGCAAATGTGAACAATGGCATACTGCATGTGTATGCCTACTCGTCTTTTGCACGCTTATTATCGCGGCGCTGCTTACGTTTGGGGCTAGTGCGATACGTCAGATAACCGCCAACGACCAGCACGGCAATAAACGCTGCAATGTACAAAAATATCGATGAACCAATAAAAGCATAGGGTTCCATAAGTATGATCTCATAGTGGTTTATCAATAATTATGCAAGCGCCCTATCTTATTGTAAAGTAAACAAATTTAGCTCAGGTGTAAGTTCAAGTGAACGTAAACGCGCTGCTTGATCATAGACGTTGGCCGTGACGATTAGCTCATCTGGCTCATATTGTGCCAAAAACTGCGCAAGCTTTGGTTTGACTGTTTCAACCGAGCCAATAAACGATACTGACAGCGCATTATCCACCATCATTTTTTCAGCCGCACTCCAGATGCTATCCATATCATGAGTGGGTTTGGGCATTTGTCCCGTTTCGCCTCGGCGCAAACGTACAAAGCTCTGCTGCGCTGAGGTAAAATGGTACTGTGCGGTGGCATCATCATCAGCGAGTAGCAGGTTGGCAGCCAGCATCACATACGGCTTTTGTAAATATGCTGAAGGTGTAAACTGCTCGCGGTAGGTATTAATCGCCTGCGCTAGCATCTGCGGGGCAAAATGCGAGGCAAACACATACGGCAAGCCTAAGTGCGCCGCTAATGTCGCGCCAAACAGCGATGAGCCTAAGATCCAAATGGGCACATTAGACTTGGCCCCAGGGAACGCCTGTACAGGACTGTTGTCCGTATCGTTGCCCAAAAAATACTGCAGCTCTTGTACATCCTGCGGAAAGCGCTCAGCATCTTTCATCTGCCGGCGCAGCGCCTGAAATGTCGCGCCATCAGTACCAGGGGCGCGGCCCAAGCCGAGATCAATTCGATCGCCATAAAGCGCTTGTAAGGTGCCAAACTGTTCGGCGATGACCAGCGGGGCGTGGTTGGGCAGCATCACACCGCCTGCACCGATACGGATACGACTGGTCTGGCTACCGATATGCGACAGCAGTACCGAGGTGGCAGCACTGGCGATACCTGGCATGTTGTGATGCTCTGCCATCCAGTAGCGGTTGAGACCGACTTTTTCTGCTTGCTGAGCGGTTGCCACGGTTTGGGCGATACCGTCAGCGATGGTTTTACCTTCGGGTACGGGGGCGAGATCCAAAAACGATAAAGGGATAGTATTACTCATAAGTCACCTAATATTTGTGACCGCCTTTAAGCGGTATGATTATATTTGTAGTTGACTGTATTAGGGCGCATCTGCAATTTAAAAGTAGCAATAACAAATCTTAAAATTTTTTTAATATGCTTGTTGAGCTGATAAAAATACAGAGCACCGCTATATATCAATAGCGGTGCTCTGTATGGAGGGGCGGTGCCCTGTATAAAGGTTTTTTTGTCTTGTTATATCTCGGCTAGGGGACTAGAGAGTATAGGCGCTCTGTCAGCAGCTGCTATAGCGATTGACTAAACTGCTGTTGACAAAGTGTCATAAAGGCGCGGCCATATTGGCGAATCTCAGCATCATCGCGTACAGCCATCCAACTGGTAAATCGTCCAAAATGATCGACGGGGATGGCGGTTAGGTTTTGATAGTGACTGGGCTCAAACGCCATCTCGGCGATGATCCCAATGCCCAGCCCTAGACCCACGTAAGTGCTAATCACGTCGGCATCGAGCGCGGCCAAAACGATATCAGGCTCAAGACCAGCATTGTTAAAGGTCTTGTCGATAGCGCCGCGACCGGTAAAGCCGCCATGGTAAGTCACAATCGGATAGCTGGCCAGCGTCGGCAGATCAATGGACTCTAAGCCTGCAAGCTCATGATCGCTTGGTACGATGACGCGGTGTGTCCAGTCATAATAACGATAACAGCGTAGGTAGTTATTATGGAGCAATGACTCCGTTGCAATACCAATATCGGCCTGCCCACGAATGACCATCTGCGCGATGGTCTCAGGATCCGCTTGCTGCAAGATCAAGTTGACTTTTGGAAATCGCTCTTTGAAATCTTTGACCACTTTTGGCAGTACGTATCTGGCCTGCGTGTGCGTGGTGGCAATTGTCAAAGTACCGATATTTGGATTATTAAAATCCAGACTTAGGTTTTCGATGGTGCGGATTTCAGCAAAGATAGACTCAATATGCGGCATCAGCGCCGTACCCATTGCCGTCAGCCCAGTCAGACGTTTGCCTTGACGGATAAACACTTCGGTCTTGAGCTGGTTTTCGAGCGCGGCAATATGTTTGGATAAGCTCGATTGACTGGTGTGTAGTACGGTTGCAGCCTGGCTTAAGTTATAGCCATTAATCACCGTGTGCCACACCGTCTCCAACTGTTTGAGCTGAATTTGTAGATGTCGCTGATTGACCACTACGTCGATTGCCATAACTAAATCCTATTATATAAATACACAGACCCTGCCTGTATATAAAATGCTTGTATATAAAAATGAAAACGTACGAATACGGCCTAGTGTAAAACAAAGTTATTATTCTTGTATATAATAAATAGCTATCAAATTATGATAATTATGAATATAGGCTGTAAACATAGGTTGTGAATATAGAAAGTTTCGTCACATTCAGCTTTATTAGCTGTCATACCGTATTTGCAATAAAGAACTGTTTAAAGAAGCAAGATACAGCGTTGAATAAGAAATATGATTAACAATAAAGTAAGGTAGAAGCGGTAAAGGGATACAGTGATTGATAAAGGGACAACATAAAGCCTCAATATTAGATTTACTTGCCAGCCCATACAAAAATATCTAGTCAAGGTCAGCGTTCTCAAGTACCATAATTCAATTTTGTTATTATGACTATCGTCATACAAGCCCAATGCGCGTGTGGTGCTGTATGATGGTGTGTTATCTGTCCTAAGTGCTGGTGAGTTATTATGTCTGCTGTCAAATCTGTGCCACCCAATCAACCGAGTGCAAAAAAATCATGGGGCGAGGCCGCCAAGGCTTATTTGGACTCGCGTGTCATTGTGATGCTGTTTTTGGGGTTTTCAGCCGGTATTCCTATCTTGCTGATATTTTCTAGTCTGTCGTTATGGCTAAGAGAAGCGGGTATAGATCGCAGTGTGGTGACGATGTTTAGCTGGGCGGCACTTGGTTACTCGTTTAAGTTTATTTGGGCGCCTTTGATTGATGCGCTGCCGGTGCCTTTTTTGACCAAGTGGCTGGGACGGCGTCGCAGCTGGATGGTGGTGTCGCAGCTGCTTATCGTATTGGCGATCTTTTTGATGGCGACCGTCAATCCTGTCAGTGAAGATGTGCTGATTTATATGGCAGGTGCGGCGGTATTGCTGGGTTTTTCGTCAGCCACCCAAGATATCGTCATTGATGCCTATCGTATTGAGCTGGCACCGCCGTCTATGCAGTCGATTTTGTCTTCTATTTATGTGTCAGGCTACCGTATCGGTATGATTGTCGCTGGGGCAGGTGCGCTGTACTTGGCGGACTATTTTGGCTCGACGGAGGCTTTTTATAGTTATGAAGCATGGCGCAATACCTATTATATTATGGCAGGGGTCATGACGTTGGGTATCTTGACGACGTTTGCCAGCTATGAGCCGACCGCTGAGATATTGCAAAGCAACAAACAACATCGCAATTTAAAGGTTTTTTTGATTTATTCAGCGTTGCTGCTCATACCAGGGCTGTTGTTTGGTGTGGTTTATTTACTCAATATGCTGATTAACTTGGCGCTCGATACTCCTGTGGCATTGATACCGCAGGTCGCTCTGCCCAGTATCAAGTTTTACTTTTTGGCATTGGTTGCTTGTGCGCCCCTGCTGCTGCTGTACTTTATTATCAATCAGCCAAAAATCATCAATAAAGCACCGCTGGTGGCCGAGACGCGTGAAGACTATGTCAGACTTGTATTATTGTTTGTCTTTGCTGTCATGGCATTTATCGCCGCCTATGTATTGACAGGGCAGCTCTTGCCGGCGTTTGACGGGGTGTTTGTCAGCTTTGTTAGTGAGACGCTGCATTTATTGATGAGCTTGGCAGTCGCTTTAGTAGCAGGCTTTGCGCTGGTGCAGGCGGGGCTAGTCAACAAACAAATTGCCATGGCGACATGGATTGAGCCGATTGTTGATTTTTTTAGACGCTATGGTATGAAAGCGCTTTTGCTACTGGCGCTGATCGGCTTATATCGTATCTCTGATATCGTCGCTGGGGTCATATCCAATGTGTTTTACCAAGACATGGGCTTTAGCAAAACCGACATCGCCAATGCGGTAAAACTGGTTGGGGTGATTATGGCCATCGCTGGTGGCTTTTTGGGTGGACTGTTAGCGCAGCGATTTCGTATCATGCATGCCATGATGATTGGTGCCATCTTGGCATGTGCGACCAATTTATTGTTTGTGGTTTTGACTTATAATCCAGGCAGCCTGCCTATCATGTATATGGCGGTGATATTTGATAATTTGGCGGCAGGGCTGGCCAGTGCTGTGTTTATCGCTTTTTTGTCTGCTTTGACGTCCATACGTTTTACGGCTGTGCAGTATGCGATTTTTTCCTCATTGATGACCTTGATTCCTAAGGTGATGGGCGGCTATTCTGGCTCTATCGTCGATAGCATGGGTTATCCGTTTTTCTTTATTTTTACCTTTGCCATTGGTATTCCAATTTTGGCGCTGATTTATTTTGTCGATAAACACATCGTCATCGGTGATAATGATGATATTTATGATAATGATAATGACGATGATGATAATGGTGCGGGCGTGCCTTCATTGACCAAGGCAAACCCTAACTTGGCTGACACCAAAGCGCCGCCTCGTGCATCAGAGTAGTGGTCATTTATATCGTTAGGGCTCTGTAGTTAATGTCGGCGTTTGAGAATATATATGAAAAATATAAGCGGTAGTCATGTCTAGTATTAAACATCTAAAACAGTACATTCGCCAGCTATCGGATGAGGCTGACAATAGCCGTTTGCCTTCGTTTTGGTTTACGGATTGGCTGCTGGCGGTCATTGATAAACCGTCCTTATTTTTGATCACTGACGAAGAGTATCAGCTGACAGAAAGTGAGCTTGCGCAGTTTTATGCAGGTATCGAAAAACTGCAGGCCGGTATCCCATTGGCATATCTGACTGGTCAACAAGCGTTTTGGTCGCTTAGCTTTACTGTCAATGAGCATACCCTCATTCCTCGGCCCGACACCGAGGTATTGGTCGAGCAAGTACTACAATGGATACAATCGCAGCCGATAAATGACGAGCATCCTACACCCAAACGTCTTTTGGATTTAGGCACTGGCTCAGGCTGTATCGCGATCAGTTTGGCGCATGAGTTAAAGCATCACTTGCGGTATGATCATTGGCATACCGTTGCGCTCGATGTCTCGCCTGAAGCGCTAGAGGTTGCTAAGTATAATGCGCTGATCAATGAAGTGGGGGATATTGATTTTATCCAGAGCAGTTGGTATGAGTCGCTGCCGACCGACATGATGTTTGATGTGATTGTCTCAAACCCGCCTTATATCGATGAGGAAGATGCGCACTTGGCACATTTGAGAGCCGAGCCAATGAGCGCTCTTAGTGCGTCCAATCATGGTCTGGCTGATATCGAGCATATCACGCAGCTGGCACCTAAATATCTGCGTGTAGGCGGGATACTGGCGCTAGAGCACGGATTTGATCAAGGTGAGGCGGTGCGTCAGATACTCTCGTCCCATGGCTTTGGCGCGGTACAGACGGTGCAAGACTATGGCGGAAACGATCGGGTGACGCTGGGGCATCTGGCATAAAGGGCTTTTTAGATATTTTTTCTAACAAATCGTGGTGAAAGAGTGTGATGAAAGATATGACGCAGGCGACAGAGGTACAGCCGCTATCAGATAGCGAGCTGATGCGTTATGCGCGGCAGATACTGCTAGAGGGCTGGGATGTCGATGCTCAGTTACGTTTAAAATCAGCGCGCGTCGTTATGATAGGAGCCGGTGGCCTTGGGTGTCCGGCTTCTGAGACGCTGGTACGGGCGGGGCTTGGACAAATCCATTTGATCGATGATGATGTGATTGAGGCCAGCAATCTGCAGCGGCAGACGCTGTTTTTGCCTAGTGACATCGGCAAAGCCAAAGCCCTGACAGCCGCGCAGATGTTAGAAAAAATCAATCCGTTGATAATGGCGCGTGGGTCAGTGGCAAGGCTGAGCGAAGACAATGCCTATGAGCTACTGGGCATGGCATCTGGCAAGCCTGATTTATTATTGGACTGTACAGACAATTTTGCTACCCGCGATATGATCAATCGCATCAGTGTGCGCTATCAGCTTCCGCTATTGTCTGCCTCAGCGATCGCCATGCAAGGGCAGCTGGCCTTGTATGAGCCGCATCGGCAGACGGGCTGCTATCATTGTGTCTTTGGCTCGGTGCTCATCGATGCAGAGGCAGATGAGCGAAACTGTGCCAACTCGGGTGTGCTGGCAAGTACGACCGCGATTATGGGCAACCTACAAGCCAATGCGGCGCTGCAATATCTAGGATTAACCAAAAATCCACTGACAAATAAGCTACTGATATGGGATGGTAGCCAGATGCAGCAGCGGCTGATGGGCTATCGTCCAGACCCAGCGTGCCCTGTCTGCGCCCATGCCTAAACTCAATCGATCGTGGTATAAGTTATTTTTTATGAAAATTCATCGTCCGCATTTATTAAAACACACCTTCAATGTCGTCAATCGGGTTCGTCAAACTGCAAGTGTGGCAGGCCTCTCGGCGCTCAGAGTCGCCAAAGGTGAAAAGCCAGACGCGCGGCTATTAAAAGAAACCTTTGAGCAGCTTGGCACCACTTATATCAAGATAGGCCAGTTTATCGCCAGCACGCCATCGTTGTTTCCGCGTGAGTATGTCAAAGCGTTTCAGAGCTGCTTGGATCAAACCACGCCATTGTCGTACACCTATATCGAGCAGATATTAAATGAAGAGCTGGCAACGGATGGCATGACGCTTGAGGATAAGTTTGCGCATATCGACCCGACACCGCTGGCGTCGGCATCTATCGCCCAAGTGCATGCTGCGCGCCTACATAATGGTGATGAGGTGGTGCTCAAGGTACAAAAACCTGGTGTCGAGACCATCATGCAGACGGATTTGGGCGTATTGTATGGGGTTACCAAACTGCTTGAGCTGCTGATGCCATCGATGAAATTTGCCAGTATCGCACCGATCATCGATGAGATTCGGTTGCGTATGCTGGCCGAGACGGATTTTATCGCTGAAGCGCAAAACATTCGAGATTTTCAGCAGTTTTTAGCGGTATCTGGCAATACTCGCGTGGTCGCGCCCAAAGTATATGAGGCGCTGACCACCAAGCGCGTGTTGACCATGAGCCGATTGTATGGGGTATCAATGGTCGATGAAGTGCTGATGCGTCAGTACTGTGCCGACCCTGCGCAGGTGATGGCGGATACCTTAAACACCTGGTTTGCCAGTTTGATGCTGTGTAATAGTTTTCATGCAGATTTGCATGCGGGTAATTTGATGCTGCTGACCGATGGACGCATTGGCTTTTTAGACTTTGGAATCGTGGGTAGGCTCAAAGCTGAGAGCTGGCGCGCTTGTATGGGAATGATGCAGGCCATGCAAGACAGTGACTATCAAGCGATGGCACGTCATATGGTCGATATGGAAATGACGCACGAGAGCCATCAGGTGGATGTCGCCGCACTGGGCGATGACTTGCAGCGCATGATGCAGACCATCATGGCAGAGGACAAAGCCTTTACCAGCGGTGTGCCATTTAATAGTAAAGAGCAAGCCGACGAGCTCAACCAGATGATGCTAGAAATCGTGGAAGTTGGCAAACGTCATGGTATTCATTTCCCGCGGGACTTTGCCTTATTGACCAAGCAGATGCTGTATTTTGATCGTTTTATGCGTACGCTTGCGCCCGATATGGACATGTTTAGCGATCAGCGGGTACAGATGCTGGGGCAGACGGTGAGCTAAAATCACAAATGATTGTAGCTGTTGTATCTATTGCACCTATTATACCTAGGGCGTGTCCTTGGTTAGATTTAAGTTGCCAGCGCGGCACGCCCTAATATAACCGTCAAACCACATTGCGGCTAAACACTTCTCGCAGCTCAAAGCTTGTATGTACTTGGGCGACGCCCTCGATACGATTGAGGCGATGCAATAAAAACTCTTCATAATGCGCCATATCGCGTACCCGCACCTTAATCAGATAGTCCTCTGTACGACCGGTGACGATACTACAGCTCACCACTTCATCAAAGCTTTGAATTTTTGACTCAAATATCTCAAAACGCTCGGCAGTATGACGATCCATGCTGATGGCGATAAAGACGGCAAGCGGGTAGCCGAGCTTTTGCGCGTCTGTCTGTATGTGGTAGCCGGTGATGATACCGGTGTCTTCTAAGCGCTTGATGCGGCGCGCGCATGGCGTCGCCGAGAGATTGACCTGCTCTGCCAGCTCCGTGATACTCATGCGCGCTTGCGTCTGCAGCAAGCGTAATAGCGCTCTGTCGGTCTCGTCAATCTCTACAGAAAACCCTTTATCAATATGGCTGTTTGACATAAATATCCATCTTATTAGTGAAATATACTAATTATAGTGATAAATGCGGAGTTTTTCACCAAAATAGCCTCAAATAAGACAGAAGAAAGCTGATTTTCGGCTGACAAACTTTGATATTATGATGGCATAAAGAGTGGTTATCTCGTATGATAAACATAAATCCAATCATCAACCATCCTGTAAAACCCATAACCCTTGATATCATCTAAGGATTGATTATGTCTGACCAAGCCACACGCAAGGCGGCAAGCACAGCTGCCAAGATTACCCCAAAAAATGCTGCTTTTGATTATAAAAAGTATCGTCCATTTGCGTTTGCTCCTTCGCTGCCAGATCGCACATGGCCGAGTAAAACAATCGACAAAGCACCAATCTGGGCAAGCGTGGATCTGCGTGATGGTAACCAAGCACTGATTGATCCGATGACCATCGAGCAAAAAATGCGCTTTTTTAAGACTTTGGTTGCCGTCGGTTTTAAAGAGATCGAAATCGGCTTTCCATCGGCCGCGCAGGTTGAGTTTGATTTTGCCCGCAAACTTATCGAAGAAAACCATGTGCCTGATGATGTCACCTTACAAGTATTGGTACAGGCGCGTGAGCATTTGATCGCTCGTACCTTTGAGTCGTTGAAGGGCGCTAAGCGGGCGATTGTCCACGTCTATAATTCAACGAGCCGTGTCCAACGCGAAAAAGTCTATGGTAAAGACAAAGCCGAGATCAAAGAGATAGCAATCGCTGGGGCCAATCTATTGGTAGATTATGCGGCCAAATATCCTGAAACCGAATGGGTCTTTCAGTATTCTCCTGAGAGCTTTAGCCAGACAGAGACTGAATATGCAGTAGAAGTCTGCGATGCTGTCTGTGAGGTATGGCAACCCCAAAATGGGCAGGAAGTGATTTTAAACTTACCCGCCACGGTTGAGGCCTCTATGCCCAATGTCTTTGCCGATCAGGTTGAGTATTTTTGCCGTCATCTCACCCACAGAGAGCATGTGACGGTCAGTTTGCATACGCACAATGATCGCGGCTGCGCGGTGGCAGCCGCAGAGCTTGGCGTCTTGGCGGGTGCCGATCGTATCGAGGGCACGTTGCTCGGAAATGGCGAGCGCACAGGCAACATGGATGTCATGGTCATGGCTATGAACTTATTTAGCCAAGGTGTCGATCCTGAGCTTGATTTTAGCAACATGAGCGAAATCGTACAGGTGGTGAGCGAGTGCAATAACTTGCCACTGCATCCGCGTCATCCGTATGTCGGTGAGCTGGTGTTTACCGCCTTTAGTGGCTCGCACCAAGACGCCATCAAAAAATCGCTCGATTATAATGAAAGACATCAAGACGAGACGGACGATATCTGGGATGTGGCCTATCTGCCAATTGATCCTGCGCACATTGGTCGTAGCTACCAAGATGTCGTCCGTATCAATAGCCAATCGGGCAAAGGCGGCGTCGCTTATATCTTGCAGCGTAACTACGGCTTTAACTTGCCGCGCTGGATGCAGATCGACTTTAGTGGTGTGGTACAAAGACAAGCCGAACGCGTGGCGCGCGAATTGCAAAATGACGAAATCTTGCAAACCTTTGAAGACACCTATCTGCAGCAAGGCAGTTTTGAGCTATTAGACTATAGTGTCAATAATAAAGGCGGCGAGGTCTACTTTAATGGTCAAGTGCAGATGAATGGCGATATCATCGACATCGATGGTACTGGTAATGGGCCGTTGTCGTCCTTTATCAATGGTTTGGCCCAACATACAGGGAAGTCATTGCACATCATCAATTATGCTGAGCATGCAATCAACCCGCAGCATAATAGTGGTCACGGCATCGATGATGATACCAATCGAGACAACAAAACCAACGCCAATGCCGCCGCTTACATTCAGTTAAATGTCGATGGTGAGGTGTACTCTGGTATCGGTACGTGCAGCAGTACGGTATCGGCGATGCTAAAAGGCGCGCTATCGGCCTTTGCTCAGGCAGTCGGTGCGGTCGCCGCCTAAATCTGACAGCAGGTGATACAGCCCTACTATTGGATATTATAACGTCATAGCGTTTTGCATCATGCAAGCGGCGCTATGGCGTTGTTTTGTGTGAGACACAGACAGCACTGGTGGCGTTACGACTAATAGCATAAAGTTACTTGTGTTTTTGGTGTCTAAGACTTACGCTAATGTATATAGCACCTACTATAAAACAATAAATCAAAGGTTAATTATGGAACCTATATCATTTGCTTCATTTACTTTGGCCTCTATTTTGGCCTCATTGCCTGCTAATGGTGAAGTTGTGACCAAACCGACCATCACGACCCATATCAGTCCTGCTATCGCGGGGCAGTGGGAGATAGATTTGGACAGTAGTATCACGATGACCAAAGACGCGCAGGCGCGGCAAGCGGCCCGAAAAGAGAGACTGGCGTCAGCGAATAGCGAGCCGAAGATTAAGGAGGGTGCCGCAGCAGGCGGGATACTCACACAAAGCGAGGAGCGTATCCTACAGACTGAGCCAAATACCGATCAAAACTTACTCGCTTCAACTGCTAAGTCCAATCAATGCCGTGAGTTGTATAACTTTGGTGCGGATAATGAGATGTGGGCGGTAAGTGGTAAGGAATGGACGTACGGACGTTACTTGGTGACACACCGCGAGGAAGGGCTGCCTATTATCGCCCTCAAGACCGTTTATGATAATAACGAAGTAGACTGCTCAGGCAATCAAATTGATCAGACCGATGAGGCACTCATTGCGTTTTTGTACCATGATGGCAACCAAATGCAGTGGTGCGCAGATCCTGAGGGTAACGAATGCTTTATGAATTTTCATAGAATCCTGCCATAAGCTCTCATAAAGGCTGACATGGTTAAATCCCTAAAAATTGATACCGTTGCTGCTAGAAGGGGTTTGCGCAGTATCGAGCGGCGTAAACACAGCCAGCCAATAAAGTCTATATCAGTATCAGTAGCCTTGCCTTTATCTGTATATGTCTTATTTGGTCAAAAAAACCGCCAATCGTTGATTGGCGGTTTTTTATTGAGTCATACAGCAAGCCAAATTATGAGTCGGCTTTGGCATTGTTGGGCGTTAAAAGCTCTCTTTCTAGGTAGTGAATGTTTTGGGCTTCATGGACAAAATTGTCATCCGCCAAAATCACATCGCGATGCAGCGGTATATTGGTTTTGATGCCTTCAATGACGAGCTCATCAAGCGCATGCAGGGTCTTGGACACCGCTTGTTGGCGCGTTTGACCATGGCAAATCAGCTTGCCAATGAGTGAGTCATAATAGGTCGGTATTTCATAGCCAGGGTAGAGGTGTGAATCAAAACGCACGCCTGCACCGCTTGGTGTAAACAGCTGAGAGATGGTGCCTGGGCAGGGGACAAAAGTAGCAGCGTCCTCGGCATTGATACGGCACTCAATCGCATGACCTTGTACTTCGATCTCGCTTTGACGATAAGACAGACCATAACCGGCTGCAATTTTGAGCTGTTCGACGACCACATCGATACCGGTGATCATCTCAGTCACAGGGTGCTCTACTTGCACGCGCGTGTTCATCTCGATAAAGAAAAACTCGTTGTTTTCGAACAAAAACTCAAAGGTGCCCGCGCCGCGATATTTGACCAGCTCGCAGGCTTTTACGCAGGCTTTTAAGATAGGCTCGCGCACATCGTCTGGGATATCAGGGGCAGGGGCTTCTTCTAGTACTTTTTGGTGACGGCGCTGTAGTGAGCAATCACGGTCATAGAGGTGAATGGCGTTACCATTACCATCTCCTAACACTTGTATCTCGACGTGGCGCGGGTTTTGTAGATAGCGCTCCATATAGACGGTGTCATCACCGAACCACAGTTCCGCTTCTTGTTTGGCGGCTTGTACTTGTCCAATCAGCTCATCAAAACGCTCGACCACGCG
Source organism: Psychrobacter sp. KFRI-CH2-11 (assembly GCF_038239325.1). Taxonomy (NCBI): domain Bacteria; kingdom Pseudomonadati; phylum Pseudomonadota; class Gammaproteobacteria; order Moraxellales; family Moraxellaceae; genus Psychrobacter; species Psychrobacter sp. KFRI-CH2-11. The sequence continues at coordinate 1,437,735 of NZ_CP151283.1, forward strand.
CATGCCGCGACCACCACCACCAGAGGCAGCTTTGATCAAAAGCGGAAAGCCGATATTGCGGGCTTGCTCTTCGGCATTGTGCAAGGTGACTGCGCCCACAGAGCCTGGGACGGTTGGCACGCCTGCTTTTTTCATGGCATTAATCGCCGAGACTTTGTTGCCCATTAAGCGGATATGATCGGCATTGGGACCGACGAAGGTCAGTCCTGCTTCTTCTACTTGTTCGGCAAATTCAGCATTTTCAGATAAAAAACCGTAGCCTGGATGGATGGCGTCAGCACCCGTTATTTCTGCCGCCGTCAAGATCGTATTGATATCGAGGTAGCTTTGGTTGGCATTGGGTTTGCCGATACAGATAGCTTCGTCAACAAAGCGCAGATGCATAAGATTGGCATCTGCGGTGGAGTAGACGCCGACGGTTTCGATACCTAACGCCTTACAGGCTCGAACGATACGTAGGGCGATTTCACCTCTATTGGCAATGAGCAGTTTTTTTATCATGGGGTCATCCTTTTTGACGCGGCAGACATTGATTGAGCCTTGATGGGGAGCCTCGGCATTTGATAGCCGTATTCGGCATCGGTAGGTAGTGACAGCTTACAACAACGTGAAACGGTATAAAGTGCCAAAATAAGGTGCCGAAATAAAGTGCTAAAGACTCAATCAGTATGAAGTAAAGTGAGGCAAATATCGTTACGCTTTATAGCGTATGACAGGTTGACCAAACTGCACAACTTCAGAGTTATCTACCAAAATCTCGTCAATGACACCGCTTTGGGTGGCCTCAAGAGGGTTCATGATTTTCATCGCTTCGATAATACCAAGCGTGTCGCCCGCTTGTACTTTTTGGCCGACCTTAACAAACGGCGGATCATTGGGGCTTGGGGCAGAATAAAAAACGCCAACCATTGGCGATGTCTCAACGCTACCTGCCTTTGCTGCTGGTTTTGTGTCTGCAGCCACTGGTGCTGCGCCAGCAGTAGGAGCGGCCATCATGGTCGGTACAGGGGCATCATAGTGACGAGTGAGACTGATGTGTTCGTCATCAGAGCTGATTTCTAGATTGACCAGTTCACTTTCTTCCATGAGGGCGATGAGGGTGCGTATTTTTTCAATATCCATAGTTTTTATCTTGCCTTGTACTAAATTCGAGAAATAGTGTAACTAAATATTGTTTGATTGCTAATGATACCTAGATTCAGGCCAATGAGCAATCAATGTACAGTTGTTAACTGAGAATTTTTACATATTTTGACGTAATCTAGCTGTTTTAGTAAGAAACCCACTACGATTTATCATTATCGATGTGGTTTTTGAGCCATGCTGCTTGTACATCGTACTGCGTCCGGTCGTACATTTGTATGATAGCCCTAACCCCAAAGCGCCGTTAGACGTCTTTGTTGATAACGCAAGCGCAGCGTCAACAAGATAGAGGATAAAAACAGCCCCGTAATCAGTGCCATCCAAAACCCTTGAGCGCCGACATCGGTAAAACGTACCAAATAAATACCCAGCGGCAATGCCACCACCCAATAACAAAACAACGTCACCCACATCGGTACAGTGGTGTCCTGCATACCGCGCAGTATCCCCGCGACATTGACCTGCCAGCCGTCAAACAGCTGATAACCAAGAGCAAATACCAGCAAATGCATAGACTGAGCGATGACCGCAGGGTTGTCGGTAAAGGCTGCTGCCAGCTGTGGTCGAAATAGCCAAATCCCTAGCATACATGTGAGGGCAATGAGTATCGTCCAGGTCAGCCCCGTTGCCTGTACTTGCCGCAGTGCCAGCAGGTTTTTTTCGCCAAAACGATTGGATATCATGATGGTCAGTGCCATCGCGACCGATATCGGTATCATAAACAGCTGAGAGGTCACCGCCAGTGCGACTTGATGCGATGCGGTCGCCAGCTCGCCGAGCGGACTGATGACAAGCGCGCCCAAACTAAAGAGGCTCGCCTCAAAAAAGATAGAAACACCAATGGGAATGCCCAGTTTTAGCAGTTTTTTGATTTGCTGACGGTTAGGACTAGCGAAACCATAAAAAAAGCGGGTACTGGCAAATTGTTGCCGTTTGGTAAAGCTGGTATAGGTAGCAAGCAGTAGCACGTTTATCCATAGTACCAAAGCTGTAGCCACACCGCAGCCTGCACCGCCCATCTCAGGCATCCCAAACAAACCATGAATGAAGATATAGTTAAGTGGGATGTCCGCTAACAGACCAATGATGCTGATAATGGTTACCGGCTCAGGCCGACCCAATGCTTCGCAGTAGCTGCGAAGGACAGCATAAACGGCCAGCGCAGGAAACCCAAACGATACACCATGTAGGTACTGTGTCGCTATTGGTTGGATGTTTGCTGGTACGCCCATGATACCAAGGATATTGGGTGCCAAATTCACAATAATGAAGCCAACAATACCGATAACCCCAGCAGTCCACAAAGACTGCTGGGTGATATGAGGTACTTTACTGTGTTCGTTTTGTCCGATGGCCTCACCGATCAGAGGCGTGGTGGCAATCAAGATGCCAGTGGCCAATAAAAACAGCGGCAGCCAGATACCAGAGCCGACAGCCACGGCCGCCAAATCAAGCGCGGATACCTGACCTGCCATGATGGCATCTACCACACCCAGCGCCGCCTGACAAAACTGGGTAATCAAAATAGGAAGTGCCAGCACGCCTAAGCGTAAGCTGTAGCTTCTAAAATCTCTAAAGGATAATGGGAAAACCATAGTGAGCAACTTTTTATTCTTGACGATAATGATCGTTGAGGCGTCAAACGCGCCATCAACAAATGAATAGGGAAACAGCCACACCATTTTCAAAGCGTTCAATCATAAAAACTAAAGCCAGCAAGTATCGTACGGCGATTGGCGTGCTGCTCTAAGAAGCGTACTGGCAGACTGCCATCAGCTATATATTGCACTCTTTGAAAATGGTATAAGATGATGATGCCGATAATTTATATGAACAAGCGCATATAGACTAGGGCGTGTCTTCAATTCACTCGATAGTTATCTAAATGTGCTAAAAATGGCCAAATTTTGCCAAACATCGTTAAATAGCGGGTTTATATCTCAATATTAACGGCGCTATTTTCCTTGTTTGACCGCAATTTGTCTCATTTTTATCACCATTTTTGAAATAAAGACACGCCCTCAGGATAAAATAAAAGTCTAGGCACCAAAATAAAAATAACCTGTCAATTCACTAGGGGAATTGACAGGTCATCATTAGATAAGATGGTAAAGAAGCTGCCCCTCGATGTCAACGTTTTAACGCGTCATATATGACTGTAAAAACACCACCGGAGCGTAGTCGCCCATGAGTCACAAGTTATAGACTATAAGTCATAGGTTATGAGACATAGGCTACAAAGCTTGAGCCAAGACAGAAAGGCTGTGCTGCGCTTATCTATAATGATTCAGGCAAGTCTTGCACCACCGCTTGATAGCCGATCAGATCGTTTGCCGCGTCAAAGGCTTGTACAACGATAGCGTAGTTGGTCGAGCTAGCTGGGATAAGCGGAGAAAAGGTCGTCTCACCAGCGGACAATACCAGATTTTGTACATAGCCGTTCGCGCCAGTCTCTGCTTTGTTGATATCGATTTGGCTGACCAGTATATATTGTGTGTTTCGCGGGTTTTGCCATGTCGCGACTTTTTGACTGCCATTGCCGCTGACATCTACATTCAGCTCACCTAGGCGGTAATCAAGTGGGTAGGTCTTAAAGTTAGAGCGGTCGCTGATGGTATAAGTGACATTGCAGTTTTTCTCGCTACTGGTTAGCGTTTGTCCGCCCAGACCGTCCTGATACTCAAAGCTGCCTTGCCACGGGGTACCCGCTTGTTTTTTCTCAAAGCTACCTGCAAAGGTGGTAAATAGGTTCGGTGTCTCAATGCCCAAGTCATTGACATACTTCACATCCAAAAACGCTAGCGTATCGAGGCTGCCGGTCACTTTGCCTGCGATATAGTTGTCTACTTTGATTGCAGAGTTGATGCCCAGTGTGTTGTTTTCTTGACAAGCTTGTTGCTGGTAGCTAAAACTACCATCGACGCTGCCCACACCGTCTTTGCTGATGTCAAAATAAACAGCCCCGATATCGATATCATTATCATCGCCGTCCTCAATTTCAACGAAGTGTCCGACATACAAGCCGCCGAGGCCGCCTTCTGGGGTGAGTTTGTCTAAGAAGTTGTCTAGCGACTCTTCTGGCAAAAACACGGACTCCAAAATCTCAGCCATGCTTTTTTCGTCATCGCTCAGTTTGTCTTCTACCTCTTTATACTCTTCTTTGAACTTGTCTTCTATACGATCATATTCGTCTTTTACCTGATCCTTAATACGACCCGCTTCCTCTTTGACTTTGTCACCATCACTGCCGCAGGCGCTGAGGGCCAGACTAGCCATGCTTAACGTTAATGCTGATAATAATAATTTGGGTGCGCTCATAAATGCGTCCTGATGATGAGTTGGCAGTGACTTAGCCATAAAAAAAGAAGGTATTGCGACATTTGTAATATAGCAGAATTTAAATAGCAAACGCACAGATAAATGTGCATAGATGCCAGCAGGTTTCTTACCCAATCGTTACACAGTCAACCGAGGTCAATTGGACAGTAACATTGATGTTTCGGCCATGTCAAAAATAGCGTACCAGTGTTTGGGCGTCAAAGGAATCACCGTCAGCTGCTCACAGCCTTTTTTGAGTAATAATGAGTCCTCTAGCGCAGGCAGGAATTTAAGCGCTGATAAAGGCAAAACGTCGGTGAAGGCTTGCTCAAAAGTGACGTCTACCATATACCAGCGCGGCTGATCTTCAGTGGCGATGGGGTCGTAGTGACGATGCTCAGGATGAAATTGGCTGGGGTCAGGGTAGCCCGCCTTACTGATGGTCATGATACCGGCAACTCCAGATGGTTTGGCGCTGGAGTGATAAAAAAACACCTTGTCACCGACTTGCATATCATCGCGCATAAAGTTGCGTGCACGGTAATTGCGCACGCCATCCCAGTGCTCCGTACCTAGGCGCTGTAAATCATTGATGCCAAAAAAGGTTGGATTGGATTTCATGAGCCAATAGGCCATCGTATTCTCCTTTTGTTATTATTGAGTGGTTGCTTTTGATCATTACGCGCTCAATATATAGTCGCTATACAGTCATTTATGCCAATATCTGCTCCTGTAAATGGCTGTCAGTATGATTTTATCATCCTGCGCTTTTCTTTATGCTGTCTAATCGTTATCCTAGTGCTGCTTTTTGCTCATCATCGCCGCGCGTTATTTTTTGCATTGTTTGTTATTCGTTTTTGAATAGCTTTTTTTAATAGATACCTTTGTTATGTCAAACACCCAAGCAGTTAATTTATCTAATGATAGCCGCGACCATAAGACGATGTCTAATGCAGGCAGGCTGGAGGTGGGCGAGATCCCATTGGCGCTCTACATTCATATTCCGTGGTGCGTAAAAAAATGCCCTTATTGTGATTTTAATTCACATGAGCTGCCAGTGGATACGCAGCTGTCTATGTATGATGAATATGTCGATGCGCTGTTAGCCGATGCGCTGATGCAGCAGCCGCTGTCCCAAGGGCGAGAGGTCAGTTCGATTTTTATCGGCGGTGGTACACCGTCGCTATTACCCATCGCTCACTATCAGCGACTGTTTACAGGGCTAAAAGACATATTTTGTTTTGCTGCTGATATCGAAGTGACGATGGAAGCCAACCCAGGGACGCTCGAGCATGCGCCCTTTGCTCAGTATCTAGACGTGGGTATCAATCGCTTGTCTATCGGTGTGCAAAGCTTTGCCGCTGATAAGCTGACAACGCTTGGGCGTATCCATGATCCTGCGCAGGCGCTGTCCGCGATCCGTGCAGCTCGGCTGGCTGGGTTTGAGCGGGTCAATGTGGACTTGATGCATGGGTTGCCGCAGCAGACTTATCAAGAAGCATTGGCCGATATTCAGATGGCGCATGAGGCGGGGGCGACACATCTGTCTTGGTATCAGCTGACGATTGAGCCAAATACGGTGTTTTATCGTAGCCAGCCTGTATTGCCAAACGAGGACAATCTGGCCGATATTGAAGAGGCGGGTCAGGCGCTATTGCAGCAGCTTGGCTACACCAATTATGAAGTATCTGCTTGGGCAGGCTCGTATGATAAGCCATGCCGACACAATGTGAACTATTGGCAGTTTGGTGATTACTTAGCGATTGGCGCGGGTGCTCATGGCAAAGTCACCATTGCAAGTGATGCCCTACATCATGCAGCATTTGACACAAACAACGAGTTACGTGCGCAGTCTGGTATCTATCGTTTTAGTAAATCGCGCTTGCCAAAAGACTATATGGATTATCACCGTGTCAGTACGGATGACACTAGCTTGATGGCCCCAAAGATGGTCGGCTGGCAGGCCATTGCGCCTGATGAGCTGGTCAGTGAGTTTATGCTCAATGCCCTAAGGCTACACGGTGGGGTGGGGTGGTCATTGTTTAGCGCTCGGACAGGGCTTGGTTATGCTGAGATTGCCGCGCAGGTTCAGGGTTTGGTGGCGCAAGGATTGCTGGTAGATAGCACAGAACGCCTACAGCCAAGCCAGTTAGGCCAGCGTTATCTCAATCAGATATTGCGAGCGTTTTTATAAAATGAGATTTGTAAAATGATAGGTTGCGCAATCTATTAAAGTAAAAAATAGAACGTTACCAATGAGATATAATGTATAAAAAAATACAAAGCCAAAAAAAGGCTTATCAAATCAATGATAAGCCCTTCGAAAATCTAAAAATCAATCATTAGATTTTGCTTTGTACGTCTTGTGCGCCGCCGGTTACAGCATCACCAGCGCTTGATACGTCTTGGCCTAGACCTTTAAAGGTGTTGCAACCAGTTAAAACAAACATAGCAGTCAAAGATGCGATGATTACTTTTTTCATAATAATATCCTCAAGATAAATCGATTGTTATAAGTAATGACAGTAACACTCAGTATGGTACCGAGGCTTACTGTAGGGTTGCTAGATAGCAGAGCGAAATGTAGACACCGTCTTGCTATCCGTTACAGACATCATAGTGAAAGTTAAAAACCATGCACAGTATCAAAATGTAATTATTGGCAGTAAACTGTAACTTATGATTACTTACTGATGCTATCTATAGTCGAATTCAAATAAATCGGATATATGGCGATCAAGCCGCTCAGTGCGATCAATAAAACGTTGGTTTTCTTGAGTGCTGTGCCTGCGCTGCTCAAGTCTGAGAAAACAGCTTTTCATCTTACTGTATCGTTTTTATATCAGACTGACTGTATAAAATTTAGACCACTCACGGAGTTTGTATGACCATTCATATTGTGCTGGTAGCCCCCAAAATGCCCAGCAATACCGGCAATATCATTCGTTTATGTGCCAATACAGGCGCGCAGCTGCATTTGGTCAGGCCATTAGGGTTTGAGCTTGATGACAAGAAACTGCGCCGTGCAGGACTGGATTATCATGAGTACACGCATATGCAGGTCCATGATGATTGGCCAGCTGCCAGACGTGCGCTACAAGCGGCGGATTGTCATACCATTACTGCTCTGACTACCAAGCTGAGCCAACCTTTTTATGACTATGATTTTGGCGGACGACCGGATAATGAGACTGGCCAGATGCCAAATATCGCGTTGGTCTTTGGCTCAGAGACGGCTGGTCTGGCAGATGATATCCGAGAGGACATCGGCGCGGCTCATTGGCTGCGCTTGCCGATGCTGGCGGACTCGCGCAGTCTTAATTTGTCCAATAGTGTGGCGATATGCTTGTACGAGATTTGGCGTCAGCAGGGGTTTGTAGGCGATGAAGGGCGCAGTATCGGCTATGAGAGCTTGACAGTGTATGACCCAAAATAGCGCTACTGGCCATGGCTGCTATCAACTACCAACTATAAACAGTTCGGCGGTTTGGGCAAGCCTGCCAAGCGATTGACATGGCGCGCCACCAGTCCTGTGTTAAACAGCTGCTGTAGCTTTTGGTTGCTGATGTCGTATTCGGGCAGGGTTTTTTGTAGCCATTTGATCAGTGGACGGGTGGCTGGTGGGTGGTTGAATTTGGCAAAAAACGCGCGTACCTGTAGTAAAACCTGCAAGTGCTCCTCTGCTAGCTGTACCTTTAAGGTATCGGCTAGCTGCTGGGCGACGGCAGGCGTCCAGATGGTGTGGTCACATAGATGGCCGTCTTGATCCAATTCAATAGCGGGCTGTGCGGTATGGGTTGTATTATCGTTCATAGGGCAATGGTCACCACTTTATCAAATTTAGCATGATTGCTATCGATGCTTCCTGTCAGTGCGACCCATTGTTGATCGCTTAGTATTGCACTGAGTTTGGTATCTAGCTGTAATTGCTCGACGGCTCTGGTCGTGAGCTGCGCGATATCATCGCTCAGCGCATACATAGCTGCGATACCGTCTATGTCTTTGTCAGCCAAATAAGCATTGAGCCAGTCGATAAATGCAGCTGTCGTTCCCAATAACAAGATGCTGTCACCGCGCTGCCAAGTGCGAGACATCTCGTCTATGCAGCGTCTTAGCGTATCCATGCTGCTATGTAATTGATATAAAGTTGCCATGGTAATGTCCAAATCATATTCAGCCGCTTGCGTCTATCGATATCTATGGGTTATCGGTAAGCACAAACGCCAAATGGATGGTGGTTTTGATGTAGTTGTGTGAGCTTGTACAGATTTTGACAAAGAGTTGAATTATCAAAAGGTTAAGATTTGCTCGAAGTCTGCTGCAGGTATCACTTCTGGAACTAATATCAGCTGTGAGGCCAGATCAGCAGGCAGCATACCTGTGACCCAGCCGCTAAAGACATCGTCAGGCAGCCACGCCGCTGGCATGTCATAGAGCTCAAGCGATTGTATCATCCCGTGCAAACGTGACTCTGGCTGCATCAGCAAGCCAAAGACAGGCGCATCTAGATACAGCTGCACATCATGACCAAAGGTCGCCAGCGTCAGTGCCAACGCGCAGCCTTCATAGCTGGCCATTTCGGTCGGCGTATGCAGCTTAATCAATAATTTCATAGAAAACTCCTACTTAAATGTGCTGATGAGTTGGGCTGAGCTGATATCGCTTGAGGTGATCAAAACTGTATCAACCGGCCATCAGCCTGCATCATCATTGCCAGCTCACTTAGACCGACCAACGTAAATCCTGCGGCCAGATTATCCCCGCTTAGCTGATGACGGGCGCTGTTTTCGGTATCACTAATACCGCGACCGAGTGCGGTACTGACGCAGACGGGTAGCGACAGCTGATACTGCTCGGCCAGATTTTGCCATGCTTTGGTCACATCAAGCTGGTCTGCCGATTGCCAGCGCAAGCGATTGGCCGTATGCGCGCCGTCGCCATAAAAAAACACGTTCAAGGTATGACTGCTGTCGTCTGCTGGGCGCGCGCTGAGATAGGCACGGGCATAACGCAGGGCTAAATGGGTGAGAGGCTGGCTGGGATCAGCCGTCACTAATAGCAAAGTGGTCGTGGTGGTCATAGGAGGTCTTATCTATCATTTGTGCTAAAGTGGTTTATGCTACCATAAAGCGGCCAAAAGCAGATAGGCTCACTGTGAATGAATGGGGTTTTCTACCAAATTTACCAGATATAGACATATTAGATGTCGTGATGGGTACTGGTGACTGCTTCGTAATAAAAAATAATAAACTTATGGGCTAGGTTCACGTAGTCTTATCACTCTATGTAAGGAGCTTCTTTTTCTATGTTACCTGCTATGTCTTCACGCTCGACCCATGGTACAGACTATCAGCCGACCGCAGAGCAGCTGCAGATATTACGCACTGCCAGTGAGTTTGCTTATCAGATTTGGGAGAGTCGGACAGTCTCTTGTCAGACGTTTTTGCGTAGCTATCCGCTGGATCAAACCCTCACACGCCAGCAAATCGATGACTTGATCCAAGACTATACGTTGGATGAAAACTACCAACTCGCTGATGAGGCCAAAGTGATGAGTGGTCTTCGCCATCTGCGCACTTTGCTGATGATGCGCTGGATTTGGCAAGACGCGCTGCACATGATAGCGCTTGAGCAATTGACCGATGAGCTGTCGGAGTTTGCAGACGGCTGTATCTCTTTTGCCAAGGACTATACCTACCAGCATCTGATCAAAAAGTACGGTGAGCCGACTTTTATCAATGCGCAGGGTCAAGTGCAGACAGACGACATGGCGATTATGGCCATGGGAAAACTTGGCGCGCATGAGCTGAATTTATCCAGCGATATCGACCTTATCTTTGCCCATCAAGCGCGCGGTGAGACCAATGGTAACAAAGCTAAGGGCACACGTAGCATAGACAATAAGCGCTTTATGACAAGGCTTGGTCAAGGCATCATTAAATTGCTTGATAATAATACCGCAGATGGCTTTGTGTTTCGTGTCGATATGCGCCTGCGTCCATGGGGTGATGGCAGCGACTTGGCCATTCATTTGTCTGCGTTACAAAAATACTTTTCATTACATGGGCGCGCGTGGGAGCGGTTTGCTTGGCTCAAGGCTCGTGTGGTCGGTCATATAGAGCCGTCATTTTATGAGCAGATACAAGCGCTCATAAAACCCTTTGTCTTTCGCTATTATGTGGATTATAGTGCGTTCTCGGCGCTCAGAGAGATGAAGTCTTTGATTCAAAACCAAGTGGTTCAGCGCGAGGATTTGGACAATATCAAGCTTGGCGCAGGCGGTATCAGAGATATCGAGTTTATCGTTCAGGCGTTTCAGCTTATCTATGGTGGCAGGCACCCACAGCTACAGATCAAATCCTGCCTGCAAGCGATGCAGGCATTGTACACGCTTGAGTATTTAGAGCGTAGTACCTACGAGCAGCTACAAGCAGCCTATCGGTTTTTGCGCCGACTCGAGCATGGTATTCAGGCAATCAATGACCAGCAGACCCAGCGTCTGCCTCATGATCGGCAGTGGCAGCACAATTTGGCGATTACCCTTGGTTTTGCTGATTGGGAAGGGTTGCTAATTACGCTCAACCATCACCGGCACAATGTCAATGTGCCCTTTGAGCGTATGGTCACCGAGCGGCAAATACCCGACCACGAAGATACCGACCTTGAGCCGGAGCAGCTAGATGAGCAAATCGCCCGCTTAAATGAGGTGTTGACAAAAGACAATCGTGAGCTGCTACAAGGCTTTTGGCAGTCAAAAATGGTCGCCAATCTGAGCGATGAAGCTCGTGAGCGTTTGGATGATGCTTATCCAGTCATTGTTCATGCTTTACTTGCTCATCAAGAGCAGCAGCAACTGGCAAACACCGCACTGCCGCGGCTCATCTCCTTACTCGAGGCGATTTGCCGCCGCTCTATCTATTTGGTGATGATCGCCGAAAACCCCAACGCCACCATTGAGCTGATTCCGATGCTCTCAGCCAGCCCTTGGATTGCCAAAGAGCTGGCGCAGTATCCGGTGCTACTAGATACTTTTTTGCAGCAGCGCTATCGTCACCTGCCAGACAAGCTTGAGCTACGTGATATTTTGCGGCAACAGTTATTGCGCGTCGAGCCCAATGACGAAGAAAAGCTACTAAGCGTATTGCGACTGTTTAAAAAAAACCAAGTGTTGGCAGTCGCTGCCAGTGATGTATTGGCTGAGCGCCCGATTATGAAGGTGTCAGACTCGTTGACCTATATCGCTGCTGTGGTGCTAGAGGCGGCGCTGGAGCGCGCGTTTGCCGAGATTGTCAAGCGTTATGGTTATCCCATCGGCCAAGATGGTGATCCTGTGACCGAGGCGGACTGCGGCTTTGCCATTATCGGTTATGGCAAACTTGGCGGGCTAGAGCTGTCCTATTCGTCAGATTTGGATTTGGTGTTTTTGCACAAGATAAAAGAGCAGGGCATGACCACGGGCGAAAAATCCGTGAGCGGTATGAAGTTTGCGGCGCGCTTGGTACAAAAGCTAATGAACTACTTAAATACCCAAACCCGAGATGGCCGCGCTTATGAGATTGACATGCGCCTGCGCCCGTCAGGTAATGCTGGCATGATGGTGGTCTCCTGCCATGCGTTCGAGACTTATCAGATGGACAAAGCATGGTCGTGGGAGCACCAAGCGCTGGTGCGAGCGCGAGCGATATGCGGTGATAAGCGAGTGACGGCGCGCTTTTGTGATATTCGCCGAGAGGTGCTATCACTACCGCGCACGATAGAGCAGGTGCGCACGGAAGTCACCAGTATGCGTATCAAGATGCAAAAACATCTGGGCACCAGTCAGTGGCAGCAGCAAGCGGGCAAGTTTCATCTGAAGCAAGACGCCGGCGGGATCATCGATATTGAGTTTTTGGCCCAATTTGCGGTATTGGCCTATTCGCATGATCATCCAAGCTTGACCAAATGGAGCGACAATGTCCGTATATTTGAAGAAATGGCCTTGCTTGGTATCTGGGATCAGCAAGTTTGCCAAGACTTGACAGATGCTTATCTCAGAATACGCGCGGCCACCCATCAGTTGGCACTATCCGAGCAGTCGCTATTGGTCGATGAGTCGCTATGGAAAGAGACGCGCGCACTGGTGCAAGATCAGTGGCAGCGCTTGATGGGGGTGGATGATGCTGAGGATACGCCTTGAGCATTGAGACGATGTACAAACTACTTATAAAAAATTGACAATTGGTTTTCTTAAACCGATTTTCACAACCAAGATGCATTTTTTACCATAAAAATAGATGCGGTGGTGGTATCATATACGGTTGATAATCACTGTTAAACAAAACCTACTTAAAAAAAGTTAGACGTCAGCGCTAGCATAAGGACTATAAAATGAATATGGCAACACAAGAAGGTAAGCTTTGGATGAATGGCACGATGATCGAGCAGCCCGATGCCAGCGTCCACGTACTGACTCATAGCCTACATTATGGCATGGCAGTATTTGAAGGGGTTCGCGCTTACCAAACTGCTGACAAACGTACAGCGATTTTTCGCCTAAAAGAGCACACTGAGCGCTTGATGGGCTCAGCGAAGATTTTTCAGATGGATGTGCCTTTTGATGCAGCGGCGCTTGAGCAAGCCCAAAAAGACGTGGTCAAACAAAACCACTTGGCAGAGGCGTATATCCGTCCGCTGATTTGGGTTGGGGCAGAAAAACTTGGCCTATCATCACGTGATAACAGTATCAATGCTATGGTTGCGGCATGGCACTGGGGTGCCTATCTTGGTGAAGACGGTATCAAAAACGGTATCCGTGTCAAAACCTCATCATTTACCCACCACATGACCAATGTGACCATGTGTAAAGCCAAAGCCTCGAGCAACTATCCTGTCTCTATCATGGCCAACCAAGAAGTCACCCGCAATGGCTATGACGAAGCTATCCTAATGGACCCACAAGGTTATGTCTGCCAAGGCGCAGGCGAAAACTTGTTTTTGGTCAAAGACGGTGTGCTACATACGCCAGATCTGGGCGGCGGCGCGCTTGACGGTATCACTCGTCGTACCATTATTCAGTTTGCTGAAGATTTGGGTATCAAAGTCGTTGAGCGCCGCATCACGCGTGATGAGTTTTACTTGGCGGATGAAATCTTTATGACTGGCACGGCTGCCGAAGTGACCCCGATTCGTGAATATGATGATCGTACCATCGGCAATGGTGGCCGCGGCCCGTTGACAGAAAAGCTGCAAACCTTGTATTTTGATGTGGTGCATGGCCGTAATGAGCAGTATATGGATTGGCTCAGCTTTATTGATTAAGTTTTAACATGACGCTGCATGAAGAAAGCTAAGACTTTGATGGTCTTGGCTTTTTTTGATTTGTTATGGGGAGGGTATCGACAAGCTCGCACATATATGATGGATGTTGTATCATAGCTGCGCTTGGCCGCTAATTATTTATTAGCAAGCATCATGAAGCTGCTGGTCATCTGTAGGCCACACTGCCGAGCGCGATACAATTTTGGCGCAAAGGTGTGCTGGGTAAAAAAATGTGCTGGGTAGAAATAGTATAAATCTGCCTCTTTTTCTGGTATTGGTCGTACGCCTAATAAAATAATGGAGAAGCCGTTGAGAGTCTTACATTTTGTCACTGGTGGCTTTTCTGGAGCGACGAAAGTTGCTATTGATTTGGTCGAGGCTCACAATCAAATCGAATCAACGGACAATTTATTAGTATTGCGCCGAAAAAAAACGACAGTCGCAGAAAAGCTGACAGAGCTTGAAGAAAAAGGCATCGACTATCAAATAGTCACAGGTAAGACGCATCTTGCGACTGTCCATGAATTAAAAAAACTATGTAAGCAATGGCGACCTGACATATTGGTTGCGCATGGGTTTCCTGAGCATTTACTTGGAAGACGAGCAGGGCTGTTGGCACAAGTGCCTTACCTAGTACAAGTGGAGCATAATTCTAAAGAGCGCTACACACCGTGGACGCGACATCAAACACGTAAACTCAGTAAATCCACGGCCAGTATTGTGGCGGTCTCTGAAGGGGTGGCTCAGGTATTGTCTGCGCAAGGTCTTCATGCCCCCATTCATGCCATTCCAAATGGTATCGATACCACTCGATTTGGCGGTGCTCATCCCGTAGCTGTCCATCAAAGGCCGCAAGATCTGATCATGGTGGGGCGCTATGCCAAAAGTAAGGACCATGTTACTTTGATTGAAGCGCTACAGCAGTTAAAACAAAAAGGCATCACTCCCACGCTGACTCTAGTAGGGAGTGGCCGTAAGCGCTATCAAAAACGAATACATGACCTAGTGGCTCGTTATGAGCTACAAGATCAAGTGACTTTTATAGAGTACAGTAGTGAGGTTGAAAAGCTATTGCGCCAACATAAAGTGTTTGTCATGTCGAGCCGTTTTGAAGGGTTGAATCTTGCAGTATTAGAGGCTATGGCAAGCGGCTGCGTCTTAGTAGGCAGTACCGCGATGGGGGTAAAAGAGCTGATTGATGATAAAGCAGATGGATTTTTATTTCCTATCGGCGACTCAGCAGCGCTAGCAGATATCTTAGAGACCGTGCTGTCTGATCCAAAAAACTACCAAGCGTTTGCTCATGCCGCAAGAGAAAAAGTCTTAAAACACTACGATAAAAAACATGTCACTCAGGCATATTATGAGTTGTTTCAAAGTTTATTATCAAATAGTTAGGGCATGTCCTTATTTTATTACTATAGTTAACCTACTTTAAAACAGGTACATCACTACTAGTGTTCATTTTCCTTACTTGCTGTTTCTACGCTTACAGATGCTGCAAAAAATAAATACCATTAGTATATAGTCTCGTGGTGCACAGTATCTTGCCTACCAGTTTTATTTAGGATTGACTATATGTATAGAATTAGGACATGCTCCAGTAATCAATTAGATTTCAATGTGGGCGTGTTATGAATCAAAATGATATAACAATTAATATCTTAATACCTGTGTATAACGTTGAAGATTATGTAGAGGAATGTATCGAGTCAATCCTTGCTCAAATAGATAATAGAGCATCAATCTTAATTATGAATGATGCGGCGACAGATAACAGTGCGTCTATCATAGAACATTATAAGAAACATCCTCAAGTAGATGTTTTTGACGCACCTCATAACAGAGGGCTGTCAGCAACCCGTAATGCTCTTTTTAATATGGCTCAAGCAGATTATGTATGGTTCATAGATTCTGATGACGTCATGTATGAAGATGCTTATTCATCTGTCATGTCACAGCTAGAAAAGCTAAATTCGGATGTGTTGTGTGCAGACTATGTGTCATTACGTGGAGAAAAAGAAGTTAAGAAAAAGGCGTTTATAGGCAAGGCCAATAGAAATTTAGCCAATAATAACAATGACTTCTTGGACAATGTTGTTGCAAATAACAGCAACCATGTTTGGAATAAAGTCTTTAGAAGACAGCTGATACAAGATGTAAGATTTAAAGAAGGATTGAACTTTGAAGATATCTTGTTTATGACCGATCTTTCGTTAAAGAATTTTAAATATAGCTATTTGAAGTATCCAGTCATAAAGTATCGTGAGCGTGAGGGTTCTATTCTAAAAAATCTCGATAAAAAATACGTAGATGATTATTTATTTGCTTTTATTTATCGTGTTGAAAACTATCAGAGATATGCTGAAAAAGATGGCTATCATTATTTACAGTATAAGGTCTATAAGCGTTATATAGGGTTGTTAAATAAAATAGCTAAAAATAACCAGAAAGATTTACTAAAAGACACCTATGATCAATACAATAATTTCTTTTCAGAGCTCTACCTAACTGCTCGTAAAGCGCTACCATTACATCAAAAAACAATACTTGATATTAAGAATTCTAAACTAGATAAAATTTTGAAAGGGATATAGACCATGGAAAACATTTTTCACGTTATCAGTAATAAACCTTTTAAGATTTTCTATAATGGTCTAGTGCCTAGAAGTAAAAGAAAGGAATGGGGTTTTCGATATTCAGAGCTTCCAGTACAAGCTCAAGTAGCCACATACTGGAATCGTATTATAGAGGCTTACTTTAATGGTGAAATCGAAAAGTACAACATTCAACCCAAAAAGGATTTTAAGAATAAAAAAATTATTTGGCAGTATTGGGCCCAAGGGGTAGAGAATGCTAAAGATACTGCTAAATTATGTTTTGCATCAGTTGATAAGTATAAAGGTGACTATGAGGTAATACGGATTACAGATGCAAACATAGATGAGTATCTTGATTTACCTGAGTTTATAAAAGATAAAAGAAAGAATCCTGAGTTTCGTCCAGTGTTTTTTTCTGATTTATTAAGAGTCCTTTTAATAAACGTCTATGGAGGCATATGGTTAGATGCATCAATATTACTCACCGATGATCTTCCTACTAAGTACGAAGATTATGACTTTTTTATGTTTTCAAGAGATCCTGATTCTGTTAATAAAGATTGGGGCAAAGGTGACCAACACTTTTACTTTAGTTGGCGTGAAGAGTTTAAAGTTAAACACTTGAGTAGTATCATGTATGGTCATGAAAAAAGTGAACTATCTTCAGTGATGTTAGATTTATTATTATACTTCTGGAAAAATGAGGAGGAAATCCCTCATTACTTCTTTTTCCAGATAATGATTAATGAATTAAAAGATATGAATGTCATTGATTTTAATTTCCCAGCAGAGGATGACACACTACCGCATTTACTGCAGACTAAAATGAATAAAAAATTTAAATTAGAGGAATATCAGTTTATTAAAACACAAGCCTCCTTGCACAAGCTTAGCTTACACGAAGAGCTTAAGGAAAAAGATATCCTTGGAAATTTAACTTACTATGGTTTCTTTAAGAAAGAAATCTTTGGCTGATAATTTTTTAACCTACTGCCAATACTCCTCAAGCCATGGACTTGATTTTACATGACGGTACCATTTGCCGCCGCCGCCTTTGATGGCATCGGGCGGATTAATCTCACCGTGGAAAATGACGATTTTTGCGCCCTCAGGTAGGGTCGGGGCACGTACCAGATTAAGTGGAATAGGGGCAATACATTGGTATTTGAAGCTCACGCACCAGTCTTTATCCCAGTATTCTAAATGATGATGCTCGCGCAGATAGTTCGATAGATAAGCCTGCTCATGGCGCACCTGCGTGCGAATGGTCTCAAAGTTACGCTCAAAGTTTGCCAGCAAGTTAGGATAAGTACCCATACCGATATTAAAGCGATAGACCGAGCTGTTACCAATCATGCGCCATGGTTTTTTCCAATCACGAATGATAACGACGCTGTCTGGGTGCGCTGCTTGATAGGTAAAAAATCCATCGATATTATCAACGATGACGATATCGATGTCTAAAAATAGCGCCACACCTTTGAGATCATACAGCTCAGGCTTAAAGGTGGTAAGCTTTCTCCAACCACGCTCAGGGCCTGCAGGTAGATCCAGCTCAGGTATTGGGTAGCATTTTACGGCAGGGTCAATACCTGTACTGTCATCGGTCAGACATACCATCTGAAAGTCCAATGTCAGGTGGCGGCTCACCATATTGTATAGGCGATTGACGTATTCTGGGCCATACTTATCACCCCATTTCATACAGATGACATAACGCTGCTCGGCAGTGTGATTTGGGTCTTGTGTCAGGGTGTCTGATAAGGGCTGGGTTATGTCAGTTGCCATAATGCACTCATATTAAAGTCAGTAGAGGGTAGGTCTATAAGGGTTCAGATACCTATGGTATCAATCATGCAGTATCGTCAACGATGACGACTGATTTATATTACCATAATCAATATCTATGGTATTTGTCACCGCTTAACAGAATGTATTGTCGATTTATACAGTTGTTGCGGGCTAAAACTTATGGCGTGCGATGTGAGTTTTGCTCGTCATCATCAAGCCGCTTACGATGTTGGTTATTACTACAAATAAAGTCTGCCAAGGCGTTTTTATCAGCCGTATAAGGGTTGTCTAGCTCAGGGATATGCTTAAAGCGCCGATAGCCCCACATATAATGACTGCATTTATCCTCAATCATGTGCTGCATGGCCAGATTGAGCGCATGCGCTGCTGTTTTTGCATCGCGATCATACAGCGCTGGGTCATCAAGCTTATAGCAATAAATATCAAATCCGCGCCCATCATCACGGCGAATACAAGATAAGCCGACCAGTGCGCATTTGGTTTTACTGGCAAGTTTGGAGGCCAGCGTACTGGTCAACGTTTCAATCCCAAAAAACGGCACAACCACGCCGCCTGACGGATCGGGGACATGGTCGGGCAGTATAATACTAAAGCCGCCTTGTTTTAGAGTCTTAAAGATAGCCTTGACCCCGCTACCATCGGTGGGTACCAGCGTGGCATTTAACCGCGAGCGGCCTTGCAAGACAAAGTCATTGGTCATGTCGCCTTTGACTGGCTTATACATGATAGTCGGGGCACCAAATTGATTGAGCCACGCGTTCATCATCTCCCACGTACCCAGATGCGGGACGATGGCCAGCATACCGTTTGGACTGGCAAGACCTTCTAACAAAATGTCTTTATTGTGGACATCGCGTATCTGCTTGATGCTCCACTCAGGCGGCATCGCCCAGCTTTTGACCGACTCGATACTGGTCAAGCACTGATGATAGATAATATCTTTGGTCAGCGCTTGTTTTTGCTGCTCTGATAAAGAATCAGCAATCAGCGACATATTGATGCTGACGGTGCGCATGATGCTCAAGCTGGGTATCTTTATGATAACCCAAGCGACAAAACGTGCCACTATCTGCAGGACGGACAGTGGCACGTATTTAAAGATATGGTACGGATTCATGACCACTCACGCAGTGATGAATCCTGTAGTCCGTCAGATAAAGAATAGTTAAACATTATCTGAGGGCTTACTGTGCAGGTCTATTGCTGTCGGCTTGTGCTTTTTCGCGCACACGGATACCAAGCTCACGTAGCTGCTTGCTATCGACTTCAGCAGGGGCTTGGGTCAATGGGCAGTCAGCAGTTTTGGTTTTCGGGAAAGCAATCACATCACGAATAGAGCTTGCGCCTACCATTAGCATGATCAAACGATCCAAGCCAAAGGCAAGACCACCGTGCGGCGGCGCGCCGAATTTTAAGGCGTCAAGTAAGAAGCTAAATTTCTCTTCGGCCTCTTGCTCATCGATACCTAGCGCTTCAAATACAGCTTGCTGCATCTCGAGGGTATTGATACGTAAGCTACCACCACCGATTTCAGTACCGTTTAATACCATGTCATAAGCGATAGAAAGCGCGGTTTCTGGGCTGTTTTTTAGCTCGTCTACCGAGCCTTTAGGCTTGGTAAATGGATGGTGCATAGACGTCCAGCGGCCGTCGTCAGTTTGCTCAAACATTGGGAAGTCGGTCACCCAAAGCGGCGCCCACTCACATGTGGTGATGTCTAAATCTAGACCGATTTTTTGACGTAGGGCACCTATGGCATCGTTTACCACGCTGGCTTTGTCCGCACCAAAGAAAATAATGTCGCCATCTTCTGCACCAGTACGCTCGATAAGGCTAACCAAGACGTCATCAGTCATGTTTTTGATGATAGGTGACTGCAGGCCAGACTCTTTGTCGACGCCGTTGTTGATCAAGCTTACATCATTGACTTTAATATAAGCCAAACCGCGCGCGCCATAGATACCGACAAACTTGGTGTAGGCATCGATTTGCTTACGGCTGAGTGAAGCACCGCCTGGGATATGTAGCGCGGCCACACGGCCTTTAGGGTCGTTTGCAGGACCAGCAAAGACTTTAAAATCAACATCTTTCATTAAATCAGCCACATCGACCAATTTTAATGGAATACGCAGGTCAGGCTTGTCTGATGCGTAGTCACGCATCGCCTCGGCATAAGTCATGCGCGGGAAGGTGTCAAAATCGACATCAAGCATGGTTTTAAATAGGTGCTTGATCAGGCCTTCATTGATATTCATGATTTCTTCTTCGTTTAAGAAAGAAGTCTCGATATCTACTTGGGTAAACTCTGGCTGACGATCGGCACGTAAGTCTTCGTCACGGAAGCATTTTGCGATTTGATAATAACGATCAAATCCTGACACCATAAGAAGCTGCTTAAATAGCTGTGGTGACTGCGGCAAAGCAAAAAAGTTACCTGGGCGGGTACGTGAAGGCACCAGATAGTCACGTGCACCCTCTGGCGTAGCACGAGTCAAGATAGGGGTTTCAACATCTAAGAAACCGTGATCGTCGAGATAACGACGAATCGCTGAGGTGGCCTTGGCACGGAACACCATGCGCTCTTGCATGTGCGGGCGGCGCATGTCCAGATAGCGGTACTTAAGACGCAAGTCTTCTGATACCGTGGTATTTTCGTCATTCAATGGGAACGGCGGGGTCTCAGATTTGGCCAGTACTTCGATCTCTTTGCCCAACAGCTCAACTTGACCACTGGTCATATTGTTGTTTTCGGTGCCTTCATAACGGCGGCGTACGCGGCCAGTGATTTTTAGCACATATTCAGGACGTACTGCATCAGCCGTCGCGAATGCCTCTGGCGTATCAGGATCGACGACGACCTGCAAGATACCGGCGCGGTCACGCATGTCTAAAAAAATCACGCCACCGTGATCGCGACGACGATGTACCCAGCCTACGACACTGATGGTTTGCTCAAGTAAGCTTTCGGTTACGGCTCCGCAATATTCGTCTCGGTATTCGCTATGCGTCATAGTGCTTTGCGTCATAATATAGTTATCCAGTTGTCAGCCCAGTTCGAAATATAATAATGCAGCCATCATTGGCATGGCGCCAGTTAGGCACTGTGCGAATAGGCACTGTGCAAAAAAGCACAAATACGCGATTCAGACAAATGGTCATCGCGCAGGCTGCAGTAATTTGGTGTAAACGCATATTATGCCTAATCTGGCATTGTTATACAACTAGCGGTTGCCAGAGTATCTACGTTAAATAATGTCATCATGCTTGAAAATACGGCCAATCGGGCACATATCAGCTGCACATTAATAACAGCAACGTTATCGTTATATCTACCGACATATCTACCGACTTGAGGAAATGACCATCATGCTATTTCATCCACCCAAAAATCCTATCGAGCTAAAAGTACGCCATCTAAACGAAGCGCAAAAGCAGCGCCGTGAAGATTTAATGGAGGCCACACAAGGCAAAGCCGCTCTCAAGCAGTTCAAAAAGACCATGGCAAAAAAAGCCAAACAAGCGCTAAAAGCAAAAAATAAGAAAAAAAACAACGACAGCAAACCACAGGTCTTTGTGCTGGATTTTGATGGAGATATCAAAGCCACAGCCGTCAAGCATCTGCGTGAAGAGATTAGCACACTGATTAGCACCGCCAACAAGGGTGATGAAGTAGTGGTGCGCCTAGAGTCAGGCGGCGGTTTGGTGCATGGTTATGGGTTGGCTGCGGCACAGTTGGTCCGTCTAAAAGACGCCGGCCTAACTTTGACTGTCTGTGTCGATAAAGTCGCGGCAAGTGGCGGTTATATGATGGCTTGTGTGGCTGATAAAGTGGTGGCTGCTCCGTTTGCTGTGATTGGTTCAATCGGGGTAGTCTCTCAACTGCCAAACTTTCATAAATGGCTCAAAAACCATGATGTCGACTATGAGATGTTTACCGCTGGCGACTACAAACGTACCGTAACGGTATTTGGAGAAAACGACGCCGAAGACCGCGCCAAGTACCAAGAAGAGCTAGAGCAGACGCATGCGCTGTTTAAGCATTTTGTCAACACCTACCGTCCAGCTCTAGACTTAGAAAAAGTCGCGACAGGCGAGCACTGGTATGGCGAAGATGCCTTGACGCTAAACTTGGTCGATGAGCTGCAAACCTCCGACAGCTATATCCTAGCACGTATGGAAGACAGCGAGGTGTATGCCCTGCATTCAAGACAAAAACCAACGCTTGCAGAAAAGCTGGGACTGGCGCAAGCAGCCGAGGCGACTCTACATGTGGCGCTCGATAAGCTGCCAGATGCCTTGGCGCGCTTTGAGTTAAACAGTCGTTTAAATATCCTAAAATAACATGAAATATCAAAAGGTTGTTTAATGTTTAGCTCTACAGGCTTTATGATTGACTGATGAAGTGTTTGTATTTTGTAAAAGGCGTGGCCTAGCTGGTCGCGCCTTTTTTGCTGTTTATTGATAATCACTGTGTTATAAATGTAGCGGATAAAAGAGAGTATACGTACGTACACTATAACGTTTTATTAAAATTTTGATGTGAATTTTATAACCGTCATTAATCATAAGTAGAGAAAAGGAAGTCACTATGTCTAGTCAAACCCTGATGTTTACCGCAACAGAACATGGTCAAGCCATGTATGCCAACGTCAAGGCCTTTATCGAAACCTATATCGAGCCAATAGAAGCCCAGTTTTGGCAAGATTGTCATGCACAAAACCCTGATGGTGACTGGAGCACATGGCAGTGGCCCGAAAAATACGAGAGCTTGCGTAAGCAGGCACGTGACGCTGGCTTATGGAACCTGTTTTTGCCAGATGATGAGCTGGGTGCTGGCTTGTCTGTCACCGACTATGCGCCGATCGCTGAGCTGACGGGCCGCAGTTTGCTTGCGCCTTATGTATTCAATTGCAATGCACCAGACAGTGGCAATATGGAGTTGTTATGGCGCTATGGCTCACAAGAGCAGCAAGACCAGTGGCTCACACCGTTATTAGAAGGTAAGACGCGCTCGGTGTTTTGTATGACCGAGCCTGAGGTGGCCTCCAGTGACGCGACCAATATGCAAGCGACGGCAGTGGTCGAAGGTGACGAAATCGTCATCAATGGCAGCAAGTGGTGGTCGTCAGGTCTGGGTGATCCAGCGGTCGATGTATTGATCGTCATGGCTTATACCCCTGATGAGAATAAAGACCGCCACCATCAGCACTCGATGGTACTAGTACCGGCAAAAACTGCTGGCGTCAAAATCGAGCGTATGCTCAAAGTATTTGGTGATTATGATGCGCCGCATGGTCATGGAGAGGTCAGCTTTAATGATGTGCGTGTGCCAGCCAGTCACTTTATCGGCGGGCCAGGTATGGGCTTTGAGATAGCCCAAGGCCGCTTGGGACCAGGCCGCATTCATCACTGTATGCGCTGTATCGGTGCGGCTGAGAAGTCGTTGGAGCTGGCTGTCAAACGCGGCATGGCACGGACGGCTTTTGGTAAGCCACTTATCCAGCTGGGCGGTAACTTTGAGCGTATCAGTGATGCTCGGGTTAAGATTGACCAAGCACGCTTATTGACACTATACGCGGCGCAAAAAATGGATACCCAAGGCACCAAGGCGGCATTGACAGAGATCTCTGCGATAAAGGTCGTCGCACCCACGGTATTACAAGAAGTGGTCGATATGGCGATTCAAATCCATGGCGGTATGGGCGTGTGCCAAGACACGATGTTGCCGTCATTTTATGCACAAGCTCGGGCGCTGCGGCTAGCTGACGGCCCTGATGAAGTGCATAAAACCATGATTGCCAAACTTGAGCTAAAGCGTCAAGGTTTTAGCCGCTCGTCGAAACCTGCTAAATCTTAATATAAGAGTAGGGCGCGTTGCACATTCATAACGTGTTGAACATTCACAAATAGGCACTGCTGATCGCTAAAATGGCGCTAGATAAGGCGCAAGGCGACGATAATGCAGATGCCTTACCGTAATGATTGATTACTTTAATTGACCACATGATAAGGAACATCTTATGGCTACTGATACTCATGCCAACTCTACTGACAACGATGACCAGTCACCGAGCAACGTCCTAGATAAAGGCGGCGCAGTGCGCGAAGGCGAAGAGCTGGATGCTCACGCGGTCAGCGATTGGCTACGCGAGCAGGGCGTTGATATAAAAGGCGAGCCAACAGTGACGCAATTTTCTGGTGGTGCTTCAAACTGGACGTACCGGCTACAATATGAAGGCACGGGTGCAGAGCAAGATTTGATCTTGCGTCGTCCGCCAAAAGGCACCAAAGCCAAGTCGGCGCATGACATGGTGCGCGAGTACACGGTACAAAAAGCCTTGAAAGACGCTTACCCTTATGTGCCAAATATGGTGGCGCTATGTACCGATGAGTCAGTCATCGGAGCGGATTTTTATGTCATGGAGCGTATGGAGGGCATCATTCCACGTGCCAATCTGCCCAAAGGGATTGAGTTAGATGAGGCGCAAACACGCGCATTATGCACCAATGTCATCGACGCCTTGATTGACCTACATCAAATAGACTATAGCGCGCATCCTGACTTGGTCGAGCTTGGCCGCGGTGAGGGCTACTGCGAGCGCCAAGTGACAGGCTGGGATAAGCGCTATGTCAAAGCCAAAACACCCAATGTGCCAAGCTTTGCGTTGGTGCGTCAATGGCTGACTAAGCACACACCTGCCGATAGTAAAACTTGCTTGATTCACAACGACTGGCGCTTTGATAATGTGATCTTAGATGCCACGGATCCAACCAAAGTCATTGGTGTGCTCGATTGGGAGATGGCGACTTTGGGCGATCCGTTGATGGATTTGGGCAGTGCTTTGGCCTACTGGATCGAAGCCGACGATAATATGATCATGCAGCAGTCCCGCCGTCAGCCCACGCATTTAAAGGGCATGATGACCCGTGAGGAAGTGGTGGATTATTATCTGGAGCGTACGAGTTTACAGATAGACAACTGGACGTTTTATGAGGTGTTTGGGTTATTTCGCTTAGCGGGTATCGTACAGCAAATTTATTATCGCTATTATCATAAACAAACCACCAACTCTGCCTTTAAAAACTTTTGGATCATCGTCCATGTCTTGCATGCCAAGTGCTTAAAGCTGATCGCTCAGTATGAGGGCGAGGCGTTGTTTACCAGTCACGTGCAGCCGCATTTAGCAGACATGGGCGTCGATGCTGATACCATCGCACAGCTACCCAGTCCTGTACAAAAAATTGTCAAAAGTATCTTACCAAAAAGCTACTTTACCCAGACGTCGTCATCGGCGGACGAGTAACGCGCTGATACGCCGCATGGCACATAAGGCTACTAACAAATACCGTTGGATTAATAACAAAAGGCAGCATTTTATGACCACCATACTTCTGGCACGTCATGGTCAGGCGTCCTTTGGACAAGCAAACTACGATCAGCTCTCAGAGCTGGGCGGTATTCAGGCGCAGATGTTAGGTGAGCATTATGCAAACACCCAGCGCCGTATCGATGCCATCTTTACCGGCAGCTTGGTCAGACAGCAAGACTCAGCGCGGCATTTTTGGCAGCGCTACCAGTCTTTTGCGAGTAGGGATCAAAGCCAAACGCCGCCGCTCGTATCTGCCATTGACTTAGACAACACGGATCGCTATGTCTTGCCGCAGTTTGATGAGTTTAATCATCAAGACGTCTTGATTAAGTCTCATCCAGCTTTTGGCAATCGCGCGGCAATCGCGGCCGAGATTGCGCAAGCAGAGGTCCCATCTAAGCGTTTGGCCGAGCTGTTTGATCAAGCGATGCAGCGTTGGCATGGCGGCGAGTGCGATGATGACTATCTAGAGAGCTGGCCACAGTTCAACGACCGCGCCCAGTTGGCGCTTGAGCAGGTACGACAAAAAGTGGTGAATATGAGCCTAAATCGTGACAGTACGGTGCTGGTGTTTACCTCAGGTGGCGTGATCGCGGCCATCACAGCTCAGCTATTAAAGCAGGGTAGTTCAACGGCTTATCAGATTAATAAAAGTCTGGTCAATACTGGGGTGACGGCGATTACCTTTAAAAATGAGCGAACGCGTTTGCTGTCTTTAAATGAGTATAGCCACCTGTTTTCAGCAGGCAAAGGATTTGTGACGTGGCGATAAGCTGGTATCTGACGGCATGGATACGCTATAGTAGGACAACAGCGCTCGCGGCTGCGGCTAAGGACGAATGCCATTCTCTATGATCGCCGCGTATCATCCGCTTATCTTGTCTGATGATAAAATAAGCGCTATTTCATTATAAGATGTCAAGGACTGTCTATGCAAAATCATATTTTAAAGGTCGTCAAGAAAAACGCCCAGCAGCGCAAGCGGCAGATATTAAGCGCGCTATACCCGGATCGGTATCTAAAAAAACGCAGCAAACAACAAGTCGGGCGCGGCAAAACCGTACTCATCACAGGAGCCAGCTCAGGCTTGGGTGAGGGGATGGCCAGACTCTTTGCCAAGCTTGGTTATAATCTGGCGATTTGTGCGCGCCGTACCGATCGCCTAGAGCGTTTAACCTCAGAGCTAGTGGCAGAGTATCCGGACATTCGGGTCGAGTATCGCGCTTTGGATGTGAGCAACTATGACGAGATATTTTCAGTGTTTGATGCCTTTGCTGCGGACTTCGATGGTATCGACCGTGTGGTCGTCAATGCAGGTGTGGGAGATAGCCGCCGTATTGGTAAAGGCCGTTTTGAAACCAACCGTCATACAGTCGAGATCAATTTTATATCCGCGCTGGCACAGTGTGAAGCGGCGATGAATATCTTTCGCGCACAAAACAGCGGCCACTTGGTGGTGATCTCTAGTATGTCGGCCATGCGCGGTTTGCCCAAACACCTAACGGCGTATGGTGCAAGCAAAGCGGGGCTGGCACATCTTGCAGAGGGTATTCGTGCTGATATGCTACTTACCAATCTGCCAATTCAGGTGTCTACGATTTATCCAGGCTATGTACGTACCGAGATCAATGAAAACGCCAAACCGCTGCCGTTTGAGGTCAATGCCGAGACGGGCACCAAAGCCATCGTTGCCGCCATTGAGGCTGAGGTAGAAGAAGCCTGTGTACCAAGCTTGCCGTGGTCGGTGGTGGGTAAGGCGATGAAGCATCTGCCATTACAGGTGGTCAATAAGTTTGGCTAGCATCTCACTTAAAACGCAAATACAATGAAAATATAAATAGAAAAAAAGCCCTCTATATCTGTATAGAGGGCTTTTTTACGCTGCAGTATCCGCAGTGTTAGACGCTTTGACTAAAGCGTTTGCGGGTTGTCGAGTTGATGCTGTTCGCGCAGCTTTTGCCGCAGTACCTTACCGACGTTACTCTTTGGCAGCTCGCTGACAAACTCGATATGACGCGGGCATTTATAACCCGTCAAGTTGTCTAGCGCAAAATCCTTAATCGCTTCTTTGGTGACATTGTTGTCCGCTGGCACGATATAGATTTTGACCGCTTCACCTTGATGCTCATCAGGGATACCTATCACCGCACAGTCGACAATGTCGTCGCTGTCCAACATGACAGACTCAATCTCATTAGGGAAAACATTAAAACCAGAGACCAAGATCATGTCTTTTTTGCGATCGAGTAGGGTAAAGTAGCCTTTTTCATCCATACTAACGATATCACCAGTACGGAAGTAACCATCGCTGGTAAACTCTTTACTGTTGTCTTTATTAAAGTAGCCTGAGGTGACATTTGGGCCTTTGATACACATCTCACCGGCCTGATGGGGACCTAGGCGCTCACCGTTTTCGCCAACGACGATAATATCGACGCTCGGGACAGGAATACCAATAGAGCCATTGAACTTACGATCTGTGATGACATTGGCCGTACCAGCGGCCACGCCTTCGGTCATCCCCCAACCCTCGATCATCGGGCATCCTGTCACATCCAGCCAGCGTGCAGCGGTTTGTTCGGTCGCCGCCATACCACCTGCCTGCGAGATACGTAGTGAGCTAAAATCCAAGTCTTTAAAGTTTGGCTGATCCAGCAAGCCTTTAAACAGCGTATTGACCGCGGGCAAGATATGGAAAGGCTGTTTTGATAAGGTTTTGACAAATCCTGGCATATCGCGCGGATTAGGAACCAAGATAAAGGTATAACCTGAGCGCATGCCAAGCAAGCTGAGCATAAAGGCAAAGATATGATACAGCGGTAGCGCCATGACCATATTGATATACACTTCATTGATCTCAGACGTGACCGGACGATACCATGCTTCTGACTGTAGGGCGGCTGCCACCACATTGCGCTGTGTGAGCACGGCACCTTTTGATAGTCCTGTGGTACCACCAGTATATTGCAAGATAGCCGTTTGGCTTAAGCTGGTTTTTGAGGGCTGAAACGGTAGACTCTTGCCTTTTTTTAGGACATCAGGGAATTTGGTGACGTTATATTTAGGATCATTGAGGTTGTACTTAGGTACCAAGCGTTTGACTTGACGGATAACGGTATTGACCAAAATACCCTTAAGCCCCATCATGTCGCCCATTTTGGATAAAACAATACGTCTAATGGCCGTCTCTTCGATGACCTGCTCGAGCGCTTGGGCAAAGTTGTCTACCACAAAGATAACTTGCGCACCTGAATCGTTGAGCTGATGGCGCAGCTCGCGGCCAGTGTATAATGGGTTGATAGGCGTACATACGTAGCCTGCCCGCAAGATACCGATCATCGTGGGCAAATACTGCGGCACGTTTGGCATCATCAATGCCACCACGCTACCTTTGGGGATTCCCTGCGACTGTAGCCATGCGGCGACGGCCAATGAGGCTTTGTCGACGTCATCATACGTGTGTGTCACGCCCATACAGACACTCATAGGGTGCATACGAAAGCGGTTAAAACACTCCTCGTATAGCTCGATGAGGCTGTCGTATTGATTAGGGTCGATGCTCTTTGGTACGTTTGCTGGATAATGAGCAAGCCAAGGCTTATCTGTAGTCATATTTAGCGTCCTTAATTTTGATATAAGTTAAGGTTCTATAAGAAAGTAGTCACATCCTTGTCAACGATATGCGCTCAATCACTGAGTGCGATATGGCCGAGTGCTATCCTATCTATTACTGACTGCTAACATATGGTGGCCTTTGTACAATGGTGTTTAACGATCAAAAATGCTGGTTTGAATGGGTTAAACGATTGATTGTGTACCTCGCCGTCATGCGAGGTCAAATAAAACATATATATGGTAAAACGACGATATTCTGTTGTTTTAAGGAATGTTTTCTCTAATTAAAGCAACAGAATAATACGTGACATATTTCGGCAATACATTAACATAACTACAACGTAAATCGATATTATTCTACTAGAACTTCTTAGTACATATATAAATTTGATTAATCAAATAAGATGTGTTGCAAGTGAAATAAGTTGACTTCCTCCCCTCCCTAAACGGAGGGGATTCCTACTAAAGACGGCCAAGCCCGACCGCGAGAATGTTTTTTGCTCCATTAACATCTCTGTTATGGGTCGTTTTACAAGAACGACAAAACCACTCTCTTATACCAAGACCTTCTCTACCTTTCGGACTGTCTTGGCGGGAGCCGCAACACGAGCAGGTTTGGGTGCTGTACGCTTCATTGACTTCGATATAGTGGCAACCTGCGTTCGCGCATTTGTAATCCAGTTGCCGCTTAATCTCAAACCAACCTGCGTCATAGACGGATTTGGCCAGTTTGGATGAAGTGAATGATGTTGATTTGATTTTACCAACAACGATTAGGCTGTTGGCCTTAACAAGCTTTGATGTGAATTTATGGATCAGATCTTGACGGGTGTTTTTAATCTTGGCGTGAATCGCCTTAACCCGCTTTTTGTTTTTAGCTCTTTGGGCAATGGCCAGTTTTTCAGCATATTGATGGGTTAGCTTAGTGGTTAGAACATCGCCATCACTACTGACTGCTGAATCCTTGCAGCCTAAATCAATACCGACTTGGCTCGTGCCACACTTAATCTTTGGAAAATCTTTGACGGTGATACAGGCGTACCAGTGACCACGACTGTCTTGTACCAATTCGCACGTATTGATACGGTAGAGGGAGAGATTATAGCTATCCCACACATCAATGGTCAGCTTTTTACCCTTAGCAAGGCTTAGCTGAATGGTAGATTTAAGGCTTGTCTTGCCTGATTGACGAGTTGATAGGTGTTTTACGGCTGTCTTTTTAAAAGGAATCCAGCCCAAGCTTCTTCTCTTGGCCTTTGGGTTGTTGGTGCGCCAGTTGAGTTTGGCTTTTTTAAACTGTTTACGGGATTTAGCGTGAACCTCACTAATCGCTTGCAGGGTTTGGCTGTGCAAGTTTAAATACTCGCCACTGCCTTTGGTATAAGCGGCCAAATCATAGGCTGAAAAGAATTGACCTGTACGCTTAAGATGTTTAAAACTAAGCTCATTGACGTAATTCCAGACAAAGTTAACCGACCCAGCCAAGATATTGAGCTGAGTGGCATGTTTGTCTTTGATGCGTAGTTTGAGCGTTTTCATGGAATAATTATGATCTCAATGCGTTTGGTTATCAAGGTATTCACAATATTGTACGACAATGACTGACGCCTGATATCCACGCCCTAGAAGGATGTGGTTTTACGGCGTTGGATGATAAATGGCCATCAAATAGGGATGAGCTGTGAGGGTGTTGTCTGGCGTGACCGCTTATCATAGAGATAAGTGGCTGGCGAAGGCGATTCGTCAATAGTGACGATAACACAGAATAAAGATTGAGTAAAAATTCTGTGAGGTCAAAGCGGATAAATAGATAGTAACGAGACAGATAAGCCATCATTCATGCATCAACAATAGTAAGTAATAAAAAGATCTAAAGATAGGGCCGCTGACATAAAAGCGCCCTGCAAAGGCAAGGCGCTATGATAAAGCTTTGATAAAGTTCTTATTATCAATGACGTATTTACAGTCTTGGATGGTCTGCGTCGTGTTTTTCGCGCAGTTTTTGCCGCAGTACCTTACCCACATTGCTCTTTGGTAGCTCGCTGACAAACTCGATATGACGTGGGCACTTATAACCCGTTAAGTTGTCCAGCGCAAATTCTTTGATGACTTCTTTGGTGACGTTATTGTCCGCAGGCACCACATAGATTTTGACCGCCTCGCCTTGGCGCTCATCAGGAATACCTATCACTGCACAATCAACAATACCGTCGCAGTCAAGCATGACAGACTCAATCTCATTAGGAAAGACGTTAAAACCAGAGACCAAAATCATGTCTTTTTTACGGTCCAACAGTCTAAAGTAGCCTTTTTCGTCCATGCTGACGATATCACCAGTACGGAAATAACCATCGCTGGTAAAGTCATCACTGCTGTCTCTGTTTAAATAACCTGA
Organism: Psychrobacter sp. KFRI-CH2-11; assembly: GCF_038239325.1. NCBI lineage: Bacteria > Pseudomonadati > Pseudomonadota > Gammaproteobacteria > Moraxellales > Moraxellaceae > Psychrobacter > Psychrobacter sp. KFRI-CH2-11. Next base: position 1,469,285 of record NZ_CP151283.1, read on the forward strand.
GGTGACGTTAGGGCCCTTGACGCACAGCTCGCCTGCTTGGTTTACACCGACGCGCTTGCCCTCATCATCAACCACGATGGCATCGACGCTAGGGACGGGCACACCAATTGTCCCGTTAAACTTACGATCTGTGATGACGTTGGCCGTACCGACCGCCACGCCTTCGGTCATCCCCCAACCTTCGATCATCGCACAGCCAGTGGTCTCAAGCCAGCGAGTGGCGGTTTGTTCGGTCGCCGCCATACCACCTGCCTGCGAGATACGTAGCGAGCTAAAATCCAAGTCTTTAAAGTTTGGATGATCCAGCAAGCCTTTAAATAATGTATTGACCGCGGGCAAGATATGGAATGGCTGTTTTGATAAGGTTTTGATAAACCCTGGTATGTCGCGCGGGTTGGGTATCAAGATAAAGGTATAGCCTGAGCGCATGCCAAGCAAGCTAAGCATAAAGGCAAAGATATGATACAGCGGTAGCGCCATGACCATATTGATATACACCTCATTGATCTCAGAGGTGATAGGGCGGGTCCAAGCTTCTGATTGCATCGCCGCCGCCACGATATTACGCTGCGACAAGATGGCGCCCTTTGATAATCCTGTCGTGCCGCCGGTATATTGCAAAAACGCCTTTTGATCAAGTGACATTTTTGGCTTTTGAAAGGGAAGGTTTTTGCCTTTTTTGAGCACATCAGGGAGTTTTGTGACTTGATACTTTGGGTCGTTGAGCTTGTATTTGGGGACCAGACGTTTGACTTGGCGAATGATGGTATTGACCAAGATGCCTTTGAGCCCCATCATATCGCCCATTTTTGATAAGACAATACGTTTGATTTTGGTCTCGCCGATGACCTGTTCGAGCGCTTGGGCAAAGTTGTCTACCACAAAGATAATTTGTGCGCCTGAGTCGTTGAGCTGATGACGCAGCTCGCGGCCTGTATAGAGTGGATTGACTGGGGTGCATACATAGCCTGCCCGCAAGATACCAATCATCGTGGGCAGATACTGCGGCACGTTTGGCATCATCAGTGCCACCACACTGCCTTGTGGTAGTCCCTGAGATTGTAGCCATGCGGCGACGGCCAACGAGGCTTCATCCACATCATGATAAGTATGAGTCACGCCCATACAGATACTCATAGGGTGCATACGAAAGCGGTCAAAGCATTCCTCGTACAGCTCCATTATGCTGCTATATCTATCAGGGTTGATAGTCTTAGGTACACCATCGGGATAATTGGCAAGCCAAGGTTTGTTCGGCATCATAGTCAGCGTCCTTGAATTTCAAAATAGGGTAGGAGGGTGTATCAAAGCAGTCTTATCCGTGTCAATAAAACACACCAGCGCTGACAGAGGTAGTTTGTCGCTGCGTGCGTCAACATCCGTATTTATTGACTGGCTGCTCAGTTTTTTAATGACAGGGCATGTTGCACGGTAATCGTCAACTGCTTCAGTGACCGCAAAAACCATGCGCTATTATTAAGACATCAAAACCACGGCATCAAAAAAATAATACAATTCAGAAATACAGTAGCATGAATGTTGGCCAAGGCAACAACGGTATATGATACTGATCAGTTCATTTAACCATCAGCCATAAAGTATGAGGTAGATTAAGCCTGTACCAGAGAAGTTATCTATATATAGTTGACAGTTACAGTGAACGGATAATGAGAAGAAGTGAGGTTTGATGGAGTAAGTTGGGTGACTGTCGATTGAATTGAGGACACGCCCTGGTAGAAGCCAGCAATCAGGGAAGCGAGAATTGCTGGTTTGTATTAAAAAAACGGCGGTAAGTAAGTAGAGCGCTGATGGTGCAGCCCAGTGTGCTACTCACACAGATCAAAAACATGGTGACTATTTGATAGCGAATGGCTTGGGTAGGGTCAGCGCCTGCTAAGATCTGTCCTGTCATCATGCCAGGTAAGCTCACCACGCCGACCACCAACATAGAGTTGAGCGTCGGTGTCATACCATTGATGATGGCCGTTCGTACCTGCTCATGGACAGCTTCAAAGGGCGTCGCAGATAAGCTGAGCATCATCTCGATACGCGCTTGCTGCTCATAAAAGGCATTGATCAGCTGGTTACTGGTCAATGAGATGGCCGTCAGTGAGTTGCCTAATATCAGACCCAAGATAGGAATCACAAACTGCGGTGTGTACCATGGCTGCACATCTAAAATAACCATGATGGCAATGGCTGTCACCAGCACTGCGGAGACACTAACGGCAAGCAGCGTATCGATAAACAAGCCATTATAGCGGCGTTTGACTCGGTTTTTGGCCGCGCTTCCTGCAATCAGTGTCATTATGGTCAAAATGGATAAAACTTCATACCACTGCTCGCGCGCAAACACCCACGCTAGGATGAGACCGATAAAGCTCAGCTGCACGACTGTACGTAGCGCCGCCATCAATAGTGTCTTGGTCAGATGTAGACGCAAACGCCAAGAGACCATCAATACCATGAGGATTAAGCTGCTGGCGAGCGCAATGTCGCCATATGTGAGAAATATCTGCATATCGTCGCTGGTGTTCATCGCGGCTCACTTAATCAGCCAAGTATGCTGGCTCACTCATTTATTTTTACTGCCCGCTGTGCTTACACAGAACACAGACATGGACCCTTTGATGCGTTCGCTGAATTTACATTTACCTGATTTTAGTCAGTACACCTGCTTGCATATGCCAATGCTGGTCTGCCAATGGCAAGATGTCTTGGGTATCATGCGTGACCCACAGTACCGTGCGTTGTTTGCTTTTTTGTACCCAGTCGACAAGGAGTGCAACCAGCTGCGCGGCCGTATCGACATCTAGCGCGGCGGTAGGCTCATCTAGCAACAAGATACGCGGCTCTAGTTGTAGTAAGCGTAAGGTGTTGACCAGCTGGCGCTCGCCGCCTGATAGGTGATAGGCATCTTTGTGCAAAAAATCGCCCCCTCGGCCTAAATAAGCAAGCTGGGCGGTATGCCAATTACTATCAAAGCGTAGATGTTGATGCGCCCGCAACTGGAAAGGCAGCTGCAGATTATCAAGCACGCTGCCTTCTATCAGCTGAGGATGCTGTGCGAGTAAAGCGACTTGAGCGCGCCACTTGGTAGGCGAGATATCTTGTATATCCCAAAAGCGGGCGTGGGGCGGCTCGTGCGTGGGTTTTAACCGTACGGTGCCCGCGCTGATGGGCAAAAGCCCGGCCAACGCCCGTAATAGTACCGACTTGCCGCTACCAGATGTGCCCGTCAGGACGGTCACCTGTCCTGCTGATAGTGCGCCACTGGCTTGTTGTATCAGTCGTTTTTTTTGTCCATCACTACCATGAGTCAGCACCTCAATATGCTCAAATGCCAAGATAGTATCGTCGTTATCAGCACTCATCGCTGGGCGCTGTCTATTGAGCCGCTGGTGTTTGAGTAGCTGATGTCTGAACTGGTGTCTGCCGTGCGGCGGCTTGCTCAATGGCCGCTCGCAGCTTTTGAGGTACGCGAATGGGACGCATGGGCGCAGCGTTGGCAGCAGCGGTATCGGCTGCATGGTCATTGTCACCAGTATTGGGTGTCGGTCTTAGCTGGTTTTGCACGCAGGCGATGACAATTTTGCCACGGCTTAATAGCCCGGCGTTGCTGCTAGCTGCGCTATCTGTCAGATGCCGATGGATGCTTTGATAAAACACAATGCTGGCAGGCTTTATCTCGACGTCATCGATACGTACGCTGATGACTTCATCTAACAATATCGCCCGTTTGTATTGTAGGTCTGCTTGACTGACGACAAAGTGCTGCACGTCGCCTGTATCTGTCTGTAAAAAATAACCGTTGAGACCGAGTTTGGCAAACCAATCACGGCGACAGTTTTCAAAAAACACCAGATGATTGGCATGGTAGACTATACCGCCAGCATCGGTATGGTTAATATAGACGTTATAGTCTTTTGCAAATAGTGGCGAGATACTATCGCTGGTGGCTGTTTTTGGGGTGTGGCGCTCGGTTTTTTTTGTCGTTGTTTGCGTGTTTGTTGTCATATGAGTGCTCAGTCTAGTGATACAGGATGTCTGTGCGATGGTTGAGTGCTAAAAGTTGCATGCCAAAAAAGTGTCAGCTATTTATTATGCGGTATCATGGCCGCTGACCAGTAGCAACTACTCTAGCTTAAGATATCTGGGCGTGCAACAGTCAGACCCATTTACGTCTGCTATCATAGTGCGTCACATCAGTGTATCGCTGCGTATTTTCATCAATTAGTATAGGATAATTTATGACCCGTTTTGTCAGTTTTAATATCAATGGTATTCGCGCCCGTCAGCATCAGCTAGAGGCAGTGCGAGAGGTTATCGACCCTGATGTGATGGGATTGCAAGAGACCAAAGTACACGACGATCAATTTCCTTTATCGGCGGTCGAGGGTTTGGGGTATCATGTAGAATACTTTGGCCAAAAAGGGCATTATGGTGTGGCTCTACTATCCAAAGTTGCGCCGATATTTGTCCAAAAAGGATTCCCTGGCGAAGACGTGGATGCCCAAAAGCGCTTTATCCACGCCCGTTATGAGCTGCAAGGCCGTGAAATTGATGTATTAAATGGCTATTTTCCGCAAGGCGAGAGCCAAGACCATCCCACCAAGTTCCCTATGAAGCGTGCCTACTATGCCGATTTGATGGCATATATCGACACGCTCAAAGCTGAAGGTCGCTCACTGGTGATTATGGGTGATATGAATATCGCGCCAGAAGATATCGATATCGGCATTGGGGAAGCAAATGCCAAGCGCTGGCTAAAAAATAGAAAGACTTCGTTTTTGCCAGAAGAGCGTGAGTGGTATGCCGATTTGATGTCGCGTGAGCTGACGGATACGTACCGCCTGCACTATCCAGAGAGTACTGAGCTATATAGCTGGTTTGATTACCGCAGTCGCGGCTTTAATGACGACCCGAAGCGTGGTCTACGTATCGACCATATTTTGTGTAGCGCGGATCTCGTCGATCACTGCGTGGATGCGGGTATCAGCTATGAGCTTCGAGGTATGGAAAAGCCTTCTGACCACGCGCCAATTTGGAGCGCGTTTACTCTTAGCAAAGTATAATTTGAATCAAACATAGCCTAAATAAACAAACCGTCTGAATAAACCATCAATACAAGCAAAATAAGGAAGTCCCTATGGCTGTTGGAAATGTTGCAATACCTGATACCATTTATCCTATCGAAGGCGTCAAACTAAGTGCGACCGCGGCAGGCGTGCGTTATAAGGATCGTGATGATTTGGTGGTGCTTGAGATTGCTGAGAGGGCCAGCTGCGCCGTTGTCACTACCAAAAACACCTTTTGTGCGGCGCCTGTACGCGTATTGCGTGAGCACTTTGCCACTCACAGTCCACGCTATCTTGTGATCAACACTGGTAATGCCAATGCTGGGACGGGTGCCGATGGCAAACGCCGCGCCCAAGAGATATGTGCGGCATTGGCCACTAAAGCTGGCGTCGATACTCAGACGGTCTTGCCGTTTTCGACAGGGGTCATTGGTGAGCCGCTAAACAGCGATGCGGTCATTGCAGGGTTGGATGAGGCGCTTGCTGGTTTGGCGGCTGATAAATGGCAGGCCGCGGCAAATGGCATTCGTACTACGGATACTATCCCTAAGATTGCAAGCCAAAAAGTCGAGGTGGCGGACAGCTGCTATCATGTGACTGGTATCTCAAAAGGCTCAGGCATGATACGTCCAAATATGGCGACCATGCTAGGCTATGTGGCGACCGATGCCAATATCAAAGCCGACCTGCTACAAGAGATGTTGGGCCAAATCAATGAGCAGTCCTTTAACCGCATCACAGTCGATGGAGATACCTCGACCAACGATTGCTGCGTGTTGATCGCCACAGGGGCAGCCAGCTCGGAGGTGATCGATAGCCCTGAGCATCCTCATTACTCAGCGGTATTTGCTGCTTTGACAGAGGTGTTTGTCCGTCTGGCGCAGTTGATCGTACGAGATGGGGAAGGCGCAACGAAGTTTATGACGGTCAAAGTCACCGGCGGCAAAGTCACACAAGAATGCTGTGATGTGGCCTATGCGGTCGCGCACTCTCCATTGGTCAAAACCGCATTTTTTGCCAGCGATGCCAATTGGGGTCGTATTTTGGCGGCGGTGGGTTATGCAGGGATTGAAGATCTTGATACCGAGCAAGTCGATGTCTATCTTGATGAAGTGATGATTTGCCAAAACGGGGGCGTGGCGCCAGATTATACAGAAGAGGCGGGTAAGGCGGTGATGAGCCGTCCAGAGATTACCATTCATATCGATCTGGCGCGCGGTGACGCTAGTGATACCGTTTATACCTGCGACTTGTCTTATGATTATGTCAAAATCAATGCAGACTATCGTAGCTAACTGATAGCGGCTATTTATTGATATCTTAATGCCAAGCGTAACAGCCAGAGTGACCCATAGGGTGTCGCTCTGGCTTTTTTTGTGCCTTATTAAGCCAATATAAGGAGGCTTGCTCAAAATAAATACGCGGTGAGTAGCAATTTACCCTGTGATTTAATACGCTTTATTAACAGCAGTTGCAAAAGCTGACGTTACTTTACAAAGCAGTCATAGAGGAGAAGCAGCGCTGCGCCCTATACTTATTTTAGTCAACAATAAATCAAACAGTTAAACCAAACTATCAAGTAATCATGACCTGATAAATGTTAGATATACGACGATAGTTATAGAATGTGCTAAACAATAACGTAAAACAAGTAATAAAAACGCATAACCAATAGCTGAGGATTGAATAATGAAAAAATTAGCCATTGCAGCATTAATGACCACATTTGCCCTATCAGGTTGCTCTACCATGGGGATGGATAGCGAACGTACCATGGTGGTTGAGGGGCAGCCAATGAATGTCAAAGTCGTCAATATCCCAAGTTTTGAGGTAGAGATTGCACCGCGAAAAGCCGTCTGTGACCTCACGGCAACCGACGGCACCACCGTTGAAGCTGAATGCTTGCAGTATCGTCAAACCCATCAGAAAAACTACACCACATTAAATGGTAATATCCAAGGTTTCACTTATGAGCCAAACCATCGTTATGTGCTCGATGTGCGCCAAGAAGCCGTAACTGCTGAAGGCTCGAATGTGGTACAACCGGTCTGGATCTTAAATGAAGTAGTCTCTAAGACGGCTGAGTAATGACGCTGATAGCTGACTACAATTATTGTAGATAGCCATTATACGGACGACAGATATTTAATAATTATCCTAAAAAAATGCCTCTGATTGATCAGAGGCATTTTTTTGTCATATTTAACACAACATGATTATTTTATTAGGGCGTGTCCTCATTTTAAAAATGGCGATAAAAATGAGATAAATCGCCGTCAAACAAGGAAAATAGCGCAGATAATATCGAGATATTAGTCAGCTATTTGACACCGTTTGGCCAGATTTAGCCATTTTTAACCCATTTAGATGGCTATCGGTTGAATTGAGGACAGGCCCTAGTATGCTGACCTCATAAAATGACGACTAACACTGGCTGTACTTTACACTGACGCCATGAGTGGCCGTCGGTATACGATTGTCAGCATACACTGCCAGCCCGCCACGTGAGGTTTCTTTATATTTATCGAGCATGTCAGCGCCAGTCACTTTCATGGTTTCAATCACCTTATCTAGTGAGACGAAATGTTGGCCATTGCCGCGGCAGGCCAGACGCGCCGCATTGATCGCTTTGACTGCGCCCATGGCGTTGCGCTCGATACAAGGCACCTGTACCAGCCCGCCGATAGGATCGCAGGTTAAGCCTAAGTTGTGCTCGATGCCGATTTCGGCCGCATTTAAGCATTTGGCTGGCGAGCCACCCATAATCTCGGCTAGAGCAGAGCCTGCCATCGCACAAGCGGAGCCAACCTCGCCTTGACAGCCAACTTCAGCGCCAGAGATGGAGGCGTTTTGTTTGATTAAGCTGCCGATAGCGGTGGCGTTTAATAAAAACTTACGCACGCCGTCTTGGCTATAGTTGGGCAAAAAATCACGGTAATAATGTAGCACCGCTGGGATGATGCCCGCTGCACCGTTGGTCGGCGCAGTGACCACTTTGCCACCATTGGCGTTTTCTTCATTAACTGCCAGAGCGTACAGATCGACCCAGTCCATGGCAGCGAGCTTGTCGGTTTTGGCGATCGGCTGGTCTTTTTCAGCGTCTAGCTGTTGGTGCAAGTCTTTAGCGCGGCGTTTGACATCTAGGCCGCCTGGCAAGATGCCACCATTGTCACAGCCTTGTGTGACGCAGTCTTGCATCACCGCCCAAATCTGATCCAAATATTCAAAGACCGCTGTTTTATCACGAAAGTGGCACTCGTTGGCCAGCACCAGCTCGCTGATACTAAGCTCATGCTGACGACATTGCTCTAGTAGCTCTGCGGCACTATTGAAGGGATACGGCACACTAGCTATCGTAGGGCTGGCATGGTCTTCGTCTGGGTTGGTGGCGTCTTCTTCATTGATGACAAAACCGCCGCCAACTGAGTAATAAGTCTGCTGATAGCTGCTATCATCTGCTAGCGTCGCGCGCAAGGTCAAGGCGTTTGGGTGATAAGGCAACACTGTCTCATCATACCAGTGAATATCGCGCTCTGTATCAAAGTCAATCGTATGCATGCCTGAGAGGGCCAGCTGTTTGGCTGAAAAAATAGGCGCTAGATAATCACTGGTCAAACGCGTATCAATCGTACTGGGCGTATGTCCGAGTAAGCCAAGTAGTATGGCCGTGTCGGTGGCATGGCCTTTGCCAGTGGCTGCCAACGAGCCGTAAAGCTCAATCTCGATACGCTGAATGGTCGTTAATTCAGCCTGCTTTATCAGTGAGGTCAAAAAAAGATTGGCCGCGACCATCGGGCCGACGGTATGTGAGCTTGATGGCCCGATACCGATTTTAAATAAATCAAAAACACTAATCATAATAAATTACCAAAAAGTCATCAGTGACTGGGCAGACAAGATAGCCTGCTTTACGCACTTTGAGTCAATATATAATAGCCAGCCACTACCGATAATCACCTATATACGGTGCATATGGCGCAGTGGCGGTGGATGTATGGAAATCGAAGAACAAAAATAGCCGCTGAATAATAACTTTTATTTAATAAGAAACTCCGTTATTATGCTTCCAGCCAACGGTTGTGTAACATCCTGTAAGTCAGTAATTGATAGGCAGATGGACAGCAGGACAGCGCCAACTTAGATATTTAGTATAGTGAGTTCGGTATAAAAACGATACAGTAGGACTGGGATGGATTTTATGTAGCATCGAGTAGCGCAGGCGCAGCACGCCCGTAAAATTTATATCAGTTCCACGTTGGCATATAATGTATCTGTTTTATTTCGAATTAACTATTGAACATATCGGCAACATATCGACCCTGCCACATCCAGTAAAACACAGCCATCATAACAAATAATACTTTTGGTTTGCTAGCAAGAAATATAAAAGAATAAGTCTCAAAAGCAAAAAAGCAAAAGAGTCGATTTGTGTTATAAATCATGATGTTATAAATCACAATATTGCTGCATAGTATCATTCTATTAAAGTGTTTTTATTTTTAGGCTAAGTAAGTAGCTATTGACTAAAATTGAGACACGCCCTTGTTTTTCCTCACCACTCCAGCTCACATAGGACGCGCGCATGTCATCGCCAACAGAACATCCTTCATCTTCCCAAAAAAGCGCTCAAGATAACCCTGCACAAAACGCCTTAGAGGCGGCGGGTATCGACCCAGCAGCCATGGGTCAGCCGTTTCATTCAGATTTTGACAATGGCCGCTGGTTTCCGACATGGCGACCTTATAAAGGCGACTTAGACCGTGATCCTGTCGGTATCAATGAATATCTACCGCCTTCAAAAAGCGTCTTGTTAGGAGTGCAGCATACCTTTGCCATGTTTGGGGCGACGGTGTTGGCACCGCTTTTGATGGGGTTTGACCCCAATCTGGCTATCTTGATGTCGGGCATCTGTACTGTGATGTTTTTTATGATCACAGGCGGGCGTATGCCAAGTTATCTGGGCTCAAGCTTTGCGTTCATCGGACCTGTCATTGCAGTGACCGCTTATGCAGGGGCAGGGTTCAATGATAATTTGAGTGTCGCTTTAGGCGGTATCATGGCGTGTGGTATCGTCTATGCGCTGATAGGGCTACTGGTGATGAAGACGGGCACTGGCTGGATTGAACGCTTGATGCCGCCCATTGTCACAGGGGCTATTGTGATGATTATCGGTCTAAACCTAGCGCCAGTGACCATCCAAGGGGTGTCGGCCAATCAGTTTGATGCTTGGATGGCGACGCTGACGGTATTACTCATCAGTGGGGTGGCTGTCTTTACCCGTGGTATGCTGCGCCGTTTGCTGTTGCTGGTGGGCTTGATCTTGTCTTATGTGGCCTATTTTGTGATGACCAATGTTTTGGGCTTCGGCACGGCGATTGATTTTAGTGGTGTCGCCGCCGCATCGTGGTTTGGGTTACCAACGATTCATACCCCAAGCTTTGAGATGAGCGCCATTATTCTTATCGCGCCGGTGGCATTTATCCTAGTCGCCGAAAATTTAGGACACTTTAAGGCAGTTGAGGGTATGACAAAAGCGCGCGTGACGCCTTATATGGGCCGCGCGTTTTTTGCAGATGGGCTGGCCACGACGTTCTCGGCAGGGTTTGGTGGCACTGGTGTCACTACCTATGCCGAAAACATCGGTGTCATGGCCGTAACCAAGGTCTATAGCACGACGATATTTGTCGTGGCAGGGTTGGTGGCTATTTTGCTGGGCTTATCGCCAAAGTTTGGTGCCATTATTCAGACGATACCAGCGGCCTTACTAGGCGGTGCTTCTATTGTGGTGTTTGGCCTGATTGCGATTGCAGGGGCAAAGATTTGGATCGACAATCACATCGATTTTAGCAAAAACAGCAATCTGATTATCGCGGCTGTTACCGTTATCATGGGGACAGGTAACTTTAGCTTGCACTTAGGCGGGTTTGATTTGGGCGGCATCGGCACGGCAACTTTGGCTGCTATCGTGTTAAATGCGTTGTTTAATAAAGGCTTTGACAAAACCGCTGGTGCTCGCGCAGCGACCAAATAAGTCATATACTGGTCACAAAGACGCCCATACTATTATAGTATGGGCGTTTTTTTGTAGTGCGTTTAGGGGAGCGATAGAGGGTGATAAGTAGCAGACAGGGATTATTTATAGTCACGTTTATAAAACCGTGAAAAAAAACGATAACGGCGTAGGGCGCGAGGCTTTGGTTTAAGTGAACCCAAATAAATAGCAAACATAGTGAGTAGCGCACCAGCCCACTGCAAAGTATTGATGGGTTTGTCCAGCCAGCTATAATCAATCACCAAAGCGGCGATGGGCTCAGAGAGCAATAGTAACCCCGTCAAGGCCAGTGACAGCTTGGGAATAGAGTAAGCAATAAGTCCCCATGCCAAGCACTGCATCACCGTACCATAGACCAATATCCAGCCAATCTCCGCCCAAGTATTGGGCAAGATACTCCCTTGATCAAACACCCACATTGGCACAACCATCGCCAGCACCCCGCCGATACTGATCAGCTGCATGAGCATAAATATCGGCGTTGGTTCAGTATCGTGCGTCTTACGGATAAAGGTCATCGATGCCGCTAGCATAGCGCCCGAGACGATACCAGTGACAAACCCCCACGTCGCTGCACTGTTATGGGCAAACTCAGGGCTACCAATCATCGCCACACCGAGCATCGCCAAAAACAAACTAATCAGCTGTACGATAGATTGACGCTCATTGAAATACAAAAACCCAATCGCTGCCAAGAAAAAAATCTGTAAGCTATTGAGCAGGGTAGAGATACCAGGACCGACCGCATAAATACTCTCATGCCAAAGCGCCAAATCCAATCCCAAAAACGCCCCTGATAACAACGCATAAAAAATTGCGCGTCCTGAGCGCGGCAAGCGTTGCCCCATGATTTTGGCCAATACGGCAAAAACGATACCAGAGATGGCCAAGCGCCAAAACGACATCGCCCAACCACCGATATCGACATGAGCGACGATCAGGCTACCTAAACCAAAAATAATACAGCCTATGACTAAACCGATAGGGGCAGAGCGGGATGCGGCGATGGCCATAGCGTCTCCTTATATGAATGGGATGATGATAAAAAGTATTTTACAGCGATTAGGCTATTGTCGAGGTTTTGCTTCCAAAATGAAATGGCTCAGCGACAATTATTCTATGAGATAGCAGACAAAGCTATCTAAACGAGGACCCCTGTGTATATAATTATGCCAATGAATGACATTTGCTTAGGTTTATTATGTTTCGATGTTCTTTATCAAAACCGCGCCCTGCAGTATCTAACCTTTGGACAATGATGTTGCGGTGTACGGCTGGCGTTGGCATTAGCATTGTCAGTACGTTACTGGTGATACCGCAAGCACAAGCCGCCAGCTGTAAAATCCCCAAAAGCTACTACAAAAACGTCTCTTGTACCGCCAGCAGTGGCTTGTTTTTGGCTATCAAAGATTTTGGCGCGCCTGTGGCCTTGATTGACAACAAAGGCAAGCGCGTTGTCGATCTATCACGCTATCAAAAGGTCGATGCCGATAACCTCTCAGAGGGGCTGCTGCCCGTACTGCGTAACGGTCACGTCGGATACCTCAATATGAAAGGGCGAGAAGTGGTGCCTGCTATGTACGATATGCTAAAAGAGCGTCAAGGCTGGGCGCGGCCGGTATCAGAAGGGCGTATCGTCGTAAAAAAGAACGGAAACTATGGCGTCATCAATACTGCCAACAGAACCGTCGTGCCATTTTCATCATCGTTTAGTGAGGTAGCTGATTATCGCGGCGGCATCACCCGTGTGCGTAAAAACAACAACATCAGTTGGCTGGATAAAAGCGGTAATGTGGCAAAAGACCCTGCTGACAATAACCACAAGCCGCCGCAAGCGCGCCAGTCGCCATCCGCGCCGCCCAACAGTCCTTTTACCACACTACAGCCGCGTCAGCAAGATGGTAAATGGGGCTTTGTCGATGACCAAAATGTCACCATGATTACCTACTCATTTGATGAGGTGCGTCCCTTTTCTGAAGGCATGGCGGGCGTACGTATCAATGAAGATTGGGGCTTTGTCAATCTTGGTGGTGAGCTGTTGATTCCGTTTCGGTTTGCAGACAGTGGCGTGTCCGCAGGCGATACTTATCAAGGCAAGCCCTCGTTTGTGTTTGTCGATGGCAAAGCATGGATCGGTAATCTAAAAAATGGCAATAAAATGTGCATTGATAAAACAGGCAGCAGCGTTGGCTGTGATTGAGCCGTTTATTTTTGTACCATGGCGATACCTAAGCAGGCATAAAAAAAGCGCGCAAGCTTGTCTTTAACAGTCAAACTTACACGCTTGTTCAGACGTACGCGCTTTTTAAATAGCTTTTAAGAGCCCTGCGCCAACAGATGATTGCTGATCAGATTCACCATATAAGGCTGATAATACTCAGGAATATCATGTGCCATGCCCTCGATCAGATAAAACTTAGCATTGGGGATGGTCTTTGCCACCACGCGCCCTTGCGATGCTGGCAGGAGGCCGTCGGCGCTACCATGTAGCACGATGGTTGGAGCTTTGACTTGTTTGCTATAGCGGCTAATAGAGCCAGATGCCAAAATAGCATTTAGCTGCTGCACGGTCCCGAGCGGATGAAAGCTGCGCTGATAGCGAATCTTGGCAATCTCACGCACCATGCGCACATTGACATGCCCTGGTGTGCCAACCGTCTTCATAAACCAGACGCTGTGACGCACAATATCACGCTCAGAGTGACTCTCAGGGCGGTTGATAAGGGTGTATAGCTGCCGAGGTTTGGGCGGTCTTAAAAATGCACGGTTGGTGGTGGTAAACATCAGCGCCATTCGCTGTACCAAGCTTGGATAGCGAGCGGCCACGATTTGGGCAATCATCCCGCCCATAGATGCGCCAAGCAGATGGGTTCTGCCCAGCTGCAACGCCTTTATAAGACGGGCAGTGTCTTCGGCCATGTCGGTCAAATTATAGGCCACTTGCGCGCTCTTGTTAGAGAGCCCTGTTTGCAGACGCATCATCATCTTTAGCTGACTGATACGCGGTAGGCCGTCAATTTGCACTTTAGACGATAGACCAATATCACGATTGTCAAAACGAATCACAAAAAAACCGGCATCAATGAGGCGTTTTATAAAGTTTTCTGGCCAAAATATCATTTGTGAGCCAAGCCCCATGACCATGAGCAAGGGTGGGTGGTTTGGGTTACCGCCTGCTTCCACACAAAGCTCGATACCATCACCGATATCGATCATCGCTTGATGCAACTGGTCACTCAGATCAGAGTCATGCCACTGATGCGCGCCAAACTTTTGCCACTCAGGCGTAGGATAGTGGCCCACATTCTCATCTAGGCTTGGATCTGGGATTACTTGTGATCTGGCGCTATTGATGTTATTTGATTGTGTCATGAAGTGTCCTAATCAGAGGTCGTCTACTACAGCTCAAGCATCTCAAAATCGAGTTTGCCCACACCGCACTCAGGACATGTCCAGTCATCAGGGATGTCTTCCCATTTGGTGCCAGGGGCGATGCCTTCTTCTGGGCAACCAAGTGCTTCGTCGTATATCCAGCCGCAGACAATACATTCATAACGTTTCATAAAAAGTCCTATTGATTATTTCTAGTGTGACCATTTTTTAGCGCGCCAGTCATGCCAAGGGCTAATGACTGGGCGTCACGACAGTGTGAAAGTGTCCACATAACGGTCAGCGCTTAGACAGCAAAAACGCACGTAGTTTAGCATATAACCGTTATTTTCATAGTTAAGTTTACACTTGTATATTGAGATTGTGAGGTTTTTATCAAGTCAAGCGTCGCGGTTTTATGCACATCAAGGCTGATAATAGCCGATGCTTTAGCGTATTAATTGGGTCAATTATGCTACAATAACGACCGAAAAATTCACACCAGTTATTATCAAAGTCATACACGCTAAGGGTCCTCATGAGCATCAATGCCGCCACTTCTACCAATACCGAAAACCAGCCATCAGCCGTGCTCAATACTGATCATCCTTTTTGGCAGATCATTCGCACCGTACCAGACTTTCCAAAAGTCGGCATTGATTTTTATGACATAACCCCGTTACTGCGCAGTCACGTTGATGCAGTCATCGATGCGCTGCTGGCCGCTTTACCAGAAGGCTGTCTGGATGAGGTTGATTGTTTGGGGGCGGTCGAGGCGCGTGGATTTGTCTTTGCCAGCTTGTTGGCAGGGCGCTTGGGTAAGGGTATGGTACTGCTGCGTAAGCCTGGTAAGTTACCACCACCTGTGGCCAATAAGGCCTATGCGCTCGAGTATGGTAAAGACACCCTTGAGATGCAAAACAATCTACCGCCTGAGCGGGTATTGTTGGTCGATGATATTTTGGCAACTGGTGGCACCTTGAATACCGCTTACGAGCTTTGCCGCTCGGCAGGTCATACCGTGGTCGGGGCGTTGGTGTTACTTGATTTGGTGGCGCTGCATGGGGCGTTTCCAGTACCCGTTTATACGGTACTAAAAGCCTAAAATCAAAAAGCGCGCTGATATAGTCAGCGCGCTTTTTTTTAACATAGCTATTTAAGATATACGGCATTTAAGACACATGGCACAAAGCCCATGCTAAATTAAGCCGTTTTTTGTTGTTTATGGTTTTGGCAGCTGTATTCTACGAGGATGCGTCCGATCGTCTTAGGGCTGGTGATTTTGAAATCTTTTGTGGTCAAAATGGGTTTGTCTGACTGCCAAGACTTTATGACTTTGTCATTGGCCGCGTAATTGACATAAGCACGCCGATAGTAGCTGGCGTCTTTACAAGAGATCAGTAGCTGCTGATCGCTATGGTGGATGGGTTTTTCTTTAGGCGTCTCTTTTTCTGTATATTTTTCTTTTGCAGCCTCTTTGTCTTCTACTATGTTTTTTTTGGCTTGTGTTGGGTAGGTTCGACGGATTGAGACGGTGATATTTTCGACACGCTTTTCATCTATGATGCTAATATCAGAGCGCTCGATAGAATCTAAGTCCACACTAAAAACCGAGCCAGAATGACTCTCGGACACCTCTGACCAGTTCACTGCTTGTGCGCTGAGTGCCAAAGCACTGCCTGCCAATAACACTGATAGCCGTTTCATACTTAAGCCTTGCTTCTGGTTGTTTGAAGTAGGCCATAATAGCCAAGTTGTTATCGGCAGGCAAATATCTTTTATGACAGGTCACGGCCTGACAAGTTACTCACGGATGGCTGCTAGCGTCTTGGCCAGCTCATCACGAGCAGTGATAAAGCCATCAATGCCCTTTGGTAGCAGGTCTTGTGTCACGGTGTCTTGTTGGTAGGCGGCGCTGAACTCTTCATGAGTTAGACTGACGCGGGTCATCTCATCTAGCGCCATCGACATGCTGGGCGATAGCTGACGCTCTACTTGTGTGTCCATGGCGGCAAGCTCGTCGATAAGGTTTGGCGCGATGGTCAATAAATCACAGCCTGCCAACGCCAGTATTTGCTCAGTAGAGCGAAAGCTTGCGCCCATGACTTGAGTGCCATAGCCGTGCTGCTTGTAGTATTGATAAATCAGCTTGACCGATTGTACGCCCATATCATCGGAGGCGGGCACGTTTTGGCGGTTTTGCTGGCGTTTTTGCCAGTCTAAAATACGACCCACAAAAGGCGAGATCAGCGTCACGCCAGCATCAGCACAGGCAATGGCTTGATGCTGACCGAATAAAAGCGTCAAGTTACAATGGATGCCTTGGGTTTCGAGGTAGCGCGCCGCCTCGATGCCCTGCCAAGTGGCGGCCATTTTGATCAAGACGCGCTTAGGATCGATTCCTGCCTTTTGATACGCCTCCATAAACTCCATGGCCTTATCGATCGTCGCTTTGGTGTCATAAGACAAGCGCGCATCGACTTCGGTAGACACTCGTCCCTCGATCAGTGCCAAAATATCACAGCCGACTTGGACGGTCAGTGCGTCTATGACCGCATCGACATCGCCATTATGGCGACTCATGGTCTCTGCCAGCATGCCTTGATTGTCAGGGTGGATGAGGGCTTTGGTGATCAAGCTTGGGTTGGTGGTAGCATCGATGGGTTTTAAGCGCGCAATGGCGGCCAGATCGCCAGTATCAGCGACAATGGTGGTCATGGTACGAAGCTGTTGTAATGCGCTCATTAGAGATCCTTTTTTTTAGTGATGTGATGTTATCAATCACAGGGTGGTTTTGTTTTTGTCGTAAGATGAGGGATTGGTATTAAACTGTAACATAGTTTTGAGCCTCTGTTGCTTCATAGTGTGATGGACGACAAGAGACAAGGGCACAACTGTGCTATAGTCAGGTCAATATTAGCTGAATTGACGACATCAGCCTTCTCACTTGCTGACGCTGTACCACAATTATTTTGAATCGACTATACTATGGACGAGATGATATGGGCGAGCTGATAAGAGTGGCGCGACATTACATGCGATTGCACACGATTACCCGTGGGCACTGCGCGCCGTTTTTGTTATAGTAGAGCCGGCCACCTGTTATGCGATAGTGGTATGAGCAGCTTGAGATATTATTGATAAGTCAAAAAATGGCATGGCAAAATCGGATAAGAGCAAAAGCAGACGGTGTCTTGATAGACTATTGTTTTATCATGTCGCTATAGCAAGCTATTAACACCGATGATGTCAGACCCAATAGTTAAAAACTGGCCAAAAATTTCAACAGTAAAAAATCTAAAAAGGATGGGCGGTAATGAGTGAGCAGTCACCAGAACAACATATGAATAACTCCAATCAAACCACGACAGACACAAACGATGCCGCAACCGAAAAAGCGTTTTTGGACAATATTCGTCAAAGTATCGATGCAGTAGACTGCAAAATTCAAACGTTGATCAATGATCGTGCCAAATTGGCTCAGCAAGTGGCTGTCGTCAAAAAAGAACACCTCGCGAGTAATGTCGCCGCCACGACCGACAGCAACCCTATTTTTTATCGTCCAGAGCGAGAGGCACAAGTACTAAAAGCCGTCATGGAGCGCAATACTGGCCCTATCGCTGACGAAAAAATGGCCCGTCTGTTTCGTGAGATTATGTCTGTATGCTTGGATTTAGAAGCACCGCAGCGCATTGCGTTTTTAGGGCCTGTCGGTACCTTTACCCATGCAGCTGCGCTCAAACACTTTGGCAAAGCCGCGGATACCGTGCCGATGACCACCATCACCGATGTGTTTCGCGAAGTCGAAGCGGGCACAGCGATGTATGGCGTGGTACCTGTTGAAAACTCTTCAGAAGGGGTGGTCAATCACACGCTAGATGGCTTTTTGTCCTCTTCATTAAAAATCATCGGTGAAGTTGAGCTGCCTATTCACCAAAACTTCTTGGTCGCTGAGCACACCAAGGTCGATAGTCTCAGCCGTATTTATTCGCACCAGCAGTCACTGGCTCAGTGCCGTCATTGGCTTGATGTCAACTTTCCAAACGTCGAGCGTGTGGCGGTATCGAGCAACGGAGAGGCGGCGCGTCGCCTCAAAAACGAGTGGCATTCTGCCGCTATCGCGGGGGACGTTGCTGCAGCAGAGTATGATTTGCACAAGCTGTATACCAACATAGAAGACAATCCTAGCAACACCACACGTTTTCTGATCATCGGTCACGAGGCGATTGCGCCATCAGGTCAAGACAAAACCTCTATCGTGGTATCGGCACACGACAAAGCAGGGGCACTGATCGAAATTCTAAAGCCACTGTCTTATCATGGTGTATCGATGACCAGTATCGAGACGCGTCCTGAGCGCCCGAATAAATGGGCTTATGTATTCTTCATCGATATGAATGGTCATATTGATGCGCCAAATGTGAGCGCAGCGATTGCCGATATTCGTCCACTGGTAAAAGATTTGCGTATACTTGGCTCATACCCCAAAGCGGTATTGTAAGCTGATCATCGGCCGCAAATGGATCATACTAAGCAGTAGATGTGTCATCATCTCTAAGGGTAAACCATGGCATCACCTCAAGCGACATCATCAAGTTTAGCCCCGCTTACCTCTGCGTATGACAGTATCTTAGCGCTGACGCCTTATCAGACTGGCAAGCCGGTCGAGGAGCTGACGCGCGAGTATGGGGTTTCTGATGTCGTAAAGCTGGCCAGCAATGAAAACCCACTGGGCTGCTCGCCGCATGTGACATTGGCGATTACCGAGCAGCTGGGTCAACTGGCACGCTATCCTGATGGCAATGGCTATTATCTCAAGCAAGCGCTGGCGGATTTTAATCGTGTGGATGTTGAGCAGATTACCCTAGGTAATGGCTCCAATGATCTATTGGACCTATTGGCGCGTGGCTTTGTCAGTTGCGACGATACCATTGTGTATAGTCAGTATGCCTTTGTGGTGTATTCGATGCTGGCGAAGATACAAGGTGCTACTGGGATAGAGGTGCCCACGCCGCGGTTTGGTCATGACTTAACGGCCATGCGTCAAGCCGTCGCCGACCATCCAAATACCAAGGTTGTGTTTATTGCCAATCCCAATAACCCAACAGGCACCCAGCTTGGGCAAAAAGAGCTACGTGAGTTTGTCGCTAGCGTGCCAGCTTCGGTACTGGTGGTACTCGATGAGGCGTATATCGAGTATAGCCCTGAGAGTAATAATAGGGCGCTGCTTGATGAGTTTGACAATGTGGTTATCGTTCGTACGTTTTCTAAAGCTTATGGGCTGGCGGGTCTGCGCGTTGGCTACGCGATCAGCTCAGTGCCAGTCGCAGATTTATTAAACCGTATTCGTCAGCCATTTAACGTCAGCCGTGTGGCATTGGCCGCCGCCGCTGCTGCACTTGCCGATCAAGACTTTATCGAAGCCACTCGCTTGAGCAATGCTGAGCAAATGCGCTGGTTAGAAAAACAGTTTGACGCGCTAGGGCTGGGTTTTATTAAGTCGCATGCCAATTTTATCATGGTAAAGTTCGAAGTTGAGATGGAAGACATCAACGCTATATCTATCCATCAAGCATTGCTAGAGCAGGGGGTGATCGTACGTCCTTTGGCCGCATATGGACTCCCGAACTGGCTGCGTATCACGGTAGGTCTGGCTGAAGACAATCTGCGTTTGATAGATACGCTACGCTCGATTTTGACCGAGGACTGAGCGTTGGCAACTGATAAAGAGGGCGGACCAGCCCATCTGAATCCCGATAATGTCATGGCGCTCATGCAGGCGTGCCTTTGCGACTGAATGCCAGTTTGTAAAATACAAACTACCGTGAGTCGCCATAAAAAAGATAAAAAATAAGAATCCTATGCAATCCTCTTTTGATAAAACCCCTTTATTGTTCAAACAAGTTTGCGTGATCGGTCTTGGGCTAATTGGCGCAAGCCTCGCCCAAGCCATCAAGGACAATGGGCTAAGCGAGCGTTTGGTTGCGGTTGATAGACATGTGCCAAGCGTGGATGAAGCCATAAAACATGGCTTGCTCGATGCTGGTAGCACGCGCTTGACTGACGTGGTGGCAGGCAGCGACTTACTTATCATTGCCGTACCGGTGCAAGCGGTGCAAGCCGTATTTACCGATATCAAAGCGGCAATGGACAACGGCCAGCTGGCTACAGACTGTATCATTACGGATGTCTGTAGTACCAAGGTCAATATCATTGAGGCAGCAAAATCGGTATTTGCTGCACTGCCAACGGGGTTTGTACCCGCGCATCCGATTGCTGGGGCGGAGAATTCAGGGTATCATGCCAGACGCGCCAATTTGTTTGTCAACCACAGCGTGATAATCTGTGAGCTCGCCACCACCAGCTCTTCTGCAATTGCAAAGCTGCAGCAGTTATGGGAGGCAGTGGGTGCGACTGTCATGCCGATGGCGGCCGATCATCACGATGCAATATTGGCGCATACCAGTCATCTGCCGCACCTACTGGCGTTTAATCTGGTCGAGCAATTGGCGAGTCATGATGACAATTTGGATATGTTTCGCTATGCCGCTGGTGGATTCCGCGACTTTACCCGTATCGCTGCCAGCGATCCTAAGATGTGGCATGATATATTTTTTGCCAACGAGCGCGCGATTATCAGCGCCCTTGATGAGTACGGCGTCTATCTACAGACCATGCGTCAGCTTATCATTGATAAAGATTCAACCGCCCTGATGGGGCTTTTGGGCCGCGCGCAAGCCGCACGGCGACATTTTGGCCATATGTTAGCCAGCACCCCTTATACGGATACCTCTGCTATGTCAGCTTCTTATAATATCACCCCTAGCAACACCGTCTCTGGCACTATTACCATTCCTGGAGACAAATCTATCTCGCATCGCAGCATCATGCTTGGCAGTTTGGCCACAGGTGTGACCAACGTCACTGGATTTTTGGAAGGGGAGGATGCGCTGGCTACCTTGCAAGCATTCCGTGACATGGGTGTAAGCATCGAAGGCCCTGATAAAGGCAGATTGACCATTCATGGCGTCGGTATGAATGGTCTAAAACCCAGCAAAACACCACTGTATATGGGCAACTCAGGCACCAGTATGCGCCTGCTAGCCGGTATCTTAGCCGCCCAGTCGTTTGATAGTGTGTTGACAGGCGATACTAGTCTGAATAAGCGTCCGATGGAGCGGGTGGCAGCACCGTTACGTGACATGGGTGCGGTGATCCAAAGCACGGGTCATGATGGTACCGCGCCGCTAAGCATCACTGGCCGTGATACGGTTGGCCAGCCGCTGCAAGGGGTAGAGTATGACATGCCAGTTGCTTCTGCTCAGGTGAAGTCTTGCTTGCTATTGGCGGGACTGTGGGCAAACGGCACCACGACGGTCATCCAACCTGAAGTTAGCCGTGATCATACCGAGCGTATGCTCTCAGCCTTTGGCTATCCTGTGACCGTCGATGGCAATCGTGTCAGTATCGAAGGCGGTGGTACGCTCACAGGTGGCGATATCGCCGTGCCTGCGGATATCTCTTCTGCCGCCTTCTTTATGGTCGCCGCGGCCATCAGTCAAGGTAGCGAATTGACCCTAACGCAAGTGGGTATTAACCCAACTCGTACCGGCATCATTGATATCTTAAAGCTGATGAATGCTGATATCAGCCTAAGTAATGAAACCCATGTGGGCGGCGAGCCAGTGGCTGATATCACGATACGCAGCTCAAACCTGCAAGGTATTGATATCCCAGAGTATCTAGTACCACTGGCAATTGATGAGTTCCCAGTACTGTTTATCGCTGCCAGTTGTGCGCAAGGTCGTACAGTGTTGACTGGTGCTAAAGAATTGCGCGTTAAAGAGTCCGATCGTATTGCTGTGATGGCAGATGGTCTACAAACCCTCGGTATTGATTGTACAGTGACTGAGGATGGTCTGATCATTGAAGGCAAGGGTAGTAATGCTGACAGCAATGAAGTAAATAACAGCCAACCTGTTTTTGGCGGCGGACATATTACCTCGCATCATGACCATCGTATCGCCATGAGCTTTGCGGTTGCTAGCTTGCGCGCATCCAAGCCGATCACCATCGAAGGCGTTGAGACGGTCAATACCAGCTTTCC
Organism: Psychrobacter sp. KFRI-CH2-11; assembly: GCF_038239325.1. Lineage (NCBI taxonomy): Bacteria > Pseudomonadati > Pseudomonadota > Gammaproteobacteria > Moraxellales > Moraxellaceae > Psychrobacter > Psychrobacter sp. KFRI-CH2-11. Next base: position 1,491,891 of record NZ_CP151283.1, read on the forward strand.
AGGATTTGCCGAGCTTGCCAATCAAGTAGGCATGTCTATTGAGGTTCACGATAGCCGCGCCTAACAGCGTTAGGACTTTTACCAGGTATTAAACGCCATAAGGGTTCAAATACCGTTATTGTCAGCAATGCATTGATACTATTATGAGTGTCAATGCATTGCTTTTTCACTTTTATTCTGTCTGTAGTAACCCTGTGCTTTTGCCGCTCGCCTAAATACGCTCATCATCAGGCGCAGTCTGCAACAGTACGCTTTGCTCTAAATTAAGTTGTACTGACTTATGACCACTCAAAATGTCATCAAAAAACCCGTGACGCCTATCAAAACCACCAGACGTGGTATTGTCACCGCGCTTATGGCCTTTTTTATCTGGGGCGGGTTTCCTTTATATTTTAAACAGTTGGCCGCCTATGACGCCACTGAGATCATCGGACACCGTATCGTCTGGACCTTTGCTTGTCTGCTGCTTGTCTTAGTCGTCACCAAACGCTGGGGCTGGATAGACACTTTAAAGAAAAACCCTAGGTGGATTGTGTTTTCGCTGATATCGGGTCTGATCATTGCCACCAACTGGCTGACCTATGTTTGGGCGGTCAACCATGACCGCATACTTGAGGCCAGTTTGGGCTACTTTATCGGGCCACTGGTAGGGGTGGCGCTCTCGATGATTTTGTTCAAAGAGCGCTTGCGGACACTGCAATGGGTGGCGATTGGTTTTGCGCTATTGTCTGTGATTATTCAGGTGGTGATGATTGGGAGCTTACCTTGGATTTCGCTGATACTGGCGTTTAGCTTTAGCACATATGGTACCATTCAGCGGCAAACACCGCTGAGCGCCATCGATGCGATGTTTGTGGAGACGACGATGCTGGTACCGATGTGCCTGTGGTGGTTTTGGCAGGCCGATGTGGTGAGTAGTCAGATCAGTTTTTGGTTGTCATCAAACATTTGGCTATTGATGCTGGCAGGCCCCATCACTTTGATACCGCTATTGTTATTTAATAAATCAACCAAGCTGGTGGCTTATAGTATTTTAAGTTTTATGAACTATTTGACACCGACCTTTATTTTCTTTTTGGCAGTATTTTACTATAAAGAGCCATTTGACTTGCACCGTTTGGCCGTCTTTGGCTTGATTTGGGTTGGTCTATTGTTGTTTAGCATTGACTTGTGGCGTCATCGCCCAAGTAAGATGCTAAAGGCTGCGCGTTTGCGCCAAAAAGCATGATCATCTGTCTGCTTCAAACTCCCTAAAAAACCAGTAAACAAGGATAAAAGCATGTTGCATACTCAGTCTGACGTGGTATTTGTCAAAGGCTTGACGGTAGATGCCGTCATCGGTGTCTATGAATGGGAGCGCGCTATCACTCAGCCGCTGCAGATCGATATCGCACTTGAGACGGATATCAGTGCTGCTGCCGCCTCAGATGATGTACAGGATGCACTAAATTATAAGGCAGTTTGTGAGGATGTCAGCGAGTGGTGCCAAGCCATTCAAGCAAAGCTACTTGAGCATCTGGCTGAGAAAATCGCCGATAAACTGCTTGCCAAATACGCTTGTCATAAAATCACGCTGAGCATGGCTAAGCCGACGGCAATCAAACACGCAGACGCCGTTGGGGTACAAATCACCCGATCTGCAAAAGCCAGTCATAGCGAGCAGCCTGCCAGTCAAAGTTATGATGCATAAGACGCCTAAAATGTTTAAGACGTATGAGAGGCATAAAGGTCTGGCTGGTGTGAATCTTGCAGGTCTGGAAATACATGAGCCTGAACAGCTGCAAACGCACGCGGTGACAGCAGTGGTACTGGCTTTGGGCAGCAACTATCACGCTGACTACTATTTGCCTGATGCACGTGAAAAACTGGCCACATTTGGCCGTATGCAGCTCTCTACGTCTTTTCAAAACCCTGACTTTACCGCCACTCAAGAGCAGCCAAAGCCTGACTATACCAATCAGTGTGCGTATTTATCTCTGGATACGGCGATGAGTTTGCAGGAGCTACAGCAGGCTTTTAAACTCATTGAAAGTGACTGCCATCGGCAGCGTTTAACAGCAGCTCAAACCTCTATAAAAAAAGTCACCATGGATATTGACATTTTACTTATACAAACTGGGCTTAACAAAAATAGCCTAAGCAATAAATCAATATCTGCAAAAATAGTAGAGTATTCAGAACAATGGATAATAATGGCGGATCGTTATCCATTCAAAGCACACGAGACAGCAGGGGTTGAAGAATTGATTTCAAAGAGCGGTTTTATCGGTTAAAAGGCTTTAAAACTTTTCCAAACACCAAAAAAAGCTGGGCAACATACCCAGCTTTTATGGACATCACGCTTACTACTGCGCTGTCAAACCACCATCAATAACAAACTCAGCGCCCGTCGAGTAGCTTGAGTCATCTGATGCTAAAAATAGCACCATGTTGCTTACTTCCTCTGGCTGCGCCACCCGCCGCATCGGAATGGTCTTGGCAAAGGCCTCAACCGCATCTTTGGTATCGCCTTGCATAATCATCGGGGTAGCAATGACGCCGGGATGAATGGAGTTGACGCGAATACCGTGCGGGGCGCACTCTAGCGCTGCCGCCTTTGTCATACCGCGCACCGCAAATTTAGAATCGGTATAGCCGATAGCACCGCCAACCAAGCCATTAATCGATGAGATGTTGATGATCGAGCCTTGTTTGGCGGCTTGCATTACTGGAATGACGGCCTTCATACCCAAAAAGACGGATACTTGGTTAATCTCTAGAATCTTGCGGTAGTCTGCAACCGAGGTGTCTAGGATAGATTTGTGTGTGGTGATGCCAGCATTATTGACCAATACATCAATTTGACCAAATTTTTCTTGAGTTGCGTTCGCGACTTTTGACCAATCCTCTTCATCGGTGACGTCATGCTTGACAAATAAGGCGTTATCACCAAGCTCCTTGGCCAGCGCCTCACCTTTTTCAGCGTTGATATCGGTCAATACGACTTTTGCGCCTTCTGCCAAACACAAGCGAGCATGAGTCTCGCCCATACCCTGAGCTGCGCCTGTAATGATTATAACTTTATCTTGTAGACGTGCCATGGTATCTCCTAGTGTTATTTTATTTATAAGTATAGTGCATCTGCTTTAAAATAAGTTCGTCCTACGAGCATTCATTTTTCTTGTGTGCTGTGCCAACGCTGCTCGATGCGGCGCAAAATGCATACCAGTAGCACGTGATATCAATTGTGCCAATTTTATGTGCGATTGACTATATTAAAAGAGTATCAGAGGCTACGGTAGGTCATTAGGACTTGTTTTTTTCGTCAGTCAGCTCTTCCATGTCAGAGAGGCCGATCACATCTAAATCTTCTAAACAAAGCTTGTCATACTTCTTTTTGCAAAAATCAGGATCAATCTCGCACATGGCGGTTTGCAGCTGATCTAGGCGATTTTCTGACTGCTGAATATGCTCAAGCATTTTTGCAAACGCTTCGGCCACTGGGTCTTGAGAAGAGGGGTCGATACCATAAGCTTGAAAAGTAGTGCGGCGCTTGGCTTTGGCCGATGTGCTTTGCGCTTGGTCTTTGCCGGTGTCGCCTTCGCCTGCTTGGGCTACTTTCTCTTGTTGTTTGGCGTCTTGGACTTTAGTGGCGATGGGGTTGCCTTTTTCATCGTGATGATCGGATATCATGCGCGCTGCGCTGCCGACCATGGTAGCGCCGGCTGGCACAGGTTTGACCACCACCGCATTTGAGCCGATTTTGGCATTTTTACCGACAGTAAATGGCCCCAAAACTTTTGCGCCAGCGCCTACGGTCACGCCGTCTTCTAACGTTGGATGGCGTTTGCCGTTATTCCATGAGACGCCGCCGAGAGTGACGCCGTGGTATAAGGTGACATCGTTGCCAATCTCTGCAGTTTCACCGATGACCACGCCGACACCGTGGTCGATAAAAAACCGCTTACCGATTTTGGCTGCAGGGTGAATCTCGATACCAGTGACGATACGCGAGCCGTAAGAGATCACACGGGCGGCCAGTTTTTGTTCGTGATTCCAGAGATAATGAGCGCCGCGATGCAAGATAAGCGCATGAATACCAGGATAGGTGAGAATGACCTCCAGACTATTGCGTGCGGCAGGATCACGGTTGAATACCGCATCGACATCTTCTTTTAGGTCTTTTTTGATGCTGGCAAGCGATTTGAACAATTTGGCTGGCAATGACATAAAGTGTCCTATCTGTTGGTCGGTCTGTTGGTCCGTTTATTGGTCGGTAAAGTATGGCGGTGTGGTCAGTGTTGGGTGCTAATCCTGATGCTTATTCTATATACTTATTTCTATGCACTTATTTCTATGCACTTATTTCTATGTACTTACAATCTGAGCCATCCAATATAACACGCCCTAATAATAGCAGGCTATCGCTGGCCGACCAAACCCAAAAAATCTGTACTGGTGGCTTTTATTATGATGATTGGGGTCTATCTTTTAAAAGCTTGGCGATAAGTGCGCTTAACAGCTGATACTCTTTTTGATCCAGCTGTAAGCGCGAGCCGAGCCGCGATAGCCGCGCTGGTAATGATTTTAGATTTGTGCTGTCTGCCAGCCCCTGCTGCACCATCAGCGCTGTCATGCGCTCGGTCAACTGCTGTTGCTGCTGCTGAGTGATGGCCGGTTCATCCCACTGTTGGCGTAATGTCATATCAATCATCGAGCGTGCTGCGGCTTTATTAGAGTCAGCATTAGCCTTTGGGCTCGTCGCTGTCTGAGTGTGGGTTTGCGCATAAGCAAAGATGAAGCTGGCAATCACTTGTACCGCTGAGGCGACATTAAGTACCGGATAGGCAGGGTTGGCATCGATTTGGATATGGTAATCGGCATAGGCCAGCTCTTCATTGGTCAAACCACGGTCTTCGCGGCCAAACAATATCGCGATATTTGGTTTGTGGGTGCCAGCAGTATTATCCTGTGCGGTCTCGGCCGTGGTCTGAGGCTGATAGGTGGATTGACTATCGATAAAATCAAAAATGATTTTGGCCGCTTGTGTGGGCGTGACGACAGGGCGCGGCATATGACGACTGCGACTGCTAGCTGCAAACACCAGCTGACAATCAGCGATCGCCGACTCTAGCGTTGGGGCAATCACAGCCGCTGACAGCAGTTCATGGCCACCTGCAGCGTGCGATACACTGGTCTCATCGATAGGCCGCTTAGGGTCGACGACTGTCAAGCGTGACAATCCCATCGTATGCATGGCCCGTGCCGCTGAGCCGATATTGGCAGGCAAGGTGGTATTGACCATGACGACCTGAATACAAGATAAGTAGTCGTCTATGCTTGTTGCTGGATGGTTGATTGGCATGGATGATGGCGACGTTGTCACTGATAAAGGACTTTGGCTCATTTATTGCTCCATGCGCTGTTTGATGGTTTGCTCAGCGCATTGTAGCGCTGCTGCGATATCCTCGATCAGCGCCGCCTGCTCACCGATACGCTGCTCACGGCACCGCTCTTGGAGTTGACTACTAAGACGCATCAGCTGGGTCGTCCCCAGATTAGCACTGGCGCCTTTTAGGGCGTGGGCAATCTCAAAACCATTGGCATTATCGTTTTGTTGTTGCGCGATGCGTAGGCTGTGGATGCGCTGCTGGCTGTCAGTGAGATATACTTGAATCAAATCGGCAAAGTCCTCTTCGAGCAAGTCACGCATGTCTTCAAATTGCTCATCATTGAGGATCTCTACAGTTTGGTCGGCGGTATTATTATGTGGGTTCTCATCCATGGTATTAGGTCCAATATTGTCAGTTAAATCAGTTAAATCAGTTAAATCACAAGCAATAAAATTGCTATCGTCAAGGGATAGAGTAGACATCGCTATAGGAGGCCACGGCTAAAAGCCCAGCGTCAGCTATAATGAAAATGTAAGTTGTCCTCATTCACCATGCTTTTTAGTTGTTGTAAATTGTCATCATTTGGATAGATGCGCCAATGCTCAGAGAGTCCTACATTGGCGATGCCATACGTTTCATAAATGCTCAGGCCAAGCGGCAGACAGTTATCATGAATGGAGGCGTCAGTGTTACTCAGCGCATTATTGCTATAAAGGCTGCCATTTTGCAGCGCGTCTTGTTGCATGTCATGCTCTAGCGCCAATAAGTCATTGCCATCCTCATCATATAAGCTCCCACCCATCGCAGGATCGTAGTTGCCATTGAAGGTCGCATCGTCTGGCTCATCTTGCTGAGTCAAGCTAGGCGCGGGGATGATATCAGCTTGGGCGGACTTGAGTATCGGCTGTAGGCGTGAGAGTAGGCGCGTGTCACTGCCGTGGATTTTGATACTGATTTTTTTGAGCCAACGCAGGCGCGCATCTACCATACTCATGGCATTATCAAGACGGGCAAATAGGCGTCCATCACGCTCCCGGATGCTGCCTTTGATAATGACCACTTCATCCACCTTCAGCTGGTCTTTGACGCGATTGAAACGCTCAGCATAGCAGCTGACCTCTAATCGTGAGGTGCCATCATCTAAAGTAATGACATTTCGATTGCCAAAGTTGGCAATATCGATAATAAGGCCGGCAAAGTAGCAGCTGCCGTTATAGCCTGTGTCTGTGAGCTTATCAAGGCGGGCGCCAGAGGTATAGTGTTTTAGCTCATCCAAGTACTCATTGATCGGGTGCCCAGTTAGGTATAGCCCTAATGTGTTTTTTTCTGCTTTGAGGCGGTGCTTGTCACCCCAGATCAGCTCTGGCGTCATTTTGAGCGGTGGGGCGGCGACCACACCGTCCATCTCGCCAAACAAGTCCATCATGCCAAGCTCATTGTTTTGGCGGTCTTGCTCCGCGGCCTGTACTGCGCTTGGCAGCTGACTCATGAGTGCGCCGCGAATCTCGTAGGCGGCGTCACTTGGTAAGTCTGGTCGCAGCGTCGCGGCAAAGTCATCAAAACAGCCAGCACTAACCAGTGCCTCAAGCGTGCGTTTATTGACTTTTTTGATATCGACACGGCGGCAGAAGTCATATAAGTCTTTAAACGGCCCACCGCGGCGGCGCGCATCGACGATAGACTCCACCGCACCTTCACCCACGCCTTTAATTGCGCCAAGTCCGTAAATAATATTGGTCGGCGTATCAGCGACAAAGTGCCACTCACTGCGGTTTACCGATGGATTGTCTACAGTCAAGCCAAAGTTTTCACGGCAGTCATTGATAAAGAACACCACGTTGTCGGTGTTGTTCATATCGGATGTCAGTACCGCGGCCATAAATTCGGCAGGGTAGTACTGCTTGAGATAAGCGGTCTGATAAGCAAGGACGCCATAAGCAGCAGAGTGCGAGCGGTTGAAGCCATAACCGGCAAATTTTTCCATCAAGTCAAAGACGCCGCCTGACGTTGCTTCATCGATGCCTTGTGCGGTGGCACCGGTGACAAAAATATCACGCTGTTTGGCCATCTCTTCAGGTTTTTTCTTACCCATGGCGCGGCGTAGCATATCCGCGCCACCCAAACTGTAGCCGGCCATGACCTGCGAGATTTGCATGACTTGTTCTTGATAGACAATAACGCCGTTGGTGTTTTGCAAAATTGGCTCGAGGTTGGGATGGTCATAAATGACCTCTTCGCGTCCGTGCTTACGGTCGATATACATCTCTACCATACCGGCATCGAGTGGCCCTGGGCGGTAGAGGGCGCACATGGCGATGACGTCTTCGATGTTGGTTGGTTGCAGCTTGGCCAAGTATTTTTTCATGCCCATACTTTCTAGCTGAAAGACGGCTGTGGTTTTGGCCTCTTGCAAGAGTTTGTAGGTCTTTTTGTCATCTAACGGTAAATCTTCTAGTACCAGCGCGTCTTTGCCTTCGCGTGCGCGGCGTTGGTTGATGTTTTCGACCGCAGCATTAATGACGGTTAAGTTACGCAAGCCCAAAAAGTCAAATTTTACCAGACCGACATCTTCGACATCGTCTTTATCAAACTGGCTGACACGGTGACCCTCATCGTCACAGTAAATGGCGCTAAAATCGGTGATTTTATGCGGGGCTATGAGGACACCACCGGCGTGCTTGCCGACGTTGCGGCACACGCCCTCTAATTTGACCGCCATCTCCCAAATCTCGATGGCATCTTCATAATCCATGTTGTCAGGATTAGAGATTAAGTCTTTGAGCTGTGGTTCTTGCTCGAGTGCTTGAGACAAGGTGATGCCAGGTGTTTTCGGAATCAATTTAGAGATTTTATTGGCCAAGAAGTACGACTTGCTTTGTACCCGCGCCACATCACGCACCACCGCTTTTGCCGCCATGGTACCAAAGGTGATGATTTGTGAGACCGCTTCACGGCCGTAAGTTTGCGCCACATAATCGATGACACGGTCGCGACCTTCGATACAAAAGTCAATATCGAAATCGGGCATAGAGACACGTTCAGGGTTTAAGAAGCGCTCGAATAATAGGTCGTAATGAATGGGGTCGAGATCGGTAATGTTGAGCGCATACGCAACCAAAGAGCCGGCACCAGAGCCGCGACCTGGCCCCACAGGGACGCCATTGGCCTTGGCCCAGCGGATAAAGTCCATAACGATTAAGAAGTAACCGGGGAATCCCATAGATAAGATAATATCGAGCTCATACTCTAGGCGCTCATCGTACTGCTGACGAAAGTCGCTCCAGCTCTCGTCACGTTCTTCCACAGGAAAGAGCTTGTCCAATCGGTGATCAAGACCGCGCTGTGACTCTGCCCGAAAAAAAGACTCAATGGTCTCGCCCTCTGGCACAGGAAAGTCAGGCAACACGTTGATGCCTAGCGTTAGTGTCACATTACAGCGGGTGGCTAGGCGGATGGTATTGTCGACCACCTGCGGAATATCGGCAAACAATTGCGCCATTTGGTCTTGGGTTTTTAGATACTGCTCATCTGAATACAAGCGCGGACGGTTAGGGTCAGCCAGTACGTACGAGCCTGCGATACAGACGCGGGCTTCGTGAGCATCGAAGTCCTCTTGCTCCAAAAACCGCACATCATTGTGGGCGATAATGGGCAGTTGATGCTTGGCACCAGCGTGTATCGCCGCTTTGATAAAAGCGTCTTCGCCTGAGCGGTTGGTACGCTTGATCGCAAAGTACAAGCGATCAGAAAAATGCGCCTGCCACTCTGTGATCAGCACATCGGCATTTTCTGGCATAGAGCTGACTAGCGCATGTCCGACGTCTGATTTTTCGCCAAACAACACAATAACACCCGCTGCGTGCTCTAAGATATGACGGCGCTTGATGACAGGGGTGCCGTGATTGTCAGGGTCGGCGCGGCCTTCGGTAAAGCCAAGCGAGACAATACGGGTGATGTTTTGATAGCCTTCGTTGTCCATGGCCAGCAGCGTCAGTCTGGTGTCTTCATCATCCATGATGACTTCACTGCCGATGATGGGCTTGATGCCAGCGCCAAGACAAGTGCGATAAAACTTCACCGTCGCGTACAGATTGGAGAGGTCGGTCAACGCCAGCGCACGCTGATTGTCAGCTGCCGCCGCTTTAATAAGCGGCTTGATGCGCACGATAGAATCAGTGATGGAGTATTCGCTGTGAATGCCAAGGTGTACAAATGCCATAGAGGACTCTTATTGGTGCGGTCAATAACAATAGGTTTTATTAGCGGATTTTGCGTGGTTTATATGGGAAGTTTAGGCCGTAAAAGCCTTTGTCGCAAATGCTCAATTGAGCTGGACATCATAGCATTATTTGCTGTTGACAGCTACAGCTTCGGTGGGTGCTATAAGAAATAGCCTGTCTTTGCTGGCAGGTGCTGATATGAAAAAAGCCTTCTATACTATGCTGATATAAAAGGCTTTGAGAGGAAGTAAAACGAGGTTTTTATCAATACGTAACGCTTATCAGATAAAGACTATAAGTAAGATTCAGGTTAGATCTGATATGAAGATTTGTTTAATACCCAACCACCGCTGCATCGACAATACGCGGATCAGAGGAGCCGTAGACACCATTTGGCGTTATCATAATCGACTGTGTTGAGCCCATAGCGGCTTTTGGACTGACCGTGTGTCCCATGGATTCTAGCTTTGTGATCGTATCGATATTCAGTGCTTTTTCTACTCGTATCTCATCAGGTAGCCACTGGTCATGAATACGCGGCGCGTGCGTGGCTTCAGCGATATTCATATCGTGATCGATGACGTTGGAGATGATTTGAGTGACGGTGGTGATGATGCGGCTACCGCCTGGGCTGCCAGTCACGATATACGGCTTATCGTCTTTAAATACCAGCGTCGGACTCATCGAGGATAGCGGCCGCTTATTGGCTTCTACGCTATTTGCCTCACCGCCTAGTAGCCCATAGCCATTTGGCGTGCCAGGCTTGGCAGAAAAATCATCCATCTCATTGTTTAGTAATATGCCTGTGCCGTCTGCAACCAGACCGGTGCCATAAGAGAAGTTCAGCGTATAGGTATTGGCGATTGCATTGCCGTCTTTATCCACGATAGAGAAATGCGTGGTTTGGTCGCTCTCGTAAGGCAGTGGGTTGTTGGCTTTAATCGTACTCGCTGGCGTGGCCTTGTCTGGATCAATCAAGGTGCGCAGCTGATCGGCATAGGCTTGAGAAGTAAGGCCGCTCGCTGGCACATCGATAAAGTCTGAGTCGCCCAAATACTCTGCACGGTCAGCATAAGCCAGTTGCATTGCCTCCGCCATCAAGTGAATGGTTTGCGCGCTATTGTGACTATAGTCTTTTAGTGGATAGCCTTCTAAAATGTTTAAAATCTGCACGATGTGAATACCACCAGAGGAGGGAGGCGGCATAGAGACGATCTTATAGCCACGGTAGTCGCCTGTCACAGGCGTACGAGCGATGGCTTCATAATTGGCCAAATCCTGCAAGCTCATGCGACCGCCAGCCTCATTAACGGCTTTGACAATACTGCGCGCGGTCTCACCTTTATAAAACCCATCAGCGCCTTGAGTGGCAATGAGCTTTAACGAGCGGGCAAGCTCTGGTTGATACAAGCGCTCACCAGGTTGATACGCACTGCCATCAGGTTTAAAAAACACCTTTTTGGTGCTGGGCCATTTTTGCAGGCGATCGCTTAAGGCTTCTAGTGACTCCGACAAGCCAGCGGTGACTTCTATGCCATCTTCAGCCAGTGCGATCGCTGGTGCCATCACTTGCTCGCGGCTCATGGTGCCATGGTCTTCTAGTGCTTTGAGCAGCCCTGCGACGGTCCCTGGTACGCCGACAGCTAAGCCATGAAAGCGAGACAAATCACTGACCGCATTGCCGTCCTTATCGAGATACATATCACGCGAGGCACTGCTTGGGGCTTTTTCGCGGTAATCGAGCGCCACCGTTTCGCCTTGCTCAGCATCATAAATCATCATAAAACCGCCACCGCCGATGTTGCCCGCCCGCGGTAGTGTCACGGCTAAGGCAAAACCCACCGCAACGCCAGCATCGACAGCATTACCACCGTCTTTTAGAATCTGTAAGCCAATATCAGAGGCCAGTGCTTCTTGAGAGGCGACCATGCCGTTTTTGGCCCAGACGGGATGATGAATGGCGTCCTCGGAGTAAATAGCTGGGTCGGTTTTTGTTTTATTGGTTGTGGATGTCAGCGTATTGATTTTCGCTGGTGTGATGCGCTTGGTTTCAGACAAGACTGTCGGATTGTCGCTCATGATGGCGAGGTTGATCGCACTGGTGTTGATTGAGGTATTATTTACCACCTTGGCAGCAGTTGGTGTTACTGGTTCAAATGCGTGCGCTGATACAGATAGCAATAATGTACTGCTAGCAATGAGCATCGCAGATTTTAATGTGGTGATGATGGGTGGTTGAGAGTGGCCAGACAGATTTGGCATGGCAAAGTCCTTTTTATGTGAGTGGTAAAGTTTGGGTATTTCATAAGTCTAAGTAAGAGGTTTTTTATATAGTCGATACACTCTAAAAATGTCATAGCGCTACTGGGATGAATTTTGCGCAGCCTCTGGGAACGCAGCACGCAAGTAAAATTTATACCAGTAGCGCGTTTAAATCCATAACAGTTTTACATTCAGCTAACTATATATAAAAAATACAAAATATGAGAGGGCAGGTTCTAATAGTTGACTTCCTCCCCTCCCTAAAGTGAGGGGATTCCTACTAAAGACGGCCAAGCCCGACCGCGAGAATGTTTTTTGCTCCATTAACATCTCTGTTATGGGTCGTTTTACAAGAACGACAAAACCATGCTCTTATACCAAGACCTTCTCTACCTTTCGGACTGTCTTGGCGAGAGCCGCAACACGAGCAGATTTGGGTGCTGTACGCTTCATTGACTTCGATATAGTGGCAACCTGCGTTCGCGCATTTATAATCCAATTGCCGCTTTATTTCAAACCAACCTGCGTCATAGACGGATTTGGCCAGTTTGGATGAAGTGAATGATGTTGATTTGATTTTACCAACAACGATTAGGCTGTTGGCTTTAACAAGCTTTGATGTGAATTTATGGATCAGATCTTGACGGGTATTTTTAATCTTGGCGTGAATCGCCTTAACCCGCTTTTTGTTTTTAGCTCTTTGGGCAATGGCCAGTTTTTCAGCATATTGATGGGTTAGCTTAGTGGTTAGAACATCGCCATCACTACTGACTGCTGAATCCTTGCAGCCTAAATCAATACCGACTTGGCTCGTGCCACACTTAATCTTTGGAAAGTCTTTAACGGTGACACAGGCGTACCAGTGACCCCGTGCGTCTTGTACTAATTCGCAAGTGTTGATGTTGTAGAGGGCTAAATTGTAGCTATCCCACAGATCAATGATCAGCTTTTGGCGGTTAGCAAGGCTTAGCTGAATAGTAGATTTAAGGCTTTTCTTGCCTGACTGACGGGTTGCTAGGTGCTTAATGGCGGTCTTTTTAAAAGGAATCCAGCCCAAGCTTCTTCTCTTGGCCTTTGGATTATTGGTACGCCAGTTTAGTTTGGCTTTTTTAAACTGTTTACGAGCCTTGGCATGGGTTTCGGTCACTGCTTGCAAGGTTTGACTGTGCAAGTTTAAATACTCGCCACTGCCTTTGGTATAAGCGGCCAAATCATAAGCTGAAAAGAATTTGCCTGTGCGCTGTAAATGTTTAAAACTAAGCTCATTGACGTAATTCCAGACAAAGTTGACCGCACCAGCTAAGATATTGAGCTGAGTGGCGTGTTTGTCTTTGATGCGTAGCTTGAGCGTTTTCATGGAATAATTATGATCTCAATGTATTTGGGTATCAAGGGGTTCACAATATTGTGCGACAACGACTGACGCCTGATATCCACGCCCTAGAAGGATGTGGATATCAGGCGTTAGATGATAAAAACAATACAGACTTTTGCCTAGAAACGCACGCTAATATTACTAAATTGTAACGCTTTGTGTTATAAATATCATACGCGTTTATCCTTATTTTACCCATTAAATAAAGGGACCTTTATGTCATCTACTCATAGCAATCATCGCAGTCGACAGTCTGGTTGTAGGTCGCAGCTGCATGAGGTAACTGCGCCTGTGGCGATTTATCATAAAAACAAACATCGAAATTTATCACGTACACTGGCGGCGACCGGTTGTGCGCTGCTGCTTGGTGGTACGTCATTGGTATTGATGGGCTGTCAGACAAGCGCTGGCGTCTCCTCAGGCGCGGTATCAGATGCGCTCATCGACTTTGAGATCGCAGACAGTGCAGTAAACCAAGCACAGGGGCGCGTCTTTACTGACCGTCTACAAGCCAGCTCTGCGCGCTATGAGCAACTGTTTGACCAGCAGAGCTATCCCAATATGCAGACTCAGGCAAAGACACGTTTGCTTGCTGCCATTCGTCAGCATCTCGCCAGTGAGCACGTGGCCGTCGCGCAGGCCAATTATCATATGGCACCCTTTATCGATCCAGACAGTATCGATGCTGGCGCGAGCAGTCTGCTAAGAACCATCATCGAAACTTATGCGTATCAAGAAGAGCAAGCGATAGACGACGAGGCTGCTGATGATAATAGTGAGTTTGCTGACGATGCAGATGAAGCGTTTGCTGATGATGAGTATAGCGCCAATACTAAAGACGATGGGTTGATACCGGGCGTGCAAGATGTCAAACCCAAGGCATTATTAAAGAGCTATGAAGCCATGCAAGCCGCCAAGCAGCAGCCAGTGGCGAGCGATGACAAACCGATGCCAACTACCGGCGTCATCGGTCAGATGCTTGCTATGTTGCATCGCACACCTGAGCAAATCGCTGCGACCAACGCCTATCAATATCAGCATTTGACATTTAATAGCGTCAGCCAATTCAGGCCCAAACAGCGCCAGCTACGTAGCGTCTATAGTTATGACTATGTCAGCCCAACGCTTAGCTCATCCATACAGATACCGCTCGCACTGGATTTTAATGACAGTCGTATCATGGTAGACCCATCGGCCATCATGCCGATTGTGGCGCTGGCCAGTCCTGAAAATACCCCGCTGCCTCAGGAGATGGCCTCTCATACGGTCAGCTTTGGTCTGCCTAAGAGCATCACCGAGCAGCTGCCGCCTACGGTATTGTATGATGCTGCGCTTGCTGCTATACAGAAGAGTATGACCGAGCTGGCACCAGAGTATTTTAGCGCCGTTGATATACGTAATGACGCATTTGCCAAAGAAGTGGGGGCCAGCCATGCTGTCAAGTTATATATCGGTAGTAAGCAAGGCGGTGAGCTGGTCGGCAAAATCCTAAAATATATGACCCAGTCACTACAAGAGCATGTCGATGCCAATCCGTCACAGTATCCTGATGGAGCGATGCTAAAAGCTGCACTTGCTAAGGCGCAGCTATACCATAAAGGCTATCAAAGCGCGGATGTCGGCGCACTGCTACAGCTGATTGAAGCGATCGGTCCCATCTCCTTTAATCAAACAAACTACTACTATTTGGATCGCGCAAATCAGCTACTGGCCAAGCAGCAACGGCTAAATGTCGGTAGCGATTTGATGGGTGCGACCACCAGCGTACTCAACCAAGTGCGTTATGATAAGGCCAGCTTTAACGACCATGCGCTCACACCTTTATTGGCCGAGTCTTTTGGGGCAAATGCCAAGCCTGCCATCGATGGCAACGCGTGGCTTGCGAAGATACGCCAACAAAAAGACAGACTGCGAAGCGCTCGTTATGCACGCTATGACTACGAGTATGATGATGAAAATCGTTACGATGTTGATAATACTGATGAAGAGGGTAGCGTTTATGACAGTGGTAATAGTGAGGACTGGAACGACAACGATGAGGCATTGTATGACGATGCGGCCAAGTATGGCATCGATAGCAAGCTAGCGGATCAGTAGGTCTGTCTTGTTAACTCTCCCTATTAAGGATAAAAAATGAAAAAATCCCAGCAAACTCATACCAGCCGCCCGCCACGTGCATCTACTATTATCAATGGTCATGCGGTATTTGCCAGCGCGCTTGTCGCAGGCGCGGCGTTATTGACAGGGTGTCAATCGACCAGCCTTGGACAGTCTAATGCCATGACGGCTACCCAAACCTCAGTAGCTGCCAAAACAGCCGTCGCAAGCGCGCTACAAGCGCAGCGTCGCCAGTCCTTTCGTTATCATAGCAACCTTGAGATTAGTAATAAGCAGCAGTTTGACGGTATAACGTCTCAAAGCACTACCAACAATGGTGCTAACAACCCAGTCACTACTGATGATATCTATCAATACTGCGAAGATACGCATGACGAGGCCTATGCGGCATTATTGGCGCAGGCAGAAGGACAAAAGCAAGATATATCGGCGACAACATATGACGCTCAGCGTGCGACCATCAAACAATCCTATCTAGCCTGTACGGATGCCTATCAAGCATGGCAAGACAGCCAATACGACAGTGAGGTAAGTGTGCCTGCTGATTACCAAAAGTTGTTTGATAATTATGACGCGCAGCCAACCGCGCAGGGTATCAAAAAAGCAAAGCTACTCGATGCCTATCTACTAAAACCGTTGTCTATCAACGCCCAAGGCGTGTATCAGCCGATGGCGGGCAAAGCGACCATGCTTGCCAGTGCCCAATACCAAGCGCGTAATCATCAAAGTAGCCTCAACCAACCGGTCTATATCGATTTTAAAAACGGTGATATTTATCTATGGGCGGACAATTTTGCGATGATTAACTCAAAGCTATTGGACGACAAACTTGGCACGACATGGCAAAACAAATGGCTCAAAGTCACGCTGGACGATGGCACGTTACCCAAAGGCTTTGGCAAAGCAGTGATCACCCATCATTTTGCCGCGCTCGATGCCGCATTTGCCGCAGCGCCAGCAAGTCAGTTTGAGTACGTCGCGGCCACGTCTTTGACTGCGCTATCTCCTAAGCTGCCAGCGCACCAGATGCCCGCAATGCTGGCAAGTGAGCAAGTGATCCGCCGTACTCAAAGCGCGACCAGTCACGAGCAGTCATATCAAGAGTATATGCGTGGTTTTTATGAGCGGATAAGCGAGCAGTATCCAGAGCTTGTCAATAACAGTGCTGATGGTGCTGACAGTGCTTCTGATGTAGCGACTGACGTTTTTACCAGTAAGGCCTTGGTACAGCAAGTACTGACAATAATCAAAAACAGTATAGACGCCGCTGATGATACGGTCGCCAGCCGTACAGTAGATACTGGTGCAGAGACGCCAAACGTGCAAACGCTATACGGCATTGATAAACGTGGCCGTCTCATCTGGCAGCACCTGCGGCGTGAGTTTCCTAGCGAGACCAATCAGCATAAAGGCGTCGTGATGGATGCCATGCAGCAGTATTCTGCTATTCGTCCAAAAGACGCTGCATTTCCCAACTTACCAAGCGATGTACAAGTACCAAATGCGCGCAATAGTGTTGATGCGCGCGAGTATGGTCGCGAGCTGATGCAGTACTATCGCGATGGTAATGGCACGGCGATAGGCAAGATAATATTTAAGGCGCTACCGCTGTCGCAAGAGCGTTTGGGCGGTACTGATTAAAAGATATTGAGCTATCATCAGAATTATACAAAAAAGCGCACCGTTATCACGATGCGCTTTTTCTGAGTGGTGTAGCGGGCAGTAATAACTACTACATGCCTTGATGCTGATGCGGCTGGCCATGCATCTCACCATGCGTAGAGCCATGCTGACCTTTTGTCATTTTTGCCATTCTCTCGTTTCGCAGTTTGGCAAGTTTGGCGCGTTGCTCCGGCGTTAACACTTGCGCGATGGCGTGCTGGGTCTGAGCATGCTCAATAAAACGCTGTTTGACTTTAGCCGCTTGCTGATCCGCTAGGCGGTTAAGCGCGGCCGTGTTCAACGTGTTGGCAGTGGTCAATGCCTGCATTTGTTGATGCATTTGCGCCCGTTCTGCTTTGTGTTGCGCGCGCTCAGCGTTACGGTCGCCATGTTTGGCCTTCATGATGGCTTTGATTTGTGCTTGCTGCGTGGCACTCAAGTCCAGCTGTGACAGTGGGCCTCGCATGCCGCCTTTCATATCGCCTTTATGCATGCCACCTTTGTGCATACCTTCTTTCATGCCGCCTTGATGATGCTTTTGCATCTTGCTGGTGGCAGGTACGGTGTCAGTCGTTGCATTGACACTGGTGCAGGCGGTGACAGTAAATACGCTAGAGGCGGCCAATACTGTGCCCATAAGTAGTTTTTTCATCATACAATCCTTTTATAATTTGAGTAAATAAACAATAAATACCTTATCTTGCCAGTGTGGCGATAAGTACGATAAGTTATTGATA
The DNA here is from genome assembly GCF_038239325.1 of Psychrobacter sp. KFRI-CH2-11. NCBI lineage: Bacteria > Pseudomonadati > Pseudomonadota > Gammaproteobacteria > Moraxellales > Moraxellaceae > Psychrobacter > Psychrobacter sp. KFRI-CH2-11. Next base: position 1,509,637 of record NZ_CP151283.1, read on the forward strand.
GGTGCTATCTTACGACAGTTAAAGGTTGCGATACTTTATGAAGTATTAAGAAAGGTAACGTTTATGGCGTTATGATAAGTTCATGCCTGATAATATAGGCAACAAAGCGATCTTAGGCTTAAGGAGAGGAGACAGCAGTGCCAAACATACTACTCGGCGATGATGACGAAGAGTTGACCCAGTTATTACAAGAATACTTGCAAAATCATGGTATCGATTGTGACTGCGTGCACGATGGTGAAGCGGTCATGCAAAGGCTCAAAAACACCAGCACTGCCACCGCTTATGATTTGCTGGTACTCGATATCATGATGCCCAAAATCGATGGGCTCAGTGTGCTGCGGCAACTGCCGGCCATCAGTGATATTCCGGTCATTATGCTGACGGCAAAAGGCGAGGAGATTGATCGTATCATTGGGCTTGAGCTTGGCGCGGATGACTATATTACCAAACCTTGCAATCCGCGTGAGCTGTTGGCACGTATCAATGCGGTGATAAAACGCACCCGTCTTAATGCTTTTGATAGTACGTTAGAGCACATGCCGCTACCTGAGAGCCGCTTACATTTGGATCAAAACCAGCGACTCTGTCAGATAGACGGGACAGAGCTACAAGTGACAGGCACCGAGTTTGACTTGTTGCTCGCCTTGCTCAAGCAAAAAGGCGAGGTGGTGAGTAAAGCATGGCTATCAGAGCATGTGTTGCAGCGTGAGCTACAGCCCTTCGACCGCAGCCTTGATGTGCATGTCTCACGCCTGCGCAAAAAACTCCAGCCTTTTCATGATGAGCCGATAAAAGCGATTCGTGGGAAAGGCTATCAGCTGGTATTGTAATGACATATTCCGCAAATACTTCTACACTTCGACCCAGAATCACGCTGTTTTGGCGGCTGTTCTTGAGCCTGTTGCTGACGATTTTACTCACCTCTATTTTATCCATCGTGGTAGAGCGGATACTGGTCGAAAGAGCGCTGACCGCGCGTATGGAGGCGCAGATTGAGCAGTTGCTGATTAAACGTCAAGAGATGGCTACTGCGTTGCAAGCGGGCGATTTTGCATCAGTCAGGCAGATGTACCGTGAGGATCGGCGGCTGATGAGTCAAATCAGAGTCTATAACGGGCAAGGCGCTATTATCTTTCCGCGTTATCGAGACCAAGCGGACCGTCAAGACGGCAGGCAAGTTATGCCGCGTGCGCCCATGCACCAATCCATGCATCAGTCTATGCATCCGATGCCATCAATGCCATCAATGCCTGCCATGCCAAACGTAGCCGCCGCACCCGCCTTAGATCATCACCGCTCTGACGATACTGCCAGTATGCCAAACAATACTCGCAATCCTTATTGGCAATCGATGATGGCTCAGCGCACGATAGCAGACCCCGAGACGCGCCCTGAGCTGGCGGATAAGACCATCGCGCTGTCAGATGGTCAATCTGTCATTATACAGCTGCGTCCGCACCTGCGTTTTGCCGATGTCGTCGCGCTACAGCGGAATAATTTTTCGGTACGTTTGCTGCTAATTATTCTCTTTAGTGTCTTGGTCTGTGTTTGGCTTAGCCGGACATTGACCCAGCGTATGCGCCGCGTCCAACATGCGGTACATCGCATGATTGCTGGTGATTATCAGGCGGATACCCAGCTGGCAAAAATGGGCGATGATGAGCTGGGTCTATTGGCAAAAGACGTGGCAAAGCTATCAAGGCGGCTGGCTGAGAGTGAGCTGGCACGCAAGCAGATGCTTAGTGATATCTCGCATGAGCTGCGCTCGCCCTTAGCGCGTCTTGATGTGGCGACCGAGCTGACGCGAGACTTTGCCCCCAATGCCAATCGTTACCTCGACCGTATCGACAAAGAGTCTGCGCGGATGAATGAGCTGATCGAACAAATCATTCATATCCAGTCGCTACAGATGCAGCAATACACCATTGATAATGTAGAAAATGACTGGGTTGATGTTTCTGAGATTATCAGTGAGATTGGACAAGATGTTTGTTTTGAATTTCAGCACAAAAACGTCCATTGGCACTGGCAGCCACCAACCCTAAAGTCGACGGTAAAGGGCAACCAAGAACAGTTACATAGTGCGCTTGAAAACGTCATTCGTAATGCTTTTATGCACACAGCAGCTGATTCAACGGTTATGGCTGAGATTAAACCAGCAGAGATAGATGGCAAAAGACCTGCCATTCAAATCCGCATCATAGACGAGGGCGGCGGCGTTGCAGAGCAAGACTTGCAGCGTATTTTTCAGCCCTTTGTAAGGCTAGACTCGGCGCGTCACCGCGACACTGGCGGCTATGGGCTAGGGCTGGCAATCGTTCATGCGGTGGTGCTGGCACATAAAGGCCAAATTGACGTTTGTAATCGTCTTGATGGTGTCCAAGGGCTGATAGTGCAGATTGTGTTACCTATTGAAATATAAAGTGTCTCATTAATGATCTACATGGTTGCCGCACCTTTTTAATAAGTAACGAATACCTGCGAAAAGATGTGCTTAGTATCAGAACAACGAACGAAAATTTGTGAAAAATGGAGGTAATTTAATATAAATAAGAGATAATGAAAAGAATATATTTATTTATATGAATATATTCCGATAAGCGGTAGTAAATAGCCGAAGAGTGACATGTACACTCCCTATATATTCGATATTATGAATATATAGGGAGTGTACATAGTCTTACACGATGAAACTTTTAGGTTTTTAAACGCTAAGAATGGTTACATTTGCGCAAAAAGTCTCATTAAAGCTTACCGCCGTGTCATTTTGTCGTATTCGCTCTCTACATACCGACTATGAGTTGGCCTCTAATAATTATGTAAGGGAGTACGCATCATGAACCGCATCTATAAAGTCATATGGAATGAAGCTTTAAATTGTTTTGTCGCCGTTGGTGAATATGCCAAAGCACGTGGCAAGTCCTCTAAATCTAGCGTCAGTGCCAATGCTCGTATTAATACCACAGCTACCACTTCTGTCAAAAAATGGCATGTGAGCGCTATAGGACTCGGTCTGCTGGCTGCTGGTGTCGCGATGCCAGCCAGTGCGCTTGGTCTTTACTTTGCAGGTGACGATCCTACGCCTAAAATTTATACCAATGAATGGCTCCATCATACAGTGACAATCAAAGGGGGTGAGACGGTAGCTGGCGATCCAAGCAGCAAAAATATCAATGTAACTGCCAATAAAAACAGCAAAACACTGACCGTAAAGCTAGATAAAACGGTCAATCTAGGCGTAGATGGTAGCCTAAAAATGGGTGACACCTTGGTGGATAGCTCAGGGATGACCATCAAAGCAATTAATCCTATCAACAATGTCACCTTAAGCAATAGTGGACTAAATAACGGTGGCAATAAAATCACCAATGTAGCAAGCGGTGCCGGCGACGATAACAACGCTGCCAATATCGGCGATTTAAACAATGCAATTGCTGCCAACAAAACCAAATACTACAGCGTCAACTCCACAGGTGGTAGTAATTATGACAATCTAGGGGCTACTGGCGAAAACGCTATGGCCATGGGTCGAAACGCCAGTGCGGCTGGTAGTCAAAGTATCGCTATCGGTAGTGTGGCTAATGGCAAGCCTACCAGCGCTAGTGGTGAGCAGTCTATCGCCATTGGCGCAAATGTGGTGACCACAGGAGGCTCTGCTATCGCCATCGGTGGCGATGATCTAAACGCCGCCTCTGAAACCAACTTGGATGGCAGCTCAAATATTGGTGCCAACACTGGCAGTGTGAATACGGTATTTAAGACTTACACTGGCCGTAACCTTGTAGAGCCTGCGTATTATGCTAGAAACACTGAGGCCAGTGGCGCTGCTTCCATCGCCATTGGGTCAAAAGCGCTGTCTAAAGGTCACTTATCTACTGCTGTTGGTGTACAGTCCTCCTCAGATGGTGTTGCCTCTTCAGCCTTTGGTATGGGGTCATCAGCAAGTAAAGATGGTTCGGTTGCTTTAGGTGCAGGATCCACCACGCTTAATGATGCCACTTACCAAGAGAAACTTACTATTGGTAATAAAGATTATTTTTATGCTGGTGCGACCAATGATAAAGGAGCACAGGTCTCTGTTGGCTCAGAAGAGCGTGAGCGTCAAATCAAGCATGTCGCTAGCGGGGAGGTGAGTGCAACCAGTACAGATGGTATTAATGGTAGTCAGTTGCATGCCACCAATGAGTCTGTTAAAGACTTAACTACTACAGTTGCAGCCAACAAGACACATTTCTATAGTGTCAATAGTACAGATTCAACTCGTGGCAATTACAATAATGACGGTGCGACTGGTGCTGATGCAATGGCAGCTGGAATTGATGCGTCAGCGACAGGTGAAAATGCGACAGCGTTGGGAACAAAGTCTAATGCTGAGGGCACGCGGAGCACTGCGATTGGTTACCAAGCACAAGCTAAAGATAGAAACGCAATTGCTTTAGGTTATCAAGCTAATGCACATCAAAAACATTCCACCGCGATAGGATATGCTGCTAACGCGGGTTATGCTGCGATTGCAATAGGAGATGCGGCAGCAGCAACCAAAAAAGGGTCAACAGCGATAGGAAGTCAGTCTGTCTCGACTGATGTGTATAGTACAGCTTTAGGACGCGAGGCTAAAGCACTTGAAAAGAATACTGTAGCCGTGGGGTATAGTACTACTGCCAGTGGTGAGTCTAGTGTGGCTATCGGTAATAAGTCTCTAGCAACCAAGGAAAGTAACATCGCACTAGGTGACAATGCACAGGCGACCGGAAACCAATCAATCGCGCAAGGCAGAAATGCTAAGGCGACCGGAAGTCAATCCATTGCACAAGGCACTCACGCTGAAGCGACAGGTAACTTCAGCTCGGCGCAAGGCTATTTTGCTAAGGCAACTAAGTCCGGTGCGATCGCACAGGGCCGGGATGCAAAAGCGTTCGGCGAAAACTCAATCGCACAGGGTATGAAAGCCAAAGCTGAGGGTAAGTCTAGTGTGGCTATCGGTGATGGAGCAAAAGCGAGCGGTGTCAATAGTATCGCAATCGGTACAGGTAACATCGTCAATGGCGACAACTCAGGTGCCTTTGGTGACCCTAATAATATTAGCGGTACAGGTAGTTATGCGGTGGGTAATAACAATACTATCAATGCCGACAATTCCTTCGTATTAGGTAATAACGTCACAATCAACGCCAGTGACAAGTATTCAATCGCTCTGGGTGAAGGTGCTGTAATTAACGGCGAGGACAGTATTGCAATTGGTCGCGGTGCCACTGCTGCGGCTAGTACCAGAAATGGTTTAGCAATTGGTGTGAGATCAAGTTCTGGTAACCACGCTGCGTCTTTAGGTGACGACGCTACGTCTGGTAACTACGCAGTAGCGCTTGGCTCTAAGTCCACTGCTCAGATTGGCGGTACGGCTATTGGTCAGGCCTCGAGTGCAGTCAGCAATGCCACAGCCTTAGGTCGTGCTGCTATCGCAGGGCAGCCAGGTAACGTCGCTTTGGGGCATCAATCCGTTACTGCAGCACAGCATACCGGCACTTTTGCCATAAACAATCAACCAGTTGCAGGTTTAACTAGTGGCGCTAGAACGGTATCGGTTGGCTCTGTGGGTGCTGAACGTCAAATCCAAAACGTCGCCCCAGGTGTCGTGGATGCTACTAGCACTGACGCTATTAACGGTAGTCAGTTATTCCAGACCAATAAGAACGTCACTGCTAATACCATCATGGCTGAAGGTAATATGGCCGCCCTTGGTGGTAACTATATCCCTGATCCTAATGACCCGGATGCGGCTGGCACTTATGAAACTCCTGAGTATTTTGTGTTTACTGATCCAAGTAACGTAGATACCGTTGCTGATGGTGGCACGGGTGTTGTGGTGAATAATGTTGGCGACGCATTTACAGCTATCAATGAGGCATTACAAACTCCTCTCACCTTCACAGGTGATACTGGTACGGCCACTCGTAAACTTGGCCAAACTCTCAGCGTCACTGGTGGTGCAACAGGTAATCTAACGACTGGCAATCTTGGTGTCGAAGCAGATGAAACGGGTGGTCTAATTATAAAACTAGCTGAAACAGTCAATCTTGATGCTGACGGTAGCGTAACGACGGGCAACAGTGTACTTAACACTAATGGTCTCATCATTGCTGGTGGCCCAAGCATGACTACTAATGGCATCAACGCTGGTGACAAACAAATCAAGAATGTAGCCAGTGGTGTTGGTGATGATTACAACGCTGCCAACATCGGTGATGTAAAAAATGCCATTGGTGATGTGACTACCTTAGGCTTCGGTATCAAAGCTGCTGATACTAATACCGTCCAGAAAAACCTAGGTCAAACAATTGATATCATAGGCTCTAATGGCAACATTACTACACAAGTAGACAGTGGCAAAGTTGAAGTCGTGCTCAATAACAATCTAGACCTAGACACTAATGGTAGTATCAAAATGGGTACAAGTACACCATTTGGTCTAGGTCCTGTGACTAACGTTAACCGTTATGGTATGACAACCAGCAATGCATTGGCTGGTACTTCAATCAACCTCACTGGTGTTACGGTAGCAAGTCCGCTTGGCATTACGAATCTAAATAGCACTGGGCTTTATATTGTTGGTGGCCCAAGCGTTACAACTAACGGTGTTAATGCTGGCAATAGAAAAGTCGTTAACGTAGACAAAGGCGACATCACTGCTACCTCAACTGATGGTATCAACGGTAGCCAATTATTTGATAACGCACAATCTATTGCTGATAATTTCGGTGGTGGCTCAATGGTCAAGCCTGATGGAACGGTGAGTGCTCCAGGCTATGCACTCAATGGCGGCACCTACAGCAGTGTCGGTGATGCACTGGGTAATTTAGATACTCGTACCTTTACTAACACTACCAACATTGCTAAAGGCATCAAATTCAACGTCAATAATGGTCTTGAGAAAACCTTCGCTTTAGGAGAAGAGATTAAGCTCAATACAGATAGCAACTTAACCACAACGCCACTCTCTACAGGCGACGGTATTGAGCTTGGCTTAGCTCCAGTGGTGAACGTTGGTACTGATAATCCAGTACAGATCAATGGTGATACAGGTACAATCTCAGGTCTAACCAATAGAACCTTTGATCCAACGATCACCTATACTGGTGGACAGGCGGCTACTCAAGAGCAGTTATCAGACCTTAGTGGCACTATCATTGATCTAGGTTTCGAAATCACGGCTGACAATGCTTCCTTAGCGCCTGGTGAAACTAAAGATAAAGTTAAACTTGGTGAGACAGTTAAATACACCAGTGCAGATGGCAGTATCGTCACTACAGTGGCAGATAATGAAATCGACTTTGCTTTAGGCGACAACCTCAGTGTTGGTGGCCCAGGTCTAGACGGTGAGGATGGTGTAGATGGCTTCATCGGTGTGAATGGTGCTGACGGCCAATCTGGTATTGCTCTCAATGGTGCTGATGGCACTATCGGTCTAACGGGTCCTGCAGGTCTTCACGGTGAGCAAGGTCCTTCAGGTACCATCGGTGTCACCAATGGCGTACCCGGTGTGAATGGTGAGGACGGTATTACACGTATCATTATCGACGATATTCAAGTCGCCACCATGGAAGATGGTATGAAGTTTGCGGGTAACAAGGGTGCTACCATCGCCAAGCAGCTCAACGAAACCTTGAACATCGAAGGTACGTTGGCTAACTCTGCTGATGCATCAGGTGCTAACCTACGTGTTGACAGTGATAACGGTAAGCTAAATCTAATGATGGCTAAGAAGCTAACGGATCTCGATAGCATCACCATCAATGAAGGCGGTCCAATTATCAGCAGCTCAGGCATTGATATGGGCTCCAACACTGATGACGAGGATTACCCAACCAACACAATCACCAATCTTGGAAAAGGTGTCAATGGTACTGATGCTGTGAACCTTGATCAATTAAATGAAGTCAACGAAACAGCCAATAAAGGGTGGTTTGTCCGTACGGATTCTGGTGATGGCGCGAAGAGCAATGTCAAACCAGACGACGTCGTTACGATCAACGGTGACGGTAATATTAGCGTAACCAATGAAGATAATAACCTGGTTGTGGCATTAGGCGACGACCTTAGTGTTGGTGGACTAGGTCTAAACGGTGAAGATGGTGTAGATGGCTTCATCGGTGTGAATGGTGCTGACGGTGTATCTGGCGTAGCGATTAATGGCGCTGATGGCACTATTGGTCTAACGGGTCCTGCAGGGATAGACGGTGTGAGTCCAACGCTGACCATGCGTCCAGAAATCCAGTCTGGCGACGTATTTAATGATGACACAGACGTCACGCGTTTAAGTTACGAAGATGGTGACGGTAATAGTCGTACCATAGCGACGTTAGAAGATGATGGTTTACGCTTCTCTGGTAACGACAACCCAGCTGTTGGTTATGTTACTCGCAACCTAAATAAAGAGATGCAGATTGTTGGTAGTAAAACAGCGGTTGGTACATACTCATCAGGCAATATCAATACGATTGCGACACAAGATGGTGGTATTGAAATTCAAATGGCTGATTCACCGAAGTTTGGTGAGGTAACCATCAACGCTGAGAATACCGGTAAAATTACGGGTCTTACTGCTGGTGAGGATGATACTGATGCCGTCAATGTCTACCAGCTGAATCAAACCAATGCGACTATCAACCAAGGCTTAGACTTTGGGGGTGACAGTGGTACCGATGTCAACCGTAAACTTGGTCAAAAGCTCATTGTTAAAGGTGACGATACCATCAACGCTGATCCAGCAACGAAAAACATCAGCGTTACTGCTGACGGCGATGACACATTGAACATCAGATTGGATAAAGATATCAACCTTGGTAATACAGGCAGCGTCACCACCGGAAACACTCAGGTGAATAATGCAGGTGTTACTGTATATAATGGCGATAACGATCAGGTAGCGCTGACTAACAATGGTCTGAACAACGGCAACAACAAGATTACTAACGTCGCTGATGGATTGCTGGACGCTGGCAGTAGAGATGTGGTCAACGGTAGCCAGTTGTTTAAAACTAATCAAGACATTGCCAAAGGCATCAAAATCGGTGATGGTAATGTTGCTAACGACCAGCAATTTGCGTTAGGGGAGACCATCAATGTCACAGGTGATGGTAATATCACCACACTGGCATCTGCCGCAGGCGTTCAGGTTCGGCTAAACAATCAGCTAAACTTGGGTGATGAAGGTCGTATGCAAGTGGGTAGTAGCCTCATGACAAACAATAGCTTTACCTTTGTGTCCGATAATGCGCCGAATAGAACCGTTAGATTGACTAATAATGGTTTGGATAACGGCTTTAATCGAATCACAAATGTCGCCGCCGGTATCGACTTTACAGATGCTGCTACGGTTGGACAGTTAGAAGCAGCCACCTTTGCTTTGGATCAAGGTTGGGGTTTAAGTGCACAAGGTGATAGCGCTACCATGGTCAAACAAGGCAGTGCTGTTGATATAAACAGTAGAGATGGCAATATCACGATCTCAAGAACGATTGCGGGCAATGGTATATCACCTCTAGCAAGTCGAGCAGCAGACGTCAATGACATTAGCTTTGAGCTGAACAGAGACATCGCCATCGATAGCGTACAAGCAGGCGATAGTACGCTGAGCAATGACGGCTTGACCATCGTCGGCGGACCAAGTATGACCAAAGCGGGTATCAATGCCGCTGACACCAAAGTCACAAATGTGATGAGCGGAGAAGTCTCGGCCAGTAGCTCAGATGCTATCAATGGTAGCCAGTTCTATGCACAAGGTGCAGGTATCAGTACCCTAATAGGTGGGGATACCGTCTACAACCCTGAAGATGGCACCTTCACCAATGCCAATATCGGCGGTACCGGTCAAAGCAGTATTGATGGTGCGATTGCCTCGATCAAGCAAGGCGAGACCATTATCAATGAAAGTATAGCCACCAATACCACCAATATTGAGGCCAATACGGCTGATATCGCTACCAACACCACCAATATCAGCACCAATACGACCAATATTCAAGGCAATACGGATAGATTGGATACCGGTCTCAACTTTGGCGCTGATAGTGGAGATAACATCAACAAGCCTATTGGTGATGACAGTGTCCTAAGCTTTACCGGTGGTAATAACATCACCACCACCGCGCAGGGCAGTAGCATCTTGTTTGACCTCAATGGCAATATCAGCGTAGATAGTGTCAGTACAGGTAATACGACCATCAATAGTGGCGGTGTCACTATCACAGACGGCCCAAGTATGACGGCAGATGGTCTGTATGCAGGTGGCAAGAGTATTACAGGTGTCGCCGATGGTGTCGAAGCGACAGATGCTGTCAACCTTGGTCAGCTAAGTGCACTCGATAGCAGGCTAAACAACAGCATGAGCGATCTAGGCTACAAAATCGGCGAAGTCGAAGACGATGCAAACGCAGGTATCTCAGCGGCCATGGCGATGTCTTCTCTACCGCAAGCTTATATCTCTGGTAAGTCTTTGATTAGCGGCGGTGTCGGTACTTACAACGGCGAGAGTGCAGTGGCCATCGGCTTCTCTAAGCTCTCCAATGACGGTCGTTGGGTCATGAAAATAAATGGTACTGCAGATACGCAAGGCAATGCAGGCGGCTCGATTGGTGCAGGTTTCCACTTCGACTAATAAGCCGTGACCGTTTTTATAAAATACTGTTTTCATAAAGTATAAAAAAGAGAAGCAAGGCACCTGATGTCTTGCTTCTTTATCATGTCAGTCGGTTTTAAATAAAACAGATACACTATATCAACGTGGAGCTGGTATAAATTTTCCTTGCGTGCTGTGCCTGCGCCGATAGGTACTGCGTAAAATTTATCCCAGTCTCACTGTATCGTTTTTATATTGAACTCACTATATGTGACTTATTTAGAGTCGACTATATAAAGCGATAATATTCCGCGCATTTTTGGCCACATAAACAGCCCAAAAACGCTGACAGACTGCTGTCAAATTCGGAACATGGGTGCTGTCGGCGTCAGGCCAACATAAGCCATGCCTGCTTGATTCATCCAGTGCGGCTGCACGATACCGTGTTGTAAAATCGCATAGATATCGCGATGCGCTCTTTCAATTTTATGGGTCTTATATAGCGAGACAGTACCAGCCACCGCGTAAATCTCAGACACCATATCTCTAGATGCTCTTGCCGCCTCACAAGCCGCTGCCCAGACATCGGCAAGCTGTGTGTCGGTAAAAGTGTTGTTTTTCACAGCTTCATTCCATAATGTCTCAACGCTACTGTGTAGCTGTAGGCGTCTGGCAGCCAGCAGAGTCTTGCTTTTGGCGATGGCCGCTTGTACCGTGGCGCGATCACGTAGATCTGGGTTTTTACCAGCGGTAACTCTCTCAAGACACAGACCAATCAGCTCATCGGTGGCAGCTTTTAGCACGCCTAGCGCCATCGCTGCACAGCCAGCAGCATTGATACACCCTATAGGTAGGCGGTTGTATTTATTGTCGGTATCGATAGGACTATCAAAATCGATTGCATATTCAGGCCTTACAAAGGCTTCTGTGACCACAATATCATGGCTGCCTGTCCCTCTTAGTCCACCGACATGCCAAGTGTCAATCACATCGACGTCAGCTTTTGGGATAAAAAACAGTTTTAGATTGGCACCAGAGCTGAGTGGGGCTTGCGCTCCGTCAGAGGTGACTCGGCATCGTAGGACAAACCAATCGGCCAGCTCGCAGCCAGATACCAGCGTCCAGCGACCTGATACGGTGTAGCCCTCTGCGTATTGGACGGCGACGCCTTCAGGACGCGCCGAATTGGCATAGATATGTTCAGGATTATTAAAGACCTCTTGCCTGGCCAAGCTGTCCAAAAACCGTCCAAAGGTACACGCCAGATGATTGTTCCAAACGATCCAAGACACTGACGCTTCTGCGCTTGCCAAGGTTTCGTACACTGTTAAGGTCTCGGTTGGGTTGTCTTCCCAGCCTCCCAGTGACTTTGGTAAACCCATCCTAAATAAATGGCGGGCTGAGAGCTGCTCGATCACAGCGGGTGCAATCTTTCTAAGGTTTTCTGTCTCCTCACGGTGAGCAAGTGCCAAATGATATGTCTCATCTGCTGCGCTAGCAGGCCTAATCGGTGTGCTGTATGGAAAAGATATTTGGCTCATATTTTTCGACCCTTATCATTAGTAAAACGAATTTGTTTTTTAAAACCGATAAGTTGTGCTTTATTCTAGAGTTTATATATAACGTTCTATATTCAAAGAATAACCAACTGTCGACTACTATACAACCGGTAATTTGAATATAATGAATATTTAGTGAAGGTAATCACGGTAATAAGCGTAGGATAAGTTAGGACGGTAAACGAACGTTACTGCACTCGCCTGTATAGACAAGATAAAGTTGAGCAACCATTCAATTTTTGAGAGCGACCATGATGGTTCGACATCATGGTCGTTGCTAAGATGGAAAGACTATGTCACGTACCGCACTTTATCATCCAGCGCCTGATATCTACATTCTTCTAGGGCGTGGATATCAGGCATCAGGCGTCAGTCATTGTCGCCCAGTATGGCGAATACCTTGATACCCAAATACATTGAGATCATAATTATTCCATGAAAACGCTCAAGCTACGCATCAAAGACAAACACGCCACTCAGCTCAATATCTTGGCTGGGTCAGTTAATTTTGTCTGGAATTACGTCAATGAGCTTAGTTTTAAACATTTACAGCGCACAGGCAAATTCTTTTCAGCTTATGACTTGGCAGACTATACCAAAGGCAGTGGCGAATACTTAAATCTGCACAGCCAAACCCTACAAGCCATCTCTGAAACCCATGCCAAAAGCCGTAAACAATTCAAAAAAGCCAAACTCAACTGGCGTACCAATAATTCTAAAGCCAAACGTAGAAGTTTGGGCTGGATTCCTTTTAAAAAGACCGCGATTAAGCATATCAGTACGCGCCAAAGCAGTAAAAAGTCTTTAAAAAGCACCCTACAATTTAGCCTCGCTAACCGTCAAAAGCTGATCATTGATCTGTGGGACAGCTATAACCTAGCCCTCTGTGAGTTGGTACAAGACAATCGGGGCCACTGGTACGCCTGTATCATCGTCAAAGAATTTCCAAAGATTAAGTGTGGCACGGGTCAAGTCGGTATTGATCTAGGCTGTAAGGACTCAGCAGTCAGTAGTGATGGCGATGTTCTAACCACTAAGCTAACCCATCAATACGCTGAAAAACTGGCCATTGCCCAAAGAGCCAAGAATAAAAAACGGGTCCGTGCGATACACGCCAAGATTAAAAATACCCGCCAAGATCTGATCCATAAATTCACATCAAAGCTTGTTAAAGCCAACAGCTTAATCATTGTTGGAAAGATTAAATCAACAGCATTCACTTCATCCAAACTGGCCAAATCCGTCTATGATGCTGGTTGGTTTGAAATAAAACGGCAACTGGATTATAAATGCGCGAACGCAGGTTGCCAGTATATCGAAGTCAATGAAGCGTACAGCACCCAAACCTGCTCGTGTTGCGGCTCCCGCCAAGACAGTCCGAAAGGTAGAGAAGGTCTTGGTATAAGAGTATGGTTTTGTCGTTCTTGTAAAACGACCCATAACAGAGATGTTAATGGAGCAAAAAACATTCTCGCGGTCGGGCTTGACCGTCTTTAGTAGGAATACCCTCCGTTTAGGGAGGGGAGGAAGTCAAAACCGTCAAGAAGCCTTAGATCGAGCATTGAGACTTTATTTCAACAAAAACATCTTAAGTACTGTCTAAAAATATTTGACCACTACAAATGGCCCTGAATATATCAGCAATGATTTAAAGGATTGGGCAACTAAGCAAGGTATCGTTATCGAATACATCGAGCCTGGCAATCCTCAGCAAAACGCTTATATTGAACGATTTAATAAGATAGTGCGTTATGACTGGCTTAATCAAGAACTATTTGATAGTTTAGATCAAGTGCGGCACCAGGCTGAAGCTTGGCTGTATCACTATAATAACGAAAGACCCAATATAGGTAATGGTGGCTTTACGCCGATTCAGAAACTTAATATGGCAGCTTATTTCTACTTATTTGGTGTTTTAAATTTGGGGGTATTTCCCTGGGAACGCAGCACGCAAGTAAAATTTATACCAGTAGCGCGTTTAAATCCATAACAGTTTTACATTCAGCTAACTATATATGCACGATTCTGTGCAAGAAAGAGAATATGATGCTATAAACAGAGAATGGGGCGCTATAGTATCTGCGTGGAAAAGTTAACTGAGACAGTAAAATGAAATTAAAATTTGCAGGTACACCCAAATATATTGATGGTAAGGAGGTATTCATATATCAGGATGTAAATATGATAAAATACCAATGGAATTCTGTCACTGTGATATGTACCGAGCAAATCAAAGCAACCGATAACGTCTTATTTTGGCATACCGGCGGCGCGCCGGCGCTATTTGCCTACGCTGATGATTTAGATATACGTTAACGAAACTTGCACAGCAGATAAAACCTTCTAAATTGAAAAACCTCTGATGAGCTAGTATCTTTTGCCTAAAGATTCGGCTTAGCAGCAATATTGTTCATACTATTTTAAAGGTTTTTTATGGGTCAAATCAGTGACTGGGTACTCTCTATTACGGCGAAGTTTGGCTACTTTGGCATTATCTTTGCCATGTTTGCCGAAAACGTCTTTCCGCCTATTCCCTCTGAGGTCATTATGCCTGCTGCTGGGTTTGCCGCCTCAAATGGTGAGCTTAATCTTATACTTGCCATATTAGCAGGGACGCTTGGCGCGGTACTTGGTGCGTTACCGCTGTACTATTTAGGCCGCGTGTTTAACGAAAAGCGCTTGATAGCCTTAACCAAAAAATATGGCAAATTTGTTTTTGTAAAACCTGACGATATCAAAGCTACCAATGAATGGTTCGATAAGCACGGTAAAAAAGCGGTATTCTTTGGTCGTATGGTGCCTGGTATCCGCTCGTTTATCTCGATTCCTGCCGGTATGAATAATATGCCAATGCTACCGTTTTTGGGACTCTCCGCACTTGGTGCAAGCATTTGGACGACAGGTCTGACGCTCGCGGGTTACTATATGGGCCAAAACTACGAGGTTATTGAATCGACGCTCGCCCCTTACTCGACAGGTATTAGCATCCTTATCGTTGTCATTATTATTGGCTGGTTTGTAAAGCGACGTTTATCTGATAAACGCTAATAAATGCGAAGGCCGATAATCACTAAGTGCTAACGCTTTGATTTACTTGTCGATAGCGTCCGGCCCTAAGCGCATCCAAGTAATCGCCTGCTCTTGATGCTCTGTCATCGCATTCCAGATACCGTCTTCGCTAAAGATAGAAATGAGCCTCACCAGAGTGCTTAATTACGATAATTCTAAATTCCAGCTCGCTAATTACCATGACATACCCCATTACCCTTCGTAAAAAGGTATTACAGTCTCTTGAACAAGGCATGAGCGTGCGCACCGCAGCCAAGCTTTATGACATGAGTCCCACCACCATTATTAACTGGAAAAAAGACATCATTATCAAGCCCATCGTCAGAGCACCGCGCAAAATACCTAATGATGCCCTAAAACAAGACATTACTGACTATCCTGACGCTTACTACTATGAAAGAGCTGCTCGTTTGGGCTGTAGTAAATCCGGCGTAGAAGTTGCCATGAAAGCGAAGATAAAGCACTGCTTTGCCCGAGTGCAAAGGGAGAGCTATGCTCGAGTACCAGATTTCATAAGAACAAACGTATCGAAAAGCTATTAAACCGACATGGTCACCGTATTCTATGGCTACCGCCTTACAGCCCTGATCTAAATCCGATTGAGAAGAAGTGGACTGAAGTAAAAACGCTCAGGCAAGGCTGGGGTGAGAATAATGTAAATCATTTATTCAGCAATGTCTGCTGTTACAACTTTAAGTTGGATTGACTATATTTGTTTAAACTTGCCCAAATAACATTACGCCATGTATTAATGAAGGGCCTAAGAATACCATAAACAATCCCGCTAAAATCATTGTTAAACTAGCTATAACGCCCTCGTCCTCATTGCGCTGACTTGCCCGGGCTGTACCAAAACCGTGTGATGCATTACCAAATGCGATTCCATTTGCAAGATGTGAGCGAATACGAAAAAAAGTCAAAATCATATCCCCTAAAATCATTCCCACCATCCCTGTGATCAAAGTAAACAATGAAACTAAAGAGGAAGATCCGTGGATTTTTTCAGATAAGTCTAACGCAAATGGTGTCGATATTGAACGGGCCATCAAGCTATAGGTCAAGGTCTTATCAAAATGGAACAAACCAGTGAATAGGTATATGCTTAAGACTCCCACCACCATCCCAACAGTTATAGAAGCGGTCAAAGCCAAAGCATGTTGACGTATTAAACGACGATATTCATAAATAGGTATAGCAAACGCAACCGTTGCGGGGGCAAGTAACTGCACAATCCAAGCTGTATCCTTCCAATAAGTATCATAAGAGATATTAAAGATAATCATTAATGAAAGCGTTATTACTGGAACCGTGATAGCTGGGTTTAGCCAAGATTTTCGATAGCGCACATAGATTACTTTAGCCATATAATAAGCAGCTAATGTCCAAATGAGACAAAGGATTGACCAGATATTCATCGCAAACCCTCACGCATTATCATTATTTTTTAGGTTTAATTGGGCTTTATGAATCTGATGTCGATACAATCTACGTTGCAAACGGTGCACCATAATAAAAGTGAATGCTGAGCTTAACATCACCATCGCGGTACTTAAGATAATTGTCAGCATTAATTGCCAGCCCTTACTGATAAATAGCGCCTTGTATTGAAGTATTGACATCATAAGTGGAATAAACATTAATACTAATTCACCCAAAACAAATTTTGCCCCCAGTCTGACCCAGTTAACCTTGATAGCACCACTCATTAATAAGATCAGCATTAAAGATACTCCTAAGACGCCTGAGGATACGGGTAAATGCAATAACTCAACCAATATCGCAGCACAATACCAGACAGCTGCGATAATAGCGCATTGCATAAGGACATGAAGCCATGATTGGCGACAGAACTGTTGAAGTCTAAGTTTTTTTTCAGCTACAAAGGATAGGGATAAGTGAATATTAGGATTACGCATAATAATTGTTGTTTGTTGATTAGAGACTACTTATTATAAAAATACCCTAGTCATAAATTATGAATTATATTTTTATTTTTATTCCTAATTTATATAATAAGTTTCGTTCTTTCTCTTAAATGTGGTCTATTATTTATGATAACTTTCAAGCAATTACGCTGCTTTGTGACAGTCGTAAAAACAGGTGGGTTTCTTCAGGCTAGTATCCAACTCAATCTAACCCAACCCACCGTTACCAAATCCATCAGTAACCTTGAAGAATATTTAGGCGTAGCTCTGTTTGATAAGCCGTTGACTCATAGAAAAAAGCGGCTAGTTAATTTAACGGAAATTGGCGAACACCTCTATATTCAAGCAGTGGATATCTTACAAAAGGCAGATAATCTTGAACAAACAGTAGTAGATTATCAGCAATTAATAGGTGGTAAGTTGCGTCTGGGGATTTCACCGTTAGGCAGTGAAATACTAAGCAAAGCTATTTTTAACTTTTACCAAATGCATCCTAGTATAGAAACCTCACTTATCGAAGATGGTGCTGAGTCACTTAAGCAGGCCCTTCTAGAGGGGCAACTTGATGTGGCAACATTGATGAAGCCGATTGACGATGATTTTGACTACTCGTCGATATGTTGCTATCCAGTGGTGGTCGTAGCAAATAAAAACCGTATGGGTAAGCGAAAAACCAATGTAACACTTAAGTCACTATCAAATGCACCCCTAATTTTATTTACCTCCAATTCATCATTTACTCCAATGATTATAGAAAACTGTCAATCACTAGGTTTTGAACCTAATATTATTTGCCAAACCAATCAGTGGCACTTGCTTCTTGACATGGTAAAACAGGATATGGGTGTGACTCTTTTGCCTCAATATTATACTCAAAAGTTGGATTTGACAGGATTAGTCTGCTTGCCACTAACCCAACCTCAGTTAAAATGGGAGCTTGTCATGGCTTGGCGTCGTCATCGCTTGCTTACACCAAGTATGCGAGCTTGGCTTGATAACATAAGAAAAAACATATAACCAGGCCTTGATAATGCTTTGGCTGAAACAGGACATAGGTTATACAAAACAGAGGTGATTGAATATTTAAAAGCAGGTTGGCAAGGTTTAGCGAATGTACAACTTGCGACATTAAATTGCGTAGATTGGTTCAATAAAAAGCGTATACACAGTGCATTGGGCTATGTATCGCCTTTTGAGTTTGAAAAGCGGTATTATGATATAGTCGATACACTCTAAAAATCTCATAGCGCTACTGGGATGAATTTTGCGCAGCCTCTGGGAACGCAGCACGCAAGTAAAATTTATACCAGTAGCGCGTTTAAATCCATAACAGTTTTACATTCAGCTAACTATAATTTAATCCTTTCAGGCATCGCTGCCTGACTCAAGTAAACCAGACTCCGACATAGTCGGGGCGGTTCACTATATCGCACTTAATAGGATACTGGTGATGGCATTGGGTCAGCTAGATCGCTTGTGGTGCATCAGGCTGCTGCATCGGTTCGGCATCTATAAAGGCTTTTAATGTGCGGCAGTGAGCATCAATGGCGACGATGGTTGGGTAGGGGGTGAGGTCCACCTCAAACCGGCGCGCAGACGACACCTGTGGTATCAAATAGCAATCTGCAAAGGTTGGCGTGTCACCGTAACAAAACTTACCGCGAGTATGGTCAGCTGCCAAGCGTTTTTCTAAAGCGGCAAAGCCTTCGCTGATCCAGCGGTTGCACCACGTCATGACCTGCGCTTCATCTACAGACAGCTCGTGGCGTAAGTATTGTAAAATACGGCGGTTATTAATAGGGTGTATGTCGCAGCCAATCATCGCACTCAGCGCTCGTACTTGCATACGGCCAGCAGCATCACTGGGCAATAAAGGCGGCGCAGGATAGACCTCTTCTAGCCACTCTAATATGGCAGGGCTTTGATAGAGTAATACGTCATCAGCTTGTAAAACAGGCACCAATCCTTGTGGGTTTAGGGTTTTGAACGTCTCAGCTAGCTGCTCGTTTTGGGCCAGATTGACTGCCAGATAATCGTACTCTAGGCCTTTTAGATTCATTGCAATACGTGTACGGTAAGATGTGCCGCTACGAAAATAACCGTAAAGTTTCATCATGGTATCTTCCTTTTATTATGTTATGTTGTGAGTCAAACGCCCCGTTGCCACCATAGCTTGTCCCGTCATTATCGTTGCATAAGATATGTATGCTCTCCAACTGCACATGCATACAATCAGGCGTAAGTGTTATAAAATTGTACTTCTCATTCCACGGCCTAAGCCTAAATAAAGCCAGCCTTTTAGCGAGTCCATTATGCCAGCAGCCAAAAGCCTTATAGACAGCGCGCCGACCACTCAAAAAAATGGCGTCCAGTCTTTGGAGACAGGGTTGTCCGTCTTAGATATCCTCATCGAGCGCCGCGAGCCTATGATGTTAAAAGACATTGCTCAAGCGCTGCAAATGCATCCTGCCAAGTGTCATCGCTATTTGGTCAGTCTCATTCGAAAAGACTATGCACAGCAATTGGCAGACGGGCGTTACGGACTTGGGCACAGAGTCGACGCGCTAAGCCACCGCGCCCACCGTCCAAACAACCTTCTAGAGCGCCTGACGCTTATCGCTCATGATATCAAAGACACCTTGCACTGCGGGGTACAGATTGCCAAATGGTTTACCGAAGGGCCTATTATTATCCAGTCGGTCGAGCCAGATAGCGCCATCAGTATCATCACGCGTGTGGGCTCACGGATGCCGCTTAGCACCTCGGCGACAGGACAGCTGTTTGCCAGCTATCAGTCAGATACGGTTATTTGGCCATTGGTGATGGCAGAATGGCGTGATCATGAGACCTATGATGACATGGCGCAAAAACGTCAGACGTTTAGCGAACGATGCGCCAATATCCGTACCCAAGGCTATGCCATGGTGACAGGCGATATGCTCAAGGGTATCAACGCCATTAGTATGCCTGCTTTGATATCATCACAGGCAAGTCATATAGACGATCACAGTACTGAGAAACACGCATCTATCGGTTTAGAGTATGCCATCACGGTCATCGGGACCAATGAGCAACTGCCTGTACATAAGCAACATGATTTGGTCACGCAGATACGGGCAATCGCGCAGCGTTATGATGTGATGTAACGTTGTTTTTCCTTAACACTATTTTTCGATACTCAAGTCCTGCACCGACTATTTATTCGCCCATAGGGAGTTGTTGCTTTACTTCTTCTAACTCTTCGTTGTGCAAAAACTGCGTATGGACGGGTGCGCGTTTGGTACGTGACCACTCATCGAGCATCTCGTGCTTCATCGCTTCGGTAATCATCGATACTTTTTCTTCTGATGTGACATCGTCATAGGTCAGCTCCAAGCGATGGCCGTTTGGATCAAAGAAATAAATCGAGTGAAAGATACCGTGATTGGTCACGCCGACCACTTCGATACCATTGTCTTCTAAATGCGTTTTTGCCAGCATCAGGGCATCGCGATCTTTTACTTTCAGCGCCAAATGCTGTACCCAGCTTGGCGTATTGAGGTCAAAGCCCATCTCAGGCTGATTTGGTACTTCAAAAAATGCCAAGACATTGCCGTGTCCTGCGTCTAAAAACACATGCATATAAGGGTCGAAGGCCTTGGTTGAGGGTACATGATCTTCGGCAAATGCCAAGATAAAGTCCATGTTTAGATGTTTTTTGTACCATTCGACAGTTTCTTTGGCATCCTTGCAGCGATAAGCCACGTGATGAATTTTTTCAATTGTAAAGCTCATATCAATATCCTTTTGATAAGGCGTGACCTGCGTCATACTGCCAGTATGATTCGAGCAACGGTCTGATCAGATCGGACGTATGCTCTACTAAGATTCTGGCAGCGTGATCAATTATTTAGCATTGCACGCCCATGTGATAGCCAGTATCAGTGGTCAAAATTAAAGCTAAAAATCAAAGCTAGAAATCAAAGCTCAGGGCAGGCAAGACTTTACCGCGTACTTCGCCAAAACCGACTCGAACGCCGTCTTTTTCGCTATAGCCTTTCATGATGACGGTATCGCCATCTTCGATAAAGCTGCGCGTCTCACCGCCGGCCAGCGTCACAGGCTTGGTCGCGTTCCAAGCGATCTCGAGCATCGAACCATAAGCGTCAGGTGTCGGCCCCGAGATCGTCCCCGAGCCCATCATATCGCCGACTTCTACCTTACAGCCGGTGATGGTGTGGTGCGTCAACTGCTGCGCCATCGACCAATACATATACTTAAAGTTTGTCTCACAAACGACAGTAGCGCTCTCGGCATTTTCGGGCAGCAGCTCGACCGATAGATTGATATCAAAGCTAGTATCAGTGGCGGTCTCGTTTAGATACGCCAGCGGTTTTGGCTCTTGGGTAGGACATGAAGTCTTAAAGGGGGCGAGCGCCTCCATGGTGACAATCCAAGGCGAGACCTCAGAAGCAAAGGTTTTGGCATTGAATGGGCCTAAAGGCACGTATTCCCATTTTTGGATATCGCGCGCTGACCAGTCATTGAGCAACACCATGCCAAAAATATGCTCAAATGCTTCATCGACGGCGATAGGCTGGCCAAGCTGGTTGCCTCTGCCAACGACAAACGCAGTCTCTAGCTCAAAATCCAAGCGCTTACAAGGTGAGAAGATAGGGCGCTCATCCGCATTTGGTTTTAGCTGCCCAGAGGGACGCACGATATCGGTGCCACTGACGACGACCGTGCTGGCGCGGCCATTGTAACCGACTGGCATCTCTGTCCAGTTGGGCAGCAGCGCGTTGTTTGGGTCACGAAACATCGTACCGACGTTGGTTGCGTGCTCTTTAGACGAGTAAAAGTCGGTAAAGCCTGGCACGTGAACGGGCAGATGCATGGTGACATCTGCTTGCTTAAACAGCGCCTTTTTTTGTAGCTCGGTGTCGTCACGTAGGGTACTGTCTGCGTCAGATAGTAGCGTTTGAATTGTCGCACGCGCCTTTTGCCAATTATCTCGGCCTGAGTCAATAAAAGCGTTTAGGGTCGGCTGGTTAAAGTACGGCCCGCCTGCTAAATCTAGAAGACCTGCTGACTCAAGCACAGACAAATCCAGTACGTATTCACCGATTGCCACGCCAGCACGGCGATTGTCTGCCTTTGCTTGAGTCTTGGTATCGCTAAAAATACCATAAGGCAGATTGTGAATAGAAAAATCAGAGTCGGCGGCAACCTCGATAAACGAAGTCAAGTTTTTGTCAATCGTTGACATAAGATGCTCCTTGCTAAAAAAATAAAGGACAAAGTTAGGTGATAAAAAGTGAGTGAATAAGAAATATAAGGTTGATTACGCAATACGTAATTTATTACTTATAGTATAATTTATGTCTTATGCTAAGTTATCATCAGAGGTATTGCAAGGGTTTTATGCCCATCATCGCTTACTTTTAGGGGCACTATTAGCCATGCAGATCGGTGAAGTGCTGCGCAAAATACGTTTGCAAAAACTGCTTAAAGGCAACCGTTGCAGGCGCTAGCGCTCGTGATGAGCGTTGATAGATAAAAAACCGCCTTGTCTTGACTGGATGAGCAAGTGGCCGCATCTGTAAGCCATTGGCGCTGACCCAGTCGATCACCTCTGGCATATAGGGTAGGCACAACGTGATACCAAACCCTTGACGCGTCATCTCCAGCGCTGTCGACATAAAATTGACCTTGTAGCGCGCTTGCTGAATATGGGCGGCGACCGCTTCATCAAGCTCGGTGGTGACTTGCTCAATAAATGGCCCTTGCAAGGTAATGAGCGGCGTCTCTAGCAAGTCTTGCCAGACGATCTCACTTTTTTGTGCCAACACATGCTGCTCTGGCATCACCACACAAAACGGCAATTCGTACAGTAAGTCGGTACTGATGTCATCATCCATCTCCATAAATCCAAGCTCGGTACCGACGCCTAAGTCTACCTCGATATTTTGGATGTGCTGTAGGACATTCTCGGCCGAGCAATCTAATAACGACACGCTGATATCAGGATAGGTTTGGGAAAACTGAGCGATGACAGCAGGCATAGAGGAGGCTGCAAACTGCGACACCGCCAGTCTGACTTGGCCTTGCGCCAAGCTGGTCAAACTACTGGCTTCGTTTTCAAATAGATGCATCTCATTTAGTACCCGCCGCGCTTGTGGCAGCAGATGGCGACCTACAGCGGACAACGATAGCTGGCGGGTGGTGCGGTCAAACAACACGATACCGAGGCTGGATTCTAATTCTTTGATCAAACCACTCACGGCAGATTGGGTCAGATGCATCTGGTCACTGGCACGGGTAAAGCTGCCATTGTCAGCGACAGTGATAAAAGCGGTCAATTGGCGAATACTGATATTCATAAGTAAACCTGATAAATAAATCATAAAAAACAATTAGTCTTATAAATAAAGCTAATCTAATATAAATGCATCGTCAATAAGCGTTATTGATATAGACAAATTTTTACGCTGATTTAAGGTTTGATACGGATTGATAGTGACGATTTTTAGCACTAATTATTTTTAGCAGTAATTGATATTAAGGATGATGACCATGGCAGATTTATTTGAAAACCCAATGGGACTAAACGGATTTGATTTTGTAGAGTTTGCTTCACCTGAGCCACACGCTGTCGATGCATTGTTTAAGCAGCTAGGCTTTAGCCACATCGCCAACCACCGCTCAAAGGACGTGGCGCTTTATCGTCAAGGCGATATTAATCTCATCTTAAACCGTGAACCAAAAAGCCACGCCAGCTATTTTGTAGAAGAGCATGGCGCAGGGGCGTGTAGTATGGGATTTCGGGTGAAAGATGCCAAAAAAGCCTATGAGCGTGCCATTGAGATGGGCGCGCAGCCTGTCGAGGTGCCAACAGGCGTGATGGAGCTGCGCTTGCCTGCGATAAAAGGCATCGGTGGCTCTTTGATATATTTAATTGACCGCTACAAAGACGGTGAGTCTATCTATGATGTCGATTTTGAGTTTTTTGCTGACGTCGACAGACAGCCTACCGGTTATGGCTTTAAAGTCATCGATCATCTTACGCACAACGTCTACCGCGGCCGAATGGCGTATTGGGCAAACTTCTATGAGCGTATCTTTAATTTCCGCGAAATCCGTTATTTTGATATCAAAGGCGAGTACACAGGCCTTACCAGTAAAGCCATGACCGCCCCTGATGGCAAAATTCGCATCCCACTTAATGAAGAATCAAAGCAGGGCGGCGGGCAGATCGAAGAGTATTTGATGCACTTTAATGGCGAAGGCATTCAGCATATTGCCTTAGCCAGTGATGACTTGCTGGAGAGCATCGATTTGCTCAAAGCGGCGGGCATTCCGCTGATGACTGCGCCAAACGATGCTTATTACGACATGTTAAGTGAGCGTCTGCCGGGTCATGGTGAGGATGTCGCGGCACTGCAAACACGCGGTATCTTGCTAGATGGCACGACTGAGGGCAACGAGCCTCGCTTACTGCTACAGATTTTTTCCGAGACCATCTTAGGCAGTCCGGTGTTCTTTGAATTTATCCAGCGTAAAGGCGATTATGCAGAAGGCTTTGGTGAAGGTAATTTTAAGGCGTTGTTTGAATCTATCGAACGCGACCAAGTGCGCCGCGGCGCTGTCGGTCAACCAGAAACAGAAGCGCTATAGCAGCGGCGGGCAAGGCAAAAGGAGTTTGTCTTGTCCACTTGCTTCATTATACGTAGCAGTTGGCTTGCGTATTTTAGTCTTATCCGCATTGGCTGGTCTGACTGGCTGGCTTGTTTGACCGATTAGGTGACGTGATCGACGCGCCAGTTTGTATGGTCAACGGGTAGAGGACAAAGGGCTGATAGAAAAAACAATCGTCATACAAGGAGTACAGGCATGGATCGCCTCTCACATACCCCCTCTTATCAACGCGCTGTCAGCGGCAGTCACAAAAACGACCTCGGCAAAAAACAAGCCGCCGACAGCTCAATTACCGATAGCACTAATACTAATATCAATACCACTAATAGCAGCGCCCATCTAGCGGCTTCTCGTCTAGAAGCTTCCTATCTAGAAGCGCCGCAAAAGCAGCCATATGTCTCGCACCAGCCCGACAGTGATGGCCATATTGCCTATAGCGATGATGAGCACCTCATGTGGCAAACGCTGCTCGAGCGACAAGCCAAACAAATCCCCAATCGCGCCTGTTCAGCCTATCTAGACGGCCTAACAAAGCTGCAGCTACCCACCACCCAGATTCCGCAATTGGCTACTATCGATGATGTCTTGCAGGCGACCACAGGGTGGCAAACGGCTGCTGTGCCAGCATTGATTAGCTTTGGTAAGTTTTTTAAACTGCTCTCCCAGCGGCGTTTTCCTGTTGCGACTTTTATTCGCCGCATGAATGACATGGACTATATCGAAGAGCCGGATATCTTTCATGAAATCGTTGGCCATTGCCCGCTGCTGACTCATCCTGCATTTGCCGCTTTTAATGAAACCTATGGTAAATTAGGTCTCAACGCCAGCAAAGAAGAGCGGTGGTTTTTGGCGCGCCTCTATTGGTTTACCATCGAGTTTGGACTGGTAGGCCATACCCCAAAAGACCGCAAAATCTATGGTGGTGGTATCTTAAGCTCACCATCTGAGACATTATATGCGCTGAGCGACACGCCTGAGCATCGGGCGTTTGATTTGCTCGATGTGCTGCGCACCCCTTATCGTATCGACCATATCCAGCCTATTTATTATGTGATTGATGAGCTGGATACGCTGTTTGATATCGTCGACAGCGATATCATGGGCGTGGTCAAGCAAGCGATGTCACTGGGTTTGTTTGAGCCGACCTATGCCAGGGAAGCCAACTGCTGATTTACTTTATTTGCTTTAACACGGACGTATATCACGTAAAAACGTAATCATGACAATAAAAGGAGTTTATTATGACGACACTATCCCAAGCCAGCTGCGAAGCCTGCCGTATCGGTGCCCCGACAGTCAGTGAGACTGAAGCGCGCGAGTTATTAACGCAGATTCCTGATTGGTCACTTATCGAGGTCGATGGTATCCGGCAGTTGCAGCGCCAGTATAAGTTTAAAAACTTCGTCGCGGCCATGGCATTTGCCAACGAGCTTGCCGATATCGCCGAAGCAGAAGGCCATCATCCAGGCATATTGGTCGAGTGGGGAAAGGCCACGGTTACTTGGTGGTCACACAGTATTAAGGGGCTGCATCGCAATGATTTTGTCATGGCTGCCAAGACCGATAGCCTACTTGGTAAATAATCAGGGTAGCAATAATCAGAGCAACTGATTAAACTTGCCACACCAAAGCCAACCCTAACGCCAAATCCACTGGCAATCTAAGGATGTGTGATGCCACCAAAAATACTCACTCAAATCTCTTCTCAACTGGCATTTATGATCTCTGCCATCGTCATCGCTATCATGGGCGTCACCATGATCGGCTTTGGCTGGGTGCCTCATCTCTCGTTGATACTCGCTATCTGTGTCCTACTGGCCATCGGTTTGTTTCGAGGCCTCAGCTTCGATGATATGCAAGCGCAAATGGCCTCTGGCGTGATGCGCGGTATTGGCGCGATATATTTGTTCTTTTTTATTGGTCTAATGGTCGCCGCCTTGATGATGTCTGGTGCCATTCCGACGCTAATGTATTTTGGTTTTCAGCTTATATCGCCCGAGTATTACTATATTTCAGCGTTTGTACTGACCTCTATCATCGGCGTGGCCTTAGGCAGTAGCTTGACGACCGCGGCGACTCTTGGGGTGGCTTTTATCGGCATGAGCCATGCGTTTGATGCCAACGTCGCTATCGCTGCAGGTGCGGTGGTGTCGGGCGCGTTTTTTGGTGATAAGATGTCGCCGCTGTCCGATACTTGTACCATCGCTTCATCTGTGGTGGGGATTGATCTGTTTGCCCATATTCGCAATATGATGTATACCACCATCCCTGCATGGATACTGACCGTGATATTGTTTTGGTTTTTTTCGGGGCAGACGGTGAGCTCGGACTTAAGTCAAGTGACTGTGCTACAAAACCAGCTGATAGACAGTGGCTTGGTACAAAACTACGCGGTACTGCCTTTTGTCGTGTTGGTAGGGTTGGCAGTGTTTCGCGTCAACGCTATTTATACCATCATCTGTACTATTTTTGTCGCCCTTATCGTCACCTATTTTCATAGCTCACCCAGTATCGGGCAGTTGGGAGGCTATTTGTTTGCAGGCTATACGCCAGCTGAGTCGCTAGAGCTGGGCGAAGTGGCAGGGATGATATCGCGCGGCGGTGTACAAAGCATGTTTTTTACCCAAGCAATCGTGGTGCTGGCGCTCAGTCTGGGTGGCTTGCTGACGGCATTGGGTATTTTGCCAGCATTGCTATCAGGGATTAAAGGCAGCTTGACCACCGCAGGGCGCGCAATCTTTGCCGCGGCGATGTCTGCGCTTAGTATCAACGTGCTGATCGGTGAGCAGTATTTGAGCATCCTGCTATCAGGAACGGCGTTTCGCCCAACCTTTGAGCGCTTGAACTTGCATCCCAAAAATCTATCACGCACCATTGAGGATGCAGGTACGGTCATCAATCCATTGGTACCATGGAGTGTGTGCGGGGTGTTTATCAGTCAGGCGTTAGGCGTTCCTGTACTGGATTATTTGCCTTATGCGTTCTTCTGCTATTTGTCGCTGCTCTTGACATTGATATTCGGTTTTACCGGTATTACCATCAGCCGCGTAGATACTCCTAGCGCCAAGACGTCTGTATAGCTCTTCATAAAAAACATAAAAATGATGCCCCAATCGGTCTGCTTGCAGGCCGATTTTTTATGCGTGCTGTTTTGATCAGTAAGGTTTTATCAATTTATTCTTATCAACCTATTCTTATCAATCTGTTTTCACAGTCGGGCGGCGCTACTCATCGCTTAGCACCAAAGCAGATAATGGCTATGTTAATATATGTTATTGTATATTGGGGAGTGGCGCTGGTCTGTGCTAACTTTTAAATAAATATTGGTGTGAGCTGCTTGCCCATAAAATAGCTTATAAAAAATCATCAATTCAATAAGCGGTAAGCACCGGCTTGAATAAATTATAACGACATAAAACATCAACGATAACGATAAATATAAAGGACAAAACGATGCTACTCGAAAAAATCAAGACACCTGGACTGGCTCATCTATCTTACTTGTTGGGGTCGGGTGGTCAAGCGGCGGTGATTGATCCGCGCCGTGATTGTGCGATTTATGTAGAAAAAGCACGTGCCGCTGGGCTTGAGATTACGCATATATTTGAAACCCATCGTAATGAGGATTTGGTTTCAGGCGCGCCGATTTTGGCGAACATGACAGGGGCGACGGTTTTTCATGGTCCAAATCCAGAGCAGCCTATCGTCTATGCGCAGACGGTGTATGAGGGTGATTGTTTCGCGATTGGGCAGCTTGAGATTCGGGTGCTCGAGACACCAGGCCATACCGATGATCACCTAGCGTACGCGATGTTTGACAGCGCTTATCCAGACAAGGCGGTAGGTGTGTTTACTGGAGATGCTTTGTTTGTAGGGGATGTCGGTCGTACGGATTTTTATCCTAACCGCCGTAGAGAGGTGGCAGGACTGCTCTACGACTCACTACAAAAAATCTTAGCACTGGGCGATCAGGCGATTATTTATCCGGCTCATGGGGCGGGGTCGGTCTGCGGCTCAGGTATGGCAGAGCGTGAGTTTTCTAGCGTCGGGCATGAGCGGCTAAATAACCCGCGTTTACAAATCACAGAGCGCGACGCTTTTATTGATGCAAAAATCAATGAAAATCACTATCAGCCGCCGTATTTTAGACTGATGGAGCGCTTAAATATGCAAGGCGGTGACGCGCCGCCAGCTATCATGCGCCCGCGCAATTTGACATTGGCACAGTTTAAGGACTCTGATGCCGATCATATCATCGATATCCGCGAGACGATGGCGTACGCTTCTGGCCACTTCCCAGGTTCTATGAGTCTGCCAGTCAGCATGATTCCTGCCTTTGTCGGTTGGTTTATCGGTGAAGGCGAGCGTATTGTGTTGGTGGCAGCAGATGAAGCGCAGTTGGCTACTGCCATGACACATCTGGTGCGGGTGGCGCTTGATGATGTGGTGGGCGGCTATGTGGGTGTGGTCGCTGCGGCCAAGCAGGGCGAGCGTCTGCAGCAGATACCGATGATCGACACCCATGAGGTCAACAAACGTTTGAATGGTAATGATAAGGATATCGACCAAAAAAACTGGGTGCTCCTCGACGTTCGTGACGCTGACGAGCGCGCCGCCCATGCGATCGAAGGCTCAGAGCACATCTATGTCGGCCATCTCAATGAGCGCTGGCAGGCGCTTGATAAGCATCGTCACTATACGTTGATGTGTGCTAGCGGCGCACGGGCCACAGTCGCTGCAGGCTGGCTGGCGAGCCGAGGCTTTGATAATCTCGACATCTATCTGGGCGGGATGGAAGCGTGGCGTCATGCCAAAGACACTGCTGAGTGATAAGGCATGTCATCAGGCCAGTTATAAAGCATTGGTGCTTTGGTCAGTCTCCACCAAAACACCAGCCTTTTTGATTAACGCTTAAAATGTCGCCTGCAAACTGACAGATATTTGACGCTCAGGCCCCATCCAGCAGTTATTGATATCGTAACAGGCACCGACATAGGTTTTATCAAACAAGTTATTGATGCTTGCGCCGACAGCCAGCATCGGACTGATTTGATAATTGCCACCGATATCGACCAAGGTCACGCTTGGTAGCTCATCCGAGTTTTGTTTATCAAGCTGCATGCCGTCTTCGTAGCGTACGCCTGCATTCAGTGTAAGCTTATCTGTGGCGTAGTAGTCGGCCCACAGCGTGGCTTTGTGCTTAGCTGTCTGCGCTGGGGTATTGCCGACCACATCAGGGTTAAATTCATCTTTTGTAATCTCAGCGTCGGTATAGCTATAGCTTGCCGCAACATCCACCCAGTCATTGAGCATATGACTGCCTGATATCTCAAAGCCTTTTGACTCAATCTCACCGGTCTGAGTTTGGCTTCTATAGTTGATTTCGTCTGCGACCACGACGTTTTTTTGCGTGATATCAAAGACAGCGAGCGTGCCTTTGGTCGCGCGATCTGAGGACAGATATTTGATACCCGCTTCTAGCTGGTCGGCGGTGGTGGGTTTAAACGCTTCATTGGTAATAAAGTTGCTACCAACGACAGGCTGAAACGACTGCGAATAGCTGGCATAAGGCGATAAACCATTATCCAAATCATAAATGGCCGCCAGACGACCACTGGTTTTTGAGGCATCATTATCGATCGTTTGTGCATCGTACACCGCGCCTTGTGCGGCTTTGGTCTGCTCAGTGATACTCTCAAACTTATCGTGACGCAAGCCTGCGACCACGGTCAAATCTTGCCACTGCATCTCATCTTGTACATAGAGCCCAAGCTGGCTTTGCTCGATGTCTTCATCTTGACGATAGGCATCTAGCGGCAGGGTATCGGTATCGATCTGGGAAAAATTGGGGTTTGATAAGTCAAGGTTTGGCGTACCCGCTGCGCCCGCATCATAGTAAGTCGCGCTACTGTCGGTTTCTTGATACTCAATACCGAACAACACATTGTGCGAGGTATTGGCCGTGTCAAATTGATAAGCCAGCTGGTTGTCTGTGGTCCAGTTTTTCATGCGCTCATCAGTGGTATACGCCACGCGGTTTAAGATCTTATCGCTACCATCGACAAACCCGCCACTATTATACATATTGCGCTGCTCAGCTTCGGCATCGGTGTAGCGTAAAATGTGCTTAAAGGTGAGATTGTCATTGATATCCCAGTTTACCGTAATGCTTGGCATCAGTACTTCTTTACTAAAATGATTCCATTGATCCCCTGCATAGGCGTCGCTGTCTAATTTGCCATGGCTGGCGTTGTAGACCGTACCGACAGCAGGTAGTGGGGTGGATGGCACCATCTCTGGATCATCTTGATAAAACAGATTGGCAAGCACAGAGACATCGTCAGTCGCCTGCCACTCAAGCGATGGATTAATTAGTAATCGCTCTTCTTCGGTGGTCTGCATTTGACCGTCTTTTTGCCGTTTTAATGCCACCAAGCGATAGTTGAGCGCATCGCTGACTGGCCCTGTCGTATCGACCGCTACCTCTTTTAAGTTTTGATTGCCAAGTCGCAGCTGCACTTCGGTTTCTTGCGTGCTCTTTGGGGTTTTGGCGATCTGGTTGACCATACCGCCTGGTGCGGCATAACCGTAGAGCGAAGAGGCGGGACCTTTGACCACCTCTACCGCTTCGGTGGCATAAATATCTACCTGTGGCATGAGATTCCACGCGCCATCATAGGGCAGTCTGAGGCCGTCATAAAAGTTTGAGTAGGTCTTAAAACCGCGGATATTATACTCATCAAAGATAGAGACTGTGCCGCGGCTCTCCGAGCTTACGCCTGGCTCATAACGCAAAGCAGCGTTGACACTATCTGCTTGGCGCTTTTGTAACAGCTCCTGATCGATGCGGGTGTAGCTCATGGGCGCATCTTCAGGGTCTAAGGCGGTCTTGGTACCGGTGCTGCGATAGCCATCGGCATAGACAGTAATGGCCTCTAACGTGGTCGATGGGGCGGTCGAGGTCGAAGCAATGGTTGTTTCGCTTGCACTGGTGACTTCCGCGCCTGTAGACGACTCAGCACTGCCTGAGTTGTCGATTGTCTTTGCCGCAATCGATTGCGCGGCTGCGATATGACTGATACCCATTAATAGGCCGATCTGTACGGCCAATGTCAGGTGTTTTTTTCGGATGGTTCGGATAGATAGAGGGGGTAAATGAGACCGCATCTGATGTCCTTTTGAGCTGAAATGGTTGGCTTTTGGGTACGAAGTTGTAACAACACTTACAACAATGATAATAATAACATTAATGATAATTGTTATCATTAAAAAATTGCATTCAAGAACTTCGTATAGTCAAATCTAAATGGCTCGCTAAAGCGTTGGTTTTCTTGCGTGCTGTACCTGCGCTGCCCGATGCTGCGTAAAATAACACTTCATCTCGCCATATCGTTTTTATATCGGGTTGACTATAGAAGTAACGACCACTGCGATTAGTGCGTATCGTGCCAAGCGCGCGTCATTTATTTGAGCATCGCAATGGCGTCGATGCTGGCGCGCTGCCGTTCTTCAGCGTTTAGCTCTATCAGTCGGCCAGCTTTCATCAGTAGCAATCGATCGGCATGCGCAAAATAGCTGTCGTCGTGACTGATGATAAATAAGGTTTTGCCCATGGCTTTGAGCTTAGGTATCAGTGTTTGATAAAACACACGGCGAAAGGCAGGGTCTTGGTCTGCGGCCCATTCATCGAGGAGGAGGATGTCTTTTTGTTCGGCGACAGTGATGAGCATGGCCAGTCGTTTTCGTTGGCCTTGTGACAGCTTATCGGTAGAGAGGATGTCGTCAGTGATGCTCACTTTGTCTTGCAGGTTGAGCTGATGCAGCCATATATCCGTCAGTACTC
The DNA here is from genome assembly GCF_038239325.1 of Psychrobacter sp. KFRI-CH2-11. Classification (NCBI taxonomy): domain Bacteria; kingdom Pseudomonadati; phylum Pseudomonadota; class Gammaproteobacteria; order Moraxellales; family Moraxellaceae; genus Psychrobacter; species Psychrobacter sp. KFRI-CH2-11. The sequence continues at coordinate 1,542,328 of NZ_CP151283.1, forward strand.
GATCAGGCGCTTGTCCTTTAGGGCCGATGAGCTGCGTAAACAGATGCTGATCGCTAAAAATCGCCGAAAACAGCTGGCGATAATCGGTGCTACTTTGTAAGTTGTTAGTTTGTGAGTCGCTACTTTGTGAATCGCTGTTTTGAGAATGAATGAGCTCTCCATCGACTGTTACAGTGCCCGTCGTCGGGGCAAAAATCCCCGTGATAATCTTGGCCAGCGTAGACTTGCCGCTACCATTTGCCCCTATCAAAAACACCACATCGCCACGTTGCAAAGTTAGTGTAACAGACTGTAAGATATCATCAGCATGCTCGCTGTCGACAGCTGTCACATTTTGGCTATCGGAGTTGTGTGGGTAGCGATAACAGATATCCTGAAAACAGATGGTTTGCCAGTTTGTCGCCGCGCTGTCTGTCTGAAAATCCGGCTGATAATCAGCAAGGGCCAACGCCTGTATTTTTTCTAAAGCCACTTGAGCAGTTTGTAGCGTGGGATAAGCGCCGACAGCATGTAGGAGCGGGGACTGCATAAATAAAATCGTCAAAGAAAACGTCGTGGCCACAGCCATGGAGATGCCCAGAGAGCTTGCGACAGCAAAGACGATACCAATCGCGGCAAACATCATGATATTGGACCAGTTCACTGCCGATAAATGAAAGGTATCAGACTTGGTCACGGTCTGTTCATAGGCTTTGGCGTGCCGCAAAAAGTCGTCGTTATACAGCCTTTGGGCGCGGTGTTGGTTGAGCGCCAGCTCTTTACGCCCTTCTATGATGGACTGATAATCTTGGTATAAATCATCATTGATCTCGCGTAGCTCTGTCAGATGCGTATAGACGTGCTTAACCAAAATAGTACTGATGCAAATCGTCATCACAATCCAGCACATGACAATCAATAACAATGGCAGCGACAGCCAGCCCAGATACAGCCCGACACCTACCGATAAAATCACGCCTTGTACCAGCTCTGGCATGCGCACAAACGCGGTGGTGATAGACTGAATGTCAGAGGATAGGCTGGCAAGTAAGCGCGCGCTCCCTAGATTATCTATCTGCGGCACGGCGGTGTCGATGATTTGTTTGACCAGTTTTGTCCGTAGCTCATAGACAAATCGATGACCCAAGCGCGTGAGGGCATATTGTGCTAAAAACGTGGTCGTTAGCAATAGCAGCACCAATAGCGAAAACTGCCCCAAGCTCTGCCATGATAAAGCACTAAAGACAGACTGGCTGATAAAGGTGTGATTGATATACGCGATGATACCGACGCTGACGGCGGCATTGAGCAGGTTTAATAAAACAACTTTTAAAAACGGCAGGCGATAGTGCGCCCATACCATATGATACAAAGAAGCGGCAGCGCGAGGGGACATAAAGACTCAATAAATATACGTTTTTGAGGGTTTTAAAGAAGCTTGGCGTTCGCCCTATGATGCTTATAAGGCTGAACGCTGATAAAAAAACAAATACAGGCTATATAGATAGAAGCTATGACAAGTAGAAGCTATAAAAAATAGCTTTTTATGTCGATTCCTTGCTCTGCGACTGGGTGAAAAAACACAGCCTAAGAAGCCGGCTGAATGTCTAATTTAAACTCCCATGAGGTCGCCGTCGTCGCCGTGCTATCAGGATAATTGATCTTATCCAAACGTACACGCGCATAGCTGTTACCTTCGGCGGATCTAATGAGCGCGCCTTGAGCACTATCAAGTGGTTTGGCATTTAGCTGATGGGTCATGCCATTGTAGGTATACCAGCCAAAATCCAAATTCGGAAAACTGCCAGTATACGCAGGGTTGAGGTCCGAGCCTTTACTGTCAATCACCCAGCTTCTGGCGCTTAGCGGCTTGTCGTAGTCTGCTGTGCTGGTAAGGTCGGCTAATGTCGCTGCACTACCATCGGTGATAAATTGACTGACAATAGGCTCGTCTTTTGCATCATAATATCCTGCTGGTGTGGCGGCAAGATAACCGCCAATCTTACCACTGGCCGAATCCCCACCATTTAAAATCACATCATTACGCTTAAAGCCGATCTGCCAAGTGCTGTCTTTGTCCGTGCTGCTTTGGCCTGTTTTTAGGTCAACATATACCCAGTCATCATTGTTGGTGGCGTTGATGGTTTGGGTCTGTACCTGGTTTGGTAGCGCCGTATCAATCCAGCGAATGGTTGGGTAGCCAGATTTTCCAGCATCATTGTAGTAGTTGGTAATCTGCAGGGCATAGATCGGCTGCTGGACGCTGCTGTCTGTCATGGCGCTACTACTGTCTGTGGTGACCATATAGACGCGGTTGTTGGGATATAGCTGATGCTTGCCTTGTAAGTTGTACTCAAACCAAGGCTTGGCAGTAAACACCCCGCCACTGCGGTCTTCATTATAGTGTAGGCTGATGTCACGGCCTGTATCAGGGTCAAGGGTGGCATTGGTATAACGGCTCAGATCAGACCAGTCGATCAAGCCAAAAACTCCGCCCATACCTGCGCCAGAGTCGCCACTGTTTGACCAAAGCTTGACTGAGCGTGCTTGGTTTTCAAACTTAATATCCCACGTATCGCCGTCACATGAGCTTTCAGCTTTGGCATCAAAATCATAACAAGTGGCACTATCAGGTGCTAGGTTGGTGACTTGCCATGTGGCGGTTTCGCTAAAGCTGGCACTGCTGGCAGGCGGTGTGCTGCCAGCATTATCGCTATTTTCGTTATTGCCACTACTCGAGCCATCACTGCCGCCACCGCAGCCGGTCATGCTAAGGGCTAATAGGCTGCTGCTAAAAAGTAAGGCCAATTTGGTCGGCTTGGTGCTCATTGCTAGGGTGGGTTTGGTCATGTCAGGCTCCTTGATGGTTATTGTTTTGGCTAAAGATAAAAACAGCGCTATAGACAGAGTTTTTTAAACAATTGCTTTACAAGCGTTGCTTTAAGATAAGTGCGGGCAAGGGCTTACCAGTGATAGCTGGCACCCAGTAACCACTCACGATTGTCGATTGGGCGATAGTCACTGGCATCGGTGACATCACGCTGTACATCAAAGATATTATTAATCGCTGCGTATACGCTCAGGTTTGCCGTCATGTCATAATTGAGCTTGCTGTCGAGCGTCCACCAAGACGGCGAGTATGTCTGTGCGCTGGTGCTGACGAGCTGCTTGGATTCGTAGTTGAGGCGCGGGATCAGCTGTAGCTTGTCATTGATTTGATAGTCAAGTACCAGCATAGCCTTGTGATTGGGCTTATAGGTCAGCTCGGTGTCGGTGACATTATTGTGGGTCTTGAGATATGCATAACTGGCTTGTAGTTTGGTGCGCTCATCTACTTGCCAGTCGATACCGATATCGCCGCCGTAGGTCTTGGCGCTATCGACGTTCATATATTTATAAACAGCGATATTGCCATCAAAGGTCGCATTGTCCTCGTCGGTTTGGATAAGGTCGTCAACGTCATTATAAAAACCATTGACGGTGAGATTGAGTGTATCGCTCAGCTGACCTTGGTAGCCGATTTGGTAGCTGGTTGAGGTCTCCGGCTGCAAGTTTGGGTTGCCCAGCACTTTATAGCCCAAATTGCTATGATCAAAGACGTAGTAGCGTTCTTTGAGATTGGGCACACGGTAGCCGCCGCCAATACTGCCACGCAAGATATGGTCGCGGCCGCTGGCGTCCATGAGATTATATTTGAGCGATACTTTTGGCGCCGTATGGCCACCAAAGTCTTCATCGTTTTGGTAGCGAATACCGCTCAACACTTCCCAATTGTCACCAATCAGCCAATCGTCTTGTAGGTATAGCTCACCGACATCGCGGCTGACCTCATCGCTGATCAACTCGCTGACTTGGTTTTTCGTTTGGCTCAGCTTGTCTTGCTGAAGCTGCCCACCGACCTGAATAAGATGAATATGATCGCCGGATAGCACCCACTCAGGTAGGTCTAGCTGCGCTTGCGCTAGCGTGGTACTGATGTCGGTGTCTCGGGCGCTGGTGATGGTCTGCTGGGTTTTGGTATTAGACTCACTTTGATAGTCCTCATGCAGGGCTTGAGCGGACAATCGATAGGTCTTGCTGCGATCGTCTGCATGCGGCGTGATATCAGCGCGCGCACCGACACTAAAGCGCTGCTTGCTGATGTGCTCATCTCGCTGCTGCGCCAAATAGCGCGGTGCCACATAGTAATTAAAGCGGCTGACATCATCTTCTTTATAGTGACTGGCCTCTAGCCAATATTGAGCGTTTTTGACCACGTGGCTATCGTCGCTACTATTGCTATCGTTTGACATGCCTTTGCCATCAGGGCGGTAGCTTAGGCGCGCGCTGATTTGTGACTGCTCGCTGGCGTCTTTTAGTCTGGGCCACGCTTTATGATCCAAGCTCAAGCCATCATTGTCTAGATATGAGCCTGATAGGCGCGCATGAAAGCGTTGGTCTTTATCTAAAGCGCCTTCTACGCTGGCTTCGACATAGCGTTTGTTGGCGTCTATTTCTTTACCTGATGGGTTTTGCTCACCATTGCTGGCGATCTCGGTGGTGATATGTCCTGTCGCCGCGCCGATAGGTTTGGTGATGATATTAATCACCCCGCCCATGGCCGCACTGCCAAACTGCGCTGACGCCGCTCCTTGTACCACTTCTATCTGCTCGATATCCATATTCATATATTGATTTAAGTTCACCGTCGATCCCGTACTGGCGGTAATCGGTAAGCCGTCGATGAGCACCAATACCTGATCGCCGGTAAAGCCTTGCATGCTGACTTCATAGCCTGTCTTGCCATGGACTTTGCGTAAGTAAACATTGGGCAACAGCGCCAGTGCTTCTTTTAAGGTATGGGCGTGGTTGTCATCGAGCGTTTGGCGGCTAAGTACTTGCATAGCGATGGGCGCATCGCTTAAGGCACGCTCAGAGCGTGTGGCGGTCACCACGATAGGGTCGAGACGGACGCTTGGTAGGGCAGTATCATCGGTAAACTCAGAGCCGTCGTCTGCAAAACCTGCTGCTTGGACGCTGGCAGGGGCCAACGCAGATAACGCCAAGGCGATGCTAGTGACCAAAGCACGCTGTCGCCACTGTGGTAAACGAGTAGAGAAGCGGGTATCTGGTAAATAAGAGCGAAGCGGGGACATCGACATAAACAAAACAACCTTCGTAAAAGAGAAAGCAAAAAACAGAGAGGTTTGACGCTCTGTTTTATTAAAGTTATTTATCAAAACAACAAAATAAGCGGCTAGCAGCGATTTAATCCTTCAAGGTTTTGTTACTTAAAACCTCAATGCGAGTAACAAAGCCTAGATATCATATTTCAAACGATAATAATTATCAACATGTAAATGATAATTGTTTCTATTTACAAACTAAAAAAATGTTGCCATAATCATTCCCGTTCAATACCGCCTGACAAAAACGATAAGCGCACACATGGAGCGCTGCCATTTTGCTTGGTTTAGTCAGATAGATTGGCCACAGGCGGCGATTATTATTCAGCCGTTTATCTCTTTGCGTATATAGCGAGCTGATTGGCTTTTTATTACTTATTTTATGGAGACCCTCATGAGTCAACCGTTATCTTTAATCACAAAAAATACTGAGCTGTGGCAACAGTACCAAGCACTAAAAGCAAACACGCCGATGCTGTTTCCGACAGAAGGGGCGGCGACATTGGGTGTCAGTGAGTTTGAGTTGATGCTCGCATCGCCCTACAGCCAGTACATCGGAGATCAGTGCAAAACGGTGTTACAGCAGTTTGCACGCTTTGGCAGCGTTGAGAGCATCGTCAGAAACAATCTGGCCGTACACGAAAAAACCGCGCCGTATCACAATTTAAAACTCGGCGAAAAGATGGGGATAGCGCTCAATGTTGGTGGTTTGGATTTGCGGTTTTTTATGTGGCAATGGCAGCACATGCTGGCGGTCACCGATACCAGTCGCACAGGCAAACCGTCTTATAGCATTCAGTTTTATAACGGTCAGGGAGCGGCGATTGATAAAGTCTATCTGCGCGAATTAAGCGATGAGAATATCGCCAGCTGGCAGGCGCTGATTGCGGCGCAGCAGCAGACGGTAAATACGGAGACGCTGACGTTAGAGATACAAGCGCCGCTAAGTGACTGGCGCTACAAGTCGCTGGATGAAGGCGCCCGCACGCAGCTCCAACAAGGTTGGCAGGCAATGACAGATGTGCATCAGTTTCATTCACTATTAAGAAGTCTCGATATCGACCGTGCCAGCAGCTACCGTCAAGCGCCAGAGCAGATGACGCAGCAGCTTGAGGTTAGCGCTGTCGAGGCGGTATTTACGCAGGCCCGTGATGCCAAATGCCCGATTATGATATTTATCGGTAATAGCGGACTCGTGCAAATTCAGACGGGTACGGTGCAGACGCTTAAGCGCATGGGGGACTGGTTTAATATTTTAGACAAAGACCACAATGACTTTACCCTGCATCTCAAAGACAAAGCTTTGGCGCAAGTGTGGTGCGTCAAGCGTCCAACCAAAGATGGCATTGTGACTTGTATTGAAGGTTTTGATGGTCACGGAGTCAGTGTCTTTAGCGTGTTTGGTCAACGACTCGAAGGCACGCCTGAGCTGGCTGAGTGGCAGCAAATAGTTGCTAATATTGTCGACGAACATGCCTACGCAGAAGCGTTAGCGCCAGCAGTCATGGCTGAAGCAGAAAGTGCATAGACCAGTTATAAAAAATCAATTTTGGATAATTATTTAACATTAATGACTTATAAATATAGGCAGTTCAAAATAAAATCGATACGCTCATATGAATGTGCAACTGGTATGAATTTATAAGCATTTTGTTTTGAATTGGCTATAAGGTCATTTTTTACGTTAGTAAATTAGGAATACGTATGTCTTCTGCCTTATCAAAAACAACACTCACGCACTCAGTTATCAATAAAAAACGTACCCGTGGTGCTATCAGTACGGCTACCATCCTTGGTGTATTGGCCGTGCCAACGCTTTCTGCTCAAGCTTATGAGCGTATCGTCGCCATGAGTCCCGACGTCGCCGATGTGGTCGTGGCGCTAGGAGCGACCGATAAGCTGGTGGGTAAAGATGCAACCAATAAAAATCCGGCGCTAAAGAGCGTGCCCGCTGTGGGCATGCACCGTAATATCACTGCCGAGTCAGTGCTGGCGGTCAAGCCTGATTTGGTGCTCGGCAGCTATATGGTACAGCCGGTGAGTATCTATCAGCGCCTAAATGGGCTCAAGGTTAAGGCTGTCAATGTTGCACCCAAAGAAGAAGTCAGCACCTTTGCCAACAGTATCAAGTCTATCGGCAGTTATGTCGATAAAAAATCTGCCGGGTCGCAGCTAGCCAAGCGTTGGCAGGCAGGAATGAGTCCTATGGCAAAAACCGGCAAGCGCTATCTGCTAAGTTACGATGGCCGTATTGTCGCTGGCAAGGGCACGGTAGGCGATGAGCTGATCCGCCGTGCGGGCGGGATAAATGCCGCCAACGTATCGGGGCTAAAGCCCTTGTCGCGAGAAGGCTGGCTGGCCGCTAAGCCTGATGTGATTATTATTGCCGAGCATAATGAGGCCGTCGTTGGCGGTGTCAGCAAGTTTAGTAAGCGTCCTGAGGTTGCTGCCAGTACAGCAGGTAAAAATGACGGCGTCCATTTTTGGCCAGCCGATGATTTTTTGCGTTATGGCTTACAGTCGCCTGAAGTGCTAAAAAAGCTAAATGCGCTCGCAAAATAGCCTAAGCAAATAATCTAAATCAAGCAAATATACTCGCTAAATTCTTATCCACATAAAACGATACTTTCCATGGCAAATACACTAACAGTACCGACCCCTGTATTATCAAGCAAATACAAGCACAGCCTTTATTATCTGGTGGCGGCGGCCATATCACTGCTACTGATTTGGCTGGCCCTTGGTATTGGCTTTGGCGACTGGTCCAGTCCCAATCATCTGGATGACACCATCTGGCAGCTGCGCTATCCACGCGTGGCGACAGCCTTGCTTGTCGGTATGGCGTTGTCGGTCAGCGGAGCGGCGCTACAGGCGTTGTTTGAAAACCCATTAGCCGATCCTAGCCTAATCGGTACATCAGGCGGGGCAGCGCTTGGGGTGGTACTGGTATTGGCGTTGGGGTTTGGCGGCGTTGGCATACCGCTTGCCGCTTTTAGCGGAAGCGTATTGGTGTGTTTGTTTATTCTCGCTTGTCATCGGTTTTTGGGCGGTGGGCAGATGGGCCTGCTGATATTGGGGTTTGTGATCAGTGCGTTTTGTGCGGCCGTGGTCAGTCTGATTTTATTTATGTCTGATGACATGGTGCTGCGCTCGGCGACCAATTGGCTGTCGGGCAGTATGGCGGAGGCGGGGTTTGTACCGCTGCGCTATGCGATCGTTTCTATGATCTTGGGGCTGGCTATCTTATTGCCATTAGGGCGGCAGTTAGATGGGTTGATGCTAGGGGAGGCTGCTGCTAAATCCTTGGGTATCAAGGTGGGAGTGGTGCGCTGTCTGGTGGTGATTGCCTCGGCATTATTGACAGGGGCGGCGGTATCCTTAGCCGGCGTCATCGGCTTTATTGGCATGATGGTGCCAAACCTGCTGGCTATTTTGTTTGGCGGCGGGCGTATGCGGCTGATGATTTGGTCGGGCTGGCTTGGGGCGCTATTATTACTACTCATTGATGGCACAGCGCGGCATATCGCTTATCCGGTGGATGTGCCTGTTGGCATCGTTTTAGCGCTGCTCGGTGGTCCCTTCTTTATTTGGCTGTTTGTGCGTAGTAGCCGCCGTTAATTGATAGGAGTAACTATGCTTGATTCATTTTTTCACAGTGGACGCAGCGCTACGGCAGCAAAATCCGTGCGGCCAGTACGATCAATGCAAACAGGGCAAACAGGGCAAACAGGGCAAACAGGGCAAACAGGGCAAACAGAGCAAACAGAGCAAACAGAGCAAACAGAGCAAACAGAGCGACCGAGTCAAAATAATAATACAAGTCATGAGAAAGCAAGCGAGCTGTTGTCGATGCAAGATATTCATATCTCGCATGGTGACAAAGTGCTGCTAAAAATAGACAAGCTCACCGTACCAAGCCAAAAGCTCGTCGCCTTTATCGGGCCCAATGGTGCAGGTAAAAGCACATTATTGCATACAGTATTGGGTCAGCATACTGGGGTGGCGTTAAAAACACAGGGGTATATCACGGCTCAAGGCCAGCCTATCGATGAGATGATGCGTGATGGTCATATCGCTTGGGTTGGGCAACATGAGCGTTTTGAGTTGCCGCTTACGGTGCTTGATTATGCGCTATTGGGCGTCTCGCCAAACCTTGCTTGGTATCAGCGGCCAAATCGCCACCATGTCGAGCGTGCGCAAACCTTGCTGCAAGATTTTGAGCTGTCAAACCTGACCGATGCCCGTGTGCAAACCTTGTCAGGCGGGGAAAAGCAGCGCTTAGCTATCGTGCGGGCGCTGATGCAAGACACCAAAATCATGATGTTTGATGAGCCGACCAACCATCTTGATATTCGCCATCAGCGTTTTTTGTTGCATTATTTACACACTCTGGTACATGAGCAGCGCAAAAGTATCTTGGTGGTGCTGCATGATTTGACTTATGCCCATCGCTATACCGATGAGGTGGTACTACTAAACGGTGGGCGAGTTATTGCCCAAGGCACGCCTAATGAGGTGATGACCCGTCAGCGACTCAGTGCTGCCTATGATGTCGATATCAAAGCACATCAGACCGAAGATGGCGTGGTGTTTGTATGATTTGGTAGATAGTCATGGTCAATAAAGACTGATAATCATCAACTGATGATGGACGCCTTAAAATCCTGCTCTGGCCTGCAGGGTTTTGAGGCGTTTTTTTTGCTAAAATAGGTCGATAGTGTTTCTTATAGTGAGTTCAGTATAAAAACGATACAGTGGGACTGGGATAAATTTTACGCAGCCTCTGTCTGCGCAGGCACAGCACGCAAGAAAAACTTATACCAGTTCCACGTTGACATATAATGTATCTGTTTTATTTAGAGTCGACTATAACCTTATGTCAAAACGCTTGCCGTTCAGCAGTAAGCGATAAATATCATAAAACTTATAAAGGACAAATTATGCACATCACGGCAAATTTCGATGCAGGTAATATCGATATTATCAATACACAAAATAAAGACGACATTCAACTGGCGATTCGACCAGACGTTGGGGGCGAGTTTTTTCAGTGGTTTAATTTTCGCCTAACAGGTCAGGCAGGTGAGCAGTACACTTTAAATATCGTCAACGCAGGGGAGGCGTCATACGTTGCAGGGTGGGAGAATTACCAAGCAGTTGCTTCCTACGATCGGGAGTATTGGTTCCGTCTGCCTACCACTTATAAAGATGGCAAGTTGACTATAGTGGCAGATTTGGAATATGACACCATTCAAATTGCCTATTTTGCCCCATACAGTTATGAGCGTCATCAAGACCTGCTGGCGGCTGTCCAAACGCACCCATTGGTAGCGTTGGAGCATCTGGGCGAAACCCTTGATAAGCGTGATTTAACGTTAGTAAAAATCGGTAATGGTGATAGCAGTAGTGAGGTAAATAAGCGCAATATTTGGATTACCGCTCGCCAGCATCCCGGCGAGACGATGGCAGAATGGTTGGTTGAGGGGCTGATATATGCGTTGCTAGATAGCGATAATGCCACTGCCAAGCAGCTATTAGAAAAAGCCGATGTCTATATCGTGCCAAATATGAACCCCGATGGTAGTGTGCGTGGACATCTACGGACCAATGCTGCTGGTACCAACTTAAACCGTGAATGGTCTAACCCAAGCTTGGAAAAAAGCCCTGAGGTCTTTTATGTAATCAATAAGATGGAGGAGACTGGCGTTGACTTGTTTTATGATGTGCACGGCGATGAAGCGTTGCCAGATGTGTTTTTAGCCGGCTCACAGGGCACGCCAAGCTATAATGATCGTCTGGCACATTTGCGTGATAGATTCTCAGAGGTGTTAAAGCTTGCTTGTGCGGATTTTCAGTCTGAATATGGCTATGAGATCGACGCACCAGGCACCGCAAATATGACCGTCGCTACCAACTGGGTAGCCGAGCATTTCGATTGTCTGGCCAATACGTTGGAGATGCCATTTAAAGACAATGATAATGGCCCTGATGCAGTGACGGGCTGGTCGCCTGAGCGTTCTATGAGGCTGGGTGAGGCATCGTTGGTTGCGATGTTGGCAGTCGTCGATGATTTACGCTAGTTTTAAAGCTCTAGTCACCGATACTGTTTGAGTCATCAATACCTCTTGTTATTACTACCATCTAAAAATAGCGCCTACATGGGCGCTATTTTTTTGTCAAAAAAAGGAGAACAAAAAAAGGAGAACAATGATAAAGCGGTAAATACTGACCTTATCGAAATTATTATCAAGGCTTTTTCATCGAAGTGTCATAACTGACCGATACACTGCTGAGCTACACAAGACAAGTAATTTAATAAATGACGATTAAATAGACAGTCATTTAAATAGACAGTAAGCGACTAGGTGAGTGAATATGTTAGAGCTAAGACAAGTGACAAAAAAATATGAGGACAAGGTAATATTTGAGGATCTTTCACTCAGAATAAATAAGGGTGAGATAGTGTCCATCTTAGGGCCATCTGGCTGTGGTAAGACCACTTTATTGCATATGATTTTGGGGTTGACCGACATCAATGGTGGCCGCATCGCCTATAACGGCGAGGACATTACCCGCGTCTCCATGAGGCAACGGGGCTTTAATATCGTCTTTCAGGACTATGCGTTATTTCCTAACCTGAGTGTCAAACAAAATATCGAATATGGTCTGCGTAACAATCCGAATATGAGCACACAACAAGAGGTCGATGAACTGGTCGACTTGCTCGATATCAAGGCACATCTAAATAAGCGTATTCATCAGTTATCTGGTGGTCAAAAGCAGCGTGTCGCGCTGGCACGCACGCTGGTTATGAAACCCAAAATACTATTATTAGACGAGCCGTTATCGGCACTAGATGGCGTAATTAAGGAAACCGTCAAAGCGCGTATTCGCGAGATTGCAAAGCGCTATCAGCTGACTACCTTGATCGTCACCCATGACCCAGAAGAGGCGATGACGTTATCGGATCGTATCTTGCTGCTATCAGAAGGCAAAGTGGCGCAGTTCGCTCAGCCCACTGACATCATACATAACCCTGCCAATGATTTTGTCACCAACTTCATTCTTAATCAGCTCAATATCAAACGCCGCAATATCTTAAGCTTATTTGCCGACGGAATCTCTGAAACCGACCCGCTAAGCAAATACACGCAAACTCAAAACTATGGCCATCATGAGGCTGATATTAGCTCCCGTCCTACAGACTCTCATACTCTCACCGCTCATGATAAGCAACAGTCAAAAAACGCGGTAAAAGGCTAAGCTGATAAAAGCCTGTAGTTACTGTATTGGTGACTGAGAGACGGACGATAGATGTCATTTAGTAAAAACCTGACCATTTGATTGTTTTGGACGTTTATGAAGCTGAGTAACCCACCCCAAGCAAAAGCCATTTGGCTATTTGTGACGATTTTATTCATCGTTTTTTTATTTGTACCCTTAGGTAAGATGCTGGCGCTGTCACTAAATGTCGGCGATGGTATCGGCTTGGACAATTATACCGCCATCGCAAGCAGTGACGGCTTTCAGCAAGTGATGCTTAATAGCTTTTTTGTGGCGACGATAAGTGCGCTGAGCGCCACCATGCTTGCTTTTATCTTAGCTTATACCGTGCACTGGACCAATTTACCAAAAGGCTTTAAAAAGGCCATCAAGGTTGCCGCCTTATTGCCCATGTTGTTGCCCACGGTGACTTATGGTTTTGCCATTATTTATACCTTTGGCAAGCAAGGTCTGTTGACTCAAATACTCGGCTTTCAGTTGTTTGAACATATATATGGCTTTCAAGGAATGTGGCTTGGCTATACCATTTATACCTTACCCATCGCCTTTTTATTACTCAATAATACCTTTCAGTATTTAGACAAAAAATTCGTTATCGTCTCAGAATTAATGGGCGACTCGTCTCTGCGCCAGTTTGATATGACAGTCATTCGCCCATTGATTGGTACTTTTGCCGCGGCCATGATTCAATGTTTCTTTTTAGCCTTTACCGACTTTGGCATTCCGGCGTCCATTGGCGGGCAATATAAAGTCATCGCTACCGAGCTTTATACCCAAATATTAGGCGCGTCGCCTTCGTTTGAAAAAGGGGCAGTGGTCGCATTGTTTATGCTTATTCCATCGATATTGAGCATTGCCATACTTTGGTATGTCGCGCGATTTAATGTGCGTTACGACACGGTAGCAAATATCGACCTGCCTACTTCGAAAATCAAAGACCGAGTGTTAGCCGTATTATCGAGCGCTATCTTGTTCTGCTTACTGATGGTCTTTGCGGTGATATTTATCATTCCATGGATCAAGACATGGCCTTATCAAATGCAGTTCAGCACAGAAACCGTCAGCAAGGTCTTAGAGTCTGCCAATCTCATGCGCGTCTACAAAAACTCGCTCATCGTCGCGGTGTTGACGGCTGTCTTTGGCACCTTAATCACTTACTTTTCAGCACTGCTGTGCGAACGCTCTGGCTTATTTAACATCGGTAAATTCAGCATCCAGAGCTCAGCATTGGTGACTAACACCGTACCAGGGATGGTGGTGGGTATTGCGTATCTTATGATGTTTTCAGGCTCTGCTGTCGCCAACACTATTTTTATTATCGTGATAAGCAACATCATTCACTACTTTGCCACCCCTTATCTGATGAGTAAAAACGCGCTGGCTAAGATGAATCTAGGCTGGGAGACGACGGCGAGTTTATTGGGTGATTCGTGGTTTGCGACGCTGCGGCGCGTGGTGATTCCCAATTCATTCTTTACCTTAATCGAGGTGGCGTCCTTCTACTTTATCAGCGCCATGGTGACGATTAGTGCGGTTATCTTTATCTCTGGTGCCAAAACCATGGTGCTTACCACCAAAATTGTAGAATTACAGCATTTTGCGCGCTTTGATGAGATTTTTATCTTATCGCTGATGATACTGCTGACCAATATTTGCGCCTTGATTCTGTTTGCCAGCATTCGTCATCTATATAGCAGACAACTCTACGGTACATCGAAAATAATCATCGAAAAAGCTGTTACCGCAAAGGCTGTTTAATCTATCGCTAGTTGTTATGTAAGCCACTTTTAATAACTAAACTCTAATAATTAAACCTTCAGTAAAATATATAGGATACACGATGTTTACACTCAAAACGTTAATGGTAGGTCTCACGTGCGGCATGATTTTGACTGGCTGTAGCTCAGCCGCTTCTAAGGACAATAGCGCAGACGAAGTCATCATTTATAGTAACGCCGACGAAGAAGCGGTCGAAGTCATCCAAGCGGTATTAGATCAAGCAGGCTATGAAGGTCAATATATCTTTCAGTCCTTTGGTACCGGTGAGCTTGGCGGGCGTTTATTGGCCGAAGGTAAAAACACAGAGGCAGACTTGGTCACCATGAGCTCGTTTTATTTAGAGAGCGCGCAAGCAAAGCATTCGATGTTTAAGGATGTCAGCTATGAGGTCAACCCGCAGATTGCAGTACCTAGTTACTATGCGCCCATCTTAAGTTTTACTGGGGCGATTATTTTAAATACCAAAGAGATGGCGGCGCAAAACCTACCTAGACCAACCAGCGCCAAAGATTTGGCAAAGCCTATCTACCAAAACAAAATTGCGATGGTTGATCCCAATGGCTCGTCGACTGGTTGGTTGTTTGTACAAAACATCACCGCCACGTATGGCATGGATGCCGAAGGACAAACACTCATGAATCATATTCGCGAAAATGCCGGGCCAAATTTAGAATTATCAGGATCAGGTCCATTGAAGAAAGTCATGGCAGGTGAGGTGCCCATTGGTTTTGGTATGCGTCATCAAGCCGTCGTTAATAAAGCAGAAGGGCTACCTATTGATTATATTGATCCTAGCGAAGGCAACTATACGCTGAGTGAGTCTGTCGCTGTCATCGATAAAGGCGATAAAACCAATCCGAATGCAATGAAAATGGCTGAAATCGTCGTCAAAAATGCGCGGCCTAAGCTGCTAGAGATATACCCAAATATCATCTACGACGGCGAGACGGTGGCATCTGAGAACCAAATCAAAAATGTAAAAACCTATGCTGAGCCGCTTACCGCTGAGCTATTAGATACGCATAGAGCGTTTTTTCACGGTCAAAAGCTATAAGTTAGACGGTGCTCGCTGAATGTTAAATCTTAAGGTCAAACTATTAAAAATAGAGAAAGTCGCAATGGAATCAATAAAAAAGCTATCTGAGAAAAAATACGATGTGGTAATCGTCGGTGGCGGCATCATCGGTCTTGCCAGCGCTTATGCTGCGGTGAAAAAAGGGCTGAGTGTGGCACTGGTCGAGCGTGAGTCACAAAACAAAGACGCGTCGGTGCGTAACTTCGGTTTTGTCACCGTCAGTGGGCAGCAGCGCGGGACGCATTGGCAACGAGCCATGCATACGCGTGATGTCTGGGCAGATATAGCCACCAAAGCAGATATCGAGGTGGTACATCGAGGCCTGCATATGCTCATTCAGCGTCCAGAAGCGATGGACGTGGCGGAGGCGTTTTTACAGACAGAGATGGGCACGGATTGTCGGTTACTGACGCAAACTGAAATAGCTAAAAATGCCCCTTATCTGAAAGACGGCTTGGGCGTGCTGTATAGCCCTCATGAGATCAGAGTCGAGTCAAAAACCGCTATCAGTAAATTGGCCAACTGGTTACATCAAGCACACGGCGTGGATTTTTATAATAAAACCACTGTGCAATCGATTGAGCTACCTATGATTTATACCAGCCGAGGTACGTTGCAAGCAGAGCATTGCGTGGTCTGTCCCGGTGCAGATTTTCATAGCTTGTATCCTGAGACGTTAGCGCAGGCGCAGGCCAAGCTTTGCACACTCAATATGATGCGCGTCATGCCAAAAAAACCATTTAAGCTAAATGCCGCGGTGATGTCGGATTTGAGCTTGGCTCGTTATGATGGCTTTGCCCAATTACCTGAAGCAAAAGGGTTGATTGCTTTATTAGACGATGTCCAGTCAGCTGAGCGCAAAGCAGGCATCCATCTGATCGTGGTGCAATCCTCCGACGGCTCTCTCATCATTGGTGATAGCCATGACTATAGCGATAGAGAATTGCCATTTAGGGATGTGAGTCTTGATGATTTAATTATTAATGAGTTCCATCAAGTGATGGCTATTGGTGAGATTGACATCGTCCAGCATTGGCTAGGCGTCTATCCCAGCGCAGACGATGTGGTGTTTAAAGCCACTCCAGAAAAAGGTGTGGTTGTCGGCTCTGTCACTGGCGGCACTGGCGCCTCGACAGGCTTTGCATTTGGTGAAGAGTTAATTGATCTAGTATTGGAGTCAAAACAATGAGTACAGATATGAGTAGTATTAAAGCGCAATTCGAGCATATTAAGCTATGTGTGTTTGATATGGCAGGCACCACGGTCAACGAAGACAATTTGGTGTATAAAACGGTACGTGATGCGATCAATCAAGCGCTTAGCGATGAGGATAAAACTGCTCAAGAAGTGGGTCTGGATATTTGCTTGGCCTTCGGTGCTGGCAAGGAAAAACGCCAAGCTATTACTGACATACTAAATGAATTGAATATCGCAAAAGATGAGGTTGAATCACTTACCGATACCGCATTTACGATATTCAAAACCCGATTGACAAAGGCTTATACCGAAGAGGCTTTGGCTCCTTTTGAGGGTATGCTAGAGCTGTTTGATCGGCTAAAAGCAACGGGTAGAAAGGTAGTCTTAAACACCGGCTACGATGCAATTACCGCCAATAACATCTTAGCTATTTTAGGATGGTCGGTGGGTAATGAGATTGATGCGCTGGTGACCGCCGATGACGTGACTAATGGTCGCCCTGCGCCAGATATGATTATGCTGGCGATGGACAAATTTGGTATTAAAGATACCCAGCAAGTACTAAAAGCGGGGGATAGCGGTATCGATATCGAGGAAGGCAAAAATGCCAATTGCGGCTTATGTATAGGCGTATTAACTGGCGCACAAACCCGCGCTCAGCTTGAGACGTCCTCACCAGATATCGTGTTGGATAAATTGACTGATTTGGCTCAGTTGCTATAACAAAGCGCGACTGTCACAAAAAATCGCTCATATTTAGCCTATCTCTAAGTAAATGCTTGAGCGAGAAATGGCCAATGAGGTGATGAGTCCAGATAAGTGGTGATATAATGCCTTCATTATCGATATTTTATACAGAGGTTGCAGGATGGCTCGTACCGCTAGCGCATTACATATTTTAGTAAAAGACAAAGAGTTGGCCGAAAATATCATTACCAAGCTTAAAAAAGGCGGCCAGTTTGATGTGCTGGCCAAAAAGCACTCAACCTGTCCTTCAGGCAAAAAAGGTGGCAACTTAGGTGAGTTTAAAAAAGGTCAAATGGTAGGGCCCTTTGATAAAGTGTGTTTCACCGCTGAGCTTTTTACCCCGCATTTGGTAAAAACCAAATTTGGCTGGCATGTGGTTAAAGTGCTCTATAGGACATAAATGTTTTGGCTTATAGAGCATGCTTCGCTTCGCTGTTTGGCCGTTACAATGAAAGCAGACCTGCAATAGGTCTGCTTTTATCATTATAAGGTGTGTAAGGATTTAGTTGCTATACGTTTAAAACTGATAGTTAAGACCTAGTTTATACGAGCGTCCTGGCGCAGGATAGCGACCGACAGGACTGGTATCGATACCGCGGAAATAATACTGCTCATCAAATAAGTTATTGATACCAAACTGCACAGACAGCTTTTCGTTGTCGGTATCTTGCAGCGTTTTTTGTAGGCTCAAATTCCACAATTGGTAAGCAGGCGTTTCTCCAACCGCGCCGTCTGTACTTTCTGCCACTGTATTGGCATTGTCGGTGTAAGCTTTGTCATAGTAGACCCCAGATAAGGTGGCGCTGTAGTCTTGATAATCGTAACTGGCATGCCAGCCCAACTGGTGCGGCGAGCTGTAGGGCAGCTGATTGCCTTTATTTGCGCCTTCTTGTAGCGTGGCATCGAGATAGTTGTAGCTCAGACCGACACTTAGATTGTCGTATTTTTTCGGGGTGTAGGTGATAGCCGTCTCTATCCCTTGGTGCAGCGTCTCTCCGACATTGTCAAAGCTTTGATCGCGGCTGTTCCATTGCAGCTGGTCTTTAAAGTCTATGCGATACAGTCCCAAGTTGGCTTGCAGATTATCGGTGGTATAGCGCGTGCCGACTTCATAGTTCCATGCAAGCTCACTGCCTTCTTCTCCATTGCCGCGAATATTGGCAATTTGCGGCGTTCTAAGCGACTTTTGCGCATTGGCGTAGACCAGCCAAAGCTTGTCATCAGACTTGGTGAGCGCATATGAGGTGGTCAGCCCAGGCAGCCATTCTGTGATGGTATTGTCTGTTTGTGTGTTATTGCCAGCGTCATTAAACGTCATTTTGGCATTCTCATAACGAATGCCAGGCGTCACCTTTAGGCGCTCATCCAAAAAGCTCAGCTCATCACTTAGATACGCCGCCCATGCATCGGTCTGTAAGTTCCAGTCGCGCGGTGTGCTTGTCGTACCATCCGCCAGCTTGGTTTGGGTGAGTTTATAATCGATGTCTTCATTGACGTAGCGCAGGCCACTGATGAGGTGGTGCTTGATATTGTCATCGTCGCCAAGCTTTATAGAAAACTTTGGCTCCACGCCATATACGTCAAACTCACGCGGGGAGGTACGTAGGCTGTCTGAGGCAACCGCTGGATCTGCCCAGTGCACGCCGTCATTGTTAAATTGCGAGTTAAATCCCCATTCAAAGTTACGCGTGGCATGATGGCCAAAGGTAGTGAGGTCTAACACTGCTTCGTCACCGATATTTAAGTAGTTTTTGTACTTAGCATGCCAGCGTGTTGATTTGCCTTGATAGGCTTCAAAAGGTCGCTGGCTTTGCTCGACATCTTGCTCGTAGGCGGCGGGCGAGAGTGCGCCTGGCATCTCTGTATCGGCATCATAATATTGCAAAAACCCTTCAAGCTCTTGGTTTTCGTCGATGTACCAAAGCGCTTTGGCCTGCAAGTTGGTGACTTCGGTGTTTGAGTGGTCTCTAAAGCTGTCACCTTTGATACCATTGGCCTCTAACTGTATGCCAACGTCATCATTTAACCAGCGGCTATGGCGGGCATATAAGCTGGTCAATGGCTTGCCGTTTTGTTCAAAGACGGTCAAATCAGTACCAATCTCAGTTTGTGTCTCATTGGCAATCGGTTTGGTGACAAGGTTAATCACGCCGCCGACATTGTTTGGACCGTATTGGGTCGCCGCGCCGCCGCGTACCACATCGATACGCTCAATATTGTCGAGGGTCGCTGGAAATATAGACTGACCCGTATGACCATAAGGTGCCAAGGTCAACGGAATGCCATCCATCAAAAACTGCGCCTGCCCACTGCGGCTGGCATGCAGACCACGTATAGAGATGTTAGGTAGCACGCCTGTGCCTGTTTCGTCATCAATCTTGGCACCTGGGATAAACTGTAATGCACCGTCAATGGAGTTGCTCACGGTTTTTTTAATAAAATCGTTATCGATTACTGTGCGATTGCCAGCAAAGGCTTTTACCTGATTGGCACTAGAGTCACCAAGCGTTTCTGCTGTGACGATAATGGGAGCTGCGATAAAAGAAGGGGTCGCAGTTTTTGTTTTGTGATTAATAGTGCTGGCTGTAGGGGAGGCATCCAAATCTGAATTTAAGTCCGAATTTACGTCTAAGTCTGTGGGCGACTCAATACTCGCCTCCTCGTCAGCAGGCGTCATCTGGGCATAACTTTGCTGATAAATACAAAGCATCGCCAAACAAAGCGCCGAACGTTTAAAAAAAATAACCATATTTATTCCAAGTAGTTAGCGTATATTTGCAGGGATTAAGAGTGAACAGTGTTGCTAAAGCGTTGCAATTATAAACAGTAATAGTTATCATTTGCAAAATTATTATCATTAATGTATGAAAAAACCCCAGATTTATTGGCAACGGTTGTTCGCTAAATTGTTGGGGGTGTTTTAACAAAAGAGATTAAAGTATCAATTATTGTTTAAAGACCATTATTTTAAAAAGTATGCCCTTACACGCTGCGTGCTAGGCGTTGGCACATTCATTCATTTTTCACGCATTCTATGGCCTATATATGACGACTAACTCCCCTAAGCGGCTCGTGATCGCAGTTCGTAATCAGCTTTGGTTAACCATCACGATGACAGCAGGTTTGACGATGGCAGTCAGCGCGTCATCGCTTGCGCAAGAAACAGTCAACCTGCCAGTAGATACTGAGCCAAATACCCAGCCCTCTGTAACGCTAGCGCCCATCATGGTCACAGCAAAAAAATATGAAGGCTACGCCGCTTATAACCCCACATCAGGCACCAAAACCGATACCGAATGGCTGGATGTGCCGCAGTCGGTATCGGTGGTCACTAAGACCGAGCTGGAGGATAGGGGCGCGGTACGGGTTTTGGACGCGGTCAAAGGCGTTGCTGGTCTCAATAACACGCTGGGTGAGGGCAGCCGAGATGAGTTTGTGCTGCGCGGATTTAATGGCTTAAACGATGTGTATAGCGATGGCATGCGTGATGATGGCAAACTGCAGTCCTATCGTAGCCTCGCCAATGTCGAGCGCGTCGAGGTGGTCAAAGGCCCGGCAGGCGCTTTATATGGTCGCGGCAGTGCTGGTGGTATCATCAATCTTGTCAGCAAAAAGGCAGAAGGCGATGAGTTTGATAAGGTGCAAGCGCAAGTAGGCAGCGATGGCTTGGCAGTAGCGCGCATCGATAGCTCGCATAAGCTCTCAGATACTCTCAACGCGCGGCTCAATGCTGAGTATCGCCGTGGTGATTCTTTTGTCGATCATGTGGATTCAAACGATGTGTTTATTGCGCCGACAGTTCGCTGGCAGCCAGATGATCAGCAAACGCTAGATTTCTCTTTTGATTTTACGCGTCAGCATCTTGTGCCTTATCGCGGCGTACCCGCCAGAGATGGCAAGCCTGTTGATGTGCCTGTCCATACTTTTTATGGCGGCACCAACGATTATCAAGATTCGGACACTTGGCATGCCAATGTCAATCATGAGTTTGATATTAACGATAACGTTAAATGGACCAATCGCGCCTCATACAGCCATATTACTTTAGAGCAAAAAGGCACTCGTCAGTCGCCAGCGGAGGTGACTGACAACCAAGTTGGGCGAACCGTAAATAACTTTGGTTATGATCCACGCACAAGCAAGACGGTGCAATCTGAGCTGGCTTGGAATACCGGCAATCATGAATTGCTCTTTGGTGCCGATTATAATGATATCGACATTGACTTGACGCTCGCCACGGATAAAAACATACCGCCCATATCTGCCACTCATCCAAGCGCTGGTGCGACACCCAACCCAGGTTTTCCTAAATTTCGTAAAAACAGCACCCAAAGTGTCGGTGTCTTTGCCCAAGATGTCTATCATATCGGCGACTGGTCGCTGGTCGGCAACGTTCGCTATGACAATATCCAACTGGATCAAAACTTTCAAGGTCAAGACAGCGAGCTAAATGATGATAAGTTCAGCTACCGCGCAGGTATTGTCTATAACTTTACCGATGCCACCTCCGCTTATGTGACCGCCGCACGCTCATGGCAGCTACCTTACTCAGGTATTTATATCAATCCAAAGCTTGCCGCGCTGTATCAGACTGATCTCAAAGAGATAGGTGTTAAGACGTATCTACACAATGACGATATCATGCTCAACGCTGCCGTCTATCAGATTGATAAAGAAGACCCAAAAACCAATGACAACCGAGAAGTGATTGATAAAGATGAGTTTCGCCATCGAGGCCTAGAGCTGGAAGCGCGCGGCAAAATTCGGGACAACTGGGATATATCGGCAGGCTATAGCTATCTGGATGCGGAAGATAAAAAGACAGGGCTGGTGCCAAATGATGTGCCAAAGCAAACCTTCTCACTATGGAGCGCCTATCAGCCCACTGACCAGTGGCGCGTGGGCGGCGGTGTCAATTATGTCAGTGATCGCTACGCGGGCGACGCCGAGGCCGTCAAGCTGGATGGCTATACCACGGTGGATTTGATGGCCGCCTATAGCGCAGGCCAGCACAATGTACAGCTCAACCTAAACAATGCGCTGGATAAAAAATATGCCTTTGGGGCGACCAATGGCAGCTCAGGCAAAAACCAAATCGGCTTTGGCGCACCCAGAACGTGGCTGTTAACGTATAACTATGAGTTTTAACGCCCAACCCATTTTATGATAGTAAGACAGGTTATTTATGAATCAACGCCCAAAGCTCACGCTTATTTTGCCTTTATTGGTCATCGTATTGATTGTCGTTGGCGGCATTGTTTTTATTATCACTCAAAAAAACAATATGACGACAACGCCATCATTGAGTACTGATAATGACATATCGGTAGCAGCCACTCAGTCAAATGTCAGTAGCAGTAATAGCAGTCGCGACAATCATGCTGTACAGCTACTAACCGACACAGAGATCAAAGCGCGGTTGCCCAATCTAAGCAACTATCCGAGTGAGCCAAAGCGCATTGTGGTTTTGGAATACTCATTTTTAGGGGATGCGTTAGCCTTAGGTCTGATGCCGGTTGGTATCGCCGATGATAATAAACCGGACAGTATTATTCCTGAGTTTACTCAGCAGCTATCTGGCTATACCTCGGTCGGTTCGCGTTATCAGCCAAGCCTTGAGGCCATTGCGGATTTACAGCCTGATCTGATCATTGCTGATGACGAGCGCCATACCGTCATCGCCGATGAGCTAAATCATATTGCGCCATCGATCGTACTAAAGAGCCGCGGTGAGAGTTATGCAGAAAATATCCAAACGGCGCAATTGGTCGGGCATATCGTTCACCAAGATAAAAAAATGGCGCAAGTTATCAATACCCATCTAAAAAAGATGGTAGATCTACAGTCGCAGTTGGCAGCCACTCCGCTTGCTAACCACAGCGTTCAATTTGCCATTATCAGTGATAAGGGCATGTGGCTGCATGGCCCAAGCTCCTATGCTGGCAGCTTGCTTGATTATCTCAATATCAAAAGCCCCATTCCAGAGCAAACGGATGAGGCGTATATCGCAACCAGTCTTGAGCAGTTAATAGCGGCCGATCCCGATTGGCTATTGATTGGGCGTTATAACGAGCACACCATTTATGATGAGTGGAAATTCTCGCCGCTGTTTCATCAGCTAACGGCGGTCAAAAACGATCAAGTCATCGAAGTCGATCCAAACTATTGGGCGCTCAATCGCAGTATGCAGTCTGCTGAGCACATGGCAGCTGAACTGCTTGAGATTGCGTCAAGCTCAGGCAAAGAAGGTTTAAGCCCTTCTGTAAAAGAGTCCAATTAATGCGCCATTACAAGACTGTTTGTTTAAAACAGGGCGGCTTTTATGGTTGAGACAAAACTGAGCCGCTCCTTTTCTAGACCGCTAACACCCTCCTTTGCAAAGCGTCCGATAACACGGGCGCTATTGTGGTGTGGATTGTTCATTATTTTGCTAATAGGCTGTTGGCAAGGGTTGACGGCGTACTCAAAGTTTGACCTATCGCTGACGGATTTATTTTCGTTATTGACGCAGCACAATACTCAAGCCTCATTAGCCGCGCAATTATTAATAGAGATTCGTCTGCCACGCGTGCTTGTGGCGATGATAGTCGGTGCCAATTTGGCGGTGGCAGGGCTGTTGATGCAGGTGATGACCCGTAACTCGCTTGCCTCTCCTGCGGTATTGGGTATCAATGCTGGGGCGGCGTGTGTGGTGGCTTTATCCTCCATTGGTTTGGGGTTTAGCTTTTTAACGTCTACCTTTTTACAAGCGCTGGTCGGGTCAGTGCTTTCTTGCGCCCTTGTTGCAGGATTGGCAGGATATTTCTCCGGTCGTCCGGTGCATCCTGTGCGTCTGGTTTTATCAGGCGTGGCTATCAATGCGCTGCTGGTCGGTATGACGCGCGCGGCGCTGATCACCACCGATGAGCAGGCGTATGGGGTGCTATATTGGCTGGCAGGTTCTATTGCCAATACGCGCTGGGAGTCTATTTCGATGCTAGCGGTGATATCGCTGCTGGCCTTGGGTTATGGCTGGTGGCTGTCGCCTAAGCTAAATGTCTTGGTGCTGGGCGATGAGGTGGCAAGTAGCCTTGGGGTCAACCTGCGTGCATTGCAGTGGTCGTGTGGGGCATTGATTACCATACTCACGGCGATCAGTGTGGCAGTCGCAGGCCCCATTGCCTTTGTGGGTTTGATTATCCCGCATGTTGCCAAGCGTCTGTTAAGGTTGGTATCTAATATGGCTTATGAGCAGCTATTGCCCTTATGTATGCTACTTGGCAGTATCTTGATGGTATGGGCAGATGTCTTATCAAGGGCTATCGCTTATCCAGCAGAGACACCAGTGGGGCTATTAACCGCGCTGATTGGTACGCCAGTTTTTATTGCGCTGGCATGCAGGCGACGGCTTGATAGCTAATTAAGGCCGTGAAATCAAGCAATCCTTTATCTAGAAATAAAAGTAAGCAATAGATGACCATAAAAACCAACGCCTCTGCATCGCTCTTACACTCATTATTTGCTCGTAAATCGGCAAGTAGAGCAGTGGTGCTCATTATAATGCTGCTATTGATACTAAGTATGAGCAGTGTGTTTTTTGGTGCCAGTGAATTAACGTATGGGCAAATCTGGCAGCATTTACAGCAAGGCTTTAGTGGTGACAAAGACTTTATTGTCTGGCAGCATCGTCTGCCGCGCACGCTATTGGCCATATTGGTGGGCGCAAGTCTTGGTCTATCAGGCTCATTGGTGCAAGGGGTGATTCGTAACCCGCTGGCATCCCCTGACTTGATGGGTATCAGCGCAGGCGCGGGGTTTTGCGCGACGCTTTTACTGGTGATGATTCCTACGGCCCCTACTTGGTGGCTGTCTGTCGCAGCGCTACTTGGCGGGTTATTAGCATTTTGTATTATCATGCTATTGGCACAGATATCACAGCCTACGCCTGCGCGCTTGGCACTGATAGGTGTCGCCATTAGTGCGTTTTTAGCCAGTGGGATTAACTTTTTATTGGTGCTTTATCCTGTTGAGATTAATACTGCGATGATTTGGTTGACCGGTAGCTTGTGGGGGCGCAGCTGGCAACACATTCCGATGCTAACGATGATATTTGCCGTATTAATGGTCATCAGTATGTATCTGGCATGGCGTTTAGATGTGTTGGGACTGGGTGAGGAGACAGCCTATCATTTGGGTGTGTCCGTCAAACCACTAGAATTTACCACATTGCTCATCGCAGTGGTGATTGCAAGCCTAGCGGTCTCGGTGGCTGGGACGGTCAGCTTTATTGGGCTGCTTGCGCCGCATATCGCACGACTGCTCTTTGGGCATCAGCACCGTATCTTATTGCCAGCGTCCGCGCTGATAGGTGCCATTATATTGGTTTTGGCTGATGTATTGGCACGCAGTTTATTTGCGCCAATTGAGTTGCCAGCTGGCGTCTTGACCTCAGTGATCGGTGCGCCTTATTTTATCTTTTTGCTATCGCGCTATAAGGGGTGGTGATGCTATCGGTGAATGAACTCCAGCTTGGCTACCATGGTAGTCAACGTATTATTAAAGACTTATCACTTGAGCTGCCAGAAAATAAAGTCATCGGGCTGATTGGTCCAAATGGCTGCGGAAAATCCACGCTATTAAAAGGCTTGTGCCGCTTAATTCAACCGCAGTCAGGCAACATTTTACTTAGACAACAAAACATGGCGCAATTAAACAATCGGCAGATTGCCCGCCAGATATCGGTATTGCCGCAAGTGCAGACCAATCCTGAAGGCTTGAGTGTCAGACAGTTGGTGGAATACGGCAGGACGCCTTATGTATCGCATTGGGGCAAGCTGAGTGCGGCGGATAGCCAGATAGTAGATAGTGCCATGCATGAGATGGCGATTGACGCTCTAGCTGACACGCCGCTTGATGCCTTGTCAGGCGGTCAGCAGCAGCGCGCATGGATTGCGATGATTTTGGCGCAGGATACTGACATTATCATGCTTGATGAGCCTACTACTTATCTAGATATCTCCTATCAAATAGAGCTGATGCGGCTCATTCGAGCACTAAAAGAAAAGGGGAAAAGCATTATCGTTGTGCTGCATGACCTTAACCAAGCAGCAAGGTATTGTGATTTATTGGTGGTGTTAAAATCGGGGGAGCTGCAAATGATGGGCACGCCTTGCGAGGTGATGACAGAGGCGATGCTGGCTGAGATATTTGACGTGCAAGCCAAAGTGATTACCGATCCTGTTGCAGGCTCGCCGATGTGTGTGTATTTGTAGCAGACCAATATTATGATTAAAACGTCTTCGGGTTTGGGACGTGTTATCAGATTGCTTTTAGAGATCCTATTTAAAAGGTTTTCCTTGCGCAGCTAAAATTGCAGTGCAATTTTTTAACGTCGCTCATCAGTCACCTATGCGGTGAGGAAGAATGCCGACACAAACAGGCTTAAAACGCAATCTTTCTAAGTCACCTATGCGGTGAGGAAGAAATAAGGGCAGAGAATTCGCCTAATGATTTATTTCTAAGTCACCTATGCGGTGAGGAAGGTGGCTTGAACATGTCTTTGATTTCTTCTTCATTTCTAAGTCACCTATGCGGTGAGGAAGGCTTTATCGTTACTAGCAACCGCACACGCTCATTTCTAAGTCACCTATGCGGTGAGGAAGGCTACCTCTAAACTCTTGCCAATGATGGTGGTTTTCTAAGTCACCTATGCGGTGAGGAAGCAATCGTTCTGCAACTGCTGAACTTGTCCATATTTCTAAGTCACCTATGCGGTGAGGAAGGCTTGTATCACACAAGGCTCAACGATGGTACATTTCTAAGTCACCTATGCGGTGAGGAAGGAAGGTGAAGCTAGGAGACCAGTAATAGCCGATTTCTAAGTCACCTATGCGGTGAGGAAGTTGACACGCCAAGCGATGGTAACTATGGTTAATTTCTAAGTCACCTATGCGGTGAGGAAGATGTGAACCACGCCCTAGTATTTATCGGTGACTTTCTAAGTCACCTATGCGGTGAGGAAGCAGCTCCCACTCGTTGTTTTTGATTAGCAACTTTTCTAAGTCACCTATGCGGTGAGGAAGTTGCTCAGATAGACCAATGCGCCAGCACCGATTTTCTAAGTCACCTATGCGGTGAGGAAGCTGCTTTTTCAGAGCACATGCTAAGCACGTAATTTCTAAGTCACCTATGCGGTGAGGAAGGCTGATTGCTGATGCGCTCAGACAACGGCAACTTTCTAAGTCACCTATGCGGTGAGGAAGTGAGCTGTGGCTAGGTGGTGCTGAGGCTGTTATTTCTAAGTCACCTATGCGGTGAGGAAGCGGCCTTGTACCCTTAGCGCAAACCCCATCTTTTTCTAAGTCACCTATGCGGTGAGGAAGATGACGATCAGCATGTTTAGTGACTGGCATAATTTCTAAGTCACCTATGCGGTGAGGAAGAATTTCTTTTAGCGCGTCCAGCGCGATATTGATTTCTAAGTCACCTATGCGGTGAGGAAGCTTGAGCGCCAGGCGTTGCACCCTCTAAACCATTTCTAAGTCACCTATGCGGTGAGGAAGACAAACTACCCGCGTCTATTTTTTCTGTTGCTTTTCTAAGTCACCTATGCGGTGAGGAAGGATCATCTTCAATGAGCTTGATTTTCTCGAAATTTCTAAGTCACCTATGCGGTGAGGAAGATCTTAGCCTCATGCACCAGACTTGCAGCATTTTTCTAAGTCACCTATGCGGTGAGGAAGGCCTTCAATGAGGCTGGCATGACGCAAGACGATTTCTAAGTCACCTATGCGGTGAGGAAGTAAACAAACGGCTCGCGGCCACCTTGAATCATTTTCTAAGTCACCTATGCGGTGAGGAAGGTCCGGACTGGTGCCTTGAATGAATATCACATTTTCTAAGTCACCTATGCGGTGAGGAAGGCGTGCCAACTACAAGACCATCAACTCCTTTATTTCTAAGTCACCTATGCGGTGAGGAAGAAATGCTGATCAGTCCGACAGAATACTTTGCTTTTCTAAGTCACCTATGCGGTGAGGAAGAAAATAGCAGCTTGCGAGATTGGCACCATAAGTTTCTAAGTCACCTATGCGGTGAGGAAGTTCCTCAGCGACAAACATTTCAAACGCTGGCATTTCTAAGTCACCTATGCGGTGAGGAAGGGTATTCTGATTGTGCTATCTGTCGGTTGATATTTCTAAGTCACCTATGCGGTGAGGAAGGAAGACAATAGATTCTTGTGGCAATGGTTTATTTTCTAAGTCACCTATGCGGTGAGGAAGTACCGATTTGTAAGGTACGGCCACCACCAGTATTTCTAAGTCACCTATGCGGTGAGGAAGCACATGGCGTGATAATATTATCACATCGAAACTTTCTAAGTCACCTATGCGGTGAGGAAGTAGCGGCCAGCTTGACGTTTCCATATATCTATTTTCTAAGTCACCTATGCGGTGAGGAAGACCAAGCTCAGTACAACACTCTAGTAACTAAATTTCTAAGTCACCTATGCGGTGAGGAAGTCTTTTCCGGTTTGCTTTTCTTTAAAAAAAAGTTTCTAAGTCACCTATGCGGTGAGGAAGGCAATAAGCCACTCATTAAAACCAACCACAGATTTCTAAGTCACCTATGCGGTGAGGAAGACACCGCTACACGCCAGCCAAAGCGCGAGAATTTTCTAAGTCACCTATGCGGTGAGGAAGAGGAATTATACCTCAAAAAATTCAGTTACAACAAGGCGTGGAGGTCAAAATACCCTATTTTACCCTCTATTTTTCACCATATTGTAACTGATTGATTTTATTACAAGTTTTTAAATAGCTCAAAAAAAGGGTTTTTACGCCCTTTTTTTGGGTCGCGCATAACGACTGTTTACCAGTGCGGTACGGTGACATGATCTGACATACCATTCATACCATAAGTGTTAAAGCTGCCAGCATTTGGTTCATCACAAGACTTCTGTAATATTCTTAAACGATAGTTGCTTTGATTGGTTTGGCTACGCATTTGGATATAAGGTACAGATTTTTCAGGTACGCGTTTATTCACAGTTACCATGGCATCCTCATAACTGACGCCAAGCTTTTCTGCCAATGACTTCGCTTGTATATCAGCAGTCTTACGACGATAGCGATGTACGCTGACATAGGCAGTTGCTTTATCGCCAACGTCTTTGATGCCTTTGATATGAATATAGTCAGTCAGTCTCTCCAACCATTTAGCAAGGTTTAGCGTTTCTAAATCTTTTTGACTGGGTGCAAAAACTCGTAATTTATCACCTAAGATGGCAAATACTTTATCACCTTTTTCTTCATAGCGATAATTCGGAAAACTGACACCAATAGTATCAATAGCATGCTTATTTTTTGCTTCAGCTAGAGCAATATGTATTTGGTTGTAAATATCGCTCCATACCTCATACAGCCTTTTATCGCCTTCTATTAGCGTGACTTCTTGATAGTAATTCATTTATTGCTCCCTAACGTAAACGAATATCTGATACATATGCCAATCCTTTTTTACCTAAGTAAAATGATGAGACACCTGCATCATCAATCATTCTTTTAAGCTCTTTGGCTTTTGCAACATCAATATCTAAAATGATTTCAAGCTGTCCGCTGGCTTTGGTCAAAGTGTGCTTGATCTTACCTTCACCTTTTACAAACTCTTCACGGATAAATGGATTACCATAAATCGGTTTTAAACCACCAGTCACATAAGCTTCCATGAAGTTTTTAGGTGTATGTTGATTGTGAGAGATACCAGAAATACCTCCTCTTTTTGCTTTTGGAATTGAAACACCAAGTTTCTGTTCAAGTCTTTGCATTTGTAGATACAAGGCAGAACAATACATGGGTAGCACCTTTTGCATATCTTTTTTATCAAATGGACTATACTTCTCAAAAATAGCTTGCAGTATATTTGACGCTTGTTTTACGTGTTTATCATACTCTATAGGTTTTATTTGTCTGATATGCTCTAAGCGGTCTAATATAGAAATAGAATCAAGCGGTACAGAGCTAGTTATTGGTTTATCATTGATGATAAAGTCACACAACTCATCAACACTCAATGCTAAGACACCCCAAAATTCATCAGAGTAATCAGACTGAAATATTGGATCATTCACTTTGAACCGCCCCGACTATGTCGGAGGGTGATTTATTTGAGTCAGGCAGCCATGCCTGACAGGATTAAACTATCATAATACCGTTTTTCAAACTCAAAAGGTGACACATAACCAATCGTGCTATGCAGTCGTGTTTTGTTAAACCAGTCCACCCACTCAAGGGTTGCTAACTCAATATCATTGACCCCATGCCATTGCTCCTTTAAATACTCAATCACCTCAGACTTATACAGCCCATTGACCGTTTCAGCCAAGGCATTATCGTATGAGTCACCAGTTGTACCGACAGAAGCAATCACGCCAGAGTCAGCCATCTTATCTGTGTAACGGATGGACAAGTACTGAACCCCTCGATCGCTGTGATGAATCACATCCTTAGGATTGTTCCTATCTGCTATTGCCTGATTGAGCGCTGCCATCACCATATCGGTATTCATACGATTAGACACCTTCCAGCCCACGATAGCGCGAGCAAACACATCAATGATAAAAGCGGTGTATACCCAACCGCTCGTTGTCTTAATATAGGTAAAGTCAGCCACCCATAGCTGATTAGGTTGACGTGCATTAAAGTTACGGTTAACCAAGTCATCCGCTCTTAACTGATCGTCACGACTGTTGGTAGTAATCTTACCTTTGCCACGCCAAACCCCTTGCATGCCATACTGTCTCATTAAGCGCTCTACGGTGCAGCGAGCCACATGAATGCCGTCAGTCTTCATCTGCTGCCAGACTTACGCGCACCATAGCGGCACTTGCTGTCAGTCCAGATGCGTCTGATTTCACTGATGTAGAAGTCGTCATGCTGACTGCGAAGGGAACGCTTTTCAGGGTAGTCTTCTAAGTCTTTAGCATGGTGATAGGTTGATGGGGCAATCGGTAAGACTCTACAGATTGGCTCGATCCCATACTCAGCTTTGTTGTCGTCAATAAATTGAACCATTACCCCAGTTAGCGGTCGAGCTCCGCCTGGGCGAAAAAAGCCGCTGCCTTCCTGATGATCTCGTTGGCTTGCTTGAGCTCTTTATTCTCTCGTTCAAGCTCTTTGATTCGTTGCTCTTGGCTTTGGGCTTGCACTGAGGCAGGAATAGTTTGATCTATGTGCTTTTTATGCCATGATCGTAAGGTTTCAGGGGTACAGCCAATCTTAGGAGCAATGGCTTGAATGGCTGACCATGTGGAGGGATAATCGCTTGATGCTTCAATCAGCATGCGAACGGCTCTATCTTTAATCTCGGGGGTATAGTTTCGTGTTTTCATTGTCGTATTCTCTCAGAAAGTTGAGCCTCCGACAATCACGGGGCGGTTCAGTAAGGTGTTGGCGTTAACGCCGCGGTATTTTTTGGCTTCTATCAATTCTGCAAACAAAAGATTAAAAGCAGGCATAGGAATCAATTCATGAAACTCATCAAATACCACATGCGCTTGCATAAAGTCTGTCATTTGAGTGGTGACTTTATGGTGTGAGATAATATTATTAATCACCTGATCTATCGTTGTCAGTACAATATCCCCACTAAAGTAGTCACTCTCACTAGTGTCAGGTGTATCCTCCATGCTCATACCATTGGTTAATATTTTTTTATATTCTCCTGTGAATATTTCAATACGACTTTCAGGTAAATACTCAGCTTGGGTTAAGTCAGTTAAAAGTCCTAAGCAAACCTGCACGCGGGGGCAAACCCAAATGATTTTATTGGCATTGGTTCGACTTGCCCATTCCAATGCAATTTTAGTTTTACCGCACCCAGCAGGTCCTTGTAGCACACCGATATTGTCTGCCTCATCAAACTCAGCAGTCTCTTTTAGCTCAGCTAGTTGTTTAGCAGCTTGTGTCTGAGCAAGGTTACGCTCACTGTTTGGATAACGGCTTTCAAAGCCTGCAAGACAAACATCAATCTTGTGAGATAAATCAGTGTCCTCGATAGTAATTTTGTCTATTGCCTGTTCTAAATTGCCTTCTTTAATATAGTCGGTCAAATCTTCGGCAGGCATGGCGGATACAATTCTATCTGCGCTAATGACCGCTGTGCGAATCAAGTTGTTTAAAGCATTAGGCTTGATGTCTACCGTAAACTCGTCAACGTCTTCGGCGAGTTCATCATATATTTTATAGCTTGGTAAGTCCTCTTGAGTGAGTTTAAAGCTCTTGTTCCACTCTGGTATTAGATTATCAAAGTTAATATCAGTATAGCCTGCACTGATTTGAGCAACATCATTAAGGACTGCTGATAATTCATTCATAATATTATTGATAGATTCAGACTTTAGAGATTTTAAAAATAATTTATGAATGCCTTTTGCTTGCATAAAAAATTTATCGTCTTTGCGATAAGGTCGTGTATGGTGCCAATAAATACCATGAAACACTTGATTACGTTGATTTGAGTTTAAAGCGTCGGTCGGTAAAATAGATTGCGCCAGTAGCCAAGAAATTTCATGATGACGAGGGTGTTTTTCAAAGGTAAATTTGGTATGACCTCGAATGCTATTATCAATATGGACGCCATCATCTGGCAAATCAGGCAGCATCTCAATCTCATCTGATGTGTCCAACGGTTCTTTACCAATTTTAGTTTTTAACCAGCCTTGAAACTGCGGGTCTAACTTACCAATATCATGCAATATGCCAGCTACTAACGCTGCTTGAGCAAGCTTTGGGTTGCTGATTTGCATTTTTTCAATAATTTTATAACCAAGATAGCCAACAGCAAATAGATGCTGACTTAGTGGTTGCTCATTTGTGTTGGCTAAAATATTAGCCGTTGTTATTGGTAAATCCATAAAAACCTCATTATTAGTCCAATTAACAGGAACCACCCCAACCTCATTAAACCGCCGCTTATTCCCCACAATCCATACCAGCTCGGTCAGCTGGCGCGTCTTATTACGATGACAGCTCACCGCTGTAGACTTGGTCGCAGATTTACGCAGTAATTGCTTGACCGTCTGTAGCCCATCCTCAGTAATCGCTGTCTGCCAAACATTATCACCAATACGATTAGCAAAGGCGTCTAGGATTCTGCGCGTACGTTTCAGCGATTTTTTCTCGCATTGAGAAACAAAGGTAACGATCATTTTCTACACCTGCCAGCTTTTATTCATGGCAATCTGTTTAACAGCTTCAAACTGATAATCTAGCGCATGATGTTTGGTAAATAAGTTTAAGCATTCTTGGCGAAATTCTTGCTCACTCGCATTTTCACTGGCACATATAAAGGCGAGAGGTAGCACGAGGGCGTCTTTGATAATATCAGCAATATCAAACACCAATGCGCCGCGTCGGGTCTTGCCATGCATCACTGCAAAGCCATGCGGAATACCTAGCGTCCATGCCGTCGTCGCGCCTAAACCATACGCTAAATAATTAC
Organism: Psychrobacter sp. KFRI-CH2-11; assembly: GCF_038239325.1. Taxonomy (NCBI): domain Bacteria; kingdom Pseudomonadati; phylum Pseudomonadota; class Gammaproteobacteria; order Moraxellales; family Moraxellaceae; genus Psychrobacter; species Psychrobacter sp. KFRI-CH2-11. The sequence continues at coordinate 1,576,033 of NZ_CP151283.1, forward strand.
CGTGATTAAGAAAACCATTGGCCTTATCAATGCCATCATGGGCGCGGGTAAAGCCGTCATAGCCGGTGTTTTTGGCGGCGAGTTTATACAGGTTTTTGGTCAGGCGAGCTTCTAATTGTAATAAGTGCATGACCTCAGTTTGCTGATCGATTTGTCGAATATTGTTATCGATGAGGGATTTGATATCTTCACGATTGCTATCAAATCCCTGACGTTTTAGATCGACATCTTTACCCCAAACGGCTTGTAAGTAGGCCAGACGCGCATGTTGTAGCATCTTAGCGGCAGCGAGGCGCTTGTCATCATCCCACCACCAACTGAGCCAACCTTGCACGTACTCAGTCGGTCGATACTCGCTTTGCGGGGTCAGCCACTCGACGAAGACTTCACGCTCAGATCCCATAAATAGCGGCGTACCACCGCCACCGCAAAATCCTACTAATACGCCTGCTTGCGAAAGTAGTCGCATCGCCGCTTGGGTGATGGAGGTGCCCGTACCGAGTAAGATGGAGGTGGTATTGGCGATAGGAATGTTGTAGAACAGGTTGGCCTTATCCTCTTCAGTGAGATAGAGAATTCTGCCGTCTTTTTGCATAACGCGGCAGTGGGATAGGTAGTAAATATTGGCGCGTTTGGAATGCAAGATGGTTTTTAGGTCGGAGGATGCAAAGCTATTGTCGGTATAAGGATTGCTGGATTTTGCCATAATAGTTCCGTCTGACAAGAAAAGTATGTCATTAACTTTAGCGGAACTTTGTTGGTAAAACAACTTGTATAAGAAGCTTTGCGACAGCAGTTGTCGTCAATAAAGTGTAGTCAAGGATCCAATTTTCTCCGCAAACTAATATGCGTATAGCACGCATTAGCCTTGATATTCTAGGGCTAATCCCACTTAATGATTTTGTTATTACCACTCGCTGTATTCGTCCGGGCAAAACCATCGAGTTAATAGAGTCGGTCATGAGTAGTGGTGGGCGTGCTTGTATTACGGCGCGTGCTTGGCGACTATTGACAAAAGATACCACCGCCATTGCAGGCTTGGAGGATAAAAACGCACCTCAGCATCCTGATGAAGTTGCCAGTATGGGAAGAGATGAAAAGTTGGCCTGGCGGGTTTGTTAAAAGCGTAAATCTGGTTGCGGATACAGCGCGTCGTCCGGGGAAAGGTATGGTATGGATTACCAACGATACGGCGATGGTAGAAGGTGAGCCCACTACGGATTTGGTACATCTACTTGGAATGGTGGATCTTGCTAATGGCATCGTGCCAAGGCTGGGGTTGGATCTGAATGATTTACAATGGATGTTCCCTAATACGGATTTGCAAATCCATATGCATCGCATGACTAAAGGACGCTGGCTAGGTATAGAGGCGGTATAACAATACGGTGCTGACGGTATCGGTATCAGCAGTGCTGTACTGCATGACGTCTATGGCCCCTTTGGTCGTAGTGAGCAGATTCTTACCATTCGTCAGATTCCGCGTTAACTTTGATTTCTCCAAAAAAATAGGCGAGGCGCTGATGAACTCAATAGAGAACACTAGCGCTTGCGTTATTATTCCAAACACTCTCACCATACTATACTAGGCAAAAATCATCACAATAAAGTTTCAAATATCTGCTCAATAGAGGCCTGTTCTTTTTGCACATTGACGACAGATATTCCCTGCATGGTGTAATAAAACCGAGCTGCTCTTATCTCTGCTTGCTCTTTGTTATATCCTAAATTTTCAAAAATCATCGCAATAAAAGTCAAACGATGACTATCAACTTCATTGAGAATTTCCTGCACCGCTTTATCATTTTGTGACCAGTTACGGATGGCAAGCTCTAAAGCTGCACCATTGATTCTGGTATTACGCTTATAAGGAATCAAGAAAAGCTTTCTCAAGCGTTCTTCAGGTGTCAACTCTATATCACTTAAACGCTCGATAATAGCAACCGTTGAGCGCGTACGCCAGTTTGATAGCAGCTTTTCGAACAACTCTTTTCGACTACGAAAATGCCAGTAAAAACTGCCCTTGGTAACCTTTAGTTTTTTGGCAAGTGGCTCTACTCTGACAGCCGTGATACCAGATTTAGCCAACTCAGACTCAGCGATATCTAACCAATCTTGCGCCGTCAGTTTATTGGATTGGCTTGGATTTTTTTCTATTAAATCCATGTTTTTAAGACCTCTACTTATTAAAAAAAGAGTCAATCATCGTTGATTCACTCTTAAACAACTCATTCATTATGTTTAGTGAGTTTCAAGTATGCTAAATGCTCAATACCAGATACCCAAAGTCTGACGGTACGATATAGTCAGTCTTTTATAAATAAGATACAATGCTTTTAAAATAAAGAGAAAGATATAATCATTATGACTTACTCAGCAGACTTTCGAACGCAAGTTATAAAAAGCGTCAAAGACAAAGACATGAGCATTCGTCAAGCTTGTGTTTTCTATGACATCAGCAAAACCACTTTACAGCGTTGGCTGAAAAATCCAAGTATCAAACAAACTCGGGATAAGCCACCCAGTAAAATACCAAATGAAGCACTTCTCAAAGACGTCGCGCAGTATCCAGACGATTACATGTACGAGCGAGCTCAACGTTTAGGCTGTAGCAAGTCAGGCATTGATATTGCCCTAAAGCGCCTTGGTATCAGTCAAAAAAAAGACCTTAGAGCATCCAAAAGCGTGTCCAATAAAAAGAGCAGCGTATCAGAGTAAGCTCAATAGTTTTATTCAGCAAGGCTATCCCATTGTGTACATGGATGAAAGCGGCTTTGAGGCTGAAACCATTCGTTCTCATGGCTATGCACCGATAGGTAAACCCTGTATCGACAGCTATAACTGGCAAGCAAGAAAGCGCACTAACGTTATTGGTGCGCTCTATGAAAAAATGTTATTTGCCTTAGATTACTTTGAGCAAAATATTAACAGCAGCATATTCTACCACTGGTGCAAACACACGCTAATACCAAGTCTTAAAACAAAATGTGTGATCGTGATGGACAATGCTAGATTTCATAAGAACAAATGCATTCAAAAACTACTGAACAGACATGGCCATCGTATTCTTTGGTTGCCACCCTACAGCCCTGATCTAAATCCCATTGAAAAGAAGTGGGCACAGGCAAAATTTCTACGTCAAGGCTGGATGGAGAATAATCTACCTAAGCTGTTTCATGATATGGGTTGTATCTCTTTTATTCTAGACTGACTATAGTACTCGTAGGACTTAATAATCGTACACCTACTGAGCCATGCGCTCAGTTGCTCAGATAAGATTTTTCATATTTTATCATTTTAATCAACTTAAGTCTTAGCATAATAAACCATCAGCTTCATTCTCAATGACTCTTCAAAGATATTTTCTTCATTCTACTCGATAGCAGTAAGCCGCGCCTTTAGCATTTTGTCCTCGCTTCTTACCTAAATATATGGCTATTTATTTCTTATAACATACGCTTTAGTATGCTATATATTAATTTATATCTATATATATACCTAGGTTTAAATAAGTTTAACCTCATAATTTCAACTTATTAATTGCTAAGTTTTATCTCATAATGCAGTGTATACAAGGGTTTAAGAAAAATAGTATATGAAGCGATTTTGTTAAAAGAAGAGCGCCAAAAAAATTATTATGGTTTCACCATACGGTAGCGTATTGACATTAACGAAAATCTCTATTATTGTAACTGTCAGTGATAAATAATCATCTCGTGAAAACTGTTATCAAGGAAGATTGAATATGCAAGTAATTGATTCTGGCAAAGGCAAAACGATTGAAGCTTTTGGACTGCAAACCAACTATTTGGAAATGGGCGAGGGTGAGCCGTTATTGCTATTGCATGGTTCAGGACCAGGTGTCTCTGCCTATACCAACTGGCGTAAGATTATCCCTGAGCTGGCCAAGCACTTCCGTGTCATCGCGCCTGACTTAGCGGGCTTTGGACATACCGAAAGAGATCCTAATTTTAGTTACGATATTAAGCACTGGGGCAAGCATTTATTGGCTTTCTTAGATGCGTTAGGTATCGAAAAAACCCACGTCATTGGTAATTCCTTTGGTGGCTCGTTGACACTGGCAACGGCGGCACGTTTTCCTGAAAGATTCTCCAAGCTCTGTTTAATGGGCACGCCATGTGACAAGTTCTTTATGACGCCAGGTTTGCGCTCAGGATGGGACTACACACCATCACGTGAAAACATGCGTCAAGCCATGTCTCATTTTCCTCATAACCCAAACACCATAACCGATGAGCTGGTCGAAGAACGTTATCAAACCAGTCTTATTCCTGGCGCGCAAGAAGGTCTGCGCAAGTTATTGGTACAGCCAAATGAGGAAGGGGAAACCCAACTCTCGGGCATGCCTGAGCACGTGGTCGCCAAAATCAACCATCCTGCTATCGTTATTCACGGCCGTGAAGACAAAGTCGTACCGACAGAAATGGGCTTTAAGTTAGGTCGTTCAATGCCTAATGCAGATTTGCATGTGTTAGCCAATTGTGGACATTGGGTCATGGCTGAGCGACCAAAAGAGTTCCTACAGTTGGTCATCAATCACTTCACAGCAGAATAAAGCGAGGTTGTTATGTTTCATGTTGGCAAATTAGAAGACTTAGAGATTGGCGAGGCGATCAAGCTGGACCAATTTAACCCGCCGATTGCGGTTATTCGCGGTGAAAGTGGCGAGGTTTATGCGATTGACGACACTTGTACTCATGCCCAAGCCTCGTTTTGTGATGGTTTTGTAGAAGGAGACACTGTTGAATGTCCGCTGCATATGTCAGTCTTTTGTCTAAAGACGGGCGTACCTGATAATCCACCAGCCATAAAAGCGGTCAACGTCTATGATGTCGAAATCAAAGACGGTGAGATATACATCGAGGTCGACAGATGAGCCAGATTGAGTCAGTCATCGTCGTCGGTGCCAGTGCCGCTGGGATAAGCTGCGTCAGAACATTACGCCAGCTGGAATTCTCGGGCAGCATCACCCTGGTCGATAAAGACCAACATGGCGCGTATGAGAGACCACCGTTGTCCAAGCAGATTTTGATGCAAGCCGATAGCACGCATCATGATATTGCTTTAATCAACGATAACGAGCTCACGGCACTCAATATAGAAGCTCACTACGGTGATGGGGTGCGTCAATTAGATCCTACGACGCGCACTATTATTTTAGAGTCCGGTAAAGCATTAACCGCCGATGCCATAGTCTTGGCAACAGGTGGCGAAGCAAGACGATTACCTATAGAAGGGTCAAATCTACCGCAAGTATTGGTACTACGTCACTATGAAGATGCGCTAAATCTGCGCCAAAGATTGACCGCAGATACGCGTGTGGCAGTGATAGGTGGCGGCTTTATTGGTGCTGAAACCACAGCGTCGCTATCAAAAAAATCTAGCGCTAGCATACAGTGGTTAGATGCTGCTGCGCTACCTATGGCTCATCTGCTACCGACAGAATTATGCGAAAAAATCGTTGCCAATCACTGCGCCCAAGGCGTGACACTGACGTCTCATTGCCGTCTTGATAAATTTATAGAGCAGGCAGATGGCAGTGTGGGCATCTTGTTTGATGATGGTACATCGATTGAAGTTGATGTCATCGTGATGGGCGTTGGTATGGCGCCAAGTACGCCTTATCTTTCGGATGCTATCAGCGCTGAGCTACTAAACCCAGCCACGGGCGGTATTCAAGTCAATGACAATCAAGCCACTAAATTTGCAGGCGTTTATGCGGCAGGAGACGTTGCCGCAGTGAGCCAAGCTGATGGCTCAACGGTACGTCATGAGCATTGGCAGTCAGCTCAACATCAAGGAGAGCGTGCTGCCGCTGCTATTTTAAATCAAGAGTTACCAGTAGCACCTGTTGATTGGTTCTGGTCAGATCAAGGCGATTTGCATATAGAGATGGCTGGCAAGATTTTACCCACCAAAGAGCACTTGGTCATGAGACTAGAAGGCGAGTGGCCGGTATATTTTAGCGTGGTTGATAACCGCGTCGTTGGTGCTGTCAGCGTTAATAATCCAAATGCCGTTCGCGCCGCCATGCGCATGATAAAGAATGATGTGGATGTTGAGCCATCACAATTGGCCAATCCAGAGCTGCCACTGCGAAAACTGATGCGCGGTTAAATGCGTGGCTATCTGTATGCTGTGTTGTAAAAGAAAGTTAAGGGATAAAACTCATAAAAGGGATTTTTAACATGTCAGAGATAAAAGCATTAGGCTATCTGGGCTTTTCCATTGCTGATAAAGAAGCTTGGCGAGATTACGCCGAAAACATACTGGGCGTCAGTGTCGATGACCATGATAACGGTGATATGTCGCTGCGCGTTGATTCATATGCTTGGCGTATTAAGCTTAAACACTCAGATCATAACCATCTAGATTATGTCGGTTGGGAAGTCAGTGATAAGCAAGACTTAGAAAGTTTGAAAAGTCGTTTGCACGAGCACAGCATCGCTTTTGAAATCGGTTCCGATGAGTTGGCGAAATCGCGCCAAGTAAAAGAGCTCATCGTCTTTTATGATCCTGACGGCACCCGCTGTGAAGCCTTCTACGGCCCTTTGCAGTTGACCAATCAACCTTTTGTCAGTCCTAAGGGTTTTCGCTTTATCACTGGCGAGCAGGGACTTGGTCATATCGTCCTTATTACCAAAGACCACGCAGCACAAGAAGCATTCTACACTCAGCTTTTAGGCTTCAAAGTATCAGACTATATCAATACCGAGATCGTACCCGGTAAACCTTTAAGTATCACCTTTTTACGTTGTAATGGACGTCACCATTCTTTGGCGTTAGCGCCTGTGCCTATTCCAGCGAAAGTTGCTCATATCATGTTGCAAGTCGATGACGTCGATGACGTTGGTCGGGCGATGGATGCTGCCGAAAAAGCGGGCACACACTTCTCGTTCACGCTAGGTCGACACTCGAATGATGAGATGTTGTCTTTTTATACCCTGAGTCCGTCGGGCTTTGATGTTGAATTTGGCTGGGGTGCCATAGAGGTTGATGATGATAGCTGGCATGTCAAAGTTCATCATACCAATTCAGCTTGGGGACATAAGTTTCAGCGTCCGCCACGTAAATAACCCATCTATATACGACGCAAAAATACACGACGCACATGAGAGCTTTACATTATGAATGACAAGAATACCGCTGCTGATTTAGCCAATTCATTATTTGATGCCTATAGCAAAGGCGCAATCGCACCACTGCGTGACCAAGTTGACGCCACCGATATCTCTTTGGCTTATGGGATTCAGCAAGAGAATCACCGCCGCTGGAGTGAGCAAGGTAGAGTCACCATCGGTCGCAAGATTGGCCTGACCTCAACCGCCGTGCAAGCACAATTGGGTGTGGATCAACCGGACTACGGTATGGTCTACGCCGATACATGCTATTGCTCAGGCGCGCAGATATCTGTTGGTCAGTTTTTGCAGCCTAAAATTGAAGCTGAAATTGCCTTTGTACTCAAGTCTGACTTAGATTCTGAGCATTTAACGATTATTGATGTCATCAATGCCGTTGATTATGCCGTTGCTGCTTTAGAGATTGTCGATAGCCGTGTGGCGAACTGGGACATTAGCCTGTTTGACACTATCGCTGACAATGCTTCTTATGGCGGAATCATCATGGGAACCACGCCCGTACCGCTCAGCCAACTGGATTTAGAAAGCTGCAAAATGCAGTTGGCAAATGGTAATGCAGTCGTATCTGAAGGCGAAGGTCGAGCGTGTTTAGGCAACCCCTTATTGGCGACACTTTGGCTTGCCAATAGGATGATTGAAAACGGTCAGCCACTCAAAGCGGGCGATGTGGTGCTATCAGGTGCTCTAGGGCCAATGGTAGCTGTCAAATCAGGCGATCAATTTACCGCCAGCATAGATGGTCTCAATAGTGTGTCAGTGAGTTTTATCGATTAATAAAACTAATAGCAAACTGAATAAGAAATCTAACTATCGAAAAGGATGTCAATAATATGTCAACGAAAGCGAAAGTCGCCATCATCGGTTCAGGAAATATCGGAACCGATCTGATGATTAAAATTCTAAGAACCTCTCAAAACCTAGAAATCGTCGCCATGGTTGGTGTCGATCCTGAGTCTGATGGCTTAGCGCGTGCCAAACGTATGGGTGTCGCGACCACCCATGAAGGTATCGAGGGTTTGATAGCCATGCCTGAGTGGCAAGACATCGTGATTGTCTTTGATGCTACCTCCGCCTCTGCACACGCGACCCATTCAAAAGTCTGTCATGAAGCTGGCAAAATCATTGTTGATTTGACCCCAGCGGCGATTGGTCCATTTATTGTCCCAGCCGTCAATGGTGAGTCTAATATCGAGCAGCCAAATGTCAATATGGTGACTTGCGGTGGTCAAGCGACCATTCCTATGGTCTATGCCGTATCACGTGTGGCACCGGTGCATTATGCAGAAATCATCGCTTCTATCTCCTCAAAATCTGCAGGACCCGGTACCCGAGCAAATATTGATGAGTTTATGGAAACCACCTCGCACGCCATTGAGCAAGTAGGCGGTGCCAAAAAAGGCAAAGCGATTATTGTTCTAAATCCTGCCGAGCCACCGATGATTATGCGTGACACCGTAATGACCTTTTCTGAAGATGCGAGTGAGGATGGCATCAGAGCCAGTGTTGATGAAATGGTCAAAGAGGTACAAAGCTATGTACCAGGGTATCGCTTAAAGCAGACCGTACAGTTTGAGCGTTATACCGAGCAAAACCCATTGCACATCCCAGATATCGGTACGCTAACAGGACTCAAAACCTCAGTATTTCTTGAAGTAGAAGGTGCGGCGCATTATCTGCCTTCGTATGCGGGCAACCTAGACATCATGACCTCAGCGGCATTAAAGACTGCTGAAAAAATTGCCGTCGCCAGACAAGCACAAGTGGGAGCATAAATCATGACTGATAAAAAACTATATATCCAAGACGTCACCCTTCGCGACGGTATGCATGCCATACGTCATCAGTACGGTATTGACCATGTCCGTAACATCGCTAAAGCGCTCGAAGACGCTGGTGTTGATGCCATTGAAGTCGCGCATGGCGATGGCTTAAGTGGCAGTAGTTTTAACTATGGCTTTGGAGCGCATACCGATTGGGAGTGGCTTGAGGCGGTGGCTGATGTATTAGACAAAGCGGTATTGACCACGCTATTGCTACCTGGCATCGGCTCTGTCCAAGATTTGAAGCGCGCTTATGATTTGGGCGTACGCTCAGTACGTGTTGCGACGCATTGCACAGAAGCAGATGTCTCAAAACAGCATATCGAAACCGCAAAAGCGATGGGCATGGACACCATAGGCTTCTTGATGATGTCGCATATGGTATCGCCCGCCAAACTGGCCGAACAGGCAAAACTTATGGAATCGTACGGCGCAGGTTGTGTCTATGTCGTAGACAGTGGCGGCGCAATGAATATGAATGATGTGGCAGAACGGGTCAAGGCGCTAAAAGATACCTTAAATGCCAGCACTGAGCTTGGTATTCATGCTCATCACAACCTAAGTCTAGGCGTCGCCAATAGTATTGTCGCGGTCGAAAATGGCGTAACGCGTGTCGATGCTTCTTTGACTGGCATGGGCGCTGGCGCTGGAAACGCACCGCTAGAAGTATTTATTGCTGCTAGCAATCGTTTAGGGTGGGAGACTAATTGTGACCTTTATAAATTGATGGACGCCGCTGAAGACTTGGTACGACCGCTACAAGACCGACCAGTTCGAGTTGACCGTGAGACCTTAACACTTGGCTACGCCGGTGTTTACTCAAGCTTTTTACGTCATGCTGAGAAAGCATCGAAACAATACGATATCGACGTGCGCGAGATATTGGTTGAAGTGGGCAAGCGTAAGCTTATCGGTGGTCAAGAAGACATGATCGTTGATGTGGCTTTGGATTTAATTAATCAGGTGAAGGGGTAGAGGATATGGCCAATAGAGATATCGTATCTACATTATATGAGCGGATGCGGCTGCCAGTAATCGTTGCACCGATGTTCCTGATATCAGGTCCTGACTTGGTTATCTCCTCGGCAAAAGCGGGAATCATAGGCTGTTTCCCAGCCCCTAACGCTCGCACGATTGAAGTGCTAGAAGAATGGTTAGACAAAATCGAGTCTGAGCTTAAAGATACCGCCTATGAGGGTATGTGGGCGATGAACATGATTGTCCACAAAAGCTATGACCGTTTTGAGGCTGAATTAGCCTTGGTTGAGCGCTACAAGCCTAAGTTTGTCGTGACCGCGCTTGGTAGCCCAAAACGCGTGTTAGATAGAGTTCATGCGTTTGGCGGCAAAGTTTTCGCCGATGTTATCAATGCCGAACAAGCCAAAAAAGCCGTCGAAGCAGGCGTCGATGGTCTGATTTTGGTCTGCTCTGGCGCAGGTGGTCACACCGGTAAATATACCGCTTTTGCCTTTGTAGAAGAGGTTCGCCGTTTTTATGATGGCCCTATCATCGTTGGCGGCGCGATACAAAGTGCCAAATCAATCGCGGCCTTGCTCGCTTTGGGTGCTGACTTTGCGTATATGGGCACGCGCTTTATCAGCTGTCCTGAGAGTTTGGTAAACGATGAATATCGCAGCATGCTGGTTGATTCCACCATGTCAGATATTGTGACGTCAGATGTCGTCTCTGGTGTGATGGCCAATTGGCTAAAAGCCAGTTTAGAAAAATCAGGCTTTGATTTGAAGTCGTCTAAAGGCAGTACGGAAATTGATTTTTCTGATATTCACGGTGAAGGCAAAGCATGGAAAGACACTTGGGGCGCAGGTCACGGGGTGAGTGCGACTGAATGTGTTGAGAGCGTCGCTGGCGTGGTTGACTCGTTAGCTGATGAGATGAAATCTTTGAAACCCACGCTTAACGACAAACTTGCTGTATGGCCGAAAGCATAAGTAGCAAACAGCCATTTGTAAGTCTTAAAAATGTAGCAGTAAGCATCCTAATAGGAAGAGGGTTTGGTTTACTGCGAAATAAAGTAGTTCCTATATTTGTATTCAATAATATTGGAAATCTATTGAGTACAAATATCCAATTTAGTCTAACCATGGAGGGATGGGCAAAATGATTGAGTTTGCATCCAAAACTGACCCACAAATAAAGCTTGGTCGCCACGACGTAGTCACTGATGATAGTACTCAAAACTATCTTGTGCTACGTAATAAAGAGCCGCTAAATCTTGATGAGCATACGATGCTCGACTGCATTGATTATTGGTCTAAGCGCTCTCCAAATACCGTTTGTATGCGTGAAAGAGCTGCCGATGGTTGGTCGGAGATATCTTACAAAGAGTTTGCCTCTAGAGTGAAGAGCATAGCGACGCATCTAGGCACGTTAGATATCTCAGCGGACAAACCGCTGATGATCATCGCTCCAAACTCTATCAATCATGCCTTGGTTGCCTTTGCCGCGATGACGATTGGCGTGCCTATTACTCCTGTGTCTATTGCTTATGCCGTTTATGGCAGTGCCTTCGAGCGCCTGTCTAGTATCATCGATACGGTCAAGCCTGGTGTCATTCATTTTAGTAACACTAATTTATTTAAAAAAGCTGCAACTTTTATCCTTGAGCATCACGACATACCGTGTATTGCATTTAATTCAGATAGGGATGATATCCCTGCGATTCGAAGCTTGCCACAAGTGACAGAGGCAGAGGTTGAGACGAGAAGAGCAGCGGTTACCCAAGACACTATTGCTAAAGTCATGATGACTTCAGGCTCTACTGGCACGCCAAAAGGGGTCATCAACACCCATCGAATGATGTATAGCAATCAGGTTGCTCTGTATAAAATGTGGCCATTTTTACAGGATATGACGCCAAGTTTGGTGAGCTGGCTACCATGGAGCCATACTTTTGGTGGCAACGTCTGCGTCAATATCGCCTTGTTTAATGGTGGCACCTTAACCATTGATGATGGCAAACCTGTTCCCGGGCATATCGGCAGAACCATCGAAAATATCTGCATGATTGAGCCTAACATTCACTTTAACGTGCCCGCTGGTATCGAAGCTTTATTGGCAGAATTTGAAGAAAACCATCGCCAAGCGCGCAAGTTCTTTTCAGTGGTAAAAGTCATCTTTATTGCTGCCGCCGCTTTACCTGAAAAAACCAGAAATAGACTGGCTGAGCTTTCCATCGAGCTAGTCGGCACCAGTCCCAAGCTTTTGGCTGGCTGGGGCTCTACAGAAACCGCGCCTTTTGCCACCTGCCTAAACTTTGAGTCCGATATCGCTGTCAATATCGGTGTGCCCATGCCCGGTACCGAAATCAAACTAACACCAGTGCAAGATAAAATGGCGCTTGCCGTACGTGGACCTAATGTCACCCCAGGATATTGGCGTAATGAGAAGGCAACGGCTGAAGCCTTTGATACAGACGGTTTTTATTCGATGGGTGATGCAGGTCGATTGATTAATCCAGACAATCCCTCTGACGGGCTAGTTTTTGATGGCAGAACGTCGGAGAATTTCAAACTGCGCTCTGGCACTTGGGTCAATGTCAATGCGATTAGAGTTGGGGTCGTGACGGTATTAAAGCCTTACTTTTTAGATGCGGTTATCACAGGGCACAACCAGTCAGAGATTGGTTTGCTTGTCGTGCCCAATATTGAGCGTCTGGCTAAAGAATATCAATTGACGGAAGAACAAAAAAATGCAGCTTTTTTACAAAAAGCAGAGGCAGTTATTAATCAGATCATGGAGCGGCTAAAAGACTATAACGACGTGTATTTTAGCAATAGTACAAGGATAGGCCGTGTGGCAATCATACCTGAACAGCCATCGATTGAAAAAAACGAAATCACTGATAAAGGCTATTTAAATCAACGAGCCTTGCTAGAGAGCTGGTCAGAGCTCATCGATAAAATGCATGCCGTAGAGAGACAATCGAGCATTTATTTTTATCCTTTTTAACTTAACACCTCTAACTTTTAATTATGGAGAATTACCCATGTCAATGAATATCCGGTCAATGGTTGATCACGAAAATGGCTTAATAGATAGACGCATTTTTTGGGATGAGGCTATCTATCAACAAGAGCTTAGGCAGGTTTTTGCACGCTGCTGGCATTTTGTCGCCCACGAATCTCAGGTCAAATCCTTTGGCGACTTTATCACCACCTACATCGGTGAAGATGCGGTCATTGTCGCAAGAGCGAAAGACAAAAGCATCAACGTCATGCTTAATGCCTGTCCACATCGCGGCAACAAAGTGTGCTTTGCCGGTGAAGGCAAGATTCGCTCATTTGTTTGTAACTATCATGGCTGGGCGTTTGGTTTAGATGGCGCGCTCAATGGTATGCCTGCCAATGAATTATACGATCAAACTGAAGGCTTCAAAAAAGAGGACTGGGGGCTGCATAGAGCGCGCGTCGAAACTTATAAAGGCTTGGTGTTTGCGACCTTTGATGAAGAAGCGCCATCTTTAGGAGAGTACCTCGGTGATTTCCGCTGGTATCTAGATGCGATTTTGGACGTCGATGATAAAGGCACTGAGTTTTTACCAGGTACCACGCGCTCACTACTCAAATGTAATTGGAAATATCCTGCCGATAACTTTGTCGGTGATATTTATCACGCTTTATGGACGCATCTTGGTGCAGCAGAGGCAACGCTTAAAGAAGCAGGCGGTATTGTCGTTAGTAATGAAAACTCCTATCAAGCCAGTGTCAACGGTCACGGTTGGGAGTTTTCATTAGCCAATAACTTTGGAAATGCGGCGACCATGGGTGATAAGGATATCATCAAATACTTGCGCGCGCGTGAACAAGAGATAACCAAACGCTTAGGAGTGGCACGTGGAAAAATGCTGGGCTCAGTGGCATCAGGTCTTATCTTTCCTAACTTTGCCTTTTTGCCAGGTTACTTAACTTTTAGAACTTTTTTACCTAAAGGGCCGACAGAGACAGAGTTACATAGCTGGACGTTGGTACCTAGTGAGGCATCAGACGAGATTAAAGATAAGTGGCGACTGGGCGCAATGCGTACGTTTTCGCCCAGTGGGATTTTGGAGATGGACGACGGTGAAAACTGGGAGCATGCCACGCTGGGTAACGCAGGATACGTCACTCGAAATCAGAAGCTTTTTTATGGCATGAATCCAACGAAAGGAGAAGCGGTGCCGGTTGATTTGCCAGGGACGGTGACTAAGGGCCAGTTAAATGACGCCAACCAACGTCTGTTTTTTAAACGCTATACCGAATTTATGGAAGCAGACAGCTGGGCTGATATTCCACTAGCAAAGTCAACATTATAAAAAGGAGCTGAACATGACCAGAGATCAGTTGTTAGCGCTCGACGCTAAAGGCAAGCATGTAGATATGCAAACCTTTTTTGATATTCAAAGGTTTGTCAATCACGAAATATATCTGCTGAATCATGAAACTCTTGATGGATGGGCAGACAACTTAGAAGACGACCTCATTTACTGGGCGCCTATCAGAGAAAATATCTTGCGTAGAAACCGTACGCCAGAGATTACCACCGCTAGAGTGTCTTTGTTTGAGGAAGACAAAGATTCGATCATGATGCGCCTAAAACGCAATGACAGCGGTATGTGCTGGACAGAAGACCCACCAACCCGTCAGGTAACAGCGATATCGAACCTAGAAGTCTTTCACACCGATAAAGCGGACGAGTTTGAGGTTCATACGGTATTTACTCTATATCGTAGCCGCTTTGAGCGCGATGACTCTACCTTAATGGGACGTCGTAAAGACATCTGGCGCAAAGTCGGTAATGAGTATCGCTTGGCTGGCCGCTTGATTCTGCTGCAACAGTCTACGTTACTGACCAAAAACCTAAACGTATTTATGTAGGGTTTTATAAAGTTTAATAGGTAATTTTGAGGCAATAATATGCAAATGCTATTGAATAGACGGGTAATTGTCACTGGCGCTGGCAGCGGTATCGGTAAGGCGATTGTCGAGAGGTTCCTCGACGAAGGCGCTAAAGTACTTGCCGTCGTACGCAAACCTAAACAGATTGAGACTTTTTTAGCCAATGACAACTTCTGTTATGTGGTCGGAGACGTCAATGATTACGCCACCAACCAAGCCGCTGTAGAGACAGCAATTGAGAAATGGGGCGGGCTTGATGCCATGGTAGCCAATGCTGGCGTGTGGGATTTTTTTAAAAAACTACAAAAAATGTCGGCGCAAGAGTTAGAAGATGGTTTTGAGCAAATCATGTCAACCAACGTCAAGGCTGTATTGATGGCGGCTCATGCCAGCTATGCAGCCTTAGAAGACTCGCAAGGCTGTTTTATCACCACAGGCTCTAACGCTTGCTTTCGTCCGGGCGGTGGCGGGCCGTTATATACCGCTTCTAAGTACGCCCTGCGCGGCGTCGTTGCCCAGTTGGCATTAGATTTTGCGCCGAACGTGCGCGTCTGCGGCATCGCACCTGGCGCCACAGATACACCCATTGGCGGTACGGATGCGTTAAATCAGATGGGCAAATCCATGAATAAAGATCGCGCGCGCCTAGAGTCTATGGGTAAACATATCCCTCTAGGTCGTGTCTCCTCTCCTGAAGAACATACCGATCTTTATGTCATGCTAGCAAGCGAAAAGGGCGCACGCTATGTCACAGGTACTATTTTAGTCAGCGATGGAGGGTTATCTGCCGGTCAATAATATTTAGTATGTATCAAAATTTTTTTAACGCTAAAAGTAAAAACCTCACTTTCATATTTATTTTGTACTCAAGGAAGAGTCTATGAAAATCTCTGTGGCTGATGCTGTGCCAAAAAAACCTGCAGTCATGTATACGACATTACTCATGTGTTTTTGTATTGCTATTTTAGAAGGCTTCGATATTCAATCTATCGGCGTGGTAGCGTCATCCGTTCAAGCGGAATTTAATTTAAGTAAAGGGCAGCTTGGCTGGATTTTTAGCGCTGCAACTTTAGGCATGTTTCCAGGCGCAATCGTCGCTGGACGTCTCTCAGATAAAATAGGTCGAAAAAACATATTGATTTTCAGCGTAGCATTGTTTGGCGTTATGTCGCTCGCAACCGCCTTTACTGCTGACTTTAGCTCACTTGTCATCGTGCGTTTTTTAACAGGTATCGGGATGGGCGGTGCGCTACCTTTGATGATTGCGATGTCATCAGAATCTGTCCCCGAGCGTTGGAGTGCCACTGCCGTTAGCGTGATGTATGCAGGCGTACCCTTTGGTGCAGGTATCACGGCGCTGATTGCAGGCGGGTTTACTGGCGCGGGAGAGTGGAAAAACATATTTTACTTAGGTGGACTGACACCGATTGCGCTTGTGCCGCTACTCTTTATTTTCTTAAAAGAAACTTATACCAAAAAACAAGCGATCAAAGATGATCTCAAAGAAAACACTGATTTTAAATTTATCTTATTTGGGGAAGGGCGTACCGCAACTACTGTTCAAATCTGGCTAAGTTTCTTAGGCACCTTAATTGTTTTGTATTTTATCTTAAATTGGCTACCCGTGCTGATGCAGAACAATGGCTTGAGTCTAAAAAGCGCAAGCAACATTCAAGTCGCTTATCAAGCGGGCGGTGTTTGCGGCGTACTTATCTTGGGTTGGTTATTATCTAATATCAAGCTGAGATCCGTCGTCATCATGATTTATATCGGTATTTTGATCGGACTGTCTGCTTTAACTTTCTCCAAATCCCTAACGGCACTTATATTAGCCTCAGGTCTTTCAGGATTTTTTATCACGGGCGGCCAGTCTGCTTTATATGCGCTTGCGGCGAGAGCTTATAGTAAGAGCATGCGCGGTACAGGGGTTGGGGTGGCCGTTGCTATGGGGCGGGTTGGTTCGTTCGTAGGGCCTTTATTAGCGGGTGTTATTTTCTCTTATAACTCGAACTCTTCATTTGTGATTGGCAGTAGTATTCCGGTCATCGTTATTGCTGGTGTCGCTGCCATACTACTGGCAAATAACATCACTCGACGTGAAAAAGTAGATCAAGCTTTGCTTTTAAAGGCTTAAATTAATCTTATAAAACGGACTTTATTGATAGAAGCATAGGGAATAGAACAATCATGCATAAACTCACAAACATATCTTTGGCCGTGGCTGCTTGTGTACTGTGTACACAGGCGCAAGCGATAGAGCTGGTCAAAAATGGCGATACTACCTTCAGTGTTGGTGGCTACGTGAAAGCAGAAGGCGTATTTGCCTCGCCAGATAAAGGAGAGTTTGATTTTGAAGGCAATGCTCGTGAGTCGCGCATTAACTTCACCACGACGACGCTAGTCGATGATAGAAAACTCAAAGGTTTTATTGAAGGAGATTTTTACGGAGATTATGCATCAGGTGGCTCCAATTTACGCTTGCGTCACGCTTATTTGCAGCTAGATAATGTGACGGTCGGTAAGACTTGGAATGGTCAGTTTTTTGCGGTCGCCCCACGTTTGACTGAACAACTCGATTTCTGGGGTACTGGTTTTGGAACCATAGCTGGTAGTGGGATTTATGCTCGTCCAGATTTGACGTTGCATTACGCTAATAAAGGACTACGTCTAACCGCTCAGGACCCCGTTTATGAAGAGGCAGATCTGCCGGATATGGTGGCAAGCTATAGTAATGATGTCTCAAATTTTGGTTATACTTTAGCAGTTGCCGCTCGTGAGGCGGGAACGGACATTGGAGATGATTTGGATTCGGACTTAGGTCTTGGTGCCTCATTAGCGGGTAAGTACGCTTTGGGCAACGGCTCGCTACATGGCAGTGTTTATACAGGTAAGGGTATGGGTGTTTATTCTGGCGTGTGTACGACGGGCGCACTAACGCCCGTCAGTCTAAATTGTGATGCCGAAGATGGCAAACTGGTTTCGCAAACTGGTTTTAGCGTGGGCTATCGTCATGTCTTTTCACCAAAACTGCGTGGCAGTATGCGTTATGGAGAGGTCAACGTAGATAACGAAGCAGATACTTCGATCGATATCAAGAGCGCCAACCTTATCTATACCTATTTACCAAATCTTGATATTGGTGTCGAATGGCGAGACCGCAGTGATACCACGCTTCCTTGGAGACAGGCGGGTCAGGAAGTAGAGGTTATGGCGAAATATACATTCTGAATCGCCCCGACTATATCGGAGAGTGATTTACTTGAGTCAGGCAGCAATGCCTGACAGGGTTAAATTATCATAATACCGCTTTCTATGCAGTCGTATTTTGTTGAACCAGTCTACCCATTAAAGAGTGGCCAATTAAACATCGTTCACGTCCTGCTAGATCACCTCAGATTTATCATTCAGCCAATGCTTTGTCGTATGAATCATCTGTGGTACCGACAGAAGCAATCACGCCGGAGTCAGTCATCTGTTCAGTGTAACGAATGAATAAGTACTGAACCCCTCGATCACTGTGATGAATCATATCTTTAGGGTTGTTTCTATCAGTTATCTCTTCATTAAACGCTCTATAGTACACCGAGCAACCTGTCGTTCGTCCGCTTTCATCTGCTGCCAGACTTTACGAGCACCGCAACAGCATTACTTCCCTGCCAGATACGTCTATTTCACTGATATAATAATCGTTATGCTGCTGACGCAGTGAGCGCTTGTCAGGGTACTCTTCTAAGTCTTTAGCACGGTGATAGGTTGACGGGGCGATCGGTAATACTCGACAAATTGGCTCGATCTCATAAAGCTGTTTATGGTTATCAATAAACTGAACCATTAATTGGGTGGGCGGCCTATCTTAGGGGCAATGGCTTGAATGGCTGACCATGTGGAGGGGTAATCGCTCGACGCTCCAATTGATGTTCTCATCGACACGACTAGGTAGCTTTTTGGGCAATTCAAACTTGCCAGAGTCAATCAGTGTGTCTTCTACTTTATGAATGATACGGCTAGCAGAAGACTCATGAATACCAAAGTCCATACTGATATGATAAAGCGTGCGGTATTCACGCCAATAAGTGAGGGCTAGTAGTATCTGCTCCTTAAGACTGAGCACACTTGGTCTACCTGATTTGGTCTTAGATGCTTCATGCTCTTGCATGGCCTCAAGCATGTCACAAAAGGTGGCTTTATGAATGCCTGTGTAGCGTTTAAAACCAGTGTCATTTTGTTTGAGTAGCTTATGTATTCTCTTAATGCGCTCAATGGTATTTTTAACCATATTCAACTATAGCGTGCCGTGCCAGGGTCGTCAGTCGGTCGTAGAGTGCTTTACTAAGCTAAACGGTCTGGTGGTATTCAGGCGTGATGATGACGGGCTATCTGATACACTGATGTGGATTGTCTATGCCAATTGGTAAGCGCGGGCTGAGGTTTTTGCAGTTTGTTCTTGATATGCTATACCCCAAACAAAATGAAATTGTGAGGCTTTGGTCCTTTAAGTCCTTAGCGCACAAATATCTCATCACGGCTTGTGCCGTGGCAGGTTGTGCCAGAGATTGCGGTTAACCTACCATCGACTCAGAATATGGACGTCAAGGTTGCGGTGGCTGGTGAGGTTATCGCGGTAGCTGATTTTTCCCCTTTTGAAATATTTAAGAATAAATTTGACATATAATAACCCTAGGGTTATATTGTACTTAAAAATTTATAACCCTAGGGTTATTTTTGTTACAATAGAAATGAATTTTGATTATAGGAGGTTTTTATTAAGTCATCCGAGCTTATAGATATGCTCATAGCAGATGGATGGTATTGGGTCGCCACTAAGGGTAGTCATTTTCAGTACAAGCATAAAACTAAAAAGGGCAGGGTTACTGTCCCACACCCTAAAAAAGACCTACCGAAAGGTACTGTTAATAGTATTTTCAAACAAGCTGGATTGAAATGATCCAGTGGCTTTAGCAATAGTTAGCTTTGTTTGCAAACGAAGCTAACGTTTGACTACAGTTAACTTGTAAATACTAATTAAAAATCTGTTTTGAAATAATCTATACCGTTGAATTAATAAAACCTATATAAAGGAGTCTAGCCATGTTTTATCCTATCGCAATCGAGAGAGGAGATAGTCATACAGCGCATGGTATCCGTGTACCTGATTTACCAGGATGCTTTTCTGCTGCTGATAACTATCAAGATGCTGTTGATATGGCGATTGAAGCTATCGAGCTGCATTTAGAAGGCTTGGTAGAAGACGGAGAACAAATCCCACTTCCTTCTGATATCGGTGCTTATATGGATAATCCAGAATACGAAGGTGTAACTTGGGCTTTAGCGCCAGTCGATGTAAATCGTTATCTCGGAAAAACTGAAAAAATCAACGTAACTTTACCAAGTCGTCTGATTCATATGATTGATGAGAAAGTTGCAAGCAATAAAGAACGTTATAAGAGTAGAAGTAATTTTATTGCATTATTGGCAGAAAAGAATTTTTTTGCACATTGATATTGGCTATTTAATAAAAGGGGCTGTCCTAGATAAGTAAAGTTATTTAGAACAGCCCCTTTTATTTAACAACAAATTTAACAACTTAAATAGCACTATCAACTTGCCATTCGCTCAATGTTATCTTTTATATCACAAGCGACCTTATTTGATAACTCTTTTTCAATATCATAGTTGTCAATGATAGTTAAAAACGTTTCAGCGACTGATGCTACTTGATCAATCATTGCTTGAGCTTTATTTTTCTTAATATCAGCTGCTTTAGCCAGTTTCAGTAAGTCAGATCGAGTAGGGTGCTTCGCTTCACCTGTCACATCCATTTGATGATAACCATTCATTCCTGAGTTATATGCCAAATCATAAACGGGCGCTAATGACCACCTGCCAGCTTTGTCCATCATAAAAGAGAAGTTTTTGCTATGGTCGTCTTTATTATTAAAAATCACATTAAATACCGCATGTCTAAAACCGTCTTCTACCGCGGCTTGTGACCCAGTTAACATACGCACACAGCGCAAATACTGCAGATAATCTAGCGACGGGATGCGAAAATCAATGTCTAATAAGCCTGCCAGCGTATGAGTATGCACGCGCTGATCGCCTATTCGGTCAAAACGTTCAACCCCAAACGCGGCGTAGTCGTTATTAATATCAAAATAGTGATGCGCTGGCATGTTAAGACCTGCTTGTTTTGCCATATCAGCGTAAAGCGCTTCTAATAGACAGACGCTTTTGTGCTCAGACTGAGCAGGGAACTTGATAAGCCAAGGTGTTGCCAGTGGGTTTGCGCGGGTTAAATCAGTAGTGATAAAATCACTTGCCTCATCATATAAAACCAACGCTTTTGGTCTAGCGCCTTGAGGAGAGCCGCCAATAACGATAAGCTCAGCCAATATGTCACTGTCTTGACCCGATAGGATGGTTTGATTGGCAGCCGCAAGCTTCGCTAAAGTCAGCTCCGGCATATCAATAGCATCAGATAAGTCATGCTCAGGTTCAAAGCTAAGCGCGCCCATGGCTGAATCGCCAATATAAGCCAAGCGATCTAAAACATTAATTTGCTGTATAGGTTTATCCATAACTTTGCGAAAAAACCTATCCATCAGCAGCAGGCCCCAACCATCAGGCAAGCTATCTGACAACAGACCGCAAAGATAATGACTGGTCGCATGACTGCCATAATAAGGCGCACTGCGTAGTGGCATCTCGATAGGCGATATCTCTAAACCATCAGCAATCCATGCGGCATCATAGCCAAATACAGGGCGGCGTCCGTCCATAGTGAGCTGACCGATAAGACGCTTAGATCCAAAGCCTTTATAGTAGACATTAATAACAGATATTGGTTGGTACATAGCGTTACTCGCTAGCTTTATTTGATGCTCGCAAGCGTGGGTTTTGTTTAGCGATAATGTCTTCAATACTGCTAGGTTTGATGTCAAACAACCCGGCAAAATGATTAATCATACCAAGTGCTATTGCAAGCCGAATCACATTGTCTAGCGTGCCACCTTGTCCCGACTCAATGCGAGCCACTGTACTGATACCAACACCTGCTTTTTCTGCTAGAGTAGCTTGGGTTAGATTGAGTACCAATCGCTGCGTTTTTAGGCGCTCACCCAAAATGACAGCTATCTCACTTGGCGTATAAAAATCAAATCGCATATTACGTTAATCGCTCATAATTGGATGGTTAAGTGCTATTATAGCATTTAAAGACTCAAATATGAATGATGGTGTATATAAGTAATAAGTTGACAGCAAATTATATTGCTCTAGCACTCATTTTTAGTGTCATGAATCATGCGGAAAATATTAAAATATAGTTTTAGGGGCCGTCCTAAATAAGTAAAATTATTTAGGACGGCCCCTTTTATTTAACAACATTGTAGAGGTGCGAGTAGGTAATGACAAATGTTTAACAAAGACTAAAAACTAGGTATGACATGGGTTTAAAGGTCTTGAGGTAATGCGAGGTGATGTCTAAATACAATAATTGGCGCGCCCACCAAGACTCGAACTCGGATCGGTCGCTTAGGAGGCAACTGCTCTATCCTGTTGAGCTATAGGCGCGTTGTGGAGAGACATTGTAGAAAAAAGCCGCGCCAAAAGCAATGAGCAATCTACAAATAGGCAGATTATCTTTATTTGCCATTACTGAGCGCGTCGGCGACGTCTACGGGGTTTTCACCTGAGGCTTGTTTGGCGCGTGACGTTGGATTAAATAAATCATCTACGCTGTTTTTATAGCCATCGATATTATAATAATCGTATTTTTTTAATATATCCTGTCCTGCGCTCGATAGCAGAAAGTTACGAAAGCTGATGGCAATGCTATTATCGGACAAAATCACCCCATCTAAGCTTTTTTCATCTATTAATGCGTAGCTAAATGTATTTAAAATGCGCGCTTCTTGATTGTCTGTTTTGGCTTTAGTGGCACTTTGACTCATCTCTGTATCTGCCGTTTGATCTTGAGAGGTGGTGCTGGCTTGCTTGTTATTAAACGTATTTTGCATCAGCGCTAGCTGGGCTTGCAAAGGCTCAAGGCGTTTGGCTGTCAATCTACCGTGGGCGATGATGATGTCTGTACCGATGTTTGAGGTAGGCTGCTCGGCAGCCATGTCGCTATCTGCTAATTGCAAGAGCGCATGAGAGGGTACGTAATTGGCCAAAACTTGTACGTGCGGATAGCGAGACTCAAAGCTGACAATCACATCATCCAAAGGCACTTGTAGGCGCTCTTCTGCTTGCACATACAAGGTGGAGGTTGATATATCGTCCTCTTCACTCTCTGCCGTTATGGCTGACGCTTCATTATTGTTTGCCATAATCGGCAAAGGGTCTATGTTTTTACGGTTACTGATCCACAGCCACGTAAAAATGGCGATAAAAACGATGAGCAGTAGTAAAATTAGCCCAGCCAGTAGCAGCTTGTAGTCTTTCATATATGACTGCTCTTCTTATAATCGGTAGTGAATGGTCAAGGTGGCACTCAGATAACGAAAAAATCAGACTTCGAGATCAGAGTGCGCCCTAAGATAAGAGCTGCTGCTATCAGGTTATTATCCCTAAAGCGACTGATGCAGCACTTCCTCTGCCAAATCTGCCAGCATGTTTGCAAAGATATCCGTCGTGGCATCGGTATTTACGGCCGAATCGTTGCTGCTTGGACTGTTGGTTTTTAGGCGGCTGGGCGCGCTGGTATCATCATTTTTGCTCGCCGCTGCTGGGTGATAGTGTGAAGGGGAAGTGGGTTTGTTGTCAATGGTTTTTACTTGATGAGCGGCAAGCGGCGACTCACCTGTTGATAGCTTGTCTTTGAGCCATTTAAAGCCATGTGCCTGCCACCATGCTTCAAAACGTGACAGGGAACTACCGTGGACGGCGGCGGGGAGGTTTAGAGTACGAAGTTTTTGTGCCAGTATCGGATCGCTGATGGCTTGATGAATGCTCAAGTAGAGTCCGCTACTATCGTCGGTATAAGGCTTTCGGTTTTGCCAGGCGTTATCGTTGATTCGCATACGTGGCAGTTGCCAAAGTTCGCCGCGATAATAAACGACGTACAGCCGTTTTTTTGGATGAACGAAAATGGCATCAATAGGGCGCAGGGGCATAGTAGTTGTTTATCTCGTTGACAAAAGAGTTAAGGTGAAAACTTAACGACATCCGTTGTCGCAGGCTGTCTTGCTGAGCAGATGATATACTGGCAAACCGCCATAAACAATGGCACACTGATCGGCAAGTGACGCATCTTGCGCTTTTTATCGTTATCAAGCTGCTTTATCATGCATTCTGATATCGACATTATGCTAGCAGAAATGTAACAAGCGAACGACCATCAAATATGAATTGATGAGTGTCGTCGGCAGCATTGCTATTATGCTCTGCACCATGACAGGCTGTGTTTGCACGTTACCGTACCTTATCGTACCTAGTATGCACCCGTCGCCTCGTTATTTTATTATCACTCCAATTAGATCGCCTTTATGTTTAAAATCATTCAGTCCCACCGTACCGAGCTGTTGGTTGAGCAGTTGTTAGTTGCCTATAAGTCCAAAAACCAACCCGTCTTTGAGAAGTTTGTGGTCATTGTGCCATCCATGGTGCTTGGTGATTGGCTAGATAAGTCTATTGCAAGTCAAGCGGGTATCAGTACCTTAGTGACGACGACTTTTTGGGGTCAGTATCAGTGGACGTTGATGCAAGATGTGTTGAGCCGTCACAATGCTTATTTGCTAGAACAAAACCCTAATGCGGCCACACTGAATGTACCTGAGGTGGCAGTGTTGTCGCCAACGGTGATGCAGTGGCGCTTGTTTGGGTATTTGACTTATTATCAAGAAGCCATTGTCGCTGATGAAAAACATCCCGTTTATCCACTGCTGGCATCTTTGATTGATGAGCTGCAAGAAGAAGTGCAGCAGGATAAGGCACAGCAAGACGCGCGCATTTGGCAGCTGGCAAGTGATTTGGCGAGGGTGTTTAACCGCTATTTAACCCACCGTGAGGACTGGCTAGATCTCTGGTCGCATGATAAACCGCTGACTGTAGAGGCGCTGATCGCTGAAAAGGATGCTCTGTCCCTGCGCTTCGATAAGTATGCGCGAGGCACGCCTGATTGGTTGGTGGCGCATTATGTAGAGTTAGAGGTCGCGCAGCGTTTCTTATGGTCGCATTTGTTTGCTGATGTGCATCAGCACCGGGTGGCGCTTGAGGATACCTTTTGGTCAGCGCTAGAAAGCAACAAGGCAAATGAACGCGCGCAACTGCCCAAAGTGCTGCGCATTTTTACCATTCAGCAGCTACCACAGACCGAGCTCGACTTTTTGCAGCGCTTGTCACAATACATGGATATTACGCTACTACACTATAATCCGTCTAAGCTGTTTTGGGCGGATATCGTAGACAAGTCGTGGCTACAGCGTCAGCAGATTATCAACCCTGAAAGCGTGTTTTTGCGTGATTATGGGCACAGTTTGCTATCGCGTTTGGGCAAGCAGTCGCGCGATACTTTTGCGATGCTTGCAAATTTATCGGGTAATGAGCAATACCAAGATGCACTCGTCGAGTGGCAGGACATCTTTAATGAGGGCGATGATAGCAATAAGGGCTTGAGCGATGCGTTTGGTATTGATTTTGATGACAGTGGGCAACAAGTGCAAGACAGCCCAAGCCTATTAAAACGTTTGCAAAATGATGTATTGATGCTAGATGAGCAGTCTACCCAGCAAGCGACCGCAGCCAAAGTCTCGCAAGAAGTCAGTGAGCAAATAGAGCTGTCTTTTGATCAAGTTGATCAAAAACCGCAAGAATCGGCGTGGTATGACGATGAAGTGTTAGAAAACAAGCGCTTTGAGAAGGAGCGTTTGTGGGCGATGTCTGCACAAGACAATAGCCTAAGCATTCACTCATGCCATAGTCTACAGCGTCAGCTAGAAGTGCTGCGCATCATGATCGGGCGCTGGCTCAATGAACCCTTAGCATCTGGTGAGAAAAAACGCCATATATCCGATATTGTCGTGTTGCTGCCCGATGTTGAGCGGCATCATGCGCTGATCAGCTCTATATTTGTCAATGGCAAAGGTCAAGATGGCCTGACGCTACCTGCTAAGGTGACGGGGGTGGTTGATGCCGATATTCGCCAGCTATGGGAGGCTATTATTGGTTTTTATAAGTTATTAGGCAGTCATAGCGCCCGCTTTGAAGCGGCTGAGGTGCTTGATTGGCTGATGCTGCCACCGCTGTATGAAAACTTCGGCTTAACCCATGAGCAGATGAGCCGTGGTTGTGATCTGCTGATCGAGGCAGGCTTTATCCGCGGTTTTGATGAGTGGCATCTTAAACAAACTCTAGATAGCCACGACTATGATTACCGATTTACCTTTGCTCAAGCGCTAGATAGATTGACACTCGGTTTGGTGATGCCAGAGGCCAGTTTGAGCGATTGCTTATACCCTTTGGCACAGGAGGACTGGCCAAGCACTGCCTTGCCAGAAATGAGTCTGCCGCTGCCACAAGTGAGCCTAAATGATGCGATTATCATTGAAGCGCTTTGCCGTATTTATGCAGGCTTGACTGCGCGCCGTGATGACCATACACAAAAACTCAAAGCCGAGGACTGGCTGGCGCAGATTGAGACACAAGTGATTCATCGCTACTTCGGTGATGTCGATCAAACCCGTACGATGCGCGCCATATATAACGCCATGAATGGCTTTAAATCAAGCCTGAGAGCCAATCGCCACTATCGGCAGTATGCCAGTAGCGATAGTGCCAACAGGGAGGTAGAACACAGGCTGGCAGGTGTCGAGCAGTTGCCGCTTAAGCTGAGCTTTATGCTGGACAGTATCGAGGCGGAGCTTGAGAGTCAGCAGGTCAGTGCCGAGCCGACTGGAGTGATTACTTTTGGTCGATTTGGGGCGCTCAGAAACGTGCCTTTTGATTTGGTAGTGATGCTCAATATGGATCTGTCTGAGTTCCCGGGGCGCGACCGTGATAATCGCTATGATTTGATGAAAGCTGCCAATGCTCGCCGCGGTGATAGAGTCAGTGAAGATGACGATAATGGTGCGTTCTTAGACGCACTACTGTGTGCGCGCAGTGCGTGCTGGATATTTTATAATGGTCAAAGTCTGACAGACACCCACGAGCACCTGCCTGCCAATCCAGTCAGTGAGCTGTTGCAGTTTTTGCAAGGCGAGGTGCAGTGGCAGGTCAACTCGCTTGAAGCCTTAGACACGTTAGACGCATTGCCTGAGAATGTTGATTCTACCACCGAGAGCCTTAAGCGTTATTTACCCAAATTGATTAAGCAATGGCTGGTGACCGAACATCCGGCACTGCCGTTTCACGAGAGCTTGTTTGAAACAGATAGTGAAGAAGCGAATGCTTTACTTCATCCCAACCAGAGCGAGAGCGTCGATAAAGACAAGACAGATGCGCTGGATGCTATTTTGCATACCGCCATGCGCCAAACCAAGCTTGCGCAACAACGCCAATTTCCGCCCGCACCGCTGTGGCAAGCGGTGTTTCATACCTTAAGGGATAGTGTATCTTATGAGCAGACAGAGCTGGTTGGTTTGCCGACTAAGTCCCAGTATGAAGCCATCGCTCAGCTGCTTGGACACTCTCTAGGTCAATTGGGGCAAGTAGACAATCAAACCTTAGCGGCATTGGCTGAGATGCTATCACTAGACGCAGAGTCTGGTATAGACACCATTGATATCGACGCTATGTTTGATACGGTGTTTAATATTGAAGAGATAGACGTTGAAGGCGCATTGGCCTATCAAGTGCGTCATCCTGCCAAGGCGTTTTTGCGTACGCAAAAGGTGCATGTGGTGCAGGGCGAGGAAGCGCTGGCGCAGCAAGAGCCGCTATTTTTAGATAATCTGACAACTTATCAGATCAAAGCGCATTTGCTCCATGAGCTGGCGAGCGATGCCGCTAATAACCCTGTTGATAGCGCATACAAGCAAGACCGCCCAATTTTAATGTACCAAAAAATCATGCCAGCAGGGGTGGCGCGGCAAACGACCTTGCCCAACCAGCAGCAAAAACTGCAGCAGCAATGTCAGGAGTTTAAAGAGCAGCTAGTTGCTAATGGCTTGGACAATGATTTGGATAATGCCCAGCTAGTTGATGGAAATGGTATAAGTGGTTTGCTGCTACTGACCCCAACGATCGAGCATCCCGTTCAGCTAGCGCTAGCATCTGTGCTAACTGGTGCTAGTAATGAGGCTGATGATACGCTATTACTAAAGCTATTACCTAAAGTGGTTAAAATAAAAGGCTCAGTACCAACATCAGTACCGATAGATGCTAATAATCCTCATGCTAATCTACAGGCTGGCGTATCCTATGCCGAGCAATCCCCCAAGCAGTGGTTAAACATACTGCCCAATTCTGCCAGTCCCAAGCATTTAATCAAGTTTTGGTTGTCACATCTGTATTGGCAAGTTGCCAGACGTACCACTGCTGAGCAAGTGGCTCTAAATGATGGCATGAGTATTTGGCGCTTTAATAAGCCAAGCTCACAAGTTAAAAGGTATGAAAAAATAACCGCCTTTCAGCTCAGCCCTATTGTGTATGAAGATGCCGTAGCTGAGCTGATAAAGTGGGCGATATTTGGCAAGCTAGTCGGTCAAGTGCCGATTACCTTATTGCCAGAATATGCGCTCAGTTATCTTGATAAGTGCGCAAAAGCGGCAGAGAGTAAAGACGAAAGCGGCAGTTATTGGCCAAAACGTGCAGATTTCTTAGATTGGCTAAGGCCCAATTATCCCGTAGATACGGTATACGATACCTGCTCGCAGCATGCCATTTGGCAATACGTACTGCGTGATCAGGACGCGTTTAAAGCCCTATCAGCAGCCTTAACGACGTTAGCACAGCCGCTGTATGAGCCAATGTTCACAGCGCTACAAGGTCTAGATAGTTAGCTGGCTAGTTGATTGCTTACTAGTTGTTTACTTATTATTTAACACGGTTCGTTTTTTACCCTTTGGTATGACAAATAATAAAAAGTGTACGCCCCTATGAAAGAATTTACTGCCACTACTCACACAATGGATATTTCTACCCAATCACTTGCATCCGATGCATGGCAGGATATGGATGACCGTGAGGGTACGCATGATGACATGACTAAGCCTAAGAATGAGGCAGAGGTGATACCAGCGATTGAGGTGGCATTGACAGGTCGGCATCTTATCGAAGCATCAGCCGGTACGGGTAAGACTTGGACACTTACGGGCATCGTACTGCGCTTGCTCATTGAAGCACGGCGCGCGCCAGAGCAAATCATTGCAACGACCTTTACTCGCGCTGCGGCAGCCGAGATGCGTCAGCGCATTCATGATCGTTTGGTGGATTTTTATCAACTGCTGCAATGGGTCAATAGCCTGAGTACCAACCCTGCAAATAAAGAGCATTTATATCCATCCATCCTACAAGTGACGCCAGACAGCGATAAAGATAAGGAGAATAGTCAGGTAAGTCAGCACGCAGACACGGATACGACTGCTAAAAAAGACGCTGATGAACTCAACCAAGACATTGCTTATGACTATGGTAAAGCCCATGACAAAAAAGCCGCGGCCAAAAAACGTGTACAAGCAAAACAAACTCGTGAAAAATGGCTAGTCGCGCAGGCAAAAGATGCGCGCTTAGATGACATCATGCAAGATCCTATCAATCTGCATCTGGTTGGCTACTTGCTTGATCATGTATATAGCTATCCGATGACAGAGGCGATTCGCCGCACGGCGCTGGTATTAACCACCTTGGACAAGCTGTTTGTCGGTACCCTCGATAGTTTGGCGCAAAAGTGGCTTACAGAATACAGTAGCGAGACAGGCCACCAACAAGGCATGGCCATTATTGACGACAGTAGTATCGAGCAAGTGACGGACAGTATCATTCATGATGAGCTGCGTCAGTTTCAAAGCCGACTGTACCATGAGCAGCCCAAGCTTTATGCATTGATGCATCAGCAAGGCAAGCTGACGGCGGTGGGCGACCACAAGGGCTTTGTCACGCGTTCGCTGAATTTTATCTCTTCGCCGATTGATGAGGTAAGGCTAGCAGATTTTGATTTTAGTCTATATGAGCAGCTATTGCATGAGTTTTCGACATTGGATTTGGCAGATATTCAGCCGTATTTAAACCCTGATTATCGAAAGTCTCAAGGGTTTAATGGTGGTTCCAATTTATTCAAGCAATTTGATGCCATTATTGAGGTGCATCAAAAAATAGCGGAACATCAGCTGGCGTTTACCAGTTATTTAAATGAACGTGAAAATAAGATTCTTACCTCATTGCAGGATTCTAGATATCCCAATGAAGAAGGTAAAATTAAGAATTTTAATAAGAATAGAGAAAAAGAGCATGAAGCGTTTTTCGCATTAGACACCATTAGCAAGCTCATGGCTATCTTAGATATGGTTGACGGTTTAAATCAGCATATTGTGATGTTGCTGGCCGATCTCAATCGCCATATCGTGCTGGCGGTGCGTGACAGACTGCCGGTTATCTTAGAAGAGCGCGGTGAGACCACCTTTAGCTTGCAGATGGTACGGTTAAACCAAGCATTGACCGGTCGGCAAGGAGAGAAGCTGGCGCGTTATATTCGTCATCACTATCCCGTGGCATTGATTGATGAGTCGCAAGACATCAATGGCGAGCAAGCCATTATGATTGAAAGCATCTATCTGCCGAAGCGTAAACCGTCGGCCAATGATAAGCATGCTGCTAGCAATAAAGCCAACCATGAGTTTTTGCTATTGGTAGGTGATCCTAAGCAGGCCATTTATGGCTTTCGCGGCGGTGATGTCGCCAACTATAACTATATGAAAGCCCAGTTTGACAAAAGCAGCCTATGGACGCTCGATGTTAATCGTCGTTCAAACGCCAGTGTGATTAATGCCCTAAACTGTTGGTTCGGTATGCCTGCGCCAGTGACTCAAGAGAATAGGCTGGCACAGTTAGGTAGTGGTATTTATTACCAGCACATTAAAGCTGAAAAGCAAGAAAACCAGCTGTCTTGGTTTCGTCAGCCAGACATGCCAAACAGCGACCTAAATAGCGACTCGGTAGATGATTTAGTAAATGACGTGCTCTCTGCTCAGCCCGTAAGTGTATTGCACCTGCCTTATGATAAAGCACTTGAGTACGACGAGTTTGAGATCACAGCGCGTCATATTGCTACCTTGCTCAGCAGTGGTCAGACACTTAAAGGCAAGCCTATTCAACCGAGCGATATCGGCGTGCTGGCACGTGCCAAAAAAGACTTAAAGCAAGTCGAAGACGAGCTTGTCAAGCTTGGTGTGCCGACTCTGACCACCAGTGATGTCAGTATCTTTGAAACCATTATGGCAGAGGATGTGGCAGCGCTGCTAAGTGCCATGCTATACCCGTATCGTCACGATATGATCAATCGGGTGCTGACCAGTCATTTATATGGCCTGAGCATCAGGGATGTCAAAGCCATGATGACGGACCATGAGTCAGGGGTTGTAGATTTAAATAGCGCTAATACACAAGCCATTGATAATAAGAAAGGCTATCAAAACTTTATTAGCTATTTAAAAGAAGGCGCCCAGCGTTGGCAGCACTTTGGCGTATTATCGGCCATGCATTACTTGTTGGACAAAAGCCCTGTACAGCCGCAAGGCGTTTGGCAAGCACTAGCCGCGCATCCAGAAGGCGCACGTCATATCATGGATTTGCGCCATGTGATGGATATCTTGGCGCAGTATGGTATCGGCATGGGTGAGTATGAGCTGCTAGCGTGGTTTAGACAGAACATAGATAGCGCGCCGAGCAGTGATTGGGCTAAGCAATACCCGCTACCGACAGAGTCTGGCGTGCAGCTAATGACCATTCATAAGTCTAAAGGACTAGAGTTTCCCATTGTCTATGTGCTGGGTATGGACGATGCCAGTAGAAAATCAGGTAATAAAGAAGACTATGGATTGTATCTCTATAACGCGCAACAAAACCCTAGCCAGCAATATGCTACTCAACAAGATGCTGTTCAACAAAGTCAGTCAGCGTTGGCGCAGCAATCGACAGGCAATCAGCGCCGATTCTCACCAGTACAAGACTCTGCGACCACAGACGGCTACTATACCGATATTGAGACGCAGGAGGGCTTTGATGAGCTGCGCCGGCTTGGTTATGTCGCCTTTACGCGCGCCAGTGAACAGCTTTATGTGGTATTAAAAGACGCCTATAAAAATATTGATTGTAAATTCAGGCCAGTGTGTTATTGGTTTGACTCCGAGGAGGCCAAGTTTGAATTGCCAGATAGGCTCAAAGGCATTATAGGCATGATTAGAGGGCATAAGATCGATGCGTTTTATCGTGATAACTGTGCGACAGCAATAAGCTCGTTGACGAATAATGGCGCGCTTGCCTCGACTAAGCCCAAAACCGAGCCTATTCAGTATGAAGATTTTTCAGAGGTTATGAAAATCAATTATTTTTATGGTTGGGCCAAGACCAGTTTTACCGCCTTGGCTCGTCAGTTAGATGAGTCGGCGCAGACGCTGGCTATCATGGACGAGCGTATAGATGATGCGGTAGATATTGAGGTTGATATTAATACAACCGAAACGTCAGTTTCACCGCCCCTGGATGGTCATGCACCAGATAGTTATGAGTCTGCCGCGCAAGTCGATCAGGCAAGTCTCAAGTCAGAGGATGATATTCGTTTTACCTTTGTCAAAGGTGCCAATGCGGGTACATTTTTGCATGAGATATTTGAAAAAATTGATTTTGGCAATAAATCGCAGTGGCCACAGGTTATCGATAGGGCCGTCAGTAGCTATCAGCTGCCGCTGGTGTATAGCAGTGCTGAGACCCAAAGCCGTCGCCTACAAGCAAAGACGCAAGACAAAGGTGGTAGTGCGTCATTAAATACTGATTTATTGGATTCGGAGGCGATCGATGTTAGTAAGCATGAAGCGCTCATTGGCTGGATAGAAGAGGTGCTACATACGCCGCTCTTAGCGTCTGATCAGCCGTTACACGCTATTGACGCAGGTCATAGGTTTGCCGAATTAGAGTTCAATATGGGGCTATCAGAGCGATTTAAAGCACAGGATATTAATAGACTCTTTGAGCAGTACCTGCCTAATGAAACCGATAAGCACGTCAATCTTGTTCCGCAAAACAAAGCGCATTTGTATCGTTATTTACGTGGTGAAATCGATTTGGTATATGAGCATGCGGGCAAGTATTATGTCGTCGATTATAAAAGTAATTTTTTAGGAAATAGCCTAAGTGATTATGACGAAACCACGCTCAAGCGAGCAATGTCGAAAGCGGGGTATTGGTTACAAGCCGCCATTTATCAAGTGGCATTGCATCGGTTTTTGTCGATGCGAATTGCTGATTATATAGGCAATGAAGCTAAGTATTTGGGCGCGGTGGAGTAT
Organism: Psychrobacter sp. KFRI-CH2-11; assembly: GCF_038239325.1. Classification (NCBI taxonomy): domain Bacteria; kingdom Pseudomonadati; phylum Pseudomonadota; class Gammaproteobacteria; order Moraxellales; family Moraxellaceae; genus Psychrobacter; species Psychrobacter sp. KFRI-CH2-11. The sequence continues at coordinate 1,609,350 of NZ_CP151283.1, forward strand.
GTCTTTTTACGAGGCGTATATGATCCAGCTGCCCCATTAGCTATTGAAGCAGAAGATGTTAATACCCTTGACGGAAGCAACTCAATGCATAGTAATTCAATGAAGCATGAATCAATAAGTAGTGCCCGCTACGGATTGGTGACTTGGGACATACCCATTGATTTTATTAAGGCTTTAGACACGTTGTTTGGCATACCAAATTAGCAGTCTATAGTTTATTAAATCTAAGGATAACATAATGCTGCTAGGATACTTTTTTAAAGCCCTAAATTGAACTGATTATATAAATATTATAGAGAAAAACACACCATGAGTAATAATAACAATAAAAGTAAGGCTGATATCAGCACACAAGAAAGCTGGGCCAGTAATATCAGCGATTATATTTTACTACGCCGTCATCAAACGCAGGTGGCCTATAGCAAGGCCGATGCAACGGCTAAGGACAGTAGTGCAAAAGTAGACTCAGCATCAGATAGCAGCTTATTTGCCGCTTTATTTACTATGTTAGCTGCGCATTTAGAAGAGGGGCATACTGTACTCACCATTCAGGAAACTGAGCATGAAGCGCCGCATAGTGGTCAGATTGGTGGCGAGACAGTGACACTATATGCGTGGCAACAGCAGCTGTTAGAGATGCTAGCAATGCCGCTTATTGCCTTGATTGACACTCAAATAGCGGTTCAATCAGAGGTTGATATTACGGCTGAGGCATCAATATTTGTGTTGCTGGAGAATTTGTTTGCTAAGCAAGACCAGCTATGGGCGCAGCTGGCACTTAGCAATCATGAAAAAGAGATGTTGGTTAAAAGGTTTCATGCAGTAGCGGCACTCTACCAGTTATTGAAAAATAGCAACTTAACGTTTTTTTATAAGTTAATCGATGAGCACACTTTGTTCGCTGACGTCAATGTTAACGCAAACCATAATGAAAATAAAAATAGCCTAAGCAAAAATAATCAACCTATCGTTTATCAGCACATTAACGACAAAGAGGCTGATAAACACAACGCAGCAATCACGTTTTGGCTGCACCGAGCGTGGCAAGCAGAATTTAACTTAGCGGCGCGCATCAATACTATTTTAGACCAACAAGTAACGCCGCTTGAGATAGCAATACCTGACAACCTTCACGAAAATCAGATAAAGGCGATTGATATCGCCAATAAAAATGCCTTTAGTATCATTACAGGTGGCCCAGGCACGGGCAAGACTTACACCGTGGCGCAGCTGGTGATGGCATTGCAGCAAGCGACAGAGAGTAGGGGGACGGCGCATGAAAAAATCAAGTTTAGTACAGACAGCGCTAGCCTAGCGTTAGCCGCGCCAACGGGTAAAGCGGCACAGCGTATGCAAGAGTCTTTGCAAGCCGCGTTAGACGCCGCGAATGTCGAACTACAATTACAAGAAGCCAAAACTATTCATCGCTTGCTAGGTATCGGACGTACGGGCAGACCGCGTTATGATGCCAATAATCCACTTGGCGAGGATATTATTATCGTCGATGAAGCATCGATGCTAGGGGTGGAGCTGGCGAACTATCTTGTGAGTGCGGTAAAGCCTGGCGCAAGGCTGATATTATTAGGAGATGCGAACCAATTGGCTGCAGTAGATGCAGGGGCGGTATTGGCTGACTTATGCCGTATTCCGCGGCTGCAGGCGATTCATGCGGAGCTCACAGAGAGTCGCCGATTTACCGCTGACTCTGGTATCGGTAAACTTGCTTATCAAATCAACAAAATAGAAACAGATACGCAGGCTATTTGGCAGTTGTTAAAGCATGATAAGGCGCTGGGCTTTGAGTATATAAACAATATCAATAGCTTACCAAATTCATTAGCTAAAGACATTGCTACAATAAATAGCCTAAGCAATAAAGAAAAAATTTCGAAAACAACTAAACATTACAACCCATACTTAAATAAAATCAAAACTCTCCTACAAAACCCAATGGAAAAATCCGTACCAAAATCAGTCAAAACAACCATTACCTCACTAATGAACACCTTCAATCAGTTTCGAATATTAACCGCTGGCCACAATGGTGAGTGGGGCGATCACTATATCAATAACTACTTTACCCAGTGGCATCTTGATGAGCTAAAGCTGCCTCTAGGTCAAAACACTTGGTTTCATGGGCGCCCTGTCATGATTCTACAAAACAACTACGAGTTAGGGTTATTTAATGGCGATATTGGTTTTTGTTTGCAGACGGACGATAATCGCAGCCGACTTGAGGTGTTTTTTGAAAATAAGGAGCAGGGGATTGATGTTAACTTGCTCAATGAAGAGGTTATCGCCACCGCTTATGCGATGACCATTCATAAATCCCAAGGATCAGAGTTTGATCATGTAGTCATTACTTTTGACAATAGTCATGCAAGACTGCTGAGTAAAGAGCTGATTTATACCGCTGTAACGCGTGCCAAAAAGCAAGTAACTATATACAGTACAAAACACGCACTAGAAAAAGCTGTCCAAACACCCACTGAGCGCCATACAGGATTAGCCTTACAGTTTTAGAGTTACTACTAAACATTTAGGCAAAAAAAAGCATCCGATTAGGATGCTTTTAAAAATACCAGCAGCTTAAATAAAGCGCTTATGCTTCTTCTTTAATGGCATAAATACCTGGTAGGTGACGCAGATAACCATGGAAATCCATACCGCAGCCATAAACATAACGGTCTGCAACGTTGATACCGACAAAATCTACATCAAACTCAGCAACTTTGCGATCATGCTCTTTATTTAGCAGCACACAGCACTCGATAGACAGCGGTTTTTCTTTACCAAGTTGCTCTACGATGGCTTTTAGGGTGATGCCCTCGTCAAAAATATCATCGATCAGCAGTACGTGCTCTCCTTCGATACTGACATCAGGCTTAAATTTCCAGTCTAGCTCATTGGTACCTTCGTTATCACGGTAGCGTGAAGCATGGATATAATGCATACGATGATAAAAAGTCAAATGGGTCAGTAGTTGACCAGCTGGAATCAATCCGCCGTTCATAACGACCATGACGATAGGATTTAGGCCAGCGTAGTGCAGGTTGAGCTGAGCGGCCAGGCGCTCATAAGCTGCGGCAACTTCGATACTGCTAATAAGGCACTCTGAGTTGCGTAGGGTTTTTTCGATTTCTTGGTTACTAATTTGGGTCATGGGTTGCGCCTTTGATAAAAGTGCCGCCTATTTTAGCAAATTTTACTAAATTTGCCCAACACTACAGCCTTAATAAAAATATAATATTCGCTATTCTGGCTTTTTTACGATAAAGGGGCGGTAATAATTGGCCAAACGGTTTAAGGAAGTATCTGGCAAGTCGGGCAATAGCTTGTTTAATGCCATAGACATGCCTTTGTCGATGGCCGCTTTGGCAACGGGCACAGATTTGCGTTTGATCATGCCAAGCTTTAAGGTTTCAGCATAGCGGCTGACAAAGTGTGTCAACGTTTCCTCGTTCATGGTTTCAAGCGCGGTTTTAAAGGTTTTCATATCTGTATGCTCGGGCGTAATCGCTGCAAAGCCTTTGTCGATGGTCATGGCGTCTTTGTCAGACAGCTGAAAACCAATGCGCTTGATACCATCATTATCGATAAACGTCGCTCGATCTCTTAAGAAATGAAAGCTGGGTAGCACTTCTTCGTTGTTTTCTTTACCCAGTAGGATATTTAATAGCGTGTCCGTCGCTTTTTCAACGGTGCCGATCACTTTGCGCATGGCTGCTTGACGCTCAGGGTTTGGAATAGTGTCCACTAAGCCGACGAGTAGGTTGTCAATCAGGTCACGCGCGGTTTGGTGAGTCAACGCGTCGCGATAAGGGTAGTAATCTACTGACTCATTTGATTCAACCACTTGCTCTGCTTCAGTAATAAGCGCTTTTAATTTTTCTGAAGGAACGAATCCAAAATAGTGTGTCATGCTAACTCCTTTATTTGTTGTTTTTAACGTCTTACTACTGTTGTAACCTTCAATAAATCAGTTACTATCTAAGGCATGTCTTTTATCAAAACATACAGGAAGTGAAGACATACTTATAGATAGACAAAGAAAAATTCATCAAAATTTGTATTCATTTATCGAGCGTCTTAATCTTACAATATCATATGAAAAATCGGTGCTATCAATCAATGATCAGCTGCTATGTCTTTGATAGCAATGTTCTGAGGCTTTCATCGCTCACTAATTTAGCATACTTTTTGGATTTTGATTTAAAAAGCTTGAACTCATAAGGCTATCTAATACTTGTCTAGGGAGAGATAAGATGAATAGTGCTATTGTACTGCTAATCGCAGTTGCCGCCATGCTCTGCGGCTATGTGTTTTATTCAAAGTTTATCGCCACAAAAATTCTGGCATTGGACAACAGTCGTCCCACGCCAGCTCATACGATGAAAGATGGGATTGATTACGTCCCTACCAATAAGTATGTATTGTGGGGCCATCATTTTACCTCAGTGGCAGGGGCGGCACCGATCATCGGTCCGGCTATTGCAGTGATTTGGGGCTGGGTGCCTGCCATCATTTGGGTGGTGTTGGGGACTATTTTTATGGCGGGTGTCCACGACATGTCCGCTATTTGGGCGAGTATGCGTAATCGCGGTCAGTCGATTGGCTCTATCGCTGGTACGGTCATGGGCACACGTGTGCGCAGCTTGATGATGGTCGTGATATTTTTATTGTTATTGATGGTCAATGCGGTGTTTGGTGTTGCTATCGCCAATATGATGATTAAAACGCCGTCTGCTGTACTACCAGTATGGGGCGCGTTAGTCGTGGCCTTTATCATCGGTCAGTGTATCTATCGCTATAAGATGAATCTGGTTTGGGTATCTATCATTGGCGTCACTGCTTTATATGGGCTGATTTATCTTGGTCCTATGTTCCCTGTGGTGTTACCTGAGACCTTTATGGGTCTTCCTGATAATGCGCTGTGGATCATTATCTTATTTACTTATGCGGCGATTGCATCGTTATTGCCAGTGTGGATGCTATTGCAGCCGCGCGATTATATCAATGGTTTGCAGTTATTTGTCGGTTTGGTTTTATTGTATGCGGCAGTATTTATCGCAACGCCAAACATCGTTGCGCCAGCCGTCAATACCGCACTGCCAGTCGGTACGCCTTCACTATTACCATTATTATTCGTGACTATTGCTTGTGGTGCTATTTCAGGGTTTCATGGATTGGTGGCGACTGGGACGACCTCCAAGCAGATCGATAAAGAAGAAGATGTGCGCTTTGTTGGGTATTTTGGTGCACTGGGTGAGGGGATGCTGGCGCTCGGTGCCATTCTTGCGGCCACTGCCGGTTTTGCCAGCTTAGGAGATTGGCAAGCGGTTTACCAAAAATTTGGTGACGGCTCTGTTGGGGCGTTCATCGATGGCGGTGCCACTATACTCAATGCCGGTGTGGGTATCGATATCGTGCTATCCCAGACCATGCTTACCGTGATGGCAGCTTTGTTTGCTGGTACTACGATGGATACTGGTGTTCGCTTGCAGCGCTATATATTCCAAGAGTTTGGTGAGATTTATAAACTACCAGTCCTAAATAAGAGTGTAGTAGCCACGTTACTCGCTGTTGGAAGCTGTCTACTGCTGGCATTTGGTGCAGGTGGCATTGATGGCGCAGGCGGTATGATTATATGGCCACTATTCGGTACGACCAACCAGCTCATGGCGGCCTTAACCTTGATGATCGTCACAGTTATCTTACTGCGTAAAGGTAAGCCTGTCTGGTATACCTTAGCGCCTTTGTCATTTTTGCTGATCATGACTGTCTTTGCCTTATTAATTCAGCTAAAAACATTCTTTAATGATGGTAATTGGCTACTCATTATTATGGATATTGTCATTTTAATCGCCACGATTTTAGTGACGTTTGAGAGTCTGTCGGTACTGCGTAAAGAATGGACATCGCATAAAGGTAAAACGGACTCCTAGTTAAGGTTAGAACCTATCATCCATATCTTTATAAAAAACGCTAGCAGCAATTGCTGGCGTTTTTTGTATGAGGTAGGCATCATAGATATGATAAATAAGCAAAATAAGAAAGAGGTAAGGACATCATGGAAGACAACCCAATAGCAAATCAGCCAAAAGGCACCAACCAACGAGAAAATAAAGCACCATGGTGGCAACGGTTTGCCGCTGGACTCAATGAGTTTTATCACGCGCCATATCGCCAGACGATGGCACGGGCAGCACGGGACGAAGAGGATTTTTTTATGCTGATGATGTTTGCAGAGAGCCTTGGTATTGATAATCCTGCCAGCTTTTATACCCTTGAGCTACAGCCTTTATTTTTAGAAAACTTCCATGAGTGGCACACCCGTATGGGTATGGATAGATGTCCCTTTGATCATGTTGGCTGCTGCTAGGTGCTGATTTAGGAACTGTTATTGACTGTTATTGTTGATTATTATGATTAATTGCTCCGTGAAATTTAATTGAGACATAAATATGGCCTTACGTCCTCTACATAAACTCATAGACCAACTGGCAGATCAGCCGATTATATTCGTTGGTGGTAAGGGCGGTGTGGGTAAGACAACCACTGCCGCAGCGCTCGCCAGCGATTATGCGCGCCAGCAAAAAAAGACACTGATTATCTCAACCGATCCGGCCCATAGCCTGGGTGATGTGCTCAATGTACGGTTGAGCCATGAGAAAACAGCGGTCACGCCTTATCTTGATGCTATCGAGCTAAACCCTGATATCATCGTCGATGCGCACTTTGCTCAAGTGCAGCGCACCATCAGTGCCTACGCCAACCCCGATATGATGCCCAAGATTCGTGAGCACCTGCGTCTATCTAAGTCGGCACCCGGTGCACAAGAAGCCGCCATGCTCGAGTCCATGTGTCAGCATCTCGTCAGCGCCACAGATGCCAACTCTGATAAGAAGTATGAACATATCATATTTGATACCGCGCCAACTGGCCATACGTTGCGTTTGTTGGTATTGCCTGAGATGATGGGCGCGTGGACAGATGGATTATTGGCACAGCAAAGGCGGCAAGCCAAATTGCGCTCGGTGGCGAACCATTTAGACAGCCACCATCAAATGCGTGGCAGTGGTGGTCGAAGTGGTCAAAAAAACAGCGATCATGATGTGCAAAATCCATTTGCTGCAAAAAAATCTGATCGCTGGGAGCAAGCAGTATCCGTACTAGAAAAGCGCAAAGCTCTGTTTCGTCAGGCAGGCCTACTGCTGCATGACCGTAGCCAAACGGCGATTGTCTTGGTAATGACCGCTGACGTGTTACCACTGGCTGAAACCAAACGCGCTGTCTCACAATTAGAGGACAGTAAACTGCCGCCAGCGGCGATAGTGGTCAATCAGCTGATCACACCGACGCAGGCAGATGCGTTTTGGCAGCATCGTGCCGAGCGCCAGCAGCAGCTACTGCAAGACATTGAAAGTAGTTTTCCCAATTATCCGCTATACCCAATCTATTTGCAAAAAACAGACGTACGCGGTACAGATGCATTAAGTACCTTGCTAGAGGCTTCATGCTAGCTGGTCACTCAGACTCACGTGATTGTAATTTGCTCGCCAGCGACCATGCCATATCGGCACGTAATAGCTGAGCCTGCTCGGATTTACCGCTACTGAGCGATGACCACTGCGGTTTGCCGCGCGCTTTTTTGAGCTCGCTTGGTAGTTTGTGTGTCGGCCATGGTGTGACGGTATGGTCGTCGTCATCTAACGCTGGCTCTATATTGGGTTTTTCACCTTTATATAGCAATTGCGTGGCATCGGTTGCTGCATGACCGCGATGGCGCAGGGCGGTGAGCAAATCTATCGCGCGCGTGGCGAGTAAGGTTAGAGTGGCAGGGTCGATATATAAGCGCTTTACCCCAGTGATTTTATCAGCAATGCTACTGGTATTAGACAATAACCCACCTGCGATACCACCGATGGCAGCGCCCAATCCCAACGTCGTGCCAAGGGCCGCCGCATCAATACCCAAGCCTAATAGTGCACCTGCTGCCGCGCCCGATGTGGTTCGAATACCATAGCTTTTGAGTAGCTCAGGATCAAAAGGATCTTGCTGATAGGCTTGTAATTCAAGCGGGGTGGCTGCTACCGCATTATCATAAAACTTATATAAATTGAGCAAATTGTGCTGCATCGCCCGTTCGCTTTGTCTCACCGCTTCTTGCATTTGTGCAAGTATGGGCATTGGGTCATCATCTTCATTAATCTCATGGACAAAAGCGGCAACATTTAATAAAAAGTCGGCAATGATGATATTGGCTTCATCATACAGCTGCGCCCAGTTCTCCGTACGGCGCGCCATTAGTTGCTCAAGCATCTCTGAGTGAGTGAGCATGGTAGCGAGATTTTGCCATAAGCGCATCTCGTCTTCAAATTCAAAGGCGACGGAATCAAAGCGCGTCGAGATATGCAGATTGCGTCTTGCCAGCATCGTTTGCCAGTCATCGATATTGGCATCCTGACTGTCGGTAAAATTAAATACTGGCATCACCGGTATCGCCGCCCAAGATAAAATAGCCAACTCGTCTTTGTATTTACCGAGTACCAGCTCACGCGCATCGACGACATAAATGGCCATATCACTTGCCAGCAACTGCCGAATCACTTTGGCTTCTTGGCTATAGTCGTCATTGCCGCCACTGCTTGTTAGCGCATCACCACCTTGGGCGATATCTGCGGCCAAAAATTGCTGCAAACGCTCAATACCATCACGGCGACTGGCCGTATTGTCTTCTAGCCAATCCATCAGCCCTGAAGCGTCTTCTAGGCCAGGGGTGTCATATAGTATGACCAAGTCTTCACCGGTTTGGCTGTCTGTGAGTTTGGCTTGCTCCACATGACGCGTGGTGGCCGCCTCATTTTTGACTTCACCAAAATAAACATCGCGTAATAGTGTGCGCAGGATAGAGGTTTTACCTGTATTGGTATGGCCAACGACTGCCAGTTTCAGCGCTTCGCCACTGGCGATGGTTGTTTTTTTGCCAGCGTGCGCTGTCAAGTTGTTTGATTCTTCAGTGGCGTGAGTCTGCGTAGATGTAGTAGATTCAGATACTATTGGCGCGGTCTCTACATGAGGTTCGTCTTTTAGGGCTTTATCGGCAAATAGGCCGACGGGCTGATCATTGGTTTTATTATTATCCATTTTATGTTTCCGTATTATTTATATATATAAACGCTAGAGCTTTTGTGCACATACTAGAAAAAGTGGCTAACTATCCACCAGGCCAATGTTTCGCGCCGCAAGCGCGGTTTGCCACTGTTGATAGCGAGTGTCTTGGTTTGCTATGGTCTGCCTCGGGTCTTTTGCCAAGGTGCCATCACCAAGCAGCTGGATAATAAGCCCGTCTGCCGCATGCTCTGCGATACGATCGAGTTTACGCAGGGTGCCGCGATCAGGCAGCGCATTACTATGAATGCCTAATAACACCTGCACGGGGTGTTTATCAAGATGACTTATCAAGCGTTCCATATCATCGCGGTCATCAACGATACCGAAATCCTCTATCTCACTATTATCAGTGATATTGACATCAAGACCGGATTGCCACCAGTTGTCTTGCTTTGCTGGGTACTCGAGCAGGGCCACCAGTTTTTTACCAGTGCTGACTGTCGCTTTTGGCGCGACAGGGGCTGGTGCTTCTGAAAAGTCGTCAGCATCCACCACATGACGCTGCCAAAAATTCAAAATCTTTTGATAATAAGGCTGCTTGATATCTAGGCGCATTTTTTTGCGGCGAAACATCAACGCACAAAACGCCCAAGCGAGTGCTCTGGGTACGATACCATACATCAGCAAGCTTCCTACCAACAGCCCCGCCCATTGCCGCGCGGCAGACAGCGGCATCGCCTCAGTCACCAGACGGCTTTGGGCGATAGCAGTACTGTCTGGCACATCAAACCCCACCATGCTTGGCAGCCAGCCGAGTATCTGAGTCAACGTGATAAGCGCCTGATCAGACAGTAAGGTCGACTCCCAGCTAAAACTGTACTGACGCACGATCAATAAAAATACAATAGCCAGCAGCATACCCGTCAAGGTAGCGAGCCATAATTGATGGCTAAAACGTCCCAAATACCAGCGCATGCCGCTGTGCTGTAGTTGACGCTCGTACAAGTTCACGGCTGCTTTGGTCACATCGTCTTTACCACGAATAAGATAGCTGGGGCTGACAAAACTGGCAAACCAATTGGACGACTGTTTTCCTTGATTGATGAGCGTCATCGCAAGCCAGCCTAAGAGCATAATGGTATGAAAGCCAAGCAAACAGACCAGTACATAAAAGAAGTTCACCACACTGGTCTGAAGTAGGGCAAACAGTCCTAGAAACCCTGAGATACACCACACCACACTCATGACTATCATGACGCCCTTGATGCGGCCATCAATCTTACCGAGCACCCCTGCCAGCGCACCGTTACTATCAATACGTGAGGCGCGGCGATGCAGCTTTTGGATAGGCGTGCCATCTTCGCTTTGCAGCTTTTCGGTGATAAGTAGCGGGTCGGTTGCAAAGACATGCTGCTGCGTCTCAAGCGTGCGCACCAGCTCAGTCAGTTGGTCTTGGGGTGATAGCATAAGATATCCGTATAAAAGCGTTGGTCAACAATCATCATTTTGATTGTGTGAATGATTATTGTAGCTTATATCGTATGGCGGTGACTTCGGTTATTTTTAGCGTTTTCTCATAGTATATGTAAAATAAATGCGCCAAAATAAATGGAGATAAGCAGCAGCCTATAATACAGATAACCATAAGGATGGCGTTATGAAGCAAAAAAATTATTTGGTCATTGGTGGTACGGGTGGTATTGGTCGGGCGATGGTTAAACAGCTAATAGAGATGAGTGCTAATAATAAAAGCAGTGGAAAAATATTTGCCACTTATCATACAACGAAGCCTAACTTTGTGGCAGATCATTTGTCTTGGCTGTCCATGGATGTCAGCGATGAGGGTAGTATCGAACAAGTCATTGCTGATATGAAGCAACAAGCCACTCATATCGACTGGGTGATTAACTGTGCCGGCTTATTACATACGCCGCACAAGCAGCCAGAAAAGGCGCTACGACAACTGGAGACGGACTTTTTTTTGCAGAGCATGCAGATAAATGCCTTAGCCAGTCTACTGATTGCCAAGCATATCAAGCCATTACTCGCAAAATCTAAACGTAGTGCGGATAAGCCTGCTATTTTTGCGACCATATCGGCGCGTGTGGGGAGTATCACTGATAATAGGCTTGGCGGTTGGTACAGCTACCGTATGAGTAAAGCGGCGCTCAATATGGGGATGAAGAATTTGAGTATTGAATGGAGTCGGTCGCTAAAGGATGTCTGCGTGGTGGTCATGCAGCCAGGTACGGTTGATACCCAGTTATCTTCACCGTTTCAAGGCAATGTGGCGGACGAAAAGCTGTTCTCGTCTGCCTACAGTGCGGCGCGTTTACTGGAAGTGCTTGATAGTATGAGCGCTGCCCAATCTGGTAGTTTTGTCGATTGGGCAGGTGAGTCGATACCTTGGTAAAAGATAGGTAAAACGGGTGATTGGTAAAAGCGTCAAATCATTAATTGGCGACAAATAAATCCATAAATTCATTAACCGGTGTTTGCTCTAAGCGGCTTTGATCATCACATAGCGCAAAGATATCGGCACAGCGACTGTCAATAAAACGTGTGGCCAAACTGGCTCGAAACTTGGCTTTTAGTACCGGAATGCCTTCCTTGCGGCGACGTTTATGGCCGATAGGATACTCAACGGCGACTTTTTCAGTGTGGCTGCCATCTTTAAAAAATACCTGAATGGCATTGGCAATCGAGCGCTTATTAGGATCATGATAGTCCGCTGAATATTGTGCATCTTCTACGACCACCATTTTGCTACGCAGCTCATCGATAGACAAATGCTGCTCGTGATAGTCGTCTTCGTAGTTTTCTGCCATCAAGTCGCCCGTCAATAGAGGCACCGCGACCATGTACTGTAAGCAGTGATCGCGATCGGCGGGATTATCCAGTGCACCTTCTTTAGAGATAATGCGAATGGCTGAGTCATGAGTGGTTAGGACGATTTTTTCGATATCATCGATATTATCTTTGACATGAGGGTGTAGTATTACGGCCGCCTCGCACGCGGTCTGGGCATGGAACTCGGCAGGGAAGCTTATCTTAAACAAGATGTTTTCCATCACATAGCTGCCAAACTCGCGCTGGAAGGTAAACCGTCGCTCCTCTTCAGGCTTGAGTGCCAAGTCTTTATTGGTATGGCTAAACAGCACATCATAAAATCCCCATTGCGGCGCGGTTAGGGCGCTTGGGATACCCATCTCACCGCGGCGAGTGATATCGACCAAGCGTACAGCGCGGCTGGTTGCATCACCTGCCGCCCAAGACTTACGGCTACCAGCATTTGGCGCATGGCGATAGGTACGCAGCGCCTGACCGTCGACAATCGCTTGCGAGATGGCTGCCATGATGCGCTCGCGTGGTAGTTTATAGAGTTTGGCAACGACAGCGGTTGAGGCAAGTTTGACCAAAAATACGTGGTCAAGACCCACACGGTTGAATGAGTTTTCTAAGGCGAGCACCCCTTGTATCTCATGCGCCATGATCATCGCCTCTAGCACGTCGCGCATGAGCAGCGGTGCTTTGTTTTGGCGGATATTTTGCTGACTGATATAGTCCGCCACCGCCAAGATACCGCCTAAATTATCAGAAGGATGACCCCATTCGGCCGCAAGCCACGTATCATTATAATCAAGCCAGCGCACCATACAGCCGATATCAAACGCAGCTTTTATAGGATCAAGTCGATGGGAGGTGCCGGGCACGCGCGCACCGTGGGGAGTGATTTGCTCGCGGCACTCAGGCCCTAGGTGCTTGGTACATTCAGGAAAACGAAGTGCCAGTAGTCCGCAGCCGAGTGTATCCATCAGACAGTAACGAGCCGTATCCCATGCCTCAGCACTATTTGGCGAGTCATCATCAATCGAGTAGCTCAGCACATAGTCGGCGATTTTTTGGATCTCATCGTCGTATTCTGGACGGATATTACTCTCGACGGTAGCGTTTTGAGTATTAGATATAGTAGACATAACCGTTACCTCTTCCTTGAGTCAGATACTTGTATTTTCACAAAGTAACATACTCAATCCAGCATCACAGTGACGTCATGTAAAAACACAAGGCCGATACTTCTATTTATACACCTATATTCTTAAACTTAGATTCAACAAATGGCTATCTTATGTCATCAAATAAATCAGCCCTGCGACAAACATCAGGCTAAAAAGTAAAAGCAGCACACCCAAAACCTTACTGGCCACCCCCGAGCCTGCTGACGGCGGTTTTTTGACTTTGGTTTTTTTGAGTAGCGGCAACACCATGGTGGCGTGTTCGATATTGTCTGTCAGATAGCGCTCGCCTTCGGTGACAAACCCCAACGATTCATAAAAGCTGAGTAAGTAGGTCTGCGCGGAGATAATAATGGGCTTTTTGCCGTACTTTTTGCGGCAGTATTTGATAGCATGCGTCATGATTTGCCGCGCCAGCCCTTGATTGCGATACTCACTGAGTACCAGCACTCTACCGATAGCAGGCATAGAATACGCCGGGTTTTCTAGCGATTTTTTGGGATTAAATTCAGGCGGGATAATACGGCAGTAGCCAACCAGCGCGGCGTTTTGATGCGCGATAAGATGTAAGCAATCAAAATCCACCTCATCCATGTCTTGATAAGCGCAGTTTTGCTCGACGACAAACACCTGCGAGCGGGCTTTTAAAATATGATAAATATCAACTGAGGTTAGCTCATCAAAGGTTTTTATAGAAAATTCACACGTCATAATTTACAGGCTTTTGGCAGTAGGCTAAAAAACAAGAGAAACATCATAAAGCAGTGGCATTATAACGATTTAGCCCTTTATCAACCATGGATAGTTTGACAGATTTTATCTGCATTCAAACGATCAAACTATCCGGTATGGCGTTAAATATCTCAAAAACTATCCGCTGGTACAAATACCTCGCCTGTCATAATGCGGCGCGCTGAGCGGCTCATGGAGACTTTTTTGGCTTGCCAGCGGCCGTCGACTTGTTCGGTCTTACCGCCGACCAGTAGCGTCCCTGATGGATGACCAAAACGCACCTCGGTCAGCTCGCCGCCGCCCGCCGCCTCATTGACCAATGTCCCTTGTGTGGTGGCTGCTGCCGCAATGGCGACCGCTGCGGTACCCATCATCGCATGATGCAGCTGTCCCATGCTCATCGCGCGAACCACAAGATTGATGTCTTCTTTATTAACTGCTTTGCCGCTGGAGGCGTTATAGCTTTGTGCTGGTGCTACCCAAGCGATCTTAGGGATATGCTGACTGCTTTGCGCTTCAGACTCATCGGTAAACAATCCCATCGCCACGCCGCCACGGGCACGAATTTTTTCCAACTTGGCTAATAACTCGTCATTACTATTAATATCGCCTTGCAGCTCTGTACCGCTAAAGCCTAAGTCTTCCGCTGTCATAAAGATAGTAGGGATACCTGCGCTGATAAAGGTCGCTTTGACGCTGTCTTTATCGAGGCCACAACCGGAAACATCAAAGTCATCAACGAGGTTATTGGTCGGGAACATATCGCTAGATGAATCAACGGGATCGATAAATTCAATCTTGACCTCAGCGGCGGGGAAGGTCACGCCATCAAGCTCAAAGTCGCCAGTCTCTTGCACTTGCACCTGACCATTCCCATCCTTGTAGACAGGCACATGAGCAATAATGGTTTTGCTGATATTCTCCTGCCAGATACGCACTTCGCAAACACCGCTGTCCGCGTCTTTATCAATACTACTAGCAATTTTGTCTGCATCGACCAAGCCCATATTAATCGCACAAGCACCCACGGCGGCGGTTAGGTTACCGCAGTTACCCGCCCAATCAATCATCGGCTTTGCGATATTAACTTGTCCAAATAGATAATTAACATCGTGGTCGGCGCGCGACGCTTTAGACAATATCACCGTTTTTGACGTACTAGAGCTACCATTACCCAGGCCGTCGATTTGCTTGCCATAAGGGTCTGGGCTACCAATGACTCGCAGTAAGAAATTATCAAGGGCTTGGCCTGGTTCTTGGCAACGCTCAGGTAGGTCAGATAATTTAAAGAATGTGCCCTTTGAGGTACCGCCACGCATATAGGTGGCAGGGACGGAGATTTGCGGGGCGAAAGTAGGTTGGTTTTGGGTCATTGTTGGAGTCCTTTATATATTTATGACTTGTTTATAGTTTTATTGGTAGTATAGAGTGATCAAGACTAATTGAAATAAAGGTTGTGTTGTTATGCATTTAGGAAAAGAACAAAGTGATAATTCGGCGAAAATTAATCAGATAATGCAAGATAACCCTGATTTGTCTTATGAGTTCATACGTCAATTATTAATCGCTCAAACAGAGATTGAGATAGGTCAGGTTACACCTTTTAAGTTTGGATAGATTTAAAAAGTTAATAATGATAGCGACAAGAAATAATAGTCAGATAGTTATCATCAACTGCGTATACTAGACGGTTAGAATCATCGATACGCCTAGACCAAAATCCTGATAGGTTTTCTTTTAAAGGTTCGGGCTTGCCGATGCCCTCAAATGGACTGCGTTTACACTCTGTGATTAACTTATTGATGCGTTTAAGGGTTTTTTTATCTTGCGTTTGCCAATATAGATAATCTTTCCAAGCGGCATCCGTCCATGCTAGCTGTTCATTCATAGCTTTTACTCGCAGTAGTATTAAGCATCTTCAGCATCGGTTTCATCGCTTGAATAACTATCAGCGTCCTCTACATCTTCATTATCTATTAAATCACGCACTGCCGTCTTGCCAGCTTGATACTGCGCAATTGATTTTGCTAAGTGAGCGGCATTAGCAGGAGATTTTAATAAATAGACGGTTTCCATCAGGCTGTTGTAGTAATCAAGGGACATGACCACAGCATCATCTGCATCACGGCGAGTCACAATAGTGGCATTGGCATCGTCATTAACGGTGTCTAAAACCGACTTTAAATGCTTTCTCGCTTCTGAAAAACTAATTACTCTCATAACAGTCTCCAATACTTGTACAATTAATAGTACATGTTACGCTATTTATAAAAGTATATCAATAATTATAAAAAAGCCGATGCCATATAGACACTCTATACAACATCGGCTTATTTATTACTTATACGCTATGTCTTAACGCTTACGCAATATCTAGCGTACCTTCGATAAACTCTTTGGCAAAACGCTGGAGCATACCGCCAGAGTTGTACATTTTTACTTCATCCGCCGTGTCTAAGCGGCAGATAACAGGCGCTTTATCAACCGTGCCGTCTGTGCGATGAATGACCAGAGTCATATCACCGCCAGCGGAGACGTCCCCTTCGATATCAAAAATCTCAGACCCGTCAATGTTTAGCGTCTCACGGTTGGTGCCTTCTTTAAACTGCACGGGAAGAGCGCCCATGCCGACGAGGTTTTGACGGTGGATACGCTCAAAGTCTTCGGCGACAACGACTTCCACGCCAGCCAGACGCACGCCCTTTGCAGCCCAGTCACGGCTGGAGCCTTGACCATAACCGTCACCGGCGATAATGATAAGTGGCTGCTCACGATTCATATACGTCTCGATCGCCTCCCACATACGCATGACCGTACCTTCTGGCTCCACGCGAGCGAGTGAGCCTTGAATGACGTTGCCATCCTCGTCGCGCACCATTTCATTAAGCAACTTCGGGTTGGCAAAGGTGGCACGCTGCGCAGTCAAGTGATCGCCGCGGTGGGTGGCGTATGAGTTATAGTCTTCCTCAGGCAAGCCCATGGTATCGAGATACTCGCCAGCAGCGGAATCTCCCATGATGGCATTAGACGGCGACATGTGATCGGTTGTGATGTTATCACCAAGCACAGCGAGTGGACGCAGACCTTTTAACTTATTCATTGCCGCCATCTTACCTTCCCAATACGGTGGACGGCGAATATAGGTACTCATTTCGCGCCAGTCATATTGCGGGTCGATGACCGACGCTTCATTACGGCCTGCCTGCGCTTTGGCTTCATCAAACATCGGGATGTACACTTGGTTAAACTGCTCAGGCTTGACCGCTGATTTGACAATAGCGTCGACCTCCGTATCGTCAAACCAGATATCTTTTAGATACACATCGTTGCCGTCTTGGTCTTTACCCAATGAGTCTTTTTCGATATCGAAGCGGATGTTACCTGCGATGGCATAAGCGACCACAAGCGGCGGCGAGGCGAGGAACGCTTGCTTGGCATACGGATGGATACGACCATCAAAGTTACGGTTGCCCGATAGCACAGCGGTACTAAATAAGTCGCGATCGATGATTTCTTGCTGGATATCTGGGTCCAGCGCGCCGCTCATACCGTTACAAGTGGTACAGGCAAAGGCCACAACATCAAAGCCTAGCTTTTGTAGCTCAGGTAGCAACCCTGCTTCCTCTAAATACAGCTTAACGGTTTTTGAGCCAGGGGCTAGTGAGGACTTCACCCAAGGCTTACGAATGAGGCCTTTTTCGACGGCGTTACGGGCGACGATACCAGCGGCCACCATATTGCGTGGGTTTGAGGTATTGGTACAGCTGGTGATCGCAGCGATAATGACGGCACCATCTGGCATCTGGCCATCTTTTGGCTCAGGCAACTTATTCCCTTCGCCGTGAGCAATGCCCTCGGCCACAAGATCAGTCGTTGATACGCGAGCATGGGGACGTGACGGCCCTGCGATGTTGCGTACGACTTTTGATAAATCAAAGCGTAGTACGCGCTCATACTCAGCCTCTTTTAGGCCATCAGCCCAGAGGCCAACTTGCTTGGCATAAGCTTCTACGATTTTGATTTGTTGCTCTGAGCGACCGGTGAGACGCAAGTAATCAATGGTCTGCTCATCGATGGAGAACATCGCTGCCGTGGCACCATATTCAGGGGTCATATTAGAGATGGAGGCGCGGTCACCAACCGTTAGGTTTCGTGCACCTTCACCAAAGAACTCTAAATAAGATGACACCACGCCCTCAGTGCGTAAAAACTCAGTCATCGCTAGCACTAAATCGGTACCAGTAATACCTTCTTGTAGTTTACCTGTCAGCTCGACACCGATGATATCTGGCAAGCGCATGTATGAGGGATTGCCCAGCATCACGCTTTCGGCCTCTAGCCCGCCGACACCGATAGAGATAACGCCAAGCGCATCGACCATCGGCGTGTGGCTATCGGTGCCGACTAGGGTGTCAGGGAAGGCGATAGCATCGCCGTCTTGGTCGGCGACCACTTGTACGACAGGCGACATTTTTTCTAGGTTGATTTGGTGCATGATGCCATTACCAGGCGGGACGACGTTGACGTTATCAAAGGCGTACTGGCACCAGTTGATAAAGTGAAAACGGTCTTCGTTACGGCGCTCCTCAATGGCACGGTTTTTTTCAAACGCATCTTCTTCAAAACCGGCATGCTCTACGGCTAATGAGTGGTCAACGATCAGCTGCGTCGGTACGATGGGATTTACTTTGGCAGGATCACCACCTTTTTCGGCGATGGCATCACGTAGGCCTGCCAAATCGACAAACGCGGTTTGTCCTAAGATATCGTGGCATACCACGCGGGCAGGGTACCAAGGAAAGTCGACTTCTTGCTTACGGTAGATATGCTGCGCTAGTGCTTCACGCAAATCCTCAGGTGGGCAGCGGCGCACAAGGTTTTCGCATAATACCTTTGAGCTAAATGGTAGCTTGGCATAAGCACCAGGCTCGATCTCATTGACCGCTTGCTCGACATCAAAGTAATGTAACTCGGTGCCGGGCAAGAGCTTTTTGTACTTATCGTTCATGGTTTGCGGATTAACTTGCGTTAACGGCTGTTTGTTGTCTGTCATGACGGATCATCCTTACTAAGAAGGGTTATTAAAAATAGCTGTTATTTAAAAAAATTAACCGCGCGCGCCGATGTCCGGTACTGGGCGCAGCTCTTCGCCCGTATATTCCGCGCTTGGGCGAATGATACGGTTGTTGGCGCGCTGCTCAAACACGTGCGCCGCCCAGCCAGTTAAGCGTGAACAGACAAAGATGGGTGTAAACAGCTTGGTCGGGATGCCCATGAAGTGATAGGCTGAGGCATGGAAAAAGTCAGCATTACAAAACAGTTTTTTCTCGCGCCACATGACTTCTTCACAGCGTACCGATACTGGGTATAGCACCTCATCACCGACGTCAGCCGCCAGCTTTTCAGACCAGCCTTTGATGACGACGTTACGCGGATCCGACTCGCTATAGATCGCATGACCAAAGCCCATGATTTTATCTTTACGTGCCAGCATGGCCAGCATCTCTTTTTCGGCCTCATCAGGTGAAGCAAAGCCTTCGATCATGTCCATAGCAGCCTCGTTGGCACCGCCATGCAAATGCCCGCGTAGTGAGCCAATCGCCCCTGTGATACAAGAATGAATGTCCGATAACGTAGACGCACAGACACGGGCGGTAAAGGTCGAGGCGTTGAACTCATGCTCAGCGTACAAAATAAGTGAGACGTTCATCACGCGCTCGTGTAGCTCGTTTGGCTTCTCGCCTTTGAGCAGATGCAAGAAATGCCCACCGATGGTGGCATCATCCGTTTCGGTCTCGATACGCACGTTGTCATGGCTAAAGCGATACCAGTAGTTGATGATAGATGGGAACACCGCCAGCATACGATCGGTTTTATCATTTTGCTGATCGAAGTCGGTTTCCATCTCAAGGTTACCTAGCATCGAGCAGCCCGTACGCAGTACGTCCATAGGATGCGCGTCTGCTGGAATGCGCTCGAGTACGTCTTTTAGCGCTTGCGGTAGGCCGCGCATTTTTTTGAGTTTGGCTTGATACGCATTAAGCTCGCTTTGGGTAGGCAAGTTACCATACAGTAGCAAATACGCCACTTCTTCAAAGATGCACTTGTCCGCCAGCTCAGAGACATCGTAGCCGCGATAGGTCAGGCCTGAGCCTGATTTGCCAACTGTCGATAGCGCGGTCTTGCCTGCGACTTGACCACGTAGACCTGCGCCTGATAATTCTTTTTGTGCTGCCATGGTTGAATTCCTTTTTTTAGGTGGCTTGTTTGGGTAATTGACGAAAAGGGTGGTATCACAGTGATAAGCACTTACAATAGATACTTATTGACTGACACCTATTAATCGGTGCTTACTTGTTATCTGCAAACAGTTTGTCTAGCGTTTGCTCAAACTCGTGATAGTTTAAGAAATCATATAGCTCCATGCGGGTCTGCATGGTATCGACGACGTTTTCTTGTGTGCCGTCATCTAACAGATGCTGATAGACATTGAGGGCGGCTTTGTTCATTGCGCGAAAAGCAGATAAGGGGTACAGCACCATATCGACACCCACTCCATATAGCTGATCGGTGGTGTATAGATCGGTCTGGCCAAACTCTGTCATGTTTGCTAATACGGGGATGTCGAGCACATCGGTAAACTTGCGATACATCTCAATGTCGGTTAGCGCTTCTGCAAAGATCATATCGGCACCTGCTTCTTGGAAGGCTACCGCACGCTCAACCGCCGCGTCCAACCCTTCGACCGATAACGCATCGGTGCGCGCCATGACCACAAAATCAGGGTCGGTTTTGGCATCTAAGGCCGCTTTTAGGCGATCGACCATCTCTGAGATACTGACGATTTCTTTGTTTGGGCGATGGCCGCAGCGTTTTTGTGCCACTTGGTCTTCGATATGTACAGCAGCCACGCCCGCTTTTTCCATTTTTTTGATGGTTTGGGCAATGTTAAAAGCGCCACCAAAACCAGTATCGATATCGACCAATAGCGGCGTATCCACCGCGTCAGTGATACGGCGCGCATCCTCTAGCACATTATCAAGGCTGGTCATGCCCAGATCAGGCAAGCCAAAAGACGCATTGGCGACGCCGCCGCCTGATAGATAGATGGCCTGATGACCGACTTGGGTCGCCATCATTGCGGTATAGGCGTTGATAGTACCGACGATCTGTAATGGTTGGTTTTGGTCGTTTTTTTGAGTCAAAGCTTGGCGAAAACGTGCGCCAGCGGATAAAGAAGTCATGTGGTGGTCCTTGTTATCGTTTTATGAAAAACACTGAGTATAAAAAGTGAGTTTGGTCGTATCGGTTTTTGATTATACCCAAATATCTACCGATGCAAAGACCCTGCTAAGCTAGATTTATAAATGATTACTAATTTATCAGTGAAAGAAAAGTAAATATATTCGTATTTCAAATAGCATTATCCAAAAAATCGCTATTTCTTTGATTTATTATTTATATCCTTTAAATCATAAAAGTACTGACGGTGGTTTATTTACATTTATTTACATTTATATCTGTGCTGGCGAGCTTTGGCAGAGCAGAGGAGTAGGTGCGTTATCTAGTCGCCAAAAAAAGCCCTAATAGCAATACTAAAATGCTAAAAGGGCTTTTGTTCGCTTGAGCTTTATTCGCTTAACAAAGAGGTGCTTTTATGCTCTAGCCAAACATACCAGTTAGGTTGGCTAAGAACAATAACGCAAAGCTGGCTAAGAAAATAAGCCCAGCGATCGACCAAGCATTCATGCCAGCTGATAGCTTTTTATGCTTTTTCACCAGTGAGTAGTTGAGCCAGCCAAAGATGGGCGCCGAGACAAAGGCGGAAATCATAGCAAACTTGAGCATCGCGCCGAGCTGACCTGTAAAGAAGGTAATGATTACCAAACCACCACCGATGGCATAAGTTGTCCAGAACGCGACTTGTTTTTTGTTGATTTCCTTTTCGCCTTTGAGCAAACGCCAGCACTCTGCGTTGGCACGGCCATAACCGTCGGCACAGGTGATGGTGGTGCCAAACATACACATAAAGGCGACGAAGGCGACCAGCAGCCGTGACCACTCACCGATGGTCGCTGTGTACATATTAATCAACTGACTGATATAAGCACCGCCAACCAGCTCAATTTCTTGTCCTGAGCCGTACTGCACAAACACGCCAAGTGATAAGAAAAACAGTGCTAGTATCGCAGATACTGAGTAGCCGACATTAAAATCTAGCAGGCCCTGACGGTGGGTCGTATGATCGGTTTTAACCTTGGCAGAGGTCCACATAGAGGTAATGGCAGCAAACTCTAATGGTGCGGGCATCCAGCCCATTAGCGCCACAATAAAGCCTAGTGTCGCCAAATTCCATGGCGAGGCGGCAACAAAGTCAGCCGCCATCACGGTCGGCTTGCCAGCAGCGATGATGACCGCCGCAATGGTAGCCGTCGTGAGAGCAATCATGATCCATTTGGTCACGCCATCGAGTAACTTATAGTGACCTGCAATCAAAAAGAACCAAGACACGGCTACAATGATGAGCGATAACGTCATCGTCGATAGACCAATAGAGGCGGGCAGCATAAAGCCTAATATCACCGCAGCAATCAGTGACACAGCGCCGGTACTGATGACGGCAGACAAGACAGATAGGATAAAGTACACCCAAAGATAGACCCTTGAGCGCTTGGCATAGCCAGCAATCAGACTCTCACCTGTGTCATAGACATAATCAGTACCAAAGCGAAAAAACGGATACTTAACGACGTTGGCCAAAATAATCATGATCGCAAGCTGCCAGCCATATATCGCGCCAGCCTGCGTTGATGAGATCAGATGCGAGCCGCCGATAGCGGCCGTCGCCATCAAAATCCCTGGGCCAAAGATACGCCAGCTAAAGCCCTTGGGCTGCTGCGCCTCATCGGTTGCGCTGTCGGTCGCGTCGGTGCTTGCAATGCGAGAGTTGTTGAGTGGTTGTGTGGACATGAATACCTCGAGATGTTTGAACGGCAAATCATCACTTACCTGTGTCAGTCTGCCAATGAACGGTCATGAACGTTTTATTACCTTCAAATAAAACGATTCATCTTGTATCGACTTTAGCACACCAAAGTAGCTCAGGAGAATGATTATTCTAATAATTATTACTAATTGTTTGCATGCCCATTCTTGATAGTTAGCATAATTGCATGTAAATATCAAGAGTTTGGACGAATTTTTTTTGGCCGTTCTTTATAACATAATAATCGTTCGATATCTGATAATTTAAGGCATCGAGGCAAATTTTTGTGGTCGATAGGTGATACCGCGCTGCTCATATACTTGATACGTCGCGGTGAGTAGGTCGGGGATGCTAGGATGAACGCAGTCTTTGAGCGTATGTAAATAAATAGGGGAGGTGGCGTTTTCGTGAATGAGGCGCTGATAGCTGATCTGCTCGGTACGGACAGTGCTTAGGCTGGCAGGCACCAGCGTGATCCCTTCGCCTGCCGCCACCAGGCCCAGTGCCACTTGTAAGTCACTCACTGTGGTGGTCATAAATGGTGATACACCGTATTGGGCAAATAAATGCAGCAGCGGCTCGGTGATCGGCTCGTTTTGTACTAGCGGCGCTTGAGCATCCGATGACGTACGCTGCTGGGCTGCAGAATCGGTATCGATTGGCGAAGAGGCCGGCGACTTAGGTTTTGATGACGAAAAAGCTGTCGATACTGTCGATACGGTGGTGGCTATCGGCAGGTGTGTTTGATGGTATAAGATCAAACGGTTATTTGCCAAATCTATTAAACGCTGCGCGCGCACCTGTGCGAGCGGATGCGCCTTGGGCAAGGCCACCACGTAGCGCTCATGACGCAGGAGTATCTGCTGAATCCAAGGATCTTGGTGAGCAAAGCGCCCAAAACCGATGTCAATCTCGCCAGATTTTAGTGCATCGATCTGCTGATAAGAGCTGATGTCTTTAAGATTGACATCGATATCAGGGTTTGACTGCTTTAGGGTGGCGATAATGTCGGGTAGTAGCCCATATAGCACCGATGGCACAAAGCCGATATTGAGTGTGCTACTGGGCATAGATAAGCGCTGAGTCATGCTGGTGACTGTCTCAATCTCTGTCAGTACGGCACTGATTTTTTCATAAAAAAACGCCCCCGCATCTGTCAAATGCAGTGGTCGATGGTAACGATCAATGAGCACCACACCCATCTCTGTCTCAAGCTGTTTGAGCAGGCGACTCAGACTTGGCTGCGACAAACCTGTCTGGGTTGCCGCTGCGCTAAAGCTGCGTAGATCTGCAATCGCAATGAACGCCTTCAGTTGTTTTAAATCCATATCTGAGTGCCTGTTATATCTATTGTTGTCTTTATACTGTATTTTAATCGTTTGATTTAAAACGTTGGCAACGCGCCTGATATGATGAAAGAACCATCATACGTTTGAGACGTACGTTTGAAAAAATCAAGCGCGCCCTGTAAAGGTAAATAGGTAAAGCCTACAAATTGTGCTTGAAGATAGAGCAGTAGGCAATTATATTGGCCGTAACGGTGCTGTTACATTTGGCAAATAAACTGTATTATCCTTTATCTGATGGTAATAGTATAACTGGCTCGGTATCATTCTATGAACGATATAAATAATGACAGTAGTATTGATCTTGAAGCAAAGCTTGACACAAAGTTGGCAAAAAAGATTGCCAATGCTAAAAATCGCAGAGACAAGCGTAATGGTGATATCTACAAGCGTTTTTTGAAACGTGTGCAGCACCCTGAGTCTCATAAAAAACTAGAGCCGCTAAACAGCGCACGTCATCTGCCTACTTATGAGCCGCTGACCGACGAAGAACTGCAATTTTTTGCCAGTCAAGATAAGCATGATACCCAGCCAACAAAGCTGCCAAAAGAAGCGACAGCTGCGGCACCAGATACTGAGCGCGACAACGACACGCTTGATTTTACGCTGGACTTTTCTGAGCCAGATAGAACGACCACAACCTCTCACAGTGTATCAACGCCTGAGGGTGAGCTAGATACCGACAAAGGGACGGGCAGTGTCTTTAGCTCAGATATTTCAGAAATAGATAGTGGCATAGCGCCAAAGCATCACATCGACGACCATGAACCACAGGATCGTCAAGCGGCTGCCAGCACAGAGATTGAGGCTAGCAGCTCTCAAAATACCGACTCTCAAAGTATCCACCCTCAAGACGAGCAAACGCTGGCAAGTAAACGCAAACCGTCAACACTCATTATCGGTATCGGCTCAGTATTTTTAGCAGCGGCTGTGCTGGGTTATGCCGCCATCACTTATTTCTCTAACGATACAAAAGACAACCCTACACAAAGTACAGAAGCCACAACCCCTGATAATGACAATGCAGCAGCCACGGGCACTGTGGCTGTAGCGACTCAGCAAGAGCAAGATGCGATGACAGACACCAGTGCAACTGCTGATCATACAGCGTCAAACGACTCTGATGCAGCACTTAGCTCGGATGAATCAGACGAAATCGCTACAACCGAGCAGCCAGCTGATGAAAGTCAAAGCGAAAGTCAAAGCAATGCTGCCTCAACCAGCGAGGATGAGAATTTGGATACTGAGTTGGATGCTGAGCCTGTGATTACTTACGAAGAATTTAAAGATGAATCACAAACCACCTTGTACCGCGAGACCAATGATTGATGATGTTCTTTGTAGGGTGGACTGGCCATGCAGTGCTTAGCAAGGCAATGTCTAATAAGCGCTAATATAATCACTGATCTAGTATTTTATAGACATTATTTAACTTATGGCTACCTGAAATGAGGTTCACGAGGAAGCATATTAAAATAAAAGAATAGCACAGGTATATTGCAGATTGGTTCATGAACCAGCCAAAAATCGTACGCGGCTTTTCAAAGTAGCTTCTCATGACTATGAGTATTTTTTTACTTTATCAGATAGCTATCTCAGGCGCTGTGCATACTTAGTGCCAGTATTACAGTCATGAATAGAGCACAGGCCATATATCACAAGCAAGCAAGAATCTTTGCCTTCTACGATATTAGCCACTGTTCTTCTAAATTCAGAAATTTTGGGGTGATCTTGTAAGGACAGTGAGTATTGCGTCTTTAATGAATGAGAAAGAATCAAATGACATTAACTGGGCGATTGGTATGATTTATCGCCAATCGCATTGAAAAACACAGCACCATTATGACGAAGTTTGCATATACCAATATATCAAAAATCGCGTGTAAATTTGCGCTCTTAAATCACATCAGAGTAGCACTTGACCGAGCTTATAATCACTGCCATTGGTCGTGTTTAGTATCGCTAATATCTGACTGATTTTGTCACAAACACTCTCTACCAGCGCCGTAGAATAGCGGTCTTGTTGATAGGTGGTCACTATGCGCAAAGCATGCTGATCTTCTTCAAATACATCATCCATAATCTCAAAATGCAGCCCAAACATCGAAATGTCTTTTTTCGGTGGTATCTGCTGATAGTTTAGCGCTTTATTATTAGGAGCAGTTAACGCGCCATTTAAGGCATTATTTGAATGAATGTGTATATAGACATCAAAGAGTAGGCCATCGGTAGGGGACATCCCCAGTGATTTTTGGATAATATCAATCGGGATGTCTGCATAGCGCATAGAGTCATTGATGGTAAAGGTAATATCGTTGAGTAGCGATTCAACCGATTGCTCAGTATCGAATTGGATGCGATGTGCGACCATCGTTGTAAAATAGCCAACCGTATCGAAGAATTCGGCATCGGTTCTGCCAGAGGCGGACGTACCAATAACGATATCGTCTAACCCACTTTGCTTGTGCAAAGACAGGGCTATCGCTGTATATATAACCGCAAATAAGGACGAACCATGTTGCCGAGCAAAGGCAGATATTGTCTGATAGGCCGCTGCATCAAGATCCAGCTCGATGCATTGCGCGTTGGTTGATACCTCATTTGGCGTGATAGTAGCACTTGGGTCAGGCGGCGCAAAGCCTTTAGGAGCCTCACGTAACCTATCTGTCCAATAATTGACATGTTGCTGGTTGATACCTTGCAGCTGCTGAAGTAGTGCAAAATCATTGATATTGCCTGCGCTTGTATCCCACTGCGGCTCTTGATGTAGCGCTCGAGACCAATAAGCCTGAGAGAGGTCTGCCATGATGGTATTTAATGACCATTCATCAATGACCATATGATGTATCAGTAGGGACAATACTTGCGGTTCAGATGCTGGACTTGGCAAAAAGCGAATTCTTAATGGCAGCTCAGAGGCGAGGTCAAATTGGTAATCGGCTTCATCAGTTAGAGTGACGCCTTGACTGTCTTCACTAAACCAAAACCATTGATATTGATCCAGCTCTGAGACGGGCACAATTCGCTGTAGCGTTACATCGTTCTGTGTGTGAAAGGTCGTACGCAAACTGGCATGACGTTTGATGATGTCGCTAAAAGCTTGATAGAGAATCTGTTCATCGACCGCCTCAGAAAAAGCGATAGCAAAAGGCAGGTTGTATATCGAACTAAAGTCGTAGGCCGTATAAGCATGCCACAAAAACTGCTGCGCCAATGTCAGCGGTGCTTGTTCTTGAAAAACGGCAGCACCAGTCGCTGCCGTTGATGCTTCGGTCGTGTGGTCAGTTTTATTGACGCTCACATGCTCGGCAAGGGCGGCAGCTGAGGGTGATTTAAAAAAATCGTTAAAGCCAATGTCGATACCATGAGACTGGGCAAGTTTGCCAATAATACGGGTGGCCAGTAAGGAGTGACCGCCATAATCAAAGAAATCATCTGCCGCGGTCATCTCAGGCTCGGCAAGGGCGGCGCGAAATTCGCCAAGGATAATGGCAGTACGCGCTTCTTGATCTTGCGCCTGCTCTGAGGCGATTTTTTGTGTGTTGTGTGTGGATACTGGCGTTTCAATGGCTGTCCAGCTCAGAGTAGCATCTTTCGGCATTTGCTGATGATAGCGGTTTTGTATGACACCAGTAAGGTCTGCCAGTTGATGAGCTTGATCAAGTATGGGATGCAACTCCAATATAAGAACCGTATCGCATTCAGTATGTACAATAAATGAATTAAAAGGCGGGTTAAGCGCCGCACTCCATGGCATATCCTTTAGCTTGGACATATAGGTAGGGATGTCGATAGCAGCCACGCTAGCTGTCTGTAAGCAGCACTCAGATTGTTCATATTGGTATTTATACAAGTCCCCATCATCACTAAAACGATATCTGACATTTAAGTCAGGTATCTCTTCGATAGTGTCTTTAATCGCTTGGCGTAATACCCCCTCATCGATATCGCCACTCAGACGCCAAGCCCCACTATGTCGAATAACCTGTTCAGGTTGTTGTAATTGTAACATCCAAATATGCTCTTCATAGTCGCTGACTGGCTTGGGTGGCTGTACTTGTGATGTAGAATTCTGCGCCAACATAGTTTGTCCTATTTAATAAAAGTCAATAAAAACCTCATTCTTGTAAAGAGGTATGTGTGTAAAAAGGGTTGGTGTAGCAGCGTATTTGTATCAATGCTCCTATACTCATGCCTCACGTCTAATAATAAGTACCCGATCGGGTTGTACATCAAAAAGTAAGCCGTCCAGCGCCCCATATCCTATCTAAATAAGATATGGGGCGCTGACGTTTTGTACTCATAAATTGTATGCACAAATAAAACGTACCAAAACATATCAGCGAGCTAAGCATTGATGAGCAAATCAGAGTCTTAATTTTAAATGAGGTTGATTATCATTATCATTATGATTATAATCAAAACTATTGTCAAGAGCGTGTATTCAACCATGCCCAAATCATTTATTCATAACAAGGCTCTCAAGCCTTTAATCATAAGTGATTGACAAAGAATAATAGCGGGAACTGATGGCCTGTAAGCACGTATCTAGTAGTATAAAACTTACTTGGGTTGACTATTTAATCGTAAAAAATAACCCTATATAACCTAATCTGTGGTGGGAATGAATGTAATGCTATCTGTTGCTTATCAAGAACGTCTCAATGACTTTTGGCATTATTGCCTAAAAAATCAGTATTTTAATGTTGGCTATCCTGAGTCTGCAGACTTCGACTATTCTGCTTTGTATCGGTTTTTTAATTTTTCCCTCAACAACTGCGGCGACTGGGATGCACCCAGTAACTATGCGCTGAACTCATTTTCGTTTGAAAAAGAGGTGATGAATTACTATGCCGATTTGTTTCAAATACCTTTTGAGGACAGCTGGGGCTATGTTACTAATGGTGGGACAGAGGGCAATATGTTCTGCTGCTATTTAGCAAGAGAGCTATTTCCCCATGCCACGTTGTACTACTCCAAAGAGACGCATTATTCGGTCTTAAAGATTGCCAAACTACTGCGTATGAAGTCGTGTGTCATTGGGTCTTTAGACAATGGTGAAATAGATTACGATGATTTGATTGATCAGGTACAGCGCAATGGGGACAAAAACCCTATCATCTTCGCCAATATTGGTACGACCATGTCAGGGGCGGTAGACAATATAAAAATCATTCAACAGCAATTAGAGCACGTTGGCATCCGTCGTCAGGATTACTATTTGCATGCAGATGCGGCGCTCAGCGGTATGATTTTGCCTTTTGTGGACTGTCCGCAGCCATTTTCATTTGGCGATGGTATCGACTCTATCAGTGTGTCTGGACATAAAATGATTGGCTCGCCTGTGCCATGCGGTATTGTGGTGGCAAAGCGTAAAAACGTCGATCGTATCGCCGTAGATATCGACTATATTTGCGCCCGCGATCAAACCATTAGTGGCTCTCGAAATGGTCACTCCGTGCTATTTATGTGGGCGGCTATTCATAATCGTTCACCACAGCAGTGGCAGCAACGTATTCAACACTGTCTGAACATGGCTCAATACGCGGTTGATCAATTCCAAGAAGCGGGGATTGATGCATGGCGCAACCCTAACTCTATCACTGTGGTGTTTCCGTGCCCCTCTGAGGCGGTGTGGAAAAAGCATGGTCTTGCTGTCTCTGAGGATCAAGCCCATCTGATTGCGACCGCGCATCACAAAGACAGTCACAAGATTGATGCTTTGATTAAAGATGTGATTGCAAGCTTACAAGAGCGTCTACAGCTCAGTTAATGCGGTCTGAGTATCACTTAATCTTAGTATCACTGCTCTACCTAATCTTAAATGCAAAGCGATCAAACCTATTGGCCGCTATCTTTTTCTAATTTTTACTCATGCTGACAACCAATCATACTGGTAAATAAGCGCGCTGGATTCAATTTATGGAACAAACCAACCACGGTCATCGGAGAAATCAATGAGCAAGTCAACATTGCGCAGCTTGATGACTGACCCTGTAATCATGCCTGCTTTACGTCCTGCACTCCCCAAGCTCTCTATTGGCGTGCTGTCCTCGTCCTTATCTGGTCTGGCCATGCTTGGGGCGCTGTGGTGCTTGGTAAAATTAATCGAGGATATCGCATTACCGTGGGTGATTGCGGCTGTGGGGCTGTGGTTGCTAGGCGCTTTGTTTGCCGCTGCCGCATCGGCGCTTGCTCATGATGCAGAAGCGGCGTTTTCTGCAAGATTGCGGCGGCAAGTGGCCAATCATGTGACCCGACTGCCCGCAACCACACTATCCAAGCAAGGCGATCAGTCTTTACGCCGCTTGGTGTCAGAAGACATTACGACGCTGCATCACATGGTAGCGCACCTGCCCTCAGAGGTGACAAGCTTTGCGATTTTACCGCTGGTATCTATTGTGATATTGGTGAGTGTGGCAGGCCCTGTGGCGCTGTGGGTCTTACTGCCAGGTGTAATCGCTTCTTTATATTATTTAGTCATTGTGCCGCGTGTGACGGCCCGTGATGGTGCTGCGCGCATGCAGGTGGTGGGCGAGGTCATCTCCGCCGTAGATGACTATGCACGTGGTATCCGCGTCAATCGTATCTATGGCCAACAATCGGGAGCGTTGGCTGCTTATCATGATGCCACCAAGCGCTTTACAGACAGCTTGGTCATGTGGGTGAGTAAAGTGGCGACGCTCGCAGGTATGGCCGTGGCACTGTTACAAGCAGTAGCGACATTTGCGATTGCTTATCTGATTGCTTATGACTACGACACTCCTGTGATGGCCACGATCTTGTTTTTCAGTCTCGCCGTTGTCAGTCCCGCGTTACGTTTAGGGCATGGACTGGATTATGTTGGGGCTGGTAAAGCGGCGGCAAGTCGGCTGATTGCTTTATTACAACAACCGATATTACCCAAAGGTCACATAACGCAACTATCAGCACCGTTCACGCTGAACATTACAGACGCTAAGATGGTGATCGATAATGTCCAGATTATTGACGGACTGACGCATACATTTAAGACAAATGCCGTCACTGCCATCACAGGGCCTAGCGGCGTGGGTAAAACGACGCTGCTGCGTATGCTGGCAGGCTTTGAGCCATTGCACGCCGGACAGGTGCAGCTGGAAAATACGGATATAGCCAAGCTGGATGAACATACCAGACATAATGCCGTATTGTTCGTACCGCAAGGGGGTGATGTACTGCCTGCAACCGTTAAAGACAACCTACTATTATTTGCCCCGCATGCCACAGATCAAGCGCTTAACGCGGCACTAGAGTGCGCTCAGCTGAGCGTGGATCTGAGCGCCGATGCTCAATCACTCTCAGGTGGCGAACGTCAGCGTATCGGTCTTGCCAGCGTATTTTTATCATCAGCACCTATCATTCTACTTGATGAACCGACCAGCGCCTTGGATCAGGCGAGGGTTACAAAAGTGCTAAAAGCCTTGCTACATGAAGCACACAATCAGGAAAAGACCATCATTATGGTGACTCATGATAAGGCATTGGCGGATCAAACAGATGCTCGACTAGAGCTGATACCCAATACTGATCTGGAGCGTTTGTCATGAGTATTACCGTAGATACATCACACAAAAAGCGAGCATCGTCATTGCCAGCGATTGCGCGCAGGCGATTGATGATAGTAGGGGTAGGCTGGATAGTGGTCGCTGTCCTAGAAGCCATTGCTTATACCGCGCTGGCACTAGGTATTGTCAATCAATGGTCGCCCAAATGGGTCTTAATCACCGCTTGTGCCGCCATTTTTGCTACCGTATTGGTCAATCGTTCAGGCTACTTAACTGGTGTGCGACTGGCGGGTGACTTGTACGCGGCGCTGGGTCAAGCACTCTCGCGCACCAAACTGTCTTGGTTTACCAATGAGCATCGTGCTCAGGTTGCGACCATTGCTGGTCAAGGTATACCAGGGTTTATGAGTATCCCCGCGCATCAGCTGCAAAAGTTCTTACATGCGCCCTGTATTCCCTTATTTTTGGTCGTTGGGATCGGCGTGGTTGCAGGGTTGACGCTGGCATTGGTGGCAGCGGCGCTATTGATATTGTCTTTGATCATTCAATTTTTATCACAGCGAGCGCTAAGTCGTGCAGATAACAATCGGCATAAGGCAGAAGCCAGCACCGCAGAAGCCACGCTTGAATTGGTAGATCATATTGAGTTATTAAGAACAGCGGCAGGCCCCAAACGCGCCATCGACCGTATTGAGCAGCGCTGGCGTACTCAAGAAGAGGCCTTAAAAAGCACCAACAACGCTGCCGCCATGGCTGTGTTTGTCTCAAATCTAGCTACGGTGTTACCCATAGCCGGTATGGCCGCTTACCTCATCGTCACAGGTGGCAGTAGTGCGGTAATGATCTTGGCAGTACTGGTTTTGGTCGGTCGTGCAGCCGCCCCACTTGATGAACTGGCTGTGGCAGGTTTGGGTATCAATGATTTAAAGGTCTCTTTACAGAATTATCAGCAGGCGATCAATACACCAACATTGCCTGAGCCCACCCTTTTTAAATCTGCTCCTGCTGACTATCAGCTCAGTATGCGTCAGGTGAGCCATGCACCCGTCTTAAAAGACATTAATATTGATATTCCAGAAGGCAATCGAGTGTGGGTTACGGGTGTGAGCGGCAGCGGTAAGAGCACCTTGCTTGAGTTATTGATGCGTTTTGATGATCCTGAACACGGTCACATTTTGCTCGGGGGGGTAAAGATTAATGACATGGCATATGAAGATTTGGCGGCGCATATCGCCTATGTCCCTCAAGACCCCATCGTATTTACAGGCACTCTGGCTGAAAATATCCGTATTGGCAATCCGCAAGCATCAGACGTTGAGATTGACAGCATTGCCCGAAAAATGAGGCTAGAGTCTGTGATTGATCGTACCCCTGAAGGAATAAATCAGTCCGTGGGTCAGCAAGGCGCGGCGTTATCAGGAGGAGAGCGTCAACGCGTCGCACTGGCACGTGCATTGATCAAAAAAGCGCCCATTTTGGTATTAGATGAAGCGACATCGGCTTTGGATGATGAGATCGAAAAGGTCATTGCCGATAGCATTCGCGCCTTATCTGCTACGGTGGTTTTTGTAACGCATCGCGATGCGACGATCTGGCAGCCGACCCAATCTATCGCTTTATAGGGCTGATGCGGTTCGCTCCTGTATGTGAAGACAGACACTATATATGGTGAAACATAGAGATATAAAGCTGGGTAAATATGATGTCAATGAATAACTGTTATCACCTGTTTTGTCTGCCACCCGCTGGCAGCAGCTCTGCAATTTATAGCGCATGGAAACCAGTCGTTGCCGAGACCTGTGAACATCGCCATATAAAAGTCATACCGATAGAGTATTCGGGGCATGGCAGCAGATCGGGGCAACCCTTGGTTAATGATCCAAATGTATTGGCGGCAGACATTGCCCAGACGATTATGTCCTACAAAAACATACCTTATATTTTATTTGGACATAGTGTCGGTGGCGCTTTGCTGTGGACGGTGATTGATCATTTGCGCGCACAGGATGCGCTTGAATCATTGGCACTAGTGGTGGTCAGCAGTCGCCCAGCGCCGCAATATTTGCAACATATCTGTGGCAGGCAGCACTTAACGGATGATGAGATTATCGAAAAACTGGCGCATTACAATAACTTTCCACCTGAGATTTTACAAAACCCAGCAGCGCTCAACTATTTCTTGACCATTATTCGTAATGATTTTTCTGTCAGTGACCAGCTTATCTGTCAGCAGGTAACTAAGACACCTATGTCCTTAACCGGACCTTTAATTGTATTTTATGGTATTGATGATCCAGATATCGAAGACGAGGCGATGATGCAAGCGTGGCAGGCACATTCTGAGGTTTTTTTGGGGTGTCATGCACTGGCAGGCGATCATTTTTATTTTTTAAATCCGTCATCGCTTGCGCAAATGCTAAAAAAAATAGAGGCGTGTTTGCTGCATGCGTTACCACACTATAAAGCGTGAGGTATCGGACACCAGTGTTTTATTGGCACAAGATGCGCGGGCGCTGAGTGATATACAACAGCGTATTCGGCTGACGTATCACACCATAGTGCTCGCGCATCACCAGATACATCAGCTGTCTGTGAGTATATTGACCGCCAATTTTGCGATAGAGGCGGCATATGATTGTTTTGATATTGACTTACCAAAGGCATTAACCCGCGTATCCACAAAGCGAAAGCTGGATTTTTTGACGGGACGCTTAGCGGCAAAGCTTGCCTTACGGGCGTTCGGCTTGGCTCATTTTACCGTCTTAAAAGGGATGCATGGCGAGCCGCTATGGCCAGATGGCATGACGGGGAGCATTAGCCACACAGGTGGCAAAACATCGTGTACGGCGATCTGCTGCGCTTATCGGCAACCATCTATGCAGGATTGCCGTGCTATAGGGGTGGATATTGAGGCCAAAATAAACAATGTCTGTTTTGAGCATAATGTTTGCTTTGATCGTGATGAGTCTCAGCACTATGCTCCTTTAAATCATCATGCTTTTTTAAATCATCAAGAAACTATGACACTGGTAGAATATTTGTGTGGCACACATCCAAATCATTATATCTATTTAATGATATTTTCTGCTAAAGAGAGCCTCATTAAGGCGATATATGCCAAATATAATGTATTACTGAGTTTTTTAGCGTTTGAGTATATAGGTGTGTCTGGTGACGTTATGACGTTTACCATCATTGATGGCATGCAAAAGGCACAAGAAAACGGACTGACCCAAACAGTGATGCAGGTGCAGTGGGGGATGACAGGGCAGCATATTATCACCATCTGTTCTATATCATAGAGATATCAAAAAATGAATAAGATGTGCTGAGCGAGCTGTCTTACGATGGCGCTGATTATATAAAGCAGTGACAAGAATTGTACTACAAAGCGCTTATGCCATGACAGGCGGCTATTTATGAGTCACTTGCCTTTCACTTATTACAGTAGCTATATATCCATAGTAGGTGGCATAGCGTCTTGGCAACCCTGTAGAGCACCGTCCGTAAGAATCAAAAACTTATTACAAGTACCATCTGTAATTTGCAAGTGATAATGATTATCAGCATTACTATAATTATCATTTAAATTTAATAATATAAGTCACAATAACGATCGATGCATCAATAACCACAGTGAGATATCAGTTATGTCTTTACAACATTATGTAGAAACACCGTCGAATCATGAAGCATATTTTGCCTGCTTTTCTACAAAAGAGTATCACCTGATCGGCAAGCGTTTTTCGCAGACGCTAACGACACCTGCAGCAGATACGGTACATTTTAATCAGCGTATCGCTGATTGTTTTAAAGAGATGAAAAATAATGGCGATAAAAACCCAATCTTAATTGCTGCTATTCCTTTTGATATCAAAAATGACGCGGTATTAAATTTTTATAGTGACTACGCTAAGTCGGACAAAAAAACCAAAAAAGCTGATCTGATAAAAAATGAGACGCACATCAAGAACAAGACATTGCTGGTGAATCAAGATAAGTTTGAAAAAACCGTCAATTATGCGTTAGAGACTTTCAAAAACACAGAGCTAACAAAAATAGTGCTGTCACAAGCGGTTGATGTCCGTTTTGATGAGTCGCAGAACCTCGCCTTTTACTTAGACGCCTTGCTGGATAAGAACCCAACCGCTTATAACTTTGTGATACCCGTAGACAATCAGCAATACCTACTAGGGGCGAGCCCAGAGCTACTATTGTCTAAAAAAGATCGGCTCGTTAAGAGCAATCCTCTAGCGGGTTCTAGACCCAAGCGTGATAGCTTAGAGCACAATCAAAGAAACCAACGCGCCTTGCATGAGTCAATCAAAGATCAGCACGAGCATAAAATCGTTGTCGAAAACATATCGCGTAATCTGGTGGCAGACTGTGTGACGCTGAGTATATCTGAGTTTCCAGAAGTGCTCGAAACCTCGACCATGTTTCATTTGTCCTCAATATTACAAGGCACACTAAAAAAAGCCGCGCCCAATGCTTTGAGCTTGGCATTAAAACTACACCCAACCCCTGCAGTGTGTGGTACACCAACGCAATTGGCCAAAGATTTTATATTGCAGCATGAAGGGTATGAGCGCGGTTATTACACAGGCTTGGTGGGCTGGATGGATGCAGAAGGCAATGGCGAGTGGGTCGTCACAATTCGTTGCGGGCTACTCAATGATAAAAAATTACGGTTGTATGCGGGTGCTGGTATCGTCGAAGGGTCTGACCCAGAGTCGGAGTGGCGTGAGACAGAAGACAAAATGAAAACCATACTACGCCTCTGTGACACCAGCGCGTAACCCACTCAAACCCACTTAAGGATCAGTATAATGACAAACCACACTGTGATAAAAAAAACCGCGTGGCTGGTGGGCGTCAATCAAGGCATTGGCGCAGATGTGATGCAGCGCCTGTTAGATGAGGATGTTGAGGTTATCGGTATCGATAAGACCAAAGACAAGCTGCCCGCAGCGCTACAACAGCAGGTACACATTTGTGACATTCGAGATGAACAGCAGATTGTGCATTTATGCGAGACACTATTAAGGGTCAGTCCCCCTGACTATTTTATTCATATTGCAGGTGTCCTGCATTTGGGACAGCACAATGATATGTCCTCGACCGATTGGCTGGATACCTTTGCGGTAAATGTGTTTTCTTGCTTTCACTTCTGCCAAAAGTTGACGCCTTATTTTAAAGAAAAACGCAGTGGCAGTATCGTTGTGGTGTCATCCAATGCCGCCGCAATGCCGCGTATCAATATGTCCGCCTACGGAGCATCAAAAGCGGCGCTGACTTACTTCACAAAGACAGTGGCATTAGAGCTGGCTGAATATGGTGTCAGAGCCAATGTGGTGTCACCAGGATCCACGGGGACGGCGATGCAAACGCAGCTATGGACAGATGACAATGGCGAGCAAACCACCATTGCGGGCAATCTTAAACAGTATAAACTTGGCATACCGCTACAAAAAATAGCGCAGGTTAAAGACATCACCAACGCGATCATGTTTTTTATAAGCGATCAGTCGTCACATATTACCATGCAGGATCTGGTGGTGGATGGTGGTGCGACGTTAGGGTGCTAGCACGGTGGTATAGTTAATCCAAAATAAAAGTGGTACGGTCATCATGTTCTACTGGTATAAATTTTCCTCGCTGGCTGTTCGCAAGCGTGACAGATGCTTCGTACAATTTACCCCAGTAGAACCGTACTCTTTTTAAAATGGATAGACTATATGAGCACTTAAAAAAGACATAAAAAAGATAAAGAGGATCTAAAAAGGGTTTACCGCAGTAAACCTTTTTTAGATCCTCTTTATGTAGCGCAGCTTTATGAACGGTCTAAAGCAAGCTGTACTTTTGTCATTACCTCACCCAGTGTTTTACAGGCCCCCAGTGAATAAAAATCAAGTGAGACATTCAGCTGCTGTGACAGCTGTGTGGCAATGGTCATCAGCTGTTTGGGTTTTAGGTTTAAAGCAAACAGTTGCGTATCGCCCCTCAGCATTTGCGTTTGATGCTCGGGTAGATGGCTTTTGAATAAGGTCAAGATGGTATCAATCACTTCTGCTGACAGGCTGGGATCAGTGGGTATGCCCGCTATGACAGGCGTTGGCGCTATAGATAATCGTTCCTGTGCTAGGCTTAATAGCTTGTTGCGATCGACTTTGTGGTTCGCTGTCAGCGGTATGTCGTCTATTAATAAAAACTTAGAGGGAATGTGCGAGCTTGGTAGCTGATCTTTTAGATAGACTCTTAGATCAACAGCGCCCAGCTGTTGCTTGGACACGCGGTTGGTATTGCTTATGTCATGCGTATTGTCGATATTGTCGATGGTATAAAGCGCCACCAGCTCATTGATATCGGTGGTAGGGTTTGTGCAACTGATCACTACGGCATGATGAATGGTAGGATGGCTAGATAATGAATTTTCAACTTCAGATGCTGCAATGCGTACGCCTTTGACCTTGAGATAGCCTGCCTTGCGTCCTGAAAATATGATTGCACCATCATCTCGATAATAACCCAAATCACTCATCATAAAGGCCATGACCACACCGCCATTTATCGTTTCAATAGGCACAAAGTCATTGTGATGTGTCTCTCCATCCAATAAGTAGCCATTTGATAAATTGATGCCAGACATATACATGGTGCCGATAGTACCAGCCTCACAAGGCGCGTGCTGCTCATTTAGAATGTGATACTGGTTGTGTGCTAAGGCCTTCCCGTATGGAATGGTGTGTTGATCGTCGTCAAGGATCTCATGCCAAATACTCCAAATGGTGGTTTCTGTCGGCCCGCCTAAAGAAAACAGCCGTGCTTGGGGCAAGGTCTGTTTGAGCAGGGCAATCATAGATGGCTTGATATAGTCACCGCCTTGGGCAATTAAGCGCAGGGTCTTGATTTGATCATGACCACTCACCGTCAATAACATATCGACAATGGCAGGCACGCTACACCACAGTGTGATGTGATGTTTGGCGATCAATGTTGCCCATGCACCCGCATCTTTTTGCTGCTCGGTAGTTGGGATGACCAGCGTCGCTGCCACTGATAGGGGCGCAAAAATATCGAATACAGACATGTCATGATGAAAAGGCGTGATAGCCATACAGACATCATTATGAGTGATGTCCCAGTGTGCTATGGTTTGTTGCAAGACATTGGCGGTTGCCTGATTGTTTAAGACCACACATTTTGGTTTTCCTGTGCTACCCGAAGTATAGAGATAGTAGGCAGGGCGGCGGCTTAAATCATAGGCACAAGACCAGTCACGCAGATCTATCGGTTCGTTATGACCGCGCGCGGTATCAATATTAATGATCGTTATTTGAATACCAGACAGCGGCGATAGTGGCCCCTGACTGACGGCAAAGTCGGCCCGACTATTGGTCAGTAAGTAGTCAATCCTTGAGCGCGGTGCTTGTATATCAACAGGCAGCCAAACGATACCCATTAAGGCACATGCAATCGTGGTATAGACATGTTCAGGGCTCTTGTGCAAGCAAATGGCCACAACAGACCCAGCACGAATACCTTGCTGCCTAAAGATGGTCATTATTGCTGCAACATGATGCCCCACCTCATGATAGCTGATCGATTGATCAGCAAAAATAAGCGCGGTCTTATCTGGCGGTGTGACCAATATATTGGTCTTAATCGCAGCAAGATAGTCATGCAATACGACGTTTGCAAATGCAGCGTCTTGGTTGGGAGTATAAACACCCTCTAGATGGTCATCACTCACGTTCTTTATATCCTTTTATCTAGGGGAACTATTTAGGCTGACTTTTGCTGCTGTTGTATCAAATCCCACCAGTTAGACAAGGTTGGATTGCGTGCAATCTCTTCAAAACCAATATCAACGCCATATCCTTTAAACTCGGCGGCAAGCTGCATGATCTTAAGCGAGTCTAACCCGTAGACAATTAAATTCTCCTCAGGGTCGATCTCTTCCTCTTCCTCAATGAGCTGCTCAACTCGGGTATGAAGCCACTGTTTGGTGATCTTGTCCGTTTTTGCCCCAACGATCGCCTCGGTATTTAGCACTTGACCACAACGCGAAGACACATACTGTAATGCCATGCGATGCTCCGCTTCTGAGAAGTCAGCAACCGCATCACCGACTAAGAAGCATTGAATGTCATTCATAAACGCATCTATAGCGGTCACCATACAGCCAATATGGGCATAAACCCCGCCCACAATCAGCTGGTCACGGTTCCAGCCTTGCATACGCGCCTGCAAGTCTGAGCGGGCAAACGCGCTGTAGCGCCACTTGGTCAAGACGGTATCTGTGTCAGCTGGGGTGAGCGGATCGACAATGGGTTGCTGATCGGCTGTCGATGCTGGCAAGCCTTCGCCCCACATGGCATTGAGTAGGGCGCGGTCTTCCTCTGGCTGCTCATAAGGCTGGGCGGTATATACCACAGGGACGCCATTGTCATAAGCCCATTGGCGCAGGCGTGTTAAATGCTGGATCAAGGTATTGATAAGTGTACTGTCTGTCTCATAAAAATTAATAAAATAACGCTGCATGTCATGGATTAGAAGTACGGCTCGTTTGGCATCGAGTTGCCAATTTACTTTATTGGCGGGGTAGCTTTCAGGCTGCGGCATGGGGTAGTCGGAGAGGGTTTTGATGGTCATACAAGGCTCGCTATTGAATTTAAAAGTATTGGGATGGTCATAAAATCATTAAAGTAATTGAAGAGTACGCAGGGCTTTTTTGTCGGTTTTGCCCACGGCGGTTAAGGGCATAGACTCAATAAACTTGAAACGATCAGGGATTTTGTACTGAGCAATACCTGTGTTTAGTAAATAACGCCGTAGCGTTGATGCTTTGATATTAGGGTCACGAGAGATGATGTAGAGGCAGCTTTTTTCACCAAGTCGCGGGTCGGTGATGGCGATGAGCGCGGCGTTTAACACATCAGGATGCGCAAGAATGAGGTTTTCAATTTCCTCAGAAGCGATCTTTTCCCCGCCACGATTGATCTGGTCTTTGACGCGCCCCACAACGCGCAAATTGCCCTCAGGGGTGCGCTGTACCAAATCGCCAGAGGCATAGTAGCCATTCTTATCAAATGCGTTGGCATTGTGCTCAGGGCTTTGGTAATATCCGCAAAAAGTGTAAGGCCCGCGGGTGGTCAGCATGCCCACCTCACCCTCTGGGACAGGATTGCCTTGCTCATCAACAATTATCACCTCATCATCTGGACTTATCGGTCGCCCTTGGCTAGTGAATATTTGCTCATCAGCATCATCCAAGCGAGTGTAATTCACCAGTCCCTCAGCCATACCAAAAACCTGCTGTAAAGCACAGCCAAATACTATAGGCACTTTTCGTGCGAGCGTCTCAGAGAAATTTGCCCCGCCGACCTGTATCAGCTGCAAGGTTTTCAGCTGTGCTGCATGTTTGGGCGCTTGCTCTATCCACGCCACGACCGCACTTGGTACTAGTGACGCCATAGTGACCCCATAACGCGCAATGATTGAAAAGCATTTTAAGGGCTCAGGATCAGGTGCCATAACGACTGTGCCTCCTGCATACAGCACGCCAAGCGCGCCAGGAGAGCTCATCATAAAATTGTGCGGTGCCGGTAGCGCGCAAAGCAGCCGCGTATCAGTATCCAGTCTGCAAATATCAGCACTCGCTCTGACACTATAGTAATAGTCGTTGTGTGTACGCGGGATTAGCTTGGGCGTGCCCGTACTACCGCCGGACAACTGAAAAAAAGCCACCTCATCGGCGGGGGTAGGCGAGTAGAGCACAGGATGCGCATCGTCAGCATCAACCATATCGCTGGCTGCTATCCATGTCTCCAGTCTGTATTTACTTGCCGTATTTGCAGCGTCATTCAGGGTTAAGACAAGCTGCGGGCTCAGATCAGTAGCATGAAGCTCATTAATAAAGTCATCGTCTTTAAACACCTCGTGAGTCGCTGACACGATAAGTAACTGTGGTTTAATTTGCTGACAAAAGCTACGTAGCTCATGCTGCCGATGGGAATAAAGCGCATTTAAGGGAACGACACCTATTTTTAATAGCGCAAAAAAAACAATATAAAATTCAGCCGTGTTGGGCAGCTGCACCAAGGCGGTGTCTCCTTTGCCAATACCTTGAGCGCTGATGCGATGGGCTAGATGGGTAGATAAGTCATCTAACGCTTGATAGCTGAGCTGACGATCACCGCAGATCAGCGCCGTCGCTGTAGGGTCGCTGGCACAGCGCTGAGACAGGATATGTGTCAGTGGTTCATTGATCCAATAGCCTTGGGTTATATAATGCTGCGCTCTGTTTTTTGGCCAAGGATAAAATTTAATAAGCGGTTTAATCATATTGTCAAAACCTTAGCGAAACGGTGCTACGTCATAGTGAAAAAAAATATCAGGGCAATAAAACAAAAATCATCAATTATTGTTTGTAAATGTTAATGCTAATGATTATCATTTGTGATACAGTGCCTCATATATATTATTTTGTCAACTGAGTAAGCACATCATGAGTGATTTAACTCCCATGCAAGCAGCCTGCTGGTTTGGTCGTATCAGCGAATCTGAGTTTTTAGGCGGGGTGGCCGCCCATCTTTATGTGGAATTTGAAGGGCAATCAATTGATTTACAAAAGCTAGAGTCGGCCTTGCAGCATATGCATTTGAAGCACTCTATCTTGAGAATGCGTCTCAGCTTAGATGGTATTGCTACTATTGCCGCATCTGCACCAAAAACCCTGCTTGAAATTAATGATTTAAGCGTGCTGACTCCCCAAAAGCAAATACAGTATTTGCAAGATAAACGCGAGCAATGGACACACCAGCAGCTGGATTTGACTAGTGGTCAAACGGCAAGGTACTCCATCAGTCTGCTCAATCAATCAAACTTTCGTTTGCACATTGACACAGATATGATCGCGGTCGATCCCTCCAGCTTTTGTCAGTTGATAGAGGAGTTGGCGGCGTGTTATCAAGGTATAGTCACCACTGCTACGCCTGTTGCCTGCTTTTTTGATTGGTATGAGGCCATGCAAGCAGATGCAAGCATCAAGCAGCGCCATCATAGAGACAAAGCATGGTGGCGGGCGCGTCTTACAGATATCGCCCCAATGCCCTCATTGCCAGTGAGTAATAACGCAGCAAAAACGGCGCAGAGTCATTGTCTCAGTGAGCAGCTGACAAGCGTAGAATACCAAGCGTTACGGCAGCTGGCACGTCAGCGAAAAATCACTTTTTCTAGCATGATGCTTGGTTTGTTTGCTTTTGCCTTGTGTCAGGCCACCCAAGATACTTTCTTTAGGCTCAATGTTCCAACCTTTTGGCGCGCGCCTGTGGTAGAGAATATTGACCAGTGTATTGGCGATTTTTCTAATTTTGTCATTGTCAATATAGACACAGCGGCAGCCAAAACCTTGGGTACGCTTTGTCAAGATGTGGCTGATCAAATGATTGAACTGCTAGACCATACCCATTATGCGGGTGTCAATATCATGAGAGATTTATCTCGCTATCATGGTGCTGCCCAGCAGACGCCTGTGGTGTTTACTGCCGCTTTGGATTTACCACAAGGGGTGCTGTTTTCTGAAAGTGTCAAACAAGCTTTTGGTGAAATGACATGGACAACATCTCAAGGTCCGCAGGTTGCCTTGGATGCTCAGGTGGTACGGGTGGAGAATGGTGTACTGGTGAATTGGGACATACGTCTAGACACATTACCACTGGCATGGGTCACTGCGCTGTTTCACTCATTTATCGGCTTACTGAGAGAAGTCGGTCAAAATCCTGCTGTTCTGGATATGATGTTTAATCAACTGCCCAAAGGCATTATTTA
Organism: Psychrobacter sp. KFRI-CH2-11; assembly: GCF_038239325.1. Taxonomy (NCBI): domain Bacteria; kingdom Pseudomonadati; phylum Pseudomonadota; class Gammaproteobacteria; order Moraxellales; family Moraxellaceae; genus Psychrobacter; species Psychrobacter sp. KFRI-CH2-11. The sequence continues at coordinate 1,652,902 of NZ_CP151283.1, forward strand.
TCAACCTGAGCAGCCAGCCGATCACAAAACCATAATGACTGACGAGCAGCCATTGTCCGCGATACAAGAAGCCTATCTACTTGGTCGTACGACGCAGTTGCCGCTTGGCGGCGTTGCCATGCAGGAGTTCCGTGAATACTATGGTCGTATGGATATGACTGTGCTCAAGCAGCGCTTGACGGATATTGTTAAGCGGCATGAGGGTCTACGCACTCATATCAATGTGACCACACTGACTCAGTATGTGAGCAATGATAGCTGTATCAATCTACAAGAGATTGATTTGCACCACCTCTCAGCCAAAGAGGCCACTATCTATCTACAGTCTTATCGAGAGACGTATACACACCAAATGTTTGATTTGCAGGGCGCACCTTGGAACATCACGGCCTTTCATTTAACAGATGGCTTTTTGCGCCTCTTTATACGCTTTGATGCGCTCATTCTTGATGGCCGTGCGATCGCGTCTTTAATGCTTGAGCTGTTTGCAGCGCCGTACGCCACAACCACATGTATGACGATTCCTACTGTGACAACAGACACGCCTGCTAAAGCTGAATCTAAAGCGGCGACACGTGCAGTGGACATGACCTACTGGGTACAAAAGCTGTCTGCCGTTACCAATGTGCCTGCATTGCCATGGATCAAACCATTAAATGAGCTGGGCGCTGCCCATTTTGTGCGCCGTAGTTTGGTCGTACCCGCAGATACGTTTCGGCAATTGGGGAAAATTGGGGCAAAACAAGGGCTGTTTAAAAACTCTGTGATTATGGCACTCATTCTAGAGCTGCTCTCACAAGTGCAGACACAATTGCAGGTACAGCAATCCATCGTGGTTGCGGTGCCCGTTTTACCCTTATATACAGGTACGCTGGTCAATAACTCCACCTTTATGGCGGTTGAGTGGGCAGGTGGTACAGAAAACTTCGTTCAGCAAGCCTCAAAGTTACAAGTCGATGTGCTCGAAGGCTTACAGCATTTGTCATTCTCAGGAGTAGACTTGGCGCGATTGCTCTTTGAAAAACTCAATGCCGCGCCTGTGTTACCTATCGTAATTACCAATGGTTTGTCTTGGCCGGTTCTTACAGCAGATACGCCAATGAGTTTAGAGTGTGGATTAACCCAAACGCCGCAGGTAGCGATTGATATTCGCTTTACCACCCAGTGTGATGGCGCGCTCGTGTTTGATATCGACCATGTGCCCAAAGCTATTGCCACCAAGACCATTGACTGCTTGTTGCAGGCTATCGATACCGCAATACATCAAATTGTCGCCTCACAAGCCTTGCACTTTGATGTATCGCCATATCTGCCTGTCGCTACCGAGCAAAGCGCTGATGTGACTACCACGTTTTGCCAGCAAGCCTTATTTGATATTTATTTGGACACCATCGGTCAGATGAGTGATACCCCTATCGATAAAACCATGAATTTTATGACCATTGGTCTACGTCCTCAGCACCTCAAAACCATCTCAAAGCGCCTTTATGACGCTTATGCAGTGCAGCTCTCGCCAGCGCAGCTACTGCATTGCCGCGATGTGACTGAGGTGAAGCGGCTCTTAAAGACTGGGTAGCCCGCGCAACAAAGCGCTGCAAAAGAGACATGCTGCTGCAATGACATAATACAAATCAGCACTATTGAATACTGGAACCGTTTGACATTAAGGGCTTATGCACAATGAATAAAAAAATTGCCGACATTATTGGTATTGGTATTGGACCCTTTAATTTGGGCTTGGCGGCATTGCTCTCGGAGCATCGCACTATTCAGGCGAGATTTTTAGAGCGTAAGCACGAGTTTCAGTGGCATAAAGGACTGCTTTTGTCTGGTGCGACGCTGCAAGTCCCTTTTTTTGCCGACCTTGTCACGATGGCAGACCCATGCCACACGCTGAGCTATTTAAACTATTTGCATCAGCATGACCGCTTATACCAGTTTTATTACTATGAGCACTTTTTAATACCGCGCGTTGAATATAATCACTATTGCCGCTGGGCCGCCACGCAGTTACCCAGCTGCCATTTTGGTGAGCATGTTGACGATGTCACTTATGATGCTAAGCAAGATCACTTTGTCATCGACAGTACATTAGCATCAGGAGAAAAAAAACAGTATCGCAGCACCAATCTGGCCATTGGTATTGGTACAAGACCGAATATACCCAAATGGCTGGCCGAAAGTAACCATCCTTTGGTCAAGCATGCGGCGGAGTTTGCTTCCTTACAACAAGCCTTAGCGCAATGTCAAAAAGTGACCGTTGTTGGCTCAGGACAAAGTGCGGCTGAGTGTGTATTGGCACTGCTAAGATCATTGACGCCGACTCAAGTTGCCGCAGGAGCGGGCATTCGCTGGATCAGCCGCTCAGCAGGCTTTCATCCTATGGAGTCCTCAAAGCTTGGCCAAGAGTGCTTTACACCCGCTTATATGCAGTATTTCCAAAGCCTGTCTCGAGAAAAACGCCGTGACATCGCAGGGAATCAAGGACTGTTATATAAAGGAATCAGCTGCTCAACCATCGCCGATATATATGATCTGCTGTATGAGCGTTCCATCGGTGGCAAGCCTACGGGCTTATCTCTACATCCCAACTGCGAAGTAGAATCTATTGCAAAAAATATCCAATCAGGGGCGCTTGAGATCAAGTGTTTGCACACGCAGCTAGCGCAGCGCTTTAGCCTAGAGACAGACGCCGTGATTGCGGCTGTCGGTTATGTGCATGACTGGCCACAATGGTTGACGCAATTAAAAGGGTCGGTACTGGCAACGGACAGTAATGATGATTTTATAGTGCAAGAAGATTTTACGGCGCTTAGGTGTGATGCAGGTTTGGGACGAATATTTATACAAAATTCAGAAATATTCCAACAAGGGATCGGTTCTCCAGACTTGGGTATTGGTGCCAATCGAAATGCAGTGATTATCAATCAGTTATTGGGTTGCGAGGTGTATCGCATTGCTAGCGGCACGGCTTTTCAAACGTATGGTATTCCTGAAGATGCGCTCTTAGATCGGTAATAAGGCTTAAAGCATGTTGATCAGGGTAAAGAAGTGAACCACTGACGTGTTTGGTGGTGAATCAATGGGGGCTTCTGTCTTACTGACGGTAAGCACAGCCTTTTTTTTCTGTTTTTTATTATAAGTATAGTGGGGCATGTCCATATCGGTTTGATAATGTCGATAAGGTTTGTTAAAGCAGCTGAATTTTGTTAGACGGTGCCAAACATCTGCTAAGTATGGCTATATTTACAGCGATATTTTTTGTCGTTGATGACAATAGCTGTCGTTTGGCGCATCACTAATACCGCTTTGTTACCACTGATGCTTATGAGTGAAACTCTATTCTCAAGCGCAGCAGATTTTTCATGATATTTAGGTTATCGGTTTTATTTGCCACGTTATGTCTGGCCTCTCTTATGATTGGCACCAAACAGATAATGTGGTCGGAATTATTTTCTTTTTCTACGGACGCATGGCTGACGCTCACGGCCAGTCGTATACCACGGCTGATTGCGCTGATACTGACAGGGGTAGGGCTGTCAGTCAGTGGCGTTATTTTGCAGCATATCGTGCGTAACAAATTTGTTGAGCCTGCAACGTCAGGGGGAATGGATGCCGCCAAACTTGGTATTTTAGTGTCACTGACGATGATTCCTAATGCGAGTACGGGCAGTAAGATGATGTTTGCGCTGGGCTTTTGTTTTGCTGCGAGTCTGATTTTTATTTATATCATCAGTCGCATTCAGCTTAAGCGTTCTGTGCTGATTCCTGTGCTTGGCTTGATGTATGGCAGTGTGCTCAGCGCCATCGCTGAGTTTTATGCCTACCAACACAATATTTTGCAAAGTATGCAAGGCTGGTTATTGGGGGACTTTTCGCGGGTGGTTCAAGGTCACTATGAGCTGATTTATATTATCTTGCCCATTATCATTCTCGCTTATGTCTACGCGCATCGCTTTACGGTGGTCGGTATGGGTGAGGAGATGGCGGCCAGTTTGGGGCTAAGTTATGTCACTACTGCCGCTTTGGGTCTCATACTGGTGTCAGTGACCGTCGCCGCGTCAGTCATCACCATCGGAGCGATACCTTTTGTGGGGTTGGTCGTACCCAATTTGGTGGCACTAAAGTATGGAGAAAACCTGTCGCGAACGCTGCCCATTGTGGCGCTAGGCGGTGCATGTCTGCTGCTGCTGTGTGATGTGTTTGGCAGGCTGGTGATTTATCCTTTTGAGGTGCCTATTGGTCTTACGGCAGGCGGGCTTGGTGGCGTGGTTTTCCTCATGCTGATTATGAGGGGTGTCAGATGACGGTAACCACAAAGTTTCGGACGATGTTTGTATTGATTATCGTTTTGGCGCTTATCTTTTTATTCATTGGTTCAGGTTTGGATTTTGATTATTTGATTCCTAAGCGCTTGATTCGCTTGGTCACCATTATTTTGGGTAGTGTTTGCTTGGCTTTTTCAGCCATCATTTTTCAGACGATTGTGGGCAATCGGATTTTAGCGCCTTCGATCATGGGATACGAAGCGGTTTATCTATTGTTTCAAGTGCTATTGCTCTTTTTGATGGGCACACAAGGGCTATTGTTTTTGGGGGTGAGCGGCAACTTTATAGTCTCTATCGCGTTGATGCTGGCGTATTCGTGGGCACTGCACCACTGGCTGTTTCCACGCTGTAAAAACGATGTTTACACCTTGCTGTTATTTGGCTTGGTACTGACCATGGTCATTGGCACGGTGACTCAGTTTATTCAATTGCGTATCAGCCCGGGCGAGTTTTCTGTTTTTCAGGGTTTGAGTTATACCTCATTCAATCGCTCTCAGCCTGAGACGTTGTTTTATGGAGTGCTTGCGGTTACAACCGCGCTGTGGGTTGGTCGCAAAACCTTGCCCATATTAGATGTACTGGCTTTGGGTCGTGAGCAGGCACAGTCCCTTGGGGTGAGTCATACCAAGTATGTTAAACGATATTTAGCACTCATTGCTATTTTGGTGGCAGTATCCACAAGCTTGATTGGCCCGACGGTATTTATGGGGGTGTTTGTTGCCAATATCGCGTATGTGCTTGCAGGTAGTAACCGTCATAAGGTCACGTTACCAATGGCCTGCGCCATTACGATTGCTATCTTTTTAGTAGCTCAGATTTTTGTTGAGCATGTCTTTAATTACAAAACCAGCGTCAGTATTCTTGTCAACCTTGTGGGTGGGATTTATTTTCTAGCGCTGACGGTTCGTACTAGAGGGTTTACATGATTACGATTAACAATGTGTATAAAAGCTATGGCAACAAAAGTGTGCTCTCTCAGATCAGTTTGGCTTTTCCTAAAGGCGGAGTGACCTCTTTGATTGGCCCTAATGGGGCTGGAAAATCCACGCTATTGATGGTGATGGCCAGACTGTTAGAACCAAGTGGCGGTGAGGTTTTATTGGAAGGTCGTAACATTAGTGATATTCGCACCTCTGAGTACGCTCATCACGTCGCCACTCTGCGTCAGTCGCCCGGGTTCAATCTGCGCTTAACGGTGGAGGAGCTGATTTCGTTTGGGCGCTTTCCCTATAGCCGCGGCGTATTGACGGCAGAAGACCATCGTATCATTGATGAGGCGATTGAGTTTTTGGCGTTAGCGCCCTTGCGCCATGCTTATTTGGATGAATTGAGTGGTGGTCAACGGCAGATGGCTTTTTTGGCAATGACCATCGCTCAGCAGACGGATGTGTTGTTACTGGATGAGCCTTTGAATAATTTGGATATGAAGCATGCGGTACGCATTATGCAAGCGCTACGGCGTTTATGTGATGAACAGGGTAGGACAGTTATTTTGGTGATTCACGATATCAATTTTGCGGCCAATTATTCAGATCATATCGTAGCATTAAAAAATGGGACACTGAGTTTTAGTGGCTCATCTGAGCAGGTGGTGACAGAAAGCAACTTAAGCGAGTTGTATGATCTTGAGTTTGAGATTATTTGTAGTGAGCGTGGTTGTTTGTGCAATTACTTTAATTTATCAGGAGTGAGTATATGAATGTAAGAAAACAAGGTTGGGTGTGGATGCTTGCCATCATGGCATCTATGCCTCTACAAGGCTGTGAAAAAACATCTCACGAGCCTGCAGCGTCGCAGACGCTAAAGACGCCCATCACCATCGAGCATGAACTTGGTACGACCGTGCTCGATCATCGTCCGCAGCGGGTTGCTGTGCTCGATATGAACGAAGCTGACTTTCTAGACCAGCTTGGTGTACCGATTGCAGGTATGGTCAAAGACTACGTGCCACATTTTTTGGCTCAATACAAACAAAATGCGGATATAGAGGATCTGGGCGCCATTGTTCAGCCCAATATGGAACGCATATATGCGCTACATCCTGACCTTATTTTGATGACTCCGCTACATGCAGCAAACTATCAAGAGCTGTCTGAGATTGCACCAACGCTACACTTCGATGTGAGCTTTAATGACAGTCAGGCGCATCATGTCGAAAATGTTGAAAATCACTTATTAGCCTTGGGCAAGATTTTTGATAAAGAAGCTTTGGCAAAAGAGCAGGTCGCGCAGCTAGAAGCAAGAGTGCAAGACGTACAAGCAGTAACAAAAAATCGCCCAGAAAAAGCGCTGGTGGTACTGCATAACAATGGGGCTTTTAGTAATTTTGGCGTGCATTCTCGCTATGGTTTTATCTTTAATGACTTAGGTGTCAATCCAGCAAGCACACTTGACGATACCAGCCTGCACGGTCAGCCTATTTCTAGTGAGTTTATACAGCAAGCAGATCCTGACATCATCTATATCGTCGACCGTACTGCGGTTATGGAGCATCGCGCGACCATCAGCCCTGATGACGTGAGCAATCCGTTACTGCGTCAAACCAAAGCATGGAAAAACGGCCACGTTGTGTTTGTTGATGCCGATGCATGGTATATCACTGCAGCCAGTCCGACCTCGTTGAACATCATGATGGATGATGTCTTAAAGGGTTATCAGACGACCTCTTAAAGACAGCAATCTCTTAAAGACATCAATACATCACGGATACTATCGTTGATCTAATTTAAGAGTGGTACAAGGCAACTGAGTGCAGATGTATATGTCATACTTCAAGCGAGGTTAACGCTGTAACGCTTTTATAGTGGATTGACTATATCAGATAATTAGTATTGCCAAGAAAGGCAGGCAAGTTGCTCAATCGAAGCTAAAATAAGTTATTTTTTAGCTTCGTTATGTAAATAGTTATCATTTGTATTTTTATTATCATTATCTTTTATTAACTTAATACTTATTTGTTTATCAAAACGACAGGATATCGCTATGTCTCAACTTCAACAACATTCAAGCCAACACCCCAACGTCAAGCAATCTTTCACAGAGCACAAACCATTTTTTGTTCTCAATTATTTTGTCTCAGCAAAACTGGCACTTTTATGTGGGGCAGCTGCTGGTACTGTATTTTTGGACATGCCCGCCGCTTATGCCCAGACCAACGGTACGCCAGTCAGTAGTACACAAGCCACTGATATGACCATTACGGCACAAAACCAGAGCACAGAAGCGGATCAAGACCTACCAACGGTCACACTACCAGCAATCACGGTTGAAGCTGACGTTGAGGAGAACTCTAACTATGCTGGCGGGCAGGTGACATACACCAATAATATGGGATTTTTGGGAAACAAAGACTTTTTAGAAACACCGTTTAGTGCCATTAGTTATACTGACAAATTTATTGAGGATCAGCAAGCCGCAGATATCAGTGAGATTATTGCTGCAATGGATCCCGCTGTTCATACCAGTGGTGCAGGTGGAGAAAATCTTGAAAGTTATTATATTCGTGGTTTTGCTTCGAGTAGTAATGATGTGACCGTCAATGGATTGACTGGTATGGCACCTTACTATCGTAGCTCACCTGAGATGTTTGAGCGTGTTGAAGTGCTTAAAGGTCCATCAGCGATGCTTAATGGCATGTCACCTAACGGCTCCGTAGGAGGCTCTGTGAATCTAGTGACTAAGCGAGCAGGTGATGAACCACTCACTCGATTGACAACTAAGTACATATCAGACTCACAGCTTGGTGGGAGCCTGGATATCGGTCGCCGATTCGGTGAAGATAAGCAGTTTGGTGTTCGGGTAAATGGGGCTTATAGAGAGGGTGAAAGTGCGGTTAATGACCAAGATAAAGAGGCTAAAGTGGGCTCTATTGCATTAGACTGGAAAGGCGAACGTACACGAATTTCAGCTGACCTTTATGCTACGACAGAACATGTCGATGGGCCGACTCGAGGTATCACGGTAGCATCAGGAGTTGATATTCCTAGTGCACCAGATCCAGATACGTTATTGAACCCAAGCTGGGCTTTTTATGATACTAAAACAAAAGGTGCAATCACGCGCGGTGAGTTTGATGTGACTGATCAAACGACTGTCTATACCGCCTTAGGTGCTAATAAAATGGAATTTAAAGGACTCAGTGCAGCAAAAGCGCAGGTGTATAATTCTGACGGAGATATGAATACAACGATTGGATACGTTGCTGATGATAAGGAAAGAGTCTCTATGGAAGTAGGGCTGAACAGCAATTTTTCGACAGGAGCTATTGAGCATCAGCTTGCGGCGAATATTACCCGTTACAATGAAGAGTACAATTTAAATGCTAAGTACTTTGACGCCACTTATACATATGACACTAATATTTATAATCCAGTATGGGAAACTCCTAGCCTAAGTTTTGACGTGCCGCTGTTATTGACGACTGACACAAGTTTAACTAGTTACGGAATTGCAGATACTTTATCGTTTGATCAGGATAAATACCAACTCACCTTAGGTGCTCGGTATCAGCAGCTAGAAACAGAACAAACGGGAGGCATCTTATCCTCAGGTACTAAGCATGATGAAAGCGCTATAACGCCGTCAGTGGCATTTCTTATAAATATGACGGATCAAACTTCTTTGTATGCGAACTATATAGAAGGGCTGAGTGAAGGCGCTACAGCACCAACAAGTGCAGAAAACTCAGGTGAAATATTTGCTCCTTATAAAACCAAACAAAAAGAAATAGGGATAAAAATGGATCTTGGCGAGTTCGCTCATACCCTTAGTCTCTACGAAATTGAAAAACCCAATAGTTATACCGACACAGATACTAATGTTTTCTCTTATGCTGGTGAACAGCGTAATCGAGGTGTAGAGTGGGGGTTCTTTGGCTCGCCTGCTGAAAGTGTACGCTTGATGGGTGGTGTTACCTATATTGATGCGAAGTTAACTAAAACAAATGATGGTGTTAATGAAGGCAATCAAGCCGCAGGTGTGCCAAAGTGGTACTCGAAAATTGGGGCAGAGTGGGATTTGCCTTTTATAGAAAATTTAACGCTAACAGCGAATGCAAATGCTGTGTCTAAACAATACCTTGAAAATGATAATGTACAGTCGTTACCAGGTCACACCACATACGATCTTGGCGCACGTTATATCACTTCTGTTAATCAAACACCTCTCACCATTCGAGCACGCATCGATAACGTGATGAATAAAGCCTATTGGACAACGGCATATTATAATGATCTTGCTTTAGGTGAGCCGCGTACATTTATGCTTTCAGCAACGATGGATTTTTGATTTGAGCCAAGGGTTTTCGACATTGTATAACTGCTGAAGACTCAGCCCTGCGTGCTATATAAGTAATATAGCCAAGTCTATATAAATCCGCTACATCGTCATCCTCGCTAAGCATACTAATGTATCGCTTGCACTCGGTTTCCTTGTATCGAAATGATATTGAACTGACTATAGCATGCAGGGTTTTTTAACCTATGAAGTCAAGATTCATCTAACTGATGTGTAGGTATTATGCCGCTACAAACCACGAGACTGCAAAGATTCAATAGTCATTTAGCACCGCAAACCTAACTTTATAAAATTATAGTTTTATGAAGTTAATATCAGGTAGCCTTAGTTTAACATAATATACATTATGCGAAAACAAACCAATGCTTTTAATAAGTTACCGATAAGCTTTTTATACATACTGATTCGACGATCTTACTTACGTTACTTTCTGTCGATGTTCCCAGAAAATCATCAATCCGTCACCAATCCATTACCATACTTTTATCAAACTAACGGCAGGCTTTTAGCAAGTGCTCACGCAGTGATTTTCCTTGATCATTTAATATCACGTCTGCCACTTGGCAATTTTTATTATCGCAAGTCAAATCATAATAGACATCGCCGCCTTGCGCCAAGCTGACTTTAACCAGGCCTTTATCAGTGGTGGCAAACTGCTTGTCTTGCTGATAATCAGGATCTTGTGAGTTCCATAATACATCGTAGCCCACATGACAAGACATTTGCGCCGTCTCAAAATATGTTTGTTCTAACTGCATGGCGTTTTGCAGCGCTGTATTGGCATATTGTTGCAGGACGACTGGGTTATCCATTCCTTCATTACGAATGTCTTGCTCATACATATGGCGAATGGTTTGTAGTTTTTGCGCGTTATATGTCTGCACGCCTGTTGTTGTATGACTCTTTGTAACATTACTTGCTGCATGAGCAAATGTCGCAAATCCTGCCGCGAGCGATATCAGTATGGGTATCAATGATTTAGTAATCTGCATGGGTCAATTTACCCTATTTTTTTACACAAATAGATATTAACCATTACATCACACTCATATGAGGACTGTGCTGTCTTATCGTATCATTCAGGTTGAGATGATTAACGATTGTCGCTTTGCGTACTCCCAGTAACGGCTATCATAAGGACATAATATGACCCTATTTGCAGCGTTAAAGCCCCCTTATTTTTCGATAATGACAAGTGGTATGTTCGCCTTTGTATTGGCAGCAACAGGCTGTCAATCCTCAGCTGAGTCCACTATAAATGCATCGGCGCAATCCACCAACACCTCCGTAACCACGGACATGAGCCAACAAACGCTCAGACAGCAAGCGTTACGTATCCAGCGCGCACTTGCCAATAACGACTATGCCAGAATCACCAAGGACATTCATCCAACTCGTGGTGTGCGTTTCTCCATGTATGCCTATGTGCAGCCAGAATCAGATAAAGTCTTTAGCCGTGAACAGTATGCACAATATTTACAAGACTCAAAGATTCGCTTTACTTGGGGTGAACGTGACGGTACTAGTGAGCCATTAATCATACCGCTACCAGAATACTTAGACACTTGGGTAAAAGCCAAAACCTTCAATGATGCTACCCTTAGCGTCAACGAGTTTCAAAAAAGTGGTAACAGTATCAACAACTTAAAAGATATATATCAAAATTCTGATGTCGTTGAGTTTTACTATGACGGTAGTGATGAATACAGCGGTTTAGACTGGCGGGCATTGCGCTTGGTGTTTGATGAGTATCAAGGTAAGCGTTATCTGGTAGCTGTTATCACTGACCAGTGGACGATTTAATGCATTTATAAGCAAATAGTGGCTAAAACAGCAGGATGCTGATGCTCAATCATGACGCCCTGCCCTTTTTTGCTATATATTCACATTTGTAGATATTTTTAAAACTGGTATAGTTGACTCGCTTTAGAACAGATGCAGTGCAATTGACAATACCTTGTTATCCCGTGTTGGGCGTATCTCGAGGCGGATAACCAAAATACTGTTTATAAATGCGAGAAAAGTAACTTTGGTCGCCATAGCCGACCCTATGAGCGACTTCTTCAATGGTGACATGGCTCTTTGACTTCAAAATATGATTGGCCTGCTTTAAGCGCAGCATCTTGACCCACTCCGAAAAGCTATAAGGCAGTCTGGCAAAGAGTTTGTGCAGGTATCTAATAGAAATATGACAAGCTGCAGCGACAGTTTTTGGGCTCAAATCAGGGTTTGCTAAATTTAAATTCACATAATGCTCGATACGTTTGAGATGCACAGACTGTATCGCTGACATCTCACTCATCATCACCTCTTTGGGTGCGCTTAATGTCAAGACAATCAGGTTTAGTAGCTGCTGCTCTAGTATCTTTATCTCCAAATCAGCCAGCTTTTGATGATGAATCAGCGTCAAAATTTGCTTCATCTGAAACACCAGTAGCCTGCCTGCACCTTCATCGATAGACAAGCTGCGGGCAAACTGCCGCTCTATAGTAGGTATTTGTGCCGACAGTAAGGTTAACGGGACCTTGATCACATACAATGACACTTCATGCAGATGATAAAACTCATAAGGTAAGTTGGACAGCTCAATAAAAAACTGGCCTGGTTTAGCGCTCAGTGAGCGATTTTTTTGAATAAAGCGCACATCGCCTGTCAGCGGAAACGTGATTAAAATACTGTCATCGTAATCAGCACTTTGAGCACCACGATCATAGTGTACGGTATTGGCATGATAATGCGAGACGCCGATATCGAGCAGCTTAGCATGCTGCAAAAATCCCAAAAACTTATTGGGCTGTCGAAAGCTTACGTTTAGATCAAAATAGGTGTCATTAATGGTGCGCTTCCAGTCAAAGGCATTTAGGCTCGTCTGCGCTTGCAAGGTGCTATTTACTGACGTAGAGAGTATGGGCAACAAAGAAGGCGCTATATCGGCATCAAGCGTGCTTGCAAGAGGATTCAGATGCGATGAGACTGGGTCGGTTTGCTCATGCCAGCATGAGAGACTATCTGGTTTACGGTTTGCATTCATCCTTGAACACTCAATATTTAGTATACAACTGTACTGCCATCCTAGCAGCTAATAACGAAGGATCATATTTTTTATTATAAATAAAGCCAAAAAGGCATCAAGTCTTGAACCCTGTTCAGTACTTGATGCCTTTACTAATGTTAAAAAATACTAAAAGAAAGTTAAAAGAAAGTTAGCCTTATGTTTTATGCAGCACGGGTGAGTTTATAGGTACCAGTTTCATGCAGCTGGGCTTGCCAGCCATCCTTGATGACCACGGTGGTGGTCGGCTCTTGAATAAGCGCAGGGCCAGTGACCACTGCGCCAGCTCCGAACTGCTCACCATCATAGATAGGCGTATCGATCCAGTCATAAGACTGATCAAATAACATCTCACGACTGTCAATCTGAGCTTGGCTAATATCCCCCTGCTGAGGCGCAAGCGTGGGCAGCTTTGGCTTACTGATTTTACCAATCACCGCCACTTCGATATTCACCAGCTCGACTTTACTATCACGCTCATCATAGGTATACAGCTCCTTGTGACGCTGATGAAATGACTCTAAGATAGTATTTACGCTTTCAGCATCGAGCTTGCCGTTGGGTATCAGCACATTACATTCATGCACCTGACCGACGTAGCGCATCTCCATGGTACGTTCGATAGAGATGTCTTCATCGGTAAAGCCATCTTCTAGTAGCTTTTGCACGCCCTGCTCTTCGAGCTCTTGTAGTTTTGCATTGAGATCTTGCAGATCGGCCTCTGGCGCTAAAATCATCATCTGCGTCGCCAAGTAGTTATACTTGATATCGGAGATAATCTGACCAAAGGCGCACAGGCAAGACGCAATCTTAGGAATTAAGATGGTACCAATACCCATCTCTTCGGCAAGCGCAATAATATGCATACCACCTGCGCCGCCTGCACAGATAAGGGCAAAGTCACGAGGATCATAGCCTTTTTCAATGGTAATACGGCGAATGGCATTGGACATGTTTTGGTTGACGATGGCACTGATACCAAAGGCGGCATGCGCCAGATCAATCTTCAGTGGATCAGCGATGTGGGTCTGTACCGCTTGCACCGCTTTGTCTTTATCCAAGGTCACACTACCGCCCAACACTGCATTGGGCTGCAGATAACCCAATACCAAATTGGCATCGGTCACCGTGGGCTGCTCCCCGCCTTTGCCATAACACGCCGGCCCAGGGGTTGCGCCTGCACTTTGCGGGCCGACCTCGAGCATACCAAAGGTATTGACATGGCCGATAGAGCCGCCGCCTGCGCCCAAGGTCTCTACATGAATCATAGGCACGCCAATGCGATTACGTAAAAAGTCTATATCACGGTTGAGGCTGGTGCGGCCTGACTTTGCCATGGTGATATCAAAAGAGGTCCCGCCCATATCGACGGTGATGATGTCATCAATACCAAAAGGACTGGCGATATACAGACCTGCTTGCGGCGCTGACGCTGGCCCTGAGTTGATGGCATTGACTGCCCGCTCTCGCATGATGCTACCGACTGCTAGCCCGCCATTGGATTGAAAATAACGAACGGGCTGCTCTGCCCCGAGTGCTTTAAAATAATCATCAATCTTATGGACATAAGAGGCCATGACGGGGCTTAGATAAGCATTGACCAGCGTCGTTGAAGTACGGGTGTATTCTTTGATCTGCGGATAGACATCGCTACCACAGCAAACGAAGACCCCAGGCATATGCTGCTCGATCAGCTGCTTTGCGCGCTGCTCATGCTGGGTATTGCGAATAGACCAAACAAAAGAGATGGCTACTGCCTTGACGTCTTTTTCCTTCAATACTTTGATCGCATCGAGGACGTCTTGCTCATTTAGTGGTTCGTGTTCAGTACCATCCGCTAAGATACGGCCGCGAATGGGAAAGCGACGATCACGGGTAGCGATTTGTGGTGCTGGCGGGTAACTGGCATCATAGCGATGCCCTTCTTCTTTATGCCCTAAGCGAATCTCGATACTGTCTTCGTGGCCTGCGGTGCATAACAGCCCGACTTTTACCCCCTTCATCTGAATCAAGGCGTTGAGCGCCACAGTGGTACCGTTGATACATAGATCGCAGGCTTGGATAATATCCTCAATAGGACGGTCAAACTGGTCGGCTATTTGCTGTAAGCCATTGGCGATGGCTAAGGTGCCATCTTCTGGAGTGGATGGTGCCTTAAATAAATGTACATCGCCTGTTTTTTCGGCCAGTACAAAGTCAGTGAATGTCCCGCCAGCATCAACGCCAATTCGAAAATCATTTTTCATCAGTTATCCTTAACTCAAGTTATTTAATATTAGGTGGTTTATAATTTTATGCTGTTAGCTTCAACTGCTGGCGCTGCAAATGACGACGTAAAGCGTCCGTCTCTGCTTCATGAACTGTCAGCGTTTGTGGGTCAATAACCACCCCGTACTCAGTCTTAGCCGCTGCTACTGATATGATTCTTTCTTCTACATCTTTTAATACTGCGGGTATCGAGCGTGCAAATGAGCTACCGTAGCCGCCACCACCAGGATTGGTATTACGCGCCCGATCACCAGGCTGAATCTCAGTCACGGTATTTTGCTTATATAGGTCAGTGACTCCTTCTTTATGGATAATCTCTAAGCGTCCTAATTTAAGCTCGGGTGAGATTTGCTCCGCACCAGCGGCCCCCATCGTTGGATGCTCACGGCCTTCACCAAAGGCGACTACCGTCATCTCATGACCCAATGGCTCAACTTCCCATACCGTACCGCAGCCGCCGCGATACTCACCAGCGCCGCCACTGTCTTCTGCCAGCCCATATTTATGAATCAAGATAGGATATTGATACTCGAGCAGCTCGATATCACCAGAGCTTAGCGCACCAAAGCAGCATAAGGGGCCGCAAGCATGCCAGCCGTCCATCTGCTGAGTCGCGCCAGCACCAGAGATGATCGAAGCTAAAATCATGGTCACATACTGCTCGCCCGTTTTTGGGTCGATACCTGAGATATTGATGCCAGAAGCATGACCCCAAGAAGCAATCACCCGATCTGGGGCAGCATCTTCAAATGCCATACGTACGGCATCGGTCAAGGTTTCCATCGGCGTGGTGGTACAGTTGACATGTGGGGCTGGCTCTTTGGCATTACACAG
Source organism: Psychrobacter sp. KFRI-CH2-11 (assembly GCF_038239325.1). Taxonomy (NCBI): domain Bacteria; kingdom Pseudomonadati; phylum Pseudomonadota; class Gammaproteobacteria; order Moraxellales; family Moraxellaceae; genus Psychrobacter; species Psychrobacter sp. KFRI-CH2-11. The sequence continues at coordinate 1,668,679 of NZ_CP151283.1, forward strand.
GGTGCCATGCTCGCCCAAGTCCACCGTGACACAGCGATACAACCCTTCGTTGTACGGCGGATCTACTTGCGCAAACATCATCAGCCCCAGCAGCACACCAGACATCGAGTTGCCCGCATAAGAGTTAATAAAGTAAGGCACTTGCGGTGGACTGGTAATCTTGATATGCACGTCGCTGTCTGTAATCTCAATATCGGCGCTGATGGTCAAGTCGCCCAGACCATGCCCGGAGTCCTCTAGCACCGCCTCGCCATGATACTGACCATCTGGGATAGATGAGATCAATGAGCGCATATGGGTATCCGCCATATTTTTTAGCTCTTCAATCGCCGCGCGTACGGTCTCTACGCCATACTTGTCTAGCAGCGCAATCATGTTACGCTCACCGACCGCACAAGCGCCAAACTGGGCATTGAGATCGCCTTCTTGGTTGCGGCGAGAGCGCATATTGCTGTGAATTAAATTGATGACATCATGACGTTTGACGCCCTTCTCCCAGATTTTGATGGGCGGGATACGTAAGCCTTCAGCATAGATTTCTTTAGCATCTGGGTTGTAGCCTGCAGGCACTGGGCCGCCGATATCCGTGACGTGACCTTTGCACACCGTCCAAAACACCAACTCGCCCTTATAGAAGACAGGCTTGTACATACAGCAATCTAGGATATGACTGCCCATCATCACTGGATCGTTGTGATAAATGACATCGCCTTCGTGGATGTCATCACCATAATATTCGGCAACGGCTTTCATGGCTGGCATGAGTGAGCCTAGATGGATAGGAATATCCTGCCCCTGCAAAATCATCTCAGGCAGATGATCAAACAACGCATTGCTGTAATCGTGAGCTAGGTTAAAGACACTAGAGCGGGCGGTTTTTTCTAAGGTGGTTGTCATCTCACGCTGTGCCGTTTCTAAGGCACCACGTACGACGGATAAGGTAATAGGATCAATTGAAGTGTGAGCGTTGCTCATGTGAGACTCCCTGTCTGATAAGTAATAAAAGATATGAACGGCTGTGCACGGCCAATGTGGCCTATAACACTGAAAAACCCTCATTCTTTGTCTGGCTGTCATCTATCCTAATGACTAAGCTTTTTTACTATAGCGGGGTTTTTAGCAAATAGATTGGCTGACAGTGCAGGGTTTTTGACTGTGAGTGCACATTTATTGTCAAAAACATCATCCAAGGCATGTTTTATCTTATCGAGTCATTAAAATTTGAGAGGTATTTCACGCATAAAAAAGCCATATATCACCTACGATATATGGCTTTTTTATGCGTGTTTTGCTGTTTATATTGATAGGATGAGTACACCTATGACTTACGGTTTTGCCATAAATACTACAGCGGCGTTTGCTGAAAAAACTTCACCATAATGTCATAAATATCAGGATAAGCGTCTATCAGCTTTTGCGGGGTCTCAAAAAACACTTCGCTAAGCACCGCAAAAAACTCCGCGGGATTGGTCGCGCCATAGCGATCCAGTCCTGACTTGCGATGTTTTTGAAAATCTTCAAAATCACGGCTCATAATCTCAGTCCAGCGCGTCGGATCCATATCAGGCTGCATGGGCGGAAAGCCATTGGCGCGACCATTTAACATATCGAGCTTGTGTACGAACTCATGAATGACGACGTTGTGACCATCGCGCTCGCCTGAGTGTTTGGCATCCTTCCATGACAGTATCACAGGCCCACGCTGCCACGCCTCGCCGCTTCGATGTTGACTGCCTTCATGAACAATACCGAACTCATCGACCGTTTTAGCCTGGCTTTTGTATGAACCAGGATAGATGATAATAGACGACCAGCCTTTGTACCATTCCAGCCCTAGGTTCAAAATCGGTAGGCAAGCTTGCAAGGCAATAGACAGCCTGACTTTATCGGTAATCTCAAAGCCCTGCGCACCTGTAATCGACTTTTCATCTAAGAATAACGTCGCCAGCTCAAACAGACGGCTCCTTTCGTCCTCATTTAGTCTATCAAGTATCACAATACGCTTGGCAGCTTGGCTCCAGTCAGCCGTGGTAAATTCACTGTTGTCTAGTATGCGCTGCTCACGCCAGTCTTTTATTATCTCGAACATATTGATTTTCCTTAACGTTAAACGATATGCAATGATGATAATACTGCGCCAATTAACGCTATATCAATAAAAACGGTGCAGTTTGGCTGGTCTTTGATGTTGCCACATCCTCAGGTATACCTTGAGCAACGACTTGCCCGCCTGCATCCCCTGCCCCTGGGCCAATATCGATAATCCAGTCGCTATTGCTGGCCACTTGCATATCGTGTTCAACCATAATGACGGTATTGCCTGCCTCGACGAGCGCGTCCAATTGCGCCATCAGCATCGACACATCGGCAGGATGTAGGCCAGTGGTCGGCTCATCAAGGATATAAAGCGTATCGCCACGCTGGGTACGTTGTAGCTCGGTGGCAAGTTTGATACGCTGCGCCTCGCCGCCCGACAGTTCAGTCGCTGGCTGCCCCAGACGCAAGTAGCCAAGACCAACTTGCAAGAGAGCATCTAAAGCACGTAATATCGAGGCTTCTCCATCAAAAAACGCATAAGCGGCTTCTACCGTGAGATCCAGCACTTCAGCGATGTTTTTATCTCGGTAAGTAATCGCCAACGTGTCATTATCATAGCGCTGACCGTGACAGACTTGGCAAGGCGCATAAACACTCGGCAAAAACAACAGCTCGACACTGACAAACCCTAGGCCTTCACAGTTGGAGCAGCGACCCTTTGGTGTGTTAAAGGAAAAACGTCCCGCATCATAACCGCATGCTTTGGCCTCCGCCGTTGCCGCAAATAATTTACGGACATCATCAAACAGCCCTGTATAGGTGGCAAGGTTTGAGCGCGGCGTACGACCAATGGCTTTTTGATTGATATCAATAAGGCGACTGACCTTGTCCATGCCAGAAATAATTTGGCCTTTAGTGACCGTCTCAAACTCCTGCTCTAACAAATCCGCTTCATCAGTTGCGGCTTGGGTAACCACTTCTTTCCCTAAGGCTTCATTAACCAGCTCGACTAGCGCCTGACTGACCAAGCTCGATTTGCCTGATCCCGATACGCCAGTGACACAGGTCATCACCCCTAGCGGAAACGCAATACTTAACCCTTGGATATTATTGCGCTCTATATCAGCAAGCTGTAGCCAAGCGCTAGGTTTTCTAAGCGGTTTTTTGTGCGCCGTCTCTTTATCGGTAAAGAGATATTGTGCGGTTGTTGATGCAGCAACCTGACGCAAACCCTCTACCGGGCCGCTATAGACAATCTCGCCGCCATGCGTGCCCGCCTTAGGCCCGACATCGACCACCCAATCGGCATGACGAATAACGCTCACATCATGCTCGACGACAAACACTGAGTTGCCAGCGGCTATCAGCTCATCCAATGCGCCCAGCAGTGCTTGCGTGTCGGCAGGATGCAAGCCTGCGGATGGCTCATCAAGCACATACACCACACCAAACAGCTGCGAGCGAATCTGTGTGGCTAATCTAAGCCGCTGCAACTCCCCTGGCGATAATGTCGGCGTGGTGCGCTCAAGCGACAAGTAACCCAAGCCCAGTCTCGTTAGTGCCTCAACACGCGCTAATATATCGCTAGCGATCCGCTGTGCGACGATGGCTTTTTCGCGGTTGGGGGTGTCATCTTCGATTTTTGCATGCGCTGTTTTTTCCAGCGCGAGCGTCAAATCGGTTAAGGTAAGCTGTGACAGCTCGCCGATATCCAGCCCTGCAAACGTCACCGATAGCGATTCTTTTTTGAGCTTTTTACCGTGGCACTCTGGGCATACAGAGATTTGCATAAACTGCGAGACGCGCTTTTTGACCCGTGGACTTTGCGTGGTGGTAAAGGCATTTAAAATAAAGTTTTTTGCGCTGATATACGTGCCCATATAGTTGGGCTTTTCACCTTTTTCAATCGCAGCACGCGTTTGCTCAAGGTTGTATTCAGGATAGACGGGGAGTGTTGGCGTCTCATCAGTAAACAAAATCCAGTCGCGAGACTTTTTGGGCAATTTGTGCCACGGCGTATCGATATCATAGCCAAGCGTGGTTAAGATCCGGCTTAGGTTTTGTCCTTGCCAAGCACCGGGCCACGATGCAATCGCCCGCTCACGAATGGACTTGCTACCATCAGGTACCATCAACTCTTCGGTTACATCAAACACTCGGCCAATACCCGAACACATCGGGCACGCCCCCTCTGGGGTATTGGGCGAGAATGCATCGGCGTAGAGCATCTCTTGATCTGCCGGGTACTCGCCAGCTCGTGAGTACAACATCCGCAGGCCGTTCGATATGGTCGTGACACTACCAACGGAGGAGCGTACAGAGGGCGTGCCTCGCTGCTGCTGTAAGGCGACTGCGGGTGGCAGGCCTTGTATGGCATCGACATCTGGCTCGTCCACTTGATCGATCAGACGCCTTGCATACGGCGACACCGAATCCAGATAACGGCGCTGTGATTCGGCGAACAAAGTCCCAAACGCCAGCGATGACTTGCCTGAGCCTGATATACCCGTGAATACCACCAGCGCATCACGTGGCAAATCAACGTCGACGTTTTTTAGATTATGCACACGTGCGCCTCGGACTTGAACGTGGCTGTTTGGTTGCTTGTTTCGCTGATGATTGGGAGGGCTATAAAGGTCGCGCGAGATTGTGTTATTGTACTTGGCCATACCGCAGTCTTTCCTCTTAACTCATTATTATTATAAGACTTGATTCACAAGAGGTTAACACACCTTGGCTGTAGGCTAGAGCTAGGCTTACGTATTCATAGTATAGAGAGACAAAACGATAACTTGATACTTAAAAGAGTATAAAAATAGCGCACTAAAGACATCTTTAGCGCGCTATTTATTGACTGGTCAATACGTTTATAACTTATGACGCGTAATTATTAATCACTATTAATAATCATGAGTACCACGAATAGGATAATCTTTGTCTCTGATAAACGCCAAACCTTCTGCAAGTGTTTCAAGATCGGGTCTTACAAAAGGATTGTTTGAGATGTCCACGACTTGGATATCCCCTTTGTCATTGACCACGTAGATACCAGGCTCAGCAAACGGATGATCGGTTTCGTTTTCTGAGCGCGGGTCAGAGATATAAAGCCCCAGCGTTTTCATTTGCTCAACACTCAAACCATAAGCGATCGGAAAATCGATATCTATATCGTCAAAATGGCTTTCTAGCTGTTCTTTACTGTCGCCAGATACCGCAATGATATCGACACCTGTCTTATAAAAAGACGCTTTTCTGCTCTCAAGCTCGTTGAGGTATTTGGTACACATCGGACAATGCTGACCGCGATAAATGACGACCAGTTTCCAATCATGGCCATGGGCTGGTTTCCCCAATGACTGCATCTCGCCGTTATACAGCTGTACCTGTATCTCAGGAAACTTGGTGCCAGAAAGTAGTTTTTGATTGTAAGCTGCTTGCATAATTTTATCCTTGTATATTCTCGTTATTGTGACTTTTAAGATTGATTTTGACCAATCGTTCAATATCTTACTAACGAGGGTATAATTAAAAAGCCGACAATTAAGTCGACTTTTTGTTATGAAATGATACCTGTTAGCAACCTAGGGATATTTTTAACCTTAACCCACCACCAGCCGCATCATCTGCGTGCTGATATAGCCGCCAAAGGTACCGACTGCATAGCCAAGAATACCCAAAAACACTCCCACTGGTGCGAGTGATGGATGAAAGGCGGTAGCGACAATCGGAGCTGAGGATGCGCCGCCCGTATTGGCATTGGAGCCCACAGCCAAAAAGAAAAACGGCGCACGAATGAGCCTTGCGACAGCAAAGATAATGACGACGTGAATACTCATCCATAAGAGACCGATGAGTAATAGCCGCCACTGCGAGACAATACCGGCTAGATTGATTTGCATGCCGATAGCCGCGATAAGTACAAAGATAAATACTGTACCGATTTTGGAAGCGCCCACATGATCAAGCCGGCGAATTTTGGTAAAAGAGAAGATCACCCCTATGATGGTAATGATGACCACCATCCAAAAGAAGCTACTGGCAAAGCTGTACTGCACCGCCCAGCTATAAGGCGCAAAAAACCCTGCAATTTGCCCACCCAAAAAGTGCGCCACACCCACCATGGCAAAGCACAGACCAAACATCACCATGAGGTCATTTAAAGTCGCAGGCCGCGCATGGTGGCGCTCATAGCTCTCAACGGCGGTGATGACTTTGTCGATACTGCTGCTATCGGCCTTTAATAATTTATCAATTTTATCGCTGTGCTTGGCCATAATAAGTATCGCGAGTAACCATAGCGAGGCGTTGGTGGTATCGACCAGAATCATCATGCCAAACAAGTCATCACTGACCCCAAACAGCTCTTTCATCGCCGCTTGGTTGGCCGCGCCGCCGATCCAGCTGCCCGCCACCGCCGAAAACCCACGCCACAAGGTATCATCACTAAACATACTGGGTGACACCCATTTGGCGATGCCTAAGCTGATCGGACCACTGATGATAATGGCGATACTGGCGGCAAAAAACATGGCAATGGCTTTCCAGCCTAGACCCAATATCTTGGGCACATCCATCGACAGGGTCATCAGCAGCAAGCTGGCTGGCAACAGGTAAGTGGCGGTAAAGCCATAAATCTGCGAGCCGACACCGTCTGCAAACACCCCTAAGCTGTTAAGCGTTGCGGGTATAAAGCAGCATAGAACGATACCGGGCAGTACGGCATAAAAACGTCGCCAAAATTTACCAGGCAGCCCTTGGGTATAAAACACCAAACCGATAATGGCCATGATAATACCAAAGGCTAATGGCAGGCTATCGATTGCTAAACTTGAGGTGGCGGGCATCAGAGGCCTCCGAGTGTACGATTAATCAAAGCCCGTCAGTATAGACAAGGCAAAAAATAGGTGCAAGCAAGGATTCTGCATTCACCCGCGTTTATCCTATTTGTTTGATGATGGGTGGTTATTAAATAGCCAACACCATTTAGTCCTTATCTATAGCCACAAAAAAGCCAGATAACACGTATCTGGCTTTTTTGTATTGGGCGAGTTTTATACCGCTATATATCACAGTGTCATCAACGCCAGCAATATTATGGCGCTGTATTACGAGTTTTTACCACGGTTGCCGCCGTTTGGACGACCTTGGCCACGGTTATCAGAGCGACCCGCTGGGCGGCCTTGACTACCACTTGGACGACCACGGCCTGTGGCTGCACGGTCACCGCGTGGGGCGCTATTGCCATCGCCGCGGCTTGGGCCACTACGCTTGCCCTGATATGGCTTACCGCCTGAGCGCTCATTTGGTTTGCCAGATGAGCTGCGCGGCTTGCCTTGGTAGCCACTGTCATTGCTGGCGCGCTGGCCTGTTGCTGCGCGATCGTTTGAGCGACCACGGCCACCGCCAGTAGATTTGCCAGCATAGCCACCGCTTGAGCGGCCACGGCCTTGACCACCACCGTTAGAGCGTCCGCGACCACGGCCACGACCGCGTCCTTTGTTTTCGCTTGGTACGTAGGTTTTCTTAGGCTCCATGCCTTCGATGACGCACACTTCCATCTGACGATCTAAGTAGCGATTGATGGCGTTTAACTGTGGGCGATCATCCATACTGCATAGGCTGATGGCAACACCGGTACGACCTGCACGGCCACAGCGGCCGATACGGTGCACGTAGTCTTCTGTTTGACGCGGTAAGTCGTAGTTGATGACGTGTGAGATGGCTGGCACGTCAAGACCACGGGCAGCAACATCAGTCGCTACTAGGATTTTGCATTTACCATTACGCAAGTCTTGCACGATACGGTTACGCTTGCTTTGTGGCAAGTCGCCATGTAAAAAGCTGGCTTTGTGGCCTTGCTCTTGTAGCGATTTGGCCAGTTTTTCTGTGCTGCGTTTGGTCGCGGCAAAGATAATGATTTGGTCCATCTCTGGTTGGCAAACCACTTTATCAAGCAATCTGTTTTTGTGATCAAAATCATCACAGTAGTATACTTTTTCTTCGATATGTGCTGACTCTACCTTGATAGACACGCGCTCAGGGTTTTTGGTAAAGCTGGCAGCGATTTTGCCGACAGGACCATCCCAAGTGGCTGAACACATGATCGTCTGACGATCGGTTGGCGCGGCGCTTAAGATATCACTGATGTCATCAGCAAAACCCATGTCAAGCATACGGTCCGCTTCATCTAATACCAACACTTCAAGGTTTGATAAATCCACACGGCCTGCTTTGATATGGTCAAGCAAACGACCAGGCGTGGCGACGATGACCTGTACACCTTTACGTAGGGCGGTGATTTGACCGTTGTAAGGCGCGCCGCCGACCAATGGCACGCAGAACAAACCGCGCATGTCTTTTGAGTACGTGCGCACGCTGTCATGTACTTGCTGAGCAAGCTCGCGCGTTGGCGTTAGGATAAGGGCTTTGGTGAGCTTATCAAAGCTGGTGGCACGGCTTAGGCGATCGAGTACAGGGATAACAAAAGCGGCGGTCTTACCACTACCGGTTTGCGCAGACAACAATAGGTCGCGACCTTGTAGGGCAAAAGGAATGGCTTGTTCTTGGATAGGTGTTGGATTGGTATAACCGATGCGATCAAGCGCGGTCAAAATCGGCTTGGCAATATTAAGATCGCTAAAAGTTGTTTTGTCTTCTGAGGCCGCGTCTGTTGCTGCTTGAGCAGTAGCGTCCGTGTTAGAGGTGTTAGAGGTGTCAGTGTTTGGCGTATCGGTGCTTTCGATGATGCCGTTTTCAGCGGCGATGGCAGATAAGATATCAGTCATGAGAATCCTTGGGTAAGTATAAGATGCTGTACATTCAGCAAGCTTGATGCATACCACTGATAACCGTTCACCACACCGCCTTTATGAGCTACCATCGAATCATATAACGATATCGATCGTTAGAAGCTAAGCGATTCAAGCCAAGCTTCTATCATAAATGCGTGCGTGCTGTCTGACGTATTTTGGTGGTAGTGCCGAGTGTCTTATCCTTGCTTGCTATCAGCGTATTATCAATGCTTTGTCCAAAGCAGATAATCGAAAACAACAACCAATCCAAACCATCGTGATGATTCAGTAGATAAGATATGAGTCAAAAACAACGATAAAAACGTTATTTAAGTACACAAAATCATCGGCAACAATTACTCATGGTCAATCCTAGACCCAAAATCGCAGGCGATGTTATCAATCTCATAATTCACAAAAGCCTAAGCTTTCGTGGCGACGTAGTATAGCACAATAAAAAACTATCTGTAGCTATTTTTTGCAATATCGTATTATTTGCCTATTTTTACCTCCGTGACATAGGTCGGCAGCTGCCACGCGCCGCCCGCCTCGATCATACGGCACAGTCCGGTGGTGCTTTCATGGCTTTTTTCAAACGCCCTGCCCGTCCATAGCCAATCAACCTGACTGATACAGTCGCCGATACCGCGGCCTTTTTGTACCGAGCTTAGCTTGCCTTTGTCATAGCTGGTGGCACTGGTGGTCACCAAGGTCGGCTTATAAGGTTTTTTGTCATTAAGGACCCAAACGCCGCTGCCTGCATTATAGGCACTCACCCAGCAATCATGCTGCGCGAGTAATTGAGAGTTGTTTAAGCGGCTGACCCGCCATGGCGACTTATCATCTAAGTGTGGGCAGTCGCGATCAGCATCTTTTAAGGTCTCTTTCATCAGCGCGGTAAGCTGGGACGATCTCATGACGAATTTTCGTTGACGGCTGGGCACAGCTTTCGGGTTGGGAGCGACAAACCTTAGCTTTGGTGCAGGCTTGGGCGCCAAGACACTGCTATTGGGTTTGGCGGTGCCTTCAGCCTTAATAAAAGCGCTCGGCGTCCCCACTCGCCCCTGAAACTCATCGGCCTTGAGCATGACAGCGCTGGCCCCTTTATCCGACAACTGCCAGCGGGAGTTGCGCAAAACCAGCTCAATCTTACTCGATTTGGTCAATGCCTCTAATAGCGCATTGACTTGCGTGGCGGTCAGCTCAGCGTTGCCAGCGGCAGCAGAAAAAGGCCGAGTCTCGCCATAATCTCTGCCATTGATCAGCAGTGATATACGGTGACGGCTGCCAAGCTGCATCAACGCCTTTGAGGAGCTTTCTTTGGCGCCGCCCAGCTTGATCTTGCCGTCGACATCTGCATTTGCCCCAGCGCGGCGCACCAGTAGCACCGAGACTGGAAACTCACTGTTGTTTTCTGCTTGATAGCCTGCCAGCCGGCAAGTGCGGGTGTTATCACAAGCTACCTGCCAGTCTTGACTGGTAAACTCGATACTGCCGCCTGCCGCCATGCTGGCTGTACTAACGACAGCGGCACCGATAGCAGCGACCAAGGGTATAGGAAGATGAATAAACTGAGAAAATGAGAGGGTGTTTTTTATCATAAATAAAAGTATCTTTGTTATTTTTTTAAAAAGTTTTGTTGTTTTAGGAATGAGATAATGTCTGGATATAGGCAGCTCACTACCTAACATAAGACCAGTCACGCCAGCCACAGGGTTTGGTCTGCTGTCTTGCTCGCTGCTATGTAACATACGCATATGCAACATCCGCCGCTGCTGAGCTTGGCAGGAGTTGCTAAAGCCTCCTAGCTTGATATCATCCTTCATAGTCGCTATCCATTAATAGACGATGTCTACGCACCTGTTATAAATGTGGCGACACGCTATCTTAACGTATCAATGTTTCTATCTGTTGTACTAATGTACCATTGTGTAATTAGATAAGTATACTGCTATTATAATATAAGCATATATGAATATAGAATGACAAGCGATATCTAAAACAGCGTAGTAAGTATTGAGAAATCGAAAAAAGGCCGATAAGTCATCACTTATCAGCCCTATTGCTCTAACAATAATCAATTTGGCATAAAATCGAGATGCTGATATGCTCTGTGTTACTGGTATAAATACGGTTATTGATTGATAGGTTTTAAGCTCAAGTCTACAGCGCGCTTGACCGCTGGACGCTCAGCGATATTTTGAGCCCAGCGTTTGACATGCTGATACTCATCGACTTGTAAGAATTCAGCCGCATCATAGAGCTTGCCAAGCACCAATTGTCCATACCATGCCCAAATAATCATATCAGCGATGTTGTAATCGCTGTCATCATTACCGCACATATAGCGGTGGTCTTTTAAATGCTTATCTAGCACATCAAGCTGCCGTTTGGTCTCCATCGTATAGCGGTTGATCGGATACTCTAAAGGCTCAGGTGCATATGCGTAAAAATGCCCAAACCCGCCGCCTAAAAACGGCGCACTGCCCATCTGCCACATGACCCAAGACAGACAATCGGCGCGCGCCTTGCCTAAAGATAGCGGCATAAATTTGCCAAATTTTTCGGCCAGATACATCATGATAGCGCCCGACTCAAAGATAGCGATAGGCTCGTCCGCCTCATCATGCAAGCGATCGACCAAGGCGGGAATCTTTGAGTTTGGGTTTATGTCTACAAACCCTGAGCCAAACTGATCGCCCTCAGAGATATCAATTTTATACGCATCATACTCAGCACCTTTGACGCCCAGCTCAGCCAGCTCTTCTAAGAGGATGTTGACCTTGATGCCGTTAGGGGTGTTGAGCGAATACAGCTGCAACGGCGCGCCGCCCACCGGCAGCGCTTGCTCGTGGCGCGCGCCAGCGGTCGGCCGATTAATACTGGCAAACTTGCCGCCATTGTCTTTGTCTTGCACCCACACCTTGGGCGGGACGTAGGCGGCATTTGCTGTGCGGTTGTTATCAGCATGCGTGCTATGGTGATTGTTTTGTTTCATCATATCTCCTTACTATCGAATATTGATGCCTATTATTTATTGGTACTGAGGTAATTGGTACTGAGGTATTAATCCCTAGGTGGTTAATGGGTTGTTCAGTTCCTATTATCTATCCATTGGGTGTCGGCTATTTTTATTTAAGATGTATCAGCCATTACTATAACGACACTCTGCCTTGATATTAAAGCCCTCTCTTGTAAATAAGCACTTTTTGACCATACCAGGTGACCATACCAGCGCCTAGGTTCTAAACTTGTGGTTAGCTCTGGATGCAGTTTTTGATGGTTGCTTTTTGTGCGGTGATGTTTGTTTTTATCGCCCACTTTTATTGCTACTGTTTATCGTTGCTATTTATCGTTACTTTGATTCACTGTTATTATATGCCGCTGTTTCTTATACTACCCAGCTTGTGCCACTTATCGGCTGTGGCTGCTTCGCTCGCGAATAAACAGATCATTTGCTGATTAACACCCAATATCCAATGAGAGTCACATGGTAACGCTAACCCCAACGCAAGATAAATACCTACCCTACGTGTTAGCGGTGGCGCTGTTTATGCAGATATTAGATGCGACTATCTTAAATACCTCGCTGCCGCAGATGGCACAAGCTCTCGGCGAGTCGCCGCTAAAAATGCAATGGGCGGTGATCAGTTATGCGCTGACGTTAGCGATTTTTATTCCTATCAGTGGCTTTTTGGCGGACAAATACGGTACGCGGCGTATATTTTTGACTGCCATTGTTGTTTTTTCTATTGGCTCGCTACTGTGCGCAGCCTCGCCCACGTTGGATTTTCTGATAGGCTCACGGGTGATACAAGGGATTGGCGGGGCGATGATGACGCCTGTTGCGCGCTTGATATTGGTCAAGTCTTATCCGCGCAACAAGCTACTAACTGTCATGAACTTTGCCGTGATACCGGCCTTGGTCGCGCCGCTCGTGGGGCCGGTGCTGGGCGGCTATATCGTCCAGTATGCCAGTTGGCATTGGATATTTTTGATCAATATCCCGATGGGTGTTTTAGGGTTTGTTATGGGCAAAAAACTGGTGCCTGCTTTGTTTGAAGACACCAAGCGCCTTGATTGGTTAGGCTTTGGGCTGTTTGCCGCTGCGGCATGTGGGTTTACTCTCGCCGTAGAGTTTGGCTCGCAGGTAGGCCGCGGCATGTATGGTCTGCTGCTAGCGGTGACAGCCAGCGTATTGCTAGGCGCTTATGTGGCACATGCCAAACGCCGCCCCGCGCCTTTATTTCCACTGAGTCTATTTGATATTCGTACCTTTCGTATCGGTATCACGGGCAATTTATTTACCCGTTTGGGCATCAGTGCTGTGCCGTTCTTACTGCCATTATTATTACAAGTGGTGTTTGAGTATTCGCCCTCACAGGCAGGCTGGCTGCTTGCGCCTATCGCTATTGGTGCTATCGGTATCAAGCCTTGGGTCAGCAAAATCATCCAGCGTTTTAGCTATCGCAAAGTTTTGGTGTTAAACACCCTACTCATCGGTATACTCATCATCTTATTGGCGCAGTTCAACGACCCTGATAATTGGTCATGGTTTATCCCGCTGCTTATCTTGATGGGCGCGTGTAACTCTATGCAGTTTAGCGCGATGAACACCATTACCATTGGTGATTTGGAAGGCGCGCAGACCAGTAGCGGCAATAGCCTTATGGCAGTCAATCAGCAGCTAGCAATTGGCTTTGGTATTGCCTTTGGGGCAGCAGTGCTCAACCTATTACGTGAGCGCTTTGGACTAGACACGCTGGCGGCGTTTCAAACGACTTATTGGGTACTGGGGATTTTGACCATTTTATCAGGGCTGTATTTTTTACGACTCAAGCCTGAAGATGGTCGCGGTTTATATTAGGGCATGTCTTAGGTACGTCTCACAGGCAACAAGCAATCGATAGTTGTCTTAACGCTTTATCATTATAAACACCTGTCTTATAGACATAAAAATACCAGCTTGTCCTTTTATGTATCTTAAAAAATACTCAAAAAATAAGCTGGCAAGTGTCAGTCAAGAGTGGCTAATTATGGTGCGTCGTCGTCATGCATTTGTGACTGGATATAACGCTCAACCCCGATACTTTGTATTAAGTCTTCTTGAGTCTCCAGCCAGTCGTCATATTCCTCATTACCATCTTTTAGCGTGACCAATAGCTGGCGTGATACATAATCGCGCTTTTCTTCACATAGGGTAATTGCCTCAGTGACAATAGTGAATTTTTGCTTTTCTAAACGCAGGTTGCACTCAATCATCTCAGGCACGTCTTCTGCAAGGAACATCTTGCCATAATCTTGCAAGTTTGGCAGACCACCTAATAATAAGATACGCGCAATCAAATCATCTGACCACTTCATCTCAGCGATAGACTGCTTATAAAGATGCTCGTTTAATGCTTCAAGCCCCCAATGACGAGCAATACGCGCATGCAAAAAGTACTGATTGATGGCAATCAATGACTGTCCGAGTACTTTATTTAAGGCGCGAATGACCTCTTTATCCCCTTTCATATACTCTCTCCCTACTCTATTTAATCTATGATGCGTGCTCTAAATATTGCAGCTTAATATAGCTGTGCTGTGACGATACTAGACAATATCAGGAGACACTTCTGCCATTTGGCTTTGTAGATAGTTTGGCAGACCGATCATATCGATAAGGCGCAGCTGCTGCTCTAACCAATGCGCATGGTCTTCTTCGGTATCTTTGAGCTGCTCGACTAACATCTCGCGGGTGACATAGTCGTGCTCTTCTTCACACAGCGCAATACCGTCTTTTAGGTGCTGCTGTACTTGATACTCTAAATCAAGGTCAAACTGTAGCATCTCAGGGACGGTGCTACCGATGTTGATCTCATCAACGCTCATCTTTGGCGTGCCGCCAAGCATCAAAACACGGCGAATAATGGCCTGCGCGTGCAAGGTCTCATCTTCCATTTCATGATGGATGCGGTCGTATAGCTTGCCGTAGTGCCATTCAGCATACATTTCTGAATGAATAAAATACTGATCACGCGCAGCAAGCTCGCCGCCCAATAAAAAATTTAAATAATCAATGACTTTCTGGCTACCTATCATCACCCATACTCCTATTGTTGTCTCGCAAGTTACATTCACAATATTGCATATAATAAAAGCGTTATTGGTAAACTGCTTAGTAAAGATTAAAGTCCGTCAGACTTCTTACAATATCAGACAGATATAGTAGCATATAGAGGTGCTAGCGCTTGTAATGTTATGAACTAAGAATAAGATACTAATTGAGAATCATAATTAACTAGAATGGCTGATGAGCGCGTCATCAACCAGTATGTGAGATAGAGGCAGTACGTGAGGTAGAAATTGCGTGAAAGGATGATGGTGCAAGAGGTATACGCAGGACAAAAAATGGGGTGGTTTCTGGTGCTACCCTACACTGCATAAGCCAGCGCATCGAGCTTGGCATGATGTTCGTCTAGGAAGTCATTGACCATAGGCTCACAGCAGCCGCAACAAGTTGCCACATCCAGCGTGTCTTTTAGGCCTTCGAGCGTATCGATACCCGAAGCGATCGCTGCTTTGATTTGCTTGTCTTTTACGTCATTACAGATACATACGTACATAGATTGGCTCCTTTGCGTGATGGGTATATAATAACGATAACTATTATCATTTTCAATAGTGTTTGCTGTATTTATCACCCTATCTTTGACTACGCAGTAAATAAATGCAGACAGATATTTTGAAAAATAAATTCATGTAACGAAATATAAGTATCGATGTAACCGAATGGTATCAAAGGTAGTAAATTAACGACGAACTGTAATTTGGCTCAATTTTTAATCGATTTTATTGACGACTGCTGTTATATTGACCCCCTATTAACAACGCCCTATTGGAATTATGCTATGTCTGATAATAACTTTATGATACGACCTATTGATTTGTTTAAAGTCTTATCTGATCCGACTCGTCTAAAAATATTTCAAATTCTTTTTAAAAAAGAAGCACGCTGTGTGGGCGAGTTGGTTGAGATATTGGATCAGCCGCAGCCAACCATTTCACGCCATCTAAATCACCTAAAAAAACTGGGTATCTTAAGCTGTGTGCGTGATGGGACTTGGATGTGGTACGAGGTCGCGGATGACTTGCCAGAGTGGTGTCAAGAGATCTTAGAGATCACGCATGAGCAGACATCGTTGGATGCAGATATGAAACCTGCCTAATAGATAATCAGGCATGAAGCCATAAAAAAAAGACCTATAATTGTATAGGTCTTTTTTATGGCGTTTTATCGCTTATGCATCAACTGGTGCGCAGACATTGGCGTGTTTGCCGTATCCGATCAAGCCAGATCTAAAAAGTCGCTGACAAAGGCATTGGCCGGCTGGTGTATCAATGCCTCTGAGGTGCCCACCTGCTCTACTCGTCCATGGTTCATCACCACGATCTCATCTGACACCGCCCTTGCCTCTTCTTGGTCATGAGTGACCATGATGCTGGTGATACCCAGCTCATGGTGGATGTTTTTTAGCCACGTGCGCAGCTCTTTACGTACCTTGGCATCGAGTGCGCCAAATGGTTCATCAAGCAATAATAACTTGGGCTTGACTGCCAAAGCTCGTGCCAGCGCAATCCGCTGACGCTGTCCACCAGAGAGCTGATGCGGATAGGCGTTGGCGACTTGGGGCAATTGCACCAACTCTAATAGCTCATTTACACGCTTATTGATATCGGCCTTGCTAGGACGCTTGTCTTTTGGTAACAGCGTCAGACCAAACGCGACGTTATCGGCGATGTTTTTATGGCGAAACAATGCATAGTGCTGAAACATAAAACCGATATGGCGCTTTTGTACTGGGGTGTTGGTCACATCCAAGTCATCAAATAATATCTGCCCTGAATCGGCATACTCAAGACCGGCGATGATGCGTAGCAAGGTGGTCTTACCGCAGCCTGAGGGCCCAAGCAAAGTGGTTAGTTTGCCAGTTGGTACGGTGATATTGATATTGTCTAAGGCGGTAAAACTGCCAAATTTTTTATTAACGTTGCGAATCTCAATACTCATAATCGTGTCTCTTATTCACTTTTGCTTATCGTGGCAGCGTCTATGCTGGCGACAGCGTTGTGGTAATCAATCTTTCGTATAGGCCGTCAGCTGTTTACACGTTTCCCGAGCTCTTAGCTGCCTGCGCCGCCGTCTTATAGGTGTCGGCCGCATTGGTAGCATTGGCGCTCACTGGTAGCTCAGGCGCAGCCGCGAGACGTGCCGATTTGGCAAACTTGCGCGCTTGCATCTTGGTCATGACCTGCTGAATCAGTAGTGTCACCAGCGCCAGTGCCGCAAGCAGGCTTGATAAAGCAAAAGCGGCGGTAAAGTTATAATCGTTATAAGCAATCTCGACCAGCAGCGGCATGGTATTGGTCTCACCGCGAATATGACCGGACACTACGCTGACTGCACCAAACTCACCCATCGCTCGAGCATTGGTCAAAATCAAACCATAAAGCAGCGCCCATTTGATATTGGGCAAGGTGACATGCCAAAAAGTCTGCCAACCACTTGCGCCCAATGTCAGCGCCGCTTGCTCCTCACTATCGCCTTGCGTCTGCATCAGCGGTATCAGCTCACGTGCCACAAATGGGAAGGTGACAAATAATGTCGCCAATACAATGCCCGGTACCGCATATATCACCTGAAAACCCATACTCTCAAGCCAGCCGCCCACAGTAGAGTTAAGACCAAATAACAACACAAACATGAGGCCTGCGACCACTGGCGATACCGAAAATGGCAAATCAAGCAAGGTGGTGACCAGCTGCTTACCTTTAAACTGATAACGTGTCACCAGCCAAGCAATAGCGATGCCCATCACCATATTGATCGGCAACACGATACCGGCAGTGATCAAGGTCAGCTTAATCGCTTGTAAGGCCTCAGGATCGACCAAGGAAGCAACATACAGCTGCCAGCCGTTTTTAAAGGCTTCATAAAACACCGCAAGTAGCGGTACGACCAGCATCACCACCATAAACAGCACAGCAATGGTGATAAAGGTGCGACGTATCCACGGTGTGTCTTTGGTCGCAGGATTGCTTTGGTAATCATAGCTATTGGATATCTGCATATCAGCGAGCTCCTACGCGGCGAGACAGTTTCCACTGTACGATATTGATGGTCAATAAGATGGTAAATGAAATCAGCAACATAAATAGTGCCACGGCTGATGCGCCCCCAACATCGAACTGCTCCAGCTTACTGATGATAATCAGCGGCAAAATCTCAGTTTCCATCGGGATGTTGCCGGCGATAAAAATCACCGAGCCATACTCACCTGTCGCACGGGCAAACATCATCCCAGCCCCCATCAGTAGGGCTGGCATCAGCTCAGGCAAGATCACTTTGCGAAACGTGGTCAAGCGATTGGCGCCCAGTACCGCCGCCGCCTCTTCAAACTCAACCGACAGCTCAGCGAGTACCGGCTGCACCGCCCGCACGATGAACGGAAAGCTGACCACCACCAAAGCCAGCCAAATACCTAAAGGCGTAAAAGCCACCTGAATATCAAACTTGGCAAACCATTGACCGATTAGGCCGTTGGGCGCATACAGGGTAGCAAGCGAGATACCCGTCACCGCCGTCGGTAGCGCAAACGGCAGATCCACCAAGGCATTGATTAAGGATTTGCCCCAAAACTCATAACGCACCAGCACCCAAGCGACCAAGGTACCAAACACCATATTGGTCAGCATCGCTGCAAACGCCATCCATAAGCTCAGCTTGATCGCAGACGTCACCTGCGGTTGGCTAATAGCCTGCCAAAATCCCGTCCAGCCCATTTGCGTCGTGGTATAGGCCATCATGGCAAACGGCAGTACCACCAGTAGCGATAAGCTAAAAACCGTGATACCCATGCTCAGCCCAAACCCTGGCAGCACGTTGCGCTGACGCATACGGGTCAGCCAGCCTTTTTTGGCAGGGGCTTTGTGGGCGGATGAAGCGGTTGCACTCATAGTGATGTCCTATTGCCTAACGAATGGTACGTAACAAAATATTGAGCAATCTACTTAATGATGCTGCTGCTGGGTCAGCTGCGCTTACGGTATAAAGGACATGGTGTAGATGACCATGTCCTTTTTTCGTTTACCACGGCTTCTCTTGCGCTAGAGTATCGCTCTAGGTACCGCGCTGCTTATTGTTTACTGCAGTGCTTACTGTTTACTGCGGTGCGTTGATCGCTAATTGATCAAAGACGCCATTGTCACTAAAGTAAGTGCCCATGATCTCGTCCCATGAACCAAAAGCATCATTTGGACGGAAAGTCTCAACCGGTGGCAGTTTGTCACTGTTTTTATCGAGTACGCTTTGTACGCTCGGACGCAGATATAAATCAGCAGCCAATTGCTGGGCCGGCTCGCTCCACAAATAGTCCAAGTAGGCTTTTGCTGCATCAGTGGTGCCTTTTTTGTCCGTGACGGCTTTTACAATGGCCACAGGACTTTCTGACTTGATCGAGTATTTTGGATAGACGATATCCACTTGACCGGCACCAAAATCAGTCGCTGCCAAGTTGGCTTCGTTTTCAAAGGTTACTAAAACATCGCCAATACCGCGCTGCACAAAGGTTGTGGTTGCCGCACGGCCACCGTTTTCGTAGACTTTGACGTTTTTGAGCATCTCTTTTACGTAGTTTTTGGCTGGCGCCTCTTCGTTATTAAACGCATGCAGACCATAACCATAAGCGCCTAAGAAGGCATAGCGACCATTGCCCGTGACTTTTGGATTGGCCATAACGATCTCAAGACCGTCTTGAGTCAAATCTTCCCAGTCACTGATGCCTTTTGGATTGTCTTTACGTACCAAAAACACGATGGTGCTGGTAAAAGGCACCGCATTATCAGGGAATTTGCTTTCCCAGTCTGACTCAACCAAACCCTCTTTTTCTAGTAGCTCGATATCAGAGCCTTGGTTCATAGTGGCGACATCGGCTTGTAGGCCATTGGCCACTGACAAGGCTTGCTTACTTGAGCCGCCATGCGACTGCTTGACTGTGATGGTGCTATTTGGGTGCTCGTTTTGGTAGTGCTCTACAAATAGCGGGTTGTAGTCTTTATAAAAATTACGGGCAACGTCATAAGAGACGTTGAGCAGCTCGATGTTTTGACCATCTGTAGCCGCCGTATCATCAGCGTTTGCGGGGGTGTCGACTGCATCATTATTGCTGCAGCCAGCTAGACCTAAGCTCAAGGCTATACCTGCAATACTGAGAGCGCTACGTGTTTTACTTTTTTGTTGATATGGGGCGGCGTATGTCATACTTTCCTCAAAGATGCTGTTAGGTGATGCAAGTATGCTAACAGCGCCATCTTATTATGTTTAATGATGAATATGCGTATGGTATTGCCAAAAGGGAATAACTAAAGGATAAAACCAGCCTTATCAAGCGTTTATAAAATACAGCTAAGCACAGAAACAATAAAAGCATCAACAGATACTGTTAAGCAAATTATGGTATTGCTTGAGCTGTAGACGAGCTGGTCGCTAAGCGCTACTATCTTTATTAAATGTTTACCCACTCTTATCACAGCCTTAAAAGGTACTTAAATGATCGCATCTTTGATTCGTTTTTCTCGTGTATTGGCAGCAGGGACAGCCGCCATGACCATGCTGAGCTTAAGCGCTTGCAACAACGTGACACCCGCCATGCCAAACACGCCCGTCACTCAGCCCGAGCAAGCCGCTGCGCCTATGATGCAGGCAGTAGTTGGCGATTATGCCGATGCAGGTTATGAAAATCGCAGCCAAGGCTATGACTGGGTGGGCGTGATGGTACGGTCGGCGGGCAATGAGCAGATCGATATCAAGGTACGTGCACGTAGCGATATAAAAAAACCAACGTGTCATTTTGATGGCACCGCCAGATTAATGGGTCAAGACAAAGCGCACGGTGTGATTTTTCAAACCAAGGTCAATGACAGCACGGCGTTTTTTCAGTTTAAAGATGGCAAGCTAACCATTGATAGCCAGGATAAATATGCACTCAATCAATTTTGCTCAGGTGGCGGTACGCTAGTTGGCGACTATCAGAAGCTTTCAAGCGATTTGGATCTGACCTAAACGTATTATTGTTGAACTGCCAATCTTTAATAACGAATAAAAAAAGGTGCCAGATTTATATTCTGCCACCTTTTTTTATGAGTGATGTTTATCAACAATAAATTGCGCTCTATACCGCAGATGCACCAGTTAACTTGACCTCAGCACGTTGCTCTTTTGCGATACCGGCATAGTAATTACGCAAAATCTCTAGTACTTCTGGACGGCTAAAGTTGTCGGGGACTTCGAGATCCTCTGATAGCGCCTTACGCAGCTTGGTGCCTGATACTTTCACATGCTCAGAGGCATCATGCGGGCAAGTCTTATCGGACGCCATAGCGCTACAAGCATTACACCAAAACGTCCAGCCAATTTTTAATGGCTGAGTAATGAGGTCGTCTTTACCGACATATTCAAAGATCGTCTGCGCATCAAAGGCGCCATAATAATCACCGACACCAGCGTGATCACGGCCGACAATCAGATGGCTACAACCGTAGTTTTGACGGAATACCGCATGCAGAAGCGCCTCACGTGGCCCAGCATAACGCATATCGAGCGGATAGCCTGCCTGAATGACGGTATCTTGCTTAAAGTAATTGTCAATCAAGGTTTTGATGGCCTCTTGGCGTACCTCAGCTGGGATATCGCCGGGCTTGAGTGCACCCAGTAAAGAGTGAATCAATACCCCATCGCAAATCTCGATAGCAATCTTGGCAAGGTATTCGTGTGAACGGTGCATTGGGTTGCGAGTTTGGAAGGCGGCGACCGTTTTCCAGCCTTTGGCGTCCAAGATGGCACGAGTCTCCGCTGGAGTTTTATAAATCTCAGGGTATAAGGTTGGGAACTCGCCCTCGCTCAACACCTCGACACTGCCTGCGATATTGACCTCGCCTTGACTCAATACTTGCTGTACACCTGGATGCTCGCTGTCGGTGGTGGTAAAGACTTGCTGGCATTCATGGGCTTTGTCAATGGTATAGCTCTCTTCTACCGTCAAGATACCCATAATCTCGCCATCTTTTGCCACCAGTGCTACTTTATCGCCTTGACTCAAGCTATCGGCCGTCGCCTTCGGTGCCGACAAAGTGATCGGAATCGGCCAGAACAAGCCAGCATTGTCACCGCTTTGCAGACGCATGTCATCGACCACACCTTGCCAGTCGGCCTGATTCATAAAACCATTTAGCGGGGTAAAGCCGCCAATACCGAGCATGATCAAATCGCCACGCTCACGTGAGCTGAGGGTAATCGTCGGCAAAGTGCTGGCAAGTTTTAGTGCTTGATGGCGCGCCTCACCTTTTAGCAATAATGGTTTAAGATCCTTGCTGCCATGTGGCGGCACAAGCTTTGATGTCTGGTTAGGCGTAGTAGTAGATGTCATGTTTTTAACCTTATAGCAGCGAATAAATCGAATAGGCATAGGCTACCGAACTTTGATTATGAAAATTTATGCTGACTTTGGATATGGATATGTCTTAAAGGAATTTATGTTTATAGAGGCAAGCTTATATGATGTGACACTCAATGATTCAATGATTGACCTTGCGACACCTTTTAGTTTAGGGCACAAAAAAACAGTACACACGCAAATCATTTTCGTCGCCGCATTTATGTTTAAAACAAAATTGAGATTACGTCATGTATCAATATAATTACGCTGACCAAACCTTGGTAGAAGAACGAGTCGCCCAGTTTCGTGACCAAACCGAGCGATTTTTGGCAGGCGAGCTTGCCGAGGAGCAGTACTTACCGCTGCGTCTACAAAACGGTCTGTATATCCAGCGCTATGCGCCTATGCTGCGTATTGCCATTCCTTATGGGTTACTTGCCAGCTACCAGTTGCGCAAATTGGCTGAGATTACCCGTAAATATGATAAAGGCTACGGCCACTTTACCACTCGTACCAACATGCAGCTGAACTGGCCAAAGCTAGAAGAAGTGCCAGATATTTTGGCGGAGCTGGCCTCAGTACAGATGCATTCTATCCAAACCTCAGGCAACTGTATTCGCAATACAACCACCGACCCCTATGCTGGCATCCATCAAAATGAGATTGCCGACCCACGTCCGTATTGCGAAATCATTCGTCAGTGGTCGACCTTTCATCCTGAGTTTGCTTTTTTGCCGCGTAAATTTAAGATTGCCGTCATTGGCACGGAAAATGATCGTGCGGCCACCCGTGTGCATGATATTGGTCTACACCTTAAGAAAAACGAAGATGGCGAGCTTGGCTTTGAAGTCTTGGTCGGCGGCGGTCTTGGTCGTATTCCTGTGCTTGGCAAAGTCATCAATAAATTCTTGCCCCGTCAGCATCTACTTAGCTATCTAGACGCTATTTTGCGGGTTTATAACCTGCATGGTCGCCGTGATAAAGGCAGTAAATACCGCTCACGTATCAAGATTTTGGTTGATACCTTGGGCGGCCCTGCCTTTGCCAAATTGGTCGATGCTGAGTGGGAAGCGCATACCAAAGACGGGCCGCTAACGCTGACAGATGCCAACTTTGAACATGCCAGCAGTTTTTTTAGTGAGCCTGATTATAAAGAATTTGATGCACTACAAGCGCAGTCTGATTTGCAGCAGCAATTAAGTGCGGATAAAGACTTTGCCAATTGGTACAACCAAAATACGGTGGCCCATAAAGTCGCAGGCTACCGAGCGATTGTTATCTCCTTAAAGGCAGGTCTCGTCGATGGTAAATACGTCCCATCAGGTGATGTCACCCATACCCAAATGGACGCACTCGCTGACCTTGCGGACCAATACAGCTTTGGCGAGCTGCGTGGCACTTATCAGCAAAACCTGGTCTTCGCTGACGTGCAAACCAATCAGCTGTATGAGCTATGGCAAAAGCTGACTGACCTACATCTGGCGCGTCCCAATATCAACACCTTAACCGATATGATCGTCTGCCCAGGCTGGGACTATTGCTCGCTGGCCAATGCCACCACCCACAATATCGCTGAGCAGATCGAGAAGCAGTTTAGCGATTTGGACTACCTCTACGATCTTGGTGATATACGTCTGAATATGTCAGGCTGTATCAACGCTTGCGCCCACCACCATACCGGCGATATCGGCATCCTCGGCGTCGATAAAAAAGGTGAAAACTGGTATCAAATCAGCCTTGGCGGTAATTCAAGCAACGATGCCAAGCTGGGCAAAATACTTGGCCGCTCCGTCCCTACCGAAGCGGTGGCGGATACCATTCAACAGATCGTCGATGTCTATGTCGAGCTGCGAGCCACCACGGACAATGATGTCGAGAGCTTTGGCGAATTGGTCGAGCGCGTCGGTATTGACCCCTTTAAGGAGAAGGTCTATGGCTAATCACCATATTTTGGATAGTAGCGGCGTCGATATTAGCGCTCAAGACAGCTGGCATGCTCTCGCCGCAGATACGCTGCCAGATGGTATCGCTTCGATAGAGCTTACGCTACTTGAGCTGCTGCAAAAACAAGAAAAACCTGATGTGCTAGTACCACTAGCCGATCTGTTGGACGGCTCAGGGGCGATGGCAACGGGGTTGGTGAAAGAAGTGTATGATCTGATTGCCCAGCACAGTAGCCGTACTGGCCTATGGGTGACTGCGGATAGCGACACAGAGGCGCTGACCGCACTGAGTGAGCTGCTATTAAAGCAGACGCTTATCGTCATACATGTGCCCAAATTCGCGGATGGTCGCGGCTTTAGCTTCGCTCAAACGCTGCGCCAGCTGGCCTATCAAGGTGAGATTCGGGTCGCTGGTGCATTTGGCCGTGATCAAATTGCTTACTTACTGCGTGTGGGCGTCGACAGCTTTGTGCTCAGTGAACACGACTTACAGTCGGACTTTGATATTTCTCAAGCGTTTACTGCCCTTGCTAGCAGTTATGACGGTCGTAACGCCGCCGCACTGCCAATGTTTGCCAGCGCTTAGTTTTTATAATGACCTGTTTATAAAGATTTAACTTTCTTTTGTAGGCTGTGGTTTTGACCCAGCATATCAATTTTGCAAAACATTAAAGCTGGGTTAAAAACCCAGCCTACGACTTTAACTACACTTAAGGAAAAACAATGAGCCAGTTACACCCAAATCTAGACATTGACCAAGCCAATCAAGACCTGCAAGGCAAATCACCAGAAGAAATTGTGGCATGGGCACTGACGCAAGCGAAAAACCCAATCATCACCACCAACTTTCGCCCATATGAGTCAGCGATTTTGCATTTGGTCGCCAAGCAGCGTCCGGATATCACCGTATTGTGGGTAGACTCTGGTTATAACACCGATGCCACTTACCGCTTTGCTAATAAGGTGATTGAAGATTTAGACCTCAATGTCATTACTTATATTCCTAAGCAGACGGCTGCCCACCGTGATGTCACGATGAATGGTATCCCAGGTGTTAATGATGAGCAACACGACAAGTTCACCGAGCAAGTCAAACTTGAGCCGTTTCGCCGTGCACTCGATGAGCTAAAGCCTGACGTCTGGTTCAATGCCATTCGCAAGGATCAAACCGAATTCCGTCAAGGCCTTGATGTACTCAGCCTATCAAAAGATGGTGTGTTAAAAGTAGCGCCGTTATTTGAAAAAACCGATAGCGATTTAGACGACTATTTGCTTGAGCATAATTTGCCAAATGAGTTTGATTACTTTGATCCGACTAAAGTAGAAGAACATCGTGAGTGTGGCTTGCACACGCAGTTATAATCAAGCGTTACCGTAACTCATCGTTTAAAAAGCTCTGTTTAAAAGGCTCTTTTACACTTGTAAGAGAGCCTTTTTTTCGTAAGCGCTCTTAACACTATTCCCTCCTCTATGCCACATTCCACCAAAAACCACAATCAACATGACAAAAACGACTATGCTAATGCCAATTCACTAGGTGAGCGTGTGCCTGTGATACCTCATAATGGATGCATATTTTACGACATTGAATACATTGCTGGTGATGCTATGAACACCTTTCCATTATTTTTTAAACTAGAAGACCGCAAGGTACTGATCGTGGGCGGCGGCGATGTAGCGCTGCGTAAGGCAGATTTGCTTAGCCGTGCTGGGGCTGCTATTACCATTCTAGCGCCAGATATCAGCACTGAGATACAAGCCTTGCTCTCAGACGATAAGCACGAACTGATTTATAAAAATTATAATAAATCCTATATGACAGGTGCACGAGTCATTATCGCCGCCACTGATGATGAGACGCTCAATCATCAAGTTCACGCTGACGCTACCGCGCTCAACATCCCCGTCAATGTGGTTGATACCCCGCATTTATGTGACTTTATCTTCCCCGCTATCGTCGATCGCAACCCCATTGTCATCGGCATCTCATCGAATGGCAAAGCGCCGGTGCTGGCGCGTTTACTGCGTGCTCGCCTTGAAACTCTAATTCCGCAAGGTTATGGCAAACTGGCTAAGCTGGCTGGTGAGTTCCGTAGCGAGGTAAAACGTAAAATACCAACCCTGACAGGCCGTCGGCAGTTTTGGGAGCGTGCCTTTGAAGGTCAGGTCAGTCAGCTGATGTTTGCCGGTAATGAGCGTGAGGCCACTACCCAGCTAAAAGCAGATTTAGAAAGTACAGTAGCAGCGCTTAAAAACAGTACTAATCATAGCGTTGTCCCTGATGCCCATAGCCCTGCTAATAGTCCTGCTACGACGACTAGCCAGCATTCACAGGGCCACAGTACAGAATCACTATCGGCCTTTGCCCCTGTTGCAACAGATAAGTTAACGACTACTCAACATACTGCTATTGTTGGTGAAGTCTATATCGTCGGTGCAGGCCCTGGTGATCCAGAGCTTTTGACGTTTAAGGCGCTGCGTCTGATGCAGCAAGCAGACATCGTCTACTATGATGCCCTAGTTTCTCCGCAAGTATTGGATCTGTGCCGCCGTGATGCCGATAAAGTGTTTGTCGGCAAAAAGCGTAGCAACCATGCGGTCGCGCAATTGGGTATCAATGAGCTGCTCATCAATAGCGCCAAACAAGGTCGCCGTGTGGTACGTCTAAAAGGTGGCGATCCCTTTATCTTTGGGCGTGGCGGCGAAGAGATTGAAAGCTTGCGGGCGCATGGGGTACCTTATCAAGTGGTACCAGGTATCACCGCTGCCAACGCTGCCGCCAGCTATGCTGGTATTCCCCTTACCCACCGTGATCATTCGCAGTCGGTGCGTTTTGTCACTGGGTTTTTAAAGGCGGGTGCGCCCAATGAGAAGTTTGAAAACTTACTTGATAGCAATGAAACCGTGGTGTTCTATATGGGCCTACATTCGCTGGCACGGTTGACGACAGGTTTGATAAACGCTGGCCGCTCGTCTGAGACACCGATTGCCATCGTCTCTAATGCCAGTATGCCCAATCAGCAAGTATTAACTGGCACACTTGAGAGTATCGTGGAGCTGCAAGAACAAAACCAGCTGCCCACGCCCGCCTTACTTATCATGGGAGATGTGGTGGCGCTGCATGATGATTTGGCATGGTACAACAAACATAATAAAAATACTGGCGCTACAGAAGATAATTGGTTACGTACAGGAACAGCTATCACGGACCAAGATGCAAAAAAACCGATAGACCAGCAAGCCCATGCGCTCTCTATGGTCGCTAATTTGGCTGCTCAGCAAGAAGAAAGCTTAGAGCAATTGGTAATTGGATAATGTTTGCTTGATTTCGAACGGACTATAATATAGCCCTGTCAATATGTTATTGGCAGGGTTTTTTTATGTACGTGCAACACAGCAAACCACAACAATTCTTGCTAGAATGACAGCTTTCTATTAAATACCCTTAAACTTAACTATGCCCGCACCTACTGATACCAAATCCATGCCTATAAAACCTCTAAATATCTTACATACCTCAGATTGGCATTTGGGGCGCAGGCTCTATGGTCGTATGCGCTATGATGAGTTTGCAGCGTTTTTGGGTTGGCTTGAAACCACCATTAGCGAGCAACACGTAGATGTACTGATTGTCGCCGGCGACATCTTTGACACCATGACCCCAAGCAACCGAGCGCAGGCGCTGTATTATGAGTTTTTGGGGCGAGTCTCACGCTCCTGCTGCCAGCATATCGTCATCGTCGCCGGTAATCATGACTCTCCGACTTTTTTGGATGCACCAAGTCATGTGCTTAAGTTCTTAAACGTTCATGTCATTGGCACCGCTTGCGAGGACTTAAACGATGAGGTCTTGGTATTAGATGACACGGACGGCACGCCGCACTGCATTATCGCTGCTGTGCCTTATCTGCGTGATCGTGATGTCCGTAGCAGCAGCGCTGGCGAGTCGATGGACAGCAAAGACGCCAATGTCATCAAAGGCATTCGCGCCCATTATGATGACGTGGCAAGTATCGCTAAATCCAAGCAAGCTCAATTAATAAAATCCCACCAACGCCATATTCCGATCATTGCCACAGGTCATCTATTTGCAGCTGGTGGCACAACAACCGAAGACGACGGCGTACGTGAGCTTTATGTCGGCTCACTCGGCAAGATCTCTGCTGATATGTTTGATGAGGGCTTTGATTATGTCGCCCTTGGGCATTTGCATGTGCCGCAGCGGGTCGGCGGCCGTGAGACCATTCGCTATTCAGGTTCGCCGATTGCGATGGGTTTTGGTGAGGCACGCCAGCAAAAACAAGTGTTGCTCATACAGTTTGGCGCAGTAGAAAATGTGTTTAATGATAAAAAACCAACGTCAAACAATACCGCCAATACTGCTGCTCGTACCATTGCAAGCAATGTGCCTCAGATCCCCAATACAGTTGCCACAATTGAAAAATCGGTAGAAAAAGCCGCTAAAAAAGTAGCCAATCAGGAGAATGGCTTTATGGATGATTTGTTTGGATTTGACGAACCGTCGGCCAATGACAATAAAGATGAGGTGGCAAAAGTTGCTGTCATAGAAAGCGCTTCTGCTAGTCAAGACGAACACAATCAATTACTGCCTATTGATGTCGCTCCTACTAATAAAATGCTGTACCGTAATGATTCTAATCAGATGCAAGTGACCTCCCTATCCATTCCAAAATTTCAAAGATTGGCACAAGTCTCAGGTGATCTACAGTCTATCCAACAGGCGATTAATAGTACTACTCAGTCTTTAGATGACACGGAGTCTGTTTGGCTCGAAGTGATTTACACAGGTGACGAGCTGGTCAGCGAGTTACGTGAGCATATTCAGGCAATGGTAGATGGCTTGCCGTGTGAGGTACTAAAAATAAAAAATACCCGTACCTATAATAAAGTGCTAAATCAGCAGCAAACCTCTGAGACACTACAAGACTTGGATGAGGAAGAGGTGTTTGAGCGCTGTTTGCTTCTTAACAAGGTCGCAGATGAACAAAAAAACGCCCTGCGAGAAGCCTATCAGCAAATCATATATAACCTGCGTCATGAAGACACTCAGGCGGAATAACAGCCGCTCATGTCAACTACTTTGATAACCACTCTATAGACCTATCTAAAAATAAGACCTGCCCATGCGACTGATTGAACTGCGACTAAAAAACCTCAATTCCCTAAAAGGCGAATGGCACATTGATTTTAGTGACCCCGCTTTTCTGAATGAAGGCATCTTTGCCATTACTGGGCAAACGGGCGCTGGCAAGACCACCATCTTAGATGCGATTTGTTTAGCACTCTATAGCCAAACGCCACGATTGGGCGACATTACTGGTTCAACCAACGAGATCATGACCCAAGGTACGGGTGAATGCTCAGCAGAAGTCATCATCGAAATCGACTCTACACGTTATCAATGCTACTGGTATCAGCACCGCGCGCACAAAAAAGCCAAGGGTAACTTATTACCGATTAGACATGAGATCAGCGAGGTCAAAACTGGCAAGATTTTAGAAGAAAAAAAGTCCAAAACATCCGCCTATATTCAAGACCTTATCGGTATGGATTTTAATCAGTTCACCCGCTCCATCATGCTGGCTCAAGGCAGTTTTGCCGCGTTTTTGAAGTCGGATATCGGTGATAGAGCAGCTATACTGGAAAAAATCACCGGCACTGCCATCTATGCCAAAATATCGCTCAATGTCCATGAAAGACACCGTACTGAAAAAGAAGCGCTTGGCAAACTACAGGCAGGCGTGGACAGTCTATCTTTACTGAGTCCTGAGGATGAAAAACGACTGGCAGCAGAGCTTGAGACGCTTAACCAGCAACAAAGTAAGCAGCGCCAACGCTTTAAAACCCTAAGTGAGCAGCTGCAGTGGCTGGAGCAGGTTGAGCAGCTACAGCAGAGCCTTGCGAGTTATCAAAAAGACTTTGCTGCAGCGCAGCATGCACAGACAGCGTTTACCCCAGAGGCAAAGCGCTTGGAGCTGGCCAATAAAGCCTTAGAGATTGACAGCCAGTTTCATAAGCTTGGCTATAGCCGAGAGACGGTAGAGCGGATCGCAGATGAACAACAAGTGCTACTTAACACTATTCCCCATAAACAAGCAGCATTTCAGCAGGCGACTGCCAGCTTACACAGCATCAATAGCCTTACCGAGCAGACCTCCAACGATTTGCAAACGACCTTACCTATCATCATAAAAGCACGGGCGCTTGATAATGATATCCAGCAGTATGGCACTGCTTTGGCGGATGATCAGCAGCGCAAAAACGCGCTTGTTCATAGTATTGAAGAGTTGCGCCAAGAGATCTCCAATCACCATCAGACCGAACAACAAGTGAAAGCCAAGCTTAGCAGTATCGATAAGTACTTTAGCGCTAATCAAGCACTAAACGACCTCGATACAGACATGGTGACCTTTGATAGCAGCTGTGGCCGACTAAAGACGCTGCTAAAAGATAATGCCGGCTTGACTACGGATAAACTTGCGTATGACCATAAAACTAGCCAGCTACAAGCTCATTTTGACAAGCTGTCTAAGCGACAAGCCGCAGATGAATTATTAATTAAGGACAAACGTGAGCAGCTTACAGGCGTACAACAGCAGCAAGCCGCACTTATCGAAAAACAATCGCTTGCGAGTATGCGCTTTGAGCAGGAGCAAGTCGACCAAATCAACGCTCAGATTGCCCAAGCCAGCTTTAAATTACAGCAGCTGTCCGATCTTGCCTGCCAAATCAAAAATACCAAACGTTCACTACCGACGCTCAATGAAGAATTAACGACCTTAGAAGGACTCATTGCTGATCATCGATCAGACATTCAAGATGCCAAACTCAAGCGGCAAGAGAAGCAAGAGCATCTGAGTCTACTACAAAAGGTCGCTAAGCTTGAAGACTACATAGCAGAGCTTGAAAATGGATCGCCCTGCCCGCTTTGCGGCGCCACTGAGCATCCTTATGGTAAGCATCATCCATTATTAGACCGCAGTCACCAGGATACCAGCCAACACCAACCCTCTAAGACGCAACAAACACAGCAGCAAATAGCGGAACTAGAAACCGTTATTGATAACCTTGAACAAGATTTATCAAAACACAATATCGAATATGCCACCAAAAAACAGACGCTGAATAACCAGCAACAACAACTGGTGCCACTACAGCAGCAAGCCAAAACCTTACATAGTGATGTTCAAGCTTACCTTTCCTCGCTATTTGAGGCTAAAAACAATCACTCTGAAGCAATCGCAGCAATTATCGACCCACTTACGCAGATAAACGATAACATTGATGCGGCTACTGCGAACCTAGAGCCTAGCTTATCCTTATTAGATACCGCCAAACACGATCTAACTGAACATAAACAGTCTCTTAAAACCATAGTAATCGAATATGACAATTTAACTGAAACTGCTGCACAGCTCAGTACGGCTATTGAAGCTGATGAAAAAAAGCAACAGGCGGTCAGTCATGACATTAACAACCTGACAACTGACATTAAGCTTAACTCACAAAAAATTGATGGGATAAAAGATAAGATCACTGCTAATTTCTCAGAATTAACGCCTCTGCTGAGCACCATTTCAGCCCTGGTAAATAAGTATCCCATGGACCAACATAAAGCATACTTAACCACAACCTTAACCACAGCGCTCAATACGGCAGACTTATCTGACGCACTTACGCAGTTGGGTCATAGTTTTGATAAGCAAACCGTAATAGACAGCGCAGAATGTGACCATCATATTGAAAAACTGCGGCAACAGCGCAGCGCTTTAAGTCAGTTAAAACAACAATTCAATGAGCAAAAAAACAGCCAACAGCAGCTGACCAACACCTTAAGTAGCCTGACTGCGCAGATGGAAACCAAGCAAGCACAGTTGCACAGTGATGAAACAACGCTCAACGAGCTAGAGCGCTTAATTGCTCATAAGGTCAAGACTATCGAACAATCAAAACAAGATAGAACAGAGATTTTTGCAGATAAAGATACAGATGATGAAGAAAATAAATTACGCAATGCTGTCGATGCTGCTAAAGATAAGCAAAGAGTAGCGCAAAGGCAGCTAGATACCGTACAACAGGCATTAGAACAATTAAAGAGTAGAGAGCAGCAGCTAGCAACAGAGCTACAATCGGCGACGACCACACTGAACACTCAGCAAAGTATCTTTACAGACTTACTCGCAGCGTCCGATTTTGTCGATGAAGCCGCTTTTGTCAAAGCCCGCTTGCCCAAAGAGGAGCGTGACGCCCTACATAGACGTAAAGTAGCGATTGATACTGCGCTGCATCAAGCTCAGCTGCAGCTGGACAGTACGCAGCAAGCACTGACGCAAAGTCTTGCTGCGCCTATGACGAATGCAAGCCGAGAGCTCCTTGCTGACCAATATCAGCAGATACAAACAGACATCGACGAGTTAAACCAAAAAATTGGTGCCATTGATCAAAAGCTTAAAGACAACGAGCAGCAAAAAAATACACAAGCGGCGCAGCTGATCGCCATTGATGAGCAAAGACAAAAGCTACAAGTATGGCAGCAGCTGCATATGTTAATTGGCTCGGCTGATGGCAAAAAGTATCGTACCTTTGCCCAAGGCCTAACGTTTGAAGTCATGATTGGCCATGCCAATACGCAATTGCAAAAAATGAGTGACCGTTATTTGCTGATTCACGACGACAGCAACCCGCTTGAGCTGAATGTCATTGACAACTATCAAGGCGGTGAGGTTCGTAGCACCAAAAACCTCTCCGGCGGTGAAGGCTTTATCATCAGCCTAGCACTGGCACTTGGGCTGTCGCAAATGGCCAGTCATAATATCCGTGTCGATTCGTTATTTTTGGATGAAGGTTTTGGTACGCTTGATGAAGACTCACTTGATATCGCACTCGACACTTTAACCAATTTGCAGCAAGAAGGTAAATTGATCGGAATCATCTCCCACGTACAGGCGTTAAAAGATCGTATCTTGACGCAAATCAAGGTCGAAAAACTCTCAGGCGGCTTTAGCCAAATCAGCGGACAAGGCTGCTATCATCTTGGCCATTAAGCCACACACCAGCAATTTATAGTAGGTTTTAAAATGAGTGCAACACCAACTCAAGCCAACAAGGATGATCGCTTATCCATCAAAAGCATGAGCCTCAAAACAGCGTGTGCTTCTTTTATGATCGCTTTCGGTATGCTCACTTCTGCTCACGCCACCGTCAATTGTGCCGGCTATCTGCCCAATAGCTATTTTGAGCGTATCGAAAACAATGTTAAATTCGCTGGCAAACTGACTGAACAAGCCGATGGGTCGCAGCAGCTACAAGACCTAAACGGCAACGTTATCTTAGACAGTCTCACCGATGCGTATATAGTAATGGATACTTATTTACTGGCCAAACAGCAAGGTAAACATGGTGTGGCAAATGCTGCTGGCGAGATTATCGTGCCTTTTGAATATGATGAAATTCACATCGAGCCAGATATTGCCACCAGCTTTATCGTCAGTCTTCACACCTCAGACGATGCCAGCAATACTACCAAACAAGGCATTATCAATCGGCATGGTAATTGGATTTATCCATTAGCTGATGCTCGTATTCAGCATGCGCATTACGACCCTGATTATGATCAAGACTTCTTTACAATCACTGATGATAAAGGACTGACAGGGCTGCTGGATGATAGAGGGTATTGGGCAGTGATGCCGCAGTACGATGCAATTAATCCGTTAAATGCTTGTACTGGTGACCCCTTATATATGCAAGTCAGCTCACAAGATAAAACGGCACTTATTGATCAAAATAACGATGTCATCATTCCACTGGCAACCAACCAACACATTGAGTTGTTTAACAGTTATGGTGAGGTGCCATTATTTTTGCGCAGTACTTTGGTCGCTGGCAGTAGCGCCGAGGGTATGAGCGAGGATATTCAAGACGATATCGAGAGTGCCCAAATTATTGATGCCAATGGCAAGCTGATTCTCTCATCAGACGCCCCGATTAAAAAGCTGTTATATCATCAGCTCTATACCTATAAACAGGCTGGCAAGATTGGTCTGATCAATGATAAAGGCAATGTCGTATTAGAGCCACAATTTAACAGTTATCATGATGACGCAGATGAGGTTTGGCTTGAAAACCAAGGAAAAATGCTTCGTTTAGAGCATCTTATTAACCTTGAGTGAACTCAACTAAGTTCAACCAATAAAAAGCCACCACTAATGATTAGCGGTGGCTTTGGTTTAAAACATAAGACTGTTTTCGGGTTATCTTCTTAGCTCTTCATTGACTTCTTGTTGCACCAACTCTATCTGATTACGCAGTCTATCAGAGATTTTATTGGGCAGATCATTCAGCTTTTTGAGCTGGAATGAAAAATAAACACTAAAAACACCACTAGTGATTAACGCCAAACCTGTCCAAATAAGCACTGTCATGCCAGAGAGGATAGGATTCCAGATTAATAAAAAAGCGAATATTAGTCCCAGTACCCCGATCAGCATCAACACTCCCCAGTCTGAGATGCCGTAGCGCTTCAAGTCAACGGCATAACCGATGGCGCTAATAGAACGAAATAGAATTAAAAACCCGACATAAAATGCCAAAGAGATCATAGAAATGGCGGGGTTGATGAACAGTAACATACCAACGGCTAAGGTCAAAATACCAAAGCCCAGTGTCCAGCCCCAGTTGTCTAACACGTCTTTATTGGCGATAGAAAACAGGATCTCAAATATGCCTGAAAGCAAAAACGAGAGACTAAATAATAAAGCCAGTGCTAAATAAGACGCTTCTGGCGAAACAAAAGTATAAACCCCCAACCCAATGAGAATCACCCCAACGATAAGCGGTATATACCAGTGTTTGACTGAGTTTCTAATGGTTCTAAAGATATGCGTACTCATGACCTCCCCTTTATCACTCTTTCTTTTATGATGTTATAAATAATAAGAGAATGATAAAGGATAGCAGCGACTGCTGTGTCCATCCTTTACCAAATAGCCTATTTTGTCACCAAGCCACTCAACTCGCTCATCAGCACGGACAACGTCGATAAACCAATCTCACCATCGATGGCGTCAAGCTTATCCATTTCAGCCTCAGTCGCTGCCAATTGGTCTGTATGACGCGAGCGCCATTCACCAAAGGCTTGCTTGGCATCTGGTTTTGAGAGTATCGCGTCCATCAGCATACGTAGGCTACGTGACAGCTCATTGACTAACGCATGACGCGCGCGGCGATCCCAATAGTCTTGCTGCGGTAAGGTGGCGATATTATCCATCATCCAATCGAGCTGCAAGACATGATACGCCTCGAAGTACAATGTGGCGATTTCATCGACAGGGCGCTCATATTGCTCAGCGAGCAATGCTGCATCTAGCGCATCCACGTGATATGGCAACATCGCAAACATCGTTGCATCATTTTCGGCCAAATCTTCTTGCATCAAGTTTGTGGCATCTTCTTGCAAATACTCGGCAAATTGCTGCTCAATAAACCCACCAGATTTGGTCAGTTTTTCCACACTGTCGCTAAAGCGGCCAATCATATCAGCGACTTGTAAGTCTTGACCAAAGGCATTGATAAACCAGACCACGCCATGCTCTAGTGCATCACGCAGACGCAGCTCTAGATTCAATAACAACGTGGCATCCACTTGATTGTCTAACACTTCAAGCGTTTTCCATGCTTTGGAGATATTAAAGACATCACGGCTGATGGCGTAACCGCGCACGATGGTTGCCAGTGACTGCCCCGTCTCTTCATACAGACGGAACAGCGCCTCGATACCCAACCGGTTGACCACACTATTGGTCAGATAGGTGCTGATAATCTCACGGTGCAAGCGGTGCTGGGTCATCTCATCAAAGAAACGCGTCGCCAGCTCATCAGGGAAGTATTTGCGTAGCTCATTGATAAAATATGGCTCATCTGGCAAATCAGACAATAGCAAGTTGTCATACACCCACATTTTTCCATACGCTAAGACGACTGCCAGCTCAGGATTGGTAAGGCCTACCCCAGCTTTTTGGCGTTTAGCAATCTCTTCATCCGATGGTAAATACTCAATAGCACGGTCCAGACGACCTTCGCCCTCTAGCATTTGAATAAACCGCTGATGATCGCTTAAGTTGGCGGCTGCACGGATATGACTGAGCTCAATCGCTTGGGGCTGTAGGTAGTTTTGGCGCAGTACCAGCTCAGCCACGGTATCCGTCATGGACTCTAGCAGCTCATTACGCTGCTTTAGGGTCATATCACCTTGCTCAACGACTTTGCCAAGCAATATTTTGATATTGACTTCATGGTCTGAGCAGTTGACCCCGCCTGAGTTGTCGATCGCATCGGTATAGATGCGCCCGCCCGTCTGTGCGTACTCGATACGCCCTTGCTGGGTAAAGCCTAAGTTGCCGCCCTCACCGACGACCGCCGTGCGCAGCTCACCACCATTGACCCGAACAGCATCATTGGCGCGGTCGCCGACATCGGCGTGCGTCTCGTTTTCACTTTTGACATAGGTACCAATACCGCCGTTCCAGATCAGATCGACAGGTGACTTTAGTAATGCGCTGATTAGCTCATTGGGTGCCAAGCTATCTTCGCTGATATCAAACAGCGATTTCATCTCAGCACTGATAGGAATGCTTTTATCGGTACGCGAAAACACGCCGCCACCTTGGCTAATAAGCGATTTGTCATAATCATCCCACGTCGAGCGCGGCATCTCAAACAAGCGCTCACGCTCTGCAAACGACGTCGCAGTGTCTGGGTTGGGGTCGATAAAGATATGCAAATGGTTGAAGGCGGCGACCAGCTTGGTATGGGTGGATCTGAGCATGCCGTTACCGAATACATCACCGCTCATATCACCGATACCGACCACAGTAAAGTCATCGCGGTTTTGGATATCCATGCCGCGCATACGGAAGTGACGCTTGACCGACTCCCAGCCGCCGCGGGCGGTGATACCCATAGCTTTGTGATCATATCCAGCCGAGCCACCAGAGGCAAAGGCATCATCGAGCCAAAAGTCATACTCGCTTGCCAAGCTATTTGCAATATCAGAAAAACTTGCCGTGCCTTTGTCAGCGGCGACGACCAAGTACGGATCGTCTTCGTCGTGACGCACGGTGTTGGCTGGCGGGACGATCTGTCCATCGACGATATTGTCGGTGACATCAAGCATACCGCGCAGGAATGTCTGATAGCAGGCAATCCCTTCTGCTTGGAAGGCATCGCGGCCATCAGCCATGGTTTTGGTCTTGACGATAAAACCGCCCTTGGAGCCGACAGGAACGATCACCGCGTTTTTGACCATCTGCGCTTTGACCAAGCCGAGCACTTCGGTACGAAAATCTTCCATACGATCTGACCAGCGCAGACCGCCGCGTGCCACTTTACCGCCGCGCAGATGCACCGCTTCTACGCGCGGCGAGTAGACAAATATTTCAAACATGGGCTTGGGTTTGGGCAGATTGGGGATATCGGCTGCCAAAAACTTAAACGACAAGCGGTCTTTACGCTGACCCTCGCTATCAGTTTGATAAAAGTTGGTACGTACCATCGCTTTGATGAGATCCAAATACCAACGCAAAATACGGTCTTCATCGAGGCTATCGACATCGGCCAGCGCTGATAAGATCTGCTCTTCGATCTCAGCGGTTTTTTTAGCGCGACTCTCATAATCATGCTTGGGGTTCATGCGCGCATCAAACAGGCTACCGAGTGCCACACTGATGTCACTGTTTTTGACCACCGTTTGCTGGATATAGGTACTAGAGAACGGCGCACGAGCTTGTACCATATAGCGTGATAAGGCGCGCAGCACCACCACATCAAAGGTATCTAGCTTGGTCGTAAGCACCAGCTCGTTAAACGAGTCACTCTCGACACGCCCTGCCCAAATCTGCTTAAGGCTGTCTTCAAACTGACCGCGCACCACTTGCATATTGACCGCATCCACGTGTTCGAGCATTAGCTCATACTCTTGCATCCAGATGGGCTGCTCTGGCAAGTCAAACTCATATGTCTGCGCCGATATTACCGACACCCCAAAGTTTTCAAGGATAGGCAGTACTTTTGATAAGATAACTGGCTGCTCGCGGCCGTAGAGCTTTAAGTGTAGCTGATTGCTAGCGTCGCCTGTTGATTGGTATAGATGCCAAATCATCGGCTGCTCATCATTCAAGCTTGCCAAGCGTTTGATGTCCTCCACACCCGTACGCGCATCAAAGCGCTCTTGATACGCGGCTGGGATATGGCTCATAAAACGGCGGTTTAAGGCATTGGCCTGCTGCTCGCCGACATTATCTAGCAGCATTTTTTGGTAATTGTCGCTCCAAGACTGCATCAGCGCTGAGAGCTTGTCTTCAAGCGCGGCTGTATTGACCTCTTTTACTTGACCTGGCACAGTGCGCACATGGACGTGTACGCGAGCATGGGCCGATTCGTTAAACTCCGTGGTAAAGCCAGATGATGTGCCACCATAAGCTTCTTTTAATACATTTTGCACCTTAATACGCAGTTCAGTGTTGAACTTGTCGCGCGGGATATAGACCAAACAGGAGACAAAGCGCTGATAATGATCGACGCGGCTAAATAAGCGTAGGCTTTTTTTGTCTTGTAGCTGACTGATGCCAGAGACGATAGGATAGAGCTCTTCTACGCTGGCTTGAAACAGATCATCGCGAGGCAAAGTGTTGATGACATGCATCATTTTGTGATGGGCGTGACCATCGCGCGGTAGATCCGCCATTGCCATGATTTTATTGGCTTTTTCTCGCAGTAGCGGTATTTGCTGCACAGTGAGCTGATAGGCTTGTGAGGTCAGTAGTCCAATAAAGCGATATTCACCGACCAGCTTGCCGTTGTCATCAAATTTATGAATACCCAAAAAGTCCATATAAACAGGACGATGTACAGGCGAGACACGGCTTGATTTGGACAGCATTAAGACACGTGGCTCGGTCAGCAGCTGCTTTAGGACGGTGGGCAGTTGGCTAAAGCTTTCTGATAGCTTGTCTTCCTCCGCGCCGCGCAGTAGCCCAAGGCCGCTATTGCCGATCGCAAATAAATCTAAGTCGGTAGGCTTATCAGGAGAGTTGGCGTTGTCCTTATTATCGACACTATCTACATCTACATCTACCTCGATGGCTTGCCCGCCCTCCAGACGATACTCGCGGTAGCCCAAGAAAATAAAATGATCGTCCAATATCCATTCTAAAAACGCCTGAATCTCTTGCTGAGAATAAAACACCTCTGGCAAGGGCTTGCAGGCCAGCTCATTTTTGACTTCCATCAACTGCGTACGCATTTGTTTCCAGTCGCCAACAACCGCATCGAGTGTGTCGATTTTATTTAATAGCATTTGCTGGAGGGCGGCTAAGTCTTCACTGTCCTGATAGGCGATTTCGCAATGAATCATCGACAGGTGCGAGGTGGCGCTTTCGTGCGCGTTATGAATATGTGTGAGATTGCCCTCATCGTCGCGCTCGACATTGATAATGATGTTGTACGTACGATGAACATCGATACCTTCAGACTCTAGGCTCATCAAAATCGTGTCGACCAAAAACGGGCGATCATAAGCGACGATTTGAATGACGGTATGTGAGCTATGAAAATGCTGCTCTTCGGCCTTTGGGTTGAGCACTGACAATTGCGGCTTGCTGCCATCATAAGCTTTGAGCAAAGTAAAGTGATGAAGCGCCATGCCAGCTAAGTCAGCATTGCTGATAGCCTTCGCCGTCTCTTGATGGAGCGGCTGATAATAGCTATGAATAAAGCGATCGAATGATGACTTGTCCTTTTGTACATAACTGGTGGCGATATCGCTTATCTGGCTGATGCGCTCTTCGGCGATATTCAGAGAGTTTGGCATGTCCTTTGTCCTTTTTTATATATGTAGCATACTGATATTTATTTGAGTTTATTAATCTGTGCTATTTCGCTGTCCATAACGCTATCGTTTTTTATGTCTGATTTGTGTAGATTTTCTCCTTTTTGATGCGTCTGTTTAAAAACATAGAGCTGGTCAGACTTAACACCGTTAGTCTATGGCAGTTTAACGCACCTCAGGCGTCAGCTAAAGTGTACAACATCATTTCATGAATCAGCGCGATGTCGATAACCTTTAATAATGAAACAGTCAGTGGTTTTGGACTTAGATGGTGCAATATAGGCTGGCAGGCGGATACTCATGGCAATCGCTGCGCTTTTTTTGTTAGAATACGGCAGTATATTTAACAGTGCGTCAATGATTCACATTTCTTGCTGAACACGGCGAATACTAAAGGCAATAATACTAAGGGCAAAATGTATGATGAATATTTTGGTGATTGGTTCAGGTGGTCGCGAGCATGCGCTGGCATGGCAATGTGCAAAAGACGACACTGTCAAAAATGTCTATGTCGCACCAGGTAATGCAGGTACTGCGCTAGAGCCCAAGTGCCAAAATGTTGTATTAAACGACACCAATGGTGAGCACAGCGGTGTGATTGAGTTTTGTCAAGCCAACGCCATTGATATGGTCATCGTTGGGCCCGAGGCACCGCTGGTCACAGGCATCGTCGATGCTTGCCGCGATGCTGGTATCAAAGCGTGGGGCCCGACGGCATATTGCGCGCAGCTAGAAGGCTCAAAAACCTTTGCCAAAGAATTTATGGCACAAAACAACATTCCAACTGCCGCCTATCAAGGCTTTACCGATGCCGCTGCTGCAAAAGCTTATATCGATGAGCAAGGCGCGCCGATTGTTATCAAAGCAGATGGTCTGGCCGCAGGCAAAGGCGTTATCGTAGCAGAGACGATCGAACAAGCCTACGAAGCCATCGATGATATGCTGGCGGGCAACAAGTTTGGCGATGCTGGTAGCCGCGTGGTAATTGAGCAGTTTTTGCAGGGCGAAGAAGCCAGCTTTATTTGTATGATTGATGGTGACAACATTTTGCCTATGGCGACCAGCCAAGATCACAAACGCGCTTATGAAGGTGATACAGGCCCCAACACTGGCGGCATGGGTGCATACTCTCCTGCCCCCGTCGTCACCCAAACGGTGCATGATAAAGTAATGGCAAAAGTGATTCAGCCTGTGGTTGATGCTATGAAAGCTGCAGGTCATCCTTATACCGGATTTTTATATGCTGGCCTGATGATTGACAAGTCAGGCGACCCTTATGTTATCGAGTTCAACTGCCGTTTTGGTGATCCAGAAACTCAGCCAATCTTGATGCGCCTGCAGTCATCAATGGTCGACTTGGTCGCACAAGGGCTGGCGGGGCAATTACCTAGTGCTGCCAAATGGGACGCGCGCCCTGCTCTTGGTATTGTCATTGCCTCTAAAGGGTATCCTGAAAGCTCATCGAAAGGCGATGTCATTGCAGGCTTGCCAGAGCTTAATACCGACAATGCTAGCTCAGTCAAAGTCTTCCATGCTGGTACCGCATTTTCTGACGCAGAGGCACAAGATCGAAACGCCAACAATCAAAAAGAAGTCGTGACTAACGGTGGCCGCGTCCTATGCGTGACCGCCTTGGCCGATAGCATCTCGGACGCGCAACAAGCGGCGTTGGCAGTGACTGGTGCGATTAGTTTTGATGGGGCGCAGTATCGCCGTGATATTGGTCATCATGCTATCGCTCGCGAAAACAGCCGCTCATAAAATGGCGATAAATGTGGGCCAACTTTAGCCTACCGCATTTACTGTTTTAGCTTATTATCGTAACTCTGATCAGATCTAGTGTCATACTAGGTCTGATTTTCTTTATGTTGCATCGCTGCATCTGTGATGACTAACACCATGCACTGAGCTTACAAAGTAACTGCTATCAGAGCGCATCGCTTCATCAACCCAAGGCAGTTTCTATGATACAATTTTGTACCGACCATCGCATGTCCCTTGTATTGTAGGTTTTATGCCCGCAAATCAATAGCAACCGGATGAATGATTATATTTATGGCACACGATACGTCTAAACCCTCTAGTACCAAGCACTCTATCGATAACCTAAAAACCTCAGGGTTTGAGCGCCGGATGTCGATTGCCAAAACCTCCTTAAATATTGGGCGTCGTTGGGCGGGCAACAGCGTGTCTGGCATGTTTTTAAATAAAGAAGCACGCACCGCACGCAACCAAGCCTTTATGGAGACACAAGCAAACTATCTTGCTACCGAGCTTGGCAAACTAAAAGGCTCTGTGGTCAAAATCGGTCAGATGCTTGCAATATATGGTGAGCACATACTGCCTCCCGAGATTACGCGAGCGCTGCAAACGCTCAATGATGATACAGCCACGCTATCATGGCCAACGATTGAGCAAACGCTTCATACATTGTTGGGCGATAAAATAAGTGAGCTGGCGATTGATCCGACCCCTATCGGTACAGCGTCTTTGGCTCAAGTACACCGTGCCACCGTCATTGCCACAGGTGAGCAAGTCGTGTTAAAAGTCCAGTATCCAGGCGTGGCGGATGCCATCAACTCAGACTTGGCTTTGTTTAAACAGTTATTAAAGGTTAGTAACATCGTGCCGCAAACACGAGCGCTTGATGCTTGGTTTGAGGAGATACGCGACCTACTCCATCATGAGGTAGATTACGAAGCAGAAGCGGCCACGACAGAGCGTTTTTATGAGCGTCTAAAAGATGATCCACGTTATATCGTACCCAAAATCAATCGCACGTATTCTAAAAAACGTCTGCTGTGCATGTCCTATGAGCCAGGTATCACAGTGGTTTCTACATCGCTGCAACAGTTGTCGCATCAGCGCCGTAACGCCATTGGTCAAGCCGCTATCGAAATCATGATGAAAGAGATTTTTGTTTGGGGCGAGATGCAGACAGATCCTAACTTTGGCAACTATCTGGTACGCGTTAGTGAAAACGAAGACGATATCGACAAATTGGTGTTATTAGATTTTGGCGCGATACGTCAGTTTGACAATCACCTCTTGAGCATCGCTCATGGTTTACTAAAAGCTGGCTATCACCATGACCATCAGTCCATGATGCGAGCCATGACTGGTTATGACTTCTTTGATAGCATGAGTCAAAAAGTCAAATCTGATATCGCTGCTCTATTCCTATTGGCCACAGAACCCTTTAGCAATCCTGCGACCAACCCTGATATTTCAGCGGAATGTCTAGATGCTGACAGCCGCTATATTTGGGCAAATAGTAAATTGCATTCTCGCCTCTCATCAAAGGCTAGTCGTGCCATGCAGTCTTTTGAATTTAATTTACCACCAAAAGAGTTCATGTTTATCAGTCGTAAGTTTATTGGTGCCTATACATTTTTGACAGTACTAGATGCTTATACTGATTCTGATAAATTGGTAAAGCTTTATTTATAATTCTAGCGATTTTTGCTTAAATTTAAGCACCATTTTTAACCGCCTTCTTTTAGAGGCGGTTTTATTTTATTCAATTTTTTTGCTTAGGCTATTTTATATATTTTATTTAGCCTTGTAGATTTATACAAGCCTTGCTCTCTATTTTCACTTAGGCTATTTTTAACTTTTATGAGTACTTAGATTCGCTTGCCATTGATCGAATCTGGTATTGTAGCCGGCAGGCTTACGCATACAGAGCTCCCAGCATATCTCACCGCGCGCCAGATACTTCACTTCGAAGTGCGTGCGCTGGCTATCTTGTGGTACCTTGTAGCGCTCATTGGGTAAGCACCATACTTTCGTCGCCTGCTGCTCGGCATTATCCATATAGCTCTCAATGTTGGTGGCCAATATGATCTCTCCACCTACCTGCAAACGTGATAATAAAAACTCAAAAAACGGCATGTTTAACCACTGCTGATTGGGGTTATGCTGCTCAGGATTGGGGTACAGAATAAAGATCTTGGCGATACTATTCGGCTCTATCGCATGGACAATCCAGGCGATCGCATCAGCATGTATCGCATCTAGGTTCGGCAATGCTTGGCGCTCGGCCAATTTTGCAAA
Source organism: Psychrobacter sp. KFRI-CH2-11 (assembly GCF_038239325.1). Classification (NCBI taxonomy): domain Bacteria; kingdom Pseudomonadati; phylum Pseudomonadota; class Gammaproteobacteria; order Moraxellales; family Moraxellaceae; genus Psychrobacter; species Psychrobacter sp. KFRI-CH2-11. Next base: position 1,712,888 of record NZ_CP151283.1, read on the forward strand.
AGCATCGAATTTGTTGCGCGTACGCTCAATGGCAATCAAGTGCTGGTCTGGGTGCTCGGCGGCGAAGCTAAGCGCATGCTTGCCCTTCCCCGCTCCAATCTCTAAGAGTAAGGGCGCAGGGTTTGCCGTTTGTTGTATGATTGGAGGAATACAAAAGCTGCGCGGTGCTGAGAGCTTGTTTGGTTGAAAGGCACGCTGCTGTCGGTGCGTAAGCTCGATATGTTCGGTCATCTACTATCCTTAAAGCATTTGTCTTTTGCCATTATTCGGCCACATGCTATTATATAGTCAATCCGCGACAATAGTAATATAACGCTAGCAAGTCATGCTTCCCACCTCCCTATTTTGGAAATGTCTTCTTATCAAAAAAGCGATAAAACTGAGATAGATAACCATCAAACAAATAGCACTGATACCTTCATGCTATCTGGTCTGGCAAACCTTTAGACGTTTTTTGCTATTTGTCGTTTACTCGGCAGACTGAGGGCGCATTTTAGCAGCATTAGATTGGCCTCAATCAGCTCATGACTGACCCATACGCTTGCCAAGCTGATAATCATAAATTTAAGGATGTATGCATACCGACTATGACCGAATCAACCTCCAACCCAGCCAATTCAAGTAATCCAAGTACGCGCCCCAAGACTTATCCTTGCCCCCGCTGCGGCACGCAGACCGCTTGGCAAGACAATAAGTACAAGCCATTTTGTAGCAGTCGATGCAAACTGATCGACCTAGGCGCTTGGGCAAACGAAGAATACACCTTACCTGCAGAAACCACGCCTTTTTCTGACGAACTCTAACACTCACTTTTTTACTCACTTATCATCTTAAGGATGTTTACTATGTCTGCAACTTACCTGATGCCCACTTATAACCGTCAACCAATCAGCTTTACTCGTGGTTCAGGCAGTTGGCTGTATACCAAGGACGATACCCCGTATTTAGATGCGCTGACGGGCATTGCCGTTTGTGGCCTAGGGCACTGCCATCCACAAGTGACAGACGCCATTCAGCAGCAAGCCGCGACTTTGGTTCATACCAGCAACTTATTTGGTATCGATTGGCAAGAGCGCGCTGGAGAAGCGCTATGCACCGCCGCGCAGATGGACAGTGTATTTTTTGCCAATAGCGGTGCTGAAGCAAACGAAGCCGCTTTAAAGCTTGCACGCTTATACGCCAACCAGCAAGGCTTTGCCCGTCCAAAAGTCATCGTCATGGAACAGTCGTTTCATGGCCGCACATTGCTATCGTTGTCAGCCACCGCCAACCCAAAAGCTCGCGAAGGATTTTACACTTTAGATGAGGATTTTATCCGTGTGCCCTTTGGTGATATTGAAGCCATCAAACAAGCTGCGCAAAAACACGATGAGATTTGCGCTATCTTGGTAGAGCCTATTCAAGGAGAAGGTGGTCTAAATACTGCCGCAAATGGCTTTGGTTATTTAGAAGCACTACAGGCTGAATGTGATGCTCACAACTGGCTGTTTATGCTCGATGAAGTACAAACAGGTAATGGCCGTACTGGCAAATACTTCGCTTATCAGCACAGCAATGCCCGCCCCGATGTCTTGACGACGGCAAAAGGCTTGGGAAATGGCTTTCCTGTAGGTGCTTGTATGGTACGTGGCCGCGCCAATGGGCTGTTTGGCGCGGGCAGCCATGGCTCAACTTATGGCGGTACACCGCTGGCAAGTCGTGTGGTGTATAGTGTTTATGATGTACTCGCCAATACTGACATCATGAATAATGCCGTCACCGAAGGGCAATTCATCCGTGAGACGCTAGTCGATGCACTAGGACAGTATGGCGTCAGTGCGCGCGGCGCAGGTATGATGATCGGTGTCGTGTTACCTGAAGACATGGACTGTACTCAGCTGGTGAATCGTGCACGCGATGAGCAAAAGCTTATCATCAACGTCACGGGTGGCCACGTGATACGTTTATTGCCGCCACTAAATATGAAACGTGATGAAAGCGCACAGGTCGCTGATCGTTTGATTGAGCTATTAAAGTCCTCATGGTAAAACGATAAAACACGGTCTCAGACCAGCAGTGATCATTGATTATTAAAATGATTGATTTTGACATGTTAAAAAAAGAGCATATAGACATCGATTGTCTATATACTCTTTTTTTGCTAAAGCTAGCATCGCATTGATGATGCATCACGCTTTAGTTGGCATGAAAATACTTCTTTAATACTTCAAGACAACGGGTTATTTTTGCAGGCTGCTGTTCGCGATTTAAAGTAACGGCATATAGCACAAAGCTTGGCAGCTGATAACCGGTCAATACCTCTACCAATTCGCCGCTCTCTAGCTCTTTTTTAACATCCATCTCCAGCATTCGCACCAGACCGTGGCCTTCTTTGGCCAATGTCGTCGCCATAAAGACGTTATTGGTATAGATACGAGAGTTCATTTTTATGCGGGTTTTTTTGCCTGTTTCTGTCTGAATCAGATCAATTTGATTGGCGTCTTTCATGATTTCGATACAGATCAGCTGGTGATCATTGAGATCTTTTGGGCTTTGTATTTTGGCATGCTGACGCAAATACTGTGGTGAGGCAACCAGCATCTGGCGTACATCAGTCAATGGATGGCTACTCAGGCTCGAGTCATTGATGGATGGACTCATACGAACCGCAATATCAATACGCTCGTCGATCATGTCGATATAATGGTTGTCTGCCAAATAGGTAATGCTCAAGTCATCGTGGGCGGCCATCCATGTCGAGAGTGCAGGCAAAATATGATTGACGCCCAGCTCAGGGGTGGTCGCCACTCGCAAGCTACCAGCAAGCTCATCTCGCAATTGATTGACTTTGATGCGCCCTTGCTCGGCCGCGCTGACCACATCTTTTGCCGCTTCATAAAAACTCTCGCCTGCCTCTGTTAAGCTAAGCTTTCGAGTAGAGCGATGCAACAACACCACACCCAGCTCGTTTTCTAATGAGCGGATTTGCTGACTGACTGCACTGGTTGTAATACCAAGCTCACGGGCTGAGCCACTAAAGGAGCCATGTCCAACCACACTAGCGAACACAGCCATACCGCGTAAATTATCCAACATATTCTCACCTAACCTGCATTTGGTTTTTTAATACAACTTAACCATTATAACGAATTTTAATTTACCTTACAGTGATTAAATACCACCGCTTCTTATCTAAAATGGCGCATCACCCTTAATAAAAACAAAAATATCAAGGCGATAGCAATCATCACCTTGATATTTTTGGATAGCAATTGTGTCTAGTAGCTATATAGACTGTTAATCGGTTTTAATATAAAAAAATTTGACTGTTTAGTATAGCTGAACCTTACCCATTTTACCTTCGCCGCGCTCGAGGAGGTACTGCATCACAGGGGTGTTAAGCAATTTGGTTTCTGCCAGTGACTTTGCTTGCACCATACGCTTTTGTTGACGGCGCTCTGGGGTCTTGTCTTCAGCCTGCATGACACTGCTGTCGATTTTTAGGTCGATCTCGGCTTGCTCAAACTGCTGTTGCAGTTTTGCTGCTAAGTGTTGAAAGGTGGCTTGTAAATGGCGGCTGTCCACACTGGTCACAAAGGTCGATTTGCCATTACACAGCCCAGTCATCATGCCCTGACGCGCCAATGCTAGCTCGTCTTGTGCCAAGCTCTCAGCCTCGCGAGCGGTCTGTAGCCAATAATCCCATTTATCTGGCGTCCACTCGCCAGTCAGCTCCTGTGGCGGGCAACGCAATAACGTGCGAGGATCATCCGCCGTCATAGTCAATTGAGAATCATTTCCGCCAGGCTCTGCAATTGGTTCAGGCTCTGCAATTGGTTCAGGCTCTGCAATTGGTTCAGGCTCTGCAATTGGTTCAGGCTCTGCAATTGGTTCAGGCTCTGCAATTGGTTCAGGCTCTGCAATTGGTTCAGGCTCTGCAATTGGTTCAGGCTCTGCAATTGGTTCAGGCTCTGCAATTGGTTCAGGCTCTGCAATTGGTTCAGGCTCTGCAATTGGTTCAGGCTCTGCAATTGGTTCAGGCTCTGCAATTGGTTCAGGCTCTGCAATTGGTTCAGGCTCTGCAATTGGTTCAGGCTCTGCAATTGGTTCAGGCTCTGCAATTGGTTCAGGCTCTGCAATTGGTTCAGGCTCTGCAATTGGTTCAGGCTCTGCAATTGGTTCAGGCTCTGCAATTGGTTCAGGCTCTGCAATTGGTTCAGGCTCTGCAATTGGTTCAGGCTCTACGATCGGTTCAGGCTCTACGATCGGTTCAGGCTCTACGATCGGTTCAGGCTCTGCGATCGGTTCAGGATCATAAGCAGCTGACGGCAATTGCTGACTAAGATCATGTTGATAATCTACATTATCATCTGGTAGCGGTACTGCTGAAACATTATACTCAGCCGTAGAAGCTGTCGGTGAATCTTTCACCTCACTAGGCGGCTGCGGCAGCGTAGGAGGGGTTTCTGTCAGCACCTCATCAGCTGCGAGCGGACGAAACGCCAATAGACGCAGTAGACACATCTCAAGCGCCTGCATGGGCGTATTAGCAAGCTTGACCCCTTCACGCGCTTGCACAACGATTTCATAATAAAGCTGCAGCACATCGGGGCTGATATGCTGCGCTAGGGTATGAATATCTTGCGCTTGTACTTCATTAACGTTGAGTGCCACTTGAGGCAACAACTGTGTCAAAGCCAATTGATGCAACAGCTCAGCGAGCCCGTCAAACATGCTGGTTGCATCGACCATCTGAGCGCGCATCTGCTCAATGTGGGCAGCGACAGCAGGCTTATCATGGTTATAGATATCGGTGATAAGACGAACCAAGTCAGCTGAATCAATTAACCCAAGCATGGCATTGACAGTCGCATCATCAAGGCCACCTTGACCAAACGCGATGGCCTGATCGGTCAGTGACAAAGCGTCGCGCACTGAGCCTTTGGCAGCACTGGCCAACTGCCAAAGCGCAGGCTGAGTATAAGCCACATGCTCTTTGGTCAAGATATTTGCCAAATGCTCACTAAGTAGCGTCTGCGGCAAGGGACGCAGTACAAACTGCAAGCAGCGTGAGATGATAGTGATCGGTAGTTTTTGTGGATCAGTGGTCGCCAGTAAAAACTTGACGTGCTCGGGCGGCTCTTCTAGTGTTTTTAATAAGGCATTAAAACTGTGGGTCGATAGCATGTGCACTTCATCAATCAAGTACACTTTGTAGCGCCCTTGGCTTGGCGCATAAGGGACATTGTCCAATAGCTCACGGGTGTCTTCGACTTTGGTACGAGAGGCCGCATCAATCTCAATCAGGTCAATAAAACGTCCCTGATCGATGGCCACACAGTTATCACACACACCGCAAGGCGTGCTCGTCACACCCGTATCGCAGTTCAGACATTTTGATAAGATACGCGCAATCGTCGTCTTACCCACCCCGCGCGTCCCTGTAAACAGATAGGCGTGATGCAGACGGTTATAATCTATCGCATTAATCAATGCTTGCGAGACGTGCGTTTGTCCAATCAACTCGTGAAAGTTTTTTGGACGATATTTGCGAGCTAAAACTTGATATTGCTGCGTCATAATAAATGCCAATTTGAATAATACAAAGATAAATAGCGCATCCGCCCAGCGATCAACAGCCCGCCTGATTTATAACTGGGCTTTTAGCTGTGCCAGCTGCTGGTATAAGCGCTGAGTGTTTGCATCGATGAGCGCACCACTTTGATAAAACGCATCCAAATGCACCTCAGTGTTTACGCTGTCCTCGCAGGGCCTAAACTCGACACCGATCAAAAACAAATCCTGCATCACAGGCGTTTGCATTTGTGCATTGAGCTCCGCCAGCAGATCTTGATGCGCGCCGCGCACCTGCTCGGCGCTTAGCGAGCCATGAGGATCTTGGGCATAAAACACCATCAGATAATGACGACCAAACACCCTATAAGAGTGCTCATGGCGGACATAGCCATTCCAGCGTGAGTCTTGATCCATGGTTCTATAAGCGAGGATTTTTTCTATCAAACACGCGTAAGTATACATCGATTCATCAACCAATGTATCGACCTGCGCTTTTGGTAGCGGGCGCTGCGCCTCATAAGCGTCTTTGACCAAACTATTAAACAGCTTATACCACATGCCCGTGTTTTTTTGAATCTCTGCCATTAGGGCCGCCGCAAAATCCGTCTGCCCAAGCTCCATGGCCTTGAGTAAGCGCGGCTCAATCTGGTCAATCAGCTCATACTTGACCAATTGCTCTTGTACAGCGATGGCTCTTTGATGAAAATCTGGCGACTGCAAAAACTGCGCCAGCAGCGTTGACTCATCTTGAAAGGATTCAAAACTCGTCAACTGACGACGATGAAAGTCTAAAAAAGTGGTCAAATCACTTGGCGTCACCAGTTGCCGCAAGATATCGATAAAGTTTTGATAACTAAAAACCTGCAGGACGCTTTGCTCATCATCCAAATCTAGCACGCAGTCTTCAGCAAAAAACTGACTGCCGTACTCATAGCCAATAGCATAAGTCGGTGCCTCTGCACGGCCAGCATGGTGCTGGACTGCAAGCGACGTCAGACCGATGAAGTACACGGCTTTATCCCTCTGCACATCACTATTTGTCAGAGATTTATCGTTTTTTTGATAAAGCGCTGCATGACGCTTGATAAGCTGATTGACGACTTCTTTTCGCCACTCGCGAACTTGGCTGCTATCGATGTCATGCTGACTTGCTTGCCTCATGACATCATTGACCAGCAGATAAATACGCGCGTCAGAGAACTCAAAGACAAAATCATACCCCTGAAACTGATCAGAGGTAGGTGAGTCATCGTTTGCAGTTTCATACTTTGCAGCTTCATACAATGACAAAAAGCTTTGCTGAACCATCTGTTGCCAAATTGAAGAGGCAGCTTGCTGAGTATCCATAATATCCCTATAAATGTGCGCTCTAAAATTCTGAGCCTATTCCTTAAAAGTAGAAAAAACCTGCTTATTTTTAGTTTAGTCTCAGCACAGATTGATGGCAAGCAAAGCCCTTTTCGCTTGTTTTTTAACCGCTAAGCGCACGGCATATTTCTAGCTTTCTAGCTTGCGACGCATGTGCGGAAACAAGATCACATCACGAATACTCGCCGAATCTGTAAACAGCATCACCAAACGGTCGATACCGATACCTTCACCGGCAGTCGGTGGCAAGCCATAAGACAAGGCTTCGATGTATTCTTCATCAAAATGCATGGCTTCATCATCGCCTGCGTCTTTTTCGGCGACCTGACCGTGGAAACGTTCTGCTTGGTCTGCTGGGTCGTTAAGCTCACTAAAGCCATTGGCCAATTCGCGGCCACCGATGAACAGCTCAAAGCGGTCGGTGATTTCTGGATTGTCATCGCTGCGGCGTGCCAGCGGTGAGGTCTCAGCTGGGTACTCAGTGATGAAAGTTGGCTGACGTAGCTGATGCTCGGCCGTTTCTTCAAAGATAATGGTTTGTAGTTTACCCACACCAAACACGTCTTTTACTGGTTGCTTGAGCGTTGTTGATACATACTCTGCCAGATAGTCACGGTCATTGATGCGTGACATGTCGAAGTTTTCGGCGTATTTGGCAATCGCATCAGACATAGACAGACGCACAAATGGCGCTTTTAGGCTGATGGCTTCTCCTTGATAAGTAAGCTCTGTGGTACCCAAGATATCCATCGCCAATTCGTTAAATAAACGCTCGGTCAAATCCATCAAATCATGATAATCAGCATAGGCTTGATAAAACTCAATCATGGTGAATTCAGGGTTATGACGGGTCGATACCCCTTCATTACGGAAGCTGCGGTTGATCTCAAACACTTTCTCAAAACCACCGACCACTAAGCGCTTTAGATAAAGCTCAGGAGCAATGCGTAAATATAACGGCATATCTAGCGCGTTATGATGCGTTACAAATGGACGCGCCACTGCGCCACCTGGGATGGGATGCATCATCGGCGTTTCTACTTCCATAAAACGCTCACCCAGCATAAACTTGCGAATACCACTGATCACTTGACTGCGAACCATAAAGGTATCACGTGTGGTCTCATTGGTCATCAAGTCAAGGTGGCGATTGCGATAGCGCGCCTCTACATCGGCGAGGCCATGGAATTTGTTTGGCATCGGGCGTAGCGACTTGGTCAATAACGTAAACTCTTCGATATGGACGTATAAGTCGCCTTTACCCGAGCGTCCGATATAGCCTGACACCCCAACGATATCACCCAAATCCAATGATTTGATGGTAGCAAGTGTTTCTGGATCCAGCTCTTTACGAGCGACATATAGCTGAATACGACCCGTCATATCTTGAATGACAATAAACGCGCCGCGGTTCAACATGACGCGTCCTGCCACATTGACCTTAGTTTTTTCGCCTTTTGCGACGTTGTCTTCGATTTCTTGTTTTGAGATACCTTCAAAGGCGGTTTGCAAATCTTTGGCGTAATCTGTGCGTTTAAAGGTGTTTGGATACGCCGGCTTGCCCGACTCTGTGATAGCGTCTAGCTTGGCTTGCAGTTGGGCAATCAGCTCATTGGATTCTTCTAATGTGGGCGCTTGCTCTTGGTTTTGATTATTGTGCTTTGACATAATACTTCTCAAAATGATTAGGTAATGAAATAAAAAACATAAAAATAATAGTAGAGCAGCTAAGAACACTGCTCATTTAGATGGTACTCATCAATCTTTGCGACGCGCGGCTATTAATCGCCGCCACCGATACTGGCCATCAAGTCTGCTTGGTGCTCACGCAGTAGCGCATCAAGTAGCTCATCTAAATCGCCTTCCATGATGGAATCGAGCTTATAGAGAGTTAGGTTGATGCGGTGGTCGGTCATACGCCCTTGCGGGAAGTTATAGGTGCGGATACGCTCACTACGATCGCCGCTACCGACGAGGTCACGGCGCATCTCATCTGCCGTATCGACCTGTGCTTGTACTTTGGCCTGCTGAATACGTGAGATCAGCATTTGCATCGCTTTTGCGCGGTTTTTGTGCTGACTACGCTCTTGCTGACACTCTGCCACCACGCCTGTCGGTATGTGCGTTAAGCGCACCGCTGAGTCGGTGGTGTTGACGTGCTGACCACCTGCGCCACTTGAGCGATACGTGTCCATCTTGATATCAGCAGGATTGATATCTACTGTATCATCAATCTCAACTTCTGGCATGACAGCCACCGTACACGCAGAGGTGTGGACACGGCCTTGGCTTTCTGTTTCTGGTACACGTTGGACACGATGCGCGCCTGACTCAAACTTTAGGCGCCCATAGACGCCGGTGCCTGAGACACGGGTGATGATTTCTTTGTAGCCGCCGTGCTCGCCCTCATTTGCCGATAGCACCTCAACAGTCCAGCCTTGGTTTTGGGCATACTTTTGGTACATACGGAACAAGTCACCAGAGAAAATCGCCGCTTCATCGCCGCCCGTCCCAGCGCGAATCTCCAAAAAGGCTGGCACCTTATCATTCGGGTCTTTGGGCAGCATCATGACGTTGAGCGCTTCTTCCATCTCAGCGATGGTTTCACGAGCGCTGTCGATCTCATCGATCAGCATCTCTTTCATGTCAGGATCAGTGGCATCAGCCAGCATCGCCTCAGCATCTGCTTGATCGGTTTCTGCACGCCCATAGTTCTGCCATAACGTGGTGATGTCCATCAAGTCACTATGCTCAACAGACAGCTCACGAAATTTATTATTGTCACTGATGACACTAGGATCGGATAATAAGGCGGTGACCTCTTCATAACGGTCTACCATCTGGTCTAAACGCAGGCGTAAGGATTCTTTCATAAAAGGACTTTTAATCAAATGAGGGGAATAAGAGAGTGATTATAGCAAATTTTTCCGTTTAAATTAAAACCTGTCAGCAATCTGCCTATTATACTCATAAATTACCGCCTGTGCGGCCGAGCAGAAGTGATAGAAATCAACAGCTTGATACCATATCCTACTGACATAAAAAAATAGCCAAGATTGCTCTTAGCTATTTTTTGTTGTTGTCGGTAGTGAACAACAGGTAACAGCAACTATCAGCCGCCGTGCTAGCGGTATCGCTGCCGTCTATACCTTGCGCACCAGCACCGAGCCGATCGAGTAACCTGCGCCAAATGAGCAAATTACACCCAAATCACCTGATGCCAGCTTGTCTTTGTAGCGATGGAAGACAATCATCGGACTGGCTGAGCTGGTATTGGCAAACTCATCGATGACGCTTGGCACAATGGCTTTGTCCGCGTCACGCCCCACTACCGTGCGCAAGATAAGATCTAGCATATTGGCATTGGCTTGGTGCAGCCACATCATCTTAATGTCGCTTGCTTGTAGCTCGTTGTCATGCAGGTGCTCAGTGATAATCTCTGATACCTTTGGACAGACCTCACGGAACACTTTACGACCGTTTTGTAAAAACAGCTTATCCGTGACAGGCTCTTTGATATCAGGATACATCTCAGTCTGCGCTGCCAAAAACTCGGAGCGATCCATAAAGCCGTACTCGTTTTTGATGTTGGTCGAAAACTGAGTAAACAGTTTTGAGTTGATAATCTCATAACCTTTAGGCGTCTCTAGCTCTTCGACGATAGACGCCGTCGCCACATCACCAAAGATAAAATGACTATCACGGTTGCGCCAGTTTAAATGCGCTGAGGTAATCTCGACGTTTACCACAGCCACACGTTTGGCCAGACCTGAGATGATAGAACCGTGGGCTTGTGATAACCCAAACGTCGCGGCACTACAAGCAACGTTCATATCGTAAGCAAAACCGCCTACCATGCCGATTTCGTTCTGAATCTCGATGGCGACTGCCGGATACGTGCGCTGAAAGTTTGAGCAAGCAAGGATGATACCGTCCAAGTCGTTAGGCTCTAACCCTGCGTCCGCTAAAGCGTCTTTTAGTGCGGCGGCGCCCATCTCAGCCATGACTGATAGCTCTTCGCCAAGCTGACGATAAGGAATCACAGGTGCCATGATTTCAGGATCTAAGATCCCGTCTTTTTCCATGACATAGCGTGATTTGATGCCAGATACTTTTTCGATAAACGCAGCTGAGGAAGGCTGCAGTGCGGTCACAGTCTCTGCTGCGATCTCGTCAGCATGCTCGTTGTTGTAGTTTTCGACATACTGGTTAAATGAAGCCACCAGCTCTTCATTGCTGATGCTATAAGGAGGAACGTATAGGCCGGTGCCCGTGATACAAGTCGTCATAATAAGCTTCCTTGTCTACTGCGGTAGTGCTTGGATAAGCGTAAAAGTGAAAATAAGGATGTTTTGATTTCGGTGAATAACTGTAAACTTAAAATCAGAGCCTTTATTATGCCTGAATATTATTATTTTTCTAATACTTTGTTACAAATAATGCATTTGTGACGAAAAATAAGCAAAGACGGCCTTTATTTGTGGGCATCTACGCTATAATTACGAGGCTCAGGGCGTGATATGCGACTATTGAGCGCTCGCAAACAGTCAAAGCGTTTATATTTAGGAATACTAATGGTAGAGATTTTTAACTGGTTGTTTGGACAATACGCTGACTACTCCGCTCTATTTATCGCTTTAGAGCTGATTGCGGTGGTATTTGGCGTAGCCAGCGTCATGCTCGCCAGCAAAACCAACATCCTTGTTTTCCCCATCGGCCTGATTAGTACCGCCATATTTGTCTACCTCCTATGGAAGTGGCAGCTGTTTGGCGATATGTTTATCAATGCTTATTATACCGTAATGAGCCTATACGGCTGGATTAATTGGTCAAAAAACAAAGCAAACAACACCGTTTCAGACCATATCAACCCTACCAGCCAGCAAGACCGCGCGCTCAAGGAGGCTGAGAGCGCCATTCAAGTTGAGCGGCTAAGCGCAAAAGATTTGCCCATATTAGCGAGTCTGGCCGCTGCCACCATGGCCTTTGTGGCACTGGTGTATTACTTTCGCCCCGTGATAAACAATGGCTTTAGCTTTGAGGGTACTGTGCTGGGACTACAGTTATTTACGTGGGTCGACTACACCGACATGCTGACCACGGCGCTGTTTTTGATGGCGATGTGGCTGATGGCACGGCGCAAAATTGAGCACTGGCTATTGTGGATCGTCGCCGATGCCATCTCCGTACCGCTATACTTTTATAAAGGTCTCACCTTTACTGCACTACAATACGTAGTCTTCACTCTGATCGCAATCTGGGCTTATTATGAATGGCAACAACGCTATCGCAAACAACCTCAAACAGCATACGCCTAAATCCGTCATCAATGTCGCAGTATTGGGTGCTGAAAGCACTGGCAAGACCACGTTGTGCCGAGATCTGGCGGCGCATTTTGCCAGTCCTTGGGTGCCAGAGTATATGCGCACTTACCTACAAGCCAAATGGGATAACGAGCAGCTGACCTGTACGTGGGAGGATTTATTGCCTATCGCGCAAGGTCAGATTGAGTTAGAAAACAAACGCGCAATGCAAGCGGCACAGCTACCTGCCGGCCAGCGTTATGTGTTCTGTGATACCAGCTTGTTTGAGCTGATGGTTTATTCAAACTGGTACTATGGCGACTGCCCTCTTGCCCTAACTCAAGCGGCACTGGCGCATCATTATGACTTGATACTACTGACTGAGGTTGATACGCCGTGGGTCGCCGACGACTTGCGCGATGCGCCGCATGAGCGTGAAGAGATTAGTGCCTACTTTGCGGATCAGCTTAGTATCCATCACAAGTCATTTAGACGTATTGGTGGTGATAGGCAAGCTCGTGTTATGCAGGTAGTAGAGTGGTTAAACAATTTTGATTATGTGTAATTTTTTTGCTTAGGCTATTTTAATAAAAGCAATGACTGGTATTCCTTATCTGACAATCTGGCTATTGAGCGCTTTTGCCCAGTTTTTGCAGTTGTTCTGACAGCGCGAGCATATTTGATCAGGGTTTGTGATATGCTCGATATAACCGCAGTACATGCAAGCATAATGCACGCCTGACTCCACCTGCTCAACTGGCTGATACTGCTTAGGAAAAAGCGGCATACCGTAGCCTGTTTGCTCAGGTGGGTATAATAAGACGCTAAAATTGCCATCGGTTTCTAGGGCGTGTCCCTAATTCAGTTTGCAATGAATCATAGTACAAGCTAGATACAGCATAGACTTATAATTACGAGCCAATTTCTCGTATCGAGTCGCAATACTACGGAACTGCTTTAGCCTTGCAAACGTGTTTTCAACTAAGTGTCGTAGCTTATATAAATAATGATCAAACGCTACATCTGGTTGTTTAGCATTTCTTCTTTTAGGGATGACAGGGCTTATGTTGTCTTGCTTTAGCCTGTTTCTAATGGTTTCAGAATCATAAGCTTTATCAGCAATGAAGTAGGTCGCATCCGTTAACATCTCTATGATGTCATCTACCGCTTGGCTGTCGTGGACGTCACCCCCAGTGATTTTAAAATCAATCGGGTTTCCATGCGAGTCGACGGCGAGATGTATCTTGGTGGTTGTTCCACCTCGAGATTTTCCAGTGGCTCGAAGCTCTCCTCGTCTGGCGCCGCTTGAATGCTGATGACAGCGGATGTAGCTTCCGTCTGCGAATACCCATTCTTCATCAATACTTGCTCGTAGGTCAAAAAAAATTGCTCCCATAAGCCTTTTTTTGACAACCTGTTAAATCGATTATAGGCGGTTTTCCATGGACATAGCTCACTCGGTATATCACGCCATGGGGCTCCTGTACGAAGTTTCCACAATATGGCTTCCATAACTTGTCTGTCGTTTTTCCAAGTATGACAGCCATGAGCTTTCATGGTACTTTGGAGTTGTTCCCATGTATTATCATTGAGCACTGTTCTTGCCATAATTTAGAGAGCCATGTGGTAAATAGTCTCTTTATTTTAAAGGCTTTATACTTGCTTTTCCAGATTAGGGACACGCCCTAGCAGGCCGGTACGCACTTGCCCCAGATGCTCCACGCCCTGCTGACGCATCTCAGCAAAAAACTCATCGTGCGACATCTTGCCTTTTTTGATTTTATCGAGCACCAGCATCCCATCTTCTACGATATACAGCGATTTTCCTTCTAGCAAATTTTCAAACGGCTGAAACTTCATCATCGCCCACGTACACAAGCGATACAGCAAGATGACGGTACTCATTATCAGCACCGCTTGGATGATCGGTAAATCCTCAGTAAACATCGGGTCGCCAGCGATAGAGCCTAATGACAAAATGATAGTCAGCTCAAATATAGACAACTGACGGACGCCGCGCTTACCCGTAAAGCGCAAGAACGTAATAATCAGTACAAACATCACCGTCACACGTACCAATATCTCTAGGACAAATGCCCACGTGGTATCATGAATAAAAATACTCGCCCAATCCATAAATGGTTCCTTGTTGTTATTTTTAATAACGCTCTATTTCATGCAAAACTTGCGTCAATCACTGTAGGAATTATTTTTGAAAGCCACGTTTTATACCATAGTCGCGTTAATTGCGTTTGCCGCAAACTCTTTATTTTGTAGGATGGCGCTGGCGGAGGGCTATATCGATGCTTGGAGCTTCACCACCCTTCGCCTGCTGAGTGCCGCGATGAGCTTGGCGGTGGTGATGTCGGTGCACACCTACTGGCTGCATCAGCAAAAACCACGTCAACAAATGTCACGTCAAAAAAACCTACATCTAAATACCGCGACTGATGACGCTATTTTACAAGATAAAGGTAGCTGGATAAGTAGCATCAGCCTGGTGGTTTATGCGCTGTGTTTTTCGATTGCATATACAGCATTAGATACAGGCACAGGCGCGCTGATTTTGTTTTCGGCAGTACAGCTGACGATGATTGGCTGGGGGATTTATCAAAAAGAGCAGCTAAGCGCGTGGCAGTGGTTGGCGTTTATCGTCGCTGTGGCGGGGTTTGTATACTTGATGTTGCCATCAGCCACCGTGCCCTCACCCACCGCGGCGATACTCATGGCCATCAGCGGCGGCGCTTGGGGCATATATAGCATACGAGGCAAGTCTTGCGTCTCACCGCTGCGCGCAACAGGGTTTAACTTCATCAGAAGCTTGGTGGCCGTCCCAGTCCTCCTTATCATCTCGCTGACAGCCCTTAGCACCTTTGGCATACCAAACGTCCGTCTCGATCACATTAGTATCAAAGGCATCTTATTGGCCTGCGCGTCGGGAGCGTTTGCCTCGGGACTGGGCTATAGTATCTGGTATATGGCCATGCCACTATTAAAAA
The DNA here is from genome assembly GCF_038239325.1 of Psychrobacter sp. KFRI-CH2-11. Lineage (NCBI taxonomy): Bacteria > Pseudomonadati > Pseudomonadota > Gammaproteobacteria > Moraxellales > Moraxellaceae > Psychrobacter > Psychrobacter sp. KFRI-CH2-11. The sequence goes on from NZ_CP151283.1 coordinate 1,728,114, forward strand.
ACTCCCAAGCCGCAGTCGTACAGCTCTGCACCCCTATCCTAGCGGCGATATTAGGCATGGTGTTTTTATCCGAGCAGCTGACGCTCAACTTTCTGATCGCCAGTATAGTCATCTTAGGGGCGGTACTGGTATTTATCTTAAATAAAAAAACAGTGTAAACAAAAAACCAAATGTCACTCAATCACTTAACCGATCAGGACTTAGCAAATCACGAAAAAGACAGAAATAATTACCTTAGTAAACTCTAACCACAACACGAAATTACATTTGAGCATGTATCATATTGCTCAGTATAACAACTCACATTCACTTACCAACTTGAGGAATATCGTTTATGAAAAAGTTACTTGCTGTTGCTCCTTTTGCCGTTTTGTTAGCCGCTTGTGCGACCAACGCTCCGACCACCACCGCTCCAACCACTGCTGCCAAGCCAGTCGTTCAGTCATTCACCTGTGAAGACAACGGCATGATTACTGCCGCCTATGCAGCAGACGGTCAAGCGGCCAACCTAAACATCACCTTGCCAAAAGTAGGTCTACAAGACGCAAAAATCACGCTAGAGCAGGCAGTATCAGGCTCTGGCGCACGTTATGTGAACAATGTAAACCCAAAGACCACCTATGACTGGCAGACCAAAGCAGACTTTGGCATCATGACCATTACCTCAGACAATGGTCAACAGTATCAAGTAAACTGCCAACTATAGTTATCGACTATAAATAATGATGAGAGTCAGTAGTAAAGCTACTGGCTCTTTTTTATTGTACCAACCGCAATCTAGACAATCCCAATGTTGAGAGACAATGACTGATACCTGACATCCACGCCCTAAAAAAACGTGGCTTTACGGTGCTTTTTGATAAAAATGATTGACTTCTCTTATATATTCGATATATAACATATAATATATTCTAATTAATAAATATATTGCGATGCGTCTATTACGTATCCATCAGAATATATGGGAGGCTCCTATGATTCATTTAAGCTACACTATCAAATGCTGGGCATTGGGCGTTGCTTTTTTTGTCGGTTTTTACTTTATGGTGCTGCTAAGTGATCCCAGTTTTAGTAAATATGTCTATATACTGGCCCTGAGTACCGTACTTTTTCCCATTGCCAAACGGGCCGTCGATGCAATGATGAATTTTTTTGCCCCAAACACTGAGCTGTTTAATGGTTTGTTACCTTCATTGCTGATTAACATCGTGATTTGGATATTTACCCCATTTATCGTAGCACTCGCAGTCATTGCCTTTATTTTGCATAGTATGGGCGTACTGACAGAAAATATCGGTCATTAGCCTAACGTAGTGATGAGGATGTCCATTATGCCGACCTACCCATCACCTTGCATCGTAAAACCCTCAAGATTTACCTCTCGAGATAAATGATAACCAAAAATTTTTGTTCAATTATGCATAATGTAATAAATATTCATTATTAATCCGAGAATAAAACGCCTACTCTGTAATGTTGCCCACGATGATTCTCAAATGTGCTATAAATACGATTTGTTTTTATAAAAATAAGAGATGATTCACATATGAGTCAGGGCTTTTACTGAAGGAGTTTTATTAAATGTCTACCGCCACTCGCCAAGAATACGACCTATTGGGTCAACGTGATGTCCCTGCTGATGCTTACTACGGCATCCAAACCCTACGCGCTTTTGAAAACTTTACCGTCAGTGGTGTGCGCTTGCATCAGTTTTCGCCGTTTATCCGTGCTTTTGCGACGGTAAAAAAGGCCGCCGCCATTGCCAATAATAAAGTCGACGTACTAAACGATACGGTCAAAGACGCAATCGTTGCTGCCTGTGATGACCTAATAGCCGACAAATATCATGACCAGTTTATCGTTGATATGTTTCAAGGGGGCGCTGGCACCTCAACCAACATGAACGTCAATGAGGTGATTGCTAACCGTGCCTTGGAGATTTTAGGTTATGAAAAAGGCCAATATCAGCATGTACACCCAAACAATCACGTCAACCTATCACAATCAACCAACGACGCCTATCCAACCGCACTCAATGTGGCACTAGATGAGTACTGCACAAACCTGCTCGATAAAATGGCGTTGCTCCACCAAAGCTTGATAAACAAAAGCATCGAGCTTGCTGACAAGCTAAAAATGGGGCGTACTCACTTGCAAGATGCAGTGCCGATGACGGCAGGGCAAGAGTTTAATGCCTTTGCCACGATGATCAAAAAAGAGATGCAGCGTATCGAGTCAACGCGCGCTTTGTTTCACGAGATCAACATGGGTGGTACGGCGATTGGTACTGGGCTAAATGCGCCTGCTGGCTACTCAGATCTGTGCGCTGAGACTTTAACAGAGCTCACTGGTAGACCATATTACATCGCAGAGGATTTGATCGAATCCACGCAAGATACCAGTGCTTATGTCGCTTTATCTGGCAACCTGCGTCTGTTTGCTGCTCGTTTATCCAAGATCGCTCATGATTTACGTTTGCAGTCATCAGGGCCACGTGCGGGGCTGGCGCAATATCGTCTGCCTGAGATGCAACCTGGCAGCTCAATCATGCCAGGCAAAGTCAATCCTGTGATTCCAGAGGTGGTCAACCAAGCATGTTTTCACGTCATGGGCGTCGATAGCGCGATTGTAATGGCATCAGAGAACGCTCAGCTACAGCTCAACGTCTTTGAGCCAGTGATTGCCTTTAACCTATTTACCGGTATGAGCATGATGACCAATATTTGTGAGATGTTTGCGACCCGCTGTATCGATGGCATCATCATGAATAACGACACCTGTAGCGGACAAGTATTTAATAACATCGGTCTGGTCACCGCACTAAATCCGCACTTAGGCTATGAGTCCTCTACGTATGTGGCCAGAAAAGCCCAAGAGACTGGCGGTAGTGTCTATGATATCGTCTTAGAAGAAAAGCTGATGGACAAAGAGACCTTGGATAATTTACTGTCTCCTGCCAACATGGTGTACCCAAAGGCTAAGTTCGCGCCATAATAAGTTTTTATAAAGTAAAAGGCTGGATTAGCGCTTGCTAGTCCAGCCTTTTTTATTGTTTAAAAAACAGATAGGGTTTATTTTTAATGGGTTCAATTATATATGGTCAATTTACCCTAAAAATGACATAGCACTTTATCTCATTTTTATCACCATCTTTTGAATGAAAGCACACCCTAGTATGAGTGAGACAGCAATTTACTAACTCACCTTGTCCCACAACTTACTCAGGCGTTTCGGTGATACCGCCATACGCGTTTTCATCGGCTGAGCAAAGAGCTGGATACGATACTCCTCGACCATCCAGCGATATTCACTGATGGCCGCATCGCTGGCACGGTTTGCCAGTCGCTCCATGTGCACATCGAGCGCATAGACACCGTCGAGATCCGCCTCGAGGTTGTGCTCCAGACGTTCGATACGAATCTCTAGCGCCTCTAGATAGCGCGGATACTGCTGCCACTGACTGTAATCCATCCGATAAACAAAATCAGACAAATGCAAATCCTCAAGCTGGTCTTCGATATCATCGATAGACTCGCCAAATATCTCCCGATCCAGCATGAGTAAGCTCTGACGAATACGTTGCCAGCGCGTATAGACGTTTTTGAGGGTTTTGATGACACTCTGACCCGTCAATAAAAAGTTGCTAACCACGGCATCGAGCGTCTTTGCATACTCATCTGTGGTAAAGGGTAGCTCTTCGCTCAGTTCAATTGCCACATCGTCGGCGCTCTCAGGCAAATCCTCACTATGATCAAATAAGACATAATGCTCCTCAAGCGTGGCATCAAGTGTCGCATCAATCACGATGGTCTTTAGGGCTTCCATATCACCCAGCGGGGCAAAGGCCAATTTAAATATCTTATCGATTTGACTGGTCAGCTGCTTTCTTTTGGCACCCAGCTTGCCTTTGATCAAAGTCAAAACCCCGATACGATGCGCCTGCAGTGCCGCATTTACATCGGTGTATTGATGAATCGATACTGCCTCGCCCGCCTCATCTGCGACCAAGGCAGCAAACTGCTTCATTACCACGCCTGCGCTATGATGGTTTTTACTAAAGGCAAAGTGCTCAGGGAAATCCGTGTGTGCGCCTTGCTGCTCATTGACCGCTTGACGGGTCTCTTGAGCATGACGAATCTGTAGCGTCTGTAGGTCGCGGCCTTTTTCGATGATGCGGTTTTTGTCATCGACCACACAGATTTGTGGCTGCAAATAACGATCAATGCTGGCCGGATTAAAGCTCGCTTCGCTCACAGACATAATGCCGCGGCGGTGCAGCGCTTGGCATAGCTGCTTGAGTAACCCTTGTCCGCCCTCGGGCTGCAGCTCATCAAAGAGACTGTCTGCCGTGTCAGGAATCGGTACGATCTGCCGGCGGATGTCTTTTGGCAATGACTTGAGCAATTGTAATACTAACTCGTAGCGCCAACCGGGCACGCCCCACAGCAGCTCAATGGCATCAAGCTGCGGCAATGCGACAAGCGGTACGCGAATGGTCACGCCATCGTCATCGCTTGATGGATCAAAGACATAACGTAGCGGCAGCTTTAAATCACCCAGCTTCCACACTTCTGGGAAGTCGCCTGTGGTCGGCGCTTGGCTGTTGAGCACGTCATCATCGGTAAAAAACAGATATTTACTATCGTTTTTTTCTACCTCAGCGCGCCAGTCCTCAAAGGCTTTGCGACTAGCGACATGCTCGGGGATTTTTTTGTCATAAAACTGATACAGCGCCTCTTCATCGACGAGTAAATCGCGGCGACGCAATTTGTCTTCAATACGCTCAACATGAGCGATTTTGTCCATATTGTGCTGCAAAAACGGCGCTTGCCGACCCAAGTTACCAGTTACTAAACCATCACGGATAAATATCTCCCGCGACTCTGCCAAGTTGACCTGCTCGTAGTTGGTTAGCTGCTTACTGATGATAATAAGCCCAAACAAACTAATCTGCGCATAAGCTTTGACACAGCCTGTTTTCTTGGACCAATGCGGCTCAAAGTAATGATACTTTAATAAGTTGCCCGCCGCGGAGATGATCCACTCAGGTTCAATCTTGGCAACGGTACGCATAAACACTTGCGAAGTCTCAACCATCTCAAAAGCCATGACCCAAGGCGGTACTTGTTTAAACACAGTACTGGCTGGGAAGATTTTGGCTTTTTGCTGACGCGCTGCTAAATACTCACCGCGATTATCTGTTTTATGAGCGATAGTCGAGAGCAGCCCCGTCAATAGTGCGCGATGTAAATTGGCATATTTGACCGCTTTGACTTCCTCATCTTCTACACTGGTAGGGTCACTACTACTAGCCCCTTTTTTACCACCTTTCTCATCTGCAAGATTAAGGTCCGTAACCATCTGCAGCAACTGCCGATGAGTCTGACTCCATTCACGCACGCGCGGGAAGCTCAGATAATGTTTTTTGGCAAACTGTTTGCGCTGATTACCAGACAATTTATTGCCGTCTGCATCCTTTTCAAACAGCGCTTTCCATAGACTTAAATAAAACAAAAAGTCGGAGTCATCTTGACGAAACTCAGCATGCTTTTGATCCGCCTGCTGACGCTTGTTGGCGGGGCGCTCGCGCGGGTCTTGTACGGCAAGGGCGGCGACAACGATGAGCATTTCACGGATACAATCAAAGTCGCTACCTGCCACCAGCATACGCGCCAGCCTTGGATCGATTGGCATACGTGCCATTTTTTGCCCAGTCGGCGTTAGACGCAGCTGAGTAAGGCCCTTGGAGCGCTTGGCAGGGCTGGGTGCTTTGTCGCTTTTAGAGGTAATCGCGCCTAGCTCATCGAGCAGTTTATGCCCATCGGTGACCAAACGGCTATCTGGCGGCTCGATAAAAGCAAAATCATCGACGCTACCCAGGCGCAGGTTGGCCATCTGCAAAATCACGGAAGCAAGGTTGGTGCGTAGTATCTCAGGCTCGGTAAACTCTGGACGACCGCTAAAGTCCTCCTCAGAATACAGACGAATACAAACGCCTGGCGCGACACGGCCACAGCGGCCTTTACGCTGATTGGCAGCCGCTTGCGAGATGGCTTCGATCGGCAGGCGCTGGACGCGTGAGCGATACGAATAACGCGAAATCCGCGCAAACCCTAAGTCTATCACGTAGCGAATGCCGGGTACGGTCAGTGCAGTCTCAGCGACGTTGGTAGCAATCACAATACGTCTACCGCGACCTGACGGCTGAAAGATACGCTGCTGCTCTTCATAAGTCTGCCGTGCAAACAGTGGCAACACTTCGGTGTGCTTGGGTCCATGACGCTCAAGCACATCTTGCAGCTCACGAATCTCCGCTTCTGTCGCCGCAAATATCAAGATATCTGCTTGGTCGGCATGACCTTTATTTTGCGCATCGCTAAAGCATTCTTCGACAGCAGCAACCACCGCACGCGGTAGATTTTCTTCAAAATCATCGTAGCTGTCGTCATCTGAGCTACCCACTGGCTCATCAGTCAGCGGGCGATAACGTACCTCAACAGGATAACTGCGGCCTTCGACATTAAAAATCGGTGCAGGAACATTACGCTTGAGCTTACTATCATAACGGCTAAAGTATTCACTAAAACGCTTGGTATCGAGGGTTGCTGAGGTAATAATGACTTTTAAATCAGGGCGTTTGGGTAGCAGTTTTTTTAGATAGCCCATGATAAAGTCAATGTTTAGACTACGCTCATGCGCCTCATCGATGATGATAGTATCGTATTTACTCAAAAACCGGTCATGACCGAGTTCGGCCAATAAGATACCATCAGTCATCAGCTTCACGACCGATTGCGCCGTACCCTGCTCATTAAAGCGAATCTTAAAACTGACGGTATGACCAAGCTGCTCGCCAAGCTCCTCAGCGATACGGTTGGCCACACTACGTGCTGCGAGCCTACGCGGTTGGGTATGCCCTATTTGCCCCGTGATGCCGCGCCCTGCCAGCATCGCAAGCTTCGGCAATTGCGTGGTTTTACCAGACCCTGTCTCACCTGCGACGATGATGACTTGGTTGTCAATGATGGCTTGCACGATGTCATCAGCGCGCTGACTGACAGGCAAATCTAGATTTAAGGTGGCTGGCAAATTGTCTGGGATACTATCGATACGCGCTTGCACCGCTTGCTGTGAGCGGGTTTTTATTTTTTCGTATTGCGCGCGTTTTTTGCTCAGAATGTCTGCCGCTTTAGGCAAGTCATTTTTGTGAGCGTTGCTATTGGCTGCTTTGTTTTTGGTCACAGCGGCTCGTGCCAGCTCGCGCTCCAAACGCCCAAGGTAGTAGCTGTCTTTTGCAAGGACGGGTAAATCAGAAGTATCGACTTGACTCATCGCACCGGTAGCGGCCTGCGCTGCTGTACTTTCGACATCAAATTGAGAGAGGCTGTTTGTTTGCGGTTTAGTATGTTGCGATTTTTTAGTTTGATTCGGCATATTTGCTTAGGCTATTTATTATTTAAAAGTGCTTAGATTATGAGGGTTATGCAGGTACGATTCAAGCGGCTTGTCGTACTTGCCTAGCCTTCAGAATAACTTACTCAATCTGCCGCTTGCCGATTATTGATACTATGTTGAGGTAAAAATTGTCTGTTGGCTACTGGACGCGCCAGCAAAAAAGGTATGTAGCCGCTGTAACGGCACTCTAGGAAAAGGCAGGTGCAACGACAGTATCAAGCGCTCAAACGCTACCATCTCATCGGCCAATGCCTGCGCGGTAGCAGGCTCAATTTGCAGGCTTTCATAAAGATTATCAATCAGCCAAGTCAATTGCGGAAAGCTGGCATTATCATGAATCTGATAGAGTGTCGGCACCAGATCATCAGGGATGTGACAGCGCGTCTTACGAATCATGCCGTTTTTATAATACATAGTTAAGGGCATATGATGGCACCTCTTTATTCGGTAATGTTATAAGCGATTAGACTTTGGTGCAGGTAGCTTTGTTTGGCTTATCGCTTTTGGCTTATGACTACTTGAGCTATTATTTGAGCCGTTATTTGAACCACTGTTTGATAAGCTATATTTGGACCAGTTTACTCTAAAAACACCTTGGCCACATCAGCCTTGTATAACACCTCTATAGTGAACTGACGATACAATATTCATCAATTATCACTGTTGTCCGGCCCTGCCGCATATATAAAAGCAAAAACCCGATATCCAATAGTCATGGAAGCATCGGGTTTCGTCTGTACTGGTATGTCTTAGTCGGACATCTTTGAGGCTATATTAAGAAAAAATACGCCCACAATCCAATAACGACGGTGGCAATGATGTTGAGTATTACCCCTGTGCGGACCATCTCAGACTGTTTGATCAACCCAGTACCGAAGACAATGGCGTTTGGCGGTGTCGCAACAGGCAGCATAAAGGCACAAGATGCGCCAATACCGATGACCAGCACCAGCACCTCATGCGGCAGACCCATTTGCTCAGCAATCGCTGCAAATACTGGCACAAGCAGCGCAGCTGACGCAGTGTTTGAGGCAAACTCGGTCAAAAAGATAATAAAGGCTGACACTGCAATCATCACCAAAATCAGCGGCGCAGAAGACAGCGCACTTGCCACCGTCTCACCCAGCACCAATGACGCGCCCGATACTTTTAAGATCGTCGATAGCGCAATACCGCCACCAAACAGCATGAGCACGCCCCAATCAGTATTATCCGAAACTTGCTTCCATGATACCAAACCCAGACTGACCACCGCGGCGGCCGCTGACAAAGCAATGATAGCATCGGTATCAGTGATATCGAGCGCTGCACCAATTTTTTTAGAAAATATCCAGCTAAAGGCAGTGATAATAAAGACGATAATCGTCACAACGCGCGGCTTGTTCCACGCGATTGGCGCTTCATCGAGTACAGTGATTGTGCGGTTGAGGTTGGGTTTTAAAAACACATACATCGCCCCCAAGAGCAGCGGCAACAACACCACCATCATGGGTACACCAAATTTCATCCAATCTACAAAGGCGATGTTGAGCGCTTTTGCCGCAATAGCATTAGGCGGCGAGCCCACGATAGTACCCAAGCCCCCAAGGCTGGCTGAGTATGCGATACCCAGCAGCACAAAAACAAAAGTGCCGCGGTCTTTTTCACGATCCACTTGCGTGAGAATACCCAGCGCCAGTGGCAGCATCATCGCCGCTGTAGCGGTATTAGATATCCACATCGACAAAAACGCGGTCACGGCAAATATCAAAAACACCGCCGTACTTAGCTTACCACCTGACATCGATAAAATCTTTAGGGCGATTTTTTTGTCTAACTGCTGTACATGTAAGGCGGCCGCCAGTGCAAAACCACCAAAAAACAAATAAATAGTCGGACTGGCAAAGCTTTGTAGGCCAATCTTGGCATCAAACTCAGGTATGCCAACCAGCGCCCCGACCACTACGACCAGCAAGGCGGTGATAGTCACGTGTACCGCCTCTGTCAGCCACAGCACACCGATAAAAAATAGCACCGCAAGGCCTTTATTGGCATTGACTTCAAAGGGTAACACGTTATAGATAATCATAGCGATAATGGCGGCGATGGCGACCACTATCAGCCCTTTACCCGTCCCCTTTGGAAAGGTATCGGTAAATAAATACTCGTTGCCATCATCAGGAAGATGGCTGTCTAGTTTTTGCTTTGACATAAAATGTCCTTATTGATCCAAAGACAGTGTAAAAAAAGACCCTAAAGATAAACCAAAGAGAGAGTATGAATTGTGATAACTGGCGCGTTATCAGAAAAAATAGGCTGTTATCATAGCAGATATATCGCAAAAAACGCGCCTGACAAAGCACTTGATTGACCTGTATCCATGCTCATTTATAAGAACGCTTTAAACTCAATTACTTATCGAAGCAACATTTTTTGCCATCGGTGGCGCTGCTAGCAAATACCGTTCTGCCAAGTAGCAAGGATCATGCGCTTTAGTTATCAGCCTTCATTTACAAATATTCAGTTACACATCGTCACTAAACACGCGTACACACCATATGTACAACACCACCATGCTCTTTCATACTAGGCCATGTCCTTAATCAAATTGACAGTAACTATTAGGAGCATTTCATGACAGATGACAATAAAACGGACTCGACCACAAAAATGGCTCGTAAAGATATCAATCAAGATGGCCTTGACCAAAAAGACCAGCAGCGTACCGATGACTCTGTCCTAGACATGATGCAAGGCATGCATGAGCACGAAGATCATAACGAAGAAAGCGATAAGTAATTCGCTGGTTTTTCAAATGTTTTTATAGTTTCAAGATAAGCGCATTGCCACTGACAACGCGCCATTAATGTATTGTTTGCTATAAGCGCTCATTATTATAATGAGCGCTTTTTTCGCTTATCTTTATTCTAAGTTATCTTTTCTCCGGCAAACGGTCTGAAACATAGTTATAAATAAACGCCGCGCTGAGCACGATGCTAATGGGCACAAACAGCGTATCATAACCGACCTTTGCAAATAAAAACGCCCCAAGCGCACTGCCACCACAAAAGCAGTACCAGATAACCGCTTGAAACCCTAAGGTAGGCTTGCTGATGGCACGACCTGCCAGCCAGTTTCCGATGGCCGCACCCATATCTGAGGTAAGACCTGTCAAATGAGTCGTGCGGATGACGGCCCCACTATAAGTCGCTACCATGGCATTTTGTAAGCCGCAGGCCATCGCTGCCGCCAGCTGCCCTAAGTAGTCATGCTGCTGATATAGCCAATAACTGAGTAGTAGTAGTGCCGCCTCGATATATAACGCGCGACCATAACGTCGCCCAAGCTTTAGGGACGTCTGCCCGATCACATAACCGCTCAATATCGCGCCTGCCAAAAACGACAGTAACAGCGCCCCGATATACAAGATACTACGGGCATCCATATAAGCGATTGCAGCGGCAAACAGGCTCACATTACCCGTGACGTGCGAGACAGAAAGACGTGCAAAGCCCATCAGCGCCGCTGTATTGACGCAACCGGCACTAAACGCTAAAATCGCGCCGCCCCACAATATCCACTTTGGTAGTTTGGTGATCATATTTATCGTTTCATGGCTTAGGGCCAAAAAGCCTTTATTATAACCAAAAAAGACAGCCCATAGGCTGCCTTCTGTCTTTGCTAAATAATATCACTGAATATGTCAGTTCATGCACTTATCTTGAGCGGCTACTTTGACTCATCAGCCATCATTAGCTGCTCGCTGATGGCCACGGTATTGAACCCAGCATCCACAAACATAATCTCACCGGTGATACCTGAAGCCCATGGTGATAGCAAGAACAACGCTGCGTTACCGACCTCTGTTTGGGTGATATTGCGTTGTAGCGGCGCTATTTTTTCGCTGATATCGAGCATTTTTCTAAAAGACTTGATGCCGCTGGCAGCCAGCGTACGGATAGGCCCTGCTGATATGGCGTTGACACGAATGCCTTCACCGCCCATCGATGTCGCTAGATAACGCACACTGGCCTCCAAGCTTGCCTTGGCCATCCCCATAACATTATAGTTTGGCAATACTGAGATACTACCTTCATAAGTCAGTGTCAGCATCGAGCCATGACGCATGGCTAGCAGCGACCGCGCCTCTTTGGCCAGTGCTACAAAACTGTAGCTTGAGATATCGTGCGCGATTTGACTGCCCTCACGAGTGGTGGCGCTAACAAAATCGCCGTCGAGCTGATCCATTGGCGCAAAGCCAATAGCATGTACGACGCCATCGATACCATCGCCCCAATGTGCGGTGATTTGCTCAAAGCAAGCGGCGATAGAGTCATCTGAGGCGACATCACACTCTAACACCAAGTCTGCCTCAAACGCTTCGGCAGCCATGTCTACCCGTTTTTTGATTTTCTCATTTGGATAAGTCAAAATCAATGAAGCGCCTTCACGGTGCAACGCTTCTGCGATCGCCCATGCGATAGAGAGTTTACTTGCGATGCCAGTTACGACAAATCGTTGTCCTTGCAGTAGCATAATATTTCCTTTTGAATCGTTCGAGAGTATAAATGCTCATTATAAGTATGATAAAAAGATGACTCATTATACACGAATTGATTTAAGTAAACAGTCGTAAACTGTACTTGCTGATACAGATGCTGGTATCCTCTATCTTATGGTGATGCCTGATATCGATAAAACGCGCAACTCTGGCCACAGCGGTATGAAGTTAAGCCTTTTTCAAGTATAATCACAGCCCTTCCCAGCTTGCACAATTTTTATAAAAATCCCTTACAACCCTTGCTTGTAATCGAGTGTTTGTAACTGAGGATTTAGCGTTAAGCTACACCCACATTTTGGATGGCTGCCAAACTTATGAGTAATACCCCCATCATCACTCCAGATTATAAAGAAAATATCGACTCTTATCGTCAATTGATTGACTCAACTGGCGAAGACTTAAATCGCCCAGGCTTACTAGACACGCCTGCACGAGCAGCAAAGGCGTTTTCTTATTTGACGCAAGGCTATCACCAAAGCTTAGAAGAAGTCGTCAATGACGCGGTGTTTCCATCGACCAATCGCGAGCTTGTATTGGTGCAAAACATCGAGTTTTACTCGCTGTGTGAGCATCATATGCTACCGTTTCATGGCGTGGCGCATATCGGTTATTTACCAAATGGTCATGTGCTGGGTCTGTCAAAGTTTGCGCGCATCGTCGATATGTTTGCTCGCCGCTTGCAAATCCAAGAAAACCTAAGCGAGCAAGTCGCCCAAACCATCATGGATGTGACAGGGTGTCGCGGGGTAGCTGTGGTAATGGATGCCTCGCATATGTGTATGATGATGCGCGGTGTCAACAAACAGCAGTCAACCACCCGTAGTACCGCCATGCTGGGTGAGTACCTTCACGACAATCAAGCACGTAATGAGTTTTTGGACGCGGTGCCCAAGCGTCGGCCTGCGTTTTAATGTCGCAAGCAATTAAGCCTAACATCTAAACCCAGATAAACGCCCAAACAAAACCCAAAAAGGATACTGCGCTCAGTATCCTTTTTTATCAGTTTTCGTCAGCCTTAGACGTTCGGCTTTACCTGAGCGATCCAATCGCCATAGCCTTCTTTTTTCATCTGCGCCAGCGGTATAAAACGCAGTGCCGCAGAGTTCATACAATAACGCTTACCTGTCGGCGCTGGACCATCATCAAAGACATGACCCACGTGCGAATCAGCATAACGGCTACGAATCTCGGTACGGGTACCAAATATGCCTCGGTCGGCTTTTTCTACGACAAGATCTGCCGCAAGTGGGCGAGTAAAACTGGGCCAGCCTGTGCCAGATTGGTACTTATCACGTGAAGAATACAACGGCTCGCCCGAGACCACATCGACATAAAGCCCAGGCGATTTATTATCCCAGTACTCATTGTCAAAGGCACGCTCGGTATCGTCTTTTTGGGTGACTTTATACTGCATGGCTGTGAGCGACTGTTTTAGCTGCTCTGTTGAGGGCTTTATAAAGGCTTTTGGATCAAAACCAGTAGCGGTGGTTTGTACTGGTGCCGTAGCCTCAGCCGCAGCAGCGCCACTGGTGTTTATACGTATGTCTGTCGCCTTTGTTTCTGTAGCGCTAGGCTTAAACTGATCAAAATCTAGCTCGTAGTCATCGCCATAGACGCTTTTGATAAACTGGTAGCGGCCAGAGTTGAAGGTATAAGCTTTGTAGCGGATTGGATTTTTTTTATAGTAGTCTTGATGGTAGGCTTCTGCAGGATAAAAATCGCTGGCTGCAACGATTTCGATCACGACAGGTTTGTCATAGACGCCAGAGGCTTGTAGCGACTGCTTAGCTGCTTTCGCTATCTGCTTTTCTTGCTCATTATGATAAAAAATTGCTGGACGATACTGCGTACCGCGATCGACGAATTGGCCTTTATCATCGGTAGGATCAGCGATACGCCATAAGGCTTGCACGATACCATTATAAGTGATTTTGGTAGGGTCATAATATACTTGTGCCGCTTCGGTATGGCCTGTGCCACCGGCTGATACCGTACTATAAGTGGGATTGGTCGATTGACCTCCTGTATATCCTGAGACCACCTCGATGACACCAGGTATTTTTTCGTAACCGGCTTCGACACACCAAAAGCACCCACCTGCAACCGTGGCCACTGCCAAGTTTGGATCAGTTGGGGCATAAGGATTATCAATAGAGCTGGCGTTTGGCGGGCTGGTATTTTCAGTCGCAGCGCACCCGACATAAAACGCACTGCTGGCGACGATGACCAGCCCTAACCATCTGATTGACGGCCTATTACTCACCAGTGATTGATCTGTCATAAAGTGCTCCTGAGCGTTATATCATGTCATGATTGTAACGCATTGGTCTCACACAAATATGCCTACACTGTTATTTATATCCGTAAAATCAAATGCATTTTACCAAAAAAACCTACTACTGCTTGGTAATAGGCGTTATGTCATCCAGCAGCGCCAATATGCTGTTCACTGGCGTGTTTGATCTTTGTCAGGATGTCTTTGATTTCGGCAGCTGATAGATAAGTCGGCACCGCATAAGTATCACTGACTTCTTTTGCCGCCGCTTTTGCGATGTCATCAAAATCACTGCTTTGCATGCCTTTTACCGTTGGGTCGATGTGTAAACTAGCAATCAAGTCGCGCACTTGCGCGATAAGATGATCGGCGATCTCAGCATCGCTATTACCAGCGTTGCCTTGCCTAATCATTCCTGTCTGCTTGGCCAGCTTGGCCAGTCTTTTTTTGCTTGCTTGACGATTGACGTCTAGCACATAAGGCAAGACGATGGCATTGGCACGACCATGAGGAATACCATAATACGCCCCTAGCTGGTGCGCGATGGCATGGACATAGCCAAGACCCGCTTTGTTAAAGGCGATGCCACCATAGTGCGCCGCTACTCCCATCTCTTTACGTGCTTTTAAATTACCACCATCTTGATACGCCAGTGGCAGATACTGCATGACAGATTTGACCGCAGACGCGGCATAATAATCGGTCTCAACGCTGGCGTTGGCACTCATCCATGCCTCTAAGGCATGCGTCAGTACATCGATACCGGTATCGGCGGTGATATGGGATGGCATGCCTTGCATGATGGCTGGATCGATAGCGGCTGCTAGAGGTACCATTCTGGGGTCAATCGACAGCGCTTTTTGGTGAGTTTTATCATCAGACACCACCGCGCCTAGAGTCGCCTCCGAGCCAGTACCAGCAGTGGTAGGAATACAATAAAGCGGTGCAGAGGGCTTTTTAGCTTTTAAAAGTCCGATCAATTGCTCAGGCTGGCATTTATTGCCTTGGGCCATGGCGATCATTTTGGCCGCATCAATAACCGAACCGCCGCCGATGGCAATAATCGAATCGCACTTGGCGGCGACAGATTGGCGCAATCCTTCTTTAACCACAGCAAACGTCGGGTCTGGCGTGATACCATCATAGATATGGTAGCGGATATTTTTTTCATCCAGATAGTCGGTGACTTTGGCAGGGATGCCCAGCTTATTAAGCACAGCATCTGTGACGATAAAGACATGAGCGTTGCCTTCATTTATCAGCATATCGCACAGCTCCTCGCATGAGGTCTCACCGACAAACAACATCGGTCTTCTAATCGGCACAACATAAGAAAACGCTTTTAGCACTTTGGCGCGAGTCTTGGCGACTGCCAGATAGCCTGCATGCTGTAAACCATTGGTATTGATCAATCTAGAGAGACGATTTGGGTGTTTCATGGGTACAAAAATCCTTTTTTATGATGTCTTTAAACCATGCCAGATACCCTATCACTGCTGTATCAAGCAAACGACTGTTTAAATTTATTGTACCACTGCCGTTTTTGTGATGTCGCACTTACTGTGAACTGCCTTGTTCTACTTTTCACTTTGTTCTGCTTTTCACGCTGTCATATTGTCATGCTGTCACACCATCACGGCCAAACCTGTCGCAAACGCGCTTAACCGCCATCCTTAGCCAGCCAATGCTCGTTGTCTCGCCCAAAAAACCAAATCATCACCACAGGTGCCAAAATAATTAGCCAAATACCATAAATAATCGGCAAGCCTAGCGCTACGGCAGTATAACTTAGCCCAATGACCACAAAGGCCATTAGTATCGCCATCATATTACGGCTCGACTTACGGCACATCAGCTCCCGCAGTATGGTGAGGGTCAATAAAAATACGCTGAGCATTCCACTTAGCATCCCCATCGCATACGTTTGAGATATCACATTGCCATTATCACCAGCGACAGATTCTGTAACCAAATTGAGCATACTGCCGAGACCTGCAATCGAGGCAAAAATAAAAAAGTGACCATAGCCAAATAAAAACAAATCATGACGGCGACGTTCTTTGTTTAAAATCCTATCAAAGGGTACGATAAAATATAGCCACCATAACGAAAACACCAAGGCCACCAAACTTGAGCCTAAAAATATGATGGAGCTGGCGGCTGATGCTGAATGGGTCAAAAAGTATTGAATGGTATTGCTAACCCCGACCACGCCCTCGCCCAATACGATGATGGTAAGCAAGCCATAACGCTCGGCAATGTGCCCAGGATGCCAGTTATCAAACTGCTCTGAGCGCGCCCAGACTGGCATCAGTAGCTCTGCTAGGATGAATAAAAACAAAGCAGGCGTCTGTAGAGACGCGGGCAAAAACAGCCAACTTATCCATAAGGCTTGTAAGCCTAGCAAGCCCACCATACTACGCCAAGCGACTTTTTGATGACCTGGTACTTGCCGATAAACGCGCCACCACTGGCTGCAGCTCGCCAGCCGCATAATGGCGTACCCTGTCACCCCAATCCATGTCAATCCTTGCTCATAAAATTGATGAATATTGGCTGCTATCATTAGTGAGCCAAACATCTGAAACATCACGGATATGCGATAAAACCAGTCGTCAGGGTCGTATCCCGAGGCAAACCAAGTAAAGCTGGTCCATGCATTCCAAAGGATAAAAAACGCCACAATAAAGGTCAAAAACCCCGATAAGTCATGCTCACTTAAACGGCTATAAAAACCATGAGCCGCCGCCGCTACGGCAATGACATAGACCAAGTCAAACAATAGTTCAAGCGTGGTCGAAGGCCTGTTTGGCTCACTGGTATCACGCGCTCGAATGGATTTTATTTTGAGCCTACTTATCATCTATGGTGTTCCAGATTTTATAAATTCGTATAGTTATTTTATTCTGACGGCTTAGGGCGTGTTGAACATTCAAATGTGGCACTGGCGGCGGCTATTTTTCAGGCAATACGCAGTGAAATTTTCGAAGCCTAGTCATTCTAGGATAGACAATTTCGCCATGTATTGGCAAAAAATAGCCCCGCCCCGAAGGGCTGATGCTAAAATCACCCCAAACGGTGTTGTAAACCTAGCTAAGGCCTCAACATTATCGTCGGTTTACGCCTAGTTTGGTGCGATTTTATCTATCAGCAGTCCTAATATTTGAATGTTCAATACGCCCTAAACTAAAGCATACTCGCCTGCAGTAATTGCTTGGCATACGGATGCTTTGGATTGTCAAAAACAGCTTCGGTCGCTCCAGACTCGATGCTCGTGCCTTCTTTTAGTACCATGATGTGCTGACACAGGGCACGCACCACTTTTAGATCATGACTGATAAACACATAACTGAGCTGTAGTTTTGCTTGAATCTCTCGTAGCAAACTGACCACAGTAACCTGTGTGCTACTATCAAGTGCAGACGTTGGCTCATCTAGTATCAATAGGCTTGGCTGCATGATTAGCGCACGGGCAAGCGCCACCCGCTGACGCTGACCGCCTGATAGCTCATGCGGATAGCGCTGGGCAAACTCACTCGGCAGATGCACTGTCGCTAAGCTCTCTATAACAGCGCTGTGACGTGTTTTTTTATCGACACCTTGAACCAACAGTCCTTCTTCGATGACTTGCATCACGGTCATGCGTGGGTTGATACTGGCAAAGGGGTCTTGAAATACCATCTGAATCTGCGAGCGGGATTTTCGCAGCTCACTCCTAGACAACGCCGCGATATCTTGGCCATTGACCATAACCTGACCACTGATGCGCGCTTGATGACTCAGTAATTGGCTCAGCGCCAGGGCAATGGTGGTTTTGCCAGAGCCGGACTCGCCAACGATACCGAGCGCTTGCCCTTTTTGCAGCGTCATATCGACGTTTTTTACTGCATCAAACCAGCGCTTGACGCCGCCAAACAGACTTTTTTCAATCGGAAACTGTACTTTTAAATGACTGACTTGCAATACGGTTGGCCGCTGACTTTGATTGTCATCAAATAGATCTAATGCTTGGCCAAAATCTTGCTCGATAAGGGTGCGAGTATAGTCAGCTGCTGGCTGATTAAACACCTCTGCCGTTGGCCCTTGTTCGACCGTCTGGCCCTGGCGCATGACGATGACGTTATCGCTATAGCGTTTGACCAAATTAAGATCATGGCTGATGAGTATCATTGCCATCTGATGCTGCCGCTTAAGCCTATCTAGCAGCTCAAGAATCTCATGCTGCAGAGTGACATCCAGCGCAGTGGTTGGCTCATCAGCGATTAAGATATCAGGCTGCTGCGCCAACGCCATGGCGATCATCACCCGCTGGCGTTGGCCGCCTGACAGCTCATGTGGATAGCGATGCAGCTTGTCAGCAGGGTCAGTAATATTGACATCACTTAGCAAAGCGATGCTCCTGTCTCGCCAGTGCTTTTTGGGTACGCCGCTTAGACGCAACGACTCGGCGATTTGCTTAGCAACGGTATGTAATGGGTTCAGCGCTGTCATCGGCTCTTGAAACACCATAGCGATGCGCTGACCACGGATAGCGCGCAGCGCTGCATCACGTGTTTTATGATTGCTTATCGGCAATGTCGTCATTTTTGCCGCGTCTGCCAACTGCACTTCACCTGTGACGCGCAAACTTTCGGGTAACAGTCCCAACAGTGCAAGACTGGCGATCGACTTGCCAGAGCCTGATTCACCGACGATAGCCAGCGTCTCCCCTTGTCGCAGCTCGTACGTTAGCTTATCGACTAAAACGATATCTGCGTCAGTGACGATACTAAGTTTATCTACTACCAGCATCAGCTTGTTTTGTACATTGCTATGATTGTCACCTAAAAGGCTGCTTTGTTCAGTAGTAGTTATCATATTGGCGTGTATCATCTTATCAGTTGTCATTTCAGGAGCGCCTCGGATCAAACGCATCACGCAACGCTTCGCCAACGAAGATGAGCAAGGATAAGATAAAAGTCAGACTAAAAAACCCTGATAAGGCCAGCCAAGGCGCATCAAGGTTGTTTTTGCCTTGTACCATCAGCTCACCAAGTGACGGCGAGCCAGGCGGTAAGCCATACCCTAAAAAATCTAGCGCGGTTAAGGCAATGATATTGGCCGTTAGGATAAACGGCAACTGCGATAAGCTAGAGGCCAAGGCATTGGGCAAGATATGCCTCATCATAATACGGCTGTCCGATACCCCAAGGTTACGAGCTGCGCGGACATAATCAAAGTTACGCGCCCGCAAAAACTCGGCGCGTACCAAACCGACCAATCCCATCCAGCCAAATAGTAGCATCATGGCAAACAGCATAAAGATGCTCGGACTAAACAAGCTGACCAAAATAATAATCATAAACAGCTGCGGCATCCCGCCCCACACTTCCATAAATCGCTGGCCTGCCAAATCCACCCAGCCACCGTAATAGCCTTGTATCGCCCCTACAATAATACCAATCATCGCCCCCGCTAGCGTCAAAGCGATACCAAACAGTAATGATACCCGCATACCATAAAGTATACGCGCCAGCACATCACGGCCCAAATCATCCGTACCCAGCCAGTTTTGGCTATTGGGCGGCGCAGGATAAGGCAGACCCAGCGCAACGTTTGGCGTCTGATCGGCAAAGGGAATGGGCGGCATCACATAAAAGCCTTGCTCATTAATCAGCGTTTGCACCGCAGGGTCTTTATAATTGGTTTCGGTCTCAAACACACCGCCAAACGTCGTTTCAGGATAGGCCTTTAGCACGGGAAAATAGTAATCGCCTTGATACTGCACCAGTAGCGGCTTGTCATTGGCAATCACATTGGCTGCCATACAAAGGACAAATATCAGGGCAAAAATAGCGAGCGATACGACGCCAAGACGATTACGGCGAAAGCGGTTTAGGCGTGCTTGCCAGATAGGATTTAGGCGGCGTTTTTTTGTCATCGTCATAGACGGACTTGCAGGCGCTGAAGGTGATGGTTGACTTGACATTAGCGACCCTCAAAATCAATACGCGGATCAATAAGGTGATAACTTAAATCACTGATGAGCTGCAATAGTAGACCAACTAAGGTAAAGATAAACAGCGTGCCAAATATCACTGGATAATCACGCTGCTGAATGGCCTCAAAGCCAAGCAGTCCTAAACCATCGAGTTTAAAGATGATTTCAATAAGAAAATTACCGGCAAAGAAAATCCCAACGATGGCCGCGGGGATACCGGCGATGATAATCAGCATCGCGTTACGAAACACATGACCGTACAGCACTTGACGCGCGCCTAAGCCTTTGGCGCGTGCGGTGAGGACATACTGCTTACCCAGCTCCTCTAAAAAGCTAAACTTGGTCAAATAGGTTAAGCCTGCAAAACCACCAACGGTACTTGCCAGCAGTGGCAGTGCCAGATGCCAAAAGTAATCTTTTACTTTACCCAAGGTACTTAACTGATCAAAATTCTCGGAGGTCAGTCCTTGCAGTGGAAAGATATTCCAGTAGCTGCCACCCGCAAAAAACACCAGCAGTATGACGGCAAACACAAACACAGGTATCGCATGACCGATAGCCAGCAGCATAGCGGTGGCTTTATCAATCCCTGAGCCATGATGCATGGCTTTGTAGATACCAAGTGGGATGGCAATCATATATATCAGCAGCGTACTCCACAGCCCAAGTGAGATAGAGACTGGCAGCTTTTCTATAATCAGATCGGTCACCGTCTGACCCTTAAAAAACGACTCACCAAAATCTAACTGGGCGTAGTTCTTTAGCATCAGCCAAAAGCGCTCAGGCGCTGACTTATCAAAGCCATATTGCGCATTGATTGCGGCTACCATCTCCTCAGATAGGCCGCGCGTGCCTTGGTAGGTACTATCATTGCCGCCTGCACTGCCCGCGCCGATATTGCCGCCAAGCGCATTGTCTTTTGCGCCCTGCTCAATCAATGCTAGCTGCTGCTCCACAGGACCGCCTGGCGCCGCTTGTACAATCACAAAGTTCGCCAACAATATCAAAAATAGCGTCGGTAATATCAGCAGCAATCTTTTTAAGATATAACGACCCATATGTCAGCTTCCTAAAATAATTAGAAGTTGTTTTTCAGCTCACGTAGCGCGGCAAATACCGTCAGTGATTTATCATCATCGATCGCTATCTTGGCCTTGACACCTGCGATCACACTCGGCTCCTGAGTGCGCAAAAACACATTAACAGCACGCTCATGCGCTAAGGTCACCGGCAGTGTCGGGATGCCTTGGGCGGTCTTTTCTTCTGCTTGCGCCAATGCTTGCTGCATCGCCTCATTGGCAGGCTCGATAGAGAGACCAAAGCGTAGATTGCTAGCGGTATACTCGTGTGCCGGATACAGTAATGTCTCGGCAGGCAGTCCGTTTAAACGCTTAAAGCTCTCATGCAGCTGCTCTATCGTTCCTGTAAACACGCGGCCGCAGCCAGCACTAAACAAGGTATCTCCGCAAAAGCAATGCTTTTGACCATCGATATCTAAGACATAAGCCACGTGACTTGCCGTATGACCCGACACGTCCCATACTTGCGCCGCGCAGCCCCAGGCACTGACCGTGCTGCCATCCTTGATGGTCTGGTCTTCATCGACCGTATGCTCGCCATGGGCCACCAGATGCGTCATCGGATAAGACTCTTGTAGCTCTGCCACACCGCCGATATGATCATGATGATGGTGGGTGGTCCAGATAGACGTCAGCTCCAGCTCATTGTCTTCTAGATAAGCAGCGACAGGCTCAGCTTGACCCGGATCAATGACGATGGCTTGCTTGTTATTTTCATTAATGAGCGCCCAGATATAGTTGTCATTAAACGCTTTAATCGGGTGAATACGAATACTCATATCAAATCCTTACCAGTAGTTATAGGTGTTGCTTATCTTTTTATTCAAGTATTGAGAATGGCTATTTTTGATAAACGATACGTTAGATCTTGGGTGCCCAAGCCATCGTTTATTTTTTCAAGTAGTTATTAACGCGCGCTTCGGCTGCTTTATCCACCCACCAGTAGTCGATTCCGACTGCATTGGTCGGCAGTGTGCCATTATGGCGATACTGATTCCAGTAGGCAACATTGGTACTAGATTTGCCATATAGCGGTACCATATAGTGACCTGCGCGTAGCAGACGATCAAGGACGTGCGTATATAAAACAATCTCTTCACGACTTTCGGCGTCGCCTAATCGCTCTATCACCTCATCTATCGCCGCGTTTTTGATACCCGCCGTGTTTCGGTTGCCCGTCTCATCGGCAGCGCTACTACCCCAAAACCCTACTTGCTCAGCACCAGGCGATAAGCTTTGGGCAAATTTATTGACCACCATATCATAATCAAAGCGGCGCATTCGCTCGTAATATTGTGGGCCATCGACTTGCCGCAAGGTCGCATCGAACCCTAGACGCTTGAGATTACGAATATAAGGCAGCAATACACGTCCCATGGCCTCGCCCGTCATCAGCATCTCAATCCGAGCACGCTTACCATTAGGCTGATATAGCTGCATATCGTCATAATAAAAACCTGCATCTAGCAAAAGCGCACGCGCCTTTAATAACCCTTCACGATTAAAGCCACTACCATCACTGGTGGGCAGTTGCCACTCCGTTAATACTGCACGGCGCTGTATCGGTTCAAGCTTAGATAGCAATGGACTCAATACCTGCATCTCGGTAGGCGATGGCGTACCAGAAGCCGCAAGCTCCGAGCCATGAAAAAAGCTTTGCAGGCGCTCATACTGACCATGAAACAGTGTCTTATTCATCCATTCAAAGTCATAAGCGGCGCTCAGTGCTTGGCGCACGCGAATGTCTTGAAACAATGGCCGGCGCAAATTCATCACCAGCGCCTGCATAGGTACTGGGTTTTGACTGCTGATGGTTTCTTTTTTAATGAGCCCTGCTTTTACCGCTGGGAAGCGATAACCAGTTGCCCAGTTTGATGCTTTATTTTCTGGGCGAAAGCGATATTGACCAGACTTAAACCCTTCAAAGGCAATCTCATCACTTTGGTAGTAGACAAACTTAATCCTATCAAAGTTATAGCGACCGCGATTGACCATCAAATCCCGCCCCCAATAATTGGGGTCACGAACATAGCTGACTGAACGCCCTGCATCGACGCGGCCTAGCTTATAAGGCCCACTGCCCATGAGCGGCGTTAGGCTGATTTTTTCAAAGTCGGTATCAATAGAGGATTTGGCAAACACTGGAAACTGCCCGACTGTTAATAGAATCTCTTTATTATCATCGGAGGTAAAGACAAACTTGACTCGCCGCTTATCGACAATTTGGATGTCTTTGATATCGCCCAAATAGCTACGAATATACATCGGGCCTTTATTTAATATGGCGTCATAAGTGGCTTTGACATCATGACTGGTGACCTCTGTGCCATCCCAAAAACGCGCCGCAGGATTGATATGATAGATAATCCAGCTGGTATCATCCGGGTCGTAGGTGACTTTGCTGGCCAACTGCGGATACATGGTAAAGGCTTCATCTAATGATCCGGTCATCAACGTGTCGTACAGATAGTCGGTACCGACCATCGCCACCCCCGTGGTCATCCATTTATTGGCCGCATTAAAGGTGCCGCGCGCATCGAGTGACAGTGTGCCGCCTTTGGGCGCATTTGGATTGGCATAGGGCATATATGGGGCGTCGGCATATTCAGTGGTGCTATTATGACCAAGCGCTGTCGTGGTGACAGGCGCTGCCATAGCTATCGGCAGCCAGCTGATGACCAGAGCAAACAAAACGGTTTTTGGCAGGGCTTTTTTGGGCGTCATGGGGTATCAATAGACCTCTTTACTTACCGTACCTATCATCGCGAAAACGTGAGCATTATAGCCATAACACGTAAAAAACAATGCCAAGCTCTGCCCTCGGAAAATTTTATCATAACAAACTTAGGTTTTTTCACCTAATGATTTGCTGGATTGATGTCGTCATGCTCGAGGCTTTTTTGATAATACAGCGCAGCGATGAGGTGGATTTACATCAGTAGAGGCACGTTTTTAGGTATACAGCAGGTTTGCCCAGCGGTTTTTTTGACTGACAATAAAAGCGCCTGCTCATAAAAAAGACGCCACTTATAAAAGTGGCGTCCTTTTTGTCTTTTTATCTTTTAGTATTTGTGTGATAGCGTTTGAGTTATAGCGACCGCTTGATTAAGCGTGCTTTTTTTCAAAGGCAATCATAAAATCCACCAGCTGCTGTACCCACTCAAGCGGTACGGCATTATAAATACTGGCACGCATACCGCCGACATCACGGTGACCTTTTAGGTTCAATAGTCCTGCGGCCTCTGACTCTTCTAAAAACACCTTATCCAGACTGCTGTCTGCCAAGGTGAAAGGCACGTTCATGATAGAGCGATGCTCAGGGGCAACGGGGTTGTTATAAAAACTGCTGTCGTCAATGGTTTGGTAGAGCAAGTCGGCTTTTTGCTGGTTAATCTTGCCGATCGCAGCCACGCCGCCCTGCGCCTCTAACCAATCAAACACCAATCCTGCCAAGTACCATGAGTACGTCGCTGGGGTGTTTGACATCGACGCTTTTTCGACTTGGTGCTCATAGTTCATGAGCATAGGGCACCACTCACTGGCACGGCCAAGCAAGTCTTCACGGATGATGACAATGATAAGACCTGCCGGACCGATGTTTTTTTGGGCGCCGGCGTAAATCATGCCAAACTTTGACACATCTATCGGCTGCGACAAAATGCAAGAAGACATATCGGCAATAATAGGCGCGTCGACTTGTGGCGGCTCAAATACCTGTAGACCGTGAATGGTTTCGTTGGCACAGTAGTGAAAATACGCCGCATCGTCGCTTAGGTTCCACTCGCTTTGGGCTGGCACGTCAGTAAAGTTACTGTCTTTGCCAGTGGCGACCACATTGACTGCGCCCAACCCCAAGGCTTCATAGCGTTTGGCTTCTTTGACCGCTTTACCTGACCAAGCGCCCGTCGTTAAATAGTCACCGCGCCCACCATTTAATAAATTCAGAGGAATCGCCGAAAACTGTAAGCTGGCACCGCCTTGCAAAAACAGCACTTTATAGTTATCTGGAATCTCCATCAATGCCCGTAACTTGCTCTCAGCCTTTTCTGTGATAGCGACATAGTCTTTACTACGATGGCTCATCTCCATCACCGAAAGGCCGCGCCCTTGCCAGTCAAGCAGCTCGCTTTGTGCACGCTCTAAGACGGTGGTGGGCATGGTCGCAGGACCCGCACAGAAGTTTGGCAGACGATGCGCGGCAGCGTTTGGATTGGTAGAGGCGTTGGATGTGCGGATGGATTCTGGGGTTGTAGACATGGTTATTATCCTAAATTGATGAGGTCATCATTGTTGGTTAACAGCTAAGCTGATTAACGATTAAAGCGCCTAGGGCGAATTTTTAAAGGCATTGTAAGTCTGGCAGTTTTTCTTGTTATCTCAAACGCTCAGTTATGTTTATTTACGAGACAGGTTTTGCTATCTGTTGCCAAAATTGCCGCTTCAGACGGCTATCGGCGAGCATCTCATCCAAAGTTGGGAGCGTAGTTAGGGCAGGATGCGTCAACCCGTCAGGCAAGGCCGTCAAAGCCGCCACTTGCACCTCTTCACTACGCCCAATCTTAAAAACATAGCCTGCTAAGCTGGCATTAGCAAGCTCAGCGGTATCCATACCCGCACAGATCGGAAACGACGTGGTCTCACAAGTCATCGATAATGCTTGGGTGATGTTTTGCCACAGTTTTTGGCTGTCACCACTGAGGGTTTGCATGTCCACCAGTATGACCCAGTTGCCGTAGCGGCCACCTTGCAAACTAAACGGCAACACCTTTTTGTTGCTCTCATCAGCATATTTATCTGCTGATGCATGTATCGCTGATGGCGCAGCAGTGGTTGTTTTTACGGCGTCAACGAGTGGTGCCACCACCTGGGCGACGGTTGGTAGAGCAGGCTCGCCATCCAAATAGGCATCATCGTGATAAGCAGGCGTATCGCTCGTGTCTAAGTAATTTGACGAGCCATCATCGATGTGGTGAGGATAGCGGTCATTGACGGGGCTTTGGGTATTCCACGCTGCATCGCTGTCGCTGACATCGCTGACAGGACTGCGCTGCGAAGAGGCAAGAGAGACGCTAGGACTTGAGAGGTCTGACTGACTTTCGCTAATGGCGGGAATATCAGCCATGCTTAGCGTCGCAGCATCTGGGCGCACCCACTGATCGATACCCATCATCGCTAGGATTTGGCGCTGCTGCACACGGCGCTGTAGTACAATTTGCGGATCTTGGATATCACTCATGCGGTTCTGCTGTCTTATTTTTTAATTGAGAGCGGGCGATGTTAAAAAAGCTGGCGAACGCCTAACCAATGCTCTGCCAGCATCATCAGGCAGTCGTATTCATCTTGACTGATTATCGTATCGTGTAACATGACAGTATGCAATGTACTTAGCCATCGTCGATACTCATTATAATCTATTTGGCCGCTATCCTGTTGTCTCTTGCCACAATTATTATCTTCCGCCTTATGAGTGCTCGCTGTATCAGCATGGTCCGCGTGATACGCTGGCACCATACAGACCACCGCTAACAGCTGGCTACTATTTAAGTGAGATGCGGTCATTAACAACCACTGTAGATTTGCATCGCTGACGGCATTTAAGTCAATATCAATCAAACGGGCATGCCGCCTCACATCCACGATGTAGCGTGCGGCACTCTCCCATGCTGGCAGTCTATGGCGGTGGGCGTTTTTGGACAGCCGATACGCCAGTAGTATCAGCACCGACCTCCTCACGGCATCCAGACCAGAAAACACCTGACCTGATGGGTCAAGCTGCGCGCCTATATCCTCCATACCCGCCTGCAATAGCGCCTGCCTGCCAGACGGCTTATCGGTATTTTTGTCATTTAACACCGCAGAAAGCGTTGGCAATAACCGCTGTAAATGTAGCGCTTGCCATAATGACACAATAGACACTTCTTGTGACTTGGTGCATGCTACTTGATCAGATACTGATAATGGTGTATCTGTGCCAGACACAAGGTCTGCTGAGATATCCTGAGCAAAGTCAAAGGTTAAATCCACCGCCAGCTGGCGAGCAAACAGCTGTAGTAAACCGCACTGATAGCGAGCGAGCATGGTACGGCTGCTTTGTTGCTGCTGATAATGCTGATGGGCGTGGTGGTCATGGCTGCGCTCGTTTTGCAGGCGCTGTGCATTAACTGTCTGTGCCGATAAGTCTTGCTGATGCAGCTGCTTTATCGCAAAAACCAGCACCGCACTGTCTAAGCGCCGATCCAAATTGGCCACCGCTGTCAGCAATTTAGCATCTATCGTATGCGGTAAGATGAGCGGGTTGTTATGACTGTCATGATTGCTATCTACAGTGGACGCTGCGCGTTCCTTACCTTGATATTGTTGCGTATTACTTTGCGATACTTCATCACAGCTAACCCCTTCCCAAATGTCGTGTAAATCATATTTCATCGTCGTCGTCAGCAAGCGCCGTTGATGGCATAACATGATGGCTTCGATCAAAGCTTGCGCGCCCAATGGATGATGACTGTGATCCAGCACGTACTGCGGCAGGCAAACCTGATGCAAATCGTCGCTATCGATCCATGATTTTTTTGGTAAATCGCTATCGGGTTTTGCCATCCATGGCTTTAGCAGCTGACAGGCACCTATATCCTCTGCTGATACTTGCAAGCGACCGTCAATCACGACATCTTCTTTTTTGGTAAAGGGCAGCGCCGACTCTGCCTCTAAGGCATTATTAGGCTCATTGATTAAAAAATCGACGTTTTCTCTGATGTTTTCTTCAGCATTTTTGTCTTTTTTGGTGGCAATAGTAGAGAGGTTACTAAAAATTGATTTTTTATCTTTACTTAGGCTATTTGCTTGGACTTCGCCCCAATCACCCAAGCGGCGCTGCTCATAAATTTCTTTTATCTTTTGCTGATTGAGATGTTTTTCTTTAGCCACTTGCACGGCGAAATCGTGATAAGCGTTGGCATTGATGGCACTCATGCGCTCAGCCAAACTTGGATGCGTGGCAAACCAAGAGACATCACCCAAATCAGCACCACTACTGGCAAAAAAGAAATGACTTAATCCATTGATATCGGCGATACCAGTTAAGCGCGAACCAAGCGCATCTTGATGAATGGCCTTTAAGGTTTCCATAATAGCCGGCGAACGTGTCAGCTGCACACTGGTCGCATCGGCAAGCAACTCGCGCTCACGGTTAAAGCTGTGTTTGATCAACTGAGCGCTGGCCATACTCGAAAAGCTCAGTCCATGGATTAATAATGTCCAAATATTACGCGGCGCTTGACTATCGAATTTATCATTATGTTGTAGCCATCTTGACTGACTCTTAGCTGAAGATTGCTGGCTTTGCGACTGGTTTTGCCAGTAGGCTACCCATTCGCTATGAGTGTTAAAATTAGCAGTTTGCGCCTCAGTAATACGCGCCTGGCTGTCAATAGCTCTTTGTGATAAGGGGTTATTCTGATTAACTGCATTGTTAAAATAGTTTTGCTGGTTGCTTTTATAACCAGTACCAAAATTATTAATAGAATCGCTCCAATCATAGAGTAACTGCAAGCCTGCTAACACCACCATTAGCTGTAAATTAAACGTCGCATCACCATGCAAGATATGACCATACTCATGCCCTATCAGCCCGTATAGCGCCTCATCAGATAGCTTGTCTAGCGCGCCCTGCGTCACGACCAATACCATGTCTTGACTGTGACGACCAGCGACAAAACCATTGATACCTTGCTCATCAGGCAGCACGTACAATATCGGCATACGCAGCCCCGATGCAATAGCCAGCTGCTGAGCGATTTCGTAGTAACGGCGATAGACAGGCGGAAAGTCTCGCTCATCACGCACTGCAATCTGACGGTCACTAAAGCGAATTTTTTTGGCCGCCGTGTGCTGCTGAGCCACCCCTTGACTGTGCTCCCAAGCATCCTGACTGCTATCGATAAACAGACGAACCGCCCCCACGCGTTGAGCAATCGCGCGGCCACCCGCTCTAAGGCGGCTATACTCTACAAAACTACCACCAACAAAACTCGCTATGATCCAAACGGTGACCAAAACCAACGCCCAGTAGTAGACGCCCCCTGTAAATATCGTCAACAACAACCACACGACCCCGAGAGCCACTGCTATATGAGCCAAGACGATCAAAAAAAACAGCCCATAAAGTAACAGACTGCGGCGCGTGCGTATCCGCTGCTGAGCAAAAAAATCCATCCGCTTATCTCAAATTGGCGACACTTTTTGTGCTTTTACTCGGCATCTTAAGTCATATCTACAACAGGGGCTTTGGCAATGGCTTCTCTGTCTGCAAAGACCAGTGGGCTGAGCGGACGAAAGCCAAAAGTGCTACTGACAAGATTGTTTGGAAACACCTCACGGTCGTTATTATAAAACATCACACTATCGTTATAGTGCTGACGGGCAAAGCCTATACGGTTTTCGGTATTGGTCAGCTCATCCATCAGCTCTTTGATCATGCTATCCGCTTTTAGCTCAGGATACGCCTCCACCACCGCTGAGAGTTGCCCCAAAGCTTTAGATAGCATGCCTTCTGCTTGGGCAAACAACGCCATATGCGCGGGCGACTCTGGCTTATGATGCGTAGAGTCTTGCAGGCTTTGGGCGTGATTACGGGCGCTAATCACACGGCTTAAGGTCTCTTCTTCATGCGTCAGATAACGCTTGGCGGCCTCAACCAAGTTTGGAATCAAGTCATGACGACGCTTGAGCTGGACATCTATCTGCGCAAAACCATTTTTTGCTTGATTGCGCGCGCGTACCAATTTATTAAATATCGACACCCCAAACACGACCAGTAGTACCATGAATATAATCAGTAGCCAAACAAACATCTTCATAAGCAAATCCCAATGTGTCTAGAGTATTAATGATACGTTAATACCTTGTATTTTAGCTTAAATTTATCTATGAAGCGCTAGCATCGGGCAATTTTTAGATAAAAAAAAGCCCTTTATGATAAAGGACTGAATATCGAAAACTGCTTTTGATGTTTTATAATTTTGATGTACTAGAGAGGCATGGAGATAGGTATTAAGCAAAACAGGCTGTGACTGGACAATGATAAAGACCAATATCAAATTTTAGGCAAAAAAAAGCGACTCCGCCAGCACATCCTCGGCACACATTGTATCTACTACCGTTGCTACCTTCCGGTCCTGGCGGGATTCATAGTACAATGTTGCGAGGCTACCAACGGAGCCACCAGAGCAGATTATACAAGATTTTTTTAGTATTACAACCCCTATCGTAAAACTGTATGCTTTTTGACAAAAAAAACGGTCAAACTTGGTGACAAAACCCTTACAAGCACAGGCAAAAAACTTTGCTATTTTAGCAAATAGCTATCAGAGCATATCTTTGACTATAAATAGCTTAACAAAGCAGCCCAACAAAATAGCCATCAACAAAAAACAACGCAATAAAAGATAAGTCGACCAAAATAGCATTCAGCATCACTTTGAGCCAGCACCGTACGTTTGGTAACGCCCACTACGGCTCTAGAGAACTATGATTTATTAGGAGAAAATAATGAAAAACACTTTAGTACACAAAGCCACTCTCGCAACAGGAACAGCCACGTTACTGCTGGCCATGATAGGCAGCGCGCATGCTGAGCCGACAGGCTATGACCAGCTGAGCTTTCAAACCGAAGTCAAAGAAGAGGTGCAAAATGACGAAGTACGCGCCAGCATGTACAAAAAAGCCCAAGCCAGTACCTCAAAAGCCTTGGCCACCACGCTCAACACTTCTATTAATAATGCCATGAAGATTGCTAAGCGCTACCCGAGCGTGACAGTCAGCACCGGACAGCAGCGCACCTATCCGCGATATGATAAAAACGACAAAATCATTGGCTGGACGGGGCAAGCCAGTATTGATCTAAAAAGCACCGACTTTGCGGCTACCAGCCAGCTAATTGCTGATTTGCAAGAAACGCTAGTGATGGATAACCTAAACTTTGGCGTCTCTGACAGCAAAAAAGACGCACTAGAGCAAAAGCTGATGACCGAAGCGTCTCGCGCTTTTCAGCAGCAGGCCAAAAACCTAACGCGCGCTTGGAATGCACGCGGCTACCGTGTGGTCAATGTCAATCTAAACACAGGAAACAACTACCCTCGTCCAATGTATGGCAGCATGAATATGAAAGCAGAAGCCGCCGATGCCTCAGTACCTAGCCAGAGTTTTGAATCGGGCAATAGCACCATCTCCGTCACCGCCAACGGCACCATCGAGCTGACCAAATAGCTTTTGTGCCATAAAGACAGCTGTTAGCAAAAAAACTTTATGAGTACCTAACTAACCATCAAAGAATATCAAGGGCAGCCACTTATCGTAGTGACTGCCCTTTTTTGTATGCTATAGGGCATGGCGCTTACTTGGTGAAAGCATCATTAGTTTTAGGCTGTGCACTTTGAACCGTTTGTAGACTTCCATCCTTTTGCCGCAGTTTTAGCAGCAGTTTTTGATGCCAAGGTAGATTTTGGTAGGCTAAGCGCTGCTGCGCGATTTTTTTATTGTTTTGGAGGGTTTGGGTGTTTTGAAGCACATATACCGTACGGGCCGCTTCTTTGAGCAGCTGTCCTTTTTTATTTTGTATGACCGCCTTTATATTATGCGCGCCGGGCATAAGGTCGACAGTGGCGATAGAAGCACTTAACCCTTGTGCAACCTCACTACCATCCAGATAAATACGGACTCCATCACCCGCCTGCAAGGCAGGCGTCACCTGTACGCGCACCTCGATGCTTTGAGCAGGACGGCGATATGCGCGAGTCTCGCTAGGCTCGGCGATCATAAGCTGATAACTCACTGCCTTGCGCGCCATGTCTGTGCTATTGGCCGTGCTCACAGGCGCAGATGACGAGGTCGCCTCGCCAGTCACCTGACCAATCGTGTCTCTACCAGTAGAAACAGCCGTCTGACTGACGGTTTTGTCCCTCTGCTGTTTATAGTTTTGTGGCCGATCGGTAAAGGTGACTTGTCCCGTCTTTTCATCGACTACTTTATAGATGGGTGCTGCATGACTGGTAGGCACTATTATAGGTACTGTGATACTCACTGAAAGTACGGTCAGCGCTGTCAGCAAACCAAAACATTTGGCTTTTATACCTCTGGTCTTTAGAGTACTGGACTTTAGAGCGATGGTTGTTACATCAGCGTCTTTTATATGAGTGTTTTTTATATGAGTAAGGATAAATGTCGTCATGGTCAAGCCACCTAATCAATCTGATACTTCCTATTATGCGGCATTTGCGTGATGAAATCAGTAGCGATGTTTTATTCATTTATTGGATGGTGTACTTTTTATTTTCGCACATAAAAAAACCAGCTAAGGCAGACTTAGCTGGTGATTTGATATTATTTTACATTTAGCTTAAATTCAGCGTTTTGAGTACGTAGCTGATTAGCAGCTGTAGTACAAGTCAAATTCAACTGGATGTACAGTGACGTTGACACGTTGCACTTCTTCTTCTTTTAGGGCGATAAATGCATCTAGCATGTCTTGAGTAAACACATCACCTTTTAACAAAAACTCGTGGTCGTCTTTTAGCGCTTGTAGGGCGACATCCAAGCTCTCTGCTACCGTTGGGATTAGCGCCTCTTCTTCTGGTGGCAAGTCATACAAGTTTTTGTCAGCAGCTTCGCCTGGATGCATCTTGTTTTGGATACCGTCCAGACCTGCCATCAATAGCGCTGCAAAAGACAAGTATGGGTTGGCCGTTGGATCAGGGAAACGTGCTTCGACGCGTACCGCTTTTGGACTGCTCACGTGCGGGATACGGATAGACGCTGAGCGGTTTGATGCAGAATACGCAAGCTTGATAGGTGCTTCGTAATGCGGTACTAGACGCTTGTAACTGTTGGTCGATGGGTTGGTAATCGCATTGAGTGCACGCGCATGCTTGATGATACCACCGATAAAGTATAGGGCAGTTTCTGATAGACCTGCGTACTCATCGCCCGCAAAGGTATTGACGCCATCTTTTGAGATCGACATGTGTACGTGCATCCCTGAGCCATTGTCACCAACGATAGGCTTTGGCATAAAGGTAGCCGTCTTACCAAACTGATGAGCGACATTATGCACGACGTATTTTAATTGCTGCACTTCATCAGCCTTACGCACCATGGTATTAAATGCCACACCAATCTCGGACTGACAAGAGGCTACTTCGTGGTGATGCACCTCAACGCTGCCCTCACCGATGATCTCTTCGATACGCTCACACATCACAGAACGCATGTCTTGTGAGCTGTCGATTGGCGGTACTGGGAAATAGCCGCCCTTGACGCGCGGACGGTGGGCCATGTTGCCCCACTCGTATGTCTCGTTGGTGGACCATGCCGCTTCTTCAGCGGTGATCTTATGACTCACGCCCGACATCTCAACCGACCATTTGACATCATCAAATACAAAAAACTCTGGCTCAGGACCAAAATAAGCAGTGTCACCGATGCCCGTTGATTTGAGATACTCTTCTGCGCGGCGAGCGATAGAGCGCGGGTCGCGATCGTAGCCTTGCAGAGTTGATGGCTCGATGATATCGCAGGTCACGACGACTGTAACGGCATCAAAAAACGGGTCGATAAAAGCCGTCTCAGGGTCAGGACGTAGGATCATATCTGAGGCTTCAATGCCCTTCCAGCCAGCGATAGATGAACCATCAAACATTTTGCCGTCTTCTAGCACTTCTTCGTCGATGGTAGAGGCAGGAAAGCTGATGTGTTGCTCTTTACCGCGAGTATCGGTAAAGCGAAAGTCAACCCATTTAGCATTAGATGATTTGATAAGATCCAATAATTTATCCGACATGAATAGTCTCCGTTGTGTTGATTAGATATTTGTAATATAAATTGTTTTAACGCTATTTTAACAACATATGACTGATAATGTTGCTTTGTTCAAATGCTGGCTGATTATTATTAATAAACAGTGATAGACAGCAGTAGCTGATAAAGAAGCAACTCATCACCAAATATTATATTGTCTGCTGACGATAATGATGCAACTGCCGTGCCAACCTGTTTGGCGCATGACAGTGCAGCAAATCCATAAGCAGACAAATAGTAAGTAAATACAAACATTTAGCGCATTTTTGCTAATGCGTAATAAAGGTAGCTTCTTAGGCTATCACCACCATATGATGATTTGGTGTATCCGTTAATACCTTTAATGCACCAAATCGGCTCATACGATGGTGCAACCTGTCTCTTCAATGCCCTCTTTTGGGGCAAATCACCTGTATAGTCAGCACTGCGCCCTGTTTTAACTCAATCGACTATATCAGAGTGAGTCGATTTTTGATACATTGCCTCATGTCACGTTTGCCTCACTTGCTCGGCACACATGGCATCTATTCGTAAGTAGTGGTACGGCGCTGCATATATTTATATGTAAGTACATCAGATACTTTGCTATCAAGCCGCTCAATAAAAAAGTGTTTTTATATAAAATTAACTATAAGCGGTAATACAAAAAATCTGTGATAAACCTGCTGACTATCGTGCTGCGTTTGATAGCACGCAAAATAGTGGTAAGATAACGACGGACGATAAAGACTGTGACAATCCTATAAGCTGACGCAGGCTCAACCATGCAGCAAACAGGCATGTAACAAAAAAGAAAAAAACGACCAAAGCTGTCGTCCCCTATCTACGAAAACAAGACTTATAAAGCTAAGATTTATAAAAAAGCCAAACCAACTAAGTTGATACCCACATGATTTTGATGATCGATAATTACGACAGCTTTACGTACAATATTGTACAGTACTTCGGTGAACTACAGCAGCATATCACCGTCTGGCGTAACGATGAGATCAGTCTCCAACAGATCCAAGCTCTCGCACCAGATGCGATCGTGATTGGCCCTGGCCCGTGTACCCCTGACCAAGCGGGTATTTCTTTACAAGTTATCGATGCCTTTAAGGGCCTTATACCTATCTTGGGCATCTGTCTTGGCCATCAGGCCATTGGGCAGGCTTTTGGGGCGCAGATCATCAAGGCAGGCGCAGTCATGCATGGCCGCCTATCTGCGGTATATCATAACGACCAAGGCGTGTTTTTTGGCCTGCCAGCACCCGTGCAAGTCACCCGCTATCACTCACTGGTGATTGACCAAGCCAGCTTACCTGAGTGTCTAGAGGTGACTGCTTGGACACAACATAGTAATGACAGCATCGAGGAGATCATGGGCGTTCGTCACACCACCTACGCCATTGAAGGCGTGCAGTTTCATCCAGAGTCCATCCTAAGCCAAGCAGGCTATCAGCTGCTCAATAACTTTTTGCACACTCACGGTTTGGCAGTATTGCCTACAGATGCCTTACCGCAAGTCGGTTAGAGTCCGTTCGGTTCAAGACTATTTGACGGCAGTTTATTTACCAATTTACTGACAATGCTGATGATAAATAATCCATAACGCCTGCGCCTTTTAACCCTTATTTATAAAAATACTAAGCGAGAGAATAATGAGCACAATAAAAACAGAGGATACCACCACCCCAGATCATATCGCTCAGCTGTCTGATGAGCAGACGCACAAACTCCTGACCACCGCATTGGCGAGAATTTTTCAGCACATTGACCTAACCTTTGATGAGATGTATCAAGTCATGCTGATTATCATGCAGGGTCGATGTAGTGATGCCATGATGGGTGCGATTTTGACGGGTCTGCGCATGAAAGGCGAGTCTATCGACGAGATTACCGCATCGGCCAGCGCCATGCGTGACTTAGCAGCCAACATCACACCGGCAGACTGCCACTATCTGGTCGATATCGTCGGTACGGGCGGTGATGGTGCCAATTTGTTTAACGTCTCTACCGCTTCAGCCTTGGTCGCAGCAGCGGCAGGGGCACAAGTGGCCAAACATGGTAACCGCGGCGTGTCGACCAAATCTGGCAGCTCCGACTTGCTTGAACAGGCAGGAATCAGCTTGACACTCAGCCCAGAGCAGGCCAAGCAATGCATAGAAAATCAAGGTATTGGCTTTTTATTTGCGCCCAATCACCACAGCGCCATGCGCTATGCCAACCCCGTACGCCGTGAGCTAAAAGCGCGAACGATATTTAATATTTTGGGGCCATTGACCAACCCAGCTGGCGTGCCCAATCTGGTCATTGGCGTCTTTACCGCAGCGCTGTGTGAGCCTATCGCTAAGGTGATGAAAAACCTAGGGGCGCGTCACGTCATGGTGGTCGGTGCCAAAGACGGCCTAGATGAAATCAGCTTGGCCACTTCTACGACGGTCGCTGAGCTAAAAGACGGTACGGTCACAGTCTTTGAGATGATGCCAGAAGATGCGGGGGTCGAATCGCAAACCCTCATCGGTCTGGATGTTGACTCCCCTAAAGAGAGTCTGGAGCTAATACGCGCCGCCCTCTCGGGTACAGACACTCATGATCGCGCGGTGCTCAAGGCTCGTGATATGATTGCACTCAATGCAGGCGCGGCCATTTATACGGCAGGGCTGGCCAGCAACTATCCAAATGGTGTTAGCCGCGCTCAAAAGGTCATTCAAAATGGCGATGCCTTGACCAAGCTTGAGTCTTTGGCACAATATACTCAGCAGCTGGCGCAAAACACTTAAATTTTTCATACAGCTATCGCCCACTGACTTTTGCCCTTTTACCTTTAGACATATTCGGACACCAGCATGACCCATACAGACATACCTTCAGTATTACAGCGCATCGTTGCGACCAAACACCTTGAGGTAAAAGCGGCTCGTGAGACGCTATCTCTAGATGACTTAAAAGCCAAGGTGCTGGCCAATCAACAGCCGCGGCGCGGCTTTGCTCAGGCATTACGAGCGGCGAGCACAAGCGAGAGCGGCATCGGTATCATCGCCGAGATTAAAAAAGCCTCACCTTCTAAAGGCATCATCAATCATAACTTTGCCCCCGCATTGTTTGCCCAGCAATATGAGCGGGCGGGTGCCAGTTGTCTGTCTGTCCTCACCGATCGCGAGTACTTTCAGGGAGAGGATAGTTACCTTGAGGCAGCGGCCAATGCCGCCACTCTGCCGCTACTGCGTAAAGACTTTATGGTCGATGTGTATCAGATTTATCAATCCTACTTGCTGGGTGCAGACTGTATCTTATTGATTATGGCGTGTCTTGATGATGCGCAAGCACAGCAGCTGCATGCGCTGAGTATCGATCTGGGTATGGACGTGTTGATTGAAGTCCATACTAAAACCGAGCTTGAGCGCGCCCTCCAGCTGCCTCGTAGTGTCCACAACATCTATGGCATCAATAATCGCGATTTAAATACATTCGATGTCGATCTACAGACCACGCTTGAGTTAAAAAACACCCTAATCAAATCATTGGCCGCTGACGCCGACAGCCGCGCACATCAGCCACTTATCGTGACTGAAAGTGGGATTCATAGCAGTGCTGATATTCGCCTGATGCTAAACAACGACATTCAGCACTTTTTGATCGGTGAGCAATTTATGAAAACCGAGCATCCTGGACACGCGTTACAATCCTTACTTGCAGGCGTCGCAGCAGACGCGTAAAGTAACTAAAAAATGCCACAGCACACATTACCCAACTACCTTTTCATCAACCAACGATACCTTAACTGTTATGTCAAATTCTCTATTTTCTAAAGAAATGCAAGATCAGCTCAAAGAGCTAAAAGGCCAGCTGAGCAAAGGCCGTGATACCAACTCACCTGAGGGCGAAAACCAAAAGCCGACTGAGCCTGTATCGCTGCCGACACAAAAACAAGTCAAAAAAACGGTCAAACAACTAGACAGTGAGCATATCGACGACGACAAAGTGCTGTTTATGCAAGCAATGCATGGCGTCACTCAGCTCGAAGACAAAAACGTGCGCTCCCCTGTCACCAGCACTAAAGCTGGCAAACCTGATGCCACGACTTTATCAAAACGTGCCGCTGCGCAAGGCAGTGAAAGTGGTGATCTAAGCGCCGGCTTATCAGACATGCAAGCCTTGCTCAACCCTGTGGCAAGCGAAGCGTACTTATCGTACAAACAGCCAACCCTACAAAACAAAATATTTGATCAACTAAAAAAAGGCAAACTGCGCTGGTATGATGCCGTAGACATCCATGGCTGTACCATCGAAGAAGCCCGCGCTGCGATGACCCAACTACTCAGCCAAGCCAAAGCCAACAACGAAACTGTGGTCAAAATCGTCCATGGCAAAGGCTCTGAGGCCATCCTAAAAACCTGTGTGAATGGCTGGCTCCGTCAACTGCCTGAAGTATTGGCGTTTTGCTCGGCCTCGCCAAAAGATGGCGGTAATGGTGCGGTACTAGTACTGCTAAAAAAACCAAAAGGCGCGGGTGAATAAACCTTAAAGCAAAGCAAAAAAAGACTGCCCAATAAGCAGTCTTTTTTTATAGATGATGTGGTTTTAGAATGTAGGATTATGTGCTTTTTAGAAGATAGTGCGCCTTATAACTTCGATGAGAGTAAATAACGATGAGCATACAGACCCTTGACACCCCTGAGCAGCTAGCAGCAAATATCGATGCGTTGATAGCAATCGAGCCGAGATTTGCGCCGGTCTACGAGCAAGTGGGCTTACCGAATCTGCGGCACAATACTGGCGGCTTTATGCAATTAATGCGAGCGATGGTCGGCCAGCAGTTGTCTGTCGCTGCGGCAACCAGTATTTGGCAGCGTTTGCTTGATACCGGCTTGACCACTCCTAGCATGATTCAGCACGCAAGCGATGACGCGCTCAGAGCCCAAGGCTTATCTAAACAAAAAATTCGCTATATTCGCTCTTTGGTTGCGCATGATATAGATTTTGCTAGCCTAAAAACCCTACCAGATGAGGAAGTGATAAACATCCTAACCACCGTCACAGGTATCGGGCGCTGGACGGCTGAGATGTACTTATTGTTTTCTTTACAGCGCGCTGACATCCTCGCTGTTGATGACTTGGCGATCAAAGTTGCCGCCATGACACTGCTGGACTTGCCTGAGCGTCCTACCCCAAAACGACTCCACTCTCTAACGCAGCATTGGTCACCGTACCGTAGCACAGCCAGCCTATTGCTTTGGTCGTATTACGGGCAGCTGCGTGATAAGACCGCTGTGCCTATCTAAGAACCCATGATTGATATAGTGATTTCAGTATAAAAACGATACAGTGGGACTGGGATGAATTTTACGCAGCCTCTGTCGGCGTAGGCACAGCACGCAAGAAAAATTTATACCAGTCCCACGTTGACATACAATGTATCTGTTTTATTTAGAATCGACTATAACGATTATAGTTTCTATGGCAATGCCACGCCTTATATGGCTGTCTTTTTAGGGCTGGTTCCATATTGACAAGCCAAACTTGCGTTTGGTGTGCTTAAACTTCCTCTTTTTTAGCGCACGGCCTTTTTCTCTGAGCGCCTTGATGCCATGTTGTTTTTTGGTCGCCGTGGCGTCAGGCGACGCGGCAGTCTTTTTATCTTTGCTGGCTCTATGGTCTTTATCCAGATCTATGTTATGCGCATCATCATGATGTTCATCTTGTTTTTTATCCATGTCGTCGCGAGCAGGATTGACGCTACCATCTGCCCTATTGGCCATGTCGTCATCTTTTGACACGTCACCTGCAGACCCGTCGTTATCAGATTTTTGCTCGCTGTTTGCTTTAGACGACGCAACATCGGTTTGATTGACTATCAGCTGCTGCGTAGGCAGTGCGTGCTCGACGTCGTATTTTTTGACCTGAGTTAATATATCAACGAACACGACGTTTTGCTTATCATAAAATTCCGTCACATCGTTGGCGTTGATATAGGCTTGCAGCTGAATCACATAGCAATCTTGGCGCAGCTCTAAGATATTGACCTGATTCCATTCTTGGTTGGTCAAATAATGCTCATTTAAAAACTCATCTAAGTCTTTGACCATCTTAAAGACCACATCGATATCAGCCGTACGCTTAATATACAGCTGATGAAAAAACCGAAACATATCACGCGAGGTAAAGTTTTCGATTTGCATCGAAGAAAAATCACCGTTTGGCACAGTGACGATGGTACGCGTCAAGGTGCGCACGCGTGATGAGCGAATACCGATATCGATGACCGTGCCTTCATACGTGCCAAATTTACAATAGTCCCCTATGCGTACGGGAGAATCTGCGACCACCACCACACTACCGACGAGGTTTTCGATGGTCTTTTGCGCACCAAGCGCCAATGCCAGACCACCGACCCCTAGTGCGGCAATCCCTGTGGTCAAGTCAAACCCTAAATTGCCAAAGATGACAATCACCGCAAAGATGAGCAGCAACGCTTTGACAACTTTTCTGAGCAGACCCAAGATGGAGACACGCTCGGTATAGTTTTTCTTATAGCTTAAATTGACTGCACGGGTAAATATCGCATCAATGACGCGCAGTAATAACCAAGTCAACGCCAACCACGAGGCAATATCAGCAAAACGATTGACCGGCTCTCGCAGCGTCACCGAGACGCCAGCATAGACCATCACCTCAGATAGTATCAGCGCCATAATGACCACAGACAGTGGCAGTATCACTTTGTTTGGCAAAGGTAGCGGAACGCCGCGTACTCGTGGATAGGCGATTCGCAAAAGATGATACAGTAGCCAGACTAAAATATAAGTAAAAACAAAACTACTGACGATCATCGTCAGCGCCGCCACTAAGTCCGCCATCTGATAACCAAACAGCTTTTTGCCTTCCAATGAGTCAAATGTATAGCGAGACACCAACGTCGGCTCGGTGTTTTC
Source organism: Psychrobacter sp. KFRI-CH2-11 (assembly GCF_038239325.1). Classification (NCBI taxonomy): domain Bacteria; kingdom Pseudomonadati; phylum Pseudomonadota; class Gammaproteobacteria; order Moraxellales; family Moraxellaceae; genus Psychrobacter; species Psychrobacter sp. KFRI-CH2-11. The sequence continues at coordinate 1,769,206 of NZ_CP151283.1, forward strand.
TATCACTTCGGGTACCGAGCTGAGCGTCTCACTAGAGAACTGCCAATACTGTTCGCCTTGCTTAGACAGCACTCTCTCAAGCACCAACGGGACGCTTGTTTCTCCGACATTGATGACCCCGACGTTTTCTTGGCTCGGCGGTAGCTGATCGGTTAAATTGCCTTCTGGGGTATTGTTTATCTGCAAATCAGGCTGAAAACGGCCGCCAGCATCTAGTGCTTGCTTAAACTGGCGCACGACCGTGGTGGGATTGTCCGACTTAGACAAATTAAGATAATTGCTCGCCAGCAGGTAGTCGTTTTCGCCCAGCGCCTTAATAAACCCTTGTACCGTATGGCGCGGCGTATCGCGTCCAAACGAGTCTGGTATAGGCGTGCTCGCCGACCCTTCACTGCCAGTCGTGCCATTTACGCCAAGCGTTGTCGTTTCTGCAGCAAAGGACGCTGCGGGCAGCAGTACGCTCATCGCCATGATAAGCAAAAACATCACAGTGATAAACGGCGCTTTTAGGCTGGTAGACAATACATCTGGAGCCTGACGAAAAGTCAGATGGTGCTTAATAGACAAAACAAACCTCTTAGCTTGATAAGTGGCACGAAAAGGGCAGATAGAACCCTTACTATCATAACAATTATTTATCACAACAGTGCCTTTGATTGCATGTTTTTGTAGATGGCTGCCGTCAGATTCATTTAGGGGCTTTGCTTTACCGCTCCGACCATGAGCGTCATTCAACCTACCTTGAGGAAAGATTAGGTTAAAGTGGTTTATAAATGGCCAGTTTTTGTAGATAATGAGCGCAGTTTTGCTTATTTATTTCTTTTTGTAATTTTTTGCTTTTTGCAACCTTTGCCTGTATTAACATCAAAACCGTTATCTCCACCTCTTTTATATCATTCTTTTGGAACTGGCTATGTCTTTATCGCGTTCATCTTCACGTACTTATCTTCGTTTGAGTATTTTAAGTGCCTTAGGCTTATTTACCATGCAGGCTGCCACGGCGGCGACGTCCGCTAGCAATGATCCAGCGGCAGTCAATACCTCACCGGCCACTGATGATCGTACACTACCACAAGTTGAGCTCGATAAAATCGTCGTCACCGCCACGCGTACGCCGACCAAGACCAGTAACGTCATCGCCCAAACCCGTGTGATCGATAGCGAGACACTACAGCGTTATCAGGGTCAGACCGTGGTCGATGTACTAAAGAATCAGCCTGGTATTAATATCACACAAAGTGGCGGCATGGGCACAGCCAGTAATTTTTATATGCGCGGCTTTGATAGCAAGCAGGTCTTGGTGATTATCGATGGGGTACGCTATGGCTCTATCTCTTTAGGTAGTCCATCTCTGAACTTGTTGGCCGCAGACCAAATCGACCGCATCGAAGTTTTGTATGGTGCGTCAGGCTCTAGCATCTACGGCTCTGACGCCATGGGCGGCGTTATCCAGATTTTTACCAAAGGCAATAACGTAGAGCAGTCCAATATTTCTACAACTGTGGGTTATGGTAGTAACAATCACTACCAAGTCGGCATCACAGGTCAGCTGAAAAATGACACGTTATCCTTGAGCTTGGGTGTCAGTCGTAACGAAACAGATGGCTTTAACGCCATTGCCAATAGCAGCTCGGCTGACTATAACGCGGACGATGATGGCTTTAAATCTACCAATGCCAGTCTAGCATTGCAGCATAAGCTATCAGACTCGCTAAGCGCGGGAATAAGTGCCTTGTATACCGACTCTACCACTGATATTGACTCAGCAGGCAACGCCTTTCCAAATGCCTATTCAGACCAAAAAAACGGCAGTGCCAATGCTTATCTTCAATACAAAACGCCTTTAACAGTCAGCAAACTTAGCTATGGTCAAAGTATCGACAAATCGACTACTCATGACGCCAATTCTATTGATTATCAAAAAGGCAGTCAGTACGATACCACCCAAGAGCAAGCACGTTTAGAGACCAATATCAACGCGCAACCTGGTACTGTGATTGTTGGCGCAGAATGGTTGTCACAACAGCTAGACGCCTCAGATGTTTTAGATTTTTCAGGTTATCCTGATCCAGCTGTGCAAACCCCTTATAATCCTGACGACAGAACGGTCAAAAGTGCCTTTGTTGGTTATCAGCTGGCAGACACTTATTATGACGTGCAAGCCAACTATCGCGTAGATGACAACTCACAATATGGTCATGAAAGCACATACAATTTAGGAGCGGCGATACGCCCGTTGGCTGGCATGCGAATCGGTGCCAACTATGCGACCGGATTTCGCGCACCAACCTTTAATGATTTATACTGGCCTGGTTTTAGCAACCCCAACCTAAAACCCGAAAGAACGAAAAACACTGAAGTATTTGTTGAATACGTAAATGATGCCCAAACGTCACGATTGACAGGCTATTACACCGATGCAGAAGACCTGATTTCTAGTGCAGCAAATATCAGTGAAGCGAAAATCAAGGGGTTGAGCCTGACCTCCGACTGGAATATGAATGCCTTTATATTTGGTCTCGGTTATGACTACTTGGATGCCAAAGACAAAACGGCAAATAGCGCAAGCTATAATCAACAGCTTGCCTATCGTCCTAAAAACAGCGGCATGGTTTATGTGGGCTATCAGCAGCCGATGTTCGATGTTCGCCTCGAGGCCAAACATACTGATGATAGAGTCACGGCTGAAAACAATAAGCTTGATAGCTATACCTTGCTGAATTTGAGCGGCGCGGTTTATATCACTCCTAATCTTCGTGCCAACTTGCGGGTCGACAATATTACTGATGAGGATTATACCCTCGCCAGCCAATTTGGTAATGAATACGCCACAGAAGGCACCAGCTACTTCGGCTCACTTACCTACGATTGGTACTAATTACGATTGGTACTAATACTGATACGAAACTTAAATTATAAACAAAGCAAGGTCACCCAGCGGTGGCCTTTTTTTATGACGACAGCACTTACGATTTTCCGCAGCCAATAGGTGACAATCACAGAATCATCTATTACAATAACCCTCCCGAGAGGTGTTGCGCCATAATCATCGATCACTGCATCTAGGCTTTATCGCTAGGCACATCAAGCATTATGTTAGGCTCGGTTAACTGTTTGCAGCATTTTTTGCTTATTAACAGCGCAAATAACGGCACCTGCGTTTTTATTCTTTTTATCAATCATTGACCACTGATAGGAGCATATTATGGACGCAGTGTCTACCACCCCATCTGCCCATACCATCGACCCTTCCTTTACTGACTATAAAGTCGCTGACATCAGCCTGGCTGACTACGGCCGCCGCGAAATCACCCTTGCCGAAGCTGAAATGCCTGCATTGATGGGCTTACGTCGTCGTTATCAAGACGAGCAACCACTCAAAGGTGCCAAAATCGCTGGCTGTATCCATATGACTATCCAGACCGCAGTGCTTATCGAAACACTCGTTGCGCTAGGTGCGGAAGTACGCTGGACCTCATGTAATATCTTTTCGACCCAAGACCACGCAGCGGCAGCAATCGCAGCGGCTGGCATTCCTGTGTTTGCTTGGAAAGGCGAAACCGAAGAAGAGTACGAGTGGTGCCTCCGTCAACAAGTACATGTCGGCGGCGAAGCATCAGGCGAGCTTTGGGATGCCAACTTGATCTTAGATGATGGCGGCGACCTTACTGCGTTGATTCACAACGAATACCCACAGATGCTCGATAGCATCCATGGTATCTCAGAAGAGACCACCACAGGTGTGCATCGTTTGATCGAGATGCTAGGCAAAGGTACGCTAAAAGTACCCGCGATCAACGTCAACGACGCGGTGACCAAATCAAAAAATGACAACAAATACGGCTGCCGTCATAGTTTAAATGACGCCATCAAACGCGCAACCGACATGTTCCTTGCAGGTCGCCGCGCGCTAGTCATTGGTTATGGTGATGTGGGCAAAGGCTCAACCCAAAGCCTACGCCAAGAAGGCATGATCGTACGCGTCTCAGAAGTCGATCCTATCTGTGCGATGCAGGCTTGTATGGACGGCTATGAAGTATTGTCTCCGTACATCGATGGCGACAATACCGGCGGTGCAGACAGCATCAACAAGCGCTTGCTAGCAGATACTGATTTGATCGTCACAACGACAGGTAACTATCATGTCTGTGACAGACATATGCTCGCAGCATTAAAGCCTGGTGCGGTCGTCTGTAACATCGGTCACTTCGACACCGAAATCGACACGCAATTTATGCGTGACAACTGGCGCTGGGTTGAGATCAAACCACAAGTACATCAAGTGTTCCGCTCAGATGACGAAAACGACTATCTGATTTTGCTTGCCGAAGGTCGCTTAGTGAACCTAGGTAACGCAACCGGTCACCCATCGCGCGTGATGGACGGCTCATTTGCCAACCAAGTCTTGGCGCAAATGTACTTGTTTGAAGAAAAATTCGCTGATTTGCCAATGGATGCACGCGCGGACAACTTGTACGTTAAAGTACTACCGAAAAAACTCGACGAAGAAGTCGCAGCAGCGATGGTTGCAGGCTTTAACGGCACCTTGACGAAGCTGACCGAAAAGCAAGCCGAGTATCTAGGCGTCCCTGTCGAAGGCCCGTTTAAGCCTGACGCTTATAAATACTAAGGAGCGCGACTGTGAGCAAGCCTGCTTTTTCTTTTGAATTTTTCCCTGCCAAAACTGAGCAAGGGGGTCAAAAGCTACTAAACACCTATGACGAGCTAAACAAACTGGCACCAAGCTACTTTTCAGTGACTTACGGTGCGGGTGGCTCGACACGTAGCCGTACTCTCGACATCGTACAGACCTTATGTGCGCGCGGCGATACTGATATTGCGCCGCACATGTCGTGTATCGGTGATGATAAGGTTGAAATCGCAGGCCTACTCGATCACTATAAAGCACTGGGCATCAAACGTCTGGTAGCGCTGCGCGGTGATTTGCCCTCAGGTCAGGTCGGTATGGGTGAGCTGCCATTTGCATTAGATTTGGTGAAGTTTATTCGTGAGCATTCAGGCGAGCACTTTCATATCGAGGTCGCCGCCTACCCTGAGATGCATCCGCAAGCGCGTAGCTTTGAGTTTGATGTCGACAACTTAGTCAACAAGTACCAAGCAGGTGCCAACGCGGCGATTACTCAGTTTTTTTATAATGCTGATAGCTACTTGTACTTGCGTGATACGTTAGAAAAGCGCGGTATCGACACGGTCGCACAGCCATTAATCGCTGGTATCATGCCAATCACCAATTCCAGCAATTTAGTACGCTTTGCTGATAGCTGCGGCGCTGATATTCCGCGTTATGTGCGTAAACGCTTGGCGGATTTTGGTGATGATCGCAGCGCCATTCGCGAGTTTGGCTTTGAGGTCGTCTATCGTCTGTGTGAGCGCTTGATGAGTGAAGGCGCTCCTGCCATGCATTTTTATAGCATGAATAAAGTCGAGCCAAACAAGCGCTTGGTTGAAGCACTGGGCCTTAGCGCTTAGACTACTTATATAGTAACAAAAACTGGCGTTCTTAGGAGCGCCAGTTTTTTGTTGCAAGCTTTTTTTGTCATCGCGTTTTTATCTCCCCTCCTCACTTCACCAATAGTCTGCTAAGATGCTAAGACAGACTATTGTTCAACCAAAGGATGAACCGACTGTGCGACGTTTTTTTTATGCCAGTAGTAAGACTAAGGACACGCCCTACCCACCATTGAGCACGGTTGCGATCGGTGCCAGCATCGAATTGACCGACAGTATCGTTCATCACTGGTGCCGTGTACTACGCGCAAATATCGGCGATGAAGGGGTGTTGTTTGATGGTTTTGGCGGTGAGTATCACGTACAGCTCCGAAGCATCAGTAAAAAACACGCCACGGTGGCGGTGTTGGCTCACAGCACAGATGAGCGTACAGCGCCTATCCTCAGCCAGATTGGTCTGGTGATGAGCCGCGGCGAGCGTATGGATTATGCTATTCAAAAGTCCACCGAGCTTGGGGTTACGGCGATTCAATTACTCACCAGCCATCATGGCGAGGTCAATCTAAAACCTGCGCAAGTAGAGAAAAAGCTGGCGCACTGGCAGCAAGTGGCAATAGCGGCCTGTGAGCAGTGTGGACTCAACCGTCCGCCGCTCATCCTTACACCGATGTCTATCACTGATTGGCTGACACAGCCGTCGCGTAGCGCGCCACACCTCGCCGTCAGCCCTTTGGTCGCCGAGCTAAGCCAAGACCATTACTACCAAGCCCTACAGCAGCCAGCCGATTTGCGTTTGCAGCTCAGCGTGCCAGCAGCAGGACAACCTGCGATGCCAGAGGCGTTATTGCCAGTACTAAGACAAGCGGCGCCTTATATTGAGTTGCTCATTGGCCCTGAAGGCGGTCTTAGCGATGAGGAGTGCAAGCGGGCGGCGAATGCAGACTTTGCACCTTGGCAAATTGGCGCAAGGGTACTGCGCACCGAAACAGCGCCCGTGGTGGCTTTGGCGACTTTGCACGCGTTGACTTTATAACACAAGCACTCGGCTCGCTCATTATTACGATGACAAACCGACTGATTATTCACCTTTGCCATGATGAGTTCGATGATGACTACTTTTGCCCCCATCCCCATTGCCGACAAGCAGCTACTGCTGACCAGACTGTGTGAGCAATGCGATGATGCTATTTTCATTTTAGATGAAAACCTACGCTATTTGTCGGTCAATGCCAGTTATGAGCTTATCATCGGCTATAGCGAGTCTTTTTTGCTGGGTCGGCCGCTTGGGGTTTATGCCGCTGATTTTTTGTCAGAGGAAGAAAGAGGCGTTTTGGCGCAAATCACCAACCAGCTTGATAATAGCGGCTTTTATGAAAGTGATTTTTCGATGGCCAACCGTTATGGTGAGATACTACAGTGCCATATCACGTATCGCAAGGTGGCCATAGAGGCCAAGACGTATTATATCGGTCTGATTCGCGATATGTCTTCTGCGGCCAAAGACCGAAAACAGCTGACCCATCTGCTCAATTATGATCAGCTGACCGGCCTGCCCAACCGTAAGGTTTTTTTGAGTCAGACCAGTGACTTGCTGCTCGATAGCTATCAAGAAGTGATCATCGTCCGTCTCAATATCGATCGGTATCGTAGTCTTGCGAGCCTATTGGGGCCTGATGGTATCAATCATTTAATCACAAGCTTTGTGGCGCGTCTCAAGGCGCTAGAGTTGGGCTGTTTGCGCTGCTTTTCGCACTTTGGCGGCGATGATTTTGCGTTGTTATTTGAATGTCATGATGCCAATATGGTGCGCCATCAGTTAGATAAGCTCATGCAGATGTGTGAGCGGCCTTTTTCGATCGATAAGGACACCAAAACCGACGCCAATATCTATTGTCATATCTCCGTCGGTGTCAGCTATTTTCCGCAAAACGACACCGAGCTGACAGGGCTTTTGACCAAAGCTGAAAAAGCCTTGCATTATGTCAAGCAGCAAGGCGGCGACGATATCTGCTGGTACAATGCAGCGATCGAAGAAGCCACCGCTGGCAGTTTACAGTTAGAAGCTGAGTTAAGAGAGGCCACCACCGCAGGCCAGTTTATTCCCTATTATCAGCCAAAATTCGACTTGACGACGGGTCGTATTATCGGCTTTGAAGCGTTGGTACGCTGGCAACACCCTACCCGCGGCCTTCTCAAACCTGCGCATTTTATCAACGCCATCCTCACTCATAAGCTCTCGTTTGAGCTTTTTTCTCAAATGGCAAAAAAAATCGCGGCGCAACTGGCCATTTGGCAGCAGCAAGGGTTTTATCAGCATATCTGTATCAACGCGGATGCCGCCGAATTTAGCCACCCTGATTTTTTTGAGATGGTCAGTAGCCTGTTGGTAGAGCACGGTATCTCGGCCCATCAGCTACATATCGAAGTCACCGAGTCGTCTTTGATACAGCGCCATGACAATGTCAAAAAACAACTAGCTCTGCTAAAAGATCTGGGTATTTGTATTGCCTTAGACGACTTTGGCACCGGCTATGCATCCTTGAGTTATTTACAAGAATACCCGTTTGATTTTATCAAAGTCGATAAAAGCTTTATCTCAAACATTGAGTCGGATCGCACCCAGTATGCCATTGTCAAAGCCATCTTAGACTTGGCCGCGGCGTTAGATATGCAAGTGGTCGCCGAAGGAATTGAGACTGAGGCGCAGCGCGATCGATTACTGGCGATGGGCTGCCAGTATGGTCAAGGCTATTGGTTTGGAAAACCCGTGCCCGCCGAGGTCGCCACCGACATGCTCCTCAAACAGTCAACCACCAAATAATATCAGCAAATACCGGCGGCTATGATTGATTTTATCGTGTCGGTAACATCAGTCTTTTCATACGGTTATTGCTCTGTGTCTTTTGCGTCTAACGTTGATTGCATAACCGATGCAAGGCAGGTTCATGACTTATCAGTGCTGTCACCAAACTTGTATAATCGCTGATGAACGCCTATCTTTTATAGTGAATTTGTTGGAATATATTAAGTCTCAAACCGACTCTGACAATCACCATTCTTTTCAATACCATTTTATGTCATTGCGCACGTAGTCTATCTGTATGGCAGCCTATTATTTATTTGTGCTTGTCAACTTACTGTAGTGAGCCTACCGACTACCGTAGTCTATAGACTGTGCCTGCTGACATGTTAAAAAGGACAGGAAGTTATGCAATACAAAGCGCCCTTACGTGACATTCAATTCGTGATGCATGAGCTACTCGATAGTGAAAGCCACTACAAAACGTTGCCTGCATTTCAAGAGGCTGATCGTGAGTTGATGGATAGCCTGTTTGAAATGGCGGCAAGCTTTGCCGAAAACGAGCTATCACCTTTGAATCAAAGCGGCGATGCAGAAGGCTGCCAGTTTGACAACGGTACTGTGACCACACCCACAGGCTTTAAAGAAGCTTATAAGCAGTACTGTGAGCTTGGCTTCCCAGCGCTATCAGCTGAAGAAGAATTTGGTGGTCAAAATATGCCGTTCTCATTATCAACGGTCATCAATGAAATGGTCGGTACGGCGAACTGGTCATTTTCTATGTATCCTGGCCTATCGCATGGCGCGATCCAAACCATCGAACACCATGGCACTGATGAGCAAAAACAGACTTACCTAGAAAAAATGGTCACCGGCGAATGGTCAGGCACCATGTGCTTGACAGAAGCCCACGCAGGCTCTGACTTGGGTATTATCCGTACCAAAGCTGAGCCAAATGATGACGGTACTTATAGCATCACCGGTCAAAAAATCTTCATCTCAGCGGGCGAGCACGACCTCACCGACAACATCATTCATATCGTTCTAGCCCGTCTACCAGGCGCGCCTGCTGGCACCAAAGGCATCTCACTGTTTATCGTACCTAAAGTGTTGGTCAATGAAGACAACAGCCTTGGTGAAAACAACAACGTCGTCTGTGGCTCTATCGAGCACAAAATGGGTATCAAAGCCTCAGCGACTTGCGTGATGAACTTCGATGGTGCAAAAGGCTACTTGATTGGCCCAGAAAACCGCGGTCTACAGTGCATGTTTACCTTTATGAACGTCGCTCGTATCGGTACGGCAGTCCAAGGCTTGACCGCAGCAGAATATGCTTTCCAAGGCTCATTGACCTATGCCAAAGACCGCCTAGCGATGCGCTCACTATCAGGTGCCAAAGCACCAGACAAAGTCGCTGACCCAATCATCGTTCATCCAGCGGTTCGCAACATGCTGTTGACCGAAAAAGCCTTTGCTGAAGGCGGTCGTGCCCTCGTTTATTACCTCTCACACTTTGCTGATACTGTGGCAAAAGGCGAAGGCGATGATCTAAAATTTGCTGACCAAATGCTGTCACTGTTGACGCCGATTGCTAAAGCGTTCTTGACCGAAACTGGCCTAGAAGCGGCTAACCATGGCGTACAGGTCTATGGCGGTCACGGCTTTATCAGTGAGTGGGGCATGGAGCAAAACGTCCGTGACACGCGTATCGCTTGCTTGTACGAAGGCACCACAGAAATCCAAGCGCTCGACCTACTCGGCCGTAAAGTCTTGGGCTCACAAGGTAAAATGCTGGCCAATTTTGTCAACATCATCCAGACGTTCTGCCAAGAGCATAAAGACAATGACGAGATGGGTCAGTTCATCCGCCCACTTGCCAAGCACGTCAAAGAGTGGGGCGACTTGACCGCACGCATCGGTATGCAAGCAACTGAAAACCCAGATGCAGTTGGCGGTGCGGCTGTTGACTACTTATACTTTAGCGGTTATGTGACCCTAGCTTACTTATGGGCGCGTATGGCCTTGGTCGCGCAGACGGCACTGGCAGACGGTACTGGCGAAAAAGCCTTTTATGATGCCAAAGTCAAAACCGCGCAATTCTACTTTGCAAAATTATTGCCGCGTACCACCACGCATGTACAGCGTATCAGCACAGGTGTTGAGCCGTATATGACCATGGATGTGGATCAATTTGCGTTTTAATAGTGTTTTTGCACTAGTATTTTGACGACAGCACACTATACTTATATCGGCAACATACCAAGGTGTGTTGCCGATTTTGTTGGTCAATTATATTTTAGTGTACGCATAATTCACGAAGAAACACACCCGCTCATAGGCTTATTTGTTAAACTTTGCTTAGCCGTTGCTTTGATTATGAGTCGCGCAGATGACCTCAAAAAGCAATCCACACGTTTGGCACTTCTTATTTTCATCGCTCTAACTTTTATTTATTTGAACCAAAGGAATGTTTATGGCTGTTTATAATGCCCCTCTTAATGACATGCGCTTTATCTTAAACGATGTATTTAATGCGCCTGAGTTTTGGCAAAATAACGAAAACCTAGCTCATGTCGATATGGAAACCGTCGATATGATTTTAGAAGAAATGGCAAAGCTGTCAAAAAACGTTTTGTTGCCTATCAACCGTAGCGGTGATGAAGAAGGCGCAACCTTTGAGGGTGATGGCGTTGTCACCACGCCTACTGGTTTTAAAGAAGCTTATAAGCAGTATGCTGAATCAGGCTGGGTGGGCTTGAGTGGTAATGCTGAGTACGGCGGTCAAGGTTTCCCAAAGATGGTTACCATGCTGACCGAAGAGATGGTATTTACCGCCAACCAATCCTTCGCCCTCTACCCTAACCTAACTGTTGGCGCGACGCTTTGCCTCAACGCGGCGGCGTCTGAAGAGCAAAAACAAACTTACTTAGAAAAAATGTATAACGGCGAATGGTCAGGCACTATGTGCTTGACTGAGCCACATGCTGGTACTGACCTCGGCATCATCAAAACCAAAGCCGTGCCAAACGATGACGGTAGCTACAATATCTCTGGTACCAAAATCTTTATCACTGGCGGCGAGCATGACCTCACTGACAATATCATTCACTTGGTATTGGCAAAAACTCCAAATGCGCCAGAAGGCTCAAAAGGCATTTCACTGTTTGTCGTACCAAAATTCTTGGTCAATGAAGATGGTAGCTTGGGTGAGCGCAACACCTTGGCGGTTGGCTCTATCGAGCACAAGATGGGTATCAAAGCCTCAGCGACTTGCGTGATGAACTTTGATAACGCCAAAGGTTGGATGGTGGGCGCAGAAAACACCGGCTTATCTTCTATGTTTATCATGATGAACTATGAGCGTGTGACCATGGGTCTACAAGGCCTTGGTGGCTCTGAGCTGGCTTATCAAAACGCAGCATTATACGCCAATGATCGTGGTCAGGGTCGTAGTGACACCCAAATCCAAAGCCCAGAAAAGCCTGCCGATGCCATCATCCATCATGCTGATGTGCGCCGCATGCTGCTAAATGCCAAAGCCAACACCGAAGCGTCACGCTGCTTTGCCATGTATGTCGCCAAAAACCTTGACGAAGAAAAGTTTAGTACTGACCCAGAGGCCGCTCAAGCCGCTGCTGCACGTGTTGCCCTACTGACGCCAGTTGCCAAAGCCTTCTTAACCGACAAAGCACTAGAAGCCACGGTTGATTGCCAGCAAGTATTTGGTGGTCATGGCTATATCCGCGAATGGGGCATGGAGCAAATCGTCCGTGATACTCGTATCGCGCAGATCTATGAAGGCACCAACGGTATTCAAGCGCTTGACCTACTCGGTCGTAAAGTGGCAAAAAATAACGGCAAATATGTCACTCATTTCTTAGGTGAGATTCGTGATTTTGTCAACAACATGCAGGCCGATCATGGCATCAAGCAGGCCACCCTAGATGCAGCTGACACCATCGAAGAGCTGACCACCACAGTGCTGAGCAATATCAGCGAGCGTAAGAGCGAAATCAACGGCTGCGCGGTTGACTATATGCATGCCTTTGGTTACCTTGCCTACTCGTATATGTTTGCCTTGATGGTCGAGGCCGCTAATGGCAAAGAGGGTGAGTTCTACACCAACAAAGCCAAGCTTGCTGATTATTTCGTTGGCCGTATCTTGCCACGTATCAATGCGCATGCACAGATGGTCAAAGCTGGTAGTGACCCAATGATGAACTTTGATCTTGATTATTTTGATGTACCTGCCAACTAATCGGTCGCGATTGGTACATTAATACATATAAAAAAAGGGACAGTTAGGTGACTGTCCCTTTTTTTGCCCAAATCATTTGGTCTGTGTTATAGGTCTATGCTATGGATATCAATATATTCGTGAGTGATTTGACACCGTTTGATAATATTTAGCCATTTTAGTCCATTTAGGTGACTGTCGATTGTATTTAGGATACGCCCTAGTAAAAATAACTGCTAACAAAATAATTCACCACCGAACTATCGTTATGATTAAAATAACGCAGGATACTTGTCTGATGGTGTGCCGCTCGTTGGTCGCCCAGCAACTTTGATGACTCTTAAATAATAAAAACCGCTTATAATAAATCCTCTCATAATAAAGGACGCAACGTGTCAGAACTAAAACGCATTTTGCAACAGATTACTGCGCTCAGTGATGTGCCCGATCCGGTGGTGCTCAAGCGCTTGATAAATGAGCTGCGCGTCAGTGATAGAGAGCCTGCCCTAGCCAATCAAAACATTCAATCACTAATCGACATCCTACGTCAGCATCCAGAGTATGCAGATGGGCTGGCCAGCTTTGTGTTAAAGCTCATTATCGAGTATCGACAAATTGCGCTATACACCGACACAGGCATCATGTCGGATCAAGGGTTTTTTAACAGTCTGCGCCGGCTGATTGGGCATCGGTTTTTGCCTTTATTGCCGCAAGAAGACTCCGTCGTTGAACTGGTGGGTTATTTATTTAATAAGCGCTCTGATGAACGCTGGCTGGCCAACATCGAGCGCGACAAGTGGGATGCACTGGTCGAGCTATTAAAAGTCAATGAGCAGCATCTGGACCTAGTCGCTACCGCCAAAAACAACATATTAAACGCCATTATTATCTTATCGTACCGTATTAGCGGCATTGGCTTGCACCCCGATCTGATGGAGTCGTATCCTCAGATACTCAACTACTCTGCGTCTTTTGTCGCCCAAAACCAAGAAGCCGTGCTGTTTGTCAATCAGTATCGCCAAGCCCATGAGCTAGATACGCTGACAGACATCACACCCGAAAAAGCCGTAGACCCAGCGCCCTTGCTGGTCATGCTTGAGCAATGCGAAGGCATCGTCGCCACCGTACGTAAACGCATTTATAAAACAGGTATCTCTATTCGTCTGACCAACATGATGCTGCGCCTTGATCAAAGCCTGCAGCGCATGCGCATCTTGACCGAGCTTGTGACCGATGATCATCAAAAGCGAGATCATGCGGTGATTGAGCTGGTGCAGACGCTGATTACCACGGCCAATCGCCGCTATAGTATTGGCTATTTGATTGATAACAATACCAAACTGCTATCGCGCAAAGTCACAGAAAACGCCAGCCGCGTTGGTGAGCACTATATCAGTACCGATAAAGCTGGCTATCAAAAAATGTTTAAAAAGGCCTCTATCGGTGGTTTTGTCATTGCCTTTATGGCTACCATCAAAATATTGGCCTATCAATTGGCCTTAGCGCCAATGGGACGCGCGTTTGTTAATAGTATGATTTATGGCTTGGGTTTTGTATTCATTCATGTCATTCGCGGCACAGTCGCCACCAAGCAGCCGGCCATGACTGCTGCGGCCATCGCTTCAACGATATCGGACGGCTCGGGCAAAAAATCACGGCAATTGACCAAGCTCTCAGAGCTGGTGGTCGACATTTTGCGCACGCAGTTTATCGCTATCATGGGTAACGTCATGCTGGCTATCCCAGTTGCTTTGATTATCTCGTTTGCATGGCTACAGTACACAGGCGCACCGATGATCGACACCACCAAGGCTGAGCACCTCCTGCACGACCTTGACCCTTTTCGCTCATTGGCTCTGCCTCATGCTGCCATCGCTGGGGTTTATTTATTCTTATCAGGTCTGATTGCAGGCTATTACGATAATTTGGCGGTTTATAACCATGTCGGGGCGCGTATCCAGCGGCATCGACTCTTGCAATACGTACTGCCCAAATCTTGGCTCCAGCGGCTGGGCGGTTTTGTCGAGGCCAACCTCGGCGCTATCATGGGCAACTTTTTGTTCGGTGTGTTTTTGGGTAGTACAGCTACCATCGGCTTTATCTTTGGGCTACCGATTGATATCCGCCATATCGCCTTTGCCTCAGCCAACCTAGCGCATGGATTGTTTAATATCTCCGCCGACCAAATCAGCTGGAGCGTGATTTTATTGTCGATCCTAGGAGTGGCGCTAATCGGCATCGTCAACCTGATGGTCAGTTTTTCTCTGGCGCTGTTTGTCGCGCTACGCTCCAAAGAAGTACGTTTCTTTGAATGGGGCCGTTTGACCAAATTGGTGTTTGGTCACATTATCAGTCATCCTTCTGACTTTTTTTGGCCACGTGACAAGCCCATGAAATATGCGCGTATCGATAGCCAAGGACACATGATATTTGATGACACCTCGGCACAAAAAAGCGGTAAACCCCTCCCAAGTAACTATGTGGTACGCCGCCTATCCGATGTCAGAATACTGCCTGAGTCCAAACAGGCAGGGGCACAAAATGCGCAGACCAGCACCGACATATACTACGCCAATCAGCCAAAAGGCGATCATATACAGCCGCATGCACCGCCAAAAAAAGTCATCGACTTAGATGACGGCCTCGTCGATGAAGAGCTAAACAGTGTGCCGTACGCCAATGATATTCAATACGGCAAAACCAACAATCTGTCAGCTGATAGTAGCGCGCAAAACCAGCGCCATCGTACTGACCAAAATAGTGCTGACCAAAGCATGAGCGCCCCTGATAGCAAGCCTGCAGGCGATGCCAAAACGCCACTGCCAAAACCCAAAAAACCACCAAAACTGCCCAGTTAATACGGGCACTTTGCTTATTCCGAACTGGGGTTTATATAGGGCGTGCCCTTATTTTAAAAATGGTGATAAAAATGAGATGAATGGCAGCCAAACATTGTGATTAGACATTTTGATCAAACATTGTCATCAAACAACGAACACAGCACAGAGAATATCGAGCTATTAGTCAGCTAATTGACAGCATTTGGCCAGAGTTAGCCATCTTTAACCCATTTAGATGATTATCTATTGAAGTAAGGACACGCTCTAAACATTACATATATTCAATATCTCGTTGTATTAAGGGCGTTTGCTAATGGACGTTTTTAAAACGCATTAAACGCAAAGCATTAAGTGTAACCAGCACGGTTGCGCCAGTATCAGCCAATACCGCGATCCATAAACCAGTGATACCGAGTACCGTGGTGATTAAAAACACTGCTTTGAGGCCCAGCGCAAAAATCACGTTTTGATGAATATTAGATAAGGTTGCACGCGACAATGCAATCAGATGAGCGACGTCGGTCACGCGACTTTTTAATAAAGCGACGTCAGCCGTTTCAATGGCGACATCAGTACCACCGCCCATCGCGATACCGACATCGGCAGTCGCTAACGCTGGCGCATCATTGATACCATCACCAATCATCGCTATTTGGGCTTTAGTCTTCATCTCGTCTATCAAACGCAGCTTATCTTCGGGCAACAGCTCAGCTTGCCACTCTATATCTAGATGACTAGCAAGCGCTTGAGCAGTAAGGCGGTTGTCGCCCGTCAGCATCATGGAGCGAACCCCCATTGCATGAAGCTGTGCTACGCCTTCTTTGGCATCGTCCCGCAACTCATCTCGTAGCGCGATTAGCCCGAGCACCTCACGGTTTTGCTCATCGAACAGTACCGACACCGTTTTTCCTTCATTTTGTAGCGCTTCAATTTGGGCATTTTGTTTGGCGGTTATTGAGGTTTGGTCGGCGGCATATACAGGAGAGCCGATGGTTAAAGAGCGTCCAGCTACTGTTGCATGCACAGCTTTACCTGCAGTCGCATGAGCCTTAGACGCTACTGGTATAGCAATACTGGCCGCTTTGGCGTGATCGATGATGGCTTTTGCAAGCGGATGGTTAGAGGCGGACTCAACACTGGCAAACAGCGCTAATATCGCATTTTCATCTTGAGCATCCATATACTGCTGGGCAAAGGTGATAACGTCGGTCACGCGGGGCTTGCCTTCCGTTAACGTACCTGTCTTGTCAAAAGCAACCGTATTGACGCGACCAATGGTTTCTAACGCGCTCCCACCTTTGATTAGCAGGCCGCGGCGCGTCCCAACAGCCAGACCCGAGGCGATAGCGGCCGGTGTGGATAGGACGAGGGCGCAAGGACAGGCAATGAGCAATAATACCAAACCGCGATATAACCAAGTTGCCCACTCCCCGCCCATCACTAACGGCGGGGTAACGATAACCAAAGCGGCAATCGCCATCACTGCTGGCGTGTAGTAGCGGCTAAACTTTTCAATAAAACGCGCAGTGGGCGCTTTGGAGGCTTGTGCCTGCTCCACTAGCTCAATGATTCGTGCAATGGTATTGTCAGCGGCTGTTTTTTCTACGCGTATGTGCAGCGCGCCCTCCATATTGATGGCGCCTGCAAACACCTCGTCGCCTACTGTTTTGGCAACGGGGATAGACTCGCCGGTGATGGGCGATTCATCAAGGCTAGATGCGCCCTGAGTAATAATGCCGTCAGCAGATACCTTATCGCCCGGACGTACCAGCACCAAATCATCGACTTGTAATGAAGATGCCGGTACATCGCGCTGCCCGCCTTGTGCGTCAAGTAAAATCGCAGTCTTTGGCACCAGTGCCGCCAAAGCCCTAATGCCAGCACGCGCGCGATCAGCAGCCACGCTCTCTAGTAGCTCGCCGACTGAGAATAAGAATACCACTGCTGCTGCCTCTGCAGGCTCACCAATAATAAGCGCACCAATTGCCGCAATCGACATCAGCATCTCAATCGAAAAAGGCGTGCCGGTCGACGCTAAGGCAAAGGCTTTACGAGCAAAAGGAGACACGCCCACAATGACGGCAACAGCAAATGCCCACATGCCATAATCAGAAAAAACCACTGATAGCGCGTAAGCGGCGCTCATCAACACACCAAGACCAATGACTCGCTTACCTTTGCCGCTTTGCCACCAACGTGGCTGCTCTGTAGCGGACTGACGGCTACTATTTGCTGCGGTTGATTGATCCGTTATGGCAGATATACCAAACCCGAGGCGCTTAATGGTTTTTTCGATGTCACTAAATTGCGTCTCTCCATCAGGAGCCAGTGTTAGCGTTAACTTTTCGGTGGCAAAGTTAAGCTGTACATCAGAGATGTCAGGCATACGAGCGAGCGCCGTTTCGATTTTACCGACGCAGCTGGCACAGTCCATACCTTCAATATGATATTGCATAATTATTTTTCCTAATGCGTTGTCCTGATAACTTGTGCTGCTATAAGCATTTTTTAATAAATCTATTATGAACCCTATAGTGGCTTTAGAGTCAAGGTACTTCGTCTTTAACGTCATAACATTGATTTATTAGCCATTAAACTTTATAGTTACTTTAATGTTTAATGCTCAAGAGGCAGTTATGCTGATTAAAATCGGAGAACTTGCTAAACGCACAGGCGCGACAGTAGAAACCATTCGTTACTATGAAAAGGAAGGATTGTTGCCTGAGCCTTCACGCAGTGCAGGCAATTATCGTTTATATAATGACACGCACATCGAGCGTCTACAGTTTATCCTGCACTGTCGTACGCTTGATATGACGTTGGATGAAGTACGGGTGTTACTACAATACTGGGATGAGCCTGACAGAGACTGCGGCAATGTAGATGCCTTGTTGGATGAGCATATTGAGGCGGTAGAAGTTCGTATTGAAGAGTTGATGCAGTTAAAACAGCATCTAATGGATTTGCGAAAAAAATGCCTATCTAGCGCACCCGCAGTATCCTGTGGGATATTAAATGCTCTTGCTGATAATTCTTGTCATCAGTAGAGACATCAGCCGTATTGTTTAGACACTACATTATAAATAATCAAAGGAATAATTTTGTCTGAATTAAAAACTGTCGGGCTTTTTGCCATTACTGCACTAGCAGAGATTGTAGGTTGCTACTTGCCATATTTATGGCTAAGAGAAGGTAAGTCAATATGGCTGCTTGTTCCTAGCGCCCTTAGTTTGACCGCCTTTGTTTGGCTGCTAACTTTACATCCAACCGCCGTTGGTAGGGTTTATGCGGCTTACGGTGGTATGTATGTAACGATTGCAATTCTATGGTTATGGGCTGTCGATGGTATTCAACCAACGGCGTGGGACATCTTAGGCACATCAGTGGCACTGCTAGGCATGGCTATTATCATGTTTGCACCGCGCACTACATAGCGCAATACCCCATTGGCGACTGTCATTGCTCTCTTCAAGCCTATTAACAGACACCCAAAACGAAATTAACTATCGTCTCGTCACAAGCTTGGACAGTGGGCGCTTGAGGTAACAACCTTACCATCGCTCAAGCGATAAGCCAGTAGATGATTGCCCCATACGCAGCCACCGTCTAGCGCACGTGCATGTGGCAGATCGACCTCGGCTTTGAGCGCAGCCCAATGACCAAAGAGTATCTTACGCGTACGCGGTACTTGCCATTCAAACCACGGCGCGAAGTCATCAGGCATCGGCTCTTGCAGCCCTGCACTAAAGTCAAACTCTAAGGTGCCATCTTGTTTGCATAGGCGCATACGTGTGAAGTAATTAGCAATCGCACGCAGCTTAGTATAGCCGCTTATCTGTGCATGCCACTTATCAGCTGTCTTGCTATATAGGTTGGGCAATAGCGCATCCAGCTGCGGCAAACTGCTTTGCAGCGCGGCTTCTAACTGCCGCGCGTAATCAGACGCAGCCTCGATGCTCCAATGCGGCGGCACACCCGCATGCACCAATACCGTATACTCATCAGGATAAGCCAATACTGGCTGATGACGCAGCCATTCTAGCAGCTCATCACAATCTTCAGCAGCAAAAATCGGCGCGGTCTTGTCTTTATTTTTGAGCTTTGCCGCGCCGCGCCAGACCGCAATCAAGTTGATATCATGATTGCCTAGCACGGTCGCCGCTGCGCCCTGCTCACACAGCGACTTGACATGGCGCAGCGTGCTTAACGAATCCTCACCGCGCGCGACCAAGTCACCTGCAAACCACAGTTTGTCTTGGGTCGGGTCAAATGCTAACGTGTTTAGTAATTGACGATAAGCGGCATAACAACCTTGCAAATCGCCGATGACATACTGATGACGAAACCCCATAACCCCTCAACAAATCAATCTATAAAATCATAACCAACAAACAGTAGTCTTGCTATACAAGCAAATGCCGCGAGTGATTGCTTAGCGCGACAAAGTCTTGGACACTCAGCGTCTCAGGTCTGGCTTGCGGATCGATGACACAGGCAGCAAAGTCCGCTTCGCTTAGCGTCGGCAACAAAGTCGAATTTTTAAAGATAGCGCGCAATGTCTTCCGGCGATGATTGAAAGTCTCACGAACGACGATAGCAAAATACTCTTCATCTTCTGCCACCACTGGCTTGTCAATATGCGGGGTCAAGCGAAACACGGCGCTGGTGACTTTAGGTGGTGGATTAAACGCACCGCGTGGCACTGTCAGTAGATAATCGGTATCACAGTGATACTGCATGATGACCGATAGACGGCCATAGGTCTTGCTACCGACATCCGCGGTGATACGCTCAACCACTTCTTTTTGTAGCATAAAATGCATGTCTTGAATGACATCTGCAAAGCTAAGCAGATGAAAAAGTATCGGTGTGGAGATGTTATAAGGAAGGTTGCCCACCACTCGCAGCTTGCCACGCTCAGCGCTATACAGCTCGCGATAATCGACGTGCATGGCATTGTCTTTAATGATAGTAAAGTTCGGATGGCTGTTGGCACCGATACGGATACGCAGGCTATCTGCCAAATCACGATCCAGCTCCACCACCGTCATCGCATCAACTTCTGCCAATAGCGGCTCAGTCAAAGCGCCCATACCAGGACCAATCTCAATCAAATTATCGTCGCGCTCTAAACGAATGCTATCGACGATTTGGCGAATAACGCTGGTATCATGCAAGAAGTTTTGACCGAAACGTTTGCGCGGCTGGTGTTTGGCAGTGCGTAGACTGGAAGCAAGGCTTTGAGCATCAAAAGTAGTTTTGGACATAAAAAGGTCTTAATGGATAAAAGATAAATGAGAGATGGTAGCAATGTGCTGGTGTTATAATGGTAAATTATAACACAGCTCATAATTAGGGCGTGTTTTTGAGATATTTTATCTATAAACCATGTACAATCTAGCACAATCAACACGGCAGCTTTTTGTTCTCGAACCATCTAACATAAGAACCATAATGTGAATAAGGGCGGTACCCTAGTGAGGACTTGAACCTTTGGTTGGAGGTTAATAGTATCCATGTTTCAAATCGCTGAAATAGTCCCAGTGTACTTACCGTGCAAATTTTATTTATGTTCGGTGCGCTATACAGATAGCAATACTCAGCATGTGTATTGCTATCTGTATATGTGATAGCGTAGGTCAGCATCATAATATTAAGCTTATATAACTATAAAATAGATACTTCTAGCCAATACGCAGGTGTTTTTCCTCTAGAAGCTTGAGAGCGTGGCTGAAGAATACGTAACTCATATTTACCTGAATATGGGAGCGTGTAATAACCTTGATCGTCCACTTCAGGTGCATACTCTCCTACGTCAACAGAGTCTGATAGATTCTTATGGAATAAATAAGGATCTACATTCCCTCCCGCTATTTTGACAGAAAGCCTTTGGTTTTTTTTTGGCGTAAAATGTATAGGAATCATACTTATTGCCTTTTAGTTTTCCGTAATAGTTAGCTGAGCTGGCACCTTTTTTAAATTGAACATTAACAGTTTTAGCCACTGCATCTGAAGATGCGGCCATGACTGTAGGGCTTACTACTAGAATATAGTCAGTTCAAAATAAAATTGTTATGGTTAGGACAAACATCATAAAACAATTTGGATAAGTCGTTTTCCATCCAGCCTTGGCGTAGAAACTTCACTTGTGCCCATTTCTTTTCGATGGGGTTCAAGTCTGGGCTGTACGGCGGCAGCCATAATATACGATGACCATGTCTGTTCAGTAGTTTTTGGATACGCTTACTCTTATGAAATCTGGCGTTATCCATCACAATCACGCATTTGGTTTTAAGAGTTGGGATTAGCTTGTGTTTGCACCAGTGATAGAAGACGATGCTGTTGATGTTTGTCTCAAAGTAATCTAGTGCAAACAGCATCTTGTTATACAGAGCACTGATAACGTTGGTTCGCTTTTTACCTTACCAATAGGCGCGTAACCATGAGAGCGGATGGTCTCGTGCTCAAAGCCGCTTTCATCCATATAGACGATGGGATAGCCTTGCTGCCTAAAGCTATTAAGCTTACTGTGATATATCGCTCTTTTTATCGGACAAGCCTTTGGATGTTCTAAGGTCTTTTTTTTGACTGATGCCTAGGCGCTTTAGGGCATGATGAATGCCTGTTTTACTACAGTTTAAACGACGGGCTCGCTCATACTGGTAATCATCAGGATGTTCTTTCACATCATTAAGTAGCACGTCATCTGGTATTTTATAGGGTTTGGTTTGCCTGGTTGTTTTACTATGAACACGCCGCTTCCAGTTTTGTATAGTGGTTGGGCTGAGGTTATAGAATTTAGCCGCCTCGGCAAAGGTCATACCCTCGTCTATACTTTTAAGAACTTGTTTGCGAAAATCTAGCGAGTAAGTCATGGTCTTTATAATAACAATTAAGTTTGATACTTAGTTTATAACACTTTTAAGTGAAATTGACTATAGGAAGCGCAAGTAGAATAGCAGCAGTTAAGTTTTTCATATTATAAACCCCCGAGCAGTAAAAAATACCGATTTTAACTTACTTCACACTGTTAAATTTTATAGATATGTTACATTAGAATTACTAACATAAAGAGTGTATCGGTAAGGTATTAATGGGCGTTACCTGTAATGAACAGTGTGAGTCAATGCGCTAGCCTACCGCAAATCAAACTATGGTAGCCAAAATCTGAATTTCATCACGTAAACCAAGAGAATACTGCTAGATAGCAGTGTTCTCTCATTATATTCAAAGGGAAAATTATGCGTTCTTTGCTTCTAACGACAATATGCTTAACGGGCAGCTTAGCTCTAGTGGCGTGTAATAACCATCGAGTCGAAACCACGGATCTTAGTCAGCAATCTACAATGGAAATGCCGGTAGCATCAGCGGCATTTACCGCTTTTGGCAATAAAGAAAAAAGTTGGCGGACAGTGGTTAAAGGAAATAAATTAAGTGTAGAAGCAGATTTCTTAAAGCCTATTACAGTTGTAGTAGTGGGTTCTGCTAATACTAACGGCTTCGAATACGAGAGCACAGTAAACGGGCAACCTATTATTTTGAATATACGAAAAAATATTTGTATTGATGACAATGGCTATCAAAATGAATTTATTGCCACATTAAGCTATGCAGGTAGAACATATCAGGGTTGTGCTGTTGCCGGTGCAATAGAAACTGCACCCACATAGAAGATAAGCCTAAGTGGTATCGGAAAAGGCTGCTATCTTATTGAATAAATAGCATGCCCCAGCAGAACCAACTAAAAAGTGCCAAAACTCTATTAACAGACCACTTAAAACAGACTATTAATATGGAACCATCTATAACAAGTTTTTGAATTAAGGGGCTGGTTGCTATGCTTTTCTAATAACATTAGCCTATTCTTAGTAATAAATAAGCCACCCATAAGAAGGTGGCTTATTAGCGCTTGAATCATTTGAATTCATTGTTACACATTAAAGCCTATATGCTTCCCTGTTGGCAACTCAACGTCGATACGAAGCTTACCACCCATAGCCTCAACATATTTTTTCATGGTCGATATTTTAAGATCATTGCCGCGATTTTCTATAGCAGACAATGAAGGCTGTTTAATACCCATTGTTTGAGCCAGCTCTTTTTGAGAGAACTCTAACTCTTCACGGATACGAGACAGCTGGTTTTCTAAAAGCAGTTGCTCTGCCAGTTGTTTAATACGCGCTTGGCTATCCAAAGAGCGCTCAGCTAACATCTCTTGTAATGTCTTAGTCATGTTATGGATCTCCTAAAGTTCTGAGGTGACACTCATACTGCTGGTCTGCAGTGGCTAGCATTTCTTTATAAAAACGCTTTCTATTACCCTTATCACCAATACAAAGCACAATAGCTTGCCGCTTTGGGTCAAAGGCAAAAAAGGCTCTGAGTGGCTTACCTCTGTGCTGAACACGTAACTCTTTCATGTTGGTAAATTTCGAATCATACACAGTATCCACTAAAGGGCGACCTAAGCTTGGGCCTTGTTGTTCTAAAACCATCAAAGCTGCCAGTACTTTTTCTTGCGTTGATTCATCTTGCTGATCAAACCATTGGTTGAACAGCTCTGTTGTGATGACAGTCCACATATAAAAACCAATATATAGATTACAATCTATATAATACAGCTAATCGAGACAGTCTGCAATTAGAACGAGCAGCTTTAGCGCGTCGTGTTACTGGCTTATGACATTATGATCAGCTCTTAACAACCTATTCTTAATAGTGATAGTATTTTCTATCGTATAACGATACTTGTTTTTAGTTATTTTCGGACAACTTAGAACCTGATATTCAAACCAAGATAGCAATACGCAAATGATGTTAAAATACAATCAGAGAAGTCTACAGACCACTAAAACACTTGGGAAACGACTAAGAGTTCAATGCCTTTACAGCGCAATAATCACGATTTAAAGGAAAAATAACTTTGTATAAATCAGAGCAAGCAAGACAAGTAATTTATCATCAAGACCCTACTGTTAACACTGACTGGTTAGACGCGGTTACGATTGATACCGACAGCAAGAAAATAACCAAAGCAGAGAACGAGCAGCTGACAAAAGGATTTGTTAGGGGATTGATAGCAGGTAAAGTCATTGGCATTGAGTCGCTCGATGATTTAAATTTTTGATGGTCTGCTAAAAATCAGCACACCTTCATTATATTGACGAACCCTAAAAAGACAGTAATTAGGCGGAACAAAAACTGATTGTTGGCGCGGGTGTTGATATTGAGAAAAATAAATAATAAGAAAGCCCGTAAAAACTGGACGTACAGCCGACAGTTTGTGTTCTAGCATAGGAACTAAACTCAATAAAACACGCTGCAACGACTGCTAACCGTGGTCTATTCAGTCACCATACTAAAAAAACCTAGCAGCAACCATCGTGGATAAAATAAAAATTAAACCGCAAATCCCAATTGCTCGTATAAAAAATCTTTTATTGTCCAATGCTGTCCCCTTGGGTTTTTATAGTTAATCAAAATAATATACATATTACAGTAATACTAAACCAGTGAGTACACCTGAAAACCTATCATTAGCCTATAGAACGCCAAGAAAAATGTGGTTTGACTTTCATTATCAGACTGCGTAAATAAAACCCCCTAAGTCAAGTTCTACAGGATTGATAGTATAGGTCTGTAATATAAGTATCTATTAGTTCACATAAAAAAATACTGCCCTACTTTTATCAAAAATATTCAATATAAATCGTAAAACACTCATTCATTGGAATGATTGGGGTAGTAACACATCATAATTTTGATAATTGAATGATTATCATTTACAATAATCTGTAAAAAACTACCTGCAAATACAGTTTATTCTCTAATAAAAATATTCGCAGTTCGCTAAATAACTGGCTGCTACTCTTTAACTATCGAGCTACTTTCTTATGAACAATGTGCAACCTTCAACAAATTCATCGAATTTACAAAAAAAAGTAATGCTCAACCAAATTCATCATAACCGCATAATACGAATATTATTTATGGCGCTAGGCGGTTTTTTCTTCTTCATAGGCTTAGTCGGTATTATTCTTCCAGTATTACCTACCACCCCTTTCATTTTACTAACGGCAGCATGCTGGGCTAAAGGGTCTGATAAATTCAATCAGTGGCTTCTCAAACATAAAGTGTTCGGTGAAATGGTAAAGAACTGGCAGCAGCATCGAGCTATTCCTCGTAAGGCAAAATATTTGGCTTGGTCAATGATGGCTATGTCATGCGGTATGTTGTTTTACCGATTTTCTGATAGTTTGCAGTGGCTTGCTTGGGTTACATGCGCAATATGCATCACTGTTACTGTGTGGATGTCTCGACTGCCGGACGCTTAATTTTTCCTACTATTACAAGACGTTTTCCTGACTCCTTGCTAAGCCTTTGCAAAAAGTAAAATACTCTAAGATAATATATTTTCCTATTTGTTAATGATTATCGTTTACAACGTAACTATATTGTTTTATTATATGAAGAAACTATCAGCAATGTTATTAACAATTAATATTATTTCCTTTGACGACGAGGCTGATGTGAAGAAAATTGTGCTTATTTTTACTATAGGAAATTTGGAATGCACGAGGATTCAACTTATAAGAAGTCGATATATATACCTAGTCTTAAAGGTAAGTCTAAAACCCTATTAAGTATTCTTGTTGGAACTTTGATGTATCAATCAGCCATTGCGGATACTCAGCACCAAGAAGAAAACTTACCGATGTTACATATGGACACGATAACTGTTTATGCTAATAAGCAGCCCCCTATAAATGTAGGGGACGACCTTAAAACGGCCAAGACGATATCAGACAACCTAATTGACAGTGATAAAGATTTAGTCCGTTATAACCCTGATATAAGTGTGGCAGATGCAGGAAGATATGGTAGCAATGGCTACGCCATCAGAGGGGTAGATGGCAATAGGGTAGCTTTAAACTTAGATGGCGTTAGCTTGCCAGATAAGCAAGTCAGTGAAATATTTTCAGCTTATGGATATATGTTTGAGGGTCGATTTTCACCCGATGTAGAGCTTCTGTCAGAGGTGGAGTTTGAAGTCGGGGCGGACTCTTTTAATTCTGGTAGTGGTGCAATGGGAGGGTCTGTTAGTTTCAAGACCAAAGACCCAGAAGATTTAATAAGACCTGATCGTCAACTTGGTGGTTATATCAAAACAGGTTATAGCAATAGCAATGAAGAATTTAGTAACGCTTTTGGTTTAGCAGGGAAAAACGATAAGGTTGAGGCAATAATTAATTATGTGCATCGTGAAGGACATGAAACAAAAAATCACCGAATGTTAGATTTCGATAAAAACAAACTAGATCCTGCCTATGATTTTATCAATGATCCAGACTATAAATATCCCTCTACAGGATACAGATCTAATACAGCAGCAATATTACCTGACCCATTAAGTTATACAACAGAGGCAACGTTAGCAAAGTTATATCTCCATTTGAACGAAGAAAACCGATTAGGTTTTCATGCCACTAAACAAAAAACGGATAGAGTATCCAATAACTTTACCAGAAAGACTTTTGCTTCAAGAATTGGTAAGGATACTGCAGAATTAGAAAGTTATGGCATCAGTCATAGATACCTACCTATTACTAGTGAGTTCATAGATGAGG
The DNA here is from genome assembly GCF_038239325.1 of Psychrobacter sp. KFRI-CH2-11. Lineage (NCBI taxonomy): Bacteria > Pseudomonadati > Pseudomonadota > Gammaproteobacteria > Moraxellales > Moraxellaceae > Psychrobacter > Psychrobacter sp. KFRI-CH2-11. The sequence goes on from NZ_CP151283.1 coordinate 1,796,179, forward strand.
TCAATACCACTTTAACTCAGCAAAAAATTACAGGAGTGGCTAATACAGAAACTTATAGCCAAGTATGGGGATCTGACTCTTATAGGGTAGATGGAGTGAAGCATCGGCCTCAAGAGGACAAAACCATACAACTAAGTATAGAGGCAACAAGCTTACCGTTAGAAACTGAGAAGCTAGGCTCTCATACTTTGTCAGTTAATACAAAATATGCAAAGACGGACCATAGATTGACTTTAGAAGAAACTTATATTCCTTCTTCAGGCAACCCCAGTTCTTGGTACGATTTTATTGGGCCCTCAGTGAAGCAAGATATCTTCAATGTGGCCATTCAAGACAAAATAAATTTAACGGAAAAGCTCGATACGACGATTGGGCTTCGATATGACAATTACAACTACAAACCTTATATGGATGAAATCAATAAAAAAGCCATCGAGAAGGCGAGCAAATATTATCCGGTACGTATTGATTATGAGAATGGCGAGTTTGACCACAATAAGAAAATGGACAATATAGGAGGGATGTTTTCCATAAACTACAAACTTAGCCCATATTTACAGACCCAGTATCAGCTGTCTACTGGATTCATGGCACCTGCTACCAGCCAAATGTATTCAGCATTTGAGATGATGGGAAACAGCTTGACACCCAATGTTCATCTTAAGCCTGAGAAATCTCTCAATCATGAACTCAGTTTGTCTGGACAGTTTGAAGATTTAAGCTTTACAGCCACAGGGTTTTATACCAAATATAGTGACTTTATCAGCTTGTTGAATTCTCAAGAGGAACAACAACGATGCTATGAAGATTATTCGACCGGCCAACCGGTTTGTTCACCCCTTTCTATAAATATACTCAGCGCCCAAAATATTGGGGATGCAGAGACTTATGGATTGCGTTTAGGAGGCGTATGGGATGTTGGACAGCTTGCTGATACAGAAGGAGAGATTCAGGTATTTGCTAATTTAAATTATGCCAAAGATAAAACTGACAAAGGAACCAACCTGCTTGCGACTCAGCCTTTAAATGCAACGTTAGGGCTAGGATATGAATCACCTAAAAAAGATTGGCAACTGTCTGCGAATCTAAGGTATTTAGGCAGAAAACATGCTGAAGACGCAAAAGTAGCTACCTTAGAATCAAATGGTTATAACATGCCTTATGAAAATGTCATTGCTCCTTATAAGCACATTGATAAGTCTAAATCGGCTTATGTATATGATGTTTATGGGAGTAAAAAATTAGGTTCTAATTTAAAACTATCAGCAGGGGTGTTTAATTTATTTGATGCTAAATATGTTCCGTGGGATAACTTGCGTTCGTTAGCAGAATTAAACGTCAACTCTATGGTAGATGACCAAGGAGTTGGCATTGAAAGATTTACGGCACCAGGAAGAAATTACAAAGTAGGGTTAACCTACGAATTTTAGCCCATATGTCTTGGATAAAATACATAAAAAACTATCAATAAAAACCCAAAAATATTTTGGCGTGCGCTCAATCTAAAAAAAGCTAACTAAATAGGATGAAATGGGAGAGCGCCCCTTAAATTAATAAATATAGGAAACAGTGATGAACTTACCTCTTAGTGAAGCATTAAAAAAGCACTCCCGCCAAACACATGATAGTGTTGACATGCTCGTTTTATCTATGGAACCATTTGCCTCTATAGAAAATTACAGTAAATTTTTACAAGCACAAAATGCTTTTCACGAAGTTTTGCAACCTATCTATGAGAATCCCAGCTTAAACCTTAAGATTAAGGGACTTAATAGTCTATCACGCTTAGAACAAGTAGCCATGGACATGCAAGACCTTCACGTTAAGACTATGTTAGTCGATGAGGCTATACCTAGTCCAAGTGAGTTTGAATCTATTGGTTGGCTTTATTGCTCTGAAGGTTCAAATTTAGGCGCCGCAATTTTATATAAAGAAGCTCAAAAAATTGAACTTACAAGTACTCATGGTGCAAAACACCTATCTGCACATAAAGATGGCAGAATGGTGCATTGGCGTAAATTTAAAGAGCAATTAGATGGCTTAGAATTGACACTAACACAACGCCAACAAGCATTAAAAGGAGCTGAAGATGCCTTTGCATTTTTTAAAAGGGTCATTCGACAAGTAAATTATGCTGAAGAAACGGTGTAACGGTCATTTAGATTGAATGGTTGCTGACATACATGGTCATCAATGTAATTCGAACGCGCCTTAAAGCAGACGTTCGGTTTTTTAATGCCATATTGAGTAATCACTGAGCTATGCTGAGGAAACCGTATAAATAAACTTAGTAAACTAACGACTCGATGAGGAGTTTGCCATGACTAAGAAAAAGCAAAGCTATAGTACGGAAGTTAAAGTATAGGTCAATCCTGGGGCGGTCTAGCTCTCTTTTGAGCCCATCCCGAATTCTGTGTAACTGCCATTTAGATTAAATGCCTGCTGATACGATCATCAAACATAATCATAAAGCGATTAAGAGCAGACGTCCAGTTACGAATAGGCATCGACCACTTTTTGGATGCCTGCTGGGTGGCTAAGTACACCACTTTAAACGCTGCCTGATCAGACGGGAACACCTTACGCTTATTCACCGCTGTCCGAATCACACTGTTTAGCGACTCAATAGCATTGGTGGTATATATGACTTTTCTAATGTCTTTAGGGTAGCCAAAGAACACCGTTAAGCCCTCCCAGTTATTACGCCAAGACTTAACCACATGCGAATACTTATCACCCCGCACCTCATCAAAGTGCTCAAGATTGGCCTCTGCTATCTCAAGGGTATCAGCGCCGTAGATGGCCTTTAAATCAGCCGCTATTGCCTTCTTATCTGTCCACGGCACGAACTTCATCGAATAGCGTACCATATGCACAATACACAGCTGAACCTGAGCGTTGGGGTAAACGGTATTGATGGCATCGGGGAAGCCCTTTAAACCATCAACACAGGCAATGAGGATATCTTGCACCCCGCGGTTTTGCAATTCAGTGAGAACGCCTAGCCAGAACTTAGCACCCTCATTCTCTGATAGCCACATGCCAAGCAGCTCTTTTCTACCATCAAGTCCCACACCTAGCGCCAGATATATAGCCTTGTTGATGATCTGCTTCTCTTGGCGTACCTTAACGACAATGCAGTCCAAATAGACAATAGGATAAACACTGCTCAGCGGCCTGTTCTGCTAAGCGGTGATGTCCTCTAATATATTATCGGTGACTCTTGAGACAAGAGAGCTTGAGATATCGACGTCGTAAAGCTCTTTGATACTCTCTACAATCTCAGTGGTGGTTTGACCTTTGGCATAAAGGAATATGATCTTGTCATCAAGGCCACTAATACGGGTTTGATGCTTACTGACGAGTACAGGATCAAAGCTGCTATCACGGTCTCTTGGAGTGGAGATCTCAAGGTCGCCTGTGTCGCTACGGACGGTCTTTTTAGTATGACCGTTGCGCTTATTAGGCTTGTCTGCTTTTTCATGCTTGGGGTATCCAAGATGGTCTTCCATCTCAGCTTCTAAGGCAGTGTCGATAAAAGATTGCATGAGCTGCTTTTGAAAGTCTTTGATGTCATCAAAGCTGTTCATGCTACCAGCCATTTGCTCGGCCAGTTTTTTAAGGTCAGATTGAGTAGTCATTGCTTATTCTCCTGTTAATGGATTATAAGCAGTTACACAGAGTTTGGGAAACTCCCCTATTGTTATCGGCTTGGGGTCATGTGCTGCTATATTGCTTTGGTTTTTCTGGACATTATGTTGTGATATCTATCGCTTTATTATTCGTACATTCCTGCCCGACTCTGATACTGAAACCAAATAATGACAATAACGTTGCATTTTTTTGTTTTCCTGTTACTAGAATAGATTGATACTCGATGTTTTCAAAACGATTCAAATTATCATTCGTAATACACCAGCTTTATCTCTACAATCCCCCTTTATTTACACTATCAGATAGATTTAAGGTGAGTATTCCATGCTTTTGAGTATAGTTTACATTATTGGTATTACAGCAGAGGCAATGACGGGGGCACTAAGCGCGGGACGACAGAATATGGATTGGTTTGGGGTTATGCTTATCGCGAGTGTAACAGCGATAGGTGGTAGTAGTGTAAGAGATATCCTACTTGGTAACTACCCTTTAACTTGGGTAGAACATCCTAAATATTTATTAATTGTCTGTGTGGCCGGCCTTATAACGACTTGGTTGGCTAAATGGGTTGTTAAATTTAATGGCATTTTCATACGTTTGGATGCTTTAGGGCTGGCGGCCTTTAGTATCATTGGTTGTCAAGTAGGGCTTAACATGGGACTCCATTACGGTGTTTGTATAGTTGCGGCCATTGCAACAGGCGTCTTTGGCGGATTGCTGCGTGATTTAATATGTCGCCAAACCCCATTGGTTTTACATCATGAGTTATACGCTTCAGTTTCTTTAGTCATTGCTTGTTTATATTTGATACTTCAGCATTTTGCTATTAGTGGTAATGTCAGCGTCATTATTAGTTTAGTTACTGGTTACTTAATCCGTATGGTAGCAATTAGAGCAAAGTGGCGATTACCCGTATTTCGTTTGTTAGAGAATGCGAAATAAAATAGTGATCCTACCGTTGTAATGATGTCTACGAGCGAGCTGTGTTATTTCAGAGAGCCTTCAAGGCTCTCTATTTTTCTACCATCATACTGACTCTTTTTTTGAGTGGTTAACGCCAAAAAGATGCTGATCTAGCTAATTTTTAGCATATTTACAAGCTTCATTAAGGCTTAGTAAGTATGGTATACCCCAGTGGCACCATCTAAAAAGGCTCATTAATCCATTAATAGACTACTCATAGTAGACTGCTGTAGTGGAACCACTTAATGAGCAATGATAAGTTCCGGTCTTTGCTTGACCACATCAGCGATCAGATGCCGTGAGCACTTGGTCATAGCTTGTATCTCAGAATAGCTATGACCTGATTTGAGTAGACTGGCAATAATCTTACGCTTTTCCGTATCTTTCCTACGTCCTGAATACTTACCTTCTGCCTTAGCACGAGCAATCCCTTGCATCTGACGGTTACGGCGATCCTCATAGTCTTTTCGAGCAATGGCTGCGAGCATATCCAGCATCATCGAGTTAATGGCCTGCAATACACTGCTCATAAATTCTGTACTGCTTTCAGATTGAAGCGCCATATATGAGGTCGGCAGCTCTTTTGACACGATAGAGAGCTTTTTTTCTGATAGCATTCTTTTGAGCGTATCCCAATCAGCTTGATTCAAACGTGCCAAGCGATCAATCTGCTCAACTAAGATAACATCGCCCTTATGAGCATCTTCAATCAGCTGCATAAGCTTTGGTCGCACTAAAATAGCTCCTGATTCGTTTTCGACATAGAAGGCAGCAATTTTGTGGCCATGATCGTTGGCAAATGCTATGAGTTCGCTTTTGGCACGCTTAGCGTCTTGCTCTTTGGTTGACGCTCGTAAATACGCTCTGATAAACATAAGCACCTAAAATAGTCTGTTATAAGTGGTTCCATTATACCAGGTCATGCTTGATAACTTATAAATAGACATAGCTGACATTAGACTTATCCCATAATGCCTAACAAATCTAGATAAGACAGCAACTTATACAATAGTTCCACTAACAATGGATCTGTCTGCCATCTCATTTGCCATTACAATGGCTTGGTATAAACTCGTCGCACTTGCGCCGCCTTGCCCTGCTAGGTCAAGCGCGGTGCCATGATCGACAGAGGTGCGAATATAAGGCAGTCCTAAGGTGAGATTTACCGTATCGCCAAAGCCATGCGACTTAAGTACTGGCAAACCTTGATCATGATACATAGCGATAACCGCATCACACTCTTTTAGATGTCTAGTGGTAAACAGCGTATCAGCTGGCATCGCCTCAGAGATATCGACACCTGCATTGATAAACTCCTGCAATACGGGATTGATAATCTCCATCTCCTCCACTCCCAAATGTCCGCCCTCACCTGCATGTGGGTTTAGACCGCAGACCAATATACGTGGCTGCATCAGACCAAATTTTTCTTGCATATCATCGATGACGATTTGTACCGTTTGCCGTACATTATTAGCGGTGATGGCAGCAGGGATATCCTTTAAGGCCAAATGCGTGGTGACAAGCGCTACTTTCATGGCTTGATTGGCGAGCATCATCACCACTTTATCGCAGCCACTTTGCTGCATAAAAAACTCAGTATGACCGCTGAACATAGTGCCATCAGGCAGTTTGATATCGGCATCTATTAGCGCAGACTTTTGCAGTGGTCCGGTGATAATGGCCGCGATGGCTTTGTAGGTGGCCAATTGATGAGCAATCTCTAACTGCTGGGCGACCATGGCCGAATTGCACGTATTAATTTGTCCACAAACGACGGATTGAGCACAAGGCGTATTTAACAAAATAAACGCATGGTCATCATGAGTATTCATATGCGTTTTCTGTGGCATCTGCTCTAAAAAATTATCAGCTGCTATGTCTAAATCGACAGTTTGCCAGCGCGGACAGCTTCGTAGTACGCCCGCTGCGAGCAACATATCAGCACGCTTTTGCAGCGCGGTATGATCGGCAGTGACCCATATAGGACGCGCAAAGTCTTGTAGCTTACCTGTATCGGCCAGTAGCAAGACAATATCCATACCGATACCAGCAGGTTCACCGGTGGTGATTAATAGCGGTAATTTTTTTTGCATAGTTAAAACCATCCTATATTTACATTAACTCTTTGATTTAATTATATTTTTTATTAGAAAAATCAGATTTCCTCGTTAAGTCTAATCTTAAACATTCTCGCTCATCAAAGACGGTGTTTTTACAGATAATTATTTATAACGTCCGAAAAAAGGGCAGAATGTGTTAAACTTTCGCCTTTCATTGTAGCATTTACTAGCAAGCATTGAGACCACGTTTGGTACCTCTAGCATAACCGTGCGTCGCCTTTGTTTTGTTGCGTCGTTTTGCTGCATCATTACTAAAATAAAAACCTTACCACATACCCATCTATACCTTTTTTATAGCATATTTATACCGACTCTTGACACATTAGGCACTCATGGCAGACAACGACAAATCCGACGACTTACTCAATCAAACACCGCCGCATAATATCGATATCGAAAAGGCGCTACTGGCCTCTTTGATGAGTATTGAAGAGGCGTACGACAAGATTGCCGATATCGTCACCAAAGACGACTTTTATGCGGGTCGGCATCAATACATTTTTGATGCGATTGCCCATTTAGCTGCCGTTGGCGAGCCTTATGACACTGTGATGGTCCATGACTGGCTAGAAGCACAAAAACTCCTAAAAAGTGCAGGCGGCGACAGCTATTTGGCAGATATTTTGAGTCAAAGCCCAGCGACCTTGTTTAACCTCACCGCCTATGCGCAGCGCGTGCGTGAGCTCTCCACCTTACGCCAGCTGATTACCACTGGTAACGATATGCTGGCACTGGCATATAATCCAAAAGACCAAACGGTCAGTGATATTTTAGACAATGTCGAGAGTAAGATATTTAGCATTAATGAGCAGCATAATAAACGCGCCGAGCAGCGTGGGCCTGTCGGTATTACCTCGGTGCTGACCAATGTCATCGACCAAATTCAAGAGCTAAAATCCAACCCCGATGGCATGATTGGCTTACAAACACCCTTTGCAGAGTTGAACAATAAAACGCAAGGCTTGCAATCTGGCGACTTAATCATCGTCGCCGCCCGTCCATCTATGGGTAAAACCACCTTTGCCATGAACTTAGCAGAAGGTGTATTGTTTAATGAAGACCTGCCAGTGGTGGTGTTTTCTATGGAGATGCCCGCTGAGTCTATCGTCATGCGTCTGCTATCCTCTTGGGGGGCGATCAACCAAACGCACCTGCGCTCAGGCCAGATGAACGAAGACGAATGGGCGAAAATGATGAATGCCATTCAGCATCTACAATCCAAGCATCTGTACATCGATGACAGCACGGCGCTACCGCCATCCGAGATGCGCTCACGCTGCCGGCGCATAGCCAAAAACCATGATGGCAAGCTAGGCGCTATCGTGGTCGATTATCTACAGCTGATGAAAGTTCCTAGCCTCGATGGTAACCGTGTGGGTGAAATCTCTGAGATCTCTCGTAGTCTAAAGGCGCTCGCACGTGAGCTTCAGTGTCCGGTCATCGCCTTATCACAGCTTAACCGTAGTCTAGAAAACCGCCCAAACAAACGCCCTATTATGTCGGATTTGCGCGAATCAGGGGCAATTGAGCAGGATGCCGATTTGATTATGTTCATCTATCGCGATGAGGTTTATAATGAAAACTCAGACCTCAAAGGCGTGGCCGAAATCATCATTGGTAAACAGCGTAACGGGCCCATTGGTACCGTACGTTTGGGCTTTGAAGGCCAGTTTACCCGCTTTATCAACCTAACGCCTGAGTACTATCAAGGTGTCAGTTTTGAAAACGATGAATAACCCCAAACGCTCACGATTGAGCATTGAATAAAACCCAAACAAATCATCACGAACCCTAGCCAGTGCGGTATCAGCGCCATTGATATCGCATTGGCTTTATTGCTTCATCCCCTTTTTATCAGGCGTCAGTCGTTGTCGCCCAGTATGGCGAACCCCTTGATAGCCAACTGCATTGAGATCATAATTACTCCATGAAAACGCTCAAACTACGCATCAAAGACAAACACGCCACTCAGCTCAATATCTTGGCTGGGTCGGTTAATTTTGTCTGGAATTACGTCAATGAGCTTAGTTTTAAACATCTTAAGCGTACAGGTCAATTCTTTTCAGCCTATGACTTGGCCGCTTATACCAAAGGCAGTGGCGAGTATTTAAACTTGCACAGCCAAACCCTACAAGCCATCTCTGAAACCCATGCTAAAAGCCGTAAACAGTTTAAAAAAGCCAAACTAAACTGGCGTACCAACAACCCAAAGGCCAAGAGAAGAAGTTTGGGCTGGATTCCTTTTAAAAAGACAGCCATAAAACACCTTTCAACCCGTCAGTCTGGTAAGAAAAGCCTCAAATCCACCATTCAGCTAAGCCTCGCTAAAGGCAAAAAACTTACTATAGATCTATGGGACAGCTATAACCTAGCCCTGTACAGCATCAACACCTGTGAGTTGGTACAAGATGCACTAGGCAGATGGTATGCCTGTATCACCGTCAAAGAGTTTCCAAAGATTAAGTGTGGTACTGGTCAAGTTGGTATTGATTTAGGCTGTAAGGATTCAGCGGTCAGTAGTAATGGCGATGTTCTAACCACTAAGCTAACCCATCAATATGCTGAAAAACTGGCCATTGCCCAAAGAGCTAAAAACAAAAAGCGGGTTAAGGCGATTCACGCCAAGATTAAAAACACCCGTCAAGACTTAATCCATAAATTCACATCAAAGCTTGTTAAAGCTAACAGCCTAATCGTTGTTGGTAAAATCAAATCAACATCATTCACTTCATCCAAACTGGCCAAATCCGTCTATGATGCTGGTTGGTTTGAAATAAAACGGCAACTGGATTATAAATGCGCGAACGCAGGTTGCCAGTATATTGAAGTCAATGAGGCGTACAGCACTCAAACCTGCTCGTGTTGCGGCTCCCGCCAAGACAGTCCGAAAGGTAGATCAGGGCTTGGTATAAGAGAGTGGTTTTGTCGTTCTTGTAAAACGACCCATCAACGTGATGTTAATGGAGCAAAAAACATTCTCGCGGTCGGGCTTGGCCGTCTTTAGTAGGAATCCCCTCACTTTAGGGAGGGGAGGAAGTCAATCGATGTATTTGCTCATAAAACAAGTTGATTTATCAAATCACGTTGCCAATAAAGAAGCCCATTATGCGTACCATTACTATCAAACCAAAAGCCCTCACTCATAACTTATACCAAGTAAAAAAACTGGCCCCAAATGCTAAAGTACTCGCCATGGTCAAGTCCAATGCCTATGGTCATGGCGTGGCGGCGGTACTGCCCGCCCTGCAGCAAGCCGACGGCATCGGTGTGGCTACTTTGGCAGAGGCTCTAGAGGCGCGGCAATTGGGCTGGCATAAAACCATTGGGCTCATTGAAGGCGCCTTTACCGCTGATGAATGGCAGACCGCCATTGCCCAAGATATCAGCTGCGTGATTCACCATGAGCCGCAGCTGATGTGGGCGCTAGACAACATCCCGCCTGCCAGCAGTGCCACGCGCGTGGTTTGGCTAAAATATAATACCGGTATGAATCGCTTAGGGTTTGATGCCAAAGGCGTTATCGATGCGGCGGCGCGGCTACATGCAGGCGGCTATCAGCTGATTTTGACCACTCATTTTGCCAATGCCGATGACAGCAGCCACCCGCTAAATGCGCTACAAATTCAGCGCTTTAACGACATGCTGCAAACCTTAAAAGAAACCGTCAGCGATGAAGTAAAAGGCTCGTTGTGTAACTCAGCAGGTATCGTCAATTTTGCAGAGCATCATCATGACTGGGTACGCCCTGGTATTATTTTATATGGTAGCTCACCGGTCGTCGACCAAAGTGCAGCTACGTTAGACTTGCAGCCTGCAATGGAGCTTTGCGCCCAAATCATCGCCTTGCAGACAGTCAGCGCCAATGATGCCATCGGCTATGGCAGCTTATGGTCAGCACCGCACGATACCAAAACCGCCCTCGTCAGTATCGGCTACGGTGACGGCTACCCTCGCGTTATCAGCAGTGACGCCTATGTGACCGTCATCAATGCCGCAGATCAGCAGCGCTATCGCTGTGCCATACTTGGACGCGTGGCCATGGACATGATCGTTATCGATGCCAGCGCGATGCCAGCAGACACTGCCTTAAACAGCAAAGTCATCTTATGGGGTGAGGCGCCGCACGTCGATGAAGTCGCAAGTCACGCTGGAACTATCAGCTATGAGCTATTATGTCGCCTGAGCACGCGCCCAGCCCGTATAGCCGCTCACTAAATACCTAAACTTGAATCACTGACAGGTTTGGCATCCTGACTGGTAAAGGGTTTTATGTCATTAGCCAGTCTACGCGCACAGATGGCATCGGGCATCTATAGCAAGTAATACCGCAGCCGTATAAAAGGGTGCTGACTTGAGAAAATTGGCCGTTTACATTGGGCCTAATTGCGTTATACTAAAAGTTTGTTATCTCCGCGGTCAGTGTGCTGAGGCACAACTACCAACACCGGCTGATAGCCCACCATTATAATTGACCGTGATCGACTGCTAGGACTGCTATGAGCTTGCGCCATTTTTTGACTTTATCTGATTTAAGCAAACAAGAACTAGAAACCTTAATCAAACGAGCCAGCGAGCTGCGTAAAATGCAACACGCAGGTGAGATTTATCAGCCTTTTGTGGGCCGGACGCTTGGCATGATATTTGAGAAGTCCTCTACCCGTACGCGTATCTCGTTTGAGACCGGTATGGGACAATTTGGCGGCAGTGCGATTTTTTTATCACCAAATGATACGCAGCTTGGTCGCGGCGAGCCTTTAGAGGACTCAGCCCGCGTCATCTCGAGCATGGTCGATATCATCATGATTCGCACCTTTGGTCACGAAAAAGTCGAAACCTTTGCTAAATACTCTAGTGTACCGATTATCAACGCTTTGACGGACGACTTTCACCCCTGTCAGCTCCTCGCTGATATGCAAACCTTCTATGAGCATCGCGGCAGTATTGAGAACAAAACCGTCACTTGGGTCGGTGATGGCAACAATATGTGCGCCTCCTTTATGCAAGCGGCGAGTCAGTTCGGCTTTGAGCTACGCGTGGCCGCGCCTTACGGCTTTGAGCCTGATCCTAAGCTGATGGAGCGTTTCTCGCATTGCGTCAGCCTAGTCGAAGATGTGCAAGATGCGGCAAAAGACTCGCACCTTATCGTCACCGACGTCTGGGCCAGTATGGGTCAAGAGTCTGAGCAAAATACACGCGCGCGCCGCTTTGCACCCTATCAAGTGACGCCATCGCTACTAGATAAAGCTGATCCAGATGTTGTCTTTATGCACTGCTTGCCTGCGCACCGCGGCGAAGAAATCTCTCACGACATGCTCGATGATCCGCGCTCCGTGGTCTGGGACGAAGCCGAAAACCGCTTACATGCGCAAAAGGCCTTGATGGAGTTTTTGCTCAAAGATAAGATTAAACTATCGGTTTAACTGATGGATAATCAATTTGTTTAAAAGCAAATCTTTTTTAAAACAGATAGCAAAAAGGCAGATTACTTATAGTAGTCTGCCTTTTCTTAGTTTTAAGTTTCAAGCTTCAAAAGTTTAACGATAAATAATGACGCTTATTAACGCGTTATCGTTTCAACCCCATTACCACTGGCTTTTAGTAAAACATCGGCTTGATTGGCGGCAAAGATACCATTACAGACCACACCCACGATATTATTTAGCTCTTTTTCAAGCGCTATAGGATTGCTGACATCTAGGTCATAAGTATCGAGAATGACATTGCCATAATCAGTGACAAAGTCCTCACGGTAGACTGGCTCACCGCCCATTTGTGCTAGCTGACGCGCCACATAGGAGCGCGCTTGCGGCAAGACTTCGATTGGGACTGGGAATGCGCGACCTAGAATATCGACACTCTTACTCTCATCAACCATACAGACGAATTTATTGGACGCTGCAGCGACGATTTTTTCACGCGTCAGCGCGCCGCCGCCGCCTTTGATGAGTTGCAGATGGGCATTAACTTCATCAGCACCATCGATATAGACATCAAGCTGGCCGGCAAAGTTTAGATCGACAATCTCGATACCCAAAGCACGCAATTTGTCTTCTGTCACCTGTGAGCTGGCAACGGCGCCAGCAAGCTTGACCTGCGGCAATAGCTCAATCAGGCAGTTTACCGTACTACCTGTCCCTACGCCGAGTATCATGTCATCTTCGATATAACTTAGAGCAGCTTGGGCTGCGGCTTGCTTTTGTGCTTGCTGATCACTCATCATAAATCCTTGGCAGAACAAACGTATCGTCTTAAACGTTAAAAAGTTAAAAGGCGCGCATATTATAACTGATGCTTGTTAGATATGTCAGCGTAAAACCAATTCTAATAATGAGGTCTTCCACCCGGAATTGATAACCCATATAAATGCCTTTTAAACCCCAGAGACATGAGGTAACCAAAACACCAAAGCTAGTAGCGTTGCTAATAATACTGGCGGCGTAATAAGCAGGCCGATTTTCATATACTGCCCCCAGCTGATTTTATAGTCCTTTTCTGCCAATACATGCAGCCATAACAAGGTCGCAAGACTGCCAATGGGCGTAAACTTCGGCCCCAGATCATTGCCAATCACATTGGCATAAATCATCAGTTCACGAGTCGCTGCGGGTACTTGCGCGCTATCGATAGCTAGTGCACCTACCAAGGTAGATGGCATATTATTCATAATAGAGGCTACAATCGCTGAAAGAAATCCCGTGCCTACTGTCGCGATGATATTGCCTTGCTGCCCTAGCCAATTGAGTATCTGAGCACCATAAGCCGTCAGTCCTGCGTTACCCAAGCCATACACCACCAAATACATACCGACCGAAAACAAGACGATTTGCCAAGGCGCTTTACGTACGACGTCAGACACCGAAACAACCGCATCTCGCCCGCCCTGCCACCAGCGGCCTGCAATAGCCATTAATACCAATGCCGCTGCTCCCGTGACGAGGGAAATGGGCACACCTAATGGCTCGGTGGCAAAATACGCAACCAATAACAAAGCAAGTAGCGGAAAGGCGGCTTTAAACACCAGCGGATCTTCGATAGCGGATGCAGGTGCGCTAAGATTGGCAATGGAATATTGTGTTGGAATTTGGCGCGCATAGACTACCCACAGCACTGCTAATGTCGCGATGACAGAGACAATATTGACTGGCACCATGACCGCCGCATAACGCCCAAAGCCGATATCAAAATAATTGGCACTGACGATATTGACCAGATTAGAAGTCACTAACGGCAAACTTGCGGTATCAGCGATAAAGCCCGTGGCGATGATAAAGGCCAATGCCGATGGCGGCGAAAACTTAAGCCGTAGCAAGACGGCGATGACAATCGGTGTCAAAAGTAATGCTGCGCCATCATTGGCAAAAAACGCGGAGATAAACGCGCCTAGTATCACAATCATAGGAAACAACAAACGCCCTTGCCCGTTGCCCAGTCTGGCCACATGAAGCGCCGCCCAACCAAAAAACCCTGCCCTATCTAAGATAAGCGAGATGATGATAAGCGCTACAAAGGTAAAGGTCGCATCCCAAACGATATCCCACACCACAGCGACATCGGACAATTGCACCACACCAAAAGCCAAGGCGACCAAGGCTCCGCCCAGCGCGCTCCAACCAATGCCCAAACCTTTAGGCTGCCATATCACCAAAACCAAGGTCACGATAAAGATAATGAATGCGAGCATGGTACAACCTTATTTACAGCGTGTTGATTATAACTAGGAGATATTACAGCGACTTTTGATTGACACGTTGTGACACTTCCTCAGCACTTTCCACCCGTTCAGAGTATCTATCAGTCAGATAGGCCGAGCGTCCACGAGTGAGCCACGTAAACTTCACCAACTCCTCACAGACATCCACGAGGCGTAGATATAAAGGTGACATATCCATGCGATTGTCATCATTAAACTCTAAAAAGGCTTTAGGGATAGACGATTGATTCGGGATCGTAATCATGCGCATCCAGCGCCCCAGAATACGCAGCTGATTGACGGTATTAAAGCTTTGACTGCCACCGCTTACTTGCATTATTGCCAAGGTTTTGCCTTGAGTGGGGCGTACGCCGCCCAGTGCAAGCGGTATCCAATCGATTTGTGCTTTCATAATGCTGGTGATGCTGCCGTGACGCTCTGGACTCACCCACAGCATGCCCTCTGACCACTGCGCCAGCTCGCGCAGCTCTTGCACCTTTGGGTGATTGCTGTCAGCGTCATCAGGCAGCGGCAACCCCGACGGATTAAACATCCGCACCTCGCAGCCATACCAACGCAACAGCCGACTTGCCTCCTCAGCCGCTAATCTAGAAAATGAGCGCTCACGTAATGACCCGTATAGGACGAGTATCTTAGGTGGATGACGTGGGTCATTTGGTGCAATCAATGACTCAATATCTATCGGTTGTAATTGACTGGCATCAATATTAGGCAGGTCATCTAACTTTAACGACCCCTCTGTGTGAGGCTGATTATTATTGGCTATTGTCATGATAAATCGTCTCGCCGTCTTCTTTAGTAAAGCTGCTCACTGGATTTTCTAACAATTCAAACACCCGCTCTGAAGGTCGGCATAACGCTGCGCCCTTATCCGTGACCACGATAGGACGGTTGATTAAGATAGGGTGCGCGATCATCGCATCGATAATATGGTCATCAAACAACTCAGGATTGTCTAAGCCCAGCTCATCATTGATAGCTTCTTTGCTACGTAATAATTCTCTAGGCAAGATATTCATCTTTGCCAATAGGTCAACCAACTCGTCACGAGTCGGCGGGTTTTTTAGATACTCCACCACTTCTGGCTGCTCACCTGATGCCTTTATGATGGCAAGCGTATTGCGAGAAGTACCGCAGTTGGGGTTGTAAAAAATCAAGGGTTTCATAGCGATTTCACCTATTTTTTGAATCTAGTTATTAGGGTGTGCTTTACAGACTGTCTTTTTTATCAGATTTGGCAGCCTCACAGCCGCTTAAGCTATCTATGAGCGAAGCACACAGCTCTGGATGCCCTGCGCAGCAGTCCTGCAACAAAAACTGCACGACCGCCTCCATATGCGACAACGACGCGCGATAGATAATTTGCCGACTTTGTCTTTTTGACACCACCCACCCTGCTCGTGCCAGCACTGATAGATGCGCAGACATGGTGTTATGCGGCACACGTAGCTGACGGGCTATTTCACCTGCAGGTAGGCCGTCAGGCTCTTGACTGACCAGTAGTTTAAAGGCTTTTAGACGCGTGTCTTGAGACAGTGCGGCAAAGCTTGCGATAGCGTTAGTTATTTCCATATGTCCAATAATACAGACATATCAGAATAATGCAATAAGTTTCGTTTATACCCAGTCAGATTACCGCCCTGTTCTATCAGATACCCAAACAAGCTGACTACCTTTTAACCGCCAAACACTCACTCCTGCCCAGCTCAGTATGAAATCACCACAAAACTGCAATTGTGTCTTGCAAGATAGGTAAAATCAGCATAGGCTAATCTATTTCGTTTTTATTGTTATCTATACTTTTTATCGACAATTTTTAGGGGTCATTATGCTATCACACTGGGTACGAGCCATCTTGCAAGCCACCGTCTATGACGTTGCTATTCAAACGCCACTAGAAGCAGCTCCCAAGCTGACCCAACGTTTTGCTAATGATATTCGCTTTAAGCGCGAAGACCTGCAGCCTGTCAAATCCTTTAAATTGCGCGGCGCTTATAATCGCATTAGCCAGCTGTCCGATGAGCAAAAAGCGCGCGGCGTGATTTGTGCATCAGCAGGCAACCATGCGCAAGGGGTTGCTTACTCTGCGAAAACACTTAATCTTAATAACATCATTGTCATGCCCACCACTACGCCAGACATTAAAGTCAATGCGGTGAGAGCACTTGGGGGCAATGTCGACTTACATGGTGACAGCTTCGACGAGGCCAACCGCTACGCGATCAATCGCGCCGAGGCTGAGGGTCTGACCTTTATCCCGCCTTATGATGATGAGCTGGTGATTGCTGGTCAAGGCACCATAGGGCTTGAGCTGACTCAGCAGTGGCGCAACATGGATTATGTGTTTGTGGCGGTTGGCGGCGGCGGCTTAGTCTCAGGGGTTGCCGCATTTTTAGGCGAAGTTGCGCCGCATGTCAAAGTCATCGCTGTAGAAGCGGAACAATCGGCATCACTCAAAGCTGCTTTAGAAGCCAATGAGCGCGTTAAGCTTGAGCAAGTTGGTCTGTTTGTCGATGGCGTAGCGGTGGCGCAAATTGGCGAGCTACCTTTTGAGGTGGTGCGCACGCAAAAAAGCGATGGCTCCGGGCCTATTGTCGAGCCAGAAGTGGTGACTTGTACTAACGATGAAGTCTGCGCAGCAGTCAAAGATGTCTTTGAAGAAAACCGCAGTATCGTTGAGCCAGCCGGTGCTCTGTCGGTCGCTGGTATGAAAAAATATATCAAAGCGCACGACTTGCAAGGTAAAAACTGCGTCGGCATCATCTGCGGCGCCAACATGAACTTTGACCGCCTGCGTTATATCGCTGAGCGCACCGAAATCGGTGAGAAAAAAGAAGCCATCTTTGGTGTGACCATTCCTGAGCAAACGGGCGCTTTTTTAAACTTCTGCCGCAGCTTGCACGGACGTAATATTACTGAGTTCAACTACCGCGCCGATAGCCAAAAATCACCAGACTCGATGGAGCCTGCCTCAATCTTCGTCGGTATCGCCCTAAAAGAAGGCGAAAAAGAGCGACACACCATCAGCAAACAGCTGGCAGATGATGGCTATACCGCTCACGATTTGACCGACGACGACATCGCCAAATCACACATCCGCCATCTTATCGGTGGTCATGCTCATGTCGAAAACGAGCAGCTACTAAAAGTGGTCTTTCCAGAGCGTCCTGGCGCGTTGCTGACTTTCTTAGAAAAACTTGGCGATGATTTTAATATCACCTTATTTCATTATCGCAATCATGGCGCCGCTGAGGGTCGCGTGTTGGTTGGCCTACAAGCCTCGATGAGCAACTCACGTCAACTGCAAGACGCCCTGCTAGATATCGGCTACGAGTGCACTATGATTAATGATAATATCGCCTATCAGTTGTTTTTAAAGTAAGCAGGATGTGTCAATCACCATTGTTTACATAGCTTAGTTTACATAGCTTAGACGACCAATACTTTATGGCACAGTATAACTCTCAACGGCTTGTCTTTATTAAGACGAGCCGTTTTTTATCCTGTACTGTGCTATGATCTGCTGATGGTATCCTTTATTAGATTGACCAATTAGGGCGGTATCGATTGCATCCTCAGACTAAGTTGCTCTTTTAATTTATAAAAAAAGCACCATTTATGATCATAGTTTATTGATATCTATGAGGTTTTGATGAGCAAACACAATAAAAACCATAATCAACCGAGTCATAGCCAGTCAGATATGGCACGCATGCGTATCGATAAATGGCTGTGGGCGGCACGGTTTTATCGTACACGCACGCTCGCCAAAGAAGCGATTGAGAGCGGACGTGTGCATTATGCTGGCAGCCGTGTAAAGACCAGTAAAGAGATTGCTGTCGGTGACGAGTTGCAGATTCGTCAAGGCTCCGCCACTGCCATGACCGAAAAAACCGTCATCGTCGAGGCGCTAAGTGCTCAGCGCGGCAACGCCTCGACGGCACAGATGCTATATTCAGAGACCGAGGAGAGCGAAAAACGCCGAGCATACTATGCCGAGCAGCGTAAGCTTGCCAACCTTGCCCGTCCTGATAATAAACCCAACAAAAAAGAGCGTCGTGATTTGCAGCGCTTTAAAAACAAACAACACTCATGATCGAAACCCGAAACATCAAGGACTACCTACTTTAGGTATTCTTGGTAAACGTGCTGTGAATGTCACAGATGCCACCGTGTTCTTCGCCCTTGCCATTTCATGTATTAACCGTTAGGCTAGGGACTATTTAATCACTAACATGCTAATAAGCCGCATCCCCTATGCTGGTCTTAATGGCATGTTTTTTTTGTTATAAAAGGTCATAGTATGCTGATAAAAGCCTGTACCCCATCTTCTGTGTTATTGGTTTGCTTGGGAAATATCTGTCGATCGCCCACGGCCGAAGAGATTTTTCGGCAGCAAGCAGCGATTGCTGGCCTGTCCCTAAAGGTAGACTCAGCAGGCACGGGCGACTGGCATATCGGTCATGCGCCAGATGAACGCTCGCAGCGCCATGCCAAATCTCACGGCTATAACATTAGTAAATTAGTGGCTCGGCAAGTGACTGCCGATGATTTTCGGAGTTTTGACTTAATTTTGGCTATGGACACTCAAAATCTAGCGGATTTGCAAGCGATAAAGGACGGGATAGATGAGCCTGAAGAGACCTTATCAAAACTGGCTTTGTTTAGTGAAGAAGATCCCACTTATGGCGGTGATGATGTGCCTGATCCTTATCATGGCGATGCTGAGGACTTTGAGGAAGTCATAAAACGCATTGAATCGAGTGCACAAGCTTGGATTGAAAGCTGGAAAACATGCTAGCGATAAGGTCCATATTTTTGCTACTTTTATGAGTGGTATCCTTTATAATACCCCCGTACTAAATAAACCCAGTATTATTTGTTCTTTATCTGCCATATAGGCTACGTTATGACCTTAGTTTCACGTCTCGAGCGAGATGCTCAATTAGCGACTCAGACTCACTCGCCAGCAGATGCCCTCCTGCGTCATGCCGTCGATTTGTCTCATCATAACACCATGGCCTTAGCCTGTAGGGCTGATACAGTCATCACCTTGCATGACGAAGCGCAGATTGACGCGTTGATGGTAGATAAGACAGCAGCCATTAAAGAGCGCCCTCTCTTAATCCTCTCAGGTGGCAGTAACGTGTTACTGCCTACCAAGCTAGATGCCACTGTATTGCAGCCCTTGATGCGCGGTATCAACGTGGGCGCGCAGACAGACAGTTATATCGATATCGAGGTCATGGCAGGCGAGAACTGGCATGACCTGGTGACTTATACCGTCCATCAGGGCTGGTACGGTCTTGAAAACCTAGCCTTGATTCCTGGTCTAACAGGGGCGGCTCCTGTACAAAACATTGGTGCTTATGGCGTACAGCTCGAAGACCATTTGTTATATGTCCGCGCCTATCATCTGCCTACTCAAACATGGCAGCATCTGTCAGCGGCACAGTGTCAATTTAGCTATCGCGATAGTATCTTTAAGCGCACGCCCAATACTTGGCTCATCAGCCGGGTGGCCTTTCGCTTGCATCTTCATGAAACCCAAGTAAAGGCCAGCTATGGCGATGTACAGACAGTAGCGCAGCGTTATGCCGATGCGCAAGGGTATCAGCACCTCACCCCAGCGCATGTGATGCAAGCGATCATCGATATTCGCCAGCAAAAACTGCCCGACCCAAAACAGCTACCCAACTGTGGCAGTTTTTTCCAAAACCCTATTATTCCTCAAGCGCAGTTTGCAGCGCTGCAAACCACCTATCCTGACATTGTCGGCTACCCCATGCCAGATGCGATGATAAAAGTTGCGGCTGGCTGGTTAATCGATCAAGCAGGACTCAAAGGCGGCGGCATTGCACCCATCATGACGCATCAGCAGCAGGCCCTTGTATTGACCAACCACCAGCCTTATCAGGCGACGCAAAATGATGTGGCCACCGCGCAGCACCATATTGCCCAAGTGGTATACGAAAAATTTGCCATACGTTTATCACGTGAGCCAGTATGGATAAACGCTGATGGCTCGATTGGGTACGATGAGCATGCGGCCTAAACCATCATGGTCGATACGCTTATGGCGGCATTATCTGCGCATGGCTGAGCGTTTGCTAAAGCTGCTTCGTATTATTAATATCACTTTTTTATTGGGCACCACGTCCATCATTTTGATACTGATTAGCTTATTTACCCCTTTATTTTCTCAAGCCGTCATCTATATCCTCTCCTTATTACCGCTACCAAACATGCCATCAGCTGCCATGAGCTCACCGCCGACCGCTTATGTGGTATTGGGAGGCGGCTTGACCAATGATCATAACAATCAAATCATTCTCAACAGCTACAGCCTCAATCGCGCCCGCACGGCTGCAACGGCCTATCATGACTTACCTTTACCTATTGTGTTAAGCGGAGCAGAAGCGCCTTGGCTTGGTCAATGGCTCATCGAGCATGGTATTGACGGCCTGATCAGTGAAAATGCCAGCATGAACACCTGCGAAAACGCGCGCTTTACCGCCAAGCGTATCCCGCTGCATCACGTGTATCTGATTACCGATAGCTATCATATGGCGCGTGCGCGCAGGCAGTTTGCCCTAAATGGTATCAACAGTACCCCACTGATAGCCCCTTTGCCAGTAAGACGCGACTGGCACAAACCTGCGCAGAATTTAACGCACTCACGGCGTGCAGTGTATGAAGTAGCCGCCTACTTGCGCGATGTGATAAGGCCTCAGATGGATTGTCGCCACGCCAATGATGTAAGCGAGCAGCAACTACTGACGCCTAGAGGCAATGTGGCCAAGACAACGCCCAAAGCAGAACAAACCATAGAAAACCAAACTATAGAAGAAGAATAGCATTCATATGGTCGCGGCCATGCCATTTACAGTATAAAAACGATACCACTTTTCATTGGATGACTTGATAGCGATGTATCCAAGCTCTAAGCAACCAATCTCCGAGTATTTGATTTATTTGGATTCGACCATACTTGCTTATTAGTTGGCAGCTGTCCAGCCATTAGTAGGGTCAATGAGTGTATAATAAGAGCAGAAACTGCTAGAAAAGAGATCTACCATGCTCAGTATATTTTTATTAATTCCATTAAGTCTGATGCTGTTTGTGGTTGCCATTTGGGCGGTGCGTTATGCGGTCAAATCCAATCAATTTGAGGATTTAGACAATGCCTCTCAGCGCATCATTTTAGATGATCGGCAAGAGCGCCGCCAAACCATGCAGACTCATGAGCGCGCCACTACCCATCAGCAGACTGATGATTCAGATAGCGTATCGGTGCAACCACAAGAGCGCGATAAACTTTGAACAATTAAGGCGTTAGTCATACACGGCTGGTAGTCCTTTGATATGGTGCTATTTGACGATCAGCCGTGTCATATCATTAGACCAACTTTTTACTATTTTTAGGAGTTACCCTATGACCACAGCGTTACTTGTTACGGCATTACTAATGGGATTTTTTGGCTCACCGCATTGCTTGGGTATGTGCGGCGGACTGGTGACTGCTTTTGGATTGTCGATGAAAGATATTAGCCCAGCCAAGCGCCGCGCTCTTGTCTTTACTTATCATTTTGGTCGTCTGAGCAGTTATGCACTGTTAGGTTTGCTGGCAGGATTTATCGGTACGACGGTGTTAGAGCCACTTATGAAAGGCAATAGCTTGCCACGTATTTTATTGGGCTCAGTATTGGTCTTTGTTGGTGTGACCATGCTTGGCGCGCCTTTTTTAAATAAGCTTGAGCGCTTTGGTATGCGCTTTTGGCAATATCTCAGCCCGCTACGCCAAAAGGTCTTTCCCCTAAATACCTTTCCACGTGCATTGACAGCTGGTCTACTTTGGGGCTTTTTGCCTTGCGGTTTGGTATATGGCGCCCTACTCATCGCGGTGGTCGCTCACAATCCTTTGGGCGGTGCAGCGTTGATGTTTGTCTTTGGTCTTGGCACGGTGCCGATGCTGGTCGCCACCCATGAGACAGTCGGCTGGTTACGTGAAAAAATTGGCCGCTTTCATCTAAGACAGCTCAATGGCGCAATCATGGTGCTGTCTGGCTTGGCTGTCGTTGCTATCCCTATGGTCATGGCAAATATGCACGGTGGACACGGCGGTGGCCATGGGCAAATGGATCATGGTAGTCACTCGGCGATGATGTCTGATGCAGACAGCACAGGTCATCATGATATGAGCCAGATGGATCATGATATGACGCCAGCGATGGATAGCACAGTCGACCATAGTATGCATGATATGAGTGATGACGCCATGAGTCATCATGCACACCATGAGCCGTCTTCGTAGACATCATACATTTAAAAGTATCAACAGCTAAGGCTGGTCTTGATTTCGACATTATCGTATTTTACTAAGACACTTTAGCTAAAAGCCCTTAACCTCACCACTGAGATTAAGGGCTTTTGTATGAGGGCGTGTCCTCAATTCAATCGATAGCCATCTAAATGAGTTAGAAATAAGGACATGCCCGAGCCTAGACGACAAATATCGCCCTACTCCTGCCACTGCTCTAACGCAAATTTTGTATCCAGATGCTTTTCTAATGCTGGGATATTGAACGCATCATCTTCGCTGACAAAGCTAATACTAATGCCTGTCTGCCCAGCACGGCCAGTACGGCCAATACGGTGTACATAATCATCTGGTTGATCAGGCAAGGTATAGTTGACCACGTGGCTGATATCATCGACATGAATCCCGCGACCTGCGACGTCTGTGGCGACCAAAATAGCAGCATGACCGTCTTTAAAACGCTGCAAATACTTCTCGCGTTTTTGCTGAATCACATCGCCCGATAGCATAACGACTTTATGAGATTGGCGCAGCTTATGATAGAGGCGTTTGACTTGGTCTTTGCGATTGGCAAATACGATAACTTTTTCGACATCGCTATCACTAATAATGCGCTGCAAGGCCGTCAGCTTTTGATCTTCTGTCAATAGATAAAAGTGCTGATCGACCAGCTCACTGGTTTTGTGCTCAGGCTCGATCTCAACAAACTGCGGCTCATGCAGCCAGCGATACGCTAAGTTCATCACATCTTGGTTGAAGGTCGCGGAAAAAAGAAGACTCTGACGATCAGTATTGGCAGGCATGCGCCCGACCAACCGCTTGATGTCGGGGATAAATCCCATATCCAGCATACGGTCTGCTTCATCGAGCACCAATACCTCAACGCGATCCAAAAACACCATGCCTTTATTGGCAAGATCAATCAGACGCCCTGGCGTCGCTACCAAAATATCCACGTACTGACGCTCAAGCTCATGCTGCTGGGTTTCGTAATTGGTGCCGCCCATGATACAGACGCTATGCAGTGAAGTATATTTGGTCAAGGCAATACAGTCATCAAATATCTGCTGAGCAAGCTCGCGCGTCGGTGCCATCACTACCGCACGCGGCTCTCCCAAATAACGCTCTTCGTCACTAGTAAAAGGCCGCTTTAACAGCGCCTCCATAATGGTCAATAAAAACGTGGCTGTCTTCCCTGTCCCTGTTTGGGCTTGGCCGATCGCGTCTTGATTGGCCAAAGTATGCGGCAATATCTTTGCTTGAATGGGTGTCAGCTCGGTAAAACCCAAATCACTGACGGCACGTAGGGTCGGATTTGATAACGGTAAATCCGTAAATTTCTTAAAATTACTCAAAAAAAATATCCTTTTAGATAAATAACTTATTATAACTAATCAGATGCTAATCGCTGATGAATGACTCACTCGCTATCTTCATAAGACCGTATATTTAACAGCCCATACACAGCGCATCGCGTAAGCACAAAAAAAGCCAAGCCCGATATCGTATCTTACCCATGCCGATTTTTTAGCATAGGTAAGACCAGACGGGCTTGACTCAGTAGTATATCAGTAGTTTGTACAGACATTATAGCGAAACCGCCGTAATGACTGGATAGATTACTCTTCCATTTTTCTGACTTCTTCAGCCTGAAGGCCTTTTTCACCTTCTACCACACTGAACTCAACCTTTTCGCCATCTTTTAAAGAACGATAGCCATCACCTTGAATCGCACGGAAATGGACAAAAATATCTTCTCCGCTGTCACGTTGAATGAAACCAAAGCCTTTTGAGTCATTAAACCACTTAACGATACCTTGCTCACGAGCTGACATAATATTACTTCCTAAAAAAGTCCGCTTAGCCCCAACTTCCTTTGCAACATTGCATATAAACGGGGTCTAAGATTGTGAAATCAAAAACTTAAGAGTACTGTTCTAACCACTATCTTTAAGCTCAGCCTTTGAGTAGGCTTGTCCCATCGATAGTAACAAACGGTAATAGCAACAAACTTGCAAGAATTGTTGCATAAAAAATATCATAGCACGGGTTTTTAGCAACATAAAGACTTTTAACTTGCTTTTTGCTAATAAGAGAGATTTTTGCCGTAATTTTTTTATCGTCCGCGACCTAAGCTGGTATGATTAACCGATTTAATAACTAAAGAGACCACTATGTCCACCACCTCTTCTGTAGCCGCCACTCACTCTTTTGAGGCCAATCGCCCAAGCGCGCTTTCTTATAAATTATTGCTGGTCAACGGCGTCAATCTAAACTTACTCGGCAAACGTGAGCCTGAAATATACGGGCACACCACACTGGCAGAGATTGAAGAACGTTTGATCGCTCGCGCCGCCGAGCATGGCGTTGAACTGATATGCATCCAATCCAACCACGAAGGCCAACTCGTGGACGATATCCAGCACTACGGACTGCTTGCCGATCCAGCGGCGCAAGTTGATGCGATCATCATCAACCCTGCCGCCTTCACCCATACCTCCGTCGCCCTACGTGATGCACTATTGGCCACTCAAAAGCCTTTTATCGAGGTACATTTATCCAATATTCATGCGCGCGAACCTTTTCGCCAGCATTCTTACTTAAGCGATATCGCGGCGGGTGTGATCTGCGGTTTGGGACAGCAAGGGTATCAGATGGCACTTGACTACTGGTTGACCCATACCTATTTGGTCAGCCCATGACTAAAAGACGCCTGCGTTTTACGCGCTCGCTAAAAAAGTCGTCATACAAGGTTACTTTTGGCACACTAGTCAAACAGCAATCACTTGATTAAAATAATAAAATAACAGATGAGCACACAACCCACTACAAGGTGATATGAATGGCAAAAACCTCCGGAAAACGCTTTATGAAACTTGCTGGCATGACAGCAAGCATCGCCGGTAAAGCCGCTAAAAACTCATTTAAACACCTATCAAGCGATGAAGAAAAGCGCCTGCAAGCCCGCTCAGAGCTGATGCAAGATGTGGGTATCCAAATCGCTGAGACCTTGGGTGAGATGAAAGGTGCGGTGATGAAAGTGGGACAAATCGCCTCGCAATATAAAGACGTGTTTCCACCTGAGGTAGCAGCGGCGCTAGAAAAACTCCAAAAAGACGCGCCGCCGATGCCATATACTCAGATACGCGCCCAGATTGAGCGCGAGCTAAAAGCACCAGTAGCAGAATTATTTAGTGAATTCGAAGAGACACCGTTTGCTGCCGCTTCCATCGGACAAGTCCATAAAGCAACCTTGAAATCAGGCCAGAGAGTCGTCGTCAAGGTTCAATACCCCAATGTTGATGAAAACTGCGACAGTGACCTCAAACAAGTGCGTATGGCGCTTAAAATCGCCGGCGTACTCAATATGAGCAAACAATTGCAAGAGCAGCTGTTTCATGAAATACGCCAAAGCCTACACGATGAGCTAGACTATATTAAAGAAGCGCACAATCTGCGCGTGTTTGGGGCGTTTCATGCAGAAGATACGGGTATTATTATTCCCAAGGTCATCAGCAGCCACTCGACCAAGCGGATATTGACCCTGACAGAAGAGATGGGCGAGACGCTCAGTGTCGCGGCAACATGGGATAATGATATCAAGCAAAAAATCGCCAAGCGTTTGTTTCATTTTACCGCAGGCCAGCTGTTTGAATTATACCGTATGCACTGCGACCCACACCCTGGCAACTTCGCCTTTCGGGAAGATGGCAGCGTCATCGCCTATGATTTTGGCGGCATTCGTAGCTATAGTGACAGTGAGGTGCAGCTGTTTAAGCGCTTTGCCCAGCATGCCATCAAAGCTGATGTCACAGCCCTTGAACAAGACTTAATCGCTCTAGATATCCGCCGCGATGATGACAAACACATTCCAGGTGAATTTTATGAAAAGTGGCTATCTATCGGACTAAAACCTTTATCCATTTCACCTTATCATGAAGGCGCTTTTGATTTTGGCAACAGTCAAGTACATCATGAAGTCATCACGCAGATGCGTACTTCCTTAAAGTATTTTGGCCAATTTCAGCCGTCTGCGATGACCATGATGCTGGACCGAACGGTATCTGGCCAATATTGGAACTTGGTCAACCTAGGCGTGATTATCGACTTATCACCGCTCGTCAATGACTATATAAAGCTTTGATTTATATAGCTTTGACTTCCTCCCCGCCCTAAATGTGCAGTGCATGCCCGCAGCGATCACAAAAGTCGGCACCGACTGCATGTCCAAACTTACCACAGTTTGGACAGGTCACAGGGTTGAGCTGCGGGCGCATATTACGCGCCAGCTCCGAGGTAAAAATCCCTGTCGGCACAGCAATAATAGAGTAACCTGTAATCATGACCATGGTCGCAATGGCTTGACCCAGCGGCGTTTTGGGCGACATATCACCATAGCCGACCGTGGTCATGGTGACAACCGCCCAATAGATGGACAGCGGAATACTGGTAAAACCATTCTCCGGCCCCTCGACCACATATATGATCGAGCCGAAAATCGTCACCAACAGCACCAAAGATAAGAAAAACACAGTGATTTTTTGTTGGCTGGTGCGCAGCGCTGATGCCAAAAACCCCGCTTGCTGCATATAGGCCTTGAGCTTGAGGACACGAAACACACGTAAGATACGCAACACACGTATCACCAGCAGATACTGGACGCCGACAAACATCAAGCTTAAATAGCTTGGCAACACCGACAATAAATCGACAATACCAAAAAAACTAAAAGCATAGCGCAAACGATTGGGCGCTGAAAACAATCTCAGCGCATACTCAATGGTGAACAAAATGGTAAAAAACCACTCTGCGTACAAAAACAATATGCCATACTGCAAGCGCATATAGAGCACACTGTCGAGCATGACCACCGCCACACTCGCCAAAATCGCAATCAACAACACAATATCAAACAGCTTACCCAAACGGGTATCAGTCCCTTCGATAATAATATGAATGCGGTTACGCAAATGGGTAATGGCTTCAGCGGTTGGTTGCTTCATAGAGTCAGTAACATCATAGAGTCAGTAGCGCTATCAACCCAAAGGCGACAGGCTGCCAATGAATTAAAATGCGCAGGATAAGGGCAAGTTGGTCAAACGACACAAAACTGGTTTATAATATTGCTCACTTATAGCAATCAATACAATCTATAAGTTGCCACAGTGTAACAAAAAAGCACTATCAACGACATACAAATCGTTCATGTGCCAGTAGTTCTACTACCTTGAATAGACAGACCAATCATATAATAAAAACAGATGATGTAGTAATAAATGGTTGTTATTCACCGTTTTTTCGCTCAACCAATAACACGCAAAACTTAAGGATGTCATATGGCAGGCCATTCAAAATGGGCAAACATCAAACACCGTAAAGCTCGTCAGGATGCGGTAAGAGGCAAGGTATTCACCAAAGTGATTCGTGAGATCGTCTCAGCCGCCAAACAAGGTGACCCTGATCCTGATAAAAACCCTCGCTTACGTGCCGCTATCGAAAAGGGTCTATCGGTGAACATGACCCGCGATACCATCAATCGCGCTGTCGATCGCGGCACAGGCGGCGGCGATAACGAAAACATGGAAGAAGTCAGCTACGAAGGCTATGGCGTCGGCGGCGTGGCGGTATTGGTCGAGACCATGACCGACAACCTCAATCGAACCGTCAGCGAAGTCCGTCATGCTTTTACCAAATACGATGGCAATCTTGGTACCTCAGGCTCAGTGGCTTATCTGTTTACCAAGCGCGGCGAGATTACCTTTAATGATACAAGCTTAGAGGACGAGGTCATGATGGCGGCGCTGGATGCTGGTGCCTTAGATATCGAAAATGATGGCGAGAGCTTGATGGTCATTACCGAGTGGGAAAGCTTTGGTCAAGTCAAAGACGCGCTCAATGCCGCAGGTTTGGTCTCTGACAATGCAGAAGTGACCATGTCACCCTCTACCACCGCTGAGATAGATAACGTCGAAGATGCCGAAAAGGTCATGAAAATGATCGACATGCTCGAAGACATCGACGACGTCCAAGAAGTCTATAGTAATGTGAGCTTCTCCGCTGACGTCATGGCACAGCTCGAGCAGTAGTTTTCACTATACAAAATAGCCTTCACTATACAAATAATAAAAAAGAGGCCAAACGTATTTAGCGTTTGGCCTCTTTTTATCATCCAGCGCCGTAAAACCACGTCCTTCTAGAGCGTGGATATCAGGCGTCAGTTGTTGTCGCCAAGTATGGCTAACCCCTTGATAACCAAATACATTGAGATCATAATTAATCCATGAAAACGCTCAAACTACGCATCAAAGACAAACACGCCACTCAGCTCAATATCTTGGCTGGGTCGGTTAATTTTGTCTGGAATTACGTCAATGAGCTAAGTTTTAAACACCTTAAGCGCACAGGCAAATTCTTTTCAGCTTATGACTTGGCCGCTTATACCAAAGGTAGTGGCGAGTATTTAAACTTGCACAGCCAAACCCTACAAGCCATCTCTGAAACCCATGCCAAAAGCCGTAAACAATTCAAAAAAGCCAAACTAAACTGGCGCACCAACAACCCAAAGGCCAAGCGCAGATCTCTTGGATGGATTCCGTTTAAGAAAACCGCTATCAAACACTTGGCAACCAGACAAACAGGCAAGAAAAGCCTTAAATCAACTATCCAGCTTAGCCTTGCTAACCATCAGAAGCTAATCCTTGATGTATGGGATAGCTATAACCTAGCCCTGTACAGCATTAATACGTGCGAATTGGTACAAGACAATCACGGCCACTGGTATGCTTGTGTGACGGTCAAAGAATTTCCAAAGATTAAGTGTGGTACTGGTAAGGTTGGTGTTGATTTAGGCTGTAAAGATGCCGCAGTCAGTAGTGAAGGTGATCAGCTACAAACCAAAGTCACCCATCAATACGCCGAAAAACTGGCCATTGCCCAAAGAGCCAAGAATAAAAAACGGGTTAAGGCCATTCATGCCAAGATTAAAAACACCCGCCAAGACTTGATTCATAAATTCACATAAAAGCTTGTTAAAGCCAACAGCCTAATCGTTGTTGGGAAGATTAAATCAAACTCATTCACTTCATCCAAACTGGCCAAATCCGTCTATGACGCTGGTTGGTTTGAGATTAAGCGGCAACTGGACTACAAATGCGCGAACGCAGGTTGCCACTATATCGAAGTCAATGAAGCGTACAGCACCCAAACCTGATCAAATTGCGGCTCTCGCCAAGACAGTCCGAAAGGTAGAGAGGGTCTTGGTATAAGAGCATGGTTTTGTCGTTCTTGTAAAACGGCCCATAACAGAGATGTTAATGGAGCAAAAAACATTCTCGCGGTCGGGCTTGGCCGTCTTTAGTAGGAATCCCCGTTCCTTTAGGTCGGGGAGGAAGTCAAACGGCTTACCTTTTATAATTTATCCTTTCTAGCGCCAGTAAATGCGCTTTTTTGTCCAGACCACCAGTATAACCGCCAATTTTACCATCGCTTGCAATCACGCGATGACACGGCACGATAATACTAAAAGGGTTTTTGCCATTGGCATTGGCAACCGCGCGAAAGCCTTTTGGGCTGCCCACTCGCTTTGCTAGCTCAGCATAGCTGATGGCCTCACCATAATTGATGCCTTGCAAAGCCTGCCAAACCCGCTGCTGAAACTCGGTACCCAGACTCATGTCTAGCGGCAAATCAAAGGTCTGCCGCGCGCCGCTAAAGTACGCGGTTAGCTGCGTGATGGTGTCAATAAGTAACGCTTGAGCTGGTTTATTTTCGCTTAGGCTATTTTTTGCGATAAAGCTAAAGTCTTTATCACAAAGACCATGATGTTTTTTTAGCTTAGCAATGGACTTTGAAGAGTGCCAACTGTCCCCAGCTTGCAGCCAGTTGACCTCCACCAACCTAGGCGTATCCTGCGCGTGCCCAGTCGCAATCAGTGCGACTCGGTGCGCTGCAAATACCGCTTCAGTGACTATCATGGTGCCTCCTTGCTCTTACTTATACGCTCACTCGTTTTGAGTCATCACTATTTTGCTTGTTCACCCAAATCATGCTAGCAGTGCTACACTTTGTCATCGGTCTCAAATAAAGCGGCGACAAACTGCTTAGGGCTAAAGGCACGCAAGTCATCAATCGACTCTCCCACGCCGATATAGCGAATCGGCACGTCCGTCGTTTCAGCGATATTAAAGACCACACCGCCTTTGGCCGTACCATCTAGTTTGGTGACGGTGATCCCAGTCAATGGTACAACTTTATTAAACAGCTCGACTTGATTGATGGCGTTTTGTCCGGTGCCTGCATCAAGGACGATCATACCTTCGTGCGGCGCGCTTGGATCGGCTTTTCGCATGACACGCACCACCTTTTCAAGCTCCGCCATCAAATGAGTCTTGTTTTGCAAGCGCCCAGCCGTATCAGCGATTAACACATCGATGTTTTTGGCTTTGGCCGATTGCATGGCATCAAAAATCACCGACGCACTGTCAGAGCCATGACCCTGTGCCACGACTGGTATGTCGTTTCGCTCACCCCAGATTTGCAGCTGCTCGGTGGCTGCCGCGCGGAAGGTATCACCTGCCGCGAGCATGACAGATTTACCCTCGCCTTGTAGACGCTTGGCAAGCTTACCAATGGTGGTGGTTTTTCCGACACCGTTGACGCCGACCACCAAAATAACAAAGGGTTTTTTGCTGGTATCAATGAGCAGCGGTGCAACCTTTGGTGTTAAGATATCAACCAGCTCATTTTGTAGCGCTTTATAAAGGGAGTGGGCATAAATCAAGTCACCACGGTCGGTCTGTTCGGTGAGACTTTTGATGATACGATTGGTGGCATTGACCCCTATATCGGCGACCAGTAGTTGATCTTCGACCTCTTCTAACAGTTCATCATCGATCTCCTTGCCGCCAATCAAAATACTAACCATGCCTTCGGCTAGGTTTTTACGTGACTTACTTAGCCCCGTTTTCATACGGTTAAACCAGCTGCCCTTTTTCTTGTCTTCTACCTTTTTGTCTTCTGCCGCCTCTGCTGCTTTAGATGTAGGCTGACTGGCTGCTGACGTACGAGTCGCACTAACACTTTGGCTATCGCCTAGTTTTTCTTGCAATGGCATGGCCGGGATAGTGGAAACAGTACTGGGCTTAGGCTGCGGCGGTGCTGATACGGCGTGACCACTGGTGTCATTATCACTCTCTTTAGCCTCATTGACCGCGTGCTCATCCGTTTCAGTATGCGTCGTCGATGTGTGACTGATGTCATTTTGCTCATCAAGCGTCACGATGGGCGCGCCTAAAGCGACATTATCTGCACTATCTGCCGCAGAGCCATTTGTAATCGCAGTTGTGTCCTTCTGCGCTGTGTGAGGCTCATCTTGATGTTCAGGCTCATCGATAATGGGCACCGATTGCGCTGGCAGACTGGGTAAGGTAATATCATCGTCATCTAAATCGTCTAGATCGCCATCTAGATTGATGACCACACGACTGCTATTATTTGGGTTGTTCATAAGCTTGCCCTAAAAGTTATTGCTATCAATAATTTGATTATTTTAAATGGTTTGGTATGTAATCCGTTTTCGCTATCGGCGAATCCCAGCGTGGCGGATTATTTTGGTCTAGTTTAGCATAATTACAAGTGCGCTCTGCCCTACCATATCGGACAATCGATAAATGCCTTGGGTATGAGGATTCAGGCGTGATGCCAAGTAAGTTTGGCTTAAGGTTTGGACACAAAAATCTGACCTTGTATTTCCCAAACTTCGCCTACTCTACAGAGTCTTATTTAAAGACTGCCTTATCCAAACACAGTCATCTTTCATCATTATTTTTGGAAACAATTATGTCACTACTTTCTTATCATAAACGCCTGAGCAAAAAAATCACCAGCATCGGTTCGGCATTATTATTGACGAGCATCGCCTTCTCGATGACTGGGTGTAGCACGACTCAAGAAATCAAGCCGACTGCCAGCGTCATGGTTGGGGCGCACAAGTCTATCTAACTGCACGCTTTTTCGCCATCAATCATACGTCTGATTGATTGTTTTTTGCCTGTTTATTTGCTGCCATTTTATATAAGTAGAAGCTACCATGTCACTGCCCTTTTTATCGTCTGTACCCTCTGCGCCTTTATCTGCTCTATCATTACGCATCGCGTGTGCGCTGGCGTTGGCAACGACCCTAAGTGCTTGCCAAACCAGTGCTATTAGCCCACCTTCATCAGCGGCGACACCGTTTAGCGAAGCGCAAAGCCAAGCAGGCCAAAAGACCGATAACGGCGCCCAACACGCTAATAGTTCTCAGAGTGCATCGTCCTTGAGTATGGACATGTCAGGCCGCCATGAGTACCAGTTAAAAAACGGTTTAAAAGTGGTGATTAGAGAAGACCACCGCGCTCCTGTCGTGATGACGCAGGTTTGGTATCGCGTTGGCTCGGCAGACGAGCCGGTCGATAAAGGGGGTATCTCGCACCTGCTTGAGCATATGATGTTTAAAGGTACAAGCGATGTATCAAGCGATGACTTTGAGCGCTTGATTGCCAAGTTTGGCGGGGTCAATAATGCTTTTACCAGCTACGACTACACCGGTTATTACGAGCTATTCCCAGCCAACCGTTTTCCGCTAGCGCTTGAGCTAGAAGCTGACCGTATGAAAAACCTTATATTCAATGCAGATGAGTTTGCCAAAGAGCATCAGGTAGTGATGGAGGAGCGCCGTCAGCGTACTGATGACAACCCGCTTGCCAAAGCTTACGAATCATTTCGTTTGCTTGCGCTGCCTGATAGTCCAAAGGGCGAGTCGGTCATCGGCCCCATGGATGAGCTGGCGTCTATCACGCTGCCTGATTTAAAAGACTGGTACAAAACATGGTATACACCAAACAACGCCACGTTAGTCATCGTCGGCGATGTACAGCCACAAGACGTATTGACGCAAGTGCAGCGCTACTTTGGGCAGCTAACGCCAAGTCATCTACCCAAACGCCCAGCCGTCAGACAACCAGGCTTTCGCGGCTACCAAAAAGTTGACTCTGAACAAGCCGTACAAGTACCCGTTTTGCTGATGGGTTATAACGTCCCAAGCCTTGTGACTGTAGATAAAAACGATGAAAAACAAGCCTATGCGCTCTCGCTCGCTCAGGACGTCCTAGATGGCGGCCTCTCTGCCCGTCTAGAGAGCCGCTTGATACGTGAGCAGGGTCTACTGACCACAGTCGGCACGTCCTATGATCTGTTAGATCGCGGTGACGGATTGTTTTTGATTCAGGCAACACCGCGCGAAGGCGTCAGCTTAGCACAAGCTCAGCAAGCCATTATCGATGAGATAGAAAAACTAAAGACCGACCCCATCGCCACCGATGAAATCAGTCGCGCTAAGACCAACACCGTCACAGGCCTTATCTACGCACAAGATAGCATGGAGGGTCAGGCACGTATGATTGGCTCACTACAATCTATCGGGCTCGACGATCGGCTGCTGGCCGAGCTACCAAGCAAGCTTGACAACATCACAGTACAAGACATTCAGGCGGCAAGCAAAAAGTATCTGGTAAAAAACAACTTGACTGCGATGCATATCATACCGCCCAAAGAGACTGAGCGAAAAGAGTCCGTGCAAAAAAAGCTTGGACAACAAGACGCTACAGATAAATAAGCCTCAATCAGTCGCCTGCCAAATACATGATGAATAAGAAGAAAACCATGAGCCATACTAGTGATTTATTGCAAGTAATCAAAAGACCCTTCAGCTATAAACTGTCACAGCTTAGCAGCGGGGTATTATTGAGCCTGACCACACTGGTCATGCCAGCGCAAGCAGACACTACAGTCACAGAAGAAAACCGCAGCACTGCAATCGTCGATACCAGCGCGCCCATTGCCGCCTTATCTAAGCTCAGCAGTTTGGATAATGCTGCGCCTTTAACCGTCACTGTCCCAGCGATTGAGCAATTTACGACCAGCGCTGGTGTGCCCGTGCGCTTTGTCCAAACAACCGCGCTGCCCATCGTCGATATCGATCTACGCTTTAACGCCGGTAGCGCCCGCGATAGTAGCATACGCAAAGAAGGTTTTGGCATTGCCAATATGACCGCCACCATGCTGACACAAGGCGCCAAGCGCTTGGATGAAACAGCGTTTACACGAGCCGTTGAAACCTTAGGCATCAATCTGAGTAGCCGCGCCTACAAAGATATGTTTATTGTCTCGCTACGCAGCTTGTCAGATGATGCGCACTTATTGCCAGCTGCCGACTTGATGACACAGATGCTCACCGAGCCTGCCTTCAATGATGAAGTATTGGCACGAAACAAAGCACGCTTGCTGGTCGGCCTACAGCAGCAAAAACAAGACCCAAGCAGCCTGGCGAGCATTGCGTTTAGTCAAGCACTATACGGCGATCATCCTTATGCGCACCCTTCAGTTGGTACCCTTGAAACCGTACCAAACATAGACAAGCAGCAGCTTATCGATTTTAAAAACCGCTATCTGGTCGCGGCCAATGCCTCTCTTGCTATCACGGGCAACCTAACCTTGGCGCAAGCAAAAAAACTGGCTGAGGACATTACCACCACGCTGCCCTCCGGTCAGCCTGCGCCTGAGCTTGCCGAACCCAAACCTCTCACCCAAGCCAAGCATATTCATATACCCTTTCCCAGTACACAAACTACGGTGCTAATGGGGCAACTGGGTAGCAAACGCGCGACCAATCCAAAAGAGCAGCAGCAGCAAACCAACTTTGCCATCGGTAATGACGTATTGGCAGGTGGTGATTTTAACGCTCGCCTGATGACTGAAATCAGACAAAACCTTGGCTACACCTATGGTATCTCAGGCGCTATGAATCCGATGCTAACACGCGGGCCGTATCAGATTGGGTTTTCGACCCGCAATGACAAAGCGCGTGCAGCCATTGATGCAAGCCTAGCGGTTATTCAAGAGACTTTGGATAATGGTCTTACCCATGATGAGATACGTCTGACCAAAGACAGCCTAAAAAACAGCTTTCCGATGGGCTTTGCCAGCAATGCAGGCATCAATGGTTTACTGGGTATGATGAACTTTTATCAACTACCAAACAGCTACCTAGACGATTATGTCAATCGTATCGATCAAGTACAGCTCGCTGGCGTCAATCAAACCCTACGCGATACGTTGCAGCCTGATGATTTTTTGATTGTCACTGTCGGGCAGGTAGATCCTTGGCAAGACAAGCAGGCTAAAAAATAGCGCCAAATACCTCTCGGTGATAAAACAAACCGCCGTAAAAAATGGACGATGCCATGTGGTATCGTCCATTTTCTATTTCATGTTTTATGACTTAGATTCTATGATTGAGCGCTATTAATGTACATCAGAGACAGTAACGGCAACATCATAAACCAGATTTTTAGGCTTATACGTCGCGCCATTGTAGCTTAAGCGAATCACATGCTTATCATAAGAGCCGACCTGATAATCACCGTTGGCAAAATTATGCAGCGTTGGGACGATAAGCAAAGCTTCTAGCTGACGATTGTCCGTCTGCACAGCAATCATTTGCTCCTCTCTTACATACAAAAAATAGTCGCAGTAATCATCGACCATGACTTCAGCGGTACGCTTAATTACTAGACTGCCCACCTTTTCTTGTATGAGCTTTGGGCAGACATCAGAGCGACCAGAGGCCAATCTGGCATAAGAGTTTCTGATATTGTCTTTAATCTCTTGGGCATTTTGCTCAGCTTTGGCTTTATTGTCATTCATGACTGCTTTGTCTGCCCCTGCCGAGCCGTTTTCAGAGAAGCTCTCTGAACTACAAGCACTGATGGCCAAAAGCAATAAAAAACTGACAACAAAAAATGTTAAATGTATATTACTTGACTGCCAAAACCCTGTCTTTGATTTATCAATCATGGCAGTTACCACTGTGGTTACATACCGCTTTTTCATAAATCCCGCTTGTCATAAACGCCCGTTGTTACCTTATTTACCCAACAATATTTACCCAATAATATGGCGTGATCAATCAATCAAGCATGCGCCACTTATCGTTATTGTATCAGAACTATTATAACGGCTTTGACCGAAATTTATTAGGCTCTGTGCTCCCTTAGGCAAAACGGTCGTTTTTCTTGAGCTAATAGCGACATGATGAGCTACTGCTGGCATGATTAAAGCCCCATTTTCGGTAGCCGTCGGTATCTAGGTGAATCGCCCCTGTGGCATATAGCCCCAACCCAAAGTTGTGCGCTTCTCCTTGATAGTGCCAAAACTGACACAGGCCATCTTGCATGGTGCTCAGTCGCCACAGATCGTCTTGGTATTCTGGCACCCAAATATCTAT
The DNA here is from genome assembly GCF_038239325.1 of Psychrobacter sp. KFRI-CH2-11. Classification (NCBI taxonomy): domain Bacteria; kingdom Pseudomonadati; phylum Pseudomonadota; class Gammaproteobacteria; order Moraxellales; family Moraxellaceae; genus Psychrobacter; species Psychrobacter sp. KFRI-CH2-11. The sequence continues at coordinate 1,833,270 of NZ_CP151283.1, forward strand.
GGCACTTGCATTCATGTGTTTACTACTCGCAGCACCGCCGGCACACTCATTGAGCCCAGGGCTGCGATATACCGACCGTATTTCACTGGTGGCAGACAGTACACCTTGATGCTTGAGCTCGCTATATAATCGCAACGTCGGTACGATATTTGCCCACAGCTCTTGCGGTGGCAACTGGTAGGGCTCATAGCCACACTTGCTCCAGCTGCGTGCTGTGGTGAGTAGCTGCGACAAAGGCGGTACGTTTTGAGCGCCAACGCGAGCGCTGAGATAACGCTGATAATCAGCCACTTGACGGGCGCGGTAGCTGTTGCTATTGAGCCATGCATGAAAATTCATACTAGAAAAATCACGATAGGTATTATCATAAGTATTGCGCGCGGTGCTATAGCGATTGTTGGGGGACGTATAGCTAGGTGGACGCTGCTTGATATTGACACGCTTGTTTTCTTGTATGGACAAGCTCGACTCAAAATCACGCTGTTTTTGAGCAATCAAGCTTTGCATACTGTCGCCCGATACGGCATTCGCGCCGCTGAGCATGGTCACGCCCGGACTATGATTAGAGTCACTGTTGTTAACATAAGCATTTGCCGTGCTGCTACCGTGTCTGACTTGAATACGGCGCTCACTATCGTCACTTATAATAACGGCATGGGTGGTGATACTGCTGGCACCTAGCATGAGAGCCAGCATAGGCTGATAAATTTGCCTATAGAGAGATTTTTTTGTATGAGTCATCGCAAGAAACTGCCGCTAAAAACGTTTTATCGATACTATCAAATTTTCAGCAAGCAGGCTAAACTATCGCTTCTAAATAGAGGTCAAAAATTTACAAATAACACTTATGCTGAATAGTTTTATAATTACGTGACTTTATTGCTTATGTGTTACCTTATATACGGTAGGCTATCGATACTAAGACAACATCGTTAGGTTTGATGTCTTATTTTTGGCTCCCCCATTTTTTATACCAATTGTCAGCCCCACTTGCCTATGTCTTCTAACCCGCAATACCGTTTTTCACGTCAAAGCCATCATTTAGGCCAAGGTCATGCACCGACGCTATGGCAACGTATTCATATCGACCCCTGGCTGACCCTCTTGTTATTGACGGTCTGCTGTATTGGCTTGACGATTTTGTACAGCGCCGCCGGTCAGGACGTGGACATGGTCATCCGTCAAGTGGTCAGTTATGGTGTGGCGTTTGCTGTGATGTTTACCATGGCGCAGATCCCTCCTAGCGTTTATCGAACCTTTACGCCCATCTTTTATGTCTTAGGGCTTATCTTATTGGTGTTGGTTGATATCATTGGTGAAGTTCGGATGGGTGCTCAGCGCTGGATTAACCTTCCAGGGTTCGGTAGCGTGCAGCCCTCAGAGTTTATGAAGCTTGGGATGCCGATGATGTGTGCTTGGTTTTTGTCCAAGCGTGACCTGCCGCCCTCTTTTGCAAGCATTATCATTACCTTAGCCTTGATTATGGTTCCGGTGTTGTTGATCGCCAAAGAGCCAGACCTAGGCACATCGTTATTGGTCGCGACCAGTGGGATTTTTGTGTTGTTTTTAGCTGGTCTGTCTTGGCGGCTGATTTCCGCGGCTGCCATTCTTGCCGTACCTTTTGTGGCCATTGCATGGAATTTTTTGTTGCACGATTATCAGCGGACGCGTGTCATGACGCTGCTCAACCCAGAGGCAGATGTCCAAGGCGCTGGTTGGAACATCATACAGTCCAAAACCGCTATCGGTTCAGGCGGACTCACTGGTAAAGGCTACCTTGAAGGCACGCAGTCACATCTGCATTTTTTACCAGAAGGTCATACAGACTTTATCATTGCGGCATTTTCAGAAGAGTTTGGCTTGCTTGGTGTATTATTGCTAATGTTTATTTACTGCTGCCTGCTGGCACGGGCGTTATATATTGCCTTCACGCATCCTGATATCTATAGCCGGCTGCTGGCTGGCGCCATCGCCATGTCGTTTTTTGTGTATATATTCGTCAACGTTGGCATGGTTGGCGGCTTATTACCCGTGGTTGGGGTGCCGTTGCCATTCATCAGTTATGGCGGTACAGCCATTGTCACCTTGATGGCAGGCTTTGGCCTACTGATGTCTATTCATACGCACAGACCAAGCTAAGACTACGTTCACCTATCGCATAATCCAACATTTCTCCTCAATTATCCTCTAGTACCAACCCATAGTTGGTTGGTACGGATAGTTATTAATCCTTGTTTTTTACAAATAATTGCGTTACCCTCTTTTTATTGCCCTATGATACATAACCCGTACATAGGCGCTAAAAAACTTTGCATTCAATTATATTTTGGTTGTAGCTCAGCCGTATAGTTAGCGACTTGTAGATTGCAGGCTTGCAAAGACACTACTTAATTAACGGTTTAATAACAAAGTTACACTTAACACTTCTCAAACCCTTGATTAAGTTAGCAATGTGCCTTATATATTTGGCACCGTCTTTTCTCCTAAGATCGTTATCGTTTAAATCAAGTATGTATCGTTAACCATCCTTTGAGCGTTTCATAAGTAGCTAGGTTTGAAAACCACTTATGATAATGACATAAAATTAACGTATATCAATACCTAGAAAGCCTTTGGTTGTCATCAATATATATCGTGATGAGAAGGCTTTGGAGTACGCGATACCGCTGGATTGGTCCAACGTTATAGCGCTCCATCTAAACCTCACAAAGAATAGAGTTAGGTTTTGATATATAAGTTATCGAGGTATCTATGAATAAGCGTTTATCTGGTTTACTGACTGTGTCAGCTGTGTTGTTCGCTGGCTCTGCAGCGGCGACTCATGCAAACGCTGCTGAAGCAAAAACCAATCTTGCCATGATTTCGCAAGACAACGCCGCCCATATCGATCGCGTCTTAAGTGAGCTTAGCCGTCAGCATGACGGCGCATCAAGCTTGGTTAAGTCAGCACGCAAGCCAACATCGTTGGCACTGAGCAGCTCACTACTGGCCAGTGATACCACAGAAGTCAGCAACGACGAAGATGTATTAGAGCGTCTCACTGCCGTGGCTTCTAATTCTGTGAGCAAATTTAAACAAACAGGGCTTGCCTCTTGGTATGGTCGTAAGTTTCATGGCCGCAAAACAGCCAGCGGCGAAACTTTTGACATGAATGGTTTGACTGCTGCTCACCGTTCTTTACCTTTGAACTGCTATGTCAAAGTAACCAATAAAACCAATGGCAAAAGTGTCGTGGTTAAGGTGAACGACCGTGGCCCATTCCATGGCAATCGAGTATTAGATTTATCTTATGGCGCTGCTAAGCGTTTAGGCATTACCAATAAAGGTGTCGGTAACGTATCAATCGAGCGCGTTGCAGGACCCTAATACTGGTTTGATATTTAGTACATAGCACTAAAAAAGCACCTAACTTGAATAAGTTAGGTGCTTTTTTTATTTTAAAGGTCATTTATAGTGTCTGCTCGAGAAAAACTCCCCTCATAACTCAAAAGCGCTTTCGATGGCATCATCTAGACGCTCCACCGCGATGACGTTAATTCCTTTAAACTGCGCCGCACCTTTTGCAGGCGCATTGGCCTTAGGAATAATGGCATGCTTAAAGCCATGCTTCATGGCTTCTTTGAGCCGTTCTTGGCCATTGGGTACGGGACGGATTTCACCTGAAAGACCCACCTCACCAAACACCGCTAGCGAAGACGGCAGAGCGCGCTCTTTGATACTTGACGCGCACGCAAGTAATACCGCCAGATCAGAGCCTGTTTCTATCACTTTGACCCCGCCGACGACGTTGACATAAACGTCTTGACCGCTGGTATGGATGCCGCCATGACGATGCATCACTGCCAGCAGCATCGATAAACGCTGAAAATCTAACCCCAATGCCATGCGCCTAGGCGATCCTTGTGAATCGTCCACCAATGCCTGCACCTCGACCAATAGTGGTCTTGTACCTTCGCGGCTGACCATCACCACTGAGCCTGCAACCGGCTTGTCGTAACGGCTCAAAAAAATCGCTGAAGGATTCGCCACTTCTTTGAGGCCTAAATCCGTCATACCAAAGATACCCAGCTCATTGACTGCGCCAAAACGGTTTTTGACTGCGCGAATCATTCGAAAACGAGAGTCTGACTGCCCCTCAAAGTACAGTACCGTATCGACCATGTGCTCAAGTACGCGCGGGCCTGCAAGGGTACCCTCTTTGGTCACATGACCGACCAAAAATAATGCGGTACCTGTCTGTTTGGCATAACGAGTCAACATCGCGGCTGACTCTCGAATCTGACTGACGCCGCCCGGTGCCGAGCTAATGGCGTCGGTATAGATGGTCTGAATAGAGTCAATAATCGCAATCGCCGGCTGCTCTTGGGTCAATGCAGCACAGATGGTCTCTACATTGGTCTCCGCCAATACTCGCAATCTATCGGCTGGCAGCTCTAAGCGTTTGGCACGCATAGCGACCTGAGCCAATGATTCTTCGCCCGTCACGTACAGCGCACTACCCGCCAACGAGTCGGCGCGCGCCATATTGGTCGCTGTCTGCAAAAGAATGGTTGACTTGCCGATACCAGGATCACCACCGATCAGCACCACTGAGCCTGCGACCAAGCCGCCACCTAGTACGCGATCGAACTCGCTGATACCTGTCGGCAAGCGTGTATCCAATGTGACGCTCACCGCATTGAGTGGCATCACCGCACTATGCGTACCTGAGTAATTGCCGGTCGCGGCAGTACTGGCCGTACGAGGAGTGCCACGGCTGGCCGTAGATTTTGCCGCGCTTTTGTTATGATGCGGCATGCTGACATTTGGGGCTTCGACCAGAGTATTCCATTCACTACAATCGCTACACTGCCCTGCCCATTTACCAAAATGCGCACCGCAGCTTTGACAAACATAACTGCTCCTATTTTTTGCCATAATTTATGAGCCTATTTTAGGTGTTTGATTGATAATACCAATAACCTGAGTACCTAGCCCCCATCATGGTAAAAAAGTATGAAAGATGGTTGGTTTATACTTGAAAGTCTTTACCCAAGTATACTGATTTCACCAACTCATTTTCTAGCACTTCACAAGAGGTACCTTCAGCGATAATAGCACCTTCTGAGACGATATAGGCTTTTTCGCAGATGGCCAGTGTGTCTCGCACATTATGGTCAGTAATCAGGACGCCGATACCGCGATTTTTTAGAGTCAAAATCACGTCTTTGATATCGCCGACAGAGATAGGATCTACCCCAGCAAACGGCTCATCTAACAAAATAAACTTCGGGTCAGCCGCAAGAGCACGGGCAATCTCACAGCGGCGGCGCTCACCACCAGAGACGCTCATGCCCAAAGATTTGCGCACATGCTCTAAATGGAACTCACCAATGAGTTTTTCAAGCTCTTGGCGCTGCTGAGCGGCACTTAGTTCTGTCCGCGTCTGTAAGATCGCCAAGATATTGTCTTCGATAGAGAGTTTACGAAATATTGAAGCCTCTTGCGGTAGATACCCAATACCTGCCCGCGCACGCTCATGCATGGCGTATTTGGACAGATCCATCTTACCGAGTGTCACGCGGCCTTTGTCCATATTGACCAGCCCGACTACCATATAAAAACTGGTGGTTTTGCCAGCACCGTTCGGGCCTAGCAGTCCCACCACTTGTCCTTGTTCGACAGAAAACGAGACGTCCTTGACTACCCAGCGCTTTCCATAGCGCTTACCCAAGTTTTGCATAGACAGTCGGGTGCTTGAGACCGAGGCTTGCTGGGCGACTACAGGGTCAATACTTTGATTATCACTCATAACTTACTCATGTTTTGCAAAATTCAGGCACGACGACAAAGGCTGCTTTGCCGTCTAACGTATACCACTTTGGCTGCTACTGGCATTGGGCGGAAACACCAGCTCTACGCGCTGATTACCACCGGCAGTGGCCTCAACATCGCCAGCTTTTAGACTATAACGAATGACATTACCTGCAAAACTTGCGCCGTTTTGCACCAGTCTGGCATTGCCAGTCAGCGTGATGATGCCAGTGACGGCATTATAATCAATCTTATTGGCTTGACCTTTTGCTAGGCCTTTTTCTCGTGTCACGATTTGCTGCATCGTCGCTGGCCGACCAGTCGCCACCGCTGAGTTGATACTGCGCTGCTGAGATAGGTTGACCGTGATATTATCTGCGGTCATCTTAAAAGTCCCTTGAGTAATAATCACGTTGCCTGCATAGCTGGTGACCCCTGTACGCTCGCTATACGTGGCCTTGTCTGCCAATAGTTTGATTGGCTGATTGGCATCTGATGGCAGAGCGTGGCTATAAAGCGGCAGCGCAACCAACATGAGCATCGGTAGCACGCGCAGCGTAGACAAAAATTTAGGTTTCATAAACATCACTCGTCTTATAATAGATAGGAGGACTTGCCGCCAACTGGGTTCTTTCAATGAGCTCTTTAAATGGGTACTGTAAACAGCCACTTTAAATCGGCTCTTTAAAACAGTGCCTTGTCCTGACGCTGAGCTGGTGTAAAGGCGACCGCTACTTGCCCAAATTCATAATCACCAGTCTCGAGATTGGCTGTCATAGTGGCCGCTTCAAAACGGTTTGCTCCTTGCTCGATTTTCACAGGTGCTTCGCTATACACTTGTCCTGATTTGGTATTGCCCTTTAGCGTACTGCCCGTCACCTTGATAGGCTCGACCTCTTTATCCGGATTGCCTTCACTGATGAGGGTAAAACCGCCAGACAAGCTAAGCTCCCCTGTCTGCTGGCTGATAGCGGCACTCCCAGCCTCAATACGATAGCGCTGCTCGGCAGATGGTTCCCAGTTCATGGTAATACCGGACATCTCATCGAGATTGGTCACAGGGTTGTGGGTCAATGATTCGGCTGTCAGCTCGTATTCTGTCTCGCCTTGCTCGTTGGTCTGTACAGCCTTGATGTCCGTTGCTTCATAGTCGACATCGGTCGCTTCCATACTGACCGGCGGGGTTATCTCGCCTTGCTGCTGAAAGAACCAACCAGCGATACCAGCGATAATCAATGCCAGAACGATTAATACACGTGTATTCACAGTCCCTTATCCCCAGTTTGCGTTTGCTCAAGTGTATAATGCGCTATAAAACCCTGATAGTGCCCATGACCCTTTAAAATCAAATCGCATATCTCGCGTACCGCGCCTGTACCACCCGCTCTCGTCGTCACCATGTCGCTGCGTTTGATAACCTCGGCATGAGCATTAGGGACAGTGGCGGCAAACCCTACGGTCTGCATCGCTTTGATGTCCGGTAAATCATCGCCCATATAGGCACAGTCTGCTGCTGTGATGTTGAGCGCAGGATTCAGCATCGCTAACAACTCAGTCAATGCAATCAGTTTATCATCTCGACCTTGTACGACATAATCCACACCCATCTCACGGGCGCGCTTGTCGACCATAGGACTGCTGCGCCCTGTGATAATGGCGGTCAAAATACCATAGCGCGCCAACGACTTGACGCCGACGCCATCTTGTACAGAAAAAGCCTTGGTCTCGGTGCCATTGGCATCATAAATGATTTGACCGTTTGATAAGATACCATCGACATCCATCACCAAAAGTTTGACTTTCCCTGCTTTTTTGATTAAGTCTTGCATGATATCTCTCTTTTATTATGTTATAGATAGTGATTAAATTGCATGCCCTTTAGCGGCTAATGAGCTTGGTTCTTGTTTAGTGGCGCTTTGTGTTACCCACTGTACTTTTCGCAATAAAAGTTATTTTACACCAGCCTTTAGTAGATCATGCAAGGTGATGATGGCCTCTAAGCGGTCTTGCTCATCGATGATAAGTAGCTGACTGATGCCGTTTTCGTTCATCACGCTTAGCGCATCCGATGCTCGCATGGTCTTACTGACACGGCGAGGATTACTGACCATCACCTCATGCATCGGTGTTTGTAAATCGATGCCTTTTTCTAAGCCACGGCGCAAATCCCCGTCGGTAAAAACGCCAACCACTCTATCGCTATCATCAATCACCACCGTCATACCCAAACGCCCAGCTGACATCGTAAAGAGGGCGTCTTGTAAAGGCGCTTGCTGATGAATAAGCGGCAAGTCTTCAGACTTGGTGTGCATCAAGTCTTCCACGCGCGTCAGTAGCTGGCGACCAAGCGCGCCTGCTGGATGCGACAATGCAAAATCTTCTGAGGTAAAATTACGCGCATGTACCAACGCCACTGCCAACGCATCACCTAATGCCAACGTCGCTGTGGTACTAGAAGTCGGCGCTAAATTCAGCGGGCAAGCTTCTTGCGACTTGCCGAGTGTCAATACGATGTCCGCTGAACGGGGTAGCATGCCACGCTTATCACGGCTGATACTGATCAGTGGAATCTCTAGACGCTTGACCACGGGAAGTAGCATCTTGATCTCATCTGACTCGCCAGAGTTGGAGATGGCGAGCAGCACATCGCCTTTGACCAGCATCCCTAAGTCGCCATGCCCTGCCTCGCCTGGGTGCATAAAAAACGCAGGCGTACCAGTCGAGGCAAAGGTCGCCGCTATCTTGCGCCCGATCAGTCCCGACTTACCCATCCCCGTCACCACCACACGGCCCTGACAGGCCAAAATAATATCGCAGGCTTGGGCAAATCGATCATCTATCTGCTCGGTCAACAAGGCCAGCGCAGAAATTTCCGTATTGATGGCTTCAATAGCAGTGCTGATAAATTGCTCGTGGGTGAGATTGCTTTGGGTATTACTCATGGATCCGCTCTATTGTTATCATGAATCAACTGTCTATTTTACTATACTATCGTCAATATTAATAATATCTTCAAACGTACTGAGAGGCGCGGGTATTAGAGTATCAACGCCCCATTGCTTGTAAAAGTATAAAAACCATATAAAAAAAACCTACTATAAAGCAGGTTTTAATTCTATCAATCATATCGCATCGCATCGCATCACATCGCGGCGTTTATCCTGTACTAAGTCGCCTAGCCGTTATCGTCGTGCGACCCTTCGTCTGCGGGCGATTCAAAGCCGCGGTCTTGACCAAATCCACCGCGCTCAAACCCACGATCTTGACCAAAGCTACCACGCTCAAACCCGCGGTCTTGGCCTTGACCAAAGCCGCCACGGTTAAAACCGCTACGACTCGAAGCAAACCCACGCTCTTCAAAACCGCCGACACCCGCAGGGTTGCCGCCTCGTTCAAACCCGCCGCCTTGATAACCCGTTGGACTAACGCCTTGTGTTTGACTACCCGTGCCAGTAGTGCTGCTACGTGGGTTGCGTGCTGGCACTACTGTCGAGATGGCATGCTTGTAAACCATCTGGCTGACTGTGTTTTTGAGCAGTACCACGTATTGATCAAACGATTCGATTTGACCTTGCAGCTTGATACCATTAACCAAAAAGATAGAGACAGGAATGCGATCTTTGCGCAGCGAATTCAAGAACGGATCTTGTAAAGTTTGTCCTTTTGACATGAAGTCTCTCCTAAATATTATATAATTATGTTTTGAGCGCCAATTATTTTAAGTGTGGCTTTCATTATAATGGCTGAAGATAGATACAATGATACGCTTTCATCAAACGCATCCAAATAAACACGCATGCTATGTGAGTCATTCTACTTTATCGCGAATACATCTTTATTGTAAATAATTAAGTAACCACTTGTTTCACAAAGACTTTCTATAAACAAAGGTCAGTCAATATCCATAAAAACCGCAATAATTAGGCAATTCCCACTAGTTTACTAGGTTTAAATTATAACAGTTATCTACATTATATTTTGAAACTAATTGTCATTATTTTTTACATATTGATAAAACATGCGTTAATACAAGTAATCTCTGACGTGGGCCATGGTATCAAATGTCTGTAGCGTGATTGGATGAACGGCTTGTCGATCGTTAGGATGGGCAAGCGAGTGCGCGTCATTGACTTGCGTATCAGACAGGGTAGGCATTTTCGTGAGCTTACGTAGCCATGTGTATTGACGCTTTGCCAGCTGCCGAGTGGCGTATAATGCCTTATTTTGCATTTGCTGACAAGCAAGCCGCGCACGCTCACTGGTAGAGACGGCCGCTTGATCTTGCGATGACGAGGTTAAAAAAGCATCATAAAATAGCGCTTTGTCCAAGTGGCTGTGCTCAAAGACTGGGTGGTCAATCTGGACGAGATACTCTAGCACTTGCCGATAGCCAACGCAGCGCATCGAGGGCATATTAGGCGTTAACGAATGACGCTCAAGCAGGCCTAGGACTTCAGCAACCAGCCCTTCTTGCCACATGATATCCAAGCGCTGCTCGATGCGCTGATGTAACCACGAGCGATCTGGCATGACGGCCAGCGCATGCCATTGTTGGTCTTTATTGTGCGCGAGGGCTTGTTTGGGCTGCTGCTGCCAGTCACTGATCGCTGTATCCGTTTGCAGATACACCTCGACCGCGCGAGTAATACGCTGCGTGTCAGTGGCATTGAGACGCCGGTGACTGATCGGATCCACCTTTTCCAAATAGCCATACAGCGCGTCGATACCGTCTTCTTGCCGCCACTGCTCTACGCGCAGGCGTACTGCCTCATCACTATCCGGCACAGGTGAGAGCCCATCTAGCAGCGCCATGTAATACATCATGGTACCACCGACCAGTAGTGGGATTTTGCCGTTTTGATGACAATCTTCAATCAGCCGCGCCACATCACTGACAAACTCCGCGACGCTATAGCTTTGCACAGGGTCGATAATATCGACCAAATGATGCGGATAACGCGCCAGCTCCTCTGTTGTGGGCTTGGCGGTTCCGATATTCATCTCACGATATATCAGCGCTGAGTCCACTGAGATTAGCTCATAGCGTCCTGTGTCATATAGTTCATACGCTAGCGCTGTCTTGCCACTGGCGGTAGGCGCCATCAAACACACCACGCTGTTGTCCGCCAAATTGGGATTTAGGCGATAAGACGAGCTATCAGAGGAAAGTTGCATAAAACGACCTTTATAAATGATTTTTATATAAATTGTGAGCCAACGCCACACTAATTGCTTTATACATGCTAAAGCACAATGGCTGATTGCAGGGTATATGATAATTATTGTAGGGTTTTTATGATAAGGCTGATGAGTGGTTGGCTATAGAAGACGAGTACTGGTGATATGGTTATGATATTGACGGCGCGGCGGCTGATAGCATCCATGCGATTAATCGACTGCCCGCTACCGAATAAATGGCATGGTTACTTAGCAAAGCCTGTAAGTCAGCCTTGAATGCCAACGCATCTGGCATCGACATCTGCTGCCCTATCTCGCTTAGTTGCTGATTGATATCAGTGGCAATGCAAGCTTGATCTGTATCAGTACTATCCGTCCACCTATTGGGCGCAAACAGCAAGCTAAGCTGCGACTGCCATACGGTGGCACTGACAATCGAGCATTGACCTTGATGATAAAACAGCAACCACGGCAATGTATCTTTACCTATAAATGTATCTATATTTGTAGCAGCAGAGTCCATGAGAGGCTCGATACTATGCAAGCTGTCCAAATGGATGACCTCTAAACAGACGAGGTCTAAATAAAACGTCTTTAACCCATACTCTGTAGAGACCACCTGCGGTGCGGCATCCCTTGACTCACCCAGCGTCTTAGTCAACGTCTTAGTCGAGGCTTTGCCTGCTGGCGCCGCTGTTGCCGTGCTATCTGGGTTTTTGGATAGCTCATAGGGCTGCTGGTATTCACTGACTCGTCTGCTGGACTGCCGATACTGCAGCCGTGATGAGCTATCGTGATGATCATTGGTGGCTACTGCAGATGACAGCCAACGCTTAGCATCTGACCTATTGTCTGAGTGGCTATTGGTAGCATTGTAATTTGCTAATCGCTTATCTTTTTTGTGAATAGGCTCATCTGGCAGCTGGGCCGGCATAATGGGCTTTAGCTTAGCACGAACCGCATGATTGAGATGCGCCATGATGTTATTTAAAGGACTGATCTTAATACGCTGTTTGGTCGGGTGTACATTGATATTGAGCCACTCGGCTGGCAACTCAAAATATAGCGCATAACCCAGACCCGCCAGCCGCGCGCTTTGGGCCAATTGACGCAGCTGATTGCTGATAATCGGCTCTTTGACCAAACGGCCATTGACGTAGAGCAGCTTTGGCATACTCTGTGCCGACGCCACTTGTGTCTCGACACTGGGCCAAAGCCAGCCATGGACACGGGCTCTATCACCCCACCCCATCCCAGCATCAGACACTAAAGACTGCTGTAGTAGACCCGACAGATCAAGCATAATCTCAAGCGCATTGGTCGTTAAAGCAACTCCCAATGCTTGCTCCAGCCGTGATAGCGATAAGGGGTTTGGACTGTTTTGATGGGCATTAGCACCGCAGTTGGTCGCCCAAGAGGTCGTCGGGCTGGATGAGAGTAATAGTCGTTTTTTATTATCGTGAAACAGACTCAGTGCTACGTCTGCGCGGGCCAAAGCCACATCACGAACAATCGCCTCAATATGACCAAACTCCGTGGCAATAGATTTAAGATTGCTGCGCCGAGCCGGAACATTAAAGTACAAATCCTTGACCGTAATCGTCGTCCCACGATGATGCACCACGGGCGTGAGCGTCGGTACATCAGCCAGCACGCCTGCAACCTGTAACTGACGGCCGACGCCACTATCGTCAGGGCTACTGGTCAAGGTTAAGCGAGAAACCGCCGCCGTCGCGGCCAATGCTTCCCCGCGAAACCCCAACGTCGTAATCCCTTGTAGATTGGCCACATCTGCAATCTTACTGGTCGCATGACGGGTAATCGCCATCACCATATCATCAGGATGAATGCCAGTACCGTTATCTATCACCTCGATCATGCCCATGCCGCCTTGGGTCACCCGTATCTCAATATCACTTGCGCCAGCATCAATGGCGTTTTCTAGCAACTCCTTTACCACGGCAGCCGGGCGCGTCACCACTTCACCTGCAGCCAATTGATTGACCAGCAGCGGTGGTAGTTTTTTGATACGGGTCTGAGAAGGAGTCTCTGGCATTGAAAAGGTATCGTTATAGCGTTAAAAAAGCAAAGTAGACAAAAGCTAAATATGTAAAGCAGACAGATCTATGCCTTGCGCCTGCCCTACTCTGGATAGACGCAGCTCAACATGCCGATGCTCTGTGTCGTTATCACGGTCATCGCTGGTGGCTTGCGTGATGTCGATAAATACGCTGGGCGGCGGCAAGTAGCTGTCTGCTCGGCTGGCCCATTCTATAATAACCAGCGCGTTTGGCTCATCTAGATACTCATCAAAGCCGATAAAAGACAGCTCTTCTGGGTCTTGTAGCCTATAAAGATCGGCGTGATAGACCGGTTTTATTGAGCCATCGCTTTGTGCGATCGCATACGGCTCTACCAATGTATAAGTCGGGCTTTTGACTGCTCCTGCATGACCAAGCGCTTGTAACCAGTAGCGGGTCAAGGTCGTCTTGCCCGCGCCCAAATCACCTGCCAGCCACACACTACCACTTAGCGATAGCGCTGCTAACTGCGCCGCCAAACGCCGGGTGTCATATTCTGTACGTAGCGTCAACGTTTTGGTATTTTTGGCTGCTTTTGTATTACTCGACATCACGATTACCTGCCTGTACTTGCATGGTGACTGAAGGATTGGTAAAGCGCTCACCGCGGATAAGCTTGGCATAAAGCTCAGGATCATGCCATTCGCTTCGTACTTGCTCACTAAACTCAAAGTCCTCTAAAACAAGCTTACCCATTTGCGCGTTTGCCACATCATCAGCGAAGCACTGAGCGTAACCTGTGGCTGTTTCGTGGGCTATCACTGAGTACACACTGACGTCTGCCTCGCCGTTTTGCATTTGCGTCTGCGCTAGGATTTCTTGCGCCCAAAAAAATATCACACGCGAAAACTGCTCAGCTGAGGGTGATACTGGCAAACTGATCCAGCGCGCGCTGAATTTTTTGCAAGCAGCGATATACTCAGGATCGTCTTTGTTCCAAAAACAAATGGCATGATCAAAACTGTCAATAATGTCTTTGATCGAGGATTTTAATAAACCAAAATCATAGACCATCTGCCCGTGATCTAAACGCGTGGCCTCAAGTATCAGCTCAATCTGATAGCTATGACCATGAATAGAGTGCTTGCAACGCTCTGAGCTGCAGTTACGCACAATATGAGCGTTTTCAAATTTAAACAGTTTACGAATACGCATGATAATCAACCAAAAAAGTAAGCATCTTCATGCCAACTATGAATACTATAAATCGTTTGCCGTGAAGTCGTTTGCCGTGCTGACTTATCAGCCTGTGGCCCATTATAGCAAATCAAGATGACTCCGTAAGTAAGCACTGACGAATACATGCATTATTGCCTGCCATATTATATTTAGCAGGTTATAATTGTCTGCTGTTTGTTTTAGCTGTTATCGCAGTCGCAGGGTCGCGCCTAAGACTGTGGTCGAATTTTTATGAGGAAGTTAGCGTCATGATGCGTATTGGATTGTTTTTATTAACCAACTTAGCGGTGATCGTAGTATTTAGCATCGTGTTTGGGATTTTGTCCCGATTTTTTGGGGTTGGTGGCGTACATAGCGCAGGCGGGATAAACTATGCCAGCCTAGCCATTATGTGCGGTGTCTACGGCATGGTCGGGTCGATGGTATCGCTATTTATCTCCAAATGGATGGCAAAAAAATCAACGGGAACGGTGGTCATTGAGGCACCAAGCAATGCCACTGAGCAATGGCTGATAGATACGGTCGCCAAACAAGCGCGCGCGGTCAATATCGATATGCCTGAAGTGGGTATTTTTAACAACTCGCAGCCCAATGCGTTTGCCACAGGCTGGAATAAAAACAAAGCGCTGGTTGCCGTCTCATCGGGTCTACTCCAGAATATGACTGCAGATGAAATAGAAGCGGTATTGGCGCATGAGATTGGTCATGTGGCCAATGGCGACATGGTCACACTTGCACTCATTCAAGGGGTAGTGAACGCCTTTGTGATGTTCTTTGCGCGTATTATCGGTAATTTCGTCGATCGTACTGTGTTTAAAAACGAAGGCGAAGGCCCTGGTATTGGCTACTTTGTCACCAGTATCGTGATGGATATCTTGCTAGGATTTTTGGCATCCGCCATCGTTATGTGGTTCTCACGCCTACGCGAATTTCGTGCTGATGAGATGGGTGCCAAGCTTGCCAGCCGTGACAAGATGATCAGCGCACTAGATGCCCTGCGTCCTGCTGAGCAGCGTCCAGACCAGATGCCTGAGAGCATGAAAGCCTTTGCTATCTCGTCTGGGCAGTCTACAGGCTTTAGTATAGCTAACCTTTTCCGCTCACACCCAACACTGGATGATCGTATCGCGGCGCTGAGAAAGTACAACCCTAGTGAAGCGTAAGCCATTGCTCTAAAACGACAGATAATAGTAGACATCAGTATCAGCGCTGCCATTATCTTGTAAAACCAAGCATAAAAAAAGCCTATCTACAAAAGATAGGCTCTTTTATGACATAAACTTACTGACTAAATATCAAACTCTAATGCTCTATCACCATTGGCGTCTTGAATACGGGTTGGCAAGCCAATCTTATTGAGTAGATTGATAAAGGGCTTAGCATCCAGCTCTTCGACATTGACCATCTGACCGGCGTCCCATTCGCCAGTGGCGACCAGTATCGCAGCAGCGACAGGTGGCACGCCTGCGGTATAAGAGATACCTTGGCTACCAACTTCATTGTAGGCGTCTTTATGGTCTGAGACATTATAAATAAATACCTCAGTATCGACGCCATTTATCTGGCCCTTGACCTTGTCACCAATGCAAGTCTTGCCGGTATAGTTCGGAGCCAGCGAGCTTGGGTCTGGTAGTACCGCTTTGACCACCTTTAGCGGAATAACTTCTTGCCCTTCGGCGGTCATCACCGGCTGCTCAGACAATAGACCTAGGTTTTGGAGCACGGTAAAGACATTAATATAGTGCTCGCCAAAGCCCATCCAAAAACGAATATTTGGCACATCTAGGTTGGCTGATAAAGAATGAATCTCGTCATGCCCACTTAAGTAGCTGTTTTGCTCGCCAACGACTGGCAAATCGTCGGTACGCTTGACTTCAAACATCTTATTCGACTGCCAGCGGCTGTCCTGCCAAGAGTACACCGTACCGGTAAACTCACGGAAATTAATCTCAGGGTCGAAGTTGGTGGCAAAGTACTTACCGTGACTGCCAGCATTGATATCGATAATATCGATATCCGTCACTGAACCTTTATCCATCATGTCATAGCCCAGACGCGCGTAGGCATTGACCATACCTGGATCAAACCCTGCACCCAAGATTGCCGTGACATTATTGTCAGCGCAGCGCTGCTTGCGTTTCCATTCGTAGTTGTCATACCATGGCGGCGTTTCACAAATCTTACGCGGATCTTCATGGATAGCGGTGTCAATATAAGCCGCACCCGTCTCAATACAAGCTTCTAACACCGTCATATTGATAAATGCCGAGCCGACATTGATTAGAATTTGAATCCCTGTATCGTTGATAAGATCGATAACAGCTTGACTATCCATGGCATCGACTTGATGGGTATGCAAGACTGCCGCTTGCTTAAAGCTGCCTTTGTCCTCGACGCTTTTAGCGATAGCATCACACTTATCTTTGGTACGTGAAGCAATGTGAATCTCGCCCAGTACATCGTTGTGCATCGCACATTTATGCGCGACCACTTGCGCGACACCGCCTGCGCCAATGATGAGTACGTTTTTTTTACTAGCTTTGGTTTGATTTGTGTTCAATGAACAATCCTCCTTTGTGTCCCTGTCGATACCATCGATACTGGCTATGCAAAACAGAAACGAGTGAATGATATGCGTGAATTAAAAAGGAAGACCGAGGAAAACCCACGCACCCGTCGAACAAAGCACCCTTTTTGTAGGCGTTTTATTCGACGCGATTATAACAATTTTTATTCGGTTGTCGATAAAAATAATGTAGAAAAAACCAATGAATTTAAAGTTTGAACCTTTACCCTCAAGTCTTTGTTTTTGATAACTTAACCTTAAAAACGAAGCCTGCTACTACGACAAGCTGGCTTTGTAATCTTGATAATCAAATTCGCGCTGCACATCAATACTGCCATCTAGACGTCGAATCACAATCGCTGGCATATTAACACCATTAAACCAGTTTTTCTTAACCATGGTATAGCCTGCCGCATTACCAAACGCAACGGTGTCGCCTACTTGCAGCTCATGCGCCAAAGCATACTCGCCAAAGATATCGCCAGCCAAGCAAGAGCGTCCGTAGATAATAGTATTGTCAGCAGCGTCTTGTTGTACTTGTTCGACAGGCAGCACCTCCACTGAGTCTGCATTGACAGAAGTGATTGGCGCAGACTCACGATATATCAGCAAATCCAGCATATGCGCCTCGATAGAAGCATCGACGACGGCGAGGTTTTTGTCATTGTGCATGGTGTCCAGCACTGTTGTGACCAGCGTGCCGGCGCCATGAATACTGGCCTCACCTGGCTCAAGATAGACTTGTACGCCGTATTTTTCACTAAAGCCTTTTAGTCTGTCGGCTAATTTTTCTAGTGGATAACTAGGTGCGATAAAGTGAATACCGCCGCCGAGGCTCACCCACTCAAGCTGCGCTAAAATATCACCAAACCTGTCTTCGATATCAGCCAAGCTTGCGCTAAACGCCTCAAAGCTGTCGTTTTCACAGTTGTTATGAATCATGACCCCTGTGATATCACCAAGCACTGCGGCAATCTTATCTTTGTCATGCTCACCAAGACGGCTAAAAGGACGGGCAGGATCAGCGATGATAAACGACGAGTTACTGGTCTTTGGGTTGAGACGTAGCCCGACTGGAATGTCCTGTGCATGCGCTTTATCTTTGAAGGCATGCAGCTGCGAGATGGAGTTAAAGATAATCTTGTCCGCGTAGCTTAATACTTCATCGATTTCATCCGCGCTATAGGCGACACTATAGGCATGGGTTTCTTTTTTATCACTGTTATTGGCATCGCTGTTGTTACCAAAAGTCTCATAGCCCAAACGCACTTCATTGAGCGAAGACGAGGTCGTACCATGCAAATAAGGCTGCATCACATCAAACACGCCCCACGTGGCAAAACACTTGAGCGCAAGCAAAGCCTTGGCACCAGATAACTCACACAGACGTGCGATAATCTGCATATTGGCAACGATTGCCGTTTCATCGAGCAAATAATAAGGCGTAGGTAGAGAGGATAGATCAGAGGTTATTACAGTGTTTTCAACATTCATAAGTGGTTACCTAATCGCTGCGGTTGGCATCATGACAGATATAAATAATTGCGCTATAGTAGACTAAATTCACTATAATTAGAATATCTTATGTCATTATCAACCGATTATTCCAGCGCGGCGAGCCAAGCCAATTTATCTCAGCTTGAACCAAAAAATATCAATTTAGCGCATCTTGATGCCGATGCGCGGGCGGTTTTAGATTTTTGGTTTGATAAAGACAATGAGGCGTATTGGTTTGAAAAAAACGATGCCTTTGATCAAAAAATAAGAGAAAAATTTGGTAAGATTTGGCAAGCTGCCAAACAAGGTGAATGTGTCACTTGGCGTATCGCCAACGCCGCAGCAGATAGTAACAGCTCCATCACTGCTCTAGCAGGACGCTTGGCTGAGATTATTGTACTCGATCAGTTTTCGCGCAATCTGTGCCGCGGGCAAGCCAATGCCTTTGCACAAGATGGCATGGCACTGATATTGGCGCAAGAAGCCATTCAACAACCACATTTCGACACCCTACCCGCGCAGTGGCGCAAATTTATGATTATGCCATTTATGCACTCTGAATCTTTGATGATTCATGAGCGCTACTTGCTGCTCTTTGAGCAGTTAGATGACGCGATGACACTCGACTTTGAGCACCGTCATAAAGATATTATCGAGCAGTTTGGCCGCTATCCGCACCGTAACGACATATTGGACCGAGAGTCGACAGCGGCAGAAGAAGCCTTTTTAGAACAACCAAACTCATCGTTCTAAGAGGCGTTCGACAAAGCATGTCCTAGTAGTTCACTTCACCTGTGGTAAAACTAAATGACTGCTGCTGTAAGGTCTTACTGCTGGCTTTGCTCTTGCCGACGTGCAATCTCACAGCTTTTTAAATCATCGGTCATTGGTAATGATAAAAATAAAAAAGCATACCTCGTCAAATAAGTTCATTAAAGCTTACGAAACGTAGATTAATTACCTTAGAGTCGCCTAAAAAATACTCTCTGTCAGTACCATGGTTGAATGTGCAACACGCCCTAACGATAACGAGCATAGTCGGCGTTTATCATTCGCTCTCCAGCGCCCTTCTTATAGGGGCAAAACTGCGCCTATGCTCTGGTAACACACCAAGCGTCGCAACGGCTGCCATATGAGCGCGCGTTGGATAGCCTTTGTGTTTGGCGATGCCATACTCAGGATACTGCGCATCTAATTCATACATGGCCTTATCACGGCTCACCTTTGCCAATATACTGGCCGCGGCGATACTGGTATGACGCCCATCGCCCTTGACCCATGCTTGACAGTCGAGCATAGCGGGCGCTATACCTGCCTTGGCAAGCTTACTAACGTTTAAATCAGGACAGCGGTTGCCATCGATTAGCACTTCGATAAAGCGATGACCGACAGTCGTTAAATGAGCGGCAACTGCTTGTAGCAGCTCCTCGGTACACAAACGCATACCGAGCATCGTCGCCTGCAAAATATTGATTTGGTCGATGACGGCGGCAGGTATCTCCGCGATGATATACCCGACCGCATACTGCTGCACCAAGGGATAAAGCCTGTCACGCTTTTTTTCACTCAACTGCTTGGAGTCGGTCAATACAGACAGCGGGGTATCCTTTAGCGGCTGCGCTTCTATGAGCCCCGACCACGCGGCAGGTAATAGCGCCGCGGCGACATTGACAGAGCCTAGCAAAGGGCCGCGGCCAGCTTCATCGACACCTATTTGTAGTGGCAAGGCCGCGTCCTTTGTCGTCTGCCCATATTGGCTTTGTAGCTCCGATGCATATAGTTGACCAGACAAATGGATGGGCGCTGCTAGTTGAATATACTGCCCTTTGATATCGACTTGCTCAATACGTACATCAATCGGTATCAAAGGCTGGGCACTACTAGATGGGTTACTCATAACACTGTTATATCTTTTTTTAAGGGGTGAAAGTTGGACTTGGTGACATTGTCTTTAGCATTGTTCTTAGTATGGTTTTTAGCACTTTGTCATAACAGTGCTGCCATATGGCACAGATGATATGTGTTATTGCTGGTGGTTTTGCTTATACCATTGCTCGATGACGCTGTTTGCCGGCTCATGGTTACTTTGCTGCTGTAATAGCTGTTTGGTGGTAAGCAGATCGCTCATTTGCTCGGCATAGGCGCGTGGCTGTAATAAACGCATCACCGTACGGC
The DNA here is from genome assembly GCF_038239325.1 of Psychrobacter sp. KFRI-CH2-11. Classification (NCBI taxonomy): domain Bacteria; kingdom Pseudomonadati; phylum Pseudomonadota; class Gammaproteobacteria; order Moraxellales; family Moraxellaceae; genus Psychrobacter; species Psychrobacter sp. KFRI-CH2-11. The sequence goes on from NZ_CP151283.1 coordinate 1,853,739, forward strand.
AGATATTGTCCCCACTCGCCTGCTCTTGTATCAGTTCAGGCACTATCGCGGTATCTGCTAGGATATTGGGCAACGCCACATAAGGCACTTTTACCAGACGCTTGGCGATCTGATAGGTCAGCTGATTTAACTGATAAATCACCACCATCGGTCGCTCAAGCAGCATCGCCTCTAGTGTCGCGGTGCCTGAGGCTAGCATCACCACATCGGCTGCTGCCATCGCTTGCTGACTAAAGGTTGGCTGACTATCATCGTAGACCACTACGATAGCGGCGCGCAGCTGTTCTGAGCGTTTATCGATGACATCTTGCACGATATATTGATGGTTTTGATCCACAGTAGGGATGATAAAACACAGTTTTGGGTCCAATAATATCAATTTTTGAATACCATCAAGCATCAAAGGCAATATGGCGGTAATCTCCCCGCGCCGTGATCCTGGCATCACGCAAATGAGCTGACTGACTTCATCAAAACGATCAATAAAAAACTGCTGCAAGCCATCATTATGCCAGACCAGCTCACTGCGGCGCTGATTGATAGGTGTCGCGAGTAGCCCTTGATCTATGGTGCGTAACAGCGGATGACCGACACAGACTGCTGGGTGGTTATGACGCTCATAGACTGGCAGCTCAAACGGAAACAAGCACAGCACCAAATCGGTGGCTGCTTTGATATTATGAATACGCGACTCACGCCATGCCCAAATAGAGGGGCTGACATACTGAACACAAAACACCCCTTTAGACTTTAGTTTTTTTGCGACCCGCAGATTAAAATCAGGCGCATCGATACCAATAAACCAGTCAATAGCAGCGTCTTGAAACGCTGCTAATAACTCACGGCGTGCCTTTAGTAAATCTGGCAATTGTGCCATCACCTCGACCAGACCCATCACAGCCAATCGCTCTAATGCAAAGATGCTTTGTAATCCTTGTGCTTGCATCTTGGCGCCGCCGACCCCGACCCAAACAATATCATCGCGCAGATTGTTCATCTGCTGCATAAAGTCGGCACCCAAGCTATCACCTGACACCTCGCCTGCGACGATACCGATGACCAGTGGACCCGCGTTTGACTCAGGTACCAAAAGCTCAGCCGTGCTGTGACTTTTAAGCGTCTGTACCGCTGCGTCTGGCGTCACATCAAGGGAGTGGTTAAGGGTAGCAAAATCTGTCATGACAAGCTCTCGATATGAAGATGATAAAGGTACGATAAAAACAATTATAAAATATAACACATGTCAGTGGCCATAAGGCCTGATAACGCTAATAACGATGCTCATTGACGCTGCCATCATACGTGACGACGGCCAAAATAGCTAAATTGACTCACAAAAACCACGCGCCGCCTGTTTTTATATCCAACGCAGGCGTCACAATGATAACTGGATTTTGGCTTCCTCATTCCAGTTATCAGTTAATTAACTGTATGACTGCCCTTGTCAACCAGCGCTTTTGTCCGCATAATGAATATCCCTATAAATCAGCTAGACGATATATAACCATGACAACACCAGTTACCCATAATGCAGATATTGACGACGTGAATATTGAAAAATTCATTCCTTTGATCACTCCCGCTGAGCTAAAAGCTGAGCTGCCTTTGTCAGACAAAGCTTATAATACCGTCCTAAAAGGCCGCAACACTATCCAAGATATCTTGGACGGTAAAGACAAGCGCTTGTTTGTGGTCATCGGCCCCTGCTCTATTCACGATATTAAAGCCGCTCACGAATACGCCGATCGTTTGGCGGTATTGGCAAAAGAGATCGAAGATAGCATATTTGTGGTAATGCGTGTCTATTTTGAAAAACCCCGTACGACGGTGGGCTGGAAAGGCATGATCAACGACCCTGACATGAATGACAGCTTTGATATCGAAAAAGGCTTGCGTACGGCGCGTAAGCTTTTGTTAGATCTCAACGAAAAAGGCTTGCCGTGTGCCACCGAGGCCTTGGACCCAAATACGCCGCAATACATGCAGGATTTGATCAGCTGGTCAGCCATTGGTGCGCGTACCACTGAAAGCCAGACGCACCGTGAGATGAGCTCAGGTTTGTCTTGTCCAGTGGGCTTCAAAAACGGCACCGACGGCGGAATGACAGTCGCGGTCAACGCCATGCAAGCGGTCAAAGAAGGCCATAGTTTCTTAGGTCTATCAGCAGATGGCAAAGTCTCTATCATCAAATCAAAAGGCAACCCTTACGCTCACGTGGTATTGCGCGGTGGTAATGGCAAACCAAACTATGATGAAACGGCGGTAGCACAAGCCGAAAACGCACTGGCCAAAGGCAAAACCAATGGCAAAATCATGATTGACTCAAGCCATGCCAACTCAGGTAAAGACCCATATCTACAACCAATGGTCATCACGAACGTCGCCGAACAAATCCAAAACGGCAACAAATCCATCATCGGTATGATGATCGAAAGTCACCTTAAGGGCGGCAATCAAAAGCTGACGGCTGACTTAAGCCAGCTTGAGTATGGCAAATCTATCACCGACGGCTGCTTGGATTGGGACAGTACGGTCACAGCTCTATACAAGCTGCGTGATATGGTCAAAGACGTCTTGCCAAATCGCTAACTCTCAATGCAAAGAGCTATCGTCTAGCTAGCACGCCCAGCACTGATACTGTGATACGCTAAAAAAAGCCCGCCCGATACGCATATCGGACGGGCTTTTTATGGCTGTCTTTATTTAACTTTTTTTAATCTGATGATTCTTATCTATAGTCAGTTGAAAATAAAACTGTTATATAAATTTAAACGCGCTACTGGTATAAATTTTACTTGCGTGCTGCGTTCCCAGAGGCTGCGCAAAATTCATCCCAGTAGCGCTATGCGCTTTTTAGAGTGCATCGACTATATCCTATCCTACTCGCCTGTAGACCCAAGCACACTCTCTAAACTCTCAAGCACATGCTTAGACGATACCTGCTTTTGTAAATCAAGCAGCTGCTCATGCGCCATCTGACGGCGCGGCTCAGCCAAAGTGTTCCAGCGCGCCAGCACTTGTAATAAGCGCGATGCCAATACTGGATTGGCAGTATCCAATTTTTTGATGACACCGGTATAGATATCCAGTCCATCAGCTGTCCATAGTACGGTAGGCTGCGAGGCAAAGGCACCGACGACCGAGCGGACACGGTTGGGCGTATTCCAATCAAAGTCCTTATGGGTAAGCAGTGCAGTAATGGCGTCAGGGTCGACCGTATCGGCAGATGCCTGCACACTAAACCACAAGTCAATGACCAAATCATTGTCTTGGAAGCGCTCATAAAAATCTGCTAGATAGTCATCAGCTTTTGCCAGTTGATGATTGACCATGACCTTTAACGCGCCAAAACGCTCTGTCATACAGCTGGCATTATCATACTGCCGCTGTGCCCATTCAGCAGCCCCAGCAACGTTGGCGGTCACCGCCATATCGAGCACCACATTACGCAGCGCACGTCTGCCGCGAGCATCGGCACTGTCTTGATACGCCTGTATGGGTAGCTGCTTATAAAGCTCTGCCCACTCATCTTTTAATGCCAAAGCCAGCTGTTGATATAAACCTTCACGCTGCGCTTTGATCGCTTCTGGGTCATAGTCCTGCGGTATGGCAGATGCCAGCTCCTGCGCCGATGGAATATCCAGTAAGCGTGCCGCCAGCATCGCATCCTCGGCGGCAAGCGTTGGCAATGTCTGCGCCAGTGCATGCAGATAAATATCTGGGCTACTTTTCTCGCCTTTGTTTTGTAGCAAGATACGATTGACCAGCATCTGCGTCACTTGCCAGCGGTTAAAACCATTGGTCTCGTGCTCAAGTAAAAACGCCAAATCAGCGTCTTGATAAGCATAATTGAGCTGTACAGGGGCACTAAAGTCACGTAATAGCGATACCACAGGCTCGCTGGTCACATTTTCAAAGACGAAGGCTTGTGTTTCTTGATCGAGTAGTAACATACGCTCGGCGACGATATTGCCAGTATTTCGCTCAAACAGTGCCGTCGCTACAGGTATCGGTAAGGGCTTTGGCGCATCAAAACCTGCGACCTGACGGGTTTTTTGACTCAACGTTATGGTCAAGGTCTGCGTGTCGCCGTCATAGTCTTGATGACCTGTCACCACAGGCGTGCCAGGCTGACGATACCAGTCGATAAATTCCTCAATCTTACTATCGGTAATACTGAGCGCAGATAAAAAATCTTCCACCGTCACCGCTTGCCCATCATAACGGCGAAAATACTCATCTGTCCCTTTTCGGAAGTTGACTGGCCCTAGCGTATTGGCAATCATACGCACGATTTCCGCGCCTTTCTCATAGACAGTCGTCGTATAAAAATTATTGATCTCAACAAAACTCTCAGGACGCACAGGATGCGCAAGCGGCCCTGCATCTTCGGCAAACTGATGCGCGCGCAAGGTGGCCACATCATCGATACGCTGTACCGCGCTTGATTGCTGATCGGCAGAAAACGACTGATCACGGTACACCGTAAGGCCTTCTTTTAGGCATAGCTGAAACCAATCACGGCAGGTAATGCGGTTGCCCGTCCAGTTATGAAAATACTCATGAGCAATGATAGATTTGACACTAAAGCTGCGCGCATCTGTGGTTGTCTCAGGACTAGATAGCACGCAAGCGGTATTAAAGATATTTAAACCTTTGTTTTCCATCGCGCCCATATTAAATTGACTGACAGCGACGATCATATAACGGTCTAAATCATAAGCGCGGCCATAGTTGACCTCGTCCCAGCGCATGGCGTCTTTTAGCGCCTGCATACCGACATCGCACTTATCGATATCGGCAGACTTGGCATAAAGCTCAAGCGTCACCTCGCGCCCTTCACTGGTGGTATATGAATCGGTCAAGACATCCAAATCAGCGATGACGCAAGCAAACAAATAGCTTGGCTTGTTGGTCGGGTCATGCCAGATGGCATAATGGCGGTCTGGTGTACCACTGACGTCGCCCGCCTCTACCAAATTACCATTGGCCAGCAGCGTTGGATAACGCTTATCCGCCTCCAAGCGCGTGGTAAATACCGCCAGCACATCAGGGCGATCTGGATAAAAAGTGATCTTACGAAACCCCTCAGGCTCGCACTGAGTGACAAACATGGTATCGTCGCCACTGCCCGCCATATATAGCCCCTCAAGCGCTGTGTTGGTCTGCGGGCAGATACGCACTTGTATCTCTAAAGTAACGTCATCAGGGGCATCTGCTATCGTCAGCTTGCCTGCTCTATGTTGATAGCGCTCGGAGGGCAATGACTCGCCGTTCATCGTAAGCGCCAGTAGCGCCAAATCCTCACCAAATAGCACAAGATCTCCTGCACTTTGGCGCACCATCTGTAGCGTGCTAGCTACCTGCGCGTGGTCTTCATATAGCTTGATATCCAAATCGACCGTTTCGACAGCAAAGCTTGGTTTTTGATAGTCTTTTAGATTGATTTTGCTGGGTGCTTGTGGTGGCACATCAGGCATTTCAGGATCGATAATTTGGGCATCTGTTTCAGCAGTAGACATGGGGATTCCTATTGTTATTTATAAAAAGTACGTGTGATCAAAATTCCTAGCGCTTCCTAGGGCGTGTCTTTATTTCAAAAATGGTGATAAAAATGAGATAAATTGCGGTCAAACAAGGAAAATAGCGCCGTTAATATCGGGATATTGACCAGCTGTTTGACGATTTTTGGCAAAATTTGGCCATTTTTAGCCCATTTAGATAACTATCGAGTGAATTGAAGGCACGCCCTAACCTTAACACCTAAAAGCACTGTGTTAGATTTGATGAGGTTTAGCTGTTTATTTTTTTAGCTACATTGGCCTAAATCACCAAATTTCAAGAGCAACTCCCTAGATTGTGACGCTGATAATCCGCGGCTGATAGTCAAATTTAAATAAATCAGTCAGATAGCTGGCTTTGGTAAAAACAGTAAGTTTGGTCGTTTTAAGGCTCAATTTTTCATTGGATAATGAATACCAAAATGATTTAATAAAGACACTGACGATTACCATTTGAGAAACGGCCTATCATATGACAAAGCAATCCGCTCGTCGCGCAGAGGTGACGCTACCTTTATTAATAGCGTATATCGATGCGCTATTGCCCACTTTAACACAGGCAACTAATACGCAGACAAACACTCAATCAGACAGCAAAAGCACCAAAAATATTGAGGATAAGCCCGGTCTGCTGTGGGTAACCGAAGACAAAAACACGCTAGCGTTATTACATACAGCGCTTACCAACCATGCTGATTTTCAAGCCGGCGATACCACACAGCCAGCTGACAAACTTGCCTCATCGACCCTACTGGCGCTCAACCAACAGCCAGTACCTGAGCGGTATGAGCTAGTGTGTTTTTGGCTGCCGGCGCTATCAGCAGAGCAGCTACAGCAGTATATCCCATTACTCATGCGCTATCGCGACCTGTATGCCGCCCATCTACTCATCGCCCTTGAGCACAATATCGACTTACAACCCTATGGATTTACCCCGTTTGATATATTACAGACCTCTACCTTGACAGGGGATACCGACCTATCAGGTGCCGATATGACCCAGATGCCTGCCGCCGCCCATGCTCTTGGGTCAGCGACACTGTGGCAATTTAATCTGTATGACTATAAGCAGCTGCCTAACTGGCTCAATGCCGACTATTGGGCAAACCCTGAAAACTGGGGCAAGCACCGCTGGTAGTTTGTCTTTCTACCTCGATATCAGAGCATTTGTCAAAACAGCTGTATATAACAAAACGAGCATATCTGATTGTAAATTCTCGAGTTATTTACAGTAATACTACTTACATAAAGTAACACTGAATATATGATAAATGGTAATTGCCTGAGTTTTATCGAAGCAGTTTACAACAACAACGTTAATTAAAAATTTTAGGAGCTCACCATGTCAATTCGTTTTTCTAAGCTTGCAGTTCTCGCTGTATTGTCAAGCGCTGTCGCAATCACTACAGGCTGTGCGACCAAACGCGCCACCTCTGAAGTTGTGGTTGCCCCACTAGGTATCCCAGGCGGTCAGACGGGCTATAATGGTGCCGTCATCGTAGACAACGCTAGTACCGTCGTCACTGGCGCAGACAACCTACAAGCCGTCGTTTACTTTGCCTTCGATAGTAGCGAAATCACCGCACAAGCGGCCAATGTCCTCAATCAACACGCAAGCTTGCTACGCTCAAACCCAACCGCTGGCGTAGTAATTGCTGGTCATACCGATGAGCGTGGTAGCCGCGAGTATAACATGGCGCTAGGCGAGCGCCGCGCCCAAGCAGCGCGTGACTATCTGGCCGCCCAAGGTGTCGCGGTCAACAATATCCGTATCATCAGCTACGGTGAAGAGCGCCCTGCCGCCGCTGGCACCACCGAGGCCGCCTATGCGCAAAACCGCCGCGCGGAGCTGTCTTATTAAGACAAACCCCATACGCTCGTATTACCAATCGTCAGCGTAATACTAAAAAGGCCCAGCAATATCACGTTGCTGGGCTTTATACTTCCTACTCCTACATAAAACCTGCGGCTACACCTATGCCCTTATACTTAACACAAACTCATATTGTGAGACTTGGGCCTACGACATGGTGTGCCACCGCCCGTGTCAACGCCCTTGCCCATAAGCATATCAATAAGCCGCCTTATCTAAGCCGATACGCCCTAAACACCCATATAGATGATACACAGCAGTGGCAGTATTGCCGTGCGCCTGCAGACATATCAGCACCTGATCGGGCGCAGCAGCAGCGCCAACTACAGCGGCAAGGCGTACGGCTGTTGTTACAACAGCTACTCACCAAGCTACAGATAGACGATACTTTAGATGAGTCAGCCTTTCCTTATCAGCTTGCTCGTAGCAAATACTACGTATGCTTTAGCCATACAGGCGCAAAAAATACAGACGATACTGATAATAGCAGCACTCAACCAACGAGCTGTCTAGACAATCAGGTGGCCGTCATTATCAGCCGGCATCGTCCTGCTGGCATCGATATAGAAGCAAATGAGGTAGCTTGGCAGGTGGTTCGGCGCTTTTATGCTGATAAAGAAAAGGCGGTATTGCAACGGCTACCTGCATGGCAGCGTGATGCGATAGCAAAGCAGCTATGGCAAATAAAAGAAAGCTATATCAAGGTATATCAATACACCCTCGCGCAAGGGCTGGGTATCGACTACGCTTATCTGATAGGGGATTTGATAGACAGCGTGATAGACGACCATCATCTGATGACTGTGATGGATAAAAAAACAGGGTACCGTATCGTCATCATTCCTAGGCAACATATTGTACTGGTGTTTTGATGAGGATCTATGGCTAACTTCTAAAGCGCTCTCAATTGCGAGGCATCTTACTACTTGTTACTACTCAGCGCACAAAAAAAACGACCCTAATAAATAGGATCGTTTTTTATTTATCTAATAACAGCCAGTAGACTGTGATTAAATTAGAAGCGGTAAGTTGCACCAACTTTTACGATTGGCATCCACTCTAAGTAGTCTTTATCTTCTAGTTCATTTTCAGCCAAACGCGCAACATCTTCAGCAGTTTGTGTAGTAACAACGTTATTACCAGCACCATCTTTGATACTAACAAAGTTATTGCTCGTATTGCTTGCAGTTACGGTGGCATCAGTTTTACCCATGTATGCAGCACCGATTTCACCGAATAGACCAAAGTTATTGGTAATATTTGGGCGGAAACCAATAGTTGCATAAGGCGCTAATTTGTTACGATGCTCCATAGTACCCTGTAAAGAACCTACGTCATCTGCATCATATTCTGCGCCATTGATTTTATATACGCCGCCTTCTGGATTAGCAGTTACGTCGATATCGTTATCCGGTACGATGATACCTGCGCCCATAGTGAACCAATTGCCAGTAGGACGTAGTTGTACGCCTAGGTATGGGTTACTAAAGTCAGAGTCTACATCATAGTTTACGTCGTTTGCATCAAAGTCGCCGCCAAATAGCTCAGCAACATCACCACCTGCCCAACCGGCTTGTAGTTCAGTGTTTTCGTTCAAACCCCAAGCGATATTGGCACCATAACCTAGTGTACCAACTTCAGCACTGACAGCGGCTGGGTTGATAGCGGTTTGGAAAAAAGTCTTAGTACCACCAACGACGGCGCCAGTGGTGTTACGTACCACACCAGCATCAGCATTGTATGCATAAGCAGGTTCTGCTTCATAAGCGACCGCAACTGGCTCTGCTTCATAAGCGACCGCAACTGGCTCTGCTTCATAAGCGACAGCTGTGTTGTCATCAACAACGACAACTGGCTCAGCCGCTAGTGCAGCAGTTGAAGCCAAAACGGCAGCAGAAATTGCTGTTAGTTTAATAATTTTCATAAATACTCTCCTAAAGTGTGGAATAACTCGCCCAAAAAAAATGACAATTTAGTTCTTTTTAAATCCATCATTTTGTTGAGCAGATTAAAACAATTTTGGCTCAAAAAGTCACCCCTACAGACGCGCTTTTTATTTGCCATTATGTAAAGATTGCATAGGTATTGTAATAATTGCTACATCAACCGGCAAAACTTCAACTTTCTGTTACACAACGCTCTCAAAGTGATCCAACAGCGTAGACATGATTTTTAAGTGACTTAATACTCATGTAAGGATATTACAAAATATGTCATTATCATCGCTTACTGACGTCTCAGCTTCAATAACAGTTATATAGCTTATTACTACAGATTGTTGTGTTTTGTGAGTTGACGTATCTAAGGGTGTTTTTGGACAAAAAAATCAGTTAGGAAAATAAACGACATAAATGTTTTGTTATACCGCGACTAACGTTTGTCTAAGCATTATATTGTGCTAAATTAGAGACAGTAATAATCCAGTTACAAAGCCTCAGGTTTATGATTTTTTGTTATAATTATTAACGCGTTGCAAGCGACTGCGCTTTCTCTTTTTTTATCATTATCGAGCCATTTATATGCCTAAAGTATCGTCGATTACCCGTGTGTTAGAGATTATAGAAGCGGTGTCTTATGCTTCTAAGCCGCTCTCTCCACTTGAGCTATCGCAAGAGCTGGACATTCCAAAACCGACCATCCATCGTTTGATTCAAAATCTGGTGGATGAGGGGTTTGTCACCGTTGATATCGGCGGCGGCATCATACCTGGCAAGCGAGTACGCAATTTGAGCGTTGAGCTGTGGCAGCAGCGCCAGTTTTTTAATGAGCGGCAGATGGTTTTGCATAAGCTGGTCGAGGAGATCGAAGAGACTTGCGGGATTGCGATTCCTTATCACATGAATATGCTCTATACCAACCGCGCGCAGACCTCACTACCCTTGCAGATTTATCTGCCTGTGGGCGTCAAGTCTCCGATGTGGTGTACAGCAACGGGTAAGCTGTATCTGAGCCAGCTCTCCACCACTAGCCGTAACAAGATATTGAAAGGCTTGCCTTTGGATAAGTTTACCAAAAACACCATCACTGATATCGATGCGCTCAATCAAGAGCTGGATAAAATCGCTGAGACAGGGGTCGGTATCGACAACGAAGAGTTTATTTCGGAGATGGTGGCGGTGTCTGTGCCTGTATTAGATAAGAAGTCACGTTATCTGGCCTCTTTGTACCTGCATGCGCCGACCATACGCGTGTCGTTAGACGAGCTGATGACGCATGTGCCGCGCCTGCAGACAGCCGCTCAGGATATTCAGGCTTTGGTCTATGAGCTACAAAACTAAGCAGGATTTTATAACCAAAAGGTCTGCGCTATCACAGATAGCGCAGACCTTTTTTGCTTTGAGACGATTGTCTTTAGTAGCTTTGTGCGTTCGAGACAGATATTTCAAAGACTAAGCAATTCAAAAACTAAGCAATTCAAGAATTAGGCACTTTAAGACAACACCGAATGGTCATGACGCCCCATGATACTAGAAAAATCTTTGTCGCCATTTTCGCGCGCGTGATCGTCATAGAGCTCTGTCGCCTTGGCACCCATCGGTGTCTCGACCGCGGTATCTTTGGCCGTTTGCATGGCAAGGTTGAGGTCTTTTTGCATCAGCTTACTCATGAAGCCGCCTTTGTAGCCCTTACTCGATGGCACATTTTCTAACACCTGAGGATAAGGGTTATAAACCTCCAGCGTCCAGTTGCGCCCAGAGCTTTGTAGCATGATGTCAGACAATACTTTGGCATCGAGGCCGTTTTTTACGCCTAGATTGATGGCCTCTGCCGTCCCTGCCATCAAGATACCTAAGAGCATATTGTTACAAATTTTGGCGACTTGTCCTGCTCCATGCTCGCCTGCATGAAAGATGTTTTTGCCCATCACCGCCAGTATCGGCTCTGCTTTGGCAAATGCGTCGGCACTACCGCCAACGATGAAGGTCAAACTACCAGCGATGGCACCGCCTGTACCGCCAGAGACGGGCGCATCTAAAAAATCTATACCAAGACCAGTTGCGGCGTCTGCTACCAATCTGGCGTCAGCGGCAGCGATGGTACTACTATCGATGACCAGTGTGCCCTTGGGCAGCTCTGCTAGCAAGCCATCAGATCCATTCTCACCTAGATAGACAGAATGGACGTGCTTGCCCGCTGGCAACATACTAATCACAACATTCGTATTGCTCGCCGCCTCTTTTGGGCTGGTAGCGACGCTGGCACCTGCTTGCTGCAGGCGCTCGCATGCTTCTGCAGATAAATCATATACTGATAGCGAATAGCCTGCCTTTAATAGGTTTTCTGCCATCGGTGCGCCCATATTACCAAGACCAATAAAGGCAATCGTTGGTTTTGCCTTGGCACTCTTTGTCGTATTTTTGGTATTTGTGTCCTTCATACCCATCTCATCGCTCCTTGATGATTGATTTTTTATGTTATTGCCAGTAGCACCTGCTCGGCTACTTAGGCAGATCTGCTCTTATTTTTAGTAGGTTGTTAGTGGTTGATAATCTGGCTCCCCAAAGCCTCACCGCCCAGCCAGCCTTCCAATGGGTGCTCGCCTGCCGCATAGGGATTGGTGAAATGCTGATAAATGTATGCCTGTCCATCGGCACTGAGACAGTCTGCCAATGAACGCGACCAATTGGGGTTGCGGTCTTTATCAATCAGCAGCGCCCGTACGCCTTCTTTGAAGTCAGGATTGGCAGCGCAGTGTACAGCGACATTGGCTTCTAGGTACAAGACCTGCTCAAGCGATAGGTCTGCAACTTGATGATACAGTGCATAAGTCAACGCCACTGTCACAGGGCAGCCTGCTCGATAAGTGGCAACAGCGCGCTGCGTCCAGCTATCTTGCGCAAAGTCGGCATCTAACTTCTCCAACGCCGCGTCGCTTTGCAAGATGGCATCAATATCACCCAATCCGCCGCTATTTATTAACTGTCCAATGGCATGCCAATAGGTGGCCAATTTACTAGCAGGCAACTCAGTGACAGGCTGCGCCGCCAGTGCGCGGCTGACGATATCGTGCGCGCTGTTATGCTGGCGCTGATGACTTATGTCTGTACGGTGAGCGGCTTGCTGCCAATCGCTTTGTTTGAGACGTTGTAAGATGGCATCATAATCGCTGCTGCTCACGGCATACTCAGCTAGATTGGACAAGATGGCATCGTTGCCATTACACATCGCCCCAGTCAGGCCTAAAAACAATCCCATCTTGGCGGGTATACGCTGCAAAAACCAACTACCAGAGGCATCAGGGAACAGCCCAATGGTCACCTCAGGCATGGCAAAGCGCGTACGCTCAGTGACCACACGGTGGCTACACCCTGCCATCAGCCCCATACCGCCGCCCATGATGATGCCATCGCCCCAGAGTATCAGCGGCTTGGAATAAAAATGCATCTGCCGATAGAGACGGTACTCATGACCAAAAAACTCTGTCGCATAAGGGTTAGGTAGTGGCGCAGACTCTGACATGCTGTCATATAGCTTGCGAATATCACCACCTGCACAAAACGCCTTGTCGCCTGCGCCTTTGAGCACCAACGCCACTACCTGTTCGTCACGCTCCCACTGCTCTAATTGCGCGGCCAATAATTGACACATCTCGACACTTAGGGCATTGAGAGATTTTGGTGTGTTAAGCGTCATAATACCAATGAGATGACCACAGTCTGTCTGTTCAGTATCAAACAATACTGGCGCGGCGGGCGTAGCAGCGTTTTGATTATTGTTATCTGTTGAGGTTGTCATAAAAAGACCTACAAAAAGTAAAATGAATATTAGGGCGTTTTATCAATACGGTCTTGGGCGTTTATTTATTTTGCCAAGTTGGCTGACGTTTTTCTAAAAACGCTTGCACGCCTTCGCGCTGATCGTTGGTATCAAACAGCTTTACAAATGCTTCGCGCTCATGGATGAGGTTTTGCGCAGGCGGGTTATGTCTAGCTGCTTGGATAAGGGCTTTAGAATAACTGACGGCAACAGGAGACTGTTTGGCAGCTTTTTTTGCCAACGCTTGTGCTGCTTGTAGTCCTGCGCCTTTGTCCACGACCTCCTCAACCAAACCGATACGCAAGGCCGTCTCGGCATCGACGCGTTCACCGCACAATATCATACGCTTGGCCCAGCCTTCACCCACCAGCATCGGCAGATTTTGTGTACCACCAGCACAAGGCAATAGCCCCACACCCGTCTCTGGTAGTGCCATCTGGGCGTGTGCTTCTGCGATACGGATATCACAGGCCAGCGCGCACTCAAGCCCGCCGCCCATCGCGTAGCCGTTGATGACTGCAATACTCACGCCGCGATAAGCTGACAGGGCTTCAAACGCTTCGCCAAAAGCAATGGCCATGCTGATGGCTCGGCCTTTGTCACCGTCTGAGAAATTATTTAGGTCCGCCCCTGCTGAAAAGAATTTTTCACCATCGCCATGAATGATTAGGGCATATACCTCATCATTGGCATTAAGATCGGTCACCAACTGCTTGAGCGCGGGCAGACTATCCATCGTCCACGTATGAGCAGGTGGATTATTTAGTGTCACGGTGGCGATGTGACCATCAATAGCTAGGTTGAGATTGGTGTAATCCGTCATAAGTAATCCTTTATTTTTATCACCATTTTTGAAATGAAGACACGTCCTAAAAACCCAATACCAAGATTAGCGTAGCTGGCTCAGCGCATCATCTTGCATCAGCTGACGCGAGACGATCACGCGCATGATCTCATTGGTGCCTTCTAATATCTGATGGACGCGCAAGTCTCGCACGTGACGCTCAAGCGGATACTCATTGAGATAGCCATAGCCACCATGCAGTTGTAGTGCTTGATTGGCCACATCAAAACAAAGATCAGTAGACAGACGCTTTGCCATCGCACAATAGGTCGATGCTTGGCTGTCTTGATTGTCGACTTTGTTGGCCGCCAGATACAGCATTTGCCGTGCGGTAATGGTCTGAGTCAACATATCAGCAAGCTTGAATTGCACCGACTGTAGGCTGGCAATCGGGCTACCAAATTGACTGCGCTCTTGCACATAATTGGTCGCGGTCTCAAGCGCCGACTGCGCTGTACCGACCGCACAGATACCGATATTGATACGTCCACCGTCCAAGCCTTTCATCGCAATACGAAAACCTTGGCCTTCCTCGCCGATTAGATTTTCGGCTGGGACTTTGACATCTTTAAAACTGATGGTGCGTGTGGGCTGTGCTTTCCAGCCCATTTTGTGCTCATTTTTGCCGTACTCAATGCCATCGCTATGGGCATCGACGACAAACGCTGATATACCTTTTGGACCGGCGGCGCCTGTTCGTGCCATGACGACCAGTACATCGGTCGCGCCTGCGCCCGAGATAAAGGTCTTTTCGCCATTTAACACATAATAGTCGCCCTGCTTGTCGGCTTTACTGCGTAGTGAGGCCGCATCCGAGCCGGCATTGGGCTCGGTCAAGCAATAACTGCCAAGCCACTCACCACTGACCATCTTTGGTAGATATTTTTTACACAGAGTATCACTGCCATACTCACCGATCATCCAGCCTGCCATATTATGAATACTCATATAAGCGGCGACCGCGGTATCGCCCCATGCCAGCTCCTCAAACACCATGGCGGAGTCTAAGCGCAGTAGCCCAAGGCCGTCATACTCTGGATTGGTATACAGCCCCAAAAAACCAAGCTCGCCAGTTTTTTTGATGACATCGACTGGGAAATCTGAGGTGCGGTCCCACTCAGCGGCGTTTGGTTTGAGCTCTTTTTGAGCAAACTGTTTGGCGGTTTGGCGAAAGGCGATCTGGTCGTCGGTCAATGAAAAATCCATGGGGTCATCCTTGTGCATGCATTACAAATAGAGTAAAAATGGGTCAGCCGTGCCCGTTTTAACGTCGGTTAACGGTATGATTGATACCGTATCGGTCATGATACAGTATCGGTCATAAAATGTCGGGTTATACAGTATAACAGCGGTATAACGTCATCGACACATGCTTGCATGGCAAAAATACACATGGCGACAATCAGCAAGATAGACACTATACCGCAATGACACAGACTAAGGCCTTATATCGAAATAGTGGTATTGACCCCGCGGCTGGCCTCGTCATCAAACCAGCGCGCTGTAACCGTCTTGGTTTGGGTATAAAACTGCACTGCTTGTTTGCCATAAGGACCCAAATCACCGAGTTTACTGGCGCGTGAGCCTGAGAATGAGAACATCGGTAGTGGCACAGGAATTGGCAAGTTAATGCCGATCTGTCCGACTTGCACGTCTTGCTGGAACTTATGTGCTGCGGCCCCTGATTGAGTAAAGATAGCGGTGCCGTTGCCATGTGGGTTGGCATTGAGTAGCTCAATCGCCTCATCTAAGCTATCGGCGCGCATGATACACAGCACAGGGCCAAAGATCTCTTCTTTGTAGATTTGCATGTCGCTTGTGACATTATCAAAGATAGTCGGCCCTACAAAGTTGCCTTTTTCAAACCCTTCAACCGTGATACCACGACCATCAAGCAGCAAGCTCGCCCCTTCTTCTACCCCTGTACCGATGAGATGCTCAACGCGTGCTTTTGCTGCAGGAGAAATCAGTGGCCCCAAATCCTTATCGTTTTTACCAGCAGATACCACTAGGCTCTCGGCTTTGGCCTTTATGTCATCGATCCACTCGCCTGCCGCACCGACCAGCACCACGACAGATAGCGCCATACAGCGTTGACCTGCTGCCCCAAAGGCTGCGCCCGCTAGCTGATTGAGCGTTTGCTCTTTATTAGCATCTGGCAAGATAACGCCGTGGTTTTTTGCGCCCATCATACACTGGGCACGTTTGCCTGATTGGCTAGCACGCTCATAGACATGCTTACCCACAGCGCTAGAGCCGACAAACGACACCGCTTTGATGTCTGGATGATCACAGATGGCATCAACTGTGGCCTTACCACCATGTACGACGTTTAGCACACCTTCAGGGACACCAGCTTCGACGGCCAGCTCTACCAGACGCATGGTCACCATCGGGTCTTGCTCAGATGGCTTTAGGATAAAAGTATTGCCCGTGGCAATCGCCATCGGAAACATCCATAACGGAATCATCGCTGGGAAGTTAAACGGTGTGATACCCGCACAAACCCCAAGCGGCTGCCAGATACTATAAGTGTCAACGCCTGAAGCGACATTTTCGACAAAATCACCGATTTGTAGGTTGGCAATACCTGCAGCATGCTCGACCACTTCTAAACCGCGGAACACATCCCCGCGCGCATCAGCGATGGTTTTGCCCTGCTCTGCTGTCAAAGTCTCTGCCAGCTCATCCATATGCTCGCGAATCAATTGCTGGTATTTTAAAAAGATACGTGCGCGCGTGGTGATGGGTGTTTTGCGCCATGTTTGAAAGGCTGTTTGAGCCGCGGCGATGGCTTGATTGATTTCATCATCTGTGGTCTGCGGCACTTTGGCGATGACCTCTTGGGTAGCAGGATCGGTGATATCGATCCACTCGTTGGTAGTAGAGTCTACAAACTGGCCATTGATGAGCTGCTGAACGTGGTGCATAAGATATCCTTATCTTGTCTGCGAGACGACCATGTCGAGGTGTCTAGTTATACTTAAAAGGGATAAAAAACCAGAAGTTTTTATGGATTAATAAATAATTTAAAATGATTTATTTTGTATCGTTATTGACTATAGCAATAAAACAATTTTAGGGTCAAGGGCTTTATCAAACTTTTATCTAAGATTTTTGGCTATCTGCATTTTCTTATCATCAAAAACCAAAAAGCCCATGAGCGAGCATGAGCTTTTTGGTTTTTAAGCGGTATTTTGATTTGTTGGGCAAGCCGCCATAAGAGAAGATTCGGGCGTGTCCTAATAATCCTGCATAGATTGTTTGACTGCATCGATTGCAGCTGGGTTATCGAGTGTCGACATATCGCCGGTGGGCTTGTTTTCTGCTAAGGCACGAATAGCGCGGCGCAAGATTTTGCCAGAGCGGGTTTTTGGCAGTGCTTGCGGGAAATAAATGGCTGCCGGTCTTGCGATACCGCCAAGCGATTTTACCACCGCGCCGATGACCTGCTGCTCAATGCGAAAGCGGTTTTCGGTCGTTTTCACTTGTTCATGATCTTTTAACACACAAAAAGCGATCGGCAGCTCGCCTTTTAACTCATCTGCAATACCGACGACCGCGCACTCCGCCATCTCAGGATGGGTGCTGATGGCCTCTTCCAGCTCTTGGGTACCGATACGATGACCGGCGACATTGATCACATCATCGGTACGCCCTAAGATATAAAAATAGCCGTCTTCATCAGTGACTGCATAGTCTGATGTTGAGTACTGCTGACCATCAAACAAGCCAAAATAGCTACTCATAAAGCGCTCATCGTTGCGCCATACGGTGGTGAGACAGCCAGGCGGTAGTGGTGCACTGATCGCCAGCAAGCCTTTTTCGCCTGCCGCGCATGGCTCGCCCGTCTCTTCGTTGAGAACGCGAGCATCATAGCCATACATGGGATAACCAGGTGAGCCTTGCTTGTGCGGTTTGTGATTGAACTTGGGCGTGTTGCTCAAAATCGGCCAGCCGGACTCTGTTTGCCAATAGTGGTCTAAGATCGGAACGCCTAAGTGCTTGGTCAGCCAATTGGCTGTTGACTCATCAAGTGGCTCGCCTGCTAAGAAAAACGACTTGACGCTTGAGACATCATAGCGCGTCATCCATGTCTCATCTTGCTTTTTGAGCATACGCACACCCGTCGGTGCGGTAAATAAGATATTGACTTTATTGGCCTCGACGATTCGCCACCAGATACCTGGGTTTGGACGATGCGGCAGACCCTCATACATCACACTAGTCATTCCAGCGAGCAATGGTGCATAGATGGTATAAGAATGCCCGACCGCCCAGCCGATATCTGATATCGCCCAAAAGGTCTCGCCTGCCTTGCCATCATAGATATAATCCATCGAAGTGGTCAGGGCGACTGCATGACCGCCGGTATCGCGCTGCACACCCTTGGGTGTACCGGTCGTACCTGAGGTATAAAGCAAATAAGATGGCGTGTTGGACTCTAGCCACACAGGCTCAACAATGGCATTGGCTTCGCAGCTAATGCGGCGCTGCTCGGCATAGTCGACATCGACGGCTTGCGGCTCAAATGGTAGCACCCCGCGATTGACCACCAATACATGCTCGGGCTTGACCGTGGCTTGCGCCACACCTTGATTGACCAAACTCTTATAATTAACCACTTTACCGCCGCGTAGACCTGCATCGACAGTGATGACCATTTTTGCCTCAGCATCATCCATACGAATGGCGAGGTTATGCGCGGCGAAGCCACCAAATACCACCGAATGCACCGCACCGATACGAGCACAAGCCAGCATGGCATAAGCGGCTTCTAAAATCATCGGCATATAGATGATGACGCGGTCACCCTTGCCGATACCATGACGCTGCAGCACATCGGCAAAATAATTGACTTCTTTATAAAGGTCATTGTAGGTCAGGCGGCGCTTGGCATAATCGGTATATAGCTCGACATGGTTACCCAAGTCCTTGAACGCATCAACAATGGCAGGAAAAGTCTCTATCAGCTCTTGGTTAATCTCAGAAGACAGCCAAATAAAAGCATCTTGCTCGGCACGCTCTGCTAGATGACGATCGACACAGTTATAGCATAGGTTGGTTTCGCCGCCGACATACCATTTGGCAAAGGGCAGATTGCTGTCATCGAGGATTTGCTCAGGCTCTTTGTGCCAATAGATACGCTTTGCTTGCTCCGCCCAAAACTGCTCTCGATCATGAATTGAGGCGTGGTAGATATCTGCAAATTGAGAGGCGCTGTCGGCCATATTGGTGGCTGACTCTTGAGTGGCAATAGGAGTTTGAATGGTGTCGCTCATAATAGCTGTCCTTAGCGTGACGATAGGTGGGGCAATAGGGCCTTATCAGACATTATCATAACAACATGTCTAAATGAGGTACTGGTCATCCTTACCAGAACTAAAAAACCGATACGTTATGTATCGGTTTAAAATGTAGCAGAGCAATCGATAAAGGTCAACTATTATGCCTATATTCTCATCGATATTTTAGCATAGGCAGGGGCATCATGGCTGCCCATTTTTGTCTATCAAACCTCTGTTTGATCGGCGTACATCTCTCGCATGACTTTTTTATCGTGTTTTCCGACTGAGGTTTTTGGCAAATCATCGACAAACTTAAACTGACTTGGGACGCCATATTTGGGGATGATACCACGCTCGACTGCTTTTTCTGCGATGGCCTTGATATCTTCGACTTTAGTATCTTGGCAGGCAGGTTTTAGGACAACCAACGCCAGCGGACGCTCGCCCCACTGCTTATCACGCACCCCAATCACCGAGACATCAGCCACCGCTGGATGCAGCGACAAAATCGTCTCAATCTCTAATGATGATATCCACTCACCGCCTGATTTGATCACATCTTTTAGACGATCAGTGATACGGATATAGCCATCAGAGCGTATGTATGCGATATCTTGAGTGTGCATATAGCCGTTTTCCCACAGCTCTTTGCCAGCATCGTCATTTTTTAGATAGCTTTGGGTTAGCCACGGCGCTCGTAGTACCAGCTCGCCTGTCTTATCTTTGCCTGTGCCTACTGGCTGGTTGTTTTCGCCCCATATCTGCGCATCGACCATCAGTACTGGTTTACCCGTCATACAGCGGCGCGCAACATCCTCTTCTTCGCTCATTTCAGGCTCATTAAGACTAAACGCCGTCAGGCTAATCAAAGGCGCTGTCTCTGACATACCGTAGCCTGTATAGACCTCGATGCCTTGTGCTAACGCAGCCTTTGCCAGACCCTCTGTCAGTCTTGAGCCGCCGATGATCATTTTTAGACCATTGAAACTGGCCTCGCGTTCTTGTGCTTCTTTTAGCACCATTTGTAAAATCGTCGGTACACAATGGGTGACACTGACTTTTTCGTTGATTATCAAATCCAGCAGACTGTCGGGGGCATAGCGACCTGGATAAACTTGCTTTAGGCCAACCATGGTGGCGGTAAACGGAAAACCCCACGCATGCACATGGAACATCGGCGTCATGGGCATATAGACATCGCCGTAGCTGACGCCTTGCTTGTTGGGCAACATACCCAAAGTCGCTGCTTCTGTGAGCGTATGCAACACCAGCTGACGATGGCTAAAAAACACGCCTTTTGGATCGCCTGTCGTACCTGAGGTATAAAAAGTCGTGGCGATGGTGTCTTCATCAAAATCTGGAAAATCAAACTCACTATCAGCCGCTGCCAGCAGTGCCTCATACTCCCCTGTGACGCGGTTTTGATTGCCGCCAAACACGCCCTCATACGACACCCCATTGTCATCTAGCCAAATAATATGCTCGATACTGGAGTTTTCAAACTGATAGTCTTTGACCAACGGCGCAAACTCAGAGTTGAGCAACAGCACTTTGGGCTTGGCGTGGTTGATGGTATAGAGGATTTTTTCTGGTGATAGGCGGATATTGACCGTTTGTAAGATATACTCTGACATCGGAATCGCAAAATAAGACTCAAGATAGCGGTGGCTGTCCCAGTCCATGACCGCAATCACGTCGCCTGCATCTAAGTGGAGGTCTGCCAGCACATTGGCTAAGCGATTGATACGCGTAAACAACTCTTGATAAGTAAATCGCTGTTTATCTGCGTACACGATTTCTTGCTCGAGCGAGACCGTCTTAGCACGATTAAGAAGCTGTTTGACAAGCAATGGATAGTCATAAGCAGCAGGTGCACTGTGATAGATATTTGACATAAATGTAACGTCCTTGTCTTTCGTTTTTGTGGATAGCAGATACTTATAAGTAAAGCATGAAACATCCAGATTGTTATTATTTTTTCTTACTGAAAAGTCAATGCCAAACCTTTGTCAGCCAAGTATTTGTTCTAAATAAGTGCCTATTTTAAAATAGGTTAACTATATGAAGTATGAAGACTGTTGATTGATAGTAAGAAAAAAGCCATGCCATGTAAAGCGGTCTCATGTAAAGAGCGCTAACCGTAGGGCTGCGTACCCCGCCTATCTGCTTTGCCGCTATTCAACAAGAGATTTACGCGGCGTGCGGCTTGGTCTTAATCATCCCCATACTGGCGACCAATAACGCCAAAACCTGTACAAACAATAATAGCCACACCGTCAGCGACCACTGCCCGCGCGCATAGGCGATGCCGCCCAGCCATGCACCCAGCGTGCCACCTGCATAGTAACCCATATAATATAGACCCGACGCCAAAGAGCGGCCTTTTTTGACATTGACCGCGATATAACTGATGGTCGCCGACTGGGTAATAAACACTCCTGACGACATCACCGCCAGCCCAATCACCACGCCCCAAAGCGGCGCGACCAATGTCAGCAGTACGCCAAGCATAGAGACCACCACAGCCACGCGTACCGTACGCGCTGAGCCAAAGCGGCGCAGCAATGTGGTAGAAAGCGGCGTGATGATCACCCCCAGTAAATACACGGCAAAAATATTGGCAAGCGCCCCAGTGCTCAGCTCATAAGGCGTATCTGCAAGGTGCAAATTGATAAAGGTAAAACAGCCAACCAACGAAAACAGCACGCAAGCGCCCAATAAGCAAGAAGTCACCACGTAACGATTGACTAAGTGCTCGCCGAGCGTCTGTATCGCCGAGCGAAAGTTTGGATTGGCCACAAACTGCCGCGACGCAGGCAGCATCTTCGTAACCCATAAAGCGCCAAGTAGCGTCATCGCTGCCATCACATAATAGCCTGCACGCCAGCCGATCAGCTCATGCAAATGCCCCAGCAAAAACCGGCCCATAAAGCCACCGAGCACAGAGCCTGATACATAAAACGACATCAGCTCTGTGACCGCACGCCCCTCAAACTCCTCGCCGATATAAGCAATCGTCACCACCGTGATACCGGGTACAGACAACCCCTGCAAAAACCGCCAAACCCCCATCCAGCCGATGCTCGGGCTTTGGGCGATAAGCGCCGTTGGTATCGCCAAAAACAATAAAGCACCAACAATAAACACCTTGCGGCCGACAGCATCAGACAGCATACCCAAAAAGGGCGACATAATCGCAATCGCCAGTACCGTCGCGCCAACCACCATACCCGCCTGCACTTCCGTGGCAGCAAAGTCTGTGATAAGCACTGGCAAGATAGCCTGCACAGAATAGACCTGCAAAAAAGCAAACATGCCGATAAGCCCCATGGTCAGCTTTAATACCCACGAAGGCGAATGGTGTGGCATGTTTGCGTGATATGCTCTCTCGCCGTTTGAGTGGTGAGCGTCGGCGACGTTGCGACTTGTTGTATGATGTATTGGTTTCAAAATAGTGCTAACTGTATTGGACGCCGCTGAGACAAGCCAGACGTCGGTGATAGATAAGATAGGTGATTTACTTGACAACTTGCAGTATCGACGACATACATAGCAAGCTTTGAGCAATTTTGAACAATGAAGTATTTATACGATCACTCCTACAAGACAACATGTAAAAACAATGCCTAAAAGACAACATCTAAAAAAACAATGTTTATGGAGCAATGCTTATAAGCCGATGCGTAGAAAAAAGGCTTTTAGAAAACTTGTCAGTTGAAGGATTTTAGCACAGCGGCGCGCCACTTCATGATAAAAAGAGTTTAATCACAAAATCTAGAGCGTGTCCTTATTTTTACATATCTACATTGCTGCTATCTTTTTTATAACAGACTTTGGGCGGCAAAGACCTAATACTTGTTAAGTCGTGTTGAGCACTCTTGTAGACCTTGATGCTTTTTTTACCGCTGGTTTTGATGTTTTTATTAGAGGCGACATTTTAGCTATTTTTTACGTTTATCGTTTTTTTACATCATTTTCATTATAAGGAAGACCATATGTCAGATAAAATTCATGATTTGGGTGCAGGGTTTTGGAACATACGCGGCACCTTTCGTTTGGGCGGCGTGCTCAATATCGGTACGCAG
Organism: Psychrobacter sp. KFRI-CH2-11; assembly: GCF_038239325.1. NCBI lineage: Bacteria > Pseudomonadati > Pseudomonadota > Gammaproteobacteria > Moraxellales > Moraxellaceae > Psychrobacter > Psychrobacter sp. KFRI-CH2-11. Next base: position 1,877,147 of record NZ_CP151283.1, read on the forward strand.
TGCTCACTGGTGCAATTAGACTCAGGCAAATTTATTTTTTTAGACAGCTATGGGCTGACAGGCGACGTGCGCGATGAAGTGATGGCCTTGACCAATCAGGGGCAAGATGTCGAAGCCGTCCTAAACGTCCATCCGTTTCATACCGTCAGCTGCGCGCAAATGGCCAAAGACTTTCCGCAGGCGACTTTTTATGGCAGTCGCCGCCATCACAAACAAGTCCCCGACGTACAGTGGGCGGATGATTTGGTCGAAAGCGAGGCAGTCGCCAAGCGCTATCCTGAGTTACAGTTTTCTCTCTCACAAGGCATCCATTACATCTCACCTAATGAGATGATACATGCAGGCTCACTGCTCGCCTATCATCCGGCCAGCAAAAGCTTGCACGTCGATGATACTTTTATGAGTCCTCCCGTCAAGTTGTTAGAAAAAGTGCTTCCTGAGTTACTGCTGCACCCAACCACCAAAAAAGCGCTCAAAAATGAGACGAACGCAGGAAAAACATACTGCGACTGGGCGACCAATCTGGCTCACGAATGGCGCGATGTACGCAACTTTTGTGCCGCGCACTCTTATTTGGTGAGGTTTAATGAGGGCGAGTTTGAAAAGGCACTACTAACAGCCATCGATAAAGCACGACCAAAGCTAGAACAGGCTTAGTCTGAAATTAGGCTTAGTTTGAAATATAAGTAGGATATAGTCAGTTGAAAACAAAACTGTCATAAGTTCCAAAGCGCTACTGGGATGAATTTTTCGCAGCCTCTGTGTATACAGCACGCAAGAAAAATTTATACCAGTAGCGCTATAACATTTTTAAATTGAATCTACTATACAGCAAAAGGGAACCGCTTTAAGCGCGCTCCCTTTTTGGTGCACTCTTTTCGAATAAAACAGTGACTCATAGAAGATAAAATCAACAAAACTGCTTTTCATAAAAACGCGTTTAATGAAACAGAACAGTCGCCAGCTCGTCTTTATTGTCGATGATATCAGCCAGCGTATATCTCTCCAACACCCCGACAAACGCCGTCAACGCCTCAAAAAACACGCTTTTAAGCTGACATACGGGCGTAATCACACAGCCTACCGGTTTAGAGCTGTCCGCGCCTTCTGCAGCGATAAGGGTAATCGGCAATCCTGCTGAGCGCGGCTGGCGCGCTTCACTAGGTGCCGGCGTGGCAAAACACTCAACCAAATCAAAATCAGGCTCTATCTGTTTGATCAGTACACCCAAATTAATGTCCTTTGGCGCGACAGCCAGTCGAATGCCGCCGCCCTTACCGCGCACACTCTCTATATAACCAAGCTGACCCAATTGATGAATAATCTTGGTCAAGTGACTCTTTGAAATATGATAGCTACTGGCAATATCGCTGATGTTTGCCAATGTCTCAGGCGTGGGTCTCACCGCCAGATAAATCAACGAGCGCAGCGCATAATCACTATAATTGGTCAATCGCATCTTATCGTTCACTTATTCTCATAAAGTTGTTAGCCCGTTGGCATTATTCTAATGTCAGTAGCTAAGCAGCATCATCCAAACAGGCCATCGGGTCTTGGGCGTGCCAGCATCGGCAGATAACTCAGGCAAAATAATACAAAGCAAGCTATCCACGCCCCTTGAGCAACCATAATCCATAGCAGATAATGACTCATATCAACCAGCGGTAACAACACACGGCTAATAAACACCAGCACCATCAGCACATACATGACAGTGACAGACCTCGGCGGCTGATGGATATTGCGTCCTGTATGTCCAAGTGATACCCGCGTCATCATCGCTACTGTCATCATACCGATACCTGCAATCGCCAATCCATGCATGGCAATACTATGAGTATAACCGAGCCATGGCTGCAGTGCATACAGTAAAAAACTCAGACACATACCCAAAAACGCAATATACAACGACCATAATAACGGCTTTTGCCAAATGCCGCGATGATACCAGCCCACAAGACGTATGATATTGACCACTGCCACTCCAAGCGCCGTCACAGTCAGCAAATACTTATTAGGATAAAACAAATCCACGATAAAAAACGCCAAAAAGAACAAAAGGCTTGCGATATCTTGGCTTTTACTATTGCGCAAGGTCACAGTTTGTTTGACGCCATTAGCATCCGCCACGCTCAAACCGCGCTCGATAAAGAATGGTACCACGCGCCGACCAATGGTCAACACCAAGCCGATAATTAAGTAAAATCCCAGATAGATACCGAGTTTCGTCATACTCATATCCGCACTGATAATGCCCCAATAGCACAGCCCATTACCCAACGTTAGCAATGCCAGTTTGGCTAAGATACCCATCTGCTTGTACTGCTTGACCTGTAATACCGCGCGAAAGACCGCCAAGGCCATCAGCCCCACAAACAATAGATCAAACGCGGCCGCCGCGTACAACCACACGACACTACTGCCAGTCACCGTCACACCCAGTCCAAACGCCAGCCAGCTTAAACGCGCCAGCAGCCAACACATAAAGATACCCAGCAGCCGATAACCATAAGGCATCATCACCCCAGTCCACGTCTTCACCGCTGTCAACAAAAACCCTGCCACCACCGCCAGCGCATACCCATAGACCATCTCATGACCATGCCAGTACAGCGGGTTTAATACCTGCGCATCAATATCGGTATGGCCTGTAAACACCAACGCCCACAACGCCATTATGATGACAGCAAACAATGCCGCCCCACTAAAGAAAACACGAAAGCTCAAATTGAGTATGGGGTGCAGCGAGCTTGGCGGTTTGCTGGGTAGTTTGATAGTGTGCATAACTGTCTTCTTAATATAAAGTTAAAAGATAGCGCTATAAAATTCATATTAAATGAATGTTATAGCTTATACAATACCATTGTTAAAAAGTCATTTATCCATTGTCATAACAGAGGTTATAACAGATATAGAGGTTGTGATAGATATAGTGATAGTGACAGCGACTATTACACTCCTGTTATTGACTCTCATATCCCCGACTGCTTAAATGGTTCTCTTCTAGGAGACTATTATGACTGAAGAACATGCAGCGGACGAAAAACGCAAAATCATCAACAGATTTTTGACCACCCTTACCAAAGAACAACCTCAAATGTACTATGCGACGACCTCTGAGATTTCGCGTAGCATTTATACAATGATCAAAGAGCATACCAACCGTCTATCGGTAGAAGAGCAGGCACTTGTCAGACAAATGACGGTCGAAGAGATTGAAGCGTTACTCGGCTTTCACTCTCGCTAATCTCAGCTATCATACCTCTCGCTTATTATACCTTTCATTTATCCTAAACAGAAAAAGACCGCACTGATGGCGGTCTTTTTTTTGCGCTCATTGAGCAAGCACGGCGCATGAAGCAATTAAAATGGGTACTGACGCGGCTCGTTTTGCATAGAAATCCAGTGCGTTCTGGTAAATTCTTCGAGCACCCATTCACCATTAAAGCGGCCGATACCTGAGTTCTTTTCACCGCCAAAGGGCACGTTACTCTCATCGTTGACCGAGATGTCATTGATATGTGTCATACCTGCGCGAATACCGCGCGCAAAACGCAGGCCTTTTTGCATGTCTGCTGTAAAGACGGCGCTAGACAACCCATACATCGAGTCATTGGCAATGGACAACGCATCTGCTTCATCTTTGGCGCGAATGATACCGACCAGTGGCCCAAACACTTCATTGCGCGACAAGTCCATCTCACGGGTGACTTCGGTGAAGATATGCGGCGGCACCACCTGTCCTTTAATCTCGCCGCTTAATAGCATTTTGGCACCTTGTTGCTGGGCTTTGGCGATTTTCTCTTTTAGCGATTTGACTTGTTTTTTATTGATAATAGGCCCAACTGCCGTATCTTCTTGGCTTGGATCGCCGACGTTTAGTGTCTTAACATGCGCCAAAAAACGCGCCACAAAGTCATCATAAATGTCATCTTCGACGATGATGCGGTTGATAGCAATACAGATTTGACCTTGATGTAAAAACTTACCAAAGACAGCCGCTTTTGCCGCTTGCTCGATATCAGCATCTTTTAGGACCACAAACGGACTGTTACCGCCCAGCTCTAGCGCAACTTGTTTGATATAGTCGCCGCCATTGGCCAGCTCACCGATATGCTTACCGACCGAGGTCGAGCCTGTAAATGACACAAAACTTGGAATATCATGAGTGACGATGGCATCACCGATCTCTTCGCCTGCACCGACGACGACGTTCAGCAAGCCTTTTGGCAGTCCTGCTTCTTCAAATACCTTGGCGAGCAGCAAGCCACCGGTGATTGGCGTGTCGCTGGCAGGCTTGAGCACCACAGCATTACCCAGGGCTAACGCAGGAGCGATAGAGCGCTGAGTCAAATGAAGCGGAAAATTCCACGGGCTAATCACCGCCACGACACCGATTGGCTCACGGTATACAAAGTTTTCTTTACCAGCGGTGTTGGATGGGCGAATCTGGCCATGGACACGATTGGGAAATGTAGCCGCCTCTAGCGTAATCGCTCGCGCGCTACCCAACTCTACCATCGCCTTGATACGGGTACTGCCCGACTCTTTGATAAGCCAATCTACGATTTCTTCTTGGCGCTGATCTAAAATATTGACTACTTTATACAAGACAGCGGCTCGCTCGGCTGGGGTTTGCTGCGCCCAGTGTTTTTGTGCCGCATGTGCTGCTTGATAGGCGGTGTCGAGCTGCTCTTTGGTGGCCTGCTGAATCTCCACCAGTGTATCGCCACTATATGGATTGACATCGGTATTGACACTATCATCTTGGCCGCTTTGCCATTCGCCTGCGATGTATTGTAGATGAAAATCCTCATACAGGTTTTGACCGATTTGATTATTGGTATTGGTTGACATGATTATCCTTATTTATCTTATATAATAAAGTAGTAAAAATAGTAGCAACTTGCTAGACGACTGGTCTAATGCTACCATAGCCAATATAGTGACGAAACGTATCTTGCCTTCTGCTGTGTTGAATAAACGTAACGAGCCTATCCCTGAGAGCGTCACAACATATATCAATAAAACGTATAATATATAATAAAGGGAAGCCCCCTATCGTAGCATGACGGCTACAAGACTCACCGTCATATAATCACTGACTAATGTAGCCAATGTTTACCCTAATTCTTTCAAACCCTATAATAAGAGGACATCTCCCTATGTCTACCAACTTAACGTCTGCCAATGCAACGACCATCCCTCCTGATACTAAAACTCACCTGCTCGATGTCGGCTACCAGCTCATTGCCAAAAAAGGCTTTACCGCCGTGGGTATCAAACAAATACTAGACACCGCTGGCGTCCCGAAAGGCTCGTTTTATCATTACTTTACGTCAAAAGAAGCCTTCGGTGAAGCCATCATCAGTCACTATTTTGTTAATTATAAAACGCGTTTGGATACCATTGGTCGTCGTCACAGTAACGCACAACAAAAGCTTTATGATTATTTTCAAAACTGGTATGACACCCAGCAAAACGGCTGCGATCACGAAAAGTGCCTTGTGGTCAAGCTCAGTGCCGAAGTCGCTGATTTGTCTGAGCCGATGCGTATTGCCCTAAACGCCGGCTATCAACAAACCATTAGTTGGCTGGCTGAGCAAATCAAAGCTGGCTGGGCAGATCAGTCGGTGCCCCGCCCTGAGAATATCGCTGCTGAGAGTATGGCAAAACGCTGGTATTTTGCGTGGCTTGGTGCCAGCTTAATCGCTAAAACCAGTCAAACCAACACACCACTGGCAGAAGTATGGCAAATGACCACCTCACAAATGGGACGCTAAGCCCACCGCTTATCGTCGTCTTTGTTTGAGTAAATATCGATATCACCCGACGGCCAGCCTGCCTGCACTGAGTAAGCTGAGTAAATAAGATTTCTGAGTTATAAGTGTTTTTTGTAAACATCTCTAGACGACCGGTCTAATTGATGTACAATGTGCGCCATCGTAAAAGATAAGTGATTTTATTTTTGCTGTCTTTTTATCGCTGTCTTTTTTATCAGATAAACAACATTAACTGAGGAACCTTATGAATAACTTTCAATACTACAATCCCGTACGCATCGTCTTTGGTGAAGGGCAAATCAAAGAGCTATCAGAGCTTGTCCCGCAAGATGCTCGCGTACTCATCACTTATGGCGGCGGCTCAGCTGAGCGCACGGGCACCTTGGATGAAGTCAGAACAGCGCTCAAAGCCAACGGTCAGCGCGATATCTTTGAGTTTGGCGGTATTGAGCCAAACCCAGAGTTTAACACCCTGCTAAAAGCGGCGGATATGGTCAATGAGCATGACATCGACTTTTTGCTTGCCGTTGGCGGCGGCTCAGTGATTGATGGCAGTAAGTTTGTCGCCCTTGTGTCTTCTTTGACCACGCAAGATGGTACGGTCTCACGAGATCAGGCGTGGGAAGCGCTGACCAGCTATTGCAAAGATATAGACTCAGCAGTGGCGCTAGGCGCAGTATTGACCATTCCTGCGACTGGCTCAGAGATGAACTCAGGCGGCGTGGTCAATCACAGTGATCGTCAGGCCAAGCTACCATTTGGCAACCCGCTTGCCTATCCTAGCTTTTCTATCTTAGATCCGACCAAAACACTCACCTTGCCTGAGCGCCAAGTGATGAATGGGGTGGCAGATGCGTTTGTCCATGTGATGGAGCAGTATCTCACCTACCCTGTCAATGCCAAGGTGCAAGACGCGTTTGCTGAGAGCCTGTTAAAGATTTTGATCGAAGAAGGTCAGGCGGTAAAAGCCGATGCAGAAAACCTCGAAACCCGCAAAAACATCATGTGGACAGCAACCATGGCGCTAAACGGTCTTATCGGCGTTGGCGTACCACAAGACTGGACAACGCATATGATCGGCCATGAGCTGACCTCGCTACATGGTATCGATCACGCCCGCACGCTGACTATCTTACTGCCATCTGTACTACGTGAGCTCAAAGACAGCAAAAAAGAAAAACTGCTTCAATACGCTCGTAACGTTTGGGCCATCGACAGCAATACTGATACAAAACAAGACGATGACAGCATTATCGAAACTGCTATTGTATATACCGAGGACTTTTTCCGTAGCCTTGGTTTACCTGTCAGCTTCGCAGATGCCGCGCTCGATGAGTCAGTGATTGACCCGATCATCCAGCAGCTTGACGCTCATAATATGGTAAAGCTGGGTGAGCATAAAGATAATGACTTAACGGTATCACGTCGTATCTTAGAGCGGGCGCTAACTGGCGCGGCTTAATGGTCTTTTCATAATCAGTGAATAACTATCGGCAGCCATGCTCCGTTTATTGGCTGCTCGATCTAAAACCATCAATCAATAACAAAAAAGGATGCTTAAAATGAGCTTTGATGCCCAACAAAATCAAACAACAAACCGTCAGATTAAATTGGCCAGCCGCCCAATTGGCGAGCCAAAACCTGAAAACTTTGATATGGCAACCAGCGATATCCCAACCCCCAAAGATGACGAAATGCTACTGCGCACCGTCTATCTATCACTAGACCCTTACATGCGCGGACGTATGAGCGACGCCAAAAGCTATGCCGATCCACTAGAAGTGGGTGATGTAATGATGGGTGCCACAGTTGCACAAGTGGTCGAGTCCAATATCGACAATTTTGCCGCGGGCGACCTGGTCGTGTCCAATTCAGGTTGGCAGGATTATAGCGTCAGTAATGGTGAAGGCGTGGTCAAGCTAGACAAAGATATGGCAAATCCCTCTTACGGTCTGGGCGTACTTGGTATGCCAGGGTTTACCGGCTATATGGGTCTGACCGATATCGGTAAACCACAAAAAGGCGAGACGCTCGTCGTTGCTGCGGCCACCGGCCCTGTCGGTGCCACCGTCGGACAAGTAGGCAATCAGTATGGACTGCGTACGGTCGGTATCGCAGGCGGCGCGGATAAATGTGAGTTTGCAGTTCGGGAGCTAGGTTTTGATGTCTGTATCGACCACAAAGCCGATGATTTCGCCGAGCAATTAAAAAATGCCTGCCCAGATGGTATCGACATCTATTATGAAAACGTCGGCGGCAAAGTATTTGACGCGGTGATGCCCCTACTCAACGCCCATGCGCGTATCCCTGTATGTGGTCTGGTATCACAGTACAACGCCACGGATTTGCCTGAGGGTAAAGACCGCTTGGGTATGCTGATGGGTCTGATTTTAAGACAACGCTTGACGGTCAAAGGTTTTATTATCTTTGAAGAGTACGGCGATCATTTCCCAGAGTTCTTGGAGACTATGGGTAAATGGGTAGAATCAGGCGCGGTGAAAACCAAAGAGCACATCACTGACGGCTTAAACAATGCACCGGATGCTTTTGTCAAAATGCTCAATGGTGAAAACTTTGGTAAAACCGTCATCAAAGTCGCTGACGTTCAATAACTCAAGTCCCTAATCAAATAACGACTTCTCAACATAACGGGTTAAAACCGCTACTGAAAATTAGGTGTTAACCCGTAATACTGTTAGGGCTCGGTTTATTTATCACCCTTTTTAAAATGAGAACACGTTCTAACTTACGCCAAGAATCACAGACATAAAAAGGACAATTATGAATATTTTAATGGTACTTACCTCGCACGACAAACTCGGCGATACCGGTAATCAAACAGGCTTTTGGCTAGAAGAGTTTGCTGCGCCTTACTATGCTTTTTTGGATGCTGGTGCCAACATCACTCTCGCCTCTCCTGCTGGTGGTCAGCCGCCACTCGATCCTAGTAGCGATACCGATGATGCCCAAACCAAAGACACCAAGCGCTTTAAAGCAGACAGCGACGCACAGCAACATCTTGCCACTACCAAAAAACTCGCTGACGTCAATGCCTCCGACTTCGACTCAGTGTTTTACCCAGGTGGACATGGCCCGCTATGGGATTTGGCTGTCGACCAAGACTCTATCAACTTGATCGAAGATTTTATCAAGCAAGACAAGCCTGTGGCCTTGGTTTGCCATGCCCCTGCTGCCCTCAAAAACGTCAAAGTCGATGAGGAGTATTTGGTCAAAGGCAAGACGGTGACAGGTTTTACCAATACTGAAGAAGACGCCGTTGGCCTAACTGATGTGGTGCCGTTTTTGGTAGAGGATATGCTAAAAGCCAATGGCGGTCACTACAAAAAGGCGGCGGACTGGGAATCTTTTGTCGTTGAAGACGGCTTATTGATTACGGGTCAAAACCCAGCATCATCAGAAGAAGCAGCAAAACGCTTAATGACGAAACTGAACGGTTAAGTATTCGGTGATTTATATAACGAAAATGGACTCTCTAAAAAGGCTGGCATCATGATTCGCTTACATCATCTCAATCAATCACGCTCATTACGTACGCTATGGCTCTTAGAAGAGCTGGGCGTCGCTTACGAAATCGTCAGCCATCAGCGTGATGCGACAACGCATCTGGCCCCAGACAGCCTAAAAGCAGTCCATCCACTGGGTAAGTCTCCGGTTATCGAGATGGATGGTCAGTTATATGCGGAGTCAGGTGCTATCACTGAGCTGCTGATTGAGCGTTTTGCGCCCAAGCGCTTGCGCCCTGCGACTGACAGTAGCGATTATGGCTCTTATCTGCAGTGGATTCATTTTGCCGAAAGCTCTTTGATGCTGCCGCTGCTGCTTGAGCTTTTTACCAAAAAAGCAGGCGTGGAGGATAATGCCTTTTTAGATGGCTATATCAGTGCTGAAAAGCATCGATTGCTCAGCTACCTAAACGATGAGGTGAAAGATAAATCCTTTATCGTTGGCAATAAGCTAAGCGGTGCTGATTTTATGCTATCGTTTGACTTGATTATGCTGGCCAAACGTCATGCTCTGGCAGACTATCCGCATATTGAGCAATATGCGTTGCAGCTGGCTAGCCTCGATAGCTATCAGCGTAGCATGCGCTTAGAGGTCAATTACGATCAGTCTGTTGGTTAGCTTTTTATTGGTTATCGATTAGCCTACGCTAGCTGTGGCCTAGCGTAGCGATAGCGGATAAAAAACAGCTCTTTATAGAGCTGTTTTTTTTGTGTTCTGATTAAGGTCTGCTGCAATCGACAACCCTTTTCATGGATCAACATGCAGACACGCTATAGGCGATGGTTTAAAAACTTATCTTCAAGCCAGCGATTCATAAACACATTGTCTGGGTCATACTCACGGCGTATTTGCAAAAACCGATTGAGCTTAGGATAGAGGTTTTGTAGCTCTATATGGCTGAGCTTATTGACCTTGCCCCAATGCGGGCGACCCTGCCATTTTTTCATATACTCATACAGCCATTTAAACAGTGGCTCACAGTCCATACCTTTATAAACGTGAAAAGACAACACCGCACAGTCCTCACCTTGGGTTGGGCTAAGCATTCCTGTCTCGCCTTTGTGGGTGCGCACCTCAATGGGAAAGTGTGAGTATTTATTGTCTTTGAGCAAGATTTGATTGACCTCAGTGATACAAGCATCAAAATCTGAGAGCTTAATAAAATACTCCGACTCGTTAAATTTTACGCCGCGCGGGGTCGGAAATACTTCGTAACTGTAGCCCTCTCGCCTAGTGTTGGGAATAGAGTTGGCGGATATTTGACTAACTTTTTTGCTCCATTCAGGTTTCATGCGCGCAAGCTCACACAGTACATAAAAAGCCCCATTGAGCGTCACCACGCTGTCAAACGTATCTTTGAGCTTTTGCGCGTGGCTCATCGGTTTTGGCTCAATGACCGAGAGCGTTTTTTGCTGTAATTTGTTGGTGCCAGGAAATAAAAACCACTCTAAATGACGATGCGACTGGGCGTTTTTATGAAAGTTTGCCAAACCATCGGCAAAATCCATGACCTCATTGCGCTCTTGTAAACCATATAGATCGACGACTCTGAGCGTCAGCTTGGTAAAGACGCCCAGCATGCCGAGGCTGACATGCAGCGCATTGCCCAAATGTCTGTCTGCGGGTTGCCGCGCTGATGACTGTGCAGCTCACCGCGCCCATCTACCCACTCCCAGCCCACCACTTGATTGGCGATAGAACCAAGAGTCACTCCTGTGCCGTGGGTTGCCGTGCTGGCCGCACCTGCGATGGTCTGCGCTTGGACGTCGCCCATGTTTTCAAGCGCAAGGCCATGCGCTTTTAGTGCCTCACCAATCTCATGTAAATATGTGCCTGCATGTAGCGTTGCCAACTTAGCCTCGGTATCCACTGAGATAAGCCCGCGCATGTGATGCAAGCTGACAGCAATCTCTTCAGGTTTGGCGCAGCCACTAAAAGAGTGCGCCGCGCCCGTGACTCTCACGCGTTTTTTATCTTTTCTTGCTTGCTTGATGATATCTTGCAGCTCTGCTACCGAGGCGGGCATCAGTTTTTGCTCTGGCTGCGCGCGCTCATAGCCTACCCAGTTTTGCCATTCGTTATTTGCTTGCCACTGTTTTAATGAAAACATCTGCCGTCTCCTCGGTAGGTTGTCATCGTTACCGCCACATCCTTGCGGCGGATAGAGGTATGGTTTATAGCCTGCTCAGCTGTGCCCTGCGGCATCTGATCAGCGCCTTCATAGCAGACCAGCTCATTGAAGTGCTCACAAAGCTCGCCAGCTTTGGCATGACGGCACCAAACCGCATCGCCAATCTTTAGGCTTGTCTCTGACACGGTACGTTTATCCATTTTCATGGGCGTTTGCACCTCACCAAATCCCTCGTCATTGAGTATGGTGAGACCAGCGGGATAATGCACCACGGGAGCTTTGTCAACGCCTACGGCGCCTGAGGCGATAAAGCCGCCGCCATGACACGTGATCACGTCTTTTTCAGGCTGGCGCGTTACCGGCAACACAAACCCTGCTGCCGCTCGAAAGTCCTGCATGCTCTCCATATAATCAAAGTAAGCAGGCTTATAATAAGCTGAGCCGACTGTTACCTCGGTAATCTCAGGCTGACATGCGGTAAAATCCATACTGCCGCTGCCGCCGCCATTGACCAGCTGCAACGCATAGCCTTGTTTTTTTAGCCAATTCACCATAGCACCGCGGCGCTGACTGACTTGCTTTTGGGAGCGGTGTTTGAGTAGTTTAATAGCAGGTGTCAACAACGCCTTGCCTGGTAAATGCTCGGGCAAGCCTGCAATTTGCGCCTCGTAACCCATCGCAGCGACGAGATTGATATGATCTGACTTTTTTATGTGCTTAAGCAGCGCTTTGATGTCTTTTTTGTGCAGCAGTGCCGAGCGTTTGGTGCCAAAATATAGTTTTGGCAGTGGCATCGACATATTGATATCCAAGCAGACATCGATTTTGACGCCGTGCTCAATACCAACGCGCTCCAATACCGCCACATGCTCCGGACGATCGACCATCCAAATCACCACCGCTCCCTGCTGAGTGTATTTAAGGGTTTTTGTCACGCTGATGGTATCTAAGGTCGGATAAGCGCAGAGAATATTGTCAAAGCCATTTTCTAACAGATAGACGGATTCATCGGCCGCATAGGACATAAGCCCGATAAAATGAGGTGATCTGTCTTTTATATAATGCAAAACATCGATGGAGCGTATGGACTTGGTGGCCAGACGCAGATTGACGGCTTGGGTTTTTTGATTGACCAGCGCGATATTGTGATCGAGCGCATCCATGTCGAGCCATGCCTGTGGCGTTTTGGGTGGAATGATGTGTACAAAATCCATTTTGCTTTCCTTGTCACAACGAGCAGACACTATCCTATGTCTTTTATAGGTTTATATTTGGATTGATGGTTACACTGAGGACATGGCCTAATATTTAGTGGTACTCGCCTACTCAGCAGTATTAGTCCAATTAATTACAGAGCTACAATTACCGCAGCAAACCTTTATCAATCTGCATCATAGTGTGAACCGAGAATATAGCGCCGTCAAGCATCTCAGCGATAAAATAAAACACTTGTCAGTTATTTTTTCTCTCAACTGTATCATCACCCTCAATGGTATCGCCATGGTACCGATTACACCGACAAAAAAAAGACCCAAGCGAAACTTGGGTCTTCTGCGGTGATGATGAATATTAAGCAATAAATGGCGCAACAAAAGGACGAAGTCGGTGGTTGCAAAAAGCGTGCTTGGCTATGGTAATAGCCGCTTGGTCTGCCAGTTGTTGTTATCGTCTCTGCTATAGACGATACGGTCATGCATGCGGCTGGCGCGCCCCTGCCAAAACTCGATATGTTCAGCAGTAATCTCATAACCGCCCCAAAACGTCGGCGTCGGCACCGGACTGTCGCTGGGATAGCGGCTTTGTAACTGCGCGAATTTTTGTTCCATCACTTTCCGATCAGCCACTTCCCCGCTTTGTGGCTCGCTCACCCATGCGCCAACTTGACTGTCGTGAGGACGCTTTTGAAAATAAGCCGCTGACTTTTCCGCGTCTATTTTGGCAATACGGCCACTGATGCGAATCTGACGCTCTAGCTCATGCCAAAAAAATAACACCTCAGCGTTGGGGTTTTCACTGATATCTTGTCCTTTAGCGCTGTCGTAATTGGTATAAAACACTACCCCTATCTCAGTAATCTCACGCAGCAATACGATACGGACGCTGGGCTTAAGATCCGCGCCGCAAGTGGCCAGACTCATGGCATAAGGCTCTTGTACTTTTTGCTCAATCGCCTCAGTCATCCATGCGCCGAGTAGCTCAAATGGAGAGGTGGGGACTGACTGTTGATCTAAAACGCCTTTTTCGTATGACAAACGCTGATCGGTAAAATCCATACTCATGGCAACTCCTTTATATAATATATAGTGTGACTGCTGATCATGATTGATTTTCATAACCTTTAACGGCAATCAATTAGCCCAATACCGCCTTGATCTGATCTGCCAGATCATTGGCCAGCACATCACATTCTATCTCGTCGTCGGACTCAACCATGACTCGAATCATCGGCTCTGTACCTGATTGACGAATGAGTAAGCGACCACGACCTGCCAGCGCCGCACGCGCTTTGTCAAAGGCGGCCACCAGCTCAGGATACTCAAACGGGTCTTTCATCTCAGACAAGCGCACGTTGACCAGTTTTTGTGGTAGCACGTCAAACCCTTCGACCAAGTCACTAAGCGCACGGCCACGCGCTTGCATGACAGCCAGCACCTGCAAACCTGCGATAATCGCATCGCCTGTACGGCTTTTATCCAAGCATAAAATATGACCAGATGGCTCCCCGCCCAGTATCCAACCATTGGCCTCAAGCGCTTGCATCACGTAGCGATCGCCTACTTTTGCACGGACAAAGTCAATCTCAGCGGCTTTGAGCGCCAGCTCTAGCCCCATATTACTCATCAACGTACCGACCACGCCCTTAGCTTTGTCTGCGCCTTGGGTGGCGAGCACGTATAAGATCCCATCACCATCGACCAACGCCCCCGTTTCATCGACCATCACGATACGGTCACCATCGCCATCTAGCGCGATCCCGACATCAGCACCATGCTCGACGACCGCCTTTTGTAAACCTGCTGGATGGGTCGAGCCGCAGTCAGCATTGATATTGATACCATCAGGCGCATGATTGATGGCGATAACATTGGCACCCAGCTCACGCATGACTCTCGGTGCCACGCTATAACCGGCTCCATTGGCGCAGTCGACGACGACGGTGAGATGGCTTAAGTCATACTGATAAGGAAAGCTGCCTTTACAGAATTCTATATAGCGACCTTTGGCATCGTTGATACGATTGTTTTTGCCAAGTTTGGCAGGATCCACAATAGGCATGATGGTGTTATTGTCTGCTTCAGAGGCACTCATGATGGCGGTGAGCTTGTCGTTAATGGCCGTCTGCATCTCATCGGTCAGCTTTTTACCATCGCCCGAAAAAAACTTGATGCCATTATCAAAATAAGGATTGTGCGAGGCGGAGATGACCACACCAGCATCCGCATTAAAACTGCGAGTCAAATGCGCAATAGCAGGCGTCGGCAATGGGCCGAGCATATGGACATCCACCCCTGCGGCATTAAAGCCCGACTGTAGCGCCCCTTCTATCACATAACCTGACAGGCGAGTATCTTTACCGATGACCACACTGGGCTTGCGCGATGGATTGGTATTATTCTCTATCAGCACCCTGCCTGTCACATAACCCAATTTTAAAATAAAATCCGGTGTGATTGGCGATTCACCAAACTTTCCACGAATACCATCGGTGCCAAAGTAGCTCATTATCTATCTTCCTCACATATAAAAGTAAAAGGCCGTCTCAGAGATCGGCACTACTGTTATTATTGTTACTGTCATTATAATCACTGTTGTTGTAATTACTATGGCTATAATCCATTTTGGTATTTTACAAAAAAAACAGCCAACAATAACGAGGCATTGTTGGCTGTTTGTATCTTAACGTCTCTGTAGTCGTGCAATCTGGCAAAAACGCAGCACCTACAGTAGGTAGGACAACAAATTAGTTCACACGGTAGTTTGGTGCTTCTTTGGTGATTTGCACATCGTGGACGTGCGACTCTTTCATACCAGCAGACGTCACCTTGATAAACTGTGGTTTGCTACGCATATCTTCGATAGTCGCAGAGCCTGTGTAACCCATTGATGAGCGCAAGCCGCCGACCAACTGATTGACGATGCCAGCTACTGGGCCTTTATAAGGAACGCGGCCTTCGATACCCTCTGGCACCAGTTTTTCTACGCCGTCTTTGGCATCTTGGAAATAACGGTCTGATGAACCATTTGAGCCTGACATCGCACCCAAGCTACCCATGCCACGATAGGCTTTGTAGTAGCGACCTTGGAACAACTCGACCTCACCTGGTGCCTCCTCGGTACCTGCCATGAGCGAGCCGACCATGATGCACGATGCACCAGCGGCGATGGCTTTTGCCATATCACCTGAGTAGCGGATACCCCCATCAGCAATCAAAGGAATGCTGTCTTGTAGGGCGCTTGCGACATTGTCGATTGCTGAGATTTGAGGTACACCGATACCAGCGATGATACGCGTGGTACAGATAGAACCAGGGCCGATGCCGACTTTTACCGCGTCTGCACCTGCATCACGTAATGCAAGGGCTGCATCACCGGTGGCGATATTACCACCAATCACTTGAACGTTAGGATAGTGTTTTTTGATCCACGAGACTTTTTCGATCACACCTTTTGAATGACCATGCGCAGTATCTACCACGATGACATCGACGTCTGCTGCGATCAAAGCTTCGACACGTGCCTGCGTATCTGCGCCGGTGCCGACAGCAGCACCAACCCGTAAACGACCTTGCTCATCTTTACACGCATTTGGGTTGTTTTCGGCTTTGGCAAAGTCATTGACTGTGATCAGACCTTTTAGGCGATAGTTATCATCGATAACGATGACTTTTTCAATGCGATGCTCATGGAGTAAACGCTTGATGTTTTCGTTGCTCTCGCCTTCGTGTACGGTGACCAGCTGATCTTTTGGTGTCATGATTTTGCTGACAGGCAGTGATAAGTTGGTTTCAAAGCGCCAGTCTCTGTGAGTGACGATACCGACCACACTATCTGTGCCTTTTTCGACAACAGGCACGCCTGAGATGTTGTTATCTTCGGTCAACTGCAACAGCTCACCAATGGTCATCTCTGGATGTACCGTGATAGGGTCAACCACTGTACCTGCTTCAAACTTTTTCACACGGCGTACTTGCGTGGCTTGTTTGGCGATATCCATACTCTTGTGCAAGATACCCATCCCGCCTAGCTGCGCCATAGTGATGGCCATTTCAGACTCAGTCACCGTATCCATAGCGGCAGAAACCAGCGGTAAATTCAACGTGATGTTTTTGGTCAAACGGGTGGTCAGATCAGCAGTTTTTGGTAGGACTTCAGAATAGGCTGGCAATAATAAAACGTCATCAAAGGTTAAGGCTTCATCGACAATTCGCAACATACAGACCCCTAGTGGTGGTTATTTTGATGGGTGGGATTTTCGCGATAAGACAATCAACCAAGATCACCAGTATGACTTTACGATAGTCAAAGCCTTATGTGTTGCAGGCTTTTTATCATAGAGCTTTCGATAATAGACAATGAGCCAGTCGTTGTTTGTCTAAAAACCCTTTATCACTAAACAAACACCAGTACTTGAAAATTGCCATTGATTTATGAGTGATAAATTTGCACAAATACAGTGCAGACTTATCTCTTAATCGCTCATTTATCCCTTAAAAATAACGCCATATTATAACAAATACGCAGGCACCTCGCATGCTTATTTATCAGCTTATTTTGTAGAATTGATAAATATCATACAAACAGGCGCGCATTTGCGCTATCACTCAGACAGCGGCACGGGATTAACTGGCGTATCGAGTACAGATAGCGCACCTCACGCTTCGTGTTGCTTCATGATAAAACGCTCAGCGGGTAGATATGATTTTTGCTCACGATAGAGATAATGTAGCATCTGCTCACGTACTTGACATTCAAGATAAAAGGCATTCATCGGGCCATCAGAGGCTAGGCTTCCTCTTAATTTGATGGTGTTTTCGCTCAGCGATACCGTGACCATCTCAGGCTCAGTCTCACCATCCCATAAGTCGTTATCTTTGACCAGTGAGATAAATTTTTCGCGTATGGCCTCGATATCAGCACCATAATCCACGTAAAGATAGACCACGCAAGTCTGATGCACCTCGGTATGAGACCAATTTTCTACAACCTCGGTAATCAGTCGGCGCATCGGTACGATCAATCGGCGCTCATCCCACGTCTTTAGCACCGCATAGGTATAACGCAAATCTTCAATTGTCGTCCAATCCCCCTCCATCATCACCGTATCGCCAATACGCACAGGCTGAGTCACCGCCACTTGCACCCCTGCGATGATATTGCCCAAGATAGGCTGCGCAGCAATACCGATAACCACCCCCGCGATACCAGCTGAGGTCAATAACGTCTTGCCAAGACCCTCCATATTGGTAAATTCGCTAAGCCCAATCCAGATACTGCCCAAAATCATGACAAAGATAAAGACGCGGCGAAATATCGATACATAGGTGCGGCGACGACGCTCTTTATCAAAATGCTCTTCGGCCAGATTTTCGATCTGCATGTTTTGATAGCGATTGGCAAAAAAGTTAATAATCCGAATACCAAGCCATGAGGTGCTAAATACCAGTCCAATCCAAATCAGCGGGCGGGTCGATGAGGCCACCGCATCTAGATAAGGAAAGCCCCCTGACACTAAGGTAAACACCAATGAAAAACTGATGGTAAAGGTCAAAGGTACCGTCAATTTGCTGACAAGATCTGCTACCCCATGACTACTGCCGACGTAGTTGCTGTATTTTTCATCATCGATATAGCGACTGATGAGCTTTTCAGTGCCCTTACTCAGTAGCCAGCCCGCCACCATGGTCAACAAGAAAAACAAAACAAGTGCTAAAAACTCCCACAAAGCAATACTAAAAAACTGTATTTTTAACCAGGCAGGCAGATAGCGCTCAAACTCTGCCGGATGGTACTGCGCGTATAGGTTATCGATATTGCCTACTGTCTGTGCGGAAAACACCCAGACAGGTGCCTCCTCCCCAACTCTCACGCGCTGCAAATAGATAGGCACGCGGCGCTCGCGGTAGTCGATATAACCAAGCTGAATGGAGCGTCTAGCGATGCCCATCACGCTGCTGTTGTTACCCAGCGGCGGCTCAATAAGTCCATCCGGACGATCTGGCAAATCATCAAACACATACAACTCTCTTTCGGACAATAAAAAATCCAAACGCTTGGAGAGCTCAAGCGCGCGGCTGCGCTGAGTGCTTTGGTCGATCAGATTCATATTCAGCGCGTAAGCGGCCAAGTCATACTGCTGTTTCATCACTGCCGACTGAAAAAACTCTAACGTGGCAAGCGGCGTGTTCAGGTTTGGCGGCTTAGATAACGGCGGCAAGCCGGTATTGAGCCTATCCAAAAGATAATAGCTCTCATGATATTCACCCGTCAGACCCGCATTACCCTGCAACTCACCTGCCTGCTCTACCGCGCTACGCTCAGTGGGGTCAAATATCTCTTCTTTAATCTCAGAGATACTGACGCTGCCATCACTCATCGAGTCTAGCTGCTGCTCGGCGTATTCACCAAAACCATCTGGCTGGGCAACAGCCTCTATCGCCGCGCCGAGCGTCAGTACAAAAAACATCACCAGTATTTGCCATATCATAGCGCGCCGGCTCTTCTGCGACTTGTCATTGATCAGCCGATGGCCAATAGTGCGATGGCAAATAATGGGTATGACTCTATCCGTGTCAGTCTGATGATGTTCAGCAGCATCCGTGTGAGAAGTATTCATATATCGACGGCCAGTAAGTTGCGTAAGTTGTATGAATTTATATAAAAAATAAGCGTATCGTACAAGCGTAAGAATACCGTAAATGCGGTATCAAAACCGTTTGGTCTTGGTACAAGGCGTATAGATATTTTATTTAATACCTTGCGTGCTGTCCCAACGCCGCGCACAATAAACACTTTTAGCACGTGGCACATAGTATCTTGCATGCCAACTTTATTTAGGATCGACTAAATTTATTTTGAGTACAAAAAAAGCCAGCATCAAGCTGACTTTATATGTAAAAAACAAGCATGGTCTTATAAGCCTGCTCAAATCCGCTTACGCGCGGCGCCATGTGGTACCAGCACGGCTGTCTTCAAGCTCGATACCCGCCTGTTTTAACTGCTCGCGTATCTCATCGGCGCGGGCAAAGTTTTTGTTGGCTTTGGCATCATGACGCTCAGTGATAAGCGCATCGATAGCGGCATCATCTAGTCCATTGTCCGCCTGCTCTCCGGTCATTGCTTGCAAGAACTGCTGTACAGGCTGCTGCAAGAGATTTAACACTTGTGCCAAGGCCTTGAGCTGCTGGGCTGACTGCCATGCCGCCGTCACATCTTCAGCTTTAACGGCTTTATTGACATCTCGAGCCAAGCCAAACAACACACTAATCGCCGTTGAGCTATTAAAGTCATCATTCATGGCTTTGATAAAGTCTTGTCCAGCAGCACTATCGTAAGCTTCAGCCACTAGCTCTGCATTGATTATGATTGACTGCCCTTTTTGTTGCTCGGCCAATTTTAGCGCGTTGTATAGTCTGCTTAGGCTATTATGCGCTTCATCCAAAGCGCTGTCTGAGAAATTTACTTGACTGCGATAATGGCTCGATAATAAGAAGAAACGCACCGTCTCAGGTAAGTATTTCGCGGTCACATCACGAATGGTAAAGAAATTGCCCAGTGACTTCGACATCTTTTCGCCATCGACATTGATAAAGCCGACATGCATCCAGTTACGCGCGTACTCGCAGCCTGTCGCGGCTTCTGACTGGGCGATTTCGTTTTCGTGATGCGGGAACTGTAGGTCGTGACCACCGCCATGGATATCAAAGGTATCACCTAGGCATTTGGTCGACATCGCTGAGCATTCTATATGCCAGCCAGGACGCCCTTGTCCCCAAGGCGACGCCCACTGCGGCTCATCGGGTTTGGCCGCTTTCCATAAGACAAAGTCGAATGGATTGCGCTTGTCAGTCTCGACCTCAACACGCGAGCCTGCCTGCATATCATCCAAGTTACGCTTAGATAATTTGCCATAATCAGCAAAGCTATCGACCGCATAATAGACGTCACCATGATCCCCTGCATACGCATAGTCATTGTTGACCAAGTTGCCAATCATCTGCTGCATCTCGTCGATATGATCGGTCGCGCGCGGCTCAGCATCTGGCATCTGGCAGCCTAGAGCGCTCGCATCTTCGTGCATTGCATCGATAAAACGCTGGGTCAATGCACCAATCTCTTCGCCATTTTCACTCGCCCGCGCGATGATTTTGTCATCGATATCGGTGATATTACGGACATAATTGACGTCATAGCCTAGCTGCGCAAGCCAGCGCACCGCCATATCAAAGGCCACCATCACACGCGCATGACCAATATGACAATAATCATAAACGGTCATCCCGCACACATACATGCCGACCTGTCCTGCTTTGAGTGGTACAAACTGACGCTTGCTACCTGTCAGTGAATCATAAATGGCCAGCTGAGACATCGCATCGGCAAGTGGTGTGGTCATAGTTAAAAAGCCTTTGATATAAATAAGTGGAATACAAACAAAACAGACAAAAAATCACGCGCAGCGATCAATGGACAATCATAGAATCTGCAGCGCGATAAAACTTAACCCATTATCTTAGCGAAAACCGCCATAAAATACTACAATGAGCACATAACTAACACCACTGAACGATAAAAACTGCTAAGGATATAAAGATGGGCAACCGTTTGAGTAAAATATATACACGTACCGGCGATGATGGGAGCACCGGCATGGCAGATGGCAGCCGCGTGAGCAAAGCCGATATCTTGTTTGGCGTGATGGGTGATATTGATGAGCTAAACTCACACCTCGGTATGGTACGTGCGTACTTGCAGCAAGGCGCTCTATCAGCATTTAAGACGCAGACGGACGAGTCCGAGCTTTCTGAGGCGTTGGCTATTATTCAGCATCTTTTGTTTAATATTGGTGGTGAGCTTGCCATGCCAGAATATGAAGGCGTGAACAGCATGCACATTGAATGGCTAGAGCAACAAATCGATGCAATGAACGCTACCTTAGCGCCACTAAAAGACTTTATCTTACCCACTGGGTCGTTGCTGGTTAGTCAGCTGCATGTCGCACGTAGTGTGTGTCGCCGTGCTGAGCGCCAAGCGGTCCTATTACAGCAAGCGCGTCCGCACGCAATCCGAGCAACGGCCATCAGCTTGATCAACCGTTTGTCTGATTGGTTGTTTGTCGCGGCACGTTTTTGCACAGACCCTGAGCACGTCTCTGAGGTACTTTGGGACAGTCAGGTGTTACAAAACTTCGCCAGTGATAAGTAGCGGGCCCGAGACTTCTGATATATACAAGCAAAAAAAAGAACCCGTAACGTAAAGACGTTACGGGTTCTTTTCTTCTGAAAACCACTATCATTACTGATTTTTATAGATTAATAAGTAGCGCTTTCATCTTCGATAATGACCATATCGATGCTGTCATCTTTTGGCACTGCTTTTGGCGTCGCAGGTGCGGCAGGCTCACTGGGAGTCGCAGCACTGTTGTCTGCTGTACTGCTTTGCGTGCTAGTACTAGCGCTTTCATTTTGGTTATTGGTACTTGGCACCTCGATGGTCGGCGGCGTAGTAGGCTGGATCGGACGGATCGGCTCGACTGGTGTGGCAGCGCGCGGCTGACGCACAGGTGCAGACTGACGCTCATTGTCTTGTGCAGCAGCGCGACGTTCTACTTCACGCTCGGCGCGGGCGGCATCCATCGCCGACTTAAACACAGAGCCTGCCATAACATCAGCCACGATAGTGAGAAGCGCGGGCTGGCCTGCGATTCGCGTACTTACTTGCCCGCCTTGAGCGCCAACGACATAGGTAAAGGCGTCATCCACGAGCATGTTGTTATTGATACGAATGTTATTTTGCGCAAGACGAGATTGCAGGCTTGGCTGATTGTTGGCCGCTTGCACTTGACTGGCTTGATACAAATCCTCACTTGGGAGCGTCATACTGACGCTCGCCTGACACGTCGTCATGCCATTGCTGTTGGCTGCTTGTAGTACTGCTGCGTTTTGTACATCAATCACAACACCATTGGTCTTATCAGCGATGCTAGCGCCTGCAAGGCTGATCTCGGCGTCATTTGCATAATTGGCAGCGAGCGTCTGTGCTTGTTGATTGAGCGTATTTTTTAGTGTCGTTTTGAGGCGATCTTGCACCATAGGATCATCACAGCTGACTGCAGTAGCAGCAGCATTTTCTGCGGCGGACTCTTGCTCTGTCAGCTCAGCGGTCTCTGTCGTCTCTTCTTTTTCTGAGCGATCACAGCCGACAAGCGCTAAACCACATACCATGCCAATACCAGCCACTTTTTGCCACTTGCTCACACTCTTATTTGCTACGCTCATATGTATTTTGCTCCCAATTTACTAATTCGTACCGTCACTGACGGACAGTGATTGATGTTCAAACCAAAACCCTAGCTGCCAGCGGTTAAAACTAAATTATTATACGGTGTTTGGGTGAAATGGTCATTAGTGTCTGCCATGGATATACAAATAACGTCCCTCATTCGCCACAAAACCTGCGTTTGGTTGCAAAAACATAACAATGACATATTTATATAGGGCGTGTTGAACATTTTGATTCATTAAAGGTTAAATCTAGCGCCCACCATTTTGATTCATTTTGGTTCAGCATGTACTCAGATAGCAGTCGTAAATGTTGTTAGACGTCGTCTATCTCAGACGATATGATGAGTCTAAAACACTCGTTACTGCATCTGATGATAAACTTTAAAAACACGCTGTTACTCGGTCATCGCGGCGCGCGCGGTGAAGCCTTAGAAAACACCTTACTTGGGTTTCAGCATATCGGGCGTCTAAAAAACCATGGTTTGGCTGGTGTAGAGCTCGATGTCCAGCTAAGCGCTGATGGTCATTTAGTGATCTTTCACGATGAGGATTTGGCGCGGATGTGTGGCCAGCAGTCGCGTATTGCTCAGCTGACTCTAGCGGAGATCAGACGACACCTACAGCTCGGTCATCCTATTATCACCCTAGCGAGTATCGCCCAGACGTTGCACGAGTTTTCTGTCATTGAGCTTGAGATCAAGACCCATGAGCGCACCGATTATACCGCCCTTATCCAAGCGCTGGCGCGCGATCTGATTGACACGCCGCTGATTCATTTACCGATTGTGCTGACCAGCTTTGACACCGAACTGCATGTGCGTCTGCAGCGGCATCAGCAACTAAAACGCCTACCGCGAGGTTTACTCATTCGTACCCCCGAAGCGCTGGCGACCGCAACCAATACTGCTTTGCAGTTGGGCTGTATACAGCTGGGCGTGCATTATCCGCTGCTAAGTGAAACCATCATCGCTCATAGCCACCGTTACAACTTGCCGGTGAGTGCGTGGACGGTCAATGATATCGATGCCATACAGCAGCTGATCGACTGGCAGGTCGATGTCATCATCACTGACTTTCCCAGTCAGGTATTGGGCCGATGAGAGGTTACGGTTGCGCTGTTAACTTTCTATCTGTAGGTTCTGATACTCCGTCAGCTCTGAGACATGGGTTTTTATACATATCTGCTGTAACACTTACACTTCTCCTTCATATCTGATAAGTCTATCGCTATTTTGACCTATCCAGTCTATAATCCATACAAGTTGTTGTTATTTAGCAATATTTTTATAGTGCATAAGTGTTCACTTTATTGTTCTTTTAGGGTACCATAGACGCTTAAATGAATACCGTTAGGGATGTTATATGATTGCAAAAAAAGCACTTGGCTTACCGCTTAAAGGCTTACGTTTCGCTATCAAATCTGGTGACACGCTTGTTAAGACCGCCAGCACTCAAATCACACGCTTTAAAACGCGCTTTGATGAAAATAAAACGAAAAGCTCACTAGGTGAGCAGCCAGTTGCCAAGCGCAACTACGCACATATCGACGCGCCAGTTGCAGGATCTCAAGAAGCTAGTATCGACATGCGCGAGTTTGAGTTTACCAAAGCGCCGATCAACTGGATTCCAGCCACTATCTTAGTCGCCACTCCGATTGCGGCTGCGATCATCACGCCGTGGTATTTGTTTACTCACGATGTCAGCGCACCAGTTTGGGGCGTGTTTGGCGCTTTTATGGTATGGACTGGCATTAGTATTACTGCAGGCTATCACCGTCTGCTGTCGCACCGTGCTTATAAAGCCCATCCTATTGTCAAAAACTTTTTATTGCTTGGCTCAACCCTAGCGGTACAAGGATCAGCATTTGACTGGGTATCTGGGCACCGTAGCCATCATCGTCATGTCGATGATCGTTTGGATGATCCATACTCTGCCAAGCGTGGCTTTTGGTTCAGTCATATTGGCTGGATGCTACGCAACTACCCTAGTGGTAAGTTCGATTACAAAAACATCCCCGACTTGACCAAAGATCGCGTCTTGCAAATCCAGCATAAGTATTATGGCTTGTGGGTGGTTGCTATGAACGTCGGTATGGTCGCTGCGATTGGTTGGCTATTAGGGGATGTTTGGGGCACACTCATCATTGCAGGTTTGCTGCGTTTGGTATTGACGCATCACTTTACCTTCTTTATCAACTCCTTGTGTCATATGTTTGGTACGCGCCCGTATACCGACACCAACAGTGCCCGTGACAACTTCTTGTTGGCAATATTTACATGGGGTGAAGGCTATCATAACTACCATCACTTCTTCCAATACGACTATCGTAATGGTGTCAAATGGTGGCAGTATGACCCAACCAAATGGCTGATCGCAGGGCTATCAAAGATCGGTCTGACCAGTGAGCTGCGTACGGTCGATGACACGACCATCAAGCATGCTGAAGTGCAAATGCAGTTTAAAAAAGCCCAGCAGCAGATCGAGACGGCGACAGCAGGTGGCATCGATATTCCTCATGCGATGAAAAACTTTCAAGATCGCATTAAGTTTGAATACGACGCCTTTATGCAGACCGTTGAAGAGTGGCAAGCGCTAAAAGCCAAAGCCATCGAGCTGAAAAAGACTGAATATGCTGATCGTTTGCATGAAGTAGATGAGAAGCTAAAACACGATTATGCGAAGATTGAACAAAAAATCCTTGAGCACAATAGCAACCTAAAAACTGCTTTTCGCTCAATCGGTCTTAGCAAAAAAGCCGCTTAACTGCGCTTAATCATATAGCGACTGAGTTTGATCGCTAAGCTTGGTCGTTAAAACTTGATCTTTTAAAACTTAACCATCAACACTCAGTCTTTAAAGCTTAGTAAGATTATCTGAAGTTTCTCCTTCCCTCTATCTGTCATGGATAGAGGGATTTTTTTATCATTCATTTATCATTCGTACAGTGCGATATTCAAACGACGATAGTCCGTCCAACATAACAGCGCCCTTGTTGATACCAGTAGGACGATACCTGTCTTATAAAGCGAGCTTGCCAGCACATCATACGATGATGGTATTTATAAAAACATGATTAATTACAAGAGATGGACACAGTGAAACGCGGCGCTATCCGTGCTGTGCTATAGTGCGCGTAGCGGCCTATCAATCGAACGCTTAACCAGACAATTCATACTCATCACTTAATACCAAAATAGTACCAAAAAACCAATACTCTAAAAGTAGGAAGGGCTTGTATGCGCTATCAAAACACCTATGTCACGCTCGACACGCGCTTGTATCACGAACAGCCGCCGACGCCTTTAGAGCGTCCGCGTGCCGGCCACTTTAATACTCAAGTCGCGCAGCAGTTAGGCTGGGCAGAGGATGATACGCTCATGGCTCGCTGGGTCGAGATCCTAGGCGGACAATATGTGCCTGCCGAATTTAGACCCTTGGCCATGGCTTATGCTGGTCATCAGTTTGGTCAGTGGGCGGGGCAATTGGGCGATGGTCGCGGGCTGCTTATGGCGCAAGTCATTGATAATAATGAGCAGCGACAAGACTTACATCTCAAAGGCATCGGTCTGACGCCCTACTCGCGTATGGGAGATGGCCGCGCGGTCCTTCGTAGCACCATTCGTGAGTATTTATGCGGTCACGCACTCACCCAGCTTGGTATCCCTTCTTCAAACGCCTTGGGTTTTGTCGTTTCTGATACGCGTGTGCGCCGCGAGCGTATCGAGGCTGGCGCTGCACTGATGCGGGTGGCAGACAGCCATATTCGCCTCGGTCATGTCGAGTGGATCGCAAGCTTTGCCCCTGATCTGCTCGGTGAATTTACCGACTATATGATTGATACTTATTATCCAGAGTGCCGCGAGAGCGAGATACCTGTGCTCGCATTTTTGCAAGCCGTCGTTGCGCGGACGGCACGAATGATTGCCGATTGGCAATTGATCGGCTTTGCCCACGGAGTGATGAATACCGATAACTTATCCATCACCGGCAGCACCTTGGATTTCGGTCCGTTTGGTTTTATGGAGCGCTTTAATCCTGCTTGGATCAATAATCACTCTGATCATACGGGACGCTACGCCTATCAAAACCAACCAGCGATTGGTCATTGGAACCTAAACGTTTGGTTGCCGCATTTTATGCGTTTAGACGGCGTCACACGTGACGCATTAGCCGACTGTCTTGCACCTTATGAAGCGACGTTTATGCAGCACTATCAGCAAGGACTGTGTCAAAAGCTTGGACTGCCGCATCGAAGCGAGAGCCTCAGTGTGGCTTTTGAGTGGTTGACTCTATTAGAAGACAACTTACTCGACTATACCAACAGCTTTCGGGCGCTACTTGGCCTGCTGGCGCCAGAGGATTATCCATATGAGCATCAATTATTGACCACCATGACTGCTGAGTTAAGCCCTGAGGCGCAGCAAGTGTGGCAAGATTGGTCAGCGCGTTATATTAGCCTCATCGAGTCTTCAAAACTCGTAGAGGCACAGGCTACCATGCAGGCGCACAACCCTGTTTATATACTGCGTAATAGCATGGCACAAAGAGCCATTACGGCTGCAGAACAAGATCAGTTTGAGGAAGTGGATCGCATCTTTACCTTGCTTGCGCATCCTTATCAGGTACAGGACATCGCAACAGAGCTTGACACCCTGCCACCTGACCCTCATGCGCCGCAAATGCCGATTAGCTGCTCTTCATAATAGCTTAACCATTTAACGCGTCAGGTCGTACAAAACAGTGTCCTTGGCCTTTATAGACTGTAATATTTTGAAACATTATGAAATTAAGGTTGATATGCCATGGGGTTTTTTGGCATTATCAACCAGCGAAATAACGAATATCATTTTATTATATTATTCGCACATTTGGGCCGAGTTGACTAGGCAGTGAATTGCCAATAGTGCTAGAATAACGGTTTTCACTGGATTGCTTTTTTGGCCTGATATTAAACTGCCGATCATAACCCTTTTAATGCCGATGTTCTCTTTGATTATTATCATTCAATAAGCGTTGAGACGGCGGCGTTATTTTTTTATCTCCATTTACTTTATTCCAATTTATTCCAACCATGGCAATTATTATGAATGACGATACCACTTTGAATACGGATACCCACAGTTCAGAAAAAGAGCAGTTTGAACAAGCTGCCTTGCACTATCATGAGTTTCCGCGCCCAGGTAAAATCTCAGTCACCCCTATCAAACAGCTGGCAAACCAGCGTGACTTGGCCTTGGCTTATTCGCCAGGGGTAGCAGTACCTTGTCTTGAAATCGAAAAAGATCCAAAGCTTGCTGCCAAATATACAGCTCGCAATAACTTGGTCGGCGTCATCACCAATGGTACTGCCGTCCTAGGTCTGGGTAACATCGGGCCTTTGGCGTCTAAGCCTGTGATGGAAGGTAAAGGGGTACTATTCAAAAAGTTTGCTGGCATTGATGTTTTTGATATCGAAATTGCCCAAAATGATCCAGACAAGTTTATCGAAGCGGTTGCCTCTCTTGAGCCAACCTTTGGTGGTATCAACCTAGAAGACATCAAAGCCCCAGAATGCTTCAAAATCGAGCGCGAATTGCGCGAGCGTATGAACATTCCGGTGTTCCATGACGATCAGCACGGCACGTCTATCATCGTTGCGGCCGCCATGCTCAATGCCTTATTAATCACTGGCAAAAAAATCGAAGAAATCAAAGTGGTGTGCTCAGGCGCAGGTGCCGCTGCCATCTCTTGTCTAGATATCATCTGCGCGCTTGGTGTCGATAAAAACAATATCATCGTATCAGACTCTCGCGGTATCATCAGCACCAGCCGTGAAAATCTAGACGAAACCAAACAGCGCTATGCTCGTGACATCACCGCGACGTCTATCGAAGAAGTCATGGACGATGTCGATATGTTCTTGGGCTTATCAATGCCCGGTACCTTGACCGAAGATATGGTTCGCCGTATGGCAAAAGACCCAATTGTCTTTGCCCTTGCCAACCCAACCCCTGAAATCATGCCTGAGCTTGCGCATGCTGTCCGTCCTGACGTCATCATGGCGACTGGTCGCTCAGACTATCCAAACCAAGTAAACAACGCCCTTTGCTTCCCATACATCTTCCGCGGCGCTCTAGATGTGGGCGCAACCGCAGTCAACGAAGAGATGAAAATTGCTTGTGTAAAAGCAATCGCTGCTATGGCACATGTAGAGGCCACCCCGACTAGCAACGTCAAGAACATCGAGCAGATGAAGAGCTTTGGCCGTGATTACTTAATCCCAGGCCCACTAGAGCCAAACCTCATCATCGAGATTGCCTCTGCCGTTGCCAAAGCCGCCATGGACTCAGGCGTTGCCACCTTGCCTATCGCTGACATGAACGCCTATCGTCAGAGCCTATCTGAGTTTGTCTATAACTCAGCGTTTGTGATGAAGCCTGTCTTTGCACGTGCCAAAGCGGCACCAAAGCGTATCGTCTACTGTGAAGGTGAAGACAACAACGTCCTACTGGCAGTGCAAGTTGTGGTCGATGAAGCGCTTGCCCACCCTATCTTGGTCGGTCGCCCAGCTGTCATCGAAGATCATATCAAAAGACTCGGTCTGCGCCTAAAAGATGGTGAAAACATCACTATCGTCAACCAAGACGACGATCCACGCTACAAAGACTACTGGCAGGGATACTACGAGAAAAATAAACGCCGCGGCGTCAGTATCGAGCTTGCCCGCCGTGATGTACGTCGCAAGACCACGCTAATTGGCTCACTATTGGTAGACAATGGCGATGCAGATGGCATGATTTGTGGTACGTTTAGTCATTATCAATTGCACTTAGACTATGTCCAAAGTGTCATTGACAAAAAAGAAGGCGTTAGCGATTTTTATGCGATGAATGCGGTACTGATGCAAGATCGCAACATCTTTATCGCGGATACTTATATCCACGAAGACCCAACAGCAGAACAATTGGCTGAGATGACTATCTTGGCCGTTGAGCAGCTACGTCGCTTTGGTATTACGCCTCGTGTCGCTCTCGTATCACACTCAAACTTCGGTACCTCAAACCGTGACAGCGCGGTGAAGATGCGCAAAGTCTATCAAATCTTAACCGACATGAACGTCGATTTTGAATTTGAAGGTGAGATGCAAGGTGATGCGGCGTTGAACGAAAACATTCGCCTAGAAGACATGCCATCAAGCCCACTAAAAGGCTCGGCGAACCTGCTGATCTTGCCAACGCTAGATGCAGCAAACATCGCCTTTAACTTACTAAAAACCGCGACAAATAGCGCTTCTATCGGCCCTATCTTGTTGGGTACCAGTAAGCCTATCCATATCCTAACACCATCAGCAACCGCGCGCCGTGTGGTCAACATGACAGCACTTGCCGTGACGGAAGCTCAGGATTTGGAAAACGAAAACCAATAACGGGCTGATGATGTTTGTCGCATCGACATCCCTTCGCTCGTTACTTCAAATTTCAAATATTGTACCAACGTAAAGGACGCTAACCTCTATGGATAGCGCTCCTCTGTTATACTAAAACCAGCCATCGCCATTTCAGTGCGATGGCTGGTTTTTTATTGTCATTGACTGATGGCACATATCAGTCCTAACTCGCGCGATAATACGAGGCTATCATGCAGATTTATCTTGTTGGCGGAGCCGTCCGCGACCAGCTACTAGGACGACCTATCAAGGACAAAGACTACGTCGTCGTGGCCGCGACAGTGGCACAGATGCTCAGTGCTGGGTTTGTACAAGTAGGCGCAGACTTTCCGGTGTTTTTGCATCCGAAAACGCATGAAGAGTATGCGCTAGCGCGTACTGAGCGCAAACAAGGCGTCGGCTATCAAGGCTTTAGCATCCATGCCAGCATCGATGTTACTTTGCAAGAAGACTTGCAGCGCCGTGATCTCACCATCAATGCAATGGCGATAGAAGTCACTAGCCTAACCGATGACACGCCGCTGACAGGCAAGGTTCTCGACTACTACGGCGGATTGGATGATCTTGCGAATAAGACCTTGCGTCATGTCTCACCTGCGTTTAGTGAAGACCCTTTACGGGTACTGCGCACCGCACGATTTTATGGGCGCTATTATGATTTGGGCTTTACCATCGCTGAGGAGACACTGGCATTGATGCGCCAACTGGTCCACTCAGGAGAGCTTGCTCATCTCAGTAGTGAGCGTATTTGGCAAGAATCGAGCCGCGCGATGATGCAGCTCTCCCCGCATGTGTACTGGCAGCAGTTGTTTGATATCGGTGCACTTACCGAGTATTTTACGCCATTACATGGGGCTTGGAATAATACGCATATAAGAGAGACGGTGCAGACGGCACTATATTTTGCCGGTCAAATGCAGCTGAATTTATCACAGCGCTGGGCGCTACTGATGACAAGCCTGAGCGCTGATGTGTTTACAAACGCTCACACAGACTCTAACGTTGAGACAGTCTCTACGACAAAAAACATCAACCAAATTGGCAACATGGTCAAGGTGCCCAAAGTACATACTCAGTTTGCCAATTTGTTTGTCCAGCAGCTCCCTACTCTAGCCGCTGTCAATGAGCTGGATACCGCTGAAAGAATTGACCTCATACAAGCCTGCGGCGCTCATAAAGCACCTGAAAAACTCTCACAGCTGTTGGTATGTAGTCATACTTTTCAGTTGGCAAAGCAGCATCGGCAAATGATGCTGGCTCTCAATAGTTTTCACGCGATTGGTATGGAAGACATCGAAGCCGGGCTTCGAGGGCCAGAAATTGGTGCAGCATTACGGCAAGCGCGCATAGATCATCTGGACACTCAGCACCTCTCTTAGATGAGGATAACCGTCAAAGTGCGTCCTGATATAACTCTTAAGATATAGTGCTGATACGACTTTACTCCTTTATACCAAAAATACAGATAGACTATGAATCACGCCGTTATCCCTACTCAGTCGGCAACTGCCAGCGCAGGCGCGCCTGTCATGCTCGTTACTGGCAGCGCCAAACGTATCGGAGCTGCTATTATCAAAGCGGCGCATACTCAAGGCTACCGAGTCATTATCCACTGTCGTCACAGTGAGCAGCAAGCAAAGGCGCTCACTGCCGATCTCAATCGCCGCCGTCCTGATAGCGCGGCGATGATCGTCGCTGACTTAAAGCTGGTCAATGAGCCTAAGCGTCTAAACGACTTTGTAGCGAACATCATATCCTGTTTTGGTCAGTTGGATGTATTGGTGCATAACGCCTCGCGTTTTTATCCTAGCCCCCTTGGTAGCATTAATACTCAGCAGTGGGACGAGCTGTTTTTGACCAATGCCAAAGCGCCATTATTACTCAGTCAAGCATTCTTGCCTCATCTACAAACGCAGCACGGCTGCATCGTTAGTTTGCTAGATATCCATGCTCATGATAAGCCATTTAAAGGCTATAGCGCTTATAATATGGCGAAGGCTGCGCATCGTATGATGGTGCAGTCCTTGGCGCTTGAGATGGCACCTAGTGTACGAGTCAATGGCGTCGCGCCAGGCGTCAATATATTGCCCGACGCTGATAGTGATCAGGCCCTCAATGGTGATGAACAAAAAAACATCCTCAGCTCTATACCGATGCAGCGTATTGGTCGCCCTGATGAGATTGCCCATAGCGTGCTGTATCTAGCACAGGCCAGCTATGTCACAGGCGAGATTATCACCATCGATGGTGGACGCCACTTGACTTTGGCAGGTGGTAGTGTTTGATCAAAAAAACAGCTGATTTTGAATAATATCTGTCTGACAGGCTATCTTTTACTTGAAAATTAAAAAAAATCAGGTATCATTATGCGTCTAACGTTAGGGCCCATAGCTCAGTTGGTTAGAGCAGAGGACTCATAATCCTTTGGTCGTAGGTTCAAGTCCTACTGGGCCCACCATATATTGAAAAACAAGAAACCCTTACAGTCATTGACTTGTAAGGGTTTTTTATTGTCTAAAGACAGTTCTGATTATCAGATGCCTACTAGTAATATCCTAAAGACCCTACTAAGCGTACGGTTAATCCCCGTGCTTACGGGGAACAGTGGCTGCTGTCCTGTGCCGTACTTAGCTGCTGCGGTTAATCCCCGTGCTTACGGGGAACAGTGGAGCTTGACCCTCGTCAGCATGTTGAATAACGGTTAATCCCCGTGCTTACGGGGAACAGGCGTTACATTGTAATAATCGGTCAGCTCTGGGCGGTTAATCCCCGTGCTTACGGGGAACAGAATAAACAAACAAGCTCACTTTGATTAGTGGGCGGTTAATCCCCGTGCTTACGGGGAACAGCGACCAACACTAGCAGCGATGATCGACAATTCCGGTTAATCCCCGTGCTTACGGGGAACAGTGTCTATCGTTATATGTGTCATAATTACCTCGCGGTTAATCCCCGTGCTTACGGGGAACAGGGGCGCAATCGTTACCGCTGCAACATTGGGCGCGGTTAATCCCCGTGCTTACGGGGAACAGCAATCACGAAAGATAAGAAGAAGGCTAAGAATCGGTTAATCCCCGTGCTTACGGGGAACAGGTGCCCATCGGTGATAGCTATCGCGGTCAGGTCGGTTAATCCCCGTGCTTACGGGGAACAGCTACACGCAAAACACGCCATGTAATCAGGTGGCGGTTAATCCCCGTGCTTACGGGGAACAGTAGTTATCACGTTGCCGCTCATTCTGACGCGCCGGTTAATCCCCGTGCTTACGGGGAACAGAATCGTATTGTCGAAACTGAGAATATAACTGGCGGTTAATCCCCGTGCTTACGGGGAACAGTTTGCCACCATCTTGAGTAAATACATTAATCACGGTTAATCCCCGTGCTTACGGGGAACAGGAACGCTCCAACGTCTATAGAGATTTCTTCACCGGTTAATCCCCGTGCTTACGGGGAACAGGTGCTTTGGCAAATACTTATGGCGTAATTGTTCGGTTAATCCCCGTGCTTACGGGGAACAGCGTCCACACAATCAACCAATTTATGATATGAGCGGTTAATCCCCGTGCTTACGGGGAACAGTCATATCCGATTAAAGTTTTCATATTTAATTCCGGTTAATCCCCGTGCTTACGGGGAACAGCATAAGCTCTTTAGCGTCGTTATCATTCTTAACGGTTAATCCCCGTGCTTACGGGGAACAGGGCTTGCACCAAGTCGCCCATTAATTATTCTGCGGTTAATCCCCGTGCTTACGGGGAACAGGATTGATTAAAGAGCGCATAGAGCGTGAAATATGGTTAATCCCCGTGCTTACGGGGAACAGTTATGGCTTCTGTGGTCAATTCGGGCATCAATCGGTTAATCCCCGTGCTTACGGGGAACAGAAAAACAAGCAAAAATAATGACAGCACGTTCACTGGTTAATCCCCGTGCTTACGGGGAACAGTATTTTAGGCGGTTGTACACACTAAAACAAGGCGGTTAATCCCCGTGCTTACGGGGAACAGGTTGCTAATTCATCATCTGTGACTTCATCAACCGGTTAATCCCCGTGCTTACGGGGAACAGGTTGATAGGCTATCGGCTGCTAGGTGCAAACTCGGTTAATCCCCGTGCTTACGGGGAACAGTCCATAGCCAGTATATCGACCTCTACGCTGTCCGGTTAATCCCCGTGCTTACGGGGAACAGATAGAATATAATGCTTAGGTGCTTGCCTACGCCGGTTAATCCCCGTGCTTACGGGGAACAGTTCTACCCAAAGGGAGAAACTACTAAGCGTGCCGGTTAATCCCCGTGCTTACGGGGAACAGACAAAAGGACTTGTGCTAATAGATTGTTGGCACGGTTAATCCCCGTGCTTACGGGGAACAGGCGCACCATGTATAAGTATTTGAACAATACTGCGGTTAATCCCCGTGCTTACGGGGAACAGATTAGTGTTTACATTTTGTTGATTAGCAACCGCGGTTAATCCCCGTGCTTACGGGGAACAGATTTAGCGGATCAAGGCTACGATGATATTATTCGGTTAATCCCCGTGCTTACGGGGAACAGTCATTAAAAATCTTGATTTCTTAGATGGGATGCGGTTAATCCCCGTGCTTACGGGGAACAGGCGGTACACGTTCATGGTGTTATAAAGTGGGGCGGTTAATCCCCGTGCTTACGGGGAACAGATTTGCAACGCTAAAGAACGGAATGCCCACGTCGGTTAATCCCCGTGCTTACGGGGAACAGGTTTTCAACGTCAATTCCAAAACCAAAAATGTCGGTTAATCCCCGTGCTTACGGGGAACAGTTAATCAAATCAATAGATAAATCTAATTGAGGCGGTTAATCCCCGTGCTTACGGGGAACAGATTAACCAAGCTCAGGGTGACATCAACAGAGCCGGTTAATCCCCGTGCTTACGGGGAACAGCTGTGTTGGACGTATTACTGCTACAGAAGTAACGGTTAATCCCCGTGCTTACGGGGAACAGATTATCTATCGCGTGATCAATATCACAAATTGCGGTTAATCCCCGTGCTTACGGGGAACAGACCAGCTTCCAAATCGTTATCTAATTCGCCAGCGGTTAATCCCCGTGCTTACGGGGAACAGGTACGCCTGTTTATGAAAACCTACCATCATCTACGGTTAATCCCCGTGCTTACGGGGAACAGACTACTCATTCGCTTTGCTATCATAGCCATACCGGTTAATCCCCGTGCTTACGGGGAACAGGCTTTGCATCATCATAGGTGGAGCTACAGAGCCGGTTAATCCCCGTGCTTACGGGGAACAGACATTGCTGGACTAAAAGAGTTTTTAAATGAACGGTTAATCCCCGTGCTTACGGGGAACAGTAAAGGGCGTCACACGGCGCACAAAAACGCGGCGGTTAATCCCCGTGCTTACGGGGAACAGTTAGGTAAATCAAATTCTCCGAGCAATTGCACCGGTTAATCCCCGTGCTTACGGGGAACAGGCGAAGGGGATTGTGCTAATAGCGAATTAGGACGGTTAATCCCCGTGCTTACGGGGAACAGGCGAAGGGGATTGTGCTAATAGCGAATTAGGACGGTTAATCCCCGTGCTTACGGGGAACAGTACTTCAACACCTCTGAAAAGCCCTATTGAGCCGGTTAATCCCCGTGCTTACGGGGAACAGATATGCTTTTTGCAAGTTTTAAGCCCTGATAGCGGTTAATCCCCGTGCTTACGGGGAACAGAGCAGGTAGTTACCCCACCCTCATTTTTAAAACGGTTAATCCCCGTGCTTACGGGGAACAGTGACAGTTAATGATTTACGTAATGCCTTAACGCGGTTAATCCCCGTGCTTACGGGGAACAGATCGTCAGCGCTAATTAAAGCAGCATCAGATGCGGTTAATCCCCGTGCTTACGGGGAACAGCAGTAACAGATAAACCACCCGATACAGTTTCACGGTTAATCCCCGTGCTTACGGGGAACAGAAGTAATTAGCTATGTAATCATCTTCTACAAACGGTTAATCCCCGTGCTTACGGGGAACAGACTGAAAAACAGTTCCAACAAGCTGCCATTGTCGGTTAATCCCCGTGCTTACGGGGAACAGTGCCCCATGCGCTGCCAGTGCGCCATACCCTGCGGTTAATCCCCGTGCTTACGGGGAACAGATCAGGGGTTTTTTATTGCCTATAGTTAGGCTCGGTTAATCCCCGTGCTTACGGGGAACAGTGTCAGATGATAGTCTTGGTAATACTCGATAACGGTTAATCCCCGTGCTTACGGGGAACAGACAAGCCGTCCAAAACGGGATTTATGCCACTGCGGTTAATCCCCGTGCTTACGGGGAACAGATCATTGCGGTTATCTACTTGTTATGGAAAGCCGGTTAATCCCCGTGCTTACGGGGAACAGCGATTGAAACGAGAAATGACGGTCACTAGGGGCGGTTAATCCCCGTGCTTACGGGGAACAGGCTAGTTGGGGCGGTGCGCCTCTGCGGTCAATCGGTTAATCCCCGTGCTTACGGGGAACAGCACGGCTATTTCTCGTTTTAAGCGAAAAGATGCGGTTAATCCCCGTGCTTACGGGGAACAGTTCAGCATCTTTACCACGTCCTACAGTGTCCACGGTTAATCCCCGTGCTTACGGGGAACAGTGTTTGGAGCATTAGCAAAATTATTCCAATATCGGTTAATCCCCGTGCTTACGGGGAACAGATCAGTTAAACGCAAAAAGCTACGTCTAGTAGCGGTTAATCCCCGTGCTTACGGGGAACAGTGATTACATGTGGTAAATTTATTTCATTGTTACGGTTAATCCCCGTGCTTACGGGGAACAGTATCTAACATGAGCCAGACCTCACATCAGTGGCGGTTAATCCCCGTGCTTACGGGGAACAGAGTTGAAAATAACGATGGGTTTAAAAGTATAACGGTTAATCCCCGTGCTTACGGGGAACAGAAAGTAATCATCAGACAGTATGGTCATTTCCTGCGGTTAATCCCCGTGCTTACGGGGAACAGTTACGGATGTCAGATTCACATGCTCAGCCAGACGGTTAATCCCCGTGCTTACGGGGAACAGATCAACCTTTGCCTTGATAGGAAAATCCAAATCGGTTAATCCCCGTGCTTACGGGGAACAGTGCGTTATTTGACCAGCAATTAAGCCCATGCGCCGGTTAATCCCCGTGCTTACGGGGAACAGTGAGGAGCTATGGGCAATACTCACCCTAAGAGCGGTTAATCCCCGTGCTTACGGGGAACAGTGAGGAGCTATGGGCAATACTCACCCTAAGAGCGGTTAATCCCCGTGCTTACGGGGAACAGGCTTAAAACCCAATATAACGCACCGAGAACCGCGGTTAATCCCCGTGCTTACGGGGAACAGTCCATATCGAGGCATCATGATGTAGGATTTCTCGGTTAATCCCCGTGCTTACGGGGAACAGTGAAATGTTTATAGGTGATTTTATCAGTCGTGCGGTTAATCCCCGTGCTTACGGGGAACAGGTCGAAAATATGACGGACAAAATATATATAGCCGGTTAATCCCCGTGCTTACGGGGAACAGATTTGAGTTAATCGAAATAGCTCGTTCAAAGTCGGTTAATCCCCGTGCTTACGGGGAACAGTCTGCTGTCTGTGGATTAGTAAAAACATAAACCGGTTAATCCCCGTGCTTACGGGGAACAGAGAGCCGATACCGACACCGATATAAAATAATGCGGTTAATCCCCGTGCTTACGGGGAACAGGTGCGGGAGTTATCGCCAATTCATCAAATATGCGGTTAATCCCCGTGCTTACGGGGAACAGTTAAACTATGATCCAGTCACTATCTAGCTATTCGGTTAATCCCCGTGCTTACGGGGAACAGTTCTCGCTTTTCGTTATACTTAACCTCAATGCCGGTTAATCCCCGTGCTTACGGGGAACAGCTGTAATGGGCTTGTTCTCGCTTTTCGTTATACGGTTAATCCCCGTGCTTACGGGGAACAGCTATAATTAGGCTCTTAGCTGTGGTTTTGAGCCGGTTAATCCCCGTGCTTACGGGGAACAGGATTGTGTAGCATATAATAAATATGGTGAGGTCGGTTAATCCCCGTGCTTACGGGGAACAGGCAACACGATAAAGTCGTGTAAGTCGTGATTGCGGTTAATCCCCGTGCTTACGGGGAACAGCAATATGACATTGCAAATCGTAGGCGCTAAGCCGGTTAATCCCCGTGCTTACGGGGAACAGTAATATGCGATTGACTGATGATATTGTTAAGTCGGTTAATCCCCGTGCTTACGGGGAACAGGAGACAGTCACACGCCTAAAATTAGCATATTGCCGGTTAATCCCCGTGCTTACGGGGAACAGCAATGCTGCTGAATTCAGCCTTGATATGGCTACGGTTAATCCCCGTGCTTACGGGGAACAGACTTGAGATTATCCAAAAAACGGCTGGCATTACCGGTTAATCCCCGTGCTTACGGGGAACAGATCTAAAAGGTGAATATTTAGACGTTCATGTACGGTTAATCCCCGTGCTTACGGGGAACAGTTTTGGTCATGCTTTACGCCGTCATCAACTGACGGTTAATCCCCGTGCTTACGGGGAACAGACCATGAACCCAATGACGCTATTTATATACACCGGTTAATCCCCGTGCTTACGGGGAACAGGGCTATATCACTCGTTTGTAATGGCTCAGGCGCGGTTAATCCCCGTGCTTACGGGGAACAGGCAATCCATTGCGAAAAATGGTGTTAATCAAACGGTTAATCCCCGTGCTTACGGGGAACAGACCCCCTAAGATGCCACCGATGATAGACGCACCGGTTAATCCCCGTGCTTACGGGGAACAGTTTTGCAGGAGGGGAACGAGCGCACCAGCATACGGTTAATCCCCGTGCTTACGGGGAACAGCCTTGCGTTAACGCCTCTGGTACGTCACGGAACGGTTAATCCCCGTGCTTACGGGGAACAGCTTAATACCAAATCAGGTTTGCTATAAATTGGCGGTTAATCCCCGTGCTTACGGGGAACAGTATCTGCTGCACGATGCCTGATAGGTCTGCCGCGGTTAATCCCCGTGCTTACGGGGAACAGGTCCGAATTGGTCGCCCATTTCATCGAGATACCGGTTAATCCCCGTGCTTACGGGGAACAGACTGTTTGCAGCGAGTGGTTAAACTTTCAGAACGGTTAATCCCCGTGCTTACGGGGAACAGGCGCATACTCTACTTGGTCGTCCATGCCCGTGTGGTTAATCCCCGTGCTTACGGGGAACAGACTGTTTTTGCGCTATATCGGCGGCGTATCTACGGTTAATCCCCGTGCTTACGGGGAACAGTAGTCGCTGAGAAGAAAGCGTATGAGGCAGAGCGGTTAATCCCCGTGCTTACGGGGAACAGGTCGAATACCTTTCAGGCATGGTGATGTGGGTGCGGTTAATCCCCGTGCTTACGGGGAACAGTCTGCAAGCCCTATCTATTAATTTAGATGGGGCGGTTAATCCCCGTGCTTACGGGGAACAGGTCTTTGCTGATAACCACGGGAAACGGCAGCTCGGTTAATCCCCGTGCTTACGGGGAACAGTAGTAAACATCGGTTAAAAAATCACCGCCATTCGGTTAATCCCCGTGCTTACGGGGAACAGGCCTAGGCTTGCATCATGTATGTTTGTCGTACCGGTTAATCCCCGTGCTTACGGGGAACAGCAATGGGTAGGACACAACCACTGCCCTGACCGCGGTTAATCCCCGTGCTTACGGGGAACAGACAACATGCGTAAATGGAGAGTAAGAAAATGGCGGTTAATCCCCGTGCTTACGGGGAACAGGCTCTTTTTTGGTAAGACAATCGCAAGATAATTCGGTTAATCCCCGTGCTTACGGGGAACAGCCGTCACCATACGACCAATCCCAAAATAGCGGCGGTTAATCCCCGTGCTTACGGGGAACAGCGAAATCTGACCGTGCCATCTTTGTTTTTGCGCGGTTAATCCCCGTGCTTACGGGGAACAGCACACACGATACCCGAGACCATTACCCGATACCGGTTAATCCCCGTGCTTACGGGGAACAGCGACGCGCAAAACGCCCAGAACGTCAACGCGCCGGTTAATCCCCGTGCTTACGGGGAACAGCAATGCTCAAGC
The DNA here is from genome assembly GCF_038239325.1 of Psychrobacter sp. KFRI-CH2-11. Taxonomy (NCBI): domain Bacteria; kingdom Pseudomonadati; phylum Pseudomonadota; class Gammaproteobacteria; order Moraxellales; family Moraxellaceae; genus Psychrobacter; species Psychrobacter sp. KFRI-CH2-11. Next base: position 1,917,641 of record NZ_CP151283.1, read on the forward strand.
AAAACCAAAAATTATTAATACTGGTTAATCCCCGTGCTTACGGGGAACAGGGATCGCCATTTTTATCGCTGGTGGTGGTCATCGGTTAATCCCCGTGCTTACGGGGAACAGCAGGACTGGTAAAAACATACTCACCGTTATGACGGTTAATCCCCGTGCTTACGGGGAACAGTTGAGCAAACACGACAAGACCAGATGCCTTGGCGGTTAATCCCCGTGCTTACGGGGAACAGATCGTCATTAAAGCGAGCATTGACCCTGTGGTCGGTTAATCCCCGTGCTTACGGGGAACAGTCATATAGGCCAAAGTAGAGACTACGAAGACCCGGTTAATCCCCGTGCTTACGGGGAACAGCTAATCAGCCCTACAACCTCAAGTATTGACGCCGGTTAATCCCCGTGCTTACGGGGAACAGCTGCTATCTGTGCTGTGGTCGCTGTAATGCTACGGTTAATCCCCGTGCTTACGGGGAACAGCTTGGTATTTCTCTTGTTTGGGTAGTGCTAGACGGTTAATCCCCGTGCTTACGGGGAACAGACTACTAGATTGGATTTAGCCATTACTACCACCGGTTAATCCCCGTGCTTACGGGGAACAGTGCACCTGATACCATGATTGACAATCCGTCACCGGTTAATCCCCGTGCTTACGGGGAACAGTCAAAGGCACAACAAACATACATGACGCAAGTCGGTTAATCCCCGTGCTTACGGGGAACAGTACGTGACCGCCCCATATCTCGCCGCGCTCGCCGGTTAATCCCCGTGCTTACGGGGAACAGTCTCAATACGGTCAACGGCAGACTCAAGTAAACGGTTAATCCCCGTGCTTACGGGGAACAGTCTTACTAGGCAGTTATACGAGATACTGCCGCCGGTTAATCCCCGTGCTTACGGGGAACAGACCGCCGATAGTGTTAAAAAAGTAAATCCATTCGGTTAATCCCCGTGCTTACGGGGAACAGATAAATCGAGATTATCATATTTTGCATTAATGCGGTTAATCCCCGTGCTTACGGGGAACAGGAACAGACACCAATGCGCCACCACGCTTTTCACGGTTAATCCCCGTGCTTACGGGGAACAGGCTTGTAACCTCACTAGCGATGATATGGCCAACGGTTAATCCCCGTGCTTACGGGGAACAGCGATATGGGCATGCCCATTTAAGGGGTTTTGGCGGTTAATCCCCGTGCTTACGGGGAACAGGACATTTTGTTGCAGATGTCTTTTGTCAAGATGGGTTAATCCCCGTGCTTACGGGGAACAGGGTCGTTGGAAGGTGTTTTTGGTGAGTAGCAGCGGTTAATCCCCGTGCTTACGGGGAACAGTTCACCTTGTTTTGTACTAATAATTTTTTTACCGGTTAATCCCCGTGCTTACGGGGAACAGACTTGTTGTAAGTCTATGAAATTATTATTATTTTTCTATTGTTGTTATTCTACCAAGTTTTTTAGTTGTTAAATAGCATACCCCGTCCATCTTCTGGATGGTTAAGTTATTGAAATTTAAAGCATTAATTTTCATCAGTCTCCAAAGGATAAAATTGTACCAAACGCATGCCTTCATGGTCTATTGGTATTCGCCTATTTTTACCATAAGTGACAAAATCAAAACCCGATTCTGTATTGGTTGCCCATGACATCACTACATTGCCCTCTTCAGCCAATGCTAAAACTTGCTCCCATATCATCTCTCGAACTCTACGTGAGACATCACCGACGTACACCCCTGCTCTTATTTCTAATAGCCAAACTGCCAAGCGCCCTCTTAGTCTTGGAGGTATCGTTTCAGTCACCACAACCAGCATACTCATAACCTATCTCCTTATCAAGCTATTGACTACGATGACCTTCGTTACCGATAGAATCAGGCTCTGGAATGGCGGGCGGCTGAGCATCTGCATAAGGTTTTGGTGGTTCAATCTCTCCTGCGGATAATACCTCTTCAATCATAGGAATAAGGTTCTTTAACAATCTGCTTTGTCTAAATATCTCACGACAAGCGATTCTAACTTCCTTATCCGGATTGGGCGGTGCTTTCTTAGCAATCTCAAAAGCGACAGGAACTACGGTCTCGAACTTTACTAAATCTGCGATATCATAGACGAAACTTTTTGGTTTCCCTGTATGCAAAAAACCGATAGCTGGCGCATAGCCAGCTGCTAAAATTGCTGCTTCGGTAACACCATAAAGACAAGCTGTTGCGGCGCTAATACAGCGATTGAGATCATCTGATACATCCCAATCGCTAGGATCATAAGAGCGGCCTTTCCATATCATGCCGTGCTCTGATGCCAGACGCTGATAGATTTTTTTGACACGCCCGCCTTCGATGCCGCGTAGCTGATTGACACTGCGCCGACTGGGTGCTGTTTCATTAAAACGGATCTCAAACATTTTTTTGACGACTTTTAATCTGAGCTGTTCATCTAACGCCAGCTTAGCTTGATAAAGCAGCTTATCAGATCGCGCTCCGCCCGGTTGACCTACTGAGTAGAGACGAACCCCTGCTTCACCTACCCAAATAAGCAGTGTACCTGTCTTAGCGGCTAGTGCAATAGCCGCGTGACTGACTCGTGTCCCTGGCTCAAGCATCAGGCAAGTGATGGAGCCAACTGGAATATGCATGCGAATGCCGTTTTTATCGATAACCACGAATGCGCCATCTTTGACATCTATTTGACCGCGCTCTACAAACACCATAGAGTTACGCTCTTTAATGGGAATAGGCTTTAGGGGAATAAATGCCATAAGTCAGCTCAACTGATAAGGGTAGTATTGATGATAATTTATAAGATAAATAGCCGTTAGCTGTTGTTTTGTCGTAGCGGACGTACAAGCATAAGACCACAACCAAAAGCCTTTTGCTTTCCAAAGCCTTTTATCATTTGATTATAAAATAAGTCCACATCTTGAATCTCAAGCGCGCCTGCGTAGTCGAGACTTGAGAACTGAATTAACTTGTTTTTGGCTTTAATTGGCTTATTATTCATACTGTCTTTAGCTTGCTCTTGCTGCTCTAAGTCTTGTTTGCTACGGCGCAGTCGGTGTTGCGTATAAGCAGATAACTCAAGATTTGGGTGAATGATCACGCCCCACGCTTGCAGACGCTCCGGACTGGTAATCCAATCTACGCCAGCATCGAACATCGCTTGATCAATACTATAAGCATCATCAAAACCTTGAGACATCATCGATTTTTTGGCAAGCATTAACACATCATGCCGAGATGATTTGCCTTGGGCATTCTTTAGACTACTTACAGGGTTAGCTCGTAGCTCAAATGTCAAACGTTGACCAACAAAAAAACTGGGGTTAAAAGCTTTGGCTTGCACAGTAAAAAAAGGATGATCTAACTTAGGTTTGAGCGTGGAGAGTACATAATAGAAAGTCTGACCACCCTGCTCATATTCTCTATATAAAAAAGGTCTATCACTCCCTGCTGGTAGATCGAACAATTGCCATAGCGCTTGGTGCACTCGATAAGGATTGTCGACTTTGGGCGCATCGTTGCTTGCTAATGAGCGCGGCTCAGGGTTTATTTGCTCCTTTACGAATAGATGCTTGGCATTTAGACTTGGCTTAAGCGTCACTTTGCTCAGATAATTCATAGCACCGCTTCCTTATCTGGCGTATTTAAAATGATCTCTTTTGCCTCTTTATTATCGATAGGTTCATAGGCTGTCCACTGATGCCCGATACGCTGCGTAAATTGCCACTGCTTTCGATCTGTGGGATCATCCCAATGGTTATGGGTAAATATATTAACCGGCGACGCACCTGCAAACATTGACTCAATCTCGCCCTCCCAGTGATAAGTCACTTGGCGCAGACGAGTATTTTGCTTATTTATAGCCTTATAATCTATGATAGTCGGTAAATACCTGTCACTAACCATCGTATCTATCAGCTCATTGATTTGCCAGTGAGCCACCCTATTAGACTTATCGTTTAACTTATTATCTTCTCTTACAGACTCATTTTGTGATGGCTCTGCTAAAAGCTCGTCGATACTCACATCTAATGCCGCTTTTAAATGATTGGCAGTAATAATCTGCGGCGATAATGGCAGCGATAAAGGGCAAGACTTACGCCCAAGATAAAGCGTGAATTTTGGATGTTTTAAGGCATATTGTAGCTGCTGCAAATCAACGTTGTGCTCAACCTTACTACCCTGCGCATCTGGCTTTAACCAAATAGCCACGACCCATAATCCGTCTTCGCGGTAGTCTCGTGAAGATAAGATAGTCTCAACCTGAGCGCTTTGTAGCTCTTGCTTGCGCGTAAAGAAATTGACGCCCTTAGCAGTGGTAGGCGTTTGGATCGTATGATAGTCACGCAGTATGGTGCCCTCGCTATAAGTTTTAGACGCAATGCCGATGCTACTTGCCAAGTCTCTTAGCTTTTGCGCCTCGCTACGCTTGATACCCAAAGCAGCACCAAGTAAACCGAGCACCGCACTACGAGTCGGATAATTAACTGTAGGCCTATCCTCCCCTACTGCCAGTGTCCCCCACGAAGATATCGGTGCATATAAGCGCATGACTAAATAATCCATAGTATCTTTCCATTACCTATTATTGCATTGATGATTTTAAGAATTCCCGCTTCTATTTTTTGTATACTTATTAGCAAACAATCATGATTGCGGGTAATTGGCTTTGCCATCATCACTTACAAACTGCTTTAATTCAGACAAGCTACCCAAGCCGTTTTCTACATCCATGACATAACGGCTATCGGCGCAATCACCATAGACACTATCGAACTTTTGCTGATGATTTTGTAAACTGTCGATAGCATCGCTTAATACATTGTCCGTATTGATAGGACGAAGATAAGACACCGATAGTGAGCGCGGCTGCATGCTGCCTTTTTCTGCCATAACATAGCTAGCAAAAGCGCGCGAGCCAAAGCTGTTTTGTTTTCCAGATGGGGCAACAGTAGTCATAGACTCTACAAGAGCGGATAGCGCTTTTTGGGTAAGCTCAGTATCGCCATTGAGATTATCTAGCAGTAGGTCTTTATTGATACAAACGTACTGATAAAAAACCGCCGCTGCAAAATTAGTCTCACCAATATGAGCAGCTCCTGCATCTTCACTATGGTCATTTAAATCATCAACAGCAGTAAAATAATCGTCCTCTACCGCCACTTGCTGTACACTAATCGCGTGCGCCACTTGACACGCGGCTTCAACATTAAAAGCAGGCTTTTTGGCAAGCATACGCCCAAACAAGGCAATGTCTGCTGCCATATTGTCATGCTTTAATAGTGATAGCTCTTCTTCAGTAGGTTCATTCCCTGTCTCGATAATTCGCTTAACCAAATCATCGACCGCTTGCTGCTCTGCTGGGCTGATATGTACCAACTGCTCAATCTCAGGCGGACGTTTGCTACTGACTTTACCAAATTGTTCAGCAATCGCTTTAGCCGCGTTCTCTACCGTCTTCTCTTTTACTCCGCCCTCTAGCAGCTTTTCTTTAACTTGCGTACCAATTCGTTTGGTGCGCGTGCCAATATGACCTGCCAGCGCTTCTTCAAACACGTCGGACACGCGCCAATGACGCTTTAAGCTTTGCGAGCTGATACGTAGGCGCTCGGCATTACCCATACGAGCCGTCTTTGGGCGTCCCATATCATCGCGATTGAGATTTGATGGCGGATAGCTGGTCAGTACGTGTAATTGAATAAATTGGGTCATGGGATAATCCTCATAATTAAGGGTAATAACAGGTAGTGAATATTAAGTTTTTATATAAGTTTAGTGTTTGATCTAGTCGCTATACATCTGATAATAAGTCAGCGACCACTGCACAGTAAGCTTATCTTTGGGCGTGCGGTAATTGCTGCCCTGATAATCAGCAAACCAGTGCAATATGTCATTGGCGAGCCAAACCACGTTGATAGCCTGTCCTTGCTGCTGAAGCTGGGCGACCATACGCGCCAGCAAACTGACAAAATTATCAGGATCACGGGCAGAGATAAGCTTTTCAAAACGCAGCGGTGTGATAAGCGGTCTATCACCATCGTCTTGGCGCTGACCTGCTACGCATGCCAACGTATTATTCAATTGCCGTTTACTTTTACCTGAGCTAGCGACTAGGTAGCGATCGTCTACCGTTCGCACCTGAGACAGCACCCAAGCCACCGCCAACCACGCTGCAAAAGTGTTATCAGAAATTTGATGATTATAGGCCCTGTGGTTGGCAATGCTTTTTATCAGTGTAGGCTCTACTTGCTGCCATAGCGCAATAAAAGCCGGCTGCATCGCGACATCATCCATATGCTGACAACGTTTGAGTTTGGCGGCATCGGACGCAGAGATAGTCGTACGAAAAAATTGCAGATAGGCGCTATTCTCCTCACCGTCTTCCCCTTGAAGCTGCTGCGCTTTATTTTTAATTTCTAACAAGCGTTGATGCCAAGCCATCACAATGGGAGTACAGTTACCCAAATATCGAGTGGCCTGCTTTGTAGGCGGATTGGTAGAGGCTACTTTTTCTATAGTGTCAGTCATTAGCTATTTTCCTTAGTTGACTTATAGCGATTTCTAAACGCTGCTAGCGGCTTATTACCGTATAAGAATGCGCGCAGATTGTTAAGCTGCTCCATATGCCTTTGCTTAATAACCGCACTCGATAGTACTTGCTCTTCATAAAGCTTTTCTGTCAGCTTACTTATTTTACTCAGCCACTCGCGCGCTGCCGTTGGCGTAAGCCTGCCGCCATTATTTACAGCATCCTCTACCGCTCTAAAAAACAGCGGCTCACTACGCTGCCAAAACATAGTATCAATCATGCTCATATCGCCTTTGCTGTCTTTGGCTTGGCGCTCACTCATCCAGCTGTATTTGATACTATTGCGCAGCTGCTTGATAATACTGTCACTCAACTCATGTAGCTCAAGCACTGTCTCTAAAAGCTGTGTTTGCTGGTTGGATGGTATGTGATAAATAGGCAGCTCTTTGCTATAAAACCCATTGGCTTTATTCTTGTTAATGATAGTATATGAAAATGCCCATAATCTATTAGCTGATAGTCTTCCAGAGCTTTCTTCATGTATTCTGTTGGTATGGTCTATTACCATTGCTCGAATAAAACCAGTTTTTTCCTGTTTAGCTGTAAAGGTAAGTAAGTGCCAAAGCATATAGGTAATACCAGAGGTTTGTCCTTTAATAGAAATAGGAACACCATCTGCTTTCTTTGAATCTACTATATATGGTGTAAAAGGATGTGGTGACCAATCTCCTTCATAATTATTTCCATAGTTTTTAGTTTTAAATTGACGAACAACTTTCTGACAATGTTTACCAGTCACATCATCGATTAGAGCGCTAGCTGATTGCTCATCACTTGGCGTGTCTATAATCAGTCGAATACGCCTTGGCATTGCCCAATAGATATGTAGCGGATGCACCTCGTCCCTATATATTGGCTCGCCAGTCTTGTCACTGACTCTAGTCTCAGCCAGCCAAGGAAACACGCTGCCATCACTAAAATCCGGATCAGGGTAACTCCATTCTTCTCTATTAATGACATTCCACCATAGCTTATTCCATAGCGTGCTATCGGTATCATCGGGGCGTATTAATGTAGTCATGGGCCCACTACCGCGTAAACTAACTCTAAACCCAGGCCCCCCTTGTGTTGCATTAATTTGAAAAGTAAATAAAGCAAGTGATGCCATTGATAGAGATAGCTTATTGATAGTATCTCTTTTTATGAAAAAATCCTTATTTTGATCTAAAGCATTCTGTCCGGGTGCATTAATGAATAAGTTATCGACTAATCTAACAGATTCGATTGATTCTAACGTATCCAAATCCTGCATAAAACGTGCGTCATCACCATCTACATGAAAGGCATGAATGACGTCATCAAAGGCAAGTTGCAAATCAGATTCGCTCGGCGGGTTGTCATAGTAGTCCATCCATTCATCTACATCTGCTGGTGCAAAGGTGGTTTGCAATAATCCTATGAGTAGCTGATAAGCGGCACCCTGAAAGTCTAAACGCGGTAAATCCAACTCCATAACATTGGGGTCAGCCAGCTGGGCAGGTTTAATCGTCGCCCTGCTCCCATCTTGATTTAAAACAGGTATCCAGCTATCAGTAATCAGATTCATATCATCCCTTTTTTACCGTGTTATTGTCATCATGGTCACTATTGTCACTGTACTTATGGCTTTACGCTACTAATAAGTAGCATAAAGTCTAAGTTTGCTCTAGTCAACAAAATTTGGCTATATTGCGACATCTAGTGTCGTTTGAGCTTATATCATAGAATTTATCTCAACCAACCCCTTTTCCTTATCATAAGTAAACTTATCATCAGCATCAGCGAGCCATAACCTTTTGTATTCAAGACCTCGATAGCGCTCTTTTAACATCATGATTTGTTCTGCAAATTGGCTGGGCACTTCTGTCAGCTTATCAGCCATACTCTCACCAATCTTAACTGTGCTCAGCTCTAATTGAAATTCTGAGGCATCTGCATAAAAGCCTATCTGATGGATATCGCCACTTTGTTCGGTTCGCAGTATCACTACTTCGCAAGTTGGCATTTCTTGAAAGCGCGTATTGGCTTCACTGTTGACAGCGGACTCACTGCCAAACCATCTGGCTTGACTCTTTTCGCAATAGCCTTTTTCCCAATCAATCAAAGCGTCTTTTGCACTATGTTGTTTACGCTTTTGCTGACTCATATCGGCTTTGCTATCGGCCAGTAGCGCATCGGGTATTTGTAGCTGCGCCTCAGCAGCATATACCGATTCGATCAATAGACGCGCATCTTTAGGCAAATCTAGATAACCTTGCTGCTGCAATATACGCATTGTCAGCCACAGCTGACCTAGATGACGATAGACATATTGGCTTTTGGGAAACAGCTCGCTATACCAGTTCGCTCTGGGCTCTGCGCTGAACTTTGGTGCCAATATCGTCAATACAGGCGACGGTCTTGATTCTACTGTGGTATGACTGTCTGTTATTCTTTGCCCTGCTATATTGCGCTTATGACGATGTAACCTCCCTGCCCGCTGGATAAGATAATCAATAGGACACAAATCACTGACCATAATGTCAGCATCTGCGTCCAGCGACTCTTGAAACACCTGCGTTGCTATTAAAATCTTGCCCGCCCGCTTAGCAGGTGTGCTGTCTTTACCGAACCAATCCAGCACTGTCGATTCAATACGACTGCGGTCAGCCAGCGCAAACCGGCTATGAAATAAGAGTAAGTTTTCTGCCGCTACACCTGCATTCAATAACTCATCATAGGCATCAATAGCATCGGTCACCGTATTTCTTACCCATACCGCGCATTGATGGTTTTGTGAAGCCTTTACCAGATAATCAATAACATCCGATGTCTGATGTAAAAAATCAACTTTCAGCTTGCGCGAGACTCGCTCAGGACTGGTTATTGACGTCTCAACCAGCGTATCTATGTCGGTATCTGGGGTCATGGTGACATGCGTCGCTAAAGGAAAATGCGTGGACTGAGTCACATTTGCAGCGACTGTTTTGACGTAGCTGGGCGCTTCTTGACCCAGCCATAACTTAGCGAGCGCTTCTCGCTTATCTAAGCTTAAGGTAGCGGTTAATAAGATAGCGTGACCCCCTTGGTGCAGATGGACTTGTAACAAGGATTTGAGTAGCTCAAACATATAACTATCAGCGCTATGTACCTCATCAAATATCAGCACCTTGTGATGCAAGCCAAGTAAGCGCAGTGGTTGATGCTTTTTAGGCAGGGCAGCCAGCAATGCTTGGTCAATCGTACCGACACCGATATTGGCTAATAACGCCCGCTTATTACTACTAGCAAACCAAGCATGACATTGACTGCTTATCTCATCTCCTGCTGCCTCGCGGCTTGTATCTTTAGAATGACCTATTGAAGAGTAGTTGCTATTAGCATTATTAATAAGCTCTCGAAACGTTGCATTCATGTTTTTGCTACCATGCGCCAGTACCAGTGAAGGCTGTTTGTCAGACTTGCCGTATAACGTTGGCATAAACTTTTCGATACGTTCAAACATGGCGTTAGAGGTCGCAGTAGTCGGCAGACCAAAGTAAAAACCATCCACCTCGCCCATGCCCATCAACCGATGCGCTAGCGTCAAAGCCGCTTCCGTTTTGCCTGACCCTGTCACATCTTCTAGTACAAACAACTGCGGATAGTTATGAATAGTCACCGACTCCGCCCACGCTTGCAGAGGGGACGGACTAAAACCAAAACTGTTTTGTACGCTACTAAAAGGTATGGGAGAGAGCGTAGTCGCTAGCCCTTTGTCATCGACGCAGCGCTTGGCAATATCCAGTGTCATCTGCCAGTAGTCTGCTAAGGGCATGACTTGATGTTGATAGCTAAAATAAGCGGTATCTGAGCCTAACCAATCAGCCAGCATGGTTACGCCTGATAGCTGCCAGCTGACATGCTTTACGCGAGTATGCCAGTCTTTACCAGCAAGCAGCTCAACAGGTAGTTCTATCGCAAACAATGATTTAAGATCGTTAATCCACTGATTGGCCACTTGTAAATCTTTGGGATCAATCTCGTGTTGGTATTTCACTCCAACGGCTAAAGGATCTTTTGCATCGACAGGTTTGTCTTCTAGCTGTATCGGTTTACCATGATGACCAAGTACACAGTTAATTAAAATAGACAGCCCTGTCTTTACCTGCCGTTTTGTCCTTGTGTCCATGTCGATATCGCATAGATACCCATTAAGAAAAGCGTTTTGATAAAAACACCAGCCTAGCGCGTCATGTCTTTTGTCATAGGCATAAATACTGCGATCCACTTTGGTCAAAAAAGTATCATCGTCAGGCTGGTATAAACCCTGAAATGATGAGGCAAACTTACCCAAGTCATGCAAACCAATTAAAAAGCATAGTAGCTGTCTTAATTCAGGCTTAGGAATCTCTAAATAACCGGATAAATCGTTCATGATAGGTGCATCATCATGGAGTAGATAATGCGCCACTGCCGCTACATCTAGACTGTGATAAACCAATAAATGGTAGGGAGAATCTGAAAGGTACTCATTAGGCTGGGCCTTACCCCAGTAGTGATAATAATCAGGCGTCATGGTTGCTTCCATACTTTATATAGGTTTAAGTTAATTTGGACAACTTTAGTAAAGTTTTTGGCAAATATAACTCAGTATACGTATGGAACAAATGCTCAGTAAAGACATTTAAAAGTGTTAGGGCGTGTCTTCAATTCAATTTTCCTCAGAAATTCATGAATGCCAGTAGAGCTGTACCTATTTTGAAATAGGTTAATTGTATTCTTAACGCGCAGTCATCGGCACTTTGCCAATCAGCCACAAGAAATACGTCCCGCCAATCAGCGCAGCGATCGTACCTGCTGGCAGCTCATAAGGAAATATCACATAACGCCCAAACCAATCAGCTAGCACCATCACACCAGCGCCCAAAATGGCGGCTAAGGGCAATTGATGCTCCAGTTTTACCGCCCCTAGAGAAGTCGCGACATGGGGCACCATCAGCCCCACAAAACTAAGTGGCCCAACTGCAAGCGTACTTGCCGTACTAAACGCCGCCACCAATATCAAAAGCGCGAGCGTCACAGGATTGACTGCCACACCTAGATTGCGTGCCATGCTAGCCCCCAACCCCAAGACTCTAAGCGGTTTGATAATCAATAAACTCAGCACAAACAAAACCAGCGCTATCCCCATCAGATACCAAACGGTATTGGGCTGGGCACTATAGGTCGTCCCTGACAGCCAGCTGAGCATCGCCTCAAGCCGCGGGTCGCCTGAGAGCTTGACCATGTGCATGACCCCATCCATCATCGCGGCGATACCGACCCCCACCAAGAGCAGATAACCTGAGCTGACTTTCCGCGCTAGCCAAATCACCAGCAGCAGTACTATAAGAGCACCCATCAGGCCAGCCGCTAGCAGAGTACCTGCACCTGCTGACAACCCCAGCAGCGGTAAGCAAAAAAACCCACCAATGACGCCAAGTGCGGCGCCTGAGCTGACACCGAGTACCTCAGGGCTGGCCATCGGATTACGCGTGAGTGTTTGCAGCAACACCCCCGCCACCGCCAGCATCAGTCCGGTCGCAGCCGCACTGAGACTGCGTGGCAGACGGTATTGCTGAGTGATGGCCCAATCCGTACTGAGCAGCGTCCAGCCCTTGATATCTTGTACCACCAGCGAGGTGATGAGCAGCAAACCTACCACGCCAAGCACCCAGCGCCATAGATGCACAGGGGTTTGTGTGCGATTGACCATGGGCGCAGACACCGTCTCGAGCCGATCATGACGCTGGCGCAAAATGAGCCAAATAATCAATGGTGCACCCAGCACGCCCGTCATCGCCCCTGCAGGAATCGGCATCGCTATGATAGGTTCAAGCAGGAGCGCGGCATGATTGGTCAGTAATAACAACAGTGCCCCAAAGCCAAAAGCTGCGAGCAATCGTTTACCAATAGCGGTAAGACCTAAAGCGTTGACGATGCTTGCTGCGCCCAAGCCTACAAAACCCACCAGACCCACTTCGCTGACCACCAGCGCTGTGACCAGCGCCACCAGTAGCACCACCAGCGCGCGAATACCTTGTACAGGCACGCCCAAGCGCTTGGCTTGCCAGTCATCCAAGCTCATCATGCCAAGCGGTTTTAGCAGAGGTAAGCAAGCCATCACAAACCCCACTGCCGCCCAGGACAATAGCGTTGTAGTATGCCAGCTGTTTTGCGTCAAAAATCCTGCTGCCCATGACAATGTGCCATTACTACGCTCAGCAAAAAACAACAATAAGACATTGGCAAATGCGGCCAACAAGATATTGACCACCAAACCTGCCAATACCAAAATCAGCGCATTAAAACGACTGGCGGCCGCCAGCGCAAACACCAAACCCATGCTAATCAGCGCCCCTACAAACGCCACATACATGCCGCCGTAGATTGCCAGGCTCGGTATAAACAGACTCACCAGCAATATCGCCAGCTGCGCACCGGCACCGACGCCGAGGGTGGTATCTGACGCCAGCGGGTTTTTGACCAATTGCTGTAATAAGATACTGACTGCCCCCAACAGCCCGCCAGCCAATAACGCGACCAATGAGCTGGCCAACAAAGTCAACTGTACCACCATGCTGCCCATGTCCAGCTGCATACTGGGCAAAAACAAGTCCATCAATGGCCTGTGCCAATCACGCGCAATCAGCGCCCAACTGCTAGCCATGACCAAAGCACATAGAACTGCAAACAGCACCCATAATCGCCCAAAGTGCGCATGAGTGCTAACGGGGTTGGGCGGTATCTGCTGCGGTTTGCTAGGTGTTGTGTCACTTACCTCTGTGTAAGTGCTGCTGGCGCGCTTGCTGCTCGTATTCATGATGCTGCCCCGCCTTGTAATTGTACGGTTGATATTTGATTGGCCAAACTGACCAACGATGACATCCCGCCATAGATCCAAATAGGCGTCAGCTCTCCTATACAGCGCGTCTGACCATAGCCCAAGCGCTGCCAAATCAGACTGTCCTTCATCTCAGCGCGGGTAATGGGGCTTAATGGATCCACAGTCAGCAAACACACATCATCATCGAGCGCCGCCAAATCACCGACCCGCTTAGATACAAAACCGTAATTATTGCCCTCACCTAACACCACAAGCTCTTTGCCCATTGCGGCAAATGCAGGCTTAAACAGACTGTTATTGACATACATGCGCATGTTATTGGCATCAGAAAACTGTACAACGGCAAACTTATTTACGTGAGGATAGCGGGCTTGCAGCTGAGCGCCAGCCTGCTCCATGTCTTGCTTACTTTGTTTGATATAAGCCTCAGCGGCGGCAGGCTGCCCAATCAATCTGCCCAATGTACGCGTCGGCTCAGTATAATCCGCCCACGTCGCCACCTTGCCACTGGCCGAAAACATCACCGACTCGGTAGGTACATCGCCATACAAACGGCGCGCATGCACATAAAATGGATTATCAATCACCATATCTATTGGCAACTGTGCGACCAGCTCAGCATTCGGCTGATAGCGGCCACCTAAATCGACAATATCTGGTGGCAGACTAGGCGTGTCGACCCATCTGTCCCATAGACGTACATCGCCCGTCGCTACAGGAGGATAGCCCATTGCCGTCAGGGTTGCAGCATTGCCCCAATCCGGACTGACTACCCGCTGTGAGGCATCAGCTTTAAGGCTATTAGCAGATGGTTTGGACTCGGCAGATGACGGCTTGGATACAGGTTGCGCGTCATCACAACCGCTCATGATCATGACCAACGTTATTAGTGTCAGTGATATTACTGTCTTTGAGCGTGACTGAGAGTCAAACGAGACGATTGATAAAGCTGATAAAAAAGCACGCTTAACTTGTAATGATGGCGCAGCACGTAAAAGGGCAAATATAAAATGAGCAAACATAGCAGATTGTCTTTAGAAAAAAAGATACGGTAGTAGCAGAGTATTAAAACAATCGTCATACCGCCGACAGAAGCGCCGCGCAAATCGCAGCGACAAGAGAAAACACAGCTTAAGCGACAGCCACCGGTCGCCCTGTCACAGGATGCGTCATCAGCTGCATGGTGACATTGAAAATATCGTGTAAAACGCTGGGCTGCATGGTGCTGAGCACATCGCCGTTGTGACAGATGCGTCCGCCTTTTAGGGCGATGATACGATCGGCATACTGCGCGGCCAGATTGATGTCGTGAATGATAATAACCACACTCAACCCCCGCTCATCGACCAAACGGCGTATCAGCTCAATCACCTCAATCTGATAGTGCATATCAAGCGCAGCCAGCGGCTCGTCTAACAGCAGATAATCAGTGTCTTGCGCCAGACACATTGCCAGCCATACCCGCGCACGCTCACCCCCTGACAATGTGTTGGTAAGGCGATCAGCGAATTGCTCAACCTGTGTCACTCGCATGGCCTCACTTACCTTGTCATGGTCCGCTTGACTGGGTTTTTGTAGCCATTTTTGATGAGGGTAACGGCCGAGCATCACCAGCTCTCGCACGCTAAAGCCTGCCGCTTCTGGGAGCTGCTGGGGCAAATAGGCCATCTTACGCGCCAGTGCTTTATCCCCGTACTCATGAATGCTTCGCTCATCCAAAGTCGCACCGCCTTGCGTACAATCCATCTCGCCTGCCAAGGCTTTAATCAAGGTCGACTTTCCTGAGCCATTGTGCCCAATCAAGGCAATCAGTTGCCGCGCCCCTACCTCAAAGCTGACGTCATTTAACAAAGTATTGTCTTGTCGGCGAATGGTCATCTGCTCTACACGTAACATAACGGCTCTTCTTTACTTATCAATGTCTCAGCGCTACCTGTCATTTTGCGATAGACGCTCATATTTATCGCATCACTTGCGCGCTCACTGTGGCCGATTTTACACGCGAATGATAACGAAAACAATTATCATTAACTAAAAATCTGCATGTTATCGTTAATTCGATATAAAAATCTCTGTCACCAAAAAACAAAAAACTGAGCGCTATGCATACAGCGCTCAGCTCTTGATGACCCCAACCGTACAAGTGTTATTATTGCAAATAACCACCTTGAGACATCAATTCAGGCGGCAAATCCGTCTCTCCCAAGGCTTCTAGCAGGTTTATCTCGATGGTGCGTGAGATGGCGCTCAGTGGCAAATGATTGGCCGCGACGCCGAACGGATCGGTGATTTCTTCGTTGAGCGCATCCAATCCAAAAAACGTATAAGCAATGACGCCGCACACCAACGGTGTCACCCAGCCCAAGGACGTCGCCAAACCAAATGGCAGCATAAAGCAGTACAGATAAGTGGTACGATGCACCAATAGCGTATAGGCAAAGGGTAGTGGCGTATTATGAATCCGCTCGCAAGCCGCCAACACAATCGTCATCGAGGTGACGCGCTCGTCCATGTTTTGTATCATCAGATCAGAGGAGAGCTGCTGGCGTCGAACCTGCCCCAACTTTTTGCCTAGCAGGCGCAATAGATACTCAGGCAAATTGCCCGCTTGGCGCATGCTTGCGTGATACTCAGGCGCCACAAAACGCTCAACATCCTCCCATGGCGCGGTACTTCGCAGCCGATGCCTGAGCGCATGAGTAAACGCGATAGTCAGACGCACCAGCTCCTGCTGCATGTGTCGTCCCGCTTCGCTATCGTCCTCGATAAATGAGAGCACCTGACGGGTAAAACTGCGCGCATCATATACCAACTGCCCCCATAAATGCCGACCCTCCCACCAACGCTGATAACTGGCATTGTTACGAAAACCCAAAAACAAAGACAGAGCGATGCCAAGTAAAGTAAAAGGCGCAGCGCCATAAGAAGAAAAGGAGCTGGGAACCCAGTGCTGGATGGCCGAGATGATGGCACTCAGTAAGCTAATCAATAATACCTGAGGAAAGATATGAGGAATAACGGAGCCGCGCAAAGTAAAAAGTATTCTAAATGCATTCGGTTTTTGCCAAACGATCATGACAGTGTCCTATGGTGTTAAAAGTAGTGTACGCGGCATCAAACACAGAGTTGTGCGATGATAGACAGGGTCACGTACTAAGTGCCTACTACTGAGTGTCTATTAAGGCATTGCTGCTTACTGCGTAATGACTGACTGGCGATTTTAGCATCAAACCCTTTGCGTTTTGCCGCCTCATTGTGTCATAAGTAGAATACGGTTATTAAAAAACAGAATATTTAAAGATCCGCTGATAAAACGCATCATATTTATGCCCAGTGCGTCATTGTCTTGTATGCGCTGTCACTTTATTCACTCATGGAGGTACTCGGTCATGAAACGCGCCCACCAATTGCAGCCCCTATCACGTCAACATCATCTTGGATTAAATCTGTCTCATCATGCCAAACACTGTAGCGGTGAGCGCCATCACATCGATAAACACTGGCAAAACTTGACTGCATATATCCAAGACATGCGCACCCATTTTCAGATCGAAGACCATCTAATCGCCACTGCGCTAAAACCTTATCAAAATACCAACCCTGATGTTGCCACCGCATTAGAGACACTTAACAAACAGCATCTGTTGTTACATAAGCTAATCTGCACCTCTCAAAATCAGACCATCACAGCAGCGCACGTCAAAGCACTCGGTACCCTACTGTATGATCACATTCGTTTTGAGGAGCGCGTATTATTTCCGCTTGCTGAGACTTATCTGACCACAGAGACGCTAGATGCGATTTACCAAGCCTGCGCGGATAATGTCAAACGTATCGATGAGGCGCGCTAGGCGACAGACTGTTTGAGCGTATGCTATTGATTAGCAGTACAGATTAGATTTGTCGATCTAAGGCGATGATGGCCTGCTGTAACCAAGTCCCCGCCTTACCCAAAGGCTTTTCTTTATGCCAAACCAGCTCAACAGCCACAGGCCAACTGTGCTTATCAAAATCCAGTGTTGGCGATACCAGTGAGCCCTCTTTTAGAGCATCGACCACGATATGTTCAGGCACCAGTGCCCACCCTAGATTGCGCTGGACCAGCTCAATGATGATCCACTGGCTCTCAACCCACCACACATCGGCGGCGACACGTAAACGTGATTTTTCTTTACTGTCATTACGTGTGGCGACGATTAATTGCCGGTGTCTTTTTAAATCCTGCCAGCTGACGACTTTGCTTGCAAGCATATGCTCAGGCGCACAAACCATTTTTAGGGGAATCCAGCCCAAGGTATGAAAGCGAATGGCTGAGGGCAAATCTTCTTGGCTCCACATGATACCCAAATCCGCCCGTTTGTCCATAACCAAACGACTGACATCCTCCATAATGGGCAGCAGCAGCTCTAACTCTACGCTAGGAAACAGGCTATCAAACGTTTCAAGTAAGCCGGCCAGCCATTCTGTGGGATATAAATCATCAACCGCCAGCACCAGTCTACTCTCCACCCCTTCGCTCAGACTTTTGGCCACCCCAAAAAAATGCTCACAGCGCTCTAGTATCACATACGCTTCCGCCAACAGCCGCGCGCCCGCTTCGGTCAGCTCAGGATAGCGACTGTTTCGGCTAAACAGCACATTACCTAAATCGATTTCTAAATTGGCCACCGCCGCACTTACCGATGATTGCGCTTTCCCCAGCCTGCGCCCTGCTGCCGAAAACGACCCCGTCTCTACGGTCGCCACAAAGGCTTGTAATTGCTCTAAAGAAAAATTCATCTATCGGTTTTTCCTATATGTCATAACTTTGATGTATTAGTTTAGCAGATACAATATAGGCAACTAAATTATTTTATAAAGGATGTATCATGCGAACTCATCGAGATCGTATTCGTCACGCCGTGGGTTTTGAGGTTATCGCCTTGATTCTCTCGATTCCAATCATGAGCTTTTTCTTTGGGTTTGAGCTTAAGGACATCAGTGTTATTGCCATTGCAGGCTCTATCATCGCCACGCTTTGGAACTATGGCTTTAATATTGTCTTTGATAAAGGGATGCTCAAATTTACGCGCAGTACCTTTAAGACACCATGGATACGAGTGCTGCATGTTGTGTTGTTTGAAGGTGGATTACTGGTACTGTATCTGCCCATGGTGGCATGGTATCTAAATATCAGCTTATGGCATGCTTTTGTCATGGATGCGTCGTTGGTGGGCTTTTATTTGTTTTATACGTTTTCTTATAATTGGGCTTATGACAAGCTCTTTCCGATCACCCATTTCGGCCATACAACAGATAACACGGTGCCTGCGCAGACGTAAGCGCTGTTTACTAGAACCTTCAAGGCTTGAGACAGACGCTTAGCAGCAGGCAATAAGAAGCTGTAAATGATTGGCGTTTAATGGGCAGCATTTAATGAGCAGTACTTAGCTAACTAAACCAATGACCTGCGCCAGATGCCCCGTCTTGATATAGACGGTCGCGCCGCTAGGGCCAGATACCATCTCTAATGGCGTTTCGGTCGGCAGGCGTATCCAGCTATAGCGCGAAAAAGTCTCACCGTCAGCGTACAACTCGCCTGCCAGCACCATGATTTCGGCACCGCCGCTGATGGCCTCAGTAAATAGCAGCTCACCTGCGTCCAAGCGCTGCAAGCTGACGTGCTCATAGTCACTAGCAAACAGCTGGCAGACACTGCGCGAGCCTTGACGCTGCCAATTGCTTGCTTTATTGGTATCGATCGCCACATAGCGTGTCTCATCTGCTGGCATCTGCCATAGCTTTACAAAGATCATCGCTCCCTCATCACTATAAGGCCTATGACCTGAGGCTGGCGGATTCCGTAAATACCAGCCTGCTGGATAATGTTTGTCATCGGCAGAAAACGTCCCTGCCAGCACAAATATCTCCTCACCGCCCGGATGGCAGTGATGCGGAAAGTCAGACTGAGGGGCATAACGCACAAAGCTGGTGGCACGGGCTTTTTCCGCACCCACACGATCGAGCATGATGCGCTCTACCCCCTTTTGCGGTGATTTTACCCATTGCTGCTGCTTGGGTAGTGAGGTGGCGACGCGAGTAAAATCTGCATTAATCAACATAGCATACTGTCCAAAAACTGCGTATTATCCCAAAAAAGTAAACGGCTAACGTAGCAAAACCACAGGCGACAACGTACTGGCGATGATCTCTGTGGTGGTGCTGCCCAAAAACAACTGCTGTAGTTTTGAATGCCCGTATGCGCCCACCACCATAATATCGATGTCATTGTCTAATTGAAACTTTAATAGACCATCGACTGCATCGGAGGCCGATAAATGATGCGCCTTTACGACAAAACCCGCCTCTTGTAATTGGGCCGCGGCCGCGCTTAGGCTTTGTTTGGCGGCATCATTATGATTGCCAATCATCACGATATGGCTATCGAGACCTTTTAACATAGGGCTTTTAGCCACCATTTGTACCGCCTTTATGGCAGTTTTGCTACCATCAAACGCAATCATATACGAGCGCGGCTCTTTAAACGTCTCTGAGCAAATCACCACAGGAATATCAGAGGCACGGGCGACCGTCTCTATCTGACTACCAATATTAATACGGCTATATTTGTGATCTTCTCCGCGGCGACCCATCACGATGGCGCGGTTTGCGGTCGCAAAATGCTCAATGGCTGGCAGTAACTTGCCTCGTCTTTGATAAATGAGCACTTCAAGATCACCAAACTTATTACGAATATGGCTTTTGGCATCCTGCACCAGCGCATTGCTATAGCTATTGACTACCTTGGCCCTTTGCTCGTCTAACTGCGCCAGCTCCTCTAACAAAAACTCACGGCTATTAATCCCTATCGCCCCTGACAGATCACGTCTAAACGACGCTGGCACATCGCTGACATGCAGCAGACCAACGGGTAAGTTTACTCGATTGGCGTACCATGCGGCATAATCACAGACGGATGCGGTCACGGCCGAGCCATCGATACAAGCCAAAATGTGCTGCGATGTTGTCATAATCTGTCCTTAATCATCGTTATTTACCCCGATACCGCTATTTATAGCTATATAGCTCGTTTAATATGGCCAAACGCTAAAACCTCAGCCACTGCCTTGATGATACCCAATTTGGCCTATATCATCCAGCGATGTCTGGCAGACTCACACCCCATCTCTTAGCAAATTTTGCTACAATACAGGGCTTGGATGTTGTAAGTGACATATCGCAGTTTCAATGAGTGGATTTAGGTGAGTGATTATGGCAAAAAACGCCCTTCAGGCTCAATTATTAAAAGCTGGTTTGGTCGATAGCAAAAAGGCCAAAAAAATCAGCAAACAAGCAGAGCATGCCAAACGTACTGGCGACTCAGACAGCGCAGCAGCCAAAAAGGCGCTGGCAGAAGCTCAAGCAAAAAAGCTGGAAAAAGACCAAAAGCTCAATCAAGAAAAACAACGAGCATTAGAAGAAAAAACACGAAAAGCCAATATCATTCAGATGATTAAGCAGCATCAAATCACTGATACACAAGGTGAGATTACTTATCAGTTTGTGGATGATACGAAAATCAAAAAGATTTATATCACCCAAAAGCTGTATGATCAAATCGTCGCAGGCCATGTGGTCATAGCACGCCTAGAGGACAGCTATGCCCTGCTACCACGCCCACTAGCAGACCGTATAGATGCTAAGATGACAGGCTTTATGGTGGTGTCAAACGATACTGCCGAAGACGCGTTGGCAGAAGACGATCCTTATGCCGCTTACGTGATTCCAGATGACTTGATGTGGTAGGTCGCAGTTATTCAATTGCTACTGACTAAGCATTAACCAAACCCCCCTATATAGGCGTTCTATACAGGGGGTTTTTTGACAGAAACATAAGAGTACTCATAAAAACACTCATAAAAACGGCCATTAAGACGGTAGCAAAACATGCTTACTCTTTTGATAAGCAGATAAGCCATCAGTCCCTAACTCTCGGCCGATACCACTTTGCTTAAACCCGCCCCAGCCCGCTTCGGGCACAACGATTTGCTGCTCATTGACCCAAATATGACCGGCTCGAATGTGCCGTGCCATCTCTAACGCTGCATTCTCATCAGCGCTGACAATACTTGCAGCCAAGGCATACTTACTGTCATTGGCAAGCGCAATCGCCTGCGCGTTATCTGCAAAGGTCGCACTCACCAACACAGGCCCAAACACCTCCTCTGCCCACAAGCGACTGGTCGCTGGTACCTCGGTATAAATCGTCGGCGCAGCAAAATAGCCTTGACGCGCTAAGAGGGTGCCACCCGTTAGGCAATGCAGATTTTCTGCAGTTGCAATATTGATATATTTTTTGACCTGCGCCAGCTGCTGAGCACTGACCAATGGTCCCATTTGTGTGTCCGCCGCAAAACCATCGCCTATTTTCAGAGTTTCTGTTTTTGTTTTTAATACTGCAAATAATGACTCGGCAATGTCTTGGTGGACGAGCAGCCTTGAGGTTGCTGAACAAATCTGCCCAGCATTGGTAAAGATACCGCCTATGATCAAGTCGCAGGCATAGTCGATATCAGCATCTGCACATACCACGATAGCGGACTTACCGCCCAGCTCTAGGCTGATGTCTTTGATACCCGCGGCAGCTTGGCGCATCACTTTTTCGCCGACGCTATTACTACCGGTAAAGGAGACTTTATCAATCAGCGGATGACTTGTCATCGCAGCGCCCACCTCTGCCGCGCCAGGGAGGATATTGACCACGCCTTTTGGCAGCTGTATAGCGGACAATATATTGCCCAGCATCAGCTCTGGCAATAGTGTCACCTCCGACGGTTTGAGAATAACGGTACATCCTGCTGCCAGCGCGGGCGCCAGCTTCCAGGCGGTAGTCACCATCGGAAAATTCCAAGGTACAATAAGGGCGCAGATACCAACAGGCTCGTAAGTTTTCAATAAGCGTATGCCCGTCTCATTGGTGCCGACCTTAGACCATGTTTCCTGCTCGATGATAAGGTTGGCATAATAGCGATAACAGGCGATGGCATCTCCGACATCTATCGTCGCCTCCGCAATCGGCTTGCCGTTATTCAATACCGACAGTCCCACCAGCTTATCAAACTGCTGCTCCATCGTATCGGCAATCGCCTGTAAATAGCGCGCCCGTGTACCCACGCTGGTTTGTGACCAAGACGAATAAGCGCGAGCGGCGGCCGTGACAGCCATCTCTACTTGTGCGCTATGACACAAACGAGTCGTTGCGATGACCTCGCCGGCACTTGGGTCATATAAAGCATGGTCACTTACTGACTCAGAGGCTTCAATCGTGACCCAATCACCATCGATATAGGCCGCGTTTAACCTTACATCATTTGTTATGCTTTGCTGAGCGGCGGCTCTTGTTAAAGATAAAGAATTGGTCATTTCCATGATACTCAGTTGCCTTATATTATTGATAAATCTATATTTACGCTAAATGTTCGCTGGTTTTTTAATGCCAAATGATGGTTGCCATCACGATTAATACAATAGATGCGCCACTGAGGTGATAACCACCAAGCTGATCAGCGTACGTAAGATAAAAATCATAAACAGCTCTAAGACGTTCAGCTTAATGTTTGATTTCAATATCAGCGCGCCCACCTCAGACATATAAACAATCTGGGTAATAGAAGCCGCCCCGACGATGAAGCGTGTCATCTCACTCTCGATGCTTTTGCCGACCAAGGCAGGCAAGTACATATCAGCAAAGCCCATAATCATCGCTGGCGCAGCTTTAGTCGCCTCTGGAATTTGCAATAACTCAAGCAATGGCACAAGCGGTGCAGACAGCCAATCAAACACAGGGGTGTACTCTGCTAAACCAAGCCCAATGGTACCGATAGCGAAAATCACCGGAATCAAACCAAAATAGATATCAAACAAATTCTTTAGGCTATGCTTAAACACGCTACCCAAACTTGGCATAGAGTGCGCGCGCGTGACGGCACGATTGACCGCCCATTAGTAAGTGGAATACTGCGCAGGAATGCCTTCATCCAGCATGCTTTTGCCAGAATGATAAGTATCTGGTTTTAGCGATAATGGCGGTATGCGCGGCATAATGATAGCGGCGATAAACCCTGTCAAGGCGACGGTCAGATAAAAGAAGATAAAGTTATTATCGACGCCAATGGTTTTGGCAACGACGTAGGTAAAGGCAATGGATGTCACCGAAAAAGTGGTGGCGATAATCGCCGCTTCACGTTGGCTATAGTAGCTTTTATTGTACTCTTGCATAGTCACCAGCAAGCCAATAGAGGCCGCACCAAACCAAGAAGACATGGCATCGACT
This sequence comes from Psychrobacter sp. KFRI-CH2-11, assembly GCF_038239325.1. Classification (NCBI taxonomy): domain Bacteria; kingdom Pseudomonadati; phylum Pseudomonadota; class Gammaproteobacteria; order Moraxellales; family Moraxellaceae; genus Psychrobacter; species Psychrobacter sp. KFRI-CH2-11. The sequence continues at coordinate 1,941,362 of NZ_CP151283.1, forward strand.
GCAGAGCGCCCAGGCAATCTAAACAACTTCACAAACACCTTGCTGGCCAAGGTACCCAAAAACTCCATCAGACCAAAGTCGGTGAGAAAGGGTAGAGATAATATGGCAAAGAAGAATAAAGGAATCAAAATGGGAATCAAGTCTTCGAAAATCACCCCGCCGGTATTGCGATTGATAATAAACTCAGGACCGACTTGTAAATAAATCATCCAGGCAAACAGCGCCCCAAAAAACCGCGCGGCAAGCCAAAACCAATCGACATCAAAAAGCTTTGCCGTCATGGAGTCTGCATGAATCTCTGGTCTAACGAGCTTGACTGCCAGCGCCCCAACCAAAGACAAAGTCACAATGGCCAGTGCACCATACACCACGTAGTCCCCAAGTGAGGCCTGCAGAGTATCTGTCAGCACGCCCAATAAAATGGTGACCTTACCCTCCCATTTAAACGGGATGATAAACAGCGCCAAACCCAGCGCAGAAAATAGTAAAAACTTCCACATTGAGGCGCGCCACCGCTCACCTTGTGGAGTGGTAGGTTCGACAGCATCATTACCCAATAGCGGCTGCTGCGACTTATCGATATAGTTCGTCATTTAATTCCTCCTTGATAGGCGACGACGCCAGCTTTCCTTTCTGCTGCCTGCCCGATCCCTCATTTCAGCGAAAAAACAGCGTGATACGGTTTTGTTGGTTATTTTTCATTCATGCAAATGACTAGCCAAAAGATGATTAGCCAAAATAGGTAAAGTCTTGACTCATTTTTGACAAAAACGCATCGCTTTCATCCACCTCATAAACCATTGGCTGCTTGCCACTTATGTCTGTTTGCAAAGCCTCTAATAACTGCTGCTTATCGGTAATTCGGCGATAGCCTGCGCCAAACCCTGCGGCCAATGGCTCAAACTTTGGTGTTTTGATATTGACCCCAATCAGTGGCAGCCCGCCCTCCTCCATATAGCGGCGAATCTCACCATATCCTTGATTGTTCCAAAGTAGGACGATCAATGGCAGTTCAAGCTCGGCGGCGCAGATAAGCTCGGCAATGGTAAACTGAATGCCGCCATCGCCGATAAGGCTAATAACGGGCGCACTTGAGCCAATCATGGCGCCAATGGCGGCAGGCAAGCCATAACCCAAGGTGCCAAACCCCGTCGACGAGTTAAACCACTTACGGGTCGCCAATGCCTCAAAGCCAAGGTTGCCGCTATAGACAGGCTGCGTCGAATCGCCAACGAAGATGACATCCTCCACCTCATCTCGAATCAGCTGAAGCAGGGCGTTTTGACCGGCAAAGTCAGGTGTCATCGCTTTGATCAACGCCTGCTTTGCTTCGGTTACGCGTGCGGCGGCTTGATGATTTAGCTGATGCCCCTCTAAACGTGTGCATAGGCCGCTAATGGCCATTTGTGCATCGGACAACACCGCGATATCTGCACGAAATGGCCGCTGCAATTGCTGAGCGTCGCAGTCAATACGAATGAGTGTGCCATTGATTTGGAACTCGCCATTAAAGAACACATCATAATCAGTCTCACCAAGCTCGGTACCGATCGCCAATACCACATCGGCCTCGCTAATGACGGCGCGCCCCGCCTCTAACGACTGATTGCTCCCCAAGCTCAGCGGATGACTAGGTGGCAACAAGCCTTTGGCATTGATGGTCAAAAACGTCGGCGCATCGATAAGCTCTGCCAGCCTTTGTGCATCGTGATCGACATCAACGCAGCCGCCACCGTAAAGCAACACTGGATTTTTTGCGCTCTTTAGCTGCTCAATGATCAAATCAAGCTGCGCAGGATTAGGCAGCGGTCTTGTGATCTGCGGTCGCGCCAAACTTGCTACACTCTTATCATTTTTAGGCGGCTTGGCGACATGACTGGCATCAGCGGTAATCACATCGATAGGTAGCTGAATATGCACCGGTCCCGGACGCTCGCCATCAAACATGGCAAAGGCTTCGGCGATGACCTTAGGCAAGGATTCAGGTTGCCAGATGGTTTTGCTTGCAAGCGCAACCTTGCTGACCATGCCCTGCTGATCGTGCAGCTCATGCAAGTGCCCTTCACCGCTACCCGTATCCTTGACCTTATTGACACTAGAAATCACTAGCATCGGGATCGAGTCGGCTAAGGCTTGCGCCATTGCTGTCATGATGTTGGTCATGCCAGGGCCGGTGATGATAAAGCACACTCCGACTTTGCCAGACGCGCGGTAATAGCCGTCGGCCATAAAGCCTGCGCCTTGCTCGTGACGCGGCGTCACATGGCGGATATTGGTGCTTGGCAGACCACGGTATAGCTCGACCGTGTGCACGCCAGGGATACCAAACACGGTCTCCACTCCATAATACTCCAGCCACTGCACGAGTAGCTCACCACAGGTCAGAGACGAGGTGTCTGGCGATAAAGAAGGCGTTTGCATTACTTGGGTCATGAGTCGATCATCCTAAAAATTTCAATAGTATTTACGGCCTAAATATTAATCGGCCTGCAGTAGCACCCTGCCCAACACAGGCCAATTAATATAACGCTTTGACCTTATCGTCATAGCGCACACCTGGCAAGATACAAAGCATCTCAAACAGCAAGTTTGCTGCGAGTACCGAGGTGTTACCAAACGGATCGTAGGGCGGTGACACTTCGACCAAATCGCCACCGACTACGTCAAGGCCGCGCATACCGCGAATAATCTCGATGCCTTGGGTGGAGGTTAAGCCGCCAATTTCAGCCGTGCCCGTACCCGGTGCAAACGCAGGATCAATGCCATCGATATCGAAACTCAAGTAGACAGGGCCATCGCCGAGCTTTTCACGCACTTCTGCCATGAGCGGTGTCAGCGACTTGTACCAGCACTCCTCGGCTGGCACCACGCGAAAGCCTTGCTGAGTTGACCAATCAAACTCTTCAGCACTATAGCCGGTGCCGCGCAGGCCAATCTGCACCACGCGGTTGCCATCGATTAGATTTTCTTCGACAGCACGGCGAAACGGCGTGCCATGGGCGATTTTTTCGCCAAACATCTCGTCATTGATATCAGCATGGGCATCGATATGTACCATCCCGACAGGGCCGTGTTTTTTGGCAAGCGCACGTAAGATAGGCAGAGCAATGGTATGATCGCCGCCCAGTGTTAGTGGTATCGCACCATGACTGACGATATTATCAGTGTAGAATTTTTCGATGATGTCGACGCTTTTTTGCAGGTTAAAGGTATTGATAGGTACGTCGCCAATGTCAGCGACCTGCAAAGACTCAAAAGGCGCGGCGCGCGTGGCGACGTTATAAGGGCGAATCATACGCGACTCATCACGAATCTGTCTTGGACCCAGTCTGGCACCGCTACGGTTTGATGCGCCGATGTCTAAAGGCACGCCTACAAAGGCTGCGTCCAAGCCTTTGGCGTCTGCTTGCGTCGGCAGGCGCATCATAGAGGCAAAACCGCCAAATCTTGGCATATCGTTGCCGCTTAATGGTTGATTAAATTTCATCACTCACATCCTTGTTTTGATTGGTGTCATAGACAGTTTGTCAGATGCTTTGACAATACCGAAATATCCGAACACAGACCATGGTAAAATTCAGAAGTAAACTTCTGGTTTTTCGTAGTAACTTCGATTTATTCGTTATTATTAGAAGCTTTATCACAAGGACTTGATATGGGAGAGATGTGTATATGCTAGATGAGCTGATAAAAATAGACATCAAAACCTTGCGCAGCTTTATGGCTATTGTAGAGTGCCAAGGGGTAACCGCAGCGCAGTCGCGCTTAAATGTGACGCCTTCTGTCATTAGTGGTCACTTAACGCACTTAGAGGATCGTTTGGGGATGACGCTTTGTCATCGCGGGCGCGCAGGGTTTAAATTGACTGAGGATGGTGCGGCAGTCTATGAGGCGTGTTTGAGCTTCACCGAGGCGGTGGCCAGCTTTCAGCATCAGCTGCATTATATTCGCCAACTAGACTCCGTCCGCGGCGGCCATATTCGCCTGTGCCTTATCGATCAGATGCCAACGTTTTTTTATGAAGCGTTACGTCAATGTTTGGCGGCCAGCTATCGTCATAATCCATTGATACACTTTTCTATCGATGTGCAAAGCCCTGAGAGTATGATAGATAAACTGCTGAGTAATGAGAGTGATCTGGGCGTGGGGTATTTTGGCAGTTTTCCGCCGCTACTGACCTTTCAGCCGGCCTTTATTGAGAAACAAGTGGTCTGCTGCGGGCGTGAGCATCAGCTGTTTTATGAGTCAGAAGGCCTGAGTTTTGAGGCGTTGGAACAAAACCATCCTTGGATAAAACGCGGTTATATTACCGACTTGAGCATCAATCATGTCCGGCCAAAAACCTTAAGCGCCACCACTTATCATATGGAGGCGACCGCGCAGCTTATCTTAGCAGGTCATCACGTCGGCTATCTGCCCAATGATTTGGCCAAGCGCTATGAGGAGATGGGCATGATGAAGATACTATTGCCCGAAGAGGCAAGCTACGAGGTCAAGCATCACTGGGCATATCGGCAAAACCTGCATAAGCATGTCGCGGATTTTTTGCAGCATATGATGAGTCTGCTATCACAGCCGGCAAACGACTAAAGCGCTTTTGCTGGCTCGTCATGTTTTAGGCCGATCGTTCTGAGCTTGCCTTTGTCATCGACCTCCTTGATCACCAATGACCATACATCATCGATCTCTACCGTATCCCCCGACACAGGCGCGGTCTCTAAGCTTTGTGCGACATACTCAGCGACGGTCTGCTCCCACATGCTCTCAGTATTTTTTGGCTTTTTATACTCGAGAGTGTCTGCCAGCGACTCTGAGGTCACCATGTCGGTGAAAAAGGGCAAATCACCAAGCTTAACACTGGGTGATAGCAGCCAGTCACCATAAAAGTCATCGATGGCTTTGCGGTCTAAAGTCGTGTCATTGAAAATCTTGGCGATCTTGCTGGCATGGTTGCCGCGCATGGCATACCAGACGCTATCGCCATATCTGAGTTTGGTGTCCTCCTCGACCACGACGATTTGCTGACCGCGCACCAAGGCAAACACACTGATCTCATCTGGGCTGATACGGTTGGAGATACCGAGCGGATGGCGACCTATCGCAAACGCCCCTGCTTGTACCTCAAATTCATACAGGGTAATACTGGCCTTGTCTGACACCCAAACCTCATGCTCTTCTTTTGGGTCTTTATTGGTCGGAATACGCACCCGAAACACATTGGCCATAAAAGGAATCGTCGTCCCTTGCAGGATCAATGACAGCACCACTACCCCAAAGGCAATATCAAACAACATAAAGGCATCCTCTATGCCAGCCATCACAGGCAAAATAGCAAGGGTAATCGGAACTGCCCCGCGCAGGCCTACCCAAGAGATAAAACCAATCTCTCTGTCTTTAAACTTAAAAGGTTTGACGCTGGTATAGACCGCAATCGGACGTGCCACCAGTATCATAAAGGCTGCAATCGCCACCGAATAATGCCAGACATTGATGACGTTTGATGGCGTCACCAACAGCCCCAGTACCACAAACAAAACCGCTTGCGACAACCAAGCAAAGCTATCCATCACGCGCATGACGTGCTCAGTCGAGCGCACCTTATGGTTGCCGATCAGTACGCCCGTCAGATAGACCGCCAAAAAGCCACTACCGCCAAGCAGATTGGTCGCAGCAAAGACAGAAAGGCCCGCGGACAGTATCAAAATGGCATACATACCCTCGGCCAGATGCACTTTTGGCAACAGACGCGCTAGCAGGTAGCCAAATAACAGTCCCATGCCCAGACCCACGCCCAGCTGCTGCAACAGCAAACCCAAGAAACCAAGCACGGTCTGACCTGCCGGATCGACATTTAAAGCAATCAGTCCTGTCACCAATAAAATGGCCAGCGGATCGTTGGCACCCGACTCCAACTCTAGCGTGGCTTGCACGCGGTCGTTTAGCTTGACCCCGCCATTACGTAGTAGCGAAAATACTGCGGCGGCATCGGTTGAGCCAACGATAGCGGCCATCAACAGCCCAAAACGCCAATCGACATTAAGCAGCCAAGTGACAAAGACCCCAAGCACCATCACCGTCGCCAGCACGCCCCATGTGGCCAACGTCACCGCCGGCTTGAGTCCGACGCGAAATGATTTAAAAGAGGTACGCAGACCGCCATCGAGCAAGATACAAGCGAGTGCCGCCTGCCCGACAAAATTGGCAATACCATACTGAGAAAACTCAATACCTAAGATACCTTGCTCGCCTGCCAGCATGCCAACTATCAAAAACAACAATAATAATGGCACACCCAAACGCGCGGATAACGTACTTGCCATGATACTGGCAAAAATCAACAATGCTCCTACGAGATACAGGATATTTAAGGTATCCATCTATTTTAAGCCCTATGGTTATCGGTGATGACAAATGTTGCGCGTGCGATAGCACTGACCTGACGATATGGTGACGCGATCGATGATACTGCAAATCAAATGCTCAAAGCGCCTCTAAGAATAACATCTACGAGCGAGAGCAAAAATCCTATTTAAAAAAATACTTTTCATATCTATTTATTTTAGTCAGCCACACCTTCAATTCATCCATAAGCATTTTTAGCCAAATCATGATATGGCCTCTCCTATCATCTGTTAACCGTCTAATTTATCATGATAATACCCGCCTAGCTCACCATACCTGATAATAAATCATGACTACCGGCACGTATCGATAAGCGCACAAAAAACCCCACTCAGCACAGATGCCAAGTGAGGTCAGGTAACGAGTAAATACAAGCGAGCAGATGACTGGTTTAGCTATCGTATAGCATCACCATGCCATCAGTCATTTTTTGGTTTTAGCGCCGCACTGATATCGGCCAACAGCGGCGGAATATCATGCTTATCAGCCATCACCTCTAGCATCACCAACTTATCAGTGGTAGCAGCCGCTTGCTTGAGCGCGGCTTTTAGCTCACCTGCCGTGGTGACTTTGAGCAGTAAGCTGTTGTCTTCGGTAGCACCAAAGGCTTTTGGCATCATCTGCCAGTCACAACGAGGGATATCATTGTAGCGCTGGTTTTCGCCATGAATCGCACGTTCAACGGTATAGCCATCATTATTGATCAGCACAATCACCGGATTGATACGCTCTTGAATCATCACAGCGATTTCTTGTACCGTCAGTAAGGCCGAACCATCACCGATGAGCAGCACGCTACGCTTATTTGGTGAAGCAATGGCAGCGCCTAGGCTGGCCGGCAGCGTATAACCAATGGATCCCCACATCGGCTGGCCATAAGAAGTCACCCCTTCTGGCAAGCGCACATCACTGATGCCAAAATACGAGGTGCCTTGATCCGAAAATACCAGATTATTATGATCTAAATGATCAGCGATGATATGCCACAGATCGTCTTGACGAATAGCCTCATCGTCTTTGCCGTTTTGCTCATGCGGTGTCATCTCTTTACAAAATGGCTTGGGTACAACTTCGATACCAGAAGTCATCACTTCATGCAGCACTTGCAACGAGTCCTTTAGCGAAATCGGAGCAAAGTTGCGACCACTGATAGACGCCCGCTCATAGTGCAAGTCGACCACTGTTTTTTGATCGATATTTTGGCTAAAGCCCGCTGTCGTCGTATCGGTATATTGCACGCCAATTTTAATCAAACACTCGCAGTTTTCTACGGCGTCCTTTACCACAGGGCGCGATGCTACACCCGCATAAGTACCCGCCCAGCGCTCGCTGTTTTCATCAAGCAGTGTTTTACCCCATGACAGCGTAGTATAAGGAATCTCGGTATCAGCGATTAACGCTTTTAGCTGGTTTTGTAACCCCAAACGATGCACCATCAAATCGGCCATCAGCGTGGTGGTCTTGTTGGGCAAAAACTCTACCAGCGCTTGCTTGAAGTCTGCCAGCGCCGATTGACTGGTGATGTCTTCTTGACTGTCATCGAGCTTGGTCGTCGGCGGATAAATCGGCATTTTTGCCACGTCTGGCGACAACAGAAGATAGCCTGGGCGGTGTTTTTTGAGGATCACGCGGATCACACGGTCGATCTCTGAGGCGGCGTTTTCTGGCGTAATCTGTGCCCGTGCGACTGTCACAGGCTCTACCATCTTGATAAAGTGATTGAATACCCCGTCTCCAAGCGTATGGTGAATACGGCGTTTGGCATCTTGCAGCGCTGTGCTCGGCGCACCGACGACGTGCAGCACTGGCGCATACTCGGCAAAAGAGCCTGCCGTGGCATTTATCGCTGATAACTCACCCACCCCAAAGGTCGTCACCATGGCCGCAAAACCACGCTCACGTGCGTAGCCATCAGCGGCATAACCTGCATTGAGCTCATTGGTATTACCCACCCAGCGTAATTTATCAGAGGCAATAACATTATCTAAAAATGTTAAGTTAAAGTCCCCCGGCACACCGAATATGTCACTTGCGCCCGCTTCTGCGATGCGATCAAACAAATAGTCAGCGATGGTGTATTGTTGACTCATTTCCTTATCCTTATCAGTTGTCATTAGTTATAAGTATGTATGATTGGTAGGTATCTATGATGAAAAACATCATAAAAACAAACTATAAAATGCATCCCAGCGTATGTTTCAATGCAAAGCTTTTGGAATGCATATTATAAGAAACCGTTATAACATACATTTATGAGCAGATGACATACCTGTCTTGCTAACTTTTACTTTTTTTCGTGATGGGTGTTGACACCTCAAAAAAAATGCGTATAATACGCCTTCATCATCTGATGATAGTTAATCAAATGATGAATTAGCGGGATTAGCTCAGTGGTAGAGCACAACCTTGCCAAGGTTGGGGTCGAGAGTTCGAATCTCTTATCCCGCTCCAAATATTTAAAAAGCCTCACTTAATAGTGAGGCTTTTTTTTGTCCATTATTCGGGGGTTGTAGAATATTTTTTCGAATATTTATTTTCTTATAGTTAAGTTTATCTATTCAATTAAAAAGCTCATTTTCGGTGCGGTGCCCATTTGGTGCCCAAACCGTGCCCTGCCCTAAAACTGCGAATACTGAATTGACCCCAACCTAAAAATATTTAAATAGAGCAAAACCTCCTAAAAGAAACAAGCTTAACGGCTTTTCAACACTCTGCTATCAATTATTTTAAACTTCCTCTAAAAATCACTTCTCATCAATCTCATCTTCTTCATAGAGGATGATATCTCCAGGTGTGCAATCTAAAAGCTTACAAAGCTCATTTAGTGAATCGAAATCTATTCTAGTTACTTCATTATTATACATCCGATATAAAGTAGATCTTCCTAGTTTAGACATCCTGTCAGCATCTGCTACACGAATCCCTCTTTCCGCAAATAAAACAGGCAAATTGAGTTTAATCATACATAAAATCCTTAAAGTGATAAAAAAGTGCTTGCAAGTGATAATAATTATAGATAATATGTACTCATTAGTGATAACTAATAACGCACTAATAGTAAATTTATTTCACAAGGAGAACTATTATGTCACAGACTTACCTTACTACTCAAGAACTAGCAGATCGTATCAAATACGATGCGCGCACTATCCGCAATCAACTCAAAGACACGGTTTTGATTGAGAATATTCATTATATACGGCCTTTTGGCGGTCGTAAGATCCTCTATGTATGGGAGCGTATCGAAGAGGATATGTGCAAGCCAGTTATGAGTGCTATCAATGGTATGGCTTTACAATAAACGTAGCTTAAATAAGGAATCAAATCATGGCTTCAATAAGAGCAAGGCGTGGCAAGCTATTCGTAGATTTTCGATATATGAATATGCGTTGCCGTGAGACAACTAATCTCACAGACACTCCAGCTAATCGAAAGAAACTGGCTAAAATCATCGAAAAAATGGAAGCTGAAATCACCCTAGGTATTTTTGATTATGCGGCCTATTTCCCAAAGAGTGAGCGCGCACAGGAGTTGACAGCACTGGCTGATAGAGCAGAGGCTTGTATCAGTCGCAATCCAACCTTTAAGCAGTTTTCGGAAATTTGGTATGAGGAGAAGAAGATTGAGTGGCGACCGAGTTATCAAGATAAGGTTCAGACTATCCTTGATAAGTATCTGTTGCCTGAATTTGGTAATAAGGCAGTACATGCCATAAAGAAAACAGACTTGCTGGCTTTTCGTAGCGCCCTCGCCAAAGTTCGCTACGGTAAAGATGCCCAGTCAAGTCTGTCTGTAGCACGGATCAACGAGATCATGGTACCACTACGTATGATACTACAAGAAGCCGCCGATCGCTATGAGTTTCAGATGCCTTATAAGAACATCAAGACGCTCAAGCAATCTCGTCCTGATGTCAATCCCTTTACACTTACTGAGTTATGGCTATTCTTAAAGCATGTTCGCGCTGACTATAAGGCCTATTATACGACTCGGTTCTTCACAGGGATGCGTACCAGTGAGATTGATGGACTGAAATGGGACTGCGTTGATTTTGATCGGCGTGAGATTCGTATTCGCGGTGCATTAGTCAATGGTGAGATGGGTCCGACAAAGACGCTTGGCTCACAGCGTGAGATTGCGATGTCGCAGTTAGTATATAACGCATTGCAAGATCAAAAGTCTGTCACCTATGGTAAGTCAGAGTTTGTATTTTGCAACTCACAAGGTAATCCTTTGGAGTATCGCAATGTGAACCGGCGAATATGGAAACCCACGCTTGCCCTACTCGGTCTCAAACATCGGCGCGCATATCAGACTCGGCATACGGCAGCAACGCTATGGCTCGCTGCTGGTGAAAACCCTGAATGGATAGCTCGGCAAATGGGTCACAGCAGTACGGAGATGCTGTTTCGGGTGTATAGCCGCTATGTGCCTGACGTGACTCGCCAAGACGGCTCAGCGATAGATAACTTACTGCTAGCAAGTAAGGAGAAGCTCATAGACGCATCGAATGGCTCTGAGACTAAAGGCTTAACCACAAATGCTCAAACGGACAAGGAGACGTCGCAATGAAAATCATCAATTACGAAGAGCTATTTGGTGAGTTTAAGCCAGATGGTGCGATCAGTAAGGATGCCAATCAGATTGCTAATACGCTCATTCGTGAGCTTTGTATTCAAGCGGGTACGGGTTTAGCGCGCTTCTTAGGCGTGAAGTCTTGTTTTGATAATCATATGGCGATGCGCGTATGGGTACAGCAGCGCTTGGATGACAATCCTGATTATCTTGTTGATGAAATGTATCAGCAGCTGCAGAGCGAGCTTTATAGGCTTCTACCGCAACTGGCCTGTGACTTTTAAGGAAAATGCTATGAGTGTAAAGCTTCAGCCAAGTATGACGCAGAACGCACGGGACCTCAAAATCTGTAGTGATTACTGGGCGTATGATCATAGAAGTAATTTTATCGGGCATGTGGAAGGAGTTTGTCGAAAGTATGACATCAGTTCTCATATTCTGTTTGATACAGTTGCTCAGTGTTTTGCCTATCTAGATGATGTACAGTGCGTTTATTGTGGCTATGTTTGTCCTTTAGAAGTGCCAGCAGATATTCCCTATATGCGTGCAAAAGACAGTTGGTGCTGTGAGGTATGTGAGCATGCCACTTGGCAAGAGCATAATCATAAATAAATTGTTCAAAATATTAAACCAGACGACTGAGGTTGTCTGGCTTCTTAAGCGTCTGCCTTACACGCAAAATGCCGACGGTTCGAATCCGTCATCACCCACCACTTACTAGCTTGTGGTAAAAAAGCTAAACGACCTAAGCAGCGGTAGTTCAGTTGATTAGAATATCGGCCTGTTACGCTGGGGGTCACGGGCTCGAGTCCCGTCCGCTGCGCCATATTTAAAACGAATTTAGACTTTATAGTTTAAGCAAGTTTCGCCTCAAACATTAGATTGTTTGAGGTTTTTTTGTGTCTAGCTTTCCTCTTAAGACCTTTATTTATAAGCTCTGGTTGTTTGCCTCTATCGACCATTAAGAAAAGGTCTGCTCTTTAATAATGCGTAAATGATAAGTTTTTTCGCATGAGCTCTATCTTTTGGAAATCGGTGACCAAGTGCTCGGTCACCAAACGGTGACCATGTAGTGACCAAGGTTATTAAAATTTGGATGTGGCAACTGACCCCCAAATTTTATGCTTATCGATAAATTTAGAAGCTTAAAGGATTAGCCTCAAACTAAGTTTGAGATAAAGACGGAAACCTATCTACCCATTCACCGATAACCACTTTGTTAGTTTCAATACAAAATGGTATTGCCCACAACCTCAATTTTTCTCCTAAATGAAAACATTCCAAAGGTGTTTCGAACTGATGGTGTTTAGGATAAATAAGCATCATGTCTCCACACCCATTCAAATATTTGTGACCATAAGCAAATAGCTGATAAATATCATCCTGTTCTATATCAAAATTCTTTTTATTTAAGTTTATTAACTTCCATTTGGTATCAAGTACATGGTAATTTTTTCTTTCTTTACTGATTAATAAATCAGGCTTTAATTGAAAGCGCGATTTTAACCCTTCTTGGTCATTCACCATGTGCTTATTAGAAGCCTGTGTTGTTAGTTGCCAGGGCGACTTGATATCTCGTCGTAAGCATCTTGCCACATACTTCTCGAACAAAATTTCCATTGGGAATAACAATGCAATACCCCGATGCTCTCCCTTTTGAAAGTTTGGATTGAGCTTTTCAAGTATTAGTTGGCACCATGGCTTTATCGCTCGGTAGGATTGCAATATTTTGATGTCTGACCACTTATGTATTGAGTTTAGAGGCTCTCTAAGACTCGCTATAGGGTCTAAGATGTGTGAGAACTCATTAGCCAGTCGCCAGTTCTCAGAACTTCTACAGTGCTGCTGTACGTAATCCAATGCCGTTTTAATTAACTGGTTCTCAAGTCGATTGGGATGATAGACATCATGACGAATATGAAAAAGATGAGCTCTACCAACCGTTCGCCTTTGTTGAACTGTAATATCAAGCTGACCGCGAATAAATCTACTTTCTTCTTCGACTCGCTGATAGTCAAATCTGAGCCCAGACGCTACCAGCTCCTTTAGCAAATATAAAAACTGGTAGTATATCCATTCGTGAATAGGTAGGTTCATTCGATTGAGATTGGCAGATTGAGCCTCTTTATAGGACAAGTGCAAAACGGAGCTCAACATTTTGCATAAGACGGCTCTGCTATTCTCTGGTTCCTGTAAACCTAACCCTGTCTTTGGTAGTACCTCAATACCTTCGCCGCAAGGACTTTCTAAATAGCCCACATAAGAGTGCAGCTGTAAGTATTGTGGACGCTTATAAGTAATAAACCGTCCATAGCTCTCTTTTTCGCTTAATTGCACTAACCAATCAAAAGTTTCTTGCTCAATGATAGCCAAGTCTAAGCTAGATGATACTGTCTGATCGGTAGTCAGCTGAGCATATTCTCTGACTTGAATCATGCTTCGCTATCCGAAGATTTATACTCAGTCTGGATTAGTATTTTCTTATAGGATTCGGGATTGTTAAAAGCAGTCTCATTGATATGGTAACGACGATCATTTAAACCCTTGATGCTACTATCAAATAATTCACTAATTACTGGAGATATATTTCCAGTTTGAATAAATCGTTCTGAATTATGTTTACTAGGATCGTTCAACACCCAACCAATGCGCTCCCAGTCTGAAAAGAAGTATTCTTGCAGTAACGGGATAATCCGTCTCTTGAAAATGTTACCTAATTCAATTTCTCTTTCCTCATCTGAATCCAAGTCTTTCAAGGACCAAAAATACGAGTGCCCTATGACGTGTTCACGATCTAACAGCACTTCAATACGCTGATTTATTACTGTTAATATTTCAGATACAGCAATGCCATGAACTGTTATGCTATCTAAAAGTTCAGGCTTAGGTAATAGCTCAATAAAATCAAATCGTCGGCGTAATGCTAAATCCAGCTGTGCAAGAGACTTATCAGCAGTATTCATAGTTCCTAGTACGTAAAGATTTGAGGGCACTGAGAACGGTAATTTTGAATAAGGCAGTATCACTTCTCGCGCATCTGTACCGCCTTTACGCTTATCAGGCTCAAGTAACGTAATAAGCTCACCGAAGATACGAGAGATATTGCCACGGTTGATCTCATCAATGATAATCAAATGTGGTAACTCTCTAGAGTTAGTAGTAGGCTCTGGAGTAAGCAATTGCTTTAATTTTTCTCGATTAATGGTTGTATTACGTAACTGGTAAATAGTCATTTGAGACAATGATTTATCAAATAAACGTTCTTTTGGTAGACTCGGGCTATAGATACGCAGCCATTTAACTTTTCTTAATTGCTGAAATCCATAACGTTCTTTTGTATCTAAAAATTCATAGTCGCCTGTAATTTCGGCAATAGCACGGAACTTATGGTTGCCATCAGATATGATTACTAGATCGCCAATACTAACTACATTTTTGAAAGTATTAACAGCTGTAGCTTTATAATTATTAGGATCATCAGCTAAAGAAATATTATGTGACTGCTCTATCTTTAGAACTACTTCTCTACGATTATTGCAGTTCGAAAAGTCGATGTCATCACCCCAGCCCAGAAGGACATAGTTGTTATCAATACATTCATTAAATATCTCATTTTCATCGGAGATATTAGTATTTCCTAAAGAGAGCTTCCATATGCTTTTACCCTCAATATTGACTGTTTGCGTAGAGCCTGTCTGCTCTGTTGTTCTAGCATTAGTACATAATTGCTTGAAAATACCATCAACCACTTCGTAGCTAATATTTGAACTTCCATCGACTCCTTCTACAACTATAGGTCTAATACCTTCAACGAAGTCTTCATAAGCAAAGCTTTGATGAAAGGTTGTAAAAGCTATACGCTGTTCTGATACGAGCTCATCGTACCTTTCTTTAACAACATTCCTCTGATCATCAGGATCTAAATCTTGTTCTTCCAGATCAAAATACCATTCGGGATCTGCTAAGCTAACAGCCCGCCATGTGGTTGAGTAGGTTTTACCTGTACCTGGGGGTCCATAGAGAATCTGATTAGGGGAACTATAATTAGAAATATTCGCAATTAATGGCTCATTTAATTCATCATTGGAACCAGCATCAACTGTCATTTTCTTTGGTTTAATGCCCAACTTATTACTATAAAGAACTGACATAAACTGATGCGGAGTGAGATCTAAATTATGTTCTTTTTTAATAGTTTGGTATACATCAGTAAGCATTAATAAGCGTTGGATCACATTTTTATAAGGAGGTATTTTTGATTCAGGAAGACCTAACGCCTTCAGAAAATGCTTGATATGAACGGTAGAGGAAATAGGTAGGATAATGTCTGGATTGTATATAGATACTAAACGCGCACGACGTCCTGCTCCCATAACACATCTAGGCTCTACACCTGCGCGATCATATACCTCATTATCTTGGTCAATCCAAGTGATATCAGCGTTAACGTCAGCATCGATTATCACTTGATGTATCTTAAGAACATAACTTAATGCATCATCGTCACTTAGGTCGCTTAAGCTTTGATGTTTATATAGTGTTCCATCTTTTTGTAGGTAAAGTAGATGACCTCTCGCCGTGCCCGGCATATAACGACCAAATATAGGCTCTAGCTCACGTTCTATCCATCGACAATAATTATCTGTGATAGATCCTTGACCTAAACAGTATTGCTCCTGAGTTAATTCCGTTATTTTACTTTTTGGAAACTTACTTAAAAACTCTTCATAAAGCTCTTCAACGCCTTCAGGTCTACTTGTAATCGCATCGTCTTGGCTTAACTCAATAATCTTCGATACTAAATGACTATCTATTTTTGTTGTATCCATACTGCTAATTCCTCTAAAAAACTCAAAAAATATAACTAAAAACCAGCTTACAAAGCATTTAATCAAAAATAAAAATTTTTACGGCATTAACCCAGTGGGAGATTGCCCAAGTATTTGAGACTATACTCATGCCGCTAATGGCATACACAAAATAGGAGCGACACCATGAGTAAGTCTACACAAGCAAAGCCAACTTCGAACCAAGGCAACGGTGGAAACTGGCCAACGAAGAACGGTACACGTAATCCCTCAGGATCAAATCGCGGAAATGCAAAGCCTAAATAAATTCAAATATAATCAATTTGGAGAGGCAGATGCGGTAGCAAGCCACATCTGCTTTCAAAAATATGAGATATTCAAGCGATAAAGATTTTAATCATCATATAAAGCGCCTTGTAAAGCAAGGCTGGTTATTTAAAAAAAGACGAAAACACAATCAGATCGTTGCGCCAAGCGGACAGTCTGTTACTTTTTCTAAAACGCCGAGCGATCATAGAGCACTTAAGAATTTTATCAACGATATTAGACATGTAAAAGAAGGATATGCATAATGAGAACTACAAGCATTAAGAAGAGCCCTTATTTTTTCCCTGCTGAAGTAGTAAGAGCTATTGCTAGAGCACTTAATGGTAAGACTGACAAGGCTAATAATGACTTATTAGACAGTAAGTGCCAGGATTTATATTTAAATAAAAATGAGCTTGACCAGCTTATCAATATACATATACATAAAGTTATCGAACGAGTTGGGCTCAAAAAATCAGTTGAGAACGAACTTAGAGCTTTAATTGCTCAGATGTTTGATGACTATCTAAAGATAGTAGCAACCTATAATCTATCAGAGCAGCATAGAGATGATATTGGAACATGGATAATAGAAGCCTTTTTTTGCCCTCACTTAATTAATATTGTTTCCTTTTTAGGAATAAGAACAAAACCCTTTCAAAAATCTGACTATATTAAGCTAATGACTGATACCTCTACAAGCTTGGAGCTTGCTTTTAAAATAGTTGAAAAACGGGTTAAAGATTGGAATGCTTTTTATGCAGGTCTACCTAAGGGTGATAAAGATAAGATTACCGCATGGCGTCGTGGCGATGATCTGCCCAGTTATGGCAGTTTGCTGGCAATTTTCAATTCTAAACATGATGACATGACAAAGAATACTCTGGTCTTCTTAATAACAGCTCGTGCTATTGGGTACTTTAAAAAACATAATGATTTTGAATTATTGGCCCAATACTTCAAATCACCTAGTTCTCTTGACGATCTAATGGGTCAATTTGAAGACTTACTATCAGCACTACACAAGAAAGATATGCAATATGTAGCCACTCTATATCAGAATAAAGATGAGCAATTTTTCCATCGACCTTCTACTATTGTTGTTGAACTTCTGACTCATAGTTTAAGCAGTTTTGCAAAGGATGAAATAAAGCAGGCCAAAGAGTATTTCGTTAACGCATTTGAACTTAGCCTCTACCGGTCAGGAAATTTATGCGAGCAGGTTATTGAAGTGGGTTTTGTTATCGCCAGCTGGCAAGAAACACCTGATATGACTCTAATATCAAAGCTAAAAAGCGTTCAAAATCTATATGGCTATACTCTACCTACGATAGTGACTGAGGATATCAAACGCAAGAAAGAAAACCTAGTTGAAGACTGGGAAGTCAATATGTGGCGAAGCAATGCGCAAAGAGTGTTCAATAACTTTAAGATTGAACTACCAGAAAAATATAAAGTGAGCTCGGCTGTTCTGCCTGTATATTTAAATGCAAAAGAGCTAGCGCTTGACCTCAAAAAGCCCAATAAGAAAGTAAAGCTAAATGACAATAGCAAGCTCCATAGAGATAAGAATAAGAAGAAACAAGTAACGACACAGCTCATCTGGAATACGTTGCTTGAAGACCTAAATGCTGTTAATAAACTCTTGCAAGCTGGTGCTGACATCAATATCCTCTCTGATAACAATGAATCAGCTTTATTAATTGCTTTGCAGTATATGAATTTAACTGAGCCTCATGAACCAGACGATAGCTTTTATCAAGCACTTAAAGGTTTGGAGTATACGCCAAAGACAATCAACGCGTTAACCGCTAAAAAGCATCTTTTCCCATTATTAAGTGCCGTGCAGACGGGACGACCTGATGTCGTCGAACACATTGTAAACTTAGGGGCAGATGTCAATCAAAAAGGTGGTGGCAGCCATCTAGACGCCCTAACCATGTGTATATCTCTAATCGGAACAATTAAGAACTCAAAACTGCTACTTAACCAGTTTAATATGATGGCTAAAGACCCAAAAGTCGTAATAGAAAAAATGAGCGACTTTGAGTTTTCGACCTTCATCAGAGATACACAAGGTAGTTTTGGTGTTAATAGACAGCAGGTGAAACGCTATCTTGCCCAAAGTAGGGAAAGTTCGGATGCAACGGCTATTCTTAAAGATGTATCTAACTTTTTCCAAGAGAAAATTCAGGCAAACTACGAGTTATTCGATTTGAGCGAAATGCGAAAAATAGCAAAGCTACTAATTGATCGAGGTGCAAATCCTAGCGCTAGATATGACTGGCATGGCATCGATGGGTACACTCCATTTTTATTAGCTTGTGAGATTAATGAAGCTGAACTGGTCTCTTATATGTTGGATAACGCTAATGAGTACTCAAAAGATGGCATGATCAATACGGTATATAGAGATCGTAGAGATGGTCAAGCTATTGGCTATGAGAGAGTTTGTAAGTATTTTAAATCAGACGATGTGCTGGAAGTCATAGATAGGCATTTAACTTTAGCTAGTAGTGATGAAGTGAATTAACTTCATTAGCGTAATCTTTTAATACAACCTGATAGCCATAAGAAAGTATTATTGCTTTCAGGTTATATTAGATCAAATATACGCATAGCAATCTATGGCATACTTTCAATGACCGTAGTCTTCCCATCATTGTATATTCTAAGTTTGGGCTCCATCATCTCGGTTCCATAGTCATAGACTATAAATTCAGGCTGAAATCTATCTACAGCTTGGCCAATATATACACAGGCCGCATTTGAGGCACAAACCAATAGATGTATTTTTTTAATACCATGCTTCTGATTTAAGTTAGTGAAAATTTCCTTAAGCCTATTAGCTAGTTTTTCACCTTCAAGTGGATGTGCTATTGCGCCATTACCGTATCCATAAGTTTTAGGAGGATATATATTTATTACTGGAAGCTTGTCTTGGACTTGTTGATTAAGATGGTCGATTGTTGAATCAATCATCGCTGCGGGAGCAGTTAGTTTGACGCTAACAATAACCTCAGATTGCCCTGAGTCAATCTCTGGCTCGTCAATGATAAAGGCATCTTCTCTAGGCTGCACCCCAGGCCACATCCAACTACTAGCATCTCTGTAACGCAGCATTGGCATTAATTTAGACTTATTGCCAAATTTTGCGCCAAAACCTATTAAAGCAAAAGTTGGTCCCAAAGCAAATACAGCTGCGCTACTACCATTAGCCCATGACTTTATTTGGCTAACAGAGTTTCCTATATGCTCTGAACATCTTCTATGGAACTCTTGGATGCTGTGTCTTGAATCAGGAACACCAAAGTCTATAGGAGTTAAGTCATTTTTTGGCCTACACTTAACTACGCTCAATGATTTCGAAATTGACATTGGATCCGGCGTTTCTATACTTTGTCCATTTACGCTCCACGGAATAAAATATACTGGAACAGGTGTATAACTCAATGCGTTGAGTAGACTGTTACATAGCTGAACATGCATAGTTCTCATATCTTGTAATTTAGATGCGGGATAATCTAAACTAGCTATTCGATCTACTAATCTATGATGAATATCACATAATAATAGAACGTTATCTGGTTCATCTGCTAAATTTTTTGATAAGTATATTATTCCTCTAGGTCCACTCTCAGAAGCTGCAATGTTATGAGCCATGTAACCGAAGTTACCTCTATGCCCTGATAATGAATCAAAATCCAATCTTAAACCGCAGCCAGAAAACATGCATCTACCATGACTCTCTTCCATAACAATGCGTTTGGTCGATTGACTAAATTTGTTTCCTCTTCCTTTAATTTTCTCTCGACCTAAACTCCACCGTTTGAATAATTTAGTAGTTTCCTTGGCATTAAGCTTCTTAGAGCTAATGCTATTTTCATCCCACAGATTCTTAAAGTTTTCTTGTGACTGAAAATCATCCAAACTAAACTCTTCCTTCTCGGAAACTTTTAACCTCGTGTCTATTACGTAGCTATCACTTATGTATGAAACCAACTTTTCATTATCGTCACGCTGAAGAGAAAATCTAAAAACATCAATCAATTCACCGTCATTGAACAGTAGTGTCATTAAGTTATGGTAGCTTGCGTCTGAAAGAAAGCCAACACGATCCCATTGCAATCCTGTTTCTCTAAGATGATCGAGATATTGTTTGGCCGAGTCAAGATCGGTAAATATGGTCTTATTTAGGGCTTGATCATGCGAGGTCTGAGCTTCCGTAGATGAATTATTTGTAGTCATTTTTTAATTGTCCAATTCAGTAGAAAAAGGTAAGTAGCCTAAAAATATTTTAGAGTTTTGAGAGTAGGCAATCCAAAAGCCAATATAACTAGTACCAACGATGACATACAAAATACGTTCTGACAGATATTTAGAGCTAGTAAATTGACTCGCTAAATCATTTAAATCGGTATTAGATGGATTAGGTTTTGGCTCAGGGTGTGTATGCCATAACCCTAGAAGACCGCCATAACCTTTGGTCTCCTTCCAATACTTTTTGAGAGCTTCATCGTGAGATTTAGAACGAAAGAAAGTGGTGCGAGTACGCTTATCTCTGAACATGGGCGTCGTTAAGTCGTCTACCAGTATCGTATGACTATCTGGATAGTATCTGCCTAATAATATACCGCCAGCTTCCTTTGATTTTACGTGCGATTGTCTAAAACCGAACCAAGCGGCTATTACAGACTCTGATATTGCGCCATCGTATGCTTTATCATTTTCCTTCCATACGATGCGGTTGTTTAGGTACTGCAACATGAGCACCCTGCGACTTTGATAGCATTTAATGGTTGTGGATAATAGCCACCATTTTGTAGAGTCAACTCTTGGTGGTTAGTAGTTTCCAAATTATAGTCAGTTGGTAGCTTATTAGTAGCGCACCACGACTGTAACCCTGTTTTATTCTCAATTATATATTCAGCCATAATCACAGCAGTCTTCATAGCGTGAACTGAACCATATGCCGTGAACGCTCCAGCGCATCCAGTAATATTTTTTGATAAAACTATGCCAGAAGGATTACTAAACAAACTGGTCTTTATATAATTTGAAGGATTGCCATTGTCATCATAGTAGAGACATTTCAAACAGGCATCCTCATTGCTTCTGAATCCTAGAATATGACCACCCAATCCGTAAGCTTCTAGCCAACCAGATACAACATGAACATTCGCCTCATACGTGTATAAGCGTCGGCACACTTCGAGTTCTGTTGGAGGGTGGCCAGTAGCTAACACTATAGAATGAATTTCAGATAGCTGTTCACTATTTTGACTATTGAGCCAGTTTAGAACATTAGTCTCGTAGGCTACGATTTCTAACTCAGGTATGTTTTGTTGAAGACAATTTTTAAGAGCACTAACTTTAGACTGGTTAACATCCTGTATTCCAAGGTAATGCCGCATAATATTGTCAGTTTTCATATCATCATAATCAACCAGTATTAATTTATCGATATCTGACTCAGCCAGTATCTCTGCAACTCTTGACCCAACTGAACCGCAGCCAGCTATCACAACGGTCTTTTTACTTGGAAATTGAGACTCAACCCCAGTACGATTAAGTAAGTATTCGCGCCATCCACGCTGTAACGTTTGAACTTTAAAATCACGATACTTATTTGAAGTCATATCTTGATAGTAGGAAACGACCAAGTATGTATGCATTTTGGGTGTGGGTATCTCTAAAAGAACAATTTTAAAATTACTTTTCTTCTGTAAGCTATCCAACTGATTTTCGCTGAATTTTGATGTTTGTTGCTTCCACCAGTTTTCATCAAATGATTCAAAAAGATTAGGAATAACAAAATCCTCGATACGAGGTAAGGATATCTTAGTTACCTTTATAGCAGTATAAGGGCTAGAGCTAGGTGGATGTTGGCTCGCACCATCTACTAAATATTTAATGTGATAAAACTGTGGTGTATTACGTTGTCTCGTATAATTAATACACCATGCATATAAACTGTCAGACTGATTTGGATTGTGTGTCGCAACGATAACTGGTGCATCTGACACGATTGTCTGGTTATAACCATCGATTTCTTCGTATAGAGCAATCCTGTTACCAGCTTGATATGATTTAAGAGAGTTCGTAAGAATGCCTATAGCAGTGTCTACAACATATTTAAAAAGACCAAATAAGTCGCCGCTATCAAACATCTCACCTTGATGATCTGTAACACATATCAAGCCATTATTACCCACATGATCTAATGCTGGTAAATTACACTGAGCAACTGACACTGTGGGCAGCAATAGCCAGCGCTTTTGATCAATGTATCTGACTGACAAAGGAATTGTCTGTCCGTGAACATCTAAGTCAAAGTCAATTCCTATAAAACCATCTTTCTTATCCTCACTCTCAATGTTTTTACCACCAATAGAGCGAATATAGTTTTCAAAGCTTTGCTGTAAGCCATCATTAATTGTCATTATATTACCTATGCTGATGATCCAGTGCTCACATACGGTGCTTCGATACTCTTTTTAGCCTTATCAACTTTGGCAGCTATCGGAAAATCATCACCAAAACTTTTTCTCAAGGTCTTACTGGCTTCATGCGCGTCTGGCTCATCGACAGCTGATTGTAAATTATCTCTCAGTGCTTCAAAACGCTCTTTAATGGTAGCCATATCTTCATCACTAACAGACTTTAGCAAATCACCACCGGGTGTTATAGGTAGATTAATGCTGAGACGACCAAAGTAATCAAAATTACTCAGGATAGTTTCAACTAAACTCAGTAAAACCTCTCCATCATTTTGGGTATCTACATCCGGTTCTAACCAATGATATGCTGCTATAGTGATTCCAATGCTATGGATACCCACATATTTATGATTGCGCCATCTTTTTAAGTAGCGTACACATCTACGAAACTGTCTACGTTGATCAGAGCCGTTATCTTCATAGGTATCATTATCTTTATATAAATCATTGACTAATGAATTGATACCCTCGGGATCCGCTGCCTGCCAAACTCGCTTAGACTCAGCCAATGCTTTTCTACCTTTGGCTAGATAATATGTATCATCGTATGCGTTACTAGACTTAGCGTAAACTGGCAAATCAACATGGTAATCTGGTTTGCCATCCTTCATGTATGTCACTGTCACACATGAGCGGCTCACTTCTACTGTCCGGTTATTATGCTTAATACAATCTGCGACTAACTCTTTTAATTCGACCGGTTTATAGTCTTCTGTATGGCAGTCCAGTAATACACCAACATCGATATCATAATCTCCGTCTCTTACAGGTTTAATGCCTGTATTTAAAGCATAGCTTCCTTGGTTAAAACTTTTTTTATACTGAGGATAGTCTTCGTCTTTTTTGGCTTTTAAACTTGTCTTAAGCTGATTGATTATTAGGTCGCGTTTTTCGCGTAAAGAACCATTTTCCTCATAAGTACCTAATTTAATGGTATTATGAAACCCTAAGAACTGTTTTTGTAAATCTGCCATATAAGTTACCTCTCAATAATTGTTAAGTCTTGGTAGTTATAGAATATATCAAGCATCAATATCAATTGATAGGCACAAACCCTTGGAGGCGACAACTCATGTCGTAAAGAATAAAATAAACAACAAAATACTCAGCTCTTAACTAACTTCAGTAGAATTTGCTTAATATCTAGTATAGCTCTAGGGCATATCTTCAATTCATCCTACAATGAACGATAATACACGCTAGATAAATAATTGACTTGAAATTACGTGCTAACTTCTCATATCCATTAGAGATACTATGGAAGTGCTTAAGCCTTGCAAACATATTTTCAATAATATGACGCAGTTTGTATAAATAGCTATTAAACTCTAGGTTAAGTAGCTTGACATTGCTTCTTTTAGGATTATTCTTGAAGCATATATTCGACGTTTACGATAAAGAGTTTGAAAGGGTATTGACAAAACGTTCATAAAACTACAGTAAATATTGGTGAAGCACCGCAAGGTGCTATACGGACGATTGAGCAAGCCAATTAAGAAACCTAAACATGGTCGTACCCTTACTTCGTCAGGCAGTATCAATCTTACGAGAACAGCAAAAGATCGATGGACACACCGAATATGTCTTTTTTAGTCAGACGGCAAAAAAGCATTAGATCACCTCTAATTTGACAGCGAATAAGCGTTTAAAGGATTGAGACTATCAGGATGTGCATGGTTGAAGTTGAAGCTGACCCTACCTCTACCTCCCAGCTACAGGCGATAATTGATCAATTTGGAGAAGATAAAGTACGTGAGCTGCTTAATGATAAGGTCTTAGAATAAAATTTATTGAGCAATATACTATTTACTAAGCACTGCTTTATGGCTACATGTATCGCAATACATAGTATAATATTGGATGAAACACTGGTAATGAGTCATTAATCACTACATAACGGCTTCAAAGCTTGTTGTTGTCTTAACCTCATTAAACCACTCTACCCTTCTTAAACTGCTCAGCCTGATCGAATATCTCTGTATATACCTCATCACGGTCAATAGGCGGATAACCCCACTCATCAAGCAGCACAATAAGATCAAACTCTAGCTCAGCTTTGATGTCGTTACGCTTATTCCAATCGGTATACTGAGCTTTATCATCAACTAGGTCTTTCACCGCTTTAGACAGTTTAATAAGATTATCTTCTGGGTAGCTAAAGTCGTATTTATTTGCCAGTGTGAGCAAGATGTCATAAAAGGCTTTTTGCTCAAAGTCGATACCCATATCCTGATATGAGTTCACCTCATCGCGCATCTGGTAAATGATGTCGATGATTTGGTCAGTGAAGTCTTTCATCACTGTTGAGTGCATGGTATTGCTTTCATCACGCTCATTGTACTTTTGCACGATAGCGTTCATCTTTTTACTAAAGTCGATACTCTTAACCTTGTTGGTCTTTTTAAACTCACCAATGGCTTTTTTGAGCAGTTGCTGTAACAGCTCCATCTTAGTATTGGGCTGTTTAATCTTATTAATCTTATCTAGATAGTCATCGTCAAAGATACTAATCTCATGCCCATGCTCAGCGCCCATCTTAAAGATCTCTTCTACGCCATCGCTTTGCAGCGCATCTTTTACCAGGTCACGCACCTTTTCATTCATTTGCTCAACATCGGGCGCATTGCCGGTAGTGATTTTGAATATAATGGTTCGTACCGCTAAGTAATAATGAATCTTGTCCTTGTGCGCTTGGGTCAAGTCACTACTACCAACACAGATGTCATAGGCAGACTTGAGACGCTTAACCACATCCATAAAGAAGTGCTTAGACTTTTCAGTAGCCAATACGAAGTTTGCCGACTCATTAAGGCAGTCTAGCTGCTCAATAGGCTTACCCGAGAAATAACCTGAGTTATCAAAGTTATGGAACATGGCATCAAGCAGACTGAGCTGGTCTTTAACGATAACCACAGACTGAGCAATCTCTTCTAGGTTCTGCTCTTTGCCAGCTGTGTACTGAGCCAGCGCTAGGTTCATGTGCTTTTTGATACCGATATAATCCACCACCAGCCCGCGCTCTTTGCCCTCAAACTTACGGTTGACCCGTGAGATGGTTTGAATCAGGTTGTGCTTTTGTAGTGGCTTATCAATATAAATGGTATCTAAGAACGGTACGTCAAAGCCTGTGAGCCACATATCAACCACGATGGCTATCTTAAAATTGGATTTGCCATTTTTAAATTGACGGTCCAGCTCTTTGCGGTACTCTTTAGTACCCAGTAAATCCCATAGCTCTTGAGAGTCATCTTTGTTACGCGTCATAATCATCTTGACTCGCTCCATGGGTTTAATGGTCTTTTTCTCGTTTTCAGTCAGGGTGCTGCCCTCTTCACAGGCCATAACCTCAGCCCACTGAGGTCGCAAGTCGATGATGTCTTGATACAGCTTAAAGGCGTTCTCACGCGAGCTACAAACGAACATGGCTTTGCCTTTTTGGGTCGTACCCTCAGCCACTCGCGTCTCGTAATGCGCCACAAAGTCTTCGGCAATGGCCCGAATACGGTCAGGGTCGCCCAGTACCGTGGACATAGTCGCCATGGTTTGCTTACTTTTTTCTATCTGATACTCATTAGCCCCTGCTTCTTCAGCTTGCTTATAGTACTTCTCCACCTCCTCAAGCTGGCGAGAATCTAGCAATACCTTAGCCGCACGCCCTTCATATACGATAGGAACGGTAATTTCATCATGCACAGACTCCGTCATGGTGTAGCTGTCGACAATGGGCCCAAACACATCGAGCGTGGCATCGACCGGTGTGCCTGTAAAGCCAACGTAGGTCGCGTTAGGCAATGAGTCATGCAAGTATTTAGCAAAGCCGTAAGTCTTCTTAACACCGTTTTCGGTAACGGTAATCTTCTGCTCAAGGTTAAGTTGGCTGCGGTGCGCCTCATCAGATAAGACAATGACGTTGGTACGCTCGGTAAGTAGCTCTGTGTCCTCAGTAAACTTGTGAATGGTTGTCAGATACACGCCACCACTCTTGATGCCTGACAGGCGCTCTCTGAGCTCTGCTCGGCTCTCCACACTGATGATATTGTCGTCACCGATATAAGTCTTGGCGTTGGTAAATTGCCCAGATAACTGATCGTCTAAGTCAGTCCGGTCGGTAATCAAGATAATGGTTGGGCTACCCAAATCAACATCTCGCATCAGCAGACGGGTCAAAAACAGCATGGTAAAGCTCTTACCACAACCTGTTGCCCCAAAGTAGGTACCGCCTTTACCGTCACCAGCGATTAGCTTGCCAGCCGAGTCAAACTGCTTGATGTGCTTTTTGACGTTATGAAACAGCTTGGTTGCGGCATAGTACTGCGGATAGCGGCAGATTATTTTCTCTTTTTTGGTAGAGGTGTCAGGGATATAGATAAAGTTACGCAGGACATCAAACAGGCGCTGTTGATTAAACAGTCCGCTTATCATGGTCATCAGCGCGCTGATACCGTCTGTTTCAAGCGCTTCATCACCCGTGACTTTACGCCAAGAGTAGAAGAACTCATAAGGCGCAAACTGTGAGCCCATCTTGGTATTTGCGCCATCGCTAATCACGCAGATGGCATTGTATTTGAGTAGTTCTGGGATATCTCGGGTATAGCGGGTGGTGAGCTGTACGTAGGCATCGTATAGCGGTGCTTCTTCACGGATAGCGCTCTTAAATTCAAACACCACCAGCGGCAAGCCATTGATGTACAAAATGGCATCGGGAATGCGCAGCTCATAGCCTTGAATATTGAGCTGAGTGACGACTCGAAGCGTGTTGTTACTTAGGTCATCATAGTCAATCAGTTGGATAAAGAGGTCTTTTTGCGTGTGGTCTTCACGCTTCAGCAAAAAGCCATTAGAGACATCTTTCATAATGGCTTTGTTGCTGTCGTATAGGTCGGAGGCTGGCAGGGTCTTAATACGGTGAATGATTAAACCAATCTCATAATCAGTAATGTGCTGATCTTGATAGCGGCTGGCAAGAAATTCACGCAAGTCAGACTCGATTAATACCTCATCTACCGCGCGACCAAGCTGAGTATCGACCACCTCACCTGAGGTGTGTGGATAGCCCTCGCTGGCAAGTAACTCAATAATGGCTTGTTCAAGTTTGGCTTCGGTGAATTTCACTGGTGCATCCTTTCTTATTTTCTCTATTCTTTAATAACAACCTTGCTATGCAAACCCAAGATCAAGCCAATGCGAGACCAAGTTACTCATAAGCTTTTTTAACCGGATTAAACTTCATGATTTTACTGTAATTAACGTGCTCGATACGCTTATAATCGTCAGTAGGCATTTCGCCTTTATAAGTCAGCATAATAGAGTGATAAGTTTTGTTGCTTGGTAGAACCTTAAAATCTACTCTATAGTCGTAATGTAAAGGCGAGTCTTCATCATGATTACCACTATTATCTGCACCAGCATCACCTAATGTATACAAGTTAATAAATCCGTCTTCAGGTAGATGTAGTACATCCCACCAGTTATTTATCGTGCCAAAAGACATATAGTTATTCTTAAAGATACTACCTATTAGACTTTTACCTAATGGCTGCAAGCCTTCTAGAATACTTTCTTTCTTTAGACCCACTCTTCCCCAACTACTAGAAAATCCTACATTTTTCGGTGTTTTACTTACTAACTGAAATAGTCCGTTATCTAGTTGTTTAAAGCTGTATAGATCAGCTGTTGACTGACATGCGTGACAGGATACGAGCGAACCGTCTTTAGCCTTTACTTTTTCGATGATTACTAAGTAACGTGACTCACCTACTGTATTCTTATAAGGAATTACAGGGTGCATCAACGCGATTGTTCTCTCTCCATCGCTATCAACACTATCTAAACCAATATTTGGCATCGACTCGATATATTCATCATTGACAAATGCATAGCCCATACGACCACTATAAAACTGACGCATGACTTCTTTGAAACTTAAATCAGGTAGTTTAACCTGAGCAACCTTTTGAGCTGAGAACGCAGGTGTCGCTGCCATTGCAGACGTAGCCGCTACAGAGCCTAAACCAATCGCTACACTTAATAGTAATCTCTTCATAAAACCCTCTGATACGTTTTAAACTAAATCCTTTTAAATATCTGCCACCAGCCTCTCAGCATCAGCAATACGCAGCTCGCCTGACATAAGCTTGGGGAGTAGTGTGTCACGGAGCTTAGCTAGGGTTATTATTTGGAGAGAGTTTGTTTCAATTTTATTATCTAGACTACCTGCATATTCTTCAAATTTATTGATCAAGTTGTCAGGGGCTTTAATCTGCAATAAAGCCTTAAAATCTTTCTGATTGATACTACCGAACACCGTACCTTGTGATTCAAACACCTGAAATCTTTGATGTAACTGAATCATTGAGTAATAAGTGTATGACCTATTACCCGACTTATGCCTAACCGCACTAAGCCCTCGACCAATACAACATTTCTGAGTAGCCATATTTACAGTGCCAACAGGCGCTCTAACACTAACTAAAGTGTCGTCTTTATCTGCAAGACGTTTAGGTTCAGTGGTATATATTCTATTAGTAGGATACCTAAACCCAAAGTCAGTACTTCCCTGAAAGAAGGCTATGCCTTCTTGTTCTTCATTGTACGAGCTCCCAGGAGGTGACTGACCCATAGTTACTTCAAATTCACTGTTGATATTACTTACTTCCCACTCCTTAGGGATCCACCCTAACTCTTCAGTAAACTCAAATTCACTGGGGAATAAGTCGTTAATCTCTGAGTTAATGTTGGCTTCACCACTGTCTAACTGCGCCTGACGCCTTTCTGCGCGTTCTTTAAGTGGCTCAGGAATGGCATTACCTGCCAGTAACGCATTATCAATCACTGGAACAAAGTCAACAAACCAGCTTTTAAACAAAGCTTGAGCAATCGCTTCTAGCGTTTCGTTCATTTGACGGTTGAGTTCGATTTTATCGTCTAAAGAACCAAGGATATGAGCAATGGTTTTTTGTTCTGTGAGTGGCGGCAGTAATACCTCTAGTGACTTAATATTGTATAAAGGAAGCTTTCCTTGTGCTGAACCTACTTTCCTAGACAGAATCTGTGTTTGTCCTTTAGGGGAAATTAAAAAATAATATAAATATCTAGAAACAACACCCTCTCTAATATTTGTGATTCGTGCTGCATTCTCCGTCAAATTATTATTATCCCATTCGGAATCAACATAGAAAACCATACCAATAGTATGACCAACTATAGCAAGACAGACGTCGGATGTATTAACTACGTACTTTTGTATTTTTTGTTTAGTTGCTTCGGTTAGGTATTGAAGGTTATTTCTTCTTATTCTTCCATCAGAAACATCAACTAAACGTATATAGGGAAATGGTGTTTCATCACATATTAATGAATGTCCTTTAGGTAGACGTTTACCACTTCTAACATCTCCAATATCTTCTATTTTCACAACTTCCCAATCACTCGCCATAACCCAACACCTCCAAGTTCTGACGAATGGTTGCATCTAACTTCTCAGATTCTTGCATTTGAGCATATAGCGTTTGGCTGAGTTCTAACATTTTAGTCTCAAACGGAATGCCGTCATCTTCGATAGCAGCAGCACCGACATAACGCCCCGGAGTGAGTACATAATCATTGGCTTTAATCTCATCCAGCGTCGCTGATTTACAGAAGCCTGCTTCGTCTTCATACGCCTCATAGCCGCCAGCATGCTGCTCACCACGCCACGCATGATAGGTATCGGTTATCTTCTTCACATCCTCATCAGACAAGCCTTTATGCGTACGGTCAATCATATAGCCTAGATTACGTGCATCAATAAACAGCGTTTCACCTGAGCGATTGCGCAGACCGCGCTCTTTGCTATCGGCAGACTCTGCCTTTTTATCCTTACTGATAAACCATAAGCAAACAGGAATCTGTGTGGTATAAAACAGCTGACCGGGCAGAGCGACCATACAATCCACCAAATCATTCTCTAAGATTTGCTGACGGATTTCACCCTCACCACTGGTCGTGGTAGACATCGAGCCATTGGCCAATACGAAGCCCGCTGTCCCATGCTCAGACAGCTTAGATATCATGTGCAATATCCAAGCATAGTTGGCATTGCCTGTTGGCGGTGTGGGATACCCTGCCCAGCGTGGGTCATCGACCAGCTCATCATCAGCGCGCCACTGCGACTGGTTAAAGGGCGGATTGGCCATGATAAAGTCCGCTTTGAGCTGTGGGTGTTGGTCTTTGAAGAAGGTATCGGCTGCCACTTCGCCTAAGTTACTAGAGATACCCCGAATGGCTAAGTTCATCTTCGCCAGCTTATAGGTCGTCGTGGTGTACTCTTGACCGTAGATAGACACATCTTTGGTGTCGCCTTGATGGTTCTCAATAAACTTAATCGACTGCACAAACATACCGCCCGAGCCGCAGCACGGGTCATATATCTTGCCCTTATACGGCTCAATCATCTCAGTAATCAAGTTCACCACCGACTTAGGCGTGTAGAACTCACCGCCGCCTTTGCCTTCACTATCAGCAAACTTACCTAAGAAATACTCATAGACACGGCCGACCACATCTTTGTGCTCATTATCGATGGTGTCGATATTATTAATCACATCAATCAGAGCCGCTAGTTTGCTCGGGGTTAAGCCAAGACGTGAGAAGTAGTTGTCAGGCAGTGCGCCTTTTAATGATTTGTTGGTCTTCTCAATGGTGCTAAGGGCGGTATCAATCTTCAGGGCGATGTCTTCTTGCTTGGCATTTTGCTGAATAAAGCGCCAACGTGATTCTTCTGGCAAATAAAACACGTTCTCTTTGGTATAAGCCTGCACCAAGTCAACATACTTCTCTTGGCCAGCGTCTAATAGCGCTTGCTTACGCTGCTCAAAGGTATCACTGATAAACTTTAAGAAGATAAGGCTGAGCACGATGTGCTTATACTCTGAAGACTCAACGCTACCACGCAGCTTATTGGCCGCATCCCATAGCGCCTCTTCAAAGCGCACTTCTTTTTTATCACTCTTTTTGGTTGTTTTTGCCATGCTTTAGGGTCTCTATATTTTGATACGTAATTATGCAACGAATAAATAATTAGCCGTACAAGAGGGAATTTACTTAGTGGTAACAATTCTAGCGAGATTATGCGTTTAAGCAAGCTTATCTACCAACTAATTTTCGGGGTACTGCGTTGTTTGGGATGGGTTATGAAAACTTTCTCATACCTATTACCCTCACCTCTTAAACCGCCTAATACTACTCACCACCACCCCAAACAGCTTGAGCTATGCTGAAGAAACCGTACAAGTAAACTTGGTAAACTAAGCATAATAACAGGAGTTTACCATGACCAAGAAAGTAAGAACCTACAGTGACGAATTTAAAGCCGAAGCTGTTAAAAAGATAGCAGACAACAACGGCAATATCTCAGCCACTGCAAAGCAGCTTGGCATTGCCATACAAACGCTCTCAAATTGGCATAACAAAGCCAATCAAGGCAAACTTGTAGGAACAAAGCAGTATGACCCTGAACTTATGAGTGCGCTTGAAGAGGTAAAACGCCTAAAGCGGCAGCTCAAAGTGGCTGAAGAGGAGCGCGAAATACTAAAAAAGGCGACGGCGTACTTTGCAAAGCACAGTTAGTCAGGTACGCCTTTATCAAAGATAACCAGCACTTCTTTAGCATCACCACTATGTGCCGCGTACTACAGGTTAAACCCTCAAGCTACTATGACTGGCTAGGTCGTGATATCAGTGACCAACAAATACATCGCAACCAGTCTGAGCTGCTAGTCAAAGCCGCACACATTGAAACTAAAGAGCGTTATGGTATAGATCGTCTGCATGCCTATCTAAGCGATCAAGGGCATGATATTAGTCTATACATGGTCAGACGTATTAAAGAAGAGTTTGGCATTAAATGTCGTCGTCACAAACGCTTTAAAATCACCACTGACTCTAATCACAACAAACTGGTCTATGATAACGTGCTTGATCAGCAGTTTGACGCTAAGCGCCCTAACGAGTCGTGGGTCAGCGACATCACCTATATCTGGACGAATGAGGGTTGGCTGTACTTAGCAGGGGTCAAAGACTTATACACCAAAGAGCTTGTCGGTTACGCTATTAACAAGCGTATGACCGCAGATTTAGTATGCCGTGCACTCAACATGGGGATTAAGAATAAACGACCTGCTAAAGGGCTAATCGTTCATTCTGACAGAGGCAGTCAGTACTGTAGCCATGCCTACCACAAGATCATTAAACAGCATCAGTTTACAGGATCTATGAGTGGCAAAGGCAATTGTTTCGACAACGCTCCGATAGAAAGTTTCTGGGGCGTCTTGAAGAATGAGCTAGTGTATCACCAGAACTATAAAACTAGATTTGCAGCCATCAGCGATATCATTGGCTATATTGAGCTGTATTACAATCAAACGAGGATTCAAAAGGGCTTGAGCTATAAGTCGCCAAGACAGATGTGGTTTGATTATTATCGTCAAGCTGCGTAACTAAAATCTCCCAAGTTTAAGTCTACGGGATTGACGGCAGGGGTCATGGCAGGCGACGATGGTTGTCTTGAGGGTTTGTATGTTAGTAAATTGACAAACTTCTAACTGATATTATGTTCAGAGATTACTTAAACTAATCACTTGAAGGGTAATACACCTATTACTTAATGAGATGGAAACGAGCCTATCCCGAATTCTGCGTAACTGCCCTTTAGATTAAATGGTTACTGATACGGTCATCAAACATAATCATAAAGCGATTAAGAGCAGACGTCCAGTTACGGATTGGCATCGACCACTTTTTAGACGCCTGCTGGGTGGCTAAGTACACCACTTTGAATGCTGCCTGATCAGAGGGGAACACCTTACGCTTATTCACCGCCGTCCGAATCACACTGTTTAGCGACTCTATCGCATTGGTGGTATAAATCACTTTTCTGATGTCTTTCGGATACTCAAAGAACACCGTTAAGCCCTCCCAGTTATTACGCCAAGACTTAACCACGTGCGGATAACTTTCACCCCACACCTCATCAAAGTGCTCAAGGTTGGCCTCTGCTATCTCAAGCGTATCAGCGCCGTAAATGGCCTTTAAATCAGCCGCTACGGCCTTTTTATCCGTCCACGGCACAAACTTCATTGAATAGCGCACCATGTGTACGATACACAGCTGAACCTGTGCCTTTGGATAGACGGTGTTAATGGCATCAGGGAAACCCTTTAGACCATCAACACAGGCAATGAGGATATCTTGCACTCCGCGGTTTTGAAGCTCGGTAAGAACACCTAGCCAGAACTTAGCGCCTTCATTCTCTGATAGCCACATACCAAGCAGCTCTTTTTTACCATCAAGAGCAACACCTAGCGCTAAGTAAATGGCTTTGTTGATAATCTGCTTACCTTGACGTACTTTGACGACAATGCAGTCTAGATAGACGATAGGATAAACACTGCTCAGCGGTCGGTTCTGCCATGCGGTGATGTCCTCTAATATGTTATCGGTGACTCTTGAAACCAGTGTGCTTGAGATATCGACGTCGTAGAGCTCTTTGATGCTCTCTACAATCTCGGTGGTGGTTTGACCCTTGGCGTAAAGGAATATGATCTTGTCATCAAGACCTGAGATACGGGTTTGATGCTTACTGACGAGTACAGGCTCAAAGCTGCTATCACGGTCTCTTGGGGTGGATATCTCAAGATCGCCTGTGTCACTGCGGACGGTCTTTTTAGTGTGGCCGTTGCGCTTATTAGGTTTATCGGCTTTCTCATGTTTGGGGTAACCGAGGTGGTCTTCCATCTCGGCTTCAAGTGCGGTGTCGATAAAGGATTGCATGAGCTGCCTCTGAAAGTCTTTGATGTCATCGAAGCTGTTCATGCTACCAGCCATTTGCTCGGCCAGTTTTTTAATGTCAGATTGAGTCGTCATTGCTTATTCTCCTGTTAGTGGATTATAAGCAGTTACACAAAGTTTGGGAAAGTCTCATGGAAACTGCCCTACCTATAAATTTAGTAATTATAATAGCTATTCCACCTCTCACCAAACTCGAATAGGTTTCTATCACTGCAAACAACATACAACAAAGATTTTCCTCTACCTTTAATTCTCGTTAATGCAGTATATAGAACCTCAGCATCCTGTTTATTAAAGTTCATATTATCAACTATGATAAATAGGGCATTTGATTCCCATCCTTTGTAACTATGTATTGTCGACGCTTTGATTTTTTGGGATCCTTTAAAGAAATAAATCTTTTTCCTTCTAGACTCTTTCCAATCTTTACTAAAGACATCTAATACATTTTTTTTCCTTCTTTTTAAACTATTGGTAATCCAGCCTCCTAGCTTATGATTGGTCACTAAGTAAGTTTGATCTGAAAAACTCAAACCTAACTTCTCAATATCTTTGCTAAAATCGTTAATTGGCTGATCGAGATATCCATCAAATGCTCTTTCATCATTAAACTTAGGTATATTCATCCATCTAAATATAAAATTACCAGCATCGGTTCTATCATCAGAAAAAATATCTCCATGGGTGCTATTTTTAGGCGGCTGTGGTAAAACAATATTAGCAAGGGGAATAAACAGGTTAGCAAAATCTTGTATCATAGGTATTAGTGCTGGCGGCAGCCTATATGTACTTTCAAGAGTAGCCCAAGGACCTGAAAACCCTGCTTTTTTCATTGCTTCGTCAGTCCATTTTTTACCATTCCCATATATATCTTGCGTAGTATCTGCTACAAGAAGCATTTCTGCTTCCAAATTCTCACCCGGCCTTAAGTCTTTTTCTGTTTTTAATAGCGACCTTAGAATATTCCACCACCTAGGGTTAAAATCTTGTCCCTCATCAACTAAGATAGCATCATATTTTTCAAAGTCATAGCTTTGTATGGCATACTCAAGTAGCTTACAAAGAGCATTATCATTGATAAAATTATTATCGCCTAAGCCTTTAAATAAATCATGATATGCCTGCTCAAGACCTGCCTCTATACATAGCCTTGATGCTAAATAGTGGAAATTCAGCCATGTAGCATTTTCATCTCTACGAGCTAAGTTATAATCTCTTACACACAAATCTATTAGATAGTTAGTTAGAGTTAGGTTAAAGGTAACTATGAGAACTCTTTTTCCTTCTTTTAAAAGCTTCGATGCTTTTTTAGCAATAATCAATGACTTACCAGAACCTGCTGGGCCTTTTAATCTACGGTATCCACTAGATGTTCGCGTAGTTGCTAACTCTAGCTGCTTATTATCTAATATTAATGGTTGTCTTTGCTCTTTAGACGCATCCGGTTCAACTAGCCAGGGTCTGAGGTAGCTAGCTATAATTGAATTCATTGCTGAGTTTTTATAATTGCTCGTTATTTTTTTGGGAAATGAGTCCTCTATAGCGTTTATAAAATCCCCTTCTGAAAAAATAAAGTAATAAGCGTTTGGGTTATCATAAACTAACGAACGGTCTCTATCTCTAAAGATCGGAATAATAGACTTGAACCGCCCCGACTTTATCGGAGACTTATTTACTTGAGTCAGGCAGCTTCACCTGACAAGGTTAAATTATCATAATACCGCTTTTCAAACTCAAAGGGTGACACATATCCAATCGTGCTATGCAATCGTGTTCTATTAAACCAATCCACCCATTCAAGGGTTGCTAGTTCAACATCGTTCACACCAGTCCAGTTCTGTTTTAAATAATGAATCACCTCAGACTTATAAAGCCCGTTGACCGTTTCAGCTAATGCATTATCGTATGAATCGCCTGTCGTACCGACAGAAGCTATAACACCGCATGTAGCCATTTTATCAGTATAGCGAATGGATAAATACTGAACCCCTCGATCACTGTGATGAATCACATCTTTGGGATAGTTTCTATCTGCTATTGCTTGATTTAACGCCGCCATCACCATATCTGTGTTCATACGATTAGATACTTTCCAGCCCACAATAGCGCGAGCAAACACATCAATAATAAAAGCGGTATACACCCAGCCGCTTATCGTCTTGATATAAGTAAAGTCTGCCACCCAGAGCTGGTTAGGGCGATGAGCGCTAAAGTTACGATTGACTAGGTCATCAGCACGCTTTTGATCATCACGGCTGTGAGTTGTTATTTTACCCTTACCGCGCCAGACACCTTGTAGGCCATGCTGTCTCATTAAACGCTCTATGGTACAACGAGCAACCTTTAACCCGTCAGCTTTCATCTGCTGCCATACTTTACGAGCGCCATAGCGGCATTTGCTGTCCTGCCAGATGCGTTTAATCTCGCTGATGTAAAAGTCGTCATGTTGACTGCGCAGTGAGCATTTTTCAGGGTAGCTCTCCAAGTCTTTAGCACGGTGATAGGTTGATGGGGCAATCGGTAATACTCTACAGATCAGCTCGACCCCATAATTATTCTTATGATCGTCGATGAATTGAATCATGATTTTAGTCAGCGGTCGAGCTCCGCCTGGGCGAAAAAAGCGGCAGCCTTACGTATGATCTCATTGGCTTGCTTGAGCTCTCTGCATTCGCGTTCAAGCTCCTTGATGCGCTCTTTATCACTTTGCGCTTGCACCGATGCAGGAATAGTTTGATCGATGTGTTTTTTATGCCACGACCGCAGGGTTTCAGGCGTACAGCCAATCTTAGGGGCAATGGCTTGAATCGCTGACCATGTGGAGGGATAGTCGCCCAACGCTTCTATCAGCATGCGAACGGCGCGTTCTTTAATCTCAGGAGTGTAGTTTCGTGTTTTCATTGTCGTATTCTCTCAGAATGTTGAGTCTCCGACAATCCCGGGGCGGTTCAACTCTTCTAACTGAGCTTTTGAGGCTGAAGGAAACACCAGTCCACAGAATAAAGCTGCACGTCCACCGCTAGTACTTAATTGTGGGCAATATATATGCGACATTTCCTTTCTGTATAAAAGCAATTGATCTACAGGGTTCCTTCTTATACGATAAGTTCCCTGCATTTTTGAAGTGCCTTGGAGGTGCAGGGTAATCTCCCCTATAAATAAGAACACTCATAAATAGAGATTAACTGTTAAAATATATCAGCAGGAGAATCCTATGAAAAAGACCCGTTTTAGCGACAATCAAATCGTCAACATCTTAAAGCAAGCCGAACAAGGTATTCCTATTACCGAGCTCTGCCGAGAGCACAATATCAGTCAAAGCACCTTTTACAACTGGCGCTCCAAGTATGGCGGCATGGATGCTTCCTTAATTGCCCGTCTCAAAGCACTTGAGACTGAAAACGCCCGTCTTAAGAAGATGTACGCAGATGAATGTCTTAAGTCCGACATACTACAGGATGCCATGACAAAAAAGTGGTAGCGCCGCAAAGGCGCAGACAGCTCGTTTGTCACTACATTGAAGCGCGCAGCATTAGCATACGCCTTGCTTGCCTGATCTTTAATATCAGCGTCACTTGCTACTATCACAAGTCCGTGGCAACGGATGAGAATAAGCAAATAGCAGACTTACTTATCAAACTGACTGATGAGAATAAGAACTGGGGCTTTGGGCTGTGCTTCTTAACCCTGCGCAATGTCATGGGACTGCCATACAACCACAAGCGTGTCTATCGTATCTACTGTGAGCTTGAATTAAACCTTAGAATCAAGCCCAAGCGTCGCATTAAACGTGCTAAACCCATACCACTGGCTGGGTAACCCTCCCAAATTTAAGACACCTAATAAATAGAATTAAGCTGCCTGATTGAGTTTCTGTATCGGCGTAAAACCACCATTGCCCATGTTTGGGCGCTCGTTATTATAGTGATATAACCAAGCTTCCGCTTGCTCCCGGACATGATCAAGATTATCAAACAACTCCTGATTTAACCAATCATAACGCATTGTCCTGTTAAAGCGCTCCACATAAGCATTTTGCTGTGGATTGCCAGGCTCAATATAACTAATAGTGATGCCTTGCTGCTCAGCCCAGTCTTTAAGCGCATTACTAATGTATTCAGGGCCATTGTCGCATCTGATTTGGACAGGTTTACCTCGGCACTCGATTAACTGGTTCAAGCTACGTATCACCCTCCCAGCCGGTAGTGAGAAGTCAACCTCGACCGTTAAGGCTTCACGGTTATAGTCATCAATCACATTAAACAGTCTAAAGCCGCGACCATCTGTTAAGCCGTCGTGCATAAAGTCCATGCTCCAGCTGTGGTTGATCTGGTCAGGTACAGCCAGTGGTATGGGTTTAGCACGTTTAATGCGACGCTTGGGCTTGATTCTAAGGTTTAATTCAAGCTCACAGTAGATACGATAGACACGCTTGTGGTTGTATGGCAGTCCCATGACATTGCGCAGGGTTAAGAAGCACAGCCCAAAGCCCCAGTTCTTATTCTCATCAGTCAGTTTGATAAGTAAGTCTGCTATTTGCTTATTCTCATCCGTTGCCACGGACTTGTGATAGTAGCAAGTGACGCTGATATTAAAGATCAGGCAAGCAAGGCGTATGCTAATGCTGCGCGCTTCAATGTAGTGACAAACGAGCTGTCTGCGCCTTTGCGGCGCTACCACTTTTTTGTCATGGCATCCTGTAGTATGTCGGACTTAAGACATTCATCTGCGTACATCTTCTTAAGACGGGCGTTTTCAGTCTCAAGTGCTTTGAGACGGGCAATTAAGGAAGCATCCATGCCGCCATACTTGGAGCGCCAGTTGTAAAAGGTGCTTTGACTGATATTGTGCTCTCGGCAGAGCTCGGTAATAGGAATACCTTGTTCGGCTTGCTTTAAGATGTTGACGATTTGATTGTCGCTAAAACGGGTCTTTTTCATAGGATTCTCCTGCTGATATATTTTAACAGTTAATCTCTATTTATGAGTGTTCTTATTTATAGGGGAGATTACCGTCACAAACGCTTTAAAGTCACTACTGACTCCGATCATAACAAGCTTGTTTATCCAAACGTGCTAGATCAGCAGTTTGATGCTAAGCGTCCTAATGAGTCTTGGGTCAGTGACATCACTTATATTTGGACAAGTGAAGGCTGGTTGTACTTAGCTGGAGTCAAAGACTTATACACCAAAGAGCTGGTTGGCTATGCTATCAATAAACGCATGACAGCAGACTTAGTATGCCGTGCACTCAACATGGCCATTAAGAATAAACGCCCAAGTAAAGGACTGATTGTGCATTCAGATAGAGGTAGTCAGTATTGTAGCCATGCTTATCACAAGATCATCAATCAGCATCAGTTTATAGGATCAATGAGTGGTCGTGGCAATTGTTTCGACAACGCTCCCATAGAAAGCTTTTGGGGCGTCTTAAAGAATGAGCTGGTATATCACCAAGACTATAAAACAAGGTTTGCAGCCATCAGCGATATCATTGGCTATATTGAGCTGTACTACAACCAGACTAGGATTCAAAAGGGTTTAGGCTATAAAACGCCAGGACAGGTGTGGTCTGATTATTATCGTCAGGCTGCGTAATTAAAATCTCCCAAGTTTGGTTCTACGGGATTGACGGCAGGGGTCATTAGGGTAATCCTTAACATCTTGAGCTAAGGCTTCATCCTCTATTTTGTAGGGCTTAATATATCGGGTGGTCTTACTATGAAGACGCTTTTTCCACTTCTGGATGGTCGTTGGACTGATATAGTCAGTCTAGAATAAAAGAGATACAACCCATATCATGAAACAGCTTAGGTAGATTATTCTCCATCCAGCCTTGACGTAGAAATTTTGCCTGTGCCCACTTCTTTTCAATGGGATTTAGATCAGGGCTGTAGGGTGGCAACCAAAGAATACGATGGCCATGTCTGTTCAGTAGTTTTTGAATGCATTTGTTCTTATGAAATCTAGCATTGTCCATCACGATCACACATTTTGTTTTAAGACTTGGTATTAGCGTGTGTTTGCACCAGTGGTAGAATATGCTGCTGTTAATATTTTGCTCAAAGTAATCTAAGGCAAATAACATTTTTTCATAGAGCGCACCAATAACGTTAGTGCGCTTTCTTGCTTGCCAGTTATAGCTGTCGATACAGGGTTTACCTATCGGTGCATAGCCATGAGAACGAATGGTTTCAGCCTCAAAGCCGCTTTCATCCATGTACACAATGGGATAGCCTTGCTGAATAAAACTATTGAGCTTACTCTGATACGCTGCTCTTTTTATTGGACACGCTTTTGGATGCTCTAAGGTCTTTTTTTTGACTGATACCAAGGCGCTTTAGGGCAATATCAATGCCTGACTTGCTACAGCCTAAACGTTGAGCTCGCTCGTACATGTAATCGTCTGGATACTGCGCGACGTCTTTGAGAAGTGCTTCATTTGGTATTTTACTGGGTGGCTTATCCCGAGTTTGTTTGATACTTGGATTTTTCAGCCAACGCTGTAAAGTGGTTTTGCTGATGTCATAGAAAACACAAGCTTGACGAATGCTCATGTCTTTGTCTTTGACGCTTTTTATAACTTGCGTTCGAAAGTCTGCTGAGTAAGTCATAATGATTATATCTTTCTCTTTATTTTAAAAGCATTGTATCTTATTTATAAAAGACTGACTATATCATAGAAAACAGCAGCTTCGGCAAAGGTCATGCCCTCATCTAAGCTTTTTAAGACTTGTTTGCGATAATCTAGGGAGTAAGTCATGGTTATTTATTGTGGTAATCGTTTAGTTGATTTATTGTATAACACTTTTGTGGTCAGGTGACTATAGTTGGTAAATTGGTGACAACTATGTTGACAAACACCGACTTCTCCAATTTATTTTTTAAAAGCTGATGTCGCATATTAAATCAATAAAAGTAATTTTTTTTATTTTTAAAATATAGATATGTATCAGTGATTAATAAAAGTAACATATCAAAAAAGATAATATTTTTATAATCTAAAGGATATTTTTCAGAAAAAAGATGCTCTGGGAAAAATAGATATATTACTAGTATATAAGTAAAAAAACTTATCCAAAAGAAATAACTTCTACATTTTTTCATTACTAAAGAATAAAAAGGTATTAGGATTAGAATAACAAGCCCTATGACTTCCCAGTACTTTCCATTAGGAAACCAAAGAGTAACTACATACATCATAGGTAGTAGCAATATATGTATGATCCTCGGAATATAGAAAATAAACTTATTCAGTACATTCATTACAACATCCTGCCTGTTCTTGAGCACTTCTATACGCTTCATTTGATACACTATTACCAGGACCATGAGTTAACATATACTGATAGAATTTGGCACCATTAGCTGCAAACTCATCATCACATTCTCTTTTAGTCCTACTACAATCTGAATAACAGTCATCGTGAGCTTGACAAGCACTTTTCCATTTCCAATCTGGAAGCCATGTTGCAAAAGTTGAACCTTCTGCACCACAAACGCCTCCAGCTGGACCATTGAAATGAAGCGAGGCACTGCTATCTTTACCATATTTTGGAGGTGTATAAGGTATATTGTTTTGCCCTATCCCATATTCCGCACGAGCCTTTGCTCGACGA
The DNA here is from genome assembly GCF_038239325.1 of Psychrobacter sp. KFRI-CH2-11. Taxonomy (NCBI): domain Bacteria; kingdom Pseudomonadati; phylum Pseudomonadota; class Gammaproteobacteria; order Moraxellales; family Moraxellaceae; genus Psychrobacter; species Psychrobacter sp. KFRI-CH2-11. The sequence goes on from NZ_CP151283.1 coordinate 1,983,397, forward strand.
GCATTATTTGCTTTTTCAAGGTCTGAACCCCACGAAGCTGCAGTAGAAGCCAATCCCAACGGATCAACCCAATTAACAGGATTTGGCGCATATTGAAATACATTATCACCTCCTCTTAATCCTATTGGATCTCTCGTAGTAAACATCCCCATATCAGGATCATAGTAGCGGAAGCTGTTATAGTGCAGCCCCGTTTCAGTATCGAAGTGCTGACCCTGAAAGCGTATAGGCTGCAAATGCTCTTGTGATACTGCTAGTTGATTAATCTTAACTTCATTGCAAATAACTTTAGCGGTATTGCCCCATGCCTCATAATCCGCCAGCCAAATGACTTCGCCCTTATCATTGGTCAGCTCATTAGGTGTACCTAATTGATCGTTATGATAATGATAGACTTGTATTGCGCTGCTGTCTTGCTCATGCTCTATATTTTTAACATCATCGTTAGCCACTTTTGGTATATCATCACGTAGCCAAGCGAGTCTCGCTACTGGGGTAAAGCTACCTTGGTCATAGATAGTAGTATAGACATGAGTGTCTGAGTATTCTTGAATAGGCTTATCACTATCCCACAGCATATGCGTATGCTGGGTCTTGCTATTTTGAGTCAGCTTTCCTTGATGATCGCTTAGCTGCCGTACTTCACTTTGCTTAGCAATACGTCGTCCAAAGGCGTCGTAGTGATATTTAGTTAGAGTTTTAATAACTTTATTGCGTTGATACTGAGTCCGCAGGCTTTTTTCTAGCTCGTTATTGGCGTTGTATTGTAGTTGTAGCGCAGTGCGCGGCTCTGTATCAGGATGATTAACCGCTTCTGTGGTTTTATACAGCACTCGTCCATGAGAGTCATAGGTGTATCTGATTCTTTTACCGTTTTGGATCAGCTCGCGCGGTCTGCTCTGCTCTTTTTTAGATGTCTTGGTTTGTGCTTGATTTGTATTGTCAGCTACTTTCACAGGCACGCGATTACTAGCAGGGTCAAAGGCAAACACTTCGGTGATGCCTGTCTGGTTTTGATAGTCGGTGAGCTTGTGTTCGGTTAAGCGTCCTATCTTATCATACTGATATTGATGGTTGCGTTTAAACAACTGAGTATGTTTAGTATCAAGCACACTATGACCACTTAAATGCGTCAGTTGTCCTAGTGCGTCATAGTGATAGTCTCGCGCTATGGTGAGGTGCTCATCAGTTTTACTGTATTTAGAGTCATAATTTGTGCTGTGTGCTGTGCTTCGCTGTTTGGTCAGCCGTCCCATCGGGTCGTAGGTGTAGTGGCTGTCAAGTCCACCTTGTTGACGGGTTATCTCTTGGTGGAGCTTGTTGCGTTCACTATGGCGTAGCTCGATGTGCTGATCCGTGCTTGGGTCGTGCAGACTTTGGTTGTATAGGTGTCCTGAGCCGTAGTATAGCTGATGGATGACTTTACCATCGGGCAGTGTGGTGGCAACTCTATTGCCTATTTCGTCATAGCTGTGAGCGAGCGTCTGCTGTCGGGCTTGGTATTGTCCGTTTTGAGTGAGATGATTGATGAGCGTCTCTTGTATCAGGCGACCACTGGCGTCATAAGCTAAGTGAGTGCGGCTGTTGGGGTTGACGGCGCTGATCAGCTGCCCTACTTCGTTATACTCATAACGCATACGGTGATACTGGGCACGGGTGGGTTTACCCCTGTTATTACCAATCCGCTCAGGATAGTGGCTGCTATGCTTTGCTATTAGTTGTCCCGCTACATCGTACTCCATGAGTACATGATGCTGCTGGTATCTTGGCAGTTGTGGGTTGTCTATTTGCTGTATCATCTGCCCGATGGCATCGTAGTGATAGCGACTTTGATGACCGTCAAAGCGGGTCTCATGGATTAGGTTGTCATTGGCATCGTATTCAAAGGTCCACTGTTCACCATTTTCATTAGTTAGGGTTGTTAGACGGTTTAAGCCATCATAACTATAGGCGATGCTGTTGCCTTTGGCGTTAAAGCGTTTGACTGTCGTATTTTTATTGGTACTGCCTTGATCTACGCTGTCCTCAGTACGCTGACTTGGTTTGCCCTCGCTGTCGTAATGATAAGTAACTTGTTGACCTAGTGCATCGGTATAAGTGATCAGACGTCCAAGCTCATCATAGTCCATCTGTATGCGACTGCCATCAGGATAAGTGACTTGGCTGATAAGCGCTTCTAGATGAGGGGCGCGGTTGTTATAGTGATGACGGGTGATATTGCCCTCAGCATCAATGATTTGGATGAGGCGCTGTTTGCCATCGTACTGGTAATGGGTCTGATAACCACTACAGTCGGTTTGAGTGATGAGGTTGCCATAGTCATCGTACTCAAAGCTGAACGAGCTACCGTTGGCTAGAATTTGCTGAGCTATATTGCCATGATTATCATATTTATAATGAGTAGTATTACCTAGGGCGTCGATATATTCTATAGGGTTGCCCTGAGCGTTATAGCGGTAGCGCTGTGTGTTTGCGATAGCATCGCTGCTGGTAATCAGTTGACCTGCTTTATTATAGCTAAAGCTTGCCTCACGATACTCTGGCAGCTGGGTAATGGGATCTGTCCCTGTTTGTACTTGTACGCTCGCCAGATGAGCGCCTTGGTAGATAAAGCGCGTGTGACTGTTGTTGGCGCGGGTGACTTTGACTGTGCGATTATTGTCATCGTACTCATATAGGGTGGTATGACCATTCGGGTCAGTCAGGCTGATCATGTTGTACCAGTCGTCATAGCTATAGCGGCGGCTGCGCTCAAGATCGGTGCCTGGCTGTTCGGTCACTGTGGTGATGCCAATACTCTCGATACCACTGGTGTCTGTGTCATAGTCAAATAGGTAGTGACGGCCTGTGCTGATGGCTTGCTCTATAACGCGAGCGGCTTTGGGGTTGTCGTAGCGGTCATACTGATAGGCGACTTGTTGACCATCGGGCTGGGTCTGCCATGTCATTAAATGGTTTTTATAAGCAAACTTGCGGGTGGTGCGGCCTTGGATGTCAACTTGGATGAGGTCGGCGTCATCGCTGTAACGGTAATGAGCTAGAATCGTTTTGGTAAGGCTTGTGCCTTTCATGTCTTCTATTTGATAGAGCTTGGCAAGTCTGGTTTGCTCATTAATCGTGGTAAACTCAAACTCGTAGCAACTGCCAGCGTCATCGGTGAGATACTGCGGTATGTGAGCGCTGCCCTCAAGTGGACTGCGCGTATAGTGCAGCTGGTTTTGATGGCCGTATTTGTCTGCGTAGCTGCTTAGCAAAATAACGGCCTTAGTGCCGTGATGGCGACGACTGGCGACATAGCTATAGTGCTGGGCGATGCCAGTAAAGGCGTCGATGCTATGAGTTTCAGAGTCGTGCGCTTTAGGGTTATGCGCTTTGGGGTTGTAATCGCCTTGATAGATAACAAACTCTAGCGGCTCTTGATCGCCGATACGGGTGCCGCTGACTGCGCCTGCTATGATGGGACGGGCGCTGATTGTGGTGTGTGTTTTATCATGAGCTAATGGCTTTCGGTATAGGGTGATGCCTTCGCTATGCTGATAGCAGCTTTGATCTGGCGCAAGATAGGTAAAGGGGACGCGCCGTCCTGTGTTGTCGATCAGATAGATACGGTTGTGCTGCGGATCAAGCTCCAAGCGCTGCTCGTAGCCTTGGGTGACCCAGCCTTGACCGAACCAGCCTGTATCAGGGTTTTGGCTGTTGTAGATACGGCTCATAACTAGGGGCATATAGCCTGTGCCGCGATAGTCGATGTCGTCGCCGCCTGCTAGTATTTTACTTCCATATAGAGCCTGTACAGGTTCACCTACCGTAGCTTCAGGGCTAGCTAAGGGACAAGCTTCAACTCGAAGCTCATTACCCCTAACATAAGAGCCATCTCTACTTTTAAAGCTTACAGCTTTAGACGGTGTCTCAGTAGCTTGCTGTAGTGGCTTAGTATACTTAATCAAGTCAGCAGGATTTATAGTTGGTTTGAATATTGACATTCCCATATCAAACATCTGTTTGGCTTGTGCCACTTGTCCCATGACTTGGGCATAGGGACTATTAGGATCGAGGCCTGCCAGTGACATACCAGCTCCTAGCATATTGCCTGATTTGATCGCTGAGAACGCATTAGACGCTGCACTGACTTTACCCATCGCCTCAGAGAAGTCGCTACCAGGGACAGCGCCTGCCAAGGCCATGCCAACGCCTAAAGCTGAGCCTTGCTGAGCGGCGCGGTAGACATTTGCAACGGATTGAGCCGTACCAAGCGTTTGTGAAACTTTGCTGTTGGGTATAGCGCCTGCGATGTTCATGCCGATGTCCAGCATTGAGGCTTGATTATTTGTGGGCATTAGTTTTGAGATACCTAACGCTGTGACGCCTGATTCAGGTGGCTCAATGTGGTCTATATCTGTATTGGATGCTGAGTCTATATGGTCGTTGTTCATACGAGTATATATTTCCCTGTGGTGTTGCCGTTATTCATGATGCAGGTATCGCCTTCACGTACTAATGCTTTGCCTTCGACAAATATGCTACTCGATGCTGAGGTCGGCTTGACTTCTCCGCCAACCGTGCCTGATTTGACGCCGCCGCCAATGCCCGCTTCATCGCCTTGACAGCTTGGCTGGGTGGTCTGGGCTAGTAAGTAGGCGGGGACGCCATTAAAAGTGGTGTGCTTGGCGGTATCGACAGCGTTGTCTATCACTTGAACGAGGGTATAGCCTGCGACGCTGTCTTTTTTATGGGAAGTGTAGTTGAATGAGGGTTCACTAATAGCGATGATTTGACTTTGCTGCGAGCCGCCAAGTTGGCTGGCACCAAACAACGACTCCCAAACTTTTTTGGCATTATCCAATGTTGCCCGAGGCCCTACTCTCTCAAGCCATTCTCGTGCTTGTTGTTGTAGCTCCACCTGCTTATCAGTCATTGTAATAGCAGGCGTGTTGACTACCCGTATCATTCTGTCATATAGCCCATTACTTCTATATACCCCATCAGGACCATCACCACCTGTTTCACGAAGTGTTCTCCAGCGTGCTTCAACGGCATCTTTTCCTTCAAACCCTTCTATAACTTTCATTGGCGTCTCTAACGTCCAATTGTCTATAGACAAGCCATTTTCTTCAAAAACTTGTTTATGAAAATCTCGCGTTTGTTCGTAAGTGACATCTTGGTTGGTTGAACCAGTTCTTTGTGCATTTTCAATCAATGCATCAGCATAACCCAGCGCCATGCCTTTTTTAATGGCATTGATATCAGCCGCTGATAGCGTTTTGGGTGGTTTACCGCCTACGCCCTCTTTGGCGGTATCAATCATAAAGTCCGTAGCCGACTTGCCTGTAACGGTGTCGTTTCTAGCAACGCCTATTGCCCAACCAGCATATCTATAGCCGTCACCATCATCATAGAGATCGTCGTAAAACTGAACAGCGCCTGCCACGCCGTTGCTTTCAATACTATCACTATAAGCCTCTAGTTGCTTTACTGTATAGGACTGTCTTGATCTTGCCATAATGACCTCAATACACTGTTAAAAGTGAATTATTTCCGAAAATCCAATAGCGCTTTTCTCACGACTTGCTCTATCTGTTGCCAGTCTTGTAGCACATAGCGCGAGTAACTGACGTAAACATCAAGCTTCATATCTGGCTCTAAGTCAAAGTATTGACTACAGGGAGGACGCTCGACATCTCTATTGCTACATTTTATATAAGTGGCAATAGTCCCATTATCATCACGCTGTATAAAGACATCTTTAGCAGATCTAGCCTCACGCCATGGGGTGTTGGTTTTAGGATCTATCCCAGGTGGTGCATAGACTTCTAGTCCAAATTGAGTTTCAGGTAGCTTTGCATAAGTAAATACAGGATGTCTATCTGGTCTTGCATTTATCCTACCATTAGCTATCCTATCAATTCCGTTTGTGTCAAGATAGCGACTACCTGAGTTCACGCCTACCGACACCCAAGGACTGTCTGATAGATTCTTTTGCGCCTCGTATTCATCAGACCACTTACCGACGATACCATCGTATAGCGCCCCATCGGTATAACGCACATCAAAGCCAAAGCTGCTGATCTTTGACTCATAGGTACGCTCAGGTATGCCGTCTTTAAAGTCCTCACCCCAGTCAGGATCGCCGTTATACTCAACCAAACGTACTGAATCTCTTGGCATTTCAACAGGCACGCCGCCTAAGTCGCCGATGACCATATCTTTTTGTGTAGCATCTTCTTGCATACTATTTCCTTGTTTAACCTTATTGATAGCCGTTGAAGCATCACTACAGCCACTAAATACTATCGCAGCAGCTAGTAAGCATAGGTTTATATTTCTCATAGTGGTTTACCGATTTTTTAGCATTATTCTGTATTGTTATTTTCTAAAGCCCAATAGCGCTTCTCTAACCACCTGCTCTATGCGCTGCCAGTCTTTTAGCACATAACGCGAATAGCTCACCCTAACATACAGCCCCATCTCAGGCTCTAGATCAAAGTAATGGGTACAAGGAGGTCGCTCAACATCTCTGTTGCTACATTTTATATAAGTGGCAATAGTCCCATTATCATCACGCTGTATAAAAACATCTTCCGCGTCTCTATCTTCACGCCATGGGGTATTGGTTTTAGGGTCTATCCCAGGCGGTGCATAGACTTCTAAGCCAAATTGAGATTCAGGTAGCTTTGCATAAGTAAATACAGGATGTTCATCTGGCATTGCATTTATCCTACCATCACCAATACGATGGACAGCACCCCTGCCATGATAACGATTACCCGAGTTCACCCCTACCGATACCCAAGGACTGTCCGATAGATTCTTTTGAGCCTCATACTCATCAGACCACTTACCGACGATGCCATCGTATAGCGCCCCATCGGTATAACGCACATCAAAGCCAAAGCTGCTGATCTTCGACGCATAGGTACGCTCAGGTATTGCGCCTGCTCTTACTTCACCCCAGCCAGGATCACCATTGTACTCGACCAAGCGTACCGAATCTCTTGGCATCTCAACGGGCACGCCGCCCAAGTCGCCGATGACGATGTCTTGTTCAATATCAATGATCGGTCTATCGACGTCCACACAGCCACCAAAAGAGACAGCGAGCGATAATAAGCATGATTTGATATAACTCATAGATTTGTCTCTATTTATTCAATAAAACAGTGTCAGCAGTTCACTTTGAGTACATAAACTAAATTTAGGCTAAAGGTCTAACGATTTGGCTCGTCTGAGTATAGTACTGCTCATTTAACTTAGTTTGCTCATCCCTACTCATTACCTTTAAGGTTATTTCATCTGGCTGATAGTCTTCAATCACCAAACCACGCCACACTAGATTCACCTTTTGCCTATCAGGGGACACAATGACCGTATCTAAACGCATCGGTAGCTCTGTCGCTATCATTTGTGGGTCTTTGGAGGTTAGTGCCAAGTAGGCGATGGTTTCTGGTAAGTAAAGTCTTAGTACCGTATCGCCTTTATTATTAATAGTAGCAGCTATCGCATCAGGCGCACATAGATTGGTGAGAGTTAGCCATTCATTACCCGTGAGAAACTCAGTCTGCTGATTAAGATAGGCACTATTCCAATAGGCAAAGTCAAAGCCTTGTGGGTAGATGTCTTCACTATTGGCAAAGTCTTTATCGACTTCTCCTACCAGTTTTACCCGTTCTGGATGACTCTTTGCACGTACCCCAAAGCCTGCAACCAGTCTATTGTAGCGATCATAATCAAGCTTACCCCTTGCCACTTGATTGACAATGCTTTCGCTAATAAGCAAATCAGGATAATGGATTTGTGAGAGTTTAATACGTGGCGGTTGCATGTATTTATGATAGATAGGAGCGCTGTATCCTGTACCTGCTGGGTTGAAGCCATCTGCTTGTAAATAAGCGATAGTGCCGTGATAAGGATTGAGTTTTATGCTGTCATGCTCCTGTTCTGGTATCAGCTCATCTTTATTGATGTATTTAAGGGCGCTATGACCCTCTTCTATTAGACTATAGCCGCCAAAGCTGCTGCTAGGATCGAGGCTGACTTTGCTTGGCATAGGATCGATATGCATCTTATAGTGTGCGTTGCCTGTAATGCTATCATTGAGCAGATATCTAGGACTTAGGATAGTGAGGGTTTTATCGATAAGGACTTGACCAGCTTTATAATGGTCTTGAGCCTTGTTTTTGATGCTTTGCGCGACAAAGGCGTATTTACTAGCAGCAACAGGCTGAGCTAAGGTGACATAATCAGGCGTTTGTAGCTTGATACTGGCAGTAAAACTATCCTGATTTTGTCTGTGTTTAGGAGGATAAGCATGACCATTAATGATAACGTCGCACTTTGGCTTGTATCGAGCTAAGTCTGACTCCTCAGTAGCGCCGCTCATTAAGTCATCAGGATCAATGAGCTGATCCTTCATACATGGCGGATCTTGTTCATCAGCTAACACCAGCAATCCTTGCTCATTCCAAGTATGTGTCTGACGCATGACGACAACGTAGAACTTTTGCTTTAGTTGGTCTGATCCTTCAAAGGCGAGTGCAGGATGGATGGTTGTATTGGTAAATTTCATAGAGACCCTGCATGAATATTCTGACGTCATGATATTGAATGTATATAGAGTATCTTATTCTCATATGGCAAACGATTATTGACAGTCATACAAGTATAGATATCTTAATTGTGAACTTGTGTGGAGAAGGTACGAGTTTATCACTGCAAAATATATAAGCAATATTCATCATAGGTAAAAACCGATATTTTCATATTGATTATTATTTCAATAGCATAAACAAACGCTTTATGTTACTTAATAGGATGAGATGGAGCCTTTCCTAACAAACTGACTAAAGTTTTGGGATAAAATCTGAAAACCTTCTAAAAGCTGCTATAGCAAACCCTACCAAGAAGTGTTACGATAATTCTAAATTCTAGCTCGCTAATTGCCATGACATACCCCATTATCCTTCGTAAAAAGGTACTACAATCTCTTGAACAAGGCATGAGCGTGCGCACCGCAGCAAAGCTTTATGATATGAGTCCCACCACTATTATTAACTGGAAAAAAGACATCAGTATCAAGCCCATCGTCAGAGCACCGCGCAAAATATCTAATGATGCCCTAAAACAAGACATTACTGACTATCCTGACGCTTACTACTATGAAAGAGCTGCTCGTTTGGGCTGTAGTAAATCTGGTGTAGAAGCTGCCATGAAGCGGCTGGGCTATACCCGCAAAAAAAAGTCTTAAACACCTAAAATAAAGTTGGCTTAAGCGATTAGAGTACACCATTAAGCTCAAACACTATCAAAAAAATAAAAAGAACTAGGGCGTGTCCCTAATTCAGTTTGCAATGAATCATAGTACAAGCTAGATACAGCATAGACTTATAATTACGAGCCAATTTCTCGTATCGAGTCGCAATACTACGGAACTGCTTTAGCCTTGCAAACGTGTTTTCAACTAAGTGTCGTAGCTTATATAAATAATGATCAAACGCTACATCTGGTTGTTTAGCATTTCTTCTTTTAGGGATGACAGGGCTTATGTTGTCTTGCTTTAGCCTGTTTCTAATGGTTTCAGAATCATAAGCTTTATCAGCAATGAAGTAGGTCGCATCCGTTAACATCTCTATGATGTCATCTACCGCTTGGCTGTCGTGGACGTCACCCCCAGTGATTTTAAAATCAATCGGGTTTCCATGCGAGTCGACGGCGAGATGTATCTTGGTGGTTGTTCCACCTCGAGATTTTCCAGTGGCTCGAAGCTCTCCTCGTCTGGCGCCGCTTGAATGCTGATGACAGCGGATGTAGCTTCCGTCTGCGAATACCCATTCTTCATCAATACTTGCTCGTAGGTCAAAAAAAATTGCTCCCATAAGCCTTTTTTTGACAACCTGTTAAATCGATTATAGGCGGTTTTCCATGGACATAGCTCACTCGGTATATCACGCCATGGGGCTCCTGTACGAAGTTTCCACAATATGGCTTCCATAACTTGTCTGTCGTTTTTCCAAGTATGACAGCCATGAGCTTTCATGGTACTTTGGAGTTGTTCCCATGTATTATCATTGAGCACTGTTCTTGCCATAATTTAGAGAGCCATGTGGTAAATAGTCTCTTTATTTTAAAGGCTTTATACTTGCTTTTCCAGATTAGGGACACGCCCTAACGTCATTGGGGCGCTATATCACAAAAGTCTATTTGCCGTGGACACGTTTGCTCATAATATCAACTGGCAAGTGGTTTACGACTGGTTCAAGCATACAAGGCTAGGTCGCAAATGTGTCATGGTCATGAGCGAGGATAAAGCAACGCTTTGCCCGAGCTCAAGACCAGAGCTGTGCTCGATTTATCAGACTTCATAAGAACAAATGCATTAAAAAGCTACTAAACCGACATGGTCATCGCATACTCTGGTTACCGCCTTACAGCTCTGATCTAAACCCTATTGAGAAGAAGTGGGCTGAAGTAAAAACGTTCAGGCAGGGCTGGGGTGAGAATAATCTAAACCATTTATTCAGCAATGTCTGCTGTTACAAATTTAAGTTGAATTTGACTCTATAAGGATAAATACTCAGCCCTTATAGCGTGACACATTGACCCAAGTTTTTTGCTTTGGCTTTTTTTGCTACCTGTAAAGCGACGGCTGCATCAAAGCTGGCTGCGCCCACTGATTTAAACAGCGTCATACCTTTATCTTCCTTCACATCGAGGCTGATTTTTTTATTGATCAAGTCCCCTAATGTGCCAGTGAGCCTATCCCATGTCCAAGCACTATCACTGTCTTCATGCGCTTGTATCAAATCCCCTGCTTCATGTAAGCCGCCTTCAGCATCGTCAATGATCACAGAGTCGCAGGCCTCTATCACTGAGTTGCTAACTTCCTTCATCGTGGCCTGATAAGCACCCACCGCATTGATATGAGCATTTGCCTTTATCTGCGCCGCTTCAAACAGTCCTGCCGTCGCGCGTGTGGCCAGATTGATAATATCTGCGTCTCTGATTGCCTCTTCAATATGCTCACAAACTTGAACATCAACTTGCCATTGTGGATAATCTTGTATAAACCTGTCTCGAAACTGATGCGCCGTCTGCGCCGTTCTATTCCATAGTTTTACGTGCGTGATATCTGGACGTACTGTGAGAATAGCGTTTAGCTGCTCATATGCCATCCCGCCGGTACCGACCACTGCTGCCACTCGACTGTGTGGATTTGCCAGATGTTTAGTCGCTATCCCCGACAGCGCGGCGGTACGCACTTGGGTGATATATATTCCGTCCAAAAAAGCCAGCATATCGCCTGTCTCATTATTTGAGACAGTGATGGCGGCCATGGTGGTTGGTTTATCGCGCTGAGGATTGTCGGGACAGATGGTGACCAGCTTGACGACTGCATACTCGTTTTCACCATCAAAAACCACTGACGGCATCGACAAATGCGAGCCTGAGGTGTTTACATCACTCTCCTGAAAAGTAGGAATGACTAGGCGCTCAGGTGTTTTAATCCAGCTCGGATGCTCGCCTTGTCTCTTCAGCAGCTCCTCGATAGCACTGATGGCCATCGGCATGGTTAGCTGTTTTTTTACGGTATGAATGTCTAAAATCTGCATAATTATCCTTAATCTGTTTTGTTATTTTATTATGAACAATTCTTAAATGTGACATTAAAAAAGCTAATAAGCAACCCACCATTTTTATAGCTTTTATCACGGTTTATCATTTTAACTAAGTAAATAATCTCACTATGCAAATAACCAAACTATCTGATGATCTTGAGACATTGACCAGCGTGATACAGTGTGAGGCCAAGCTCTGTAAACCCAGACTTGATACCGCCAAAAGTCACCTTTGCTTCCTCTAAAGTCTTGAAAGGCAGAGGAATGCTGTCTCTTTTTCCGGTCACGATATAGTCTGCAAAGCATTTACCCATAAGCGTACCAGTGGTAATGCCGCGACCATTATAAGCCGTCGCCGTCAGCAAGCCTTCGTCTGGCTCCATCACGCGAAAGATATGATCTTGGGTAAAGCCAAAGCTACCGCACCATTCATACTGCCAGTCAAACGCGGGCAGATCTGGATAGTAGCTTTTTTGCACCGCATTGGCCCACGATTGATAAAAGGATTTGGGCTTCATCTGCATGCCACCGACGGTACCTAATAGCAATCGACCATCGTTATCACGGCGAAAGCTAGATAGCGCCAGACGTGTGTCCCAGGCACCTGTTTTGTAGGGCAGTATGCGCTCTGCCGCTGCACCGCTCAGCGGTTCGGATGCAATCTGATAGTAATAAACCAGATAAAAAGTCTTGGCGATATCTGTCCATTCGCCTTCGGTATAAGCGTTGGTTGCTATAATCACACGCTCAGATTTGACACATGCTTTGGCCGTTCTGGCGTACCAATGACCGCCTACTTTTTCTAGTGATTCAACAGCAGAGTGTTCATAGATCGTCACGCCAAGATTTGCAGCGACTTTGGCAAGCCCTCGGACATAAGCCAGTGGATTGATAGTACCCGCGCGGTGGTCTAATAAGGCTTTATTGATACTGGTGGTACCGCAGTATTCATGACACTTACTGCCTGTCAATACCTCCACATTAGCACCGCGGCGACTGAGCTGCTCGTATCTGATATCGACATCAATCTCGCCTTTGGCATTGTGCGCCATATGAATGTTGCCCGCTTGGGTTGCTTGCGCGTCGATATCATAGCGTTTGATTAAGTCAAACACCAAACCCGGCGCTTGACCAAGCGCTGCGGTCAAGCGCTCACCATCTGCCTCGCCTAGGCTAATGCTCAAGTCATCAGGGCGCGCCCACGTACCCGCATTGACCAGACCCACGCTTTTCCCTGAGCCGCCACTACCGATACTTTGACTCTCAAGCAAGACGACTTTGATGCCTTTTTCAGCCAGATGAATCGCTGCAGACAGTCCAGTATAGCCGCCGCCAATGACGCAGACAGCCGCTTGAGTATCGCTACTCATTTGGCTATATGCGTCAATAGTAGGCGTCGTTATGTTCCACAAACACTGCTCTTGCAACATACTAGACTCCCTTTAGCATACTTCACTTAGTGAAGCATTGGTGTCGAGCTTTGCTGTGGCCGGCTCTTCACGCGGTATGAACTTATCAAGGAACGCCCAAAGCAGGCCAAATAAAGGCGACAACCAACAGGCAAAGGCAAAAGGCGCATAGGTCAAGGTGGCGATACCGAGTGTCGCTGCCACAAAGCTACCACCCATGTTCCATGGGATGAGAGGCGACAAAAGCGTCCCCGCGTCTTCGATAGAGCGCGTCAATGTCGTACGTTTATAGCCCATCTCTTTATATTTGTCTTGCAACAAACGGCCTGGCAAAACACAAGTGGTATAAACATCACCGATGAGTGTCCCGACACTGAGCACACTGCCGTACGTGGTAAACACCAGACCCAGACGCGATTTTACAAAGTTATTAATCTTTGCCATGATGGCCCTAAGCGTACCGTAGTGCTCAAGCGCACCGATAAAACCCAAGGCAAAAATGGTCAAGCTGATGACCCACGTCATCGACATGACACCACCTTTTGACAGCAGTTGATCCACCACCTCAAAGCCTGTCTCACTGACAAAGCCGTTTTGTAACACATCAAACACCTCACTCACCGCCACACCCTGCATAAACACAGCAATCACAGAGCCTACCAGCACCCCGCTTAACACCGTCGGTATCGCAGGCATTTTCATCACAGCGGCGACAATGACCACTAACGCTGGTAGCAAAGTGACGATGCTTAAGTTGTAATTGGCCGCAAGGTTGTCTTGTAATGCGCGGATAGACGACAGGTCAATACTGTCATCACCATACCCCATGCCTATCCAAGCATAGAGCGCCAACGCCGTAATCATGGCAGGCACGGTCGTCGGCAACATGCCTTTGATGTGATCCCAAAGATCGACGCCAGCAGCAGCAGGCGTTAGGTTGGTGGTGTCTGATAGCGGCGACATTTTGTCACCAAAAAAAGCCCCCGAGACGATCGCGCCGCCCGTTAGGTGTGCTGGGATACCAAGCCCCAAACCGATACCCATCATCGCAAGACCCACGGTACCCACAGTCCCCCACGAGGTGCCCGTAGCGACAGAGATAATGGCGCAAATGATACAAACAGAAAATAAAAACGAGGAAGGGGAAAAGATACTAAAACCGTAATACAAAATGGTCGGAACCGTCCCAGCGATAATCCATGCGCCGATGAGCATACCGACGCCCATCAGGATAATCATCGCTGGCAAGCCGATTTTTATGACCTTTAAAAACCGCTCTTCCATACCTTGCCAACTGCGGCCACGTAGCTTCATAAAAAAGCCGGTGATTAAAATACCGCAGGCTAAGGGTATGTGAGGGGTGAAATCTTTAAATACAAAGAACTGTATCATCAGAATGATAGCAGTCAGTAACAGAGGGGCAATATCCAGTAAAAAGCTAGAAGATGGGCCATAGCCATCTACATCGGGGTCGTGCGATTTATCATCGATCATGATAGTTCTACCTTCCTTAGTAGTCGTCGATGGGAGTGGCAACCTATCCGTGATTGCTTATTATTTTTGGCCTGCCAAGCTTCTATAAATGAGGCTTGGCAGTTTATTTATAAATACATCAGATTAGCAAAAGTCTGTACTCACCTTTTTATCAACCAAAGCTAATGCCTTGGGCAAGTGGCAACTCTTTTGAGTAGTTAATGGTATTGGTCTGGCGGCGCATATAGACTTTCCACGCATCAGAGCCAGATTCACGGCCACCGCCGGTTTCTTTTTCACCGCCAAACGCGCCGCCGATCTCAGCGCCACTGGTACCGATATTGACATTGGCAATACCGCAATCACTGCCGCGATCGCTGAGGAAGGTTTCCGCTTCACGCAAATCATTGGTAAAGACGCATGATGACAGACCTTGAGGCACATCGTTTTGCATCTCGATCGCTTCATCAAAATCTTGGTAAGTCATGACATACAGAATCGGCGCAAACGTCTCGCTTCTAGCAACATCGTTTTGCTCATCAAACTCGACAATAGCAGGTGTTACGTAATAGGCGTTAGGATACTTGTCTGCAAGGACGCGCTCGCCGCCTGTGACCGTGCCGCCTGCTTCTCGCGCCTTTTTCAACGCTGCTTGCATATTGTTAAAGCTGTCTTCATCGATAAGCGGACCAACCAGATTGCCCTCTAGTGGATGACCGATGCTGACGGTTTCATAAGCGGACTTGATGCGCGGTAAGATATCGTCTTTGATAGACTCATGCACAAATAGGCGGCGTAGTGTCGTACAGCGCTGCCCTGCCGTCCCAACAGCGGAGAATAAAATACCACGTAACGCTAAATCTAAATCGGCAGTCGGAGCCAAAATCATAGCGTTGTTACCGCCAAGCTCAAGCAAGCATTTACCAAAACGGTTAGCAACTTTTGGCCCGACTTCTCGGCCCATACGCGTACTGCCGGTAGCGCTCACCAAAGCTATATCTTTATGCTCAACCAAGGCGTTACCGACATCCGTCTTGCCGAGTAAGACTTGTGATAGATGCTCTGGCGCATCACCAAATTTGGCCAAAGCTTTTTCAAACATTGCCTGACAAGCCAAAGCAACGAGCGGGGTTTTTTCTGATGGCTTCCAAATCACCGGATTTCCGCAGACGATGGCAAGCGCAGTATTCCACGACCACACCGCAACGGGAAAGTTAAAGGCGGAGATGACACCGATCACCCCGAGCGGATGCCATGTCTCGCGCATATGGTGACCCGGACGCTCTGATGCAATCGTCAAACCATAAAGCTGACGCGACACCCCAACGGCGAAGTCGCAAATATCGATCATTTCTTGCACTTCGCCTAGGCCTTCCTCTTTAATCTTGCCGGCTTCAAATGACACCAGCATACCCAAGTCTTCTTTATGCTCGCGCAGCACTTCACCGAGCAGACGCACCAGCTCACCGCGTCTTGGCGCAGGCACCACGCGCCACTCTTTAAAAGCTTTTTTGGCATTGGCAATCTTGGTATTGACCTCATCAACGCTGTCCAAGGTTATGCTGCCAATCACAGAGCCATCAATCGGGCTATTGACGTCAAAATCACCATTTTGATATTGTTCTTCTTTGACGCCCATCGCGGCCATATACTGCTTGATCATAGTCCATCCCTTTTATTAATTTATACTTCCTTGAAGACTTATTAACTTAACTTGCACCCAGCTAAGTTGCAAAATAATTAATTTCGTACTGCCATTCCTTTTTGGAATGCTCATTAATAGTTCCAATTATCTATCACGGTTTTAGATAACGCGCTTTAAAACCTTACTATTTATTTGTCCCAAACACGCTTTCAGACTTTGCGCTTGCAGCGTTTGATAAAGCGCAAGCTCATCGTAAACCTGAGCGCCCAAAGCATTCTCAAACGCTTCTTTATTGGTATAACCTTTATCATTGCTTTGCTTGCCGCTGTTTTCGTCGTTTTCATTGTCGTTTGTGCTATCGTCATGCAGATTGGACTGAAAAATCCCCGCCGCACTGACGGGCAAAAAATCCTCATAAACGATAGGTTCTAGGCGAATCATTCCTTGCTCAAGCAAATCAGTAACCATTTGCTTTGATAAAGGGTCATTTACGTTTTCTACGTCTATGTTTTCTACGTCTATAGAATCTAGCGTTTGCGCGTTATCTGTATCGCTATCGACCGCTTGATAGTAAAAATACGCCAACCCTTCATCGTGTAGCATTTGATAGTCATCAGGGAACGCTGCAAATGCACTTTCTAAAACCTGATAATACTCCAAGGCGTTATCGGCATTTGGCGTCGCCCTTAACTGGCGGCGTGCTTGGCTAAGCAGTTGGTCGTACAGCGCTCTGCCCTTGGGCGTTAAAGCCACACCGCGCTGCTCAATCTCACCAAAACGCGCAGTATGATGCCCCGTTTCATAGCCGCCTCTAGGATTTTTAAAGCTAACCGCTTCTTCTAATGCTCTAAAACTGGTCTGACGCAATAAAATAGGACACTCTCTCTTCGGTGGCCCTTCTATAATGGCTTTTGGCGGTATGCCTTTTGCCTGCATACCAGCTTGTACCGCATCGATATCTAAGGTTCGAGGTGTCAGATGATTGATATGCGGGCCCTTAAAACCAACGACGTCAGCAATAAGTCCGTGTTGGCTTAATAGCTGCTGATAAAGCGCTTTTGAGACGGGTGTTTTGTCATGCCAGCGAAAGGTTTCTAGCGCTTCTTTGATAAATTGCTTAGCGTCTTCCGCCGTCAACCCGCCCCGCCCCTCAAAGCGCTTAATTAAATTAATAACGTTATCTGTAAAGATAGTGCGCTTATCCAAAGCAGCAATCGCTTCTTGTTTTAATGCTTCATCATCGATTAAATCAAGGCGCAATAGAGAAGTAAAAACGCGAAAGGGACTTTTATTTAAAGACTGCGTGTCAATCGCTCGAAAAGCCGTAGAATGCACAGGCACGCCAGCGGGTGCCAAATCATAATAGCCAACAGGATGCATACCCATCACCGCAAATAGCCTGCGCATCATACTCAGCTCAGCAGCTGTCCCCAACCTAATCGCACCATGGCGCTCCATACCTAGCCTATCAATCTCTCCGGTGTGCTCAAGTTGCTGCCTAATTTCAGGCTGCTTATTTAATACTTCAGTATTTACGTCGCTTACCAAATCAATGAGGTCACCATATAACGGCACTTCTTTTTGGTACATCTCTGACATGGCGATAGAGAAATCGTGGCGAATATCATCGCTATTGATAAAGGTATGGTTCACAAGTATGTATCCTTTTTTATTCAGGTGCTTTTGCTGCTCCATGGCTGTCTCTTATCTTCCTTGACTAGATAGATATAATTTGAGCAAACCCGCCTATCATCAGCAAACGAAGAATAGTTGTGGCGTCATTCCTTTTTGTCATTGGCATAAAAAACTGCCCATAAGTCGGCCGGTAGTCAGGCAGGTAGCAAGCTGGTAGCAGCACCTGCTTAGCCCATCGATTATCAAACCTCATCAACAAAGCACTGATAATGAGCTGACACCCAAAAGCATGCATTTATTTTTTAGCTTACCATGCACACTCTATGTCCTGCTGAGGGTCGTTTGAGTGTTGCAGGTAAGTTGAGATCCACTCTACAATAACTTTGACTTTGTGCGAATTACCCAAAGATAATGGATAAGATATATAGTAAGCACCCCGACCCTTTGCTGCATAATTCCATGCACGCACCAAGGCCCCTGACTGCAGCTCTGGTGCCACTAGGCGCAGTGGCACCAAGGCGATACCATAGCCGAGTAATGCCGCCGAAATAGTCGTATGAAAAGTATCAAAACGTGGACCGACAAAGGTGCCCTCGATACGAATATCCTGCTGTCTAAAATACTCATACCAAGCGCTGGGGCGAGAGCTGAGCTGTAGTAAAGTGCACTGAGCGATGTTGCTCGTACAAGGCGCTTTGCCAGCCAAATAATCCGGATGACAAACCGCCACATTATACTCATCAAACAGCTTGATGGACTCCATCCCTCCCCAAATCCCATCACCATACAAAAACGCCACATCGACATTTTGATCTTCAGAAAAAAACGGCCCCGCCAGCTCTTTAATATTTAGATTAATCAACGGATGAGCCCTGCCAAAGCCGTTGAGCGCAGGCATCAGCCAACGCGAGCAAAAGGTCGGATGCGAGACGATTTTCAGCACTTCTGAATTATCATTGTTTGACATCAGACTGGTGGTCGCCGCCTCGATATGTTTGAGAATCTCTAACACCTCTAAATAGTAAGTCTTGCCAGCGGGCGTCAAGGAGATGCGGTGCGGCGTCCGATAAAACAGCGACAGGTTCAGCATCTCCTCTAATTGCGCGACTTGCTTACTGATAGCGCTTTGCGTCATGTGCATCTCTTGCGCGGCGTTGGTAAAGCTCAAATGCCGAGCTGCCGTCTCAAAACACTGCAAAGCGGTCGTCGATGGATATCTTCTAAAAGTCAAAGGGGTCTTAATATCAGTGCTCATAACTTATGGGTTCTCATTCGACATATCAGTAAAAGTAGATACCTCAGCTGATGAGGTTTCTAAAATAAACATAGCCATGTATCTGATTTATTTAGATTTGACTATAACCACATTATCCCAGTTATAAGAGACGATATAAATCGTTTTACCTGCCAGTCTGTCTACTTTTTAGAAATTTAGTAAATTCGACTCGTAAATGATAACAAAAACAATTATCATTAACTCTAATATAAATACTTTTTTGAATGTTTGTTGTTTGTGAGTATACCTATGACCCTCGCCTCCTCTTTTGTAACTACCCCCGACTTAGACGATCAAGCCCAGCTCTATACCGATCTAAACGACCCTGAGATAGCGGGCATCATCGCTCACATCAATGAAGAACACATCGATGAGCTGCTTGGGTTTTTGCGGGCATTTAGCCCATTATCGGCAGCTGAGCTTGAGCATACAGAGGCGCAATTAACTGCGATTTATGCAGAAGGTATCTGCCTGCAAGCCAAACCCTTGGCGACGCGGCCTATCGACTCCAAAGACAGCCACCGGCAACCACAGTCTTTCTTTATTGGTTTTGCCGCCCCTCTCACGCAAGTCGATGAGCTACAAGAGCAGTATATTTTGCTTCGGCAGCGAGCAGATAAAAAACTGGGCAAAAAAACCATCAAGCTGACTCGGCAGGTCTTTGTCGTAGAGCGCCGCTATAAAGTCAGTGAAAACATGCTGCGTCTTGATCTTAGTATGGACTCACAAAACCATCGTCATGACAGCTCTAGCCCAGATACCGTGCCTACAAACGAGGCAGGCTACGCGTATTTGTTCGATTTGGCGCATAACGCGATGACAGCCAGCAGCAGTCAGCCTAGCAAAAACACCGCGCAGCCCGCTCGAGCGCAGGTCTACTACACCTTAAGAAAAGCATGGCGGAGCGCTGATGGCGTGCGAGCATGGGTCGATGTTTTTTTGCATGGCGATACATCAGGCGGCAATTGGGCCATGGCACTGCAGGCAGGTGACACTGTGGTCACCAAACGAGAGTTTCCTGAAAAAGTGGCGCATTTACACACAGGACAGACACTACTGATCGTCGATGAGACCTCCATGCCCACAGCAGCACGTTTATTAGAGCTATGGGACAACCCAACGCCGCCGCTGATCATTTGTGTCACCCAAAATGCCGCTGACCAAGAGTATTTTGATGACATCACACTGAGCATCGATGCCAAAGACAGCAGCAAAAACAGCGCCCGACGTCATATTGATCGTCACTTTACCGTACTGCCTATGATAATGAATCCTGCCTCGGTAGGGCAAAACGTCGCACCGCAGATCGACAGACAACTGGCGGACTATTTAGCCAAGCAGCCATTGCAGATCGACAAAGTATGGGGCGCGCTAGAGGCAAAAACCGCAAAGGCACTCCGCCCTTTATTACAAAAAAGGCTGGGGCTTGAGCGTAGCGATGTGGTGGTCAAGGTATATTGGCGACATGAGTAAATCCCAGACTAGGACTGGGCTGGGACAAAGCTAAGATGAGCTAGGATGGAAAAATCACCACCTCGTCTCCTTCTTGCCATGGCTGATACTTCGTCATCACTTGCAAAAACAGCGGATGTGCCAGCCAATGCTGCAGCCAGCGCTGCAGATGTGGATACGGCAAGTGGTAAAATACTTCGCGATTCACATGGGCGAACTGACGGACAAAGGGCATGATACCAATATCAGCAACGCTGATGCCATCTCCGAGTAGATAAGTGCTATTGGTAAGCTGCGTCTCCAATATCTGCAAAAACGCCTCGCCGCGCTGGCGATACTCTTCTTGGCTCATCTCAGGATGACGATCCGCATACTTATAGCGATCCAGCCAATGCTTAAACTCATTATCGTTTTTATCGATTAGGGCATTGGCCTGAGACAACATCTGAGCGTCAAGCAAGCGGTTTGGATCATGCTGGCCTAGCGCCCACATCATGATATCAAAGCTCTCTTCAATCACAGTACCATCAGCAAGCTGTAGCACAGGCACCGTGCCTTTTGGGCTAATCGCTAGCATCTGCGGCGGCTTGTCTTTTAGGACAATCTCGCGCAGCACCACTTGCTGCTCTGCAAACACAAGGCCAAGCCTAGCACGCATGGCATAAGGACAGCGGCGAAAAGAATATAAGAGCGGCAAAGAAGGTCTCATCATATTTCTCACAATAAAATCAAAATCACTGGGCATATCATCATTTAGACAGCGAGGCTTAGCCGTTTTTTTCAAGCGACTATACGTGCTAATCGATGACACGCCCTAGACTAACATAAAAAAGACCTCACCCCTAAAGCAGGTAAGGTCTGGCTTTATTTATACAAACAACGTTTATGCAGAAAACGTCTATACAAATGACATAGTCGATTCTAAATAAAACAGATACATTATATGTCAACGTGGAACTGGTATAAATTTTCCTTGCGTGCTGTGCCTGCGCCGACAGAGGCTGCGTAAAATTTATCCCAGTCCCACTGTATCGTTTTTATACTGAACTCACTACATTTATAAAAGCAGCATTTATAAAAACAATAGGCCCAGCCCAATCACCACACCACTGACTATCAGTACAATGATACAAAAACCCATGATATCTTTGGCTTTGAGTCCTGCAATGGCTAAAGCCGGTAGTGCCCAAAACGGCTGAATCATATTGGTCCACGCATCGCCCCATGCCACCGCCATCGCCACTCGTGACGGATCACTGCCCAGCATGTCGGCCGCCTCTAACATAATGGGCGCTTGCACTGCCCATTGCCCGCCCCCTGAGGGGACAAAAAAGTTGACCAGTCCTGCACTCAAAAAAGCAAAAAGTGGTAGCGTCTGCGCCGTCGACACACTGACAAATGCCTCTGACATCACCCCTGCCAGCCCAGAGGCAGTCATCATCCCCATGATGCCGGCATAAAACGGGAACTGAACGATGATACCGCCTGCACCTTTGACCGCCTCCTGAATAGAAATCAAGTAGTTGCGGGGCGTTCCGTGAAATATGATGCCGAGAAATAAGAACATAAAGTTCACCAAATTTAGCGTTAGGGCAAACCCATTTTGGACAAAATAATAAACAATAAAAGCAATACCTAACACACCGATCACCATCGATAAAACCCAGCTATTCTCCAAACGCTCAGCTGGTGTCAGCTCTGACTTTGCAGGCAACGCCTCAGCGACTGGGTCCACAAGCACGCTCGGATCGACTGTGATGGTGTCCTCTTTTTTTGGCATCATCATGCGGTTTAGTAGAGGCACGATAATCACCAATGCCGCGACGATAATTAAATTGTAGCCCGCAAAGATGGTGGCACTCGTTGGAATAACACCAATGGTATCAACAAACGGATGCCCTTCTGTGGCAATAGACAGCGGAATCGATCCTGAAAACCCAGCGTGCCAGATAATAAAGCCTGAGTAAGCGCTGGCAATCAATAAACGATAATCGACATCATGAACCCGCTTTGCCAATTCTTTGGCAAATAGCGCGCCAATCACCAAACCAAAACCCCAGTTGATCCAGCTTGCTGCCAGAGACACGAGGGTGACCAATATAATCGCACTACTGGGTGAATGCGCAAAACCGGCAATGTGACCCAAGCCTTTTTTAAATATCGGACTACTTGCCAGCACAAATCCTGTGACCAGCACCAGCACCATCTGCATCGAAAACGCCAGCAGCGCCCAAAACCCATCGCCCCAATACGTGACCATCTCTATAGGAGATGACTCAGTGAGCCCTAAGCCCATCACAAAAATCACTAAGGTTAATATCAACACAAACAAAAATGGATCAGGTAAGTATTTTTCCATCAAGCTATTGGAAAAACGGGTAATTGCTTTCATAAGTAAACTCCTTTTTATTTAAAGACGTCCTTGGTCACTGTTATTTTTATCTAGCCTATCGTTTATCTTCCCCAACCGCTACACATTGCATACAGTCTCACTCGACCAGCTGCCACCCAGGCGTTGAGTAGTACTTGTCTTGATGGACAAATAACGGATGCGCTTTGGCTTCTTGTAAGCTAAGCACTGGGGTAACGCAAACATCAATGGGTGCGAAATGCCGCTGCCAATGGGCGAGTGTCTGACTGGCAAAGGCATCGCTCACAGCCTTTGCTGCTGCTTGGCTCTCAGGGGAGTTTGGCATAACGCCAAGCTGCCAATGGCTGTCTTTTAGTGCTGGCAGTGCCAACGCCTCGCACAGCCCTTGCCAAAACTTCAGCTCCAATGAGCCAACAGCCATATAGCGATTATCAAGGGTTTTATACAAACGATAGCAAGGCAATAGCCCGCCCAAAAAATCAAGATGCGGTGCAGGCATGTCTCCTGAAAAGCTTTTGACCAGCGCGCCCGTTTCCTTGGGCATGACCAGATGCTGGTATAAGCTGTGGGTCATGCTGACCGCGATATGACGACCCTTGCCGGTACGCTGCGCGGCAAACACTGCAGCGAGCAGCGCAATGACAGCAGTATCACTGCCGCCTGCCAAGTCTGCAAATTGTACATTGGGCATGGCCTGCTCGCCACTTGCGGTTTTTAATTGGTCAAGGACACCACTCATCGCCATAAAGTTGATATCGTGGCCAGCTTTATGCGCCCAATCATGACTGGCTCGTGGGTGATTGATCGCACTCGCATCTATTGCAGCGCTCTCGCTCTCATTGGACGCTTGAGCCGTCACGCCGTAGCCAGTGATTGATACCATCACAAGCTTTGAATTAAGCCCATGCAGCGTTTTGGCATCCAATCCCATGCCTGCTAACACACCAGGACGAAAGCTATCGAGCATGACATCGGCATCTTTGATATGCGCTTTGATAGCCGCAATGCCTTTGGGGTCCCGAAAGTCGTGTCTTTCGGTAGTTTTGCCATGGTTTAATGCGGCAAACAGCTCACCGAAGGCTCTAGCAGGGTCGCCATTTTTGGGTTCGATCTTGATGATCGTTGCACCCAAATCGGCCAGCAGGCGCGTGGCAAATGGCCCTGGTAAGTTACGCGTCAAATCGACCACTCGCAGCCCTTGTAAGCAGTCTGCCATGGAGTTTACGATTGAATCAGTCGTTAAGTCAGTCGTTACATCAGTCATCAGAGAACACCTCACCTTTAGCCGCCATATCGAGCACTATTTGCGCTGGCTGAAAACGCTCGCCGTATTGCTCAGCAAGCTCACGACTGCGCGTGATAAACGCCTCTAGCCCCATGGCATTGATAAATTGAAGCGTACCACCGTGATGCGGCGCAAAACCCCAACCAAAGATAGCGCCGATATTGGCATCCGCGACAGAGCGCACGACATTTTCTTGATAGCATTTAGCCGACTCATTGGCTTGAATAAACATCAAGCGATCGATTAGCTCTTGCTGGGCTGGCTGCTGGGCGCGTGGTGGATATAAACTCAGCAACTCAGGCCACAGGTATTTATCGCCCTCATCAGGATATTCATAAAAGCCTTTGCCGGTCTTTTTACCTTGGCGATTGTGGGCTTTGACCAATGTTTTGAGTATCTCGTACGAGGGGCGCACGGATACGGGCTTACCTTCAGCGGCCATATCCAGCTGCTGCTGTTCGCTCACGTGCAGCGCCAGACTGAGAGAGACCTCGTCTTGCAACGCCAGTGGCGGCATCGGCATACCTGCCTTTAGGCCAGCGACCTCGATACTGCGTGGATGTACGCCCTCACCTAGCATAGCGATACCCTCTGACACGTAAGTGCCAAATACCCGTGAAGTATAAAAACCGCGACTGTCATTGACGACGATCGGTGTTTTGCCGATTTGCAGCACATAATCAAAGGCTTTTGCCAAGGTGGCATCATCGGTCTGCTCGCCCATGATGATCTCCACCAGTGGCATCTTGTCGACTGGCGAGAAAAAATGCAGCCCGATAAACTGCTTGGGGCGCGTACTAGCCTGAGCCAATCCAGTGATCGGTAATGTCGAGGTATTAGACGCATAGACAGCCGACTCAGCAATCACCGCGTCACTTTGCTGGGTACATTTAGTTTTAATCTCACGGTTTTCAAACACCGCTTCAATAATCAGATCACAGTCAGCTAAGTCTTCATAAGAAGTGGTCGGCGTGATGCGATTTAGCAGTGTCTGCTTTTTCTCAGCTG
The DNA here is from genome assembly GCF_038239325.1 of Psychrobacter sp. KFRI-CH2-11. Taxonomy (NCBI): domain Bacteria; kingdom Pseudomonadati; phylum Pseudomonadota; class Gammaproteobacteria; order Moraxellales; family Moraxellaceae; genus Psychrobacter; species Psychrobacter sp. KFRI-CH2-11. Next base: position 2,008,560 of record NZ_CP151283.1, read on the forward strand.
TCGAGTGCTGACGGCTAATGGCTTTATCCAAAGGGGTATTGATCGACATTTAAAGATTATTGAGTAAGTTCTTACACACTGCTAGAGGTCGGCAGTCCATAGGCTACTTTTTCGATGATCTCATCTTGCTGCAGCACTATCAGCTGATAGCCCTGAATCACCCCATTGTAAGGCAAATGACCATCAAACTGCTGATAATGCTCACGGATACTCTGCTTGATTGCCGCCTTGCGCTCGCGCTCATCTAATGTCGTAAACCCACTTGGCAAATGCACCTCAGTTGCCAACGCCGACCCCCATCGAGACAGCCAATTGGCTCCGTCAACAAACGCAAAATCGACTTGCGCTCGCAGACAATAGTGAGGCAAAGAATCAGAGTGTTGCGCTACTTCGGCTTTAATCTGGGCGATATCTTCTGCAAATGGCTCATAAGGCAGCTCAAGTATCTCAAACAGCGTGGCCAAAAACGCATCGGCACTAAAGTATCTGTCCATATAACTGTCATCAAGCCCAAGATGACGATGACACAAGACATGGCGCAAGCGCTCACAAGCGGGTATGGTATGACCTAACGGATAGCCCATGGCTCTAATGATATCTGGTGCACGCATCTCTAGCGTGTTGATTTGAGTAACAATATACTGAGCAAGCGGGTGCTGCGGGCGATAGTGACGAGTGTATTTTGAAAGATGAGATGAGTGGCTCATGATGGTGAACACCTTAGATTCCTATAACTCCGACGAAAAATAATAAAATCAGGCACAAATGAGGATGTCGGAGTACAGGCTCATGCGCTTTACCAGAATTGTTTTATATCGTGCTGGAAGTTGCAAGGGTTGCACGCCATCATTCAACTGACATCATCGTCGTCAGTAGCGATTGGCAATACAAAACTGTTAAACCCACGATAAATCGTTTTATGATGATAGCACATCAGATAAGCGTAAATAAATACGGAACTGTGTGTCTGTTTGTGAATAATTATTTTACTCTCAAATAACTGCTTTTTTAGATGAAGTCCATCCTTTAATCCTCACCCCCGCTCTTTAGTCCTCTCCGTAGTAGGTTGCGTCATCCATCCAAACGATCGGATCTTCGCATAGGTGAACCAAGTGATACCAAATATCACTACTGCGGGCGATACGGTGATGACCGCCGTCGAAGTAATCGACTTCCCAGCTCTCAGGCAGATTGACCAAAGTTCGTCTGGCCACCGCCACATCCAAGCTTTCATCGTCGACCTCTACCATGACCCGCATCATCTCAGTGTTTGATGTCGGAAAAGACAGTTTCATATCAGAGATGTTTGGAATACGATCGGCCAACACCTCATTCGGATAGATACAAGGCGCAATCAATAACGCCCGCAAGTTGTATTGATGAGCAAAATGATTGGCAAACCAGCCACCCAGCGAATGCCCTGCCAGCACCACACGTGGATACTGTGTTATTTTTTCACGAATCAAGGCATCGTAAATCTCAAACACCTCTGCAAAATTATCTCGATAATTGACCGTTTGGCAATATTTTGGCTCACGGGTGATACAGGTATATTTGCTGGTCTCATTGCTTGAGTCGAGACCATGAAAAAACAATAAAAACGTGTCATTATTTTCGATAGGAAACATCATAGCGTCCTCCTTTTTTAATAATTATTTAATTTTTTCACCAGCTTGGCTTATAGATTTAAATTAGATTAAACTGCTTTTTGGCTATAGTCAGTTCACTATAAAAATGTTATAGCAAGGCTGATAGAAATTTTTGCAGCCTCTGTCTGCGTAGGCACAGCACGCCAAAAAATTTTTATCGGCCTTGCTGATCAATAAACTTATGACTCTTTTATTTAGAATCGACTATAGCGACCTGCGCTTGGTATAAAGCTAAAACCTCCTCACAAGCTTGCATTGAGATATTTTTTGCAAATCCTTTGTTAAACCAAAAATCATAAATAGCTTGGACGATACCTTTTACCGCTTGCGCATCCTTTGGCTTCTGCTCTTTTAATTTACGCGCAATGTCTTGTGCCTGTATATCCGACTCGCTATAGGGTGCACTCCAGCCCACGCAGTAACGATATAGCACATCGTTAATCGCCAACACAAATATGGCATTGGCCACCCCAAATGCGTCAATCAGCCGCTCAAGCAGCGCACAACGCTCCTCGTAAACACTGGCCTCTATCGGCATCTCGGACTTTTCAAATAGGCAATCGCTACTGACCATAGGCAAGGGCTTACTAAAATCCTCCCATAGCAGTGGATAAGATTTGCCAATACCGCCTTTCTCCACCACGTTAAAGCGCCAAATGGCGTAATGCGTCTTAGCCCCCTTAAAGGGCAGGTGTATCAGCCACTGCATCAGCGCATCACTGTCATAAATGATATGACTGCTACCGATACGCACGCCTTGCATGGGCAGTACATCGGTGTATACACGGTCCATGTCATTACTATAAAGCTTTACTTTATTTAGATTTTCCTCACTGATATCACCGAGCTTGGCCCCTGCCTCTATTATGTTTCGATAGGGCATAAATGGCGCTACCCAACTGAGCGTCTCATCGCTATTATTCACAAAATAAATGTCATCTACATAATTATCTACCGACACACTCTCGAGATAAAACAAGGGCGTTTTTCGTACTCGCCCTTGCTCATCACTGGCCAACGCCGTTAACCCAGACAGTTTTGAGCGACCTGCCCACTGCATATTGTCTACGCGTTTTTGCTCAAATTCATACGTTAACTTTGTCATCGTTATATCCTTATTATTTTGATTTTGGTTTGTTTGTCGCTTTTTTTGGTTGCTCTTTGCTCGATGCAGGGCTTAAGCAAGCCGAGCGTGTTCGCCATTTTATTAAATGACGTCGCTTATCTATCAGTTAGTATTTATAAAGGAAAGTAGATTAATCGCTTTGGTCAAGCAGTTGTTTTATGAAGCGGGTTTTTTGACGCAGTTTGCTATTATCGTCTCATCAGCATGTTTGCCAGACTCACGAGCGTTTTTGTGTTCAATCTTTACGCTTATTAACAACTATGATTTTTGGATTTGTAAAGACAAAGGAAGATAAGATAAAACGAAAATAGCATCATTAAAGACAACTCAGTGAAAAAGTGAGGCATTGCGCCCCGAGGGTTCACTGTTTGCTCAGTTGTTGTTTATAGTCAGTTTTAGATAAAATCGATACGCTCATATGAACGAGCAACTGGTATAAATTTTCCTTGCTTACTGTGTCTACGCTGACAGATGCTGCGCAAAACTCATACCAGCTGCACTGTATCGTTTTTAAAGTAAACCAACTATATCCGGTTATGATTTTTAGAATTATTGCTGCCTGACTCAATAACTATAATATAAAGACTGATAAAAATACAGTGTATTTATATCGTCTGCGACAACGGCTGTCGCGTATTCACACTTACGGTGAGTCATGAGTCATACTCATAAGACAAGACCTACTCAGCGGCATCTATCAGAGTATTTAGCGTGTCTGCCATGTCGTCATCGAGCAGATGATCTTCTATATAATTGAGCAACTGATGGATGGTGTTTAGATCCATCGCTCTGATGCCTAAGCTGGCCAGCGCCTCGTTAATAGATGCTAAAGAAGTTGCTGTATCGTCTAAATCGCCTTCAGACTCACCATGGACCAGCCAGTATATTTTTTCTAGCACGGTGTTTTTTTCGGTCAAGGTAGAATAACCGTCGCCTTGGATAAATAGATTAAAGTGGTACGGTATTTCGATATCATTGATAAAAAACGTACGCATACAGTCTATGGTATAGGCTTGATTGTCTGAGCTGTCATTTGAATTTGAGCCTTCGTTACTGTCTTCGGCTTGCTCGTACTCCAGCTGCTCTGTTACCAAGCTGCCTAATATCTGATAACCGCCTGCTTTTACCTTGTGATTATAGATAATCGCCGCATCCGCTATGGCATCAAAGATGACCGCAGCAATGTCCAACGTATTGTCATCGATATCATAAAATTGCTTTAGTGCGGGCAAAAACTCGCTTAGCTGGTCTTCGGGTACGTGCGTGAGAAACTGCTGCTCGTATATTTTTATCATGTCTTCAGGAGCATAGGTGTTTACGTTGTCGGTCTCGTTTCTGCCAGTGGGTTGTAACGGCAAAAAGTGATAAGGGTTTTCTTTGGTCATGCAGGACGGCCTTGTTGTATGAATTGATGGTTTGATAGCGGCTATTATCTCTTATTTAGAGGTTTTTAGATATACGGTCTAGATGAGCGCGATTGACGCGATATCGTCCGTTCGATATCAAATTAACAATCCTTAGCAAAAAATCTCTTTAACTATAGTCAGTCTTTTATAAATAAGATACAATGCTTTTAAAATAAAGAGAAAGATATAATCATTATGACTTACTCAGCAGACTTTCGAACGCAAGTTATAAAAAGCGTCAAAGACAAAGACATGAGCATTCGTCAAGCTTGTGTTTTCTATGACATCAGCAAAACCACTTTACAGCGTTGGCTGAAAAATCCAAGTATCAAACAAACTCGGGATAAGCCACCCAGTAAAATACCAAATGAAGCACTTCTCAAAGACGTCGCGCAGTATCCAGACGATTACATGTACGAGCGAGCTCAACGTTTAGGCTGTAGCAAGTCAGGCATTGATATTGCCCTAAAGCGCCTTGGTATCAGTCAAAAAAAAGACCTTAGAGCATCCAAAAGCGTGTCCAATAAAAAGAGCAGCGTATCAGAGTAAGCTCAATAGTTTTATTCAGCAAGGCTATCCCATTGTGTACATGGATGAAAGCGGCTTTGAGGCTGAAACCATTCGTTCTCATGGCTATGCACCGATAGGTAAACCCTGTATCGACAGCTATAACTGGCAAGCAAGAAAGCGCACTAACGTTATTGGTGCGCTCTATGAAAAAATGTTATTTGCCTTAGATTACTTTGAGCAAAATATTAACAGCAGCATATTCTACCACTGGTGCAAACACACGCTAATACCAAGTCTTAAAACAAAATGTGTGATCGTGATGGACAATGCTAGATTTCATAAGAACAAATGCATTCAAAAACTACTGAACAGACATGGCCATCGTATTCTTTGGTTGCCACCCTACAGCCCTGATCTAAACCCCATTGAAAAGAAGTGGGCACAGGCAAAATTTCTACGTCAAGGCTGGATGGAGAATAATCTACCTAAGCTGTTTCATGATATGGGTTGTATCTCTTTTATTCTAGACTGGCTATAATGCCTTTGACTTGGTATCTTGCCTCGCCATTCTTATATTGCCAAAGGTGTTTACCACCCAGCATTTTTACCCCCTTATTGGCTAATCTTCTTATCGTATTAGAGCGTGTCCTCATAGTTCTTACTTAATTATTCTTACTCATCGAGTGAAGACACGCCCTAGCATTTTCTTGTATTGGATCTTATGAAACACAACATTGAGGCGAGCTTAGATGCTCGCCGGACTCAGTATTTTCAAGTGTTTTTGATGGGCATCAGTGCCTTTATCATGAATACCACAGAATTCGTCCCCGTCGCCCTACTCAGTGACATTGCCCAAGATTTTTCTATCACCACTGCCGAGACTGGCTGGATGCTGACGCTGTATGCGTGGATCGTTGCGGCCATGTCATTGCCGCTGATGCTACTGACCAGTCGCTTTGAGCGCAAAAGCTTACTACTAGGGTTATTTGCAGTATTTATTGCCAGTCATGTACTGTCCGTATTTGCTTGGAACTTTGATGTGCTGCTGATCAGCCGCGTAGGTATCGCGCTATCACATGCGATATTTTGGTCCATCACCGCGGCGATTGCCATACGAGTAGCACCAGAAGGCAAAAAAGCACTGGCACTAAGCGTACTTGCGACGGGTACCTCATTGGCGATGGTGCTAGGGGTGCCGTTGGGGCGTTTGGTTGGTCAATGGTTTGGCTGGCGCGCGACGTTTGGCGGAATTGGGGTAATTGCTTTTGTGGTATTTATGCTACAAGCCAAGCTGTTACCGACCTTGCCCAGTATGTTTCAAGGCTCTTTTAGAAAAATACCAGAACTGCTAAAAAACCCACTATTGGTCTGCCTGTACTTGCTTATCCTATTGGTCTTTACCGCTCACTATAGCGCCTACTCTTATATTGAGCCGTTTATGCGGCAGGTCGGCTCAGTGAGCGAAAACTCAGCGACGATCATTTTACTGTTATTCGGTGTCGCAGGGATTGCCGGCAGTGTCATATTTAGTCGTTGGGGTGATCGATTTAACACGCGGATTATGCTGGTCTCGACGATACTGATGCTTTTATCTATGCTAGTACTGCTGTATGTGGTGACCTCGATCTGGGCGCTCAGCCTAATTGCCTTGTTATGGGGCGCGGCGCTGATGCTACTGATCATCTCCATGCAGGCCAAAGTCATCATGGTCGATGTCAATGCCCAAGACATGCTGATGTCGATGTTTTCGGGTATTATCAACTTAGGAATCGGTACGGGTGCGCTCTTTGGTGGATACGCGGTGACGCATCTGTCGCTATCAAACGTGGGCTATGTCGGAGCGGCCATCGCTAGTGCGGCACTGCTACTGATGCTATTTATGATAAAACGCTTTCCTGAGCTGAGTAAAAGACTCGGCTAGTTAAAGCCAGATGATTCGAACCCAAATACAATGCCAGCCTACTAAACGGTCTGGCATTTTTTATGCTACTCATCACCATATCTTAGGGCGTGTCTTCAATTCACGCGATAGCTATCTAAATGGGCTAAAAATGGTCAAATCTTGTCAAACGTCGTCAAATAGCTGGTCAATATCCTGATATTAACGGCGCTATTTTCCTTGTTTGACGGCAATTTATCTCATTTTTATCACCATTTTTGAAATAAAGACACGCCCTAGTAATTTACATAAACAGCAGCAATTTGCATAAACTTTTATAACTTCTATTGAACGAGTGTTCAGGCAAAGCTATACTCATTGCTACCGGACTTTTTGTACTGCATTACCCACACAAGGATAAGTGTAAAATGGGCAATCTTTTACGCCAGACGGCGGTGTTACTTGGTTTGTGTATCATGCGTATGGGGCACATAAGCGCCAGTTTTTTCGGTCTTTCGGAGAAACAACATGCGTGAGGATAGCATGGCATCAGAGCCGCGCAATCGCACGCCGCCGCTTAGCTTAGGCAGGTTACATTATGCTTGGGTTGTCGCTGTTACAGGCTCTATAGCGATGTTTTGCGGGCTGGGTTTGGGGCGATTTGCCTTTGGTATGCTGCTGCCGTCGATGTCGGCGTCTTTGGCATTGAGCTACACCCAAAGCGGTATATTAGGTTTTGCCAACCTGATCGGTTATCTTGTCGCTGTACTTTTAAGTCCGCTTATTCTACCTAGGTTTGGTACTCGTTTAACCGGTACGGCCAGTCTTGTGGTCATCGCAGCCTCTATGCTTGGTATGGCGTTTACCACCAGTTTTCCTATGCTTTGCGCTTTTTATGTGCTCACTGGCATTGGCAGCGGCGGCGTGGTCTTACCAATGATGAGCGTCATGTCTCACTGGTTTTTTCCGTCGCATCGCGGGCTGGCGTTGGGGCTGGTGATGGCAGGGCCTGGCTTTGGTATTATCCTATCGGGCTTTGTCGTCCCAAAACTATTGCCCTTTTTTAGCTTACTGTCTTGGCAGACGGGTTGGCTGATTTTTGCGCTGATCAATATTGTGGTGGCGTGCCTTACTTTTACGTTGATTCGCAATCATCCAGACGATGTCACGCGCAGCCCTTTCGGGCGTATACCTACTTCGCCCGTAAAAAACAAGAAAAAGCTGGAACGCAGTAACCTCAAGCTACTCGTGCATTTGGGCGTTATCTTTGCTATCTATGGCGCGACTTATATGGTTTATGTGACCTTTATCGTGACCAGCATGGTGGGCTCTTATCAGCTCAGTGAGGCGTCTGCAGGCAGTATTTGGGCATGGATTGGTCTACTGAGTGTCTTTTCGGGCATGCTTTTTGGCTGGATCTCTGATCACATTGGCCGTCGCCTTGGGCTCGCGCTGGCATTTTTCTTTCTTGCCATCGCTTATTTGTTAGTCGGCTTAACGGATTGGCATTTGGGGTTATATTTGTCGATTATTTTGTTTGGTTTCGTGGTCTGGAGCGTACCTGTCATTATGGCCGCCTGCGCTGGTGATTATTTTGGTGCCGCGGCAGCAGCCAGTGCGCTTGCAGCGCTGACATTTGCTTTTTCGAGTGGTCAAGCGCTTGGACCGGTGGCAGCAGGTTATCTTGCAGAGCTGACGGGCGACTTTCGCATCAGTTACATGGTCTCTGGTATTGCCGCCTTTGTCGCCATTGGACTGGCTTTATTATTACAGCCGCAAAAACCGCTTTAATTTGCGCCAAAGTTTGGCCGCTTGATAAGGCAAATGACTTTATAATAATGGCGTTTTTTAGACAAAAATGATCAACAACATAGAGTCAATCCAGTATAAAAAAGATAGAGTGATACGTTGATGTACTTAGGGCGTGTTGAACATTCAACACGCCCTAATCAGACAGAGATTTTTAAGGGGAGCCACATGAGTGCACAAGCCAAGTTCAATCGTGATGAGGTGATCGAAAAAGCCAAAAACCTCTACTGGAAAAAAGGCTATCACGCCACCTCGATGCGAAACCTACAAGATGTCGTCGATATGCGCCCTGGCAGCATCTATGCCGCGTTTGGTAATAAAGACAGCTTATTTACAGAAGCCTTAAACCGCTATGCTGAGCAAGGCGCAGCCAATCTTGCCAGTTGTATTGCCCAAGAAGAAACCGTGCTCGCAGGCCTACAGCGTTTTATTCGAAGCGTCACCATCTGTAGCAAAGGCTGTGCGCCCAGCGGTATCTGCATGGTGGTCAAAACCATCGGCGAGCTGACACAAAACGATAGTCCAGAATTGCTCACCCATGCGACCAGCATCTTAAAGCAGGTAGAAGCCTCTTTTGTCAACACCTTTGAGCTAGCGATCGACCATGGCGAGATCAGCTGTGATCAAGACCCTGCCGAACTGGCACGCTATTTCCAAATCCAGCTCATCGGCTTGCGTACCTATGCGCAGGTCAACCCTGATACAGAGGCCATCGAGCGGTATATTGATACTATGTTTAGGCATTTTTTATGACATGGTTTTTGACAGATTTTTGCCATGGCGTTGAACATAACTTTTAACATCACTTAAACGCAAGGCCCATGTGATGTCATCATTTAGTTAACAGCTATTTTTTAATAATTGCTGACAGCGCTCAATCACCGGCGCATCGACCATCTCGCCCTCTACCTTAAACACCGCCTGCCCGTGGCGCTCGTACTCTGTCACCACTCGCCGAGCGAACTCAATCTCGGCAGCGGTCGGCATCAGCGCGTTTTGTACCACGGCCACCTGTTTGGGATGGATACAGAGCATCCCTGCCATCCCCATCTGCGACCAGAGCTGCACGCGCGCGCCCAACCCTTTGGCATCCTGAAAATCAGGATACACCGTATCGATGGGCGGCGCTAACTGATGGATTTTAGAGCTAAGGATGAGCTGATAGCGAATCTGATTGGCGATAATATCTGCCGCCGGCGTTCCTACCTGTACGTTCAAATCATTACACAAATCCAAAAACCCATAACTAAAAGCGCGCAGCCCCGACGCTTTTGCCATCGTATCGACTTGATACAGACCACGCGCGTTTTCTATCAGTGCAATGACAGACAGTCGAGTTAAATGATGGACGGATTCGATATCTGTGGCCTGTTCCGCCTTGGGCAATATGATGCCAGCGAGATTGGGCATCTGCTCACAGGCTTTTATGTCTTTGGCAAACTCATCACTGCCTGCTTGACTGATACGCACCCACACGGGCCGATAGTCGGCATGAGCATAATACTCTTGTAACGCCTTGCGCGCTGACGCTTTATCCTCTATAGCCACGGTATCTTCTAAGTCGATAATGACAGCATCTGCGCCACTGGCAAAGGCTTTGGCCACTCTGTCCATGCGCGTTGCCGGTACAAATAGCCATGTATTGGCATAGTGAGTGTTTTCGGTATGTGCAGTATCTTCTGTACGTGATGTCATTCCAACTCTCATTAATGTATATTGATACGTATTTTGTCATTATTCGTTCATTCTAACATTGAGTTCAGCGACAATGTAGTTTATGATTTTGAGACCTTATTTTATCTTATTTGTAGAGAATCAAAATGTTTGAACGCGTCGACTATTATGCGGGTGACCCTATCTTGGGTCTAGTAGATAAATTTGTTGCTGATAGCAACCCAAACAAAGTCAATTTGGGCATCGGCATCTATTATGATGAAGACAGCAAATTGCCAGTACTTGAGTGTGTAAAAACCGCCGAGCAACGAATTGCTGACCCCATCTCGCCCAGACCTTATCTGCCGATGGCAGGATTGCCAGGGCATCGCCTCGCCTGTCAAAACCTACTGTTTGGTAAGGACGCCGCGGTGCTACAAGAAAAACGCGTCGCTACCATTGCCACATTGGGCGGCTCTGGCGCGCTAAAAGTCGGCGCTGAGTTTATCCATGAATGGTTTCCTGCCTCCAAGTGCTATGTGAGCGATCCGACGTGGAGCAACCATATTGCTATCTTTGAAGGCTCGGATGTCGAGGTGGGCACCTATCCTTACTACGATACTGCCACCAGCAGCATTAAGTTTGATGAGATGCTAGCTTTCATTGCAAAGTTAAATAAACACGATGTGGTGCTACTACATCCTTGCTGCCACAACCCAACTGGTATGGACTTGACCCATGCCCAGTGGGATGAGCTATTGGACATCATGAAACAGCGTGAGCTGATTGCATTTATGGACATCGCTTATCAAGGCTTTGGGCAAGATATGGACCACGATGCTTATGCCATTCGCAAAGCTGTGGCGCTGGGTTTACCTGTGTTTGTGAGCAACTCATTTTCCAAAAACTTGTCGCTATATGGTGAGCGCGTGGGCGGCTTGTCTGTGGTATGCCCTACGGCAGAAGAGGCCGAGCGCGTCTTTGGCCAGCTCAATTACGCCGTACGCCGTATCTACACCAGCCCGCCATCACACGGTGGCCGCGTGGTCGATATCGTCATGAACGACGAAGCGTTGCACCAGCAGTGGGTCGGCGAAGTTTACGGCATGCGTGACCGCATCAAAGCCATGCGCCTCAAGCTAAAATCAGTACTAGAAGCCAACGTGCCAGCGCGCAATTTTGACTACATCACCAAGCAAAACGGCATGTTTAGCTTCACAGGATTGACCCCCAAGCAAATCGAGCGCTTACAAACAGAGTTTGGGGTTTATATCGTCTCAAACTCACGTATGTGTATGGCAGGCCTAAACGTCAACAACGTCGACTATGTCGCCAATGCCATGGCCGAAGTGCTAAAAGACTGATCGCGCTGAGCGAAGTGCTAAGCCATTTACAAACCGTATAAAAAATTAAAACCGCCTAGAGACCCACCTCTGGGCGGTTTTTCACTTTACGTACAAGCTGTGCTGTTATGGCCAATCACTCATTACTATTTAAGACAAAGCTAAGCAAATGACTAATTATTTTCAACTGACTATCAGTGACTCAGCAAATAATTAGGCAAGCATACCGCCATCGACGACCACCGTCGCACCCGTGGTATAGCTCGACGCATCAGACACCAGATACAACACCGTGCCCGCCATCTCGTCCGGATCGGCCACGCGTCCTAACGGAATGGCATGTAGCGCCATTTTTAAGACCTTATCATTGGTGGTCAAGGCCGAGGCAAACTTGGTATCGGTCAGACCTGGCAATAGCGCATTGACGCGAATGTTTAAAGGGCCGCACTCTTTGGCAAAGGCCTTGGTCATACTAATCACCGCCGCTTTAGTAATTGAATAGATACCTTGCTTATCACCGGCGACCAAGCCATTGACCGAAGCGGTGTTTAAAATCACCCCGCCGCCCTGCTCGCGCATCATCTTACCCGCCGCCGTCGACATAAAGAAATAACCACGAATATTGACTTCTACCGTCTTATCAAACGCGCCCAGATCGGTATCTAAAATATGACCATAATAAGGGTTTGCCGCGGCGTTATTGACCAAGATATCAATACGGCCAAATTCACTCTTGATATGCTCAAAAACTGCCTCTATCTGCTCCATATCACCAACATGGCAAGCAAAGGCACTGGCTTTATGACCGTCGGCGACAATACTATCAGCGACCGCTTGGCACGCATCAATTTTTCGGCTAGAGACAATCACATGCGCGCCTCTAGATGCCAATAGACGAGCGATAGACTCTCCAATACCGCGGCTTGCGCCAGTCACTAACGCAATCTTACCCGTTAAATCAAATAAATCTTTCATCATTACTCCTTATATTTTGAACTAGCTATTCAATTTTTATCGGAAATACTTCATAAGTTATAATCGAAAAACTACAAACTCATTACAAGGCAGCCGAGCATAGATAGTACAAATAGTACATCGAGCGAGGCTAACGCCGTAATGGTTTAGCAGTTATTTGATTATTAAGCCAACATGCCACCATCAAGGGTAAAGGCATGACCATTCATAAAGCTACTTTCATCACTCGCCAGCCACGCAATCGCACCCGCTACTTCACCAACGTCACCCAATCGGCGCATTGGGCTGGCTTTGATGGTTGCTTGTTGGGCGCGCTCATCCATATTTGCCATAGTATTACGCACCATCGGCGTATCGATAAAGCTTGGGCAAACGGCGTTAAAGCGGATATTGACACGCGCATACTCGTGAGCGGCAGACTTGGTCAGCCCCATAACGCCATGCTTGGCCGCGCTATAGGCGGATAATAGCGGCGCAGAACGCAAACCAGCAATGGAGGCCACATTAATCACTTGACCGCCGCCGTTGGTCGCCATACAAGTGACAGCAGCGCGCATACAATGCCAGACGCCTTTTAGATTAACCGCGATATTACGATCAAAATCCTCATCGCTTAGCTCGTGCATCGGTGCTGGCTTATGGTCAATACCGGCGTTATTTATCACCACATCAAGACCACCAAGCGTTTCCATAGTAAAAGCAAATAGCGCACGCACTTCATCGCCACTGGTGACATCGACCTTTTTGAAGACGATGCTATTGCCCGCGTCTTGCCCTTGCTGAGCAACGGCTGCGCCCATCTCTTCTGCCAAATCGCCAATGACGACTTTCGCACCGCGACTGGCGAGCAGTAGCGCGCTGGCAGCGCCAATGCCAGACGCGCCGCCGGTGATTAAAATACGTTTACCAGTGACGTCTGATGCAATTCCATTTGTATTCAATGTCATGATTTATCCCTCTACTTTAAGTACCAGCTTGCCGAAGTTTTCACCTTTAAACAGCATCATCAAGGTATCTGGGAAGGTCTCGATACCCTCGACAATATGGTCTTTTACTTTAATGTCACCTGACCCAATCCAGCCTGCAATGTCTTTCATCGCTATCGGGTATTCTTTGATATTATCAAAGACGACGATGCCTTCCATACGCGCACGATTGACCAACAGTGACAGATAATTTGATGGTCCTTTGACCTCTGTGGTGTTGTTATATTGGCTAATCGCCCCGCAAATGACGATACGCGCATGCAGATTAATTTGCGTGAGGACGTCATTTAAAATGTCGCCGCCGACATTGTCAAAGAAGACATCGACGCCATCTGGACAGGCCTGTTTTAAGCCTTTTTTCACATTTTCATTTTTATAATCTACCGCCGCATCAAAGCCCAGCTCATCGACCAAAAATTTACACTTCTTAGCACCACCAGCGATACCGACGACGCGGCAGCCTTTGAGTTTGGCGATTTGCCCAACCAAGCCGCCGACCGCGCCGGCAGCACCAGAGACGACGACAGTCTCGCCCGCCTTTGGTTGACCCGTTTTTAATAAGCCAAAGTAGCCCGTCATACCTGGCATACCGAGCACGCCCAAGTAATAAGACAATGGCGCAAGGTTTGGATCGACTTTATGTAGTCCAGTACCGTCACTGATGGCATAGGACTGCACGCCGTTATGACCTGCGACATAATCGCCAACAGCAAACTTCTCATGCTTACTCTCGATGACTTTACCCACGGTACCCGCGCGCATCACCTCACCAATCTGTACCGGTGCGATATAAGATTTTGCATCATTCAACCAGCCACGCATTGCCGGATCCATCGAGATATACTCAATTTTTATCAACAGCTCACCATCTAAGATAGGCGGCAGTTCTGTTTCGGTATATTCCCACGTATCCGCGTTTGGTGCGCCCACAGGTCTTGCTTTTAAGCGCCACTGCTTATTAATCTGCTTATTATCAGCTGTCATCATTTACTCCTTTAAATGTTATAAAAAGTCATTGGTATCGTTTACTCGCTTGCTATGCGCTTGGCATACCAGAAGCTTCGAAAAAATTATCCCAACATCACGTTAGTCGTCTTATTTGAAAACTTTTTACTTGAAAACTTTATAAACAGTCGCTTAAAACCATTCTGCTTGCATATTGGTACAGACCGCATTGTCGTTATTTAACAGCTCGATATCGCGGTTGATAAGTGGCAATTCCCAATCGATAAAGTATTTGGCTGCTTGTATCTTTCCGTGGTAGAAATTCTGCTGCTCAACATCTTGCGTCGTACTTAGTAGTTGCTCAGCTTTGCTAGCTTGACGAATCCAAATCCAACTCACCACAATAGTCGCAAAAACATTCATCAAGGCTTGCGCGTTACCCGTCAGTGTGATGGCTTTTTCCGTTTGTAGAACTTTGCTTAAATGTACGAGCACTTCATGCAAATGCCCCATATAAGGCGTCAGTTTACCCGCAAGTTTCGCAGTTTCTGGTGTTCTGATATTTTCTAAATCTTGGGTGATTTCACGTTTTAAGATTTGGATACCCAGACCGCCTTTTTGCCATAACTTACGCAATGACAAATCTAACGCTTGCACGCCATTTGTGCCTTCATGAATGGGGTTTAAACGATTGTCACGCCAAAACTGCTCGGCTTGATATTCACGCGTATAGCCTGCGCCGCCCAATACTTGAATGCCTAAATCATTGGCTTTTGGACCATATTCAGACGGCCATGCTTTGAGCACTGGTGTGAGTAAATCTAGTAGTTCTGATAGCTCGTTTTTGAGCGTGGCGTCTTCACAGGTGTTGATACGGTCAATGAGATTGGAGCCATATAGACAGAGTGAAATACCGCCCTCGCTATAGGCTTTTTGTGCAAGCAGCATACGTTTGACATCACCATGATTGATGATAGCTGTCGCCGCATCTTCAGGTTTATTATTGGGCGCGATTCTGCCTTGGGTTCTGTCTTTGGCATAATCGAGCGAGTACTGATAACCGCGATAGCCAATCATCGCCGCACCAAAGCCGACGGCAATGCGCGCTTCATTCATCATTTTAAACATATAACGCAGGCCAAAATGCTCATCCCCTATCAGATAGCCGTGACAATAACCTGCGTCACCAAAACTTAACGCCGTAGAAGTCGCACCGCGATAGCCAAGCTTATGAATCAGTCCAGTTAAATGCACATCGTTACGTTCGCCGACTGACAAATCGTCATTGAGTCGATACTTGGGTACGGCAAATAGCGAGATACCTTTGACGCCAGCGGGGCCACCCGGCACTTTGGCTAATACCAAATGCACGATATTGTCAGACAATTCATGATCACCTGCTGAGATATAAATCTTACTGCCTTTGATACGATAGCTGCCGTCATCTTGTTTGACAGCCGTGGTTTTGATATCGGCAAGCGATGAACCCGCATGTGGCTCGGTTAATGCCATGGTGCCGGTAAACTCACCCGTCAGCATTCGCGGCATAAAGGCATTTTTAATCTTATCACTGGCGAAATGAGAAATGACATTAATCGCCGCCGTGGTCAAAAATGGATAAGCCGTCGTTGAGGGGTTGGCTGCCATAAAATAGCCTGCCACCGCCGTCATCACGGTCTCAGGCAGTTGCATGCCGCCGTCTTCAAAACTGTAACGACCGGCGATAAAGCCTGACTCACGAAAGGCATCAAAAGCAACCTTTACGTCGTCTATCATGCTGACTTTTTTGCCATCAAACTGTGGTTCGTTTTTATCCGCCACGTGATTGTGCGGCAAAAACAAATCAGTGGCAATTTTATTAGCGGTACCCAATACCGCGTCAAAGGTTTCGCGGCTGTGTTCTGCAAACTTAGGGCGTTTGGTTAAGGTTTCTGCGTTCAGTACATCATATAATTGGAACGGTAATTCAAAGTCGTTGATAAGTGTATCTGCTGCCATAGTGTCCTCGCTGGCTCATTAAATTTGTTGATGACTTGATAGTAATCTAATTTAACGCCTTACCGTATTGTCATTTATGACATAATTATGGTCAAATAAGACAAAAACGATAGGCAAATTTAGGAAAAACTGCTAATAAACTGACATTTTAAATACGTCTTTTCATAGGAAAATAAGCGCTTATGCCCTACTTTAAACCCTTTAAGGTCATCATCGTTGGCTTTGATGGCGTGCTTGGCAGCGCTTTGACAGGCGCATTAGATTTATTTTCGTTTACCGGAGTGAGTTGGCAGCGGTTTTTGGATGAAGAAGTAGAACCAAGGTTTAACGTACAAATTGCCAGTCTTGGCGGCGTTGATATCAGATGTAGCAACCGCTTAATCATGCAAGCGCATGGCGATATTCAGGAAGTCACAGAGTGCGACTTACTATTAATTCCAACCATTGGCGATTCCATTGATAAAGTCTTGAGCCAAAATAACGCTCTAATTCCGCATTTGCAGCGACTGGCGAATACCAAAGCCGATATCGCTAGTAACTGTAGCGGCGCGTTCTTTTTAGCAAAAGCAGGCTTACTCGATGGCAAAGTCGCGACCACTCATTGGGGTTATGCCAATAAGTTTAAGGCGGATTTTCCACTGGTGGATTTACAAGAAAACCAGTTTGTCACTCAATCAAAAAGCCAGTCAAAAGAACAATCGGGCAATATATTCTGTGCGGCAGGCGGTAGCGCCTTTTATGACTTGGGATTATTGTTAATCGAGCGTTATTGCGGGCGAGAGATTTCTACCCAAGTGGCAAAAACTCAGATTATTGATAGTAAACGCGGTAATCAAAACAGCTATACCAACGTGACTTTGCATAAACCGCATGCAGACCAGCTGGTTCAGCAAGTACAAGAATTTATAGAGGAAAATTTTAGGCAAGTGATACAGGTGAGCCATTTGGCCGCCATGGTCAATGTCACCCCGCGCACCTTAAACAGACGCTTTCAAGCTGCCGTCACCATGCGCCCGATTGAATATATTCAAGCAGTGCGTATTGAGCAGGCAAAGCGCTTACTGGAATTGGGCGATGTGACGATAAAATCGCTCGCCTGCCAAGTCGGCTATGATGATATCTCATCATTTACTAGGCTGTTTAAACGCGCCACCGAGCTAACCCCGAAAGAATATCAGGATAAATTTTCACGACTGGCGATTTAGACCTTTATTTTATTATATTTTTAACCACTAAATATTCTGCCACAAGCCTTCGACATGAATGGCATCTGCTTTAATCGTTGGGTAATCACTAAACGTCAATTGATAACCGCCAGCAGTATTGGCACTAATCTGACACCTCGCGCCAAGTGGAAAGCTGTGCTTTTTGCCAATATGACCAAAACGCATGCCGCTATAAATCGGCAATCCTGTCAGCTGATGCAATTGACGAATCACAGTAGCGACATCATAACGCTTATCATAGCTGTCCTCACCACTACCCGATAACGCACCGAATACAATCGCCTGCTGACCTTTAAACACCCCTGCCAAATACAAATCATAAAGCATGCGCTCGATACGGTAAGCTTGCTCGCCGACGTCTTCTAAAAACACAATACCGCCGTCAATACGCGGTAAGTACGCACTACCTGCCAGCGCTGATACCACGCTTAGATTACCGCCCCACATAGTGCCAGTTAGCGTTTTAGGATCAGCAGTTGCTAAAATACTGGGTAGATTAGGACTGGTGAGTGACGCATCTTGTATATCGATAGTCAGATTGGGAGTGGTTAATGCTTCTACAAACGCTCGGCAGCTAACCTCATCAGGTTTAATTTTACCAAACTCGCTATAGAGCATCGGTGCCGCAAGCGAGCTCATACCACCTTTTGCCAACAGCGCACACTGAATCGCCGTCACATCGCTAAACCCTGCCAGTATCGTGCCGCGCTCCTTCATAATACGTCCAAGCATCGACCAGTCCACCATCGGCAATAGGCGCATAGCACCGTAGCCACCGCGTACCCCAAGCAATAATTGGGGGGCGGCAATGGCACCAGTGGCGATGTTTTGCAAATCACTGGCGCGCTGCGAGTCCGTACCCGCAAAACGCAAATACTGCCGCTCGGTAATGGCAGGGTTATCTACCTGAAAACCCGCGCAGGCCAAGCGCTCTAAAGCCCGCGCATTACGCTCCTGGCTACCTCCGACGTTGGAGCTGGCAAACAGCCGCGTCTCAATACTTGGTGTGATGCAAAGACGATTTGCCGGCAAGCTCTCAGCCATTGTTTTTTCAGCAGCACGCTCCACAGCCGTTGGCAGATCATCTTTGGTCAGCGGCTGGTGGCTCTCTGGCGGGTTCGCCTGTACAGATGAGTGCGCCACGGCGCGCGTGACAAGTAGCCCTGCCCCTGCATAGAGGCTAGCTTGACGCAGGAACTGACGACGATTGAGGGCGGAGGATATCTTGGTCATAATGCTACCTTTATTGTCATCGATGACGACTTTATTCAGCAATACTTTATTTCGTAATAGTTTATTAGACCTCTTGCAAAAGTCATAAGCCAAGCTCGAAATTAACAATACTGGCGAATAGCTTCATTCTAAGATCGTAGCGCTGACGACGGTTACGATATTTATGAGCCACGATTTTGAACCGTTTGATTAAGCCTATTTTGTGT
This sequence comes from Psychrobacter sp. KFRI-CH2-11, assembly GCF_038239325.1. Classification (NCBI taxonomy): domain Bacteria; kingdom Pseudomonadati; phylum Pseudomonadota; class Gammaproteobacteria; order Moraxellales; family Moraxellaceae; genus Psychrobacter; species Psychrobacter sp. KFRI-CH2-11. The sequence continues at coordinate 2,027,504 of NZ_CP151283.1, forward strand.
TCAACCATAATGCGAAACTTAGCGAGATACTAGACCTCTTGCAAAAGTCATAGTCTAAGCTCGGAATTAATGATACCAGCAAACAGCTTCATTCTAAGATCATAGCGCTGACGACGGTTGCGATATTTATGAGCCACGATTTTGAACCGTTTGATTAAGCCTATTTTGTGCTCAACCACAATACGGAACTTAGCGAGATAGTGATTGGCCTGTTTGCATATCTCCAATAACTGACCACCACGAGGTTTCTTAAATGGTGTGAAAGTTTGGTTATGTAGCTTTGCTAACCCTTGATAACCACTGTCTGCTAGATAGTTAGTATTTTCAGGTAACCAATCAGGACAAGTATCTTTATACAGCTTAAAATCGTGGATTGACCCTTTACAGGTTTGCACATCAAGTATCAAACCAGTTTGCCAATGAACGATAACCTGCGCTTTTAAGGTATGTTGTTTTTTCTTACCGCTGTAGTAGTCTCTTTGGTTTTTTTTGGACGCTCAATAGGGGTTTCGGTGGCATCGACAATGACGACTGACCAATTGATGTCCTCATCGACACGACTAGGCAGCTTTTTAGGTAATTCAAACTTACCTGAATCGATAAGTACGTCTTCTACTTTACGAATGATACGGCTAGCAGAAGACTCATGAATACCAAAGTCCATACTGATATGATAAAGCGTGCGGTATTCACGCCAATAAGTCAGGGCTAGTAGTATCTGCTCCTTAAGACTGAGCACACTTGGTCTACCTGATTTGGTCTTAGATGCTTCATGCTTTTGCATGGCCTCAAGCATGTCATAAAAAGTGGCTTTATGAATGCCAGTGTAGCGTTTAAAACCAGCGTCACTTTGTTTGAGTAGCTTATCTATGTTTGGCATATCTATTAAGTAAGTAGAGTTCAATAATATACGTTGTGTCTTACAATTACTTTTGCAAGAGGTCTATTAAACAGTTATTTTCTTATAACGCAGCTCAAAGCTGCCATTAGGTTACAATTGTTAGGTTATAGCCATCAGGTTCTGGCTAGCATCAAGGTTTTAGGCCACTTGACGTGGCATCTTCAGCTGCGCACACAGTCAACAAAATGATACAGAACCACTCATCGTCTTATTTGGATGACGTCATGACTCTTGCTATAGTAAAGGGTACGACAATAATAGATCAAAATACCATTAGCCAAAAACATCTACCCTAACATTCATATAAGGACTCTTAGTATGGCCGATAAAGAAAAAGACAATAAAAGCCTGATGGATAGTATAAAGCTCATCGTAGGCAAAGAAGACAAACTAAACGACCAACTCAAAAAAGACCAAGGCCTTGAAGGCTATGCCAAAGACTTATTGCTGCTGATGAGCCTAGTAAAAGACTACTATCAGGGCAATTATCGCAACATTCCTTATAAGACCATTTCAGCGGCGGCGGTTGGCTTGCTTTATGTCCTCAATCCCATCGACATCATTCCCGATTTTATCCCATTTATCGGTCATATCGATGACGCCTTGGTACTCAAGTTTTGTCTTAAAATGATAGACAAGGATTTAACGAAATACAAAAAATGGAAGGATGAACAAACGGCTTCTAAAAACGCTACTGAAGACAAATCTGCAGACACAGACAAGGGCTCAAAATCAACCTTTAAAAAGTCAGACACCAAAAAGTCAGACAAAGAACAATCCAGCAAAGATAAATAAATCACAACTACCAGTCATCATGGCTGATAGCTAGCATTTAATAAAATAGGGTCAATGTAAGCGTCATTGACCCTATTTTATTAAAGCGTGTTTTCATTTGAAAAATAGCGAAGATAATATTGAGATATTAGTCAGCTATTTGAATTTGACACCGTTCCTATCAATCTGGCACCCCATAATTGGCGTTTTCTGGATTTAGGCCAAATGAATACACAAAGGTCGCCACCAAGCTATTGACGATGATAAAAGGCAAATCAATGGCAATATGACCGAGCAAGTAGCGACCTATCAGCCAAGAAACCACCAACATCACGATAAAAAAACTGCCAAGATAGGCTAAAATGGTTGGGTGCTTGAGGTTATAAGGCTGCTCAGATTTGGGCTTTTTATCAAGTATATAGGTTCTGACCGCCCAACCAGCAGCATAAGAAAACCCGCCCAACACCACATAACTAAAAAAATTCATACGACCTGACTCAACTAACTATTCATAATAAAGATACATGATAATACAGCGACATGACGAGCACATTATTGAGAGGTTTGTAAGCGCCTCTATTAACCGTCGTCGCGTGCTTTTAACTGCCCAAAAGACCTCGTTAGAGGCTCTCCAAAGATCGGCTTATCGGCTCTCATTGACATTATCGATGATAATGTTGGCATGCGGATTGGCCAAAATATCTGTATTGACCTCATCACATGCCACCTGATAGATGGTATTGGCGCCGCGGTAAATATAGGACAGATACTCACTATCTAGCAGCGGATCGATGTTGGCATAAGCGGGTTTGGCATGTGCCAAGACCAGTACTCTATCAGGACGACCGATGACCGCATCGACATTATCAGGATCGATCGAAAAGAACTGCGGGACTTCACTGTTTTTGATGGCTTCTAATGGCTCAGGCGTGTCCCAAACGCGGCCACTGCTTGCTGGCTCTTTCATTTGCATGACCCACGCGCCCGCTTGTTGACTGATTTTTATTTGGGCAGGCTCATCATGACTGACGGTATAGCATCCCTCAAACACCGACAAATCTGCTGGCACTACCGCCGCCGTCTCATCTGACGTGTCGTTGTCGTTACACGCGGTCAAAAACATAGCGCTGCTTACGACAGTGGCAACCAGCAGCGGGGTAAATTTTTTACAAAGATTAGCTGAGCGTAATAGCATGAGGGCGTTATCCTGCATTTATGCGTGAGAGGCAAGGATTAAATAAAGGGGACAATACGTCTTATACCGTTATCCGGCGGTGGCGCGGCTTATTTTAACAGAAAACCAAAAAGATAGCCTAACCATCTAGGGCGTGTCCTCATTTTAAAAATGGCGATAAAAATGAGATAAATTGCCGCCAAACAAGGAAAATAGCGCAGATAATATCGAGATATTAGTCAGCTATTTGACACCGTTTGGCCAGATTTAGCCATTTTTAGCCCATTTAGATGGCTATCGATTGAATTGAGGACACGCCCTAATCTTCAGCAAAGATTTTGTGCCCCAGCACTGCCCATAATTACCCATAGTAAGCTGAGATTTGCTATACTCAGACCCAAAATACGCAGCGCAGTTTTGTACTAAAACGACCAAAACACGCGCTACGTTCTCTTTTTTTATTCTTACCGTTATCATTTATCAGGTTGCTCAGCTTTTATGTCAGACAGTCCGCATTCGATGCTTCATACCCATACCGACCACGCGGCCGATCCGCTCGCGGCCAAAGCAAACACGACGGTTGCCTATACCGATGGTGCGTGTAAGGGCAACCCTGGTGCTGGCGGTTGGGGGGCGCACCTGATATTTAGTGATGGCCGCACCCAAGACCTATATGGCGGCGAAGCACAAACCACCAACAATCGCATGGAGCTAATGGGCGCGATACAAGCCTTAACGCACAGCCCGCAAGCGCATACCCTTGAGATTTGGACAGACTCAAGCTATGTCAAAAACGGCATCACTGATTGGATCGCTGGCTGGAAAAAAAGAGGCTGGAAGACGGCGAGCAAAAAACCAGTCGCCAACCAAGATCTCTGGCAGCAGCTAGATGCGCTCTGTCAACAGCGCGATGTCGCTTGGCACTGGGTCAAAGGACATGCTGGACATGCTGGCAACGAAAAAGCCGACGAGCTGGCCAATCTGGGGGTGACCTCCAGCAGTGAGGTACAGGCAACAACTGAATTGCCTAAAAAAAAAGACTCCTTGACGGTTGAGGCAAGCCAGCGCCGCCATGACGATTGGCTAACCTTTGACCCCTTAGGGTTTGATATGATCGATGACGATACAGATGAGACGCCAGCGGACAGCTCGCAAAGCCAAGATACCCATAGCATCGCTGACCATCCAATCATCTCTAGCCACACTCAGCGACCAACAGAGCAAGCAACCATGACTGACGCCAACCCAAACATGCACATGCCAAATACTGACACCGCCTCAGTCAGCCAAGCTGACACACAAACAGCTAGCGCAGAAGAGATGCCCAAGTTTGATGGCGATACCAGTCGTGCTAGCCCTTACTTTAAGCCACTATTGCCAAAGCCTATCCATCGCCATGACTCTGATCGCCAGCTTATCATGGATACTGAGACCACAGGTCTTGACCCTCTAAAGGGCGACCGCATCATCGAAGTGGGTATCGTCGAGCTGGTCGGCCGTAAGTTTACGGGCGAAAAGCTCCACGTCTATATCAATCCACAGCGCGGGATGGACGAAGAAGTGATTCGTATTCACGGTATCTCTGAGGCGTTTTTGGCAGACAAGCCGACCTTTGACCAAGTCGCACAAGCACTGTATGATTTTATGGATGGCGCTGAGGTCATCGCGCATAACGCTACCTTTGATATCAATTTCTTGAGCATGGAGTTTGCCAAAGTTGGCTTGCACGACTTCGCCGAGCGCATACAGGTCACTGACTCTTTGGCGATGGCCAAGCAGCAATACCCAGGACAAAAGAACACGCTAGATGCGTTGGTGCGCCGCTTAGACGTCGGTAAGCAAGATCGTACTTTTCACGGGGCATTACTAGATTCGGAGATCTTGGCCGAGGTCTATCTGGCAATGACCGGTGGACAGGTCGCTCTCGCCATCGAAGAAGACACACAAACCGACGGCGGACAGACCGGTCATGCCCATTTTTCGGAGCTGGCAGATCTATTACTACAGTCGCCTATGGATGAGAGCGCAAGCCAGCACTGGTATGCGTCACTGGCAGAAGACTTCCCTGCCCTCAAAAACAATATGTAGCGGTCACTAAAACCACTTTCTAATCCGACATTTGTATAATATAGTCTTGATTATTATATTAAGCGTTAAAACATTACTAATAAATGCTTTTTCATTTAAACGCTTTGTTACTTCGCATTTGAACAATCGTTACTCTTACCAGTACGTTATGGAAACACACTTATGGATCAGTCTGCGCAAATGAAGTTAACCGCCCCAACGCTTAGTGTTACTGACTTTAACTTACCTTCACTGCATTTGTTGCATGATGAGATTGTCGTGACGCTCAAAGATACCGAGACCCATCTTAGCGAGTTTAATGATGACAATACTCAAGCGCCTTTATTGCTAGACTCCATCATCGTCCTAAAGCAGCTGTCTTGTATTTTTAAACTCATCTCTTTGGTTGGTGCTGAGGCGCTAAACACCGCCATCGTCAATGGTTTACAGCGCCTATACGACAACGGCGACAATAACGATGTCAATTTGATTATGGACTTGTCAGAGGCCATCATGACACTAGATCGTTATGTCGAGTTTGTCTTATTGACAGAGTCGATAGAGCCGACGCTATTGTTACCTGTGATCAATAAACTAAACGCGCATGGCCAGCACGCTCCTATCACCGCTGACTACTTTTCAGCCTTTGGTAGTAGTAGCGTCATCATCGCCAATCCAGAAAAAAACTTCCAACCACTGCATGAGCTTGGCTTAAACAACGAGCTATTGACAGATGCTTATCGTAGCGGTCTTGGCGTTGCCTTATTAAACCAAGATGGTACTGTCAGTGCAGATGCGCAGCAAAAGCTCAATGCCATGAGCGCAGCCTGCGCGTTGATTGCCTCCAAGACCAGCAGTTTGTTTTGGCAAGCGGCCGCTGCGGCCACCACCGACATCGCGGCCATCCTACCGCTCACGTTAAGCCAAAAGCACACGCTGATTTATCTAGAGCAGCAATTCCAAAGCTATCTGCCTGTGATGGATACGCGTTTTGCTGATTTGGTCAGCTTTGCTTGTCAGCGCGATAACAAAGAAGCACAGCATCTGCGCGAGCAATATGCGCAAAACCGGCTAGAAGAGCCGCAACTTGAGCAGATGAGACGGTTTTTATTTGGTCCCAACCGCGCCCTTACTGATACGCTAAACACCATTATTCAGACGCAGATCAATACCATCAAAGAAGAGGTCGATAGCTACGCGCGCGGCGACTCTGTCAATAGCGCTGAGATGCAAACAGCCAAAATCATAGAAGACTTAGCGGCCTTGGGCTCAGCACTTCGTCTGCTTGGATTGTCAAATGCTGCCGACAGTTTGCGCGCCGCAGCCGAGGAGGTCGGCCGTTGGCAAGCGCCCTCGCCTGAGGACTTCGATCGTCTATTGCTGGCGCTCATGCATGCCGAAAACGCCACCATCGCCATGGCCGAGATGCACACACCAGGGGCGATTTACTTACCGCTAAATAACCCTCACATCTCTTTGCATCAGCTAAATACAGCCAATGATACCTTGATACAAGAAAGCCGTACGGCCATCGCCAATGCAGAGCAAGCCATCAATGATTATCTGGCCGAGCCTGAGCGCGATATGCTAAATATCCAAAACATCCCTGAGATGATGCGCCAAGTAGCCGGTGCTGTGCGCTTCTTACAGCTGCCGACCTCTGCTAGCATGCTCAGTCAATTGGCCAACTATATCGAGCAGCGTATCGAGCGTGGCAGACGCATCGAAGACGGTACGCTGGCATGTATTGCAGATGTCATCATGGCAATCGATCACCATTTAGATGGGTTTGAACATAACCGTCCTGTGAGTAAGCAAGCGCTTGATGTCGGACAGCAAAGCCTAAGCCAGCTGCTAGCAGCCTAGCCTAACCTAGTCAAGACAAGCTGGCTGCTACTCATTACCTACTGCCCTTATGCTGTGCTTTCCCGCTTTATGGTTAGGTAAAATAGACCGTTATTTCTGTCTTATAAGTCTGTATCTCATCAGGTACAGACTTGTTTTTATTTGCTTTCGCTATCGTTTGGAACCCTGATATGACCTGCGCTTTTATCTTTAGTGATGATACGGTACTGTGCCGTCAAACGCCTGAGGGGTGGTGGCCGTGGCACGTTGACTATCTGGCGTCTGGTACCGCGGCCACCGATGATGTAGCAGTGCCCGCCTATCAGCTCGGATGTGTCACACTGCTTGAGAGCCTCGCGCCCAGTCATTGGCAAGCGGATGACAACCGTCATAACGCCAATGCCAATAATACGACGCTTGATAAGCCAACTCATGCGTTTACTGCGCGCGCAACCTGCGCCATGACCTATGAGTATGCCACGGCGCATCATATCGCCTTACCTCTCATCGCTGAAAGTAGTGGTAATGCCTTTATCCCGTATCGCCAGCTGCTCACCCAGCTACCCATGGCCTTGAGCGACCAACTGAGCCAAGCCATACAGCTACTACGCTGGCAAGCTGACACGCAGTTTTGTAGCCGCTGCGCCTCGCCAGTCGTTCATGCGCGACTGGGTGAGCGAGCGATGGTCTGCCCGACTTGCAAGCTGCGCCAATACCCGCGTGTCCAACCGTGCATCATCACGGCCATTACCCGCCCCAATCCGCAAACAGGTGCAATGCAAATTTTGCTGGCGCATCATCATCGCTACGGTCAACAAAAGCAGCCGCTACAGTATGGCCTGATTGCAGGGTTTGTTGAGGTGGGAGAAAGTCTTGAGCACGCCGTGGTGCGCGAGGTGTATGAAGAAGTCAATATACACCTGACAGATATCCGTTATGTCAGCAGTCAGCCGTGGCCATATCCGTCAAACTTGATGCTCGGATTTCGTGCTACGTATGCAGGTGGCGAGCTGATTATTCAAGAAGATGAGCTGTCACATGCAGACTTCTTTGATCTCTCAAGCCTGCCCAAGATACCTGCGAAAGGCAGTATTGCTTATGAGCTGATTGAGCAGATCCTCCGTGAGCAAGGCATGGCTTAGCCATCATAGGTGATTGCGTCAATCATTTAGCCCAATGTATCAACGCGCTAATGTGTCAATATGCCAATGTGTCATCAACGCGCCAACGTGATAGTGACGCATGACTACCAGCGTCTTTGACCAGATTTGACCTTGACCAGTGCTCTATAACCTTGCCTGCCCATCTCAGCAAGACTTTTTGGCAAAGATGATGCGCGGACGAGGATGCGCCAATATTGTGATTTTGTTATCATCCATTTAAAATGACCGCCTGAACGCAGCGATGGTCATTTATCACCCACCAATAGCCATACTTTCATCACGCTCATAAAGGCAGGCAAGCGAAACGCTCGTAAACCAGCCAGTAGCGTTATGAGAGATCAACTATATACCAACACCCTTTTTGTACTGGTGTTAAGGTTTTTAATAACATGCAAAGTAACGCCCCTATCCGTCTGATCAATCTGCCCATATTATTTGATGACCTACAGATTGACACGCTGCCTGCTGATGTCTCGTCGCAGATTGCAGCGGTGGATGCCTGCCTGCCACAGACGCAGTGCGGCCTATGCGAGCATCCCGACGGCTGCTTGCCATACGCGGCCGCCATCGTTGTAGATGGCGAGCCATACAATAAATGCGTGCCTGGCGGCCAGCCCGTGACGGATGCGATCGCACAAATTGTCGATACAGAGCGTTATCAGCAAGGCCAAACCCCCGCCGCTGCTCCTTCACAGTGGCCGATAGATGCCAGCTCCGAGCGCCCAACTGAGGTGCGGGCTATCATCCGCGAAGAGGACTGTATAGGCTGCACCAAATGTATCCCTGCCTGCCCCGTCGATGCCATCGTCGGTACTGGTAAACACATGCATACCATCTTTACCGACTTGTGCACGGGCTGTGAGCTTTGCCTAGCGCCCTGTCCCGTTGACTGTATCGATCTGGTCACTATCGAGCGTACGCTTAGTGACGCTGAGCGGCGGGCTGAGCAAGAAGATTTGCGCCAGCGTTATCATACGCATTTAGGCCGCGTCGCTGAGCAGCTAAGCGATAGCAGCAACACCAAGCCGGTAGTCAGTATGGTCGAGGCCAAACTCAATAACGCCACCAGCCAAGCGGTTGATATCAGCGAAGCTCAAGCAAAAAACACCATTGCCGCGGCCAAATTACGCACCAAAATCAAAAAGTTAGAAAAGCAGCTTGCGGTGCGCGCCAATGACAAAAAGCAAGCCGAGCTTGAGACACTGCAAGCCGAGCTGGCACAATTATGCTAATGAGTGATTCGATCATTCACGCCCAACAACAACATATCAAATAAAGTCAAACACCATGAGTAAAACGGTCAAACACAAAACCGCTGAGACCCCGCCCTCCAGACGCATGCCCAATCGCAACGTGCGGCCTTTTTTTGAAAAGCTGGCCGAGACGATTAAGGAGCCCGTCACCGAGCTCAATTATAACAGTAACTTTGAGCTACTCATCGCCGTGATTTTGTCCGCACAAGCGACGGATGTGAGTGTCAATATCGCCACCCAGCAACTATATCCTGTAGCCAATACGCCTGAGGCCATACTAGCGCTTGGCGAAGAAGGGTTAAAGTCCTATATCAAAAATATCGGCTTGTATAACTCAAAAGCCAAAAACGTCATTAAGACCTGCCAAGACCTGATTGAAAAGTTTGATAGCACTGTCCCTGATAACCGCAAAGACCTAGAGTCTCTGGCAGGGGTCGGCCGTAAAACCGCCAATGTGGTGCTCAACACTGCCTTTGGTCAGCCGACAATGGCGGTCGATACTCACATCTTTCGAGTGGGTAACCGCACAGGGCTGGCCACGGGCAAAACCGTATTAATCGTCGAAAAAAAGCTCATTGAGCGTATCCCAGAAGATTTTATCGTCGATGCTCATCATTATCTGATCTTGCACGGGCGCTATACTTGCCAAGCACGTACGCCAAAATGCGGTGCTTGCCCGGTTTATGATGAGTGTATGTTTAAAGACAAAGCCAAATTTGTAGAGCTATAACCCCTTGGCATGAAACAGAGGGTCATACCGATAGCCATGACTCTGTCGTTTGATCGCCCCAACCCTTTTATTGAGCATTTCTTATGTGACAGCAAACGTCGCTCACTAGAGTTTTGCGACATTTCAAGGTAGAATACCCTTATTTTTGTGCTAACAGATGACAACGACGGTGACCGTCAGTAGTAAAGGGCACAGGCGTGACTGCACAAGCGTTGAGATGATAAGCGTGGCACGTCTATGTGCCTGTGTTTTTGGGCGGCTCAGTGCCACTTATGCTATTCATCATTTATGCTATCCATAATGACTGCTCGATGGTTAACGCTATGCGGCGGCAAACTGATTTTAATAAATATTACGACCGATACTGATTGTCAATTATTTAGCAATACCCATTATCCGCCAACTGAGCAATCACGCGGCCAATATGAATGAAAGCCACGCTAAACCGTGCCGCTTTTCCTACCTTTATCGATTCAATTAAGCGATCTAATTATGCGCGAATACAACTTATTTACCTCAGAATCTGTGAGCGAAGGCCACCCAGATAAAATGGCTGATCAAATCTCAGATGCCATTCTTGATGCCATTTTACAGCAAGACCTAGACGCCCGTGTGGCATGTGAGACCTTGGTCAAGACAGGAGCGGTGATATTGGCCGGCGAAGTCACCACCACCGCAAACATCGATGTGGAGCGCATCGTTCGTGATACGGTCAATGGTATTGGTTATCATCATTCAGATCTGGGGTTTGATGGCGAGACCTGCGCTGTCATCAACATGCTGGGTAAACAGTCGCCTGAGATCGCGCAGGGCGTCGATCGCAGCAGCCCTGAAGAGCAAGGTGCCGGCGACCAAGGATTGATGTTTGGTTATGCCAGTAACGAGACCGACGTCTTGATGCCAGCACCGATTGAGTTTGCTCATCGCCTGATGGAGCGTCAGTCCGAGCTACGCCGCGCAGGCGAGCTGCCTTGGTTGCGTCCAGACGCCAAAGCACAAGTCACGCTAAAATATGACGGCAATCTTCCGGTAGCGATCGATGCGGTGGTATTATCCACACAGCACGACCCAAGCATCTCGCAAGCAGATCTACAAGAAGCCGTTATGGAATCTATCATCAAGCAAGTGCTACCAGCCGACCTACTACACGCGGGTACACGCTATCATATCAACCCCACAGGTAAGTTTGTGATTGGTGGGCCTGTCGGTGATGCAGGACTGACGGGGCGTAAAATCATCGTGGATACTTACGGTGGTATGGCACGTCACGGCGGTGGTGCCTTTAGTGGCAAAGATCCATCAAAAGTCGACCGCAGCGCGGCCTACGCGGTACGTTATGTCGCCAAAAACATCGTGGCCGCAGGATTGGCTGATCGCTGTGAAGTACAAGTCAGCTACGCCATCGGTGTCGCCGAACCTACCTCAATCTCCGTCAACACCTTTGGCACCAGTAAGATCAGCAACGAAGAGATCATTCGTCTGATTCGCACACACTTTGACTTACGTCCTTATGGCATTACTCGTATGCTCAACTTGTTGCAGCCGATGTATCAGCAAACCGCCACCTTTGGTCACTTTGGCCGTCCAGGCTCAGAAACTGCCTTTACGTGGGAAAAAACCGATAAAGCTGAGATATTAAAAGCAGACGCAGGCTTGTAATCGCCCGACTGAGTCGCATTGATATATTGATATTATCCATTTAAAACCACCGATACTTATTAGGAGTCGCTTATGTCTCAAGATACCAATCCAGACAACGCTCAAGACAACACTGTTGATGCAAGCCTTGAGATTACCCCTGAAATGCAGGCGTTTTATCAGCGTGCTGATGCCATCATCGGGGTTGCCAACAGCCAGCTAGGCCCCAATGCTCATTCCGGCCAAGTCGGCGCTTCTTTACTATATGCCGCCGCCCGCTATAGCGCGTCAGTTGCGTCTATTGGCTTTGTGAAGGGTGAGGATTTTGCCAAAGAAAAAGACGATATCGTCGAGTTTTATGTCAAGCAGTATCGTCAAATGCTCAGCGACAACCTCACTGACTATGCCCAAAACTTCGATAAATATGTGCAGCTAAATAAAGATGACCAACCAGCGGAATAATCATTACTTGGTTTTATCATAATCATAAGTACCAGACCCAAACTGGATCATCAGTTTGGGTTTTTTATTGCCTATATACTTTTGCAGGTCTATCGGCTGGATGGTTGATGGTAAATACGCTACTATAAACAGTAGACAACGCTACCACGTAAGACAATCGGACGTTATTGCACTTATATAAGGAGATATAATGATGCCCCCCTTCATGAGCAACGCTTGGGCTTTTATAGCAAAGCGGCCACTTATCAAATATATGCTAGGCCTGCCATTACTACTTGCCTTAGCAAGCTGTAGCTCTTTGCCTGATATAACAATTCCTGAAAGCACACCAGCCCAGCCTACCCGCTCTCACCAACTACCCAACGGTGTGTTTTCGCAGTGCCCACCCTTTGACCCTGAAAAAACCATGTGCACCGCGCAGTACGATCCTGTTTGTGTGAAGGGTAAAACTGGCAACCTGATAAGCTACCGTACCGCTGGCAACGCTTGCTCGGCCTGTAGCACCCCTGAGGCGATAGGCTATGTCAAAGGCGAGTGTTTATAAACGACGATTTTATGATGACGTTATGACGATGTTGTCAAAATACCGATAGGCACCGTGCCCCTCACTTCACTACTGGCACTTCACTGTTGGCTGTTAATAATGGCAGCCATAAAAATACCCAGCTTTTGCTAAGCTGGGTATTTGTAAAGCAATAAGATATGCTTAAAAGGCAAATAGTCACGCACGAAAATCAGTCTTCTCGCTTTAGCTCAATCGGACCTTTTAAAAAATCCTCATCAGGCAGCTCATTTGCTGAGTTGTGCTCGGCTGACTCTTCGGTAAGAAACCACTGCTGCTGACGATAGAGAATCAGATGGTCTCGGCTTAATCCGCGTAATAGCGAATACATCATGACCAAAATCACCACAGCAAAAGGTAAGCCTGACACGATAGACGCAGCTTGTAACGCGGTCAACCCCCCTGCCGCGAGCAGTACCGCAGCGATCACCCCTTCTGTACCTGCCCAAAACAAACGCTGAACTTTTGGAGGATCTGTATCACCGCCTGAGGTCAGCATATCTATCACAAAACTGGCCGAATCAGAGGAAGTGACAAACCACAATACAATCATCAGGACAATCAGTAAATTAAACACCGACGTCAGTGGATAAGACTCCATCAACTTAAATATCGCACTACCAGTATCGGCCCTGACCGCCTCCACAAGACCTGGGCTGAGCAAATCAGGACTGGCCGCCGCTAGTAGCTCCATATGAACGGCAGAACCCCCAAAAGCGGTAAACCATAAAAATAATATGGCCACCGGAATCAATAACACCCCTAAGGTGAACTCACGAATGGTACGGCCACGAGAGATACGCGCAACAAACACACCCACAAATGGCGACCAGCTGATCCACCATGCCCAATAAAAAATCGTCCAAGAAGCCTGCCAGTTTTCTTGTCCTTCATAGGACTCCGTCCAAAACCCCAATGGAATCACTTGATGTACATAGTTACCGATGTTTTCTACAAAGCTATTAAAAATAAACTGCGTGGGCCCTAAGATAATCACAAAGCTCAGTAAGATAATGGTCAAAAAGATATTGATATCACTTAGGCGCTTGATGCCCTTATCCAAGCCTAAAAACAGCGACATCCCTGCCAAAACAGTGATGATGGCAATCAAGACAACCTGAACACTGGTGTTATTTGGAAGGCCAAACAAACTCTCAAGACCAGAGTTAATCTGCAGCACCCCAAGCCCTAAGGTCGTCACCACCCCAAACATCGTACCAAATACGGCTAAGGTATCGACTGTGTGACCCCAGCCGCCATAGATTCTTTTGCCCAATATAGGATATAGAGTCGAGCGGATAGCCAGCGGCAAGCCGCGGCGATAGTGAAAGTAAGCCAAAGCCAGAGCCACCATGCCATAAAGCGCCCAAACATGAATACCATAGTGTAAAAACGAGATATTCATCGCAAGCTTAGCTGAAGCAACTGTCTCCCCTTCGCCCAGCGGCGGCGCCATATAATGATATAGCGGCTCAGCGGTGCCCCAGTACAGCAGCCCGATACCGATACCTGCTGAAAACAGCATGCCTATCCACGAGAGCAGTTTGTATTCAGGCTCCTCATTTTGATGCCCCAAACGAATATCACCATATCGACTGAGTATCATATAGACACTCATCAACAAGGTAGTATTAATCACGACAATAAAGAACCAACCAAAACGCAAAGACACAAAGGCTTTTGCTTGGTTAAACACCATTTCTGCTTGCTGATTAAACAGTGCGCCAAAAATAATAAATAGTGTAATTAAAATGACTGAGGTCAAAAAAACAGGTTTGCTTACTCGCGGAAAAGGGCCGACTCGGCCAACTTTCACATGATCCATAGATCTTTCCAAAATTAAAAGAGCGTCACCATATCAAGACATTGATGAATTATCAAATCTAACGCCGCGATGATGCCCTTGTATATAAATAAAATATGATGCCGTGCTAGGGGATTTTTGCCCCTATTTTGCTAACCAAACTAAAAACAAAACCCCAGCTTCCAAAGAAACTGGGGCTTTAATGCGTATCAAAATATTTTTATTCTATATAGAGCATGTATTACGGGCATGCCCTAGTCACTTCTCGCTCAATAAGCGATGATTTAGTCACCCTTAACAATTTCTGGCGGACCTTCTAGTAACTCTTCATCCGCAAACTCATTGGCGGTATTGTGCTCAATCGACTCATCAGTGATAAAGCGCTGTTCGGCACGATACAGTATCAACTCATCACGGTTGAACCCACGTATCATGGCATACAACATGACAAATACCACGATAGCAAAGGGAAACCCTGCGACGATAGCCGCCGCTTGCAAGGCGCCAAGCCCGCCCGCTGCCAATAAAATAGCCGCTACCAGACCTTGCATAATGGCCCAAAACAAACGCTGAATCTTAGGCGGATTGGTATCGCCGCCAGCGGTCAACATGTCAATGACAAAGCTGGCCGAATCTGATGAGGTCACAAACCACAACACAATCATCAGGACGATCAACATCGTCGTGGCTTTGGTAAATGGATAAAACTCCATCAGTTTAAAGATAGCGCTACCATAATCGTTTTGTACCACCTCGATAAACCCAGGGTTACCGATCAGCTCCATGTCTACTGCGACACCGCCAAAGGTCGTGAACCAGAAAAACAAAATAATCATCGGAATAAATAACACGCCGAGCAAAAACTCACGAATCGTGCGGCCACGAGAGATACGCGCGATAAACACCCCGACAAATGGTGACCAGCTGATCCACCATGCCCAGTAAAATATCGTCCATGAAGACTGCCAATCACCTTTACTATAGGCCTCACTCCAAAAGCTGAGCTGGACGATGTTTTGTATATAGTTGCCGGTGTTTTCGACCAAGCTGTCCATGATGTACTGTGTGGGTCCCATGATAAAAGCAAACCCTAACAACACAAAGGTCAAAACAATATTGGTATCACTTAGGCGTTTGATACCCTTATCCAAACCCATTAGCAATGAGCCGCAGGCAAGCATGGTGATAAAGGCAATTAAGATCACCTGCATGGTGACAGAATTAGGTAAACCAAATAACCCCTCAAGTCCAGAGTTAATCTGAAGTACGCCAAAACCTAATGTGGTGACCACGCCAAACATCGTACCAAAGACCGCTAGTGTATCGACCGTATGCCCCCACTTGCCATAGATTTTTTGGCCCAATATTGGGTAGAGGCTAGAGCGAATCGACAGAGGCAAACCACGGCGAAAATGGAAGTAAGCCAATGACAACGCCACGATGGCATAAATGGCCCAAGCGTGTATCCCATAATGCAAAAACGAGATATTCATCGCTTGTTTGGCAGCCTCTACTGTCTCGGCCTCACCCAGTGGCGGCGCCATAAAGTGATAGACAGGCTCTGCGGTGCCCCAGTACATGATACCGATACCGATACCCGCTGAAAACAGCATACCTATCCAAGATGGTAGGCTATATTGCGGGGTTTCGGTTTGATGACCTAAGCGGATATCACCGTATTTGCTAAAGATTAAATACAAACACAGCGCCACGGCCACGTTCATTAAAATAATAAACATCCAACCAAAGCGGTTGGTGATAAAGCTTTGTGCACTAGTAAATATCGTATCTGCTAGCTCTTGAAACAAAGCGCCGAATATAATAAACCCCACAATCAATATTGCAGATGCAATAAACACCGGTTTATTTACTCGCGGAAAAGGCCCTAAGCGACCTATTTTGAGTTCACTCATCTTAGTTATCCAATATGTTAGGGTGAGTTACCTTAACAATATGTTACCCATTTATCAAACCTCACCCTCGATTGTTAAGTTTTGATACAAAAAAATAGCCCTGAATTCTCAGAGCTATTGCGGCATGACTGTTTAATAGGTGACTTAACACGTTGAATTAACACTGTTTTTCTCGGCGATGGCCTGCACATAAACACTAGTCACCTTTGACAATCTTTGGCGGATCCTTTAGTAACTCTTCATCGACAAACTCATCAGCGGTATTGCGATCGATAGACTTATCCGTTGATACTATATTTCTATTTTGGTTTTATTAAAGAGGTTGCCGACTGACCAACTGTAACAGCTTGGCATCCTTGCCGTCTTCAAGCAGCCACACTCGCCCATCGACGGCCAACACACTACGCATCCGCTCCCCCATATCGTACCGATAGCGCTCACCTGCTTTCTTACTGCCATTGTTGCTGTCAAGGTGCACCACCATCAGCGCTTGTGAAGACAAGCCACTGATAAGCGCATGCCCTTGCCATGCAGGAAAGTCGTTATGACGGCCAGATACGTAAATGCTCATTGAGGACGGTGAGATAACAGGCGTCCAAGTGATATGAGGCGCAGCAAAATCAGGCCGCGTATCATGATCAGGAATATCAGTCCCATTATAATTGCGGCCGTTTGAGACGACCGGCCATCCGTAGTTACGACCTTTTTTGATCAAATTAAACTCATCACCGCCGCGCGGTCCCATCTCATGCGCCCAAAGTCTGCCTGCATCATCAAATACCATACCAAGGACATTGCGATGACCTATCGACCAAAACTGCTTGGCAATCTCGTACTTATCATCGGTAAATGGGTTGTCCTTTGGCACAGAGCCATCTGGATGTAGCCGTATGATTTTTCCCAAGTTGCCACTCATGTCCTGCGCGGGGGCTTTTTGTTGGCGATCGCCCGAGCTGATATATAGATACTGACCATCAGGGGAGAAGAGCAAACGATGGCTATAGTGACCTTGACCGCGTACCTTTGGCGTTTGCTCCCAGATAGGCATCAGCGCTTGTAAGCTTGGCGTCTCAGTATCCAGCCCCGTTAGTGCCGCTTTGATAACTTTTGCCCCAAACTTGCCCCTATCGCCGCCTGTACCTGACTCAGCATAGCTGAGATATATCTGCTTAGAGGTAAAAAAATCAGGCGCTAGGACAACGTCACCCAGACCGCCCTGCCCGCCATAGGCTACTGCCGGTATACCCGCCACGGCTGTCTTGCTACCCGTGGCAGTATCAACGACAAACAGCTCGCCGGTCTTTTGGGTCACCAAGAGCTTGGGGGACTCATTATCCGCCGTTGGTAGTGCTGTCATTGCCCAAGGCTCATCAAAGCTGGCGAGCGCTTGTGTATCAAAGATAGGTCTTTCGGTATTGGCCGCCAAATCGCGCGCTGCGGCTTGGCCTTCTTTGTATTCTGTCAGATCGGCGTCGGTATTGACGGCTGCAGGATTGGAGCATGCAGAGGCACTAAACAGCAGTGACGCTACCACGAGCGATAGTAGCAACGGCGTTTTTATTCTTTTTTTAATAATAATCATCCTGATTTACCTCCTTAATCTTGCCGTCTTTTTATGTGCTTTATCATTATTTATACCACAATCAAAGAATGCGAACGGTAAATAATATTGACACAAAAAACCCCTTACCTGACCATATAAAAATAGGCAAATAAGGGGTTTTGGATTTTTCATTAGTTAGCAGAGACCGCTAAACTAACTCAATGAATAAAACGAACGCTTGATTTAGCTCATTCTGAGCTTATCAAATGTCAGCTGATCATCTGCGCCGACATCGACTTTGATGATATCACCTGCGACAAAGTCACCAGCCAATAGCTTTAATGACAATGGGTTTTCGATCTCTTGCTGGATCGCACGTTTTAGTGGACGCGCGCCATACACAGGATCATAACCGACAGCGACTAGTTTGTTCATCGCATCGGCTGACAGCTCGATATCCATCTCACGCTCTTGGATACGCTGACGTAGACGCTGCAACTGAATGTCAGCAATACCAGCCATCTGCGACATGCCAAGCGGATGGAATACCACAATCTCATCGATACGGTTGACAAACTCTGGGCGGAAATGCTGTCCGACCGAATCCATCACCTCAGACTTGATGTCTTCATAGCTCTCGCCGACCATCTCTTGGATTTTGTGAGAGCCTAAGTTACTGGTCATCACAATCACCGTGTTTTTGAAGTCGACCACGCGGCCTTGTGAGTCGGTCAAACGTCCATCGTCTAACACTTGTAGCAAGATATTAAACACATCAGGATGCGCTTTTTCGACCTCATCAAACAATATCACGCTATAAGGCTTACGGCGTACCGCTTCGGTCAAGGTGCCGCCTTCTTCATAACCGACATAGCCTGGAGGCGCGCCCACCAAGCGACTGACGCTGTGTTTCTCCATATACTCACTCATGTCGATACGGATGATGGCATCCTCACTATCAAACAAGAAGTTGGCCAGTGATTTGGTCAGCTCAGTTTTACCAACCCCCGTAGGCCCTAAGAATAAGAACGAACCCGATGGGCGGTTGGGATCAGACAACCCAGCTCGGCTACGACGCACAGCGTTGGCAACCGCTTCGACTGCTTCATCTTGACCGATGACGCGCTCATGCAGCTTGTCTTCCATCGCCAGCATTTTGTCACGCTCGCCTTGCAGCATTTTGCTGACAGGAATACCCGTCGCGGCGGCCACCACCTCTGCGATCTCGTTGTCCGTGACTTTGTTACGCAGCAGTTTGGCACCGCCATTATCACCTGCCAGCTCTTTTTGCTCGGCCAAATCAGACTCTGTGATACGGCGCTCAAGCTGCGGAATCGTCTCGTACTGCAGCTTACTCATGGTTTCGTAGTCGCCTTCGCGGCTGGCCTTGTCATAAGCGATACGCGCTTTGTCCAGCTCGTCTTTTAGCTGCTGAGAGCCTTTGACCAGCGCTTTTTCCGCTTGCCAGACTTCATTGAGATCGGCGTACTCTTTTTCTAGCTCTTCGATTTGGCTATCAAGCACTTTACGCTCTGCTTGCGCGCCGGCATCTTCTTCGTTTTTGAGTACTTCGCGCTGCATTTTTAGCTGAATCAAACGGCTATCAAGCTTACCAAGCGCTTCAGGCTTACTGTCCATCTCCATACGCAGACGACTGGCTGCTTCATCGATTAAGTCAATCGCTTTATCAGGCAGCTTGCGATCGGTGATATAACGATGGCTCATGCGCGCTGCCGCAATAATCGCGCTGTCTTGGATATCGACACCATGATGCAGCTCATAACGCTCTTTTAGACCACGCAAAATCGCAATGGTGTCTTCAACCGTTGGCTCATCGACCAGTACTTTTTGGAAGCGGCGCTCAAGCGCGGCATCTTTTTCGATGTATTGACGATACTCATCTAACGTCGTCGCGCCGACGCAGTGTAGCTCACCGCGCGCCAGTGCAGGCTTTAGCATATTGCCTGCATCCATCGCGCCTTCTGACTTACCAGCGCCGACCATGGTGTGCAGCTCATCAATAAATAAGATGACGTTGCCTTCTTGCTTCGCCAAATCACTCAGAACCGCTTTGAGACGCTCTTCAAACTCACCGCGGAATTTTGCCCCCGCAATAAGCGCGCCTAAGTCTAACGACAGCACTTCCTTACGGCGTAGACCTTCTGGCACATCGCCATTGATGATTTTTTGTGCTAGGCCTTCGACGATGGCTGTCTTACCGACACCCGGTTCACCGATGAGCACGGGGTTGTTTTTGGTGCGGCGCGAGAGCACCTGAATGGTACGGCGAATCTCTTCGTCACGGCCAATGACAGGGTCTAGCTTACCCAGCTCAGCCTGCTCAGTTAAGTTGATAGTATATTTGTTTAGCGCATCACGCTGATCTTCGGCATTTTGATTGTCCACCGTTTCGTCTCCACGTAACTTTTCGATCACAGCCTTTAACTGACTGGCTGTCACGCCTGCATTTTCAAAGATTTTTTTGGTCTCGCCTTGTTCAGCAAGTGCCAATATCACCCATTCAGTGGCAATAAAGTCATCACCTGCCTTCTGCGCTTGGCGATCGGCTAGGTTTAAAATCTTCACTGAGTTTGGGTTTAGGTTGACATCACCTGTCGGCTCGCTAATCGTTGCTTGATTATCGAGCGCTTTTGCCACGCCATTTTTTAATGCTGGAATAGACGCGCCGGCTTGCTGACAGATAGCTAAGTTGGACTCATCTTGTAGCAATACAGCCAGCAAATGCACAGGGTCTATGCCCGTATGGTCACGGCCCAGCGCCAGGCTTTGCGCCTCGGAGATGGCTGTTTGCAGCTTTTGGGTAAATTTCTCAAATCTCATTGATTTATCCTTTGATATTTCTGTATGTTATTGGTCAAAATGGCAGCAGACTGTTATAAGTATTAGACTCGCCTACTCGCCTTTAGTTGATATTTATATAGGGTATAGTACCTTGTATTTCAAGGTATAAACCAGAAAAACCTTACTAATAGCAATGATATAAACTTATCCTTCTTCATAAGGTTTTATGCCGTGCGTTTCAAGACATCACTTCCTAAAAACAAAGCCGTTATACGCGTTTGAACAAAGCCATTCATCTGACCGTGAATCATAATATCACTGCCTGGATTGACCCCTTTATTTCTAGCACGCGCAGAGTCGGTGGCATTCGGGTAGCTGATATGAATAGAGCGATACGCAATCGAATGCTCATTTTTATAGTCCAAAGTATAATCACCAGTCGGCGTACGCTCATCGCCTTCTTGTTGTTTATGTCCGACTGGATTATCCCCTAACGCAATGGCATAGGTTTTGATGACTGCGCCTTGACTCATCAGCTTGAGTACGCGCTCGGACTTATCGACATAGACTTTGTCAATCGTGATATTTGCAAGGTCAGTTTGATGGCCTTTGTCAGAGTGATTTGCTGCAGCGAGCGCTTTGTAGCCTGTCAGGCCGGCCCAGCCAGCGCCGAGCACAATAAGCATCACCAAGGACAGCAGGATGATTTTTTTGGGGTATAAACGAAAAAATGACACAGTCTTTGCCTTTTATAATCCACCAGTAATGGGCTTTTATAAAATAACAAAAATCTGTGTCAAATATGTGCAAAAACTATGAATACGCTAAAAGCGCGATTACACCATACGAATCGCGCCATCAAGGCGAATCACTTCACCGTTTAGGTAAGCGTTATCAATGATATGAGTGACCAATTTGGCAAACTCGTTTGGAGCACCCAAACGCTTGGGATACGGCACCCCTGCCTCTAACTGCTCGCGTGCCTTTTCGGGAATGGTGTCCATCATCGGTGTGGCAAAAACACCAGGCGCGATGGTCATGACTCTGATGCCGTGGCGCGACAGCTCGCGTGCAAGCGGCAAGGTCAGCCCGACCACCCCAGCTTTTGATGATGAATAGCTGGCTTGCCCAACTTGTCCATCAAAGGCGGCGATAGAGGCGGTATTGATGATAATACCGTTGTCCGCGTTTGACGCGTAAGCACCTGCTGCCACGCGCTTAGCAATGCTAGCCGCTACCAAACGCGCGACGTTGAAAGACCCCACGAGATTGATATGAACCCCGCGGCTAAACGCCTCAAGATCGGCAGGTGTATTTTCACGATCGAGCAGCTTTTGTACGACCGCAATGCCCGCACAGTTGATAGAGCCTTGCAGACCGCCGAAGGCTCGTTCGGCCGTGTCTACTGCTGCTTGCACCGCCTCGCCGCTGGTGATATCACAGCGTACAAAACGGCTATTTTCGCCCAGCTCATCAGTCAGTGCCTGTCCTGCCGATTCATTTAAATCGGCGATGATCACCTTGCCGCCTTGAGCGACGATCGCCCGTACCACGGCTTCGCCAAGGCCTGATGCACCGCCCGTTACCAAAAAGCTGTGTTGTTCAATTTGCATAATCCTTCCTTTTATTTGTCTGGTATTCTTTGCATGGTAGTCTTTATATTGTACGGAAAAACATTTGAGACAGTGCATGATGCAGTGCTCATCTTAAGCTAATATAGCTAATAAGGCGGCGACTGACGTACAGTCGCCCTTAATATAGCCGCGTCTTGATATCGGCGCGTTTTTCTTGGCTTATGCCGCAGACAAACTACGCAGCAAAAAGCGCTGAATCTTGCCACTTGGGGTCTTGGGCAATGCTGCCACAAACTCAACGTCACGCGGATAAGCGTGTGTCGATAGACGCTTGCGTACTAGAGCTTGTATTTCTTTGGCCAGCTCATCTGAGCCTTCGATACCGTCCTTTAGCACCACATACGACTTGATGGTATGACCGCGCACTTCATCAGGTACGCCGACGGCAGCCGACTCTGCCACCGCATCATGCTCCAGTACGGTGTTTTCGACATCAGTCGGCCCCACACGGTAGCCTGCGGTGATAATGATGTCATCATCACGCCCTGAGAACCAATAGCTACCGTCACTATGACGTTCGACCACATCGCCTGTTAGGTAGTAATCACCGACAAAGGCGTCTTTTTCATTCCAGCTATAACCACGGAAATAAAACGCGGGCGACTGACTGACCACCACCGCCAGCTGGCCTTGCTCACCATCAGGCAAGACATTCATGTCATCATCCAACACGACGAGGGTATGCCCTGGAAGCGCCATACCCATTGAGCCGACAGGACACTCATGGGTCAAAGCATGGTGCTCGCAGCACGTCATTCCCGTCTCAGTTTGTCCATATTGATCACAGACTTTGCAATTTAGATAAGTCTCCACCCAGTTGACGACCTCGGTATTTAAGGTCTCGCCTGCCGAGTTGGCGCAGCGTAGAGATAACGCGGCATCGCTATCATCATGCGCCTGCTCAAACACGCCGCTGGATTTCATCATACGAAAGGCAGTGGGCGAAGAGGCCAAATTGGTAATCTTATGACGCACCATAAAGTCGCGCGTGTTTTCTGCATCAAATCCTGACTCATTAAAATGGGTGGTGATGCCCATCAGCAACGGCCCTGTAATGGCATAATACAACCCATAGGCCCAGCCAGGATCGGCCATATTCCAGTAATTATCATCGGCGCGCAAATCGATGGCATAACGCATATATAGATAAAAAGCCGAGAGCGCGCTGAGAGGGACGCTGACGCCCTTAGATTTACCGACGGTCCCAGAGGTAAACATCTGCAAAAATGGCGCATCTGTCTCCAAGAGCACAGGCGCCGCTGTAGATGACTGCGCTGCTACCACCTCCTCATAAAGATCGTCACTCCAGCCATGGTCCTGCTGGCTATCGTCGCCGCCCACCAAGACCATTTTGGCTTGCTCAGCCAAATCCTCAAACTTGCCGCGGTTCTCAAAGTTGGTAAATACCACTTTGGTATTGGCTTTATCCATACGGTATTTGATCGACTCATAGCCAAAAGCGGTAAATAACGGCTGATACACGGCACCAATACGCCATGTCGCCAATACAATAGTCAGCAGCTCAGGTGTGCGCGGCAGCATGGTCGCCACTTGATCACCAGCTTGCACGCCATACGACTGGAGCAAGTTGGCAACGTGACCACTGGCCTTATCAAGCTCAGCGAAACTTAGGCGCGTGACGTTGCCTGCTGTGTCTTCGTGTACGAGTGCGAGATGCTCACCCCGCCCATCACGCACATGACGCCCGCAGCAGGCCATGTAGGCATTTCGCTGGTCGTCCAGATGCTCGCCATATATTTCGGTCAATAAGTTATTGATATTAAAGTTTTGATAATAATCGCGGTAGTGTTGGCGCGTATCGGTGTGAGTTGTCGTGGGGGTCGATGAGGTAGTCATAAGCCAATCCTTTAGCACTTGCAGGTCATTGATGACAAGTGACAACAGCGGCGCATGACATCATGGGTAAAAATGCTCATGAATCAAAACACCACTGTCTCACTTGTAAAATCGCCCTATCCTATGGGCGGTTTTTATTGTCTATACGCTATTAGTAACGCATTTTACTTATTATTTCAATACATAGCGTATCATTTTTATATTATTTCTTTATGTAGTCACGACCGTTCAGCGCAATTGCATGTGACTTATCATCGCCATAGCAGGCTTATGCGACATAGCGTCTCATTGCTAAGCCCACAGGTTATTGCCAAGTACACAGGCAGCTTAATAGCGCTTTTTCTTCACAGCTTTGGTGCTTTTTGCTACGGCCGCGTCGGGCGTTTTGGTACGCTTCAAAAAACTGACCTGCCAAAAACCGTTCGATAAGCATCGGATGAATATAAGAAGCACGGCATACCGCTGGCGTATTGCCAAGCTCTTCGGCCACGCTCTTCACCATATCGGTAACCAGCTGCTGACGCGCCTTGCTAGCAGGCGCGCTGGCTAAGACTGTCCGGCCCGCCGAGGTCTGCAGCTCATCATACAGATAGCTCGCTGCCAGTACACTGGCCATCCAAGTACGAAAGTCCTTTGCACTGTACAATCTGCCCGATGTAAGACCCTCCAAGTCATCGCTGCTCGGCTGTTTGTGCGCCTCTGTAGCCGCACACAGATGACGGCGCAAGTAGTCATTGACATCGCTGCTATCCACAACTTGCTTGTCACCATTTTCATCTAAATATTTAAAAATCTGATACCCTGGCAGCTCACTACAGGCTTGCACAATCTCAATCAAGCGCTCGTCTTGCAGCTCGATATGGTGCTCTTTGGCACTTTTGCCGACAAAGTCAAATGCCAGACCGTTATCCGTCTCGCTCACGTGCTTACTGCGCAGCGTACTCAGGCCATAGCTTTTATTCATCTTTGCATAGCGGCTATTACCGATACGAATGAGGGTAGTTTCCAATAACTTGACCACCGCAGCTAATACATTGGCGCGTGATAGCGGCGCTGCTTCTAAATCTGTCTCAACTTGCGCCCGCAGCGTGGGCAACGCGGTCGCAAACCCTATCATCGCGGCAAACTTGGCGTGATCGCGCACGCGATTCCATTCGGGATGATACAGGTACTGCTTGCGCGCTTTGTCATCGCGGCCTGTCGATTGCAGATGGCCTTTTTCGTCTTGGCATATCCACACCTCTGACCACATCGGCGGGATGACTAGCGCCTCAAAGCGCGCGCGAAATTTTTTGCATTTGACCGTGTTGCCGATGGCATCTTTATAAGTAAACCCGCGGCCCCAACGCCTGCGCGTAAATCCCGGCTCATCGTCGCTGACGTAGCGCAAATTGGCGCGCTTTGCTAAGCGCTCATAATCGTGGCGCAAGTCATCGCTTATCGTCTGTTTGGTTGTCATAGCCCTGCCTTTTATTGATTATTTATCCTCTTGTTTAAGATAAATAAAATCGGCATGACTTGCTATGCAGTTGACGCAGATAATGTGTAATGGTGTGTAAAACTAACAAGATAAAAGGGTTATCAAAAGTTCGGTTTTCAGGCATAATTTGGCATCTATTTTTTATTGAAAGCATCTAAATCATGACTGAAGACAAAAGTATGCAAAATAACAATGTTGTGCAAAACCATGCTACACAAATAGCGCCGTTAACTGACGCAAATTATGAGTCGTGGCTAAGCCTTTGGCAAGACTATCTGACATTTTATGACACCAACTTGCCGCTCGACACCTCAAAAGCCACATGGCAAAAACTGCTTGATAGTGGCACGCCTGTTTATGGGTTTGGTGCATTTAAAGACAAGGTATTGGTTGGCATAGTTCATGTGGTATTGCATCCCAATACATGGAATGAAACAGACTGCTGCTATTTAGAAGACTTGTATATTGACGAATCGGTGCGCGGTCAAGGCTTTGGTCGGGCGCTAATTGAATATGTTTATGACTTTGCTAACCAGCAAAACTGTAACCGCGTCTATTGGACAACCCAAGACAGCAATCAAACCGCGCGCGTACTGTACGACAAGCTTGCCAGCCTGACTGATATGGTGCAGTACCGCAAAAACTTATGATAAAAACTTTCATGTTGCTAAAAAAACGCCAAGTATCAGGTACTTGGCGTTTTTCTTGCTAATAAGCTTATTGTACAAAAATGACTTACTGACCATACTCACATAAATACGCAGTCTCAACCTCAACTTTGACTTGAAATTTTTTATCCGCTTCAATAGTAAACTGTTGACCGGCGTCAAAGGTCTGCCATTCGCTACTTTCTGGCAGTTTAACGGTCAACGCGCCGCTCACCACACTCATGGTCTCAAATTCGCTGGTACCAAATTCATACTCCCCAATTTCCATCACGCCGACAGTCGCTGGTAGAGTGGCTGTCTGAAAGGCAATCGACGTGACTTTATCGTCAAAATAACTATTTACGCTTGGCATAACTTTTCCTTAAGTAATGGTGTTTAAAATGTGTTGATAAACCTTACAGTCCTGCTTTAAGGCTGGCTTCAATGAATTGATCGAGATCACCATCGAGTACCGCGCTGGTATTAAACGTCTCAACGCCAGTACGCAAGTCCTTGATACGTGAGTCATCGAGCACATACGAGCGAATTTGACTGCCCCAGCCGACGTCAGACTTATTGTCTTCGACCGCTTGCTGTTTTTCCATACGTTTTTGCATCTCAAGCTCATAAAGCTTGGCACGCAGCATTTTCATGGCAGTGGCTTTGTTGCCATGCTGGCTACGCTCGTTTTGGCACGTGACCACCACGCCAGTTGGCTCGTGGGTAATACGCACCGCAGAGTCAGTGGTGTTGACGTGCTGACCACCCGCGCCCGATGAGCGGTAGGTATCGATACGCAGATCGGCCGGATTGATATCAATCTCGACGTTGTCATCAATCTCAGGCGAAACAAAAACAGCGGCAAATGACGTATGACGGCCATTGTTGCTATCAAATGGTGACTTACGCACTAGGCGATGCACACCAATCTCGGTACGCAGCCAGCCAAACGCATAGTCGCCTTTGATCTCGATCGTCGCTGATTTAATCCCAGCGACACTACCAGACGACACCTCAATGACCTCGACCTTAAAGCCATGCGACTCCGCCCAGCGCGTATACATCCGTAGCAGCATCTCAGCCCAGTCTTGTGCTTCGGTGCCGCCACTACCCGACTGAATGTCTAAATAGCAGTTGTTTGGGTCCATCTCGCCGCTAAACATCCGGCGGAATTCTAAATCTGCCACACGTTCTTCAGCATCGTCGAGCGCTGCTTGCACATCGCTCAGTAGTGACTCATCCTCTGCTTCTACTGCCAGCTCGAGCATGGCAGAGGCATCTGCCAAGGTAGTCTCAAGCGATATCACCACATCGATGACACCATCAAGCTGACTTTTTTCTTTATTAATCTTGGTCGCGCGCTCAGGATCGTTCCATAGCTCGGGGTTTTCTAACTCCAAATTAATCTCTTCTAGGCGCTCTTGCTTACCATCAAAGTCAAAGATACCTCCGAAGGTCCTGTCCTCGCTCAGATAAGTCTTTGATTTTTTCTTGATACGGATTGATTTCCATAAATAGTCCTGTTTTTTGCTAAAAAATAAAGGTCGCACTCGGGCGCTATTTTAAATGAGATTACGGTTACATAATGGATTAATTGTGCGCTGCCTGGTAGCGGCTCATTGACCAGCCTCAATCGACCAATCTTCGACCGCCCAGCGATGCGCCAGCGCATGAGCATGCAGCGCGTCATCAGGAGACACGCAGACTGCGACGTCCGCCCATTCTAGCAGCGGGATGTCGTTTTTAGAATCTGAATACGCATAAGTTTTTTCAAAACGAACGCCAGCGAGCTGCTGCTTATTTAACCACTTATCGAGATGATAAATCTTACCTTCTTTAAAGTTTGGCTTGTCGGTGAGCTTGCCCGTATAGCGGGCGTCTTTTATCTCAAGCGGCGTCGATAATACATTGCCAGCCTCGACCCCAAAACGCTTTGCGATGGCAGACACCACAAAATCATTGGTCGCGGAGATTATCACCACATCATGCCCTTTTTCCACATGCTGACAGAGCACCTCCATTGCTTTTGGGCGGATGTGTGGCTCGATCTCAGACTTGATATAGTCTTCGCGTAACGTATGTAGCCTCTCCATCGGCAAGCTGCTCAAAAACTGGGCGACAAACTCATTGTACTCAGTGGCATCGAGCGTGCCTTCGATATAGTCCTGATAAAACTTTTGATTGGCCGTACGATATTCGGCCTCATCGACCAGATTGTGCTTGACGATATACTCGCCCCAAAGATAATCACTATCGACATCGAGCAAAGTATGATCCAAATCAAAAAGCGCCAGTTCTTTTGCTATCGGTTGTGCTGCCTGCATAATAAAACCTTATGGTGATTTATAAAAACGATGATTGGTAAAGAAGGGTTAAAAGTTGGGTGATAGTTGGTGGCACCCCATCTTCCATGACTCGGTAATATTTGGTGAATATTACTGTTTAGTAAACAAAATTATGCTAACTTTATAATAAAAACAGAGAACCTTATGAAAACGCCCAATCCCCAGTCCACCACCGCTCGTCGACCGAGACGCCCTGCCCGCTCTATCAAAGAGATTAGACGGCGGCAACGAGGAGAGGATTATCAGTCTCCGATGGCACGTATCTTATATGCGCTCTTGACAGCTTTGCTGTATGGCGCTGGCGGGTTGTTTATCGATCTTGCTATCGTCGCGATTCGCTCTTTATTCAATCTAGGCACGGGCGATATTTTTTGGTTATTTACGCCCATCCTGCTGGTTTTGGGTGCCATTATTGGGTTTTTTGTCGGCAAAAACGCAGGTGCCGAGAGCGTCAATGCCTTACACAATCAGCAAGCTGGCAATAACGCTTATCTCGACGACTACTCTATACGCCATGATATCTTTCGAGGTCTGATGATCGGTATTGCTATCTTTGCAGTTATTTGGCTGGTCATGACGTAAATACGCGCAACCACAATGTCAGCGACGATAAGACGAACAACGGTTGACTTCCTCCCCGACCTAAAGGAACGGGGATTCCTACTAAAGACGGTCAAGCCCGACCGCGAGAATGTTTTTTGCTCCATTAACATCTCTGTTATGGGTCGTTTTACAAGAACGACAAAACCATACTCTTATACCAAGCCCTGATCTACCTTTCGGACTGTCTTGGCGAGAGCCGCAACACGAGCAGGTTTGGGTGGTGTACGCTTCATTCACTTCGATATAGTGGCAACCTGCGTTCGCGCATTTGTAATCCAGTTGCCGCTTTATGTCAAACCAACCAGCGTCATAGACGGATTTGGCCAGTTTGGATGAAGTGAATGAGTTTGATTTGATTTTACCAACCACAATTAAGTTGTTGGCTTTAACAAGCTTTGATGTAAATTTATGAATCAGATCTTGGCGGGTGTTTTTAATCTTGGCGTGTATCGCCTTAACCCGTTTTTTGTTTTTGGCTCTTTGGGCAATGGCCAGTTTTTCTGCGTATTGATGGGTGACTTTGATTTGTAGCTGATCACCCTCACTACTGACTGCGGCATCTTTACAGCCTAAATCAATACCGACTTGGCCAGCGCCGCACTTAATCTTTGGAGATTCTTTAACCGTCACACAGGCATACCATCTGCCTCGTGCATCTTGTACCAGCTCACAGGTGTTAATGGTATAGAGCGAGAGATACCATCTTAAAAAAGCCAAATCAAGCACTAATTAGCTCAACTTTTGCTTGGTAAGACTGCTGATGTTTAATCACACCGAAACAGATATGCACAAGCTTGCGCATCGCTGCACAGACAGCCTGCATTTTGCACTTACCATTAGCAAGCAGTCGCTCATACTGCGCCTTAATATCAGGATTATGCTTAATGGCGACTAGCGCTGGCATATACAGTTTGGCTCTGATATCACTTGAGCCATTCTTTGCTAAGCGAGACTTGCCTTTAAATAGCCCTGATTCACTATGTTTGGGAACTAAGCCTAAAAAGGCGGCCATTTGTGACGCTTGACTAAACTGCTTATTATGCATCAGCGACACCATCTGCTTTGAGACAACAGGGCCGACGCCTTTGATAGTTTGTAGTAGAGTCTGATCTTGCTTTAAATTGTGATGATGATCGATATGGTCATCAATATCACCATTGAGCTTAACAATAGCGGCTTGCAAAGAGGCTATCATATGCTCAATAGAAGCTTTAACGATAGGAGCGGTGTCTGTGGCCTGCGCTTTTTCCAATCGATTCAGCTCACGTTGTAAGTCTTCTTGTAGTGCGTCTAAGCGCGACAATAATGACTTGAGGTGACGCGCCTCTGCTGGCGGCGGTGTCCATAATTTAGGCTTAGCACTATAGGTGTAGCGGGCTAATAACATACTGTCTTTTTTATCCGTCTTGTTGCGACTTCCTAAACTAGCAGCATAGCTTTTGATATAAGCAGGATTGATAATACTGACGTTAAGACCTTTATCAAATAGGTAGTAGGCGATGTTCTCGTGATAGACTCCTGTGGCCTCGACCGTGATGTGAATATTACTTAAGTCGTCAGTGATGTTAGCAATGAGCCAGTTGATAAGAGCAGCGTAGTCACTGTAATCATTTTTAAAGACTTTGGTTTTAAATTTGAGATTATCAGTGGCTTTGAGCCAGGCGATATCTAGCTTGTTTTTACTGACGTCTATGCCGATATAGTGTGTCATCTTATTGTCTTCCCTTGTCTATGCAGTGTCACTCATGACACCTTGGTAGATGGCGAGGCACTTGGATACCATTCAGAATATGAAGATGATGGGATGAGCATTGGGCATAATCTCTTACACAGTGTCTAGGCACTAAGGTTATACTCATACTCTCAATGCTCATGAATAATTACTTTATTTTATCAACTTTCGTTGGCAGTATTAAGTGGTTATTCAAGATACAAGGTTATAGCTATCCCATAAGTCAATGATCAGCTTTTTGCCTTTAGCTAAGCTAAATTGCAGGGTGCTTTTTAAAGACTTTTTACCTGATTTCTTAACACCTAGATATTTAATGGCGGTCTTTTTAAACGGAATCCAGCCCAAACTCTTTCTCTTGGCCTTTGGGTTGTTGGTGCGCCAGTTGAGTTTGACTTTTTTAAACTGTTTACGGCTTTTGGCATGGGTTTCAGAGATGGCTTGTAGGGTTTGGCTGTGCAGATTCAGGTAGTCACCCGCACCTTTAGTGTAAGCGGCCAAATCATAAGCTGAAAAGAATTTGCCTGTGCGCTTAAGGTGTTTAAAACTAAGCTCATTAACGTAATTCCAGACAAAATTAACCGACCCAGCCAAGGTATTGAGCTGACTCGCGTGTTTGTCTTTGATGCGTAGTTTGAGCGTTTTCATGGAATAATTATGATCTCAATGCAGTTGGTTATCAAGGCACTCGCAATATTGTACGACAATGGCTGACGCCTGATATCCACGCCCTAGAAGGATGTGGTTTTACGGCGATGGATGATAAAACGAGAAACGACAAAATGAGCCACTCATATCCGCCATTTATTACTTCTTATCATTCAGGCATGGCTATTTCTTTGAGGCCAGTTTTAAACTTCTGACAGCGCTCACTATAGTGCATGGCCGATAGTTTTAACATCGCTGCTTGCTCATCCGTCAGGGTTTTCACCACTTTGGCCGGTGCGCCCATGACCAGTGAGTTGTCTGGGATTTCCTTCCCTTCTGTGACCAAGGCTTTGGCACCGATGATGCAGTTTTTACCGATTTTGGCATGATTGAGCACCACCGCACCGATTCCGATTAAGCTATTATCGCCAATCTCGCAGCCGTGCAACATTGCCAAATGCCCAATCGTCACATAGTTGCCTATTTTGACTTCGATACCTGCATCGGTATGGATGACGCTGTTTTCTTGTACATTACTATAGTCACCGATATGAATGCGCTCGTTGTCACCGCGAATCACCGCACCAAACCAGACGCTGGCTTGATGGCCCAAATACACATCACCAATCACTTGTGCGCTATCAGCCACCCAGCCATGAAAGGGGCTAGCAAATTCAGGGGTTTTGTCTATATACTGGTAAATCATAACGGTTCCTTGTCCTACTAAAAAACGCTGTGGTTAATTGGTCTATGTTACGGTTCATGATGTTACGACTCATTGTGGCAAAGACAACTGTAGAAATCCAGCGCTATTCATCGTAGCCGCTCGCCATCTTGCCAACTTAATCCTGATAACTTGGCACAGCGCTTGTACTGTGTTAAAAAATCAGCTGGCTATCTGCGTCTATATTGTATATAATGCGCAAAATCTGTGCCTAAGCGAGCGGACATGATGCAAGTTACCTATTCACTACCTAGTGAGTTTTGTAGTTTCCATCGATAATGTCTTCTCGCTTTTTTGTGGGCAATTTTTGTGTACAGCCTATATTTTTCTTGAGATTTATTATCTCCAAGGCTTTGAAAATAAAGGATTTACACCGACAGCCAACCACAAGCATCGTCACAGAACTCACAAATAATAGCGGAGGCAAACCTTGAATTCATCGGCAGAAATACAAGCAATTTTGGCACTAGCAGACGGTACGATCTTTCGCGGTGTCAGTATCGGTAGCCTTGGTCATCGTGTCGGTGAGGTGGTGTTTAATACAGCCATGACAGGGTATCAAGAAATCCTAACTGACCCAAGCTACGCGCGCCAGCTGGTCACCCTTACCTACCCGCATATCGGTAATACTGGTACCAACAGCGAAGACACCGAATCTGGCAACGGCCACCAAGTCTGGGCCGACGGTCTTATCATCCGCGATGCCACCATGGCAACCTCCAACTTCCGTAATTCTCAGTCGCTCAGTGACTATCTCCAAACCCATGACACCGTCGCCATCGCTGAGATCGATACACGCCAGCTGACCCGTCTACTGCGTGATACAGGTGCACAAAACGGCTGTATCATGACCGCCTCTAATGGTGAGACTATCAGCCGCGATGACGAGCAACAAGCCATTAAACTGGCACAAGAGTTTGCCGGCATCAAAGGCATGGACTTGGCAAAAGAGTGCTGCACTAAAGAAAACTTCGAATGGACAGCGGGGACGTGGGATTTGTCCGACACACTGCTAAACCGTGACGCACCTGGTAGCCATGATAGCGGTACAGGCGGCTTTTTTAAGCAGCTTGGCACTCACATCGACTCTAAATACAACGTCGTCGCTTATGACTTCGGTAGCAAAACCAACATCCTACGTATGCTGGTCGACCGCGGCTGTCATGTGACGGTGGTTCCAGCACAAACGCCTATCGCAGACGTACTGGCGATGAACCCAGACGGTATCTTTTTATCCAATGGCCCCGGCGACCCTGCCGCCTGTGACTATGCTATCGACGCGGTACGTCACATCATCACCGAGACAGATATTCCGACCTTCGGTATCTGCCTAGGCCATCAGTTGATTGGTCTGGCCAGCGGCGCTAGCACCATCAAGATGAAAACTGGACATCACGGTGCCAACCATCCTGTACAAGATTTGGCCACAGGGACGGTGATGATTACCAGTCAAAACCATGGTTTTGCTGTCGATGAAGACACGCTACCTGACAACGTCAAGTCGACTCACCGTTCACTATTTGATGGTACCAACCAAGGTATTGAGCTGACCGACAAGCCAGTATTTAGCTTCCAAGGTCACCCAGAGGCCAGCCCTGGCCCGCATGATGCTGCGCCACTGTTTGATAAGTTCGCTGAGATGATGGCAGCTGCTAAATCTTAAGCGGCCAAAGATTAAATAATGGATATTGACCCATAAATAATAAATATAACGCTTGAAGCACCGAGGGTGGTTCAAGCGACACCATATCAAACACGATAAGCTGAACTGACAATATCGTTACATTATAGATTACTCAAAATATCACCCAAACGAAGGTAGCCCTAACTATGCCAAAACGTACCGACATAAAAAGCATTCTTATCATTGGCGCAGGCCCTATCGTCATCGGCCAAGCGTGTGAGTTTGACTACTCAGGCGCGCAGGCGTGTAAAGCGCTACGCGAGGAAGGCTACCGCGTCATCTTGGTCAACTCAAACCCTGCGACCATCATGACCGACCCTGTAATGGCAGATGCCACCTATATCGAGCCAATTACTTGGCAGACAGTCGAGCAAATCATCGCCAAAGAGCGCCCTGATGCTATCTTGCCGACGATGGGCGGCCAAACGGCGCTGAACTGCGCGCTGGATTTGGACAAGCACGGCATACTCACCAAATATAACTGTGAGCTGATTGGCGCGACCAAAGACGCAATTGAGATGGCAGAGGATCGTGAGCTGTTTGACCAAGCTATGAAGCGTATCGGCCTTGAGTGCCCACGCGCCGAAACCGCTGAAACCATGGAAGAAGCCTTTGCTACCCAAGAAAAAATGGGCTACCCATGCATCATCCGCCCCTCATTTACCATGGGCGGCTCAGGCGGCGGTATCGCCTACAACCGCGATGAGTTTATCGAAATCTGCGAGCGCGGTTTTGATTTATCACCCAACCATCAGCTGCTTATCGATGAATCACTCATCGGCTGGAAAGAGTATGAGATGGAAGTGGTGCGTGACAAAAACGACAACTGCATCATCATCTGTGCCATCGAAAACTTTGACCCCATGGGCGTACACACGGGTGACTCTATCACTGTCGCGCCAGCGCAAACCTTGACCGATAAAGAATACCAAATCATGCGTAACGCCTCGCTTGCGGTACTGCGTGAGATTGGCGTCGAAACTGGCGGCTCAAACGTGCAGTTCGGTATCAACCCAGACACGGGCCGTATGGTCGTCATCGAGATGAACCCACGCGTATCACGCTCGTCTGCCCTTGCCTCAAAAGCCACGGGTTTTCCGATTGCCAAAATCGCTGCAAAGTTAGCCGTTGGTTATACCCTAGACGAATTACAAAATGACATCACAGGCGGCAAAACGCCAGCTAGCTTTGAGCCGGCGCTTGACTATGTCGTCACCAAAATCCCGCGTTTTAACTTTGAAAAATTCCCACAAGCAGACAATATCCTCTCGACGCAAATGAAGTCAGTCGGTGAAGTCATGGCAATCGGCCGTAACTTCCAAGAGTCGATGCAAAAAGCCCTGCGCGGCATGGAAACAGGCTCAGACGGCTTTGATGAGCAAATCGATTTGGCAAAAGTACCAGCTGATAAAGCGCGTTCTGAGATTATCAACCATCTAACCATCCCAACGCCTGAGCGTATTTACTATCTGGCTGATGCCTTCCGCGTCGGTATGAGTGTCGATGACGTCTTTAACTACACCAAAATTGACCCATGGTTTTTGGTACAGATCGAAGACATCGTCAAAACCGAAGCCGAAGTAAAAACCTTAGGCTTTGGCGGCTTGAACGCCAAAAACATGCGTAGCTTTAAGCGTAAAGGCTTATCAGACCTGCGTTTGGCCAAGCTGCTCGGCATATCACAAAAGCAATTACGCAAAAAACGCTGGGATTTGGCCGTTTATCCAGTCTACAAGCGCGTCGATACCTGTGCGGCAGAGTTTGCCACCAGCACCGCCTACATGTACTCAACCTATGACAGCGAATGCGAGGCCAACCCAACCGATAACAAGAAAATCATGGTGATCGGCGGTGGTCCTAACCGTATCGGTCAAGGGATTGAGTTTGACTATTGCTGTGTACACGCAGCCCTCGCCATGCGCGAAGATGGCTATGAAACCATCATGGTTAACTGTAACCCAGAAACCGTATCGACCGATTATGACACCTCAGACCGCCTCTACTTTGAGCCAATCACGCTAGAAGATGTGCTCGAGATCGTCCGTATCGAAAACCCAGACGGCGTCATCGTGCAGTTTGGCGGACAGACGCCATTGAAGCTGGCGCGCGCATTAGAATCTGCTGGCGTAAAAATCATCGGTACCAGCCCTGATGCCATCGACCGCGCTGAAGACCGGGAGCGCTTCCAGCACATGATTCAGCAGCTAAACCTAGTGCAGCCATCAAACGCGCTAGCGACCAGCCTAGAAGACGGCTTGGTGAAAGCCAAAGACGTCGGCTATCCGTTAGTTGTTCGCCCCTCATACGTCTTGGGTGGCCGTGCGATGGAAATCGTCTATAACGAAGACGAGCTAAGACACTACTTGCGTACCGCTGTACAAGCATCAAACGAAGCGCCTGTGTTACTAGATCGCTTTTTAGATGATGCCATCGAAGTCGATGTCGACTGTGTCTGCGATGGTAATGACGTCGTGATCGGCGGTATCATGCAGCATATCGAACAAGCAGGCGTCCACTCTGGCGACTCTGCATGTTCATTACCGCCTTACTCATTATCGGATGAGCTTTGCGATACCATGCGTGCGCAGACGGTAGCGATGGCAAAAGAGCTTGGCGTGGTCGGCCTAATGAACGTCCAATTCGCGGTAAAAGGTGAAACGGTTTACATTCTAGAAGTGAACCCACGTGCCGCTCGTACCGTGCCGTTTGTCTCCAAATGTATCGGCACCTCATTGGCGCAAGTGGCAGCGCGCTGTATGGCTGGTACTTCATTAAAAGATCAAGGCTTTACGACCGAGATTGTTCCTTCGTTTTACGCAGTAAAAGAAGCGGTCTTCCCGTTTGCCAAGTTCCCAGGGGTTGATCCTATCTTGAGCCCTGAGATGAAATCGACTGGTGAGGTCATGGGCGTTGGTAAAACCTTTGGCGAAGCGTTTTATAAGGCCATTATCGGTAGTAACGAGCGCCTGCCAGGCCTTCCTGTTGAAGGCGAAACCAAAACGGCCTTTATCTCGGTTCGTGATAGCGACAAGGCACAAATCGCCCCTATCGCGCGTCAGCTTGCTGATTTTGGCTTTAATATCGTCTCAACGACGGGCACGCAAAAGGTGCTCAGCGAAGCCGGTATTGCCAGCACTCAGATCAACAAAGTCACCGAAGGCCGTCCGCATATCGTTGATGCCTTGAAAAATGGCAAAATTGACCTTATTATCAATACTACTGAAGGCAAACAAGCGCAAGAGGATTCGTTCTCTATCCGCCGCAGCGCGCTACAAAATAAAGTGTTTTATGTCACAACCTTAGGTGCAGCGGATGCTGTCTGTAAATCCTATGCCATCGACTTGCCATTTGATGTCTATAAGCTACAAGATTTGCACGAGCAAGCAAAGGTGGTTGACGCGGCCCAATAATTTCAGTAGATTAAGCATTATCGTCAAGCAAATAAAACGCAGCGACAAAACGTGCCAAGCGTTTTGATACGACAATAATGCTTGAGAAGACGTTTACCAAGATAGACCCAAAAAGCATAGTGGCTAAACTGCGACTATGCTTTTTATTATGTAAGATCATGCGCGCATTTTCCTGTTGGTAAATGCGCCGACTCATGATCTGTTTAGCCTTTTCGTATTGTGTATAAAGATCAGCAGAGCCAGTCAGACATGAGCAAGGACTACCCGTCGTAGCCAGCGCCGCGTTTGCCACCGCCCATCGTATCTTTATGCTTGATACAATATAACTCTTTAATATATCAAACCCATTGCAACAACATAGACACCATCTCATCTGAGGTGGTGTGGTGTTATTGGTTTAAGGAAAAAACATGCAACGTTACCCCATGACTCCCCAAGGACACGCGGCGCTAGAAGCCGAACTAAAACAGCTAAAAAGTGTCGATCGCCCTCGTATCACTGCCGCCATCGCCGAAGCCCGCGAGCACGGTGATCTAAAAGAAAACGCTGAATACCATGCCGCACGCGAGCAGCAAGGTTTTTGTGAAGCGCGTATTCGCGATATCGAAGCCAAGCTCGGCGCTGCACAGGTCATTGACCCGTCGACCTTGCCAAACGATGGCCGAGTGGTATTCGGTGTAAGCGTGGTCATCGAAAACATGGATACCGAAGAAGAAAAACAATACAAAATCGTCGGTGACGATGAGGCGGATTTTAAAGCAGGCAAAATCTCTGTCAACTCACCCATCGCTCGCGGTCTGATTGGCAAGTTTGAAGGTGATGAAGTACGTATCGAAACGCCAAAAGGTGTGGTGGAGTACGAAATCATGAAAGTCATCTATGACCAATAGCGCCCGTTTTTATCTGCTTAGGGCGTGTTGAACATTCACAAATAGGCACTGCTGATCGCTAAAATTTTTCCAGACAAGGCACAAAGCGACGATAATGCAGATGCCTTAGCTAGGTTTGCAACGCAGTATGGCGCAATTTTAGCATCAGCCGTAGGGACAGGACTCTTTTTTGCCGCTTCATTGGTAAAAATAGACGCTTAGAGTGACTAAGCTTACTATTTTTACCTTCGAATCGTCTAAAAAATAGTCTCTGTCAGTGCCATGGTTGAATGTTCAACACACCCTAATAAATAGCAGATATTATAGACACCTTTTTTATAGCAGTTACACAATGCCACTTTTATACTCAATTTGTTTTGCCGCATAATCATGACAAGTTTGCGTGCAAATTCCCAATAAAGTGGCTCATTGATGCACCATTATTCAAAATAATGACGGCTTGATAGTCAAGCAGCGCAGTTATAAGCGTGGTTATAATTGACTGTCATCAATACTCGATACCCCCGCTATTTGGCATGCGTTACCGTGTCATTTAGCGGGGGTTTTGTTTAGGCCGTTATCTTTTGCCGCTTTATGATTGGTGATATTGACTGTTATTTTTTAAGGAGTCTTTTATGAGCTTGACATCGATACCTGTGGTTACTACCCACAAAACCCTCTCCCAAAAAGCATCTGTAGCGATGGCGGTTGCTCTTTTTTTTACCGGCGCATTGCTTGCGGCCAACTTAGTACATGCTGCGCCTGAAGTGACCATTAATTCATCTGCTGGCAGTAGCACGACCGTCGTTGAGCAGTACGCTGATGGCAAAACAGCTACCATTACAGCAACGCCCAATGGCATTACGATGAAAGACGGTATGCCCTATGCAGTCACGCAAGTAACCACAGTGCCACGCTATACGGTGCACCAAAGTGGCAACGATCCGGTCGTGACCCAAGGCCGCACCACGGTCACCAGCGTACCTGTCACCGAGCAGCTGACCCAAAAAACCAGCCGCGTCGATGTCATCACCGCTCCTACGACCACCGTCGTGACGAACCCACCAGTAACGACCCAACCACGCGCAACGACGCAAATCGTATCCACCTCTGTAGATACCTTGCAACTGACGCCCACTTTTAGCACGCCTGGCATTGTCAATGCACAGACCAAGGTTATGAAGATATTAAAAAACAGTGACGGCCGTGAAATAGCCGTACCTGCCAACCATATCGCCCCAGGCGATGTGATTGAATATCACACCACCTATCTCAATACCAGCGCGCAGCCAATTACCAATGTCAATGCAACCGTTGCCCTACCAAGCAATGTTCAACTGGTCTCTTTAAATAGCCCACTACCGACACTTGCTACTACAGGCAATGGCTATCAGACCATCCAGCAGGTGGGCAATGTCACCGTGATTCAGGAGAACTATTCTGGACTGCGCTGGGACTTGGCAAACATGACCACGGACGCGCCACAAACGGTTGTGATTCGTGCGAAAGTGCAGTAGTTTTGAGGATTTAATGCCATATTATTAAATCAATCATAGTGTACTAGAGGAAGGCTTTGTACGTTTTAAAATAACGGACAAAGCTTTTTTGTTTGCTAAAAATACAGTTTTATAATCATAATTTTGCTATAGTGCTGCTAATTAAAAACAAATATCTGGTTATTATTTGCATGTATAGAGCTACTTCCTTTTGTTCATTGATCTTCATAATTTACGGTTGTATTTTGAGTTCCACTTCTTGGGCGAAATCCACTGAACCAGAATTTGACAATAGCTTTTATATATCAAAAATTTGTACTTCTTATATAACTCAAAATGACGCTGAATATTGCGACGATGGATATATTCTTAAAAGCGAAACATTAGCAAATGGTCAAACCAAAGAAACCGTCTTAATGGATGAAATTGGTGCTTACGGTTGGAATCATATTTCTATTAATAAAATTGACACTGAGACTTATCACGTCTATGTTGGCTGCGGTACTTCGTGCGGTGCAAATATGCTATTTGGTCGTGACAGTAAGGAGCAAGACTTTGGTCTATACTTTGATCGTCATGCAAACAGTCGATGTACTATCGAATACGATAATGACAAAAAACAATGGGTTGCGCGTCGTTTCTTTTCTAATAAAGAAAGTTTGTTGCCTTTGACCGATGACTCTGATGCATTTGCGTTTGCCGCTTATCCCAAATATCGTGTTGAGTTTGACCAAAAAGGACGTCTTATTGTCAAAGAAAATTTCTCAGATGAAGTGATTCAAACATTGCCTAACCCCTGCTCCTCTAAGTAAAAGCTTTTAAATACCACGACAACTGTTGTCGTATATTTCCTTAATTTCACCTATAAATACAATCACTTATCCTAATTTTGTTAAAATAGAGGTCATAAAAACGCGAACAATAATGACCACTGACGCGATAGGATACGATGATTTATAAATAGGAAACATATGAATTATTACTTATCTCAGTTAAAATGGCTTATCAATGCTTTAGCATTAGAACCTGCACTGCTGCACACATTGTTACCGCCAGATAGTTACATTCCTAATGAGATAACAGATCACTATGAAATGATAGTGGATGAAGATTTATCGGATATAATACCTGTTTTAAAAGCCGATCAACTTGAACACTTCAAACCTCTACATCACTATATGAACTCACTTTTTGTAAGAGAAGATTTAGCCGACGCTTGGTATGACAATGACTTTGTCTATAGTCCAGAATGGCAAGTTCTACATATGATGGCAAAAGATTTTGAACAATATATGAGCTGGCAGATATCAGAACCACTACCGCCGTTGTATAGCCAAGTTATTGATATTAATAATTAATCATAAAGCTGAAACTTAAAGCAAGTTACATCAAACCGTTCATTACTCTTATGAAGAAATTTTTTATTGTTCTTGCATTAGTGCTCACAGGCGCGACCATCACTTACTATTGGTATCCCACACAAATACTTGGTGATTTAAAAGCGCGCAATGCGTTTGGCGGTGGTCTATTTGGTGGACATACACTGTATTTTCGAAACGACAAAATCGGCTATCTGAACGGTTTAGACTCATGGTATATACAAGGCTCGGTAGCCTATGGCACGATGACGTATAACCAATGGCGAACTAATGACGGACTGGTTTACTTTTACATTGATGTCTGTACGGATGACATGCTACTACTAAAAAACCATTCTCTATTTGAAGACTTCTTAGACACCCAAGGCATTGATAAAGACAAACGCAATTATATGAGTGGGTATAATTTTATTAGTATGAAAACGCGTGAATACCCTGCTTCCTACCGCTGTGTGTAATAATTTCTAGCTATCAATCTTATGCTGAATTAGGCGTCAAACACATTCGCTGCACCAAACCAATACGACATCAGATGTCGTTTTATTTTTGCCAATTTTTCTTATTTTACAATCACTTATCCTAATTTTGTTAAAATAGGGGTCATAAAAACGCGAACAATAATGACCACTGACGCGATAGGATACGATTATGGCAACCATCAATTATGAACGACTACAAGGCAAGCTTAATATCCTAGCGGACGCCGCTAAATACGATGTCTCTTGTTCCTCCTCCGCTGGTACGCGCAAAAACCAAGGCGGCGGTCTGGGTGATGCCTCAAAGACAGGCATTTGCCACAGCTATACCGAAGACGGGCGCTGCGTTAGCTTGCTCAAAATTCTGCTGACCAATCACTGCATCTATGACTGCGCGTACTGCACGTCACGTAAAAGCAATGACACTCCGCGCGCCGCCTTTACAGTGGAAGAAGTGGTGGATTTGACCATGCAGTTTTATCGCCGTAACTATATTGAGGGGCTGTTTCTCAGCTCAGGTATCTTTAAAAATGGCGACTACACCATGGAGCGACTGGTCGAGGTCGCCAAGATACTGCGTACTCGTGAGCGCTTTAACGGCTACATTCATCTAAAAACCATCCCTGGCGCGTCAAAAGAGCTATTGTTAGAAGCGGGGCTGTATGCCGATCGCTTGAGCGTCAATATCGAGATTCCTACCAAATCAGGGCTGGCGTTGCTCGCTCCAGAAAAATCTCACGACGAGCTAAAAGCGCCGATGCAGACGGTAAAAGAAGAGATCGTCACGATTCGTGAGAGCCGTAAAACGCACAAAAAAGCACCAAAGTTCACTCCAGCGGGTCAAACCAGTCAAAT
Source organism: Psychrobacter sp. KFRI-CH2-11 (assembly GCF_038239325.1). NCBI lineage: Bacteria > Pseudomonadati > Pseudomonadota > Gammaproteobacteria > Moraxellales > Moraxellaceae > Psychrobacter > Psychrobacter sp. KFRI-CH2-11. The sequence goes on from NZ_CP151283.1 coordinate 2,069,971, forward strand.
GATAGTTGGGGCTAGTAATGAGACCGACTTACAAGTAATTCAGCTATCGAGTCATTTTTATCAGACTTATGATCTCAAACGCGTCTACTACTCAGGGTACGTGCCGATGCTCTCTGACAATCGCCTGCCAGCGATAGGCACGCCGGTGCCTATGGTGCGCGAAAACCGCCTTTATCAAGCGGATTGGCTAATGCGCTTTTATGGTTTTGGCGCGCATGAAATCGTAGAGCCTGAGTCGCCATTTCTCGATTTAGACTGTGACCCAAAACTCGCTTGGGCTATCCGTCACCGTGAGCATTTTCCTGTCAATATTCAAACGGCAAGCTACGAGATGATTGTACGCATCCCAGGTATCGGCACCAAAACCGCCAAAAAGATTGTGACAGCGCGTAAGTTTAATCAGTTGACCCTTTACCATCTCAAAAAAATGGGCGCGGCGGTCAATCGTGCCAAATACTTCATTGCCACCACTGGTAAAAACGAGCATCTCGCCCATCTGACCCGTGAGAACTTCCGCCAATATGTGCTGGCGCAGACACAGACCAAATATAAGGATCAGCGTAGTGGGCAATTAGCACTGTTTTAGTCGGCATATTTCTAATTGCCACTATTTTAAAAAGGAGTAATATATGCTGGAGCTGGCCCCAAACACCGCGTACCCTGTTGGTCAATTGACACCCAGTATTGTGCTTTATGAGCCAAGTTTTGAAGGCTGGTTAAGTGCTGTCTTCTATGTTTATGCTAATAAATTACATAACGATGAAGCATTACAATTAATTGCCCAAGACTGTTATGTACCCTCATTGATTGCTCAAGCAACCAGCGTTGTGCCTAATGCAGAACATGCTGAGCGCGTGCTAGTCAAGCTAAACCAGCTGCTCGGCCGCTCAGGTATGCGCAACTTGCTTTGGGGGTTTTTATCAGAAAAAAACGACATTGGTACCACTTTATTTCAAGTAGTCAAATATGCTATTGACTACCCTAGTCGCCATATCATGCAGGATGTCGGCAATTTGCATGTGCTCGAGCTGGTGCAAACGGTCAAATCTGTCGGCCGTGAAAAACACCGCATGGAAGCCTTTGTGCGCTTTGAGCACACCACCGATGATATTTACTTCGCCCGCGTAGAGCCGGACTTTAATGTGTTGCCACTCATAGGTGAGCATTTTCGGCAGCGCTATCAAGACCAGTATTGGGCGATTTATGATATAACGCGCGGCTACGGCATTTATTATGACAAAAGCAACAGTACAGCCACGCGCCCTGCCGCCTTGCAGACCATCACTGATCTAGATGATGCCGTCCTGCGCTGCCCTGCCAGCATTCATAGCGCAGATGAGCGGCGCTATCAGCAGTTTTGGCAAGGCTACTTTACCAACGTCAATATAACTGAGCGCAAAAACCCACGCCTGCATCGGCAATACTTACCGCAGCGCTACTGGAAATACTTGAGCGAAAAACAAATACCACCCAATGCCGAGCATATCCAAAAGCGGCGCTAATGTTTTTCGGTCCCATCCTTTATCTTCGTGGTTGAGTTTTTGCCACTTTTAACTGACAATAGCAACTTCATATTTGATTTGGTGACCCTCGCTGCTATGAAAGTGATGCGCTTATTATCGTCTTTAAAGCATGATGAATCCGAGCGCGGTATTTTTCATCTTGGCCGCGCCTTGGTCAAAAATGGTCACACCTCTATCATCGTCTCAAGCGCCGATGAAGAAAACGATCTGGTCAAACGTCTCAAGCGTGATGGCAACCATTATCATCAGCTGCACATGAATAAAAAATCGTGGCTGTCGTTGCTGCGCGTCAACGCCCTACGCCGTCTGATCGAAAAATACGACCCCGATGTGATACATTTGCATTCGCGTACGCCTGCATGGATACTACATCTGGCCTTGCGCCGCGCGCGCCTAAAGCGCATGCCCAAGCTGGTGTCGACCATGTACGGCTTTTATCCGATCAATAAATACTCCCAAGCGCTGCTCGATGTCGACATCATCATTACTGTCTCCGATAGTGTCACCAACTACCTAAAAAAAGGCCTGCGCCGAGAAGACGCAGGACCCAAGGTCATCAAACGTATTTACCGCGGCGTCGACACCCGCCGTTACCCTTATCGGCACAATCCGTCTGTCTATTGGCTACGGCACACCTTTGCAGAGTATCCTGAGCTTGAGCACAAAAAATGGCTGGTGTTTCCCACCATCATTGGCAATGAATATGGTCAAGAGTGGCTGATTGATATTTTGGGCAATTTGCAGGAGCAGTTCCCCAATATTCATGTCATTATCATGGACGATGATTATAGAGATGGTGACGTGGCACACGAGGACTTTCGGCAGCGTACCAATACACTTGGGCTGGCCGAGCGCATCACCTACGTGGGTAGCAAGCGCAATGACATGCGCGAGTGGCTATCAGCGGCCAATATCGTCATGGCGCTCGCCAATGAGCCTGAGTCCATTGGTATCAACGCCCTACAAGCGATTCACCTAGGCACCCCCGTCATTGGCTGGGATCAAGCGGCATTCAGTGAGATACTACAGCCGTTATATCCGCAAGGGCTGGTCAAAAAGTACAATGCCAAGGCGCTTTGTAAAGCGGTTCGCAATCAGCTAGAGAGTGTCACGCGCCCTGAGATGACCACCAAATTTACCATGCGTGAGATGATTGAGGCGACTCTTGAGGTTTATCAATCACTCTATGACGCAGCGCTGGCTGAGGAGCAAGCGGCACAGGAAGACGCAGCGGTCAAACGAATCAATAAAAGCCTTAAGCGAGTAGCAAAATCCATTCCTGAGTCTACTTATGTAAAAATCGACCCAATCGATAACCATACAAAAATTAAGCTGAGTAAAGAAAAACCCAAGCTGAAACCAGAAACACCGTCACAGTCACAACCAGAGCCGACCACTTTAGATTCAGACACTTTACGTTCAGACGCTTCAAGCGCTAAGGCAGCAGACGACACAGCATCAAACAACAACCCACCATGACAGCAGCGCTGACTTAGTAAGTCGTCGGCGTGTGCGCACTCACGATACGGGTGATACTGTCGCTTGGGTTAATAAAAGTATGCGGCTTCATCGTATCGATCACATAGCTGTCGCCTTGATTGAGCAGATAGGTGGTCTCTTCGACACGGATCAAAATCTTGCCTTCAATAACCGTGCCGATCTCCTCGCCCTCGTGGGCGATTTTTTCTTCTGTCGAGCTATTGGGCTGATAAGTCTCAATCAAAAACCCCAAGTTTTTTGTGGTACTGCAGTTATACACTTGTTTTAGCGACACCCGACTACCCGCCTCACTCAGCTCTAGCAAGTCTTTTGGTGTGACCACCACACGGGCTTTTGGCTCTTTCCACTCATCACTAAAAAACGTGGTCAGATCAGAGCCAAGCACAGTCAAAATCGCCTTTAGCGTATTGACCGCTGGGCTAACTTTGTTGCGCTCGATAGAGCTGATAGAGGTATTGGTCAGCCCTGACAGCTTGGCCAGCTTGCGCTGTGAGTAGCCTTTGGCCAAGCGTAATTGGTTGATTTTTTTGCCGATATCTTCTTCAGCAGATGCCTCTGTCTCGGCTTGCGCGGCGCTCGGCAGACTTTCGTTTCCTGCGTCATCATCGCTGCAAATACTGTCGTCATCGGCCCCCTTATCATCACCTTCATTATCGATTCCTTTACTGGCAGCGGCATCGTTATTCGCCTCATTGTCGGTATCGGTACTGGCGTCACAGCTGGCATCGGGGGTGTTGGTATCTCTATGATCTTCTTCGTTATTCAGTGCATTGTTTGCTGGCATAGTGAATAAATTCCGTGAATAGAAACTTGGACAAGTTGTCTTTTTCATAGTTTAACTCAGGATGCCACTGCACACCAATCATAAATGGATGCTCAGATAAGCTTATCGCCTCGACTAGGCCATCAGGTGCCAGCGCCTCTACCAACAAGCGCTCGCCGACTTTATTGATGGCTTGTTTGTGCAAGGAGTTCACATGCCATTTTTTGCCAAATGCCGCCAGCCTACCTGCAGGCTCAATGATGACGTCATGGACGGGCTGATACTGCACTTCGAGCGGCTGACTGCTGTCTTCTAGGTGCGGCTCATAAAACCCTTCTACCTCGCGCCAATCAGGGTGAAGTGTGCCTTTAAAATGAACATTCATCTCTTGCAGGCCACGGCACACTGCCAGCAGCGGCGTGTTTGTCTTGTCGGCGTAGGCGAGCAGCTTAAAACTCAGCTCATCGCGCCCAAGATCTTGCTTGGCTTCGCGGTGCGTCGCTCCGTACCGCGTCGGCGCCACATTGCTATAACTGCCCGTCAATAAGATCCCATCGACCATAGCCAATAACGCCTCAAAGTTGCTGCTGTCCGCTGCGGTATTGGGCAGCAAAATGGGGTTGCCGCCGTAGAAGTTTACCGCATCGATGTATTTTTGATATACCGCTTGTGAGGGCTGGCCGTCGATCACTTTGTAGCATGACACGATAGCGATTATCGGTTTGGCGTTTTTCATAATTGCGTTCCTTTGTCCGTCGCTTTATCTAGGCAGATACGCTCTCTTGCCTGATGCAATCCTTTGTTTAGCTAAAATCTAACACAACTTCTCATAAAATGTAAACTATAAAACTCAATATAAAGAGTATTGATATAAAAACCATCAGAATTAGCAATTTTATGATAATTTTAAATAAAAATTGACAACTATAGTTTTCATACATATATTGGAAGTCATCAGCAACGGAGTAAGCAAAACCTCAGTAACAATAAAATTCATAGGAAGAATAGACATGACGACAACCAATGGAATGGTCGAATCTGACAATAACACCGAATACGTTTATGTGGCCGCTGGTGACATTAATGGTTTACTTCGCGGGAAACGTATCCCTTTTAATCAGATGGAAAAAGCAGAAAAGGGCGCAATACGCTTACCGCTGTCGATCTTAGGCGTCGATATCTGGGGTGCTGATGTCATCGAATCCTCTCAGTGCAATGGCGATATAGATGCCATCGCCCGTCCTACCGGCCGCGCCGCCTACCCGTTACTCAACACCAGCGCCCCGTCAGCGCTACTACCAGTCTGGCTATACACCGAAGACGATGAGCCTTATTATGGTGACGCCAGACATGTACTCGATCACATCAGCAAAAAATTCAAAGCGCTGGGCTTGACACCGGTGATGGCGACAGAGCTAGAGTTTTATCTGGTCGACTATACCGAAGGCGAAACCCCCAGACCGCCTATCAGACCCAAAAGCGGCCTACGTCTCAACAAAACCTCCATCCTCAGTATCAATGATTTGTTGCAGTTTGATGAGTTTTTAGATGAAGTCTATGCCCAGTGCAAAAAGCTTGATATCCCTGTCGATGCTGCCTTGGCCGAAAACGGCTGTGGTCAGTTTGAGATAAACCTACTACACGTCGACGACCCATTAAAGGCCGCTGATGATGCGATATTGTTTAAACAAGTGGTCAAATCTGTCGCCGCCCGCCGTCAGCTGACAGCAACCTTTATGGCAAAACCGTTTGGCCTACAGTCCGGCAATGGGTTTCATGTACATTGCAGCTTGTTGGACAAGGACGGTAATAATATCTTTGACGATGGCACAGATGAAGGCTCTGACATGTTGCGTCATGCGGTCGCAGGCCTGCTCAAAACCATGGCCGACTGCACCCTGCTCTTTGCCCCGCATGTCAACTCTTATCGCCGCTTCACCCCTGGCACCCTTGCCCCTAACAATATCTCATGGGGCTACGAAAACCGTACAGCCGCAGTCCGTATCCCCGGTGGCGACACAAAAGCGCGCCGTATCGAGCACCGCGTCTCTGGCGCTGATGCCAATCCTTATCTGGTTTGTAGTGCCGTGCTCGCAGGGATGCTCTATGGTATCGAAAACAAGCTGGCCGCGCCTGAGCCTATCAACAGCATCACCTATGACGATACGGAGCTCAAGACCCTACCCCTAGATTGGTTATCAGCCATTCGTAAGTTTGAAAGTAGCGATATCATCGATTCTTTGTTTCCACGCGAGATGATCGAGCTGTTGATCGCGGTCAAAAAGCAAGAAGCCAAACGCTTCGCCCAGCAAGTCACCAACCTTGAATACCTCACCTATTTACAGGATGTCTGATATGTCAAATAGCAACTTAAATGCTCATGCAGCAATGCCGCAAAACTTGTCATCCAACAACACGCGCAATATTCCGCATTACTCAAATCAAGGCCAATACCCTGACAGCTATTATGCCGCCAGTCGTAACCCAAAACCGGACAGACCGACGCTCAAAAACGACATTCAAGCAGAAATTTGTGTGGTGGGCGGCGGCTATAGTGGCCTATCAACAGCGCTGCACCTCATCGAGACCGACCATGAAGTCGTCGTCCTCGAAGGCGCGCAAATCGGTTGGGGTGCCTCAGGGCGCAATGGCGGTCAGATCGTCAATGGCTTAAACGCCAGCCTACAAAAAATCAAAAAATCCTACGGTCAACAAAATGCTGACTTCGTCGGTCAGCTGGTGACTCGCGGTGGCCAAATCATTCGCCGGTTTGTCGCTGATTATAATATTGACTGCGATTTAAAAGAAAAAAACATCTTTGCCGCCCTCAATAAAGGCCAGCTAAAAGACTTACAAGAGACGCATGCCCTTTGGGAGCGCCACGGTATGCATGATCGTGAAATGCTAGACAAAAACGGCATTCAACAGCATATCAAAACCGATGCCTATGTCGGCGGCGTCATCGACCACTCAGGCGGCCATCTGCATCCACTCAACCTCGCCCTCGGTGAGGCGGCAGCAATCGAACAAGGCGGCGGCACCATCTACGAAAACACCCTAGTGGTGGATATTGAGTATGCCGATGACCACATCAAAGTCATCACCGAGTTTGGCTCAGTGACCTGTAAACAGGCGGTACTGTGCGGCAATGCCTACCTAAACAAAGTCATCCCAAAGCTGACAGACCGTGTCATGCCAGTCTCGACGCAGATTATCGCCACCGAACCGCTAGGCGAGCTGGCCGATCAGCTGCTACCGACTGACGTCTGTGTCGAAGATGTGCGCTATATTCTTGACTACTATCGCCTTTCAGCGGACAAACGCATGTTGTTTGGCGGCGGCACGGTCTATGGCGGCCAAGACCCCGCCGATATCACCGCCAAAATCCGCCCAAATATGAACAAAATTTTCCCAGAGTTACGCGATGTCAAGATTGACTATGCGTGGAGCGGCAACTTTGCCTTGTCGTTTTCGCGAGTGCCGCAGATGGGCAAACTACATGAGCGGGTTTTTTTCGCTCATGGCTATAGTGGACATGGCGTCACAGGCTCGCATCTGTTTGGACAAATACTCGCCGACGCCATCAATGGCAAAACCAAAGAGTTTGATACTTTTGCCAAAATACCTTGGATTCCCTTTCCTGGTGGCCGCGCCCTACGTGTGCCCTACTCTGTGATGGGCTCTTGGTGGTATGCGCTAAAAGACACCACAGGCTTATGATGGTTTCAATCCCTTGACGTGTGCTCAGCGCCTCAAGACGAGGTACTCATCAAGCGTCAGTCTCGCTTTTTGAGTCACCCGTTTTCGCGTTTGGTCTATTGCTACACCCCCTTATCATAACAACGGATTGTTGTGATAAGGCTTGGTAGAAAGTGGGTTTGCCTGCTGCCTACTGGGCGTCAATCATAAAATAGAGCTTGTTCTATCAAACAAAGTTTTACAGGGAGCGTAAGTATGAATATGAAACTCAATGATGCTGTCGAGGGGCAATATCATAACAAACGAGTCTTTCTTACCGTCATCGCCGCAGTCGCCATCTATCTGGCATTTGCTTGGTTATCGTCCAATCATGACCCAGGCGAGTCTTGGGGCGCATTGTCTTTATTACCCACCTTGTTGGTACTCATCACCGCTATCGTCTCTAGACGGCCATTTGAATCCATGATCGCAGGCTGTGTCGCAGGCCTTGTGATGCTCAATCCCTTCGATCTGGTATCGCCGTTTGCTGATAACATGTCGATGGTCTTGGGCAATGAGACCATTATTTGGATTATCTTAGTTTGCGGCCTGATGGGCGGGCTGATTCAGCTCCTTGAGATTAGCGGCTGTCTCGATGGCTTTAGCGAATGGCTCCAAAAAATCATCAAATCACGGCGGCAGTCTTTGCTTGCCACCTTTGCCCTTGGGGTGATTGTTTTTATTGATGATTATCTCAACTGTCTGGCGGTATCGACATCGGTCAAAAAACTGACCGATGCCTATAACGTCTCACGCGAAAAACTGGCTTATATCGTCGACTCAACCGCAGCGCCTATGTGTATTATCGTCCCTATCTCGACGTGGGCAGTATATTTTGCGGGCCTACTAGAAGAAAATGGCGTGGCAGGAGATGGTGAAGGCATCGGGCTTTATATCAGTGCGATTCCGTATATGGCCTATGCTTGGTTTGCCTTAATTATCGTGTTTTTGGTGGCGTATGGCGTCCTTGGTAATTGGGGACCGATGAAAAAGGCCGAGGCGCGTGCCAAAGCAGGCAAGCCTGTCCCAGAGGATTTTGTAGAAGAGCAGCTGGTCTCAAACGTCAAAGCCAAGCGCAAGCTATCATTTAAAGCCAATATCATGAACTTTGCCTTTCCCATGATTTTGCTGATTATCTCGACCGTTTATTTTGAGATTGATCTGCTGCGCGGGGCGTTATTGACTTGTTTTGTGACCGTTGTTCTCTACTGGGTGCAGGGTATTTTGAGCTTTGAGACCCAGATGGAGGCGGTATTTAAAGGCTTTAAAGTCATGCTCTACCCTCTCTCGACCGTCATTGGCGGGTTTTTTCTAAAAGCCATCAACGATGAGCTTGGCATGACCACGTATGTGATTGAGGCCATCACCCCTTATATGACGATTGTCATTTTCCCTGCAGTTATCTTTGCGGTCATGGCGTTTTTGACCTTTGCCACCTCATCGAGCTGGGGTCTGTACGTCCTTGCCATGCCGATTGTCTTTCCGATCTCATTGGCCTTAGGCGTCAACACCCCGCTTATGATCGGCGCGCTGCTGTCTGCCTCATCATTTGGTAGTCATGCTTGTTTCTTTAGTGACTCCTCATTACTCGCCGCCCAAGGCGCTGGCTGCTCACCCATGCAGCATGCGTTTACCCAGTTCCCTTATGCGATGCTCGGCGCGGTATTATCTGTCATCACCTTCTTAGGTTTGGGCTTTATGATGGCATAAGCTTGGCTACCGAGCAGACAATATATGAGCGATACTGGTCGATATCATGTTAAGTACTGCGCGATGCAGACTGCTCGGCAAATAACGGACAAATGGGCAAGGACGCTCTGGTCGTTGCTCATTATTTACCACTCTGTCGTTAGGATTGACCCTCAAGGTAAGCAATGCCTAGCGACATGGGCCCAAAATAGCTAGATTTGATACTGACAAGGAATAAAAATATGCGTACTGTTACCGTTGCGGCCACTCAGATGACTTGCGGCTGGGATATACAACAAAACATCGCCGCCGCCACCGACTTGGTGACCAAAGCGGCCAGCGCTGGCGCCAATATTATCTTGCTACAAGAGCTGTTTGAGACGCCTTATTTTTGCCAAGTACATGACTTTGATTATTTTAAACTGGCAAGCTCAGTCGAAGATAACGCCGCTATCACGCATTTTAAAAAACTGGCCAAAGCGTTAGAAGTGGTGCTACCGATTAGCTTTTATGAAAAATCGGGCAATACTTTTTTTAATAGCGTCACCATCATCGATGCCGATGGCGAGATACTGGGCACCTATCGCAAAACCCACATACCAGACGGTATCCCTTATGCCGAAAAATTTTACTTCACCCCTGGAGATACAGGTTTTAAAGTCTGGGAAACCAAGTACGCCAAGATAGGCGTCGGTATTTGCTGGGATCAGTGGTTTCCTGAATGCGCGCGCAGTATGGCGCTGATGGGTGCCGAGATTTTGTTGTATCCGACAGCAATTGGTGATGAGCCCACACTGGGCATTGACTCAAAAGGACATTGGCAGCGCTGTATGCAGGGGCATGCGGCGGCCAACCTAATGCCTGTGGTGGCCGCAAATCGTATCGGCACAGAGACCATTCGCCAAAATACTCATGACAGCAATCTGCAGTTTTATGGTCGCTCATTTATCACCGATGGGCGCGGAGAGATTATCCAAGAAGCATCAACAGATAACCAAGAGGTCATCACGGCGACTTTTGACTTAGATAAGCTGGCAATCGATCGCCAGCAATGGGGCGTGTTTCGTGACCGCCGCCCATCGATGTACGCCACCTTGCTCACACATGGCTAATGGCATACTGGCTCATAAGACTGTCATAAGATTGCAAACTGATTTGCCTGAACCTGAGGTACGTTTATATGTCATTATCTTCCAATTTACTAATCACAGACTCTGTGCCGCAGCAAGACGGCTTTTTTATGCCAGCAGAGTTTGCGCCGATACAAAAAGTCTGGATAATCTGGCCATACAGGGCCGATAACTGGCGGCAAAACACGGCTCCGGCGAAGGCCGCGTATGCCGATGTCGCACGGGCGATTCGTGAGTTTTGTGACGTCGGAGTATTGGTCAGTCCTACTGATTATCTCGCCTGCCGCGCAAGCTTACCCGCCGATATCGAGGTCATCGCTATGCCCAGCAACGACGCATGGGCGCGTGATATCGTGCCGACGTTTTTGCTCAACGATAAAGGTGAGCTGCGCGCTTGTGATTGGACCTTTAATGCTTGGGGCGGTGACTATGACGGTCTGTACTCACCTTGGGATGACGATGACAAACTGGCCGCACGCCTGTGCGAGTATCTAGATATCCAGCGCTATCGTACTGAGGGATTTGTGATGGAGGGCGGCGCGTTTCATGTCGATGGTGAAGGCACGCTTTTGACGACTCGTATGTGCTTGCTGAGCGCTGGACGCAACCCACAGCTCAGCGAGCGACAAATCGAAGATCAGCTAAAAGCATATCTGAATGTACAAAAAGTGCTGTGGCTCGATGACGGTATCGACCCCGACGAGACCACCGGCCATATCGACGATATCGCGTGCTTTGCCCGTCCCGGTGAGGTGGTTTGTCTATACACCGACGACCCTGAGCACCCCTTTTATGAGGCGACCCAAAAAGCCTACCAGCAGCTATCTACGATGACGGATGCCAAAGGCCGACGCTTGACGGTACATCAGCTGTGCTGCACCAAAGCACCTGTCACCCTACCCGATGACTATGAGATTGAGCAATCTGACGATGCCAAAGCGCGCCATGTAGGCGATGTCTGTATCGCCTCGTATGCCAATTTTTTGATCTGCAATGATGCCATTATCGTGCCGCAATATGATGATGCCCATGACAGCTTGGCCATTACTCAGCTTGAAAAAATATTTCCGCAGCATCAGGTAGTAGGCGTACGTACCAAAGAGATTGTCTATGGTGGTGGTAATATCCACTGTATTACCCAGCAGCAACCCAAATGCCTTGCTTAAACAGATAAACTTAAGCGAATAGGCAAAAACCTAAACGGATTTTAACGCTAACTAAGGAATATATATGAGCGACTATCAAGTAAATAACCCAGCCACGGGCGAAGTAGAAGCCACTTATCCGGCCGCCGCTGAGCAAGACATCCAGAACGCCATTGAGCAAGCCGATAGCGCTTATCAAGACTGGCGTCAAGTGTCATTTGACGAGCGCAGCGCTTTATTACACAAGGTCGCTGATCTGTATCTTGAGCGTCAAGATACGCTGGCGCGCATCGTCGCCACAGAGATGGGCAAACCCGTAGCGCAGGCCAAAGGTGAGATTGGCTTGGTGGCTGAGATTTATCGCTACTATGCCGATAATGCCGAGCAGCTACTTGCGCCAAGTACCATCGAAGTTGATAGCGGTCGCGCTTCTGTCGAGAAGCACCCTGTCGGGGCGTTACTTGGCATTATGCCGTGGAACTACCCTCATTATCAGGTCGCACGATTTGCCGCGCCAAACCTCATGGCGGGCAACACCATTATCCTAAAGCACGCGCCGCAGTGCCCCAAAACCGCAGAAGCCATCGTCGACATTCTAAAAGACGCAGGCTTGCCTAAGGGCGTCTACAACAACGTGTTTGCCACCAACGAGCAAGCCGCCACTATCATCGAAGACCCGCGCGTACAAGGCGTCTCGCTGACAGGCTCTGAGCGCGCAGGCCAAGCGGTCGCCAAAATAGCTGGCGGCGCGCTCAAAAAAGTCGTCTTAGAGCTGGGCGGCTCAGATGCGTTTATCGTCGCGGCCGATGCCGATATCGAGCAAGCCGTCAAAGGGGCAATCTCAGGGCGGTTTGGCAATACCGGACAAGCCTGTAATGCAGCCAAGCGCCTGATCGTCATCGAGTCGGTCTATGACAAGTTCGTTGAGGGCTTTACCAATGCCGTCCGCGACATGACACTGGCAGACCCCCTTGATGAGCGCACCTTCATCGGCCCGATGTCCTCAAAAGCCGCCGCGACCAACTTACAAGCACAGTTAGACAGCGCCATCAAAGCCGGTGCCACGGTACTGATCGAGGGCGGGATGATCAAAGACAAACCCGGCGCGTGGTTTGCGCCTACCGTGCTGACCGATGTCGATGAATCGATGGATGTCTACCGTGAGGAGTTGTTTGGTCCTGTCGCCGTCATCTATAAGGCGCGTGATATCGAGCATGCTATCCAGATCGCCAACGACGTGCCATTTGGTCTTGGCGCTTCTATTCAGACGCAAGATGCTGACTTGGCCACTGATATCGCCGACAAGCTAGACGTCGGTATGGTGACCATCAACGCCCCTTCTGGTAGCGAAGCAAACACGCCATTTGGCGGGGTCAAACGCTCAGGGTTTGGCCGCGAGCTTGGCACGCTGGGTATCACTGAGTTTTTAAACCATAAGCTGATTCGCGACAAGTCTTAATGCACCTTGGCCACGCCCAATGACAAAACAGCAGCCTAACATAAACTGTCAGGCTGCTGTTTTGGGCGATGAGAAGCTCTCTGTTTTTAAGCTTTCTTTCTATTTTCAGAGCGGCTCTCTTTACCGATCTTAGCGTTTAGGCGGGTTATCCTTGAGCCACAGTTGGTTGACGATCTTTAATTGGCGCAACTCTTCTGCCATGATCGACTCACTGATACCAGGGTATTTGATACGAGCATAGCTATATAACACAATGCCCAGCACCGTCCAGCCAAGGAAGATCCACCACTCAATTGCAGTTAGCGCTGATGGCATGCCTGGCATATATAGCATCAACAGACCAATGCTCAGCGCAATCGTCACCATACCGACCAGCTTGCCTGCCGGTATCTTAAATGGACGTACCATATCAGGCTCGCGGTAACGCAGCACCAAAAAGGAGATCGCCACACAGCTATAAGCGATGACAATCCCAAAACCGCCCGCATCGACGATCCACACCAGCATCTTGCGACCAAATAATGGCGCAAGCGTCGCAAGACCTCCGATCAATAAGATCGCATTGGAAGGTGTCTTATACTTAGGATGCAGCTTGCCCAAAAACGCTGGCAACATATGTGCTTTAGACATGGCATAAAGTAGACGACTGCCACCGATCAAAAAGGCATTCCAGCTGGATAAAATACCCAGTACACCGCCGATAACCAATAAGATACCAGCCCACTTGCCCTGCCAAGCATTGGTCATCGCATCGGCTGTCGCAAGCGTTGAGTTCTCTGCTTGTATCAGCGGTAAAGTGGTACCCACACTCCACGCAATACCTACATACCACATCACCGCCACAATGATAGAGACAATCAAAAACTTGCCAATATTGGGACGCGTCAGGTCAATCTCTTCTGCTGCCTGCGGGATGACATCAAACCCGACAAACATAAAGGGCACCATCACGATGACGGCCATAATACCGCCGATACCAGCGATAAAGGCGGGAGCTTGTACAGAGTTTGTATTTTCAGGATTAAACAGTACCGCACCGATAAACAGTAGCGTACCGACAAATAAAATACCCAGTACCGCTGTTTTTTGGAACCATGCACTGACTTCCATACCGCGAATATTTAGCCAAGTGACAATGATCGAGCCCAGCATCCCAACGCCCACCCACGTGGCATAGACATCCCAGCCGGCGATGGTCCAAAGATAGCCTTGGTTGTAATTGGGAATAAAATACTCGACCACCGTTGGCAGAGCGACCGCTTCAAACGCCACCACCGAAAAATACCCAAATAAAATGCTCCATGAGCAGATAAAGGAGACATTTACCCCCAGCGCTCGATGCGTATAAGTATGCTCGCCGCCTGTAATCGGCATAGAAGCGGCCAGCTCAGCATACGTCACACCGATTAGTATCACGGCCAAACCGCCTATCAAAAACGCCAGCATTGCGCCCCACGTTCCTGCAGACAAAATCCAACCGCCAGCCAAGACTACCCAGCCCCAGCCAACCATAGCACCGAATGCTAAGGCAATAATATCTAGCGTCCCTAACGATTTTTTTAATTCAGACATAACCTGCTCCTTGTCTGTGTGTCATCCGTGTGAACCTCTGATGGTTACACTATTTTTTGTTTAGCGGGATAGTACCCTTCATAATTATCATATATCCCTTTTTGTCCATGCCGTCGTTTGCATCTTACTTGATAGGCAAACGACAAAAACAGCAACGGCGTCTTGACTTGCAAGGCGCCGTTATAAAAAATGTACTCAAAGCGAGTGCCATCATGGGCAATCTTGCTGTATAAACCTAGCCCTGCCAACCAAGAACACCGCTTGCTTGACAAGGGTACATCACACCATACAGGATTCAATCGTAAGCCAAGATAGATGACCACCGATTGAGTTAAAGACATAAACTAGGCGGTTAAGATATTTTTGATGATATCTAGGCCTTCTTGGAGTACTTCATCTTCGACTGTCAGCGGCACCATCACACGGATGGCATTGCCGTACATGCCGCAAGAAGCAAGCAGTAAGCCTTGCTCAAAGGCTTTGGCTTTTAGATCAGCAGTTGCTGCGGCATCCGGCTTGCCATCACTATCGACCAATTCAAACGCCAACATCGCGCCTTTATAGCGGATATGACCGATAGTACTTAGATTTAAGTCTTTTAAGAAAGTTGCGATTTTATCGCCAATCTCCACACTACGCGCCAGTAGGTTTTCTTCTTCGATGACTTCCATCACGGCCAAAGCGGCAACGCAGGCAAGCGGGTTGCCAGAGTATGTGCCGCCCAAACCGCCAACCTGCGGCGCATCCATGATATCAGCACGGCCGATGACCGCAGAAATAGGATAGCCACCTGCCAAACTCTTGGCACTGGTCATAAGATCTGGCTCAACGCCCAATTGCTCACCAGCAAACAAGGTGCCTGTACGAGCAAAGCCGCACTGTACTTCATCAAAGATAAGAACGATGCCATGCTCATCACAAATCTCGCGCAGCGCTTTGGCAAATGATGGCGTCACTTGGTGAAAACCGCCTTCGCCTTGTACCGGCTCGATGATCATCGCCGCCACTTCGCTAGGATCGATGTCTGCTTGAAAGATCATCTCAAGGCTATGCAGGGCTTGGGCTTCGGTGACGTTTAGCTCTTCTGCTGGAAACAAAGCATGAAACACAGGGCCTGGCATCGGACCGAAGTTCTTTTTGTACGGCAATACTTTACCTGTCAAGCTCATGCACATGGAGGTGCGACCATGCCAGCCACCGACAAAAGAGATGATACCTGGACGCCCAGTCTTAGCGCGAGCAATCTTGACGCAGTTTTCGACCGCCTCTGCGCCCGTGGTCAAAAACAAGGCTTTTTTGTCACCGCTGATGGGCGCTTTTTCGCAAAGCTTTTCGGCCAGATCGACATAGCACTCGTAGTTCATGATTTGCGCGGCGGTATGGGTAAACTTGTCTAGCTGCTCATGGACGCGCTGGGTGATTTTGGGGTGGCTGTGACCGGTGTTAAGTACAGAGATACCGCCGATAAAGTCGATATAGCGATTGCCTTCTACGTCCCAAACTTCTGAGTTTTTGGCTTTTTCTGCAAAGACAGGAAAGGCCACACCAAGTCCAGTTGGTAGGATAGCTTTACGGCGCTCGAGTAATGATTGATTGGTGATTGTCATAAGAATGTCCTTTTTCTTTCTTTTTTGCGTAGGTGCCAGATGCGTCATGGCGGTTTATGGGAAGTACAAACGATAGATGGGACACATCGCTCTGACGAGTGTCTGAGTCCCTTGAACTGCGACGATGCCGCATTAAGATGAAATGGTTAAAAAAAGCAGCGTATGCTAGGTGCGATTAGGCACTGACATCAGAGCACCAGTACTTGGTCACCACATACTCTTCGATGCCGTATTTTGAGCCTTCGCGGCCAAAACCTGATTGCTTGACACCGCCAAATGGGGCAACTTCCGTGGAGATAAGGCCGGTGTTATGACCGATGATGCCGTACTCCAGCCCTTCTGTGACACGCCATGAGCGCGCATAGCTACCACTATAAAAATAAGCGGCCAAGCCGTAGATTGTATCGTTGGCTTGACGGATGACATCTGCTTCATCTTTAAAAGTAAAGATGGTGGCGATGGGGCCAAAGATCTCCTCAGAGGCGATATCCATCTCAGCGCTGATATCAGTGATGACGGTTGGATTGTAAGTCAGCTCTGAGGCGCCGTTGGTGCTGCCGCCAGTGATAAGCGTCGCGCCTTTGTCTAAAGCGTCTTTTAGCAGCGCTTGCACTTTATCCAAAGCTTTTTTGTTGATCAACGGGCCGATATCCACGCCTTCTTCCATACCGTTACCGACATTGAGCTCAGCGACTTTTTTGACAAACACGTCAAGAAACTTGTCTTTGATGCTCTCTTGTACATAGACGCGGTTGGCACAGACACAAGTTTGACCGGCGTTGCGATATTTAGAGGCGATTAGGCCATCAGCGGCGGCTTCTAAATCAGCATCATCAAAAACGATAAATGGGGCATTACCACCCAGCTCAAGTGATAGTTTTTTGATGGTTGGCGCGCACTGTGCCATCAAGGTACGACCCACTTCCGTAGAACCAGTAAATGACAGCTTATGAATGCGTGCATCACCGGTGAGGATATCGCCGATGGTGGAGGATTTGCCCGTGACCACTTGGATGACGCCTGCTGGGATACCTGCTTGCTCGGCCAATGCGCCAAGGGCTAGCGCCGAAAATGGCGTTTCGGTTGCAGGCTTGATGATCATGGTGCAGCCTGCTGCGAGCGCCGGTGCCGCTTTGCGGGTAATCATCGCCGCTGGAAAGTTCCAAGGGGTAATGGCGGCGCAGACGCCGACGGGCTGCTTTAGGATGACATGGCGCAATTTTGCTTGGTTGGCAGGGATGACATCGCCATAGACGCGTTTGCCTTCTTCGGCAAACCAGCGAATAAAGCTGTTGGCATAACCCACCTCGCCGCGTGACTCAGTCAAAGGCTTGCCTTGCTCTGCGGTCATGATGATGGCCAAATCTTCTTTATTGGCATCGATCAGGTCAGCCCACTTTTGTAGTAGGGTGGCACGCTCTTGTGCAGTTTTGGCAGCCCAAGCGATTTGGGCGTCGTGACAGGCGGCCACGGCATCGTTGACATCTTCAGTGGTCAAGCTTGGTACCGTACCGATAAGCTCGCCATTAAACGGATTGCTCACATCCAGCGTCTCTTCGCTGCTTGCGACATGCCAGCCGTCTTTAATCAGGCACTGCTGTTTGAGCAAGTCTGGGTTGGAGAGTGGTAACGTATGTGGCTGTTGTGACATTGTGACGCTCCTTGTCAGTGATAAAGTGCAGAGAACACTACAACTCTATCGCGGTACATAAATAACGGTCGATAACAGGGTTTATATAATTTATATAAAAATAGTCTATATAAATAATGATTGATAACTGCTTTATTGTTCAATATACTGAACAATCATTCTATATATGAGACATCATTATAAGAACGATGCCCAACCATTTGCAACCCCTATTATCATTTTCGTGATAATTTATGGCGTTATTTTTTTATCACCTTCATTTTACTGACTTTTATAGGTTACTTATGAGCACAGCCGCCGTCCCTGCCTTGGACAAAACCTTTCAAATACTAGATTTGATCACCGATAGCAGCCAACCACTGACGGCCGCTCATATTGCTAAGGCGCTGGATTTACCGCGCAGCTCCACTCACAATATCCTGCAAAGCTTGCTTGCCAAGCACGTCATCTATAAAGACAGCGACAACCGCTTTCATTTAGGCTCATATCTGATGTACTGGGCGGGCAAATACGAGCAGCAGCAAGGCGTTATTCAGTTATTCAAAGACCTTATCGTACATTACCCTATCTTGCTCCAGCATACCGTGACGTTGTCCAAGCTTGATTTGGGAGAAGTGGTGTTTTTGGCTTGTCATGAATCCCCTGCGCCGCTTGGTTTTACTTTTCGCGCGGGTGTTCGCGTGCCTGCAGTATTTTCGGCCACAGGCAAAGCCATGCTCTCCACCTTGTCGATGGACAGTATCCAATCCATCTATGCCAGCGGCTTTCCTAAACCCATCACGCCGCATGGCGTCGATAACTTTACCGATTTGTCGACCGAGCTGTCCGCCATCAAAGACAGCCGCATCTCACTTGATGATGGGCAACTGCGTGAGGGCATGTATTGCCTCGGCACCTATATCCGTAACGCCTCAGGCCATGCTATCGCTGGCATGGCGGTTAGTTTTTTGCAAGCAGAGTACGAATCCAAGCGCGCTGACGTCAGTACCGTGCTGATTGAGCTGGCCGAACAGATTGAGCAGCGTTTGGGCTTTAAAGCAGAGCCATAAATCCTCGTTTGCGTTTGGCGCAAATACTGCTACGGCGATATTTACGCTACCAATACCTGCCTGCCTCTTTGCCTTATCTATTTACTCTTTTATTTACTGTCAGTCCTTTAGCATCAGCCCTGACAAAAACGCTTGTAAATTATCATTGAGCTTTGGTAAGTAATAACCGCCCTCGACCAAGACAATCAGCGGTTTGTCTAAAGCGACCGTCTTTTGTGCCAATCGTGTAAAACCTTCGGTACTCACCGCGCATCTGGCCTCTGGGTCGTCTTTATACACATCAAACCCCAGCACATGGACGATGACATCAGGGTCGTATAGCGTCACAGCGTCGATGGCTTTATCCACATAGGTAAAAAAACCCGCTTCATCGGTGCCATGAGCCATGGGAAAATTGATATTGTAGCCATAGCCTGCGCCCTTCCCCTTTTCAAACTCGTGACCGGTGACCGCTGGATAAAAATTGATGGGGCTACCGTGGACAGAGGTATAGAGTACATCACTACGATCATAAAATATCTCTTGGATACCCTGACCGTGATGCATGTCGGTGTCTATAATGGCGATTTTTTCGTATTTTTGCCGTAGGTGCTCGGCGATGATGGCGGCGTTATTTAGATAACAAAACCCACCCGCTGCGCTCTTACGAGCATGATGACCAGGTGGCCGAGAAAAGCAAAGCTGGATATGATTGTCCGCGTGCGTTGTATTATATGTATCCTGTGTTGTATCTTGATTGAGTAAGGCCTCAGCGGCATTGAGGGCAGTCTGCGCCGACCAATAGATAGATGTCCAAGAATGCTCACTGATGGGCGCGCTATCGTCGGCCTGATATTTGGCGGCTTTGGCCATGATACCGATCCCTGGGTTGTCATAAGGTACAAACACACCCGTTTGCACCTGCGCACCCAGATCCTCCTCTACTGCCAGCCACTCCTCATAGCCATGTTTGAGAAACTCAACATAACCGAAGTCATGCACGGCCAAAATAGGGCCGATACCGATATCAGTAGCGGTGGTCACCTCAAGCCCTAATGCGGCTGGCGCTTTTAGCAGCTCAGTCATCCGCTCTGGTATCTCTAGCGGCTCGTGCATCTGTCCATAAGAAAAATACGGCAAGGGCCGATGCAGGCTCAGGTTTTTGTGGCTATATATCTTCATGCTTAACACTCCTTTGTTTAACACGATTGTTTGATATTGCGGTTATATAATGCCATCAGCTTTTAGCTTGGCGATCATCTCGCTGTCGTAGCCCAACTCTGCAAGCGTACTATCGGTATGTTCGCTCAGACGCGGCGGCGGCGTACGATAACTGACCGGCGACGCCGACAGCTTGATTGGACTACCAAGCGCGCGCACCGGACTGCCTTGCTCACTAAAATCGACCACCATCTCGCGAGCCAGTGCTTGCGGCATGGCTAGGGCTTCGCTGATATTGTGGATCGCCCCGCAAGGAATGCCTGCCTGCTCCAAAGCCGCCAACCAATATGCGCGCGGCTGCTGCGCAAACTTCTTAGCCAGCGCCTCACATAGCTCATCACGGTGCGTCACACGGGCAGGGTTGGTCATATAGCGGCTATCTGTATGCCAATCCACACCGAGTAGCGCGCAGAGCTTGGCAAACTGACTGTCGTTACCACATGCCAAGATAAAGTGCGCATCGCCTGCCCCCGCAAACACTTGATAAGGGACGATATTGGGGTGCTGGTTGCCAAGCCTTGGTGGGATTTGGTTCGACGCCAAATGATTCATGCCGACGTTTGCCAGCATGGCTAAGGCGCTGTCTAACAGGGCCACATCGACATGCTGACCAAGACCGGTACGCTGACGCGCCAGTAGCGCCGCTTGGATACCAATGGTCAGCTGCAGTCCTGCAAACAGATCCACCACCGCTACCCCGACTTTGTGCGGCTCGCCATCACTTGGCCCTGTGATGCTCATCAGCCCTGATAGCCCTTGAATGATATAGTCATAACCTGGACGCTTGGCATCAGGGCCTGTCTGCCCAAATCCTGTCAAGGATGCATAAATCAAGCGCGGATTGCCCTGCTTGAGACGGTCATAATCTAAGCCGTACTTTTTTAGGCCGCCTACCTTAAAGTTTTCGACGACGATATCGCTGTCAGCAGCCAACTGCTTGATGATGGCTTGACCAGCAGCGGTGGTGATATCGACCGTTAGGGATTTTTTGTTGCGATTGATGGTGGCGTAGTAGGCTGATGTGCCGTCGCTAAACTTAGGCGGTGCCCAGTGCCGTGTCTCATCACCGATATTGGGACGCTCGACCTTGATGACCTCAGCACCCAAATCTGCAAGTACCTGCGTACAAGAAGGACCTGCCAATACTCTTGATAAGTCGAGCACTTTGATACCGTGCAATGCGCCTTTTGCCATCTCAGTCATAATCATCCCTTATCATTTGGTGTGCGCGTATACGCTATTTTTTATATACATACAATTGTGATGCGTCATCTCATGATCTATCACTCCAGATAAACAAATGACGCATCGCAACTAAAAAATGTACGCCACTGCTCAGCAAGCATTAGGCCAAGCAGTAACATACATAAGATCAGCGGTACTGATTAATAAAACGCTTGCAAGCCTGTTTGCGCACGCCCCAAGATTAAGGCGTGGATATCGTGCGTGCCTTCGTAGGTGTTGACCGCCTCTAGGTTCATGACGTGGCGAATGATATGGAACTCATCAGAGATACCATTGCCGCCATGCATGTCACGTGCCACACGAGCGATGTCTAGCGCTTTACCGCAGTTATTACGTTTGATCAGTGAAATCATCTCAGGGGCAGCGTTGTCTTCATCCATCAAACGGCCAACGCGCAGTGCCGCTTGCAAACCAAGAGCGATCTCTGTTTGCATATTGGCAAGTTTGAGCTGCACCAACTGCGTTGCGGCCAGTGGGCGGCCAAACTGCTTACGATCTAGCGTGTACTGACGCGCCGCTTGCCAGCAAAACTCAGCTGCGCCCATCGAGCCCCACGCGATACCATAACGGGCTTTGTTTAAGCAGCCAAATGGCCCTTTGAGTCCGCGGATATCTGGGAAAGCATTGGCTTCAGGGACAAACACCTTATCCATGACAATCTCGCCTGTCACTGAAGCACGTAGTGAGAACTTGCCTTCGATCTTTGGTGCAGACAAGCCTTTCATGCCTTTGTCTAAGATAAAGCCACGAATGTCGCCTGCATCGTCTTTTGCCCAAACGACAAACACATCGGCGATGGGACTGTTGGTGATCCACATTTTATTGCCTGTCAGCTCATAACCGCCCTCAACCGCACGCGCTCGCGTCGACATAGACGCAGGGTCTGAGCCTGAATCCGGCTCGGTCAAACCAAAGCAGCCGACATACTCGCCCGTTGCCAGTTTTGGTAGGTACTTCTCTCTTTGCTCCTCTGTGCCATACGCATGGATAGGATGCATGACAAGGCTTGACTGTACACTCATCGCCGAGCGGTAGCCTGAGTCCACCGCCTCTACTTCCTTGGCAATCAAACCATAAGCGACGCTCGACAGACCTGCACAGCCATAGCCTCCGATGGTGACACCCAGCAGCCCCATCTCGCCCATCTGGCGCATGATGTTGCGGTCAAAATGCTCATTGCGGTTGGCGTCGATGATATTTGGCATCAGTTCTTTTTGAAAAAACTGACGCGCGCTGTCTGTCACCATACGTTCTTCGTCAGTGAGCTGGTCACGCAATAAAAATGGATCTTGCCAATCAAAACTTGGACGCGTAGATGTTGCCATGTGGGTCTCCTTGATATCGATCGTCCTGATCGATGAGTAATAATAAATGGATGGTAATAACGCTGATAACCGGACTCAACCAATTATTGACTTTTCAATTCCGCTATGCAAAACTTAGTTTCATAATATAAACTATTTAAGCAAAATTTTGTCACGCTGTAAACCTTTATCAAAAAAATGAGGCAAAAATGTCTAATTCTCTAACAGCCGCCCCCTCTTTACTGACGCGTATGAATAACACTCTCACCCAAAGCAAAGACGACAATGACCGTCAGTTTGTCACCGCGCTTGGCCGCGGGCTGATACTACTGGCCGCATTTGAGCAGCACGAGCAGCTGAGCCACCAACAGCTTTGTCAGATGACTCATCTACCAAAAGCCACGGTGACTCGCCTGATTCATACGCTTCTCACCCTTGGGTTTTTGCGCACGACAGAGCACGGACAGTATGAGCTGGGCAGTAGTGCCGTGCGCCTGAGTGCAACGGCATGGAGTCGTCACGATATGGTGGCGACCGCCGAGCCGCTGCTACGGCAGTTTGCCAGTAGCAATGAAGTATCAGTGAATCTGGCCACCGAAGTCGAAGGAGAGATGCGCTATCACGCTTGCTGTCGTAGCCCTGCCCGCCTGTCGGTCAATCTACAAGTCGGCTCTGCCGTGCCTGTGGCTCGTACGGCGATTGGACGCGCGTTTTATGCCGTCAGCACCAAAGCTCGGCAAGCTGTCATCAAAGACAACCTACGCGCGCATTTGTCTGACACAGACTATCAGCACGCACAAACGGCGCTGGATGCCGCTGTGGCACATTATGATGCGCACGGCTATACATTGTCTGACGGAGAGTTTTCTACCGATATATTGGCGGTTGCGGTTGGGGTGTTTGACGTTGCCACTGGGCGATACGCTTATTCGCTAAATGCTAGCGTGCCCAGAGCCAATTGGGATGCTGATGAGTATGCAAAGATGATCGTGCCAAAACTACAAGCACTGGCGCTCAAGATCGGCCGCGGCGAGTGAGACGCAAAGGATTGGTTCACATGCGCACCCAGAAAAATATACGCATTAAACTGCCAGTTATTAGCACTCTGTTACCCAATTAACACCCAGCAGTGATATCATAGGCGCATAATATAAGCGAGCAGTTTGAGCGCTTTATCTACATCTAATAGCGATGATAATAACAGAGTGGTTTTTTGTCGACCATCTCTGTGAATTGTTATCGCTTTTTTTAATATCTATGTATTACTGTTGAGTGTCGTTATGCCCCAATCTCGTACCAATTTGAACCCAGAACCCAAGACCAGCTCACCTTATTTGATGGGCTTGCTGCTGCGCTATAGCACCTTTGGTGCTGCCATTTTGATTTTTTTGGCGGGGCTATTACTAGTCAACTGGTGGCTCATATTTCTTGGTGGTTTTGGCGTGGCACTTGGCGTTTATGATTTGATTCAGTCCAAGCACTCTATCTTGAGCAACTACCCTGTGGCAGGTCACATTCGCTATGTGCTAGAGGATTTCCGTCCTGAGATTCGTCAGTATTTGTTAGAAGATGACAAAGAACAAGTACCATTTTCGCGTCAGCAGCGCGCCCTTGTGTATCAACGTGCCAAAAACGTCAGCGATACCAATGCTTTTGGTACTTTGGACAATCTATATACGCAAGGCAAAGAGTGGTTTTTGCAATCAGCGGTCAGCCAACCTTTAGAAAACAAAGACTTCCGTATCATCGTGGGCGGCGAGCGCTGTCTGCAGCCACACGATATGTCAGTATTTAATATCTCGGCGATGAGTTTTGGTAGCTTGTCTGCCAACGCCACCATGGCTCTCAACCAAGGTGCCAAGATGGGCGGGTTTACCCATGATACGGGAGAAGGTGCCATCAGCCCTTATCACCGTAAGTTTGGCGGCGACTTGATTTGGGAGATTGGCACGGGGTATTTTGGCTGCCGTGATGACCATGGCAACTTTGACCCCCAGTCTTTTGCCGAAAAAGCCGTCGATCCCCAAGTAAAAATGATCGAAATCAAACTCTCACAAGGTGCCAAGCCGGGTAAAGGCGGCGTCTTGCCAAGCGAAAAAATTACCGCAGAGATAGCCCAAACCCGCCAAGTACCCATGGGTCAAGACTGCGTATCGCCTTCATCACATAGCGCGTTTAGCACGCCGCGTGAGCTGGTCGCATTTTGGCAGCAGCTGCGTGAGCTATCGGGCGGCAAGCCAGTTGGCTTTAAGCTCTGCGTGGGTCAGCCTTGGCAGTTTATGGCGATTGTCAAAGCCATGATCGAAACCGACAACTATCCTGATTTTATTGTCATCGATGGCGCAGAAGGCGGGACAGGTGCCGCACCTGTTGAGTTTATGGACAACGTCGGCATGCCCATGGTCGAAGGGTTTTTGTTGGTGCATAATACCTTGGTCGGTGCAGGCATCCGTGACAAAATCAAGCTCGGTGTCAGTGGCAAGATCGTCTCAGGATTTGATATTGCCCGTATGATTGCACTTGGTGCTGACTGGTGTAACTCTGCTCGCGGCTTTATGTTTGCGGTTGGCTGTATTCAGTCGCGCTCATGCCATACCAATACTTGCCCTGTCGGCGTGGCAACGCAAGACCCTTATCGTCAAAAAGCGCTGGATGTGCCGAGCAAAGCTGAGCGCGTGGCAAACTTCCATAAAAACACCCTCAAATCCCTAGCCAGTATCGTCGGCGCAGTGGGTCTGCAGCACCCAAGCCAATTGCAGCCATACCATATCGCGCGCCGCCTCGATGATGGTCAAATCAAACTTCTCTCAAAGTTCTTTTACTTTGCTGACCAAGGCGCGTTGCTAGAACAAAGTGCGCGTGCCGATGTCTTTAATCAGATGTGGGTAATGGCCAATCCTGATAGCTTCTTGGCCAACAACGATGCCCTTATCGCTTATAACAAAGACTCGCGTGATAAAGGCAAAGAGACCAATGCGCCAACTGAAAAAACCACGGCTATCGCCGAGGACATCATCGATGGTGGCATGCTCATCGGTAACGTCAACAATACCTTTCGCGACTTACCGCCTGATCATGACTAGTCGCGTATCACCGCTGACCGGCGGTGTTCTGTACTCACAAATAAAGGCCGCCGACTGATGCCAAGCGCCACCTCACTCGCCACGCTAGCAAGCGTGGCCCTACTCGCGCTGAGCCTCAGCGCCTGCTCCCCTGCGGCCACCGACGCTGCTAGCGACTCATCGCAGTGGGCCTGTCAGGTACAGCAGGCGCCATTTGCTTATAGCGCCTGTGCGATTGAGGCGTCAGCGCTGGGTGATAAGCGGCAGGTGCTACAGCTATTTTGGCAACAGCCTGATAGTACGCAGCCTTTACTCAGCTTTGATGAGTTGTTGGCGGCGCTACCAGCCGGCCAGACTCTCAGCTTTGCCATGAATGCTGGCATGTATAATGAGCGCTTTGCCCCTATTGGCTATACTGTCATCGAAGGGGTAGAAAAGCGCGCTTTAAACCTAAAGTCAGGCGGTGGCAATTTTCATTTATTGCCCAATGGTGTACTGTGGTGGGAGCGTGACGGCAAGATGCAGATCACAGAATCTCAAGCACTCAGCGAGCAGCTAAACGGCGGGCAAGTGCAGCCATGGTATGCCACTCAATCAGGGCCGATGCTGGTGCTTCATGATCAGATACACCCAAAGTTTAACCCCAAAAGCCAATCCGCTAAAATCAGAAACGGGGCTGGCGTTTGTCGTGATGGCCGCATTCGGTTTGTCCATAGCGACGAGCCTGTGACCTTTTATCAATTTGCGACCTTGTTTAAGGACTACTTGGGCTGCCCGAATGCCTTGTTTTTAGATGGCGGCGTGGCCTCGGCCCTATACGCGCCCAGTATCGATCGGCACGATAAAAAACAGATGGGCGTGATGATTGGACTGGTCGACAGCTCTGACTAGACCCTATTAGGGCGTGTCCTCAATTCAATCGCTAGCTATCTAAATGAGGACACACCTAAACTACAACCGCAAAAAAGCACCTAAATAATAACAATATTTAGGTGCTTTTTTATGTGACACGCCCATGACTGCGCTGGGTATTAATATTTTATTGACCAAGCCGCCACTGGGCAAAGTCGATGCAAGCTTAGCTACCCAAACTCATTTTGGGGCCAAACGGCTCATAATGTACACTATCCACGCCATGATCGAGCGCCATGAGCCCATCGATCATACTCTCCATAAATGGCATTGAGCCACAGACATAAATGTCCGCAGGCTTAGGTAGGTTGGCAAGCCATGCAGCGTCCAATAGCTGTCCTGACTCAAAGTAAAAAACATGCCTCTCTACCGTTTCAGCTTTTGCTAGCAGTGCCTCGACCTTGTCTGCAAAGGCGTGATGGGCTTTGTTTTGGCAGGCATATACCCAGACGATCGGCCGCTTTGGATTGGCCATAATCTGCGCCTCCAACATAGCCAGTACAGGCGTCACCCCTACGCCTGCGCTCATCAGTACCAGTGGCACCTCGTTTTGGGTCATCAGGTGTTGCTCAAGCACAAAGTCGCCAGCAGGGGCAGATAACAAAATCGTATCACCGACGTTTATGTGGTCATGCAGATGGTTTGAGACCAAACCATGATGCGCGTTGCGATTGTCGCGTCTGACCGCAAACTTGATGCCCTCTTCGGTATTTGCTGAGTACAGAGAATAGTGACGCAAAGCGGTGTGAGCGCTATCTTTGGGGTCTGTTTTTACAGTGATGTATTGTCCAGCACTCAAGCGCATTTTGTGCAAATCAATCGCTTGATGGTTTGCCGTATCGCCGTCTTTATACTCGTTGCTGGGCACCGCGGTAAAGGCAGCAATATCCGTCGCCACCGCAGTCTTTTGTGTTACGGTAAACGGCGCAAAGCCTTGCCACAGCGCAGACTCATACATGCCTTGCTCGATTTGGATAAACACCGAAGCAATCTCATCATAAGCCTCTGTCCAAGCATGGATAATCTCATCTGTTGCCGCCTCACCCAGCACTTCTTTTATCGCGCCGATGAGATGCTTGCCCACTATAGGATAATGCTCAGGTAAAATCTGCAGGGCGCGATGCTTATGGCTGATTTGGGTGACTTGCGGCAGTAGTGTTGCCAGCTTGTCCAGATGCTTTGCTGCCGCCAGCACCGTCATCGCCAGCGCCGTCTGCTGACGCCCAAGCTTTTGATTGGTCTCATTAAAGATATCCAGCAGCTCAGGATGCTCAGCAAACATGTTTTTATAAAACACCGTGGTGATGGCGGTGCCGTGCTCTTCGAGTACAGGTACGGTGGCAGTGACGATTTCTAGGGTTTTTGGTGAAGCCATGATAACTCTCTTAGTGATTGCTATATAAAAAGGTTGCTACTGATAAATGAGTCATTTCATAAGTATTTATAAAGTGATTAAAGATTGCTTGACTTAAATAGTTAGCTGACATACTTTATAAGATTCATTTTAAATGAATGTTAACATATTTTATTACGTATACCAATGCTCTATCGCTATTCAGCCGTTTTTTAAGCAAAAAAAACAGCCATGATGATATCAATGACTGCTTATAAAAAAACACTAATTCCAGCTATGCTAATGATTTATAAAGACAAATATCAGCATCGAAAGCCGCTCACTATCTTTAAAAACCCATATACATCAACACCCTGCTATAAAATCAACGCGCCATATAGTCGGTCATTTCTTCAACCCCATGCAGCGTCATCGGATACATTTTATGATCAAATAGCTTTTTTATTTCACCGATGGTCTGAGTATATTGCCAGTACGCGGGGTTTTCTGGGTTGAGCCACGCCACTTTATCAAAGTGCTCAAGCACACGCTTTAGCCACACTACACCCGCTTCGTTATTCATATACTCGACGCTACCGCCCACCGAAAACAGCTCATAGGGCGACATCGACGCATCGCCAACAAAGATGACGCGATACTCACGGCCATAGGTATTGAGAAGCTCAAAAGTCGGCATCGGGGCACTGTGCCGACGGTTATTGTCCTTCCAGACGTAGTCATACAGACAGTTATGAAAATAAAAAAACTCTAAGGTCTTGAATTCGTTTTTTGCTGCCGAAAACAGTTTTTCTAGCGCCTCGACATGGACATCCATACTACCGCCGACATCGAACAGCATCAACACTTTAACGCGATTGCGGCGTTCAGCTTGCATATGAATATCGAGTACGCCTTTTTTGGCCGTGCGCTTGATGGTCTCATGGATATCGAGCTCGTCGGCGCTGCCAGTACGGGCAAACTGGCGCAGATTGCGTAGCGCCATCTGAATCTGACGCGTACCCAGCTGATTGTCGTCATCGAGGTTACGATATTTGCGCTGCTCCCAGACTTTGACCGCACTGCGTTTACGCGACTCACCGCCGACGCGCACCCCTTCAGGATGATCACCATAAGCGCCAAACGGTGAGGTGCCGCCAGTACCGACCCATTTGCTTCCGCCCTGATGACGCTCTTTTTGCTCCTTTAGACGCTCCTCAAGCGCCTTCATCAACTCCTCAAGCGAGCCGTATTTTTTGAGCAAGCGCCGCTGCGCTTCGGTTAAATTTTTGGGATCTAGCTTGAGATCGAGCCACTCTTTTGGGATATCTGTCAGCTTGCTCATCAGCTCATCGATATCTAGGCTATCGATACCTTCAAAATAATCAGCCATGGCGCGGTCAAATTTATCAAAATGACGCTCATCTTTGACCATACAGAGACGAATCAGTCGGTACATATCCTCGCGACTGGCAAAGGTAGACAGTGCTGGGTTTTCAGGATGTGGCTGCATCATCAGCCCCTGCTCGAGCGCAGCGTTTAGATCGAGCAGCTCGCGCGTGCTGACTGGCACGCCGTAAGTCCGCAGGGTGTAGAATAATTTGATAAACATAAAATACGCATCACTTATTGGCTGATAAGGTTTGATTGGCACCATCATGCTGACAGCGATATGACACCAGATAACGTTGTCAGTCCATACGCCTAACGGCGCATCATGTTGGCAAAACGTTGCAACAAGCTCACATCCGCTTCGTTTTTGAGTAGCGCGCCGTATAGCGGCGGGATCGACTTTTCACCGCGCAAGTTTTCTTCTAGCTCTTGTTGCGCCATATCATCGGCCAATAATAACGTTAACCAATCGACCAATTCCGACGTTGATGGTGGTTTTTTAAGCCCTTGAATACCGCGCAGCTTATAAAAGATATCCAGCGCATCATTGACCAGTTTTTCTTGGATATTGGGGAAATGCACCTCAATGATTTGACGCATGGTGTGCTCATCAGGGAAATCGATGTAATGAAAAAAGCAGCGGCGCAAAAACGCATCGGGCAGCTCTTTTTCATTGTTTGAGGTAATAATCACCACTGGGCGCTGCTCGGCGGTAATGGTCTCGCCTGTCTCATAGACATAAAACGACATTTTATCAAGCTCATGTAGTAAGTCATTGGGGAACTCGATATCGGCTTTGTCGATCTCATCAATCAATAGGACGCTGCGCTCTTGACTGGTAAAAGCCTCCCAAAGCTTACCGGGTTTGATATAATTGCCAATCTCATACACCTTGTCATCACCGAGCTGCGAGTCGCGCAAGCGTGAGACTGCATCATACTCATACAGCCCTTGCTCAGCTTTGGTGGTTGACTTGATATGCCAAGTAATCAGCGGCATCCCCAAACTCTGCGCCACTTCTTCGGCCAGCAGTGTTTTACCAGTGCCAGGCTCACCTTTGATTAACAGCGGTTTTTGTAGTGTCATCGCTGCATTGACTGCCAGTTGTAAATCATCGGTGGCGATATAGCTTTGCGTGCCGGTAAAGGTATGGTTGGTCTTGTCCATCTTGGTCGTCATAGTAAAGTCTCAGTTATCGTTATCAATAAAGCATTTTATAAAATAGCACTCACAAATTAGAGTAGCATAGGCTGATGGATTGCCAAAATACTCATGCGTTCGTCATCCTTCCGATCAGCGCTTCTTACGCCCTAAATATGTCGCATAATGATTAGCCATAAAAAAAGACACACATGGTGTCTTTTTTACAGTCATTAAGTTTATAGTTATCGAGCTTATAGTTATCGAGCAAATTAAACCACGCCGCTATTGACGCCCAGCTTCTTACCCTTTGTCTATCGTATCGTTGGGATTGGCCTGTTTAGACAGTATGCCCTCATTTTTGGCACCGCGCTTTTTGAGATCCAGCGTTTTGTCAGTCTCAGTTACTGGTGCGTGATCATGAGCCTTCGCATGCTCAGTTACCTCAGCGTTTTCGGCCAGATAATTGCCTGCGGTCAGCTGCATGGTCGCCTGCGTATCGGCTGCGGTGCGGCTCCGTGCTTTGTCTAGGCTCGACTCAAAAGCACCGCGTATCAGCTGCCAGACAAACCCAACAAACAAGCCCACCACCAGCACCACCATAATGGGCAACATATTGGCAATGGCACCTGCGTAGTCTTTCATCATCACCGCATACACCACACTGATGCTAGCAGGGGCAATCTCACTAGGATCATCGAGCGCGGTACCGGGCGCGAGCAATACGGCAAACAATACCATCCAGCTCATACCGCCGAGTGGACGCGGCAACATGCGCGCCACCAGCAGCCATAATACCAGCACGATCACCGTTCCCCCAAGATAGGCATACATGGGCAGATCGGCGGGTGGGACATCTTTTACCAGCTGTCCCCACCAAATAGCAATCTCTCCTAAGATATCACTGATACTCTCAAGCGGTAAGCGATGCAATATGTTTTTTAACCAGTCCATGCGTGTTTTATTACCTGCGTTTATCACCAGTAGCGCCAGCAGCGTCTAGTGGTATTGGGTAAGTTTTGCCGTACTAGGGCGTGTCCTCAATATGACAAAATATATAATAGACATGTGCACTTAACAGAAGATCAGTTTATCACGACTTCCTAGGATGTGTCCTCAATCGACACGATAAAGGCAAAGACACGCGTCTGAGTCTTGCATGCCTTTAGCCTTAAGTGCCATTAGCTTTGAATGCCATCAGTCATAAATACTATCTTGTGCTTCGCGGGCGCGTAGCTCTGCTTGGCGGCGCATGACATCTTGCGGCGGCAATTGTACAAAGTACCCTTGTGCTTGGAGCTTTGCCAGCACCTCTTCTTTATCGACGCGAGCCAGCTTCGGGGTGGCGGCCAAATCCAGATGCATGACAAACTGACTGCGCCCTAGCCCCGCACGAAACTCCTTGGGCAATACCCCCAGCCAGTCTTTAATCTCATCAGTATCATCTGGATAATCAGGACGCGCAATGTAGATGTACATATCATCATGTTTGGGAAATTTATAAATATCGCAATGCATAAAAACAACCTATCAGAATCTATCGCCATAGGTTAGCATATTTCGGGCAAACATCAGTAGTCGCTTTACGTTCTGCTATGGTAAACCGGCTAAAAACTGACGACGCACTCAAGAGGACAAACACCGATATAGCGCTGTCATCATGCCTTACTACTGACAATCGCTGCGGCAAAAAAGACTTTTTGCCAAAATTATCGACTTTAATGGCGCAGATGACTTGTAAAAGGGCGGTGAACCTTTCATAATAAAAGCGTTTTTCAGGAGAGAGTCTGCAGGCATACCTATCTACTATCAGGTCATTGAAATAAAAGACCGGCAACGATACGTATCCGCCCATCATGGTAATGTCCTATTGAGCATTATCCACAGACCACCGAAGGCGCATCTACCCTGCCAATCGCTCAGGTAAAAGGACTGAAAAACACATGTCATGATTGTTTTGCGGCGACACCTAACGCGTGGCCTACAAACATAAGGCATAACAAATCTGGAGAGCGGTAAGGACGGACGACGCCTTACCCACCGAAGGGGAGAAAATGCGACAGCATCGCGATGGCAAGAGTAAAGCAAAGGCTTTAGAGACCACGACGATGTGCCGTATTGAAAATCTCAGGTGACAGGACAGATAGGGCTTTTGCTTAAACCGACGTTTGGCGTCTGTTTGGCTGATTGCTCTATTTTTTGTACCACCCTTGGTTGCGATACTTGCGCCCTGCAATATCGCTACTCACTATGATGATAATGTACATCTGCTCTACAACTTTGATAAGTTACGACTGATTATCAAATGCGGCTGATGTTCCATAAGGATTTGTTATGACCGATACTCACAATACCAGCACTCCAAGCACAAACACCGCAGCCCCCAAACGCACGCCCCTTTATCAGTCTCACGTCGATAGCGATGGCAAGCTGGTGGATTTTTCTGGTTGGGAGCTGCCCATCCATTATGGCTCACAAATCGAAGAACACGAAGCGGTACGTACCGATGCCGGTATGTTTGACGTCTCGCACATGGTCGTCGCCGATATCAAAGGCGTAGATGCCAAAGCATGGCTACAAAAGCTACTGGCCAATGATGTCGCCAAACTAAAAACCGTCGGCAAAGCGCTGTATTCAGGCATGCTCAATGAGCAAGGCGGCATCATCGACGACCTAATCGTCTACCTAATGAATGAAGACGCGACCGAATATCGCATCGTCTCAAACGCGGCCACCCGTGATAAAGACATGGCACAGTTTCACAAAGTCGCAGCAGGTTTTGACATCAGCATCACCGAGCGCCCAGAGCTGGCCATGATTGCCGTACAAGGCCCCAATGCGGTCGAAAAACTTACACAAGCAAAACCAGGCTGGGCTGATGTGTTAGCAGGCCTAAAGCCTTTTGTCGGCGCTGATTTGACCGATATCGAAGGCGCAGATTGGTTTGTCGCTCGTACCGGTTATACAGGCGAGGATGGCGTCGAGGTCATCATGCATGGTGATGATGCGCCAGCATTCTTTGAGCAATTAAAAGCTAATGGCGTTAAACCTGCTGGCCTTGGCGCGCGTGATACCTTGCGTATGGAAGCGGGCATGAACCTTTACGGTCACGACATGGACGAAGAAACCAGCCCGTATGAGTGCAACATGGGCTGGACGCTGGCGCTAAAAGATGAGCGCGACTTTATCGGTCGTGATGCCTTAGTCAGTAAGCGTCAACAAGCAAAAGATGACAACACCGCCATGAAACAAGTCGGCTTACTACTGACCACCCGCGGCGTCTTGCGTGAGGGCATGACCGTGACCATCAACCAAGGCACAGACAATGAGCAAACCGGTATCATCACCAGCGGTACCTTCTCCCCTAGCCTAAAAAACTCGATCGCAATTGCACGCGTGCCTGCCAGTTTATCAGATGAAGATAGCGTACAGGTCGACCTGCGCGGCAAAGGCAAGTTCGTCGATGTGCGCGTCGTAAAACTCCCTTTTGTCCGTAACGGCAAACAGCAGTTTGACTGATATCGCTGATAAATTTTATCATTAACGTCCATTATTTTATTCACCATCCTCACTTAGGAGAGACCCCATGAGCAACATCCCAGCAGAACTAAAATACATCGCCAGTCACGAGTGGCTGCGTTTAGAAGAAGACGGTACGATCACTGTTGGTATCACTGACCATGCTCAAGACCTACTCGGCGACGTGGTATTTGTCGAATTGCCAGACGTAGGCGACATCCTCGCCGTCGACGACGAAATCTCTGTGGTCGAGTCTGTAAAAGCAGCCTCTGACGTCTATGCGCCTATCTCAGGTGAAGTGGTTGCGATCAACGAAGCACTAGAAGATGATCCAGAAATCATCAACTCTGACCCGTACGGTGAAGGCTGGTTCTTTAAAATCAAACCGGACAACATCGCCGATTACGAAGCATTGATGACTGCTGAAGAGTACGAAAACGAGCTGTAATCTACTCAGATTTATATCTTTCTACTCAGTCTTTGTTTAAATTTATATAAGCAACACGGCGGATACTGGCGGCAGCTGGTATCTGTTTATCCTACTGTTAGACCGTTTTTAAGCCGCTTTGAAAAACACAGCGGCAAAAACACGACTGCTAAACAATCTGATAGGTTCTGATTGGTAATAATCTGATTTATCGCGACGATTTACTTGTTAGATGCGGACGCGATTCGCAATTATAGCCCCAGCCCCGCTTTGATGATGCGCAAGTGGGTCACTCAATCCTCAGCATGGACTCTCTTATGACCCCTGACAATGACAAAAAAACCAGCATTGCCACACTCGATCGCACAGCGACGCTACAGGCGTTTTGTGACGTCGTAGAGTCTCGTCGTTCGGTGCGTCGTTTCACTGACACACCGATACCAGATGCCGTACTGGCAGACTGTCTGCGTCTGGCCATGCTGGCACCCAACTCAAGCAATCTGCAGCCGTGGGAGTTTTATGTCATCGATGATGCAGACACACGCAAACGTGCGATAAAAAACTGCATGAACCAAAACGCGGCAAAAACCTCAGCGCGTCTCATTGCAGTGGTGGCGCGTACTGACGTATGGCAAGACCACGCCCAGCAGATATTGCGTGAATACCCTGATAAACCTGTCCCAAAAAAGGTAAAAGACTACTACAACAAAATCGTCACTTTAGACTTTTTGCGTGGCCCTGCCAACATCGTCTCTGTAGCCAAATGGGGTGCAACTCAGGTCGCAAGACGCCTCAAAGGGCCAATTAAGTCGCCTTACTATACCTTTGAAGACACCAAAAACTGGGCCACCAACAATACCGCTCTTGCCGCCCAAAATCTGATGCTAGCTTTACGTGCACATGGCTTTGACAGCTGTCCGATGGGCGGCTTTGATGAGCCTGCTATGAAGCGACTATTAGGTTTAAGCGACGACCACCATATCGTCATGATGATTGGCGCAGGCAAGCGCGCTGACAATGGTATTTACAACACCCAGTTTCGCTTTGATCAAGCTCAATTTGTTCATTACGTCTAAACCCGTCATTAGTTATTAATATTAGCTATTAATATCCGTTATTTTAGCCATCTCCTTTACCACTCCCTTAACCAAGGAATGTCATGACTATCTCTCAAAACCCAACGTTTGATACCTTCCAAGGATTATTTAACGAAGCTGAATTTGTCTATCGTCATTTAGGCTCAAACGATGCCAAACAAGCTGACTTGCTCAGCGCCGTTGGTTATCAAGATATGGCAAGCTTTATCAACGATACCGTGCCTGAGCCTGTGCGCTTGCACAAAGCGCTTGAGCTACCAGTCGCGATGAGTGAGCATGCTGCACTTGCCAAGCTACGCACCATGGCAGACGACATCACGGTAAACAAAAGCTACATCGGTCAAGGCTACTCGCCAGTACGCATGCCTGCAGTCATTCAGCGTAACGTGCTAGAAAACCCAGGCTGGTATACCGCTTATACGCCTTATCAAGCAGAAATCGCCCAAGGTCGCCTAGAAGCATTGCTTAACTTCCAACAAGTATGTATCGACTTAACAGGGTTGGAGATGGCTGGCGCGTCACTACTTGATGAAGCGACGGCCGCAGCAGAAGCGATGGCGATGTCAAAGCGCGTAAGCAAAAGCAAATCAAACCAGTTTTTTGTGGATGAGCGCATCTATCCGCAGACCCTAGATGTCATCAACACTCGTGCCAAGTACTTTGGTTGGGACGTGGTTGTTGGTGATTTTGAAACCGCCAAATCAGGCGACTACTTTGGCGCAATTTTCCAATACGTCGGTGTTGAGGGCGATGTACAAGACTTAACCGACGTCATCGCCGCAGTCAAGAAAAACAAAACCTACGTCAGCGTCGTCAGCGACATCATGAGCTTGGTGTTGTTAAAGTCACCAGCCGATATGGGCGCAGATGTGGCACTTGGTAGCACCCAGCGCTTTGGTATTCCAATGGGCTTTGGTGGTCCACACGCCGCCTATTTTGCTTTCTCTGACAAAGCCAAGCGCTCAGCACCTGGCCGTATCATTGGTGTGTCAAAAGACTCGCAAGGCAATACCGCGCTACGTATGGCACTGCAGACACGTGAGCAGCACATTCGCCGCGAAAAAGCCAACTCAAACATCTGTACCTCGCAAGTATTGCTCGCCAACCTTGCAGGTATGTACGCGGTTTATCATGGTCCAGGCGGCGTCAAACGTATCGCCACTCGCATCCATGCGTTTGCAACTGCCTTTGCTGATGTGATCAAATCTGCGGCTGACAGCAAGCTAACCGTGGTGCATGAGCAGTTCTTTGATACCGTGGTCATCGATTGC
Source organism: Psychrobacter sp. KFRI-CH2-11 (assembly GCF_038239325.1). NCBI lineage: Bacteria > Pseudomonadati > Pseudomonadota > Gammaproteobacteria > Moraxellales > Moraxellaceae > Psychrobacter > Psychrobacter sp. KFRI-CH2-11. The sequence continues at coordinate 2,106,696 of NZ_CP151283.1, forward strand.
GGCTCAGAAAATCTGGCCACCCAAATCTTTGAAAACGCAGAAAACATCGGCTACAACTTATGGCGTCTAGGTACGACCAAGCTGAGCGTGGCCTTTAGTGAAACCAGCGACGCGCAAGACTTTAAGGCGCTAACGCAGTTGTTTGTCAGTAAAGCGCATGACTTGCCAGCAGAAGCTCGCGTGTCACTCGATAGCGCGCACTTGCGTACCGATGACATCCTGACCCATCCGGTGTTTAACTCGCACCACACCGAGCACGAAATGCTGCGCTACCTAAAGTCGCTAGAAGACAAAGATTTGGCGATGAACCGCAGTATGATTTCACTTGGCAGCTGTACCATGAAGCTAAACGCCACCAGTGAGATGCTACCGATTACTTGGCCTGAATTTGCCAACGTGCATCCCTTTGCACCGCGCAGCCAAGTCACCGGCTATATCGCCATGATCGATAGCTTACAAGATCAGCTAAAAGCCATCACCGGCTTTGACGATGTATCGATGCAACCAAACTCAGGCGCTTCTGGTGAATACGCAGGCCTACTTGCCATTCGCCGCTATCATGAATCATTGGGCGAAACAGAGCGTAATGTGTGTCTGATCCCGCAGTCGGCACACGGCACCAACCCTGCAACGGCCATGATGATGGGTATGAAAGTCGTCGTCGTCAAAACTGACGAAAACGGTAACGTAGACATTGAGGACTTGACGGCGAAATGTGAAGAGCATAGCGCAAGCCTAGGCGCGTTGATGATTACTTATCCATCGACGCACGGGGTGTTTGAAGAAGGCATCCGCCATATCTGTGACTTGATTCATAAGCATGGCGGTCAGGTCTATATGGATGGCGCCAACATGAACGCACAGGTCGGCATGATGCAGCCTGCTGATGTCGGTGCTGACGTACTACATATGAACCTGCACAAAACTTTCTGTATCCCGCATGGCGGCGGCGGTCCTGGCATGGGCCCTATCGGCATGAAGGCGCACTTAGCCCCCTTTATGGCCAACCATACGCTAAGCCCTGTACACAACGCACAAAAAGACTGCTCAGCGGTATCGGCAGCGCCTTATGGCTCAGCGAGTATCTTACCCATCTCTTGGATGTATATCACCATGATGGGCCGCGATGGTCTGCTAAAAGCCACGGAGCTTGCGCTCTTAAACGCCAACTATGTCGCCACTCAGCTACAAGACCACTACCCTGTTCTGTATACGGGCAAAAACGGCCGCGTTGCGCACGAGTGTATCATCGATATTCGCCCATTGAAGGAAGAAACTGGCATCACTGAGAGCGATATCGCCAAGCGTTTGATGGATTATGGCTTCCATTCACCAACGATGAGTTTCCCAGTTGCGGGTACGTTGATGATTGAGCCAACTGAGTCTGAGTCTGTCGAGGAACTGGACCGCTTCATCAGTGCACTTAAATCTATCAAAGCTGAGGCTATGAAGGCCAAAGCTGGCGAAGATGGTTGGACATTAGAAGACAATCCATTGGTCAATGCGCCGCACACTGCCGCGATGATTACCAGTGAAGAATGGACGCATCCATATAGCCGTGATACCGCTGCATTCCCACTGCCGTACATCCGCGCTCATAAGTTCTGGCCAAGTGTGGCACGTGTCGATGACGCCTATGGCGATAAAAACCTTATGTGCTCTTGCCCAAGCATCGAAAACTATATGTAGTTTGCAAACAACTATAAACAGTTGATATAAAAACAAACCTCCAAGTCAGTAGCTGATTTGGAGGTTTTTATTTGGCTTGAGATATTTAGCGCTATACTATTCATATCATCAAGTTGTTAACCGTACGTTTTTAATAGATATCATTTTTAATGGAAGTCAGCATGCCACAAAAAAACCGAGTTATTCTCATCCATGGTCTGCACCAAACCGCTTGGATTATGCGACCATTGGCCAAACGCTTACAAGTAGCAGGATTTGATACTTATCAATTTGGCTATCGCAGTATGCGTGATGGCATCAAAACTCATAGTGCCCGATTAAATGACTGGCTAGAAAACCATCATTATCCTGACGAGCCAATCGATTTGGTCGGTCATAGTTTGGGTGGTTTGATTATTCGTGATTTTGTCGCTGAATATCCACAATGGCAAATTGGGCGTTGCATAACGCTCGGGACACCGCATTTAGGTAGTGTTTGTGCAGATTATATTTGGCGCTTGACGCCAGCGGTGGTAGGACGCTCGTACGTCGATGCGTTAGATGGTACCACAGCGCCGTTGCCGGAGCATATTACCTTAGGCGTGATAGCAGGCAATCGCTCTTATGGTTTGGGTCAGCTGTTTTTGCAGTATCATAATCGCAAACTTCGGCAGGCAGATAACATGCCATCAGCAGAATATCTGCTACACGATGGCACGGTATATATAGAAGAAACTAAAATAGAGGCCGCAACTGACCATATCGTCCTTCCCGTCTCGCACACAGGAATGCTGGTCGACAAAGCGGTCGCCGAGCAGACCCAATATTTTTTACGACATGGACAGTTTAAACGCTAAAAATGCTCGACATTAAAAACACTAAGCCTAACCAAACCTCATAGATGAGATTATCTTAAGCTTTTATACCCATACCCTGCTGTAGCTCGGTTTTATGCCCTTTAATCACCGGTATCAAGGTTTGCATCACCCACTCATTGCGCCAGTCTTTTAAGCCTTCTGGCAGCTCGGTTAGGTCTTTATCAAAGGCAATGATTTCATAGAGCTGCGCCAGCCATTTTTTGCGCATCAAGACATTGGCAGGCACACCGATTTTTTCTGCGTGCGTATCGATCGCTTGCTGCACCGCTTTTGATAGGACTTTGTTTTTAGAGCGATATGGCGGTAGCAAGCAGGCAGGATGCTCAGCAGGATGCAGGTTTTTGGCTTCCTTAATCACCTTGAGCAACTCCTCACCATAGAGGCGTAGCATGCTGCGGTGCATGGTGGTTTTGTGCGCAAGCTCGCGCATACTGCTGGGCTTTTCGGTAATGATTTCACGTACCGCTTGTTTTTTTATCACAAAGGTACGCGGCTGATTGGTCGCCCGCGCCAGCTCCTCGCGCCATGTCGCCACCGCCTGTAGTATCGCCATCTGCTCAGAGGTATAGCGATAATCCGCCATCGTTAGATACATCTCATCGTCGGCCATATGCTGCGCGTCATAGAGATCACGGGCATACAGCTGACAATCCGCCCACACATAGTCAAAGAGACCTTGCTTTTTTAGCTCGTATTCAAGACTTAGATAAAGCGCGGGCAAAAACCGTACGTCATCAATCGCATACTGCTCTTGCTCATCTGATAGCGGACGCTGTAGCCAGTCAGACTGGCTTTGTTCTTTATCGATATGCATGTCTAACTGGTCATCAAGCGCTTGCTGATAACCCATTTGTAATTGACCCGTCAAATACGACAGCGCAATTTGCGTATCAAAGATATTGGTGAGAGGCGGACAGCCAGACAACAGATAAAAAATACCCAAATCTTCGCCGCAGGCATGCCAAATCGCCACATCCACTTTCATCAGCGCTTGCCACAGCTCAGCCAATTGTAGTCGCGGGGCGTCTAATAGATAGATATGATCGCCTGTGTTGAGCTGCACCAAAGCCAAACGCGGATAGTAGGTGTCACGCTTGATAAACTCGGTATCTAACGCCACGCGCCCGCACGTCGCCAATGCCTCTATCACTTCAGCCAAACCCTCTTGCTCACGTACCCATGTCACATCGGCGTCTTCAGCGATGTCTAATAAAGCATCGATGTCAGGCTCAGGCGGCAGGTCTACTGACCCTGCGCCGGTATTGACTGGCATCGCCGGCTCGTCAGCGGTAGCCGCAGGCTTTGAATGATTGGATGGAGTAACAGCGGTTGAGATATGGTTGTACACGGGCAGATACCTGCATAGATAAGAGAGAATAAAACGCCAAGTGCGTTTTACGATAGTGAAAAGTAAGCACAATAATAAAACTTGCCAGCCTGTAATTATAACAACTTCATACCCTAAAATGGGCACAAGCCGCGTTCTGTCTCACAAAAAAAGCCTGCATTGCATTCGCAGTAGCAAAAAACTATAAAAACGAGCGGTTTTGCATGGCTTGCCCGAGGGTCATACTATCGAGGTACTCAAGCTCGCCGCCCATCGGTACGCCTTGCGCCAAACGGGTGATTTTACTGACATGACGATTGACCGCTTCACTGATAAAGTGCGCGGTGGTCTGGCCTTCGACCGTGGTACCCGTCGCCAATATCAGCTCTGCCACTGGCTCCTGCTTGACCCGCCACACCAGCTGATCGATGTTTAAATCATCAGCACTGATGCCGTCTAGTGGTGACAGATGGCCACCTAAGACAAAATAACGACCACGGTAACCTGCCGTTTGCTCTATCGCCATCACATCGGCGGCGGTTTCGACCACGCATAACAGCCCATCATCACGCCTCGGATCTTGGCATAATGGACAAATCGCCTCATCACTGAAGCTATGGCAGCGCTGGCACTCAACGATATCTCGCATTGCTTCATCCAGCGCTTGCGCGAGCGCCATGCCTTGCGGGCGTTTTTTGGTCAGCAAATGGAGCGCCATACGTTGGGCGCTTTTTTGTCCCACGCCTGGCAAGATACGCAGCTGTTTGACCAGCTGATCGAATTTGGCTGTCAGCAAAGTGTCTTCCTTTTTTAACTTCATGTATAAATCGTAGCTATAAAAATGGGGTCGTATCGTGTCGATAACAACCCCATTTTTGTGTTCAGCGTGCTGTTTTTGGCGGCTAAAGGCTTTATATTTCACATGTTTTTTTAAAACCATGCCAGATACTTGCTTTGCTTAGCCTGCCCTTGAGCTGTTTAAAACAAGCCTTGCATACCTGGTGGTAAACCCATGCCTGAGGTCGCGCTCGCCATGGTTTGCTCATATAGCTCGTCGGCTTGACGTACTGCATCATTGATCGCAGCAGCGATGAGGTCTTCGATCATATCTGGCTCGTCTTCTAATAAGCTAGGATCGATGGTCAAACGCTTGACCACGTGACGACCAGTCATGGTGACTTTGACCAGACCACTGCCCGCTTCTGCTTGTACTTCTTTATTAGCCAGCTCTTTTTTGGCGTTTTCAACGTTTGCTTCGACTTTCTTTTGCATCGTTTGTGCTTGTTGCATCAATGCTTGAATATTCATAATCGCCTCTTGGTATTTTATGGAAATACGTAACGTAATGCGTCGGTTTTCATCACGTCACGTTTATGCGTTGACGGTGATTATACCGTTATCTTTACAAACTGTCTAAGCCGCGCGCCAAATCTTTGATGATATCTGCCACGTCCTCCAGCCCAACCGACAAACGAATGAGACTGTCTTTGACACCCGCTTCTGCGCGCGCCTCAGCGCTCAGGCGAAAATGGGTGGTGGTTGCAGGATGAGTGATGGTGGTTTTGGCATCGCCCAGATTATTGGTGATAGAGAGCATTTGAGTGGCGTCTATCACATGCCAAGCAGCTGCTTTTGCATCCCTGATACCTGCATCAGAGCGGGCTTGCGGCTGCACCTCAAACCCCATAATAGCACCGTAGCCACCTTGCATATGATGTTGCTGCGTGGCAAGCGCATGAGCGGGATGATCGCTTAAGCCTGAAAAATGCACGGTGCTAACATTGGGGTGATGGGCCAAAAACTCTGCCACTTGATTGGCGTTTTGGCAGTGCGCCTGCATACGCAGCTTTAGTGTCTCAAGCCCTTTGGTAAAGACCCACGCGTTGAACGGGCTCATACTGATACCGCCTGAGCGCACCACGGTAAAGGCATCTTGCATCAGCTTATCACTACCGACCAGCGCGCCGCCCAACACTCGGCCCTGACCGTCTAGATACTTGGTCGCCGAGTGAATCACCACATCCGCGCCCAAATCTAATGGCCGCTGCAGCGCCGGCGTCGCAAAGCAATTATCAACGACAAGTAATATACCATTGGCTTTACACAGCTCGCTTAAATAGCCAATATCACAAATTTGCGCGAGTGGATTACTTGGGCTTTCGCAATATATCACTTTGGTGTTTGGCTGCACCGCTTTTGCCCACGCGTCATTATCGAAGCAATCGACATAGCTGACCTCGATCCCAAACTTTGTCATGTAATTATTAAACAGTCCAATCGATGAGCCAAATAGCTGATTGGCCGCCAGCAGATGGTCGCCTGCTTTTAGGTAGGCCAAACACATGGTCAAAATCGCGCCCATGCCTGAAGCGGTGGCTACCGCGCGCTCGCCATTCTCAAGCGCAGCCAAACGCCGCTCAAACGTACGCACGCTGGGATTGGTATGACGTGAGTACACGTTACCTGTTTTGCTATCGTTAAAGTGCGCAGCAGCATCGGCGGCCGACGCATAAACATAGGAGCTGGTGGTAAAAATAGCCTCTGAATGCTCGCCTTCATCGGTGCGGTGGTGCCCAGCTCGTACTGCGATGGTTTGCATACCATAATTAAGGCCTAAATCGAGCGCATCGCTGCGCCAGTTTGGATCCAGTGTATTTAAATTTTTATCATCCTGCGTTTGCGACTGACTCATATATCTTCCATTGCCTTGGTGAGTACTGGGGCGTGTCCTCCACTCAGTCGATTATCATCTGCACGGGCTGATGAGGGCACGCCTTAAATTAATAAGGGGTGATTGGTAAAGTGACGGCATATCTTTGTCGAACTTACCTATCCGCCTTATCATAGCATGTCAACTTATTCCAAACATCTGGTTTCAAAGGTCAGCTAAATCGTATTTTTGCATACTCAGTCCAGCGGCATACGAGCGCGTAGCAGACCCACTATCACCTTGGAGAGACGCTACAACACGCTGAGCCATTTAACAAAAATAACGTATTTATAATAGGCAGATATAGCAACAACTGCTAAGCTTAGCGTCGATTTCGAGTTAAGCTCAGATTTTACCTGACGCAGTACTATTATCGATTTGCTAATCAATGCTATTATTTCAAAACCTCTATTTTTTGTGGTCATAGACAGCGTAACGATAAGGTCGCTGTCCGACCACACCCAGCAAACGACTTAATCCGTAAATACAGGCTCATTAAGGTAAATCCGTCATGTCGATGTTTAGTATAGATCCAGCCAACTTCTCACTGAGCCTAACCCTCGGACTGACATTGGGACTGAGCGCCTGTCAGAGCCTACCCAAGCAGCCGCACCTGCCCGAGAGCCAAGCGCTGTCTGCACGCATCCATGCACTGTATCAAGCAAAAAACAGCAAACCCTCCGAGCAAACACTATCATCTAATGCCAAGCAAACAGATTTGGTCGCCGCCATCAGCGAACAAAACGATATCCACCCAGACTTATCAGGCTATCACCCGATTGTCACTGGAGCCAATGCCTTTGCCTCTCGCAGCATCTTGACGGGTATGGCCACCCGCAACATCGATGCCCAGTATTATATCTGGCACAATGACCAAGCCGGCCAGCTAATGCTCAAAGACTTGTGGGAAGCGGCTGAGCGCGGGGTAATCGTGCGCTTGCTACTTGATGATTTTAATAACGATGCTGAGTTTGATCAGCATTTATTGCGCTTTGCCAGTCATCCAAATATCGCGGTACGCATCATCAACCCCTTGATGCACCGTAAGTTTCAAACCCTAAACTACGTCACAGGCCTACCTAGAATCAATCGGCGCATGCACAATAAGAGTATGACCTTTGACAAGCAGATTACCATCATCGGTGGACGTAATATCGGCAATGAATACCTAAGTAACGATCAAAATAGCCAGTTTGCTGATCTGGATGTCTTGCTCATCGGCAAAGTCGTGGCCGATATTGATAATAGTTTTGCCAGCTATTGGTCGTCGCCGCTGTCGTTTGACATCGAAACGCTCGCGACCCTTGGCGATGGCGCAGCCACTGATTTTTTGGCAGCGCTGGACAAGATTGGTCAAGATGAAAAAGACCATGCCAATAGCAGCTTGACCGTCTATAAAGCAGCGATTGAAGAGTCGACCATAGATGAGGACTTAGTGAGCAAGCGGGTGCCGTTTCGTTGGACAGACATGCAGTTTTTGAGTGATGATGTCGGTAAGCTGAGCAAGGCCGTCCCTGCCGATACCAATTTGGTGCATCAACTGCGTACCCTGCTCGGCAGCCCGACCAAAAAACTGACCATCATCTCATCTTATTTTGTCCCGACCAAAGACGGCGTCAACACCTTAGTACAGCTGGCCAATGCTGGTATCGATATCAAAATCTTGACCAACTCTTTTGATGCAACGGATGTCACCGCTGTGCACTCTGGCTACAGCCAGTGGCGGCCAGCGCTGCTGCGCTCAGGCGTAAAAATCTATGAGCTCAAATCCACCGCTGGTGAAGAAAAACGTGAAAACAAGCTATGGAAAGCCCGCAGTCAATCCTCAACCAGCCTCCATGCCAAAACCTTTGCCGTTGATGACTATCAAGTGTTTATCGGCTCATATAACGTCGACCCACGCTCTGCCAATATCAATACTGAGATGGGCGTGATCATCAACGACGACGAGCTGGCAAGACAGTTGCATGGCGCGCTCAGTGATGACTTGCTCAATCAAGCTTATGAGGTAAAGCTGTTAGATAACGGTCGCCTGCAGTGGCACACCATGGAAAACGGCGAAAAGGTAGTGTACGACTCAGAGCCGCGAGTCGACATGAGCGACCATATCTGGCTGACCATCATGTCTTGGTTGCCGATTGATTGGTTATTGTAGTACTCGGGCGGGGCTTTTATGCACTCGATAATTATTTCAATGGGCCAAAAATAGCGAAACGCTTAAGCGAAACACTCTGAATATTACTGTCTTGACGCTTCCCTTTTTTATAGGGAGGTGTCAGTTTTTATCATGCGGATTATCTAGAGGATAATCGGCTTAACGACCACATTAGCTTGTGGTGTGGATGCGTGATTTACTATGCCTACTCGTTCTCAATATGCCCTGATGTCTACGAAAGATAGAAACATGGTATTGTTTATTTGCTTTAGTAGCGCCGTCGCGTTTTTTGATTTTTTGATTTATTTATATATCTCAGATATCGTGGCATCGGCGCTGTTCCCCGTCAATAGCAATCCCAATGTTGCTCGGCTACAAGGGTTAGGACTGTTTGCCGTCGGTTATCTTGCTCGTCCATTCGGCGGTGTTTTGCTGGGACGCTATGGAGATATCAAAGGGCGTAAGTTTACTTTGCTCGTCAGTATGCTCGTCAGTGCCATCAGTTTGCTAGTCATGGCTTGTTTGCCGACCTATGCACAGTGGGGACTGATATCACCTGCTTTGTTTATCCTGCTGCGGCTCATACAAGGAATGGCTTTTGGCCTGTATGTGCCCTTGGCTTGGGTATTTGTGGCCGAGCACGTGCCCCGTCAGTATTTGTCGGTTGCTTGTAGTTATGTCACGGCCAGTTTTTTTGTGGGTGTGTTGTTTTCAAATGCGTTTTTTATGTGGTTGTCGAACGTTATGACCACTGAACAATTGGTCGACTATGGCTGGCGACTGCCTTTTTTTGTGGCAGCCATACTGAGCTTTTTGCCGCTATTGGCCTGGCGTTTGGTCAGTGAAACGCCGTTTTTTACGGCCATGCTAGCATCAAAACCACCAAACTATGTCGCCAAACCCTTGACGCTGCTGTCTAAGCACTGCAAGCACTCTGTCTTTATTGGGATGATTTTGACCTTAATCATCTCCAGCATCACCACCGTCGTTGTCATTTTGCTGCCCGACTTGATCAAGCTGCGCTTTAACCTAGATGCGGATTTGTTTGGGTTTTCACACAGTCTGGGCATTGTGTTTATGATTTTTGGCTGTGTTTTTTATGGGATTTTATCGAACTACCAAAACTTTGGTAAAATTCTTGCCGCAGGCTCCGCGCTACTTATCGCCATGATTTTTGCTTTCTTTTATCATTTAGACGCTGGTGGCGATTATATCTTGATCATGTACGCCCTCTTAGGCTTTTGCTCAGGCATTATTGGCATGATGCCAGCTATCTTGGTACAGCTGTTTCCGACCAATGTGCGCCTAACTGGTATGGCACTTTGTTATAATGTCACGTACGGCATCGTCGGTATCTCGATTCCTTTTGGGCTCGGCTATGCCACGACTCTAGTGAGTTTCTCTCCGGCTCTCTACATTGCATTTATCGGTTTTATCGGTATCATCATGGGCCTTTATTTTTACAACTTGCCCGAGTTTAAAAAGATTGAGCATGTGATCTAGTCGCGACCTAACGGGTCGCAGCCTCGGTCGTGTCTTAGCTTTATAGATGATGAATGAATGATGGATCATGGATGATACATACGGTGTCATGGCAGCTGCATGACACTTTTTTATGCGCTTAAGACTCCATAAACCAAACCACGCTTAGACATTTAGCCACTACTACACATTTAACGACTCTTTATTAAGGCCCCACCCCTATGATTGATATGAGCAATAAACGACTCTCTGTTGCCCCTATGATTGATTGGACAACGACAGATTATCGTTACTTTGCGCGGTTGTTTAATCCGCATGTTTATCTTTATACTGAGATGATCAGCACGGGTGCATTAATCCATGGCAATCGCGATCGGCATCTGCGCTTTGATACGCTTGAGCATCCATTGGTGTTGCAACTGGGCGGCGCCGACAATAGCGAGATGACGCAGTGTGCTGAGTTTGCCCAGCAATACGGCTATGACGAGGTCAATATCAATGTGGGCTGCCCATCCGATCGTGTGCAGCACAATAAAATAGGCGCTTGTCTGATGGCGGAGCCTAAGACGGTTGCTGACTTGGTCAAGCATATGCAGGCTGCGGTCGATATTCCTGTGACCGTCAAGCACCGTATCGGTATTGATGATTTTGACAGTTATGAGTTTATGGTGGACTTTGTCGAGACAGTAGCAGCGGCTGGTTGTACACGCTTTATTGTCCATGCGCGTACCGCTTGGCTACAAGGCTTGAGCCCCAAACAAAACCGTGAGATACCGCCCCTGCGCTATGACGATGTGTACCGCCTCAAACAAGACTTCCCTACGCTCGATATCGAGATCAATGGTGGTATCGACACCATCAAAGATATCGAGGCGCATTTGCAGCACGTCGATGGGGTGATGATTGGGCGGGCGTTTTATCACAACCCTTACCTGCTGGCAGAGGCCAATCGTCTGTGGGGTGCGCCTACGCCCAAGCGCTCAGAGATTTTGGCGCAGCTATTCCCCTATCTAGAAACACAAATCGCTAAAGGCGAAGCGCTGCCTACGATGACGCGGCACTATCTGGGTTTATTTCAAGGGCTGATGGGCGCGCGTAAATGGCGACAAGCCTTAAGCGGCAAACCGCAGCTAACGCTCGACGATGTCAAGCGGGCAGCTGATGAGGTGTTGGCGCTCAATCCTGATGTATAGCCGTACTGATTAAGACCACATGGATTGACACCACATGAACTTAAGTAATGTGGTGTTTCACGCAGTAATTAGCAATTAATAATTACTACTTAAGCCACTTGCGCCAGATACTGCCACATAGCAGCGCCATTATTGATGATATGTAGTAGTATCGGCAGCAGCAGCGAGCCTGACTTAAAACGCGCATAACAAAATATCAATGCCAATACCACAATGGTACTGATCTCATAGACGCCATACTGCACATGAATGACCGCAAATATCAAACTGGTCACGACGCTTGCAACGACTGCCCCGCGCGGCGACGGGTGTGATAAATTATCTGTATCTGTAAATTGCTCAGCGATTGCCGACCACAGGAGCCCGCGAAATATCAGCTCCTCATAAAAAGGCGCGACGATCACCATCGCAAACACCAATAGCCACACCGAGCTGACAGACTGATACAGCGGATCGACAAACACCAGCGGCGTCTCACCCAACACATACGTCAAAGCCTGACTGCCAATCATAAACAGCAATAACACCCCAAGCATACCCATACCGACTGCGAGTGAAAACGGCGTTAGTGCCAGATACTGACGTACGTTGCCGCCCCTGATACCGATCAGCAAACCGCTCATAGCGACTAACAAAACACAGCCTATGAGGATAGAGAGGCTGACGACCGTGCCATCATTACTGCCAAAATAAAAAATATCAGCCATGCTGGCGCTTTTACCAGTAGGCAATACCAACTTGCCAGCGATATAAACCCCTAATAGCTGACTGATAAAAAACGCCATCACCACCCCTACCGTCAGCACAAACGTGCCCAAACGCGAAAACAGCGGCGGGTGTTTTGTGATAGAGGTTTGATGGGCGCTGGTCGTGTTTTTTTGCATAAATCGTCACTTAAAGTAGCAAGCTGCCTAACTATTTAGATCCTATATAATGAGTTCAGTATAAAAACGATACAGTGGGACTGAGATAAATTTTATGCAGTATCGAGCAGCGCAGGCACAGCACGCAAGGAAAATTTATCCCAGTTCCACGTTGACATACAATGTATCTGCTTTATTTAGAATCGACTATAGCCTGTATCTGTCGCCGTGGGCGGTATAGGTGGTTAATTTTCGCCGCTAGGTTTTAATTGCTGCTCAATCAATGATAGTACGTGCTGCGCGACCGCCTCTGGGTACTCAAGTGGGAACATATGACCGCCCGCATGGGTCTGGTACGCAATGCCTAGCCGCGATTGAACCTGCTGCGGGAAGTGGCGCTTTAAAAACAAGCTATCCTCGCCGATAATCAACGTCACAGGTACCTTAGGGCCACGATTGGGCGTCAGCCAATACCAAGAAGGATTGGTGCGAAACACCGCCACTTCACTGGCTTTGGGGATGGCCAGTGTCACCTTGCCATCGGCGCGCTCGTGCAAGCCATGCTCGATATAGCCCTGAAAGCTGCGCTCATCAAAATTCTTAAAAAAGCCTTTATGACGCATTTTTTCGTAGGCTTCCTCTCGGCTGTCCCAAACATCACGGCGACGTTTCGATATCCCAGAGGGTGACAATGCATCCATTAGGCGGTTATTCATCAGCGGCAGGCTGTCTATTGTTTTGGCCATATGCCAAAGTAGACTGGTTTTGCCATAAATCCATGGCGGATCCATCAGCACCGCTTGGGCAAAGTACTCAGGGGCGCGGTACAGTGCCTGCAAGGTACACATCGCGCCAAGCGAGTGACCCACTGCCACCACTTGAGTCACGCCATGCTTGTCACATGCGTTTTTTACGCTATCAATAACCTGCTGCGTCAGGCTGCGCCAATGATTATCCACCGGATAGCCAGGAGTATCACCCAGTCTGGCGATATACTCAATGGTAAAAAACTCAGATAAATGCTCAAAAAACGGCTGATAGACTGCGCTTGGCATACCATTGGCATGAGCAAAATGTAGCACTGGCTTCTGAGTTATTTTTGAGACGGGCAATGCGGCGCTAAAGGTCTGCAATTTGACTTCATCATTCATAACAAGCTCTCATCAGATCCTGATCAAATGTGACAATGTGGTTTATGTGACTTATCATTGGTACAACAGATAATGAATGTGACATACCAATGAGGCTGAGCATATGCCCAGCCTCACCCATCATACACAATCGTATGAAAACATACAGTACTTAGCGCATCTGCGCGTTACCCTCTGATTGTGGCAACACATCAAGGCCGATGCTCGAACCCACGCCAGCGCCCAATTTAACGGCAAAGCGGTCCATAAATAGCTGGAACGGATCAGTTGGGCTATAGTTGACGATATTGTCTAGCTCTAACTGCTTCTCTAAGCTGGCGATGCTGCCTTTTTTATCTGCCAAACCCAACTCGATGGACTGCTCACCTGTCCAAAAAAGACCTGAAAACAGCTTATTTTGTTCAGGGTTTTTTAGACGGTCGCCGCGGCCTTCTTTTACAGCGTTGATAAAGTGCTTATGAGTGTTGGCCAGTACTTTTTCGACATGATTTTCTTCATAGTCGGTCAGTGGGCGTGACAAGCTTAAAATATCTTTGTACTCGCCTGCGGTGATGGTCCGGTCTTCGACACCAAACTTATCCATCAAGCCTTCGATATTATAGCTTGGCATAATCACCCCGATAGAGCCGACGAGGCTTGACGGATTGACATAAATCTCATCAGCAGCAGACGCGATATAGTAAGCGCCTGAGGCACCGACATCACCGATGACGGCATAGAGCTTTTTGTCTGGATATTCTTGACGCAAGTCCATCATCGTCTGCCAAATCTCATCAGACTGTACGGGCGAGCCGCCAGGCGAGTTGATGTCTAAGGCGACCGCTTTGGCATTGCTGTTTTCAAAGGCGCGGGTCAGGGCTTCATTGACGTCATACGCGTTGGCCACATCGCCACTACTAATGACCCCTTGTAGCTCGACCACAGCCAGATGCGGCTTACTGGTATCGACACCTTCGAGCCCCGTTGGCGCTTTGCTGCTGCAACCACGGCCCAAGGTCAAAAATATCAGTAAAATATAGCCAAAGGTTAATAGCTTAAAGAAAATCCCCCAACGACGGGCGCGGCGCTGCTCGACCACACTGGCCAACAAGGTATTTTCTAGTAGTCGCCATTCTTGCCCGCTTGGTTGGCTTGGCTGCTGTATTGGCGTTGGCTGATTTGGGGTATTATCAGGACGTTTGTTAGGGTCTGGTGGCCAATTGGGCATATAACTTCCTAAGTCAGAAACAATCTAAAAAGATAAAAAACAGCATATAAGCACACATGGGCCGTGATACTTTGCCCATGATGTCATCCATTGATATTAGCTGTGAATAGTGCTGCTAAGTATGGTGCTATTTTTAGCATGGTTCAATAGCATAACTGTGAAATATAGTATAACGGTGAAATATAGTATAACGGTGAAATATCACCATATTGTAACACTGATCGGCCAAACCTTGTTTTTATGGCAGTATCTTTATTAGGGTGACGCCATACTTGTCTCTCTTGTCTCTAAGGGCAGCGCGGCTGGCAATATTTTATCATCATGCGTGATAACTACCCCGACACGCTGGCGCTCTAGTACATCAGCGGTGACAGACGACGTGCTGTGACCGAGCCACCTACTCTGTGCAGGCATTGCGCGCTCATCTGTACACATCAGCGACCATAACTGCCAGACTCGTGCATGGCTATCGGCATTTAAGATGATGCGTTCAGGCGGTGTATGGCGCTGCGGCGGTGATGAGTCAGATGGCTGAGCCGCTAATCGATCAAGAAATGCTTGCACGCTAGCGGCAGAAGATTTGAGCGGTGCAGCCGCGTTATACCTAAGCACTTGTATTGGCATACGGCTACTCTTTATACCGCTAAGATCTATCGCTATCGTACAGTCCCACACGCTAGCGTCCTCTATCTGACGCCAACCTGTCATCGCGGTGATGGACAGCTCCTTGTTGGCCGATTGCCATGTTTTGCCCTCCTCACAGCGCTGCGCACTGATAGAAGACTTTGCCGCGGCGGGATGAGTGACTTGATAAGCGGCTTGCAAGGCTGGCCATCGATCGATGCGCCCTGCTTGCCAGTACTGATAAGTCGGTAAATGCTGCGATAGCTGCAGCACTGTCAGAGGCAACAACTCAGAGGTAGAAGCCTGCAAGGACTTTGGCGGATTTTCATTGATTTGTCTTTGACTCAAAGCGGCGCTGCTACTTTGTACAACGACACCGTGCAAGCGCTGTATTGATAAGCTACCCAGCTGCTGCGCCACAGTGGCAGACAATGCTTCTGCGGTAAGCCTACTTGGCATGGTCGGTGCATCACTTGGTCTGTGATCTGCCAAAAACAACCAACTGACTTCATCTTCACCACTCTCCCCACTGTCATCCGTCATGGGGTATTGCAGCACGCTGGCGCTTATATACTGATCGCCAGTCGGCAATAAGTAAAGAGTCGGCACAGCCATTAATGATTGCTGATTGGCATAAACCGTCATCATGAGCAGCATCAAAGGCGGCAGTGCTAACCCGCGACTGATGAACCCTCGTGGCAACAGCCAAGGCAATATCACCAATACCATCATTAGCACGATAGCCATGTTGATGAATGTGTACAACCACGCGGCAGACAATGCAGGCAATGTCGTCAACCAACCGATTAGCTGATGCAAACTCAGGATAATGGCGGTGACAAACGACCATAGACCATCTGCCAGCGTCGGTGATAACAGATAAATCAAGCCTGCCAATAAATTCAGCGGTACAATGACCCAGCCGAATAAACCAATGGCAAATATATTGATGATAAGACCCCATAATGAGGCCTTACCAAAGAGTAGCAATGTGATGGGCAATAAAGCAATAAACAACCAAAACTGTAACTTAAAGACGCGTTTGGCTACGCCCCATCCTTGCCGCAGCCATAGTCTGCCGCCAGCTTTATCCTGATGCGACGATGGTATGTTTGTCTGCGTGCTGGCCAATGTACGATGGTGATGTGATCTGTCTTCATACTTAAGTAATAGCGCCACTGCGACAAAGGATAACCAGTAGCCTGCCTGCCATAATACATAAGGATCGCGCCACGCCATAAGAACAGCCAGCGCTAGTAATACCCGCATGGTACTAATAGGCAATAAGCTCAGGCGCATCAGTCCTATAGCAAATAGCATCCAGGCGGTACGAGCAGCAGGCACATCAAACCCAGTAAATAGCGCATAAACAAAAGCCGCGCCAATCATTACCCACCAGCGCACTTGCCAGCGCGGTACGTGACGATACAGGGCGGGATATAACTGATTGACCATCATCACCGCTGCACCTGCCAATACAATGGCCAAAAACAAAACGTGGGTGCCTGATATCGCCAGTAAATGCGAGATGCCCGCCAGCTGGTATAGCTCTTTGGTCTCGCGATTGATAAGGCTCCTATCTCCTGTCAGCAAGCTGAGCGTAACCGCCCTTGCTTGTTGCTCATCGCCAGTAAGCACATGCCAGCCTTGATAAAAATGCTGGCGCAGCTGCCAACGTCCGCGATCGATATACGTACGCACGTGCGACAGATGAGAGAGAGAAGATGCTGCAAGCAACTTTGTATCAGCAGTACTGGCAGGCTGCGTCGCTGTCGCCAAGACACGCGCCACTCCATCGATATGACGACCGCGCAACCAGCGATAGCTGTCAAAGCCAGAGGGACTACTGGTTGCCTGCTCGGCCGTCGCCAATGGAGACAGCGCCAAGCTCATCCACCGCGTCTCCCCTGGTTTTAGCTGAGAGAGATTGGCAAACTGCTTGGCCGCCTTAGGCTGACGCGAAGCTTGAGGATAAGCACTGAGCAATATGCGATGCCTATCGGTGTGCAGCGTATCAAGATTGATTGAATTGCTGTTAATACTTAGGCTATTTTCATTGTTATGTGATTGTATACCTGCTAATTGGCTGGCGGTGATATTATCCAAATCTTGCGGTGTCAGCTCAGAGACCAAAGGCGAGAGGTGGGTGATGATTGCCACCTGCCGATAGCCCGTATCTGCGGCTGCATCCAAAACACTATCGCTGATACCTTCGATTGTCACCAATGCTTGCACGCGTAGTGGCTCAGTGATTTTGCTCGACTCCGCTTGCTGATGACTGACCAGTGCTTGTAACGCGCTAACCCCTATTAGCCCTGCTGCCAGTATCACGACCACTATATGACGGGCAATGAGCAAAAGGCGCTTGGTAATGGATAACTCAATAACAGGTGACTGCGAGGAGGTCTGAGAAGAAAATGGCGTTGATTGCGCGGCTGGAGTGGCAGGTGTATAAAGGCGAGAGAGCATAATAAGCGCAAGGCTCATTACCACTAGTATGAGGGCTAATACTGAAGGATTAATGGTATCAACCAGTGATGAGACGCTTGGCATACTATCTGCAACAGCCAGCACCCCCATCATCACGACGATAATCAAACCACCTACCAACCAATACACCAGCACTCCTTGCTCGAGGATTTGATCATAAAACCATCACGACTGACACGTCATGCAATAGCATTTATACGACTATTACCCTATACTAATTGACTATATTGCGCTAAGGATGATCTCACATTGTTAGCCTTTATATTCTAATAAAACTTTTAGCCTGATTTTTATTATTAATACTACTTTATCTCAGTCCATCAATGCGCTTGAGCGGACTGTCGTTAACGATGAAAGGCGATCCTGTGCCCCAAAAACGTCTCAAAGACCTGCTCCCTACACCAGAAAAAATACTAGAAAGCCGTACCTTAAAACTGTTTGCTCCGCAGCTGGCTGACGCACGCCTATGGCATTTTAACCGCCATAGCTTAAACAAGGCGGTCTATATCGGTGTACTCAGTGCATTTTTTCCCTTGCCAGGGCAAATGCTGCTGGCCTTGCTCGGCTCGCTTATTTTTCGTGCCAACGTCCCTATGGCGCTTGGCCTGACTTGGATTACCAACCCTGTGACCAGCCTACCGATATTTTATGCAGGCTACTATATCGGTGCCAAAATCATCGATGTGCCCATGATCAGCCTGCGACTGATCGGTCGGATGATTGCTGATTTTAGTTTATGGGCATTATCAGACGGTGCCAACCCCTTTATCACTTATAAAGGCACGGTATCACTGACCGCTTTTTGTCTTGGCCTGACGATATTGGCCGTGGTTAGTAGTCTTATTTGCGGTCTGGCGTTCAAGGCTATTTGGCGCTACAAAACCGTCGTTAGTTGGCAAAAGCGGCAACAAGACGCCTCAGACCAATCGCCTTATGACAAACCCTAATACGGCCTCTGTCATGCCGTCCTTCTATTATTGCTAATATCGCGAATAACAAGCCCATTCGCAAGCCCTTCGCGCTATAGCTCGCCTTCACGCGCTTTGTGCGCATCGATGGCGTTTTTGACCTTGTCGGTCAGATTACTGTCCATGACAAAGACCTCAATCACTTTGTCATCATTGAGCAGTACATAGCGCTTGCCTGTGGCGCTGTCTTGTACCTTTAGGTCGTAGTCCACGCCTGCGATGGTAATCGCATCAAAGATTGGTGTGAGTATCTCTATTTGCGCTCGTCTGTCTAAGGTATCAAACAGCGCCGGATCGATATACGGCTGCAACGGCTCATTGCCTTCTTCGGCACTACCAAACGCGGCGATTGGGTCGTCATCTTTATTCATCATAGTCACCTTTTTAACTATAAGCAACGCTGTCAGTGATCAGCTTGTGATTGGGGTTTTGTATCAGCTTATCTAGGGCGTTAGTAGGCTTCCCAATGACCGTTACGCAGTAGCAGCTGACGATCTGCCAGTGCCGCTAGGCTGCGATCATGAGTCACCATTAGTAGCGCCGTTTGCATGGTGTTTTGTAACTCTGATAATAACCCAAATATACTCTGAGCGTTGTCATAGTCCAAGTTACCCGTTGGCTCATCGGCTAAGATCAGTGAGGGCTTGGTGACCAGCGCACGCGCAATCGCCACTCGCTGACGCTCACCGCCTGATAGCTCACCTGGTCTGTGCGTCAAACGGTGCTCCAAACCGACACTCTTTAGTATCGCAATGGCTTGATCTCGAGCATCAGTCGTCGATACTTTTGGGCGCATTAGCAGCGGCATAGCGACGTTTTCGACCGCGGTAAACTCTGCTAACAAGTGATGAAACTGGTAAATAAATCCCAAGTATTCATTACGCATCGCCCCGCGCTCAGTCTCATTCATGCTATTGAGCAACTTACCATGTAGCCAAACCTCACCACTGGTTGGTGTATCAAGACCGCCCAGTAAATGAAGCAACGTGCTTTTTCCTGAGCCACTGGTGCCAACGATGGCGATACGCTCGCCTGCATTGACGGTCAAATCCAGACCTGTCAATACCTGCGTACTGACCGCCCCTTCATCATATATTTTATTGATGTTTTTTGCCTCTAAGATGGCAGACATGGTATTTCCTTTATTTTATTGCTATTGGTTTTGTATCGTGCACAGTTGGGTAAGTTTATCACTCATAACGCAGCGTTTGCGCTGGTTGTATCTTAGCGGCGCGGCGTGCTGGATAAATAGTGGCCAAAAAGCTCAGTACAAACGAGGCCGTAGTAATCAATAGCACATCCGTCAAACGCAGCTGCGATGGTAAGTAATTGATAAAGTAGGCATCAAATAGATTCAACCCAAAGCTTTGATTGATAAAGCCCAAGATATCACTGACCGTCAGCGCAAATATAATACCCAATACCGTCCCAGCAATGGTACCGATAAAGCCGATCACCACACCTTGTACCATAAAGACCTGCGTAATCAGACGTGGTGACGCGCCAAAAGTCTTTAAAATCGCGATGTCGGCTTTTTTGTCAGTGACGAGCATCACAAGGCTTGAGACGATATTAAACGCGGCGACCAAGATGATCAAAAACAGCAGCAAACCGACCATGGCTTTTTCCATCTGGATGGCACCAAACAAGTTACCATGCGTCTGTGTCCAGTCACTGGGATAGAGCCTTTCAGGGGCGATGGCCGCCGCTTTTTCTGCTGCCATTGGGGCAGCAAAGATGTCATCGAGCTTCATGCGCACGCCCTGAGCGCCCTCTGGCAGACGCAGCAGTTTGGCGCCATCGCCCATTGGGATAAACGCCATCAGACTGTCGACCTCTGGACTGATGGTAAATATCCCCGTCAAGGTAAAGCGCTTAAACCGCGGAATAACACCAGCAGGCGACGGAGAGGCTTCTGGCAAGACCAGCGTGACTTTATCACCCAGCTGCAGCCCGAGCGATTGCACCATCTCCTCACCCAACACGATATTAAACTCGCCGCTTTGTAGGGTGTCAATACTACCTTCGACCATATGCTCATTGATGATAGAGACGTCTTTTTCGTATTCAGGCTCGACACCTGTGACCATGATACCCGCGACTTGCCCGTTTGAGGTCAGCATCCCCTGTAACTGGATAAATGGCGCAACTGCTGCGACCTCAGGGTCTTCTTTGATCTGAGAAGCCAGATCCTGCCAGTCACTAATAATCTCTGATGACACCACCGTGGCTTGCGGCACCATACCCAAAATACGGGTCTTGAGCTCACGATCAAAGCCATTCATCACCGAAAGCACTGTGATCAATACCGCAACGCCAAGCGTCAAACCAATCATGGATATCAGCGATATAAAGGAGATGAAGCGATTACTACGCTCTGCGCGGGTGTAACGTAAGCCGATAAATAACGCTAAAGGACGAAACATATTCAAACTCTTTATCTTATCTACGTGCGACTCTATATATGTTATAAAAACAAGTGGCGGCGCAGCGCTCTATTCTCTAAGAACACTGACCATACCCACATATAAATCAAACACAAAAATAGGGTTTCAGACGAGCCAAACGCAGCCGTCAAAAGGGAGCTAGTTTGACACAATTTGTCTTATATGTGCCAGTCATTCGCACAAACTGCCCATTTTTTTTGCGAAAAAACTCACTTTTGTTATTATTTTTTATGAGGGGCTTGCTATTGCTTGCGGCAATACCTATATATTATATGCCAAAGACAATTGTCATTAACCCCTCATTCATTACGGTTTGTTGACCTCTCGCTAAAACGTCGCAGCTTATCATCACCCAATTTTGATATGATACATTGGTATATAAGCCCGTCACTTTAGGTCCAAACCCCACGCTGACTTAATTTTGAGTATCTCATGACCATCAACTACCAATATAAAAACATCCAGTCCCCCACCAAAGTCGCTTTGAGCGACGAACAATCAGCCGGCCATGCCGATCATTGGCGTATTCTGACAGACGATATGAGCAACGACGTCCCAGAGTGGCTACAGAAGATGATCGAACATGCGGCGATGCCCAAAGGCCTAAACAACAACATCAGTGCCAAAGACAGCTGTCTGCTGCTCTCAGAAGACCAGCCTTGCCACATCAATCAAGTACTGGCCATGAAAGATGGCAAGCCTGAATGCTTTATCAACGCCTACCCCTGCGTCGATAGCCCATACGGGCTGCATTGTAAAATCGAGCGTATCATTGCCAACGATCACTCGCACGACGCCGTTTTGCGCTTACGCACGGCTGATGGCAGTATCATTTATGCCTTTGACCAACTTTATACCACCAATCGCCATTTATATCAGCAAGACACCAGTTATTTTGTCAATTTTAGCGCATGGGCGCACGAAATCCAGCTAAGCGAACAAAACGAAGTGGTGATGGTAGAGGATCAAGAATCGATTCGTTATCACCGTGCTTTTAATGACATCGTCGCTGCCAATGACGGCCAAATCCCAGATGACCTACAAGAGCAAATCAGCAACTGGCAACCTGAGACCAAAGAGCAGATGGCGCCTGTCGAAATCAACCTCGGTCATATGTGCGCGTATTTATTTGGCGACACCTTAGGCCAAGAGGACGAGGCATGGTGCCAAGGTCAAGTGCTCGGTAAGCAAGAAACGACTTTTAATGATAAATCCATTTTGTTGTTTGATGTAGTGATACTGCGTGAGCAAGATGCCGACCCATTCGTCGTGCGTATCGCTGCCCTCAATACTCCTGAAACTGCCGCGATTGCTGTTCACGACTATGTGCAAGCAAACGTTTGGCTCCAAGCCGCCATCTATAAAGAAAACCAGCAAGCGTCGGCGCAGTCTAAAGCCAGCTGATAAAATTGATACAACCTAATGAAACAAGACAGTAGTCCGATAAACAGATGATTGTCCCGCTGTTATGACAGTTGAATGTTTGGGCAAATAAAAGCCCCTAAGTAATTAGGGGCTTTTGTATATCTGAGTGAATTGTATATCAATGGCTTGAGTACAAACCACTCAATATAAGATCTACGCCATCGTCGTCATAGACTTGATACGATTATACAGCTCTTTTTGCTCAGCACTTGGACGCGCGGTCTGCACAGCCATCAGCTGTGACATATCGCCTTCGACACGAATCTTGCCTGCCATAAACGCCCCCATTATTTCATTGGTATTAAAATCGGTGATGATAGATTGTAAAATATCACGATCCAACAGCAAGGTCGTGGTCGCCGACTCATTTAGGCCGCGGTGCAGTAGGCCATTGGCAAAATTGGCCTCGATATCTTGCTCAGCATCAGACACTTTTAGATTGACCACCATATTTGCCAAGGCAGGCGGCAGATTTAACTCACCCGCGTCGTTGCTCATTTGCTCTACTTGCTCAAACCATTTATCTGTCAAAAAAACTGCCATATTATTATCCTTAATTGTTATTAAGACGCGCCTCGTACCAATAACGAGGGCACACCTTAGATTAGGCGACCAAAGGTGCGCGGTTATCGATTGTGTTCAGCCACATTATAAGGGCCGAGCGGCGGATAAGTAAAACCTATTTAGACAGCATATGACGAGATTGTTACAAAAATATTGCCCACTTCAAATCGCATGGTCGCAACTATCGTGGGTTTGATACAAGATAATTGCGGCGATATCGTTGATGTTTTTTTCCTGTCATTCACCGCATTTTTTGTCACAGGCGCTCTCTAGAATCGTCGTAAAACTGGGTATAAAATGCACAAATGACACAGCGATTTTCCGCTGTTTGCTCAGATTTTTACCAAAGAGTTTGTATTTTGGCGTATGAGTGTGATGATATTTGATTAGGATTGCGTTACAATACCCTTAAACAGAGTCGGGAGTTTTAACTAAACATTACCTAAACATGTTTTTTTGTCAGCCGCCGCTAGCATACATCTACGGTCAGTAGGTTTTAGGACCTTATGGATATTGGTATCTATCTTCATTGGTACAGCGTTTTTAGTAATAATTAAGATAAATACTTTGCCTCATTAGATGTTTGATGCTCAAAACGGCGCATCTGCTTATTCATTTTGACAGATTATTGACAATCCTACTATCGAGCAGCTACATACCTTTGGCGTCAATACGCTTTGGTCTTTAATACCCGCTGCTATTAAGCGCAAGCTTAGACAGATAGGTGATAATCTAAGGATAATAGGCAGACCAAAAACAGCATGTACCGCTAAGTTCATCTAAGAGATAGCTCTAGATGGTGCGGAGCGTTAGTTAATTCTGTTGATAATTCGGGCTGTAAAGGAATCATCCAATGAGTTTACAAAACACAGCAGTCGCCCCAGTGGACCGTGAGTACGAAATTACTATCGTAAGATTCTTTACGATAATGGCCGTGATATGGGGCATCGTCGGCATGAGTATTGGTGTGTTCATTGCTTCACAGTTAGCATGGCCAGCACTCAACTTTGACATTCCATGGCTGACGTTTAGTCGTTTAAGACCGCTACATACTAACGCGGTCATTTTTGCGTTCGGTGGCTCTGCCCTGTTCGCAACTTCTTATTATGTGGTGCAGCGTACCTGTAAGACGAGACTATTTGCGCCTTATTTAGCGTGGTTTACCTTTTGGGGTTGGCAAGCGGTTATCGTCTCAGCGGTTATTACCCTACCATTAGGTTTGACCTCTACTAAAGAGTACGCAGAACTTGAATGGCCTATCGATATTTTGATTGCTTTGGTATGGATATCTTATGCCATTGTGTTCTTTGGTACGCTAATCAAACGCAAAACCTCACATATCTATGTGGCTAACTGGTTTTTCGGTGCTTTCATTATTACGATTGCTTTATTGCATCTCGTAAACAGTATGGCGATTCCTGTTAGTGCGTTTAAGTCTTACTCGCTATTTGGTGGTGCAACCGATGCCATGGTGCAGTGGTGGTACGGGCATAATGCGGTAGGTTTTTACCTAACGGCAGCGTTCCTTGGGATGATGTATTATTTCGTTCCGGTACAGATTGGTCGTCCTATTTATTCTTACCGTTTGTCTATCGTTCACTTTTGGGCATTGATTGCGTCATACATGTGGGCTGGTGGTCACCATTTGCATTATTCAGCGCTTCCTGATTGGACGCAGTCTCTTGCTATGGTGTTCTCTATCATCCTATTTGCGCCATCTTGGGGTGGTATGATTAACGGTGTACTCACGCTATCAGGTAGTTGGGATAAGCTGCGTACCGACCCGATCATTCGCTTTATGATTGTGGCATTGTCGTTCTACGCGATGTCGACGTTCGAAGGCCCAATGATGTCTATTAAGACGGTGAACGCACTATCACACAACACTGACTGGACAGTCGGCCACGTACACTCAGGCGCGCTTGGCTGGGTTGGTATGATTACCATTGGTTCGCTATATGTACTGTTACCACGTATCTATAACAAACCAAAAATGTACTCTATCAGCTTAATCACCACGCACTTTTGGCTGGCGACTGCTGGAACAATCTTCTACATCGTATCTATGTGGATCTCAGGTATTGGCCAAGGCATGATGTGGCTAGCGACCAACCCTGACGGTACTTTGGTATATAGTTTCGTTGATACGGTTGAGTTCTCACACTTCCCGTATATCGGTCGTGCTTTTGGTGGCTTCTTATATGTATCGGGTATGTTTGTTATGGCATATAACTGCTATAAAACACTCAAGATGCCAGAAGGTAAGCCTGTAGATGTCGCGGATCCAACGGATCATGAACCTAGTGTCGAAAAACCATCGACAGCTAACGTATAAGGAGCGATCATGGCTGGTACACCGCATGAAATTATCGAAAAAAATACAGGCTTGTTGGTCATCGGTATCGTTATTGCTATTAGCTTTGCAACGCTAGTTGAAATCGTACCACTGATTTATGATAACAAGGGTCCTGAGGAAGGTGGGGTTAACGCTCCCCTTCCCGCTATGGAGCCGTGGACGGCACTAGAGTTTGAAGGTCGCGATATCTATATCCGTGAAGGCTGTCACGTCTGTCATACCCAAATGGTGCGCCCACTACGTGCCGAGGTTGAGCGTTATGGACCGTATTCACGCGCTGCTGAGTCAACGTGGGACCATCCATTCTTATGGGGTTCAAAACGTACTGGACCTGATTTGGCACGTGTTGGTGGACGCTACTCTGAAGACTGGCAAAAACAGCACTTAATCGCACCGCGCTCATTGGTACCAGAGTCAGTCATGCCTGGTTTCCCATGGCTTGCAACCAATGAAGTAAACGGTGCAAATGTTCAAGCTAAAATGCGTTTATTCCGCGATCGCTTCGGTGTGCCTTACACTGAAGAAGACATCGAAGGCGCGCCAGATGCTGTTCTTGGTGCCACTGAGCTTGATGCTTTGGTTGCCTACTTACAACAACTAGGCACCGCGATGGAAGGACAGCGCTAATGGGTATTGGTGAATTACAAACAATTGCGACCGTTTCTGCCTTTGTTGCCTTCGTAGGTGTTGCATGGTGGGCGTATTCGCCAAAAAACAAAAAACGCTTCGAAGAAGATGCACAACTTGCGCTTGATGACGAGGATGTAAAGTCTCTGTCTGAAGAGCAGCGCAATAAGGATAAACGATGACATTTTTTTGGAGTTCTTGGATTACCATACTAAGTATCATGTGTTGGGCTGCTATCCTCGGTGTCTTGCTAATGGTATTGAAGTACAAGCCAGAACTAGAAGACGATGGTACGACAGGCCACGCATATGACGGTATTAAAGAATACGACAAGCCCTTACCTAAATGGTGGTTGGTCATATTCTTTGGTTCAATCGTATGGGCAATTGCTTATTGGATATTTTTTCCAGCGATTTTCCCATCGAAATGGGATGGTCTTGCCACGGTAGAAGTCGATGGCGAAACTGTGCCTTGGACCTCTAAAAACGAGCTATATAGTGAGCTTGAGAGCAACAACAAAGTATTTACAGACAACTTTGAAAAAAACATCTTGGCAAAAGCAGATGCCAGCGGTGCAACAGCGACGCTAGCGACATTGGCTGATATGCAAGCGACCATGCGTCGTAGCGACAACCCGCCAGCTGACCTGCAAACTCAGATCGATCAAAAAGTTGCAGAGCTGGCGCCATATGTCGAAAAGCTGTCTGAAAACCCAAATGCATTGAAAGTGGGTAGCCGTTTGTTTTTACAAAACTGTGCGGTTTGTCACGGCTCTAATGCCAAGGGCGCTTTGGGCTATCCAAACCTCACCGATAACGATTGGTTATATGGTGGTGCGCCTGAAAACATCCTAACGACCCTGCATAATGGTCGGGTTGGTGGCATGGCAGCATGGCGTGATCAGATCGGTGAAGATGGCGTACGTGCAGTCTCTGAGTATGTTCTATCGATCTCTGGTAACCAACAAGGTTACGATCTAGATCAGACCAAGGTAGCACAAGGTGAGGTTATCTTTAACGAGCCGACTAACTGTGTGCTTTGTCATGGTGACGACGCTAAAGGTATGATTTCTACTGGTGCGCCAAACCTGACAGACGATATCTGGCTCTATGGCGGCGATCGTGAAAGCATCCGCGAGACCTTACGTTATGGCCGTGCTGGTGTGATGCCTGAGTGGCAGACAAAATTGGGTAATGAGCGTATCATGCTGCTTGCCGCGTATGTCTACTCTTTATCAGACAAGCCTGTTAATTCAGCCAAAGCTGCTACAGCAACTGCGACGACTGAAGCGCCAGCAGAAGCTACTGCTAACTGATTTTAATCGTTATGAATCAGCCAATTGCTGAGACTGTTTAATGGATTTACTAGAAAGGGAGGACTGTCATTGCAGTTCTCCCTTTTTTATATATATTTTATATATAGACACCTATATTAGGTATCAGTAGATTGCTTTTTAGGATTATCACCCCATTTATAGTAGGGAGAATGCTAAAATATATATTTGATAGGCAGAGATATTGATGACTTGCCCGAATGCCGTATTGCCTATCGACTCTTAGCTATTGACCATCGATCATTTGGTAGTTGGTTTGGCATCGATTAGGTGATTGTCTTGCCCTCTACCCACTGACATTGATAACATCGCACACTCATACATCTTATTATCCAAGGTGTTTGTTCATCATGCCAGCAGACTGATTCTTTTTTTAAAGAGGCACGTTTATGTCAGCACAACAACCCAATAAGATCCCTGTACAACAAGTAGACCTCGACGCCACCAAGCATCGCGTCCATCCTAGGTTTGTCACAGGTTTTTACCAAAATATTCGTGTCATCACGATGTATGCACTACTGGCGGCGTTTTTGTTATTGCCATGGCTGCGATACAACGGTAGGCAGGCGATATGGTTTGATGTCCCCTCACAGCACTATTATATCTTTGGCATGACGTTTTTGACCCAAGATTTTTATTTTGTGGCAGCATTCGCCATCATCGCCGCCTTTACCCTCTTTATGGTGACCGTCTATGCGGGCCGCGTCTGGTGTGGTTATGCCTGCCCGCAAACGATTTGGACACACCTTTATCAGTATGTCGAGAAATGGGTGATCGGCGATCGTAATAAACGCATCAAGTTTGATAAAGAACCGATGAGCGCAAAAAAAGCATTTAAGCGAGCGTTGGTCTATTTTATTTGGTTTGTGTTTTCTGTGATTACCGCGGCGACCTTTGTCAGTTATGTCGCGGGTACTGATTATCTATATCAAAGCTGGCAGATGATAGGGATTGTCCCTGTGCCTGATTGGCCAACGTGGGTATGGATTTCGATGTTTATCTTTACCTTTGCCACTTATGCCAATGCCGGTTATATGCGTGAGCAGATGTGTATCCAGATATGCCCTTACGGCCGCTTTCAAAGTGTGATGTTTGATAAAGACACGCTCATTGTTTCCTACGATTATGAGCGCGGTGAGCCGCGTGGCCCTCGCAAAAAAGGCACCAACCCTGATGACTTGGGCGACTGTATTGAGTGTCAAATGTGTGTGCAGGTGTGCCCAACCGGTATCGATATTCGTGATGGTTTACAAGTCGCTTGTATTCAGTGCGCCGCTTGTGTCGATGCCTGTAATGAGATCATGGACAAGGTGGGCTACCCACGTGGCTTGATTCGCTATACGACCGAGCGTCAATTGGCCGAAAAAGAGCCAAGCCGTGTACTGCGTCCGCGCCTATTTGCTTATCTGGCATTGCTGACGATACTGTGCGGCGGTGTGCTATATGCGCTCACAGGCCGCGTGCCATTAGAGCTTGATATTCGCCGTGACCGCAACCAGCTGTCCTCTATCAATAGTCAGGGTATGATCGAAAACAGCTATATCATCAAACTGACCAATAAGACCCAAGAGCCGCACACTTATAAGATCGCCTTGGTGCCACAAGAAGGACTGAGCTTAGCGCTACGATTTAACGATGTGCCTTTAGAAGCAGGCGAAAGCTTTGATATGCCACTGAGCATCTATGGCGATCCAGATGTGATCGAATTTGGTCAAACGCCAGTGACGTTGACCGTGACCAGCGAAGATGGCAAATATCAGGTAAGCAAACAAAACATTTTTACCACTCAAGGTCAGTAAATATTGGCTTTAAAGGCTTTGGTTTTTCAAAGCACTTATATTTGAAAGCGCTGACGCTTAAAAGCACTTACATTTAAAAGCACTTACATTTAAAAGTGTTTAGGTTTAAAAGCTTTTATGTATGTTGCAAAGCACTGAGAGTCAAGGCTCGGTGCTCAAAAGCACCAAGACGCCGTGATTGGTCCGGCTATTTTTATAACGCTCATCCGTTAGTCGCTCACAATTGGTTTGATTAGCGATTGGCGGATGAGTCATTTGTCACTTGGCAGCAGTGTGCCATTAGATTATCCAGTGATAGCGTTTACGGTATCTAGTGATATGATATCTGCTAAACCGTTATCCGATTAATAGGTATTTTATGTCTACTCCAGCACCAAACTTTAAGCATCAAGATACGCAGCCATGGTATAAAAACTACATGGTCGTCATCTTTGTGATTGGCATGCCAGCGCTGGTCGTGATCGCATGCATCTGGTTTGTGTATTACTCCTACCAAATCCGTGACAGTGTGGTACGTGACGACTGGTATATGGATGGCAAGACCCTCTATCATGACATCTCTCGTGATAAGCTCACGCATGATTTGGATTTGCATGGCGAAATGCAGTTTGCTGATAATGGCGATATTGTGTTTTATTTAAACTATCCTGAACAAAGCTTACAGACGGGCAAGCTCCTAAACGGCACACCTCTCACCTATCCTGAGACGCTGGCGCTGTCTATCTCTCATGCTACCGATATCAAAAAAGATCGCGATGTGGTGCTCCAGCACGAAGAAGGCAATCAATACCGTGCTCATGTTGATATCGATCCTGTAAAAGCCAAATACTATCTACAAGTGAGTAATGATGGTAAGGATGACTGGCGTATGCAGGATGTGGCACGGCTACCGCGCTCCGAGGTAAGCTTTGAGCCGCTACCCGTCTTTTCAGAAAGCTAACCACAGGGTTGGCTCTTAACTTACGCCAAAACCAAAAAAACCAGCCATTAATTAATAATGCGCTGGTTTTTTTTCTGACACGAGTGTGAGTGAATCGGCTCTCTTTAAATCACAGGGTTAATCGTTGGAATCTTCTGTGCGGTAGAGCGGCTGTCTGTGGGCTTCTCTGCTGGCGGTTTGCTGGCAAACTTAGGATTAAACGTTTGGGTCTCAGGCGCGATAGGCAGGCCAATATCGGCCAAGCTCTGAGTCTGCCCTGCTTGGATATTATCCCCCTCAAACAGACGCTCCTCATTATCACGAT
Organism: Psychrobacter sp. KFRI-CH2-11; assembly: GCF_038239325.1. NCBI lineage: Bacteria > Pseudomonadati > Pseudomonadota > Gammaproteobacteria > Moraxellales > Moraxellaceae > Psychrobacter > Psychrobacter sp. KFRI-CH2-11. The sequence continues at coordinate 2,137,207 of NZ_CP151283.1, forward strand.
CAAGGCTCAAGGTCTCAAAGTCAAACAGCTCACGGTCGGCGAGCTGTGATGGTGCGACGTTTTGTATGGCCTTAAAAATAGACGCCAAACGCTGCGGATGGGCATCGTCCCACTCACGTAGCATGTCATTGATGATGGCACGCTGTAGATTGGTTTGACTGCCGCATAAGTTGCAAGGAATGATGGGGAACTCTTTGAGTTTGGCATACTCGATGATGTCTTTTTCTTCGACATAGGCCAGCGGACGAATGAGCAAGTTTTGCTTGTCATCACTAAGCAGTTTTGGCGGCATTGATTTGAGCGCGCCGCCATGAAAGAGGTTTAAAAAGAACGTCGCAAGCATATCATCGCGATGATGGCCTAATGCGATTTTGGTCGCGCCTATTTGCTTGGCAAAACCATATAGCGAGCCGCGACGTAAGCGCGAACAGGCCGAACAATAAGTCTTGCCTTCTGGTACCACGCTTTTGACGATACTATAGGTATCTTTTTCTAAGATATAATGAGCGATGCCCTGCTCGTTCAGATAAGCGGGCAAAATATCCTCAGGATAGCCTGGCTGCTTTTGGTCCAGATTGACCGCCACGATGTCAAAGTGAATCGGCGCGATACGCTTAAGTAGCAGCAAGATGTCTAGCAGGGTGTAGCTGTCTTTACCGCCTGAGACACATACCATCACCACATCGCCATCTTCGATCATATTAAAGTCACGAATCGCCCACGACACTTGGCGGCGCAGCTTTTTTTGTAGTTTGCGAAACGCCGCTGTTTGCGTAGGCTCCAACGTGCTACCGTCATCATCCGCGCTATTGTCAGCAGCATCTTCTATGCTATCGTGCTCAGGGTACAAGTCATCATTGCCCAAGCCTGCATCGGCCGCTGTATCAACAAGCTCTGGCATGGCGTTTGGCGTGAATATGGTCGCTGCGGTCATAAGTTACTCAATATCTTTACTAAAATTATATGGCTATCATGAAGGGCAACCTATTCATCGGCAATCTGTTAAAGCCTGCGCTGACATAGATATCTTGGAAACTTTGGATATTTTGGATGCCCTAGGTGCCCTGACGGCTGCGATTATATCAAAGTTTGCTAACAGATTGAAAAGATGACGTTAATTTATCCGCGCAACTTGTCACAGGCGCGAGCGGTGGCTAGCTTTAGGCACGCATCATTAAAAAGACGCCAGAAGGTTCTGTCAGGCAGGTGTTTTTGCTAAAATAGCCAGATAGCCTCCATCACTATTAAGCTACTCACTATTTCTCAACCAATAACAGACACCACTATGACTCACGCTACCTTGCCGCCCGCCTCCTCTTCTCAAGCTGCTGACGAGCTGGACACAGATGTGCATCAGCAAAACGCCGTCGTACTACTATCAGGCGGACTTGATTCGGTAACCTGCTTGTATTGGGCCAAGGCGCGCTACGCCTCGGTGACAGCGGTCAGCTTTAACTACGGACAACGCCACAACAGTGAGCTTGTCGCCGCAAAAGCCATTGCCAAAACTGCCAAGGTCAGCCACCGTATCATTGATATCGATATCGCGCAGTTGGGTGGCTCGTCTTTGACCGACCACAGTATGACGATCCCTGATGGCGCTACCGACACATTTCCCAATCAGCAGCACGATGAGGTTGATAATGACGCCATTCCCAATACTTATGTGCCCGCACGCAATACGATTTTTTTATCCTACGCGCTGGCCGTGGCCGAGGTGACCGATGCCAATCATATCGTCATTGGCGTCAGCTCCGTCGATTACTCAGGGTATCCAGATTGTCGCCCTGAGTATATCGCGGCCTTTGAACACATGGCCAACCTCGCGACCAAAGCGGGCGTGACCGGTCATCATTTGTCGATTCAGACACCCCTGCAGCAGTTGTCTAAAGCCAAAACCATCGAGCTTGGTCTATCATTGGGTGTCGATTATGCTCAGACGATCTCTTGCTACCGCGCAGACGCCAATGGCTTGGCTTGCGGTACGTGTGATAGCTGCGCGCTGCGTCGTCAAGGGTTTGCTCAAGCAGGCGTCGTCGACCCTACCCGCTATCAGGCCTAAGCGCAGATAGCGCAGTTTTTGTAGGTGCGCAGCCCAACAATCAACATTTGCGAAACATTCGCTTGCATTAACACAGCATGTCATCATTGTATTTTGCGCCCTATCCTTGCTATGGTATGTGCGATTGCATTGATTGCAAGACATTAGTTACAAAACCTAAGTGACGATATCATCCGCGTATCGCTGTACCTTGATAGCAGCGGCGCACACCAAATTTATAAAACAGACGCCACCTGTAAGAGGATATTTATGAAGTTGTTGCCAGTATTACCCCTAGCCCTAGCTGCCATCTTTGCGTTACCCCAAGCAAACGCGGCTGATATCAAGCAAGACAATATCAATACCTGTGTCAATGGCGCGGTCAAATATAAAGTCGCTGACAAAAGTACTGCCACCAAACTGTGCAATTGCACCATCGGCGTCCGTAGCAACATGACCATCGGTCAAATGTGGGAAATCGAAAGCTACGCACAAAACAAAAAAGACCCCTCCAATCTGCCGTATGTCAAAAAAATGCAAAAAGACTTACAGCAATGCACAGTTGGTCTAGACCTTAAGCAGCCACAAAAACCTGCTTAAGATAACAGGTGCACGATGTACAAAAGACTGGCTATTGCCAGTCTTTTTTGTTGAGGATAAATAGACAAAGTGTAAAACTGATTATTCATTTTTGCTAATCTGCTTATAATAATAATACGATAACGCTGATAAAGCTCGCTATACTTGCGACATACATACTATATAAACCATCTATAACACCATAAGGACATTAGCATGGCAAAGCCCACCACAGAGAGCATCGAGTTACCTGATTTTCCTGTCACCATCGTCAGAGCGCTAGACGGCCACTTCATCCATGATGACATCAGCCTAAAAGAGATGGTCGCCCATACCGACAAAGGCCTTATTTTATACTTTTATCCAAAAGACAATACGCCTGGCTGCACCACACAAGCGACCGAATTCACCGCGCGCCTCCACGAGTTTGATGACTTAGGCTATGATATCGTTGGCGTTTCGCGCGATAGTATCGACTCTCATCAAAAATTCATCACCAAGCATGACTTACACATCCCGCTCATTAGCGATACTGACGAAAAGCTTTGCCAATATTTTGATGTGATCAAAGAAAAAAACATGTACGGCAAAATCACCTTGGGGCTGGTACGCTCTGCCTTTGTGTTTGACAAAAACGGTACCCTTACCCATGCACAGCGTAACCTGCGTGCCAAAGGCTATACCGATCGTCTGCTAGCAACATTAACGCCTTAACCAGCTGACAAGATAATAATCACTGACATCACCTGTGATATCTAGGTTAAATAATCATTTCTTAACACTTGAGAATACTATGAATAAACCGTCTAATACTGATAGTGCCGATCAAAAAATCACCCGCACCGTATCGGTGGCTGTGATTGGCGCGGGCACAGCTGGTCAAAATGCCTTTCGGCAAGCCAGCAAAACCCGTGATGACATCGTTATTATCAATGAAGGGTTTTGGACCACCACCTGTATCCAAGTCGGCTGTATGCCAAGCAAGCTATTGATTGCTGCTGCAGACCGCGCCCATGAGGCCAATCACTCTGCAGACTTTGGGGTGCATGCCACCGCTCAAATCGATGGCAAACGGGTCATGGAACGCGTCCGTGAGGAGCGTAGCCACTTTGCCAGCTATGTCAAAAAACAAGTCGAGAGCTGGCCTGAGGACAAAAAAATCGATGGTCGCGCTTATATCAACCAGCAAGGTCTGATCGAAGTCAATAACGAACTAATCGACGCCAAAAAAATCATCGTCGCCACTGGCAGCTCGACATTTATCCCAGACGGCTGGGCAGATAAGCTGGGTGCGACCTTGCTCACCTCTGATACCGTCTTTGAGCTCAATGACTTACCCAAATCATTGGCCGTCGTCGGCGCAGGTGCCATCGGTCTTGAGCTTGCGCAAGCCTTTACTCGACTGGGCGTCGAGGTCACACTATTTAATCGTGTCAAGCGCGTAGCCGGTCTCAAAGACGACGACATCAACAATAAAGCCATTGATTGCTTGAGTCATGAGCTGACCATGCACCTAGGTAGCGATATTAAAGACGTCGGTACACGCCATACCGATACGCAAGACCATCCAGAACAAACCGCATTTATCAATTATGAAGACAGTGCCGGCGAAGCGCACCAGTGGCAAGGCGAATACGTACTGGTCGCCACCGGTCGACGCAATACCATCAAGCAGCTAGGCATTGAAAACTTGGGCGTTGAGCTTGATGATAAAAACCGACCAAAAAACCTCAGTATAAAAACCGGCCAAATTGGCGACTTAAACGTCTATATCGTGGGTGATGCCAATGCACACATACCTTTGTTACACGTTGCTAGTGATGAAGGCTACAGCGCAGGCAACATGATCTGCGGCAATGAAAAAGACGCCTATATACGTCCGCCTGACCTGCCTTTTTCTATCGTGTTTTGCTCACCTCAGATCGTCAACGTCGGCATGTCGCTTCCTGAAATCCAACAAGACCCAGAGTTAGAGTACGTCATCGGCCGCGTCAGTTTTGACAATCAAGGTCGTAGTCGAGTGATGGGAGTCAACTGTGGCTTGCTCCATATCTACGGCTGCAAAAAAACCGACAGAATACTGGGCGCCAGCATGATTGGCCCTGATGCTGAGTATATCGGTCATATCTTGGCGACAGCCATTACCAATGACTTAAATATCAAAGACATGCTCGACACGCCATTTTATCACCCTACGATATTAGAAGGACTACGGACAGCATTACGCGATGTACAGCACAAGATGGAAATCCCTTATCAGTACCACGATACGCAAGAAGACAGCTTTTAAGGATTTGGACTGTTTTACAGGAAGGACTCGCCCTCATAAAAAACCTGATAAAAAAGGTAGCATTGCAGGCGATCAGGGCGTATCTTGTGTTTGCTTGCCTCCCTAATTTCAGGTAACTTAATACCTTTACATGTACTCATCACTGCATGGACCAAAAAATGCCAATCGCTAGTATTACCGATTTTTTTCAAGAGATCATTCGTGATCTGCATACTAGTCTTTATCTGGCGCTTGGCGGCTCTGCTGATGAAGAGTCAATCGACTGGTCCTCACAGGTGGTCGATTTGGCCAGTACTGCCATCAAAATCTTGATCTTGCTTGCGGTACTTGGGGCTTTTTATTGGTTGGCGATTTATATTCTCAAGCAGAGCAAAACAAAGCTGCACTTGAATGAGCGGCGCACCAAGATTGTCCGTTCAGTACTGCGCTATATCTGGATTGTGGCAAGTTTGATTGCCATTATGAGTCAGATATACTTTGAGCCTGAAACCATCAAGGCCACTGCCAAGGCCAGCACATGGGCAGGTATTTATTATGTGCTTTGGACCTCATCTGGGCAGATCATTCACAAAGTCTTGCAGCATTATGGTCTGAATGCCTCGATAGAGCAGCTACTAAAAAACATCTTGTCTGTGCTGCTACTGGTGCTAGGTCTGGCCAGTGTCATGGCGCAGTTTGGCTTTGATATCGTCTCACTGGTCGCCGGTCTCGGTATCGTCGGTCTGGCGGTAGGCTTTGCCGCTCAGTCCACCCTTGCCAACTTCATCGCTGGCATCACCATCTTGCTTGAGCAATCGTTTCAAGTGGGTGACTGGATTCATATCAATGAAAATGAAGGCCGGGTGGTACTCATCGCCCTGCGTACCACGCATATCTTGACGCGGGACAACATCACCGTCATTATCCCAAACTCCAATGTTGCTTCCTCTGAGGTGACCAATTTAACCTCCAAAAACTTTATACGGTTTGATATTCGTGTGCGTATCGCCTTTGAAGACGATATCGATACCGCTCGCAAAGAGATCCTACAGGTCCTCAGTGACACCGATGTGGTGCTCAGTCGTCCAGAGCCCTCAGCCACAGTCGATGAAATTGGTGAATACGGGGTTTTCTTTATCGTGCGTTTTTGGGTAAAACCTGCTGCCGTCGCCCGTATGCCCAAAATCAAAGAAGGTCTCAAAGAGGACATCAAACGCGCGTTCGATGCTGCCCACATCTCTACCCCTTATCCGCATATGCGTTTGCTGATGCCAAAGGACGTCGATTATCCTATCGCCACCAAGCCCTTTGCCACCACCACGCAGGTAGTATCACAGTCATCAGAGCCGCAACCCCTGACAAAAAAATGAGAAGTAAAGACGCGACTATCTTGCTCAATACCCACCACTTTAAACCATCCTACCTGGAAATATGATAAAATCACGGGTTAAACATCGCCATTGCTGATGTGCCTCATTTACCCTTTTAGACCACAGGTATCCGTATGACCGAAACCACTTCGCCAGCATCTTCCACAGCATCTTCGCCAGCGTTGTCGCTTGAGCTTATCGTTACCTGTGCCGATGGGCTCGAAGCGCCGCTACAGACTGAGCTGACCAGCTTTGGTATTCAAAGCGATATCAAAAGCACCGGTCGTCTGACCGTCACTGGCGGCTTGCGTGATCTGTATACCATCTGTCTTTGGTCACGCGTGGCCTCACGGGTACTGCTGCCAATCAAACGCAAAAACATCAATACCGAATATGATGTGGCCGAGCAGCTCTATGGTTTGGCAAAATCTGTCAACTGGACTGAGCAGTTTGACTTAGAGCAAACCTTTGCCATCCGTCTGTCTGTCGATAAGCGCGTGGCGGTCAGTCAGCAGTTTGCAATGCTGCGTATCAAAGATGCCATCGCCGATACCTTCAATGAAGTATATGACAGCCGCCCCAACGTCGACAGCAAAAACCCAGACTTTTCTGTGTTTGCTACTGTCAATGACAAGCAGGCCGAGTTGTATCTAGATCTATCTGGTACCAGCTTGCATCGCCGTGGCTATCGTGTGGCCATGACCGACGCGCCTTTAAAAGAAAACCTAGCCGCAGCGCTACTCTATAGCGCAGGTTGGCATAAGAAAAACGACGCAGGCAACGCGCCTTTTTATAACGCTCTTATCGATCCTATGTGCGGCTCAGGTACGTTTATTATCGAAGCGCTCTTGATGCATTGTGATTATGCTGTCGGTATCGATAAAGCGGCCAATCAATTCGGATTTTATGAATGGCAACATCATGATGATGCGCTCTGGCAGCAGATGATTGAGGATGCCCAAAACCGTTTTCGCGAGGCGCTCGCCATTGCTCAAGAGCAGCCAGACACCTTGCCGCTGATTTTGGGTTTTGATGCTGATAGCGGTGCGATACTCGCCACAGAAAAAAACCTGATCGCCGCAGGGCTGCAAGAACTATTGCCGCTGCTTGATATCGAGACGCGCGCGCTCAACCAGCTAGGCGGTGTGCTAAAGCCGCTGGTCGATGATGGCCGCTTAAGCAACCCGCTTGTCATTACCAACCCACCTTATGGCGAGCGTTTGGGCGATGAAGACATTATCAAACCTTTATACCAGTCAATCGGGCTTATTTTGCAAGACAGCTTTGCAGGTAGTGGCATTAATCCAATGCTTGGCATCCTGGCCGCCAATGTCGAGCAGGTCGATATCTTACCAATCAAAGAACCAAAAACCCTACGCTGCCACAACGGTGCCATTACGGTTTATTTTCGTTATGGGACCCTTATCGCTGGGCAAATAGGCCATCTGATCAGTCGTTTTGAGAAGCGTGACATCACGGTAGAGGGCGGGCAAGACTTTATCAACCGTCTACAAAAAAACCTCGCCAAGCTCAAAAAGCTCGCCAAAAAAGACAATGTCAGCAATATTCGTGTCTATGACGCTGATTTGCCCGACTTTAAAGTGGCCATCGACCTATATGGTGATTATGCGCACGTGCAAGAATACGCACCGCCCAAAACCATCCCGCCTGAGACCGCAAAAAAACGCTTTAACCTCGCCTTGATGGGTATCCGTGAGGTGTTTGATATCAACCGCGAGCAGGTCTTTATCAAAACCCGCGCCCGTCAATCAGGTAATGAGCAATACAGCAAGCAAGGCAGTAGCGAAAAGCGCGGTAAGTTTTATATCGCACGCGAAGATGGCGCTTACTTTTATGTCAACTTTACCGACTATCTCGATACCGGCCTGTTTATCGACCATCGCAACATGCGCGCCCGTATCAAAGCCAACAGTCGCGGCAAGTCAGTACTTAACTTATTTGCTTATACTTGTACGGCCAGTGTACACGCAGCACTCGCTGGCGCCAAAAAAGTCACTAGTGTGGATCTGTCACAAAACTATCTCGACTGGGGCAAGCAAAACTTTGCCTTAAATGGTCTGGATGTCAGTGGGAGCAAGTATCAGTTCGTCGCCGCCGATATTTTTGAGTGGATCAAGGACAATACTGAGCAGTTTGATATTATCTTTATCGATCCGCCGACTTTTTCCAACTCAAAAAAATTCCAAGGCACCTTTGATGTGCAGCGCGACCATGCCGCCCTTATCAATCGCGCCATGAACCGCTTAACCTCTGATGGCGTGTTGTATTTTTCTAATAACTTCACCCGTTTTGAGTTGGACGAGCAGCTAAGCGAGCGCTACGATATTGTCAATATCACGCCAAAGACCATCGGCTTTGATTTTAATATCAAAAAACCCATCCACCAAAGCTTTGAGATTCGTCATCGTTAAGGCACAAAAAAGGCCTATGCCCGCCTTGTTTGCCCAGCTTTCGTAGTGTTTTGTAGCAAATATCACAATGGCCCAATCGGCTTTGATTGGGCCATTTTTTGTTGTTATGATAGAGCACTACTACGCGGCGAAAAAGCGCAGGCTGTCCAGACACCAATCCCATCATAGGTTTTGCTCGGCTTAATCTACTCAAATGTGCCATGACATAGCCCGTGCTTTTATCCTGCGCCTCCCTCCCCTAATAATAAGGACAATCCCATGGCTTTATCACTGAACAAAGGCGGTAACTTATCGCTCACCAAAACCGACCCAAACCTAACCAAACTGCTCATCGGTCTTGGCTGGGACGAGCGCGCTACCTCTGGCGCTGAGTTTGATCTGGACGCCAGTGTGTTTTTATTAAATACCGCGGGCAAAGTACGCGGCGATCATGATTTTATTTTCTACAATCAGCTCAAATCTGACAATGGCGCAGTGGAGCATACTGGCGACAACCGTACAGGCGAAGGCGATGGTGATGATGAAGTCATCAAAGTAAACCTCACCCAAGTCCCAGCCGATATCGACAAAGTCGTGGTCACGGTCACCATTCATGATGCGGCAGCACGCAATCAAAACTTTGGTCAAGTGGCCAACGCCTTTATCCGCGTCGTTAATGAAGAAACTGGCACAGAAGTCGTTCGCTTTGACTTAGCAGAAGACTACTCGGTCGAGACCGCCATGGTGTTTGGCGAAGTATATCGCCATAATGGCGAATGGAAATTCCGCGCTGTCGGTCAGGGCTACTCAGGCGGCTTGCAGGCGATGTGTCATCAATATGGCGTCGATATCTAATTTTGAGTATAACCCTCTACCCTAGCGATCAGACAGTCATAGCGCACTGTCAGACACGATGATACGCACAAATTTTGGTTGCAAAACAGTCACAATTTTTCATCGGCAAACGACTAGCAATACTTTAGGTTTCGTTTAAAATTATCCATAAAAAGTGGTTAGCGATAACCACTTTTTTGCAGTTTGTGCCTATAATAGGCCGACCTTAGCTTTACGCAACCAGACAGGATGTGTCATGAGACATTTTTATTTAGACTTTATCTTTACCATTATTGCCCTGGCAATCGCGGCATGGTGGGGATATTCACACGGCGGTATGGGCGGTATGATAACCACCCTATCTATTACTGCTATTTTGGCCGTCATGGAGATTTCATTATCGTTTGATAATGCGGTGGTCAACGCTTCAGTCCTCAAAGGCTGGGACGAATTTTGGAAGAAAATCTTTTTAACGGTTGGTATTTTAATCGCCGTATTTGGTATGCGTTTGGTATTCCCAATCGTCATCGTCGCCGTCACCGCTGACCTTGGCGTTATGCAAGTGGTCGATTTGGCCTTAAACGATCCTAAAGAATACTCAGCCAGACTATTGGCGCACCATGCAGAGATCTCTGCCTTTGGTGGCATTTTCTTATTACTGGTGTTCTTAAACTTTATCTTTGATGATAAAGAAGTGCATTGGTTTGAGTGGTTAGAGAGCCGTTTGGTAAAGCTGGGCAAAGTCGATGCCATGAGCGTGTTTGTGGCGCTGATCGTTTTGATGGTTGCGGTATCGTGGGCCAGCGCTGAGCAATCAGCGGCGGTATTAATCGCAGGCGTCTGGGGTATTCTTGTTTATCTTGGTGTCCAAGTGGTATCAGGTATGCTCGAGGGCGATTTGGAAGAAGAGCTAGAGCACGAAGGCGGCACCTCAGGATCTGAGGCCACCAGCGCCATCATGAAAGGCGGTATCATCGGTTTCTTATACCTAGAAGTCCTTGATGCGTCGTTTAGTTTTGATGGTGTGATTGGTGCCTTTGCCATTACCAATGACGTGATTGTCATCATGCTTGGTCTTGCCATCGGTGCGATGTTTGTCCGTTCGATGACTATCTTCTTAGTCGATAAAGGCACGCTCGATGAGTTTGTCTATCTAGAGCACGGCGCGCATTATGCCATCGGTGCTTTGGCCATCATCATGCTATTGTCGGTGAAATTCCACGTGCCAGAGCTGATCACTGGCCTTATCGGTATCGCCTTTATTGGTTGGGCGTTTGTGGCATCACTCAACTACCGTAAACGCCAAGCACTTGAATAAGGCAGCTGTGTTTAGTGTCAGCATTCGATTTCATTAAGTGGGCAAATGACAGGTTATATCAAGCAATTGGTATAACCTGTTTTTTTATGTGCGCTTGCAGACTTCGCTCATTATCTAGCGTGATATCCAACCTTATATAGTGAGTTCAGTATAAAAACGATACAGTGGGACTGGAATAAATTTTACGCAGCCTCTGTCGGCGCAGGCACAGCACGCAAGGAAAATTTATACCAGTTCCACGTTGACATATAATGTATCTGTTTTATTGAGAATCGACTATATCGTTAATCTATTTTAAAACCGGTACCGTCCTACTGGCATTAAGGTGCTCACCATCTTTGATGATGTTTACTTCCCTGACAGCATCTTCTGAAGTTTTGCCAACACCACGCCATAGAGCGGTAAAAAAATGCACACGCCCATCACTATCTTAAACAGATAATCCATCGCACCAATCTCAACCCAGTGCGACGCCATAAAAGGGTCTGGGCTTTTATAAAAAGCGATGGCAAAAAAGCAAAAGCTATCGACCAAATTGCCAATAAACGTCGATGCGAGCGGTGCAACCCACCAGATACTCAAACGGCGCAGTTTATTGAATACTTGGATATCCAGCAGCTGTCCGACCACATAAGCGCTAAAACTGGCCAACACAATGCGAAAGACAAATAAATTAAAATCCAGCAGATGCTCATGACCAATAAACTGACCATTTGAAAACACCACAGAAAAATAATAAGAAATCACCAGCGCAGGCATCATAGCAAAAAAGATAATACGTCTGGCTAAATGCTGACCAAAGATACGCACGGTCAAGTCAGTAATCAAGAATATAAAGGGAAAAGTAACGGCGCCCCATGTAGTGATAAAGCCAAACAGCTCGACAGGTATCTGCACTAAGTAGTTACTACTGGCGATGATAAAGATATGCAGGCTGACCAGCCAAAATAGCGCGCGGCGATAGCGAATGGGTTCGATCGGGGTTGTCAAAACAGTACTAATAGTCATAAAGCGGCCTTTTTTTACAGCAGGGTAGAGGGAACCTGAGCGCGCTATTATAAATGATTATCAGATAAATAGCGAAACGACGATGGATATGGTCATAATCTCACTTTTTTGTAGACAGAAAGATATATGTTGTATAGTCACACAAAATACGCCTTGCTTACTCAGCAATCGCTTAGTATATTAGACGTAATGAGAGGCAGGATATGGCGTACAGGTCGATTTATTGATCTTTTGTGCTTAGATAGTCACGACTGCCCTATTTTTGATTTATAACACCAAAATCCATTAATTATTAATTCATAGGATATTTATATGGCTATTAGCTTAACAAAAGGCGGCAACGTAAACTTATCAAAAGAAGCGCCAGGCTTGACCAATATCACAGTCGGTCTTGGCTGGGATCCGCGTGCGACCGACGGTCAAGAGTTTGACTTAGATGCCATCGGCTTTTTGTTGAATGAAGCGGGTAAAGTCCGTAATGATCAAGACTTTATCTTCTTTAACAACCTAAAGTCAGACAACGGCGCGGTCGAGCACACCGGTGACAACCGTACTGGCGAAGGCGACGGCGATGATGAAAAAATCAAAATCAACCTAGCCAATGTCCCAGCGGATGTCAGCAAAGTCGCCATCTGTGCCATCATCTATGAAGGTCAAGCTCGTAACCAAAACTTCGGCCAAGTGGGCGACGCTTATATCCGCGTGGTCAATGATAATGGACAAGCCGAAATCGCTCGCTACGACCTATCAGAAGACGGTAGCACCGAGACGGCTATGATTTTTGGTGAGCTATATCGTCACAACGGCGACTGGAAATTCCGCGCGGTTGGACAAGGCTTTAATGGCGGCCTTGGCCCATTAGCGGCTTCTTATGGCGTAAATGTATAACGCCATCATTTAACCTTGTCTGGGTTTAAACTTATCAAGATCTAAACTTATCATGGTTTAAATCTATCAAGGGTTAAACCCTCCATCGTCGCAGTCACCATCTATATAGGGCTGCGGCAGCAAATAAGCCATCAAGTGTGTTCATTTTTCACATTTGATGGCTTTATGTTTATTACGCAGCACAAAGCTTTATTAATCAGCCCCTGTGACATCGCCTCTATCAAAAAGATTAAAAGAAGGATTTGCCCCCTATGGCCGCGACATTTAGCTTAATCGGTACCATTGAGCCTTTTTTGCACTGCAATCTAAAAAAGGGCGACTCTATTTATTGTGAAGCCAACGCCATGGTCATGATGGAGTCCAATCTTGAGTTAAAAGGCAAACTACAAGGCGGGCTGATGCAGTCGTTGATGCGCCGCTTTGCCAATGACGAATCCCTATTTCAGCAGCAGATAGAAGCGACGGGCGGCGAAGGAGACTGCCTGCTTGCACCAACGCTAGATGGCGACATGCAAATCATCGAGGTCGGCAAGCAGCAATACACACTCAGTGATGGGGCTTTTGTCGCCGCGCAAACAGGCGTCGATATCAGAGCCAATATTCAGCGCAACCTTGGCGGCGCAGTATTTGGCGATACCGGCGGCTTTATGGTGATGCAGACCCAAGGCCAAGGTCAAGTGGTAGTATCAGGTTTTGGCTCGCTGTTTGAGATTGAGGTGACACCAGACAAAGACGTCATCATCGATAATGGTCACGTGGTCTGCTGGGACTCAAACTTAGACTATAAACTGTCGGTGTCGACCAGTAAGAAAAAAGGCATCATGAGCAATATCATCAACTCCGTCACCAGCGGCGAAGGTATGGTGCTAAACTTCTCAGGTAGCGGCAAAGTCATCATCTGCTCACGCAACCGTGCCAGCTACCAAGGCTGGCTACAAAGCATCCTAGGCACTAGCTCAGGCGGTCGCGGCGGCGGTGGTGGCTTTTTAGACAATATCTTATAGCGCGGCGCTGTTCGTTTTTACTCACAATTATTATAAGGACAATCTCATGGCAGTTAATCTACAAAAAGGGCAAAAAATCTCTTTAAGCAAAGAAGCGGGCGGCGAGCTGACACAAGTCAAACTGGGCCTCGGCTGGGATGTGGCTCAAGGGCCTCAAGCACAAAAAGGCGGGTTTTTGGGTAAATTGTTTGGCGGTGGTAGCGGCGGCGACTCTATCGATCTTGACGCCTCTTGCATCATGTTCGACAGCAGCAAACAAGCCGTCGATGCGATTTGGTTTAGCCAGCTAAAATCAAAAGACGGCAGCATCGTCCATACAGGCGACAACCGTACTGGCGATGGTGACGGCGACGATGAGGTCATCAACGTCGATCTCGCGCGCGTCCCAAGCAATGTGACGTCACTGGTATTTACGGTCAATAGCTTTACCGGTCAGACGTTTGAGACCGTCGAAAATGCGTTTTGCCGTATCGTCAACGCCAGCAACAACGCTGAGGTGGCTCGCTATAATTTATCCGCACAAGGCGGCCATACTGCGATGATTATGGCCAAGGTCTATCGTCATAACGGCGAGTGGAAGATGCACGCCATCGGCGAGACTGCCTCTGGTCGTACCTTTCATGACTTGATGCCTGCGATTACCCCGCATGCTTAATAGGTACTACTTCCATTTACTATAACTGTTTTTGTTTACAAAAAATCAGCCCGTCTATTTATCATAGACGGGCTGATTGATATTTGAATACTGATGCTTCAATACTGATACTTGAAGATTGGGATTAGGTCTTACTTACGTCCACGCTTCCAGCTAAAGCCCCAATGAAAGGCCTTATCCATTTCTTGGTGACCTTTAAAGTATTGGTTGATACGCTCGACATTGATGCTGCCTTGCTGATTGACCAGTCGCGCGATGGCACACATAGGCAGGTTGCCGGTGCCTTCTGTCAGACGAGTCTCAATCGGTGGCTGCTCTGGCACGTGAATGGTCACCACCCCATCGGTTTGGGCCCAGTTTGGCACACCCTCATAAATAAAGGCAAAAATAAACACCTCCTCAATCTGCGACCACTGTTGGCCATTGATATCGAGCCATTCACCGCCACTCACCTGCCCGGTTCTATCATCAGCGCGCAAGCACACATAAGGCGCCGACTGCAAGCTACCAAAGCGATTGCCCAGTGCTTGAATCAGGGTTTTTTCGCCATTTTTTAGATGAATCATCGCACCGACATCCAAATCGATGCCGCCAGATTTGTGCTGCTTAAATAAATCGCCTAATAGCCCTTTTTTGGGCGTTTTTTGATCGGCATTTGGCCGCTGGTTCCAGTTGAGATTGACCGCGATTTTGCCAAAATTGTCGCGTTTTTTTAGATTGATGCTAGACTGATTTTTGGTTAAGGTGATTTTGTTTAAATTTACCGTAGGATTGGTGGGTATCGGCGGCGGGGTGGCCTGAGCAGGTCGATTAGTTTTTTGTGTATTGATCGTTTGTGCTTGAGTCGGTGCTTGGCTTGGTGCTGGCGCTTCATCAGCAATCTCGACCCCGAAATGCTCAGATAATGGTTTGAGACCACCATTAAACCCTTGCGCGATAAAACGAAACTTCCAACTGCCCTGCCGGCGGTAGCATTCGGCCAATATAATAGCTTTTTCGGAGCGGCCAGTACCATTTAGCTGGCAGGTCAATAATACTTGGCTGCCCTGCAATACCTGAATATCCACATCACCGATTTGCGCCAGCGTTTGCTCGCTAGAGAATGCCAAAGCAATCTTGTCGATATTGGCAGGCTGGGCGGGCAAATTGATATCAAAAAACCCATCGCTGTCATGGCCGCGAAAGCTGACATTGCCGTCGTCGCTGCGGGTCTGGCCATAAAATATCATGTCGCCATCACCGCGTACCTTGCCATCGCTAGTTAATCGATAAGCGGCGCAATCTACCGCGTTTTGGCTTATGATACGAATACTGATATGGTCATTGGTTAATGGCGCGTTGGCACCCGCCACCAATTGTTGCGGTTGGTTTTGGCTCATATTCTGTCCTTCTTATAAGTAATAATGCTTATTTTTTATTGCTTAATGGATCATACTAGGGCGTGTCTGCATTTCAAAATGGTGATAAAAATGAGATAAATTTCCGTCAAACAAGGAAAATAGCGCCGTTAGTATCGGGATATAAACCCGCTATTTGACGATGTTTGGCAAAATTTGGCCATTTTTAGCCCGTTTAGATAGCTATCGCGTGAATCGAAGACACGCCTTATACATTGCCCTATAGTAGCAGTCAGTTGAAAATAAGCCCAGTGCTACTGATATTAAAGTACGCTCACTATCCCTATGCCATAAAATGCTGATAAATAAAGCTCTGATAAATAAAGCTCTGATAATAAAGTGCTTGAGAAACAGTGACGATCGAATCACGATATTACCCCCTAACCCTTAGCATCTGAGAGACTCATGAACAACCCTGTAAACGCTACTCATCACTCAGCGCCCCTAGCCGTCTGGTTGGCTGAAGGTCAATCCAGCCAGCGCGATATGCTCGCTAGCCTGCAAGCTCTAAAAACCAAAACGAGTGCACCACTGCATATCATTGCCTCACATCGCCATGATAGGCCGGAGATCTTTGCGCTGGCCGATACGGTCTATCGTGAGCCTTTAACGTCTGCAAGTGATGTTCCTAAGCAAACACCTCCTTTTGATGTGCCGCGCTGGCAGTTTGTACTCGAACAAGCCCAGCAGCAGCAGGTCAAAGTCCTTTTGACTGGACGCAACAGCATAGACTACGAAGCACAGCGCGACGCGTTTGCGGCGGCTGGCATCCGCCTACTGACAGGAGCCATCAGTGTCGACGCCCTAGCGTCCATCGATGATAAGTTTGCCTTTATGCAGCACTGTCAGGCGCATGACATTCCTGTGGCCGAGGCGTGGCGGTTTGATACCCTAGCCGAGCTTGAAGCATTGCTGGATAAATACGGCGATCAGCCGCTGTGTGTCAAACCGGTCACAGGTATTTTTGCCCAAGGGTTTTGGCGGCTTGATACCGGAAAGGCAGCAGCTGATCTTTATGACAGCTTTGAGCATCTGTACTTTACCGAAGAGAAAAAAATCAGCACCAAGCAGTTTTTGCAGGCATATAGCCATAGCCAGATGGTGCATGAGCGCCCTATCCCTATGCTACTGATGCCCTATCTATCAGGCCAAGAATACTCTATCGATGTGGTGTGTGAATACGGTGAGGTGCTGGCGGCCGTTACACGCCATAAGACAGGAAAAATTCAGCATGTCGGCTACGATCAGGAGGTGATGGCAGTGGTGATTCCATTGATTAGCGCCTTTGGCTGCGACGGTATCGTTAGCGTCCAGACCAAGGCCGATAGCAACGGTCAGCACCGTGTCCTTGAGATCAACAGCCGCCCCTCAGGTGGTATCGGCTATACGGCGCACAGCGCTGTCGACTTGACTCAAATTGGCTTTGGCTATTGGCTGGGCCTGAGCGACAAGCCCAAACTGGCTGACGTCATTGAGCAAATCACTCCCTGTCAGGTGCGCTCTTTGATGACCAGTGTCAAAATTAAATAAAACTGCCGTCTATTACCCTTGATGCAGACCCTTATTTTAAAGACAATTAGGCAACATCAAAAAAGTGGCGGCATAAAAAAAGGTTTTTAGAGCGTACTCTAAAAACCTTTTTGCTTAAAGCATGCCTTCAATTGAATTGATTGAGCTGACGACACGCCCTAATCTCATCAGGCTGCAGTATGAGATATCACTCACCAAATACCAGTGCTACCTTTTGCGGCGCATTTTTAGAGGCAATGACCCACAGCAAGCTTAGGACGATGGCCGAGCCGATAAAGATAAGCATCGATGACATAAAAGCGTCTGAGCTGCTATGCGCCATAGACATCACCTCACCCGTATGAGCCATTTGCATCTCCATCGCGGCCATACCTGTGTAGTGCATCCCGCACACCGCAATACCCATGATAAAGGCACTGCCAAAACGTTGTAGATTGCCGCGCAGATTAAAGGCCAACCATAGCGCAGCGATCGATGCGGCAATGGCAATCGCAATCGAGGTGAGCAAAAGCGGGGTGTTATAGGACATGGTTGCGTCCATCTGCATGGATGCCATGCCCGTATAGTGCATGGCGGCCACGCCAAGACCTGTCAATATCCCGCCGCCAAGCAGTTTTGCCACACTTGGTACACCGCGGCCAACGATGACCACACCGACCGCCACAAACAGTACCGCCAGCAGCATCGACACAATCGTCAAACCCAAATCATAGGTCACGGGCATCTTCATATCCACGGCCATCATACCGATATAGTGCATCGACCAAATCGCACCACCGATGGCAAGCGAAGACAGCGCTACCCAAAAGTACAAGTCATTGCCAGGCTTAGCAGACGGAACTCGGATGGCCAAGTTTAGACCAACATACGAGCCAAACACAGCGATGGCATACGAGACAAGCACCAACATTAGGTTATATTCAACTTCTATCATTTTTTCGCCCTTTACATTTTTATAAACAGTGAGCCCAAGCCATTTAAGCCACTTAAGATGTGTACGAGTCGCCGTACTTGAGACGCTCATTACTTTTTTGTCATAGGTGTTATTTGACCCATGAGTGACTTTTACCAGATAGTAAACTCGCAAACATGGGTACTGCCCGCACCGCAGCTGGTTTCTTCTGCGCGCACTCTGCCCACCGCAGGGTTGCTTGCCAAAAAGCCTTCTATATACCCCACCACAAAATGGCAGCCTGAATGCGAATGCTCGGATGACTGACAAAACGGACATTTCACCAAAGTAATGGCATGGTCACGGGCCTTGATTTTAGAAAAAACCTTGAGTGCAGGCACCAATTCGCGGCTGATGGCAGCAGACATCTTGAGCGGACTACCAAGCGCATAGTCACGCTGATAGATACCGCCGCCAACCTTGCGGCCCAGCTCATACATGGCACTGACGCGTCTTTCGGCCGGCAGACTGGCTTTGTACTGAGTGACCACCTCGGCTATGTCTGGATACCGCGCACCGATAACGGCCAGTACGCTTTTTTCGTCTATTGCAGGTGCAGTAGGTGCCGATGGTATCGGAGTCGCCACCGGCGCCGCCTCGTCTTCCTCAATTTCCAGCTTAAACAGCGTACACCCATCGATGGCAGACAAGTCAGCGATCAAATCCGCTTGTGTCTTCGCGCCTTGGCTTTTGGCCACCACCTGTATGATGTTGCCGCCATTGCTTGACGGCTCTTGTCTTTGTGAGACAAGCTGATAGCCAGCTTTGATCAATGGTGAAATCACATTGACCAAACGGATGCGTTCCGAGGCGGTTTCTAGTGCACAAGAGAATCTCAACACTCACTCCTTTTTAACAATACAGCCAAACTTTTTCGTGCTGAATTATTTTGGTAAACTGCAGCGCTGATTAGGTCACCAAAATATCGCCAGACGTACAACTGTTTTGCGACTTTTTTAACGTATCAATCAGCAATAGCAGTATTGCCAGCGAACACATGGTTTTTTATATATTAGCTGCTCAAAATCTCGTTACTATCTGGTTACTTTACAGAAGTAATTTTGGCTGCATTATCAATGAATACATATTGTCTCGCAAGCAGATAGCCGGCATTGACCGATAAGTGGCAAGATTATCCGATAGGTGGCTACACGCTCACGCGGAAGGTGGGTTCATTGTTTAAAAATCGCCATAAGGCTTGAATACCATGACTTTGGTGAGGATTTGCTATCATTGGATGCTGGACGCAGATCAGGCATTATCACCTTTACGGTATCGTGGCTATCCTTATAGGCGGCGGTTTCTTTATTAATCGCTAAGACTAAGACGAATAAATGTGTGAATATTACAACTGAAACATGATCAATAAAAAGCTCGCTTTTTGGTTAAAAAAACGGTCAAAAAACAGCCAAAAATGACAGCGCCCGACTGTCATCATAGATATCTACAAAACCTAAACGGCGACCGCTGATTTCAGTTATCATGCGGCTATGGTTAACCTACAATCAATCGAAAATAAAGCGCTTATATAAATTTACACGCGCTGATGCCGCGCAAAATGGATGCCAGTCGCATATGACATAAAGTATGTCAATGTAAGGCCTCCGTGTAAAATTTCAGTATAAAAATCAATTATAAACCTAAGCATATTTGAATAACTCTAAAAGGAAAATGAATGCCAAAGCAGCGTACCACTATCGAGCTACCCCGCGGTACCCTTGATCTCACGTATCAGACCAATAGCCATAACGGCAATGCAGCGTATCAATTAAATGATTTATTGGGCTTTGCCCAGCGCATCAATCCTAAGCGCGCATTTTTGTTTGTCTCAAAAGTCTTAGGTCGCCATATTCCTGTCGCTCCCAGCACCATGCGTACCGCTTTTACTGATTTGGCCACGTTGATTCCCAGCCATTTGCCCGAGCCTATTTTGGTGATTGGTATGGCGGAGACGGCGGTGGGCCTATCAGCAGGCGTGCATCAAGCGCTGCAAACCCGCTACCCCAACGCGCTACTGCTCAACTCCACCCGTCACGCCCAGCATAGCGCTGACGCCGCACCTAACGACAGCGCCTGCCTGCTGACGACTTTTAGCGAAGATCACAGTCACGCCAGCCAGCACTTGATTTACCAAAGTGCAGATCAAGCGACACAAGCGCAATTACTTGCGAGTAAAACGCTTATTATGGTCGATGACGAGGCCTCGACAGGCAACACCTGCGTCAATGTCGTCACCGCCCTACGTCACGCTGGACTTATTCAGTTAGAGCAAGTGCATCTAACCACGCTGGTTGATTGGTCACTCAATCAACAGCAAGAAACCACAAAGACCGCAGACGCCATATCTAGCCGTCTGCCTGATATTGATTTTTATCGCCATCACTTATTGTCTGGCGCGTGGACTTGGACAGATGCCCCCAATCCTGAACCGATTACGATGCCAGCAGTCGATACCACCGAAGCTGGTAGCCAGCCATTAGGTGACACCGGCAATTGGGGGCGCTTCCCAACGCTCGATAGTACAAAGGGGTTTGATCGTTATTTAGCGCACTTCCAAACGGTATTTACACGCTTTCGCGAGCAGGTATCACCTAGCCTGCCTCAGTGGCCTGCGCGCATATTGGTATTAGGCAGTAATGAGTTTGTTTGGTTGCCGTTTTTGTTGGCAGAGTGGCTAGAAAGCCAAACGCAGGCTACCGTCAAATTTGGCGCGCTGACACGCTCGCCGATTGCCCTTGGCGGCGCGATCAGTACGATGCTAAGCTTTCGTGACCATTATGGTCTTGGCATGACCAACTTTGTGTATAACGTCGAGCCAAAGGCGTGGGACTTGATTGTACTGTGTGTGGAAACTGCGACTGATAGCGTCGATGAGATGTGGCAAGATTTGGACAATGTATTGATAGTAGGTGGTAAAATATGAGCACGATGTTTTTTCAGCCCAGCCCTCATATCATCAAGCCCTACGCCCTTATGGATCTAGACGATACGCTATTTCAAACTCAGCGCAAAATTGATGCATGGCAGCTGCCTACCGCTGCGCCTGAAGACTTGGTCTGCGCCTCCGTCAACAAACAAGGCGAGCCGCTGAGTTTTATGAGTCAACGGCAAGCGGCGTTCTTTAATTGGTTACTTGCCAGCACTGAGCTGATAGTGGTCACAGCCCGCGATCGTCATGAAATCAAACGGGTAAAACTGCCGTTTGATAGCTGGCAAATACTCACCCACGGCGCGGTTATTTTAAGCCCTAATGGCGAGCCACTAGGCGCATGGCAGCAGCATATGTATGACGCACTGTTGCCTCTGCAAGACAAGCTGGCGCAGCTAAGCGCGGTATTTGCCAAGCATGCGCAGAGTACCAGTAGCCATCTAGTGTTTACCGCGCATCGCGATCGCTTTGGGCGTGGCAGCGCTCATCAGGACTTGATGATTTATCTGGCGATCAAGCATGGCCAAAAAGACCATCAGGCGTTGGCAGCGCTGGCAGAAAAACTGCCAACGCTCATACGCGGCTTTGAGACAGACTTTTATGTCCATGTGAATGCCAATAATTTGGCCATCCTACCGCATGCGGTGCATAAGCGTCATGCCGTGCAGTTTTTATTAGCGCAGCACCTAGATGCTCAGCGTCCTAGCTTTGGCTTTGGGGACAGCTTGGCCGATTTGCCATTTTTGCAGCTGCTGGACTGGTATGGCATGCCAAATCACGGTCAGATGCATGACAATATTAGCCGCTAACGGGCTGTAGATATCGTGAATAATGACAATCGCTTATATAAGTAACTATCTTTATGACCCATCCTAATATGCAAACATTCGCACAATACGGCTCAGGCAGTTACCTGCCCTCTGATGTTACCGTACTACTCGACATCGTCGACAAACAAGCAGTCGCCGATGTCCCTGTCAGCCAAAAAGAAGCGCTGATCCAAAGTGGCCAGCGTCATTACTCTGATATGCTGACACTAGAGCAGGCACCGACCGCCATGCATGAGCAGCTGTATCAGCAGGCACTAGCGCAGGGTGCAGATAGAACGGCAAGCGATATCGCTAATTTGGCTTATACATTGCACGATATCTTTGGGCAGACAGTGGATAATGAGCAGCCGCTGGTACTGGTCAGCTTAGTGCGAGCAGGACTGCCGATTGGTGTGTTATTGCAGCGTGCCCTATCAGATGATGACAGGTCAGATAGCGATAGCAGCTACGCCTTGCCTAGTGTACATTATGGTATCAGCATCATCCGAGATCGCGGGCTTGACCCTGTCGCGCTGCAAATGATACTGGACGCGCATCCAAGCAGCCCGATTGTCTTTGTCGATGGCTGGACGGGCAAAGGCGCGATTTATCAAGAGCTTGAGCGCAGCTTGCGGCCTTTTAATCAACCCAATCAGCCGCACTTTGCCAATATTTTTCATCAAGGCGCAGGCGTCGTTCCCCTACTGACGTTGGCCGACCCTGCAGGGGTGGCGTGGCTGGCAGCAAGCAGTGAGGACTGGCTGATTCCATCGGGACTATTAAACAGTACTGTGTCGGGGCTGATTTCTCGTAGTTTGTATACCGAGCCGCAGTCAGGACTACACCGCAGCGTGTTTTATGAGGAGCTGCGTGCAATCGATCACAGCCTCGCCTTCATCGAGCAAATCGATCGTGCGCGGCAAACCCTCCAGCGCCCCATGCGATGCTTGCCGATGCATCAGCAGCCACGCTATCGGACCGCAGGTTTAATCGATAGCATTGCCGCCGACTATCACATCACCAACCGCAATCGCATCAAGCCAACCATTGCCGAGGCTACCAGAGCGATACTACGCCGAGACCCTGAGCGTATCTTACTGGCCTGCGCCGATCATCCCGATACGCTACTATTACGACATTTATGTCACGAGCGAGATATCCATATCAGTGTATTAGGTGATAAAATACTACCCTATCACGCCATCACCCTTATCAAACAACGCAGCAAAGACGACTGTTAATATACATAGTCATATCGCTTATACTAGGGCGTGTCTTCAATGACAACTTTCGTGATTTACGGGTTAAAAATGGCTGTATTTATGCCAAACGGTGTCTCATTCTTAGCTAATATACTGATATGAGCTTTGAGCTGACCCTAGCTGGACAAAAATATATCTCATTTTTAACCTCATAGTTCCGTTGCAGACGCGTGCTAAAGCCAGTTTAAAAAAGCGCTATCCTAATAACATCGCCGCGCTGGTCTATGTTTTTGCTTACTCAGCCTATCGTGTGAGAAGTATAAACATAGACCAGCCGTCCTGTATTGTTTTTTTTTGAGTGAGACGATGATAACGTTTTACCCTTTCATTCATCACAACTACGATACCCATTATGTCCGATATACCCAACAACCAATCAAACCTATACGCGCATACCCAATCTTATGCCCACCTCATCACCGAGCGCCATGCCATGGTGAGACCGCATACGCATCACCCTTATCAGCTCGGTGCTAGCCTGTATATGCCGGCCACGCGCCAAGACATCTGGCAGGTCATCAAACGCGACAAGCTACCGACGATTAATAGTATTATCATCTGTCTAGAGGACGCTGTCGGTCATAGCGATGTCGAGCTGGCACTCGAGCGCTTACAAGACTTACTAAATACGTGGGCTGAGCATGTCGATACGATCAATCAACCCTGCAAACCAGCGGCGCTAGAATCCCAGCCGCCCGCCCAGCTGCCGACACGCCCCTTGGTCTTTGTGCGTCCGCGCAGCCCAGCGATGCTACAACAGCTCGCAGACTACGCTCATATCGACCTTATCGATGGTTTTGTATTGCCAAAAGTGGATATGTATAGCCTGTCCAATTGGCGACTGGCTTGTCAAAATATTAGCAGTACCCAGCTGCTGATGCCGACGCTCGAGACCGCAGCGCTCTTTAATCCGCGGCACAACCAAGAGCTGGCCATCGGCTTTAAAGAAGCCTTTAATCAGCCAGTCTTTGCCCTACGTATCGGCGGCAACGACTTATTTGCCGCGCTGCGCTTACGTCGCCCAAAAAACAGCATCGTCTATGATACCCCTATTGGCACACTGGCCTATCAGCTACTCGGCTGCTTTGTACCGCACGGGTTTTATCTGACAGCGCCCGTCTTTGAGTATCTAGATCAGCCAACGCTGTTTATGCAGGAGCTGACTCGCGATGTCAGCTTGGGTTTAGTCGGCAAGACCGTCATACACCCAAGCCAAATTGCGTTGGTGCAGCAGGCGTACTGCGTCTCTCTTAGCACCTTAGATGAAGCACAAGCGATACTGCATAGCGAGGCCAAAGCGGTATTTAAGTACAATAACACCATGCTCGAGCCTGCCACGCATCGTGCTTGGGCGACAGAGATCGTCAACCGCGCTGAGGTATTTGGCGCGATAGATGATAGCAGTAGCGAGTATCGCGCTCGCCTCTAGAGATTGGGGCGTGTCCTTATGGTAAACACACTGATAAAATCAAGATAAATGGCACGCACATATCAATCAAAAAAGCCGCTATCACAGCTGTGATAGCGGCTTTTTGGGTGTTGTACCAATGCAAACGCTAAGGCAATATTAGACGCAGCACTCTAAAAACTGGCCAATGATGCGATTGACCTGCTCAGGCTCTTCCACAGTGGCGGTATGGCCTGCACCTTTGACAATCGCAAGCTTTGAGCCTTTGATCGCAAAATGCATACGCTCGGCCTTTTCATACGGCGTTGCCGCATCCTCATCCCCGACGACGATCAAGGTCGGCGTGGTAATCGCACCTAGCTGATCGTAAGTACCTGAGCGCTCAATCACCCCCATCGTCGCCTTGATGACGCCACCCTTACGATTGCCTTGTAGCATCGTGAGCCACTCCTTACGCTCAGACTTGCGCGATTTGTCTGCCAAAAAACTGCTGCCAAACATAATCGGCATCACTTTATTACTGACGCGCTTGATACCCATCCAGCGTATGGCCTTGACCAGCTTACGATACTGCGGCACGTTTTTTGGGTCTTCTGGATCGGCAGACGTCTCCAGTAAGATAAGTGATAGCAAGCGTTCTGGGACTTTGATGGCGATACGCTGCGCCACAAACCCTCCCATTGATAGACCGACAAAGTGACACTTTTCGATATGTAGTGCCGCCAGCAAGGCTAATGTGTCCTCTGTCAGCGTGTCCATATCGTAGCCTGACTTGGTGATCTGTGATTGACCTTGACCACGAAAATCATAGGCAATACAGCGATAGTGCTCTTGGAAGTATGCCACTTGCTTGTCATACATCTGCGTATTCCATAACAAGCCATGAGCAAACACCATGACTGGTTTTTGCGTATCATTTGGCGCGCTGTCTTCGTAATAAATGTCTGTGTTATTGATATGGACCGTTGGCATAACCACTTCCTTGTCTGATAAATAAGAGAGGTTGGTGACTTATTTTGGGTATTGACAGTTTAGCATATTTAACCTTTATATAGCCGTGTCTTTAGCGCCCACAAAACTTGCTTTTATAATCAGAACAAGCTGCTATAGTAAGTAATCAAAGCCGCTGATCCACGCTGCCGCCATCTACAAAGGCGGACGCTACAAGCCAATATCCTCAATCGCTATACACGACACAGCGAGATGATAAGTTGTTTTTTGTCGCATCGAGCGGCGTAGGCATAGCGCGCCAGAAAAAAGCGTTTCATTGAGCAGCTTGCTAGCCATGTGTCTGATTTATCTTCTGATTCATCTAGCGATACGATTAGCCAACGTCATAAGACCATTCATATAAGGAAATCCAATGTCATCCTCTCTTGTTGAGTATCAAAGCGAAAACCATATCGCCACCATCACCCTAAATGACCCAAAGAGTCTCAATGCTTTTAGCACACCACTAAAAAAAAGCGTATTGACCGCCCTTGAGCAAGCCGATGCTGATGACGACGTTCGAGTGATTGTCCTACAAGGCGCTGGCGGTAATTTTTCTAGCGGCGGTGATATCAAAGAGATGCTGTCTGAAGGCATCGACAAAGAGGTGATGTCCAATAAACTAAAGGGCATGGTCGAAGGCGCAGGCGAAGTCAGCTTAAAGCTACGCCATATTCACAAGCCGATTATTGCTAAATTAGAAGGTGCAGTGGCCGGTGCAGGCATGAACCTAGCACTCACCTGTGACTTTCGTATCACCGCCGACAACGCCAAATTCGTGCAAGCGTTCGTCCACATCGGCCTCGTCCCTGATGCAGGCGGTGTATATTTACTAAACCAGCTAGTAGGCCCTGCAAAGACCACCGAGCTTGTGATGCTAGGCGACAAAATTAGTGCGCAAGACATGGCTGAGCTAAACTTGGTCAATCAAGTTGTGGCGCCCGCTGAATTAGATGATGCGGTAGCAAAACTCGCTTCTCGTCTAAGCGTCCTGCCAGCTCAGGCATTATCCAGCATGAAACATATGCTAAACACCCACGCCTATGCAGGGCTAAATGAAGCGCTCGATATGGAAGTACAGCAACAAGCCATGCTGGCCAAAACCGATGATTTCATCGAAGGTGTCAGCGCCTTTATCGAAAAGCGCAAACCAGTTTATACCGGTCGCTAACCCGCTAGGAAGGCTCTGATAACACTCGAAATGTACTATCATCAAAAAGGCTGCCATCAGGCAGCCTTTTTTGGATGAAATGAGATAACGTAGGCTTTTATGAAGAGGTAGCAGCTGGCTTATAGTGATGTGGTAACGTGAATATCTTGTCAAATACCAAGGTAAATATAAAAGTATATACCAAGAAGTACAGCAATAATGCCGCCTCCATCATAAAGGCTGCCACCAAACCTACATCGTACCAAAGCATATACAGCGGCAAGCAAATCAAGACCAGCCCGCCTTCAAACCCAATAGCATGAACGCTACGGATCAGCAGTGTACGCTCTGCTACTTGCCGGCGGCGCTCCCATGCTTCAAATACGGTATTGTATAAAAAATTCCAAATCACCGCCGCCAATGACACCATCACCGCCACTGGCAAAGACTCTGCGGCATCACTACCACTGAGCATCATCAATATATAGGTGGATGAGATAATCGCGATGATTTCAAAGACAGTCACATAGACGATGCGACGTTTGAGAGGGGATAAAGTAATCAACCAAGACTCCAAAGCACCTGAATGATAAGTGCATAATCAAAGTATCGGTCCGTCCCGAGATAAAAAAGTAAGAAAATAAGAAAGTGCAGAGCCACGGTTTCCGCCTGCACTTATCGACCATTTGGTCAGAAGCGCTTATTTGGCGGGTGGACCCCACTGATTGGTTTCAGGCTTGGTATCACTCGCCAAAAATACCAGTAGGATGATAGAGCCTATCAAAGGTAAAATAGAGATGAAAAACCACCATCCTGAGCGACTGGTATCATGCAGCCTGCGCACCGTCACCGCCAAGCTTGGTAAAAACAAGCCAAGTACCACTACGATATAAAACAGCCCTGTTTCTGCATCAAATATCATGCTATCTAACATCATCGCTATAAACAGTAAACCCATTTGCACCAACACAAAATACCAATATTCTTTACGTCGGGCACGACCAGAGAAGTTGCTATAGTTTCTAAGACATTTTTTAAACCAATCGAGTATGCCATAGTTTGCTTCGGCACTATGATTGTTCACCGCAGCATCTGGCAAGGGTGGTGGCGTTACTTTATCGAGCATATTTTTATTTTCCATAGGGTTTGTCTTCATGTATCTGTAAGGGTTAAGTCGCCAACCAAAAGTTTGACCAGTTCACTAAAGTATAAACTCCAAAAAAAAGTTTGCAAACTATTCAAAGTATTTTATTTTCATAAAAAAACCCCGCATCATTTTGACACGGGGTTTATTTCATCTGACTAAAGCGTTTAAATGAAACTTAGGTCAACTGAGCAACGTTAATCTTATCCGCTTCTTCAGTGTACTCTTCCATACGATCGAAGTTCATGTACTGATACACTTCATCGCCCATGCTGTTTAGCATGCCAGCATACTGCTGATACTCGTCGTTGGTAGGCAGTTTACCCAGTACCGCAGCCACTGCTGCAAGCTCAGCTGACGCCAGATAAACGTTGGCGCCTTGACCAAGACGGTTCGGGAAGTTACGAGTCGACGTCGATACCGCAGTAGATTTCGGTGCGATACGTGCTTGGTTACCCATACATAGTGAGCACCCTGGCATCTCAGTACGAGCGCCGGCTTGTGCGTAGACGTTGTAGTAACCTTCTTCCATCAACTGGCGTGCATCCATCTTAGTTGGTGGTGCGATCCATAGACGCGTCTTCAGGCTACCTGCTGGTACGTCTTGTAGCAATTTACCTGCCGCGCGGAAGTGACCGATGTTGGTCATACACGAGCCGATAAATACTTCATCGATGGTGTCGCCAGCCACGTCAGCTAGAGTCTTGGCATCATCTGGATCGTTCGGGCAGCAAAGGATTGGCTCTTTGATCTCGCTCATATCGATAGTCATATCAATGGCGTATTCTGCATCGTCGTCAGCACGCATGAGGCTTGGGTTGGCAAGCCAGTCTTGCATCTGCTCGATACGGCGGCTGATGGTACGTGCATCGCCATAGCCTTCAGAGATCATCCACTTAAGTAGGGTGATGTTTGAGTTTAGATACTCAGTTACCGACTCTTCAGATAGCGTGATGGTACAACCAGCAGCACTACGCTCAGCTGAGGCATCAGATAGCTCAAACGCTTGCTCAGCGGTCAAGTCTTCTAGACCTTCGATCTCAAGGATACGACCGTTAAACTCGTTGATTTTGCCTTTCTTATCAACCGTCAAGTAACCTTCTTTGATGGCTTGATAAGGGATAGCATGGACGAGGTCACGTAGGGTGATACCAGGCTGACGCTCACCGACGAAACGCACACGCACAGACTCAGGCATATCTAGCGGCATCACACCAGTCGCGGCTGCGAAGGCTACCAAACCAGAACCCGCTGGGAACGAGATGCCCATTGGGAAACGAGTATGCGAGTCGCCACCAGTACCAACGGTATCTGGAAGGAGCATACGGTTGAGCCATGAGTGAATGATACCATCACCTGGACGTAAGCTAACGCCGCCGCGGTTCATGATAAAGTCAGGTAGTGTGTGCTGAGTCTCAACGTCAACTGGCTTTGGATAAGCGGCCGTATGACAGAATGACTGCATGACAAGGTCTGCTTGGAAGCCCAAACATGCCAAGTCTTTTAGCTCATCACGGGTCATTGGACCTGTGGTATCCTGAGAGCCAACGGTAGTCATTTTTGGCTCACAGTACATACCTGGGCGTACGCCTTCTAGGCCACACGCTTTACCGACCATTTTTTGTGCAAGGGTAAAGCCTTTACCGGTATCGGCTGGCTCTTCTGGTTTCGCAAATACGTCTGAATGACCCAGACCCATGTACTCACGCGCACGGTTGGTCAAACCACGACCAACGATCAATGGAATACGGCCGCCAGCGCGCACTTCGTCGAGCAAGGTTGGCGAGTTTAGTTTGAACTCTGAGATGATCTCGTCTGAGTCATGCTTGGTGATTTTGCCATCATGTGGATAGATGTCAAACACATCGCCCATGTTTAGCTTATCAACCGCCACTTTTTCAATTGGCAAAGCGCCAGAGTCTTCCATGGTGTTAAAGAAGATAGGAGCGATGTTATTACCAAGTACCAGACCGCCACCGCGCTTGTTTGGTACGTTCGGGATGTCTTCGCCCATCAGCCATAGTACTGAGTTGGTCGCAGACTTACGGCTAGAGCCGGTACCGACAACGTCACCAACATAAGCGAGCGGATGGCCTTTTTCTTTCAATGCTTCGATCTGCTTCATTGGACCGACCACGCCTTCTTCGTCAGCAGTGATGCCGTCGCGAGAGTTTTTGTGCATGGCTAGTGAATGAAGTGGAATATCAGGACGGCTCCACGCGTCTTGCGCAGGAGATAGATCGTCAGTGTTGGTCTCGCCTGTGACTTTAAACGTCGTATAAGTCGATTTTTTTGGTACTTCTGGGCGGTTCAAAAACCACTCAGCGTCAGCCCAAGACTGAATCACTTCTTTTGCGATGTCGTTACCCGCTTCGGCTTTTTCAGTCACGTCATTGAACGCGTCAAACACCAGCAAGGTTTTCTTTAGTGCATCAGCTGCTTCTTGAGCAACCTCTTCGTCATCAAGCGCGGCAACCAATGGCTGTACGTTGTAGCCACCTTGCATGGTACCTAGGATTTCGACCGCTTTTTTCTTACTGATAAGTGGAGATGAGGTTTCGCCCTTTAAGATAGCAGCCAAAAATGCAGCTTTAACGTAAGCAGCTTGGTCAACGCCAGCAGGAATACGGTTTTCTAGCAGGTTCATCAAAAACTCATCTTCGCCTGCTGGTGGGTTTTTTAATAGTTCAACCAATTCTGCTACTTGCTTTTCATTCAGTGGTAGCGGTACAGTTCCTAGCTCGGCACGTTCTTCGACATGTTTACGATAAGCTTCTAACACAATAGTCGTCCTCGTCAGTTGGGGTTAGCACAATACGTGGGAGTCAGCATGACCGCCTGCGTCTGTGTACTAGATGAAATAATTATCCGTGCAATCATAGCTTAAAACGCTCTAAATGTTAATGGCTATGGCTTTAAAAGGCTCAGAATAAGGCCATATTGGACATTTATTATAAAAATAGTACCATCAACCAGATGACTGATTATTTCCTTATCCGTCTAAAGATAACCAGCTGTCTTAGAGGTCATTTTTTGCCCGTATAATCAACATAAATGACATAACAATCGCGCTTTTAAAAATACAGATGGCCGCTTATAGAGCAACACAGACTTGAAAAGACTGCGCATACGCCTAAATACAAAACACGGCAAAAAATCTCAGAGATAGCAAGTTAAAATATCCATACCACATACAATAAACAACAGGGACGACCACAATATGGCAGACAACACCGCTTACCAAAACGGCCTACAAGTACGCACTGAAGTGATGAGCGAAGCACATGTCAAACGCTCATTAGATAACGCTACTGGCTTTACCCAGCCGCTACAAGACTGGATCATCGAGCATGCTTGGGGCAGTACGTGGCAGGATGACTCGGTTTTACCGCGCAAATACCGCTCCTTAATCACCATCGCCTTTTTGGTCGCACAAAAAAGCCCGACCGAGCTGAAGGGCCATATTCGCGGTGCCATCAACAACGGGGCGAGCGTTGCCGAGATTCGAGAGGTACTGATGCACAGCTTGCCCTACTGCGGCGCGCCTGCCACTCAAGAAGCGTTTCGCGCTGCCATAGAAATCTTAAATGAGCTGGACATTGATATAGATATTTAAAACTATGGTGATAAGACATTTCATAGTACTCTTAACGATATTGTACAAAAACAGACTGTAAAATCCCTGCTATAATACCGACACTTATAAAACATTCTGATCATTCCATAAACCCTTATACTGTAAAGGGTTAAGAGATAACTCTATTATGACGACTGCCGTACAAACCTATGTCCCTGCTGCCAAGGCCAAACCCAAAAAAGCAGTGCAAGGCGAAAAGCTACGTGGCTATGATAAAGTTGCCCGTATTCCCATTAAGGTCATCCCAACGGTCGAGGCCAAAAAAAAGCCTGATTGGATTCGGGTCAAGATGTCTTCCCCTGCGGAAGTTGCACGCATCAAAGCCACACTGCGCGAACAAAAGCTCTATACCGTCTGTGAAGAAGCTGCCTGCCCTAACCTGCCGCAGTGCTTTGCCGATGGTACCGCGACCTTTATGATTATGGGCGATATCTGTACCCGTCGCTGTCCGTTCTGTGATGTGGGTCATGGTCGTCCGAATGCGCTTGATAAAGACGAGCCGCGCCACACTGCTGAGACCATCCAAGGCTTGGGTCTTAAATATGCGGTGATCACCTCTGTCGATCGCGATGATCTAAAGGACGGCGGCGCTGGACATTTTGTAGAAGTATTGAACGAATCTCGCGCGCTAAGCCCAAACTGCTTGATCGAGATATTGGTGCCAGATTTCCGTGGTCGTATGGAGATTGCGTTAGACTTATTGACGGAAACCCCGCCAGATGTCTTTAACCATAATATCGAAACTGTGCCGCGTCTATATAAAGCCTTCCGTCCTGGCTCTGATTATCAACATTCGCTCGACTTGCTTAAACTGTACAAAGCGCGTCGTCCTGATATCGCCACCAAGTGCGGCTTTATGGTCGGTCTTGGTGAGACAGAAGAAGAGGTCTATGCACTGCTCGATGATCTCAAGGCCCATGATGTCGACATGATTACCATCGGTCAGTATCTGCAGCCCAGTAAGGATCATGCGCCTGTTGATCGCTACGTGCATCCAGACGAGTTTCAGCGCTATATGGACTACGGCAAAAAGATTGGCTTCTTTAGCATTTGGGCAGGCCCGATGGTACGCTCAAGCTACTTTGCTGATCGACAGTACTACGGCGAAGACTGCCCTGCGCCGGTTCGTAGCAAAAAAGCGCTAGAAGCCGAAGGCAAGCTTGGTTGTTAAGTTAGCAAGGCTGTAAGCGAAAGTCTGTAGATAAAATAAAGGGTGAACAGTCGCCAGTTACTGTTCACCCTTTTTTATAAAGTACTCTAAGACTACTGTAAGCTGGGTTTTTAACCCAACCTACGCCAACTTAAATAAAACAGATACATTATATTTCAACACGGAATTGGTATTAATTTTCCTTGCGTGCTGTGCCTACGCCGACAGAGGCTGCGCAAAATTAATACCAGTTCCGTTGTACCGTTTTTATACTGAACTCCCTATACTTAACTATAAAGCCAAATAGTTGAGAATGACGTAACTTTAATAAACCTTTAAAAAGCCTTCAAGTTCAACTCTTTACACCGTGATAGTCGGTATGGGCTTTTTGGCTGTTTTTATGTTCCAAACAGCGATAATCAGCACGATAATCCCACCTACCAAGCCTGTGGTCAGTTCAGGATAAATCAGTAGTAACGCGCCGATGGCCAATATGCCACGCGTGAGTGGACTCATAGCGTCCCTAAAATAGCCCTCTAGTGCCGCCCCTAACGCAATGACGCCTGTTACCGATGTCAATACCACTGTCACGATATCAAGGATAGGCGGCAGCGGAAAGTCTTTTGCCGTGACTGCCAGACCCGTGGGATCTATCATCAGCATCGTCGGACTATAAATAAACATAAACGGCACGATAAATCCGGCCAATGCCAGCTTCAACGACAAAAACCCTGTCTTCATCGGATCACCACCAGATATACCCGCACCAGCAAAGGCTGCCAGACAGACAGGCGGCGTAATATTGGCAAAAATACCAAAATAAAACACAAACATATGCGCTGATAAAATCGGAATATCAAAACCTGCTAGCGCAGGCGCTGCCATCGTTGCAGTAATGATATACGCAGGAATAGACGGTAGCCCCATGCCGAGTACCATAGAGGCAAGCATGGTCAATATTAGAGTTAAGAATAACGACCCTGCGCCCAATGTCACGATGGATGATGTCATCACTGTCCCAAAGCTGGTTAAGCTGACAACGCCAATGATTACCCCGACGACCGCACACGCGGCCATCACCGCCAGCGACTGGCGAGCACCATCTTCTAGTGCACCCAAAATGTCCGAAAACCCCATTCTGGTCTCTTTGCGTAGCATACTAATGGCAACCGTAAAACCGATGGTATAGGCCGCTGCATAGCCGACGGGTACGTTTTCAATCAATAAATAAATCAAAAACACAATCGGTAGTAGCATATGACCGCGCGCTTTTAATACTTCTTTGACGGCGGGCAGGTTTTCTTTGGCGATGCCTTTTAGGTCGCGGCGACCCGCACGAAAGTGCACTTGAGCAATAACGCCCAGATAGTAGAGCACCGCTGGCAATAACGCAGCCAAAGCAATGGTGCTATAAGGTAGCCCTGTGGTCTCCGCCATGATAAAGGCACTGGCCCCCATAATCGGCGGCAATATCTGCCCGCCCACAGAAGCACTTGCTTCTACTGCGCCCGAAAAGTCTTTGTGATAACCGACCTTTTTCATCAATGGGATAGTAAACGCGCCGGTGCTGACAACGTTCGATAACGCTGAGCCATTGATACTGCCCATAAAGCCGCTTGAGATGACCGCCACCTTGGCAGGGCCGCCTTTTTTATCCCCAGCAATAGCCAGTGCCAAATCATTAAACAGCTGACCCATACCTGAGCGCGCTAAAAATGCCCCAAATAAGATGAACAAAAAGATAAACGTCACCGACGCCCCAATCGCCACAGAATACAGGCCTTCCGTTTTTAAAAACAATTGACCAAAGATATCGCCCATATCATAAGGACGCGTGAGCAATCGATCAGGCATAAAATCTAGATGGCTGACAAATGGATAAGCCAAAAATATCGATGCCAATATCGGCAAAATCCAACCGGTGATACGGCGACTGCCCTCTAACACACAAATGACGGTAATAATAGAAAATATCACATCGATCGGATTGGCCATGCCGCCACGTGAGGTCACGATATCTTGATACTCGTATATCAGATAAGCCATGCCAGACAATGATAGCAAGAACCAAATCCAGTCATACCAAGCGACGTGCTGGCGGCTACTTTTTTTACTCGCAGGAAAGATTAAGAATATCAGGGCAAAGCCAACGCCGACGTGTACAGAGCGCTGCAATAGTGCTGGCATTGGATTGAAGGTGATATACAAGTGAAAGATAGAATATAAAATGCAAATCCCAGCGATAAAATACTTAACTGGACCTTGCGTGATGTGACGGGTGATCGACTCTCGATCATACTTTTCTAATATGGCCTGATTATGAGCTTGCGCGTCAAGCTCGGCATCTACATTGGTAGCAGCATGGGTGCTGGCATGGATGGGCAGATCAGCATGATTGGCTGACATCGTGGTCACATTATCGTGATCCGTCACTTGCGAGTTCATGACAAAAGTCCTTTTGTAATCTGTCAATTAAATGGTACGTCTTGGGCGTAATCGTTACTTCAGAATAATCTGGCGCCCACTCATGAATCAAAAGCCGATGGTCGGCATAATTTAGCTCACCCTTGGTCAATCTAGATACTACCCAATTAAGACTAGGCAGCGTTTCGTTGATTTGATAACCCAAATAGCCAGGTTTTTGTATGGGGGCTAGCGCTTCAGTCGACGGCGTACCTGCGCCAAACGCTTCAAAATAGGTAGTGGTCAACAGCAGACCGTCGTCTGTACGCTGATACTGCTCCTCCCACCACTGCTTTTCTACAGAATGTATCCAGCGCAGCTCAAAGTTTGGCTCAGTAAAATAACAGATAGTGCCATCGACTTGCACTTCGACAACGGGCTGCTGGGATACGTTGGCCCATAGCACAAAAAAAACTAGCGCAGCCATCAGTGCCGCGCTAGTTAATAACCATAGACGTTTACTTGGCTGCTTGCTCATCGTAGTACTTTTTAGCGCCAGGATGGATTGGGGCTACCATACCAGTGTTGGCAGACTCTAAGCTGATATCATTGGCTGCTTGATGCGCGGTTTTTAGGCCGTCCAAATTATCAAACAAAGCCTTAGTCAGCTTATAACCATCGTCTTCAGATAAATCCGAACGCACCAACAATGCATTCATAATTGCGGCCGTCGGTATTGCGGTCTCATTACCATAAGTACCAGTAGGAATTTCAAAGGTTTTAAAGTACGGTTTGGTGGTGATGATCTCATTCAACTTGTCTTGATCGATAGTGACCAGCTGCAAGTCTAAGCCCTGCTCTAGCTCCATCAATGACGAGTTTGGTAGACCACTACTAAAGAACGCCGCTTCGATTTTGCCAGCCTTCATACCATCAGCCGCTTCAGCGAAGCCTAAATAGTCGACGGTGATATCATCATAAGTAATGCCAAAGCCTTCTAATAGGGTTCGGGCATTTACCTCTGTGCCTGAACCTTGATCGCCTACTGCGATACGCTTACCACGCAGATCTTCGATATTTTTGATGCCTGACTGTTGCGACGTCACAATTTGTACCACATTGGGATATAACACAGCGATCTGTTGAATGTTGTCAATTGGCTGATCGAAGTTATTTTTGCCTTCGACGGCATCGGTGACGACATCGCTCAACGCCAACACCATATCCACCTTGCCTTGGGTTAATAAATTGACGTTTTCAACTGAAGCACCTGTGGTCTGCGTCTTTGAGTTGACCCCAAAGGTTTTGGCATAAACCTCAGACAGTGCTGTACCAATAATATTATAAGGGCCAGATGCGCCGCCTGTGGCGATGGTGACAAACTTTGTGTCCAGCTTATCGTCTGCAGTGGCACTACTTTCTGCCGCTGCATTGTCTGTGTTTTCTGAGCTTGGAGAAGAGCACGCGGTTAGGCCTAAAACAGCACTTAACATCGCTGATAAAAGCAAAGGAGATTTTGAAGAGTTGAGCATGGCATTCATCCTTGAAATGTTTTATACGTTTGTCTAAACGCATAGTCTTTAAAAATAGATACGTTACAGACCTGTAATACTATAGCAATTCTTATGGTAAATAAACTGCCTGTGGCGACGCAAACAAATACTGCGCAAAATGCTTTCCTGTCTTACTGCATTTCTTTTATAGTGGATCAACTATAGTCGATTCTAAATAAAACAGATACATTATATGTCAACGTGGGACTGGGATAAATTTTCCTTGCGTGCTGTGCCTGCGCCGACAGAGGCTGCGTAAAATTTATCCCAGCCCCACTGTATCGTTTTTATACTGAACTCAATATATATACAAAAGCTGTAGTTTTGATAT
This sequence comes from Psychrobacter sp. KFRI-CH2-11, assembly GCF_038239325.1. Taxonomy (NCBI): domain Bacteria; kingdom Pseudomonadati; phylum Pseudomonadota; class Gammaproteobacteria; order Moraxellales; family Moraxellaceae; genus Psychrobacter; species Psychrobacter sp. KFRI-CH2-11. Next base: position 2,174,229 of record NZ_CP151283.1, read on the forward strand.
GCGAAACCATGTTTCAATATACAAACCATTTAAACAAAACCTCGCTTTTTTGTAAACCTTTATGATAGATATAAGAGACACGATGACCATCAATATCAATAACTGCAAATGACCCTATGTGACTCTCTGCCCAAAGATAGCGATGCAAAGTAATGACATTCCTACGTAAAGAGAGTGCTATATTCTCAATAAATACTTATCACAAAACATCAGGGAGCGCCCTATGACCTCAGCAACAAAACAAACCGCTGATATCGCCATCATCGGCGGCAGTGGCCTGTATCAGATGGCAGACTTGACCAATAAACGGCGCGTTAAAGTTGAGACGCCTTTCGGTGAGCCGTCTGATGACATTGTATTGGGCGAGCTGACCGGCACTACCGTCGCCTTTTTGGCCCGTCATGGTCAGGGTCATAAATTCATGCCGTCCGAGGTGCCGTACCGCGCCAATATCTATGTGCTAAAAACGCTAGGCGTGCGCTATATCATCTCGGTATCAGCGGTCGGCTCATTACAAGAAAACCTAAAGCCTTTAGATATGGTCGTCCCTAATCAAATGATTGATATGACCAAGCAGCGTGTTAGTAGCTTCTTTGGAGATGGCGCAGTCGCTCATGTGTCGATGGCTGATCCGCTTTGCCCTGCTATGTCTGAGGTTTTGACGAGATCTTATGATAAAGCCAATATTGCCGATGGTCAGTGCCACTCAAAAGCGACTTACGTTTGTATCGAAGGGCCACAGTTCTCTACTCGTGCAGAGTCGCAGTGGTATCGGCAAATGAACGCTGACATCATCGGCATGACCAATATGCCAGAAGCCAAACTCGCGCGTGAAGCCAGTATTGCCTATGCCACGCTTGCGTTAGTGACCGATTTTGATAGCTGGCACCCTACCGAGGAAGCCGTCAGCGCCGACTATGCCATCCAAAACCTGATGAAAAAAGCCGATAACGCCCAGCAAGTGATTAAAGAAGCAGTCGCCCTACTCGCTAGCGAGCAGCCCAAATCTATCGCTCATACAGCTCTAGCGCAAGCATTAGTCACGCCCGTTACAGCAATGGATGAACAAACCAAAACAAGACTGGCAGCGTTACTTCCTTAATGGGTGAAATTTTAAATTTATGACGTTTTCGCACACATAAAAGACTATCGAAGCATTTTATGGTCTTTTTTATTTTTGAGAAGTTGATTCAAAGTTTTGTTTTATTAATAACTATTGTCGCTAACATTTACACCGTCCAGCCAGCCTACGGGCAAATACTGTAAGTCCTCAGGCTCATCGATATCCGGCAAAGGCGCTAACAAAGCTAGTGACCAGTTTAAATCTTTAATACGCTGCTGAGTAATAGAGGCAACGCTTGCGGTACTCCACTTGATATCTGCAAACAGACTGGCATAAGCTTTCTTAAAACCAAACAGTACATAACCGCCATCAAAGGCGGGAATCATCACGCTATTTTGAGTCTCTAATTGCTGAGCAGCGCTATGAATTTTAGTAGCGGTTAAAGCAGGACAATCCGAGCCTATTAATAATATTTTCTCAAATTTCTTAAGCGCGTTTTGACTGGCGGTGAGCATACGTAATCCCAGATCGCCATCGGCTTGTGCTGACCAGTGCAATGACTTGGGTAAATCCAGCGTCTGCCAGCATGAATCGCTTGGCGCAGGACTGACGCATAGCTCAACTGTAAACCCTGTCGCTCGCGCCTGACGGGTACTATGCAAAAGCAGTTTACGCGCCATACGAGCGGCACCTGCAACCCCAAGCTCTGGCTGCAAGCGCGTTTTTGCCTTGCCCGCCGCGGGGAATTTGGCAAAGATAATAATACAGGTTGATGAGTTTTGATTCATGATAAGGATTTATTCTTTTATCGGTAATAGCGCTGCCAAATATTGTCAGTAGGTACGCCGCGCCAATAATCAAAGCGCAGCTGCCACATCAGTAGTATTGTGCGGCAAGTGCCATGCTGCTGCCAGCGCCGTGCTGAGGTGATGACTTGACTGGTTAAACAAGCAGGTTTACCAATGGTTTTTAGACGTTTACTAATCTCAACATCTTCCATCAACGCTTGATCGGGATAGCCACCAATTTGCTCAAACCAATCTCGTTTGATAAAAATAGCTTGGTCACCCGTGGCGATACCAGTTAGCCGCGAGCGTAAGTTTATCATTTTGCTGACTCGCTTTAGCATCCAATCAGGGCTATCTAGACGTACGTCAAAACGGCCCCATTTTTTATCTTGGGTAGCAGTTTTTACATCCATAATAGCTTGAGCTGGCAACTTGGTATCTGCATGCAAAAACAGCAGTACATCACCCGTAGCGAGCGCTGCGCCTTTGTTCATTTGCCGTGCACGACCTGCTTGTGACTGAATCACTTGCCAGTCGATGTCTGACTGATTATCACGAGTGACATCTGCAATAAGGTTTTGAGTCAATGCCAAAGACTCATCATTTGAGCCACCATCAATCAATATCACTTGCTGCGGAGGTGGGTTTAGCCCGATGAGGTGTGCAAACAAATGCGGCAGGTTATTTGCCTCGTTGAGTGTAGGAATGATGATAGAAATTGTGGGCATGCTTCTGGCTGCTTTTTATTTATAGTTAATTTACTTTAAAACCGATACAGTGCAGCTGGTATGAATTTTGCGCCGCATCTGTCAGCGTAGACACAGCACGCAAGGAAAATTTGTACCAGTTGCACGTTCATATGAGCGTATCGATTTTATTTCGAACTGACTATAGCGCTCAGTCATGGTTGGGGTGGTTTATCTTAGTTTGAAAAACAGTACCTGAAAACGCTAAACCACTTTCGTCTGATCGTTTTCTAACGCGCCGCCGCAGCTACTGCCCTGTCCTGCCGTACAGCCGTAGCAATGATCGGCAATCGCGATGTCATCACCCTCAGGATTTTGCGTCAATAAGTCTTTTAGATGCCGGCGCGATTTATTCGGCACCGGTATCTGCAGCTGCTGATTAAAATCACAATCAAACAATTCGCCCAGCCAATTGGCACTGATGGTCGAGCGGCACATGACGTCTTTGAGATTGTGCGCATCGTAGTTGTCTTTGAGCAGCGTCATATAAGGATAAAACTCGTTTTTGGCAAGCAAGACTGCACCAAAGCGCTGAATGGGCATGTTCGTCAGAGCAAATAGCTGATTGAACTCAATATCAAAGTGTGCTTTGAGCTCGCGCTTATAGTCCGCCTCTAGTGTCTGCTGATTGGGCGGTAGGGTCGCGCCTTGCGGGTTATAAACCAAGTTCAAAATCAAACCTGTATTTGCCCTTCCATAGCCCAAAGCGTTGAGCTTATGCAGCCCTAGGATACTGTCATCAAACGCGCCTTTGCCGCGCTGTTTATCGACGTTTTCAAGCGAATAACACGGCAGTGAGGCGACCACTTCCACCTCGTTATCTGCCAAAAACTGCGCCATGTCTTCATAGCCTTCTTCCATCAAGATCGTCAAGTTACAACGATCAATGACTTTGACGCCAAGCTTACGCGCTTCTTTTACCAAGTATTTAAAATCCTCATGCATCTCAGGCGCGCCGCCGGTCAAATCAAGTGTATCGATATTTTGCGCTTGCAGCACTTGCGCAATAAGCTCAACCAACTCACGCGACATCATCTCGGTACGGTATGGACTGGCTGCGACATGACAATGCACACAAGACATATTACACAGATAGCCCATATTGATTTGTAGGACGTTAAGGTTGCGTCTTTTGATAGCAGGAAAATCCGTCGCTTCGAGTAATTCAATAGTAGATTTCATAGTGGTATAGAATCCAGTTGGCAGCTTTTTACGATAAAAAATCATGCTAAAACTTTGATTTTTCCTTGGTGCAGGCGCGGGCATTGCCCACATCATATGCTTATCATCCAGCAAAAAAATAAAGAAGACCTCATAAATCATACCTTATTTTTTCTTCTGTATTATCATTAATATTAAGTATTTAGCTGGTTATTCCATATCAGCATTAATGCATGCTCTAGGCGCTACTGGCTCCCACAGGATAGAAAAGCAACAAATAGCCCAAGGATATTGACCGCATTTGGCATTATAGTTAGATTGGTTCTATCGACATCTTTTGGCAAAGCGCACAGTACATTTATCATTCATGAGAAAAGACAAGACTAGGGAAAAAAATGAGCACACATCTATTTATAAGACCGGCCTTATTAGGCATTGGCCTACTGAGCATGATCGGCTGTGCAGCAAATCTGACAGCAGACAATCAAGACAGCGCGGTGGCGGTACAAACAGCGACCAGTCAAGCAACCATCTATTACAACGGCAATATCATTACCATGGAGGGCGACAAGCCGCAACTGGCCCAAGCATTGGTCACCCAAAACGGTAAGATTGCTTATGTTGGCAGCTTAAAACACGCGCAAGACAACTATAAAAACGCCGCGACCGTCGATTTGCAACATCAGACGCTGCTACCAGGATTTATCGATCCGCACAGTCATTTTGGCTTGGTATCCAACACTATGGGACAGGTGGATCTGAGCGCGCCGCCGATTGGCAAGATAGACAATATCGATAAAATGCTGCTAGCATTAAAGGCTTATAAAAAAGACAATAACATCGCTGATGGTGAGTGGATATTTGGCTGGGGTTATGATGAGACGCAGCTCGCTGAGGATCGCCATCCGACCAAAGAAGAGATTGATAGCGTTTTGCCAAACAACCCAGTGTATTTGCAGCACACCAGCGGTCATATGGGGGTTGCCAACTCCAATGCGCTGGCTGCTATGGACATCACTGCCGATAGCCAGTCACCTGAAGGCGGTAATATCGCCCGAGTCAAAGGCTCAAACGAGCCAAACGGTCTGCTACAAGAAACGGCGATGTATCCGCTTATGTATCAATTGCTTAAGACGCTTGAGCCCAAGCAAGCGCAGTTTTTTGATCAAACTCAAGACTACTACGCCAAGTACGGCGTGACCACAGCACAAGACGGCTCTACCACCCGTGATGCTATTCAGTTTTTTCAAAAACAAGCCGATAATGGTAAGCTAAAAATCGACTTGGTCTCCTTGGCAGGGGTTAGTGATTTGGACGAAAACTTGGCCGATAAAGACTTCAAATGGCAAACCTATCAAAACGGTTTTAAGGTACAAGGCACCAAAATCATCGCCGACGGCTCCCCGCAAGGCAAGACCGCCTACTTTACTCAGCCCTATCTGACGCCTGTACCAGACTGCGAGAGCGACTGCCGCGGCTTGCCGAGTATCAACCAAGATAATATGAATGAGATGTTTGTCAAAGCCTATAAAAATGACAATCAGTTATTTATTCATAATAATGGCGACGCGGCCACTGATATGATCCTCAAAGCGCACGAATATGCAGTCAAACAAACGGGACAAGCCGCTGATAAAGACCGCCGTATCGTGCCGATTCATACGCAGTTTGCGCGGCCAGACCAGCTAGCGGCGTTTAAAAAGTACAATATGGTGCCGTCATTTTTTACCAACCATGCTTACTTTTGGGGCGATGTCCATATCAAAAACTTGGGCGAAAAACGCGCCAATTCCTTAAGCCCTCTTGCCACAGTTGATAAAATGGGTATCCCTTATACCAATCACTCCGACGACACTGTCACGCCAGTCGATCCGCTGTTTTCTGTTTGGACAGCGGTCAATCGCACTTCACGCACAGGTCAAGTCATCGGTGCTGATGAACGCATCACGCCGTACCAAGCTCTCAAGGCCATCACCAGCAACGCGGCGTATCAGTATTTTGAAGAAGACACCAAAGGCACACTGGCTCCTGGTAAACTCGCGGATTTGGTGATTTTAGATAACAACCCGCTGACCATAAAACCAGCCGATATCCGCAATATTAAAGTAGTAAAAACCATCAAAGAAGGCAACACTATTTATCAGCGTCCAGTACAATAGCAGCCAAATGATATGGCCCATGCACGATATCAGGCAGCTTATATCGTGCGATCCGTATTTTACTGAATCATAGGAGTTTTTTATGAGTAGTAGCACCGATAGCAGTCACGAGCATATTTTGTCCTCAGACAATATCCACCATCTGCATCATACGTTTTTTGTGCCAAGTGATACGCAAACCCATATCAAGGCCACCCTACTCGTCGTACACGGTATGGCCGAGCATAGTGGCCGCTATGCAGATTTTGCGCAGTTTTTGGCCGATCACGGTATCGCCGTCGCAACTTATGACCATTTAGGCCATGGTAAAACCGTCAAAACCCAAGCGGACTTAGGGTTTTTCGCTGACGAGCATCCTATGCAGTCATTGCTAAAAGACGTCATCGTGATGGCAGATCAGTTACAAGCGCGTTATCCGGAGGTGCCACACTTTGTCATGGGGCACTCAATGGGCTCCTTTATCGTCCGCAATGTCCTCAAACATCACGCTCATCGCTTTGCAGGTGCTATCTTGATGGGCAGTGCAGATGCCAACCCCTTGACCAAAGTGCTGGTACCTGCCAATAAACTCTTGGCAAAAGTCGCCCCGAAAACCCCAAATCCTGTATTTGCCACGGTCATGAATAAAGTCCTAAACAGCAAGCTAAAGAACCGCCAATCAGAATCTGAGTTTGCTTGGTTAAATCAAAACCCCGAAGCCATCGCAGACTATGAAGCCGATCCATTGACAGGCTTTGATTTTACTAATAATGGCTTTATGACGCTGTTTTGTTTGATGGAAACGGGGCTGAATAAACACTGGGCTGCCACCATTACCAAGGACTTTCCGATGCTCTTTATCAGCGGCGAGGACGACCCTATCGGCAATATGGGTCGCGGCATTCGTCGCATCGTCACCCGCTTAAACAAGCAAAACTTTAGCAACGTCGATATCCAGCTTTATCCAAATATGCGTCATGAGCCGCTCCATGAAAAAGACCATCAAACCGTTTACCAAGATATCCTAGAATGGATAGAAGATAATACTGCGGACGTTTGCTAAAAGCGGTCAAATTAGCGACAATACAGCGAACGTGTTTTTTCACCACATTTACGCCCTTATTTTGTTATAAGACTTCTCTTTTATTAATTTTAGGAACCTTTATGTCATTACAACAAACCATCGAACAAGCCTTTGAAAACCGTAACGAATACAGCCCAAGCACCATGCCGCAAGATGTGCGCGATGCCATCGAGCAAGTGCTTGAGCAACTAGATAACGGCAGCCTGCGCGTAGCAGAAAAAAAGGATGGCGAATGGGTCGTCAATCAGTGGGCCAAAAAAGCAGTACTACTGTCATTTCGCCTAAACGACAACTACGTACAAGCCGCTGGCGAACATGTGCAGTTTTATGACAAGGTACCGACCAAATTTGCTGACTGGACCGAAGCGCAGTTTAAAGAAGCTGGTGTACGCGTCGTGCCACCTGCGGTCGCTCGTAAAGGCTCATATGTCGCGGCAGGCGCGGTGCTGATGCCGTCATACGTCAATATCGGCGCTTATGTCGATCAAGGCGCGATGGTTGATACATGGGCGACGGTCGGCTCATGTGCCCAAATCGGCAAAAACGTGCATCTCTCAGGCGGCGTGGGTATCGGCGGCGTGCTTGAGCCACTACAAGCCAACCCGACCATCATTGAAGACAACTGCTTTATCGGTGCACGCTCTGAGATCGTCGAAGGCGTCATCGTCGAAGAAGGCGCGGTCATCTCTATGGGTGTCTACATCGGTCAATCAACGCGCATTTATGATCGCGAAACAGGCGAGATTCATCGCGGCCGCGTACCCGCAGGCTCTGTCGTCGTACCAGGTAGCTTGCCAGCAAAAGACGGTAGCCATAGCCTCTATGCCGCCATCATCGTCAAAAAAGTCGATGCACAGACGCGCGCAAAAACAGCGGTAAATGAGCTGCTACGCTTAGACTAGTCTGCTCGCGTATACGTTGGTTTTTATACAAAAACGTTTTTAGGGCGTGTCCTCAATTCAATCGATAGCCATCTAAATGGGCTAAAAATGGCTAAATCTGGCCAAACGGTGTCAAATAGCTGACTAATATCTCGATATTACTTGCGCTATCTTCCTTGTTTGACTGCGATTTATCTCATTTTTATCACCATTTTTAAAATGAGAACACGCCCTAGTAAAATAGCTTTATATACAGATGCTGGAGCATGGCTTCAGCATCTTTTTTTATGTTTTAATTTTTTATGTATTAGCCGCAGTGTAATATCATTGGTTACGTTATAATTCACCGTGATTTTTTGCGCTATCCTCGCATAAATCGGCCGCACCTACGACCTGACTTTTTGCACAAGCTTATCGCCGAGCGTTTTATCAAACTATCGCCTTATCAACGCTCACTTGTCGTTGAAACTATATTGTATTTGAAACCATTATGAACCAGTCGCCGTTACGCACCGCCGCCATCCCTGTCACCGACCCGAGCGCAGGTCTGCGTTTGACAGAGATTTTTTACTCGCTACAAGGTGAGGCGCTGACCTCAGGCTTGCCGACCATATTTGTCCGCTTAACCGGCTGTCCGCTCAGATGCGTCTACTGCGATACTGAGTATGCCTTTACAGGTGGCGAGCGTCAGTCATTAGATGCCATCATAGCGACGATCAAAACCTATCCGTGCAAGCGGATTTGTCTGACGGGCGGTGAACCATTGGCGCAGCCCAATGCCATCGAGCTGATGCAACGCCTGCTCAGCGATGGCTATGAGATTTCCCTTGAGACGGCAGGGGCGCTGAGTGTCAAAGACGTACCAGCGGCGGTCAGCAAAGTCATGGATCTCAAAACCCCAAGCTCAGGCGAAGCTGATAAAAACCTTTGGTCAAATCTTGACCACTTAACCCAACATGATCAGATTAAGTTTGTCATTATAAACCGCACTGACTATGACTGGGCAAAAGCCACACTCATTGAGCATCAGCTGGATAAACGCGTCGGCACGGTTTGGTTTTCGCCGATGTTTACTGTTGCAGATGATATCGATGACGCGGTCAGTCCAGAGGTGCCTGTGCTTGCCCGCGAGCTTGCCGAATGGATACTGACCGACGCCCTGCCCGTGCGCTTTCAGCTGCAATTGCACAAAATCATTTGGGCAGATGCCAAAGGTAAATAGTGAAAAGGCAAACAGTAAAAAGGCAAATAACGATAGGACATCGCCTCGGCGTTATCATAAACAGCTAAATAGCTGTATCAAGGACACAAGAAAAACGGTACAAATCGCTCACACGACACGGAAATAAGGATAAGGGCACAAGGATGATCAAGCTAATACTACTGGGCTTAGTGGCGGGCGCGTTTTTTAGCTCGACATTTATTTTAAATGAGATGATGAGCGCGGCAGGCGGCCACTGGTTTTGGTCGGCGAGTCTGCGCTATGTCTTTATGTGGCTGATAATCACCGGCATCATCTTGTTTCAGCAAGGGATGGGGCGCCTCAAAGCTTTGACAGCGGTCTTTTTTCAGCATTGGGTTTTTTGGTGCCTCACAGGCAGTATTGGCTTTGGGCTGTTTTATGCAGGTATCTGCTATGCCGCCGATCATGTGGCAGGCTGGGTGGTCGCGGCGACCTTTATGTTTACCGTCGTGACCAGCTTATTGGTGCTGATGGTCTTTGGCCAGTGTTTTGATAAAAAATTCATCCTTTATGCCCTTTTGGTATTTGTTGGGGTGGTGATGGTCAATGTCAGTGAGGGCTTGCACGCCGCTGCACTTGCCGACACTGATATTGCCCATGCCGTCCCTATGGCACAGATGCTGCTCTATGGCGCACTACCCGCCCTTATTGCCGCCTTTAGCTACCCGATTGGCAATCAGTTGGTCTGGCAAGTCACTCATAACTCCCGCACGCCAGCGTTACCCGCTGACGTGGCAGATCAGTCGCACGCCGTATCTGGCATCGCCGACATCCATGACGAGCCATTAATCTCTGAAGCTTATGATCTGCCGCCTACTTTATATGACACTAGTACCACCAGCACCGCTCTAAATGCTCTGCCTGCTGCCGCACCCGCGCCGTCACTACTGCAAACTCTGATCCATCGTATTCCCTCGATTGAGACTACCTTACTACACAATGCCTTTAACAAAGTTTGGCTAATGACTCTGGGGAGTTTGCCATTTTGGCTGCTTTTGGGCATGATAGTGCGACCCGAGCTACCCGATAGCGCACAGGTGTTTAATACCTTGCTGGTGGCTTTGTTGGCCGGGGTGGCGGCTACTACTATATTTTTGTACGCGCGCGGTCAGGCGGTGACCTCAAGCGAGGTGGCTGGCGTCGATGCCACCCAAGCCAGTGAGGTGATATTTGCCCTTATCGGTGGGATATTATTACTGGGTAGCTCGATACCTTCAGCGATGGGTTTGCTCGGTATTGGTTTGATCATTATCGGGCTGATATTTTTTGCCAAGGATGGCTAAGTCGTATACAGCTGTCTCGTTGATGTTTTTGCTACACGACGAATGCAATAGCCTTTATTGCGCTCAGTCATCTCATTTTGACGGTCACGACTTGGTACTATAACGATGGTTAATGATTTGATTTTCCCTGATATCTTGTTGTACTTACTGGATATGGTAGGGGTGATAGCCTGCGCGATCGCGGGGACCTTGCTGGCGCAGCACAAAGGCTTTGATATTGCTGGCTGTATTTTGGTATCGCTGGTCAATGCCATCGGCGGTGGTACACTACGTGATATGGCGCTTGATCGTCATCCGCTGTTTTGGATGACGGATCTCAATTATGTGATCGTCATCACGGTGACCTCGCTTATTTTACAGATATTTTTTCACCTTTATCATAAGATTGACAATGCGCTAAAACTCTTTGATGCTATTGGCTTGGCCGCATTTAGTGTCATTGGTTTTAAGGTGGCGCTCACGCAAGATATGTCACCGATCATTGCGATTATGATGGGGGTTTGGACCGCGATTATCGGTGGGCTATTACGTGATATTATCTGTAATGAGATACCGCTGGTGCTACAGCGTGAGATTTATATCACGGCCAGCATCATAGGCTCTACGACCTATCTGCTGCTGCAGTATTTGGGGGTCGATGCTGGCATCAATGAATTTATTATGCTGTTTGTGATTTTTGCTGTGCGGATGTTGGCACTGAGGTTTGACTGGCATCTGCCGTCTATTCGCTTAGTTGATTAAGGGTTGACGATTCATTGGCAGCTAACTAATATCAGATTGTCAGATTGATTGCAGATAGCCTCTATCCTCTTCTACCGATTCGACCCGCTGCCCCATCATCAACACCTAATGAGACTTGCGCATGTTGACCATCGCATTAGACCCTACTGCTCTGATCACCACGTTTGATCCGCGCTCGCTGATATATTTGTTTGATATGATCGGTATCGTCGCTTGTAGCGTTTCAGGTACGATACTGGCCAAGCACAAAAACTTCGATGTCTTTGGTTGTCTGCTGGTGTCTATTGTCACTGCCATCGGTGGCGGTACGGTACGTGATGTCATTTTAGACCGTCATCCGCTGTTTTGGATGGTCGATATGAGCTACTTGACCGTCATTACTTTGTCTTCACTAGTGATGCAGATATTTTTTCATCCAAACTCCAGACGCGTCGATACGTTTCTCAAACTCTCAGACACCATCGGCCTATCAGTCTTTACCCTCATCGGCATCAAAGTCGCAGACAGTATGGGCGCCAACGTGCCAGTGGCTTTACTCCTAGGGGTAATTACCATTGTGGTCGGCGGTATTATCCGCGATATGATCTGCAATGAGATACCGCTGGTTTTGCAGCAAGAGATTTATATCACCGCGGCGTTGGCAGGCGGCATTCTCTACTTTGCGCTGCACAATCTCGGCGTGACGCCTTGGGTGGCTGACGTCTCAGCGATGAGTACGATTTTTATTTTGCGCATGCTGGCGATACGTTATGATTGGCAGTTTCCGACCATAGAATGGCGATATTAATCACACGGCGCTGGCACGCGGGTCTCAATGCTAAACAGTCAAAGCACTGGCGGTAAAAGCGCTTTACGAGCTACGCCGCTGCTACCACTGCCAAGTCTTTGATCATGAGTTGTAAGCTTTGTTTGCCGTTCCACTCGTTGATGTCCAGCTCAAACAATACATGCACTTGCTGGGCGCGATAATCCCACGCCGCGCTATCAAAGTTAAAATAAATGGCATCAATCGGATACTGCACGTCAGGATAACGCAGTGATAGCTTCAAGTGCTTGTCTTTTAAAACCTTGAAGCTTAATACCTCAAACACCCCATCAAATATCGGCGGTGCAAAGCCATGACCCCAGATACTGGCATCTGCCAAATGCTCGGCAAACCATAGGCTAAAGTCGCTGGCCTGCAGTGGCCCATCGGTGAGCTTTTGCTCAGCAAACACCTCATCATCTATCTCTGCCATGACCTCATTGAATGCCGCCACAAACCCGTCAAAGTGACGACGCTTGATCGTCAAGCCTGCCGCCATCGCATGGCCACCAAAGTGACTGATCAAGTCAGGATAGCGCTCAGCGACCAGCTCAATGGCATCACGAATATGCACGCCTGCAATCGACCGCGCAGAGCCTTTGATCGCATCATCGTCTCCGGTACACGCTTTATCTGCTGGCGCAAAGACAATGCTGGGCAGATAATGCGTTTCTTTTAATCGTCCAGCGACGATACCGATGACGCCTTGGTGCCAATCATCTTGATACAAAATAATACTGCGCTTATCGGTGCTACTGGCGGTGCCTGCTAGCGTTTGTACGATATTGTCCGCCTGCGCCCGCATCTCGCCTTCTACCTGACGGCGCGTACGGTTTAGCTGTTCTAGCTCTTGCGCCAAACGCTGCGCGGTGTGCCAGTCTTCGGTCAACAAACACTCAATGCCGATACGCATGTTGTCCATGCGCCCAGCAGCGTTGATACGTGGGCCTAAGACAAAACCAAAGTCTTGGGCGTGCAGCTGCTTTGGATCGCGGCCTGCTTGCTCAAGGAGCGCCAAGATACCCATGCAGCAGCGCCCTTGACGAATGGCAGTTAGCCCGTGATGCACCAAGATACGGTTGTTTTTGTCCAGTACGCCAACATCAGCAATCGTGCCGAGCGCCACCAAATCTAAATACTGGCTGACTTGTACAGTGGACTTACCAGCTGTACGGCGTTGTTTTGCCAAGCGGCCCAGCACATAAAACGCCACGCCAACCCCCACCAAGGCTTTGCTGGCAAAATGACAGTCGAGCTGATTGGGGTTGACCACCGCTTCAGCTGGCGGGGTCTCTTTGGTGGTCAAGTGATGGTCGGTGATAATCACCGTAATGCCATCGGCCTGCGCACGGGCGACACCTTCATGACTGGAGATGCCATTGTCCACCGTCACGATCATATCTGGCTGATAAGTCTCAATCCCCAGCTCCACAATCTCAGGCGTCAGCCCATAGCCATACTTAAAGCGATCTGGCACCAAAAAGTCCACCACCGCGCCCATCTTAGTGAGCACACGCATCATCAGCGCCGTGCTGGTCGCGCCGTCGCAGTCAAAGTCGCCGACGATCAGAATCCGCTGACCTTTATCAATAGCAGCATCTAACAGATCCACAGCTTTGGTGACACCATGCAGCTGCTCAGCGGGCAGTAGCCCAGAGAGACTAATCTCCAGCTGCTCAGGATTGGTGATGCCGCGACCAGCGTATAGTCGGGCAAGCGTCGGTGACTGGGCGGCAAGAGGCTGCAAAGCGGCGGGCAACTCGTCGATGCGAGTGCTGGTATAACGGGGGGTTAAATTTAGCATGATGGTATTCTACTGGCTTTCATGCAGGGTCACAATGCCAATTTATAGCGGTCAGGTTTATTCTTTACGATTACTTTCGACTTCTTAAAACACTTTTTTAAAACACTTTGTCAGCCTTCAGCAGATCATACAGTGCTTACGCTCTATGTTTGCGCACACCTCTGGCTTAGGCTAAATTTACAAAAACGGTGCACAGTGACTGTAATTTTCTGCATTTTGCTACAAAGCGATGATTGTATGCTACCGATAAATCCATAAAATAGATGTCAATCTATATATTTTCACTGTGAGTGATATAAAAACCCTATTATTCATTATCTAAAAAAACGTACAAGGACCTTTTATGAAAACCACACCAGTCGCTGAAAAACTCCCCAATACCATCGACCCCAATCTTGATCTTGATAAAGTCAAACAAGAATGTCTGGGTTTGGTCAAAAAACGTGCCAGAGTCTCAGCTGGTGTCGCCATCGTACCTGTGCCATTTTTTGATGTGGCAGTCGATGCAGGCATGTTGACCCAGCTCATCCCTGAGATCAGTGAGCGCTTTGGCTTGATCGAAGACCGTAAATCAGCGATTGACTTGGAGTCACGCGAAGTGCACTGGAGCGCGATTAGAGACCGTACGGTTGACTTTGCAGGATTGATGGCGACGCGCGGTCTCGTCAAAAAAACCATTCAAGGTTTTGGTGGTCGTATCGCCGCCAAGCAAGTGACCAAATTTATCCCGTTGGGTGGGCAGTTGGTGGCTGCAACGATGGGCTATACTATTTTTAAGAAAATCGCCACCGACCATATCAACGACTGCTATAAGTTGGCCAAAGACATTCAGCAAAAGCAGCACGGTAAAAACGTCTAATATCGGCATTACTAAATAAAAGAACTAAATAAAAAAGATACGCTGCATCAGTTCGCTAGACTGGGATCAATTTATCTCAGTCTCGCTTTGATGCTTTGCGCGATCTTAACACGCCAGCGAATACCAAAATAAATGGCCTTCGCTGGTTTTTTTGTGTGCTTTTTTAGGGCTATCGTGGCACCATATTTATCTTTACAATCATTGCCTTTACAACCATTATTTTTATAACCATCCCAAGGAGTATTCTGTGAAAAAACACGGGCTTACAAAAAAAACACTGGCATCTACTGCCTTACTGACTGCGCTTGCCTTGGGCGGCTGCACCACCATAGGCGGCGTCAATAATGATGCTGGCACTGCCATTGGTACCGCCAATGAGATCAGTATGAATGTGTTTCGCGCAGCCATTGACAACCAATGCCGCAGCCAAATCGAAAAACAAAATGCGTGGCGTATCGCTAGCGTTGCCATGACCGAGACGCAGCAAGAAACCATAAAAAGCAATGTCTGTGGCTGCGTCAGTGAGCAAGCCCCGCAGCAAGTCAGCCTCGTTGAGCTGGGCAACGCGGCCATCGACCCTAGCTATCGCACGCAGCTGGTTACTCGAGTCGTCGCAAAATCACTGCAGAGCTGCTATGCAAGTTTTATGAAATAATCAGACTGTCATGGAATGCGATTTACTCAAGCATACCTCCCGTTAGTCAAAATCCTTTATCATTAATCAAAATCCTTTATCAGTAGATATAACGCCAATAGGCAGGTTAACGATTGCGTCACGCTGTCTATTACGATAGATTATCAGTCAATGGACTTTACTTTTGTATCAGATCAAGGATGAATGATGAAAAGACGTGATTTTATAAAAATGGGCGGTCAAGCGACCGTGGCGGGGACTCTGTTGACGCAGCTGAGCGCCTGCTCATCAGACGATGACGAGCGCCCCGTGGTGGCACTAGACGACGTCGATGATTTGGGTTACCAAGGTGCCCAGCCCTTTGTACATGGCATCGCAAGTGGCGACCCACTACAAGATAGGGTGATACTGTGGACCCGTATCACCAATGACGGCAGTATTGATGCCACCAGCATCCCTGTCGGCTATAAGGTCGCCACAGACCCTGATCTGACCAATATCGTCGCCCAAGGCCGCGCCATTGCTACCGCCGCCTCTGACTTTACTATCAAAGTCGATCCCACCTCCCTTCAGCCTGATACCACGTATTATTATGCTTTTGAAGCCTTGGGCTATCTTTCGCCTACTGGCCGTACCCGTACCATTCCGCCGTCTGATATGGCAGCGAGCGAGATAGAGCGTGTGCGCTTGGCAGTGGTGTCCTGCTCCAACTATGGTTTTGGGTACTTTAATGGCTATGCCCATATCGCCAAACAAGCAGATATCTCTGCCGTGGTGCATTTGGGAGATTATATCTATGAATACAAGGAAGGGTTTTATCGCGATCAGTCACTGATAGAAGAGCGCCCGCTGTTTCCCAAAAACGAGATCATCAGCCTAGACGACTATCGCCAACGCTATGCGTGTTATCGCACGGATATCGACCTACAAGAATGCCATCGCCAGCATCCTTTTATCGCGGTTTGGGACGATCATGAAATCGCTGATAACTCATGGAAAGGGGGTGCACGTTTTCATAACGACAGCAAAGGCAGCTATATAGAGCGCAAAATGGCGGCTGTCCGTGCGTATCATGAGTGGATGCCCATTCGGGACGATAAGAGCAATGCGCTTGACAGCCAGCTACGTATTTATCGGCGTTTTGAGTTTGGTAAATTGTTTGATTTAAACATGCTCGACACGCGCATCTTTGGCCGCGAAAAGCTCGATGCGGCCGCCAGTCAGGAGCCAGAACGCCAGCTATTGGGGCTTGAGCAAGAAAACTGGCTCTATCTAAATATGTCTAAGAGCAAACACCGCGGCGCCACATGGCAGATATTGGGTCAGCAAGTAATCTTGTCACCTTTTAAAGGCGCTTTTGCCAGCAGTTCAGGCGATATCTGGAACGGCTATGCCAGTGCGCGCGATCGTCTATTAGACTATATTGACAATAACGACATCAAAAACACCGTCGTGTTGACGGGGGACTATCACGCCTCTTTTGCCTTCGATGTCGCCAAAAACCCTTTTGATAGTGACAGCTATAACCCAGCAACTGGTGCAGGCGCGCTGGCGGTTGAGTTTGTTTGCCCCGCCCTCACCTCACTTGCCTTTACTGAGCCAAATACAGGCCCCGACGTCAACCCGCACCAAAAGTTTAACAACCAAACCGACCACGGCTATATGCTACTAGACATCACCGAGCAAGCGTTTCAGTGTGAGTGGTACTATACCGATACGCTCACCGTCCGTGATAGTAGCACCCAGTTTGCCAAAGGATTGGTCACACAATCACGCGCCCATCATTTAGTTGATGCAGCCCAATCTCGCCCTATCAGCAATGTGGCTGCCCTAGCCGCGGCGGACAAGGCCGTATCCGTCAAAAAGACGACAACAAACCCTGCAGCGATGAGCGAGGCATAAATCTTTAGCGCCCACTGAACTATTGAACGACAGTGAGTTCAGTATTTCAGTATTTCAGTATTTCAGTATTTCAGTATAAAAACGAAACAGCGAGACTGGGATGAGTTTTACGCAGCATCGAGCGGTGCAGACACAGTACGGCAAAAAGATTTATACCAGTGCCGCGTTGATATAAACAGTAAAAGGGTGCATTAGCTGGCGCACCCTTTTACTGTTTGTGGTTTTTAAGCATCTAGCAACTCTAAACTTATAGCGACTTCCAACTTATCTGCTGCATTCACTGTTCACTGATGACTACTTATCAGTCGCCGCCGAGCTGCTAGGCAAAGCCGCCGCCGTTGACAATACTTTACTGCGGCGAAAATACTTGGACGAGCTATCGATGATTTTATCGACTTCTTTGATCAAATCATGAATCACATCATCATAAACACCGTGATGTAACTCGGTCTCAAATGCGGTAAAAGGATGCTTGCGCGCCGCTGAACTGACCTCTGTCACGCCCTGCTTACTATAAAAAATATCGACGCGGCCATCACTGTTTAGCACGCAATTTAACTGACCGCCTTCGAGTATCATCTCGACGCGCTCAGGCATAAAAATATAATCATCCACATCAATAAGCTTTTTTTCTACTTCTCGCTTAAAAAACGACTTGATATCAAACATATATCCATCCTTTATTCTTAATAGCTTTTACTGGTGCGTGTCCTTATTCTAAAAATGCTGATATTGCCAATACTACTGGCATCAGTGTTATAGGATTCAACCATACAGTCGCACGCCTGCCCCTGCCGTTATACTTATCTTTATGACGAGCGCTCAATACTGGTTTTTATTCATCGGGTGGCTAGAGCGTGCTTGATTTCTTTATCCTATAAGATGCACGGCTGTTTTTTAAGGCGGGATATGTAAAACTGCGTTTGATGTTGGTAAAAGTGGATGGCTTGTTTAGAGGCTTATCACACCCAGCCTTTTTTGCGAAACGACTTTAGCACTTCGATAAATACTGCCATCTCATCAGGCGTACCCAACGTTACGCGGTTGAACCCCGTGACAGGTGGAAAGTCTCGACCGACCTTGATGCCACTGCCTCGCATTCTAGCGATGTAGGTTTTTAAGTCACCTTTTATTTCATGAAAAATAAAATTGGTCTGGGATGGTAAGTAGCGAAGTCCAAGCTCGTCCAATACTGTTTCAATCATCTGGCGCGACTGATTGGTCGTGCGCAAACTGAGATCTAAAAATTCTGCATCATTTAATGTCGCAATGGCGGCGACCGCACCTGATAAGTTGGTGTTATCCATAGACATAAATGCTTCGACAGCTTCAATAGCTTGCGGGTTAGAAATCGCATAGCCCACTCGCATACCAGCCAAGGCACATAACTTTGAGAACGTATGAATCACAATAAGGTTGTCTGATAATCCTTGTTTTACCCACTCAACCCCACTCTCAAAGCTTGGGTCATTCACGTATTCTAAGTAAGCTTGATCTAATAAAAAGTAGTGGTTGTCTGGTGCGTTACCTACCCATGTTTTAAGCTGGTTCGTTGATGTAATGGTTCCAGTTGGATTATTAGGATTACAAACATATAACAAGCTAATACCGCTAAACTCGTCGGCCGCTTTTTTTAGTCTTTGAAGATCTAAATCATAGTTTTCGGCAGTTAATGGTATCTTGACTACAGACGCCCCGATAGAGTTTGCATACATCTCTGCACAATCAAACGTTGGTACAGGGATTACCATCTGAAACTCTCGGCCCTCCGTAAATGCTTTATGTTGCAGCATCTGAATGGTAGCTCGCATATTTTCAGTCGAGCCATTACCCAATGAGATTTGGTTTTCTGCCACGCCATGAATGCTGGCAACTTTACTCATGAGTGCAGCACGTGCATTATCTGGATAACGAAAACCTTCACTTAAAGACTCTGTAACGGCTTTTTTGGCAGAATCCGCCATGCCCAGCGAGTTTTCGTTCGCATTTAACTCTATCATTTTATTATTTTGCATGATGGACGATACGCCTAACTGTCAGTGGATAATAAGATCACATTTAATCATTAATCTCATATTAATCATTGATCTCATATTAAGTGGCATTTGGTATGATTACAAGTTCCCCAAACCCAAAACATAAGTTATTAATTGTATTCGGCAAAAAGCCATATGATTTCAAGTGTTTAGTAGATCATAAAAAAGGTGAGCTACAAATATGCAACTCACCTTTTAAAACTTAAATACAAAGAGATGTGAATGACAATACAAATAATTTATCAGATCAAATGCGCTTTTAACTCTAAGACTTTGTCACGTGTTTTTGCGGCTTCCTCAAACTTGAGATCGCGAGACAGCTGCTGCATCTGCTTCTCTAAACGTTTGATTTCTTTGGCAAGCAAATCAGGGCTACGCAAGATACTGATATCAACATCAGGCAGGTTGCTCTTGACTGGGATCACTTGATTGTCATTGGCATCCACACTCTCACCGGTATCAATCTTATCGGTGATGCTACGGCGCGCACCTTTTGGGGTGATATTATGCTCGATGTTAAAGGCAATCTGCTTTTCGCGGCGACGATCGGTCTCCTCAATCGCCTTTTCCATACTCGGCGTCATACGATCGGCATAAAGAATCGCTTTACCATTTAAGTGGCGCGCGGCGCGGCCGATGGTCTGAATTAAAGATCTCTCAGAGCGCAAAAACCCTTCTTTGTCGGCATCAAATATCGCCACCAATGACACCTCAGGCATATCAAGCCCTTCACGCAAGAGGTTAATACCGACCAGTACATCGTGCACACCCGTACGCAGCTCATGGATAATCTGCATGCGCTCCACCGTATCGATGTCTGAGTGCAGATAGGCGACCTTGACATCATACTCTTGAAGATAGCTGGTCAAGTCCTCCGCCATGCGTTTGGTCAAGGTGGTAATCAGCACACGCTCATCAAGCTCACGGCGTTTGGTAATCTCTGAGAGCACATCATCGACTTGGGTCAATACAGGGCGTATCTCAATCTCAGGGTCAATCAGCCCCGTCGGGCGTACCACTTGCTCGACGACCTGCTCACTACGCTCAAGCTCATATTGTGCTGGCGTGGCGCTGACATAAATGGTCTTGGGCTTGATACGTTCCCACTCTTCAAACTTCATCGGCCGGTTATTCATCGCGCTTGGCAGGCGAAAACCATAGTTCACCAAGTTTTCTTTGCGTGATCTATCGCCTTTATACATCGCTCCAATCTGCGAGACCGTCACATGCGACTCATCGATAAACAGCAGCGCATCCTCTGGCACATAATCAAACAACGTCGGCGGCGCCTCTCCCCATGGCCGACCAGAGAGATGCTGTGAGTAGTTTTCGATACCATTACAGTAACCGAGCTGCTGAATCATTTCTAGATCATACTGGGTACGCTCTTTGAGGCGCTGGGCTTCGACCAGCTTATTGTTGTCACGAAAATACTCAAGACGCGGCTCAAGCTCAGCACGAATGGTCTCGCTGGCGGCCTCAAGGCGATTACGCGGTGTCACATAATGCGACTTTGGATAAATAGTAATACGCGGCACGCTGCGCACGGTTTTGCCTGTCAAAGGATCAAACCATGTGATTTTTTCTACCTCATCATCAAACAGATGAATACGTACTGCAAGCTGCTCAGACTCCGCAGGGTAGATATCCAAAAGCTCACCGCGCAGACGGTAAGTACCACGGCCAAAATCCAGCTCGTTGCGGGTATATTGCATCTCGACCAGACGTTTAATGGTCGCGGTACGATCGATCTTGTCACCGACGACGACGTGCAAGAGCATTTTAAGATAACTCTCAGGATCACCCAGACCGTAGATACAAGAGACGGATGCGACAATGATGGCATCGCGGCGCTCAAGCAGGGCGCGCGTCGCAGATAGACGCATCTGGTCGATATGATCGTTGATGGCGCTATCTTTTTCGATAAAGGTATCACTGGCCGCCACATACGCCTCGGGCTGATAATAGTCATAATAACTGACAAAATACTCAACGGCGTTATTGGGGAAAAACGACTTAAACTCACCATATAACTGGGCGGCAAGGGTTTTGTTGTGCGCCATGATAATGGTCGGGCGCTGGGTTTCGGAGATGACCTTGGCCATGGTATAAGTCTTACCAGAACCCGTTACGCCAAGAAGCAACTGCTCATCCATTCCTTTATTGACACCATTGACCAATTTCTCAATCGCTTGTGGCTGATCGCCTGCAGGCTCAAAGTCGGTCACCATCTCAAAGGCGCGGCTTGATATCTGCGTCCCTGACGCATTGACACCACTGATTTCAGCTTCGCCTTGTAGCTGAGTGGCCAATTGATTTAACTGACGCGACGAGCGCGGTTCGGGCATTCGCATATTGGTTTTCTTCTTCTCAAGGTTTATAACAATATGGGGCCCCATCCGCCGTTTTTAAAGGTTATACAATCGCTGCATATTAGAGCTTTTTGCGTCCAAAAGGCTCTTTTTTAGGGCGTGTCGTTATTTCAAAAATGGTGATAAAAATGAGATAAATTGCGGTCAAACAAGAAAAATAGCGCCGTTAATATCGGGATATTGACTAGCTATTTGACGATGTTTGGCAAAATTTGGCCATTTTTAGCCCATTTAGATAACTATCGAGTGAATTAAAGACACGCCCTAGTCAAATTATGATGAAGTGGCGATATATTTTGCTGCCATTTTCGCGGTATCAGCCACCTTTGTTAAATGTGATTAAATATAAAAATTCACAGAACGCCTGCAAACTTTACAAAGGTTTTCATGATTAACAAACCCATTACATGACCCCTTCATAAAGCCTATGCTTAACGGTTCCAACCGCGTGACAAACTGCTATCATTTATAACGATTCATTCAGCAAGACCACGGATACATCAATAAAAACAAATTAAGTATTACGTTTAAGACGGTCTTAAACCAATAATTTTTCATTTACAATGATAATAATGGAGCAAAATATGAGAGAACGTTATGCAAGTGGTATCAATGATGAGACTGCCAAAAAAATGGTGGATTTGCTAAACGCCAATTTGGCCAACCTGATCGATCTGAGCATGGACAGCAAACAGTGCCACTGGAATCTTCAGGGCACAGGTTTTATCGGTGTGCATCAGTTATTAGATGAGACCTATGAGCGCCTGACAGAAGCTTATGATACGGTAGCTGAGCGCATCGTAATTTTGGGCGGCAAAGCCAATGGCATCTCAAAACGGGTGGTTGAGGATTCGATTTTAGAGACGTACCCCACCGATATCACTGAGGTCGATGAACATGTGCGCGAGCTGACCAAGCGCTACAAGACCATCGCCGCCTCACTGCGCGAGGCAATCGATACCGCGGGTGATGCAGGCGATGAAGACACGGCAGATCTATTGACAGAGGTGAGCCGTATCGTCGACAAAGACGCATGGTTTATCGGTGCCAATGCCCCAAAGAAGTAATACGGGCTTGATCTATAGCGGTCAAATCGATTTATAATCATAATTAATGATAAATAATCATAGAAAAGCCACCTTTATTGGTGGCTTTTTTTGTGAGTACGACTTTGTGGTGATAAATAAGCGATGTTTATTATTAGGGCCAACCTAACCGCACTTTGTCATTTATACACTGGTTAAGATGCTGGCTGATCTCATAAAACATGCTATAAAAGATGCGCTTTCTCTACATCGCTAGGAGGTGTCAGCACGGCTGCATTTGGCACAGATAACGTGAGAATGGCTTCTTGAAACAGGGGGTTGTCTCGAAACTGGTTTTCGATATCTTCAAATTTTTGCGCAATTTTTTCTTCTTTTTGGTTACCTGCGATATCGACTGCAGCGACCATAAATATCTTTTTGGGACCGACCCACTCTAAATGCAGGTACGACACGCTATCGATATCAGGGTGGTTGAGGAGTTCACTGAGCGCATAATCGTGCATGCTATCAGACACTTTATAACCAACCAAAAAGTCGCGATTGCGACTGATCAAAAATATCGCCACAGCGCCCAATAACACGCCCACGATGATGGAGCCAAGCGCATCCCAAAACGGCTGGCCTGTATAAGCATGCATCCCCATCGCTGCCGCTGCGATTACCAAACCGATAACCGCTGCCAAGTCCTCGAAAAACACCCCGCGCAGTGTTGGATTGGAGGTGTCGACCACATAACCAATTGCACTGACATTGATGGCTTTGCCGTGTTTTTTACTTTGCAAATAAGCCTGCACCAACGAAAAACCCTCGAGGACAAAGGCGATGGCCAAGATAACAAAGCCGATGGTATAGTTGGTCTCGCTCTCAGCAGCATTCCATTCGGTGATACCGGTGTAGATAGAGACGATAGAGCCTGCCATAAACACGCCAAAAGCCGCAATCATCGACCAGACATAGGACTCTTTACCATAGCCGAGCGGATGGCTTCTATCGGCAGGTTTGACGGACTTCTTTTCTGCGACTATCAGCAGCGCCCCATTGCCAGCATCCGCCCAAGAGTGCGCAGACTCAGCAATCATAGAGGCAGAGCCAGTCATAAAGGCCGCGACCGTCTTTGCAATGGCGATAATCAGATTTGCCCCAACAGCGATCAAAACCGTAATTAATGAACCCGCAGGCTTTTTATCTGCCGGCTTAGCATGGCGATGTGTCTGGTCGTCAGACTGATTTTTGACAGTGCCTGTGCCGCGAGTACGGCCTCTCGGTGCTAACGCGTCATTCGATGTGGTGTCTTTTGGCTTGATGGTCATGTTAGCCTCGTTATCGCTGACTCATATAAACAGGTTATATAGGTCAGTGATACAAAGATAGTGAGATAAAAATAGGGAAATAAAAAGAAAACAGTCGCCTGCCGTGCAGATTGCTGGGCGTGCTCTAGCTACGCGGCTCACCACCTCGCTCGCCAGTCATCTTATCAATATCGCAGCTGGGGCGGTGTGAGCTCTCCATACGCAGCTTTTTGCGCGCCAAGGCCGCATCGGCACGGCATTGCTGCATCTCGTTTTTGATCTCAAGAGGCGGCGCTGGCGTTGGCTTACCATTGTCATCGATTGCAACCATGGTAAAGTAGCAGCTATTGGTATGGCGTACCGTACGCGCACGCACATCTTCGGCCTCAACGCGAATCCCCACCTCCATTGAAGTCGTACCCACATAATTGACACTAGCAGCAAACGTCACCAGCTCTCCGACATAGATAGGCTCCCGAAACATCACTTGATCGACCGATAGCGTCACCACATAGTTGCCGCTATAACGGCTGGCACAGGCATAAGCGACCTGATCGAGCATCTTAAGCAAATCGCCACCATGGACATTGCCGATAAAATTTGCCATATCAGGCGTCATCAGCACCGACATATACAATTCGTGGTTTAAAGGGGCTTTTTTGGCGGTGGAGCTGGTGTTGAACTGCGGCATAATGTTCCTTAAAGGGTTGTACACGTATTTATGTTTTTAGCTTGCTTATCATTTATACAGCAGCTCGCTATATATCACAAACGCCCCTGTGTCATCAGATGGTCTACATTGTGTAAATAAAATATAAATAATAGCCCATCGGTAAATATAGATAATTCAATATAAATAGAAAACGACACAGTGTGTCTGGGATGAATTTTATGCAGCATCACCATAATTTTTGTTACCAGCCCCATGCGACAGCGAAATATCAGCGTGCTACAATATTCAGTCTATAGTTGAGCCTCTTTACAGTTGAGCTACTTTACAATAGGCACTACACCGACAAAGGCCGCGCAAACCACCTATCAGTAGCACGTGGCCTATATAGTCATTGCCCGTTTTATTTAGGGCTAACTATATACCGACATCATGCCCTGATGACGATAAAAACGTTATATAATTAACATCAGCTACCCCCAACCACCCTTCACTATAAAAAGGATCCCTCATGAGCGAGTTGCAACTGTCTGACCGCGTCAATAGCATCAAACCATCACCAACGCTAGCGATTACCAATAAAGCCAAAGAGCTAAAAGCCTCTGGTAAAGACATCATCGGCCTAGGTGCTGGCGAACCTGACTTTGATACGCCAGAGCACATCAAAAAGGCAGCCATTGATGCAATCAATAACGGTTTTACCAAGTACACCGCTGTCGATGGTACGCCAGAGCTCAAAAAAGCCATCATTGATAAGTTCAAACGTGATAACGACATCAGCTATGAGCCAAATGAAATCCTAGTATCGGTCGGTGGTAAGCAGTCTTTCTTTAACCTTGCCCAAGCCTTTATCAATCCAGGCGACGAAGTCATCATCCCAGCGCCTTACTGGGTCAGCTATCCTGACATGGTCATCATCGCAGGCGGTAAACCCGTCATCGTCGAATGCCCAGCAGCACAAGACTTCAAAATCACCGCCGAGCAGTTAGAAGCCGCCATCACGGACAAAACCAAACTGCTAGTGCTAAACAGCCCATCGAACCCAACAGGTATGATCTATACGTTGGATGAGCTAAAAGCCATTGCGGAAGTATTGAAAAAGCACCCACAAGTCTATGTGGCCTCAGATGATATGTATGAGCACATTCGCTGGACAGGTGATAAATTCTACAATATCTTAAACGCCGCACCTGAGCTAAAAGAGCGCGCCATCATCCTAAACGGCGTATCAAAAGCCTATGCCATGACAGGTTGGCGCATCGGCTACGCTGGTGGCCCTGCCAAACTCATCGGCGCGATGAAAAAAGTACAGTCGCAGTCCACTTCATGCCCAACCTCTATCAGCCAAGTGGCCGCCGAAGCCGCCATCAGTGGTGACCAAAGCGTACTGGCACCGATGGTAGAAGCCTTTGAGAAGCGTTGTGATTTGGTCGTTGATGGTCTAAATGCCATTAAAGGCATCACGTGCCTGCGTCCTGATGGCGCATTTTACGTCTATCCTCAAATCAAGCCATTAATCAAAGCCGCTGGCCTGTCTTCATGTACAGAGTTTTCCGCATGGCTGCTGGATAAAGTTGGCGTAGCGGTCGTCCCTGGTGATGCCTTTGGTCTGGGCGGCTATATGCGCATCTCTTATGCCACTGACGAAGCGACGCTAAAAGATGCGCTATCACGTATCGAAAAAGCTGTGGCTGACTTGGACGTCGCTGAATAAGCAAAAAGGCTTTTAAGCTAAATAGCTTGATTGTTAAAAACTATAAAAAAGACGCCCCATATTTGTTATGTGGGCGTTTTTTTATGCCGGCTTTTGATAAAACAGCTATTTTTTCTCATTGAAATGACATTCTTTGCAATTTATGCAAAAAAAGGCTTGACGTATTTTTTATCTTTGCTAGAATACGCCCCACTTAGCAAGAACTCGTTAGAGACTTTCTAAGTCTTGTTGTCACGTATCATGTACGTACAGCCTATTCTCCAATAGCTCAGTTGGTAGAGCAACGGACTGTTAATCCGTGTGTCCCTGGTTCGAGCCCAGGTTGGAGAGCCACATTTTAGTTGTAAAAATTTGAATTATTTTTAATTCAATTATGGTATTTGCCAAAACCCTCATCACTTTGATGAGGGTTTTTTTATGGTCGTCTGTTTTTTATGCAGTTTGGCTTTGTCAGCAGTCTGGTTTCTTTTAGCTCGGCGCTTGTAGCATGGAATTTAAGGAGTATAACGCCTCGGTGGTGGAGCGGTTAAGATTAGCAAATAAAGATAAGATAGGCAGACAAAGAAAAGCCCCGAACCTAGGGTATATTATTGATAACGCTTAGTAACTTCTCATACTCTATAATAACCCTCAAAGCCATTGTAAATAAAGGATTAAGCCAGTATCATACAACCTATGATAACGTCTAGGAACTTATCTAAACACTCTATTACTGGGCACCATATTGGGCACCAACTATCACGGTGCCCACTGGAAGGAGTACGAAATGTCTAAGCAGTCCAATAATCTACCATCTATTAAAGACGAGTCCACAGACCATCAGCAAGTACGCTTGCAACCTATTGAATATGATAAGCAAATAAAAGCTAAGCCTTTGATGAGTGCAGACTACGAAATCAACATAGCTGGTTGCGATGGTTTGCTATTGAGAATTAGACCCAGTGGCAAAAGAGAATTTAGGCACCGCTACACTCACCCCATCATAAGAACCAAAAGAACGCGCTTATCTATAGGTGACTATCCAGCCGTCAGTTTGAAGCGTGCTAAAGAACTATATTACGATAATTTATCTCTATTGGCTGATGGTATCGACCCAAAAGAACACCGCGAGCAGCAACAAAGAAACCTTGAAAACAGCTATAACAATACCTTTAAAAAAGTTGCTGAACAGTGGTTAGAGCGTAGATTAGCGGTAGGCAAAAAGCCTAGCGTATCTACATTAAAAACCTACAATCGAATGTTGAAATATATCAATGCTAAGTTGGCTGATGTACCTATCGACCAATTAAAGATGACTATGTTATTAACGTTCTGCCAAGACTTGCAAGAGGAACGCGGTATAGAAGTAGGACAAGATGCAAAGACGGTGCTGAACTATGTCTTTGACCATGCTGTCAATCGTGGACTGGTAGAGCTGAACCCAGTAAGAGCATTCCCTAGTAGAAGTTTAGAGGCATCAGCTAATAAGCCCAAGCCAGCAATCACTACTCCTAGTGAGTTCGGTCAACTGCTTAGAGATATTGACCAAATGACCCCTAGGCAGCCCTCAACAATCACAGCCTTAAAACTATTAGCATTAACCTATGCTCGCGTAGGTGATATATGCGCTATGAAATGGGCTGATATAGACTTCAACGCTAAACAATGGATTTTTGAGCCATTGAAGGGCAAAGGGCGTAAGGACATGGTAGATGAATTGGTCATACCACTGGCACCGCAAGCCATTGCCATATTGCAAGAACAGCATAAACAAACAGGCAATCATGAATTTGTATTTCATAGTCCAAAAAATAAGAAAGGAATATTGCCTACTGGCAGGATTAATTACGCGCTCAACCACTATGGTAATAATGGCAAGACCTATCTAGACGTACATACGCCACATGGTTTTCGTGCCAGCGCCAAGACTATGCAAATGGAGCGCCTCGGTTATGACGAACTCATTACTGAAATGCAGCTAGGGCATAAGATGATTAACAAGTACGGCAGAGCATATAGCCGTTTTAAGTTTATCGAAGTAAGAACCAAGATGATGAATGAATGGGCGGACTATATCGACAAGATGCGAGCCAATAAGATAGACAATGTTATTTATGCAAACTTCAAACATGCAGAACAAAAGCAGGGCTAATACCCTACTATAACAACTATGCAAGGCTAGGACTAATTACCCGAACGCCAGCCATTTTCACACGCCTAGGCTGGCATGCCTTGCACCTATTTTTTAAAGGTGTGTGGGTTAAGGCGTGTGATTA
The DNA here is from genome assembly GCF_038239325.1 of Psychrobacter sp. KFRI-CH2-11. Taxonomy (NCBI): domain Bacteria; kingdom Pseudomonadati; phylum Pseudomonadota; class Gammaproteobacteria; order Moraxellales; family Moraxellaceae; genus Psychrobacter; species Psychrobacter sp. KFRI-CH2-11. The sequence continues at coordinate 2,202,743 of NZ_CP151283.1, forward strand.
TGAGCTACTATAATTTAGAGCAAACTCTAGAAGTATTCCAAAAAAACCTACCTGAAACGCTTTTACCTTTTGGCTTGCCACAGCTCGCAGACTTATGCAGGCGTGGAGAAGTAACGCCAGTGTTGCCTTATGCTAGATATGTCAGTGAAGGGTTTCTAGATGAAAATGGGCAGCTTGTATCTACTAAAAAGGACACGAGACCTTTTAACGGCTATCTTACCCTACCCGATTTAACCGATTTACTTTTTCAGCTTACAGAAACGCTTGTTATAAGTAACGCTTATATATATGAGGAAATCGGGACAAAAGATAAGGGCGCATTGGTTACTTTAGAAAAAGGGGGCTATGACCACAACGACTACTACCATGAGCGTGATTATCGCGATGGTTTAAGCAGTGGTGATACTCACTACATAGGTATCAGTAATTTATTATTCCCAATCGAACAGGTAAAAGTATATATATCATCAAAAAGTAGTGATGTGCTAGACGAGCCAGCCACCATAGGTACGTTTGGCACGCCAGCACTAATCCAATGCGAACCTAAGACCGATAAAGAGCGCGTAATTGAGCTTGAAAAGGAACTTGCAGAAGTTAAAGCAGAACTAAAAGAATATAAAGACGTACCGACCGATGATAAGGAGTTAGCGCCTAACTCACAAACTAAAGTAGCTTGTATGCTTTACGCTATTCTAAAAACGCATGACTACGATTTATCGCCGCCAATGGGCAAGGGTCTAGCTAATGATTTAATCGTTAATGCCTCACAAGTACAAGGCACACCAGTGACAAAGAACTTTGTAGCAGAGTGGCTTAAAAGAGCCAATCGAGCAAAAATTAATTGCAGCAAGAAGTAGGGTCATATCAAAGTTTAAGGGTCATGTGACCGTCATGTGACCTTATACCATCTACCCCAGAACTATACCATTCACTTACACCTTAACAGACGTTATCTAGGAGTAAGTGAATATGTTAGACGTTACTAACAGCAATCAGCCCACCTCTACGAACGAACAGCCAGCACCGCTAAACCCTCAAGGCTATTCACGTATCAAGCCCACTGCCGAACTAATCGGACTTCACCACCAAACGCTAAGGCGCTGGTGGAAAGTTGGCAAATTCCCCAAACCAGTAGATGTAAACGGTGTTCCTATGTTTAGGAATGCTGATTTATTAGCGTTTCTTGAGCGCCAGCATTCAGCTAGTGAGGTATGAGCCATGACTACCTCAAAGCAGCCAACCAAGCAAACCCACAGCCAAATAATCCTTAATCACTTGCTGGCAGGTAAAAGGCTTTCAAATATGCAAGCCTACGACCAGTACGGCATGACTTCTTTCTTACAGCGCATTAGTGACTTACGCGCTGCAGGAATAGTTATTCAAGATGAAATGATAGAGAAAAACGGCAAGCGATATAAGTCTTATTGGATAGACCAGCCAGCCAACACTACCGATAGTGAGGTGACCCCATGAGCATAACCGAACAGTTAGAAGTCTTAAAACCGCGGCTGGTAGCAGTTGATACTTATACGCTGTGCCATGTGGACGACTACATGCAAGACGTATCGAACGATTGTGAAAGCCTTGCTTATGCCTTGAACCTGATAGAAACCAGCGACCCAGCAAGCAAAGGCGTGATTGTAGCGGTACGTTCTGCACTACTGGCACACAGCGAACACGCCAGCAAAATGAGTGCGGACATCATGGGTAAGCTAATCACACAAGACGAGGTATCAATCAATGAGTAATCAAATATCAGTATCAGCCGACCAGCTAGAAAATATCAATGAGCAGATAGTGCTACTCGATATTGATACCAGTCATCTAGCAATGGCATTGCAAGCCGTGCAAGTAGATTGCGCGGTATCAGGTGGCTTTATTAATACCGTCATAACTGCCCTAAGAGCTGCGTCAAAGTCGCTGGAGGGCATTACAGACGAATTAGATTATATGCTGACCACAGCAAAGCAGGAGGTAGCAGACCATGAGTGATAACGATTTAAAAAGAGAGGGCATGTTGATAATAAATGATGATTTTATCGACCAGCTCATTACTACCCTACACGCCAATGTGACCGCTATTAACAGCTTGACCAAAATAGTAGAAACAGAAAATAAGCTATTAAGATTGGCTGGCTCGCTACCTACAGGCAACAGACAAGTAGAGTCGCTCAAAGAGCTATCCACACGCATAGCAGAAATAACCTTTAACGTGGAGGACGTAAGAAATGAGCAACGATAACAAAATCAATCTAAGCGCCCCTACACCAGCCACATTCAAGGCAGGTGATAGCGTTCTATGCCCATCATTGAGCCTTAACCCGTTTGTACTTACCAATGACCCATACGGCAAGCGTGATGTTTTGGCATTAGAATATGAAGGCAGCTACTTCTACTATGATAGAAATGGCTATTTTGTCCGTGCTAATCAAAACGAAACGGACGACTTTCAGCCAAGCCTATTTGCTGACACGCCAGCCAATCGCCAAGCCATAGCAACGCTATACAGTGGCAGCCACACCAGCCAACGCAAAGTCATAGACACCACAGAGGCAGACGATAACGAGGTGATTGTTATATCGTCACATGATTTATCGCATATCGCTTGTGATATTAGCGGCGCTATAACTGTATTGAATGATATTGGACAGTTACTAGGACTTATTCACTACGAGAAAATAGACGCTCACACCGCTATATCAATGGCGCGATTAACACAGGACGCTACTGTAACGTGGTCAAACCTACTTCATGACCAATTAGAGGCAATCAAAGAAACCCTAGCAATGACTCGCTACGGCAAGGAGGGCAGCCAATGAAACGCTACCCACCAAAACAAAGCCGTAAGCACGCCAAGCGCAAAAGCTACTACAAGAAGTATCAAGCCAAGCGTAAGCCGAACCAATCAAAAGCAGGGGGTAATAGATGACCACCACACCAACAGACAGTCATGAAAAAGCCCATGCGGACAACATGGGCGGCTTCATTGGTTATATTGCTGATATTGATAATGCGACACCCGAACAACGCGCTCAAGATGCCGATTTAAGCCAGTTGGACAGCTTGCAAGATGACTTAGGACTGCCAACCAATCACACTAATAATACACGCTACCTAGATGATGATATTAGCATGAGAGGCGGTAATAGCAAGGGTGACAAGCTACCTAACACCAAAGGTTGTTACGGTCTTGTTATGGTTAATAACAAGACTGAACCCGTCAACATGGCAGCGCAAATGCCCAATAGTGATAAGCCGCCTATTATATCGGACACCACACAAGCAAGCGCCTACTCTATTGGCTCAATGAGCCGTGATAGTAACTGGTGGCTAGTGACCAGTTTAAGTGATGCTGTCACGCTATACGCTAATTTAAGTACTAATGACCCTAATATCACTGTCTTAGCGTGCCTTAATCAAAGCATGTTTGATAAAGCATTAAGGCACTTTGCCGAAGTACACACCATTCATATCATGGACACCGCTCAACATAAAGACAGGTTAATAAGCCGTTTGGCTGGCGTGAATGCTATTGCTCATATCTCGATAGATTGCATCATTAGCAGATTGAATGAGGGTGACTTAATAAATAACCTGATTGCTGATGCGAAAACTATCGAATTTGTAGCGCTGGCATGGGGCGAACCTGAACCATTAGCCAATGACCCAAGCCAGCCCACACCCTACCCTATAAATGCGTTTACAGGTCTATTAAGGCGCGTTATTGAGCTGGTAGCGTACTATGCACAAGTACCACTTGCGATGGCAGGTAACTGTGTTTTAGGCGCACTGGCAGATATAGGGCAACGCTTTATTGATGCACCGATGGGACATAAGCACATGCCAGCCAGCCTAATACTGATAACAGAGGGCGAAAGCGGTAGCGGTAAAACGCGAGTTATGGATTTAACGCACTTTAAAATAGACGAGCATGAACGCCAGCAGTATGAGCAATATCTCATAGATTTAGATATATGGGAGAGTGACAAGGTAGGATTGAAAGGCGCTGAATTAAAGGAGTATCTAAGCAATACGCCTAAGCCCACCAACCCCAAAACGGTTTTTGATGATGCAACGATTGAACCTATCTTAGATAAGCTTGTCGATGGTGAGATTAATAACGCTTCATGGGCAACTGATGAAGCAGCGCAATTTTTTAATGGTCACACTATGAAAGGCGATACAGCGGGTAATGCACTAGGCGCTATTACAAAACTACATAGCAGTGGCAGAGCATCAAGACAACGTTCGCAAAAGTCAGCCCATGCCACACCGCGTACTGATGCTTATGACGTTCGCATGACGCTACTGCTTCAAGGTCAGCGTGTGATATTAGAGCCAGCATTAACCGACCCACTCATGAACGGGCAAGGGTTTTTAGCACGGGCGCTTATTGCTTGCCCTGAGGACTTACGCGGCAAAAGAGTGTTGAATGACGAGCAGCGCAATAATGACAATCCGCATAACAACCCTGATTTAATAGAGTATTGGTCACGCTGTCAGAGCTTACTTGACCCATTACCAGCCAATGCGCCAACAGACACGCAAGGCGTATTGCCGCGCCTAAAAATAAGATGGGAGGACAACCACACAAGACAAGTCTTTAATGACCTTGCACAAGGTATAGAGAACCGCCAAGCACAGGGGCAGGCATTAGAGTATCTAAAAGCGTATGCCTCACGTATGGCAGAAAATGCCAGTCGCATAGCGTCACTTATGGCGTTCTTTGAGGGGCGCAAGGTGATAACCACTGATGATATTAAACGGGCATTTATGCTTGTGGAATACTCAACCAGCGAGCGCCTACGCTACCTTGATGCCACACCTACAGGTGAGCAGAACGACAGTGAGAAGCTAAGCGGCTGGCTGGTGAATAAAGCGAGGGGTAAGAAGCCGCATAAGTTAAACCGTACTGATATTTATAATGGCGCACCTAAGCCTATGCGTAAGAATAACCGCATACTTCAAAGTGAGCTTGATAATTTAGAAAGTAAATTACATATAAAACAGATTGAGGACGGACGCAAAAAGATTATTGAGGTCAATCCAAAGCTTTATAAATAAAGATACTTGCGTAAAAATGTGCCTTTTTTGCCTAAATAGCCCTTAGCCCATATAGCTAGGGGCTTTTACTTAGTAAAGGCGTTTGCCTAACCGTGCCTTTTTTGCCTAAACTGTCCTAAAAACATGCCTATTTAGGCACAATAAAGGCAATTTAGGCACGCTTAGGACGGGGGCATTACTAACTCAATGCTATATATGGTGAGCCTTACAAGCTATTTAGGCAGTTTAGGCACGTTTTCTTAGGTATAAAAGAATATTGGTAGGTGTGACAGCTCATTATCACGGTGAACGCTCATAATAACTCTACAAGGTAGGCGTTTATCGTCTGCCTTTTTTATTGGCTGGCAAGCATCGGCACTGGCATAGTTAAAGGTGAGTAAAAATACAGGAAACTGACGATAATCAGGAAGAATTTCTTGTTAGTTTTAGAAGCCGATAAAGTGGAAATAGCTATACGCACAAAGGCGTGAGGACGGAGATATAAAAGCATTAGGAATAAAAATAACGCCAATTATGGGAATAATTCCAGCGCGAAGAAAGCGACCCAAGCACGCACCAAGCGAGGAACCAAGCCTAAAAAACAGGAACCAAAAAAGGCGTTTTTCTCTTGGTGCTAAAATCGCAAACCTATATCGGTACTGACTCACAGAGAAAACAACCACGCACCAAGGCACCAGCAAATAATAAGACTGGCATTAACCGACACACTAGCCAGCAACCATGCTGATTAGGCTCTAGGCTGGCATGATGCAGCCAAACGCATTAAAAAACGTAGCTATAAATTAGCTATATTTAGACAATCACAATGCGCGATGCACATAAATGCATTAAAAACGCACACATTTTAGCGCCATTATTGAGCGCGTGCAGTGATTAGCAATTCAACCCCATGCAAACAAAGTGCAAGTATAAAAAAGTATTCCTAAGTTGCTGGTATGTTCAATGTTTTAGAGTAACCCTACTCCCCTATTGGTTTGAACATTCCCATTATTTAAGCCTTTTTATTTCTTGAATTTATCTATGAATAAGTCCCAAGCAAAACCTACTGGGCACCGTACTGGGCACCAATATTAATTATTCTAATAAAAAATCTTTGTAAATCAAAAATTTAAACACAAAGAAAAGCCCCGAACCTAGGGCGATTGGTTCAGGGCTTACGGCGCTTCATGTTGTTGTTATTATTATTTCTTCCATGTCGACTTATCCTAAGTCATAAACAGTCATCTATAAGACAGCGGGCTGACCTGTGCTTTTATCGATACTGCCTCAACACTGCATCCTTGCCTCTCCTTGTGTTGATGGTTGTATTGTAGGGCAATCACTTTGATGCGCCTAGAGGCTAAAGACCTTATTTCGCGTAAGCATATGCTTACATTTGTACACCCGCTTACTGCCACACTTGCCTTGTTTGGCGGCTCGTGACTTATCTAGAACCAATCTAGCCTACTACCCTATTCTATCCCAATAACTGCTGCTTTTTAGCATGCTCTTTAGAGACTTTTTCGCCTTCTTCTTTGCCCTCTTCTATTTTGTTATCTGTCTCTTTGATATCGTCTACTTCGGCCGTTGGGGCGTTTTTTTGTTGTTGCTCGGCTTCCTCTGGCTCATACTGCAGCGTCGTCATGACTGGAAAGTGATCAGAGCCTATAGACGGCAAACGCTGAATATCAACGACTGTGAAGCAAGCACTGTGAAAAATATGATCAAGCGCCCAACGCAAAAATGGATAATTGACATGAAAGGTATTGATAAAATGGCGGCCGATACGCGGGTCCAGCAAGCCTGAGATGCGCTGAAAGCGGCGCGTCGTCTTCGACCAGGCCACGTCATTAAGATCGCCTGCCAATATAGCGGTTTGATCGTGCTCTTTGATGTGTTTGCCGACCATTAGCAGCTCGGCATCGCGAGTGGTCGATTTGTCGGCTTCAGTAGGACTGGGCGGCATGGGGTGTAAGCAATATAGCCAAATCACTTGACCATTTTGCAGGCGCAGCTGTGAGTGAATCGACGGTATGTCATCTATCATCAAATACTTGACCTCAGGATCGATCAGTTCAAGTTTCGAGTATAGGTGCATGCCATATAAATTGTCTAATGGCACCTTGACGGTATAAGGATAGTCTGGCTCAATTTGCTCCAGTGCTTTTTCCCACCTTTTATCACTCTCTAAGGTGATTAAAATATCGGGCTGCTTTTGCTTGACCAGCTCGACCAGCTTTTGGGTATGATCATTGGGCGTTAGGACATTTGACACCATGAGTTTTAGTTGATGCGCTTGCCCTGCAGGTTTGGATTTTGCTTGTTGTACTTCTTTTTTCCATAGTTTGGTATAGGGCAACACCATTCTTAGCTGAAACACCAATGTGAGGCTCAAAACCACAAACAATAACCACTGCCCTAGCTGCCAGTCTGGCCAAAATACCAGCATACCAACCCAAGCGATCACCCCCAGCACCATGATCTGAATACGAGGAAACTCGACACCGCGCACCCACCAATTATCCAGCGGCAGCCAGCCCCAAATCGTCACAAACGCGACAAGCCCTGCTAGCCACTGGACAGAATAATATAATAGTGAAAAATCCATAGTATGTATTAACCGTTGGTTGAAATTCTGGTTTGTCGCTGCATAAGATATGTTGGGTGTTCAGGCATCTTTAGGCGTACGGCTCACGATACTGATGCTAGCGCTTACTTTAGCACTTCAATCCAGTGACGCCTACTGCTACAGCCGAATTATATGACAACAACTATAAAACATTACAATGTCAAGTATCTGCATACTAGGGCGTGTTGAACATTCACAAATAGGCACTGCTGATCGCTAAAATTTTTCCAGACAAGGCACAAAGCGACGATAATGCAGATGCCTTAGCTAGGTTTGCAACGCAGTATGGCGCAATTTTAGCATCAGCCGTAGGGACAGGACTCTTTTTTGCCGCTTCATTGGTAAAAATAGACGCTTAGAGTGACTAAGCTTACTATTTTTACCTTCGAATCGTCTAAAAAATAGTCTCTGTCAGTGCCATGGTTGAAGGTTCAACACGCCCTAATAACATCACGTTATAATCAACATAGCAAATAGTGTATAAAAAACCGCTAAAAATTGCCAAAACGTCTTGCTTTTTGGGAGCATTCACGGCATTGTTATTGGTTGGCGACGCAACAAATAATTGTAAATAGGATTAGTTTTCATGAGTAATTTAACAGTAGGCTTGGTGGGCTGGCGCGGTATGGTTGGCTCAGTGTTAATACAGCGCATGCAGCAAGAAAAAGACTTTGATGGTATTACGCCCGTGTTTTTTTCGACCAGTAACGCAGGTGGCGATGCGCCAAGCTTCGATGGCGTACAGACCAGCCAATTAAAGGACGCTCATGATATCGACGCACTCGCAGCTTGTGATGTGATTATTACCTGTCAGGGCGGCGACTACACCTCAAAGGTGCATCAGCCCCTACGCGATAGCGGCTGGAATGGCTACTGGATCGATGCGGCCAGCACCTTGCGTATGGCAGATGACAGCATCATTATCCTTGATCCAGTTAACCGTAATGTCATCGATAGCGCGCTCGCCAGTGGCAAAAAAGACTTTATCGGTGGCAACTGTACGGTATCATTGATGCTGATGGCGATCGGTGAGCTGTTTAATAAAGGCTGGGTAGAATGGGTCAGCGCCATGACTTATCAGGCGGCGAGTGGCTCTGGCGCAAACAACATGCGCGAGCTCATCGAAGGCATGGGCGTACTACGTGATGCGGTCAAGGACGAGCTGGCTGATCCTGCCAGCGCTATCTTGGATATCGACAAAAAAATCGCGCAGACCCAGCGCGCAGATGACTTCCCTAAGCAGTATTTTGGTGTACCGCTCGCAGGCAGCTTAATCCCTTATATCGATGCGCAATTAGAAAACAAGCAATCGCGCGAAGAATGGAAAGGCGGCGTCGAAACCAACAAAATCCTTGGCAACTCAGCGGCCAATACCATCCCTATCGATGGTATGTGTGTGCGTATCGGTGCCATGCGCTGCCACGCTCAAGGCCTGACCATCAAGCTCAAAAAAGACATCCCGCTAGAGGAAATAGAAGCGGCGCTAAAAAATAGCGGCAATGAGTGGTTGGACTTGGTCGAAGATGATAAGGAAGCCACGATGAACCGCTTAACACCTGTTGCTGTAACAGGCACCTTGACTGTGGCACTAGGACGTCTACGTAAGCTAAACATGGGGCCTGAATATCTCGGCGCATTTACCGTCGGTGACCAGCTACTGTGGGGCGCAGCCGAACCCTTACGCCGTATGCTAAACATCATCCGCAAGCAAAACGCCTGATTTTACAACTCAACTATGAAGTACAAAAAAGACAGCAGATGGCTGTCTTTTTTTATATCGATTTTAGGTTCACTCCTCATAACGCGCTATGAGCCGCACATAATCGCGCATAATATAAATAGCAACAAAATTGAGATTGGCATCCCTGTCCCAATAAACCCTTAACAATGCTATAATTAGCGCCATTTCCATAGCTTACATAGCGGTTATCATATGCAATTTGTCTTACACAAAACGGCCAGCGGCGAGACGCGTGCGCGCCGTGGCACTGTCCATCTCAATCATGGCGACGTACAAACGCCTGCCTTTATGCCTGTCGGTACGTATGGCACGGTCAAAGGTATGCTGCCGCGCGATATCGAAGCCATCGGTGCTGATATCATCCTTGGCAATACGTTTCACTTATGGCTACGTCCTGGTACTGAGGTCATCGACAAGTTTGGCGGTCTGCACAAGTTTATGCATTGGGATAAGCCTATCTTGACCGACTCAGGCGGCTTTCAGGTCTTTAGTCTTGGTGCAATGCGCAAAATCACCGAAGAAGGCGTCAATTTTAAGTCGCCTATCGACGGTGCCAAGGTGTTTTTGTCACCAGAAAAGTCAATGCAGATTCAGTACAGCTTAAACTCAGACATCGTCATGCAGTTTGATGAGTGCACCCCCTATCCTGCCACTCACGATGAGGCCAAAAAGTCTTTAGAGCTGTCGCTACGTTGGGGCCAGCGCTGCGTCGATGAGCACAATAGACTGGGCAGCACCAATGCGCTGTTTGGTATTATTCAAGGCAGTATGTACCCAGATCTACGCCAGCAATCACTCGAGGGCCTGCTTGAGATTGGTTTTGATGGTTATGCCATCGGCGGCCTATCGGTCGGCGAGCCAAAAGATGAAATGATGGATGTACTAGACTATATCCCAGATGCGATGCCAGCAGACAAGCCGCGCTATCTGATGGGCGTTGGCAAGCCTGAGGATATCGTTGAGGCGGTACGCCGCGGGGTCGATATGTTTGACTGTGTCATGCCCACTCGTAACGCCCGTAATGGTCATTACTTCGTCACAGGCGATACAGACAATGCAGGCGTGGTGCGTATCCGCAATAGCCAATATCGTAACGATGAAGGCCCACTAGACCCTGAGTGTGATTGCTATACTTGCCAAAACTTTAGCCGTGCCTATTTATACCATCTCAATAAATGTAAAGAGATGCTAGGCGCGCAGCTGGCTACCATTCATAACCTGCGTTATTATCAGCGCTTAATGCAAGGCATCAGAGACGCCATCGAGCAAGATACCTTTGATGCCTTTGTCAGTGAGTTTTATGCCAAGCGTGGTCAAACGGTGCCTGAGCTAAACCTACGCTAACTCTTTAAACGTTCATCTATCTCTCTGTATCTTTATCTATCATTCAGACTAAAAAAGGGCTTAAGAAAATTCTTAAGCCCTTTTTGCTGCTTGATAGATGTATGCGCCATTCAAAAAGGCTAATGGCCAAACGTTTTAATCCATCAATGTGGTCACAAACACGATAACCACTGCGATTGGCGCTACAAACTTGGAGATAATCTGCCATAGCGTCCACGTACCATTAGACAGACCAAGCTCTTGCTGAACACTGCGCTGATCCATCTGCCAGCCAAGGAAGACAATCGCCGCCAGACCCGTAAGTGGTAGGATAAACTTACTGGTGAGCTTATCTAAAGCATCAAAGACACCGTTGCCCATGATCGTAAAATCAGCCCATAGGTTAAACGACAACAAGGCTGCGATACCAAGTAGCCAAATCACAATACTTGCCACGATGGTCGATACTGTACGGCTCATCGAGGTACGCTCTTCTAAAAACTCCACCGTCGGCTCAAGTAGCGAAATCGATGAAGTGATAGCGGCAAAGGTAATCAATAAGAAAAACAAAGTACCAATGATCGTACCTGCGCCCATGCTACCAAAGGCAATTGGCAAGCTGACAAAGATAAGACCAGGACCTGAGGCAGGATCTAAGCCATTGCTAAAGATAATCGGGAAGATTGCCAGACCAGCGGCCAAGGCAATCACGGTGTCCAATATTACCACTGTACGGGCGGTCTTGAGTAAGTTAACTTCACGGCCCAAATAAGAGCCATACGCAATCATAATGCCCATACCGATAGATAGGGTAAAGAACGCATGACCAAGCGCAGCAAGCATCACGTCTGCAGTCAGCTTGCTAAGGTCTGGAGCAAATAGGTAAGCAACCGCTTCACCAAATCCGCCATTCATGACGTTATAACCGACGATGACAAACAAGATAAGACCCAATAATGGCATTAACACCTTGGCGGTTTTTTCGATACCACCTGTCACCCCCATACCGACGATGATAGCCGTCAATACCATAAACACCGTATGCCAAATGGTCAATGTGCCGGCTGAGGCCAGCATAGCATCAAATGTCGCACCAACTGCGTCGCCATCTTGGCCAGCAAACTCACCTGAGGCGATTTTGGTGATGTAGTTTAGCGCCCAGCCACCGATGACACTATAAAACGATAAAATTAAGAAACCGCCCAAAATACCTGACGCACCCACGATACCCCAGCTGCGTGATTTGCCTTGGCTGGCGGCCACATCAGCAAAGGTATTGACTGGGTTTTTTTGCCCGCGGCGACCGATCAACCACTCAGCGACTAGAATCGGAAAACCTACTAACGCGATACAGAATAAATAAGCGATAACAAAAGCGGAACCCCCACTTTCACCGACCATATATGGAAATTTCCATATATTCCCTAACCCAACTGCCGACCCTACCGCTGCTAGCACGAAGCCAAAGCTTGAGCTCCATTGTGCATGTTCTTGTTTATTCATAGCCATCTTTTCCGTCCTCTTGCTTCAATTAATACCACTGATAACCTTCCTTGATTATCATAAGCCGCCCATCATAATGCTTAAGCGAATTATTAAACGCCCCGATATGAAGCGTCCAGTAACATTAAGAAAAAATTGTTTACAATACCGTAAACGCTCAGTTTCTGCTAAGCAACCAAAAAAGTCAAGTGCCCATAAATACAAAAAGCCATAACAATTGGTTATGGCTTGCTATCATTTTACCTATAACTAACAAGAGTTTGGACTATCAACAATTCTTTTTATCATGAACTATGGCTAATCTTAATCAATTGTCTACTAATTACTTAGCGCACGACACCGCGTCGGCTGTTTTGTAATGAGTCGATAAGCAGCTGAATCTTTGGCTCTTTCGGCAGTAGCTCGTTATGCAGCACCTCAAGCGCTTGTACAGTGGTCAGACCCGATCTAAAAATCGTACGATACGCTTGACGCAAAACATCAATTGTCTCTTTTGACCAGTTTTTGCGGCGCATACCTTCGACATTGAGGCCATGGGTTTTGGCAGGATTGCCAGACACCATGGTAAAGGCTGCCACATCTTTTAAAATCAGACTTGCCCCACCGATCAGACTATAGTCATCTACCGTACAAAACTGATGAATACCAGAGTTGCCACCGATGATGGTATGGTTGCCGATAGTGACATGACCCGCTACCCCCACATTATTAGCCAACACATTGTGATCGCCTATCACGCAGTCGTGAGCCACGTGGGTGTTGACCATCAACAAATTATGACTGCCTATCTTGGTCAACTCGCTGTCTTGAGCGGTGCCGCGGTGCAAGCTGCAGGCCTCACGAATGGTATTATAATCGCCAATCTCAAGCCAAGTACGCTCGCCTGCATACTTCAAATCCTGCGGATCTTCACCAATACTGGCAAACTGATAAAACTGATTGTGCGCGCCGATACGAGTCAGCTTGGTCACGACCACATGACGATGCAACACCGTATGCGCGCCGATGCTGACATCATCCCCGACGATACAGTACGGGCCAATGGTTGCAGTCTCATCTATCTGAGCGGAGGGTGAGATGAGTGCTGTTGGATGGATCTGACTCATAATGTGGGCCTTTGTATCTTCTGGTGCGAATAAATGGTAAAACACTGACCGTCAGTCATAACTTATCAAACAAACCAAAGTCAGTCTTGCGACAAAATATCGATGCTCATTATAATTCTTCTTGTCTGTTTTGACATAACTCTTTAGATACTGATGAGCCTAAAAGTTATCAGCCAATTTTATTGCTCTTGACGAGCAATCATCACCTGTGCACTCGCCGCCAGCTCGTCTTCAACATGGACGGTACAGTCAAACTTATAAATACCGCGCTTTTGCATCACAGTTTTTGCCCGAATAATCAGCTGATCACCAGGGATAACGCGGCGCTTAAAACGAACCTTGTCTACCCCAGCAAACAAATACAGATAGCCATCTTCGGCAGTTAATCCTGCGCTGATAAACCCAAGCACCCCTGATACTTGAGCCATACACTCGACCATCAGCACGCCTGGCATGATAGGCTCATTGGGGAAATGCCCATTAAAAAACTCTTCATTAATGGTGACATTTTTGACCCCAGTGATGCATTCACCAGGGATACAGTCGATCACTTTATCGACCAGCATAAAAGGATAGCGATGCGGTAAGTAGTGCTTTAGCGTATGATAAGTCAGAGGCAAAGTCAGGCCTTGCTCAGCCAAGCTTTTCATGTTGGTATCATTTAAAATATCTATGTCGTTGCTGCTCATATGCCGCGTCCTTGCTCATTGCTAAGTATAAAAGGATTAAAGGGTTAAAATATTGGATATTATATGGTTAACTATTAAAGGTTATGAAATAGAGTGATATCCTGTGGTCAGTCAAATCAGCGCTCATCGCGACCGAGCTGGCGAAACCTAACTGCAGCGCGTCGCCAATTGGCAGTTGGCATGGCCGCGGTACCTGAAGAGTAAGAGCCTGCTTGTTTGATGGATTTGGTCACCATCGTCATACCCGACAATGTAACATCATCAGCAATCTCGATGTGGCCAGTGATACCGACCGCGCCACCAATGATACAGCGTTTACCGATGTGCGTACTCCCAGCGATACCGGTGTGCGCGGCGATGGCCGTCCCATCACCGATATGCACGTTGTGCGCCACTTGCACCAGATTGTCGATAATTACATGATTACCGATGACGGTATCATCGATAGCACCGCGGTCGATACAAGTCTGACTGCCAATACGGACATGATCACCGATGATGACTCGGCCTAACTGCGCAATACGCTCCCACCCGGTCGTGCTTGGGTCGTTGGTCGGGGCAAAGCCAAAACCTTCTGAGCCAATACTTGTACCAGCATGCACTCTGACATGATCGCCGATGGTACAATCATGACCGATGACCACTTGTGATTTGATGACACAATCGCTGCCGACCCTCGTACCTGCCTCAATCGTCACATGGGCAGCCAGCGCTGTTCGCGCCCCCAGCTGCACCTGCTCGCCTATCACACAAAACGCCCCTATGCTCACCTGCTCGCCGATGATGGCACTATCGGCAATCACCGCACTCGGATGAATACGACTCGAGGCTGACTGATAAGCAAATAACTGACTGGCGCTGGCGTAAGCCAAGTATGGATTTGCGACCACCAACGCCAAGGTTGATGCGGGTACTTGCTGGCGATGGCCTGCTGTGACTAACACAGCCCCTGCCTGACTGTCTGCCAAACTAGAGAGGTAACGAGGATCGGCCAAAAAACTCAGCTGCGTGTCATTGGCTGTCGTCAGACTACCGATACCACCAATCTGTTGGCATAACTGCTCGGCGCTCAGCTCTGCTTTATTTCTAACCGGCTGGCGCTGCTCAATTTGGGTGATAATTTGCTCAATCGTTATCATAGTTATTATTAGTATGAAGTAAGAATAAAAGTCGTATTATAAATAAGACAGTCATCAAGCTGCTATATCAGCTTGATGACCAATTTATCTAGTATCATCTATTTATACCACACAAGTTATTGTGCCGTATAAATAAGATCAAAAAACCAAAGCGCTTCAGATGGCCGCTACGTTAGAACGTATTACCAATCTGGAACTGTACTTTTTCGGTCTCATCACCCTCTTTATCACCGATAGGCATCGCATAACTCAAGGAGATAGGGCCAATTGGCGTATACCAAGTGATACCAGCACCAGCACTAAAGCGCAAGTCATTGTCTTGAGTCAATAATGGTACGCCAGTATCAGCACCCGTATCAGGGTTTACGAAAGTACGGTCTTCTTTATCGGTGGTATCAAAGACTTGCCCGCCCTCTGCAAATAGTACAGGACGTACTTGGTCAGCCCAGTCACCTTTAAATAGCATGGGCAATACCAGCTCAGCCCCAAAGCTGGCCAGCGCGTTACCACCGATTTCTTCGTCTTTATAACGCACATCATCATTGATGGCATCATAATACGTCTGTGACTTTGGTCCAAGTGTTGAGGCTTCATAACCACGAACAGAGCCATAACCACCAGCATAGAAGTTTTCATAAAACGGTAAATCATTACCATAGCCAAGCTTGGTATAACCACGTGCTATCCAATCCTTATAAATTGGATAATAAATATTGCCGCGGTACACAAGTTTTTGATAGCTGGCATCACCAAGGCCGATGGTCGCATCGACGGTATGGCTCATACCTTTGGTTGGGAATACAGGACGATCTAGGGTGCTATAGTCCCAGCCGAATAGTAGATTATAGGTCTGATAGTCGTTTTTAAAGCCAGTACGACCTGAAAGCTGCTCTTTACCTTCTTCATCAATAAAGGTGAACTGCTCAAAAGATCCACCATCATCGATTAACTGCTGGACGTTTGAAACCCCTAAGAAGCGGCCACCCCGTACTGAGGTATTATCCACGTTGAGACCTGCGCTGACGCGTTTGGTTTCATCGACAGGATAGCTGTAGTTGAGCGTGGCACCATAGGAGTCGGTCACATAGTTACTGACGTTTCTGTCATCATACTTGGTCTCACGATAATACGCGCTCAAACCTTGAGAGACACCGTTTTCGGTAAAGTACGGATCGGTATAGCCCAAACTATATGAATCGCGGGTCTCTGAGCGAGACAGCGCAGCTTTGACTCGGTTACCTGTACCCATAAAGTTGTTTTGGGTCAAATCCAACTGGAAGGTCACACCGCCACTTTGTGAGTAACCAGCGGCAATGGTCGAGCTACCTGAAGGCTGCTCTTCTACCGTGTAATGTACGTCTACTTGATCTGGCTGGTTGGGCACTGGTTTGACATCGACATTGACGGCTTTAAAAAACCCGGTGCGCATCAGACGCGTGCGTGACAATTGGATTTTTTCGCTAGAGGCAAGCGCGCCTTCTAGTTGGCGCATCTCACGGCGCAGTACTTCGTCTTGGGTTTTGATATTGCCCGTAAAGTTGATACGGCGCACGTAGATAGGACGGGCAGGATCGATGAAGTAATCCACATCGACCATTTTGGTATCGTCATTGATACGTGGTACTGGTCTGACTTGGGCCAGATAATAGCCTTCGTTGCCATAACGGCGCTTGAGCTCGGCGGTGGTTTCATCAAGTTTGGCTTGCGAGTATTTTTCGTTTGGGGCAAAGGTGACCAGCTCTTGTAGCTCAGTCGTCTCAAACGTCGGCTTACCTAAAAAATTGACCTCACCAAACTGGTACTGTTCGCCTTCGCTTAGGCTAACTTCGATAAACACACTGCGCTTATCTTCGCTGATGTTAAGTACCGCATTGTCGACGGCAAAACGCACGTAACCGTCATTTTGGTATAAGGCTTTTAAGTTTTCCAAACTGGCCGCCAGCTTTTCTTTGGCATAGCGATCAGATTTAGATAACAGGCGTGTCCAAGAAGATTCTTTTACAGCAAAAACATCTTTGATCTCATCATCGCTGAAGTGCTTGTTACCGATGATATTGATATCGACGACTTTGGCAGGCTTGCCTTCGATAAAGCGTACATCGAGCTTGACACGATTGCCATCGAGTAGCGTTTGGTCGACTTCGATATTACTGTTGTAGTAGCCTTGGCTGATATACTGCTGCTGCAGCTCGTTGGCGACGCCTTGTAACGTCGCTTGCTTGAGTACATCACCGACAGACAAACCTGCGTTGCTCAGTCCTTGCTCTAGTCCTTCTTTTGGGATGAGCTTATTGCCCTCAAAGTTGACTTCGGCGATGGTAGGACGCTCAACGACATCAAAGCGTAACTGACCGCCTTCGACACGGCTTTGAATGTCCGCGAAGTTTTCGGTCGCATATAGTGCCTTAATACTGGCCGCCAAGCTGCTGTCATTTACCGTATCTCCTACCGTGATAGGTAGAACCGGATAGAGGCTATCGGGGGTTAGACGTTGTAAGCCATTAAAACCGATGTCAGTCACTACAAATTCTGCAGCCTGTACCGGCATACTCATCATCGCTACCACTAACGGCAACCCTGCCGCGCTCATAAATAAAGGCGTACGCATAAACACTATCCGTCAATAAAAAAATTGCTTAAGTTAAGTTAAAAAGCACATGTTGTCTTGTCCATTTGCCATAAAGTCGCATGCTTTGGCGGACAAGACTCAGAACACTTTATATAAAACGCATCATAAAATAAACTAAAAATTACGATTAGTACAGAGACGGCGGCACAAAGCTGCTCTGCCGTCACACCCGCAATCGCTGCCCGATACGCGTAAAACCATTAGTGCATCTTGCCTTATCACCCAAACGCTTGGGCAAACCATCAAAACAATCGGCTGATATCATTACCAATTGCTAACACCATGAAACCTGCCAGCAAGAGTAAACCGATATTAAGTCCAGCCATTTGTACGCCTTCTGAGAGCGGCTTACCGCGAATCAGCTCTATGAGATGATAGACGATATGCCCTCCATCCAATACAGGAATGGGCAAAAGGTTGAGCACTGCCAGACTCAAACTGATCAGCGCGGCGGTAGACAATACCATCTGCCAGCTAATATCGAAGCTTTGTTTGGCGACTTTGGCAATGGTAATCGGGCCTGATAAATTATCGAGACCAATCATACCTGAGAGCATTTTGCCCATCGAGCTGACCGTCATCACCGCCAGCTGTTCGGTTTTTTCAAACGACTTGACCAGTGACTCGCCTGGACCATAGACCACTGTGGTTTTATAATCATCAGGAATGACAATCTCAGACTGTGCCACCATAGCACCAATTTGCCCAAAGTCGTTACCCAAATTGTCTTTTTTGCCCTGCGGCATGATGGCCAATTGTACAGACTTACCCTCTCTTAAGACGGTAAAATTGAGTAAAGTCTCAGGATTATCGCGAATGATGCGTGTGGCACTGATCCAGTCTGCGATGGCGACATCATTAATCGCCGTGATACGGTCACCGACCTTGAGGCCTTGACGATTGGCGGCACCATCGGGCGTCAGCTCACCGACGATAGGGGCGATCGTCGGTTGCCATGGCAGCATACCAAAGCTGCTCAGCGCATCTTTTCCATGGTCATCGCCTTGCATAAACTCATCCACAGGCGCGTAGTAGGTCTTGGCATCTTTGTCATCAGCTTGTAGCGTGACACTTATATTGTCCGTCTCGCCCATGCGTCCAGCGAGACGGTAATTAATCCCTTCCCACGTCTGCACCTCATGACCATCGATGGCAACGATCCTATCGCCAACGGGCAGCTGAGCGGTGGCCGCTGGCGTATCAGGCAACACTTGCCCAATCTTTGTCGCCAACTGCTCAGATGGGGTCATAAACAACACCCAAAACAAGCCAATCGCAATGACAAAGTTCATGATAGGGCCTGCTGCGACGATGGCGATTTTTTTTAGCGGATGCTGACGGTTAAATGACAAATGCTGCTCATCGGCTGCCACCTCGCCTTCTCGCTCATCGAGCATTTTGACATAGCCGCCCAGTGGCAGCGCCGAAATCCGATAATCAATACCGCTTTTTTTGCTGGTCCAGCCTGCGACTTTGGGGCCAAAACCAATGGAGTATGTCAGCACCTTAACACCGCACAGGCGCGCCACGATATAGTGCCCCCATTCATGCAAAGCAATGAGCGGACCTAAGACAAAAATGGCCGCAAGGAGCGTCAATAAAAACGTCATGATGTCTTCTCAATATGGTTTTTTAGCAAGTTCTCTCGTACAAGACTGATTTGCAGGACTTCTATTTTTATAGCGTCTGCGCCGCTTATATGAATTTTGCCACCTTGGCCACCAATGCCTCAGTATGCCGACGCGCTAGCTGGTCAATCGACAATATATCTTCTATATCCGCCGACGCCGCTAACAGCGGTACTTGTATCTCACTAAGTGCCTGCTCATTGATATCAGCAATATCTGTCAAACGAATTTGTCCTGCCAAAAACGCGGCCACGGCAATCTCATTGGCGGCATTGAGTACAATGGTCGCCTGCGTACCCGCTTGCATGGCTTGTCTCGCCAAACGCAAACAGGCAAACTTTTGTAAATCAGGCTCGATAAATTCTAGGCCGCTTAGCGCATACAAGTCCAAAGGCTGCGAGCCGCTATCAATACGCGCAGGATAGCTGAGTGCATGAGCAATGGGGGTCTTCATATCTGGGCTGCCCAGCTGCGCCAAAAAGCTGCCGTCGCTATATTCTACCATTGAGTGAATGATGCTTTGTGGATGAATCACCACATTTATTTTATCCTCACTCAAATCAAACAAATGGCAGGCTTCTATCAGCTCAAGCCCTTTGTTCATCATCGTTGCCGAGTCAACCGATATTTTTTGTCCCATCGACCAATTGGGATGTTTGACGGCTTCAGCGACACCAGCTTGCTGCATCTGCGCAAATGACTGCTGCAAAAATGGCCCACCAGAGGCGGTCAACCACAGCTTACGCACCCCGTGCTTTGGCTGATGAATCTGGCAGCTGTCTTGTTGGATATCTACCGGCAAACACTGAAAAATCGCGTTGTGCTCTGAATCTAAAGGTAACAAGGTAGCATGGTGCGTTTTTACCGCATCGATCATCACCTGTCCTGCCATCACCAGCGCTTCTTTATTAGCAAGCAAGATACGCTTGCCTGCGCGCGCGGCGGCCAACGTAGAAGGCAGTCCTGCTGCACCGACAATGGCAGCAACGACCATATCGGTTTGGCTATCGGTGGCGATATCTATAAGCCCTGCTGCGCCCCCGACGACCTCGATATCAAGCTTCGCTGCGCTCAGACGCTGAGCAAAATCATCGACTGCGGCTGTCGGTACGTTGACGCGCTTTGGCACAAACTGCTGACACAGCGCAAACAGTTTGTCCAAACGATGGTAACCCGACAAGGCATAGACTTGGTATTGCTGCGGATGAGCCGCCAAAATCGCCAACGTACTATCGCCAATCGAGCCAGTTGCGCCTAATACGGCGATACGTTGCATCATAACCATCGTTGCCTATCAATAATACAAAAAAAATAAAAATAAAGCCTAACTGGATAAACCCAAGCAAGACACTTTTATACCACCATCAAATTAAAGTATTGCAGCGCCCAAAAGCCAAGCGCAAAGATCGGCGTGGCAGACAATAAGGAGTCAATACGATCAAGGATACCGCCATGCCCTGGCAAGATCGTCCCTGAGTCTTTGACACCAGCACGGCGTTTGAGCATTGACTCAAACAAATCGCCGAGTACCGAAGCCAATATCGTCAGTACCGATAGCGCGGCAAAGGCGATCAGCGGCACCCCTGTCAGCTGTAGTTTAAAGACGCTGATGGCCACGACGACGAGCAACCCTGTGACAATGCCACCGGCCAACCCTTCCATACTTTTATTGGGTGAAACGTTTGGTGCCATTTTGCGGCGACCAAGCTTGCGCCCGACAAAATATGCCCCACTATCCGCGCACCACACCAATAAAAACACATACAGCAGCCACCAAGCCGATAGCTGCCACAGATAAAACATAGCCGTGATGGCAGCGGTTAATATCACCGCACCCATCAAGCCCAGCTTTTTTCCATACCAATTGGTCGTCGTCGGAAAGACCCGAACCCAAGACAGCGCCATCAGCCATATGGCGAGCGATGCGGCCCACCAAAACAGCCACGTCACTTTAAACAGCAGTGACACCACGGTCAGCGCCAAAACCAAAAGCACAAATAACGCTGGCTGACGCCATTTGGGCATCAGCTTGGTCCATTCATGAGCGGCGATGATTACCCCTATCGCCAACAGCGGCGCAAACAAAATTGGTGTTTGGCTCGCAAACATTGCAATACCAACGATAATAACGAGAACAATTGCCGTCTTAATCCGTTGCCACATACTCATTGAGCCTTATAATAATGAAAAACGTATGGTCAAAAAATGCATTATAGCAGCTAATCTACAATAGCCCACTCATTGCTACTGACTGCAACAAAAGCGGTTCATTATTTCATAAGCACGCGGCCTTAACCACGGTGAATAATCACTACTAAAAGCGTAGCAGGCTTTTAAGGCACAAAAAAGACAAGCAGCGATCAAGTATCAGACAAGCAAGTATAAGATAAGACGTTAGGGTCGTTTAGGGTAATTGCTGCGCGCAAGCGACTTGCTCGCTGGTTTTACCAAAACGGCGTTGGCGCTGGGCAAACTCTGCAACCATCGATGCCAGCTCTGCTGCGCTAAACTCAGGCCATAGGGTTTTGGTAAAAAACAACTCAGCATAAGCGGACTGCCACAATAAAAAGTTCGATAATCGGTACTCACCGCCCGTCCGTATCAGCATATCGACCGCTGGGGCGTCTGCTAACTGGACATGGCGGCCAAGCAAGTCTTTATCGATATCATCAGCACACAGCTCCCCTATCTGCACCTGTTTGGCCAACTGTTTGGCAGCATGGGCAACATCCCACTGCCCACCATAACTGATGGCAATGACCAATGTCATGGCATCAAAATGCGCGGTTTTTTCTTCTGCATCGGCCATCAGTGCTTGTAAGTCCGCACTGAGCGGACTGCGATCTCCGATAAACCGTAAGCGAATACGGTATTTGTCCATCCGCGGCATTTGCTCATGAATGGTCGAGGTTAAAAGCTGCATGAGCAGCGCCACTTCACTCGGCGGGCGTTGCCAGTTTTCGCTAGAAAAAGCAAATACCGTCAAAACCTCGATACCAGTATCGACACAGTATTCGACAATAGGGTCTAGCGCATCTTTGCCTGCCACATGTCCATGGCCTTTGGGTAGATGATTGGCTTTGCCATAGCGGTTGTTGCCATCCATGATGATGGCGATATGACGGGGTAGAAGAGCAGGAGCCAAGGCGGCTGAAGTAGACATAGGCTAGCTTGCTTATTGTTAAGATGGTTTAATAATAACGCGTGTCATGACGGCAAAAAAGTCAAAAAGATAAGATGTGGTGATTATTCACAAACTTATCATAAAGCGGTCTGCTACGGCTTTATGATTGACGACACAATAATAAGCAGCCAATCGCACTGGCGCAGTGGCTGCTAAACGACATATAGTCTATTGGAAATAAAACTTTTATAGATAGGGCTGCGCGACTGGTATAAACGTTACTTGCGTGCTGCTATCGTTCGATACGGCGCAGCCTGCATTTAAAAACAGCACCCCAGTCGCGCTCTGCTATCGCTCGTTATACTTCCATCAGCTCGCTTTCTTTTTTGCTCAAACGGCTGTCGATGGTCTCGATGTATTTGTCAGTGATTTTTTGAATATCATCACTAGCGCGGCGCTCGTCGTCTTCTGAGATTTCTTTTTCTTTTGCTAGATCTTTTATGTCATTCATCATATCACGGCGGATATTACGAATCGAGACGCGGCTGTTTTCTGCTTCACCGCGCGCCAGTTTTTGCATATCGCGGCGGGTTTCTTCTGTCAATGCTGGCATCGGCACACGAATCACATCAGCGGTCATCGGGTTCAATCCCAAATCCGCTTCGCGAATGGCCTTGTCCACGGCCTGTACCATCGTACGGTCAAAAGGCTGTACAAGCAATGTGCGCGAGTCTTCGACATTGACACTGGCTACTTGGTTGAGCGGTGTGTCGGCGCCGTAGTAGCTGACCATCACGCCAGATAGCATGCCTGGATGGGCGCGGCCTGTACGTACCTTACTAAAGGTGTTT
The DNA here is from genome assembly GCF_038239325.1 of Psychrobacter sp. KFRI-CH2-11. Lineage (NCBI taxonomy): Bacteria > Pseudomonadati > Pseudomonadota > Gammaproteobacteria > Moraxellales > Moraxellaceae > Psychrobacter > Psychrobacter sp. KFRI-CH2-11. Next base: position 2,226,148 of record NZ_CP151283.1, read on the forward strand.
TCAAGCGCTTCTAAGGTTTTTTGCATACGGGCTTCGCCGTCTTGCTTAATCTCTTTAATCATTGTGCATCCTTATTTATCGCTGTCGATAAATCATTCATGGTTGTTAATAGATAGTTATTTTTCGGCAATTCATCGCTCATAGCAGAGCGCTTGACCGCGCATATTGGGCAATATTATGCCCATTAATATTAATGATAAACGCGCGTGCCTTCGTTTTCGCCCATGACCACATTTAATAAGGCGTTGGGCTTGGTCATATCAAACACTTGTAGCGGTACATTGTGCTCACGGCACAAGGCGATAGCGGTTAAGTCCATAACGCCAAGTTTTTGCTCTAAGACTTCATCAAAAGTCAAACCATCGTATTTTTTGGCATCGGCATGCAAGCTTGGATCTTTGTCATAGACGCCATCCACTTTGGTGGCTTTTAATATCAAGCCTGCTTCGACCTCGATACCGCGCAGACATGCTGCTGTATCGGTGGTAAAGAAAGGGTTACCAGTACCGGCGACAAAGATACAAACCTCACCGTTTTTTAGGTAGCGAATGGCATTGCGGCTGCTATAGCTTTCAGTGACTTCACCAATCGGTAAGGCTGACATCAAGCGCGTTTTGATATTGCGGCGCTCAAGCGCATCACGCATGGCCAGACCGTTCATCACAGTCGCAAGCATACCCATTTGATCGCCGGTCACACGGCCGACTAGGCCCTCTTGTTGCAGCTGGGCACCGCGATATAAGTTACCACCACCAACGACGATACCAACTTGCACACCAAGGCCGCGCAAGTGGGCGATAGATAGGCTCATCTTATCGAGCACTTCGGTATCGATACCCATGTCCTTGCCACCAGCCAAGGCTTCGCCTGAGAGTTTTAGCAAGATACGAGAGTAACGCGGGTTTTTGTCAGACATGAGGTCACCTTGTTAGCATTAAATTATAATTAAAGTCATCGATAAAATACAAATGAAGATTGCCTTCTGATTTACGTACAGCCAGCGTCGATACGCAAGCCAGTGTCTGCGTATTGCTAGATTACGTGCAGCGCCCTACTCGTGATACAGTGCTGAGTAGATAAAAAGGCCAAATTGCGCTAATTGTAGCAAAAACTGCCCGCGATTGGGCAATTTTCACTCATCTATCATTATGACGGCTTAGGGCGTGTCCTCAATTCAATCGATAGCCATCTAAATGGGCTAAAAATGGCTAAATCTGGCCAAACGGTGTCAAATAGCTGACTAATATCTCGATATTATCTGCGCTATTTTCCTTGTTTGACGGCGATTTATCTCATTTTTATCGCCATTTTTGAAATGAGGACACGCCCTAGCCTTGATAGCTGGCAAATAAGTCGTACTCGCTGGCCTCGTCAATGGTGACGGTCAAAAACTGACCAACCTTGACCTGCGCGCTGATGTCATCGACATAGACATGACCATCGATCTCTGGAGCATCGGCGTAACTCCGACAAATCGCAATGCCCTCAGCACTATCAATCTCATCGACCAATACCGTTAAGGTTTTACCGACTTTCTCTTGCAGCTTTTGTGCTGAGATGTCTTGTTGTAGCGTCATCAAGCGCTCATAGCGAGATTGCTTCACCGCTTCAGGCACATGACCCGGCAAGTCATTGGCTACCGCGCCTTCGACCTCTGAATAGGTAAAGGCACCGACGCGATCAAGGCGTGCCTCGACGAGCCAATCGAGCAGACATTGAAAGTCTTCTTCGGTCTCGCCAGGGAAGCCGACGACGAAGGTTGAGCGAATGACGATATCAGGACAAATCTCACGCCACGCTTTGATACGTGCCAAGGTGTTTTCGCTATGCGCTGGACGCTTCATGGCCTTTAAGATGCGGTGACTGGCGTGCTGAAACGGAATATCTAAATACGGCAGTAGCTTTTTTTCGCCCATCAGCTCGACGACTTTATCTACGTGCGGATACGGATAGACATAATGCAGGCGCACCCAGATACCCAAGTCATTTAATGCTTGGCATAAATCATAAAACTTGGATTTGAGCGGCATGCCATTCCAAAAGCTGGTTTTGTACTTCAGATCAAGCCCATAAGCTGATGTGTCTTGCGAGATAATTAGCAACTCTTTTACGCCAGCGTTTTTGAGCGCCAGTGCTTCGTTCATGACATTATCAATCGGACGCGAGACTAAGTCACCGCGCAAGCTTGGAATGATGCAAAAGGTACAGCGGTGATTACAGCCTTCTGATATTTTTAGATAAGCATAATGGCTTGGGGTCAGCTTAATACCCGCTTCATTGATCAGATCTATTTTTGGATCGTAATGGCTATCTACGTCGCGCTTGGGCTTGGGCACATGCTGCGAGACGGCAGTGATGACCTCATCATAAGCATGTGCGCCTGTGACCGATAGCACCGCTGGATGCATCTCACGGATTTTATCCGCTTCTTTTCCTAAGCAGCCAGTAACGATGACTTTACCGTTTTTGCTGATGGCTTCCCCGATGGCATCGAGCGACTCTTGTACCGCTGACACAATAAAACCGCAGGTATTAACCACCACCAAATCTGCGCCGTCGTAGTCACTTGCGACCTGATAACCATCGCGGCTAAGCTCTGTGATGATCCGCTCGCTATCGACCAGCGCCTTTGGGCAACCAAGCGACACAAAACCGATCTTTGGCGCGGCTTGAACTGGCGTATCGCTCGCAGCTGTACGGGCTACTGTAGCATCGCCACTTTGCGCGATACTGCGGTTTTGATTGTGATTGGCTTTGTGGTGATAGGGCTGAGTGCCGTCTGCCTGACTCGTTGACTGCTTTTGCGTGTGCGCAGGCTTAGCAGGATTAAAGATAGTGGCTGTGTTTTTTGGAGCAGTAGAAGCTGGCTGTGAAGATATCGTCGTATTTACCGACTCGGTAGAGGTGTTGGGCATGGCTGACCTTGCTTGAGATAAATTGGCTGTGCGCATTGTACGTTTTTTTTATGATAATCACCAGTTTTGCCGCTCTATAGTGTTGATTTATGATTAAATATTGGTAGATTTCTTTTTTATGTTAGGCGTACTTCATGACAGCTGATGTAGTAGTGACAAAACCTGCCCCCAATTTTGCCTTTATGGCTCAGCATTTGTTTACGGCTATCTTGTGGGTCGATGAAAATCTGACCATTACTTGGCTAAATGCTCAAGCAGAGCAACTGCTGGCGACCAGTAGTGGCCGCCTACTGGGGCAATCTATCTTGGCACTGCTCACTCCAAAAACCTCAACATCGACTTTCAAATCCCCCCTCAAAGATCATCTCAAAACCCATAGCGATACTCACAATTCTAAAAAAACAAAGGATGCCGCTTGCTCCTTGAGCGAGCGCTTTCGGCAAGCCAGAGTGTATCAACAGCCATTTATTGATCACGATCATCTTGTGAGCACACAATTAAACAATCATACAGCGCTGCTGATCGACTATAGCGTGACGCCGGTCATTGATGAGCAGCAGCATGGTTTTATCATTGAGATGTGGGGCAAGGATCGCCAAAGCCGTATCTCAGAGGAGCAGCGCCAGCAGCAGCAATATAACGTCGCGCGTCAGATGCTACGCTCGGTCGCTCACGAAATAAAAAACCCATTGGCCGGTATTCGCGGGGCGGCGCAGTTGTTGCAGCGGCAATTTATCAAGTTCAGTGAGAGCGGTTTTTTTGCTGAGGCAGCTCTCACTCAGCAAAGCGCTGCCAGCCCCCATCCTGACAAACAAAAAAACGCGGCAAAACTGCGCAGCTACACCGATATCATCATCGCAGAGACCGACCGTCTGACTCAGCTTATCGGTCAGTTTCTTGGCTCCCATCAGTTACCAAATTGGCAAATGCTCAATATTCATGAGCCGCTAGAGCATGTCTTGTCTCTAATCGTCAACCAATATCCACAGGTGACGCTACAGCGTGATTATGATTTATCACTGCCTGAGCTCTGCGCTGATAAGGATCAGTTGATTCAAGTATTTTTGAACCTCATTAATAATGCTTGTGAGTCGATGACTGAGTTTGAACAAACGCTACAACAGCATAAAATCTCAGAATCTCAAGAAACACCACAAGCTACCATGCAAATGGATAGCAATTCTACCTATCAGCCCATACTACATCTACAAACACGAGTGGTCTTTCAGCACACCATCGGCAGCCAGCAGCACAAACAAGTTTTGCAAGTGACCATCACCGATAATGGCTCAGGCATAGATGCCGATCTCATCGGCCAGATATTTTTTCCGATGGTCACCAGCCGCGCAGCAGGCACGGGTCTAGGGCTGTCTATTGTCCAAGATATCATCAGCCGCCATCATGGTATGATCGATGTCAGCTCCGCCCAATCGAACACCCATCACACACGCCAAACACAGTTTGCCCTGTATTTGCCCTTTAGCCAGCCAGACCTTACTATAAAAACCTCATAACAATCCTATAATAACCTCATGACAACCAATACGCCCTCTGATGTTATCGCCCACTAGGCCCAAGATATGACTGAGTATAATGACCACCGCGCTTTACATGACCATCAACCCTCAAGCGATCAGCCAATACCTGCTCCAACGGACAAGCCCAGCAGTCCTGCCGCTGCTACGTTATGGCTTATCGATGATGATGCCGCCCTACGCCTGATATTGGCCGATACCTTTGAAGATGCAGGGCTCACTGTGATTAGCTTCACGCAAGCGCAAGCGGCATGGACACGCCTAAATGATATCTTGCAGCAGCAAACACCTGCAGACCAGCTCCCTGATGTGATATTGACTGATATTCGTATGCCTATGATGGATGGTCTGTCCTTTAGCGATTGGGTACATCAGCATTTCCCTCAGCTGCCCATCGTCATTATGACGGCGCACTCTGATCTAAGCTCTGCCATCAGTAGCTATCAGACGGGCGCGTTTGAGTATCTGCCCAAACCTTTTGATTTAGATGACGCGGTGACAACGATTTATAAAGCCATTCATTATCAGCCCCATACCGATGTTAAGACAAAAAACACCAAAAAACCCACTGTTAGATCAGATGCGACGCCCAATAAGCCCAATAAGCCCAATAAACCTACTGAGCCGACTGGCCATACAAACCAAGCACCCAAAACCTCATCAACCACCGCGCCGATCAAACCAGCTGCTAAAGAGACATTCCCGACACCACCCGCCGCGACCGACAACCCCAGCGGCATCATCGGTCAGTCACAAGCGATGCAAACGGTGTTTCGCGCGATTGGCCGTTTGGCCCACTCTCCCATCACAGTGTTGATCACAGGCGAGTCAGGCACCGGTAAAGAGCTGGTCGCCAGCGCCCTGCATCAGCATTCACCGCGGCGACAGCAGCCTTTTATTGCCTTAAACATGGCAGCGATTCCGCATGATTTAATCGAATCTGAGCTATTTGGTCACGAAAAAGGCGCGTTTACGGGGGCGACGACCACACGGCAAGGACGTTTTGAGCAGGCCACTGGTGGGACGCTGTTTTTGGATGAAATCGGTGACATGCCCTTTAGTACGCAGACACGTTTGCTGCGAGTATTGGCCAATGGCGAGTTTTATCGCGTTGGTGGCCAGCAGCCTGTCAAAGTCGATGTGCGTATCATCGCCGCCACTCATCAAAACTTAGAAGCACTGGTCAAACAAGGTAAGTTCCGCGAAGATTTGTTTTATCGCCTTAACGTCATACGCTTGCCTCTGCCGCCCCTGCGCACACGCCGCGAAGACATCCCTGCCCTCGCCAGCTACTTTATGCAGCGCGCCGCCAAGCAGATGAATACTGCCAAAAAACATCTGCATCCAGCAGCACTGCAAGTCATGCAGGCGTTTGAGTGGCGCGGTAATGTGCGTCAGCTCGAAAATGTCTGCCTGTGGCTGACCGTGATGACCACCGGTGACACGGTCATGGTAGAGGACTTACCACCAGAGCTGCTCGATAGTGTGCCAGCGGATATAATTGTGCCAGCGGATATAATACAGCAACCACAGCCACCTCATGCAGCGCGCTCATCCCAAATCCCGCCGCAGAACGATATAAACACCCAAGGGTCGATCGACTCTAGCGCTACTAGCCCCAATCCACCTATGACGAGGCAGACCGACTGGCAACAGGCTCTAGCCGCATGGGCAAAGCAGGCGCTACAGACCGGCGAAACCGACATCCTACAAACAGCGATGCCTGAGTTTGAACGCGTGCTACTCACCGCCGCCCTCAACCATAGTGGTGGCAAAAAAATAGTGGCGGCCCACCTGCTAGGCTGGGGACGCAATACATTGACACGCAAATTGCAGCAACTAAACCTCACACCAGCACAAGATCAAAATAAATATCACTAAAACGTTAAAAAAACTTAAAATAAAAAAATCTTTTATATCATTAACTTATGAAAAATATGAAAAATAATTGCTAAAATATCGAAAATAATTGCAAATAGGGGTTGCCAAACAATTTAAACTCTATATAATAGCCAACCACTGAGACGCACTACCGAATCAGTTAACTATTTCGATAGCATTTGAGTTCACATGCTTTTGATGATAGAGTAACGAAAATGGGGCTGTGGCGGAATTGGTAGACGCACCAGATTTAGGTTCTGGCGCCGCGAGGTGTGAGAGTTCGAGTCTCTCCAGCCCCACCATTTTCGGATAGTACATCTTAGACCAAATATTAAAACCTGCCTTGATGCAGGTTTTTTTGTGTCTGTTAGTTTTTATGCTTGCTAATTAAAACGTCCCTACTCAACGCCAAGCGTCGAAGCTATTATCGAAGTATAGAAGCTTCTGTATTTAGTGCTCGCTGCTTGCTCCAAGCTATACTACGCTTTATTTCTCAATACTCTTCCCTCACCGATTTCAACCGACTTCCTCTTTAATCCCGCATACGTCTTAACGCCAAAAGTATCTGTGCCATGCTTTGATACCTTTTCTCTACTCGCTTTGCCAGTGCTTGATCTATAATAGGTTGATAATGGCGGTATGCTGGCGGTAGCCTTGGAATTGGCTGCTGACAGTGCTGGACTGCCCATGCCTTGAGCGGCTCACGACTTTGTTTATCAATCTGCAACGGCCGCACCCCCACCAATATCTCATACAACATAATCCCAAACGCATAGATATCGCTCTGCACCGATGCGCCGTGTCCTCGCCAGCGCTCAGGCGCCAGATACGCCGGTGTACCCGCAGGATGACCTACGGTTGACGCTTCCATACGAGTGGCCAACGCAAAATCAGTTAATAATAAGTCAGTCTTGAGGCTGTTATCATCCGTCTGATTTAATAAAAAATGAGATGGCGCCAAATCATCTAGCAAGATATTACTGGGTTTAATATCATTATGCAGCCAGCCTGCGCGATGCAGCTGCGCGATTACTTGTGCCGCTTGCATGATAAGCTGATGCTTTTGACGGGCGGGCAGCGGCTGCTTTAGATACTGTGATAGACTGCCGTTTTTATAATATGGCATCACCACAACGATGAGTGCTGACGGCGGCACTGCTATGTGCAGGCGTAACTCATGATGCGCCAGTAGTGGCGGTGCCACGCGCTGATATGGCGTTAAAGCAGACAGCGCGGTGATGACGCCATACTCATAAAAGACACCGCTAGATACCGCTTGAGCGCTCTGCTGACAATGATGCTCGCTTAATTGCCATTTTAGTAGCACTGGGCCAAACTGTGAGTGTATGGCACGGCTCAAGCCCTGATAGTCGCCTGCGTACACGCCGATGCGCAAGTGCGATACCTGACGATACTGCAATTTTACCAATTCTTTTGTCAGTACAGGCAATATCTGCTGAGCATGAGCCTGCCATACGGACGATGTCTTCGCTTGTTTTAACGATGACGATGAATTACTGGCATTGTCTTTCATACTAAAGTAAGGCCTTTATTTAGAATTACTTTGTATTTTTATATCGTCATTTTATATAGTCAAACCGACATAAAATTGACACACTTGATGTCATATATTACTGGTATTCATTTTGCACAGCATCTGCCGGCGTAGGCACAGCACGCAAAAAAATAAATACCAGTAGGACGGTACCTATTTTCGTTAATATTTTTCTTGTTATAAGCGACCCAATATTATGTCCCAGTCTTCCACATCCGTTACAAATTATGCCCTGCCCGAGCCGCTATTAGAGTTACTGGGGCAGTATCTGCAAGAGCAAGTCACACCGACGATTGACATCGATCCGCAGCAACTGGCCTATCGCTGGGTCGGTGGTCACCGCGGGCGCTTGGAGCCTTTGGCGGTCAATTTGTTTTTAAGTCTGGATGATTTGCATGGTATCGATAGACAAAAGGCAAAACTGGTGCAAAACACACGGCAGTTTTTAAAGGGCTATCCGGCCAATCACGTACTGATGACAGGGACTCGCGGCGCAGGGAAGTCATCGTTGATTCGAGCGTTGCTACAAGCCTACCATAGCGAAGGGCTACGTATCATCGAAATCGCCCGTGATGACCTGCGCGTACTTGATAAGATACGCGCCGCCATCCGCGCCCTACCAGCGGACACCGATTGCCGCTATATCGTGTACTGTGATGATTTGGCATTTAACGGTCAAGACGAGAGTTACCGCACCTTAAAAAGCGTGTTGGACGGGGCGCTGGACTCCGAGCAAGACAAGCTACTGGTGTATGCCACCAGCAACCGTCGGCACCTGTTGCCGCAGCTGATGAAAGACAATGTCAATATTTATAATGGGCAAACCGATGAAGTCAATCCTTATGAGACCATCGACGAAACGGTATCGCTGTCTGATCGCTTTGGCTTGTGGTTGTCATTCCATCCCATGGATCAAAATACTTACTTACACATCGTCCGCCATTATTTATCGCTTTCGCCAAATCGTACTCTAGATAATGCGAATGACGGTAAAGAAAGTAATAATAATGAAGAAAAAAATAAAGCGCTACCTGACAATATCAGAGCCGCTGCCTTACGCTGGGCATCAGAGCGTGGCGGGCGTTCGGGGCGAGTGGCCTATCAGTTTAGCCGCTACTGGATAGGACAAGCGCAGTTAGCTGCTGAGGACAGTCTGTCTTAAACACGCCCTAGTCATTTTTTAGGAGCGCGTGCAGAACCTAAGTACTGCACGCGGCTACTCTCTTCTTCATTTACCAAATTCGCTGCGCCATTCACCATATATTGGTCGAAATCTGCGGCCAGCCATAGATTACCTGCATAAGCACTTTGGGCATCCAAACGAATATGCGCCATGTTTGGCGTACGACTCTGCGGATTATCAAAGCTTTGATAGCGAGCGCTAAAATGGGTCAAAATTAGATTCTTAACCTCATTGTTTTGAGCGAACCTACCTACCAGCTGTGCGCTACTATGCATGGGATCAAATTCTGGATTTTTTGCCTGAATCTTATTTAACACCTCATGGGTATAAGTGGCTTCATGCACCAGCAAGTCTGCATCAACGACCGCCGCATGCAAGCACTCTGGCGTATCATTATCACCTGCCACCACGACCTTGGTACGCTGCATATCGTCATCGACATACTCAGCAGACGACAGCATGTGTCCGTCTTCGGTCACGACATCTTCGCCTTGCTGCAGCCTGCCCCACAGCACACTGGCTGGGATACCATCAGCTGTCAATTTATCAGTATTAAGGGTACGGCGGCTGATCGTCTGAGTAATACCAAAACCATAAGAGGCGACGCGATGTGATAACGGATGAATGTCTATAACCAGCTGATGTTGGTGGTCTACATTGATAGTTACATCACCTTTGTACTCATCATTTGGCTCAGACAATATATCTTCTATCGCCATAAAATCAATGGCAAATGGCAAATACAGCTCGGTTGTCAGCCTCATCGCCTCAAGCATTTTGGCAATGGCTTTGGGCGCAATAAGCGTCAGCGCTGCAGTACGTCCTGACATGGCCGCACTCGCAAGCAACCCCGGCAGACCATAACAATGGTCGCCATGCACATGAGTGATACAAATGGCTTGTAGCTGATGCAAAGATAGCTTGGTATGAAGCAGCTGATGCTGTGTGCCCTCACCGCAATCAATTAAAACCCAAGGACGCGACTTTTTGTTTTGCTGTCGACTTACCCCCGAGTTATAAGGATTGAGGCATTCTATCGCGAGCGCTGTGACGTTACGCTGCTTGGTTGGCACGCCAGCGGAGGTGCCCAAAAAGGTAAGCTTTAACATAAATACCCTCTTTTAACTAAATCCTTATCTACTATAATGACTGGCATAGCATGGTTCTTTGACCTTCAATCATTTTACCGCCATTGGCCGTACATTCATTGACCATATTGGACTCATAAGATTTCCAGCCGCCATAAAAGCTGGCAACACACAAAATCACCACCAGCAGCTTTTGTGACCACGCTTTGATAGATACTTGCTGGCGATTCACCTCTGCCGCCTCTATATGCTGTTTGGCTGCAATCTCACTGTCAGTCGGTGTCCTGTTGGGCTTATTCAAGTCTGTCATTTCTTATCCTAAAAAAGGTTTTGTCTATAAATAAACAAAACCTTTTATGTTAATTTTAAATCAATAATTAGAGCGTATCCTAATCGTTGATACCATTCGTCTTGTTTAGAATTTTAAACGCCCGCCTTTTTCTTCGGCACGTTTAAACGCCTCACGCTCTTCGCAGCGTTTTAGCCAGTTTAAAATATTGGTGTACTTACTGCTATCCAAACCAGAGCCTGCATTGGCTCCGACGACGGCAAGATGCATCTGAATATCAGCGGCGCTAAACTCACTACCCGCAAACCAATGATTGTCCTGTAGGTGCTGCTCCATCATGCCCAGCATACTATCTAAGCTGCGGCTAATCATGTTTTTTTCCACTTGGCTTTGAATTTTTTTGCTGACAGGTTTGATGAGCATCGGCGACTGCTGAACGACTTTGCTAAACACCAAACGCATCACTAGCGGCGGCATCAACGATGCTTCAGCAAAGTGTAGCCAAAAGGTATAAGCTTCCCACGCCGCTTCGTTGTCATCAGCAGGTTTGAACTGCTTGTCGGTATCATAATGCTTGATTAAATACTCGATGATAAACCCTGACTCAATCAGCACGCGATCGTTGACCTCCAGCATTGGCGCATGACCGATTGGATGCACTTCCTTTAAGCTATCAGGCGCACGATACGCTTTGTTGCGCTCATAGCACGTCAATTCATAATCGGTGTTTAGCTCTTCTAACAGCCAAATAATACGAAACGAGCGTGAGTTTGCTAAATGATGAAGATGTAACATAAACCGTCCTAGTTATCATGTGAGTGAGCAATAGCATATAGACAAAGTGTCCTGCGCCTGACGCGCTTGGCGTGCATACTGCTCGATAATAGCGCAATTCATCTATCATTGACACACAAACTGCAGTACTGGCGGGATAAAACCATGGCTAAAAAACCATGGCTAACAAATCAAACCTATCACCCGATAAATAATCGCCTTACTTTGAATGCAGCTGCTCTATCTTGCGTGTCATTTTGTCTATTTTTTGCTGATAGCGTTTAATTTTACGAAAACGATGAGCCGCAAGTACCCCTTTGATACGGCGGTTGGTCAGGCGGCGACGCGGCGGAAAACTCCCCACTTGTGGCTCGTTGTAACCATGCAGGCGATCATCACGGCGACGCGCCCTATAGCCAAGCGCACTATCAGCAATCATGATCAGTAGCGCGACAAAAATCATGCCGTACATAAATAATGAGCCGCCCTCATTGATGCTTTGGTGCAGTATCGTAATCGAAAAGATAAACAAAAAAATCGGCTCAAGATAACATAGCGTGCCAAACAACGAGACGGGCAACTTTTGACTGGCGACCATGGTCAGCGACATCGCCGCGGTGCTGATGATACCCAGCAGCGGCAACAGATACCAAAATTTATCGGTAGTGATCGCCAGCGCAAACCCGCCACTCATATACAGGGCGATCATCACCACTGGCGTCAGCAGCACCAAATCAGAGATAAGGCCGGTGATGGGTGGTACTGCCAGCTTGCGACGCAGCAGATAATAAGGCGGATAACCCAGACAGACAAACAATGTCGCCCAAGAAATCGCGCCATACTGCCAAACATCATACGCGATGCCCAGACCTGCGCAGATGGTGGCGACCCACTGTAGCGGCGTCATCGCTTCATTATAAAAAAACCGACCCACCATGATCATAATCATCGGGTACAAAAAATACCCCAGTGTCACCTCAAGCCCCAGATCATTGACTGGTGCCCACATAAATATCCAAATCTGGGCGCCCAATATCGGCGTCGGCAAGATAAACAAAAACCACTCTTTGGGTGTTTTTAGGGTTTTTAGATAATCAAAGATATGCTGCCACTGTTTTAATACACTGACCAGCAGTACCAAACTCAGCAGCATCATCAGCACACGCCACGAGGCGACTTGCGTCCCAGATAGCGGCTGCATCAACAGACCAAATAAAAACAATAATGAGTATAAAAAGTTTGCTGCCACGGCAGCGATGGTGCCCTGCGACGTTTGGGTGGTGGTGAGCATAAAAACAGCCTTTTGAGATAAGCGCACGTCCTTGGCAATTTTAGAAAAAAACAAAAGCCTCAGACGCGGACGTCGGAGGCTTTTGTCTACAAGACCTGTTGTCTATCTCATTGTACACGCAGGTTGTACGTCGCCAATCATGCTAAAACCCTTCGGTGTTAAAAGCAGGCTAATACAATCATCTGTCGTTACATACCACAAGATAAACGCTTGAAATGACTCATACTTATATCATAGCCAGCATTATGTCAAAGTCAGAATAGATAAGCAATACATCCACTTAACGAGTCTTTGAATTTTTATATAGCCGATCTACTTTCAAACAGGTGCCCTACTACTGAAATGGATTTTATGCCGCCTCTGGCGTGATGAAATCACACAGCAAGCAAAGAAAATTTATACCAGTAACGCCTGACACATCGCATCTTGCATGCCAGTTTTATTTCGGAGCAACGATGTCGTTACGAGTTTGGGGCTTTATTTGGCATCTAACTGCTCTATTTTTCGCTGGATTTTATCCATTTTTCGCTGATAACGGCGTATTTTACGAAACCGATGCGCTTTTAGTGCGCCATCAATACGGCGATTTATCAGGCGGCGGCGCGGTGGAAAGCCGCCTACTTGTGGCTCGCGATAGCCATGCAAATGATCGCTACGGCGACGACTCAGATAACCTATCGCACTATCGACAATCATCACCAGCAGCGCTGCCGTAATCATGCCATACATAAACAATGAGCCTCCTTCATCCAAGCTCTGACTGAGCACGGTGATGGACAATACAAACAATAGCATAGGCTCGATATAGCTAAGCGCGCCAAATAGCGACACGGGCAGCTTGCTACTGGCCAGCATCGTCAACGACATCGCCAGCGCACTAAAAGCGCCTAGCAGTGGCAATAGATACCAAAACTTCATATTTTGCGCCGCCATACTAAAGCCGCCACTGGCATAGAGTATCAGTAGCACCACTGGCGTCAGCAGCGTCAAATCAGACAACAACCCCGTAATCGGTGGCACAGCAATCGTCCGCCTGAGCAGATAATACGGCGGATAGCCCAAGCATACAAACAGCGTCACCCACGATACCGAGCCGTATTGCAAGATATCATGACCAATACCAAAAGCCGCTAGTAGCGCCGCCGCTCCTTGCAGCAGGCTCATCGGCTCACGATAAAAAAAGCGACCAAGCACGATCATCACCAGCGGCAATAAAAAATACCCCAAAGTGACATCAAGGCCATAACCGTTCACAGGTGCCCACATAAACAGCCAAATCTGCCCACCCAATATCGGGGTTGGCAGTATAAATATCAGCCAGTCTTTGGCAGTTTTGAGCGTTTTTAGATAATCAAAAACATGCTGCCACTGCTTGCTCACACTAACCAGCAGCACCAGACTGAGTAGCATCATCAGCACACGCCATGACGCCACTTGCGTGCCCGTCAAAGGCTGCATAAATAACCCAAATAAAAACATCATCGAAAATAAAACGCTCGATGATATCGACGCGATAGTCCCCTGAAAGGTTTGATTGGTCGTCAGCATAACAACAGCCTCAACTTAGCACTTTTTAGGTATCATTAAGTATCATTCAAAGATCAGCATAAACAGTGGTCATAAAAGATAAAAAGGATTATCAAAGACAACATTCTATAAGCGATAAATAACATCCAAAAAAAAGCCTCCAACGATAACGTCAGAGGCCTTTTCTAGAGCAAAAATGCCAAACTAGAGCAAAAGCAAACTACTGAAACCGTTATTTATCGTCGGTATTTTCACCCTCAATATTTGTCTCATCTAATACAGGATCGTTGGCAATGTCGATCACATCGTGCACATCGGTCGTCGCCGCGTCATCGGTCACTGCATCGATATCGATTTGCGCTTGGCCTGCTACCTCAAAGGTGCCGTCTTCACGCATGGCATCGACCAGCTCATCGTCGCTCTCTTCGTGCTCGACTCGCGCCATCGCCACCAGCTTTTCTTCTTTTGATAGGCGAATCAAGGTGACACCTTGGGTGTTACGACCAGAGCTGGCCACATGCTCAACTGGCGTGCGCACGAGCGTACCCTTGTCCGAGATTAAAATAATATCGTCTGTAGGGTCAACCTTCGTCGCTCGCACCAGTGCACCATTACGTGCGCTGGTTTTGATGGCTATCACACCACCGCCACCGCGGTTTTGCGTATTAAACTCGTCGATAAAGGTACGCTTACCAAAGCCGTTTTCACAAGCGATAAGGATTTCGCGTACATCATCTTCGATAACGACTAGTGATTTGATAAACTCATCATCAGCCAAACGCATACCGCGTACACCTTTGGCAGTACGGCCCATGGCGCGGGCATCGTTTTCATCAAAACGAATGGCTTTACCACTCGATGCAAACAGCATCACCTCTTGACTACCGTTGGTGATACGGGCGCTCACCAGTTTGTCACCGTCTTCTAGACCAATGGCAATCAAGCCATTTGAGCGGATATTGGCAAACTGCTTGAGCTCCACGCGCTTCACTGTACCATTGGCAGTAGCAAAGAAAACAAACGGCGGCTCGGCCTCATTGCTACTCTCTGAGTTCTCATCATCGCCATCACTCACAGCATTGCCAGACAGCTCTTCGACGATTTTTGGAATAGGCAAAATAGTGGTGACAGTTTCGTCAGCATCCAAACTGATGAGATTAACCAATGGACGACCGCGCGATCCACGGCTGGCAATCGGCACTTCAAACCCACGTAAGCTAAAGACGCGGCCGCTGTCCGTAAAGCACAGCACGGTCGCATGCGTCGAGGTCACCACCAAGTGATCTATCACATCGTCTTCTTTCATGGCGGTTGCCGACTTGCCTTTGCCGCCGCGTTTTTGCGCCACATAGTCATCGATAGGCTGAGTCTTGGCGTAGCCGGTGCGCGAGACAGTCATCACGACAGTCTGCTCAGGGATGAGATCTTCACGGTTAAAGTCCATACGCGAGTCGATAATATCGGTACGACGCTCATCCCCAAAGTTATCACGAATCTCGATAAGCTCATTAGAGATGATACTCAT
Organism: Psychrobacter sp. KFRI-CH2-11; assembly: GCF_038239325.1. Classification (NCBI taxonomy): domain Bacteria; kingdom Pseudomonadati; phylum Pseudomonadota; class Gammaproteobacteria; order Moraxellales; family Moraxellaceae; genus Psychrobacter; species Psychrobacter sp. KFRI-CH2-11. The sequence goes on from NZ_CP151283.1 coordinate 2,241,711, forward strand.
CAGCTTATCAAAATCACCAAGAATCGACTCTAAATGAGCGATTTCACGCAGCAAATCTTGGTACTCTTCGGTCAACTTGTCTTGCTCAAGCCCCGTCAAACGGTGCAGCTGCATGTCTAAAATCGCATTGACCTGCTCAAGTGATAAGCGATAGCGCTCCTCACCTTCGATCAAACCAAACGGCGCTTTTGGGTCTTCGCCTTCGATAAATTCAGGACGCACAGACTGGCTACCAGCTGCTGTTAGCATCGCCACGACGCTACCGGAGCCCCATGTATTATTTAATAAACTCTCGCGTGCCAAGCCGCGGTTGGCTGAGGCTTTGATAGTAGCGATGATATCGTCGATATTGGCGAGCGCAACGGTCAGACCTTCGAGCAAATGACCACGCACACGGGCTTTGTTTAGCTCAAAAATCGTACGGCGTGTCACCACTTCTTGACGGTGACGAACAAAGGCCGCTATCAGCTGACGCAAAGTTAGCAGCTTCGGCTGACCATTATCCAGCGCCACCATATTGATACTAAAGCTCGACTCTAGCGGCGTTTGCAAAAACAAATTATTGACAATGACTTCAGCCGTCTCGCCGCGGCGCAAGTCAATGGCGATACGCATCCCTTCCTTATCCGACTCGTCACGAATCTCGGTGATGCCCTCGATTTTTTTGTCTCGTACCAGCTCGGCGATACGCTCAATCAGTTTGGCTTTGTTGGCCTGATACGGCACTTCGGTAAAGACAATACGCTCGCGATCACGGTTGACACCGGTGTCACTCATCGGCTCGATATGATAGCGCCCACGAATATGCAAGCGGCCTTTGCCGGTGCGATAGGCATCTAAAATACCCGCGCGGCCATAAATAATACCGCCCGTTGGGAAATCGGGGCCTGAGATATGCGACATCAGCTCATCAGCTGAGACCTGCGGGTTTGCGGCATAGGCCAGACAAGCATTGATGACTTCTGTCAAGTTATGCGGCGCCATATTGGTCGCCATGCCGACGGCGATACCTGTTGCGCCGTTCACCAGTAGATTGGGAATACGTGCTGGCATCACGCTTGGCATGCGCTCAGAGCCATCGTAGTTGTCTTCCCAATCGACCGTGTCTTTATCCAAATCAGCAAGCATCTGGTGCGTGAGCTTAGTCATACGGACTTCGGTATAACGCATGGCCGCCGGTGGATCATCATCGATGGAACCAAAGTTACCTTGGCCATCGACCATCGGATAACGCAGACTAAAATCCTGCGCCATACGCACGATGGCATCATAAACCGCACTATCACCATGTGGGTGATATTTACCGATGACGTCACCGACCACACGTGCTGATTTTTTATAGGGTTTGTTATAATCGTTTGATAGCACGTGCATGGCATACATCACACGGCGGTGTACAGGCTTGAACCCATCACGCACATCAGGCAGCGCACGTGAGACGATCACGCTCATCGCATAATCCAAATACGACTGCTTTAGTTCATCTACGATGCCAATAGGACTGACCGATTCGCTCATATACACTCCTTCACTCACTTTTTTCTGATGCTGTCATCACTGCTTGAGATGTCTTTGGGTCATACAAAAATACAGCTACCAAAAAATGTAGCCATCATCGAAATATAGACCCCAACCCCCCCCCCACTCAGTGCACAAAACAACAAGAAAATAGTGATACGGTTTTTGTTAAAAGTAACGTTTTATAAAAGAAGCTATTTTAGCACAAATTTGCCGTATTAGGGGCATTTGCACAGGATTAAAACCAAGCGAATCAGGAGATTAGCGGTCATTTTTTTGACTTTTTTTCTCTATTTTTTGTGTGTCAGCGGCAGATCTTTTTAGACTGACTAATCTTGCCGTTATGACAAACAAATTTGCCATCTTTTGAGCAGTGCGACACCCCGCCCATTTTTTCTGAACAAGGAGTGTTTCGAGCTTGTGCTTGGCTGATGGGCGCAGTAATAATGGCGCAAGCCAGTAGTGATAACAAGATAGATTTCATAGGGTTTCTCTTATTGACGGCTCGTTAAGCGGCATAAAAAACTGCGTCCAACCTCATGGACACAGTTTGGTGGATTGTCAGACGATTTATCCGTTTGAGTATCGTTAACTTATCGCGAAATAGCAGCCGTAGCACATGACATAAATGCTGCCGATATTATGTTGGATTGACTACCGTCTTAAAGTTTTGATCAAAAAACGCACGCGTGGCCTCAGTACAGGCTGGACTGACCAGACCGCCATGATAGTTGGTATAAAATGCTAGGAGCGGTATACTGCCTTGCGCCTCAGCGTCAGCTTTTACCTTTTCTACGCTCTGACTAAAGCGAGTCTGTACGCGGACTCTGACCGCCTCTGCATCCCAAGTATTCATGGCAGCTTGGCCAATCAAGCTCAAGGTCTGCTGATCTGGGCGCTCGTCAGCATTGTCGATATCGACATCGAGCACGGTGACATTAAGGTTTTTGGCTGATTTTTTTGCCGCTGCTTGCAGTAGCGTGACCATCGAGCCGGTATTGGTATCAAAATAAACCGTAGGGTCTTGGTTGCCGCCGCAAAGCAGTGTCGGCATGGTCGGCACATAGCCGCGCAAATCGTTGTCTTTTAATGCCTTACGTAAAGTGTTTTTAGGCATGGCCGCTGGCAGACCATCGCCGTTCTCTGCCCACAGCCCATCAGGATGTTTGTCGGTATCAGCGACATAGGCGGCACGAAAATCTGTCTTAATCAGATAGTCATTTTCATCATAACCACCCAAGATAGAAAACAGTTTGCCTTGCTCTAGTCCTGCCAGCCTAGGGTCACTAGGATTTTTTTGAAACAGCGCATTATTAGGCAACTTGCCCATCTCCACTAGCTGACCAAACGACAACGCATTTGGCAGTTGCGCATTGGCATATTTATCCAAAAATATGTCTGATTTTTTATTATAAATATTGCCATATTTTTCTTGTAGGCCACTGCCAAGTAATGGCGCAAACCTTGAGGCACCGATATTGACATTACCTCTAAATATCTCATCACCAAACGCTGCTAACGCATAAGGCCCTGAAGATGGCGCGATGGCTGTCACTGGTTTTTCTTGGGATTGTAGCAATCTGGCCGTTGCCATCGTGACATAGCCGCCTTGCGAGTAGCCAGCGATAAATAGCTTGCCTGAATCCGCAATATCACGGTAATTGACCGCATTGGCACGCTTTTGCCGTGCCATGATATCGCGCGCGCTGTCTAGGGCATCGACCATGTCTGTCGACTGCTGCTGAGCCACAAGGTAAGGATGATAATCAAGCGTAGAATCATCATAGCCTGCATAATTGGGTGCGACAACGATATAGCCTTGTGCGGCAAAATTAGCAGCGATTAAGTTGGCTTCGCTTACCGCAGGATTTTGAATATTACCCACTTGCGCAAAGTCATAAGACTTGTCGGTGGTCGTACCATGGGCATATAATAGCAGCGGGTGCGCGCCTTGGCATTCAGGAGCATCGCCCGTTGGCAGCATCAATGCAGCCGTGGCATTGGTATCTTCGTCTGCAGCACCCTTGGTATCATAGCTGACCTTTTCTATGGTAACGCCGCATTTGGCTGCGGGCGTTGCGGTACTACCCAGCCCAAAACTGCTGTCTACTTGAGAGGCGCTAAAGGAGTTGACAAATTCAACAGTGGCTGATGAGACGATATCAACATCATTGTCAAAGTCATTGTCATCGCCGCAGCCGACCAGCCATATACTACTGGCGATGGCGACTGATAAGACACTGCGCATCGCTATCGGTTTGTGAGTCGCTGCGCGTCCGCGCCGTGAGTGAGGAGTGATCATAATGGCTATCCTTAGCAGTCAAAAGCGGTAAAAAATTGTGAAAAAAAGCGCCATGCGTCCTTGGCAAGTGATGATACATTTATACCGCAAACACTACCGAAAAGCTACCAGAAAACAGACGCAATAGCGCATCACAAGCACCAGCCATACCCGCGTTGAGTATCGACAAGCCTGCTCAGCCTTTCATCCCGCAACCGATGATACCAAGCACTTAAGCACACTCAACGCCAACAATCACCTTCTACCGATAACAATATGACAAATATGGCAAACGACAACGACCTCAGTCTCAGCGACATGCACGCATCTTCCAAAGTAAAAACCAAGACCACCACTGGTGCCACCGCCAAGCCAGCAGCAGCCCCTCAAAGCCGTAGCGAGCGCACAGATCGTAGCTTTGATGCCATCGCCGATCATTTTGAAAAAAAAGTCTACGGCGGATTAAAGGGTGAGATTAGGCTGGCGGTACTACGCCGTGATATTTTTGAGTATAGCGCCCAGATGCGCCAGCGCCTTGGCCGGCCACTACGTGTACTGGATGTGGGCGCAGGTCTGGCGCAAATCGCCATCGATCTGGCCGCCCAAGGGCACACTGTGGTAATCAATGACATCTCCGCCAACATGCTTGCCAAAGCCCAGGCTCATGCAGCGCAGACAGACACGCCTCTTGATATCACTTGGCATGTCTGCCCTTATCAGGAGCTACCAGCTAAGCTAAGCACAGAAAAGTTAGATGCAGAAAAGTTAGATGCAGAAAAGTTTGATTTGATACTATGTCATGCGCTGCTTGAATGGCTAGCAGAGCCTGCCGGTGTGATGGATTTTTTTGATCAGTATTTGATGCCCAAAGGCGCGCTGTCACTGTGTTTTTATAACCCAGCGAGCTTTGATTATCGTAATTTAATCATGGGAAATTTTAATTTACTCGACAATAGCGACTATAAAGCAGACAACGTCAAGAGCCTAACGCCCAATCATCCAGTCGCAAAAGAAGAGGTCGAGACTTGGCTCACCGCGCATCGTTATCACGTCATACGCAGCAGTGGTCTACGCGTGTTTCATGACTATGCCCCGCTCAAACGTGGCGGACACACTGACCCCGAGGCGGTAATACGTATGGAGCTACGCTATTCACAGCACGAGCCCTACAAATGGCTGGGACGCTACCTGCATATACTGGCAACACGGCAAGCCTAACCTGCCTGCTCGCTTGCTCAGTCTTGCCGAATATCTGCAAACCGCTCTACGCCATCGTACTCTGACCATGTGGTGGCGTTGACGTCCTTTTCATCGAAGACAACCACATGCTCGAGTATGGGCAAAATACCGATGTGTGAGCCTATCTCATGATTGTGATGGCTGGCGACCAAAGACAATACCGTCTGGCCATCATCCAACTGCAAACGGTATAGATAGTTTGCACCGCGAAACACGCGGCCAACTACCAATGCAGTCTGCGTACTGTCATCGTCATGAATGATGTCATCAGGGCGCACCAGTACCTTGATCGGTGTGCCATTTGGATAATCATACTCACAGTACTGCGGATAGCCGGCTTCGTCGTAGACTTCCATACGGCGATAGATATCACCCAGCGCTGTCTCGACGTGCCCTTCTTTGATGATGCCATCTATCATCGCGCCTTCACCGACAAACTCAGCGACAAACGGACTGACTGGCTCATGATATAGCTCACTTGGCGTTGCCCACTGTACCAGCTTACCTTGATGCATCACCCCAACTTTATCAGCAATAGCAAACGCTTCGTTTTGATCATGCGTGACCAGTATCGCAGTGGTGTTGGTGCGTTTGAGAATATCACGTACACTCATCGCCAGCGACTCACGCAGTACTACGTCTAGATTAGAAAACGGCTCATCAAGCAGCAGTAGCTTAGGTTTTGGTGCCAGCGCTCTTGCAAGCGCCACACGCTGCTGCTGACCGCCTGATAGCTCATTTGGGCGTTTGTCCGCGTGCTCAGTCAAGTCAACCAAACTTAGCATCTCAGCCACGCGGGCTTTTTTGTCGGCGGTAGACCATTTGTTCAGGCCAAACGCGATGTTTTTTGCCACACTTAGGTGACCAAACAACGCATAGTCCTGAAACACCATACCCATGCCGCGCTTGGCTGGCGCAACGGCAAACGACTTGCGCGCGCGCTTGTCTGTCAGACGTTGATTGCTCAGATAAATACTACCACCGCGGCTTTGCTCAAGTCCTGCAATGGCACGTAAGGCCGTGGTTTTGCCGCAGCCACTATACCCCAAAAAACACCCAATCTCGCCCTGCTGTAACGTCAACGACAGACCATCGACGACGATCGTATCGTCATAGCCTACGATGAGATCTTGGACACTAAAATAAGGCAATTCTGCGATATCTACTTGGTCTTTTTGGGAGTTCGTGTTTTTAACTTTATGGTCTTGGCGGGCGTCTATCTTTTGCGGTGCCTCATCGGGTTTTGGTGCATCTTGCTCGACAGCCGCATGCGCCAGATTATGGGCTTTGATAACTGGGGCGTTTTTTCGATGCTCAAGACGCGTCTTGGCTTGTATAGACTTGGCCGGTAGTGGCTTGGCCTTTAGACTGCTGGCATGGATAGGTTTAGATTCTGATGGATCATGGATTGAATCAGTGTACATAAAAGATACCAGTTAGCGATAAAAAATAAAACCTTGGGCACGCTGCGCGCACATACAGATGGGTGCTAAAAACGACTAAGATTGTACTGTAGCAGGTTTAAAGGACTCAGGCCACACAAGTCATAGACCGCATGCTAAAACCGCATGCTGATAAAGTGCATAACCCCTACTGTCCAAAACTGCTGTTAGCCTTGTTTGTCACTTTGGCGCAGCAATATCCATACTGGTAGCAGCCCAACCAACACGATTAAGAGACTTGGCAGGGCAGCTCGCCCCCACATGCCCTCGCTTGTCATCTCAAACACCCGCACCGCCAGCGTATCCCAGCCTTGCCGCCGCGTCATCAAAGTTATGGGCATCTCTTTCATCACCTCAACAAAACCCATGAGCAACGCTGTCAAAACCCCGGGGCTTAATACCGGCAGCATGACCTGCCGCCAGCGCTGATAAGCACTGTCACTGAGCAGTTTGGCCGCCGCTTCTTGATTGACCGTCAGGCGCTGCAACTGGCGATCGACAGGCTGAAAACTCACCGTCATAAAGCGCGTCGATAGAGCCAGCAGCATCACAATGACGCTGCCTGACAATATCTGCTGCGAGGTGATACCAAAGGCAATCATCTGATTGTCAAACCATGCAATGGGAATAAATATCCCCACCGCCAGCACCGTACCTGGTACCACATAGCCTAGGTTTGCCAAGGTCGTCATCAGCTTGGTTGTTTTGTCAGGATACTGACGCTTGATCCACGCGATGATAATCGCCAAAAAGGCAATAAACATCGTGGTCATACTCGCAATCATCAGACTATTGGTGACAAAATCGATATAACGAGCATCAAAGTCTTGACGAAAATTGGCCACCGTCCAGTAGATAAGCTGCAAAAACGGTATCAAAAAAGCCAGCGCAAACACCAGCGTGCACAGCAGCGCCATACCCAACTTAGCAGGTTTGCTCGCCTCAAAACGATGACTACTGCCTTGGGTGACAGCAGTGCCGCGCTTGGCCTGCCAATACTGCTCAAACAACACCACGACAAAGACCACACCAATCAATAACGCGGCAAGCTGCGCGGCCGTGGTCAAGCTAAAAAACCCAAACCACGCCTTGTAGATCGCAGTGGTAAAGGTATCAACATTAAACACCGACACCGCGCCAAAGTCCGCCAAGGTCTCCATACTGGCCAACAGTAAACCGCCGATAATCCACGGCAAGGCTTGCGGCAAGGCCAAACGAAAAAACACCCGTCGACGGCTCAGCCCCAGCATTTGACCAGCTTCAATCGCCCGCCGACCTTGAGATAAAAACGCTTGACGCGCCAGCAGATACACATAAGGATAAAACGCCAGCGATAGCACCAGCCCTGCGCCCCAGACATTTCGCACGGACGGAATCGCCGTACTTATGCCCAAATCACGTAAGGCGGTCTGTAACGGTCCACTAAAATCCACAATACCGACGGTCACAAATGCCAAAACATAGGCAGGTATCGCCAGCGGCAACATCAACGCCCACGAAAAAAACCGCTGGCCAGGAAAGCGGTACATACTGGTCACCCACGCCAAGGCAGTACCGACTGTCCCAGAAATAACGGTGACCATCATCAATAAAATAGCGGTGTTTTTGAGCACTTGTGGCAGCACATACTCACGCATGTGTGTCCAAATATCAGCGACAGGCTGCGTCCAAGACAACAGCACGATCAAAATTGGCACCAGCATAAACAACGAAATCAGTCCTAAGACTGATTTTGAAAGAATACGCTTACGCAAAGTGTGGTCTTGACTGACTGCGGGATGCCCGTCACTCATATCACCATCGACGATATCGCTTTGACTTACAGACGCATCTGGCGTTGTGATCATATCATTATTACCGTGTCATACTTATAGAGTCCAAAAAACAACAATACCAATCCCAAAGAAATTTGAGATTGGCATTAGTCATCGGGATCTATTTATAACCCGCTTTATCCATCATCTGAATGGCTTGGGTTTGCAGCTCACCAAATTTTTGTACATTGATGTCGTCTTTTTTGAAGCTACCCCATGATCTTAGCATCTCAGACTCATCCACGCCTTCTTTGACCGGAAACTCTTTGTCCGAGCTGGCATAGATTCCTTGGGCTTCATCAGAGGACAACCATTCGATCAGCTTTAGCGTACCATCTGGATTGTCTGAGCCTGCGACCACACCGGCACCTGAGACGTTTACATGCGTACCAGTGGTGCCTTGATTGGCCCAAAATATTTTTACTGGGAAGTTTGGTTTTTCGTCCAATATACGGCCATAATAGTAGCTGTTGGCGATACCGACTTCACACTGACCCGCCGCGATCGCCTCTAGCATGCTGGTGTCATCACTGAACACATCTGTGGCTAAGTTATCTACCCAGCCGCGGATAATTTCTTCGGTTTTTTCTGCGCCCAAGTGCTCAATCATGCTAGCAACCAATGATTGGTTATAGACTTTCTTTGAGGTACGTAAGCATAGCTTGCCTTTCCATTTTGGATCAGCCAAATCTGCATAAGTTGATAGCTGATCGGCGCTGACCTTGCTTGGATCATAAAATATCGTACGAGCGCGTAGTGACAGCCCTGTCCACTGGCCTTTTGGGTCACGATATTTGGCAGGGACATTGTTTTCAAGTACCGTCGAAGCCACAGGCTGGAGCAGGCCTTGCTGAGCGGCTTGCCATAAGTTGCCCGCATCGACGGTCAATAGCATGTCAGCTGGCGTGTTCTGACCTTCTGCTTGCAAACGCGCCATTAGCGGGCCTGTCTTGTCCGTTACCAGCTCAATTTTTACACCTGTCTCTTCAGTATAACGATCAAGTAGCGGCTTGATCAGCTGCTCATTACGAGAAGAATAAATAGTAATGGTTTGACCATCTGCACTCGTGGCACCATCGGTGGTTGCTTGCGGCGCAGTGCTCTCGCTGGCCGTAGTCTCGGCGCTTTCCTCTGTCGTTGAGGAATTACTACAACCCGCTAGTCCGAGCATCATGCCACAGACGACAACAGGTAAAGTAAGCTTAGAAGCAGAACGCGTAGCGCTGATGGTGTTCAATGACATGGTTTTCCCCATAATAGTGCTATAAAAAAGGTGAGATAGATAAGATGGCGACGATATAAAATGGTTATATTATCAATAACAACACTTGCTGCAGTGCGGATCGCTGACACAAGACGTTAATAATCATGTTAGACATGTCAAAATAGTCATGCCAGCTACTAGCAAGTTATGTTACTGGCGATTGATAACCCCTAATATATGAAAACAACATACTAATAGAAATGAGATTAATTATCAATACATTTGTTTGACCGAGATTTAGCCCCCATCTCGGCTCATTTTTGCTGTATTTCTAGGCCATGCCTTCCCAACACAGACATAGCAGTTAGAGCAACCACTGACCCAAGATGACATTGACCGCCGCCTCAGTGCGTAAGATACGTGGGCCAATGGTGACCGCCGTACAGCCTTGCTTGGCAAGTAAGTCAATCTCGTAATCTATCCAGCCGCCCTCGCTACCGATACAAACCAAGCTCGGTAGCGCCAGTGATGACGGCTGGACGTATTGGGCAAATGATTGCGCGCTGTACGGGTGCGCCACGATGGCACGGCAAGTGATCAAGCCCGCCAGCTCATCTTCGACAAACGGCTTAAAACGCTTGGCCAACGTGATGCGCGGCACGATGGTATCGACGCCTTGTTGTAGCCCCTCTAAGACAAACTCATCCAAACGGTCGAGCATCGGGCTTTGCCAGTAGCTTTTTTGGGTGCGGTAGCTATTAATCAGGACGATATGTCGCACACCCAGCGCCGTCATATCCATGATTAGGCGACGTAAGACCTTTGGCCGTGGCAGCGCTAACACCACCGTCAAATCAAGCTTTTTGGGTGGTTCGCTGCTCAGCTGTACATCGCATAGCTCGATTCTATCAGAGTGCATGCTTGCTATCTGTCCCGTACCGAGCTGGCCACCGAGCTGGCCTATTTTTAGCCTATCTCCGGCGGTGGCGGCTAATACTTGAGTGACGTGCGTGATTTGCGCCGCGTCATCAATATAAGCGGTGTCTGCCGAAAAGTTATCGCTGGGCAATAAGATACAGTTCATAAAGGCTCTTGGTGCGACTGCTGGGCAATCACTTCTTCTATCATGGTCACTTGACGGGTCAGTACGGATTGTTGTTGTCTGGTCAGCCGCTCGCCTGCAAGCCCTGCCCGTTTGGCCAGTGCCAGATCACAAAGCCAAGCGGCTAACTGCTGGTAAATCAGCGCGGTTTCCGCACGGATGTCGCCAACAGTATGGGCGGCTGACGCCCTTGTCTCGTCTGTGAGACTAGCTGGTGCCGCCGTGTCAGGAGGATTATGCGCGTGAGAGGTCGTCACAGGACGATAAAAAGCATTGTACGGCTGATACAGCGCCCCAACCTCAGCGAGCTTGTCGACCACGCTTTGGCACGACTGCGTATAGCGTCCCATGATGACAGGCGTGGCCACACTTGCCGGCTCCACAGGATTGTGTCCGCCGATATCGACAAGCGAGCCACCGACCAATGCCACATCAGCAAGCTGATACCATATCATCAGCTCGCCCATACTATCTGCCACATACACTTGCGTGGCTGCCTCAATCGCCTCATCACGACTGCGCCGCGCCATCGTCAATGCCGACTTTTTGACGAGCTCGGCCACCTCATCAAAGCGCTCAGGATGTCTGGGCACGAGTACAAGCAGCGTATCAGTCAGTGCTGCCTGTGACAACAATTGCTGCTGTAATGACAGGGCGATTTCTTCTTCGCCGCTGTGAGTGCTGGCCGCCACCCAAATCGGACGATCGGCGACCCCAAATCGCTCGGCCAGACTCATCTGATCGCTGATGCTATCGTGCAGCGAATTGCTTTGCTCATCTACGCGCGGCTCACTGGCGCTGCTGTCCTGCTTTGGCGCATTAATGACCCATTTTAGCGAGCCTGCCACACGGATTTGCGCACTGCTGGCACCGAGCTGCCGAAAGCGCTTAGCAGACTCGTTATCTTGCGCGATAATTAAGGTAAGGTTTTTCATCATGCTACGACTGACAGCGGCAATTTTTTGATAACTGGTAAAAGAAGACGCTGAGAGCCGGCCATTGACCAAAATACTGGGAATACGCTGCTCGGCCAATTTAGATAAGATATTTGCCCACAGCTCTGTCTCGACAAACAATGCCGCTATAGGCTGTACATGGGCCAAAAACGTCTCAATCACGACAGGGCTATCGACCGGCACATAACTATGGCTCATCTGGCCTTGGGCAATCTCATCAGCAAAACGGCTGGCACCACGGGCAAAACCCGTCTGAGTGGTATTGGTCAACCATATCTGATAACCCGCTGCCAATAACGCCTCCAGTAGTGGCGCGACCGTATTGGTCTCACCCAATGAAACCGCATGACACCAGATGACGCCATGATGCGTCACATTATCGCTCACAGCTATGGGACGTGAGGGATAATGCTTACCAAAGCGCTGCGCCACTTCTTGCTGATAGTTGTCGCGCTGGTGCGAGCGTCGCCATACTTGCAGTCGATACAAGGGCTTTAGGACGTTGATGGCACATTGATAATAAAATGGCGGCTGATACACCGCATGATTAAGCCCTGATACTGAATCAGATCTCTGTGAAACGTGCTCAGATGGCGTAGGAGAAGATGACATAGCGTCGCCCAGATTGGTAATGAATCAGATTATATGGTCAATTCATTATATAAAAGAATGACAGTATTAAACGCGCTTGAAGTATTACACATACCGATACACTCGTATATGTCTGTACTTGGCTGCTATGAGTTTTTTAGATTGAATCAATGATGACAAAATAGTAATAAAAAACGCGCCAATTCTACCTCAATTTGACACTGAACAACACGCCTTTAATTACTACCCGCCATAAGTATAAGCAGTTCAAAATAAAAGGTATACGTTAAGAATTGCGTTCTTTTTAGATTGAAACGACTATATGTTAAACAATGATAAATATCAGTATCGCCACCATAACGACAGCAGCGAGCAGCAACTGATAGCGCTTACTACTATGTTGCTCTTGTTTTTGGGTAGTGATCAGCGCTTGCGCTTGCTGCCACTGCTCGAGCACACTTGCCGCTTCTGCATGACCATTTTTTGCCGCTTGCTCGAGCCAATATTTACCATTGTCGATATCTTGCGCCACCCCCAGCCCTTGGTAGTACATCTTACTTAGCAGACGCTGGCCACGGCTGTCGTTTTTGCTTGCCGCTTGTTTGACCCATTCAGCGCCCGCTGCCAGCGCCGCCTCTGTCTCGGCTGTGACGCCTTCGCCGAGCAGCTCATACATTGCCAAGCGTAGCATGGCAGCAGTATTACCCGCCTCTGCTGCGGTTTGTAATTTGAGTAGTGCTTGTTTTTTTAAAGCCAAATACTTTGGGGCAAATTTCACCTGCGCGCGCGGTGTGTTTTGCTTGGCGATATGCTGCTCGAACTGCTCTAAAATGCGACTGGCTTGCTGATAGTCTGACTCGCCAGCGCTCTGCATGACCTCAATTTCCTTTAGCTCAGTCATTAGCTGAGTAAACAGCTCGGGCGTAGGCGCTAGTTTGGCGCTCGGTGCCAATGGTACCAATGGTACCAATGGTTCTGGGGATGACTGGGGTGCTTGGGATGATTGAGGTGTTGAAGGCTGAGGTGTTGAAAGCTGAAGCGTTGAAGGTGTTGGTTGCTGAGTGCGCGGCGAGGCAGGTTCAGTTATCAGTGATGCGTCATGGGATAAGTTACTGATTGGCGTTTGTGCTTTATTGCGCGATACGTCACTGGAGGCAATTTGGTTATCTGCCGTGCTCGCGGTACTGACGCGCGCGCCTGCTTTTGTGTCATCATCGATACTGACTTGGCGGTCTATGCTATCGATGCCAGCAGCGCTATTGCGGCTGTCAACATATTTATTTGTAGTGATGCTGTCTTTGGTAAAAGATGGCGCGGTATCGGGTGCTTCAGTACCATGAGTGCTGGGCGTATATGCCGCTGGCAATCTGGCGCTCACCGCTTGATACAGTCCGCTTGCCACCTGTTCGCCTTGCACAGCAACAAAGGGGCGATCGATATGGCCAAACAGCCGCAGCCCGATAGGCTCTAACGCAAAAAACAGCGGCGGCTTATCTGCCTCAGTCCCCTCAGTCGCCTCATTATCCTCACGATAGACGACCGCCATATGCTGATAAAAATCCTCACGAATGAGCGCGAGCTCAGGATAACGCTTGCCTAATTCAAACTGCCCGTACCAGTGCGGCGTCTGCTGCCAGTGCTGCGCCAGCACGCGACCTGCATAAAACGCCAAAAACATCATTAAATCGCGATAGTGCTCATCAACCAGCAGCACCTCTTCAGACCAGCGCTCTGTTTTGATCAGATCGCGGCGTATCTGAGACAGCAAGGTATCGACGCGCTGCAAGCTTGCCAGCGACTCATCCAGCATACAAGCGCGCAGCTGGCTTTCATAAGCCATACCGCCTGCGATAGGACGATTGGCCAAAAAATCCTGCCAATAGCCAGCTGCCATATAATCAAGGGGCGTTACGGGCGATGCAGCCATAGACCAGCGTGTCCTTTATTTAAATATTCAAAAATTTAGTCAAAAAATCGGTAACACAGCGCATTTATCAACCAGCTCACTTACAAAGCGGCAGCGAGCGCCCGCTTACCTTATCCTAAAATACCACAGGCTACAATAACGGACTAAACAGACGCACCACATTATCAAAAAGACGCTCCGCACCATGCCGCTGCTGCCACGCCTCAAGACTCACATAGCGACAGCTTTGTAAATACACCTCTTGACAGTCTGCCACCTGTGCGACCATCTCTGGCGTATAAATCGCCAAGCTGACCTCCATGTTTAAATAAAAGCTGCGCATATCAATATTCACCGTCCCAAAGAGACAATAGTCATCATCGACGACCACCGTTTTGGTATGCAACAGCCCGCCTGTAAACAAAGCGATATTGACCCCCGCCTCTAGCAGCTCTTGATAATACGCTTGTGAGGCATGCTGCACCAAAAACGAATCGACCTTTTCCGGTACAATCAGCGTCACCTCGACCCCGCGCTTCGCGGCGATGGTCAGCGCTCCTGATAGCGCCTCATCAGGCACAAAGTACGGCGTGGTAATGCGAATGCGTTTATTGGCGCGATGAATGACCGTCACCAAAGTGTTATAAATCACATGCGCTGTGACTTGCGGTGCTGAGGGTATGAGCTGTGCCAACACGTCTTTTACGATCGGTTTTTTGGGTATCACAATCGACGTCGAGCCAATATCTGGCTGCTCGTGATAATCAACGTGATCGCCCAATACTTTTACGCGACTGTTTAAGTCGTTGATGGTCGGATCCATCACATAGAGCTTGCGCGTATAGTTATTGACTCGCTGATTGAGCGCATCTAGGTTTTCGTTGTTTTCGGCGCCGATATCGGTCACCACCACTTTTGCCATCGCCGTCGCGATACTAATCGCTTGCTGACTGGTCGCCCGAATCGCCACATCAATCCATTGACCGACGTTTTTGTTTTGTTTAAAAAACCTTGGATCCACCAGATTAAAGCTACCGATATAGCCAATATACTCATCAATCACCACAATCTTGCGATGATTGCGCAAATCAGAGCGCTTAAAGAGCGTCTTAAATAAGCCCACAGGAAGCGACTGATGGACAAATACCCCCGCCCGCTCAAGCGTACGATGCGCGCCGCTATTAAAAAAGCTAAAACTGCCCACGCTATCGGCCAACAGATGACACTCTACCCCGCGCCGCGCCGCCGCCGCCAGCGCCTCTATCAGCTCTAACACCTGCCCTTTTGGATAGACAATATAAAACTCCATAAAAACAGTCCGCTGAGCGGCATTGATATCATCGATTAAGCTGTTAAAGATTGCGCTCGGCTCTGTCAACAGCTGCATATTGTGATCTGGAAACACGCCAAACCCTGTCCAGCGCGTCCCTATCTGACTGACGCCGCGATAGTTGGGCGGTAGCAGCTCTTGACCTTGATCAAACACCAAATGCTCACGCCGTGCCATATCATTCATCAATAAACTGGCTTGATCCACCCGCTCACGATAACGGCGGCCAATCATCGGCTCACCCAACAAAATATAGGCGATAAAACCAAACACCGGCAACGTATAAAGAACCGCAACCCAAGCGATAGACACGCCGATATTGCGCTGCACAGATACGATACGCAGCGTCATTACTATCATCAGCACAATATGCAATACCAGACCCAGTCCGGCAAAGTCGCCCCAAGACCAAGCCGTAAAGTACTGTTCAATAGCAAAAGTATCTATGCTCGCCTCCAACCACTCAGATAAAATCAATGACCTTTATAAAACATTCAGTAGTATAGTAGCTTTTAATCTTCAAACAACAGATAACTATCATAAGTGTTTTACAGAAAACACTGTTGTTTTTCTAGATTTTATGACAATAAATCAACGGCTTAAAAATATATTTTCGATTATTTGCTAAAATAATCAAAATATCGTTTGACAGCCATATCTAAATCTATATAATACACACCCACAGAGCGGGTGATTAGCTCAGTTGGTAGAGCGTCTGCCTTACACGCAGAATGTCGGCGGTTCGAATCCGTCATCACCCACCACTTATTAGCAAGTGGGCCTTTTATAAAGGCAAGATGCTAAGACGACCTAAGCAGCGGTAGTTCAGTTGGTTAGAATACCGGCCTGTCACGCCGGGGGTCGCGGGTTCGAGTCCCGTCCGCTGCGCCATATTTAAAACGAATTTAGACTTTCAAGTTTAAGCAAGTTTCGCCTCAAGTATTAGTTTACTTGAGGTTTTTTTGTGTCTATAAACCCGCCTCAACAACCTCTCGACAACTTCAAGCCTAACCATAAAAACCAGTCCGCTTATCGCGATTAACATATAACAATCAAAACCATAAAACGCCAAGCATTGCCTACTAACACTATAACTAATACCAAGTCACGAGCTAAAATATTAAAACCAACTGCTTTTATCATCGTGGCTTATATGCTATTAATATAGTTAAACCCTGTATAGCGCTAGTCGCTGTCCCAGCTTTGATCTGACACCGCCCCTTTTACCCTCGATGAATAAAAAAGTGAACAAACACATGGAATATCACCACATACCTAGAGAGCCGCTCGGCTTTTTCCCAACGCCATTGATTGAGCTGACTCGACTGAGTCATGCGCTCGGTGGCCCCATGGTTTTTATGAAGCGCGATGATCAGACGGGGCTGGCATTAGGCGGTAATAAAACTCGCAAGCTAGAGTTTATCATTGGTGACGCCCTTGCCAAAGGTGCCGATACCATCATTACTGCGGGGGCTGCGCAGTCCAATCACTGCCGGCAGACGGCCGCCGCTGCTGCAAGCTTAGGGCTTGAGTGTCATTTAGTATTAGGCGGACAGGCACCTGCGGCAGCTAACGGCAACCTACTACTCGATCAGATTTTTGGTTGTTATATTCACTGGGCAGGTGCTCATCGCAAAGGCGAGGATATCCCTCAGCTCGTAGAGCAGTTGACCAATGCTGGCAAAAACGTCTATGTGGTGCCATATGGCGGCTCAAGTGAGCTGGGCGCGCTTGCTTTTGTAGAAGCATTTAAGGAGCTTGAGGCGCAGCGTAGTGACATCCATGAGACCTTTACCCATATTGTTTTTGCCTCTAGCTCGGGCGGTACCCAAGCAGGACTGATGCTGGGCAATAGGCTATTTGATTCACCCTCGCAAATTATGGGTATCAATATCGACAAGGGCGAAACCGACCAAATCCCCTTTGATGAATACACGCTTGCGCTTGCCAACCGTACAGCAGAGCTTATCGGCGCAGACCATCAGTTTACAGCAGCTGATTTATGTCTAAACGATGATTATGTCGGCGACGGCTATGGCGTGGTTGGCGCATTAGAAAACGAAGCCATCGCTTTGACAGCACAGACCGAGGGAATATTATTAGATCCTGTCTATACAGGCCGTGCGATGGGCGGGCTTATCGATATGATTCGTACAGGCAAAATCAAACACACCGATCGGGTATTGTTTTGGCATACGGGCGGCGCTCCTGCCTTATTTGCTTATGCCAATGACTTGAGGATATAAAAGTAAGCGATAAAAAACAGAGCCGCTTAATAGCCAATTAGCCAAGCCCACCCTACCGCGGCTCATTAAGTTTATTCACACTCGCAATAAGCGCCACCATGATCATACCTATCATAATCAAAACGCCTGACATCATATGCGCGGCGTCATAATTGAGCGCTTCGACTTGCTCATATATGGCGATAGACACAACTTTGGTCTCACCAGAGATACTGCCGCCTATCATAAGCACCACGCCAAACTCGCCAATGGTATGAGCAAAGCTGATTAAACTACCCAAAATAATACCAACCTTGGCTTGTGGGAGCGCAACTGTCATCAAACGCCTTAGGCGGCTTGGCTCGAGTAATTGTGCCATCTCCATCACGCTCTTTGGAATACGCAAAAACTGCGCATAAACCGGCTGAATATAAAACGGCAAGGAATAAATAATAGAGCCAATAACCAAGCCCTCAAAGGTAAAAATAAGCGGGCTGATATTGTGCTCATGAAGATAGTGACCGATACCAGCGCTAGGGCTTAGCAAAAGCAGTAAGTAAAACCCAATCACAGTGGGCGGTAAAACCAGCGGCATAGCGATAATGCCCATCAGCACTACCTTTACCCGCGCAATGATACGTCCACGACTGGGCTTGGCTAGCCAATAAGCCACAGGAGTGGCAAAAAACAGTAAACACAAAGTGCTGGCGGTGGCGAGCTTAAGACTGACTAAGAAAGGCGCGAGCATGTCTGACATTAGCGATGAATCTATCATGATGTCATTTCTCATGGCTCATTGTATTCACAAAGGTTTATTGTATCTAAGAGATTGCTATTGCACGGTTAAATACCCTGCTTGTGAGAAGTGTCGCTGCCCCTCGGCTGAACGCAAATAGTTCGTAAAATCTATGGTAGCAGGTTTATCACTAATGATAATACCATCTTGGAAAATAGCCGGATAAGACTTAGGCGCTAAGGTAATAAATTGCTCAGGTTTCGCATTGATAGCGCTAATTTGTGATTGCGCGACAAAGCCATAATCGACACTGCCTGTATGCGCATATTGAAAGGCTTGCCCGATGTTTTCTGCTTGTATTATGCGTTTTTGCTGCACTAAAGGGTCATATAACTTTTGCGCCTGCAAATAAGACTGTGCCGACGCGCCATAAGGCGCAAGCTCAGGACTGGCGATAGCGATCTTGCTACTGCTGTCGCTTAGCAACATATCACTCAGCGCTTTTGGGCTGAATCCATCCAAAGGTTTGTTGACGCTATATAGCGCCAGCTGACCTTGCGTATAGGTAAAAGGTTGATGCGTCGTGCTATCTTTGGGGATCTTATCAGCAAGCTTAGCAGGGAACTCTTGATTGGCTGATAAAAACATATCATAAGGCGCGCCTGCTATTATTTGCGCATACAACTTGCCAGATGAGGCATACGTGACTTCTATATTATCCTTGGACAGCTTATTAGCGGTTTGATAGCCATCAATAACCTCAGGCAGTACATCCGATAAATTGGCGGCGGCGGCGATACGTAGCGTCTGCAATTGCTTAGGTTCATTATCAGTAGAGGTATCTGTAGCACTCTTTGACGTACAAGCACTTAAGGCCAATAGCGCACCACATAAAACGGCTACTTTAACCATTGTTGCTCAGCCATTTAGAGGGCGCATCCTCGTAATACTCTTGCTTCCACACAGGAATATCAGCCTTAATGGCATCGAGTATCCAGCGGCAGGCATCAAACGCGGGATAACGATGGGCAGAGACCACCCCTACCCATACCGCCACATCGCCAATCTCTAATGCGCCGATACGGTGGATAGCAATGGCATGGGTAATCTCAAAACGCTGTTTGGCCGCCTCAATGATAGCGCGGCCTTGGTTTAGCGCCAAATCCTCATAGCCGTAGTAACTCAAGCGCTCAACGCTGGTGGCGTTGTTATGATTGCGCACGCGGCCCTCAAAGCAGACAAACGCGCCGCAGCCGTCATTGTCCAACGTGCGTTTCAATCTATCCTCGTCTATGGCGATATCTAACAATGCAAAGCCATCACGCTGTGCAATGGCATAGACCTCATCAACGCTGCGTTTGATGGTCATAGAATGGCTGTGGACGTTGTCTATCATATGTTATCTCTACTCATGGTTTCTACTTACTATCTCTACCCCCTTGGTTGCCTAGCCGCCTGCGACTGGGGTGATAAATACCACGCTATCACCATCATTAATCGGATCGGTCCATTTAGCGAAATAATCATTCACCGCCACCCGCAGCTCTTGTTGCGAATGACTAAAGCCATGCTTTTGACGAAGCTGCTCGTATAGCTGGCTCAATGAGGTCGACTGCGCCACGCTAACGGTTTCTTGCTGGCAGCCTGCTTCATCAGCGAGGCTAGCAAAATATAAAATATTGATATCCATAGCGGTATCGACGCTGGTTGCTGACTCGGTTTTTGATTCATCGGTTTTTGATTTGATAGCGCTCATCACACTCTCCATTCTCTACAAGCTACTTAGCTTTATGTTCCCTGTCTTACTGTCTTAAAAAAAGTCTTATGACTCTAAGCATGACTATAATCTGATTTGCCGCCTGTCTTTTTTAGCAAGTGTACATTATCAATAACAATATCGTGCGATATGGCTTTGGTCATGTCATAAATGGTCAGGCATGCCACGCTTACAGCCGTCAAGGCCTCCATCTCAACGCCCGTCTTGTGCGTGACTTTGACCGTAGCGCTGACAGTTATGCTGTTAAGATTGTTATCATAGTCAAAGCTCAAACCTATCTTATCGAGTGGTAATGGATGACATAGCGGTATCAAGTCATGCGTGCGCTTTGCAGCCATAATACCGGCGATATGCGCGGTCTGGGTGATACTGCCCTTTTTGGTCATGCCATCAGCGGCTTTAATCTGCTGATAAACCTCGCTGGGAAATCGCACTTGTCCGGTCGCATGAGCCTCTCGCGTGGTAGCACGCTTGCCACTGACATCGACCATAGTGATATCACCGTCGCTATCTAGGTGTGATAAGCCACATTGAGTAGCTCGATTGTCTGTTTGGACGTTGTTATTCATTGAAAATTTCTCTGATATTGATAGTCTGACATTGATAGAGTGTTTAGCGAGTGGCAGGCGCGCTCAAATTCTGTAGGCGTATTAAAGTTGGTCAAATACTGCCAATTGTTTGGAAAGGATACCGCTTGTAAATAAGGTTTGATAAAAGGCATAACTCGCCGCGTGCCATTATCGATATAGGCCTTTAAATCAGGCTCAAGACTTAATGGATAAAGCCCTAACAGCGGATATAAATGACTGTCATCAGTTAAGCAAATCACCTTCTTATCAGCTGCTTGGTTTTTGGTTATTTGAGTCGCTATCGGCTGCAACTTTTGCCATAAGTCGGTGGCTGGTATCAAGCTGTCACAGCTAATCACCAATAACCATAATGACTGGTTTTCTGTTAACGCATTTAATGATTGAGACTTTATTACCGTTTGCAAAGCCGACTCGATAGCGACCAATGCCCCGCCCGTCTTGATCTTATCATCAATCTTTTTATCAATCTTCTCATCTTGGTTTTTATCTTGACTATCAGCGCTAGTATAATCAGCAATGTGCATAATAGCGGCTTGCAGGTTGCTATTTTTTAAAGCTGAATCAACGTCAAACCCGCGACCATTATCAGCAATCATAATAGGGGTATTTTTATTATTGCCAGTATCAAACGTAGCCAAATTCAGCGTGTGTCTGACGTGATAATCCAGCAGACGCTCACCTGTCGGCAATCTAAGTTGGGCTTTTGCCGCGCCCATCCGTGTGGACGCGCCGCCTGCTAAAATGACCACGCCTGCCAAATGAGCCGAGTTTTTTATAACGTCAGTCATGTGAATTATGAGTCGGGTTTTGTGCCATAAAATGCGGTACAAAGTTGCACGGACGCGTACGGCTATCGAACTGCTCTTTTAAGATATTCTCCCACCCTGTACGGCAAGCGCCCGAGGAGCCTGGCAAACAAAAAATACCGGTATGATTTGCCATGCCTGCAACGGCGCGCGACTGCATCGTTGACATGCCAATCTCATCTTTTGAGATCAGACGAAACATCTCACCAAAACCATCGATCGATTTATCAAATAAGACTCTCACCGCCTCTGGCATGCTATCTCTGATAAAAAACCCTGTACCGCCCGTGGTAATCACCGCATGCACGTTTGGATCGGCAATCCAGCCGCTAATCACTGCTCGTATCTGATAAATATCATCGCTAATCAGCTTGCGATCAGCCAAGTTATGACCTGCCTCGGTCAGGCTGTCTGCTAAGTACTGACCCGAGGTATCTTCTGCCAGCGTACGACTGTCAGAAACCGTTAAAATAGCAATATTAAGCGGTATAAACTGGGCGGCAGGCTTACTCATAAAAACTCCTTCACATACAGATTTAAATAATCAAAAAAGTGGCAACTACCTACCCACCGATAATCGATAAATTATGCATGATGCCGCTATTGGACTCATGTAAATGATGATGCTCAGGTTTGATCGGCATAAAGCTGTGTAATGTATCGACCAACCCTTGCACATCATTGGCTTGTAAGTGTTGACGAATATCGTAGTTGCCTTGATCAAACAAGCATAGGTGTACTTTGCCTTGGCTGCTTACTCTGAGGCGATTACAAGTATCGCAAAAGTGCGCGGCATAAGGAGCGATCATACCGATGCGTCCCACATAGTCTGGATGACTATACTCTACCGCTGGGCCATCGCTACTACCACGCTCGTGGGACTCCCAGCCGTGCTCAGTCAGATAATCGATAATACTATCCGAATGCGCATGCTGGGCAAAAAACAGATCGCTGTTGTCGCTTGTCTGCATAAATTCTATAAAACGATAAGTGACGGGTCGGTCTTTGATATAGTCGATGGCAGTGATTAGATTTTCAAAGGCGGTCTCTGCCATCAAGATGCTGTTAATCTTTAGCTTGATATCGGTGGTGGCAAGCAAGGTATCCATATCAGCGAGCAACTGCGGCAATGTATTAAAGCCTGTCATCTTATAAAAGGTCGCCGCATCAAAGCTGTCCATACTGATATTAAGCTGATCCAGTCCAGCCGCTTGCCAACTAGGTAGATGTTTACCCAGCTTATAACCATTACTGGTCATAGCGACGGTCTCGATGCCTTGTGTCTGTTTAATGGTCTGAATAATCTCGACAACATCGCGGCGAATGGATGGCTCACCGCCGGTGATTCTCACCTTTTTAGTGCCAACTTCGGCAAAACCGCGAATGAGCGTGGCAATCTCAGGCATGCTTAATTCATCATCAGGACGCTTGCCTTGATAGCCATTGGGCAAACAATACTCACAGCGAAAGTTACAAAAATCAGTGATAGAGAGACGCAAATAAGTCAAACGACGCGCAAAGCTGTCCGTTAAAAGCTGATGGCTCTTAGTTAAATGGCTAACATCAACGTCCGTAGACGCAGCGGTAGGCAAGGCGTGAGTACCATCAGATATCGCAGGCGCGGCTGGCGAATACAGTTGAGCACTGCCGATGCTAAGCTTGTCATCATTCATAATTTACTGCCAATTGCGATTTATACGTCTCATCTATTCGTCTGATGGAGCCAAGGAAAAGGTTGCACAATCACTTCACTACCTGCTGCGACATCACCGCTGTCTTTGTCCAACACGACAAAACAGTTGGCAAGGCTAAGCTGTTTGATTCTATGTGACTGCTGCCTGGCAAAACACTCCACTTCATACTCGCCTGCAGCGTTTTGCCTCAATACGCCGCGCTGAAAATCTTTGCGACCGACTGATTTTTTGATGTCGTTTGCTAGTTTAGCCTTGATATGTATTTGCATCGGCTGCTCAGATACGCGCGCGCCTGATAGTTGCCATAGTGCCGGTAGCACAAACTGTAGCGTACCAACGACTGTCGACAAGGGGTTACCAGGTAAGCCAAAGTACAGTACTGGCTTATCCAAATCTTTAGCAAGCTCCCCAAACACAAAAGGCTTACCAGGCTTCATCGCCACTTTGTAATGGTTAATTTGCCCGAGCTGCTCGATGACGGTAGTCAAAAAATCATAATCACCCACCGACACGCCAGCGGTCGAGATTAGCACATCACAGTCTTGCACGGCTTCATTAATAGCAGCCGTGGTCTTATCCAAATCATCAGGGATAATGCCGTAGTCGCGAATGGTAATCGGCAAACCAGCCAGCAAAGTCTTTAGCGTTGGGGTGTTGGAATTGTATATTTGTGCCAGACTTGTCAGCGCATCACCGACAGCCACCAGCTCATCGCCTGTTGCCAGTAGCCCGACGATAAGCGGCGCAAAGACGCTGACTTGGCTGATACCCAAGCTTGCAAGTAGGCTAATATCAGCAGGGTTTATGCGCTTACCGACTGTCAATACCGCTTCACCTGCCTCTATCTCTTCGCCTTGCCGGCGAATATTGCTATCCACTTTGGCCGCTTGGGTCAGTGTTACCCGATAAGGTCTTGATTTGTCGATTGTGTCTTTTATTTTTGCAAAGTTGGTGTTTTCTTGCATGATGACGGTATCGCAGCTATCAGGCACCACTGCCCCTGTAAAAATCCGTACGCCCTGCCCTGCTACAAGCCGATCTGTATAAGCGCTGCCCGCTTGTGACTCACCGATGATCTCGATAGTGCTATCTGCCGATAGTTCGCTGCCTTGCGCGATAGCATAACCATCCATCGCCGATAGGTTTTGTCTGGGTATATCAAAAGGCGAGGCAATATCTTGCGCCAGTATCTGATTGCCGCTGTCTTGCAAAGCGCACGTCCTAACAGCTCTTTGCCTTAGAGAAAAATCGTTATTAATGTAATCTTCTACGCGCGCTTTTATCGCTAATTGCAAGGCTTCCATGGTAATCATAAAAGGGTACTCTTCTTTTTTTGACGGCTATTAAATCGCTCAATGAGCAGCTATTTTTCTCGCGTATCGGATTGACTATAGCTGATATAGCAATCCTAGATTAGCGCAAAAAAAGCACCTAATAAGGTGCTTTTTGTTGTAGTTGTTAAAGGCTTCCTGTAAAGCCTAGTTAGCAAGTGAGCAAAATGCCTTCTTTAACAGCTTAACATTAATAGCCAACCAGATGACACAGCCAGTTTAACAGCCTAGCTCACCATGAGGCTAGGCTTGCAGCACTACGCTGAGTAATAAAGCCATCTGGCGTCTGGCCATTATCTGCTTGCCAACGCTGAAACGCCCTACGCGTATTGGTGCCTACGATACCGTCAGCACCTTTGGTATCATAGCCCATGCTGGTCAGGCGCTGCTGGAGATTGCGTACTTGCACAGTCGATAATGGGCGCTCATAACGCGGCCATGACTTATATAGACCGCCTTGCCCTGCCAGCGCTTTGCCCAACAAGCTGACCCCTAGGGCATAGCTTGATGAGTTGTTATAGACTTTGATCACATCAAAATTGGGACTGAGCAGCAGTGCAGGGCCGTCTTTGCCAGCCGGTAGCCACAACTCCATCTGGGTATTGGCATCCAAAGACACATCATCGATGGTATCGATACCAAGCGCCGCCCATCTGGCCGCCGACTGTTTGCTGCCAACAACGGCATAATCAAAAGACGCAGGAATCCTCACTTCATAAAAAGGTGCTAAGCCACGTACCCAGCCTGAGTTACTCAGATAATTGGCAGTAGACGCCAATGCATCCCCCGTTGCCCAAGGGTTGCGGTGACCATCACCATCGCCATCCACCCCTTGTTTTAGCCAAGTATCAGGGATGAATTGGGTTTGCCCCATGCCGCCCGCCCAAGAGCCATCCAGCTGTGACCATGACACATCGCCGCGCTGCAACAACGAGGCAAGCGACAACAACTGAGTTTCGGCAAACTCTTGGCGACGACCGTCATAGGCAAGGCTGGCAAGCGAGCTTGGAATGCTACTGTTGCCCGTCACCGCGCCATACGAGGACTCCATCCCCCATATTGCCGCGATGATTTCGGCACTGACACCATACTGCGACTGTAACTGGGACAAAAACGCCCGCTGCTCTGCAAACTTACGCTTACCTATGCTGACTCTTCCGTCTGATACCGCCGAATCCACATACTCCCACGGCATTTTAGAAAACTCAGGCTGCCCTGAGTCTAAAGAGATGACTTGCTGATTGAGATACGCCAAATCTAGCAGGCGGCGGATGGTCTGTGCATCATGACCTGACGCCATGGCGCGCATAGAAAAATCCGACTTCCAGTCAGAAAAACTGCCATAGCTTGGTTTTACGACTGGCTGGGGGTTGACAGCAGGCTTGGGGGTCGGCTTGACCTGAATGGTCTGAGTCTGAGTAATCTGCACGTTAGCCTGACGCACAGGTTTGCTAGGTTTTTGCATCGCTTGCTGGCTGGTACAGCCCACCATGACTAGCGCTGGGAAAAGAGCAATATAGTGTTTTTTTAAAATCATAAGAAGTCTCAGGTGTGAATAAGTACTATCGGTAAGCCATACCATTGCCAAAAATCAGAGTAATAAGCATAGAGTAGCTATATGTCGCTCATCAGTATATCGCTCATCTGTCGCTTATCATCTTTTTAGGGCTTGGGATAACTTAACAAATAAAAACCAGCAGCGGTAGAGCAGCAATGCTAAGACGGCTAGGACGTGTTGCACAATCAATCATGGCACTGACAAAGACTAGCGTCCCAATACTGCCCGTGGATCAATAGGGTTGCCATTTAAGCGTACTTGAAACTCCAGACCCACTTGATTGGTTTGGCCGCTACTACCCATATTGGCAATACGTTGACCACGCTGTACCGCGTCCCCTTCTTTAACCAAAAGCTGGCTATTGTGAGCATAGGCGGTGATATAGTTGTCGCTATGACGAATCATGATCAGATTGCCATATTCAGGCAGACCGTTCCCTGCATATAGCACTGTCCCTGATTGGCTTGCCAGTACAGGGTCGCCGATATTGCCAGCAAACCACATGCCCATCGTGCCAGCCGCCGCATCAAAGTTACGTGTCACTTGGTTGCGGCTCGGGTACTCATAGCCTGACGTGGCGTTTGCCGTGACTTCATAGACAGGGCTGGTGTTATTAGGTGTGCTGGTGACAGGCGGGTTGTAAGTAGGCTGTGGCCGTGTCTGAGCAGGCGCGTTATAGCGATTGTTATTGGCAGCACTTGGCTGTCCTTGCCAGAGCTTTAACCATTGGCCGCGATAGATGGTGTATTTGCTATCTAAGCCATTGATCGCGCCAATTTGACGATAATTTAGGCGATAACGGGAGGCGATTTGGCTGACGGTATCACCGCGCTGGACCAGATGGTAGTTAGGAACCCCTTGTGCATTGGTGATGATCTTGGGCGCAGCTTGGTTTGCTGTCTGATAAGTAGGTTTGGTGGCACAGCCTACCATCGTTAGCGCGGCGGCGGCCATGCTACCAATCAACACCGACGTTGCAAGGTGCGATCCTGTGTTAAGCTTTTTCATACAAGATTCCTATTCTTTCTCTCACTCATCAGTTTTTGTCTTATTAAGTGGTTTGTGTGCCACTCATACGTATTATGCTTTTTGGGTCATCTATCCTATGGTCACAGACCTCAGCTGTCTATGATTTGTGCTATTACTCTTGCCTTTATCGCCTCAATTATTCTCATAAGGCCAAACTCGACAACGTCTCTAACGCAGCTTTTGGCGCATGGTGCAATCGCACAGGCGATAGGCTGATATAGTTTTCGGCCACGGCTTTATCGTCGGTCATCACGCCTGCCACCTCACAGGGTTGCTGGTATAAGGTGTTAAGCGCCTGACGATCTGGTAATTGGGTCGTTTCGTCACCTTCCTCATCATTTCGCGCTGATGCGGCGTAGGCATTTTTGCGTTTGCGTAACGACAGCCAATACGCATCTCGCCCGCGCGGATCTACCATGTGATGGACGGGGCGCGCAATCTGAGCATGGCCAAGCGTGGTGATTTTTCGGCCTTTTATCTCAGCGCTGCTGTGCACATCAGGAATATTAACGTTTAATACGTGATAGGGCAAACTTTTACACATCGACAAAATAGCGGTCTCACGAATGAGCTTGGCAATCTCCTCAGCAGCCACTTTATAGTGACTGGCATCCTCTGGCTCTCGTCGTTTGCCTGCCTTTTTTCCTTTGACACCGCCGCCTACCAAAGAAGTGGCAATCGCGGGTATACCAAAAATCTGAGCGGTCAATGCCGCGCCAAAGGTACCAGAAAACAAAACATCTTGTCCCAAATTGGCGCCTGAATTGATGCCAGTGACGATACAATCAAAGTCCGTATCACGGTACAGCTCGTGCAATGCCAGATAAATACAGTCGGCAGGAGAGCCATTGACAGCGACAAACCCCGACGGCAACTGATGAGCATACAGCGGCTTTGAGACACTCAGCGAGCTTGCGCAGCCACTTTGCTCTTCGCTTGGGGCGACGACGACGACCTCACCGATGGCCGATAGTGCCTGAGCCAATGCCAATAGCCCTGGCGCGTGTACGCCATCATCATTGCTAAGTAAAAATCTCATATTTGCTCGTTGTTTTTGTCTTTGACCGTTTGTCTGCTTTTCAGCCTTTTTGTCATAATATTGCTATACTCGGCGCAGCATTGCCTAGATGATAGGCCATCACGAAGATGATAAGCACGTGGTTTCCCTTGGCAAACTGCTTATTTGCTCAGCTTGACCCCTAATGCTGGGTGCCTTAGCCTACAGAGTAAAGGGCGACAGCGCAAACGGTTGATTGGTAAAATTTATCGCCCAATGACACCTTCTTACTTATACTTATACATCGCGCTAACTCACTACCCATGGTAGACATCATCAGCGCGCCCTGCTGGTATCGTAAGTAAAAGCGCAAAAAAAGCAAAAGGGCAAAAATAAATGGCGATTATACCCCAATCATACACTGACGCACACATAGCAGACCAAACCATAGATGCAATAGATACAAATATGAAGGCTCTCAGCCTACAGTATTCAAGGCTTTGCCGCTTTAGCAGCATTATCCTGAACTGTTTATGGCAGAGTGTCATACCGCCAGTACAGATTAAATGATAAGCAAAAACTTGCCATTAGGTTACAATAGGCAACAACGCACTACAATACAAACTTATACTTTTAGGCGGACGTAACTTAGCTGACGATGCTGCTGATATGTTGCTGCAAGATGGCTTTGGCTCACAATATATCTACACATAAATCAATATTTTATGTGACTTTTGTTTTTTTACCCATTAACATATGACCATTAAATAAAGATAAGCGAGTGTAATACAGAATGAAAAATCAATCGATATTATCTATAGCTTCTGTGCTAGCGAAGACCGCATCCAAGGTAGGTCTTGCAGGACTGATAACGTCTGTTGCCATGCTGTCTCAAGCCTCCTATGCGGCAAACAATGCTGCGACGACCATTCCTTTAGACATGTCTGGCATCAACATCACCAAGCATGAAATTGCCGTGATGCAAGTACTTTCAGAGATTTGCCCGCCGATGCTAAACGGCAAGCAAAAACAGCGTTTTTATAAGTCTTATAACGTGCAGTTGCACGAGCTGATGCCGTCACTAGAAGACCCCAAAGCGGCGATTCAATACCTATCAACGCAGCAAGACTATCGCCAAATTCTCCAAGGCATTCGTAGCTGGACGATGGGGTTTTCTAAGCAAGACAACCGAGCGCTGTGCGAAGACTTGGCCAATGCTGAATACTAGTACCCCCTCATCACCACTTATGATAAGCATGATAGGACAGACGATTTAAAAAAATAAACAAAAACGTACCACTGTGCTTTTGACGCCAAAATAACATTGATCATCAACGACAATAAAAAACGACACAAGCGGGCGTCAAGCGCGAGGCAAAGCGTCAATATTTTTAATGTTTTTCTGACGAGTGATAGATGACCTAAAAGCTTGCTGTATTGCCAGAAGATGGGCCATGCAGCAGGCTTTTTTGCAACCGAAGATCGCGCTGGGTTTGTTTTTTAAGATACCTTATAAATAGGTAAAAATAGCGTTAGATAGCCTGAGTTACGTGATAAACGCGATAAGCGATCATAGAGTTTATTTTTGGTGGTGCCTTATTTTTTGCAGTTATCGATTCCCCATCGGTTATCATTTTGCTAAGATAAGGCGTTAATTTTATGTCTGTCGCACCATCGTCACTACCATCATTAATCCTTTGTTTTTAAATATAATATTTAAGACATACGAAAAAAATGACCGAGGTTTGGGGCGAGTCGCAAGCGGCAGATACATTTGGTTTTATGATGCGGTGTAACGATATATGACAGTAAAGCGTGTAAAAAATCAGCTGGTACAGCTGGTCGTTGGTGTAAGTGTTTCTATGAGTGCGATGATGGCAAATGCCGCCATTCAGCCACCCGAGATGGACAATACCGCCTATGTATTAATGGACTACAACACTGGTGAAATCTTGGCACAAAAAAACGCCAATGAAGCGCTACCGCCAGCATCTTTAACAAAAATGATGACCAGCTACATCATCGAGCAGCGCCTCGCCTCAGGCGACCTAAAAGAAGACGATCAAGTGCTGATGAGCCCAAATGCGTGGTGCCGCGGCAGTAGCAGTCAGTCTTGTATGTATGTACCGGTAAATAAATCTGCGAGCGTTATCGACATGCTACGCGGTATTATTATTCAATCAGGTAATGACGCCTCAAAAGCTATGGCAGAGCATATCGCTGGTAGCGAAGCCTCGTTTGCCATCTTGATGAATGAGCAAGCAGAAAAACTGGGCATGGAAAACACCCATTTTGTTAACTCGACAGGTATGCCTGACGAAGGCCATAGAGCTTCAGCGCTGGACTTGGCCAAGCTATCGCGCGCCATCATCAAAAACAGCGGCGACTACTATGGCTTGTATGCCGAAAAAGAGTTTACCTACAATGGCATCACACAAGGCAACCGCAACGCCCTACTAGCGACTGACCCCACGGTCGACGGTCTAAAAACAGGGCATACAGACGCTGCAGGCTACTGCTTGGCCGCCTCGAGCAAACGTGATGACATGCGTCTGATTTCTGTGATCATGGGCACCGAAAGCCCGCAAGCCCGTGCCGACCAGTCGCGCGAGCTGCTCAACTGGGGTTTTGGGCATTTTACCACCGTCACCAAAGCACCTGCTGGGCAGTTTGTCAGTAAGGTACCAGTCTGGTTTGGCGAAATTGACGAAATTGAACTGGTCACAGGTGATAACTTGCAAATACTGACCAGTAAGACGCAAAAAAACAAAATAACCACCGTGGTCGATATTCCCGAAAGCTTAGAAGCCCCTATCAAAAAAGGACAAGAGATCGGTAAAATGATGGCGGTCATCGACGGCAAGGCAGTGGCATCCGTGCCTATTATTGCCACCAGTGATATCGAACAATCAGGATTTTTGAGCCGCACTTGGCAGCGTGTGGTTCGCTGGGTACAAAGCTTTTTTTAAGTATTTGGCATAAATTATATACAAAAAAAGACGCTCCGATAGGTGGGCGTCTTTTTTTTCATAAAATCAAGGCTTGTGGTATCACACTCATCTCGCCATATCTGCAGTTAATCCCACCATATCATGTCCAAACGAGCCAGCGTTTTATCAAATCGCTCAATCCTTTATCACTATACGTCACCATGTGGCAATAGTCGACACCAGCGGCTTTTAACCCATGCTCAAAGCTCTCTAAGCTGCGCACGTGGTGTTTTGGATACCAGTATATCAATAGCGCCCGATGGGTGATATCAGCGTTTTCTATCTGACGAATACGGGTGGCCAATGCCTCAGCCCTCGCAGGATACATGTCTTCTGCAAACATCACTATGTCGATTTTTTTGTGGCATATCTCATCTAGCGCCAGCTGCTCATGCTGATGGCAGATCACCTGCGCGCCTAACCGCTCAAGCTCCTCCACCAAAAACCCCGCTTCGTGATAATAATAGTAAATAATACTCAGCCCTGCCAGCACTTGCTGCTGATGAACTTGCTGCTGGTTGGGTAGTGGAATGGTCAAGACAAACTCTGTACCGACGCCCAGCGCACTATCGACATCGATGCTCGCTCCCATCAGCTGGGCCATTTGTTTGACGACGGGCAAGCCTATCCCTGAGCCTTCGTATTGCCGAGTTTGTGACGAATCCACCTGAAAAAACGGATTAAAAATATCGTCGATGTGATTGTTATCGATGCCGATGCCCGTGTCTTTGACACTAATCTGCCAGCGATTGCTTTTATCAAAATGCGTGAGCTGCGAGGTAATGGTAACCTGCCCCGCTGAGGTAAACTTAATGGCATTACTTAGCAAAATCGAGAGTATTTGCTGTATCTTTTTTACATCACCTTGTAGGCCATAATCTATATGATGCACTTGGCTAATCAGCTCTAAGCCCTTACGTTTAGCGACAGGCTCAAACTCTGCCAACAGATCAGCGATCAGCTGTAGTGGGTTAAACTCACTAAGATGAATGGTCATCTGACCTTTTTGTATCTGATTCAACTGAATGATATGCTCAAGCGAAGACACCAGCTTGTCACTGCCACTACTGATGATATCGACCGCGTCTTTTTGCTCTCGGCTCAAGGTTTCATAATCTAGCAGTTGTAAGCCGCCGACAATGGCATTTAATGAGGTTTTTAGCTCGTGGGTTATCATGCTCTGAAAATTATGCAGCTGCACATCGAGCGATACATCTTTGCTGTGTAGCTGCTGCTCAAAGATCGCCACCGCTTCATAGTCTTGTTTGATGTCTTGCAAGCGTTTAAACAGTACAATCAAAGCTTGCTTGATTTGTGCCAGCTCCTGAAAATTAAAATGCTGGGCGATGACAGGCAGTTTTTCAAGCTCAGGCGTCCTAATGATGATGTCGCATACTTCAGTGAGCGCGTCCACATCCCTAACCGGCCAGTTGAGCTTACGTAAGACATACAGCGCCCAGACCACAGCCAGCAAAATCGTAACCAGCCACAATAAAGCATTGCTTTGAAACCAGCTTGCGCGCAGTTTATCGACATCTAAGGTGATATTAATATAACCGACCAGCGTACTATTGGCATTTTTTGTGGTGCTTGAGGGCGCCGCTACGCCTGATGACTGGCGCGGTAAACCATCAGCATCAGAGAATGTAGCGGCAATAGTGAGACTGTCTGGTTGCAAGTCATTACTGACGACTGGGTAATTAAAGCTGACCGTATCGGCAAACAGGGCATTTTTCCAGTCGCCTCTAGATTGATTGGTATCACTGATAGGCTGAGGGGTTGAGTAAAATAAAATACTCTGAATACTTGGCTCATTTTCTAATAAAAAGGCAACTTGCTCCGCTACGATATCTGCCCCTTCTGCTGTCGAGGCACTGGCGGTCAATACCGCGGCAAGCTGATCTATATGCCGATGCGTTTCTTTGTAATGATAAGTCAGACCATAGACAAAAGACAATATAAACCCTGCCAACACAGCCAGCGTAATGGCCTGTACGACAGAGCGCCAGATAAGCATAGGAATGGTGCGAGAACGAGGGCTGTTCATATCACTCAACGAAGCCAAGACAACTTTTTATTCATACTACAGGTATTTTGCAGAAGTGATAAGACAAACATGCAGATATTTTTGGGCAGGTACCGTCCTACTGGCATCAGAGGTGCCAATTTTATATTGGATTGACTATACACAACGAGGTGAGAATAAAAACAGCGGCGCAGCACTATGTCGCCTTGTCATAACAACGATACAGGCGACATCATAAAGCGACTGGTTCGTACCCTCGCCACTGGCAAGTTAGCGAGGTTTTTTGTCTTTGGTGGTGAATTTTTTTGCCCGATTGCGCTCACGTTGGCGTAACTGCTGCGCTTTTGCTTTCGTCGGTGTGTCGCTTTTATTGGCATAGGGGTTGTCATTTTGTCGAAAGATGACATTCAGCGGTGTGCCTTCAAGCTTAAAGACTTGACGAAATTGGTTTTCAAGGTAACGCTGATAGCTCTTCGGTAGCGCACTGGTTTGGTTACCGTGAATGACGATGACCGGTGGGTTGTGACCACCGATATGCGCATAACGCAACTTGATACGGCGACCTGCGACGGTCGGTGGTGGGTTGGCCGTCACAGCGTCTTGCAATATCTGCGTCAAGCGATTGGTCGATACCTCAAACATAGATGACTGATAAGCGCGCAAGATCGACGGGTATAAGTTGCCCACACCGGTACCATGTAGCGCTGAGATCAGGTGCACTTTCACAAAAGGAATAAAGCTAAAGCGGCGATCCATCTCAAGCTTGATATAGTCTTTTTGATCTTGGCTGAGGCCATCCCATTTGTTTATCGCGACCACCAGCGCCCGACCTGCATCGAGCGCATAGCCTATCATATGCAAGTCTTGATCGACGATGCCTTCTTGCGCATCGATGACAATCACCGTCACATTGGAGTCTTCGATGGCTTGTAGGGTCTTGATAACAGAGAATTTCTCTACTTTTTCGTCGATTTTGCCGCGGCGGCGCACGCCTGCGGTGTCGATAAGGACATAGTCCTTACCATCCCGTTTATAAGGAATATAAATACTGTCGCGCGTGGTGCCTGGCATATCAAATACCACCACCCTATCTTCGCCAAGCAAACGGTTGACCAAGGTGGATTTGCCGACGTTTGGACGACCGATAATGGCAAGTTTTAAGCCATTTGGTTCGACGACGTTTTCTTGCTCAGGCATGTCAGCGGTCAGCACTTCTAGCAAGTTGCCAACACCGCGGCCGTGGCTGGCGGCCATCGGATACGGCTCGCCCAAACCAAGCGCATAAAACTCCGCAGGCGCGGCATCATGGACGCCATCGACTTTGTTGGCGACCACATAGACAGGCTTGCCCAATGTATGCAAAAACTTACCAATCTCAGCATCAGCACCAATCATTCCAGACCGCGCATCTACCACAAACACGATGATATCTGCCTCATGAATCGCTGTGTGCGATTGCTCAGACATATAGTCATCGATATTGCCACTGCCATCATCTGCCTCACCGATACCGCCCGTATCGACAACGATAAACGATTTGTTTTCGTAGGTAGCATCACCGTACTGACGGTCACGCGTCAGCCCCGACATATCAGCAACCAATGCCTGCCGACTTTTTGTAAACTGGTTAAATAAGGTGGATTTACCGACGTTTGGACGACCAATTAAGGCGACCACAGGCTTGATACTCATGGGTTACTCTCAGTGAAAGGCACAATGGCAGACCGTACAGCGACTAAAATCATAGTCGCAAATATTGTTGTACGTGACCGCAAATTAATATAAATGATAAAACGACAGCAGATACACTCATCAACCCTATAACATCGACTCTATAGTAAGCAAGCCTACAGTGATGATTATATCTCTCAGACATCATTTTATCGGATCTATCAAATGATGTCGTCTATATGGTAAACCTACCGCATATCGGTCGCATAGAGTACGCGAAAGCCTGCGTTTAAACAAGCAGTTTACAACCAAGCACAAAACGCTGACCTAGCAGCGTGAGTGATAATAGTAGTGATCGTGATGTCAAACCGCAAGTCTAATGGCTGGCTGATAACAATATCACGACTCATCAGCTGCCGCGCGGCACAGCCTATGATACTTAACGCATCAGCTGCCAGATAGCCACTTGACCTGAGGTGCTCTGTGTTAGCAAACGACTTCCTTGTACTTGCAAGTTGGTCAACGCCCCCTTGGTCTGTACACGGCTGATGATTTGACCATTAGCAGGGTTGAACAAATGCACCACTCCTTCTAAATCACCAACCGCGATATAGTTACCAATCATCACAGGGTTGGTCAAGTGACGATACGCCAGCTCATCGCTCTCCCAGAGCATCTCGCCATTGCTGCGATCATACGCAACCACTTTACCATCTAGGCTGGTGGCGATGACTTGCTGATTATTGACAGCAAGGGATTTGAGACTGGCAAGCTCATTGACAAATAAAACCTGACGCGAGGCCAAATCAATACCCAATAACTGACCACTATAGCTGATTGCAAACAGCTGGTTTTGATCAACGATAGGTGTGCCATCGACATCGCTCATACGCTCAACTTCGCTACTGCCCGTACCGACACCGACGCGTCTCGACCACTGCGGCAGACCACTATCAACCGTC
The DNA here is from genome assembly GCF_038239325.1 of Psychrobacter sp. KFRI-CH2-11. NCBI lineage: Bacteria > Pseudomonadati > Pseudomonadota > Gammaproteobacteria > Moraxellales > Moraxellaceae > Psychrobacter > Psychrobacter sp. KFRI-CH2-11. The sequence goes on from NZ_CP151283.1 coordinate 2,277,486, forward strand.
ACCGCATGCAGTCGGCCATCCGCGGTCGCCAGCAGCGCGGTCTTGCTGTCTAGTAGGGTTGGTGCGGCGCTACCACGTACACTGATGGCAGGCACTTGAGTGGCAAACTGCCATACGGACTGGCCGGTTTGTAGAGATAAGCCGTGCAAAAATCCATCATTCGCTGACAAAATAACGCGATTATTACTGACCAAAGCCGGTGTCAATACCGACCCTGATAGCTGCTGCTGCCAGCGTTTGGCACCCGTTGTACTATCAAACGCCATCACCTGGCCGCCACGTGTGCTAATGATTGCCGTTTGGCTTAAGGCATCTACTGTCACGCCGCCGGTGATTTGATCTCCGACATTGACTGACCACAGACGCTCACCTGCATTATCAAACCCTATCAAGTCGCCACCGCGTGAGGCTGCGACCATTTGACCATTGGCATAGCCAACTTGCAGCGCCAAAGGATCTTTTTTGCTGGCTTTTTTATTGCCAACGTCTGCGCTAAAGACAGGCTGTAGCACAGTGACCGGCTCTGCAATTTGTACCAAATCGACAGGATCATTGACGACAGGCTTGATACCGCGATTACACCCAATCACTGCAGTGCTCATTACTGCCAGTACGGCCACATGCATGACTGTCTTTTTGATAATATTGGCGGTTGACATGTTGCTCGAGCGAATGGATTGAGTCATCATAGGTTCTCACTACAAAAATTATTATGGATTAGTAGATTGGGCGGTTAGTCTGTGGCTCATCCATCAATGATCTGCTCACAGTGTTGCTTGGTTTTAGTTATCTTGGTGACTGTTATAAAATTTTTTAAATAGATAACAGCCACTTATCAACTCTGCTCTCACGATCAGCCCACTGGCCGCCAATCTAGCATATAGAATTCTGTTGGTACTGCCTAGGGTGCTGATAAGACATCAGCGCTATTATTCGTTAGTAGCGCCTAATACAATACCACTACTGTGTAACTTCGGCCGATGCGCTCTCTACCGCTGGTGGCGGCTCAGCTATCGCAGGCGCTGGTACAGCAGGCTCTTGGATCAGACTGGCTTGCGCCTCGATAGGCTCAGGCATTACCCCCAAGCTCTCCATCTTCAATGCCAATACTGCACGCATTTCTTGACGCTCACGTAACAGCTCCCACGCATTATTGTAAGCGTTGATGGCCAAATCTTTATCGTTTTGTGCCAGATAGATATCGCCTAGCAACTCTTGCTGACTGGCTTCAAATGAGCTTGGCATGTCTTGTTTGGCTTCTGCCAGTGCGCCCTCAGCATCGCCTGCTGCCAGTAGCGTGTTGGCATAACGTAGACGGGTAATGGCGCTTAGGCCAGCGTCGCCCAAGTCAATCGCCAATGCTTGCTTCAGGGTATTTTCCGCGGCGGTAAAGTCATCACTATCCACTTGATGGCGGGCTTTTATCATCAGTGCTTGCCACGCATAGACTGACTCACCATGGGCGGCAACCAATGCGTCGATATCTTTGTCCAGTTGTGTACGGCTTTGTGCCAGCGCTTCTTGCGCCTCAGCTTCCAAATCTGGGTTTTGCGCCGCCAGACTGATTTCTTCATTGAGCCGTTGGATATCCGCGTAGTGATCTGCTGCGACTGTATCGACGCGCGCATGGTTATTTTGCCAGTATGTCCAACCAAAATAAGCGGCCAACGCCAACAAAATTGCAGTGACGATATAGCTGCCATACTGCTTTAACGCGTCCATGGAATTGTCTGGATTTGGCGAATTGGGTGTCAAAGCCATAAAGGGTTACCTAATAAAAGTGTTATAAAAATGCTGAGGCGAAAGCCGATATCACCTGATTAATCTATTAATTGATCGACTAATCAATCGACCCATTCATCACTGGCGCGAAAAATTGTCTGCATTCGATAGCCAGTCTTGCGAGACACTCCGCTGCTCGCCTGTCTGCATGTCTTTGATACTCACCAGATTGTCATCGAGCTCTTGCTGAGCAATAATCACCGTGAGCGCGGCCCCTGATTTATCCGCCTTTTTCATTTGCGCTTTTAGACTGGTGGCACTTGCCATCTTGACTCGGATATCTGGACGCTCATAACGTAGGTTTTGGGCATACTTGATACCTGCGCTATAGACTTCTGGATGAGCGACCACAAAGACATCGCAGGCCGACACGTCTGCCATCGGCGCGACCGCCTCTAGTAACAATAATAAACGCTCAAGCCCCATGGCAAATCCAACGGCAGGCTCAGATTTGGCAGGTTTACTGCCGTCGGTACCAACAGACTTTAGCTGGCCAATCAAACCATCATAACGGCCACCTGCACAGACGGTGGCTTGGCTACCTAGCTTGTCTGTCACCCATTCAAAGACGGTCTTATTGTAATAATCCAGACCGCGTACCAGATGCGGATTGATCTCAAAATCGATACCAAGCGCGGTCAAGTATGCCTGCACTTGCTCAAAGTGCGCCATGCTCTCCGTACCCAAAAACTCAGCCAGCTTTGGCGCTTCTGCCAATAACGCCTGCGTACTCGCCTCTTTACTGTCTAAGATACGTAGCGGGTTGGTCGTCAGACGGCGCTTGCTGTCTTCGTCAAGCTGATCTTGTTTATCGGTTAGATAAGCGACTAGAGCCTCACGATAAGCATGGCGCTCGTCGATTTCACCCAAGCTGTTTAGTTGCAAGCGCATCTCGTCTTTGAGACCCAGCGCTTGCCACATCAGATGCGTCATCGCGATCAGCTCAGCATCGGCATCGGGCAGCGCACTACCGAAGCTTTCGACCCCTAATTGATGAAACTGACGATAGCGGCCTTTTTGCGGGCGCTCATAGCGAAACATGGGGCCGATGTACCATAATTTAGGCGTATCACCGCGCAGTAGATTGTGCTCGATTACAGCCCTTACCGCGCCTGCAGTGCCCTCTGGGCGCAAGGTCAAAGGAGTGGGCGGCTCAGATTTATCGGCAAAGCTATACATCTCTTTTTCGACAATGTCGGTGGCCCCGCCAATAGCACGGGCAAACAAGTCAGTCTGCTCGACGATAGGCAGGCGAATATGCTCATAACCGTACCTACCCAGCACATCCGCCAATATCGCTTCTAATTGTAGCCATTTTGCCGATTGGGTAGGCAAAATATCATTAAACCCTTTGATAGCTTTGATCATGGTACGGTCATATCCTTAAATTTATCACAAGTTCTTTTTTATATAGTTAACCTAAAAACAGCAACAACGCTACTGGTATCCGTTAGCGCTACTGATATTTATTTAACGCGAATAATCTCATTTTCGCGCTTTTTTGCCAAGTCTTCAGCATGGGCGCGCACCATACTTTCAATCTCATCGACTAGGTTTTCGGTATTGATCAAATGGCTTTTTTCGCCCATACGGTAGACCAATGACTTTGGCGCAGCACCGACGACACCGATATCGGCTTCTTTGGCCTCTCCTGGGCCATTTACTTTACAGCCAATCACTGACAGATCCATCGGCTCACGAATATCCTCGAGGCGCGACTCTAGCGTTGTCATCACTTTGATCACATCAAACTCTTGGCGCGAGCAGCTAGGACAAGCAATAAAATTGACACCGTTTGAGCGGATATTTAGCGATTTTAAAATATCAAAGCCGATTTTGATTTCTTCTTCAGGCTCTGCCGCTAGAGAGATACGAATGGTATCGCCGATGCCGTCTAGGAGCAGCCCTCCTAATGCAATGGCAGATTTGACCGCGCCGGTGCGATAGACACCAGCTTCGGTCACGCCTAGATGCAACGGGTTGTCAATTTGGGCTGAGAGCAGACGATACGCCTCTAATGTCAAAAACACATTACTGGCTTTGACTGAGACTTTGTACTGATCAAAGTTGAGACGATCCAAAATATCGATATGGCGCATCGCTGACTCTAGCATCGCCTCACCCGTCGGCTCTTTATACTTTCGCTGGATGTCTTTTTCTAGCGAGCCTGCGTTGACACCGATACGAATCGGGATATTGTGATGCTTGGCGCAGGCAACCACTTCACGTACTTTGGCATCACTACCGATATTACCTGGGTTGATACGCAAACAATCAGCACCTGCTTCGGCCACTGCCAAAGCAATCTTATGATCAAAATGCACATCGGCGATGAGCGGCACGCTGACCTGTTTACGGATTTCGGCAAAGGCGTTGACCGTATCCATCGTCGGGGTCGAGACGCGCATCAGATCAGCGCCTGCTTCTACGCAGCGCTCGATTTGTGCGACCGTCGCAGCCACATCACAAGTCTCGGTGTTGGTCATGCTTTGCACACTAATCGGTGCATCACCCCCAATCGCGACATCACCGACATATATTTTTTTGGTAAGACGACGGTTAATAGGCGCTGACGTTGACATAGACAAACCCTTTGGTTAAAGCAAAAAAATAAAAACAAACCCTGACAATAATACCTAACAATGCGGCGTTATGCTTTTGCCCACTTATGGCGCAAGCTCAAAACTGGCTTGCTTATCAGTGGCGTACGCCTCTAATGCCACCGCCTCTTGGTTGAGCATTAAGCTGACATTATCGACATTATCGATCTGTACATTAAATGGCGGCATGCCAGACAACTTATAGCTACCCGTGCTTTGAGCGCCGTTCATCAGATTGCTCCCTGACGCATCAGTAATCACCACCACCGCCTCGTCGCTTAACATCACCTCTAGCGTCGCGGTGCTGCTCGCCGCGCCTATGTTAAGCGCAGAGCCTGCGGCACCCACACCCGTCTCGCTATCGATAGCAGCGCCTTGAGCCTGCTCGAGTGCCGAGATGTCTTCGACAGCGTTGGTCGGTGCTTGGGTGTTTTCTTTGCTGGCATTACTGACCATGCGGAATAAAAAAATCGCTAAGATAATAACGCCAATGACCGCGATAATCAGTAACGGATTGAAACGAATACGGTTGTGAGTGTCGCGCTGCAAGGTGCCCATCGGGCGCAGCGGTGTATCAATGTTGTTGACTGAATATGGTTTTAGCTCATTGGGATAGGCGGCATCAAAGCTGCTGGCGATCTTTACAGGGTCCAACCCCAAAAACTTGGCATAGTTGATAGCAAAACCACGAGCAAACGCGGCTTGCGGCAAATCTGCAAAATTCTCGTTTTCTAAGGCTTTTAGGTGACGCTTTAAAATAAACAGCTCGGCGGCGGCCTCTTCTAGACTGACTTGCTTTGTTTTGCGGGCTTGCTGCAACATGGCACCAAATGATCCCTGAGTGTTTGATTGAGTGTTTGATGATGGGGTGGTCATTTCCATGGTGCCTCTGGATTGTTAAGCCAAGTCTTAAGTTGTTTTGCTTCATCACTTAGTGGATAAGCGGATAAAAGCTGCTGTGCCAATTGCTGGCGTGTGGTTATGTTGTTTTGAGCCGCCGCAAGTTTGATGCCTTGTAATAGCAAGCGCGGGCTGATACCTTGCCCTTGTACCAAGATCAATGTCTCATCATAAAGTTTTTGTGCTTGGGCCACCCGCTGCTGCTCAAGCAACAAATCTACCAATTCGATATGGGCGATGATGCTATTGCGGTTGCCATCCAGCGCGCGCAAAAACGCTTTGGCCGCAGCAGTACGGTCGCCCATCTGTAGGTAGGTACGGCCTAGGTTTTCCAGCGCGCCGATACGACCTTCGTAGCCAAGCGCTGCCCCTGCAATCTCAAACTGCTCAGCCGCCTCTTTATAGCGTTTCATCTGCGACAAATACACGCCATAGTTATTGTGAGCTTGCTCAAAGTCTTTATCAAGCGCAATGGCTTTTTTAAAGTACTGATCGGCTTTTTGCAGATTGATACGGCTGCCCTCTTGCTGCAGCAAAACGCCCATCATATCATAGGCTGGCGCGTAACGGCTATCGGCAGCGAAGGCTTTTTCGAGTTGGCGTTGGGCGGTATCAAGCTCGTTTTTGCGGATATATTGCGCCGCAAGCGAGGTGCGTACGCGCGCAATTTCTTGTTGATCCAAGTTTCGATCATTGCTCGGCCGCGTCGACGTCTGATAAGGGGTATCCCCCAATAAATCATCGGTTGGCGTGCTTTGACACCCCGTCAAAAACAGCCCCACCATCGCCATGCCGAGCAGTAGCCGTTTGGACGTCACTGCCGCCTGTGCCACTACTGGCTGCATGTTGTCCGTCAATGGTTTATCAGTCAAAAAACACACGCTTTGATACTTATTTTGACAAGAATTTTTAGAAGTCATCATAGCCGCCATCATAAAACTGGATTCAATGCGTTCGATAATCGAAGCATCAGTTTAATAGATTTAGCCCCCATAAGTACAATTTAGTTGTGATTAATTGTATGATGAATCACAAATCAGCGTTTTCACGCGCTTTGATGCTTTGCTGCCATGCCGCTGAACGACGAGTACGATCGGCGACCTGCCCGACCAGCTGGCCGCAAGCCGCATCGATATCGTCGCCGCGCGTTTGACGAATGGTACACACAAACCCAGCGTCACTTAAGATATTGCTAAACGCATGGATGCGGTTGTTACTTGATTTGTCATATGGTGCATGCGGAAACGGATTAAACGGTATCAAATTAATCTTACTTGGCAGGCCATCCAACAACGCCACCAACTGCCGCGCATGCTCATCGCTGTCATTGACGCCATCAAGCATGACATACTCAATGGTGACGTGTTTTTTGTGGCGTGGATTGACATCGTACACGTAGTTTTTTGCCGCGGCGATCAGCTCACTTAACGGGTATTTTTTATTGATAGGCACCAGCTCATCACGCAGCTCATCATTGGGCGCGTGCAAGGATATCGCCAAAGCCACATCGAGATCTTGTGCCAGCTGATACATCTTGGGTACCACGCCTGAGGTCGACAATGTCACACGGCGTTTTGAGAGGCCATAAGCATGGTCGCTGAGCATAATCTCCATCGAGCCGATTACAGGCTTGTAGTTTAACAAAGGCTCACCCATACCCATCATCACCACGTTGGTGACATGGTTTTCCCAGGCGCTATGATCGACAGCCTCTAAGCTGTCATTGTCATCGCTCATGTAGGAAGCATTGGCCACCCACAGCTGCCCAATGATCTCAGCCGCCGTCAGATCGCGCTCAAAACCCTGCTTACCGGTACTACAAAAACTACAGTCGAGCGCGCAGCCGACTTGCGAAGAGATACACAAGGTTTTGCGGCCATTTGATTTATTATCATCCGCCGGAATCAATACCGTCTCCACCAGCGAGCCACCCGTCACTTCAAACACCCATTTACGCGTACCATCATCACTGTACTGACGATGAATAACCTTAGGCGGAGTCACGCAGGCATTCAGCGACAATTTATCGCGTAGTGACTTGCTCAGATTGGTCATCTGCTCAAAATCTGTCACCCCGTGCTGATATATCCATTTCATCACCTGCGTCGCGCGAAATGGCTTTTCGCCAAGGCTTTTAAAATAGTCAGCCAATTGTGCTTGGGTCATCCCCAAAAGATTGGTCTTGGCCTGCGCTTCATCGACCAGCTTGATGTTGGCTTTGGAGGTGGCAGGGACATGCTGGATCGGAGATTGAACAGTGGACATAATAGGTAACCTTTTTGCATCAGCTAAATTAAGCGTGGCAATTGTTGATATAAGCGATGAGTGTTGCTCTCCATACGCCTTATGGCAAATATGGCCATTAGCAATCCATTATGAGCGCAGCGGCTCTTGTACTCATGCCAATCATCCATAGCGACAAGCACAAAAAATGAGCAACTATACTGATAAAGGATTGATAATGCTAGATAAAGACAATAATGAGGCTAATAATAAAAAATTTCAATAACACAAAGACGGCGAAAAAACAGACAAACCAAAATAGCTAAAACGGCTTATACCCATCAGATATAAGCCGTCTTGCGACACAAATTATTCATAACCAACCTCTCGGCTGCTATCAATAACTGGCTGCTCTTAGCGCGTACGTGCACATACTTCATCATCATTAAAGAAGTAGCTGATTTCACGTGCTGCTGACTCAGCTGAATCTGAACCATGAACCGCGTTTTCGTCGATGCTGCTAGCAAAGTCAGCACGGATAGTGCCTTCGGCAGCATCGGCTGGGTTGGTTGCGCCCATGATTTCACGGTGTTTAGCAATGGCGTTTTCGCCTTCTAATACAGAAACGACAACAGGGCCTGAAGTCATGAATGAGACCAAAGCATTATAAAATGGACGCTCGGCATGCTCAGCGTAAAAACCGCCTGCTTTTTTGTCATCAAGATGCAACATTTTTGCAGCAACGATTTTTAAACCCGCTTCTTCAAAACGGCTATAAATAGCGCCGATATTGTTGCCAGCGACGGCATCAGGCTTGATGATAGATAAAGTACGTTCGTTAGCCATAAAAAAACTCCTAATAGGGGGTCAGTTTGGTAAAAGTAAAGGGATAGATGCTTTGTTTTAACGTTGGCCGCCATGTCGACGAAGCGGATAACTCATGATTTATCGATAGCAAAACACGAGCGTCAACATAGGATTGTTGCCTATTATAATGATTGAGGCTATAAATGATAGGGTTAATTTATGACCGCACCTTGCATAAAAGTAAATTTATGATCCACTAATTGTTAATACGGTCATCACATTGACCAAAAAGAACCCCAATGCTCAGCACTGGGGTTCGTTTAATTGATGCCATTTGATGAATACTACTTGATTAATACTACAAGCCAGTTAGTGCTTATAACACCAAGACTTATAGTAAGCTCTAAGCATCATACGGGTCACGAAGTACGATGGTCTCTTCGCGGTCAGGGCCGGTTGAGATGATATCTACTGGGCAGCCAATCAATGCTTCGATACGTTTGATGTATTTTTTGGCGTTTTCTGGTAGGTCGTCATAGTTGGTAATACCAACGGTAGACTCGCTCCAACCTTCCATCGTTTCGTACTTCGGTGTGACAGACTCATAAAACTCTGCGTCGTGCGCGCCAGCACATTCTGTCTCAGGGAGGTTGTAACCCACACCGATCAACAGCTCGTCAAGACCATCTAAGACGTCAAGCTTGGTCAAGCAGATACCTGACATAGAGTTCAATACCACCGCACGGCGTAGTGCCTCGGCATCAAACCAGCCGCAGCGACGCGCGCGGCCAGTGGTCGCACCAAACTCATGGCCGACTTTGGCTAAGTGGGCACCCACATCATCAAACAATTCTGTTGGGAATGGGCCACTACCAACGCGCGTGGTGTAGGCTTTGGTGATACCAAGTACATAGTCTAGGTATAATGGGCCGATACCAGTACCAGTCGATACGCCGCCTGCTGTAACGCTTGAGCTGGTGACAAACGGATAGGTACCGTGGTCGATATCAAGTAGCGTGCCTTGTGCACCTTCAAACATTAGGTTTTTGCCAGCGAGACGCAATTGGTTGAGGTCTTCGGTCACATCAGTAACCATGCCTTTGATCTCTTCGCGCCACTCTTGGCACAGCTTAAAGGTCTCATCAAAATCAATGGCATCGACTTTATAATACTGTGTCAGTTGGAAGTTATGATATTCGATTAGGTTACGTAGTTTTTCTTCTAAATCATCACGGAACAAGTCAGCAAGCTTGATGGCACGGCGCGCCACTTTGTCCTCATACGCAGGGCCGATGCCGCGACCTGTGGTACCGATTTTGCCTGTACCGCGTTTGGCTTCGCGTGCTTGGTCAAGTGCCACGTGATATGGCATGATGAGTGGGCAGTTTGGCGAGATACGTAGACGCTCGCGTACTGGTACGTTGTTGGCTTCTAGATCTTTTATCTCTTTTAGTAGGGCGTCTGGCGCTAGTACCACACCGTTACCGATGAAGCAGGTGACGCCTTCGCGCAAGATACCAGATGGGATCAAATGTAGGACGGTGGTTTTGCCATCGACAACCAGTGTGTGCCCAGCGTTGTGACCGCCTTGAAAACGAGCAACGGCTGAGGCTTTTTCGGTAAGTAAATCAACGATTTTACCCTTACCTTCATCGCCCCATTGGCTACCCAAAACTACGACATTCTTACCCATGATCAATCCTTACCTTTATGTATTGAGGTGTGTGCAATAACGGTTGCAAAACTAACGTGATGTTAGCGGTGTTTGATGCTTGCGCTCAGCGCGCTTATCATTGCCGCGCCAAACCAAGTATGTTTTATCTTAAAATCTTTATTCAAGCGGCGAGCCACTGTAAATGTACTTATAAATCAGCCAAACTGAATCTAGTTAAGCGAGATGGTTTGTAGTTGCCATTGATTGTCAGCAAAACCCAAACGATGTGTCACGCCATCGGGACGATCGTCCGCGTTTAGTGGCATGGTGACACGGTAGCCCTGCTCGCGTAAGCTGGTGGCCTGCTGGAGCAAGGTTTGTCGCTGCTCAGGGCTTGCTTGAGTGGCGGCTTGATAATCGATCAGCACGATACTTGGCGCTTCAAGCTGCGTGTGCGCCAGCAAACGGCTGACATCCATACTAAAGCCTGTGGCTTCACGTGGCTGGCTGGCGGACAGATGGCCACCGCTTTGCATACCATCAAAACGCCCGCCGCGTACCAGCGGCTGAGTCTCGCTATTGATATAGCCATTAAAGACAATACCAGTATGATAGTGATAGCCTGATAGCTCAGTCACATCGACACTCACCGGACACTGCCACTGCGCTTTTAGATGCGTTTTTAGGCGCTGTAGCTCATCGATAGCCGTAGATATCTGTTCATCTTGCTGCGCAGCAGTAGAGAGCTTGGTCAGCAAGTTATCAATATCGTGACCAAAACGCGCTAAGGCATAAAAGTCATCGCCCATTGGCAATGCTTGGCAAACGCGTTTGAGCTCTGGTAGGTTTTTATTGGCATATAAATGCATCAATTGCTCAGCGTCGCTGTCAGATAGCGCAGCCATCTCAGCCAAACGCTTAAATATCGCCACATGACCCAAGTCAATATGCAGTGCCGCGCTCATATCTAGTGTATTGACCATCCCAAACAAGACATCAATCAGCTCGATATCGGCTGCCAAATCGGCGCAGCCAAATATCTCAGCGCCTAACTGCAGGGGCGTACGTGAGCCAAACAGTCCTGACGGCAAGGTGTGAATCACATCACCTGCATAGCAGTAACGCGCAATACCGGTACCGCCATGATGCGCATCAATACGCAAAATCTGTGGGGTAATATCGGCACGCAAGCCCATCAAACGACCCGTCAGCTGATCGATGATCTTGAACGTCTGACGTTTCAAATCTTCTGAAGCATCACTTAACAGTGACTCAGTAAACTCAATCATCGGCGGGTTGACCAACTGATAGCCATGAGTGATCAGCTGCTGCGTCAATTGGTACCTAAGCACCTCTTGCTTATGCGCGTCTTCAAACAACACATCCACCACGCCATCAGGCAACAGCCAACTGTTGGCCACATCGCTGGCAAAGTGGTTTAGGTAGGGCATGCTATTGGATTTAGCAACGCTATCGGCAGGCTGAGTGGCCGCGTTTTTTGTTGCATTTAACTGGGCAGGTTTTGCAGAATCAGAACTGACAGACACAATAAATCCTTGTTTGGCGTATCGCTTACCAAAAAACGCGGTACTGATGCGGTACTAAAAGGTTGTATTTATAAGGGCATTGACATCGTATCGTTGTGTTTTTAACACACAACATCATTGACCCAATTATTTATAAACAAACTAGGTAACCGCAACAGGGTGAGTAATAAGTATAATTTAGGATGATAAGACGAGTATCTTTATGCGCTAATAAACAGAGATAAATAATCAAGGCACTTTATGCTTTAGTTTAGCATAGCAGTCAAGGTTCGCCTAGTGACAATTGGGCACAATTACTATCTAATTATCGTCCATGGCATCATGAGCATCAGCAGATATGGCGACGGCTATCTGCTCGTATTGAACAAATAGCGTCCGTGAAATAGCCGCTATGCGCTTGCATTACTTGACAAAAACGTGCGCGAATTGCCTCAGCAAGAACAGCGCCATGCAGACAGACTCATGTTACACTAACACATATTTTTATCTCGGAAGCCTTATGTCACCTGATTACCACCCAAACCCAGCCATCAACCAAACCAACGTCTTAGGGACGGCGCTTGCCAGCTGCTGTTTTGACCCGATTACCGGCTATTATCGCAATGGCTTTTGTCATACTGGCAGTCATGATGTCGGCCAGCATACCGTCTGTGCCAAGATGACCAGCGAGTTTTTGAATTTTTCTGCCAGTCGCGGCAACGACTTGATCACGCCCCTGCCTGAGTATGGTTTTGCTGGATTAAAACCTGGCGACTACTGGTGCATCTGTGCGCTGCGCTGGGTCGAGGCCTTGGACTTTGATATCGCTCCGCCTATCAAGCTCGAAGCCTGTCACGAAAGCCTGCTTAGCTTGGTCGATATTGAGACTTTAAAAAGCCACGCGCTTTAATGACGGCACAGCGTTTTATTTGTGAGACATTTTTTACTTTATCACGGGAGGGGGTATGGACCACAATAACGATCAATTGCTCAAAAAAACCGCACGTATTGAACCTAACTCCGACATCAACCGTCTTTATGCGGATATGAATGATGAGCATTTGTATCTCGATAATGATGATAGCTATATCTACGGCGATGCCGATGCCACCAGAGAAGACACCATCGAGACCATGACGGTCTATGACCCTGATTCTGAGCGCTATGAAGATATCGATCTATCCAGTGAAGATGAGGTCGTCAATTGCTACGCCTACTCTCGTAAGACCGGTGAAAACCTTGATAAAGTAGCGCTAAATGATGTCAGTCGGGCGCTGAGTAACAATGGCCAGTTTATCTGGCTGGGTTTATATGACCCCAGCCTCCAAACCATGGTCAAAGTCAAAGAAGCCTTTGGTCTGCACGAACTTGCCATCGAGGATGCCTTTGCCGACCATCAGCGCGCCAAAGTCGAAAATTATGACAACGACATGGTATTTGTGGTCTTACGTACCGCCAAGCTTGAGGACAACGTCATTCGCTACGGTACCACTGCGATATTTATGGGCAAAAACTACTTAATCACCATTCGCAATGGTCCATCCAACTCCTACGCACCTGTCCGCGAGCACTGCCACCGCCGCCCAGAAAAGCTCAGAATGGGGCCGATATTTGTCTTGCACGCTATTCTCGATTTTATCGTGGATAACTATATGCCGATTACCGATCGTTTGGGGCGTTATCTGCGTGAGCAAGAGCGTTACGTATTTACCTATGAGTTTGATAAAGGCACGCTCAAAAACCTCTACGAGCTCAAGTCACAGCTGGTACACATGCGGGCGATTATCTTACCGGTACAAGACATCTGTAGTTTTTTTATCAATCACAAAAAAAGCGAGCTGGTCTCTGGGTTTTCGCAAGCGGCCAAGCCCTACTTTCGTGACGTCAATGACCACTTGCTGCACTCGTTAGACGCCATCAACGGCCTCAATGAGATGCTAAGCGTGGTGATGAACACCTATATGGCCATGGTCAATATGGGGCAAAACGAGGTGGTACGTAAGCTCGCCGCGTGGGCAGGGATTTTAGCGGTGCCAACGGCCATCGCTGGTATCTATGGTATGAACTTTGACTTTATGCCTGAGCTGCACTGGCAGTACTCGTATCTGGTCATCATGGTGATCATCGGCTCACTGTGCGGCTATTTGTATTACAACTTTAAACGCCTCAAATGGCTATAATGGTTATAACGGCTGTAAGCTAACGTCATTTTTTCAGCCAAAAAATACAAAACACCCCACACAAAACTCGATAAAGCTAGGCTTTGGTATTTGGCTCACGCCTACCATGCAGATGAAAAACAGCATCGCTCAAGGTGCTGTTTTTTATTAATGATTGATAATGATTATTATTTGTAATATTATTCTTAGATATTATTGCCACACTCTTACCGTTATTATTATTTCGCTACATTGTCAGCCAGCACGACAAATACTACGCGCGTAGCATTTGTATGGGGCTGTATTGTCATTTTATATCTATTATTTTGTACCTATTGAGGTTATTTATGCGTTTATCCCGTCTTACCCCGATCGCCGCTTGTACTGCTGCTATCTTGACTTTGACAGCATGCGGCGATGACTCTGATCACACCACGATCATAGATGGGACGCCGCCACTTATCACTACCGACAGTAACTTTAGCAATGGCTATAGCGCCGTCGCAGCCGTTTTTGTCTCAGGGCAAGTTCAAGACAGCAGCGGCGTCAAATCGCTCACCTACTCTCATAATGGACAACCAGCCCGAGCGCTAACGCTAGATGCCGAAGGTTACTTTGAGGATCGTATTTTATTGAGCCTCGGTAGCAACCGCATTGTCCTAGAGGCCACGGATAATGCCGGCAACATCATGCGCAAGGTCAAAACCCTTTATCTAGGCGATACCATCGCGGCCGGTGGCTCGCATACCGCCGCCCTACGTGACGGTCAGCTATATGGCTGGGGCCGCAATAACTATGGTCAAACAGGGCTGGGGCTGACCACAAAACTCACTGACGTGATGGGCCACCCAGTCACGCCAATGCTAATGCGCAGCGCACCCAAAGATGTGATGTCCATCAGCTTTAATCAAAACCATTCGCTTGCCATCGCACAAAATGGTCAGGTATATAGCTGGGGCGAAGACAAATACGGACAGCTCGGCCGCGGTGATGGTGGTCGTCATGACTGCAGCAAAACGGCAGACTGCCGTTTAGATATCAGCGCCATCGACGGTATCGAAGACGCCGTCATGGTCGCTGCAGGCTATAAGCACAATTTAGTATTGACCAAAGACGGTAGCGTTTGGGCTTTTGGGGCCAATGGCCAAGGTCAACTTGGAGATAATACCAGCCGCGATAGCAGTACCCCTGTCGAGGTAGATTTTTCGGCCATGGCAGAAGCTGGCCATATCGTTCAGGTGGTCGCTAGCGCCAATAGCTCTTATGCGTTAGATGATAAAGGTCAAGTCTGGGGTTGGGGCAGCGATGCCTATGCCAACCTTGGCAAGGGAGCCGCCTGTACGCTGGCTAATGACTGCACCAACATAAACGCTACGCCCGTACGTATCAACGTACTAGGCAATAGTGCGATAGATAAGACTGCGCCACTAAGCATAGAAGCCCCGCTAAGCGCAGAAAAAGTCACACAACTGGCCGCTGGTAGAGATCACATCTTGGCTTTGACCAATAAAGAGGCCGTCTACGGCTGGGGGTTAAATGCCGCAAGCCAACTGGGCTATAACGGTGAAACCTATCAAGGCAGCCAAAATGCATGGGCAGATATCATCACTACCCCAACCAAACTGCCTTGGTTCACTGACAAAGACGTGCGCCGTGTCTATGCCAATGGCAATGCCAGCTACGCGCTGATTGACAACGTCGCGACCAATAGCACAGCCACCAACGCTGCAAGTGACAACGCTGCAACGAACAATGGTGTCCTATACGCATGGGGCATGTTTGGCGAAACAAACGGTGCTGGCAAGACCATTTACCATGATTTAGATGAGCCAACCAACAAACTGCCTAGCCTAAAAGATATCGACAATATGGCCATGGGCGCTATGCACCTGATCGCTCATCAAAAACCGCAAATCCAAGACGATGATGCCGTAAATGAGGATGCTGCAAAAGCCGAGCAGTTATTCACATGGGGCTGGAGCTTTGAAGGCTCGCTGGGCAATGCCAACACCGCTCATGTGTGGATGTACAACACCCCGATACCAGTGACACTACCAAGCCAACTATAGTCAATATACTTTTAGGTCATACCATGTTTTTATTATCAACACCGGCAGGCAGCACTCGCCCCCTGTCTTTATCCTCTTCGGTCATAAAAAGCACGGCGCTTGGCGTGACGATAGCGCTGCTTAGCGCCTGTGGCGGCTCGGATGACGCAAGCAGCACTCAACCAAACCTTCCAAGTCCGCCGACCACGCCTGATCGTCCCACTGTCGATAGCGACTGGCAGCCAGCAGGTGGCAACGCGACGATCGCCGCCAGTGTCGCACAGCCTTTTTTGCAGATTATGCCAAACCTGCCAAGCAGCGCACTGGGCGGCGTATCGCCTGGGCGTGAGCTGTTTATCACAGAGTGGACACCTGCTGGCGAGGGCCGCGCGCTGTTCGACGGTGTGGGGCCACTGTTTAATGCCAATGCCTGTACCCAGTGCCACAGTGCAGACGGCCGCAAGCCTGTCTATGCCGCCAACGGTCAGCTCACCGATGCGATTTTATTTCGCTTAGGGGATAAGCAAGGCGCGGCGCACGCTTACTACGGTGAGCAAATGCAGCACCAAAGCATCGACCCCAGTATCGCCACTGAAGGTCGTATGCACTATACCGCCACAGCCAGTCAAAACGGCAAACCTGCTGGTGTGACCTTTGATTTCACTCCCACCGACCCCAATCAGCCGTTAGGACAAACTGCCATCAGCGGGCGCATCTCGCCGCAACTGGTCGGTATGGGCTTGCTGGATCTTATCCCTGAAGCAGATATCATCGCAGCGGCCGACCCTAACGATAGCGACAATGACGGTATCAGCGGCCGCGTCCATTGGGTCGATGACGATCAGCAGCAGCGCGTTGGACGCTTTGGCTGGAAAGCCATCAACGTCAGCCTACGCACCCAAAACGCCAATGCCATGTCACAAGATATGGGCTTGACGACCTCAGTGTTTATGGCACCTAACTGCACGGTCAATCAGCCGATTTGCTGGACGGCACCCAGCGGCGGCACTCCTGAAGTCTCAGACAGCAGTCTGGATGCGGTGACTGACTTTATGACAGCGCTTGCCGTACCTGAGCGGCGAATAAATGACTTGCCGACTTTTAATGCAGGTGCCAAACTGTTTGCCCAAGTGGGCTGTGCCAGCTGTCATACACCCAAACAAAAAACTGGCGACAGTGCGCGCTTCCCGCTTCTATCACAGCAAACCATCTACCCTTATACCGACTTGCTGCTACATGATATGGGCGCGGGGCTAGATGATGGCGTAAAAGAAAAGAACGCAGAGAGCTATGAGTGGCGCACGCCGCCATTATGGGGTATCGGCATCGTGGCCCGCGATCCTCAAGCTCGGTTTTTACATGATGGGCGTGCCAGCAGCTTGAGAGATGCGATACTGTGGCATGGCGGTGAAGCACAAGGCGCAAAAACACGCTTTAGCCAACTCTCTACCACCGAGCAGCAGACGTTAATGACCTTTTTAAATGGTATTTAGTCTGCCATAGAGGTTAGACTGTAGGTTATAAAAACCGATATCATGCGACCAACGTATCGATTTTTTTCAAAATATATAACACGCAAAAAAAAGAGGGCCACTGCCATAGTCGCCCTCTTTTTTATAAAAGTATCAATAGTCTGTCATCAATACACAATCATCAACACTACACCCAATCTGTAGATTAAACACGCCATCAACGACAAATCACTTAATCATCGCGGCGCTTAATACTATAGCTTGGCAAATGATGCTCAGGGCTAATGCTTTGATGATCGTCCAGATAGTCCTCAGGGCGACCAAACATTTTGGCCGTCCAAGTCAAGATGACGATCGAAGCGCTAAGCACCATAATGGCAAACGAAATCGTCGCCAATAGCCACAGATGAAAGTTGTCAGAGACGGCCTGTACGTCCACCACTAGATGTCGTGACAAGGCAGTAATGGCGATAAATATCAAAAACTGCACAGGCAGGCGATGGGTCTTAAAGTAAATACCAATCATCGCTAGCAGCTCAAGATAAATAAACAACAGTAAGATATCTTTTAGATCTGCTGAGCCCTTTTGAAAAATCACCAAAAACTCTTTACCCGCGGTCCAAACCACCACCACACTGATCAAAAACAAGATAATGTAGTGGCAAATATCGACGAACTCACGGCCGATATACTGCAAGCGCTCATGTATGCCCATCATTGACCCCAGCGAATGTGTATCGTCTGTTTTATGAGTGTGCGATTCGGTTGAGTGTTTTGTATCTTGCTCGCTTAGCGGCTTCATTCGCTAATATCACCACCGCTCAGGCCTGCTGATTTTTCAGCGGCTTCTACCGTCTGGCGAATGAGCGTATTAATCGTCATCGGGCCTACGCCGCCTGGCACAGGTGTATAAGCACTAGCAATGCTCTCAACGCCTGTCAGCTCGATATCGCCAACGCCGCCATTGTCGGTGGGATGAAAACCTGCATCGACCACCACAGCCCCTTGTTTGATCCACTCAGCTTTGATCAGCTCAGGCACACCCACTGCGCCGACCACGATATCAGCACGCTTGATATGAGCGGCCAAATCTTGTGTTTTTGAGTGACACATCGTCACTGTGCAGTTGGCATTTAATAACATCATCGCCATCGGCTTACCCAAGATAGCACTGCGGCCAACGACCACGGCTTCTTTACCTGATAACTCGATATCATGATGTGCCAATAAGTGCATGATGCCCTGCGGTGTGCAAGAGCCATACGCAGACTGCTGCATCGCCATACGACCAAAGCCAAGACACGTCACGCCATCGACGTCTTTTGCCAAGTCAATTTGCTCAAAGCATGCGCGCTCATCGATATGCGCAGGGACGGGATGCTGTAGCAAGATACCATGGACATCAGGGTCGTTATTGAGCTCATCAATCTTTGCCATCAGCTCTTTGGTAGTCGTAGCACTTGGCATCTCGACCCGAATAGAGTCCATGCCGACACGCTTACAGGCATTGCCCTTCATACGTACATAGGTCGCAGAGGCAGGGTCATCACCGACCAATATCGTCGCTAGACTTGGGGTGCGTCCCGTCTTAGCTTTGATAGCGTCTACACGCGTACTCAGTTGCTGTTCGATTTGTTTGGCAAGGGCTTTACCATCTAATAAGGTGGCAGACGCTTGGGCAGTAGACATAAGAACTCCAATATAGGGTACGATAAAAAAGTAAAGACAGCGCCCGCAACTACTTGCATGCCTGTCTTATGCTTGGTCAATATAGGATGAATACCGATATTGTACCTGCCTGCGGCAAAAAATCCTAGCGCGATATAAAACTTGCCTACCGACATTGGTAACCGACAAGTGTCTCGGCGACTCCCTCTCGCGCATGCTCAGCTCTAGTCAACCCTTGTTTATCTCACCACAATCCATATCGCCACAGACGCTAGCGCTCACGGCACCAAACACCTGATCGATCGCCTGTACAGTTTGCTTGATGTCGTCTTCTGTCAACGTTGGATGCACAAGAAACATCAGGCTGGTCTCGCCGAGCTGCTTGGCAACTGGCAGTCTCGTCTTAGGACGCAAGCCGGTATTATCAAAGGCTTTTTCACGGTACACTTCCGAGGCAGACCCTGAAAAGCAAGGCACGCCCAGCGCATTTATCTCTGCAATAATCCGATTGCGCGACCAGCCGTCAGGTAGATTGTCTGACTGCACATAGACATAGAGCTTATAATAGGCATGGACCGAATCTGCAAACTGCGCTGATGCTTCTAGTCTTGGCACCGACAGATAGCCTGTTGCTTCCCAGTGAGTACAAGCATCTAGTATCGCATGCGCATTAGCCGTACGTTTGGCTGTCCAGTCACTCATACGCTGTAGCTGAATACGCCCAATCACTGCCTGCATCTCGGTCATACGCCAATTGGTACCAAAGCTCTCATGTAACCAGCGATAGCCATGCGCATGCTCGGTCTCATACACAGCCGCGTAGCTTTTACCATGGTCTTTATATGCCCACATCTTGCGCCACAAGCTCTCGTCATTGGTGGTGACCATACCGCCCTCACCGCCTGTGGTCATGATCTTATCTTGGCAAAAGCTCCACGCACCCACATGGCCGATACTACCGACGCTGCGACCTTTATAGCGCGCACCATGCGCCTGCGCGCAGTCCTCTATCACATATAGATTATGCTGATCTGCCAATGCCATGATGCCATCCATATCACAAGGCCAGCCGGCCAAGTGCACACAGACGACGCCTTTGGTCTTATGCGTCAACACTGCCGCGATAGAGTCTGGTGTGATATTGCCAGTCGCCTCATCGACATCAGCAAATACAGGCGTCGCGCCAGCATTGACTACCGATGAAATACTAGCGATAAAGGTACGCGGGGTAACGACCACTTCATCGCCTGCGCCGATATCTAAGGCTTGTAACGCCACATCCAATGCTAACGTACCATTACCCATCGCAACGGCATACTTACTATCCGCCCACTCAGCAAACTCCATCTCAAACTGACGACACTCTTGTCCTGTCCAGTAGTTTACCTTGTTAGATAACAGCACTTGACTGACGGCATCGGCCTCGATTTTGGTAAAGCTGGGCCACGGTGAAAACGGAGTGTTTAGCATAAGTTCCTCATCAAAGCGTCCTTGTATCGACGCCATTGCCAGTGAATTTACTCATGGTCGCTTCACCATCAGCACTGATACCATCTTTACGTATGACTTTTTTGATAGTCTTTAATAATATCTTTGTATCCAGCCATAACGACTGATGATCGACATACCAAATATCGAGGGCAAATTTTTCGTCCCAGCCAATGGCATTGCGGCCATTGACCTGCGCGTGACCTGTAATACCTGGGCGCACGTCGTGCCGGCGTGCTTGCTCAGCATTGTATAGCGGTAGATACTCCATCAGTAGCGGCCGCGGGCCGACCAGACTCATATCACCTTTGATAACATTCCACAGCTCAGGCAGCTCATCGAGGCTGCTATTGCGTAACGCCTTGCCAAACGGCGTCAAACGCTCATCATCTTCTAGTGGCTTGCCGTGCAAATCAGCACCATCCTTCATCGACCGAAACTTTATCATCTCAAACGGCTTGCCATGTAGGCCTGGGCGCGTCTGACGGAACAATACTGGCGCTCCCAAGTGTCGCCTGACCTGATAAGCGGTAATGGCATATACCGGAGAGAGCACAATCAGCGCGGTGGTGGCGATGGTGATATCAAACAGTCGTTTCATCATATATTGGCCTGCCTCTGCTAGTCTCTATGATCCACATTGGATAAGTAAAAGTCTAGATAGTCGTCCCATAGCTGCTGGCGCTCAAAATGTGCCATCGCCCAGTCTCTTGCCTGCGGATAGCGGGTTTTGAAATGTGCGTCATCGGCAGCATAAGCAATGGCCTCGGCGACAGCGGATATGTCTTTGAGCGCAAACTTTCGACCGCTGACCCCATCGTTTACGCTATCTTTGACACCAACGACATCATAAGCAAACGTTGGAATAGCGCAGCTGGCCGCCTCGATAGCGACATTTCCAAAGCCCTCACGGTGGCTCAAAAACAAGTGTAAATCAGCGCATTGAAACACCTCATGCACATCCATACTGGTGGGCAGATACACGCCTTTATTGTCTTTGACAATAGTCTCAACGACGCTTTCTCCGAGCGTATCCTCAAGGTCGCCTGCAAAGATAAAATGGATGTTTTTTTCTTTTAGTTTCTGAGCGATGGCACCGATATCCGCAAAGCCTTTATCTGTACATACACGCCCGACCACACAGATGACAAAGGCATCTATAGGCAGCTGATATTTTTGTCTCAATGCCTTTTTGTGTTCTAGTGAGACAGGTGTCAGGCACTTGACATCTATGCCGCTAAACGAGCCTTGATCGATGACCCACGCTTTGCTTTTGTTGACGAGGCCTTCTTTTAGGCACACGCTGCGTAAAGACTTTGAGACAAACAGTACCTCGTGTGATAGCGCAAAGCTCAAGACATCAAAACCTTGAAACACGCGTTTTTTTATTCCTAAAAAATTCTCATAAGGACGGCCGACACTAAACGCAATCCTTCTTTTTTGTAGGGTCATCGCGCTTGCTATGCTACCTAAAAGCATCGCTTTTGGGGTGATATAAATAACCACATCAAAACGGTGGGTTAGCATATAAGCACTCAATCGAGCAAGCGCCTTACCATCTTTTAACACACTGGGCTGACGCTGAAAATCCAAATCAACCACCTGACCTATATTACGTGCGCGCAATGTAGCAAGCTGCTCTGGACTGCCGCCGCAGATCAGCGTGATATCGATATCTGCCTGATCTCTGAGGTACTCCAGCTGGTCACGGTACAGCAGATTAAATGACACCGCATCGGTCATCACAAAGCATATTTTTGACGTCATTTGTACACCTCAGCATTTGGTTGTTATGGGCATGATGATTGGATAAAACATCCGCTATTAAACCGCCATCGACATCTATCAAACTTCATATACCGCAGATACTATCGACCACAGCTTGATGCTGCGCCCTGAGCGCAGCAGACATTGTGAGCTTGTTTCTTTTATTGGCTATTTTTTGTAGCAGCCCCGCTGTATCCAGCAGCTTGACGGTGCTCACTTTGGCAGCCAGCTTGATTGAGCCAGCCAGCTTCGTGGCGCTTAAACGGCGAGGGTTTTTATAGTCACAATATGTCTGAAAGCTGTCTTTGTATGATCTAATGATTTTTGCTAATGACAAGTTCCCCTCTTCTCTATAGTAATAAAGCAAATCCGGCAATACCGCCAATTTTAGGTCTTGACTGGCGATGGCACGGCACCACAAATCATAATCTTCAGATCTGGGGTATGCCTCATTGTAGGCATGACGCTGGTACCAGCTTTTTTTTGCGAGTATGGAGGCATGCACGATGGGGTACGCGGCTTCTATTTTTTCAAACCCTGTATATAGGTGCTCCACATGACGGCAACCATATACCTGATTGTGATTATCGATAGAGACCACGCCAGTAGACACCAAATCATAATCTGGATTTTTTTCTAAAAAACGCAATTGAGTCGCCAACCTGTCAGGATGCACCAAATCATCAGCATCCATCCGCGCCACGTAGTCATATTGAGCAACAGCGATCAGTTGATTTAGGCGGGCAGGCAGCTTTTTGTTTACCCCGTCGTAGAGGACTTTTATTCTGTCATCTGACACAGCAAAGCGCTGAGCAATGGCTAGCGAGCCATCCGTTGAGCCGTCATCTAGCAGTATCAGCTCCCACCGTTCATGTGTCTGTGCCAATATGGATTTGATGGCGTCTGCCAAATATGCCTCAGCATTGTAGATGGGGATGCCGATAGAGACGTACGTTTGGTTTTTCATAACAAAACCTTAAATGTCGGATTAAGAAGATACGGGCTCAAATCACTAAATCGCGAAGTCGTCAATATAAAGTACAGCAAAAACACCACGATGCTCAGCATATAGAGATAAACGTTGTTTATTCGTTTAAAGACCACAGGCACTATCAAAACCAATGCCCACGTAAAATATGCCAATAGCCGCTGTGGCCCTGATGGATTGGTACCCAATATGGCCAAAGGAATGACAAAAACCACGCCTGAAGCATAAAAAGTCAACAGCTTTTGAAAAGCCACATCCTTGATTTTGTATATATAGCGCGCCGTCAGAAGCAAAATCATGAGCGCTACATAAAAACCAATAGTCAAAAACCCACCCGCTTCGGTGGAGGCGCTGGCATAACTCTCATACCTATCATTGGTCGAGGAGATATAAGATACCAACAACCCACTGACCAATAACGACCCTATAAACGTGGCAAAGACCTTGTATGTCGGCTTTATTCTTAAATTCACAATAAAATAAAACGGGATAATAAATAACGCAGTGACATGAAACAATGAAGCGATAGCGCACCACAACAAATAAGGTATCAGCCTTTTTTCTAACAAATAAGGAATGGCCAAAGTAAATATCGCCATCGCCATTCCTTGACGTAACCCATTAAAAGAAAATGTATAAACGCCTAAAGTAATAAATAAAAAAACAGAAAACCAATAATTCACACTATATTTTTTTATTATCTTGAGATAACAATATACAATGACAAAGCTGGTGATTGTCAGCAGCCAAAAATACTGACTGGTAAAATTCAATATCGCATATTCTAATAGCTGATACCCAATCTCAATATCATCATTGAACTGAAAATACTCTGCATTCATCTGATGGGTAAAGTTTCTGGTATAGTTTGTCGTGTCTGTGCCGACCTGATCACTACGAAACCCTGCAAATACAGTCAAAACAAATAATGGCAGCCAAAAAGAGGTACGATTTAGAGCGTGCTTCTCCAGCACTATCCAAAACATGACAAAACCAAGCATGAGCAGGTATGGCAGCATTTATCCCTCTTTAGATAATATAAATCCCTTTATTATCAATTGGTGTGTATATATATTTATACCACGACTATTTTTTATAACCCTAAAACATTGACTATAAATATCTGGTTATAAACCACTTATGAAAAACAAGTCTCATCGATTAGGGTGTTCCATTTTTTCATCACTGCTTTTGCGTCATATTGCCTCACTTCTAAACACCCATTATCGGCAAGCGCTTGCGCCAGATCTGTACGGGTCATCAGTTTTTCTAAAGAGCGTGAAAAATCACTGATATGATGGTTTTCAACTAAAATGCCGGTTTTGTTATTTTTGAGGATATTTCGCGGGCCTGTCGGGCAATCAAAGGCCACGATAGCCATTCTAGATTGCATGGCTTCTAACAGCACCATCGGAAAGCACTCTGACAACGAGCTCATGGCATATATACGGCTGTCCAGCATTTTGCTGATGATATCGGGACTAGACGGATAAATTGCGGTGTTTGCTGCTATATCATGATGCTCGATCAGCGCCTGCAATGACTGTATATATGTATGCTCGCCATCACCATAAATCTCCAGCCGCCAGTCTGGATACTTACTGGCGATAGTCGACCAGCTAGCAAGCAGGCGCTCAAAGCCTTTGATAGCAACGATACGTCCCGCCGTCATGATGACCTTGCGGCGCTTTGTCAGCTCACAAGGAGAATCATCACTCATAACGATGGGGTTGGGTATGACCACTGAACCATTAAGCGAATGTAGATACGCCTCTTCTTTACTCAAAAAAACATGGGTATCATAAAATTTAGTATAGTATTTTTTTAACCCATCTATCGCATTTGTTTTTTGAGAAAAACTAGAGTGATACTCTTTAATACAATGAGTGCCAGCCGCGATTAACGGCAAAAAATAATAATCGTAATTGTAGTTTGTCATCACAATCACATCGGGGTTTATATTTTTTATAGCCGCTCTTAATTTAAAAAAATATCGATAGGCCAGCTTTAGGTTCAATGGTGACAGCAAAGAAATCGATTTATCAAACCCACCGGCTAAGTCATGCCGCACCAGACGCAAATCGTAGAAAAAATATGGGCTGCGCCCCTCGTTTTCACTGGTAATCAGATGTACTTCATAGCCGTCCTTTATCCAATGATTGATACGATGTGACAGCACCCTTTCGATGCCGCCGCTTTTATATATTTGATCCGCTATAATACAAATCTTTATCGCATTCATTGGTATCACACCTTGTCATTTGTCATTTGTCATTTGTCATTTGTCATTTGTCATTTGTCATTTGTCATTTGTCATTTGTCATTTGTCATTTGTCATTTGTCATTTGTCATTTGTCTAAACATTCTTGGAATTAAAGCGCGTGCTCAGTATTTTTCTTAATACTCTGACGCCGCGACTGCCTATCAGTTTTTTTATTTTATTTTTTCTGAGGCTGCTCACACTGGCCCACGAGTTACTAAAATGATGAATGGTATAAGTATGGTCGCCGGATTTGTCTTGATGATTGAGATAGTCAAAAGGAGATAAAAAGCGCTGCGGCAAAACCACAATTTCCTCGCCTTGATAATGCAGGACTTGCTCTACGCCATTTTTTGCCAGCCCAATTGCTTCTAATAAGGCGGTCAGCACTTGGACATTGGTGGTGGTATCTAGCTTTCCGTTACTATCGATAAAATGTCTGGCGTGATAGCTGTCTATAAAGTCAGCGATGAAAGTACTGGCTTTGGGCGCAATAATGGTGCTTGTCGCGGCGTAATGGCCTTCTTCAAAACCAAAGGTTAAGACACCCCGCGCTAGCAAGGGATCAAGGTTTTTACAGACCTCAACATCCGTATCTAAATACACCCCACCATGCTGGTAGAGCGCCAACAACCGCGCATAGTCGCTAACAAACGCATACTTTTTTGCAGCATAAGCTTCTTTGACATACTGACAGCAGTCGATATCGAAATTATCTTCATTCCATTCGATTATCTGGTAGGTGGGCAGCATCTCTCTCCAGTTGGCGATATAGTCCAACACTGAGTCTGGCTTGGGAGTTTTGCCAAACCAGCAGTAATGAATCACTCTATCGATATGCATCGTCCTAACTCCTTTTAGGCCCGCGTCCGTTATGCCTCAACAAACGCGTGGCAGGTGGCTTCCATGGCCGTCTTTAGGGCTTTGTATCGCACTGGGTTGGCAAGGGTGGTGTTTGAGCCTATCTTGCCGTTTGCATGGAAATTGTTGCTGATTTTGCCCGTCGAGCGCTCGACATCCACACGATTAAACAAATCTGCCAAACCCGCTAATCGACATGAATCAACAAAACTATCAAAGCCATTGAGATAAATCACCGGCGTACCCAAGGCCAGACAAGGCAACGCACAATGAATACGTGAGGTGATGACCAATTTTGCGCGAGCATATTTGTGCAATAACGTCTCTGCCATGATGAATTTTTGTGCCTCTGAATACGTCTTTGCTGGTAGTTCTTGATGAATGACTTGCGCTTTGTTTAATAGTTCTTTGGTAAATATTTTTTTGAGGTACTGCTGCTTGATGTGCATGTGAAAAACATCACCGCTACGTGTCGATCTGAGCAGGGATTTGACGTCATAAAAAATGCGCTGTTTGTTGGGAAACCCATATAATGGATCGACGATATAGATATCCTCACCGCGCTCAGACTCGCAGGCTTGGTAGCTATCTAAAGTCAGGGTCAGGCATCCTGAAAAGTAAGCCTCGATGCCTTTTTCTTGCAATAGACTCACTGTAAAGTGATCACGGCAGCCGATCGGTTGTTTGCTTTTTAAAAACGCAATGCCTTGAGGGCTGAGCATATTGGGCGCCGCTGAGTTGTTTACATGAAAGGAGATAAGTAAAGGGTTTATGTGTGCGGACGGCACCCAGCTGGTGGTATTGTGCGTAAACCAGCCATTCATAATCAGCTTGGCTTCGCTGTCTGTATAGCGCGCCAGCTTTTCTCGGTTGATAAAACAGTCTACTTGCGGCAAAAACTGCTTGGCTGCCAGACTTTGGATATAGTCGCCAATATTAAACGTTCTTTTGTTTTCGGCATACGTCATCAAACCATATTTCATCTCAATAACTCCCTGATTTTTAAATAGCTTTTAAACGTTTTAGGAAAAGTGGCAATGATGGCTCTTTTGCCTTTATCCACCTTAGAGTCTGTTTGGGTGATGGTGGCGTCAAGCGCTACTTTGAGGCTATCTTTTAGTCGCTCAGCACTATGTCGTTCGGTATTGTGTTGCTCGGCACTATGTCGCTCGGTATTATGATTGTGTCCTGCAAACTGATATAAATTATCAGCGCTCAACAGACTCAGCATAGGTGCCCAGTCATAACGCACCCCTTCATTAGCAAAACCCTTAGCCCATAGCGCCTCGATATGCGTGTACACATTGCCATCCACCGCAAAACCGAAATGATTGGGGTTGCGACCAAACAACGTCAGCGCAAAAATGGTTCGATAACACTTTTCGCACTTATTGCAATTTAGGCCGTTGTTTAATTCAGAATAACAAACGCGAAGGTTGACGTTTTTTTCTAACCGCTCGGCGTTTTGGATGATGGACTCCACTTTATCGAGACGGTGCATGTGGTAGCCATCATGCACCACCTGCGTGCCAGCCCACCGCACATTGTTGTCGATATCAGGCATCGAACCCCAAAACACCTGAAAACCAATGGTATCTGTGGCAGCGATATAAAGTGAGTGATAGCCTTTTTTGTAAGCCAGCGGAGCCACCGCACAGGTCAACGTCAGTCCATGCTGCACCTTACCCCACCAGCCGCCACCATAGACCAGCTCTTTGACTCGATACGTATAAAAATCTCGACAATTCATGGCGATATAGTGCTTGTGGTTTTGCTGCAATATCACCTCATTATTGATATTTTTTTTGGCAGTCGCCCATTGCTTGCTATCGTTCAGCGGGATATCAGCCCCTTGTATCAGTATCAGATCCACGTCATCTTGTTGATGATTAAAGTACGAAGCATATGCATCGACGCCGCCGCTAAACAATAAAGCGTCTTTTTTGCCTTTGTCTCGGTGGTAGGCTGCGGTATTGTCCACTAGCTGATTGACCATAAGGCTAGATGAATGGCTTAGAATCTCTGGAAACTCCTTGATAAAGACGGCCTTGATGTCTAAAGCCGCTTGGTAAAACTGACGGTCAAGGGTATTTATCGTAATATCAAACCCTGCCAACCAGGAGATGGGCAATATATTGGCCAATAATGGAATGATCAAAATGCTCTCTGGCACCTCTGCTACACTACAGTCATATTCAATAAAAAATGGCGTTTTGAAATACTTTTTTATGTCGTCTGAGACCTCGTACTCATAGGAGATACGAGTCCCAACGCCTGTCAGCTCGATACTGTTTACGATAAAATTTGACATCATCATATCCTTATAAAAGTAAGCCAAACTTAGGCATGCCTTGCCATTTCTTTAAATTTTAGATTACGAACCACAAGCTCTTGGTACGTGCCGTAATCAATGATTTTTCCTTGCTCCATAAAATAAATCCGATCACACTGTTCTACTGTCTTTAGACGATGGGCAATCATAATGATGGTTTTTTTGCCACTAAACTCATGAATCGCATCCATGACTATTTTTTCTGTGATACCGTCGAGCGCACTGGTGGCTTCGTCAAACACCAACACTGCCGCTTCGTGATAGAGCGCCCGCGCGATACCAATACGCTGACGCTGGCCGCCTGAGAGCTTGACACCGCGCTCGCCCACTTTGGTATCGATGCCCTCTGGCAACTGCTCGACCAACTCCATAAGATTGGCCAAAATCAGTGCTCTATAGACTTGATCTGTTCTGATATCGGATATGGGAATACCAAACGCCACGTTTTCTGCGATACTGCCTTCACTCAAAAAGATACTTTGTGGCACAAACCCCAATAAATCCTGCCAAGCGCGCTTGTTTTTATCGGTGATACGCGTACCATCCACATACAGACAGCCTTGCTGCGGCGTCAGCAGACCAAGCAATATATCGATTAAGGTGGATTTGCCCGAGCCTGAAGAGCCGACCAAACCTATCACGCTATTGACCGGAATGCGCATATTGACACCATTGACTGCTGCGGTGTCTTTGCCAG
This sequence comes from Psychrobacter sp. KFRI-CH2-11, assembly GCF_038239325.1. Lineage (NCBI taxonomy): Bacteria > Pseudomonadati > Pseudomonadota > Gammaproteobacteria > Moraxellales > Moraxellaceae > Psychrobacter > Psychrobacter sp. KFRI-CH2-11. Next base: position 2,306,718 of record NZ_CP151283.1, read on the forward strand.
CATAACTAAAGCCAATCTCTGTTAGGGTGATGCTTTTTTTTAGCGACATCGGCGGCGGTACAGGACGTTGACTGATGGTTTTTTGTTGATAAAAGGCGCGTTCCAAATCCTCTTTTACTGCCTCAAAAGCGGCGATATTGCCTTTAATTTGCGAGATGCTAGAGTAAATTTGCTGCAGTGCTGGCAGTAGCTTAAAGGCGGCCAGCGCATAAACAGCCAAAATCGGTAACACTTCACCTAAGTTGCCAGCATGCAGCTTGATCAGTAGTAGCACCAACGATATCATCGCGCCAAAGGCGATAAGCTCGATAAAATAGCGTGGCACTTGGCTGATGGCGATATTGGTGCCTTGCGCATGCGCAAAGACCTTGCCACTGTCTTGAAAGCTTTTGATAAAATCATGACTACGATCAAGCAATAAGACATCCTTGATACCACCAAAACCCTCATTCATCAGCCGAAAACGCTCAGTCGAAATCCTCGAGAGCCGTTGCCCATTCGCCATCAGTCTTTCGCGCACCAAGCGGTACAACAGCAAATATGCCAGCGAAAAAATAACCAGCCCAAGTATCGCGATTAGCGGGTCATAGATGACGATACTAATAGAGATAAAGACGGCCAACACAATCTTGGCATTCATCTGCACCAGCGGCTGCATGATACCGATACTGATACGCGCCGCCTCAGTCGATACCTGCTTGGTCAGCTGCGCGCTACTACTGCTAGCATGGAACTGCCAGCTTTGCTGCATATAATAGGTATAGAGCAGATCAGCGATTTCGGTACCGATGCGCGCCCCAAAGATAGACAGCTTCCATATCGTAAACATCGACACCAACGTCGAAAACGTCAACATGACCAGCACCAGCACACCGCTATAAAACAAAAAATCCATAGGGCTATCTAGACCCGACATCTGATACAGCTCAGCAAACACCGCGTTTTTTTCTAGAATGCTTATATCACCGACCAGCGCCATGAACGGCGCTATAGAGGCAATCCCTAACAGCTCTGTGAAAGCCATTATGACCACCAGCACTTGTAAGATATAAAATTGCTTTTTCTGCTTGTCTGTCAGCAGAGAAAACAGCTGTTTAATGACGTTAAACATGATGTACTCAACTACAGGCCATTGTAAAAACGCTCTGGTAAAAAAACGTTATGTTTGTAAAAATGCCAAGGTAAAAATGCTACGGTAAAAAACACTGCCAACACTGACAGAGCCTAAGACTGCCCAGTTATCAGCCAACCTCGTTTAGCAAGGCATTCTCCTCGGTGGGCATCGCCGTACCGCAGCCTTCTTGGTAACCTTCGACAAAACATCTAAACTGGGTCTTGAGCCACGCCACGTCCTGCTGAGTGGCGCGGTCTATACATTCAGACAAGATATTTTCGATATCTGCCAACGGAAAGCTATGCTCTATGGCTTGCATAATCAGAGGATGAAATGTCGGCTCGATATTATCCTCACCGAGGATCAGCTCCTCATAGAGCTTCTCTCCTGGCCGCAAACCTGTAAACACAATCTCAATATCGCCCTCGGGGTTGCTGTCATCTTTGAGCTCACAACCTGTCAGACGAATCATACGTTTGGCAAGATCAACGATTTTGACCGGTGCACCCATGTCCAGCACAAACACCTCGCCTCCAAACGCCATCGCCCCCGCTTGAATGACCAAGCTGGCTGCCTCTGGAATCGTCATAAAATAGCGTGTGATGTCTGGATGGGTGATGGTAATGGGGCCACCTTGCTCTATTTGTTTGGTAAATAGCGGCACGACAGAGCCTGACGATCCCAAAACATTGCCAAAACGCACCATACTAAAGCAGGTATGGCTGCTACTTTGACTTAGCCCTTGGCAAACCAGCTCCGCCAAGCGTTTGGATGCGCCCATGATGTTGGTCGGTCTTACCGCTTTGTCGGTCGAGATCAGGACAAATGTATCGACGCCCGCTTGTATCGCAGCACGGGCACAGTGGTAGGTTCCTTTGGTGTTATTAATCATGCCTTCAAACGGATTGGACTCCACGATAGGCACATGCTTATAAGCGGCAGCGTGATAAATGGTATTTATATGGTTATTTTTGAATATATCGGTTAATTTTTTTTCGTTACTGACGCTTCCGATCACACTTACAATCGTAATCTGCGCCGTCTCAGCCCCTACTATCTCTAAAGCTCTAAGCTCTTGATCGATGGTATATAGCGCATATTCAGATTGCTCATATAGCACCAAGCAGTTGGGTTTGCTTTTGATGATTTGACGGCATAACTCACTGCCAATCGAACCACCCGCTCCAGTGACTAGGACGTTTTTGCCAGAGATGTTTTTTTGTAGCAGCTCTGCGACCGGCTCGACCGTTTCTCGCTCCAGCACGTCCAATATATCTACAGGCCGTATATGGCTGACCGTCACGACTTCATCAGCCAGCTCGCGCAGACTAGGCAAGTCTTTTATTTTGACAGAGACACCTGAGAGGCTATCCATGATTTGTTTTTTTCGTGTACGGCTCGTAGACGGCATGGCCAAAATCACCTGCGCTACCTTCAGGGTCTCAATCAGCCATGGCAGCGCATGCGCTGCGTAGATTTGTTTGCCATGTAGATACGCCCCTATCAGCTGAGGATCGTCATCGATATATGCCACCACATTGTATTGATGGGAGTCTCTTAGGCTGGCTAATAGCTCGCGGCCTGCCTCTCCTGCCCCATAGATGATTACATTGTCACAACAGCCGTCTGGATGTCGGGTTTTCTTGGTGCTTTGCACACGCTTTAGTAAGGTACGTATCAGCAGCCTACTATTCCATAACCAAATAAACATCAAAAATAAAAAGATGATAGGCACAGAGCGTGGTATCGCCACTGCTGGGCTAAGATAAATAATAAGCTGATAGACGATAATTAACAATAAAAACAGCTGTAATACGCGGCTCATTAGCGCATCAAAAAACCCTCTAGACGCCCCTCTATAAAAACCAATAAGATACAAACTAGCGACAGGGATAAAGGCATAAAAGAGCTGAGCGGCAATACCGATATGCAAATCTATATATCCATAACGTAACGATAACGCGAGCAGCAAGCAAACATTGGACACCGCAAAGTCGATACCAAATAACAGACTACATTTGGCTGGACGCGGTAGCGACAACAAATACAGAGCCGCACGTTTTAATCGTCGATCAAAACCATTAGACGCTTGATAAGCATTGTTAGACTCTGTCTTTATAAACATAAGATCCACCTACTTCCGCTGTATTATGTGTCCATGTTATGTGCCTAGCATAATGATAAAACGTCGTTATTATCATGATCGTCGTAAAGAGTACGTCAGCGATTATCCCCATAGGCATAATGGTAATGATAGCTATATTTATCCATCAAACCTTGCTGCACATCGTTTAATACAATACCGTCGACTTTTACATTGGCTTTGTTCATCTGCTTGACGGCATAGACCAATTGCCCCTCGACCGACTGGTTGAACTTTGTGACGATCAGCACCTTATCTGCCTGCTGCGCTAGCACCATAGCGTCTGAGGCGGCGAGTATCGGCGGCGAATCAATGACAATATAGTCATACCGCGTCTTTAGCGCCGCTAATAGCTGACGAAACGACTCGCCTATCAGCAGTGAAGTAGGATTGGCCGATTGTCGTCCACGCGGTATAAAGTCGATCTGTGCCATACCAGTGGGATGAATGATGCTCTCAATGGTCAAAACAGACGCCGCCTTGTCTATTTGCACGCTTGTCGGCTGCTCATCATTTACAAATACGGTTTCTTTATCTTGTAATAAATAATCAGCAAGCCCATCCTCTGCACTCTTATTAAACATCTTATGCAGCTCCCCTAAGCGCATGTCGCCATCGATGATTAAGACTTTTTTGTCCAGCTGTGCAAATACTTCAGATAAGTTCGCTGTAATAAACGACTTACCAACACCTGGGCTCTCGCCTGTGATCAGTATGACCTGTGCTGGCGGTTCGGTGATGGCGCCTGTCGGCATTCCAAAGATCAAATTGGTCCTTAAGCTTTTGATTGCCTCATAGCTCAAGCTACTGTGGTCGACATGGGCGAGCATACGAGCGTGCGCTTTTTTCTTTTTGCTCAATCTGGATAACAAAGGCGAGCGTGGAATGGTTGCAATGACAGGGATGCCCGTGCTGGCTTCTAGGTGCTCTGGGTCTTTGACCACGTTCCTCATCAGGTTTTTGAGTAGCACCATGATGACCCCAAGCATCGTGCCAACCAAGGCGGCAAGCATCATGATCTGTAGTTTGTTTGGAGCAATAGCCTTAAAGGTGCTGGTCGGTGAGTCAATGATACGGGCATAGCCAATTTGACCGGCTTTGACGATTTTGAGCTGCTCATAGTTTTTGAGTAGGGTCAGATAGATTTCTCGGTTGATGGCCGTGTCTTCTGATAGCTTCAAAAACTCTCGCTGTATCTCAGGCAATCCTGCAACGGTATTGCCTATCTCTCGCGTTCGATTGTTGAGCACCTTGAGCTGTTGATTGATTTGGACGACCAAGGGGTGCTGCTCGGTATAATAAGTGGTCAGATCTGCTTTTTTGAGATTAAGCTCATTGAGCTGCTCATCGATGCGGGATTTTTCGTTTAATAATAGCTCCGCTTCTTTGCCCACATCGATGGTGCCATATTTTTTACGAAAATCATTAAAGCGCGCCTCGGCAGCTTCTAGCTTTTCTTTTAGTAGCGGTATTTGCGTTTCCATAAAGGCTAAGGTTTTGGTGGTCTCTTCAGAGCCGCGAGATTGGTTTTGTGCCACATAAGATAGGACAATTTGATTGAGTATGGTGGTGACCTGCTCTTGGTTACCGCCCACCATCGACAGCTGGAGGATGCCTGTCTTTTGGCCTTTTTCTTCGACCGACAGCGCACTATTGATGGCATCTGTTGTCGTCTTTAGCGTTTGCTTACGAATCTGAACGGGGTAAGCTGTGGCAGGCAAATCTGTGACCAAAATAGCTATCAGCCCCTCTACACCTTGGAACTGATGCGCCTGACCGATTTGACCCTGAAACTTGTCCATGCCATTACTTAGCACAAACCCTGTCTCCGATCGTGTCAAGGTAAAGGCTTGGTTCAGATAAGCAGGCGCTACCTGAAACTGACTGACTTTGACGGCGCCGCTTTCGGTATTGAGCGACACCTCATCAGGAGTATTTACCTGAGTGGCGATACCGTCGCTTTTTAGTTTGTCGAGATGGCCGATATTTGGGTCCGTAAGCCTTATGCGCAAATGCAAAAGTTCAACCACTGGCTCTAATATCATCCGCGAGCGAATCAGTTCCGCCTCGGTTTCCGCCTTACTGACTTCCGTCCCGACGAGCTCTGAGATACTCTCGCCCAGCGCCTCAACTCCTTGGGTATTTTCTTCGATTTGTATCAGCGCATCTGATTTAAAAGTCGGATTGACATAGCGGCTATATAATAGACCAAGTAAAAGCCCAAGCACTGCCATCACCGCAATAATTCGCCAGCCGCGCAGCAATACCAAAGCCAGCGCCATTAAGTCGATGTCGTCGTTGTCTTTTTTGCCCGTAGGCATCGATAGGTCTTTTGAATCTATATTATTCATAACCATTCACTCATCGCTTAATGTTAGTTGGCTAGCGTGTTCTTATTTAAAATATGATAATAAAAATAAGGACACACCCTAATAGCACTCGCTCATCCTTAACGCTTTGATCGCTGTTACTTCCTGCATTTTCTTGTGCCACTGTTTGAGCCCATCGGCGATATCTTGCCGGCTTTTCTCAAACGCTCTATCGTCCTGCTGATAAGGGTCAATGATGTCTTTATCCAGCCAATGACCGACCCGAAATGTCTTACCGCGGCAATGCGGCCAGCGACTCTCGAGCCACTTGGTTTGGCCAGTCGACATGGTAAAAATCAAATCCGCTTGACTAACCAGCGCGGTGTTGATCTGTTTGGCAACATGAGCGCCGATGTCTATCTGATACGTCGCCATCAATGACACCGCTTTTGGGTCTGCGCCTTGATCGACCAACGCTGATAGCCCAGCAGAGTCGATATACTTTTCAGGGTAGTATTCTGTCAAGATGGCAGCGGCCATCGGACTACGGCAGATATTGCCCACACAAACCACCAGCAAGTTGTCAAACGCTTCCATGACTGACTCCTATATCCCTGAGATTACATTGATGGCCGATGTCGATGGCAAGATGGCACTGATGACACGATTCCAGCGTGCCAGCCCCGTTGGGTCGACATATAAAATATCGTTGGCTTGCATCTCAAAACGACTTGCTAGTGCAAAGCTTGTGATGCTCTGCATATCGACATAATAGATGTTGGTAAATTTACTTTGTGGATTGTCACGTACGATATAGACCTTCGCGGCATTGGCTGTGTTTGGGTTTAGGCCATTTGACTCCCCCAATACATGCGCCAAGCTCAACCCTTGCTCTGGAATGGCGACGGGCTCGAGTTTGCCAAACTCTCCTAACACATAAACCTTGTTGCGGCTTTGGCTGTTGACATGAATCGCGTCACCATTTTTTAGATAGATCTGATTGGCAGATAGCCCCATCTGGTTTAAGGTGCGCATCCCTAGCGGATAGCTTTTACCTTGCCGATGTAAAATGATGTGATTTGCATCGCCCGTCTCGGACACACCGCCTGCCATAGAGATGCCGCCATATAATGAGATGGGCACATCAGCAATCGCAAATTCACCAGATTGCTTGACCGCGCCATCGACAAAAAACTTACTGCCTCGGTAATTGATGATTTTGACCTGCGGATCTGAGTATTTTAGATAACGCTGTAGCTGGCGCTGTAGCGTCGCGGTAAACTGCGGCACACTCAGCCCCGCCGCTTTGATCCTTCCGATTAGTGGAAACTGGATAAACCCTTGTTGATCGACCGTAAGGCTTTCGGTAGAGGCGTTAATATCTGGGTAATTGGTGAGTATGATGCTCAGGATATCGCCTTTGGCGATGCCATAGCTGGTAGCACCAGACGTTTTTAATAAATGATACAAATCTGCGCTGGGCGCGAGGGGCTGTTTTGCAGGTAAATTGGCCAGACTCAGTGGTTGAATATAAAATGGTAAACCGTTTTCTGCGACAAATGCGCCAGACTCAGGCAGTTTTCCAGACTGAAGTCCTGAATTTATCGTACAACCAGCAAACGATGCCATTAGTAATAAACCAGCCATGCTGCGTGTTATCACGCGCCTATGTACATAAGAGAAATATTTATAAACCATAACAGTTACTCATATTTATATTGGTGAATCAAACCATCGCATGCTGCCATTACTAATATATTCATAAAAAAGAATGTATTTATTGAATATACACTTAAAATATACGTAACGCAATATTTAAAAATACTCATATAAAAATATTTAACAGCCCTTATTTCTATCAAAAAACCCTTATACTTAAAGGCTTGAAGCAGTTTTTACACTTATCGCATTCTGATTATAAAAAAATTAAAATATATTTTTCTTTATAGCACCACCATTCTTCGTTTGTTATATATACTTCCATAGACATGGCAACTTCATATTTAGTTTAATAAAACCAAATGTCTAATATGACTTTTTTTAATTTTACTTATGGCTAAATGTAACTATTTGTTAATTCATGATGAGCTAATTCGTTGACTCGGTGTCCCTAATACCTAACGGTCATTGAGCCAACCAAGCAAACTTTTATTTATTAAACTAGGACATCTGCTCAGTTCAATCGAGAACTATCTGGACGAGCCAAAGGCCACCTGATAAAATTTTTTCCCTAGAGCATTTATGCCAGTTTGCGTGCTAAATGTTTGAAATTCGCGTAGAATAGGCACTTCATTTTTTACATTGAGAAATGTAAACCCACCGACTCAAGGACATGATTATGAAAGATGAGAAATTACAAAAAGCCCTCGCCCGTATGGGGCTGGGTTCACGCCGTCAGATGGAAGAGGTCATCAGATCAGGCCGCGTGTCTGTTAATAATGCGCCTGCGACCATTGGTGATCGCGTGCAGCAAGGCGATGAGATACGGGTAGATGGTCGTCAGATCAAATACAACGCCGAAAACGAAAAGCGCCGCCGCGTCTTGGCATACTACAAGCCTGAAGGGGAAGTGTGCTCGGCAAAAGACCCTGAAGGTCGCCCGACTGTGTTTGAGCGCCTACCAAAGCTGACCCACGATCGCTGGGTGATGGTTGGCCGTTTGGACATCAACTCAACCGGACTGTTATTGTTTACCAACGATGGCGAGATGGCCCATCGCTTGATGCACCCCTCAAGTGAAGTCACGCGTGAATATGCGGTACGTGTCTTGGGTGAGGTCACCCCTGATATCGCTCGCAACTTGACCGCTGGTGTTATGCTAGAGGACGGCATGGCGCAGTTTGAAGACATTAAAGAAGGCGGCGGTGAAGGCGTCAATAAGTGGTATCACGTCAAACTAAAAGAAGGCCGCAACCGCGAAGTGCGCCGTTTGTTTGAGTCGCAAGGCCTCAAGGTCAGCCGCCTATTACGCACCCGCTATGGTACGATCTCACTGCCCAAAGAGCTGCGTACAGGCCGCTTCTTGGAGCTGGACAAAAAAGAGATCAACACCCTAACCGACTTAGTCAGCTTGCGCCCGCGTTATGGTACAGGTCTGCACGGCGCGGCTAAAGAAAAACAAGAACGTATCAAAAGCAAACCGCTCAAAGCGCGCCGTGCCGATAGTCGTAGCGATAAGTCGCACAGTAGCAAACCGAAAAGCAGCGGCAGCCCTGCCAGTCGCGGCACTCGGCACACTCGTGGTCGCGGCGATAAGCGTTAGTTTTACTGAGGCTTCATACACCTAGATCATAAAAAAGCTGCCTGTGAGAGATATCACAGGCAGCTTTTTTTGCGCCATTTGCTGTCGTTTTGCCCTACCCTTTAACGATCGTGGCTCTCGACATAGTTTTTCATCACGCGTAACGCTTGTAGATGCTGCGTCTGCGCTTGGTCCAATAACGCATCTAGACGCTGCTCGATATGGTCTAATACCTGCTGCAACAGCGCACCGGCTTCTGCTTTTTTTTCTGTCTGTGATAGGTCAGCGCTATCGATACTGACCAGATAATCATAACTGGCTAGTGTGTCAGGCAAGCGCGTGTACAGCAGCTTTTGTAGCACAAACTGCGACTCGGTCACCGTCGGCGTCTTATCATCAGCCTGTTGTGTTTTTTGATAAGACTGATAGCGACTCACCTTATCGTCGATACGCTGCAGCTGGCGCAGCTGATCATTTGGTAAGCGCTGTAGATGTTTTTTGTGTAAACGCAGATGCCGCCATGTGATTGAAGACAATGACAAAGGCGCTTGATCATCTTGATATGTAAGCACGCCTGGGGTGATGCCGACGGCTTTATGCAGCGCTTGCCAGCCTTTTTTACCCAAATAAATGGTCGTGATGGTCGTCACGATACCGACACCAATGAGCACACTCATATATCTTACTCTTTTACCGTTATTGTGCTTAGCTTTTAATCTTTACCGTTTGATATCGTCAGCGCGCGCCTTTTTGGTCGCAGCGCCAGCTGGGGTTTCAAGCGTTTGGATACCTGCCTCATCGTCAGCACTGTCATCGAGGTTTTGTCCTTCGTGACTGACAGCAGGCGTTTTAAAGCGTTTTTGTAGATAGCGATTGGTCGCGAGTAGCTTTTGCCCATCTTGGTGATAGGAGGCATTGAGCAAATCATCAAACTGCGCGTCAATGGTGGTGAGCACCTCAAGCAGCGCTTCTTTGCCTGTCACGTTGGAGTGCTTGATTTTGGTCGTATCAGCGCGCGCACCATCGCCCACATCTAAGTCATGCAAGCGCCGATAGTCCGCCACCGCCAGCGGCACATGTCTGTCCATGAGATTTTGAATCATGATATAGGTCTCATTGACAGTGTCTTTGTCATCAATCTTACCATCATTATTGGTATCACCATAAATGACGCGCAGCTTTTCGCCTTTTTCGTTGATCTGCGCCAGCATCACCTTGATATCAGCCGGTAGGCTCTTTTCGGGGATATAACCCAGCTGCGGCATCGCCTTATACTCCAGCATTTTGGGCGCGGTCATTTTTTTGATACCACGATATCCCAAGTACAACCCAGCCGCTGGTAGCACACCATACAATACAAACATGATAAACATCGCAGTCATTTGGGTCATTGGCTGATCCTTATTTTATGGCAAGTTTTTTGGCCGTTTTTTTTGGCAAAATGGTTGGCAAGCACCGCGGTATAAAACGGTATCAATAGTGGTATCAATGAGAGCAAGTTCGCAGTCACAACCGCCGCCCTTAGCTTAGCTTTGCGTGCGGCTTTTGACATAGCGATGCGTAGAAGCAAGGCGGCTCATCACGGTGTTGTGCAATTCATCGAGCAGCTCATCAAGCTCGTAGTCAATCTCTAAAAACAAATCCGTCAGCATATCGCCTGCGCTCATCTTGCCTTGTGCTGTATGGTTTCTAGTACGGTGCGGGCTAAATCGTTGCAGCTGCTCATAATGATGCAGCGCCTCAGGGATACTCTCAGACACCAGCTTGTCGATGACGAACTGCCGCTCGTTATGCTGTTGCTGCTGCTCATCGTTGAGCTCATGACTCCACTCACGGTAGCGCTTTAGCTTACCATTGATTCTATCGAGTATCGCCACCGCCTCGATGGGCATGGCGTTTAAGGTGGCTTCATCGACCACATCTACAAGCTCAGTCATAATCGGACAACGTCCATGTTTGAGATACCATAAGGTATCAGGGTCAAAAGGGGGTCTGTTGGCTGGGCGCATTTGTGCGTGATTGGCCAGATAGCGGTCGGTGAGCGGTGTGGCCGAACGCGCATCACCCACTTGCGCCAATGCCGCACAGATACGGTCGGCACGCTCAGGTGGCGTCAGCGTAGTACGCGGGTTCTTGATATTGTCGTCATCTGCCTGCTCGCCGCCTTTGCTCTTTGTTTGGCACTCATAGTGACTCGCTGTCTTTTGCGCCTGTAAGGCCGCTTGCGCTGGCAGATCGTCTTGGGCTTGCCCAAATGACTGTAGCATTCTTGTCAAACTTACCACCATGACCGATCTTACCTCTCTGTTATACACGCCTCTTGTTACATACCCATTTTACAGTAAGGGGCTTTGCTTTATTGCATCGGTGCAATCAATAGCGTATCTTAACAGTTTTTTATGATGCTGCCAGTACGCAAAATGTCAGCGCCGCTGGCACTATCCGCCCCGCTCCACCACCGATTAAGCACTTAATTATGTATGCCCCTGACTTTCTTTCTGGCTTCTTGCTTGGGCTATCGCTCATCATTGCGATAGGCTCGCAAAACGCATTTGTACTCAAACAAGGGCTAAAGCGCGAGCACATCTTTTTTGTCTGTTTGTTTTGTGCCCTTAGCGATGCCATCTTGATATCAGCAGGCGTCGGCGGCTTTGGCGCCGTGACAGCACGCTATCCGCACATCGTCGATGTCGCAAAATTCGCCGGTGTGGTGTTTTTGCTCGGTTATGGCTTACAAAGCCTATATGCCAGTGTGCGCCTATCACATGCACTGACCGTCGAGGGTCAAGTGGTCAGCAGCCTAAAAAAAGCGCTGCTGCTGTGCTTTGGCTTTACATGGCTCAACCCGCACGTCTATTTAGATACATTGGTGCTCGTCGGCATGGTTTCAACAGGCGCTAATAGCAAAGTGGTGTTTGCCGCTGGTGCCGTCAGCGCGTCTTTCTTTTTCTTTTTTGCGCTGGGCTATGGCGCGCGCTTACTCAAGCCGCTGTTTGCCAAACCAAAAGCTTGGAATATTTTGGACGCCCTCGTCGGTATCTTGATGCTCTATCTGGCATGGCATCTGTATCAAAGCTAATCATCAAAGATGGATGACTTAACCTAAAAAAACCAAACCCTCACTTGAAGGTTTGGTTTTTTACAATAAACACTTATAGATAAAAACTGCTTATGAGGCTTTTTTGTGCTTTTTGGGCTGGACAAATGCCAAGTTTAAAAAGTGCTCAAGCGAGTCATCTAACACATCCAGCCACGGCTCTGGCAACTCAGGCGCTAGCGTGCCCGTCAGCGTCGAGCGGTAGGCCTTTTCTCTAAAGGTCATGATGTTCTCTGCTTTGTCCTTTTGCCACTGCTTTAGAATATCGCCTTGTTTTTCTACCGCAAACTCAGGATAGTCCGTCGCATCGGTCAAGTCGCGAATATAAGCCGCTTGAAAGTCGATGGAGTCGTCGACCGTGACGCATTTGGCATAGGTTTCCAGCCATTTTTGCTCATCGGCCTCACGCGTTGCCAAATCCGGCAGCGCCATCTCACCCATGATGACATCACGCGCATACCACGCTTGGGCGTCAAACATATTAAAGGTAAAGTACTGATCTTGCATGCCTAAATAGATAAGCTTGGGATTGGGCTGCCAAAAGACACCTTTATAAAGGTTGGCAGGGTACAAGCAATTATGCGTTTGCAAACGCAGCTCATCCGGCAGGAATGGGAAATGGAACAAGTAGCCGGTACACATAATGATGGCGTCAAAGCTCTGGCTGGTACCATCAGCAAAATGCGCCACATCTCCTTCAAAATGCGTCACCAATGGCACTTCTTTGATACCCTCAGGCCACTCATAGCCAAGTGGCTGGCTGCGATAACTGATGGTTACTGATTTGGTGCCATACTTATAGCACTGCGTACCGATGTCTTCGGCGGAGTAACTGCTACCGACAAGTAAAATATCTTCGTTTTTAAACTCTAGGGCATCACGGAAGTCGTGAGCATGCAAGATACGGCCAGGGAAGGCTTCGAGACCTTCAAAGTACGGCATGTTTGGCGTCGAAAAGTGCCCTGTCGCAACCACAACATAATCAAACTCTTCGACTTCTTGCTCGTCGGTTTTATGGTTCATCACCGTGACGGTGAATTTTTGCGTGTCATCATCGAAAGCCACCCAGCGTACTGGGCATTCAAAGCGAATATATTTTTGAATGTCTTGTTTGTCGATACGGCCCATGATGTAGTCTTTTAGGACTTCACGCGGAGGGTATGAGGGGATAGGCTCACCAAAATGCTCATCAAACGAGTAGTCTGCAAACTCCAAGCATTCTTTTGGGCCATTTGACCATAGATAGCGGTACATACTGCCGTGGACGGGCTCACCATTTCTGTCTAGACCTGTGCGCCAGCTATAGTTCCACATACCGCCAATGGCGTTTTGTTTCTCATAACAAACTATCTCAGGTAAGTCTTTTACACCTGCCAAGCGCGCTGCTTCAAAGGCACGCAACTGCGCCAAACCACTTGGACCTGCTCCTAAAATAGCAATTCTTTTCTTACTCAAGATCAACTCCTGTAAAAAAATAGTGAATCACTACTATAACATATTTTCATTAATGGCGTTTTTTGCCAGCGCCTTTGGTGATTAGTCACACAAACATACAGGCCGCCACGCGTCAGATAAGCGGTTATACCAAGGCAGGAAACAAGGTACGCAAACCATTGACGATGATTTCGATAGACACTGCAGCCAAGAGCATGCCCATGATGCGGCTCATGATATTTAGTCCAGTATCGCCCAGCAGCCGGCTAATACGGCCTGCCGCCATCAAGGCCAAGTAGCAAAACAAGCTGATAAACAATCCAGCGATAAGAATGGCCGAGACTTGCAAAATCCCAGAGACTTGCGAAGAGTAAATGATGACGGTGGAGATACCGCCAGGGCCGATCATCATCGGAATAGCGAGCGGCACGACAGCAGAAGCAGTACTTGGTGCCGCGTGTTTATCATACTCGACATCGAAATTTTCTTGATCGGGTTTGACGGGGTTACCTTCCCCATTCATCATGTTGAGCGCAATCAAAAACACCAAGATACCACCCGCTAGCTGAAACGAGCCGATAGAAATACCCAGCAGCTTAAGCAAGGTTTCCCCTGCCACAGTAAAAAAGCTGATGGTAATAAAAATGGTCAAGCAAGCAACACGCGCCACTTTGCGCCGATTATTCATCGAATAACCGCGGGTCAAATCCAAAAACAACGTCAATGCGCTAAATGGATTGATCAGCACCAAAAAGGCTAAGATTATCTTGATTATTTCAGTGTTCACTGAGTCTCGCTTATCTGTTGCAGCAATGATGCTAAAGTCAGGTCATCACGGCGCACAGCGATGACCTGTTAGGCGGCTAACCACCGCATAAGCGCCATTGTAGCATAGGCAGATAAGCCAATAAAATCATTAACTTTGCTTAATTTTCCGTATTATCACTGACCATAAAATCCAGACCGATATCGAGCGCAGTGGTACTGTGCGTCAGATAACCCATGGCAATGAAATCCACCCCTGTTTGGGCGACCGCTTGTACTGTCTCGGGGGTGATACCTCCTGAGGCTTCTGTCTTGGCGCGGCCTTGGCACATAACCACCGCTTGCGCCAAAATATCAGGCGTCATATTATCCAGTAATACCAAGCTCGCACCGGCATCAAGTGCCTGCGCTAACTGCGCTAAGGTGTCGACTTCTACCTCAATTGGAATCAGATGGCCGGCAAAGTCTTGCGCTTGCTTGATGGCAGTTGCGATATCGCCTGCAATCGCAATATGATTGTCTTTGATCAAAATCGCATCGTCCAGCCCCAAGCGATGGTTGCGCCCGCCGCCGCAGCGTACGGCGTATTTTTGTACCGTCCGTAGCCCAGGAATGGTTTTGCGCGTACAGGTGATTTGCGCAGGGTATGCAGCCACACTATCGACGATCTGCCGTGTCGCGGTCGCAATACCGCTCAGATGTGTCATAAAGTTGAGCGCGGTACGCTCAGCAGTGAGCAAATGACGCGCATTACCGCACACGGTCGCCAGCACTGTCCCCGCCTCAACCCTCTCACCATCAGCGACCTGAGCATCAAAACCAATCTGCGTATCGATCATATCAAAGGCCAATCGCGCCAAATCCATACCGCAGATAACCCCTGCTTGGCGCGCTTTAATCTGTAGCTGCGCTTGCATATCGGCTGGGATGGTCGCTTGTGAGGTGACATCGCCGCGCCTGCCTAGATCCTCTGTGAGAGCGGCCTCTACTAATGGGCGTAGCAACACCTCATTTAATGCTGGTTCTTGTTTGCCTGTCATCGGTTATCCTTATCGTTGCGCATTTGCCTAATAAATACGTCATCGCCAGTGATAACACCACAAATAGCAATCATATCACTAGCACCACGGGCATTTATTAGGCTCAAAATGAGCATAAATATAACGTAAAGCACCCCACCCTGCAATAAAATAATGTCATTTAATTATTTGCGTTTGGGCAGCTTGCTATCCATGAGCAGGCTTTGTAACTCGATATCGTGCCGAAAACGATACAGCTTGGCAGGACGGCCGCGCTGAGCGCTACTACTCTCTCCTGTTTCCATCACTAGGTTTTGTGCCTCCAGCAGACGGCGAAAGTTTTGCTTATGCAGGCGCACACCTGATAACGCCTCTACGCTCTGCTGTAACTGCGATAAAGTAAACACCTCAGGCATCAAACCAAAAATCAGCGGCTGGTACTCTATTTTGGCTCGTAATCGAGAGATGGCGGTGGCAATCACGCGGCGATGATCGTAATACATCGGCTCGCCTATTAGCTGCGACCAGTTTTTGGGCAGCTCGGTGGACACATTGGCTAAGTAGCTTGGCGGATAACTTGGCGCTTCAGGTATCAACCCTGCTTCATAAAGCATCTCATAGCGCAGCAGTACATGCTCGGCGACCCATTCTTTATTTTCTGGCAGCTGCTCCCGGCTGGCCGCGCTGGCACCCAAGCTTGGCGGCTGTTGGCTTATCACATGCGCTTCACCGACGCCCCAACACAGCTCAATACGCTGACGTCGCCGCTGCTGGGTGATAGCGTCATCTGCCTCCTGTGCCCATGCCAATAACGCTGGCACGATAAACGAGGTAATGATAGTTGGCGCGCCATCTAAGTGGTTTTCCCACGGAAAGTAATCATACCAATCTCGCCATAGCGCTTGGCTTGGCAGCCTTGGCGTCTGCGTCTCTTGCACCAGCCCTAGATAGCTGACATACACTAAAGCATGACCATCGACGTTGCGTCTATTGGTATCGACAAAGGTATAAAGCTGCTCTAAATACCCAAGTGGCTGCTGCGTCTGCTCCTCCACCCACTGGCGCACCCCTGCTTGCAACGAGCGATGCAGCGGCATCAGTGGCCCATTGGGCAATAGCTTACCTTGATCGACCGTTAGGACACGGGCGGTATGCTCGGTAATCGCAACGAGTACGGCAACCACCTCGGTGGTACCACTGCCTTGCTGATGCGCATGTGAATAAGACAACGTCATAAGTGTATTTATCATCCTCGGTAGAAAATCAAACGTAGTACAAAAACAAGCTGAATACAAAAACAAACTCAGTATACAATCAAAACAGCCGTGCTACAGCAGTCGTTAGCACCGTTTACCTACAAACAGTAACACTTCCTAGTATAGCTCGAATCTAAGACGATCACAGTCTGTCGCTGTAACACCAGCCAAGCCGCACGCCTTAATATGGTTAATTTACTTTAAAACAGGTACAGCGCTACTGGTATTCATTTTTCTTGCGTGCTGTGCCTACGCCGACAGAGGCTGCGCAAAATAAATATCAGTAGCACTTGAACATAACATCTAGCATGTCAGTTTTATTTAGGATTGACTATAGGTAGAAAAATCATAAAAAACCCTTGTTTTTATGCTCAAAATGAGCATAATTAAAACAATTTATGATTTTGCTTTAGCGAGTCATTCCAATATTACGACATATGATGTGTCACTATCGCACCAAAGGAAAGGTTGCAGCTATGAAAACTTATCCGTACGACGCCCCTATCATGAGTACCGACCAGCGCATCGCCACTCAGATGACCATAGAATACGCCAGAGCAAAGATACCTACCGAGCTGCCACGCTCTGAGCGGCTGGCAGTTGAAGAAAACATCAAGCACTTGCTAAAAGCGCATAACGCTGTGCTCGTCGCTCATTATTATGTCGATCCTTTTATTCAGGATTTGGCATTGGCGACTGGCGGCTGTGTCGGTGACTCGCTTGAGATGGCGCGCTTTGGACAAGCCCATGAGGCACAGACATTGGTGTTGGCAGGCGTGCGCTTTATGGGCGAGTCAGCAAAAATTCTAAGTATGGAAAAGACCGTCCTGATGCCTGATTTAGAAGCGGAATGCTCGCTTGATTTGGGCTGTCCTGCAGATGAGTTTGCCGCATTTTGCGACGCCCATCCTGAGCGTACCGTGGTGGTTTATGCCAATACCAGCGCCGCGGTCAAAGCGCGTGCCGACTGGGTGGTGACCTCCTCTGTCGGTATCGATATCGTTCGTCATTTACACGCGCAAGGTGAGCCTATCATTTGGGGGCCTGACCGTCATTTGGGCAAATATATCGCTCGTGAGACTGGCGCAGACATGCTGCTCTGGCAAGGTTCTTGTCTGGTGCACAATGAGTTTAAGGCGACCGAGCTGCTGCAATTAAAAGAGGAGCACCCTGACGCCAAAGTGCTGGTACATCCAGAGTCGCCTGATAGCGTGGTTGCGCTCGCTGATGTCGTCGGCTCGACCAGTAAGCTGCTCAGTTCAACCTATGAGATGGATGCCGAGACCTTTATCGTAGCGACCGATTTGGGCATCTTGCACGAGATGCAAAAACGCTCGCCAAACAAGCGTTTTTTGGCCGCACCGACCGCTGGTGAAAGCGCCAGCTGTAAGAGCTGCGCGTTTTGCCCATGGATGGCGATGAATGGCCTAACAGGCATCGAGCAGTGTCTGACGCAGCGAAGCGGTGAGGTTATGTTGACGCCTGAGCTGGCAGCCGCCGCCAAAAAACCTTTACAACGCATGCTTGATTTTGCCGAAGCACAAAAGCGGCGCGTCACTGCAAGCGGTGATATCACCCAAGACCGCGCACTCTTTGCCAATGTGGGAGCCGCCTAAGATGAGTGAGGCGCATACAGCCGCTAATACAAGCACCTCTGCTGAGGATACCCATGGCGTCAGACACACAGACGTGTTAATCATTGGCGCAGGTCTTGCTGGATTGAGCACGGCGCTGGCCTTACCGCAAACACTGAACGTGACTGTATTAAGCAAAGCGGCGCTGGATGTGTGCTCCAGTCATTATGCCCAAGGTGGTATCGCGGCAAGTTTGGATGCCAAAGACTGCGCCGCCGACCATATCGCTGATACGCTCATCGCTGGCGCAGGATTGTGCGAGGCAAAAAACACCACAGAAATCCTAAGCGCGGGCGAGCAAGCGGTACAATGGCTGTGCGAGCAAGGCGTGCCCTTTACTCAAATTCCTCAGCAAGAATCAAAAAGTCATATAAAAGCAGGTTTTGACCTCTCTTACTTACACTTGACCAAAGAAGGCGGCCATGGCTGCCGGCGCGTCGCCCATGCTGATGATGCCACTGGTCGACATATTATGGAAGCCCTCGTTATAAAAGCGCAAGCGGCATCCAATATCACTATCCTGCCCTATCATGAAGCGTTTCATCTGCTAAAAAATACTGACAATCGTTGCCAAGGTACACTTGTTTTTGATCACGTTCATCAACGACAGCTAACCTTGCATAGTCGCGCGGTGGTGCTGGCCAGTGGCGGTTTAGGGCAGTTGTTTAAACGTGCCAGTGCGCCCAATGTCTGTGTCGGTGATGGCGTGATGATGGCTTGGCAAGCAGGCTGCCGCTTGGCAAATCTGGAGTTCATCCAGTTTCATCCGACAGGCTTGGCGCTTGGTGACAGTAGTTTTTTAATCTCTGAAGCCCTGCGCGGTGAAGGCGGACGGCTGTACTGCCCGCAGACAGGTAAACGCTTTATGCTAGATATTGACGCACGCGCAGAGCTGGCACCAAGAGACATCGTCGCTCGTGCTATCGCCGAGCAAATTAGCATCAATGGACTTGGCTACGTTCATCTCGATGTCAGTCACTTACCAGCGGCATTTCTCCAAGCGCACTTTCCGCAGATTTATCAGACACTATTAGACCTTGGCATCGACATCACCACCGACCCGATCCCAGTAGCCCCCACCGCGCATTATAGCTGCGGCGGCGTGGTCACTTCTGCTAATGGCTTGACCGATGTGACAGGGCTTTATGCGGCAGGAGAAGTTGCTTATACAGGCTTACACGGCGCTAATCGCTTGGCCAGTAATTCGCTGCTTGAGTGCGTGGTGGTCGGGCGCCATATCGCCGCCGATATCCCGCGCTATCTACACGCAACTAAAAAACCAGACGCCACGTCCATTTATATTAACTCAGAGCAATCCATCTATGATATTTGGACCCCGCCGGTGCTGGCAAACTGTCAGCGTATTACCTTGCCATCGCCCATTGAGTACCAACGCCATGCTAATGACCATCACAATGCCAATATCCACACCAGTACAAATAAGGACATTGCTGGCATAACCACCCAATTAAAAGCGTTAATGACGTCGCATCTGGGCATCACTCGTAGCGCCGAGCAGCTTGAGCAAGCGCTGGGGCAAATCTGTCAGTGGCAACAGCAGCTCGGTGGTAGAAGCTTTGATCATATAGATACTAAAAGCCAAGACCACGTCATCTCTTACCATACGCTGCCCTACGTTCAATTAACTAGGCAGTTGCAGCTAGCGGCTTTGATTATGCAGTCGGCTTATCAGCGTCATGAGAGTCGCGGCGGTCATTATAGACAAGACTATCCAAACTTAGCGAGCAAACCTTTGACCAGTGTCATTGAGCCGCCCTCGCTGACCGCATTTGCTACTATTGACGATATAGACATGACAGCCCATATAACAACAGCGGAGTGCAAAAAACAACTGTATCGCCTTTAGCCATGTGGGAGTCCGGTTAATATCTACCAACACCACATAGTTTATCAACTATAGTTAGGATTAAAGAAGCATTTACGCTATCATAACAACTCGGCTGTAAGCGTTGCGACATAACCCGCGACATAAAATGGTGGCATTTGGATCTTAAAGGTATGGCTTCTGATATCGTCTTTGTGATCGCGCTGATGGGGGTGGTTAGCGCGGTATGGGGAGCGCTGGCCATACCACGCCTGCGCAGACGCCTACCGAAGATTTATTTGATCGCACGCTCATGGTGGTTTATGCTGGCGGCGCTTTTTGGCTGCTATGCAATCGCAAAGATAGCAGATCGCCATGCCGAGCTTTTGACGTCCAGATATCCCTATCAATGGCTGCTTATTGGTTTTTTTGTGCTGATTGGTCTGCGCGGTGGCTACGAAATCAAACGGATATGGTGCCTACCTAGTAGAGCGCGACTGATCCATAAGCTACAAAGCCGCGGCCTGCAGCCAAGCGTCACCCCCACCTCTTCTGCTGACCACACCGCTAGCGCTAGCGCGACCACTCCACACTACACGCGTCCAACGGGTTTAGATGGGTTATTAAGCATGGCATTTGTCGCCTTGATTGTCAGCTTGATTGCCCTCCAGCAGCTGACGTGGCAACGCGAGCAGTATGGTGTCTTATTGTTTGTATTATTTGCCAGTCAATTTAACGATATCGCGCAGTATCTATGCGGTCGCCTACTTGGTCATCGCCTGTTTTCACGTGGCCTAGCGCCGCGCATCAGCCCCAATAAAAGCATTGAAGGCGCTGTCTTTGGTAGCATGTGTGCCGCGCTACTGGCATCGCTACTGGGGGCCTGGCTGACGGGGTTTGAATGGTGGCTTTGCTTGCTAGCCGCGTATGGATTGGCAGTGAGCGGTATCGCAGGCGATCTGCTAGAGTCTGCGTTTAAACGTCAGCACGGTATCAAAGACACAGGTACCATGCTAGCAGGGCACGGCGGCGTATTGGACCGTATCGATAGCTTGCTGATTGGCGTGCCTATCTTTACCATCCTTTATTGGTTACTGGGTTAAATAAAGCCTGTTGCAAAGACAGTTTTTTTACTCATTTTTCATTACTCATTGTTTTTTATCAAGCTGGCTGCGTAATACCCAGTCTAATAACGGCTTGGGCACACTGTTTAAGGCATAAATAATATAACGCATCGCCCGTGGAAATATGGCAAGCTCGGTATCATCAGCGATCGCTTGCATGACATGCTGGACGGCGGTCTGTGTACTGATGATAAATGGCTTATGGCTGGCGTCACCGTCATTTAGATCACGCAGCGCTTGGGTATCGATATAGCCTGAGGCGATGCCGTTTACTTGAATATCATACGGGCGCAGTGCCAAGCGATAAGCGCTGGCCGTGGCTATCATCGCGCGTTTGCTTTTGGCATAGAGGCTGGCATAGGGATAGTTCAACGCCCCAGCGATGGAGGCAATGCAGATGAGACTTGGCTTGCCATATTGCCTCATGTCAAACGATGTCGGCTGCTGTTTTAGCCGCTCACTTGCCCACCAAAACACCTGCTCAAATGCTTGTAAGTTAATCGCTAGCATGCGCGTGCTGTCTGCCGCATTGAGCGTCCGCACCCGCTCGTTGGTATAACTGCCCGCACTATAAATCAGCCGATAAAACGTGATGGCAGATAAGCGCTGCAAAAACTCATGCGTTTGGGCACGGTCAGTCAGATCACAGCGATAGGTGGTGATGTGCGGATATTGACGATTGATCTGCGCTTTTTTTTGGCGATCGTGACCCACCACACTCACATGCCAGCCCAGTTGCTGGTGATGACGTGCCAATGCCAACCCCAGACCACTGGTGCCACCGACGATGATAACGTGCGGTGCATCAGCGGTGGCAGGCTTTAAGGCTTTTGGTTTAAGATCTGTCATATCATCGGTTCGGCATAAATCGCGGTATGCGTATATCGTCAGTTCAAAACACCATCGTTATAAGTCTAAGCGCGCTACTAGGATAAATGCGGCATAGCCACTGGCGGTATAGGCATAAGCAAAGGTATAAACACAGTACGCCTGTAAAACGGTAGCGCGAAAGTAGTCAACTATAGCGTATGCTGCCGAATATAGCTGCTCGTTCGCTGATAGCCATATTGCCACTGCGCCTGCATTTGCTGCACAAAACCATCATAATCACGATGAATCAACGCTACGGTCATTTGCTTTATACTAAAGCGCTTTTGCACGCTTTGGTCTGCGAGCTGCTCGGCATTGTCAGCAAACGGCAACCAATGCAGCTGCTCGGTATGGCGAGGGCTTGCCTCTCTCTGATAGCCATGCACCTGTGCCAAACGAGCATTGGGATCAAAACCAAAGACACGCTTAATCGCTGGGGCAGCAAGCCAGGTATCATACCCCGCTTTGCTCTCGGCAAATACCGTTTGCCCCAGCTGACAGGCCAGCTCAACGGGTGTGAGGTTGATGACACCGCCTAAGCACCAACCGAGCGCTGAAATATGGGTGGGTGGTAGATAATACATATCGGCCATAGACGCACGTATCGCGTCCGCAAAACTCCACTGGCTCACTATCTGTACATGCGGCGGTATGCGCCCATCAGCAAACGCATGCGCAGGTGATCGTATCTTATTGTCAGCTGCGCCTTGCATGGCGGCGGCAAGCGACATCATAGTCGCCATACGCGGCGAGGCAAATAACAACTCTTGCAATACTGCTGCTGGACCCGCCGCCGTATATGAGGCAGGTGGCCACGCGCTGTCAACCCCAGAGGCTTTTTGCAGACGGCTGGCGATGATGGCAACCTCAGGTATGGCTTGCTTGGTGCTTTGAATACAATTATGACCACGGGCACTCTTGTCTCTACGCTCATTACGCTCATTGGCAACACCAGATAGCGCATCGAGCCAATACCGCTCATCATCGATACGAAACATGGCCAATTGCTGCAGCTCTGCGAGTAGCTGCTCATAGCTGGCTGGCGATGAGCATTGCGGTTTGGCGCTTTGCTTGCTTGCTAAGCGCCAACGCTGTATGGCCTGCGTTATATAGCGCATTTTTGATCGTCTATTTGCTTCATCTGGCCTGACATGCCTGATTGCACAAATGGCGGTATACAGCTCATGGCTATACAGCAGTGCTTGCAAGTCTTTTGGCTCAGGTGCAAGATGTACCAAGTACGCCGAGAGGCTGCCGCCGCAAGTACCTATGATCATATCTGGCCTCAAATCATGGGCGACCAGCGCGGCATAACTGCCCAGATAATAGGCAAAGCGCGAGCCGCCTCCCGAAAACAGCTGCACGCGCTCATATGTTGTGTGCTTATTTGTCATCGAGCGGGCCGACCTTTACCGCCAGCGACACTGTAAAGATACCAAAACGATCGATACGCATGCTGACTTTTTGAAAGCCTGCCTGCCTGACCAGCTGGTCCATCTCCGCTTGAGAGCGGCAACGCATCACCCAGTCACGGCCGCGATGGTTGTTTAAGGTTTTACTGATAAACTCTTGCTCAGGGTGCCATGGTTGATTGGTATAAATCAGGTAGCCATTTGTGTTTAAGTTATCATAAATACCTGCTAATGCAGTCTCGGGTAAGCGGTTGTCAGAAAACAGCTCAAACAATCCAGAGACGATAGCGATATCAAACCCTGCATCAGATTTTGCGTTGTTTGATGATGGCATATGTAGTGATGACGCGGTGGCACTATCCTCCTGCACGGCCTGCGTATAACTGGCAGGGTCAAAAGCGTCCTGCTTCCTGACCACCACTCGATCAGTGATACCTAAGCGTTCAGCTTTTGCTTGTAGCGCTTGAATATTATGCACCTCATAATCTCGCAGCTCAGCTTGTAGCCCCGTAAATTCCGTCAACAGATCAAATGCATAATAACCATGACCACTGGCGATATCTAGCAGCTTTGGTTGATAGCGCTTAGAGCTACTTGGTTTTTTCCCTTGAGGGTTGTTGTCTTCGATAGCTGTCAGTGCGATACGCGCCAGCTCTAATATATGCTCGCGGCGAATACGAATGCCTTGCCAGCCGATGTTGTTAAGATAGAATTTATCGACCGCTTGACCAAACTTGTTTTGGCCACTAGGCTGGTTTTGATAGACATGATCGAGCGAATGCCCTGAGTCAAAGCCATGCTCAAGCCCTGTGGCAATCGCATCGCTGACATGACCAAATGTTTGCATCGCCAACCGAGTCAGCGCAAAGCTTGGATTAAATGGCTTGATGGCCAGTCGATCGACCTTGTCTTTGCTGGCGCTATGTAAATGCGCCGCCCTTAAATCCGCTGTTTGTACCGGTGTGCTACATACCTCCTCGGCAAACGCTAAACAGTCGGCAAACACGTCGGCTTTGTTGGTCTCATGAAAGATGGCATGGTAGCTATCAGGATACAGCTGCCAGCGTTTGCTTGGGCTATTGATCGCCTCATAAAATGTCCGCTCTGCTTGCTTATCCACCACATAGTCTTTGCCAGCACACAAGACAAAGGTCGGTACGGTGATGGCCTCTGCATCATCGAGCAGACGCTGACCGGTCGCGTGCGTGTCGATCAGCAGGTCGGTTGAGATGCTGCTAGAGATCAGCGGGTCGGCATTGTAGGCGTGCTGCGCGTCTTGGTCATGGGTGAGTACTTGCGCTTTGACGTAGCTGCTGACGCGTGACATCAGCCCAAGCGTACGCGCTACCTTTAGCGACGGTATGGCAAAAGGCAGATACAGACGAATCTTGAGCGCAGGTGTGCCGAGTATCATGCCGCGGATGTTGGGCGCATAATCATGCACCCACGCGGCGGCGAGCACGGCACCGATACTACTGGCGACGATTAGCGTGTCGTCGATGGCGATGCCAGTTTGTTCCATCACCAGCTGAACAAAGTCATTTAAATCGCGCTCAAGCTCGGTGACGCTCTCGGCATGATCTTTGATACCGCCTGATCGGCCATTGCCGCGCGCATCCCACGCAAACACCTGATAGCCTGCCGCTGCAAACTGCTGCCCCAGCTCTGCCAGACGTCCTGAATGCTCATGACCACGATGCAACAAAATCACTTGCCGTAAGCACTGATCGGCGTCTTTTAACTGCTCAATAGGCATCGTTAGCCAATAACGGTAATAAATCGCCGTGCCATCATACGCGTTATAGCAGCTCTCGCCTTCTATCACGGCAGCTTGTAATACTTCCGTAGCCGCGCTAGGAGAGGCTGGTATATCCTGCGCCGCTGTATCATTTATATTTATAAAATCAGAAGACATGGTCTGGGACTCCAAAGTAGTATGGGCTGAGCGCGGTACAGGCGGCTGACGCTGTAGATACAGTGCGGCCATATAGCGCAGACGATTGAGGCACGTTTTTAGCAGTAGTATTTCTATTAGAATAAAAAACGGACTTGCTGAGCGATGAGACAATGATATCGGTACGCTAAGGCTTTTTGCCGCCCCAAGCGCGCCCAACACAAACGCACGGTCACTTTTGCCCAGTGGCCCTTGATTGGCTCGAGCGCCCACCGCAGCATCGCAAGCGATTGCTATCAGCTCAGTGCTGACACTCAGTATCATCAGCCCAAAGACATGACGCTGCTGATGAGCCTGTTGGTCAATCACATTTTTAGATGGACAGCTTGGCTGAGCGCTATGAGGTAGCAAGCTGCTGATGAGTGCCGTATCGGCAATAATGTCACCTACTTCATTGAGCACACCGCCCAGCGCAGATGCCTGTGCATGCTCACGCGCCATCATGCCATCGATGGCGTTGAGCGCCATACGTACAAACAGCGACGACGGTAGCAGCGCCCAAAGCGCCTGATGGTGAGCCGCAGGCTTGGCAATCACATAGGCTGTCCCTAGGCTGAGCATCACAGCAGATATCGTCACTTGATTGGCGCGGCATCCTGACGTAGCCAATGTATCGCTTATGGGGCGCAACTGGTCTTGAAACTGAGATTTGAGCTGATAGAGCGACATAGGGCTGACCACAGAGGTTGAGTGCCTTAATGTAGCAACAAAAGTTGATCAGGTAAAGATAAGCCAAGCATATAAAAGTACTATTCGCGGCCAGTATCGTTCTATTTTATGATGAATATCATGCGCGGATAGCCGTATTTATAAATGAATATGATACAATCTTCGGCTTGTTTAAAACCGCTGCGAGCCTGCCGACATGCAAAGCCTGATTACCCTTGTACTGGTATTAATGCCAATGTTTATTGGCTTTGCCATCCCCTCGAATCCCAAAATGACCAAGCTTGCGGATAAAGGCTTGTCGTACTTGGTGTTTATTATCTTGGCGCTCATCGGTATCGAGCTGTCACAAGTGGAAGGGCTGGGCAGTCAGATAGGTGAGATTGCTCTATATGTCACCATCTTATCGATTTTGACGATTGGCAGTGGTTTGTTTGCGCTCATGCTCTTTGACCGTCTGCGCCCGTGGCATGCCAAAAAACCCAGCGTCAAATCCAAAGAGCACCGCGTCAGTATCCGCGGTAGCTTGGCACAAGTGGTTTGTGTCGTGATTGGCATGGTGATTGGTTATTTTTTACCGGCAGGTTATATGCCGCCTGAAAACACCATGACCGTCATGCTGATGATATTGATCTTATTGGTCGGTATCGGTCTCAAAGGCTCAGGCATCACCCTAAAAGAAGTCTTGCTCAATAAGCGCGGAGTGGAGATGAGTATTATCTTTACCCTATCGATATTGGTAGGCGGCCTTGTCTTTGCGCTGATGTTTAGCGATGTATCGTGGACCAAAGGCTTGGCGCTGGCGTCTGGCTTCGGCTGGTATTCGCTATCGGCCATCGTCATGACCGATGCTTATGGGGCGATTTGGGGCAGTGTGGCGCTGTTCAATGACTTGATACGTGAGTTTTTTGCGCTATTATTTATTCCTGTCTTTATGCGTAAGTATCCATCAGCAGCGGTCGGACTTGGCGGTGCGACCAGTTTAGACTTTACCTTGCCTATCATTCAACAATCAGGTGGCCTAAAAGTTGTGCCACTGGCAATTAGTTTTGGCTTTATTATTAATATTGTCTCGCCTGTACTGATGGTGGCGTTTTCGGCGTTGGGGTGATTAAATTATCGTTTAGAATATAAAAGATATATTGAGCTTGCTGACTACAAATAAAATCTAAGCAAGCTTACACTGGTAAAAGCAGATTTGGAAAAACAAGACCTACTTGTTCACTTTATCATTCCACAAACTCTTAGTGACTCTGCCTGTTTGAATATATATACCAACTTGATCAACAAATGATTCGAAGTCTTTATTCTCCTCAGTGATTCGATTCACTGATAACCAGTCTATATTGTTACGTTCTCGCGCTGGGATTAATATTTGACTATCAAATAGTGACTGAGTGTTTAGTATTAATACTCCCACACCATGTAATCCTGAGAGCATTTGCAGCTCTCCTTCTACTGCCGAATCTAGACCAGTTGCGACCAAGTAAGCATAATTAGCCCAACTAGAATTAGAAACTGCTTGAAAAAAGCTTCTACGCACATTGCTTTTATTTAAGTCTTTTTTTACCTCAAACGACCAAAGCCGCACAAAAGCATCATTACTATTACGTACGCAGTCTCGCACAACGCTAGACCAATTTTTATCTAGTGTTTCTAGAGCTACGATATCAGGATGTAACCAGTGATTTCCACCCGCACCCTGTGTATTACGTGATTTTCGTTCATCAATTCGCTTGCAAAACAACCCCATTTCTTCTGCAAGAAACTTGATTAATAATGGATATAGGTCATGCTCACTTAAGTTAGGTGTAAGAGTACTGTCACTTTTAGACTCAGATTGAGTCTGAATTTTTACCCCTGCAAAGGTAGCTTGTGTTATTGGCTCACTTGTAGCAATAGGCTTGTCTGACCAATAATATAGCCTCGGCCTTGGTTTATCTTGAGTAATTATATTTGGACACTTCTTTTTAGCTGCCTGTGTACGACTTCCACCAATTTCGGCAGCTAACTGAGTTACAAGTTCATTATGGTTTTTATAACGTGGATTTTTTTGCTTCTCCTCCATCTCAGCCGGATAACGACTTATAAAAAACTCTGCAAGTTCCCGAGCAGTGAAAGTGCGTTCAGGATTCTCTCTAAGCGTTTCAATAATCATTTCTACTCTGGTTTTCATACTCTCTCTTATTAAGCTGATTATGCTATCTATAACCACAACACTCACATCAAGTAAAACATTTCGAATCAATCGAATTAAAAATAACCATCCCTAAACCCCACTCGCCTGCTTCGCAAACAATCGCATGAGTGGTTTTATCTTGCCAACGCGGTACATGCCTTCGCTGCGAATCTGCTGAATCGGACGCATCTGCGCAAGCGAGCCTGCAAACAGCCAGTTAAGCGCCGAAAAGCTATGCATCATCAGGCTATTATGCGGTCGGCGTAGACGCTCATAGCTACGCAAGGTTTGGTTACTGCCCCACAGCTTATTGCCGCTACGCGCATAGTCGTGCATCAGCTGCTCACTTAGCGCCTTCACATCGAGCATGCCCAGATTTAACCCCTGACCTGCCAGCGGATGCACACCATGGGCGGCATCGCCTATTAGCACCAAATTGTCCTGTACATAACGCTTCGCTTGCTGCGCGCTCAGTGGAAAGCTGGCGATGGACTCTATCTGCTCGATTGCGCCCAGCTCATAGTGACTAGCAGCAGCCAATTTATCAGCGATCACGCGCTCGTCTTCCTCGAGCAAAGCCAGTGCGTCATTGCGCGGCAGTGTCCAGACAATAGACTGCCAATGCTGCGGATTGGCTTTATCTTCATCAGTGATATCCGCTAAGGGCAACAGAGCCAGCGTGCCGGTCGGTAGCATGGCTTGGCGCGCGGTCGCTTGATGGGGCTTGGCAGTCTGAATCGCGCAGCAAATCGCGGTTTGGTTATAATCAAGCGTGTCCAGCCCAATCGCCGCCTGCTGACGGACAAACGAGCCACGACCATCGGCACCGACGAGCAGATGCGTATCGATAGCAGCGCCGTCCGCTAGCGTCACACGGTAGCCCTGCTGCGTCCCGCGCCAGTCCATATTGACGACTTTTTGCCCTGCGATGACGGTCAGATAATCACTGACATCCTCCTCAGACAGACGCTGCCACAAAGCATACTCGATGACCGCTGGTTCAACCATACTGCCAAGCAGCTCTGGCGCACTGCGGTCACTATCGCCAAATAATAGCTCGCCCATACCATTGAGCTGCCATACCTGCATCTGCGAGTAATCCGCCTTGCGTCCAGATAGTGCTATCTTTTGCCAAGCGCCTACGTCTTTTAGCAGCGCAATACTGGCGAGGCTCAGTGCATAAACACGGGCATCTCGCTTGCCAAGAACCTGTTGCCATGCAGACTCATCTCGAGCAGGACGCGCATCGATTAAGGTCACGGGCATTTTGGCCTGTGCCAGCTTTAGCGCCAGCGTCGCACCGACGATACCGCCGCCGATAATGAGTGTATGGTTGTTTGTCATAAGTTAGCTCTCGATATCAGGACGTTTTAAACATTTAGAAATAAATACTGCTACTGGGATGAATTTTATGCAGCCTCTGGAGTGACGAAGTCACACAGCAAGCAAGAAAAATTTATATCAGTAGCACGATGGCATAGCTGTATTCTTCTTATTTAGGATTCACTATATTACGATTTTAAGCCCATGGCATAATTTGCCACCAACGGTTTGATATTGGGCAGTTTATCAAACGCCACCAGTGCCATGTTACGCGCCAATTTGATGGCGGGATTAGGGTGGGTAAAGCCATGGACGACCGCATCACAAAAACGAATGACGCGTTTTTGGTCGGTTTGTCGGGCTTTTTCGTAGCGCGTGAGCAATGCCGGACTACCGATATCCTCGCCTCGCAGCACTTGCGCGCTCAGCATTTTTGCCAGTACGTGAGCATCGCGCATACATAGATTAAAGCCTTGACCTGCCACAGGATGCAAGGTGTGGGCGGCATTACCCATGATGACGCAGCGGCCAGCGACTTGCTTATCTGCCAGTACGCGCGTCAGCGGATAGGCACCGCGGCGACCAGCGTTGACAAACGTGCCAGCACGATCGCCAAATGCTCCCTGCAACGTCGCCAAGAAATGCGCATCATCTTCTAGGTATCTTGTCTCTTCGCCTTTTGGGCAGACCCAAACCACCGAGCGTCTGTAGCCTTGTTGATATTCCTCATTGCCATCGCCATCTGGGTCGGTCAATGGCAGCACCGCCAGTGGCCCTGCTGGACTAAATCGCTCAATGGCGACATGGTCGTGCGGCTTATCCGTCTCTACCACTCCGACGATGGCGGTTTGCTGATAATCATACGTCGTTGTGCCGATGTCTAATAGCTGGCGCACGGTAGAGTCGCGGCCATCGCAAGCGACCAGTAGACTGGCCTGCAACTGCTGCTCGTGCTCTTCTTCGCCGTAGTAGCTAAAGCTGAGCGTCACGCCATCAGGCTGCTGCTCGACAGCGATGACGTTGGCATTATCAATGATACTAATCAGCGGCTCTTGCTGCGCGGCCAGTAATAGCTTGCGCCCCAGCCAAGCGTTTTCCATCACTTGCCCAAACGACTCGACCTGCTCGTCCGCCTTATTTAATTGCGCGCGGCCAAAGCTGCCTTGCTCGCTGATCTGTACCGCATCAATACGGCAGGCATGGCTTTGTAGCTCATCCCACAGCCCAATCTCTTGATAAATCTGTACGGTGCGCCGCGACAGAGCGGTGTTGCGACTGTCCAAATAATGACTGCGCGTGCGGTCATCTTGCGGGCTGATGGTTGGGTAGCTGTTTTTTTCGAGCAAGGTGCTGGCGATACCGTGATGGGCAAGCAGCAAGGCAAAGGACAGACCCACATGACCGCCGCCTGCGATCAGCACTTGCTGCTCAGTGATTGCTGCTTTTTTTTTGACAGTTGATGACGTTGCATTAGTGTTTTGCATCATGCTATTCCTAATCATATTGCTTTTAATGGTGTGCTTTCTTATTTTTCAGGCGTTATTTATTAATGCCCTAGATTACCACAGTTTGCTTGAGTTTCTGTGCCCTGACACGTATGCAAAGCGTGTACTCGCCTGTTTGCGGTCATATCATAAAAGACTGACATGAGGGTGAGCTAAGCCACAGCATACCTGACCATTGCAGCCGTTTGCCCACCAGCCCGTGGTTGCAATCTACATACAAAAACCCCGCCATCTGGGCAGGCGATGGCTTGAATTTTAAAAACTATCTACCATAATGAAGACAAGACATTGATTTATCATTAACCCCAAAACCAATAATAATTTACCGTTATCTATATCGCTAGCAGATACGCCAAATGCGTGTTAAAAGGCGCGTGACACACTGCCCGCCCAGACACCTTGACGAGCGATTTTTATTACCCATTTTATTATTTTATTTTTTATCTCTGAAGCCCGTGGCGTATTCCATGTTGATCTCATCAGCACTAGGCGATAGCAGCGGGTACACAACACAAGGATAATCGCTTGACTGATTCTATGAGCCGCCGTATAAAGTTTGAATCACTGACCCCAGCACAGCTCAAAACCGTGCTTGGTGAATACAACAACCACATGAAATACCTACAAGATCGCCTCGATATCAAGATCATTCAACGCCAAGGCGACTTTTGCCTGAGCGGGGATGTGACTGCGGTCGAGCGCGGCGAACGCATCATCTATAAGCTGGTCGATGAGGCGCAAAACACCAAGGATATCAGTGCAGAAGAGCTGCATTTGATTATCCAATCGAGCGTCTCCCGCGATGAAGACATGGCAGATGATGAGCAAGAGTCTGCCGATGATGAGAGCGATACAGCTGATTTAGATTCGGCAGATGAGTTTACCCCCATTAGCCTGCGTACGCGCAAAGGCCGTATCATCCCGCGCGGGGGCAACCAGCAGCGCTATGTCAAAAACGTGCTCAGCTCCGATGTGTCCTTTGGTATTGGGCCTGCTGGTACCGGCAAGACGTATCTGGCGGTGGCCTGCGCGGTCGATATGCTAGAGCGCAATGAGATTGAGCGCATACTGCTGGTACGTCCAGCGGTAGAAGCTGGGGAGAAGCTGGGGTTTTTACCCGGTGATCTCACACAGAAGATTGACCCCTATCTGCGTCCACTCTACGATGCCCTCTATGAGATGCTTGGCTTTGAGAAGGTCGGCAAATTGATCGAGCGGCAAATCATCGAGATTGCGCCGCTGGCTTATATGCGTGGCCGCACCTTAAACAACTCATTTGTCATCTTGGATGAGGCGCAAAACACCACACCTGAGCAAATGAAGATGTTTTTGACGCGTCTGGGCTTTGGCTCACGCGCCGTCATCACCGGTGATATCTCACAGGTCGACTTGCCACGCGGTACCAAATCAGGCTTGGCACAGGCGATGGATATCTTGAGCGGTATCGAAGAGATTCATATTACTAAGTTTGACTCAAAAGACGTGGTGCGCCATCAGTTGGTACAAAAAATCGTCGAAGCCTATGATGTGTTTGATGAAGAGCAAATCGCGCTACAAGAAAAACGTAAGTTTGAGCGCATCAAGGAGCAAGAGCGCAGACAGGCGGTGGCAGATGCAGCCTCTAAACTGTAGCTAAACGTCATTAAACCGTTATGTCTAACCCAAAAGACCGGATTACTAAACATAGTGATCTGGTCTTTTCGTTAATATTAGGGCGTGTTGAACATTCAAATGTGGCACTGGCGGCGGCTATTTTTCAGACAATACGCAGTGAAATTTTCGAAGCCTCTGTCGGCGTAGGCACAGCACGCAAGAAAAGTTTATACCAGTTCCACGTTGACATACAATCTATCTGTTTTATTTATAATCGACTATATCTCTCCTGAAGGTGACGCTATGAACCAATCTAACAACGATAATATAAACGCCCTAAAGATAAATAATCTAGACAAAATTGAGCTTGATGTCAGCGCTCTCGATAGTATCGATGAGGGGTTAATCAGTCGTTACTACAGTGCAGATCGTCTATTGCCGATCATGGCTGCAACTTTGAAATATATAGATAGACGTATAGAGAGTGGTCTGATGCTCCCTTATTTTACAGATATTAGTCTTGAGACGTGGCAGCACAAAATCAAAGCGCTAGATATCTATATTACTGACAAAACTGAAGGTCGTGAATTAAACCTAGAGGCGCGGGGCAAGGACTATGCGACCAATATCTTATCCTATCCAAGCGACTTACCCGTCGCCATTATTGACTTGATGCCGACCCTACCACTCGGCGAGCTGATCATCTGTCATGAAGTCGTGGTACGAGAAGCCGGCGAACAAGACAAGAGCGTCGCGCAGCATATCAATCATTTACTAGTACATGGTATGCTGCATTTATTAGGCTTTGATCACGAGCTTGGACAAGCTGAGCAAGAGGAGATGGAAGGGTTTGAGATAGAGATTTTGGCAAGTCTCAACCTACCAAACCCCTATCTACCAAACGCTTGAATTTGACGAGATGGTTTTTGACCGAAACAATCCCTTAGAATAGGCACTGAATAACCAATCCTTGTTCACTCTTTAGTCATAGGCTCAGTCTTTAGTCATGGGCAGTTTTTGCGACTGACCCATTTGATTAATCATCTGATCCAAGCCTTTGACATGGACGCTACGCTGCGGGAATGGAATCTCAATCTTCTCATCATCTAAAGCGTATTTAAACTGCTCAAGCAAGTCACACTGCATCGTCCACCAATCAGCATTGGTCGTCCAGACATTGAGGGTCAAATCTACCGAGTTGTCACCCAGATTGGTCACGCGTACGATAGGCTCAGGGTCGGTAAAGGCCATTGGGTTGTTTCTGGCCAAGCTCAGCATCACCTCTTTGGCAGTTTTGATATCGGCATCGTAGCCGATCCCAACCGTGATATCGACGCGCCGATTGGGCAGCGCCGTATAATTGGTCACCGCTGAGGTGGTGATATCGCCATTTGGGATGATGATATCGTGGTTGTTGATCGTGGTTAGGTGGGTGTTGATCAACGTAATCTCGGTCACCGTCCCTGTATAGCTGCTAATCTGTACATAATCACCGCGCACAAAGGGGCGAAAAGTAACGATCATGATACCAGCGGCAAAGTTTGATAGCTGATCCTTTAACGACAAACCAATCGCGACTGCTGCACCGCCCAGTATGGCAACGACCGATGTCGTTTGGACCCCGACCTTGCTCAGCGCGGCCAACACCACCACCACCAGTAATACGCCATAAAGCAAGCGCCCTAAAAAGCTGGCCACCGTATCATCTAAATGACTGCGGAGCATAATACCATGAGCAAAGGTGACGGCTTTCTTGGCCAGCCAGCGCCCGACCACAAATATAACAATGGCAAAAGCCACTTTGATTACCAAGCTCAATGCGTTACTGGTCAAAGCAGCAACATCGACTGTAAAACCTAAAAATTCCATACTGACTCTTTATGTCTAAGTGTGTTTTATATCCAAGGTATTGATAAAAGCAGCGGTTCACCTATGCTGGTAAACGGCTTTTTTTGATTTGCTGTACACTCATTGATACATCACTTATTGATACCTTATCCGCTAATACGTCACATTGACTGTATCGCTGTACTGATAAGTGCGTATCAAACGCAGCTCTACAATATCGCTCATGTCTTCGGTGAATTTGCCAAAGGGTGCCGCTTGCCGCACTGACTGCTTTGCCGCTTCATCCAATATCGTCGAGCCTGAGCTCTCTAGCAAACGAATGGCTTTGACATTGCCATCACTACTGATAACCACCATCAAGCGCACATCACCGGTGATACCCTGCGCCCGAGCTTGCGCTGGATAATGCAGGTTGCCGACTCGCTCGACATGCTCACGAAACGTATTGATATAATCCGCTGCCGCGCCGCGCGTCGTCGAGTTACTATCGACCGTCACCACTTTTGATTTGGTCGCATAGACCTGCTGACGCTGGGACAGCTGCGCCTCTAATGTCGCGATTTGTTTGCGCAGGCGCTCTTCTTGCGCCATGATATCATCTTGCTCTTGCGTACTGTCAGTATCAGACTCGACGGTTGCCTGTCGCCAGCTCAAGGTGGTACGCAGGTAGCTTTCTTGATAGCGCTGCTGACGGGTCTGCCGCTGCAAATTGATCACATCTTGTGTCTCGCTCATTTGCTCAGCTGACAGCGGGCTGACCTGATCAGTTTCTTGCCTGAGCTGTTCTTCTATCGTGCCGCCACCGACCTGAGAGGCGTTGGCGATAAAGTGCGCGTCCTCATTTGGCTGCATGTTGTCCGTCAAGGCCTTGGCCACATCCTGCATCATCGCTGCCGGATCTTGCCCCATAGAAAAACTGATACCAAAAATAATCAGCACATGCACACTCACAGCGATGACGATAGCCATAGGCAGGCCTCTATCGCGCTTAGGGGCTTGCGCTGAAAAATGATAACTTTGTGAGTCTTTAATATAGGCCACAGTTGCTCTCAGCTTAAGGGTATGAGCGGCGCAGCACAAGTCTGCCGCTCATCTATGTATCAATGAATAGGCACCGCTAAGCGGTTGACTCATGCCGTGCCGAGGCTATCATAACATGACATAGAATTGCGTCGCCAGCACAACCGCCAAACAGGCGCGCCATCCACACTGCAAACAAATCATTTACGATAAAACGCCTGTGTTCATTTTGAAGCCACGATATTTGTTATATACTGCTTTATAAATGCTATAGTCGAGATACTATAAAACAAACACCCTATCATTGGGATGCTTGCTTTCAATAATATGCAGGAACACAACAAGAAGTGCATACTTTAATAGCGCACTATAAGGATAATACGTTTGAGTGGCTTTGATAACATGAGTGATAACGTAAACAATTCAGACAGTTTTGATGAGTACTTTGAAAACATTGGCTATCGTTTTGATGAGTCATTTAGCGACGGCTGGGAGCGCCTCACCCAATCTGTTAAAAACCTTTATAACAAAACCACCGATAAGTTTGAAAACGAGCTATCGCTGCCTGTGGCGCAGCAATACGTCAACGATGCGTTGCAAAAGTTTGTCACCGACAATGTAAAGGCCATCTTAGAGCTGCGCGTTGAGATGCACGACGACTGGTTTCGCCTATACTGTACTATTGATATCTCAGGCATCTATATCGAGGTCGCCAGTAACTTTAGCTTGATTCATGTACAGCTCGATCGCAATGTGCAGCGTTTTGTCTTCGGCCAGCAGACCTATACCGATGTGCTAAACCTGCGCTGCGAGTCTTTTATCAAGCGCCAAGGCATCAAGCTGTTTATCTGGTTTTATCATCGTATCCTCAAAAAAGACCCGCTCGGCTTTATCTTATCTTATATCAACATTGCTCGTGCCAAAGACGAGGTGATCTACCTCGATATCAACCGCTGGCTAAAAAAGAACAAAAAAATCATCAGCACACTGCACAAGGTGCAGGTCAATTATGGCGAGCTTGAAGAAGAGCAGATGATCTTAAAGACCCAGATCAACTATCGTGATCTACTGGCCGCCAGTAGCAATGAAGACATCATTAGCGACGCCGATGAGCCTGAGCTGATGCAAGGCCCGATCAACCCTGTCGCAGATGCCACCGAGCCCAATCAGGTTTGATATCCAACTATATGGGCTATCAATCGTACGTAATAGACCATTAAAACGCCGCTACTTTTCGTCTATCAAGTAGCGGCGTTTTTGTACAGCGGAAATACAGCTTTTATTTATCAGATTTAAGCAAACACCTGTAGCGGCAGCTTTTATTAATAGCTTTTACCAATAATTTTCTACCGCGATATTGCCCTCGCCGCGGCGGTTCATCACCAGCCCTAATGTCTTTAGGGCTTCTTTGGTGTCCTCTACCATCTCAGGGTTGCCGCAGAGCATCACATGGGTGCTGTCGACATCCAGCGCAATACCTGCACGCTCTTGTAGCGTACCATCCAATAGCAGCTTTGGCAGGCGCTCCGTCAATGCGCCATCGACGGGCTCGCGAGTGACAATAGGGATAAAAATCAGCTTGGCAGGGTTGTCCACCAACGAGCCAAAGTCTGCTTGCAAGCGTTCAATCAGCTCAATATAAGCCAGCTCTTCCACCGAGCGCGCACTGTAGGCCAGTACGATATGCTCGTAGTCTTCCCATGTCTTTAGGTCTTGGAGCATCGACAAAAACGGTGCCAAGCCTGTACCTGTCGCCAATAACCATAAGTCTTTGGGCAAGGGTTTTTGGTAGCGAGCCAACGTCAAAAAGCCAAATGGCATGGTATTGAGAAGCAGCTCATCACCCACTTCTAAGTGCTGCAACTGCGAGGTAAAAGCGCCATCAGGAATGACAATAGAGAAAAACTCTAACACCTCATCAAATGGTGAGGAGACAATTGAGTAGGCACGAAATATGTCTTCGTCCAATGCTGCTAATGCCTCGTCCTGCTGCTGATAATACTTCAGCCGACTGGGGTTGACCCCCAAACGCACAAACTGCCCTGCAGTAAACTTAAAACTGTCAGGACGGCTGACTGTAAAGCTAAATAAATTGGGTGTCCACGTGGTCTTACTGAGCACCGTTACTGTCTGAATATTGTCACTCATAATAGTTAATCACTCTCGTTTTTATTAGTCGTTTTCTTTTAATACTTCTATTGATGGTTGTGTTTATTTGTTTTTAAAGGGGTCAAACCAAAAGATGCGCCAAACTTATCATAAAGCTGGCGCATCTTGGGTGGTTTACCATCACAGCGGACGTGCGGCACGATAGATTGCTGCACTGTAGCGGTTTATTTGCTACCTATCTATCAGCATATTACTATCAGTACATTACCAGATACGTGCCATGCTCGCCCACTCAATCATACTGTTTGGCAAGATACCAAAGAACAAAATAATCGCTGTGACGGCGATGACCATGATACCACCCGTGCGAATACCCCACTGTCCTGCCACATCAAACTCGATGAATTGCTTAGGACGTTTAAACAAGGTCAGCAACACGCGCAAGTAATAAAACAGACCGATGGCACTGCCTAGGATAATCATCGCAGCCAAGAACCAGTTGGTCCCTTGTACCGCTGCCAATATCGCAAACAGCTTGGTGATAAAGCCTGCGGTAAGCGGAATACCAGCCAGTGACAACATCATAATGGTCATGACCGCTGTCAGCACGGGACGACGCCAAAACAGCCCTTGATAGTGAGTCAGCTCATCGGCCTCACCTGCCAAGCGATAAGGACTCGACATCAAGGTCACTACCCCAAAGGCACCGATAGAGGTAAAGGCATAGACCGCCATATACATGCTAGAGATGCTATCGGCTGCGGTACCGATACTAACAATAACGATCAGCACATAACCCATATGCGCAATGGATGAATAACCCAATAAACGCTTGAGACTGGTCTGACGTACGGCTAGTAAGTTACCTACCAATATCGATAAAGTTGCCATCACCATCAGCAGTATCTGTACAGACGGCAGCGCCAATAACGCGGTATCTATTAAGAAACGCACGGCCAAAGCCATCATCGCCACTTTTGAGACAGACGCCAAAAACGTAGCGATAGGGGCTGGTGCACCCTCATAGACATCGGGGGTCCACATATGAAAAGGAGCTGCTGAGAGTTTAAAGGCAATACCGAACAGCATCATCGCCGCCCCAAGTATCAAGAGTGGCGACTCAAATACATTACCTAATACCAAGCTTATCGGTTTGAACGCCAGCGCGCCCACCTCAGCGTAGATAAAGGCCATGCCCATCAGCAGTGTGGCCGATGCGGTCGCTGATAGCACCAGATACTTCAGCCCCGACTCAAGCGAACGATTACGCATATAAGTATAGGCCAATAAGCCATATAGCGGTATCGATAGCATCTCAAGACTCATAAAGAACGCCGCCAAATGCTGGGCACTAACCATCAGCAGCGCGCCGATTGTCGATAGCAACATCAGCAGATACAGCTCGTCTTTATTGTCTTTTAGGTTGGCAAGATAAGCATAAGACAGCGTACAGCACGCCAATGCACAAATAAAAATCACCACCATATTAAACTGAGCAAAATTATCGATGATAAATAATTGCTCAGCGCTAGGCGCAGCCGCGCCGCTACTGACAATACCAGCCATCTGCGCCAGCAAGGTAAATAGCCCAACGTTTAAGCCCACCACCGTAACAGTACCTGTCACCATATGTGAGCGTTTTACCGCGATGGCAATCATCACCACCAACACCGTAATCACTACGGCGATGATCGGTGCGTAAGGTAGCAATCCCATCAAATCATTCATCGTAATATCATTCATGACTTAACGTGCCTCCATTGCATCAAGCAGTTGCATGGCATCTACCTGTGTGACTTGACTGTATATATATGCATTATTGATCCACTGCATGGCGTGACTTGACGTATCGAGGAATGGCTGCGGATACAATCCTAGCCAGACCAAACCTGCTGCTAACATAAGCAGCAACGAAAGCTCACGCTTGCCCAAATCTTTTAGTCTACGCGTCGGCAGACCATGCGACTTGGTTTCGTGTATCGCCAGCGCTTCGATATTGTTTTTACCAAACAAGGCGCGGTGAATCAAAATGAGCGAGTATAGGCCTGCAAGTACCAAGCTGAACGTAGCAAAAACCACAAACACAGGATACTGAGCAAATGAGCCAAATAAGATCATAAATTCGCCAATGAAGTTACCCGTACCCGGGATACCCAATAAAGCGGCGCAAAAGAACATCAGTATCGGTGCATAGTAGCGGAACTGACCCCACATACCGCCCATCAAAGTCAGATCGCGCGTATGTAAGCGCTCATACAGCTGTCCTGCCATGATAAACAATGCCGCCGAGCTAAGCCCGTGCGCCAGCATCTGAATCATCAGGCCTTGCAAGCTGATGAGCGTCCCAGCATAGATGGCCAATACCACAAAGCCCATGTGCGAGACACTGGTATATGCCAATAGACGCTTCATGTCGGTCTGCATAAAGGCGAGCCACGCCCCATAAAAGATACCAATCGTCCCTAAGGTAATGGCAATCGGTGCAAACTCTTGCGACGCGGCTGGAAATAATGGCAAGACAAAACGAATCAAACCATAGGCGGCAGTCTTAATTAGAACACCGGCCAAATCCACCGAACCTGCTGTTGGTGCTTGAGCGTGCGCATCGGGCAACCAGCCATGAAAAGGTACAATCGGTAACTTCACCGCAAAACCGATAAAGAAGCACAGCATAATGGGATATTCCCAGCCGCCAAGCGAGGTGCCGAGCAAATCATTATAATTAAAGCTGACCACCCCAGTTTGCGCATAGCTGATAATGACCAACACCAAGATACCGATGAGCATGATTAGCCCAGACGCTTGGGTATAAATAAAGAACTTGGTCGCTGCGTACTCTTTGGTTTTGCCCACCACATCATGACCCCATAGCGCGATCAAGAAGTAGATAGGAACCAGCATCATCTCCCAAAAGAAGAAGAACAAAAACAGATCAATGGCCAAGAACACACCGATGACGCCGCCCAAGCTCCACAGTAAGTTGAGATGGAAAAAACCCACACGGCGCTGAATCTCGTTCCACGAACAAGCGACAGCAGCGATACCGAGCAGCCCTGTTAGACCCACCATCAGCAGCGACAAACCATCTAGCGCCAAATGAAAGCTGATACCAAAGCTTGGTATCCACGGCACACTAAACTCAGCGACCCATGGCACGTTTGCATCTGGCGCGATCACCTGCTTACTCATACCGCTATAGTCGCCGTACTGCCATAGCACGAGTGACAAAGCAAAGGTTATGATCATCCCGATTAAGGCGATCCAGCGCGGCAGACGTTTATTAATCCGCTCTACCAGCCAGCATAGCAACCCTGCAATAAAAGGAATTGCAATCAATGCTGGTAGCATCCACGTTTGTTGTAACTCAATCATCTTATACCACCGTTATCATTACCAGCACGAGCAATACAGCAACGCCTAAGCCAAAGCTTGCAGCGTAACCTCGAAGTGACCCTGTTTGCGTCGCAGACAATACCTTATTACCTGCTGATGCCAGCTTAGGTAAGACATACCACGTTTTATCGATAGGGTCGGCTTTTAATAAGCGGCCGATGAACAAAAAGGGTTTTACAAAAAGTAAATCGTATAGCGCATCAAAACCTAGGCCGTGATAGCACCAGTGATACAGCGCGCCGCCGACACGCGAGCGCTTAAAGCTCGTTAGCAGACGACCTTTATTGACCACATATAACAGCGCGGCCAATACCA
Organism: Psychrobacter sp. KFRI-CH2-11; assembly: GCF_038239325.1. Taxonomy (NCBI): domain Bacteria; kingdom Pseudomonadati; phylum Pseudomonadota; class Gammaproteobacteria; order Moraxellales; family Moraxellaceae; genus Psychrobacter; species Psychrobacter sp. KFRI-CH2-11. Next base: position 2,347,866 of record NZ_CP151283.1, read on the forward strand.
AACCTGCCAGCATCGCACCCATGGCGATATACTCTGCAGTATGCTTGGCCTCTGCTTGACCAGCCACTTCTAATAGATGCCCAACACTCTGGGGCAACACACCTTGTAGCGGCGGCGTAATCCACGCACCGACAGCGGTCGATAGTACCAAAAGCACGGTAAGTGGTAACCAATAGGAGACCCCTGACAGCTTATGCGCATGGGTCTTTTCTTCACCAAAAAAGACAATCCAGATCATACGGAAGGTATAAATTGCCGTTAAGAATGCACCAAACACACCCATGTAAAATAGTACTAAGTGACCAGTGGCATAAGTTTCCCAAAGAATCGCTTCTTTAGAATAAAAACCAACGGTGACCCAAGGTATCGCAGCGAGTGCTCCGCCACCGACGATATAACACCAAAATACCAAAGGTATCTTTTTGCGCAGGCCGCCCATCTTAAAGATGTCTTGCTCATGATGCACCGCTAGAATGACCGCACCTGATGCCAAGAACAACAGCGCCTTAAAAAAAGCATGGGTCATCAAATGGAAGATAGCCCCTTGCCATGCGCCCACGCCTAAGGCCAAAAACATATAGCCAATCTGACTCATGGTCGAGTAAGCAAGGATACGTTTGATATCGGTTTGCGCCAGCGCACAAAATCCAGCGACCACAAGCGTTAACGCCCCGACACCGCCGACCCAGTACAATAAAATACCTGGCGTTAGCTCAAACAATGGATGCAGGCGGGCGATTAAATACACCCCTGCGGTGACCATCGTCGCGGCATGAATCAATGCCGATACTGGTGTTGGGCCTGCCATCGCATCAGCAAGCCATGTGTGTAGTGGCAACTGGGCTGATTTACCCATCGCGCCGCCCACCAGCATCATAGTGGTGAGCATCATTATGGGGTTGTTTAGGTCAAAGACTTCGGGCGCGCGGGTGATAATTTCTTGAATATGCAGCGTGCCGAACTCGCGAAACAATAAAAACAAACCAAAGGCTAAAAACACATCACCGACACGCGTGACCGTAAAGGCTTTCATCGCCGCGCGGCCGTTGGCTCTGTCGTGGTAGTAATAACCAATCAGCAAGTACGAGCAAATACCCACGCCTTCCCAGCCCAGATACAACAAAAACAAGTTATCTGCTAGCACCAGCAACAACATACTGGCGACGAATAAGTTCATATAGCTAAAAAAGCGGGCAAAGCCGGTATCGCCTTTCATGTACCAAGCGGCAAACATATGAATCAAAAAACCGATACCCGTGATGACGCCGGTCATGGTCAATGCCAAGCCATCAAAACTCAGCCCAAAGCTCGGAGCAAAATCCCCGACCTGAAACCACGTCCACAGCGGCATCTCGATGACCGTACCTGCAGGGTGACTGGTCAAAAAAGTATAGCTGACGACGAGCGTACAAAGCGCAGATAGCAGCATGCTACCGACACCGACTATCCTCGCCACCTGCTCGGTGAGTTTGTCGCGCATAAAGGCTAAGATTAAAAAGCCAATGAGCGGGAATATAAAGGTTAATGGTAATAAACTCATGACATCATCCTTTCATCTCATTGGCGCTATCGACATCGAGATGCCCACGCTTATGATAAAACCGCAATAATATTGCCAGACCGATTGAAGCTTCAGCCGCGGCCAAAGTCAAAATAAAGATAAACATAATCTGCCCATCTGGATCGACCCAGCGACTGCCTGCTACTACAAATGCCAATGCCGTCGCGTTCATCATAATCTCAAGACTCATTAGCATAAATAAAAAGTTACGTCGTACCATGACGCCGCACAGACCGATAGCAAATAAAATACCTGCCAAAATCAGTCCATGACTCATGGGTATCATACCCAGTACATTTTGCGCCTCAGCAGCTGGCTGTACTAAGCCTGCTACCTCATGGGCAAACGGCACGTTTGACACATCTTGTGCCACGCTCGCTGCTAGTACCATCAGTCTGACTCCTTGCGCGTGACTCGTTGTACACCTACTTGCTTACCGACATAGTCATGCGGGTCAACATCTTTGTATTCATAAGGCTCCGCCATCTGTGCTGTATGGCTATCGTCGTTATCATATGATTTGATACTGCCGACAGCTGGCTGCACATCTTGGCTACCCTTACCGATGACCTCATCATCTTTCGTCTCTTTGCCCAAGTGGTAGGCGGCAACCAAAGCGGCTAGCAGCAGTAGCGCCGCCACCTCGATGAGCATGACGTACTTGGTAAAGAGCACCGTACCGACTGCTTTGGCAGAGATGGTGGTACCACCAATCATCGCCGCGTCATCATGCCCCATACCTATCATCGCATACAGCACAACGCCGATGATAACCGTCAGGCCTGTCGGCAGCGCCCACGTGCCAGCATCGAGCCAGCGCTCTTCGCGCTCATCATTACTCATGCCCAAGTTGAGCATCATAATGACAAAGACGAACAGCACCATGATAGCGCCAGCATAGACGACGATCTCTAGCGCCCCTGCAAACGGTGCACCTAAGACAAAGAAAATACCTGAGATGGCGAGCAAAGACACAATCATCGACAAGATGGCATGTACTGGATTGGCCTGCGTCACCACACGCAGGCTGGCAAATATCGCCACAGCAGCCAGCGCATAAAACCCTGCCAGCTCAGGGCTGTTTAAAATAGTCATCATGGTAGCAAGCTCCTTAGATCAATCGGTGCCGCTTCGTTTTGAGCAGCGCCTTTTGGTTTTTCCGCTACCGCCATACCGGTCACACGATAATAGTTATAATCAGGATATTTGCCTGGACCTGAGATGAGCAAATGCTCTTTTTCATAGACCAAGTTTTGGCGCTTATACTCACCCAGCTCAAAATCTGGCGTCAGCTGAATCGCTGTCGTCGGACAGGCTTCTTCGCACATTCCGCAAAAGATACAGCGCGAAAAGTTAATACGAAAAAACTCTGGATACCAGCGTCCATCGTCACGCTCGGCTTTTTGTAGTGAGATACAGCCTACTGGGCAGGCGACGGCGCATAGGTTACACGCCACACAGCGCTCATCACCATCAGGGTCACGCGTCAGCACAATACGCCCGCGAAAGCGTGGCGGCACTGGCACTGGCTCTTCAGGATAAAGAATGGTGTCACGTGGCCTAAGCGCATGGCTGTTGACCATCCACATGCTGCGGACAATGGTAAAGATACCAATGACGGTCTTTTTTATGGTAGTAAACATGGGATTATTATCCTTATCAGCTTTACCCTAGTTCATCAATGATGGCTAGTAATGATTACAACGTTGGGGAAAAGATCAAAATGACTGCAGCAGTAACGATTAAGTTAATCAGCGTCACTGGCAGGCAGACTTTCCAGCCAAAGTTCATCACCTGATCATAGCGCGGACGCATGAGTGAGCCTCGAGCCAAAACAAATAGGGTCATAAAAAACAGCGTCTTAATCATGAACCAAAAAGCTGGTGGAATAAATGGAATATCTAAATTAAACGGCGCCAGCCAACCACCAAAGAATAAGCAAGTCATCAAGGCTGAAATCAGGACGACGTTGACATATTCCCCAATGAAGAACATACCGAACTTCATGCCGGAATACTCGACATGATACCCTTCAGCCAGCTCTTGCTCGGCCTCTGGCTGGTCAAATGGATGCCTGTGGGTCACCGCCACACCAGCGACCACAAAGGTCAAAAATCCAAAAAACTGCGGAATGATATACCAGCCATCGATTTGTGACTCAACGATTTCGCGCAAATTAAACGAGCCGGTCAAGGCCACCACGCCCATCAATGATAAGCCTAAAAACACCTCATAACTGATGGTTTGTGCCGCCGAGCGTAGGCCGCCCAATAGCGAGAATTTGTTGGCAGACGCCCAGCCACCAAACATTACCGCATAGACGGCAATACCTGCCATGGCAAAAAAGAACAAAATACCGATATCCCAATCAGCCACCCCAAGGGTCGGCGAGACAGGGATAATGGCAAATGAGGCCAATGCGGTAAACATGGCGACCGCAGGTGCCAAGGTAAACATAAACTTATCGGTGAAATTTGGTGTCCAGTCTTCTTTAAAGAAGATTTTGAGCATATCAGCGACCAGCTGCAAGGAGCCAAACGGCCCGACACGGTTGGGGCCATAACGATCTTGCCATAAGGCAAGCATGCGGCGCTCATAGACAATCATCAACGCCGCCACGATAACGACCACCAAAAATATGACCAGTGCTTGCACCACCATAAATAAAACGGACCAAGTATCAAAGCTCATACTACTGGCCAAAAAGCTTGGCACATCAGGGATAATACGGGTAACTTGCATATTACACCTCCTGTGTGGTGGTCGGCGCGGTGCCAGTTGGCGCTGCGCGGTTGGTGGTATCGTCAGCGCTATCCGCCATATCGCCCCTCATTGTCACGGGTGCATCGACTTTACGGACTGAGGCTGGCATCGAAGGGTGAATGATGCTCACCTGCCCGACAGGATAACCAATACAGCCTTCTGCTAGATAACCGACAATCTGTACTGGTAGGGTGATTTGCTGTTTGTCAATCTCGATTGCTAAGTAATCACCAGCGGCAACATTCCAGTCTTTGGCATCATCCATACCGATACGCCATGCCGCCACCGGCAGCTGTTCGGCGACGATAGGACTGCGCGATGCCATCATTGAGCTGGCATAGATATTATAGATAGGCACCAGTTTGGCTTGTCCTTGCTGTATATCGGTCGTGGTCGCAGACAGTGCGTCTGGTGCGACATACTGACGTGTCGGTAGGCGCTCGAGCATATCGAACAAACGCACGCCTGGGTCACCATTTTTTAGATGACCACCGACTTTGTCTTGGTATTTGTTCCATGCTTGCGGCGAGTTCCAGCCAGCAGCATGAGCAAAAGGAATCATCGAGCTTGGTGTTTGTTTGCCCGTATAGCCTTCCATAGAGAAGGTCAAGCCTGTATCCAAGTCTTTTGGCTGCATTGGCTCATGCACTGAGATCGGCGCACGCATGGCGGTACGACCAGAGTAACGGCGCGGCTGACGCGCAATTTTAAGGCCCGTGATACGGTAGTCCGCATCGGGCGCGGCGCCCTTGATACCAGCAAGCTTTGGATGGGTGGCGATCAATGCATTGATGACATCATCGAGCTGTGTCCAATCCACATCACGGCCTTCGATACTGCTATGCACCGCATGCAACCAGCGCCAGCCTTCTTTAATACTGCTCATTGGATGATAATATTCATTATCATAAACTTGGAAAAAGCGCTGCGCACGGCCCTCAGCAGATATGAGCGTACCGTCCGCTTCGGCAAAACTGGCGGCTGGCAAGACGATGTCGACGTCTTTGTGCCAATCAAGCAGCTGATGATCAAGGGCAATGACGGTCTTATCAGCGAGTAACTGTGTCAACTTATTGGCATCAATGGCATCGGTCAGCTGGTTTTCTGCAACCACCACCACATCAAAGTCAGTGGCTAGTAGCTCTTCAACCGACTGCCCACCAAGCATACAAACGCCCATGCTATTGGCATCAGGTACCGTTAAATAAATACCTGCTTGTGCTTGATAGTTTTTATTGACTTCTTTTAGCTCATGGCTGTCTGCAGGCTCACGATTGATATCTTCTTGAGCCGCTTTATCTGTACCGGTTTGTGGTTTTTCAGGCTTGGCCGCCAGCTCTTTGTTTTCTTCTGGCTGATCATCCGCCGCCTGCGCTTGAGCTGCTGTGACCTTGGCATTGTGGGCATTGACTTTTTGTTGCTCGGTCGCTTTGATTGCCGCACGTTTTTGCGTGAGCGCCTGAGTAATCTGCGCCGCTGCTTCTATCAGTGCGGTAGAAGATAAGCTGCTACCCGACACCACCAGCGGCTGATCGGCTTGAATCAAGTCATAAGCGATTTGCTGCGCGAGTGCCTGCATCGCATCGGTCTCGCGCTCGGCAGTATCGGCTTGCGGCGCTACAATCTGCGTCAAATCATCTGCCAGACCTGCAATCTCATCCGCTACTTTAAAGCCAAGAGTGATGATATCTTCAGGTGTCGCCACCACGCTAGCTTTGCTGATGTCTTCTAGCTTGGTTTGCGTTACATCGACGACGTACACTGGGCTTAGCGCGTCTTGGGCAATACGCTTGACAGGTTCGGCAAGCCAGGGCTGCGTTTGCAGCGCCGCCGCCATTTTTAGGCCTTTGTTTTTTGCCGCTTGACGTACCGACAGCGCCACACGTGATGAAGTTTGTGTGATGTCTTCGCCCAACACCAGCACAGCATCATGCGCCTCGATATCAGTCATACTTGGGTTATAAATACCCTCGGTACTGAGCACTTCGATACATTTATTGACCAGTGCTTGCTGCTGATGATTGAGGCCGGTTGAAAAGTTATCAAATCCAACCAGATTTTTTAGCGCAAAGTTGGTCTCAAGACTGGCGCGCGGTGAGCCAATACCGATGATTTTTTTGTCTTTGAGTCGTTTGATGGTTTCATCAAGTGCGTAGTCAATATTGATTTTGACGTGTTTGTCATTGATACGCTCAAGCGCTTGGGTTGGACGATCAGCGCGGTTGACATAGCCATAACCAAAGCGGCCACGGTCACATAAGAAATAGCGGTTTACGTCACCGTTATAGCGGTTTTCGATACGGCGCAGCTCGCCATAACGCTCACCTGGCGAGATATTACAGCCCGCTGAGCAGCCATGACAAATGCTGGGCGCATACTGCATGTCCCATTTACGATTGTAGCGATCAGAGTGCGTTTTGTCAGTAAACACACCCGTTGGACACACTTCGGTTAAGTTGCCTGAAAACTCGCTTTCGAACTGACCATCTTTATCACGGCCAAAATACACACGGTTGTTTGAGCCATAAACGCCCAAATCTTCGCCACCTGCGTAGTCTTTATAAAAACGCACACAGCGATAGCACGCGATACAGCGGTTCATCTCGTGGGCGATAAATGGCCCAAGGTCTTGGTTATGATGCGTGCGCTTGGTAAAGCGATAGCGACGACGACTATGACCTGACATATAAGTCATGTCTTGCAAGTGACAATGCCCGCCTTCTTCACAGGTTGGACAATCATGTGGATGGTTGGTCATGAGTAGCTCAACCATCGACTTGCGGAATGCTTTGGCTTCGTCATCCGTCACAGAGATATACATGTCATCGCCAGGAGCGACCATGCAAGACATCACCAGACGACCGCGCCCTGCTTCCATATCGTCTTTGTTTTGGAACTGCTTGACTGCGCACTGACGACACGAGCCGACCGAGCCAAGGGCTGGATGATAACAAAAATACGGCACATCAATGCCGAGTGATAAGCAGGCTTGCAGCAAGTTGTCGCTGCTATCTACTTCGACAGTGGTACCATCAATATGTATGACTGCCATGCCGCTCTCCTTATTTCACTTCTGGCTGTTGGTTGGCTGCCGCATCAATGACATCGACACCAACCGCCTGCGCGATTTTTTGATCAAACTCAGGACGGAAATATTTAATCGCACTCATCAGTGGCTCCATCGCACCAGGCGCATGGGCACAGAATGTTTTGCCGATCCACAAGTCACGGGTGAGGCCTTCTAGTTTTTCGACATCGCCGACTTGTCCCGCGCCATCATTGATGGCGGTGAGCAGCTTGACACCCCACGGCAGACCATCACGGCATGGCGTGCACCAACCGCATGACTCACGCTGAAAGAAAATCTCAAGATTGCGCAGCAGCGGCACCATGTCCTGCGCTTCATCGACGACCATAATCAGCCCAGTACCCATACGGCTACCGGCTTTTTGAATGGTGTCAAAATCCATCACCACGTCCAAATGCTCTGTGGTCAAAAAGTCGGTCGAGGCACCACCAGGCAACCATGCTTTGAGTGTTTTGCCATCTTTCATGCCGCCAGCCAACTCTTCGATGATCTCGCGAGCGGTATAGCCAAATGGCAGCTCCCATAAACCTGGGTCATTGACCAATCCTGAGCAGCCAAAGAGCTTAGTACCAGGGGTTTCGCTTTTGCCTTTGATTTTCGATAGTGACTGATACCACTCGACACCATGATTGAGAATCGCTGGCATATTATTTAACGTCTCGACGTTATTGACCACCGTCGGTCTGCCCCACGCCCCAGAGATTTGCGGAAACGGCGGCTTGGTACGAGGGTTGGCGCGGCGACCTTCTAGGCAATTGATCAAGGCGGTTTCTTCACCGCAGATATAGCGGCCAGCACCCGTATGTACATGCAGATTAAAGCTAAAATCTGAGCCAAGAATGTTGTCGCCCATCAGATTATTGGCTAGACATTCTTCAATAGCCGCAACCAAACGCTCAGCAGCCAATATATATTCACCGCGGATAAAGATATAACCATCGGTGGCACCAATCGCATGAGCGGTGATGAGCATACCTTCGATAAGCTGAAACGGTAGGCGCTCCATCAATAAACGGTCTTTAAAGGTGCCCGGCTCCATCTCATCAGCATTACAGATGAGATAACGTGGCAAGCCATCTGGCGGCGACATAAACGACCATTTCAGACCGGCGTTAAAGCCTGCACCGCCGCGTCCTCTGACATTGGCCGCCTTGATCATATTGCCGACTTCTTTTGGTGATTTGGACAATGCCTTTTTTAAACCCGTAAAGCCTTGTAGAGACTCATAAGTCGCTAAATCCAAAACGGCATCATGATGCGCCAAACGCCAAGTCAATGGTTTGGTTTCGCTGGTGGCGGTCGCCTTATCCCCATAAATTGGTATACGCTGTTCATTTAGTTGGCTTGGCGCTTTACCTTGACCGCGACGAGCAATCTGCTCTGAAATCGTTAAACTCATGCGTATAGCTCCAATAATTGCGCAACCTCAGATGGCTGGACAGGACCATAAGTGTCTTCGTCTATCAGCACCGCAGGGCCTTTATCACAGTTACCCAAGCAGCAAATCGGTAATAGCGTAAAACGGCCATCAGCTGTGGTCTGCCCATACTCAATACCCAGCTGTGATCGAATTTCAGCCGATAATGCCTCATAACCTGTTAGATAACAGGCCACTGAGTCACAAATCAGGATGACATGACGGCCGACAGGCTGACGATAAATACGGTTAAAGAAAGTCGCAACGCCGTCCATATCCGACATCGGAATGTCTAATATATTGGCGATGGCATTGACCTGCGCATCATCGACCCAGCCGTTGCGCTTTTGCACGATTTTTAGCGCATCTAGCGAGGCGGCGCGCGCATGGGGATAGTGATGCATATATTCATGAATGGCAGCAATTTCCTCAGCAGTGAGGATACTTGCCACATCTACTTTTGGCATTTTGTCGGAAACAATTTTCATAATCTTCTATCTTTCCTCACTCATCATGCTAAGCACCTAGCCACTACAGCTTTATCATCACTGACATAAAGACACTGTATGATATTGACAGGTGATCGCATTTTGGCGTGCCATCAGGCAATAATATATTGATTGACTTATCTTAAAAAAACACTCATCTCAAATCACAGCGCTAGCGGTCACAGTCTGCCATCACAATATCAATCGATGCCAGATACATAATGGCATCAGAGACCAAGGAGCCATTAATCACTGACGGCATCTGCTGCAAATGAGCAAATGTCGGGGTGCGAATACGAGTACGATAGCTCATCGTGGCTTTGTCAGACGTGATGTAATAGCTGTTGAGGCCTTTGGTTGCTTCCACGATGGTGGCACACTCACCCGCTGGCATCACAGGACCCCAAGAGACAGAGATAAAGTGGTTGATCAGCGTCTCAATGTCATTTAGCGTACGGTCCTTTGGCGGTGGTACCGCTAGCGGATGGTCGGCTTTGTACGGGCCTTGCGGCATGTTGTCCATACACTGGCGGATAATACGCAGCGACTGGCGCATCTCTTCGACTTTTACCATACAACGATCATAAGCATCACCGTTGTAGCCGATGGGCACTTCAAAGTCAAAATTCTCATAGCCCATGTATGGACGCGCCTTACGCAGATCAAAGTCCACCCCTGTCGCGCGTAGACCGGCTCCAGTGACACCCCACGCCAAAGCCTGCTTGGCATTGTACTGTGCCACGCCTTGAGTACGGCCCTTGAGCACGCTGTTTTGTAGTGCCGCTTTGACATACTCATCCAAACGCTTGGGCATCCATTCCAAAAACTCACGTACCAAGCGCTGCCAGCCACGCGGCAGGTCAGCAGCAGTACCGCCGATACGGAACCATGCTGGATGCATACGGTAGCCGGTGACGGCTTCGATGACATCATAGGCTTTTTGGCGGTCGGTAAACATATAAAATACCGGCGTCATGCCACCGGCATCCTGAATAAAGGTACCGACATACAATAAGTTGTTGGTAATACGGAAAAATTCGCTCATCATCACGCGGATGGTCTCAGCGCGTGGCGGTACCTTGATACCAGCGAGCTTTTCCACCGACATGATGTAGGGCAGCTCATTCATCACCCCGCCCAGATAATCGATACGGTCGGTATAAGGGATAAATGAATGCCACGTCTGACGCTCAGCCATTTTTTCTGCGCCGCGGTGGTGATAACCAATATCAGGGATACAATCAACGACTTCCTCGCCATCGAGCTGTAGTACCAAACGAAAGGCACCGTGCGCTGAGGGGTGGTTAGGCCCGATGTTCAAAAACATAAAGTCTTCATCGCGGCCCGAGCGCTTCATACCCCACTCTTCTGGGACAAAACGCAGGTTTTCTTGCTCGTATTGTTGTTTTGCCGCGTTTAGGAAATACGGCGTAAATTCAGTGGCGCGCGCGTGATACTCTTTGCGCAGTGGATGGCCTTCCCAGTATTTCGGCAATAAGATGCGCGTCAGATGTGGATGGCCACTAAAGACAATCCCAAACATATCCCAGACTTCGCGCTCATACCAGTTGGCATTTGGCCAAATCTGCGTGGCGCTCGGCAGCGTCAAATCGTCTTCATCTAGCGCCACTTTGATACGCACATCACTATTGCGCTCAAGCGACATCAAATGATAAAACACCGTAAAGTCGCTATCTGGCAGACCTGCACGGTGCTGGCGCAACCGCTCATCTATCGCGGATAAGTCAAATAGCATGACATAGGGCTTGGGCAATTTGCGCAAGAATAACAATATCTCAAGCAAATCTGCGCGCGCCACCCACACCGTTGGAATCTCATCAACCGTATGCTGCACCACAAACTTGCCAGCATATTTATGGGTAAGCTCTTGGATGACTGCTGGAGCAGGCTTGCTCTTAGGACCCCTATTATTAGGATCTGTGTTTTCGACTACCGTGACCATGAATGATGTATTCCTTCATTAATCATAACTAAACGATGTTAATCATAACCGAACTGTGATGGGCGTACGCGTATTGAGCACGTCTACGAATTATTAACGATAAAACCCTCGCCAGACTACATAACCGCTGGCGCTAACAGCGCGCTTAGATACTGTCTGGGCTGCGCAGGTTTTTTACCGCGATACGGTCTGCCTGTTTGCGATCGCGCTCAGGCGTCATTTGCGGCTGGTAGATACCCTGCTCATTGACATGGACACCCAGCGGACGGCGCTCTTTGGTAATAGACTCTTGTAGCAGCATCAGCCCCTGAATCAGCGCTTCTGGACGCGGCGGGCAACCTGGCACATAAACGTCGACAGGAATAATCTTATCCACACCTTGTACGACAGAGTAGATGTCATACATACCGCCTGAGTTGGCGCAGGCACCCATTGATATGACCCACTTTGGCTCTAGCATTTGCTCATAAAGACGCTGGATAACAGGGGCCATTTTGACAAAACAAGTCCCAGCAACGATCATCACATCGGCCTGACGCGGCGAGGCGCGAATGACTTCGGCACCAAATCGCGATAAGTCATGAACCGCAGTTAACGTGGTGGCATATTCGACATAACAGCAAGAGGTACCAAAGTTAAATGGCCAAAGCGAGTGCTTGCGACCCCAGTTTGCTGTTGAATGGACAAGGTCTTCGAGACGACCCATAAAGACGTTTTTATTGACTTCATCTTCGATAGGGTCATTGACCGTTTGACTGGTCTGAGCAGGATAGGTATCTGCATCAGGGTTGGCTTTTGTTAATGTGTATTTCATAACATACAACCTTTATATGGGGCACTGCAGGACTATCTTCTTGCCACCGCGCGCGCCCATTATTCATAAGTGATCATTGATATACCATCATAAACCCTAAGGTTTTGTACAGCTTGACCGTCTTAACGCTCAACACTGTCTTTTTGCGCAGACGTGGCAAAATCCACGGAGGTCACATTGCCCGTGGTATTGATATGATCGATATTTTGTAGATGGCGACGATTGGTCTCAATATTGTTTGAGACGTTGATCTGCCCTGATGACTGCGCTGGGACTTTACCTGTCGGATCGACCATCAGCTCGTGCGCCCCATCAAAACGGGTGATGTCTGCCAAATTAAATCCAGCTGGCGCGGCATGTAGACGAGGTTTTTTGCGGCGCTTGTCCGCTGGTGCCCAGTTCATCGCGCCCAGACTCAGCTCATATATCAGACTGATGATTAAGATTGTGATAAAGATGGCGGCGGCAGCAAACCCTAACCAACCGGCTTCGCGCACTGAAACGGCATACGCATAAAGATAAAGCGCCTCTAAATCGAAAATAACAAAGAAAATCGCCACCAAATAAAATTTGGCAGACAGACGAATACGGGCGTTGCCTGCTCCGACAACACCCGCTTCAAATACTTCTTCTTTTTGTGAGCCTTGAGAGCGACCGCCAAGCAAACGCGGCACGACCAGCATAAAAACAACCAGCCCAATGGCGGCTAAGATAAAAGCAATTGCTGACCAATTAAAAGCAGACATGATAATACGTGCTCCTCACCCAATCGAGTGCCAAGCGCCGCGCAGAGACTGACCAACAAGGATCGGTGAGCGGCAGGCTTGACGCAGACGAAAACACAAAGCGACTGTCATTGAGCCACTGTATTTAAGTAACGACTAAATAACCATATTAGGTACTGTGCTGGTAATAGCCAATTATCAAGTGTATTGACGACGATGTCAGACATGACCAACTGTAGAGGTTCCGCTAGACATACGGAGCAAGCTGGTCGTCTAACCCCGCTTGTAACAACGTAAGATCAACTTATTAAATCAATATCATATCGCACTGCTTACTTAATTGATTTAATAACTCATTACACGTAGTCAACAATGGACGAGACAACTGGCATAAATTATTTACGTACTATACGCATTTCAGTGTCTAAAAGCTAGTTTTTAACTGTATTGAACGGTCACTTTCTCTATAAAAAAAATATGTTTTTTTTACTATAAATTATGATATAGACATTACCTTATATTAACCCCAAATCCATAACTTTTACTTATGACTGATATCATATCATTATTGAGCAAAACCACTTGGCTTTACTCGGCATCTCTGCTCGTCCATCTCCTCCCCAAAGTCGTTGTTTTTGCTTTATAATACCTCACCGAATTTTAATGATGTCTCGCCATTGGCACAAAGACACCTTTGGCAGCGTCTCAATCATCTTTGGTAATGATAAACCTACAGCACGATATCTGATGAAAAATATCTAATGAAAAATCTTAGCCTATATTGGCGATATTTGTTTATCCCTCTTAGATGACAGTGATGGTTTATTTTTATCCAGCGGCTGTCGGTACTGTTTTATACCGCTATAGTCAGTTCACTATAAAATGTTAATGTTATAGCAAGGCTGATAGAAATTTTTGCAGCCTCTGTCTGCAGCGGCACAGCACGCCAGAAAATTTTTATCGGCCTTGCTGGTCAATAAATACATGACGCTTTTATTTAGAACCGACTATATTTTATCTTTTGCTTTTGTCTTACAGGTCACGTTATGAGTCAACTCAATCCCAAACAATCCGAGGCCATGCTCTACGTCTCAGGCCCACTACTGGTGCTGGCGGGTGCCGGCTCTGGTAAGACATCAGTGATCACCCGCAAGATTGCGTATCTAATTGAAGAGTGCAACATGCCAGCGGAGCGTATCACCGCGGTGACCTTTACCAACAAGGCGGCGCGCGAGATGAAGGCGCGTGTCAGCAAGCTACTCCCTAGCGACAAGATGCGCGGTCTGACGGTCTCAACCTTTCACCAATTTGGTCTGCAGTTTTTGCGTTATGAGCTGATGCATACGCCGCTCAAGGGCAATTTTTCTATCATGGACAGCGACGACAGTAAGCGCCTGCTGATGGAGCTGATGATGCGCGACAACCTAAGCGGCGCTGAGAGTCGTGAGCTGGTCGGCAAAGCCATCAAGATGATCTCAGACTGGAAAAACGACTTGATTGAGCCGGATAAGGCGATGGAGACCTTGGACGATCCAGAGGACATGATTTTTGCCACGCTATATGGTCTATATGAGCGCAATCTGCGTGCGTATAACGCTGTGGATTTTGATGATTTGATCGTCTTGCCAACCAAGATACTGCGTGAAAACAGGGAGCTGCGCGACAAATGGCAAAACCGCATTCGCTACTTATTGGTCGATGAATATCAAGATACCAACACCGCCCAGTACGAGATGATCAAATACTTGGTTGGGCCGCAAGGTCGCTTTACCGTGGTCGGCGATGACGATCAGTCGATCTATGCGTGGCGCGGTGCCAAACCTGAAAACATGGCACTGCTCAAAGAAGATTTTCCCAAACTAAAAATCGTCATGCTCGAGCAAAACTACCGCTCGACCACCCGTATTTTGACCTCAGCCAACGCGGTGATTCTTAACAACGAGCATTTATTTGAAAAAAAGCTCTGGTCGGATAAAGGCCAAGGCGAAAAAATCCGCATCATCAACTGCCGTAATGACGATGACGAGGCCGAGCGCGTCGCCAAAGAAATCGTCACACACAAGCTGCGCTTTGGCAATGAGTGGGAGCAATACGCGGTGCTTTATCGCAGCAACTTTCAGGCGCGTATGCTCGAGGCACAATTGCGCCAATTGCAAGTGCCCTATAAGCTCTCTGGCGGTCAGTCGTTTTTTGCACGCAGTGAAATCAAAGACATCATGGGTTATTTGCGCCTGATATTGAACCCAGAAGACGACAGTGCGTTTTTGCGTATCATCAACACGCCCAAACGCGGTATGGGGCCTGCAACGCTTGAGAAGTTAGGCTTATTTGCCCAAGAGCATAGTATCTCCCTACTCGCCTCTTGTACCCATGCAGGCCTTTCGCACGTATTGCCATCCAAAGCCTATGGTACGATAAAGGAGTTTGGCGAGTTTATCGAGCACTATACCCGCGAGCTGGATCAGCACCCTGACCCAGTCCCCATCGTGCGCCAGATGATTGATGAGACAGGCTATATCGACTTTGTCCGCAGCGACGCCAAGACGCCGCAGCAAGAAAAAAACCGCCTTGACAATATCGACATGCTCTACACCAGTATTCAGTCGCTGATCAACCGCGCAGAAGACGATGAAGATCGCACCATTGATACCATCATTCGCAAACTGGTATTACTCGATATGCTCGAGCAGCAGCAAGAAGAAGAAAACACCAATAAAGTCAATCTGATGACCCTGCACGCGGCCAAAGGCTTGGAGTTTGATTTTGTCTATATCATGGGGTTAGAAGAAGAGATGCTGCCGCATCGCAACTCTATCATCAGTGAGACCATCGAAGAAGAGAGGCGTTTGATGTACGTGGGCATCACCCGCGCGCGCCGTGAGCTGACGCTGACGCTGGCAACCCAGCGCCGTGCTGGTGGACAAATGCGCGTCACCTCCGAGTCGCGGTTTTTAGATGAGCTGCCAGAGGATCATATCGACTGGCCTGCCAAAGCCAAAAAGAAAAAAGCCAGCAAAGACCCTGAAAAAGTCGCTGATGAATACTTGGCCAATATTCGGGCATTATTGGGCAATCGTTAACGGTCACTAAACGTTCAGCCTTCATCGCCCGTCCCTGTCTTTGTTATCATAAGGGCACAGCACAGAAAACATCGACATGGCTGCGTGATGAAACAACTACCGAGTGAATTGAAGACACGCCCTAGTACCTGTCCTAGCATTTGTAAAAAACATTGGAACCTTTATGCCTACGCCACCGCCTGAACAAGAACGACCATCGACCCTGCAAGGAGATTACAATCCTGCAGAGTATAGCGCTGAGTACAAGCTGCTGTATCTACAAGGTCTGGTGGCTGACAGGGCATTTGAGGACATTACCGCGTTTTTAGACAAGCAATCAGAATATGAAATTGCCAGCTTACTTGAGTCTTTTCCAACACAAAACCGCCTGCTGATTTGGGAGCAAGTACCCGATAACATCAAAGGTGAGGTGCTGGCCGAGCTAGAAGTCGATACGCGCCAGCCGTTGATGGAAAACATCTCATCCAAAGAGATATCACTGTTTACACAAGACCTAGATGCCCAAGACATCTCAGAGATTTTGGACACGGTGACCGACAGCGTCCGCACCTCGGTGATGGCGACGCTGGACGAAGATATCCGTGTGCAGGTCAATAAGCTCGACACCTATGCCGATTGGGAAGTCGGTAGCTATATGGACCCTGATCTCATTCAGGTCAGAGACGACATTACGCTGGCTGAGGTACAAGAATGGCTGCGTGACAATGACGATCTACTCGATGACGAAAGCCAAGAGCTGTTGGTCGTCGATCAAAGCCAGCAATTGCTTGGGCTGCTAAGCTTGGTGGATTTGATCAAACATGATCAAACCACTTTGGTCTCAGTGCTTATCGACCCTGCCGTCACCATCAATGATCGCTTCGACATCACCGATGCGGCGGCGATTTTTCGCTCAGAAGACATTCGTTTTGCCCCCGTCATCAACAGCCATGGCGAGCTGGTCGGTCAGTTAAATGGCGAGGACATCATGGAGATTATCCAAGATGATGTCGATAGCACCATGAAAAACCTCGCAGGTGTCAGCCAAGATGAGGAGCTGTTTGCTCCTATCTTGACCAGCGCCAAAAGCCGTAGTATCTGGCTTGGTATCAATCTGTGTACCGCGCTATTAGCGGCGGCGGTCATCGGTCAGTTTGAGGCGGTGTTGGCAAAAGTGGTGGCGCTGGCGATTTTAATGCCCGTGGTTGCCAGTATGGGCGGTATCGCTGGCTCGCAAACCTTAACAGTCGTCATTCGTGGTATGGCGATGGGTCAAATTGGTGGCTCCAACCGTTTATGGCTACTGAACAAAGAGCTGTGGGTCGGCGCGATAAACGGTATGATATGGGCAATAATCATGGCGTTTATCGCCCAATTGTGGTTTCATGATATCAAGATCAGTGCGGTCATTGGCTTGGCAATCGCCATCAATATGACTGCGGCCAATGTCTCAGGCATTAGCATTCCTTTACTCCTAAAACGCATGAATATCGATCCTGCTCTATCAGCGTCGGTGATTTTGACCACCGTCACTGATATTGTCGGTTTTATGTCGTTTTTGGGCCTAGCAAGTGTGCTGATACTGTGAGTGAGCACCAAAGCTGTCATGTAGTAGTCATTGACTTTTTTTATTTTTACAAAGCCAATCGGCTTCGCCTAAATCAGGCATTTTTTTGAATTTAATTTACAACCTATCCAATCGTTGAGTGAGTGCGTTATGCAAGCTGTACAAGTAAAAGTGTTAAACCCAAAAATCGTTGAAGACAAGGCTTTTTCTTTGCCGACACGTGCGACCGATGGTAGTGCTGGTATTGATTTGCGCGCTTGTATCGATGCGCCTTTGACCATCAAAGCCGGGGAAACACATCTTGTCGGTACAGGTCTGGCTGTGTATATCGAGGACCCTAATTATGCTGGGATGATTCTGCCGCGCTCAGGACTGGGCCATAAGCACGGTATTGTTTTGGGGAATTTGGTGGGTTTGATCGATGCCGACTACCAAGGCGAGCTGATGGTCAGTATCTGGAATCGTAGCGCTGAGGATTTTGTATTAAACCCAGCAGAGCGCATGGCGCAGTATATTGTCGTCCCTGTCGCTCGTCCTGAGTTTACCGTGGTGTCAGAGTTTAGTGAGACCAGTGCGCGCGGCGCAGGCGGTTTTGGTCATTCAGGTCGCCAGTAGACCGACTTGCTTTTTTTGACTATTTAATAACTGTCGCTTGAATTGAAGACAAGCTCTAGAAAACCTCTACTATTTTAACCATCACGCCATAAGGAGAGTAAGCGATGCCATCTTTTGCTGCGCAGCAATCCTTATTTCGTGCTTATGATATTCGCGGGCCGCGTCAGCATTTTACCACCGATTTTATTCAAGCGTTGGGGCACGCTTTTGCCTATCTGTATCAAACCGCCGAATACCGAGGCACCAGTGCTGATACGGATGTTTTGGCAAACGTCGATCGGTCAAATATCAGTCAGTCAAACACGGATCAGCACAGCATCAATCAGCAGCATATCCTTCCCAATACCATAAACAACACCAATAAACAAAGCATCGTCGTCATCGGCTACGATGTGCGCTGCAGCAGTGATGACATCGCACATACCTTAGCGAATATCTTGGCACAGCATGGCCTGCATGTCATTCAGCTCGGTTTGGTGACCACACCGATGATGGCATATTGGGCAGCGCAATATCAGGGACACGGCATCATGGTGACCGCCAGTCACTCGGCCAAAAATATACTAGGCATAAAATGGCTGGTAAACCATCAGTCCCCTAGCTGTGCTGAAATTCAGGCGCTCTATCAGCAGCTAGCGCCTCCTGATACGCCGCTTGCTCTGACTGCAGCGATAGGTTCGATGGGTCATCTGCCAACGGAGCAAGTGAGTCATGGCTATATCGATGCCATTTATCATGTTTTTATCCAGCTATACCCTCTACACCCTATAAGTCTATACCCTATAAGTGGTGAGCAGGCCTGTGATAAAGCATCGCACCATCACGGACAATACAGCGCAGCCCAGCAGCCATGCAGCGACTGGCGCCATGCTGCGCCCAAGCTTGAGCTGACGGTAGTGATCGACTGTATGCATGGGGCGACCAGTCACATCGCTCAGCCTTTATTTCAGCGTTTTTGTCAGAGCGTTATCATGCTTAACAATACAGCAGACGGTCACTTTCCCTTAGGCAACCCCGATCCTACTGAGCCAAGTCGGCTCAAACAGTTGCAGCAAGCGGTCACCACGCACAAAGCCGATATCGGACTGGCGTTCGATGGCGATGGCGATAGGCTGATGGTCGTCGATGAAAATGGCAAGACAGTGATGCCGGATCATCTGTTGTATCTACTGGCAAAATCCGCGCTCTGCGATAGCGCGCCTAACCCAGCTTCAACCGCGGTGCCTCAAGTACTGTTTGATATTAAGTGCTCTCACCATCTGCCTGCATTGCTGGCCGAGCTGGGCGCTGAGCCTATCGTGAGCCGGACGGGGAGCAGTCTGATGCGCCAGCAGATGCAGCATACCGATAGCCGCATTGTCTTTGCAGGCGAGCTATCAGGGCATTTTATTTTTAATGACAAGCGTTTTATCGCTTATGATGATGCCATGTACGCGGCTTTACGGCTATTGCATGGATTGGCCGCTCAGCCGGACGATGTTACCCAAACCTCCTTAGCAGCTATCACCCAAAGCCTGCCTACGCTGGTCAGTACCGCCGATCATTATCTGCCAATACCGTATGCCCTCACGCGCGAGCGCTCTATCGTGACGCAGCTACAGGTTTTTTGTCAGTATATACAGCAGCTCATGGATGCGGCCCGCGAGCAGTCAGATATAGCAGATTCTCAAGAAGATTGCTTGGTCAATCCCGCCTGCAGCCACGCAGTTGTTAATGAACGCTCGTCTTGTGATTGTATAGCGCAACAGCCCGCTATCACCTTAGCGCAGGCGCGGCAGTTATTGCCTATCGGCACGAGACTGAGCTGTATCGACGGTGTGCGCTTGGATTTTGCGCATGGTTTTGGCGTATTGCGGCAGTCCAATACCAGTCATCACCTGACCGCGCGCTTTGCAGGTGATAGTCTTGACGATTTAAAAGAAGTACAAAACAGATTTGCCGCTTTGTGCCGACCCTTTGATCAAAGACTGGCAGAGCAAATCATCGCGATTGCTGCTGAATAACTTATCACCCCCACTTTTTTGGCTTATATTTTTTACCCTGTACCTTTACCGTAGGAGTTTGTAATGACGCTTAATCTAGACGATGCCAAAATCACCGCTGAAGTATTGACCACGGCCTTGCCTTATATTCAGCGCTTTGTCGATAAGATCATCGTGGTCAAATACGGCGGTAACGCCATGACTGACCCTGCGCTTGAGAGCTCCTTTGCCCGTGATATCGTCTTACTCAAAACCGTTGGCATGCATCCTGTCGTCGTTCATGGCGGCGGCCCGCAGGTGGACAACCTGCTAAAAGAGTTGGGGCGGCAGTCTGATCGCATCGATGGCATGCGTGTCACTGACAAAAGCACCATGGATGTCGTCGAGATGGTACTAGGCGGCAGCGTCAACAAATCTATCGTCAGTCTCATCAACAAACACGGCGGCCGCGCTATCGGCCTAACTGGTAAAGATGCCAACTTAATCCAAGCAAAAAAACTGATGATGGACAAAATAGGTACCGATGGAGTCGCTGTACCTGTGGATTTGGGGTTTGTCGGTGATGTGGTGAGCGTCAACAAAGACGTGATAAATATGCTTATTGCCTCCGACTTCATCCCTGTCATCGCCCCACTTGGCGTCGATAGCGAAGGGCATACTTATAATATCAATGCCGACTTGGTGGCCGGTAAAGTGGCGGAGTTTTTGCAGGCAGAAAAACTCATGCTCTTGACCAACATCAAAGGCGTCTTGGGCCGTGATGGTAAAGTGGTGACGGGCCTGACACCAAAAACTGTCGATAGTCTGATCGCAGATGGCACCATTTCAGGCGGTATGATTCCTAAAATAGGATGCGCGCTCGATGCGGTTCGTGGCGGCGTCAAAAGCGCCGTCATCGTCGATGGCCGTGTGCCGCATGCAACCTTGCTTGAGATCTTTACCAACGAAGGTGTCGGTACTTTGATTAGCCGTGACCTTGATGCGGCCATGCTTTAACTTCTTGAGGAGTCGATCATGCCGCTGTGGCTGTGGTGCCTACTGTTTGTTTTAGAGAGCCTATATTGCTGGTGGATTATTGGCTACGGCGGTGCGCGCTGGATAGAAGGCTGGAAGTCGTTCTTTATGATTGAGTGGTTTGCGCTTGATTGGACAGCAGAGCAAATTCGTCTTTACGTGCTCATTATTTGGTGCTTCAGTGTGATTTGGTTTGTCGTAGGTATTATAAAACCCGAGCTTAGACTCTAAGCTTGGGCTTTTTAACTGTCTATCAATTTTATGGCCCATCAACATTCATTCAAACAATGATGAATTTAATAAGCACAGAACTCAACAGAACTATGGTAACTATTACCATAAACCTTCATATAGTGATTGCCTTTGCTCTCAGTAATATAAGACGTTTCATTATCATAGCGGTCACCGTCCAATCGACCACTTGGCCCTGAGACGTAAGCCATATTGATGCGATCATCGCCGACATTACGAATCACTAAATTCTGGTCTGCTGCAAGCCATAAACGAAACACTTTGCCATCTTTGATATTGCCTGTAAAGTTACCGCAATAGCTGTCTTTTGCAAAGGTTACTTTAGTTGATGAGTCTGCCGCCTGTACGCTTGTGGCCATTATAGGTGCTGCTGCAAGCGTAGCCATCAGTAATAATTTTTTCATCATTCTATCCTCGAACATTAGGGTCTATTGAACATTCAGATATCGTGCTGGTAGCACATCTGAATGTTCAATAGACCCTATAAATTAGTAAACTTAATTCTATCTATGAGAGCATAGTTTATAATTTGTCAAAGTGACAGCTTTTTTATAAAAATTATTTATAAATAACCGCCTCAAACTCAGATTCATTAAAGCCGCACAACAATATTGGCTGACCTTGATTTTTATCGTCAATCTGACCTTCCACAATCGGACGTTTAATCATGCTGGTGTTTTCTACCAGCAAATCTATCGCTTTATCTACACTGTCATCAGCGGCTTGTTTTTGCTCATCGGTCAGCTTGCGCCATGTGGTACCACGCTTGTTTAGCACTTTATCGATACCTAGCGCATCTACCCAACGCTCTACGCTCTCTTTATCAATACCCTGCTTTTTATAATCATGAAAATCATAGCTGACACCCAACTCATCAAGCTTAGTAAACGCTTTTTTCATGGTGCTACAAGATTTGATGCCATAAACAGTGATGCTCATAAAAACTCCCAATCCATAATCATTAGTCGCTGTATTATACCGAAGCCGGTTAATTTTTGGTTTGTTAAACAAAAACCTCCTGTCGCTACTATGATGCCTTTCCCCCAACTTGCCAACCTGTCGTCGTGACAGCGCGCAAACGCGTCATCATACCATCGCAATTTTCGCCAAATTACGCTATGCTATGGCATTATTTTGTTTTACCCAATTTATCTGTAATCATCAATTTCGAGCCGACTATGAGCAACGCCGTGACAGCAGAAACTGCTAATACCAATCAGACCAACAATACTTCCATAGACCCTACCCAATACCAACCGCAGCTGATCGAAGCGGCACAACAAGCCAAGTGGGCAACGGACAAACGCTATGAAGTGAGCAATGAGCCAAGCGACAAACCAAGTCGCTATATGCTGTCGATGTTTCCGTACCCAAGTGGCAAGCTGCACATGGGACACGTGCGTAACTATACCATCTCTGATGTACTCAGCCGTTATTATCGCCTCAAAGGCTTTGATGTCATGCAGCCAATGGGCTGGGATGGCTTTGGCCTGCCAGCAGAAAACGCCGCCATCGCCAACCAAACGCCGCCTGCTGCTTGGACATTTGCCAACATCGACAACATGCGCGCCCAGCTAAAATTGCTCGGTCTCTCTATCGACTGGTCACGTGAGTTTGCCACTTGTAGCCCTGAGTATTATCAGTGGGAGCAGTGGTTGTTTTTGCAGCTCTACAAAAAAGGCTTGGTCTACAAAAAACTCTCTACCGTCAACTGGGATCCGGTCGACAACACCGTCCTTGCCAACGAGCAAGTCATCGATGGCAAAGGCTGGCGTAGTGGCGCGCCCGTTGAAAAGCGCGACATCCCGATGTATTACTTTAACATCACTGATTATGCCGATGAGCTGCTCGATGATTTAGACCAGCTAGAGGGTCATTGGCCATCTGAAGTTCTGACCATGCAGCGCAACTGGATCGGCCGTAGCGCGGGTATGGAAGTACACTTCCCTTATGAGCTGAGCGGCGAGCGCAACACCTTAGAGGTGTTTACCACTCGCCCTGATACCTTGATGGGCGTCACTTATGTCGCCGTTGCCGCTGAGCATCCGTTAGCGCAGTACGCCTCTGAGCAGGATGACGCCATCGCTCAGTTTTGTGCACTGTGCAAAAAAGGCTCGGTCGCCGAAGCGGATCTGGCCAAAGCCGAAAAAATCGGTATGGATACAGGCCTGACCGTGACCCATCCTCTCACTGGTGAAGAAGTCCCTGTGTGGGTCGCCAACTATGTCTTGATGAGCTACGGCTCAGGCGCAGTGATGGCGGTACCAGCGCACGATGAGCGCGATTATGAGTTTGCCACCAAATACAGCCTACCTATCAAGCAAGTCATCCAGTCGCCTGCAGACTTTGAAGCATCTGTCCTTGCTGCGGCTCAAGCGGACGGCTCTGAGCCAAATCTTGCTTATACTGAGCGCAACATCTTGGTGAACTCAGGCGAATTTGACGGCTTGGATTTTGATCAAGCGTTTGAGGCAATGCTTGCCAAACTTGAGCCACAACAGCTTGCGAAGAAAAAAATCCAGTATCGTCTGCGTGACTGGGGCGTCTCACGTCAGCGCTATTGGGGCTGCCCTATACCAATGATCAACTGTGAGCACTGCGGCACGGTGCCTGTCGAAGAGCAAGATCTACCTGTCGTACTGCCAACGGATGTCGTCCCTGATGGCCGCGGCAACCCGCTCAAAAGTATGCCAGAGTTTGTCAATACCACTTGTCCAAAGTGCGGCAACCCAGCTGAGCGCGAGACGGATACCTTTGACACCTTTGTTGAGTCGAGCTGGTACTACGCACGCTTTGCCAGTCCAAACGACACGCAAAACATGGTCAATAAATCTGCCGCCAATAAATGGCTGCCTGTCGATCAATACATCGGCGGTGTCGAGCACGCGGTCATGCATCTACTTTATGCGCGTTTCTTCCATAAGCTCATGCGCGACGAAAACTTGGTATCAGGCAATGAGCCATTTGCCAACTTGATGACGCAAGGCATGGTGCTTGCGGGCACTTTTTACCGCCGCAACGCTGATGGCAGCACCACTTACTACTTCACCGAAGATGTCGATATCGACTACAACGAGCGCGGTCAGCCAGTTAAAGCGATTTTAAAATCTGATGGACAGCCTGTCACCATCGGCAAAATAGAAAAAATGTCCAAATCAAAAAACAACGGCGTCGATCCACAAATCACCATCGATAAATATGGCGCGGATACCGTACGTTTGTACACGCTGTTTACCGCCCCTGCCGACCAGACGCTTGAGTGGTCAGATGACGCGCTAAAAGGCCCTTATAACTTCGTCAAAAAAGTATGGCGCATCGCAACCGACCATATGCAAGCCCTAGCGGCTGCAAGTCTAAGCCCTGATGCATTAAATAAAGCCACGCTCAATAACGAAGCATTAAACACAGAGCACCTTAGCAAAGCGGCGAAAAACTTACGCCGTAAGACTCATGAAACCATCGCCAAGATCGACAGTGACCTAGGCGAGCGCTTGGCGCTAAACACGCCAGTCTCAAGTCTTATGGAGCTTGCCAATGAGCTGACTGGTTTTAAAGCCAGCAGTGAGCAAGACCTGCAAGTACAGCACGAAGCATTGATTGATTTATTAATCATGCTATCTGCCTACGCACCGCACGTCGGCGAGCATTTGCTTGAGCAGCTGGGTGTCGATACGGTCAACTTAAGCTACCCTGCTGTCGACGAGCGCGCACTGGTACAAGACACCATCACCATGGTGGTGCAGGTTAATGGTAAGATGCGCGGCAAAATGGATGTCGCCCCCAACAGCGACCCTGAGCAGCTAAAAGCGCAAGCACGCGCACTTGAGGGTGTGGCCAAGTTTTTGACAGGGGACATCAAAAAAGAGATCGTCGTGCCCAATAAGCTGGTCAATATCGTGGTCGCAGGCTAGTACATCGTCTTTAGCTTTAGCTAGGCGCTACCCGCTAGCGCTGTTCTGCGATGCGTCTTTATTACCTTAGTGCGTGCCCTCACCTCCATCGATAGCGGCCTTTACTGCTTCACTAGGCCAAAGACGAGGATTTGAGGACACTCTCCAAGCTTTTTATCATTAAAGGATAGCGATTATGTCGTATAAGCACCGAGCAGTACCGTCACAATCATCGACCAGCGGACGAAAACTTGCGACAGCGTTACTGGCTGCTTTGCCGATGATGACCGTGCTCGGTGCCACCACCGCACTGAGTGGCTGCGGCTTTCAGCTGCGCGGTTATGAAACACCAATGCTGCTCGATGTGGCCAAAACAGCGGTCATTATCGAGGATGATCGCACGTCGTTTCCGCTCAAGCTGCCATTGACTCAGCGCCTAAAAACCCTAGGCGCGGAAGTCATGAGCAATATGACCTTAGATGATGTGGCACGTAACAATCGACAAGCACATGCAGAGCCCATCGCCGTCATCGATATCAGCAATGTGCGATTTAAGCGTTATGAGCTGGTTGGGGTTTTGACAGAAATCCGTTTGGTGCTCTCAGCCGATGTCAGTTATCAGACCTTTGAAAATGGCAAACCTGTGATACTCAAAAACGCCATCCAAGTCGATCGCAGCTATCAGTACAACGAAGCCTCGGTTAGCACTGACGATCAGCAAGGCGATCAGATTCGTGACTGGCTCTATGAGCGCTTGGCACGCCGTATCACGGATCAATACGTCGCCATCTCCTTACCCAAAGTGCCACCTTCTAATAAGCAGGCAGTACCCATGATAAACAGCGCCACTGCACCCACCGTGATGGTGCCAAACGCCCAGTAATTTTATAAGTTTGTAGGAATGCTTCGTCATTCTTCATGATCATGTAATGCCGCTCTTTTCTTCTTTTTTTAACCTGTGTATCATCAGCCTATGCAAGATACTTTTATCCAAGCCTATCCAAAACTACTACAACCCGCGGCGGCAGTAGCTGGCTTGTGGCTGGCACACGGTGATGAGCCGTTACTCAGTCAATGGCTTATCGATGCCATGCGTCCGCACTGGCGCGCGCAAAACTATGCCATCAAACGTATCGAACTGGTGTCAGTAAAAAGCTGGCAAGATGTGCTATCCGAGCTTGGCAGTCAGTCGTTGTTTGACGATGCCAGTGCGCTGATTGTGACAGGCAATCATAAACCTGATAAAGCCGTCATTGCCGCACTCGAACGTTTTGCTATCGAGGCACAAGCAGGCACGCATAGTCAAAGCCTGCTATGGCTTACGCCTAAGCAAGACAAGCGCAGCCAGAGCAGCAAATGGTTTGCGCCGTTTGCTCAGTACGGTCATGTGATTGATTGCAACTTGTACAATGAGCAGCAGCGTCAGCAGCTATTACAGATACAGGCCCAGCAGTTTGGCCTCACGCTGTCACAAGAAGCGTGGCAGCTGCTGATGTCGCATACCGAGCATCATCTGCTAAGCGCCTATCAAACCTTATGGCGGCTCTCTTATCTGTTTGCGCCGCAGCTCGCACCTGCGGCAACTCCTCATCAACAGTCAACCCATCACTCTACCAGCTCAACTGATGGCAAAGCTCCTACCGAAAACGTCGCATTAGATATTGATGATCTACAAGCCGCGCTGGTCAGTGATGCTCAGTTTAGTGTCTTTGATTTATCCGATGCCATGCTGGCTGGCAACAGCGCGCAGGTAGTCAAAATCATCACGCAGCTCAAGGCCACCGATGAGCCAACGACGTTGGTACTGTGGGCAATCAGTAAAGACATGCGCCAGATTATGCAGCTGCTAGATGGACAAGACCCGCAGGCGCTCGGCATTTGGCGCAGCAAACAAGGCTTATATCAGCAGGCGTGTCGTCGCCAGTCAAAGGCGCAGACCGCGCAGTGGCCGGCGCTGCTTTATCGCTGCGACCAAGCCATCAAAGGACTTATCCGTCAGCCTGCATGGGAGCTACTATTACAAGCAGCGCTTGAGCTGTCTGGCAAACGCTTGTTTATCACTTGATACACCTCTCGTTTGACCGCCATCCCTAAATTACTTGTATAAACGACGACCAAATCCGCCACAACCGAGTGGCAGATTTTGGTTCTCTCGATCCTCCTTAACCTTTCTTAAACTAATTGCCATTCCTTTTTGCGCAGCAAGCCTCTACTATAGCTACACTTGATTTTATTGTGATTGGATAGTTGTCATGGGCAAAATAAGCAAAAAACCTGCGATCAAATGGGCAGTGGTCGCTTTGGTCGTCGTCGTATTCAGCGCGCTGGCCTATCGTTTTTTTATGCCAAAAGAAACAGCGCCTAACTACCTAACGGCGAAGGTGGAGGTCGGTGATATCGAAAATAACGTCATGGCTTCAGGCAAGGTCAAAGCCCTCAATACCGTCGATGTCGGCGCGCAGGTATCAGGTGAGGTCAAACGGCTCTATGTAGAGGTGGGAGACGAAGTGCAGCAAGGCGATTTGATTGCCCAAATCGATCAAGTGACACAAAACAACAACTTAAGCAATCAGCAAGCCAGTCTAGAGCAAAGCCGCGCCGCACTACAAAGCGCCCGTGCAGAAGCGCTAAGCCGACAAGCCAGCCTCAAGAGCGCCTACGCCGATCTTGCCAGCCGCCAATCTGAGCTCAAACAAGCTCAGTCTGATTTTGCTCGCCTACAAGACTTAGTCGCTATCGATGCAATATCGCAGCAGGAGCATGACACACAAGCGACCAACGTCGAGACAGCAAAGGCCGCGGTGGCCAATGCGCGCGCCGCTATTGATACAGCCAAAGCCGCTATCGCCACCACAGACGCCAATATCAATAGCCAGCAAGCGGCGCTACGCATCTCAGAGACCAACGTCAATACTGCTCGCGAGGATTTGAGCTATACCACTATCCGCGCACCCATCTCTGGTACTGTCGTCTCGATCACCACCGAGCAAGGCACCACGGTCAATGCCAATCAAACCACCCCGACGCTAGTCACTCTCGCCGACCTCTCGACCGTACGTATCAACGCGCAAATCTCTGAAGCTGATGTCATCAATGTTAAAGCTGGCATGCCCGCTTATTTCAACATCATTGGCAATCCAGACCAAAAGTACGATGCTACCTTGACCGCAATAGAGCCTGCACCAGAAAAAATCAGCGAAACCAGCTCCACCGATGCCGCCATCTACTACGTCGGCTACGTTGAAGTTCCCAATCCTGAGCGTTTATTTCGCATCGATATGACCGCGCAGATTTACATTGTCATCGATCAAGCAAAAAACACACTGCTGGTGCCCTCTGCTGTCATCCATGACGGGCCTGCTGATGGCAAAACCACAGATGCAACCAGCCGCCAAGTAAGTAATAACACGTCTGAGCATACCAGTAAGTTTGTCCGTGTGTTAAAAGACGACGGCAGCGTAGAGAAGCGCGCCGTCACAGTCGGTATCGACAACCGCGTCAACGCGCAAATACTCAGTGGCCTAACAGCAGGCGAAGAAATCATCATCAGTACAGAAAATGCAGAAGGCTTGCGCAGTGGTCGCCGCGCAGGTGGCCCGCCAAGAATGTAGATGTTAACTGAATCTGTCTTAAACTCACTCGGCCATACAAGCACTGACGCACACAAGCGCTTTTATGACAAAGCTCATGACCTTATTGAGACACTGCTATGATGACACCTCAACCTTCTCCACAGCCGAGCGAGCGCTCGCTGATAGCTGATAAAAAAAGCCAAGTAGCCACTCCTCCTACCAAGCCCATCATGCAGCTATCGGGGATTATTCGGGAGTTTGCGGCAGGTGAGCAGACCATTCGCGTGTTGCACGATATTGACTTGACGATTTATCAAGGCGAGATGGTCGCGATTATCGGTCAGTCTGGCTCTGGCAAGTCGACGTTGATGAACATCTTGGGCTGCTTGGACCAAGCGACAGCGGGAGACTATAAGATTTATGGACAATCAGCCAACAAGCTTGATGCTGACGAGCTGGCCGAGCTGCGCCGTGAGCACTTCGGCTTTATCTTTCAGCGCTATCATCTGCTCGGCGATATCAGCGCCCGTGATAATGTCGCTGTCCCTGCCGTCTATGCAGGCATGGATACGAGTGCACGCATGACACGGGCAGAGGCGCTGCTCACCGATCTCGGACTAGGCAATAAAGTCGACAACCGTCCTAATCAGCTCTCAGGCGGTCAGCAGCAGCGAGTCTCTGTCGCTCGAGCCTTGATGAACGGTGGTGATGTAATTTTGGCCGATGAGCCGACAGGCGCGCTCGATAGCAAGTCCGGCGATGATGTGATGGAGATTTTGCATGACCTAAATGCTCAGGGTCATACCATCATCATGGTCACCCACGATCCGCATCTGGCCGAGCAAGCCGAGCGTGTCATTGAGCTAAAAGACGGCCATATCATTGCAGATTATAAAACCGAGCATTATCAGCCAACCACCCAGCAGCCAGCTCCTATTCTAGGTAGCCACCGCAAAAGCGCCTTGGCAAGCTTTCTTGATCGCTTGCTTGAAGCTTTTAAGATGTCCTTGCTCGCCATGCGTGCGCACAAAATGCGTACCCTGCTTACCATGCTGGGCATCATCATCGGCATCGCGGCGGTGGTCTCTATCGTCGGCCTCGGTCAAGGCTCACAGCAGCAGATACTTGCCAACATCAGCTCATTGGGCACCAACACCATTACTGTCAATGACGGCTACCCCAGAGGCGATCCGCGCCGCCGGTATAATGACGACAACCTGACCCCTGAAGATGCGCAAGCTGTGGGCAATCAACCTTACGTCATTAGCGTCAGTCCGCAAGTAAATAGCACCTCTAGCGTTCGTTATCGCAGTGTACAAGAAGACGCAACGGTCAATGGGATCGGCGAAGACTATCTACAAGTCACAGGTGAAACACTGGTACAAGGTCAAGGCTTTGATGCACAAAGTATCAGTCTGCGCAGTCAGGACATCATCATCGACGACAATGCCAAGCAGGCTTTTTTTGCCGATATCGACAACCCTATCGGTGAGGTCATACTAATCGGCAGCGTACCAGGGCGGGTGATCGGTGTACTGGCAGAGAACGATGGCGGCTTTGGCCCTGATATCACCACACCCACCATATATATGCCCTATACCACCGTCATGTCCCGTATTACGGGCGGCGCTTATATCAATCGTTTTGTGGCATTACTCGATGACAGTGTCTCATCTAGTGTCGCCGAGTCTGCTATCTACGAGCTGATAGAAGGCCGTCATGGCAAGGCGGACTTTCAGATTATCAACTCTGACTCTATTCGCCAGACCATCGAGGCCACGACAGGGACGATGACGCTGCTCATCTCCTCAGTGGCGGTTATCTCACTGATCGTCGGCGGTATCGGGGTGATGAATATCATGCTGGTGTCTGTGACCGAACGTACCAACGAGATTGGGGTGCGTATGGCGGTTGGGGCGCGGCAAAGCGATATCATGCAGCAGTTTTTGATAGAGGCTGTTTTGGTTTGTATTTTAGGAGGACTACTGGGTATTGGCTTGGCATTTGCCATCGGTGAGCTGATCAACCGCATCGGCGGCGATAGCTTTAAAGTCATCTACTCACCGACCTCTATTATCGCAGCTTTTGTTTGCTCGACGCTCATTGGGATTGTATTTGGCTTTTTGCCAGCCCGTAATGCCGCCAAACTTGATCCCGTTGACGCACTATCTCGAGACTAATCACGACACATAATGACGCATTGACCAAACACACACGGCTAAAAAGAGCAAAAATGATAAAAATGGCAAAAAAACTAAAAAATCCTGCCAGATTTGCACTTTTTTTATCATGTGGGGTTGTAATTGTCATAATAATATATATAATGTGCTCTCACGTTTAGGGATACAAACTTTCTAAACGAGAAACCAAGCTTACTGTCTCTGCTAATATTGATAATACGATATACTCAGATAATAAGCTTGATAGAAAATTCTATTTAAAGAATTTTCTCTTGCAGTAATATGCAAACCTAGTGTTGATATCGAGTTTCTTAGAATTTACGAAAATGTAAATTCTCTTGCACTCGGATGAAGTAGTACTTCATTTTATCCTCGCTCAGGGCCGATAGCTCAGTTGGTAGAGCAGTTGACTTTTAATCAATTGGTCCCGCGTTCGAGTCGCGGTCGGCCCACCATATTTAGTTTGATGCTTGTTTATCGTTCTGCCCTATCCGGTAGTGATAAATGAGTAAAAAACATCATTAAGATGTTTAGATTTATATAGTTTTCTTTTAAGAAAATTATTCTTGCATAGCGTCAGATACATTGATTATATGCATAAATGTTAGAAAACCCTATTTAAAGGATTTTCTCTTGCGAAGCTAAAAAAGCAGTGCTTTTTTTATACGCTTCTCAGGGCCGATAGCTCAGTTGGTAGAGCAGTTGACTTTTAATCAATTGGTCCCGCGTTCGAGTCGCGGTCGGCCCACCATATTTGAAAAGCCCCATCACTAACTTAATAGTGACGGGGCTTTTTTTTGCGTGCCTGTTAGCGCTATCGTTTGGATTTACGGCGACGCGAAAAGACAGTAAAGTCAGCGTCTTTGCGCCATAGCAGCTTATGTTTGATGGTGTCTTTGATGGTACGCGGATGCTTGGGTGCCTGCGTGATGAGCATATCAAAAGTGGCGTCGTCTATCGCCAGCTCGCGGCCATGCGCCATCATCACCACCGAGGGCTTTAACGCTTTGATTTTTTGCAGCGACTGGATATAGAGTTTTGGATCATAAATAGGAAATGGCGCGACGAACTTGTGACGCAGCTTGATAATCAAGTCTGCTGTATATACTTGCCGACTTGGCAGATGAAATAGCGATAAGTCACGATCTGTATGCCCTGGCGTTTCAAGCACTTGCCACTCATCAAACTCAGGCACGCAGTCGCCATCTTTTACCATCACATCAGGATTCAGATGTGCCGGGTAATAAAGATTTTTGGCCGAGCGTCCTTGCCGTCTCGCCACATAATGCGCCAAATTCATATCGATGACATGCATGGCTCGCCCGCCGATACCGCCATACCACTGAGTTTTTTTGTCTGCTGATACGATCAGGCAGCCTGTCTGTTTTTTAAACTGCAGAGCACCGCCAGCATGATCAGGGTGCATATGTGTGACCATCACCACCTTTAGATCCGTTAGCGGGCGTTGTAGCGTCGTTTTTATATAATCAAGCACCAACGCCACATCAGGACGACAGCCACCATCTAACAGCATGATCTTGTCTGGATATACCGCAAGATAGGTACTTTGGATATAGCCTTCTAAACGTACAATCTCACATAAGCTCATTATTATTTATTCCCTGACCCATGATTCAATGCCATGAGCATTTATTAAATCCATTTGCTATTTAGTATAACGTTCATTATGGCTAAAAAAACGATTTTGAGTGAACGCTTGTGACTATAAATAGTTCACCTTATGTCAGCTTTAAATCATACACTGCCGCACCCAGCCCTAAAAAAGCAAAAACTCAGCACCTAGGCTGAGTTTAAGATAAAGCGTTTGAAGGTAAAAACTGATACCGTACCAGTCAACTATGCAAGGTCACGAACCTTTGGCTCACGCTCCCACAGACGCGACTTGGCATTTTCGGTAAAGGCATCTAAGTCAGCAAGAGGCGTGACAAAGCTGTCTTTTTCTACTGGCAGCTTACTTAAGATGAATTCTTCAGTCGCTCCGCAGTAGGCAATGGCTTTGCAATGTACATAAGCATCAGTAAACCAATCTAAGGTCGAGCTGTCTTTTGCTAGTTTCTTGGCTTGCTCTGGCATGATGATACTGACCACCGCATCAAAAAATACCGAAGGCGCCCCTGCTACGCGCTCTTCAGCTTGTATGCGAGTACCATCATCTAGTTTTACTTCTTTACTCGGCGCAACGATTTTTACCATCCCGTCCTGAGCATTGACCGCATCTTCGAACTTTTTAATCTCGCTATGCTTAGAGCCTTCGGCGACCAAGATACCCACCAATCGCCCTTTTAAACTCTTAGGCGTACGGCCGATGGTCTGTACAGCCTCTGATATCGTCATGTCTTGTACAGGCGCTGCCGCATCAGCAGGCTCTGGTAACTCCATACCCAAGGCAGTTGCCACGCGCTTGGCCAAATCTTCATCAATATGCAGCAGGTGGCTGAGCATACGGGTACGTACATGAGGAGTATCTACTTTACCCAGCTCAAATGCGTAGGCCGTCGCAATATGTGCCTGCTCAGCTGGGGTTTGACTACGGTAGAACATGCGCGGCTGGCTATAGTGGTCTGCAAAGCTCTCTGCGCGAATACGGCCTTTTACATTATCATCTAAGCGCTCTGCATACGACTCAAAGCCTTTTTTGACGCTTTCACGTGGACGATCTAAATCCAGACTTTGTGGCTCATAGAGGGTACGCGTCTTGGGTACTTGCATTTGCATGTGGCCGTCTTGCTGATTATTGGCAAACGGACATTTTGGCGCGTTAATAGGGATTTGCGCAAAGTTTGGCGACCCCAGACGCGACAGCTGGGTGTCAAGATAACTAAATAGACGACCTTGCAGTAAAGGATCATTACTAAAATCGATACCAGCCGGCAGATGTGACGGACAAAATGCTACTTGCTCCGTTTCTGCAAAAAAGTTATCAGGGTTACGGTTCAAGACCATTTTACCGATGATTTTCACAGGCACCGTCTCTTCTGGAATCAACTTGGTCGCATCTAGATGGTCAAATGGAAACTCATTGGCTTCTTCTTCAGTAAATAACTGAACACCGAACTCCCACTCAAAGTATTTGCCATTATCAATCGCTTCATACATGTCACGGCGGTTATAATCAGGATCAGCACCAGATATTTTTACCGCTTCATCCCAAGTAAGCGACTGTACACCTGCTACTGGCTTCCAATGAAAACGTACAAAGGTACTTTTTCCGTCTTTGTTAATCAAACGATAACTATGAATGCCAAAGCCTTCCATCATGCTAAAGCTACGCGGGAGCGCTCGATCACTCATCAGCCAAAT
Organism: Psychrobacter sp. KFRI-CH2-11; assembly: GCF_038239325.1. NCBI lineage: Bacteria > Pseudomonadati > Pseudomonadota > Gammaproteobacteria > Moraxellales > Moraxellaceae > Psychrobacter > Psychrobacter sp. KFRI-CH2-11. The sequence continues at coordinate 2,382,137 of NZ_CP151283.1, forward strand.
GACATTGTGCATGGTCTCAGGACTTAACGACACAAAGTCCCAAAAGGTATCATGAGCAGATGCTGCCTGCGGAAAGCCGCGATCAGGCTCCGGCTTGACTGCATGCACCAGATCTGGGAATTTCATGGCATCTTGAATAAAGAAAATCGGCATATTATTACCAACGATATCCCAGTTACCTTCTTCGGTATAAATCTTGACCGCAAAGCCGCGGACATCGCGAGGCGTATCTTTTGAGCCTTTATTGCCAGCCACGGTCGAAAAACGAGTAAATAAAGGTGTCTGCTTCCCTGTTTCTGTAAGAATTTTGGCGGTCGTGTATTCTTCTAACGATTCTGTCAACTCAAAATAACCATGTGCGGCGCTACCACGTGCATGGACGATACGCTCAGGGATACGCTCATGGTCAAAATGATGAATTTTTTCACGCAGGACAAAATCTTCTAGCAAAGTTGGCCCACGTGCGCCAGCTTTTAATGAGTTTTGGTTATCAGAAATCGCAACGCCTTGCTGCGTCGTTAAGACTTTACCATCATCGTCTGCACGCTGGTGCGTCTCGCCACCATGTCCACGTTCAATAGTCATGTTGTTTGCGGGGTCAGTATGATCAAGATGCTTTTTCATAATATATCCTAGCTGATGAATAAAATGGCCTCTGATGAAACCATCCAAAGCGCGTAAACCCAGTATTTATATCCTGGTATCTATATAGTGACTTCGGCTGTCGCTTCATGTTTTATGGGTTACGCGGCAGTTGATTATCTAACTTTTTATTGTTGCTCTTTCGCTACTATGACTGGCAGTGCCAACCGTTCGCAATGTCAACTGCTAGCATTGCCAACCATGGTGCTCATCACTCATCTTACTTAAAAACTTCGCGATTTATGTCACATATATCGTGAAGCTTGTTGATTTTTGGTTAAACCAATGACCCAAACTATTGGCACATTACTATCATCAAATATATTGCTAAGTCCTTAACGCTCATGGCAGCGTTCTTTAGATTTTTTGCCTCAAGAATATCGATAGCGTTCGGGCCTATTATCAGTTAAATTATAAGGACAGCCATAAAATAAAGTCAGCCGACATCAAAGCTGTGGCAAACACTAGCGGCGAGTTCTGAACAAGCAAAATTTTTATAACCATCGCTTATAGCCATCATAAAAGGCTTGATGTATCACTTTGTATAAGGCGGTTCGTAACTGTATTTACGGGCCGTCTTTATTCATCCGTCTAGGGCGTATTGTTCGTTGAGTAAGGAAAATAGCCATATCCAAGCTTTATTGGATATATTCCCTAGTTATAGACAAGGAAGACAGTTATGTTATTAGATAACGACGTATTGCGTGCGCGCATTCGTTTATTAGGATCGTTTTTAGGCGAAGCCATCTCTCGCCAATCTGGGCAACAAACCTTAGATACCATCGAGACCTTGCGCCAAGGTTTTATCCAAGAGCGCCGCGAGCATAACGACGGACAAAAAAAGCAACTTATCGAGCTCATCGCCTCGCTAGACAATCAAACACTAAAAAATGTCATTCGCGCGTTTTCTATTTACTTTTTTTTGGCAAATTTGACCGAAGAAAACTACTTACGTGAGCAGCGGCGAGTGATGCGCGCGGAGTCTAACCAAAGCTGGGAAGGCTCTTTTCGTCGCACTTTATCAGAATGCCGCGAGCGGCAGATCGAACCTGAACAAATCAAAGAGCTCATCGATCAGCTAAAATTTATCCCTGTCTTTACCGCGCACCCTACCGAGGCGCGTCGCCGTACGACGATGAATATCTTGCAAACGCTATATGAGCACACCGATGCCATGGGTGTCTATCCTGAGGGCAGTCTCGCCTTTGAGCAGGCCAAACAAAAAACCGCGGAAACCATTGATCTACTATGGTCGTCAGATGAAGTCCGTACTCGCAAGCCTTTGGTCTATGATGAGATTAATAATGGCCTGCATTATTTTGACGCCAGTCTCTTTACCGCTATACCGAAAGTCTATCGCAATATCAAAGACGCAATCGTAGAGATTTATCCAGAGCTTAGTGACTATGCGCTACCCGCTTTTGTCAATTTTGGCTCTTGGATCGGCGGCGATAGAGATGGCAACCCCTTTGTCACTCATGAGACCACAGAAATGGCCGTGTTGATGCACGCCAATACGGTGCTGCGCCATTATCAAGTATTGATCCGAAAGCTGCGCCGCGAGCTCATTCATAGCGATAGCATCGTTACCATCGCGCCCGAGATTTATGAGCGCATCCAAGACTACAGCGAGCTAGATCAGCAGGTGTTTTGTTATAACCCTGATGACTACAATCATGAACCATACCGTAGATTGTTATCACTCATCCTTGCCAAAATAAAAGCCACCAACCAGTATATCCAAAGCCAAGGCACAGACGACAATGCAGCAAAAGACGCGTACTTATCGCCGGCCGCACTGTTAGATGACTTACGCCTTATCCGCAAGAGCGTCAACACGCATGATAGCGCCCATGCCGAAGGGCTACTGCTAGATACCATCCGCTTGGTCAAAACCTGCGGCTTTCATCTGGCCGCGCTCGATATTCGCCAAGACTCAGGCTATCATGGCGAGGTCATTGCCGATATTTTTGCCAATGCCTCCAACTTGCCCGATTACAAGGTGCTAAGCGAAGCAGAGCGCCAAGAATGGCTGACCCGCCTACTACAAAAACCAGGCACGCCACTGATTTATACCGATAATTTAAGCGAGCAAACCCGTGAACAGCTAGCCTTGATGCAGTCGGTGGCCAAACTGCGCAAATTGGTCGGCGACGATACTTTTGGCAGCTACGTGATCTCAATGACCAATAACGCCAGTCAGCTGCTAGAAGTACTGCTGCTGATGCGTTTTGCGGGTTTGTCTGGTATCGATGACGACGGACACTTATTTGCCGCCTTGCCGGTAGCACCATTGTTTGAAACCATCGAAGACCTTAAAAACATCGATAAAATCATGCCAACGGTGCTGGATAACCCGCTGTATCGCGAGCTACTTGAGCACTCAGGCAATATTCAAGAGATTATGCTGGGCTACTCGGACTCTTCTAAAGACGGCGGCATCATCACCTCGGCTTGGCAGCTGTATAGCGCCCAGCAGACTATCACCCGTATTGCCAACCAATACGGCATCAGCACCCGTCTGTTCCATGGCCGCGGCGGCTCTGTCAGTCGCGGCGGCGGCTCCACTCATCAGGCCATCGCCGCTCAGCCTGCTGGCACATTAAACGGACAAATCAAGTTTACCGAGCAAGGCGAAGTGCTCTATGCCAAGTATGCCAATCCAGATACGGCAGTGTTTGAGCTAACCATGGGCATCACAGGCGCGCTAAAAGCCAGCTCATCACGCTTTGTAGCGCAGCCGGGCCAGCTCGATAGCTATGAAGCACTGTTTGCGGATTTGGCCGATGCTGGTGAGCAGCAATATCGAGCATTGACGGATAATACAGAAGGCTTTTATCAGTTTTACTCCGAGGCCACGCCTGTACAAGAGATCTCTTTGCTAAATATCGGCTCGCGCCCTGCCCACCGCAAAAAAGGCTTGCCAAGCAAATCAACCATTCGGGCGATACCTTGGGTATTTGGCTGGTCATTGGCCCGCTTTACTCTTCCTGCATGGTATGGCGTAGGCACGGCATTAGAGAGTGTCAAACAAAACGAAGGATTGATGAAAGAGATGAATAAAAACTGGCCGTTTTTTAGTGCTTTTATCAGCAATATCGAAATGGCCTTTACCAAATCGGAGATGAATATCGCCCACGCCTACAGCCTGCTGTGCAAAGACGAACACTTACGCACACAGGTCATGCAGGCCGTCGAGCAAGAGCACGCGCTTACTCACTATGGCCTAAACTCCCTGCTTGAGCAAACCTCGTTATTGTCCACGCAGCAAGAGCTGGCAGCGTCTTTACAATGGCGCAATGCTTACTTAGACCCGATCAACTATATCCAAATCGAGCTACTCAAACGCATGCGCCAACCTGATAATAAGGATGCTAAAAGTACCGACAAACTGTCGGTAGAAGATCCCCTGATTCGCAGTATCAATGCCCTTGCAGCAGGACTACGTAATACTGGTTAGAACTTGATACTGATATTAAAACGCAAATAACCGCTGACTTAGTTAGCGGTTATTTTTTGAAAAACCAAAATTTGGTTGTTCGCTGGCATCTGATATTGAGTCATTAATGTTAAATGGTGAGTGTTGGCTAAAGCAATGATATCTTCTTTATGCCGGACACCGCTACCAGCATCACGCTGGCGCAAACTGAGATCAAACTGCTGGTTACTTGCACTGGTATAGCGTCCGTCTTCATTAAATGGCCCGTAAACAATCAGCTTGCCGTTTATAGGTAAACTATCGCTAACCAAAATAAAAAGTTGCTGTACCAATGACCACGATATGATATGCAATGTATTGGCCGTAAACACGGCATCATAAGGCTTGCCCATCGTTGAGCTCGGTATCGAATCTGTCGTCAAATCAAACGCGACAGGCGCATGCAAATTCGGCGCAGGATAACGATTTTGCCAAGCTTGTATCACCTGATGATTATCAGTTACATCGCTGGTTTGCCATTGTAGGTGTGGCAATCTTGGTGCAAAGTAAACGCTATGCTGGCCGGTACCTGAGCCGACTTCTAAGACATGAGTATGCTCTTGTAGCTCTTTTTGTAGCACGTTTAAGATAGGTGCTTTATTATTTTCACACGCTTGCGAAAATGGCGCTCCAGCTGGAGTAATCAATTGCGTATTATCTGAATCACTATTAAACACTACGGCCATCCTTATAATACTGTTTTCATCAAGCACAGATATCAATAACGAAGATAAGCAATAATAACCCACCACAACGACCTAATAGATACCTGCCTCAATGCCTGCTGCCAATGTCATTGCCAGCTCTTCGACTTGCTCAGTGAACGCCTCTTGCCAATCACCTTGTAAAATTAGCGCTTCTTGAATCCATTCCCAGCGCAGCCCCGTCGTAATCGTTTTCATCGCATTTTTAGTCCCTGTACCATCGTGTCCTGCGCGAATATATAACGCAAACGGCATACCCTGTTTTTTTTCTAGTACTGGATAATAACAACGATCAAAGAAATCCTTGGTCAATCCTGCCATATACGCCAAGTTCTCAGTCGTGCCTAATAATAATGCATCGGCTGCTAATACATCTTCAGGCTGCGTATCTTGAGGAGATTTAAGTATGACGTTGATATCTATATCGGGATGATTAGCGCCATCGTAGGCCGCTTGCGCCAACTTCTTAGTATTCGGTGATGGCGCATGCGCGACGATAAGTAAGGTTTTAGTAGCCATATTAATCACCATTATAAAATATATCAGTTCTTAGAATAAATAGTCACCTTTTGCATGATATCAGGATGGATGCTTTTCGCAACTGGACAAGTCAGCGCTGTGTTATAAAATATCTTTTGCGTTTTCTCATCTAGCTGCCGATTAAAAGTGATCGCGACATGTATTTCACTGACGCGTCTTGGATCAGCTGTCATCACTTTGGTCACCTCAGCGGTAGTACCGGTGATATCAATCTCCATATCACGAGCTTTAATCCCAATGATCGTTAACATACAGCTTGCCAAGCTCGTCGCTAACAAATCAGTCGGTGAAAAAGCTTCACCCTTGCCTTGATTATCAGTCGGCGCATCAGTAATAATTTCATTGTTTGATTGCAAATGAATAGCGCTAGTACGCAAGTCACCTTGATAGGTTATTTTTGAGGTTGTCATTTTCATTCCTTTTAAACAGATTAAATGCACTTTATAAATAGTGTAATGGAATGAACGAATAATAACTAGTAGCCAATCAATACATGAAATTTAGAGTAGTACAATAACTGAAAGTAAAAAAAAGCCCCCTAACAATCAAGTTAGGGGGCTTTTAGGGTATAGGGAGCTGACGATGACCTACTCTCACATGGCCGGAGCCACACTACCATTGGCGCAACGATGTTTCACTTCTGAGTTCGGGAAGGGATCAGGTGGTGCCATCGTGCTATTGTCGTCAGCAAAGGGGGTTAGATATGAGTCTGTGTTTGTTTTACTTAATGACTTAAGTATCACTTATCCTAACTGAATCAAGGATAAAGGTGATATCGATATAATGCTTGATACAAACCACTTGGGTGTTGTATGGTCAAGCCAAACGAGCAATTAGTACAGGTTAGCTCCACACATCGCTGCGCTTCCACACCCTGCCTATCAACGTCCTAGTCTTGAACGGCTCTTTAGGGAAATCTAATCTTGAGGTGGGCTTCCCGCTTAGATGCTTTCAGCGGTTATCCCATCCGAACGTAGCTACCGGGCAATGCCATTGGCATGACAACCCGAACACCAGCGGTTCGTCCACTCTGGTCCTCTCGTACTAGGAGCAGATCCTCTCAAATTTCCAACGCCCACGGTAGATAGGGACCGAACTGTCTCACGACGTTCTAAACCCAGCTCGCGTACCTCTTTAAATGGCGAACAGCCATACCCTTAGGACCTGCTTCAGCCCTAGGATGAGATGAGCCGACATCGAGGTGCCAAACACCGCCGTCGATATGAACTCTTGGGCGGTATCAGCCTGTTATCCCCAGAGTACCTTTTATCCGTTGAGCGATGGCCCTTCCATACAGAACCACCGGATCACTAAGACCTACTTTCGTACCTGCTCGACTTGTGGGTCTCGCAGTTAAGCGCGCTTTTGCCTTTATACTCTATGAACGATTTCCGACCGTTCTGAGCGCACCTTCGTACTCCTCCGTTACTCTTTAGGAGGAGACCGCCCCAGTCAAACTACCCACCATACATTGTCCTCGGTATTGTTATACCTGAGTTAGAACCCCAACATGACCAGGGTGGTATTTCAAGATTGGCTCCACCAAGACTAGCGTCTCGGTTTCAAAGCCTCCCACCTATCCTGCACAAGTCAGGTCAAAGTTCAATGTAAAGCTGTAGTAAAGGTTCACGGGGTCTTTCCGTCTAGCCGCGGGTACACAGCATCTTCACTGCGATTTCGATTTCACTGAGTCTCTGCTGGAGACAGCGCTGCCATCATTATGTCATTCGTGCAGGTCGGAACTTACCCGACAAGGAATTTCGCTACCTTAGGACCGTTATAGTTACGGCCGCCGTTTACTGGGGCTTCGATCAAGACCTTCGCATACGCTAAGCCCATCAATTAACCTTCCAGCACCGGGCAGACATCACACCCTATACGTCCACTTTCGTGTTTGCAGAGTGCTGTGTTTTTAATAAACAGTTGCAGCAGCCTGGTATCTGCGACTGCCAATAGCTTACGGAGCAAGTCCTTCACCATCAGCAGCGTACCTTCTCCCGAAGTTACGGTACCATTTTGCCTAGTTCCTTCAGCAGAGTTCTCTCAAGCGCCTTGGTATTCTCTACCTGATCACCTGTGTCGGTTTAGGGTACGATTCGTTTATGACTATCGCTTAGAAGCTTTTCCTGGAAGCATGGTATTTGCCACTTCGTCCTACAAGTAGGACTTGCTATCAGATCTCGGTATAAAATAGCCCGGATTTACCTAAGCTATAAACCTACATCCTTCCACTCAGACAACCATCGCTGAGCTGGCATAACCTTCTCCGTCCCTCCATCGCATCATAAACAAGTATCGGAATATTAACCGATTTCCCATCGACTACGCCTTTCGGCCTCGCCTTAGGGGTCGACTCACCCAGCCCCGATTAACGTTGGACTGGAACCCTTGATCTTCCGGCGTGCGAGCTTTTCACTCGCATTATCGTTACTCACGTCAGCATTCGCTCTTGTGATACCTCCAGCATGCTTTACAACACACCTTCACAGGCTTACACAACGCTCCCCTACCACTTGAAAACAAATTCAAATCCGCAGCTTCGGCTCCTAGTTTGAGCCCCGTTACATCTTCCGCGCGGGCCGACTCGACTAGTGAGCTATTACGCTTTCTTTAAAGGATGGCTGCTTCTAAGCCAACCTCCTAGCTGTCTATGCCTTCCCACCTCGTTTCCCACTTAACTAGGAATTTGGGGCCTTAGCTGGCGGTCTGGGTTGTTTCCCTCTCCACGATGGACGTTAGCACCCACCGTGTGTCTCCCGGATATCACTCATCGGTATTCGGAGTTTGCATCGGTTTGGTAAGTCGGTATGACCCCCTAGCCGAAACAGTGCTCTACCCCCAATGGTGTTCGTCCGAGGCGCTACCTAAATAGCTTTCGGGGAGAACCAGCTATCACCGAGTTTGATTAGCCTTTCACCCCTATCCACAAGTCATCCCCTGGCTTTTCAACGACAGTGGGTTCGGTCCTCCGGTGCCTGTTACGGCACTTTCAACCTGCTCATGGATAGATCACTCGGTTTCGGGTCTATACCCTGCAACTAGACGCCCTATTAAGACTCGGTTTCCCTACGGCTCCCCTAGACGGTTAACCTTGCTACAGAATATAAGTCGCTGACCCATTATACAAAAGGTACGCGGTCACCACGCAAGGTGGCTCCCACTGCTTGTACGCACACGGTTTCAGGTTCTATTTCACTCCCCTCACAGGGGTTCTTTTCGCCTTTCCCTCACGGTACTGGTTCACTATCGGTCAGTCAGGAGTATTTAGCCTTGGAGGATGGTCCCCCCATCTTCAAACAGGATTTCTCGTGCCCCGCTCTACTTAATATGTTAACGCTAATGTTTCGAATACAGGACTATCACCTACTATGGTCAGCTTTCCCACGCTGTTCTTCTACATTAGCATTAATCGGCTTCTCCCCGTTCGCTCGCCGCTACTAGGGGAATCTCAATTGATGTCTATTCCTAAGGGTACTGAGATGTTTCACTTCCCCTCGTTCGCTTCTTGTACAAGTACAAGATACTTACCTTATGGTAAGTGGGTTTCCCCATTCAGAAATCTCCGGATCACAGGATATTGCCGCCTCCCCGAAGCTTATCGCAGGCTGTCACGTCTTTCATCGCCTCTGACTGCCAAGGCATCCACCATGTGCGCTTAATTACTTGACCATACAACCCCAAAGGGTCTTTGTCAGCAATTATAACGATATCACCTATGTTTACGCTTGATTCAGTTCTCTTTACTTTGAAGACTAGCCCTTGGGATAACAAACAATGTCGTTAAAAGGCTAGTCTTCAGGTTAGCAATAACACGTGAAATGTTGTTGCTAACCCAGACTCATATCTATGTTTTTAAATAGTCTCTATGCTCTCGTCAAGTCATAGATTTCCGTATAAAACAGAAAGAAGTAATCGTGTCTTTGTTCAAAGATAAATCACTTGTTTCTATTTAATACCTATTGTATTTATTTGCACGCTAAGCTACCAAAGTTTGTAGTGGTGGAGCCAAACGGAGTCGAACCGTTGACCTCCTGCGTGCAAGGCAGGCGCTCTACCAACTGAGCTATGGCCCCATGTATAATGGTGGGTCTAGGTGGACTTGAACCACCGACCCCCGCGTTATCAACACGGTGCTCTAACCAGCTGAGCTACAGACCCTAGTACGTCCTAAAACGTAAGCTTAAACTAAAGAACAACTTGTTGTGAATTCTTGCTGACCGAATGCGTCTATAAGGAGGTGATCCAGCCGCAGGTTCCCCTACGGCTACCTTGTTACGACTTCACCCCAGTCATCAACCACACCGTGGTGATCGCCGTCCTAAAAGGTTCGGCTAACCACTTCTGGTGCAATCAACTCCCATGGTGTGACGGGCGGTGTGTACAAGGCCCGGGAACGTATTCACCGCGGCATTCTGATCCGCGATTACTAGCGATTCCTACTTCATGGAGTCGAGTTGCAGACTCCAATCTGGACTACGATAGGCTTTTTGAGATTCGCATCACATCGCTGTGTAGCTGCCCTCTGTACCTACCATTGTAGCACGTGTGTAGCCCTGGTCGTAAGGGCCATGATGACTTGACGTCGTCCCCGCCTTCCTCCAGTTTGTCACTGGCAGTATCCTTAGAGTTCCCGGCTTAACCCGCTGGTAACTAAGGACAAGGGTTGCGCTCGTTGCGGGACTTAACCCAACATCTCACGACACGAGCTGACGACAGCCATGCAGCACCTGTATTCTAATTCCCGAAGGCACTCCCGCATCTCTGCAGGATTCTAGATATGTCAAGACCAGGTAAGGTTCTTCGCGTTGCATCGAATTAAACCACATGCTCCACCGCTTGTGCGGGCCCCCGTCAATTCATTTGAGTTTTAACCTTGCGGCCGTACTCCCCAGGCGGTCTACTTATTGCGTTAGCTGCGTCACTAAGGAATCAAGTTCCCCAACGACTAGTAGACATCGTTTACGGCGTGGACTACCAGGGTATCTAATCCTGTTTGCTACCCACGCTTTCGAGCCTCAGTGTCAGTATGATGCCAGGAAGCTGCCTTCGCCATCGGTATTCCTCCAGATCTCTACGCATTTCACCGCTACACCTGGAATTCTACTTCCCTCTCACCTACTCTAGCTTAACAGTATCAGATGCAGTTCCCAGGTTAAGCCCGGGGATTTCACATCTGACTTATCAAGCCACCTACGCTCGCTTTACGCCCAGTAATTCCGATTAACGCTTGCACCCTCTGTATTACCGCGGCTGCTGGCACAGAGTTAGCCGGTGCTTATTCTGCAGCTAATGTCATCGCATATGGGTATTAACCATATGGTCTTCTTCACTGCTTAAAGTGCTTTACAACCAAAAGGCCTTCTTCACACACGCGGCATGGCTGGATCAGGGTTGCCCCCATTGTCCAATATTCCCCACTGCTGCCTCCCGTAGGAGTCCGGGCCGTGTCTCAGTCCCGGTGTGGCTGATCATCCTCTCAGACCAGCTACAGATCGTCGCCATGGTAGGCCTTTACCCCACCATCTAGCTAATCCGACTTAGGCTCATCTAATAGCGAGAGCAGTAAACTGCCCCCTTTCTCCCGTAGGTCGTATGCGGTATTAATTCGAGTTTCCCCGAGCTATCCCCCACTACTAGGTAGATTCCTAAGTGTTACTCACCCGTCCGCCGCTCGACGCCTACCAGCAAGCTGGTATCGTTTCCGCTCGACTTGCATGTGTTAAGCCTGCCGCCAGCGTTCAATCTGAGCCATGATCAAACTCTTCAGTTTAATCTTGCTATGAAGCTCTTTAAAGAAGCTTCTAAACTTGGCTCATTTATTCTAGCAAATCGCTTAAAATTATGTTCGTAATGAATTAACTTTGAGTTTTTCTGCTGAGTAAATGATAATTTTTATAGTTAGATTGACTCCCGAAATGAGAGTAAAACCAACTTTATTTTTTAGCATTCTAAATCAGCAAAAATCCACACAAGTTGTTCTTTAGTTGTGCTTTTAAATAGTGTCTTATACTGTCGTCCAGTAGTAAGATGTTTCGCTTACTTATAGCAAGTAAGGCTAAATAGCGCTAAACCTTAGTGGTTTATCCTATCTAGCGAGCCGACTATCATATCATAACGATTTGGTTTGTCAAGCTTTTTATCTAATTTGTTTCTCAAGGTTCGCTGCGTTGTTACTATGTAATCTACCCTAGTAATACTTAGCTCGTCCTGATGAGGTGCGTATTATAGACGCTTTATTTGGTAAGTCAAGAACTAATTTGGTTTATTTTAAATCAGTTGGTTAGATTTGGAGTTTAAAATGATGAATCATTCTTTAAATGAGTCACTCTTTTATCCGCCTTCCCTTTCGACTGGGTGGCATTATACGCGTATTTGGGTGGGGGTCAAGGGGGAACTGATAAATAATTCGCACTCTTTAATTGTATCTCCGATGACTCCTCCTAACTAATTGTTATTACTATTAATATCTATTCATCATTATTTTTGTTTATCTCAGTCTATATCCTTGGGCTTAGCATCGTGCTTAAAAATATAAAAAGGGGATCTACCTATCGGTAAATCCCTAGATACAAAGCTTAAAGGCAGCTCTAACTTTTTGCTTTTGCTTTAATCGTCGTAAAAATGCCCGATAACGCATAGAGAATGCCAATGGCTAAGATTCCAACAGGAATATCATAGAGGACGATGCTCATGATCAACACTCCAATAATAAGTACCACAAATGGGACTTTCTTTTTATCAAACTCTTTAAAGCTATAGTATTTGACATTGCTGACCATCAGCAGACCACAGATAACAACCCACACCGCAAACAAGAGTATAATAGCGGTATCATACTGTCCGACCCACTCATTATGATCGACCGCGACCATGACAGCGGACGTGACCAATATAGCCGCCAATGGACTGGCCAAACCGACAAAGTATTTTTTATCAACTTCGCCTATTTGTACATTAAACCTCGCTAGACGAAAAGCGGCGCAAGCGGTAAAAACAAAAGCACAGCCAATACCAATGCGGCCTAGCGGCTGCAACGCAAAACTATATACCAAAATAGCAGGCGCAACCCCAAAGGCCAGCATATCTGCTAGAGAGTCATACTGCTCGCCAAAGGGACTTTGCGCATTGAGCATACGTGCGACGCGGCCATCAGCCCCATCTAAAATCCCCGACAAAAATATAGCCAGAGAGGCTTTGTAAAACGATCCTTGGGTACTGGCCAAAATCGAATAAAAGCCAGACAACAACGACAAGGTGGTAATCAAATTGGGGGCCAAATAGACACCGCGGCTGACCACCGGCTGCCCCTCTGCAACTTCTGTCTCAATCACCTCAAACGTTAAGCCATCGTAATTATCATTATCCGCCATGCGAATATTGAACTCATGCTCGTCAACAAAAGGCGGCTGAGTTGCGGCATTATCATTTAGACTATGGTGAGATGGTTGCTCAGTCGTCATAACGGTATCCTTATTCGCCAACTAGCCAGCGGACATTGGTAGCACTATCAGGTGTCAGCTCTGGCGCATCAGCGACTTTTAAAGCAGGCTGCAAAAAGCGCAATATCTCACGGGCATGACTATCAAATTGCCATGGCGGATTGATGACGAGTAAACCTGTGCCATTGAGACCCACGGCGACATCATTTGGATAGATATTTAGCTCACAGACCAGCTGACGTCTCATCTCGGTACGCTTCAGCTTTTTGTAAAACAGCTCAACGGCTTCGATGTTTTTGATCGGGAACCAAAGTGCGTATGTGCCTTGTGGCCATTTATTATAGGCGGCGACGAGTAAATTGATCAGACGCGTAAAGTCTTTATGCTCTTGCTCATAAGGAGGATCAAGAAAAATAAGACCGCGGCGCTCGGCTGGCGGAATCACAGCGGTGACGCCTTCAAACGCATCACGATGATGAATGCCAATGGGCAGTTTGTACAATTGGTAGTTGAGCGCATCATATTCGCTGGCTTTGGCCTCAAACGCTTCGCCGCGTACGCCAGTGTCTGGGTTTTTTTCGATATGATGGGCGATCCACCATGGCGAACCCGGGTAGACTTTATTATCATAAGTGGCTTTGGCTTGCTTGATGCCTGCTAGATAGTCTTTGACAGCCGCTGGGGCTTGTGCCATCTTGGTGTCATCGAGCTTTAACAATGCTTTGATGCCGCCCTCGGCTTCACCAGTTTTGCGCGCTTCTTCACTGCTGAGTGAATAAAGACCGCGACCACCGTAAGCGTCGAGCGCATAAAAGGGTTTGTTTTTTTGGCTCAGCTGATTAAGCAGTTGTACCAATAAAATGTGTTTTACCACATCAGCAAAGTTACCAGCGTGGTAGGCGTGTTTATAGTTCATAATCTCAAAAGTTTAAAGTAAGAAAAATTGCATCTATGGTAGCATAGGCAGCGTAAAAGATAATGTGGTTTTGGTAAATGCTCTTAATAAAAGGGCCTTGAATGCCAGCTGATTGATAATAACGAGGTGAGATGACTAAGATTATTAGCAACCTAAATGTGACAAAGCTGGTGGTCGATCATCCAATAGGTCCTGACAATCCGCCGCGATTCACCCCATACAGCCCTAATTGCGCTGACATAGACGATAAGTCATTGAGCCAAGATGCCTTGCAGATGTCAGACTTTGAGGTGTGCTGGGCTGATAAACTGACCGATAAACAGCTCGATCAGCTCGTCGATGATGGTTGGATAGTAATCGATGAGGTGTTTACGCATACAGCGTTACTGGCGTTGCAGGCAGAGAGTGGGTTTGTCCAATACCGAGACGCCGAGCTGACGGCCGGGGTGCGAGTCCGTGACATACGCGGTGATCGCATCCGCTGGATCACAAAAAACTTTTTTGCTGGGTTTTATTACTTGCAGTCCATCAACGCGCTAGCGGCTTTGTTCAATCAAAGCTTGTTTGCTGGTATTCGCCATAGTGAAGCACACTATGCCTGCTATCCGGCAGGCTTTGGTTATCAATGGCACAGCGACAATCCTGCGGGCCGCGACGAGCGTGTTATCTCAGCGGTTTTTTATCTTAATGATGAATGGACAGCCAGCGATGGCGGCGCGTTAGAAATCATTGATAAACACGGCAGCCATCACAGTGTCATGCCTGTTGCCAACAGGTTAGTCATATTTGATAGCGATCTGCAACATCAAGTACAAATCGCTCATCGGCAACGCTACTCTATCGCAACATGGATGCGCCGAGATGGTTTGGTGCCGTTTGTTGAAGATAGTATGTAAAACGTATAAATCTATCATAAGCCGCTACGGCTTGTGCCATGGTTGAATGTGCAACACGCCCTAGTCTTTAATCCAAAATCTTATCCTCTCACTTTATAATAAAAAGGTTTTTTCATGTCTGACGCTCACAATCAAAACATGACTCATCAGCAGCAAACACTGGACTTAAGCATCGCTTTACTTGAGCGCCCTTCCGTCACTCCAGATGATGATGGCTGTCAAGATATTTTGTCGTCTCGCCTAGCGCAAGCAGGCTTTGACTGCGAGTTTATGTACTTTGGTAATAAAGAGCAGAGCGGCGAACACGCAGAAGTCAAAAACCTCTGGGCACGCCGTGGTACAGCCGACCCTGTGATTTGTTTTGCTGGTCATACCGATGTCGTACCGACGGGTGACGAAAAAAACTGGACCTACCCGCCCTTTACCCCAACCATAAAAGACGGCTATCTCTGGGCGCGCGGTGCGGCAGATATGAAAACGGGCATTGCAGCCTTTACCATCGCCGCCGAGCGTTTCGTCGCGAGTCACCCTGAGCACAATGGCTCGATTGCCTTTTTAATCACTTCAGACGAAGAAGGTCCTTCTATCAATGGCACGGTGAAAGTCATTGAAACCTTAGAGGCCCGTCAAGAAAAAATAACTTACTGCCTCGTTGGTGAGCCGTCAAGTACTGATACGCTAGGCGATATCATCAAAAACGGACGCCGCGGCTCGTTGGGTGCGGTGTTGACGGTCACTGGCAAACAAGGTCACGTTGCCTATCCGCACTTGGCATCTAACCCTATCCATGCAGCGATGGCGGCGCTCAGCGAGCTGACATCAGCAACTTGGGACAACGGCAACGACTACTTCCCGCCCACGACTTTACAAGTCTCAAATATCAATGGTGGTACGGGCGCAACCAACGTCATCCCCGAAATCTTAGAGGTCGTCTTTAACTTTCGCTTCTCGACCGAAACCAGTGAAGAAGAACTCAAAGCAAAAACCCATGCTATCTTTGATAAGCATTTTGCTGATAGCAAAGCCAGTTATGATATCCAATGGAAATTATCCGGTCAGCCGTTTTTGACCCCTGAAGGAAAACTGGTTTCAGCCTGTCAGAATGCGATCAAGTCAGTCACAGGTACAGACACGACGCTATCGACATCAGGCGGTACATCCGATGGACGCTTTATCGCGCCGACTGGTGCGCAAGTGGTCGAGCTTGGTGTCCGTAACGCCACCATTCATCAGGTCGATGAAAAAGTAGAAGTGGATGACTTGGGCAAATTGGCGCAGATATATGAAGGAATTTTGGAAAATTTGTTATTAGAGTAACTGTGTAGATAAAACCGAAAAGTAAAAAAGCGCGAGTCTTAGATGACTGGCGCTTTTTTATGGGCGGCTTTGGCTCAAAACTCATTTAAGTTATTGGCTATAGTGAATTCAGTATAAAAACGATACAGTGGGACTGGGATAAATTTTTCGCAGCCTCTGTCTGCGTAGGCACAGCACGCAAGGAAAATTTAGACCAGTTCCACCTTGATATATAATGTATCTGTTTTATTTAGGATTGACTATAGTTATGGCTTTATTTAATACCTATATAAAGGTCGACTTGGCCGTACTCTAAATTCCCATCGATATAGTGCTCAAAGTCTACATCAAAGTTGCGAGTGTGTTCACAGTTTGGATCGTTAAAGTACTCCCATGCCTTTTCCCATGCATTCATTACCGTATTTGGCATATTGCCTGTTTCAGAGAAAACCAAATACTTGCCTGCAGGAATGTTTACCGCGACCAAGCCGCCTGCAGGATTAGGCGCGCTTGATGCCTCAGGCTCACCCGTTACCTCCCAACTGGCCACCACATCAAAAGCACCGACCAAATCATCGCTCTCATAATTGTGGTAAACGCCATAAATATCTTCACCTTCAGGCAAGTCGCCCATGTGATTTTGATAAAACTTTTGCCATAAGCGGCCCAGTTTTGCCGTTTCGTGACGCGTCTCGGCGTGATTGGTGGTACGCACACTGATGCCTTTGCATGCGATCGCTTCGGCTAACTCTTTAATTTGAGACGTCATGATGCTGCCTGCCCTGTTGTTCTCTGTTATTGTTATTGGATGTACTGTTAAAGAAGAAAATCGCCTTAATCGGCTTCATCGATCCAATTCATCTGAATGGCTTCTAAAATACCTTCGTTTGAGCGCTGCGGATCATCATCAAAGCCTTCAAGCTCAGTCACCCAGCGGTGCAAATCAGTAAAACGAATGTACTGCGGGTCGACCTCTGGAAACTTCTCATAAAGCTCAATGGCGATATCGAGGCTGTCTGTCCATTTTAGTTTTTGCGGGGTCATGGTGGCTCCTTAGCTTGTGTCAGTTAAAAATATTACGTTGAGTGGCGCGATCGCTTGTCAGCTCTTTTGTCAGTTCTCTTATCGACGATTTAGCAGCCTACATCGTACCAAACTTCGGCAGCCGATTATAGCCATGTTGTTTCACCAAACTGTCTTACAGTCAGCTAGTGAGCAGCCGGCGCAGACTTTATCGCTACTTGATGCGCATTCCATGAGTCGATGACGTCATTGGTCAGCTCGCCGAGCATATCCAATACCGCCGGCGCGCACTTGCCTTTTTTATCGGTCAAGACAAACTTCGTCATCCCAATACCCATCAGTTGATGTTTGACAAAAAACCGCGTTTCAAAATACACGTATTTTTTATCCCAACCGACAAGCACGCTATTTACCGCCATTTTATTAAGAAATTTGATTTCTTTAAGATAGACCATCTCTTGCATGGCGATAATCCAGCCAAGATTTTTTATCCCCTTTTGATGACAGCAAGTCATCAGCCAGTTGGTGATGTTTAATTCTATAAAGGACAAATAACGATAATTGGGCAGATGATCGCGAAACCCCATATCGTGCGGCAAGACACGGTACTGACGTACTATCGGTGTGGCCAACATCTCGGCGCTCAGACGCTGTTTTACTGACTGTTTATCACGCTGCTGTTTTAGCAAACTGATCATAATAAAAAAACGTATCAACATGTTCATAAATGACTCTCTTAATTCTGATTTTGTATAAAGTCTAACTGAATAGAAAGATGGCCTACCTTAACGCAAAAAAGCCACCTAAGTGACTTTTTTATTTAAGAAAACATACTCAAAACTTATGCTGAAAAGCTGATTTTAGCGATTAATGACCGCCGCCATTGATACTACGTACCATCTCTTCGACCATCTTTTTGGCATCGCCAAAGATCATCATGGTTTTGTCCATATAGAAGAGGCTGTTATCAAGACCTGCATAGCCGGTGCTCATCGAACGCTTGATGACCATTACCGTTTGCGCTTTGTTGGCTTCTAAAATGGGCATACCAAAGATAGGAGATGTCGGATCGTCTTTTGCTGACGGGTTGACGACGTCGTTGGCACCGATGACCAAGACCACATCGGTACTGGCAAAGTCGGAATTAATCTCATCCATCTCTAGGATATCGTCATAAGGCACGTCGGCCTCTGCCAATAGTACGTTCATGTGCCCTGGCATACGACCAGCAACAGGATGAATGGCAAAGCGAACGTTGACACCTTCGTCTTTTAATAGCTCGTACAATTCTTTTACCGCGTTTTGCGCGCGGCCTTGTGCCATACCGTAACCTGGTACGATGACCACATTGCTGGCATTGGACATAAGGAACCCTGCGTCTTCTGCTGAGCCTGCTTTATATGTTTTTGGTGCGCCATCATCATCGCCTGCAGCGGCCGCTGACGTGCCCATACCACCAAACAAAACGTTTAGTAGAGAGCGGTTCATGGCTTTACACATAATATAAGATAAAATAGCACCTGAGGAGCCAACAAGCGAACCTGCGATAATGAGCATCGAGTTGCCCAGCGTAAAGCCAATACCTGCTGCCGCCCAACCTGAAAATGAGTTCAGTAGCGACACGACTACTGGCATATCACCGCCGCCGATGGGCGCAATCCACATCCAGCCAAAAATCACTGCAATCACTGCCATCGCATAAAACGCAGGCAAGGAATCCGTGACAAAATACACTCCGCCAAACCCAATCATCGCTATAAATAGCAAGGCTTGAACAGGTTTTACCCAGCCGCCAGTGACTGTTTTTGCCCAGCTTTTTGCCGCAAGCTTACCAAAAGCAAAGACAGAGGCAGAAAAAGTAATCGCACCGATAAAGCACCCGATAAATAGCTCAACACGGGCAACCGCGCCATGCTGCTGCTCGGTATGCAGTACCGTGGCAAGCGCAATCGCCACCGCTGCCAAACCGACAAATGAGTGCATCAACGCCACCGTTTCTGGCATTTGCGTCATCGCGACGGTTTTTGCTTTCCACATGCCGACGATGGCACCTAAGATCATCGCACCGATGATTAACCACAGTACAGGGCCTTCTACTAAGAAAAAGGTGGTGATAACAGCAATTGCCATCGCTGCCATACCAAAGCGGTTACCATGAATCGCTGTCTTTGGACTCGACAATCCGCGTAACGTTAAAACAAAGAGGATAGCGCCGACTAAATAAAACCAATCTGCATTGGTGGCAATAAATTGGGTTAAATCGCTCATGCATCACCTCCATTTTCAGATGTTGCTACTGGCGCTTTTTTTGCTTTGGGCTTAAACATCGCGAGCATACGTTCAGTCACCGCAAAACCACCAAAGATATTGATACTGGCCAAAAATACCGCAAAAGCACCAAGCAAACTGGTCGGGGTAAACATCGAGCCGTCGATATGGACGGTCTGTAGCATCGCACCGACGATCACGATACTTGATAAGGCGTTGGTCACCGCCATCAATGGCGTATGTAGCGCTGGGGTCACACCCCAAACGACGTAATATCCAACAAAGATAGCGAGTACAAATACGGTAAAAATTGCGACAAATGGTGTGCTACTCATGGCTGCACCGGCAGGCGCTGCCGCTAAAATGGTGGCAATCATCTTATCCTCCTAAAAATTTATTCGTGTCTGGCAAATGCATGGCGATCAGCAAGGGCTAGCGTTTGGTCAAGCGCACTTGGTTGTCGTGGGTCACTGCCAGTGCACCCTGAATCTCATCTTCCATATCTAAGTTCAGTGCCAGTTTATTTGCTGACGCATCATCTGTAGCAGCTGGTGCAATTAAGGTGGTGATAAAGTTGACAAGGTTATTGGCATACAAGTCTGAAGACTGCGCCGCTAGCTGTGATGGAATATTGGCCGCGCCAACGATACGCACGCCATTGTCTGTGGTGACAGTCTCATTTGGCGCACTGCCCTCGACGTTGCCGCCTGTGCCAGCTGCCATATCGATCAGCACCGAGCCGGCTTTCATTTTGGCAAGGGTTGCCTGATGGACTAAGCGCGGAGCTTGACGACCAGGGATTTGTGCTGTGGTAATGACAATATCGGCATTGCTCAACGCCTTATCGACGACTGCAGCTTGATCTTTGATATATTGTTCTGATGGCGTCCACGCATAGCCGCCCGTTGCTTTGGCTTTTTGTGCTTCATCGTCACTCATCGGCACATCCAGCCACTTACCGCCCAGCGACTCCACCTGCTCTTTCGCAGCAGGGCGCAGATCACTGGCTTCTACCACCGCGCCCAAACGCTTGGCTGTCGCGATGGCTTGTAACCCTGCAACACCGACACCCAAGATCACTACTTTAGCGGGTTTTACTGTCCCTGCCGAGGTCATAAACATCGGAAATGGGCGCGAGTATTCATTGGCGGCCAGCAGCACTGCTTTGTAGCCTGCAAGGTTGGCTTGTGACGACAGCACATCCATGTTTTGGGCACGTGACAGTGTGCGCGGTAATAGCTCCATCGCAAAGGCCGTAACGCCTTTAGCAGCATAATTGTCTAACTGCGTATTGCGGTAAGGGTCTAGCATCCCGACGACGATTTGGCCTGCGCTCAAATGCTCTGTCACTTCGGTGGGCAAGTCGTGAATGGTGGTAATAATTTGAGACTGGGCAATCACCTCGGCGCTGCTGCTGGCAATGTCTGCTCCTGCCGCCTGATACAGCGCATCAGCATAGTAGGCTGCCTGCCCTGCACCTGACTGGATGACGACCTCAAACCCAAGCTTACGCAGTTTTTTGACTGCGTCTGGGGTTAGCGCGACACGGCTCTCGCTTGCGATATCTGCACTGATTACACCGATTTTCATACCGTCTCCTTACTTACGTCTAATGACTTTATTTACGTCTCAATGACTACCTTTAATACCCTCAACGCACATTTAAAAAGCACAGGGGACAAAAAAACCTTTGGTCGTTGTTGGTTCAAGATGTTGACCAAAGGCTATCAATTTAATAAATGATGACTACATCACCATCATGTCTTTTTATTATAGAGACATCATCCGCCAACTTTCATTGCCTAATGGTGACCAACAAGTAAAATTAAAAGTTAGGCATTTACACCATCTGGATAACTTTTATTGTTATATTAAAAACTTTTATTTTTCTACGAAAGCTAACCCCTTGCCAAATATAGCCTACTGGTCATCTTAACTACCTTTCAAGTGTTTATTATTATTCGATAAAGCAGCAAAATCCCTCAACCATGACGTCAAATCACGTTAAAATTGCATATAAGGTATAATCAGAGCACTTGACACCGCGATGGATAAGTCATTGACTTCACAGAATAAGGATTAGCCATGTATTTTTTACTCTCTCCCGCCAAGTCTTTAAATGAGACAGACGACATCCCTGTCAACCTAGGCAACTACTATAGCCAGCCTGAGCTGATTGACCATGCGCAGGCATTAATGAAAATACTTAAGACAAAAGAGCCGGTTGATTTGCAAGCGCTGATGAGCATCTCTGACGATTTGGCGCAGCTCAATGCAGCGCGCAACCAGCAGTGGCAATGGGATAATGACAAACCTTTTACCACCGAAAACGCCAAGCCTGCCGCTTACCTATTTGATGGCGATGTGTATACGGGTCTGGATATGTATGGTATGGACAAGGACACTGCCATCTACGTCAACGAGCATTTGGGTATTTTGTCGGGGCTGTATGGCGTATTGAAACCACTAGATTTGATTCAGCCGTACCGCCTAGAGATGGGTACTAAGCTGAAAAATGAGCGCGGAGATAACTTATACGAGTTTTGGGGCGAGGAAGTGACTGATGTTATCAATGCACGCATGGCTGATAGCGAAGACAAGGTATTGATAAACCTGGCCTCCAATGAGTATTTTAAGTCGGTAAAAAAGAAAACGTTAAATGCTAAGGTTATCACGCCCAGATTTGAGGACGAAAAAAACGGCAGCTATAAAGTAATTAGCTTTTATGCCAAAAAAGCGCGCGGCCTGATGGTGAAATACGCCGCTGACAATAAATTGACCAAGGCTGAGCAATTAAAGAATTTTGACTTGGCAGGATATTATTATATCGATGAGCTGTCTGATGATAAAACGTGGACGTTTCGACGTAATGAGGCAGATGCGTAATCTTTTAGCCAAAACATACTTATCTTGCATAAAAACCCCCCCCGATAAGCTCAGCCTATCGGGGGTTTTATTTGGACTAGATTTTACAGGTACGTGATGTTATTCATACTTTCAGCGAAAAGCGATTTATCAAGGAAGACGAGCGGAAATAGCACCTATTGTACATTGAGCGCGTCTGACAAAAAGAAATCGCTTTGTAGCAGAAGTAAAATTACATCATGCCGCCCATTCCACCCATACCGCCCATTCCACCAGCAGCGCCGCCCATAGCAGCCATTGGGTCATCACCTTCTGGTAGATCAGTAATCATCGCTTCAGTCGTGAGCATCAGACCGGCAACAGAGGCTGCGTTTTCTAATGCTGAGCGTGATACTTTGGCAGGGTCAAGGATACCCATTTCTAGCATATCGCCATACTCGCCACTAGCAGCGTTATAGCCATAGTTACCGCTACCGCCTTTCACCTCATTGACGACCACTGACGCTTCTTCACCTGAGTTGGTGACGATTTGACGAAGTGGTGCTTCCATCGCGCGGCGTAGAATGTTGATACCTGCGTTTTGGTCGTCGTTGTCGCCAGTTAAGTCAGACAAGGCATTCATCGCACGGACTAATGCAACACCGCCACCAGGGACAACGCCTTCTTCAACCGCAGCGCGAGTGGCATGTAGCGCATCATCAACGCGGTCTTTTTTCTCTTTCATTTCTGTTTCAGTAGCCGCGCCGACTTTGATAACTGCTACGCCGCCTGCCAGTTTGGCCACACGCTCTTGTAGCTTTTCTTTATCGTAGTCAGAGGTAGACTCTGAGATCTGACGGTTGATAGATTCAACACGGTTTTCGATGTCGGCTTTGTTACCAGCACCATCGACGATGACGGTGTTTTCTTTACCAACAGTGACTTTTTTCGCAGTACCCAATTGCTCTAGGGTCGCCGTCTCAAGGCTCAGGCCAATCTCTTCAGAGATGACTGTACCACCAGTGAGCGTTGCGATATCTTCTAGCATGGCTTTACGACGATCGCCGAAACCTGGTGCTTTAACGGCACAAGTTTTTAGGCCGCCACGCATGTTGTTGACCACTAGCGTAGCCAATGCTTCGTTTTCTACGTCTTCAGCAATGATTAGCAATGGCTTGCTTTGCTGCATGACTTGCTCAAGTAGTGGCACGATTTCACGGATGTTACTGATTTTTTTGTCAACCAATAAGATATATGGGTTTTCAAATTCAGCAGTTAGGCTGTCTTGCTTATTGGCAAAGTATGGGCTGATATAACCACGGTCAAACTGCATACCTTCGACCACTTCTAGGGTATCTTCAAAGCTTGAGCCTTCTTCAACCGTGATAACGCCTTGCTTACCGACTTTTTCCATCGCTTGCGAGATCAGCTCACCGATTTTGGTGTCTGAGTTGGCAGAGATAGAGCCTACTTGGGCGATTGCTTTGTGATCATCAGCTGGGGTAGATAGGTTATGAATCTCTTTAACCGCTTCGCGTACCGCTTTGTCGATACCGCGCTTGAGATCCATTGGGTTCATGCCAGCAGCGACAGACTTCATGCCTTCTTGCAAGATCGACTGAGCCAATACGGTCGCCGTCGTGGTACCGTCACCAGCGACATCGTTGGTGCGGCTCGCGACTTCACGAACCAACTGCGCGCCCATGTTTTCGAATTTGTTTTCAAGCTCGATCTCTTTGGCAACCGACACACCGTCTTTGGTGATGGTTGGTGCGCCAAAAGACTTGTCAATCACCACGTTGCGACCTTTAGGGCCTAGCGTGACTTTTACGGCGTTTGCCAAAACGTTGACACCGTCCATCATTTGTTTACGAGCATCAATACCGAATTTTACATCTTTTGCCATGTTAATTTACTCCATTATTATAAATATAAAAATACATTTAAATGAGTCGATAGTGTATTGACCAGCTTGACGTTTTAAATGAGCGTCATTAAATATAGGTCATTAAAAACGCTTATGGTCAAAGATATGCTGAGTACTCAATCATACTCAAAAGGACTAGCCTTCTAGCACACCCAATACATCAGACTCTTTCATAATAAGTAGTTCTTCGCCGTCAACTTTCACGGTTTGACCAGCATATTGACCGAACAAGACTTTGTCGCCAGCTTTTACATCTAACGCGCGAATGTCGCCATTGTCACGAATCTGACCATTGCCTGTTGCCAACACTTCACCTTGTGATGGTTTTTCTTGTGCCGAACCAGGTAGCAAGATACCACCAGCAGTCTTTTGCTCTTCTTCTACGCGGCGAACGACGATACGGTCATGTAAAGGACGAATGTTCATCGATATGACTCCAAAAGTTGGTTATAACGTTAAAGGGTTTATTTGAATTAATGGTCTCAAGACCAGTATCTATAAGAAATGTAACCAAAAAGTGACATCTCATAGATAAGCTTTGAGCTTGTATCAAAAAGTGGGGGCAGGGGGAGTTTGGTTCAAGTGTAAAAACCAAAAATTTACAAGAATTTTTTATCCTGTTCGTATATCAGCTGTCAGGCAGCCTTATTGGGCAACTTTGTAGGCAGCGCTGTGCTTTACTAGTTTTACAGCAAGTTACGTACAGATAGGGCGACCGCGTGGCTAGTAACATTGGCTACAAGAGGCAAACGTCACTTGGGAGTGCCTGCCTTGAAAGTGTAACAGAGTATGACCATCATAGTCTCTGAGATCATAATAATAGCAATAATTTACCACTGCTCAAGCAGTTTTAAACAGACAGTTTTAAACAGACAGTGATAAACAGAATGTATTAAGGACTATCCATGAGCTTTATATCTAAATCTAACATTAACAACCCCGCCCGCAGCAAATCGACAGTATTGTCCGCCTTCACCACAGGTGTGAGCATTGCTGCTATTGGAGCCTTGAGTATGACCGCACCCACCCTCGCTAGCGCCAAAACCGTCCAGCCCTCTAGTGCCAATTATAGCTTTACGGTAGAAGACAAATACAAAGGTACTGCCACCCGTACGCTAGGCAAATCGGGCAATACTTGGAAATATAATGTCAAAGCACGGGTGGCAGGTGTTGCCAATGCGTCGCAAAGCAGTACCTTTACCATCAAGGGTAACAACGTCATTCCAACGCAGGCCAGCACCACTTATAAACTGCTGGGTCTCGGCCGTACGCACAAGCTAAGCTTTAACCCAAGCAGCAAAAAAGTTACCAGTACTTATAAAGGCAAAACCATGACCATGGATATGGCGCAGCAAGCCTTTGATGACTTAAGTCTTGAGGTGCAAATTCGTCAAGATTTACTAAACGGTAAGTTCTCTGGTAACTACTACATGGCCAAAAAAGACAAGGTAGAAAAAACGCCATTTAAAAAATCGGGCAATACCAAAGTCACGGTACCAGCCGGTACCTTTGATACTGTCCGTGTTGACCGTATTCATGACGACAATGACCGCTCAACCAGTTTTTGGTTAGCGCCAAGCTTGGATTATCTGCCCGTAAAAGTCAGTCAGATTAACGATGGTAAAAAGATGGATCTAGAGCTGACTAAGGTCAATTAAGTTTCAGCTTATCGCTCACTTGACGCTGAGCGAGCCTTATAAAAAAAGCGGTACTCTACATGAGAGTGCCGCTTTTTGTTATCCAATCTTTTTGTTATCTAAGATTTTTTATGCCAACAGCAGAGGTAAAAACCAATCTAGCGAGAGCGCGGCTTCTTGACGACATTATTCATCGACGGCAGGCGTTTTAGTAAAATAAACAACCAAATGTTGATGGCAAACAACAATACAAAATCAAACAGATATACCGCTATTTCCGCCCAGCTGCTGCCATACGCGCGAGTAAACAGCACCACTCCACTTGCGCCCAAATATACTAGAGTAAACATACTACCGACCAATAATGCATAAGGCGAGCGCCCGCGCACGATCCATGGCGTCAGTATAAAAGCTGGCAAAAGCCATAGTGCTTGCCATGCGATACCGCCCACAATATCAGGGTGACTGGCATTAAACACATTGATTAAGATGGGCAACCCAAGCAGTCTATACACCAACCAAATCAGCCACGTCATCATCAAGCGCTGACGCATGGGCGTAATAGGTTTTTGCGGTGTGGCCGCGCGCCCAGACTCTACAGTTGGCGCGTTGCTATGGGTGTCGCTATCAGAGCGGTTGGTAGCCATTAGAGATACAGGTTTCCTCATTCACAGCAGCGACAGTTGGGGGCTACTGACAGTATAGTAGAAGATAAAAGATAGTAGAAGACAAAAGCCGTTTATCGTTGCCAATTGGCCTGTGCCAATGCACGGGCACTAATCGCCAAACGCCGACCTTGAGCGATACCTAACTCGCGCTCATCATCATTTACAGGTTGGTCATGTAATGCACCGCTCACGTGACTGGCACCATAAGGCGTCCCGCCGCGATGCGTCCGATTTAGTGCAGGCTCAGCATACGGTACCCCAACGATGATCATACCGTGATGCATCAATGGCAACATCATCGTGAGCAATGTGGACTCTTGGCCACCATGCATCGAACCTGTTGCCGTAAATACTGAGGCAGGTTTGTTTTGTAGATTGCCCGCCAGCCAAAGCGTGACCGTACTGTCCCAAAAGTACTTCATGGGCGCGGCCATATTGCCAAAGTGCGTGGGGCTACCGAGTGCAAGGCCGCTACAGTCTTTGAGATCGTCCATGGTGCAATACAGATCGCCCTCATCAGGAATCGCAGGTTTGCTGGCCGTAGTCTCAGGCGCGACGGTCGGTACTGTACGGATGCGCGCTGTCATCCCAGCCTCTTCGATACCTTGAGCGATGGCGTATGCTAATGTCTTTGTCGTGCCATAATTTGAATAATAAAGCACCAAAACGTAAGGGTTGGCCTGACTCATTAACCGTCCTTCCTCATAAAATCATTGATATTATTATCTATGTGTCATTATTTACCGATCAATAACGATATCGCCCGCGATAGGCGATGCGATGATGTGCTCATTATGCCCCAGTCATTCACCGACATGCAAACCAGCTGACGACTATTTTACGATCACCTACTCCAGCTACGGTTACGCGATGCCTTATTAAAGAGCCGCTGTGCATTGAGCCGCTGTGCATTTTGACACAATTAAACGGCAGATGATAACGACGCATCTTTGTTACACTATTGTCTCTCTACTTCTTGCTAAACGGTCACTATGGAAAACTTAAGCAAAAGACTCCCATTTTTACATCAGCGCTGGTTCCAGTTTTTACGGTTTTTGACGCGGCACTTTTTTGAAGACAACTGCCAACAAAAAGCTGCCTCCCTTACGTATACCACCATGCTATCGATCGTGCCTGTATTGACCGTTTTGCTCATGATATTGTCCTCTGTACCGGCACTGGCATCCGTCAGAGCGCAGATATACGAGGTAATTTATAGCAACTTATTGCCGCAATCGAGCATGCAAGTCAGTGAGTATATCAATAGCTTCGCTGAAAAATCATCGAACCTTACCATCATCGGCGCCATGGTGCTGTTTTTTACCACCATCATGACCTTGACCACCATTGAGCGTGCTTTTAATCAAATCTGGCGGGTGGAGAGCCGCTCAGGTGGTATAAAGAGTCTGCTGCGCTATTGGACGATTGTCACCTTGGGGCCTATGGTGCTGGGTACGGCGTTTATCGCTTCGAGCACGGTACAAAGCTTGAGTTTTTTAAATCGCCAAATAGCAGGCTACGGTATTGATTGGGGGTTTTGGGTACAAGTGGTGTCGGTTGGTATTACCATGGCCGGCTTTATAGGGATGTATTGGTTTATTCCCAAAGCCCGTGTGCCCGCAAAAAATGCAGCCATCGCTGGGGTCTTTGTGACGATTATCTTTGAGCTGATGAAGCATCTGTTTGGTACAGTGATGGCAAACTTTACCAGCTATGAGGCCATTTACGGAGCCTTTGCCGCCTTGCCTATCTTTTTGTTATGGATATACCTGTCTTGGAATTTGATTTTGTTAGGCGTTGAGATCAGCTATACCTTGACCATTTTTGAGACCGAAGAAGTCTACCCGCGCCATCCACTGCTCAGCTTGCTCGACATGTTAAACCTTGTGTACACCCATCATCTAAAAGGCGAAGCGGTCAGTGAGCAAGCCCTGCGCAATGTGTTGGGCCGCAAAGAGCTACCCAAATGGTACACCTATATCAACTATCTCCAAGACAGCAACCTCATCACCATGACCGAAGATGAGGATTATGTACTCAAAAAAGACTTGAGCAAGATGACATTGTGGGATTTTTATCGCACTTTGCCCTACCCTTTGCCGATCAAAGACGAGCTCGATGAGATAAGAGTAGAAGAGCAAAAGCCATGGCTCAGCCTCCTAGTGGATCGATTTGAGCATACAGAAGCCTATGCCAAGCAGCAGCTAGATTTGCCGTTGAATGTTATCTTTACCAACGCCCAACCGCGCAAAAACCCTGATGATAAAGGCACGAATAAAAACACCCCACACCCTTTGTTTAAAAAATCTGAATTTAGAAAAACATCGCAAGCCGCTCCTAACAGCTTAGCTCGACAGTCAACTGATACAACAGCGACCCCGCACTTTGATCCAGCCGCTTATAACAAGGACAGTAAGGTTGAATGTGATGCATATGATAATGAAATCATCATTCCTATAGACCCAGAAACGCCGCCGTCTCCACAAACCAGCAGATGGGGACACAAAAGCACAATCATCACCGAAGCGGACAACCCTAAACACAGCTCTAACAATAAAAATTAGTTTGCTAAAATATATAAAAGAAAGCTAATTGGAAATAAAAAAACAAATGTAGTACAGTTTATTCATATAGCTGTTATATTCCCAGCAACACATTTGTTGGGGTATTCTTTTGACACATAGCACAGCGTTTCCATTAAAAACCATAAGTATCGGCATCATCTCTATAATGCTATCTGCATGCGGTGAAGGTAATGATGACAACACACAGCCTGCACCATCTGATAAGCCGCCTGTGGTGGTTCCACCTGATACAAGTGAGCCGCTGACACCACTTGAGCCGAGCACGCCAATCAAACCTAGTGAGCCATTAACGCCACTTGAGCCGAGTACGCCGATCAAACCTAGTGAGCCATTAACGCCGCTGGAACCGAGCGCGCCAATTAAACCTAGTGAGCCATTAACGCCGCTGGAACCAAGCACGCCGATCAAACCTAGTGAGCCATTAACGCCGCTGGAGCCGAGCGCGCCAATTAAACCTAGTGAGCCATTAACGCCGCTTGAGCCAAGTACGCCAATCAAACCTAGTGAGCCATTAACGCCGCTTGAGCCGAGTACGCCAATCAAACCTAGCGAACCATTAACACCGCTTGAGCCGAGTACGCCAATCAAATATCCAGAACCACAAAAAGACCGTGCTGATTATTATCAATTAGGCTTCTTTGACTATGACGGTGCCGGTGAAACACGAGAGATCCGTTCTGATTTACTAGGTTCTTTCCAAGCTATGATTCAATTTGGGCAGAATCATACGGTAGATCCTCAGGGCAACGAAGCAAAAAACATGCCACGCCTAACTGCAGAAAAAGAGGCCTTATTACTGGTTACGCCTACGCTTGAGATGGGAGCAGTCAATCAACTAGTTGCTGAGATTTATCAAGATGGTCTGTTATTACGCAGGGTCAATTTAGACGACCCGACTCAAATCCCACCGTCTGACCAAAACAACAGCGATGATAGACCACGGGTCGCCTATAGTAAGCGCGCTTGGTCAACCAAACTCAACTGGAATGAAGTACAAAGCGGCCTTAAGATTCGCATTGTCGATGAACAAAATCGTAGCGGTGAATTACTAGAGAATAAAATAGACTTTGCGGCGCCAGGCGAGCTGGTCTTAACCAATATCCGTCTTGGTCTTTTGAGCCCAGTGACTGTAAACAACAATGGTCATTATATGCTGCTACAGCCAGAAAAGGCGGGCGCAGATTATTTCCAGACCATTCCAGCAGCAAAGATGACTGTCGCTAAATACGATGACGTCGTGCTTGATCGGGTGATGGTAGCGAACGGTACTATTTATGATACAGCTTCAGGTAGCAGCTCAGATGGCAGCGTATACAGGGGTGATATGCGCGAAAACACGGGCAAATCAACCTTTGGCGTCGGTATTAACCTTGCCAACTGGGGCATCACTAGCGCATCGATGTTAAGCCAAGAGCAGCCGCAGCTCACCCAAAATGTCAATGCACACCATGCCCGTGGCAAATACGCCAACGGTACATTCAACCATGGCTTGAGCGGTGGCAATGGTATGCTGACTTTGATTGACTCGGTCGGTAATGAGTTTAGTCATGAAATTGGCCATCATTATGGATTGGGGCATTATCCAGGTAAAGTTGGTGATAAAAAATTCTGGTCAGAGCACCATGCCGATAGTGGTTGGGGTTACATGCCCCTTAGAAATAGAATGCGGGGTAACTTTGAATGGTGGCGAAAAGACATCGGTGCCGGTACTGAAGACTCACCTACTTTCTTAGGTCAATACAGCTATGGTCGTGACGC
This sequence comes from Psychrobacter sp. KFRI-CH2-11, assembly GCF_038239325.1. NCBI lineage: Bacteria > Pseudomonadati > Pseudomonadota > Gammaproteobacteria > Moraxellales > Moraxellaceae > Psychrobacter > Psychrobacter sp. KFRI-CH2-11. Next base: position 2,412,758 of record NZ_CP151283.1, read on the forward strand.
CATGTCTGGTGGCTCTAATAACAGTGACATCTCGCGCTATACTCATTACACCGGCTATAGTACAAAAACCAAAATCCAGCCAGCACTTGATCGTTATATGTTTGCCAGTGACTCACCGACGGGCTATAAAAAATGGGATGCTGAGCGTCAAAGAATGCAGATCGCACAACCAAAAGTACCACGATCTAATAATGTTTGGTACAACAGCGCCGATGGCAACTATTTAAGACCGCGTTTGCAAGGCGTGCCTGTTTATACTATTTTAGGCGGCTATGACCCTGTCACCCAAAAGGGTATTATCTATCCGGCAGCACGAGGTAACTGGGGTAACGTCTTTGATTTACCGGCGGCGAATACTTCAGCTGACGTCGCTAGCTGCTGGCTGACCGTCACTTATAGTAATAATATGGTCAATAACATCGCCCTTGCCCCTCATCGCATGAAGGGCAATAGCAATGCCAATAAATTTCACGTCAATTTAGCGATTTCTGAAAACCCTAACAAAGTCGATTTGTATTGTAAAAAAGCCAACGAAGCACAGGTATTATTATCATCAACCGCTATTGGTCCCTATAGCGACCCCATTAAGCCAGCCGTTACTTTTGGTAAAGAGCATGGCTTTAGCGCCTTAAGAAAAATCGAATTACCACTATTAGAACAACAACTTATCGATCAATCGGCCAACTCGACTATCAATTTGGACGCCGAGGGTGAGCTGATCTACCACTCTTATAAAGATGATCGTGATGCACTCAGTCAAGCGCTTAGCCCGCTTGCCTTTCAGGTACTCGAGCGTTATGAGCAGCAACAACAGACCATGCATCGCCTAAATCGTTGGGTCGATGTTTATCGTGATGATTTAATCGATGGCGGGCCGGAGGTCATCACTGCCTTTCATAAGTTTGTCAACGAATTAGAACTGCAAGATGATCAGCCTTTAGCAAATGTCAGCCCACTCATGAATGGTAACAACTGTCTTAAGGTCGAGACATTAGAAGATGGTAAGCTCAATGCCTTTATCAGCGGACCAAGTGCTTGCACAGGAGATGACTCTGAGCAATGGATTCAAGACAGCAAAGGTCGTATCCACAATAAAATGGCACCAGATCAGTGCCTAATGCCGCAAGGTGGCAATGTCATTAACCTAGCCCCTTGTGATGATCAAGCAAGCTCGCAAGTTTGGCAAATGGATGTATCCGCCAACGCCATCAAGCAAGGCAATCAATGCTTTGACTTAGAAAATGGCTATATGAGTAATAATCGCGCTCGACTCATTCGCTATAGCTGTACAGGTGGCGGCAACCAAAGATGGACGATGCTCACGCAAAACTCGAGTTTGATATTATCTAGCGCTGGCAAAAATCTACCACTGATAGTAGATAGTATGCAAAAACAAGCAGTGACGACAGACACCATGCAAATGCAGTTGGCAAGCGCCAATAGTAATCATCAGCAACCTTCTACGCTAGCAAAAGTAAGCAACGCGATAAGTACTTGGTTTTATAGTCTAATCAGCTAATTGATAATACACAATAATGATAAAAATAAGCTCCTATGATAGGGGCTTATTTTGACTAAGTTTTTCATCGTTATTATTTATATGATAAGGTAATGAATAGTCAAAAGATTACCCTAGCGGCACGCTTAAACTTATCACCATTTTATTTTGAACCGGCTATAGGGCGTAGACGCAGCACGCAAGAACAATGAATCCCTGTAGGACGGTACCTGTTTTAAAATAGATTCATTATATACGATCTCGTCAGTCATTTTTGGAGCGCGAACATTGGACAAACACCCTGAAAATGGCTTTTTTAAACGACTACTCATGTTTTCACTGCAGAGGATGAAGGCATTTTCGCAGCTTTGGTCGTTACAGACATTGACTGACCTGCCCGACCGTTTAAGAAACTTGTGGCAGGAGTTGATCGGCTCTTATTGGTTTATTCCAACTGCTTGCGTCATCGCTGGCATCTTACTGGCGCCAGTATTGGTGACGATAGATCAGCATTTTGACCGCGAGACCGTTCGAGAGATTACTTTTGCTTTTACGGGTGATGACGATGCGGCGCGGGCCATCATGACCTCGATTGCTGGCGCTGTATTGGGCGTTGCTGGTACGACGTTCTCAATTACCATCGCTGTCCTTTCGATGGCCTCCTCCCAGTTTGGCCCACGGCTATTACGCAACTTTTTGACAGACACACCAAATCAGTTTGTCTTAGGGGCGTTTATTGGCACCTTTAGCTATAGCTTGTTGGTACTCAAGTCGATTCATAAGTATGATGTGGCCTTTGGCGTACCGCAATTGGCGGTGACCTTTGGCATTATCATGGCGATCATCTGTGCGCTTTTATTGGTCTATTTTGTCCAGCATATGGTCCACGCTATTCAGGCCTCGCACGTCATTCAAAACGCCAGCAACGATGCCATTAATAATATTCACTACTGGTATGGCGATTATTGTGATATTCAGCATCAGTGCGATGTCGAGCAGCACGATGTCGAGCAGTTTCGCCAGTGGCAGGCAACGCCGATTTATCCGCCGCAATCCGGCTACCTGCAGCACATTTATCTGGAGTCATTAATCACCCTGACTCAAGAGTATGGCGGCGTGGTGCATCTACAAAGTAACCTCGGTGATTATGTCACTGACAAAAACGTCATTGGGCATTTTTATCAACGTCCGACAGACCATCCCAATAATAGGCAAAAAACCGCAACGCCGCAGTTAGCCGTGGTACCACGTGCCCCTGATGGTATGTTTTGGCAGCGCTTTGCCGGTTGTATTCGTATCGAGCAGCGACTGGCACACTCCAATGATATTGCCTATAGTCTGGGGCAGATGACCGAGATTGCGGTGCGCGCCCTCTCACCTGGTATCAATGACCCAAAAACAGCCGTCAACTGCGTACAATCGCTCACCAGTTGCCTGAGCATTATGATACGTCGTCAGCCGCCCAGCCCCTATCATTTTTATATACCTGCCGAGCACCGTGACAAACCGCCGCATACTGCCATACCAAAACAAGTGGTGGCGCAGCAGCGCGTGGCTATCTTGGCCGTGGTGACTTATACGCCCAAAATATCAGAATTCATCAATACCTCACTTGGAGAGATTCGGCGCTATGCCGCAGCTGATGCCATGGTTCTAAAGGCGCTGTGTCAAGCGATGGTCAATCTCAACTATGCCTGTATCAATCAAGCACAGCAGCAGACCTTGCTGCATGAGCTACAGCTGATTGAGCGCGCAGGAGAAGAAAACCTAAGCTACCAAGAGCTTATCGATGACGTAAGCGCGATGTGCCAGCAAGCCAAAGCCTTTATTATTGATAAAAACTCGCAGCACCAACACTTTCACTATGTCAGCGACTTTGCCGCCAGCATTCGCCAAAGTCTGCAGGCGCACGCTAAATAATTTGTACTGATTACTTTTACTACTTATCACTCCTAAGAGACCTGTTTTATGGCATCTGCAACCAGCCTGACCATACTTGAAATCAGCGCTATCTTTTTATCGATTACTGCCCTGCTGACCTATGTCAATCATCGCTTTATCGGTCTGCCCACGACCATTGGAGTCATGGTCATCTCGATTGTCCTATCTATCGGTGCGATTTTTTTGGGTTTTTTGGGGTTCGACCAGCTCATTGATTATGAAGTGAGCTTACTAGAGCAGCTAGATTTTACCGAGGTGCTATTGGACGGTATGCTCTCGATGCTTTTATTTGCAGGGGCGCTGCATGTCAATATCGGTGACTTAAAACGCTATCGACTGCCCATTGGTATTCTCGCCTGCGTGGGTACCCTAGTTTCGGCCCTGCTAATCGCCACTGCGCTCTACCTTATGTTGCCCTTCTTTGGATTTGGCTTGCCGTTTCTTTGGTGTTTGTTGTTTGGCGCTTTAATCTCGCCGACCGACCCTATCGCGGTGATGGGCATCTTATCATCCGCTGGCGCCCCAAAAAGCTTAGAGACCGTCATCGCAGGCGAGTCATTGTTTAATGATGGTATCGGCGTCGTTATTTTTGTCCTGCTACTTGGTATTTTGTCCAGCGGCGATATCCCAACAGCCAACTATGTGGCCCATACCTTGGCCGTTGAGGCAGGCGGCGGCATTGTGTTTGGTCTGGTGCTCGGGGCGATTTTGTACTATATGCTAAAGAGCATTGATAGTTATCAAGAAGAGGTGCTATTGACGCTGGCGGGGGTGATCGGCGGCTATGCGCTGGCCAGTCATTGGCATCTCTCAGGGCCACTGGCCATGGTCATGATGGGGCTGATGGTCGGTAATCGCGGACGAGCACTGGCGATGAGTGACAAAACAAGACACTATATCGACCTATTTTGGGAGCTGATCGATGAGATTCTCAATGCGATTTTATTTGTCTTAATTGGGCTTGAGGTGGTGATGATTGCATATTCTGGCAATCTGTTTATCGCTGCAGGTTTGACGATTGTTATTGCCTTGCTTGCCCGTTTTATCGTTGTCGGTATGACCACCAAGACCCTTCAGCGGCAGCTTGACTTGCCAACTGGGGCGTGGAAAGTACTGACATGGGGCGGACTGCGCGGCGGCATCTCGGTGGCGCTGGTGCTGCAGCTACCAACGGGCGCAGAGCGTGATATTTTACTGGCGCTCACGTATGCGGTGGTTATCTTCTCTATCTTGGTACAAGGCTTGAGCGTTGGTAAGGTCGCAAAAAGCATTGCACCTGATAAACAGGCCGCCACGCTATAATTCGTTTAAAAGTCGTTTGGCCCTCTATTATCACCATAAAAAAAGACCAGCATAAGCATTTATTGCTATGCCGGCCTGCTGCCCAGTCAATCCGATATAAAAACGATACCTTGAGAGGAAACGTTGTTTTTCCTAATCTCTGTCGGCGTAGGCACAGCACGCAAGAAAAACAACGTTTCATTGAGCGACTTGATAGCCATGTATCTGATTTATTTGGACTCGACTATGTTTGACGGTACTACTGAGTTGATGGGCCAAATAAAATCGTTATATCAACCCCTTTCGTTTCATATTGCGATAAACCACAAACACGATAACGATATTTGAGAGCAGTATCGCAAGCTTAAACCAATCAAACGGGTGAGCTAGCAAATAGTAAATCTCGATAGGTATAAATATGCCATAGCCCAGCACACCAAACCAATACGCCCATGTCTTATCTTGCCACAAGCCATACGCCTCCAAAAAACGCAAGCTGGCGTACGCAACGATCAGTAGCAAAAACACGGGCCAGTTTTTACTGGCCTGCTGGGCAATGCGCACCGCACTTTCGATCTGCGGCGCTAGCAGCTGACCGAAGCTTTGCTGCCAAGCGTCATTTGCATGGCTTAGCCAGTACTCAAGGCTTGCATTCCACGACCATAACGCCCCAGCGCCAAGAATAGCCCCCGTCCCTTTGACCACCTCATAGATGGCCACCGCTTTGATAGATTCACTGGCGGTGCTCGCCGGCTTGTGTAATCGGTGGGGCGCATGAGAAGAGCTATCCTCGACAGATGGCGGCAAACGATCATCTGATCGAGGCAGATTAGCCAAAGAAAGTCTCCACGACGCGGCCTTGCAACTGCTGGTTAAAGAATGGCGTGTTTTTGCCGTTTGAGAGCATAGACTCCTTGGTGACTTGCCATTTTAGTGTAGGATCGACCAATACCGCGCCACCGATGTGCTCATATTTCTCACTGATGCCGGCGATTTTGGCCGGATTGAGACAGACTTTATCTACCAGTTGCTCGAGCGTTAAGACCTCATCGTGTACCAACTGACAAGCCAGCGCCATAAAAGTATCAAAGTTTGAGATACCAGGGGTGCTCTCAGCAAACGGGGCTTTTTTGGCGGTGCTATTGAGTGGCTCATGATGGCTACAGATGGCATCGATGGTCCCGTCTTTTAGGCCACGGCGGATGGCTTGCTGATCGGTATTACTACGCAGCGGTGGCAGCACATACGCTTGGGCGTTAAAACCTTCCAAATTATCATCGGTCAAATACAGCTGATGCATGGCCACATCACACGTGACAGGCAAGCCCTTATCTTTTGCCCAGCGCATCAGCTCAATCGAAGACTTGCAAGACAGCTGGCTAAAGTGGGCGGCAATGCCTGTTTCTTCCACCATCAGCAGCTGCGTAGACAAAGCCACTGTCTCAGCGATCCACGGGATACCTTGTAAGCCATGATAAGATGCGATATAGCCCTCATGCGCCACCCCTTCTCCCGCCAGACTTGGCTCATTGGGATAAAAGAACACCTTCATACCAAACGTGGCCGCGTACTCAAGCGTGCGTAGCAGCACCAGATCGTTGCTAAAAGGTCTGCGCGCATTAGAAACCGCGATGCAGCCGCCTTTTTTTAGGCCAGCGATGTTAGAGGGGCGCTCACCTTCTAGACCTGCTGTCAATGCGCCTAAAATATGCAAATGAATGCCGCCATCGCTCAGCGCACGCTCACGTAGGCCTTTTAATAATGAGCCGTTTTCTAAAATGGGGGTCGTGTCGGGCGGAATGACCACATGCAAAAACCCATTGCCACGCGCCGCTGACCCTTCTGACTGTAAGGTGCCATGCTGCTGCTGACCTGGCTCGCGCAAACGCGCGCACAGGTCGACCAATGGTGGGAGCAGCCACATCTCGCGCCCCGCCTCTAAGCTTGCGAGCTTGTCATAGACGGTGCTTGGTAATGATTGTTTGATGGCAGCCGGCAGGTGGTCAAATATCGGCGCATCTGTATTGAGTGTAGTAGACATGAGCGTTATTACCGTATCGATAAAATAAAAATAAAAAAAAGTAAAATAGTCGTTTGGGCTTTATAGGCGAGACGTCTGATGGGCGCGCTGACCTTCCATGGCCAATGCCAACACCGCCATACGAATCGCAATACCATTATTCACCTGTTTTAAGATGACCGACTGAGCGCCATCAGCCACGCTTGAGGCAATCTCTACTCCGCGGTTCATCGGCCCTGGGTGCATGACGAGGGCATCAGGCTTGGCCAATGCCACCCGCTCTGGAGTGATGCCATAATGTTTGTAGTACTCGCTAGATGATGCCAGTAGCGGCGAGCCAATACGCTCATTTTGGATTCTCAAGCCCATGATGACATCACAATCACTGACGCACGCATTCATGTCTTCATAGACCTTGACACCATACCGCTCAATACCTTTGGGCAGCAGGGTACGCGGCGCGCAGACACGAATGTCTTTTACGCCTAAGGTCTGCAGCGCACTGATGTCCGAGCGAGCTACCCGAGAGTGTTTGATATCACCAATAATGGCTACTGATAGCGCCTCAAACGGCCGCGGTGCTTCGCGGTGAATCGTCAACATATCGAGCATACCTTGAGTCGGATGCGCATGCCAGCCATCCCCACCATTGATGATAGCGATATCAGGCGTCACCTCTGTCGCCATAAAGTGCGCTGCACCCGAGGCCGAATGACGCACCACAAAGATATCTGCGGTCATGGCTTGCAGATTCCACAACGTATCGCGTAGGCTCTCGCCCTTTTTGGTACTGGAGCGTTCGATATCGATATTGAGCACATTGGCACCAAGACGTTTTTCAGCCACCTCAAAGGTTGTACGGGTACGCGTCGATGGTTCAAAAAACAAGTTCATCACCGTATAGCCTTCAAGCTCAGGACGGTTAATCAGTTGCCCATTTTCGTCAAAAAAAGTCTCTGCTTTGGCGATGATTGCTTGCAGCTGAGCCTTATTGAGTCCCTCTACGCCCAAAAAGTGACGAATACTACTGTCTGCATTGAGCTGCGGACGGCTCAATGAGCTATTGAGCCTTTGATGAATGGTATTGGGATCAAACTTGGCATAATCAGTGGGTGAGACCGACTGCGTTAAGGGATTATCGATAGAGTTTGGCATAAGGGCACGTCTTTATTGTGAGTTGATATGAGGCTATATGAGGGACTGTATAAGATACGACCATAATACACAGCCCGTCAGTCTTTATTGGCTTTTATTTGATCATTTGGTGCTGGCATGGGCAGACACGGGGACTTTTTAGCGCTTATTTGCTACAATTTACCCTAATGACACAAGCGTCTTATCGGTGAGATATCTTGTCGCCTTCAGGACGCCGCCGAGTCAAACCATAAATCATTAACAATACACATAGTGTAGCTGATTTTGTGGTCAGGACAAAGACGCGCTATCAGCTATTTCAAAATTTGCTTAGCCGTTGAGCGATGGCCACGACATCTTTTTATCATGATCCGTTTTTTATTTTATCTCTTTATATAACTTATCAGGAAGCCTTATGAGCACCTTAGCAAATTATCTAGACGCGCATGCTAAAGACCCTGCGCTTAGCAACGTAATCACCACCGTGACGGAGGTGGGCAAGACCATCTCTGGGCTGCTCAAAAAAGGCGCGCTCGCCGATATCTTGGGCGAAGCGGGCAATCAGAACGTCCAAGGCGAAGAGCAAAAAAAGCTAGACGTGCTGGCCAATGACTTACTGCTGGACGCCTTAGCAAAAAACACTCACTGCGCAGGCGTCGCCTCAGAAGAGTTAGATGATGCCACCCCTGCCAATGCAGATGGTAGCTTATTGGTGTTGTTTGACCCGCTCGACGGCTCATCAAACATCGACATCAACATGGCGGTCGGCACCATTTTTTCTATCTTACCGTATGAGCGCCAAGGTCAAAACAGCGAAAACAGTGACTTTTTGCAAGCGGGCAATCAGCAGCTGGCGGCCGGTTACTTGCTATATGGCACCTCTACGGTGCTGGCACTGACCATCGCTGATAATGTGGTTATGTTTAGCCTAGACCCAGACAGTGGCGACTATATTCTTATCAATGACCATGTGCAAATCGCCGCCGATACCAGCGAATATGCTATTAATGCTTCCAATTATCGCTACTGGCTGGCGCCAATGCAGCAATATATCGATGAGCTTATCGCGGGCAAAACGGGCGTACGCGGCCGTGATTTTAATACGCGCTGGGTCGCTGCAATGGTCGGTGATGTTCATCGCATTTTATGCCGCGGTGGTCTCTTTACTTATCCGTTCGACACCAAATACCCTAACAAGGCAGGTAAGCTGCGTTTGATGTATGAAGCCAATCCGATGAGCTTGCTGATTGAGCGGGCAGGAGGCGCGGCGACAGATGCCATCAACCGTATTTTGGACATCGAGCCGACCGACATTCACCAACGTGTGCCGGTGGTATTAGGCAGCAAAAATGAAGTCAACTATGTCAAAGACTTGCACGTACAGCACGCTCACTCATAAGCTTGACCCATCGGTTTATCGCAATCAGGATAACGATTATGTTGTTTAATCGCGCCTTATCCTGATTGCTCCACTTATATTTTTCTCTAAGCGATCTATTATGGTAGCAAACCCCACCGAGCTGATTACCTCAGATAAGAATAACACCGTCAAGCTGGTCAAAGGTTTGTTGACGCAAGCCCGCCAGCGCAAAAAACACAGCCAAACCGTGCTCGAAGGCGTACATTTAATTGACGCCGCCTTGCGTAGTGATTATCCATTTGCCCAAATCCTGCTGGCTGAATCAGCGCATACGCATCCTGAGGTCGGGCAACTATTGACGCGCCTACCAAGTCATACGCCGATCATAACGCTATCAGACTCGCTGTACGAGAGTATTCGTAGTCTCGGTACGGGTATCGATATCATGGCGCTGATTACCATACCCGCGCCCAGCTTACCGATGATTGCAGAGGATTGTTTGATCCTCAATGACGTACAAGACAGTGGCAATGTGGGCACCTTGCTGCGCACAGCGGCGGCGGTTGGTATCCCTCATGTTTTATGCACCAGCGCGACGGCGCAGGCTTGGTCGCCTAAGACCTTGCGAGCAGGTATGGGCGCACAGTTTGCCCTACATATCTATGAAGGCTTGAGTATTCAAGACATTTTAGATCATGTGCAAGCGCCGTTATTTGCCACCAGCTCCCACACTGATACGCTTATCTATCAGCACGATTTGACCCAGCCTATCGCTTGGATTATGGGTCATGAGGGTCAAGGGGTGTCTGCCGAGCTGATGCAATGCGCCACGCCCATTGCCCTACCACAGCCCAATGGTCAAGAAAGCCTCAACGTCGCCATCGCAGGCTCACTATGTCTATATGAGACATTACGTCAACGGAAATACACTACCCTTTAGTGCACCTATCTTTGTGCTAAAACGCGTGCCTCAGCTTTCGAGATACGCATAAAAAGGACTGATAACGCAGTAGGTTATCAGTCCTTTTTCGTTGAAGTCACAAAACCGAAAAACCTTTATGATGCCGCTCAGCCCTGTGCTTTTTTAAAGCCTTCTGCATAGCTGTTTGGTGCATTGAAATTGGTAAAGCTGATACTAATGGATTTATCCAACCCTTCCACGCAGTGCCACCATCCAATCGGAATAAACAACGCATCGCCTGCCGCAATCGTCACCTCAACAGGCGTGACATGCTGCATTAGCGGGTGAGTTTTTAGATTCACATTAGGAAAATCCACTTCACTATAGACATGCAAATCGTTGTACATCCACGGCACCTGCCACGCTGGAATCAAGGTGACTTTTTTGCGACCGTAGATTTGCACCAGCATGTTATTGGTCAAATCATGGTGTAACGGCGTAAAGGTACCTTTTGGTCCCATCCAAAAATACGTGCTAAAGGCTGGATCATCAGCCAAAAGCTGGCGATAGCCGTCTCCAAAATCCCCAATATCGGCAAATACAGGCCTAATGGTATCGACATTTTGCTGTGTATTGTTGGCAGTCATATAATAATTGTTGCTTTCGCCATCATTTTCTATCATATCGACAAACTCAGACATGCGCATCGATTTGCGGTATTTATCAGAATGACGTTCAAACAACGCATCACTTTCACGGTCAAACTGTACTTGAATCTCAGCCGCGCCCAAGACCTCAGCAAAGTATTGCGGGCTCCATTTTTTGAGCGCTGGCCAATGCTCGATGCCGTTTTGGAGCACGACGGGTTTGTGCTTACTGTAGTAGTTTTTAATAAACACCTCAAAAGCCGGCGTATCGATGACCTCAAGCTGCTGATTGTAGCCAGGGTCTAACCGCGCGAGGTGGTCACAAGTCGCAAGTAGCCATTCACGTTTTTTGAGGGTCTGAGCGGTTTTTGCCGCTGCTCGTAGATAAGGGCTTTTGCTCGCGGTTTGTATCTCTAGCGCAATCTCAGCGCTGCTAAACCCTTGTTGCGCCAGCGTCTTAGCTATACCCGCCTTGCTCGTTCCTGCAAGCAAGTTGCTAGCGACCCACTCTTTCCAATTATTTGGCAGCTTGCGTATGGTCTGCTTGCTCTCATTCGCTGCCAGCTCTGGCTCGTCGCTTAACGCAGCTTTGATCTGAGCATCAGAAAAGCGATGGTTTTTTAGGGTGTCGATGATGGCGTCTGTCTGTACGCCGCGCATGATATTGGTCATCACCCACTCTTGCCACTCTTGGGGCAAAGCTGTTGCCGTATGTAGTGCTGCACTCATTGGTATCTCCTAATCCTTTAGATTACTCATTCCTTGATTGATGCTTTGGTTTTATAAAGCCTTTGCTTTATAAAGCCATTAATAGACAGCGTCATCACTGCTATCGTTACCTCTCAGCCGTATAACATAGCATGTTATCAGCCAATCATCACGACATTATCGTCTTTTGCGGTTGTGATAAAACACTCATAAAAAAGCCTCCGGTCCAATAAACCGAAGGCCTTTAACTTACCATTAACTATGTATAAACACAGATAAGCGCTTAGTCATGTAAGCTTAGATTTTGCTGGTTAGCTCAGGAAGCGCTTCAAACAAATCTGCTTCTAAGAAGTAATCAGCAACGCTAGCGATTGGCGCTTCTGGGTCATTGTTGATCGCCACGATGACTTTAGAGTCTTTCATACCGGCCAAATGCTGAATCGCACCTGAGATACCAGCTGCGATATATAGCTGCGGCGCAACGATCTTACCGGTTTGACCGACCTGCATATCGTTTGGTACATAGCCTGCATCCACAGCGGCACGTGATGCACCAACCGCAGCGCCTAGCTTGTCAGCTAATGGCTCGATGTATTTGGTGAAGTTCTCACCGTTTGCCAATGCACGGCCACCAGAGACAACGATACTCGCTGACGTCAGCTCAGGACGGTCAGACTGCGCCATCTCTTCATTGACAAAGCTTGCCTTGCCCGTCTCTTGCACACTGTCAATAGTCTCAACCGCCGCCGAGCCGCCGTCAGCAGCTACTGGATCAAACGCTGTGGTACGAACCGTAACGACCACTTTATCTTCTGATGTCTTCACGGTAGCGGTTGCGTTACCAGCATAGATAGGACGCTCAAAGGTTTGCGCATCTACGACTGCTGAGACTTCAGAGAGCATGCTCACATCTAGCAATGCGGCAACACGTGGCATAAAGTTTTTGCCAGTGGTGGTCGCTGCAGCAACGATATGGCTATAATCGCCGGCCACATCAGCAACCAATAGAGCCACATTACCCGCTAATTGGTGCTCATATGCTGCGTTGTCTGCCAATAATACTTTGGTCACGCCTTCAGCTTTTGCTGCTTCATCAGCGACTGCTTGCGCGCCGCTACCTGCGACCAATACATGAACGTCATCGCCCATTTGTTTTGCTGCTGCGATGGTGTTCAAAGTTGCCTTTTTTAGACTGGCATTGTCATGTTCTGCATATACCAAAATTGCCATTGTTTTAATCCTTTATTTGTTCGTATCATCGATTCATGAAGTGGTTTGTGTACAACGTGGTCTATATGGCCCTATGACTTATCTTTATAGACGCAGCTTTATAGGCGTAGCCTTGTACACAATGTGCCGCCGCGAAGTATCCAATCATTAAGATATTAGATTACTTTTGCTTCATTTTTTAGCTTATCGACCAACTCATCAACAGAACCCACTGTGATACCAGCTTTGCGTTCAGCAGGTGGTACGACTTTGATAATCTCTTGCTTAGATGCCATATCTACACCAAAATCAGCTGGCGTTTTTTCATCAAGCGGTTTTTTCTTCGCTTTCATGATGTTTGGCAATTTGGCATAACGTGGCTCATTCAAGCGCAAGTCAGTGGTGATGACTGCTGGCAAATCAAGCGCAACTGTCTGTAAGCCGCCATCGATTTCGCGAGTGACGTTTACTTTATCGCCTTCGACTTTTACTTCTGATGCAAAGGTGCCTTGACCGATACCCATCAATGCTGCGAGCATCTGACCTGTTTGGTTGTTGTCATCATCGATCGCTTGTTTACCCAAAAGAATGATATCGGTGCTTTCGCTTTCGGCGATATTTTTTAGAATTTTAGCGACTTGTAGAGGGTATGGCTTGTCGTCAGTCAATACTAAAACACCGCGATCCGCACCCAGTGCCAAGGCCGCACGAATCTGCTCTTGTGACTCTTTAGGACCAATAGAGGCAACAATAATCTCGTCAATGACGCCAGCTTCTTTTAGACGAACTGCTTCTTCTACTGCAATCTCATCAAAAGGGTTGATTGACATCTTGGTGTTTGATAAATCAACGCCAGAGTTATCAGCTTTTACACGAACTTTTACGTTGTAATCAATGACACGCTTGACCGCTACTAATGCTTTCATACGTTCCTCGTTTATTAATGTTATGAATTAAAAAATTGCCAGTTAAGAACCAAAGGTTCATGGTTATTCAAACTGTCGTTCAAAATACTACTCAAGGTTTATACTGCGTCAATAGATAGTAGTTAATTAAGAGAGATGAAACAATACCAAAACGCATATTTGTCGCATATTTCTTATTAATAAAATCCACTAAGGCTAAGCCCGCCGCTATTATCAGACCTACGTATCTTGCGTGAGCACAGGCCTAAGGTCAAGACAACGCCGTGAATAATGCGTCATAAATTTGTCACCATTCTATAATAAATAGTTTATAAACGCACAATCCCCCCCCTGATGTCCTCTTCCTTTTTTTGAACCCAAGCTTTATTCTTCACTCCGTTATAGCATTGCTAGCATACAGCTTGCTTAAGGCTTTGTTATGACTTCTTACCCTACCAGTGTTTGGCGCGCCATAGCTCATCAAAGCAGCCTGAGCTTAGTTTGACTCATGGTGGCTCGGTCTCATCAACAGCTCGCTGTCACGTATGTCATCAAACAACGCCCAGTCAGGCGGGACGTCATTGTTTTTGATGACGCTCATGTCTCCTGTCGTCTCCATAATCACCGCAAACACTTCTGTCTTGGACTTTAGGCCATTTTTGCGCAGCACTTCTTGTACATCACTGGTGCTTAAATTTGCCTCGGCCAAATTGTCTGCAAAATACTCGCCGTGAGCCATCAATATAATGGCTCTATTGTCAATCAACGATTTGAGTGGTTTGACCTTGCGCCTGATCATAGAAATCAGCCCTTGCATGACAAATAACACCGCCACAGCAAATAGACCCTGCATCAGTGATGGCGAATCAGACAACACCGTAGAGGCTAAAATACTACCGATAGCAACCGTCATGGCAAAGTCGTGACTAGATATTTTTGAAAAACTGCGCAGCCCCATCAAGCGAGTAAAAAGCATCAAGCCCACATAAAACCCTGCAGCAGATAAAGATATGCCCACCAGCTGCTGCCAATCAATCGAAAACCATGTCTGCCACTTCATAAATCAACCTTATATCGCTATTCTCAATCAATCCTATATCGAAAATAACCGAAAAACAAACCCCACAAAAAAAGCAACCTGATAAGAGGTTGCTTTTTTTTAAAGTCTAAACAGTATTTTTATTGTTTTTATAAACAAAAATTTTATGCATATCGTCACTCTAACTGTCATCGAGCGTACTGAACATCAGTGTGCCCAAACAGCAAAGAAATTATAGTGCTTCGATTTGCTCAGCTTGTGGACCTTTTTTGCCCTCACCTAAGATGAACGACACTTTTTGGCCTTCGGCTAGAGTTTTGAAACCGTTACCTTGGATAGCGCTGTAGTGAGCGAATACGTCTTGTCCGCCGTTGTCTTGAGCGATAAAACCAAAACCTTTAGCTTCATTAAACCACTTTACAGTGCCTTCAACTTTATCTGACATAAATTTTCCTAACTCTTTAACTGTTGGCGAGACTGGTGTCGTCACCGATTAATTGATATATACCCAAATGACTTTTGTTGCAGCGGACTGGCAAAAACCACCAAGCCTCTGTTAAATAAAGCAAAGTTATTGCTTTAAATCCTCTGAGTACAAGCCGATTATAACAGCTTTTCCTAACGGCAACAGCTTAAATTGATGATTTTTGTAAATAGTTATGAGGAATAAAAACCAATGATCATCGGCAGTACTGATACAACATAATTATTTGATAATAAAGGAATTATCAACAATAACATCAACTGCTTTCGTTATGATCGACGTTACTTTTATTTGGCCATCCTTTTATTCTTCTATTCATCCTTCTAACGAGATGACTACATAGCGACCTACCCCTGCGATATCGGGAGCCATGGCGCACTTAGTACCAATAGACAAAGCGCAAAAAATATCAATGAAAACGACTGGCTATAAGCGATGTATTTGGCCGGAACCACCAGATCCTGCGGTGAGTCTGGAATGCCCTTACGTTTGAGCAGGCGTGTGCCATAGACCCAGCCAAAGGTGGTATAGATACCATAGGCCGCTGGGACGGTAATGGCCAGTGGCGTTAGGTCTATGGCATAGAGCATGACGACAGAGACAAAAAACCACGATGTATCCAATAATGAGCTGATCTGAAAAAACTTTGATTTGGGCAGTTTGCCGTCTGTTTTTTTGAGCATCTCCCCTTCTATCCAAATCAAGACTGCTACCACAGCGCTCAGA
Source organism: Psychrobacter sp. KFRI-CH2-11 (assembly GCF_038239325.1). Classification (NCBI taxonomy): domain Bacteria; kingdom Pseudomonadati; phylum Pseudomonadota; class Gammaproteobacteria; order Moraxellales; family Moraxellaceae; genus Psychrobacter; species Psychrobacter sp. KFRI-CH2-11. The sequence goes on from NZ_CP151283.1 coordinate 2,428,611, forward strand.
GTAATGTAAACGAATTGCGGCGTTAGCCAGTCAGGATAAGATATTTGCACAACAGACAACCTGTATTCTAGAAAAAAGAAGCACTTTGCGACAATAAGACAAAGATAAAAAAACAAAATACTGATGGCGGCAACCATCAACAAAAAATACGTGGCAGCTAACTGCTATACGCACCAACTATCATCACTATTAGCTACCATAATTAAGATCGTAATGCCTGCCTATATTGGGCAGCGTTTTTTGATTTTCAACCCATATCATGTATTCTTGGCCCATACCCACCTACAAAAAACCCATGCTATCTATTGATAACATGGGTTTGTTTAACGCAGCCAGTCTAAAGATAGCGCATATGGCTACTTATAAGCGTAGGCTTAGTGCTTTGGTTTAGTTTTTGTCTTTATCGATGATCTTGTTGCCACCGATCCATGGCATCATAGCGCGCAGTTTGGCACCAGTGATTTCGATCTGATGCTCAGCGTTGTTACGGCGACGGGCAGTCATTGATGGGTAGTTGGTCGCGCCTTCAGAGATAAACATCTTCGCGTACTCACCAGACTGGATGCGTTTTAGGGCATTGCGCATCGCTTCACGTGATTGCTCGTTGATGACCTCTGTACCAGTGACGTATTCGCCGTATTCAGCGTTGTTACTGATCGAGTAGTTCATGTCAGCGATACCGCCTTCGTACATGAGGTCGACGATAAGCTTTAGCTCATGCAAGCACTCAAAATATGCCATTTCTGGCGCGTAACCTGCCTCTGTTAGCGTCTCAAAACCCATTTTGACCAGCTCTACTGCGCCGCCACAAAGCACTGCTTGCTCACCGAATAAATCGGTTTCTGTCTCATCTTTAAATGTCGTCTCGATGATACCCGAGCGGCCACCGCCCACGCCTGCTGCATAAGATAGTGCCAACTGCTTGGCTTGACCAGATGCGTCTTGGTAGATCGCGATAAGATCTGGGATACCGCCGCCTTTGGTAAACTCTGAGCGAACAGTATGACCTGGTGCTTTTGGTGCGACCATGATGACATCAAGATCACCGCGCGGCACTACTTGGTTGTAATGAATGGCAAAACCGTGCGCGAAAGCTAAGGTAGCGCCCTCTTTGATGTTGGGTTCGATTACTTCATTATAAAGCTCTTTTTGGAACTCATCAGGCGTCAAAATCATGACAACGTCGGCCGCTTTTACCGCTTCTTCGACTTCAGCGACTTTTAGACCAGCATTTTCAGCTTTTTTCCATGAGCCCGAGTTGGCACGTAGGCCCACGGTGACATCGACGTCTGAGTCTTGTAGGTTCAGCGCGTGGGCATGACCTTGTGAGCCGTAGCCAATGATGGCCACTTTTTTGCCTTGGATAATCGATAGATCACAATCTTTATCATAATAAACGTTCATAAATAGAGTCCTTTTCCTCAATCATGGCGTGCCATGGATAGTAAGCGCTCCTACTTCAACCATTCTCATAGAGTGTGGGCTAAGATGAGCGCGCTGTTGATAATAAACTACATTGTTCACAGTATTAGTCACTACTGCCGACTAAAGACTTAGGGTTTTTTCTCCACGTGCGATACCGATGACGCCTGAGCGAACCACTTCCATAATACGCTCGCGGCCAATCACATCGATAAAGCCGTCTAGCTTGGCTTTATCACCGACAATTTGGATGGTATATAGATTGGATGTCACATCCACGATTTGTGCGCGGAAGATATCAGCACTACGCTTAATCTCCTCGCGTACGCTGCCAGTCGCGCGCACTTTGATCAGCATCAGCTCACGCTCGACATGGACATTATCCGTCAGATTCAGTACCTTAACCACTTCGATTAATTTATGCAATTGTTTCGTGATTTGCTCGATTCGCTCAGGTGAGGTAATGGTCGTCACGGTCAGACGCGAGATACTTGGGTCATCAGTGGGCGCGACGTTGAGGGTCTCGATGTTATAGCCACGCTGGGAAAACAAGCCGACCAATCGCGACAACGAACCCGCTTCGTTTTCCATCAATACCGAAATCAGATGTTGTTGTTGCATTAGGTGCGCTCCCCTTTTGTTAACCACATATCACGCATGGATTGACCCGCGATTTGCATTGGATATACATGCTCATGACGATCGACATAAACATCGATAAATACCAGTCTGTCTTTGATTGCCATGGCTTCAGCCAGCTGAGCCTCCATCGTCGCAGGATCGGTGATTTTGATACCGACGTGACCGTAGCTCTCTGCCAACTTCACAAAATCTGGTAGTGAATTCATATAAGACTGTGCGTGACGGCCTTCATACAGCATGTCTTGCCACTGCTTAACCATACCCAGCTGAGCATTGTTTAGGTTTAATATTTTGACAGGTAGATTGTATTGCAAGCAAGTCGATAGCTCTTGGATGTTCATCTGAATAGAGCCTTCACCAGTGATGCACACCACATCGCGCTCAGGCCTTACAAGCTTGGCCGCCATTGCATAAGGCAGTCCCACACCCATGGTGCCAAGACCACCTGAGTTTAGCCATTGACGCGGCTCATCATAGGTGTAATACAAAGCGGCAAACATCTGATGCTGACCGACGTCACTGGTGATAATGGCTTTGCCATCTGTCACTTTGCACAGGGCTTGGACGACGCTTTGCGGCTTGATACCTTCATCGGTACTGGTGTCGTAGCGCAAGCCATGACGCGTACGCCACTCGTTGATTTGCGACCACCAGTCTTGCAAGGCATGCTGCTCAAGCTCTTTGTCATCACCAATGATACCTAGCATATCTGTCAAGACCGCTTTGACATCTCCGACGATTGGAATATGGGCATTGATCGTCTTAGAAATAGAAGCCGGATCGATATCGATATGGATAATCGTCGCATTTGGACAGAATTTTTTGACGTTATTGGTCACGCGGTCATCGAAGCGTGCGCCAATTGCCAAGATGACATCCGCGTGGTGCATAGTCATGTTGGCCTCATAAGTGCCATGCATACCTAACATACCTAAGAACTGACGATCTGAGCCTGGGAAGGTGCCAAGTCCCATCAAGGTGTTGGTCACAGGTAAGTTTAAACGATGAGCAAGATCGGTCAGCTCTTCGTGGGCTTTACTCCAAATCACGCCGCCGCCAGCATAGACGACAGGGCGCTGTGCTGATAACAGAGTCTCAACCGCTTTTTTGATTTGACCGCTATGGCCTTTTTGTGATGGCTGATACGAGCGCAAGAATACCTCAGCAGGATACTCGTAAGCGTACTTTTCACTAGGAGCCGTCATGTCTTTTGGCACATCGATAACCACAGGACCTGGGCGTCCAGACTGGGCGATATAAAAGGCTTTTTTGACGATCATCGGGATTTCGCTGGCATGGCGCACCTGAAAGCTGTGCTTGACGATAGGGCGTGATACCCCAACCATATCTGTTTCTTGAAAAGCGTCTTCACCAATCAAGCTGCTTGGCACCTGACCTGAAATCACCACCATCGGAACTGAATCCATAAAGGCGGTTGCGATGGCCGTCACCGTGTTGGTCGCACCAGGGCCTGAGGTGGCGAGCACCACCCCTGTCTTGCCTGTCACGCGTGAATAGGCATCTGCCATATGACCTGCGGCCTGCTCATGACGTACCAAAATATGCTCAATGGCGTCTTGTTGAAACAAAGCATCATAAATATGAAGTACCGCGCCACCTGGGTAACCAAAGATATAGTCAACCCCTTCATCGGTCAGCGATTGCACCAACATCTCAGCACCAGATAGCATCACTGGCTGCGCACTATCCTCTGCAAGACGTTGCTGTTTTTCTTCGAAGTTTTTTGCGGCATTACCCGTCTGGGTATGTCCGGTCATATTCGGACTTTGCGTGGTTTGCGTCACTGTCATCACCTTTTTTTGCGGCGAGAATTTGCGGTGTTTTATAATAAAAAACCATTACCGACTGGTGTGATTTTTAGCACCATAAAACAAGCGCCAACTCTTATCCATATCAAGAATGTGTGCCCACCATACGTAAGTCATACTGTTTGGACACAGCATTAGACTCAAATACAGCAAGGTATTGAGGTCAGTTTGTGACAGGAAGTTATCGATGTACGATGACAAGATGCGAGCGCATCTATAAAAGAAGCTTATTATTGAGTGCGATTACCAAGCAGCTGTTCTCAAAACCGTTGTTTTCAAAACTTAGCATCTGTCAGACTAACGGATGCAATGGCGTTGACACAAGATACATAAATCATCATAAACAAATCAGATAGCACTTATGGTTAGTGGCGTATAACAAGGTCGTTAAGTCCTATAACCGACTATTGATTTCGTATTATCATTACATATCGAGCCGTTTTTGAGACAAACGTAAGCATGACACTTAGTAGGGTTCAAATAACAAGTTTATCTTAGTCATTGTAGACAGATAAGTCCGGAGACAATGTATATTGTGATTTGTAGTGGTCTTCCTGACCACCCTCACAACACACATCATCACAAAGAAAACAAAACCTGCAAGCTACCGATAAGTAACCTTTGGTCCTTGTCCTCAAGTGCCACGGCAATATCATAAAAGCCGCTCACTGACCAATCAACTGTCCTTATATTCGATGGTTTATCAGCTATTGTCAAGAAAAACTTATATCCCCTATCCCTAACTATTGGTTATTAAATAATATACATTGATAAGAATTATTTGATAGAATCAAACCTCGGTACATTTTTAGTACCATCCCAATACTAAAGTGTTATATTTATATCGATATTTTTATTTTGCCGCTTAAGAGGAACTCTGCTATGGCATATGCGTTTTCACAATATACTGCTGCCAAACTCCTTGTCAGTGCGAGTATGGCAGGTATGCTAATGCTGTCGATGAGCGCCAGTCATGCTATTCAAGTGTATAAGTCTATCGGCGCGCATGGTGAGGTAAAATATAGCCAACATGCACCGCAAAATGGCAAAAATGTCGAGTTGATTGAGTTTCGCAGCGATGGACGGCAAAACAACGCAGGAGAAATGGCGGGAAAAACAGATGCCAGTCAAAGTAGCAATGCTCAGACCGCCGAGCAGCAACGCGTGGCACAGCTAGAGGCTCGCATCAAAGAGCAAGAGGCACAAGCCAATGCGCAGCGTTGTCAGTCACTACGTAATAACTTGACCAACCTCAATGTCGGTGGCCGTATCTATGAAATGGATGCCAATGGTAAACGTCAATATTTGGATGGCCGAGAGATTGAGCTAAAACGTGAACGGGTGCAGCAAGCCATCGATCAATATTGCGGCAACTCTGCAGCCTTGTAAACTGCCGCTCTGGGCATGGCGGTTTGCCGCTTATGCCAGTGGATTGGGACGTGTTTTCAACTCTCGCCTATTTGGATGACTATGACTCAATTGAGGGCACACCCTACCTATAGCGTTATCGGTCTTCCTGTTGGTCTTACGACCAGCTGTCATCACTGACGGTAAGTTCCTGCATGACATGACGAATGGCCGCCGGCATATCTTGCGCCTGTAGCCCTCGTTGACCAATCAATAACGCCGTTTTATCGGTTTGGTTGATCAACATATCGCCTGCCATACCGTGCAGAAGCACTGCTTGCTGTAGACCGCGCAACTCTCTTATCAAATCCTTTTGCGCCAGCAGTCCAGCGATCAGACCAGATAAGACATCGCCCATGCCTGCTGTCGCCATGCCTGCATTGCCTGTCGCACAGACATAGATCTGTGCCTGCTGCACTCTTTGCTCTAGCACCAACGATCCTGCACCCTTTAATACCCAATCACCACCATAATCTGTCGCACACTGTCTAATAGCAGCCAATCTGTCGCTCTCTACTTGACTGACCTCCATACCTAATAGCTTTGCGGCTTCACCACTGTGCGGTGTCAGGCAGACTGAGTGATGGGCGCTATGCTGCTGCAAGGCGGCGATAAGCGGGTGATGCTCCTTGTGCAAAGCTGCCAGATGATACAGGCCATCAGCGTCGATGACGATTGGTTTTTTTTCTGCAATGGCAGCGTTTAGATAGCAGACAAATAATTTTTTGGCCTTATCATCACGTCCCAAGCCCATACCGATAGCGATGACGCTGGCTCCCTTAAGCAATTGCCTTACCCCATCGACATCATGTAGGTTTATCGTCATGGCATCAGGCAGTGAGGTCAGCAAGGCTGCATGAAAAGCCTCATGACATGCCACAGTGATCTTACCTGCTCCCGTTGCCATGGCACTAGAAGCTGATAGTATCGCCGCACCGCCCATCCCTTGCGAGCCATCCACACGGTTGCCACCGATGATGAGCACATGGCCATAGCTACCTTTATAGCTGTTTTGTTGGCGAGGGGTTAGAGCGTACGCACTTGTGACCAGCTTTGCCACCGGTTTAAGAGCGTTATCCCCCAGCGCATAAGGTATCAGCGCGATGTCGACGACTTGGCCACTATAATCCATACCGTCTTTGGTATGCAGACCAAACTTACGCGCCACCAAGCACAGAGTCATATCCGCCTGTATCGCGGCACCAGAAAACACTTCACCTGTCGACGCGACCAAACCACTAGGAATGTCCACCGCAATCACAAACGGCTTATAGCATTTGGCCAATTGGTTAAACCGATAAATAGCGCTCTGGTAGATGCCTGCTGGCGCACGGTCCAACCCGATACCGAAGATTGCATCGATATAGACATCAGCATGCGCTGCATAATCACTCGCTTGCCATGTACTCGCATCAGCATCAGCATCAGCATCGATATTAGGGCTAGCGTTCCACTCAGCGCACATCTCTTCAAAGCGCTGATAACGACACCCATGTGCCAATGCTATTTGTTTCGCTCTTTCGGCATCAGAGATAGATGTCGCACTATTTATATCAGTATCCTTTATTATGGAGTTATCTGTCTCAAGATCGTCTTTACTAAAACCAACTGTCACGACCTGTACCTGCCAGCCCATACGCCGTAGATAATGCGCAATGAGCCAGCCATCACCGCCATTATTGCCCTTACCTACCCAGATACTGACCCGCTGCTGATACCTATGACGACGGGCAGGTGTACCGTTGATAGAAGCGCTCGGCCTCGCACATTTTTGTTCATTTGCCTTTTGTATATACTGCGCCATCTGCCACGCTGCTTGCTGCATAAGCCCAAAGCTATCGTGCCCTTGTGCAAACCAAGCCTGCTCCATGGCATAGACCTGCTCACTGTTATACAGTGCCGTGGCCTCATTAGGCGTTATTGACGCTAATGCTGCTAAATGACAATCCGGTTTCATATTTGCTCCTTTATTCATTTTTATGCTTGCACTCCATACTCACTGCCTTATCATAGCGGTACTTCTTTGATTTTTATTATCCTTTATGTCTACTCTCTCAAAACCCGACCTACCTGACACCTCTAACGGCCAGACAGCGGCTGAGACGCCTGCTCACCTGTCACAGGTACCCAGCAAGAAAATCGACGTCAAAAATGACTCACCATTCACAAGTGCCGAGGATGTCAAGCAGTGGATTAAGTCTCAAGCACAGGCGTTGGGGTTTGGGGACTGTGGTTTTCTCTCCGTGCATCATCCGTTATTTGCTCAGCAGATGACGCAGCTACAGCAATGGCTGGCAAAAGGCTATGAAGGACAGTTGCAGTTTATGCACAACAATCACCATTTGCGCGCTCATCCCGACCAACTGGTAGAGGGTGCCAAAACCATCATCAGTGTGCGCATGGATTATTTGACGCAGACGCCTACGCCGCGGACGGTCGCTGATAACGATTTTCCCAATCAAGGCATCATAGCGCGTTACGCGCGAGGGCGCGACTATCATAAAACCATGCGCAGTCGCCTAAAGCAATTGGCATTACAAATCGAAGCCATGCTTCCTGAGTGGCAACATTTGGATATCGGCTCGGCGCAAGAGTTTGTTTTTCGGCCATTTAGTGACTCAGCCCCCATCTTTGAGCGGCCAATCGCAGATGCCGCTGGTCTTGGCTGGACAGGCAAACATACTTTGCTACTCAACAAACAAGCAGGCTCTTTTTTTGTACTAGGAGAGCTGTTCATCAGTCTCGAGCTACCAGACGACGCTCCTGTCAAGTCGCATTGCGGCAGTTGTAGCGCTTGTATTGATGTCTGCCCCACTCAGGCCATTGTCGCGCCTTATGAGCTAAACGCCTCTGCTTGTATCTCTTATTTGACCATCGAACATGATGGTATTATCGATGAAAAATATCGCCGCGCCATTGGCAATCGCGTCTTTGGTTGTGATGATTGCCAGCTCATCTGTCCGTGGAACCGTTATGCCAATATCACAACTGTCGAAGACTTTGCACCGCGGCACAGTCTTGACAACAGCAGTTTGCTTGAGCTGTGGCAATGGCAAGAAGCGGATTTTATGCAAAAAACCCAAGGCAGCCCGCTTAGACGCACAGGCTACGTTAATTTTTTACGCAATATCGCGATTGCACTTGGCAATGCCAACGGCTGTCAAGAAGTTATTACCCAGTTGCAGGCTAAGCTGCAGACCCATAACGCCATGCTAGACGAGCATATACATTGGGCAATCGCTGAACAACAACGAAAGCTCAGCGGTACTGATGATTAATATCCTGTCTTATCACAGATGCTTATGGTTATTCGCTTCTTATGATGAGTCGCTGCTTAGTCAAATAGCTTTAACCAGTGATGTCAACAACCTCTTACCCAATAAAAAGCGCCTCTTATGTAAGAGACGCTGTTTATTGGGTGAGCAATCTTTTTAATACAGTACTTTTTAATACAACACTTTCCAGCTTATTTATCTATTGTATTAAGCTATTACATTAGGGTTTTGGAATACGTAAGACTTGGCCTGGGTAAATTTTGTCTGGGTCAGATAACATGGGCTTATTGGCCTCAAAAATCTTCATATAATCCCCAGATGAGCCATACACCTCTTTGGCAATCTTCGATAAGCTATCGCCAGATTTTACCGTATACATGGTTGATTCTGGAGCATCTTCTTCGATATCGATATTATCGATGACTTTTGCTACATTTTGCACGTTACCAATAGCGATAATGGCTTTTTCACGGTCTGCTTGTGTCTTGGCATTACCGCTGATTTCTGCAGTATCTGTCGTACCATTGTATTTGATCTTTAGATTGCTGATATTCAGATTTTGCTGCTGAATACGGCGAAGCAAAATATTGGCTACTGACTGGGCAGAAGGCTCAGTGCTCTGTACTGGGGTGTTAGCATCTGCTTTGGTCTCTGATTTGGCGTCATGTTTGGCATCATCACGGTTAAAGATTTTTTCGCCGATGTCTTTTGCAAAACTAAAAATACCCATCTAACTACTCCTTGAACTATTGTTATTTGTTATGCATCGTTATTGTTGTAGATAATGTCTCACTATCAGTGATGTCAGGAATATTCATCGTATATAAACGTTAACGCAATAGCTTCATATGCAATTAATTCATACATAGCATCAATCCGTATACAACGATGTCTGCATCACGTCGACATTTTGAGTATAACAAAAACGCTTCATTTAAATAGTAAGAGTATGTTGAGTAATGTTAATTTCATAAAGTATATGTTAATACTTTGAGATTGCTAAACACTCAAATGTACCCCTGAGGTCCATATATGAAATGCAACAAGCACAAAAAAAACCGCCAACCCATAGGGCAAGCGGCTTTTTAGACTGGCTGAGCCAATCAGATGGCGATGACTACAGCATTATAGCTGGGCTTGTACGTAATCGATTGCTTTTTGAACCGTGGTCAACTCTGCAGAGTCTTCGTCAGGAATAGTGATACCAAAATCACTTTCAAATGACATTACCAACTCAACCAAATCTAGTGAATCTGCACCTAGATCTTCCATGAATGAGGCGTCGTTGTTGATGTCTTCAACGTTCATACCCAATTGCTCAGCCACAGCTGATTTAACTCTTAGCTCGGTATCGTTGCTCATGTAGATTGCTCCTTTATCATCTATTATTTTTAATAAACTGCTCTAGCGTGCGGTCTACACTCTATAGCATGGTATATAAAATGGGATTTGCCAGATCAGCGACATCGCTGTCTGAGTACTCTATGACACCTGATACAGTCTGTCTAATGTCTACTAAAGTCCTGTCATGATACAGTGCTTTGACATAAAAGTGTCCGTCATTATAACACCCTTTATTATAGTTTACACTCGTTCACACAGTTTTTTATTATTTCTATGTAACACTTGTGCGTCACTTTACATATACATCCCGCCATTGACTGGAATGACCGCGCCAGTTATATAGCTGGCCTCATCGCTGGCTAGGAAGTGTACAGCAGCAGCGATATCTTCTGGCTGACCCAAACGGCTGATAGGGACAGCGTCGAGCATCGAGTTTAGCAAGCGCTCGTCCAACTCGTCCGTCATGTCCGTTTCGATCAGACCTGGTGCGACGCAGTTGATGGTCACCTGTCTTGAGCCAATCTCGCGCGCCAGCGTCCGACTAAAGCCTTCAACACCCGCTTTGGTAGCAGCATAGTTGGACTGACCTGCATTACCCATCTGCGCCACCACAGAGGTGATGTTGATGATGCGTCCTCGGCGTGCTTTCATCATGCCGCGTACCGCACGTTTGCTCATACGATAGACTGAGGTTAAGTTGGTATCGACGACGTTTTCCCAATCCTCGTCTTTCATACGCATTAGCAACCCGTCTTGGGTGATACCGGCATTGTTGACCAATACTTGTACAGCACCGTAGACGCTTTCAATCTCTTCAAATAACTTTTCGATTTGCGCAGTATCACGGACATCTAATACGCGGCCGATACCGCCAGTATCGTGTAGATACTCATCAATCAGCTCAGCGCCCTTTTCGGTGGTCGCCGTGCCAATCACAAAGTGTCCTTCTTTTGCAAACCGCTTGGCGACAGCTTTACCGATACCGCGACTGGCACCAGTGACTAGGGTAATTGTGCGGCTCATGATAACACCTCCATTAACTTATCCAGACGGGCAGGCTTATCTGTAGGATAGCTGGTAATCGGCTGTGCTTGGCGCTTGGCCAAGTTGCTGAGTACGTTGCCACTGCCGCATTCGATTAATACATTAATTTGTTTATCAGCCAGCTCTTGCATGGTCTGTGACCACAAAACTGGTTGGCTTAGTTGCTCAGTCAGTGCTTGTTTGATGCCAGCGGCACTGGTTTCAACGCGCGCATGGCGGTTTTGAATCACAGGAATGGTGGCTTGATCAAACTTGATACCTGCCAATATCTCGGCTAGGGCGTCACTTGCAGGCGCCATCAATGCGCAGTGAGACGGTACACTGACCTTCAAAGGTATGGATTTTTTGCCCGTATTTTGTACTTTATCGATAACAGCATTCACACCAGCTGCGTTGCCCGAAATGACCACTTGCCCTGGACTGTTAAAGTTAGCAGCGCCCACGATGGCATCATCGACATGCTCGGTCGCTTGCTCACAGAGGTTTTCGACTCGGTGATCCTCTAACCCCAACACAGCTGCCATAGCGGTATCTACACCGACCACAGCCTCTTGCATCAACTGGCCACGTTTATGTACCAAGGTGACAGCATCGGCAAGTGAGATCACTTCAGCGGCGCAAAGGGCGCTGTACTCACCTAACGAGTGACCCGCTAAGTAGCAAGGCGCCGTGGTGATTTTTTGTTGTAAGATACGCCAAATTGCCATACTTGCTGTGAGTAGCGCAGGCTGCGTATATTGGGTTTGATTGAGCTTTTCTTCGTCTTGACAGATTGCCCATAAGTCCTCGCCAAGCGCATCGCTGGCTTCGGTAAAGGTTTCACGAATCTCTGGGTAGAGGTCAGCAAGCTCGCTAGTCATCCCGACTACTTGCGATCCTTGTCCAGGAAAAATCACCGCCATACGAGTCGGCTGCTTTTTTACCATATCGGGTACAGAGGCCATAACCAATATTCCTTATTTAATTGGAAATATCCCTAAATCAATGGGGGTTATTATATTATTAAATACTGTATAAAGCCGTTGATTTGACGTTTGGTCTAAAAAACGGAACATTCGTAAACTATACACTGACACACGCTATTATCATAGTAGGTGGTGCAGCAAAGCTGAGCAAAACCCCGATTTAATGGATGGTAGCTACATCGGTGCTTGTCTACAAAAGAGAATAACATCATACGCTTTTTAGACAAAAAGTCTAAAAAAACGATAGCAAAAAGCCAAGTTATCCAGCCACATAATTTATGATAGCGAAATAACTTGGCTTTTTTTGGCTTAAAGCGAATTGCCTCATAACAGCGACACAAAAATAATGATAGTCACCTGTACTATCATTATTTTGTATTGACCATTATAAAACCAACGACTTAAGCGTCTTGACTGACCTTAAATAACTGACGGCCACGGTAGAAACCATCTTTAGTCATGTGGTGACGACGATGTTTTTCACCAGTGGTAGCATCTACGCTTAGCTCAGCCACTTCCATACGATGGTGTGAACGGCGCATGTCACGACGAGAACGGCTTTTACGACTTTTTTGAACAGCCATGATATAGCTCCTATACTTAAAGGGATAAGCTTAAAATTCAGCTTTAGTCGATACTGACAGAGGCTATAGAATCACAACAACCTAAGTCTTAAGCATCATTGGTTAAATAGATTGCCACCTACATAAAGTGCTGACTGCGTCTAAAATCGATGGGAAATTTGCCCAGTCAGCTTCTATCAGCAAGCAACTTGTTGCTAGAATGCAATAAACCGGACATTATACGCATGTTTGATGGATTAATAAAGCCCTGCCTTTCACTCTTTGACAGAAAGCGGATAAAAGGCATCATAATCTGCCATAGGCTCATTTGCCACCGCGATTATAGTTTGCCTTTGAGCGATGCCAATGCTGCAAAAGGATTTTCGTTTTCTTCTTCCTCTGGAATCTCACCAAACTGCTCAACACTCATTTCACAATCATCGTGCTTAGGGGCCATGGGTGTTTTAAGCAATATCTCATCTTCTACCAGCTTTTTTAATGGCAGCAAGTTTTCTGGCGATTGTTCAGGAATGATTTCATCAAGTAATAAATAATCCTGCTCTTCATCGACCAAGCTTATTTGGCTGTCATCATCCAACAAAGCAATGTCATAATCATCAGACAAATCAATGGCAATTGGCTGCAAACAGCGCTGACAGGTGAGCCAGATATCGCCCGCCAAGGTAAAGGCGAGATGCAGCACATTATTATGACGGTATAATTGAGTATTTAGCTGTATTGTTTGTTGCTCATGCTCTGTGGTCAGTATGGCAGCCAAACGCTCAAAACTGCGTGGTTCCACCTCTCCTGCCCACTCAAACCCACTGTCGGCCCATTTATCTAACGAGATATTTTCAGGCATAACGCTTGATACGGGCGCTTTTTTATGGTCAGTGTTATTTGCTGACGGCTTATTTTCTAAAGTGTTTGACATGCGCGGCCTCATTCATCAAAACGGTGTATAATATTGCTTGCCATACTAACGGAAAGCACCGAGGGGTGCCAGCGCTAGTATGTTACTATTTTTTGATCCCGGCTATATTTTACCGCATTGTCGCTTCACACTACCGTTTAGCACTGTCACTTGGCCTCTTCTCACAAGGTCTTTTGTCTTTATTCTCTATTTACTCTGTACTCGATCTATGACTTGTTTTACCGATCCAATGGATTTTTCTACTCTCCAGCCTCGTATTCACGCACCGATATTACGTCAGCGGCTGAGCCATTTAATAGCCTCTAGCCGCCCAGATAGTGCACTACCATCACTCATGACAAATGCGCACCTATCAATCTGGCAAGAGGACTGGCAAAAAATATCTACTATAAAAGTAGACAGTGGCCAGCAGCCTTCAGAAGCAGATAGTGAGAAAGCGGCGACTGATTGGCTGATTGGCCTGTTTAATACAGTATTTGCGCATCAAAAGGTTGTATTGGTTCGTGGTCAGGGTGAGCCAGAATACTTCCCTGCAACAGACTCTCTACCAGCGAGAATTGAGTTCGCGCATGGGTTCTTTGCCAGCGCCCTGCACGAGTGCAGCCATTGGTGCATCGCTGGTGAGGCGCGTCGGCAGTTGGCAGACTTTGGCTACTGGTATGCCCCAGATGGCCGTAGTGAAGCGCAGCAGCAAGCGTTTGAGCGCGTAGAAATCAAACCGCAAGCCCTAGAGTGTTTATTCACCTTAGCATGCGGGCGTGTGTTTCGAGTGTCACAAGACAACTTGTTTGCGGACTTCGATACCAGCGGTAGCACCTTTGCACTCGACGTATATCAGCAAGCTGAGGACTATATCGCCCGCCCTCATACCCTGCCCCGCGATGCTAAAACCTTATTGCATACTTTTTTGTGCGTGTGCAATTAATTTATAATTCATCTTAAATAAAACGAACATATAGTATATGTGCTCTGTGCTGCTGGTATTTATCTCACGCAGCATCGTCTATAAAGTCACCATAAGCGCGGCTAAAATAAAGCAGGCGCTTTTGATATCATCATAAACCGTTAACGATTTTCTACGCATCGTAACGCCCTACCACTAAACTTATATTTGCCTTGCGTTATACTAAACCAGTAAAGTGCCTTACTTGTCTTTGTCACTCTATATCATACCCCCGTGTCAGCAGTCATTGACCCGGAGTATGACTCACAATAAGGCGACGTAGTACCGATCATCGATACTGTTATAATTATAAAATAAGGAACGATTATGCAAGTTTTTTATATTCATCCCGACAATCCGCAGCCTCGTCTGATCGCTCAAGCAGCCGAGCTGCTGCGCAAAGATCAACTAATCATTTACCCTACCGATACCAGCTACGCGTTTGGGTGCCGTTTGGGCGCAAAAGAGGCCTTAGACAAACTTAAGCAAATCCGCGCACTGGATGACAAACACCAATTTACTTTACTTTGTCGCGATTTAAGCGAGATTGCCACCTATGCGACCGTAGACAATGCTCAGTATAAACAGCTAAAAGCGCATACCCCAGCCCCAATTACTTTTATCCTAAATGCGACAAAAGATGTCCCTAAAAAGCTGGCGCATCCTAAGAAAAAAACCATTGGTATCCGTGTACCAAGCAATCCTATCGCTCAAGCATTATTAGAAGCCATGGATGAACCAATTTTGACCAGCTCATTGATACTGCCCGAGCGTGACAACATCCTTGATGATCCCTTTGAAATCGAAGAACTATTAAGCAATCAAATTGATGGTTTGATCAATGCTGGTATCAAGACCACCAAGCTGACGACCATTGTAGATATGACTGGTGGGGTGCCTGAAATCATCAGACAAGGTGCAGCCGATGTTGATTCATTATTATTGTAATTAGCGACAAACTCGAAACATAAAAAAAGGCTCCAATTCAATTGGAGCCTTTTTTATACATTATATCGTCAATGCAAAATTAGTCGCGATCAACCAATTCTACATAAGCCATTGGCGCGTTGTCACCGTCACGATGACCACATTTTACGATACGTAAATAACCACCTGGACGCGTTTGGTAACGAGGACCTAACGTGCCAAATAGTTTACCGACCATAGCTTTGCTACGCATACGGCTAAATGCCAAACGGCGATTAGCAACGCTGTCTTCTTTAGCCAAAGTGATCAATGGCTCAGCAACGCGGCGCAATTCTTTAGCTTTTGGCAAAGTAGTTTTGATCAGTTCATGCTCAAACAATGAGTTGGTCATGTTCTGAAACATTGCCTTACGATGACTGCCGGTACGACCCAGCTTGACTCCACTCTTACGATGGCGCATAGTCAAAAATCCTTAAAGTTTAACGGCTACGATAAGAAAAGCGATCATCGACACGAAGGTCAGCTGGCGGCCAGTTGTCTAGGCGCATACCGAGCTCTAAATCTTTAGACGCTAGTACGTCTTTGATTTCGGTCAATGATTTCTTACCAAGATTTGGGGTTTTTAGTAGTTCAGTCTCTGAACGCTGTACCAAATCACCGATATAGTAAATGTTTTCAGCTTTCAAGCAGTTGGCTGAGCGAACCGTTAGTTCAAGATCGTCCACAGGGCGTAATAGCACCGGATCGACCTCTTCTTTTTCTTTCACAGGCTCAGGCGCTTCTTCAGCTTCTAGGTCAACAAAGATAGAAATCTGTTGTTGTAAAATAGTGGCTGCTTTACGAATTGCTTCTTCTGGATCTATAGTGCCATTAGTTTCAAGCTCAACGATAAGACGATCAAGATCAGTACGCTGCTCTACGCGAGCGTTCTCAACCTGATAAGCAACACGTAGCACAGGACTAAAGCTTGCATCAAGCTTTAAACGTCCGATTGCTTTGGTGTCACCATCTTCACGGCGCTGGTTTGCTGGCTCATATCCACGACCCATTACTACGCGCAAACGCATCTTAAGATGACCACGGTCACTTAATGTACCCAACACCAAATCTGGATTGATGATATCGACATTATGCGGTAGCGTGATGTCTGCAGCAGTAATAGTGCCTGGACCTTGTTTATCCAAGGTCAAAAATACTTCATTTTGGTCATGAAGGGTAATCGCCAAGCCTTTTAGGTTCAAAAGCAAGTCAAGTACGTCTTCTTGTAGTCCTTCAAGCGTTGAGTACTCATGGTCAACACCATCAATCTCAGCTTCAATGACTGCAGCACCAGGTAATGAAGATAACAAGATGCGACGCAGAGCATTCCCGAGGGTATGCCCAAAGCCGCGTTCTAACGGTTCGAGCGTGACTTTCGCAATCGTTTCATTCACCGTATCCACATTAATGGCGTTCGGCGTTAGAAACTCAGTTGCATTTAGCATCATGATGTCACCTCGATTTATTAAACTGGTTTAATTAACGTTCATTGCTCAACGCCATGATTATGACATTGAGCGGTACGTCATTTACTTAGAGTATAGCTCAACGATCAAGCTTTCGTTGATTTCAGCAGGTAGATCAATACGATCAGGCGCTTGTTTAAACGTGCCTTGTAGTTTGCTGTGATCAACATCTAGCCATTCTGGAATGCCACGCTGAGTCGCTAGTTCGATAGCGTTTTTGATACGTAGCTGTTCGCGAGACTTCTCTTGGATAGCGATGACATCACCATCTTGCAACTGAATTGATGGAATGTTCACACGAACAAACTCATCACGGCCAGCTTTTTTTACCATAACAGCACGATGGCTGACTAGCTGACGTGCTTCGGCGCGAGTTGAGCCAAAGCCCATGCGATATACTACGTTGTCTAAACGGCTCTCAAGCATGGCTAGTAGGTTTTCACCAGTAGCACCACGCTTACGAGCAGCTTCTTTATAGTAGTTCGCAAACTGACGCTCTAGTACACCGTAGATACGCTTAACTTTTTGTTTTTCACGTAACTGCAAAGAGTACTCTGAGCTTTTGTTACGGCTCACACCATGTTGACCAGGTGGACGAGCAGCTTTCTTTGTTTTTACGTCATATGGCTTAACACCAGACTTAAGGCCTAAGTCTGTGCCTTCACGACGTGATAATTTGAGTTTTGGTCCAATATAACGGGCCATTGTTATGTCTCCTATAAGCTCTTATGATAAAAAGCTTCGTCTTTAATATTAGACGCGGCGCTTTTTCGGCGCACGGCAACCATTGTGTGGGATTGGGGTTACATCAGAAATGCTGTTTACTTTATAACCCAATGCACCTAGTGCTCTTACCGCAGACTCACGACCCGGTCCTGGTCCTTTGACCAAAACATCGATATTCTTAACACCATACTCTTGAGCGGCTTTACCAGCAACTTCAGCTGCAACCTGGGCTGCAAATGGTGTAGATTTACGTGAACCACGGAAGCCTTGTCCACCTGAAGTGGCCCAAGCCAGTGCATTACCTTGACGATCGGTAATCGTAACAATGGTGTTATTAAAAGACGCATGGATATGGGCAACGCCCTCCGATACTGAACGACGAGTCACTTTTTTGCGACTACGAGTGTCTTTAGCCATCTTTTAGCTTCCTAAGTTAATTATCTTTTGAGAGGGCGTGTCGGACCCTTGCGAGTACGAGCGTTGTTTTTGGTGTTTTGACCACGAACAGGCAGGTTACGGCGATGGCGGATGCCACGGTAACAGCCTAGATCAACCAAACGCTTGATATTCATAGACACTTCACGACGAAGATCACCTTCAGTCATGTATTCTGCAACTTGTGCACGGATAGCATCTAACTGTGTATCATCTAACTGACTGACTTTAGTAGTAGGAGCGATGCCAACTGCGTCTAAAATTTTCTGAGCAGTGGTACGGCCTACACCAAAGATGTAAGTTAGTGAAATAACAGCATGCTTATTATCCGGAATGTTTACGCCGGCAATACGAGCCATTGATTTCTCTCCATTAAAGAAAAATAAGCGTTATTTATCAATAAGGCTGTATTTTTCAGATTTGTTGCTGTCAATACGAAAGCTTTTATAATGACTATCGCTACTTTGACTCATCAACAAGCCCATTCATCGACAGCATTATAAAAGTTTTGCATAAACTACGGCAAGTGGCGGATGATATCGCATCCGCCGTTATTTTTCAAGTATTAATTGCTATAGTAACAAAACCGAAGGTTTGTTGCTACTAGATATTAACCTTGACGTTGCTTGTGGCGAGGTTCTGCTGTACAAATAACATGTACACGGCCTTTACGGCGCACAACTTTACAGCTACCACAAATCTTTTTAACTGATGCTTGAACTTTCATAGCATGCTCCTTTGAGATATCGTACCGCTCATTTAAGGTTGAGTGGGCGATTGAATTAACGTCTGATCATGATATTGATGGGTCATCAAGTGCGCTTGAATTTGCGAGATGAAGTCCATTACCACAACCACCATAATCAGCAAAGACGTACCACCAAGCTGGAAAGGTACACCAAACGATGACTGGACGACCATTGGCATTAAACAAATAACCGTCATATACATCGCGCCAATAAAGGTCAGTCGGTTTAATACATGATCGAGGTAACGCTGAGTTTGTTGTCCGGGGCGAATACCTGGAATATACGCTCCACTACGTTTAAGGTTTTCTGCTACTTCACGCGGGCTAAAGACCAATGCCGTATAAAAATAACAGAAGAAAATAATCATTGCGCCAAACAGTACTAAATATAGCGGTTGTCCTGGCGACAGTACCAATGCCATATTTTGTAATATTTTTTGTGTAAAAGTAGGATCTGTTGACTGACCGACCCACTGCCCTAAACTGGCTGGAAACAACAATAAAGAGCTGGCAAAAATGGCGGGAATAACCCCTGCCATGTTTAATTTCAGCGGCAAATGTGACTGCTGCTGAGCATAAATCTTGCGCCCTTGCTGCTGTTTCTGTGCATAATTAACAGGGACACGGCGCTGGGCACGTTCAATATAAACGATACCAGCGGTCACCGCGATGCCTAGTAACACAAAAATAAACAGTACAATCAAATTCATCTGACCTTGATTGACCTGCTCGATAGACTGCGAAATCATACCTGGCGTACCGGCTACAATACTGGCAAAAATCAGCATTGAGATACCGTTACCGACACCGCGCTCTGTAATCTGCTCACCAAGCCACATCAAGAACATAGCACCTGCTACCAGCGAAGTAACCGCTGGAATATAAAAGGTCAGGCCGGTAGATAAAGTAAGATTTTGGCTGATTAAGCCAGCACACATTCCTAATGACTGTACTAGAGCCAAAGCAAGCGTTCCTTGACGGGTATACTTGTTTAGCTTGCGTCGTCCTGCTTCACCTTCTTTTTTGAGGGCTTCAAGCGATGGCAGTACCGCAGACATCATCTGTACAATAATCGATGCTGAAATATATGGCATGATGCCAAGTGCCATGATCGACATACGCTCTAGCGCACCACCTGAAAACATATTGAACATGCTCAAAATGGTATTTTCGTTGCGCGAAAACAGATCAGCCAAGTTGACCGGATTGATACCCGGTACTGGAATATGCGACCCTAAACGATAAACAATCAATGCGCCGATTAAGAATAATAAACGCGTCCATAGCTCATCATACTTGCGTATGAAGGCAAATGGATTGAGCGGTATACCACTTGAGGTCATTGATTGTTTTGACACGTTACTACTCCTCGATGCTACCACCAGCAGCTTCGATTGCTTGCTTAGCGCCTTTTGTTACTTTGATACCTTTGAAGGTATAAGCTTTAGTAACTTCGCCTGATAGCATAACGCGAGCACGTTTCATATCGTGACGGATAAGGTTGGCTGCTTTTAGCGTTTCAATGCTAACCACATCGCCTTCAATTTTGTTCAGCTCAGACAGACGAACTTCTGCAGTTGTCATTGCCATTTTACTGGTAAAACCGAATTTTGGTAGACGACGATATAAAGGCATTTGACCACCTTCAAATCCTGAGCGAATGCTAGAACCTGAACGAGACTTTTGGCCTTTTACACCGCGGCCACCAGTCTTACCAAGACCTGAACCGATACCACGACCACGACGTTGGGCAGTTTTCTTTGCGCCAACACCTGGTGATAATTCATTTAATCTAAGACCCATTACGCTTCCTCCACTTTTACCATGTAGTTGACGCGATTAACCATACCACGGGTTGAAGGAGTATCCTCAACGACCACACTATGACCAATACGGCGTAAACCCAATCCTTTCAAGCTCGCTTTGTGGCTCTTTAGGCGATGGGCACCCGATTTAAATTGAGTGACTTTCATTTTTTTCATCGTAACTCACCTAGTCTAAGTTAACCCAAGATTTCGTCTACAGATTTACCACGCTTTGCTGCCATCTTTTCTGGAGTTGACATATCACGTAAACCGTTAAACGTTGCACGAACAACGTTAGCAGTGTTGGTAGAACCATAACATTTAGTCAAAACATCTTTGACACCAGCAACTTCTAATACCGCACGCATTGCGCCACCGGCGATTACGCCAGTACCTTCAGATGCAGGCTGCATAAAGACTTTACTAGCACCATGACGTGCTTTGATCGGATGATACAAAGTTGCATCATTTAGCTCAACAGTAATCATGTTGCGCTTAGCAGCTTCTAGTGCTTTTTGGATAGCAGCTGGCACTTCACGTGCTTTACCACGGCCAAAACCAACACGGCCATTACCATCACCCACTACCGTCAAGGCGGTGA
Source organism: Psychrobacter sp. KFRI-CH2-11 (assembly GCF_038239325.1). Lineage (NCBI taxonomy): Bacteria > Pseudomonadati > Pseudomonadota > Gammaproteobacteria > Moraxellales > Moraxellaceae > Psychrobacter > Psychrobacter sp. KFRI-CH2-11. Next base: position 2,449,726 of record NZ_CP151283.1, read on the forward strand.
ATGAGAAAATACGACCACCTTTAACTACTTTTGCAACACGATCAACGGTAACTAAGCGTTCTACTAGACCGTCAGTCTGTTCATTTTTATCATTTTTATCATTTCTAGCCATGATTAAAACTCCAATCCGTTTTCGCGAGCAGCTTCAGCCAAAGCTTTTACTCGACCATGATATTTAAAACCACTACGGTCAAAGGCAACTTTCGTAATGCCAGCTGCTTTTGCGCGTTCTGCGATCATTTGGCCTACAGACGTTGCTGCATCAACATTACCAGTTGAGCCAGAGCGTAAGCTGCTGTCTAAGGTAGATGCCTGAGCAATCACTTCACCACCGTTTGGAGAGATAATCTGGGCATAAATATGTCTTGGTGTACGGTTAACCGTTAAGCGATGAACGCCTAGATGACGGATATGCGCACGGGTTTTCTTTGCTCGACGTAGACGAGCTGCTTTTTTATCAAACATTTCAACTCACCTTATTTTTTCTTAGCTTCTTTGCGAATCACATGCTCGTCACTATAACGAATACCTTTACCTTTATAAGGCTCAGGTGGGCGGAAACCACGGATATTAGCCGCTGCTTGACCAAGCTGCTGCTTATCGTTTGATTTCAAAACGATTTCAGTTTGCGTTGGGGTTTCAGCTGACACACCTTCAGGTAGCGTATATTCTACTGGATGTGAGTAACCAACGTTTAGGGTTACTTTGTTACCAGTAGCTTGTGCGCGATAACCAACACCAATTAGCTGAAGACGTTTTTCAAAGCCTTCGCTCACGCCTGTTACATAGTTGTTTAACAGTGCGCGCATGGTGCCTGTGTGCATCATAGCTTCTTTTGAATCGACTGCAGGTGAGAAAATGATAGCATCATCTTCCTGTTTCAGCTCGACCAATTCATGCAGGCGTAAAGACATAGTGCCGTTCTTGCCTTTAACTTCGACCTGCCGATCGTTCAAAGTAACGCTTACGCCGTTTGGCAGCGTCACTGGGGCTTTAGCCACACGAGACATAGGAATATTCCTTAAAAAATTAACTTGCTTTTATTAGCGAAAAAACTAACAGGCTAAAAAGCCTGCTAGTTTAGCATAATTGTCCCCATTAAACACCATACAATTTTATTAAAATCTGATGTTTAGCTTTCTAAGCTTGTCATGTACCACTATAAATTACGACAGGCTTAATGGGTTCAAGTAGACTTTATCGTCTGATTACCTAAGCAACAAATGCTAATTAGGCAACGAATGCGACGATTTCACCACCGACACCAGCAGCGCGTGCAGCACGATCGCTCATGATGCCTTGACTGGTTGATACGATAGCAACACCCATACCTTGCTTAACAGTAGGGATAGCGTCTTTGCCGCGATGCTGGCGTAGGCCAGGACGGCTATAACGTTGGATCGTTTCGATGACAGGGCGGCCTTCGAAATATTTTAACTCGATAGTTAGTGTCGCTTTGTTGTTTTCTTCTTCTGTCACAACTGCGCTCGCCACATAACCTTCAGCAACCAATAAATCAGCGATTGATTTACGTAGTTTAGAGCTCGGCATTGCTACCGATACTTTATTGGCCATTTGTGCGTTACGAATACGGGTTAGCATATCCCCAACGGTATCTTGCATACTCATGTAGTTACTCCTTACCAGCTTGCTTTACGAACACCAGGCACATCGCCTTGCATGACACGCTCACGCAGCATATTGCGTGATAAGCCAAACTTGCGGAAGTAACCGTGAGGACGACCGGTGATAGCACAACGATTGCGTAGACGTACTGGTGAGGCGTTGCGTGGTAGTGCTTGTAGCTCTAACATCGCGTCCATACGCTCTTCGTCTGATGCGTTGATATCACTGATAGTTTGTTTTAGCTTGATACGCTTTTCAGCATACTTAGCAACCATTTTTTCGCGTTTTAATTCGCGGTTAATCATGCTCTTCTTTGCCATAACGTCTTTACCTTATTTAAATGGGAAGCCGAATGCTTTAAGCAACGCACGACCTTCTTCATCAGTACCTGCTGACGTAGTGATGGTCACATCCATACCGCGGATGCGATCGATCTTGTCAAAATCTACTTCTGGGAATACGATTTGTTCTTTGATACCCAATGAGTAGTTGCCACGTCCGTCAAAGGCTTTAGGCGAAAAACCGCGGAAATCACGAATACGAGGAATTGCAATGGCAATGAGACGATCTAAAAATTCGTACATTTGCTCACCGCGTAGCGTTACTTTACAGCCAATTGGCCATTCTTCACGAATCTTAAAACCAGCAACTGATTTGCGCGCTTTGGTGATAACAGGTTTTTGACCAGCAATAGCGGTCATGTCAGAAACAGCACCTTCAAGCAATTTCTTGTCTTGAGACGCGCCGCCTACACCCATATTCAGTGTGATCTTGGTGATTTTAGGCACCTGCATCACGTTTGCCAAACCAAGCTCTTCTTTGATTTGCTGTTTTAATTTATCGTTATATAAAGATTTTAATCTTGCCATTACCATTACACCCTTAGTGTCTTACGCAGTCGCCACTACTTCACCGTTTGAACGATAGACGCGTTGTTTGTTGCCGTCTTCGTCAAACTGATAAGTAATACGATCTGCTTTTTGGGTTTGCGCATTTAAGATTGCGACATTTGAAATATGCAAAAAAGCTTCTTGCTTAACGATACCACCTTCAGTACCAGTCGCCTGATTTGGCTTTTGGTGCTTGGTGACGATGTTAATGCCTTCAACTTTAATACGATCATTTTTTACAGCTTGTACAGTACCTTGCTTGCCTTTGTCTTTCCCAGCAATCACGATAACTGTATCGCCTTTACGTAATTTTGACATGGATTACCTCACAATACTTCTGGTGCTAGTGATACAATTTTCATAAACTGATCACCACGTAGTTCACGAGTTACCGGTCCAAAAATACGAGTTGCAATCGGTGCTTTATTTTGGTTCAACAATACCGCAGCATTGTCATCAAAACGCAGGACAGAACCATCAGGACGACGAACGCCTTTTTTGGTACGTACAACTACTGCATTCATCACGTCGCCTTTTTTGACACGACCACGCGGAATGGCTTCTTTAACCGTTACTTTAATAATGTCGCCAACTGATGCATAACGACGATGAGAACCACCCAGTACTTTAATGCACTGAACTCGCCTTGCACCGCTATTGTCTGCAACTTCCAGCATTGACTCAACCTGAATCATAGCGTTACTCCACACGTATGAGCAATAAAAACCAGTTGCTGCCGCTAGCACAGTATGAGTAGACGGCATTTTTTAATAAATAACCGCGACTTACTCTTAATGTGAGTGATATGCGACGGGCGCAATCAGCATCCTTAAAAAGGCGGCTATTTTAACAGCTTCTGGCTTTTAATGCAATTTACTTAGATTTTTTCTACTTTTTCAACCACATCAACTAAAGTCCAAGACTTAGTTTTTGAGATTGGACGCGTTTCTTTGATGCGGACAAGGTCGCCTTGTTGGCAAACGTTATTCTCATCATGGGCTTTGATTTTTGTAGAACGACGAAGCTGTTTGCCATACAAAGGATGACGGACCAGACGCTCAATCAAAACTGTGATGGATTTGTCCATCTTGTCGCTGACAACTCGTCCTGTCAATACGCTAGCATTGGTAGCTGTTTGATTGTTATCGCTCATGAGTCGCCTCGTTGTTTCTCGTTAATCAAAGTCTGAAGCTGAGCAATCGTACGACGATTGGCACGTACTTCATGGGTATTACCCAACTGACCAGTTGCTTTAGCCATACGAATACGGAAAGCATCAAGTTGCTTTTCATCAAGTAACTGGGTCAGTTCTTCTAATGATTTATCACGTAATTCACTGATCTTCATTACATTATCGTCCGCTTAACAATGGTAGTTTTAAAGGGCAGTTTTGCCGCAGCAAGCGTTAAGGCTTCGCGAGCAAGCTCTTCTGAGACCCCTTCGATTTCATATAGCACTTTACCAGGTTTGATTTCGCATACCCAATACTCGACAGGACCTTTACCTTTACCCATACGTACTTCTAGAGGCTTGTTGGTGATTGGTTTGTCTGGGAATACACGAATCCAAATTTTACCGCCACGCTTGATTTTACGAGTGATGGTACGACGTGCTGCTTCAATTTGACGAGCTGTCATACGACCACGCGTCAGTGATTTTAGACCAATTTGTCCGAATGCAACGGTGCTTCCACGATGAGCAAGACCTGTGTTACGACCTTTGTGCATTTTACGAAACTTGGTACGTTTTGGCTGTAACATAGTTTAACCTCTGTCTGAGTTTCGACGGTTTCCACGACCACGGCGTTTTGGCGCACGAGGCTTCTCTTCGTTGACGGGATTGTAAACACTGTTCATACCGTCAAGGATCTCTCCGCGGAAAATCCAAACTTTAACACCGATGGTGCCGTAAGTTGTCTCGGCGCGAATTGACGCATAGTCAATATCAGCACGGAGTGTATGCAATGGCACACGACCTTCACGGTACCATTCAGTACGAGCAATCTCAGCACCGCCAAGACGGCCAGACAGCTCAACTTTAATACCTTTAGCACCAGAGCGCATGCTGTTTTGTACGGCGCGCTTCATGGCACGACGGAACATAACACGGCGCTCAAGCTGGCTACCGATACCGTCTGCTACCAAACGTGCATCTAGATCAGGCGATGTGATTTCTTCAATGTTGACCTGAGCAGGTACGCCCATGATTTTGGTCAATTCTTTTTGAAGTCTTTCGATATCTTCGCCTTTTTTACCGATCACGATACCAGGACGCGCAGTAGCGATGGTGATCTTAGCTGCGCCAGTAGGACGCTCGATCATGATGTTGCTGATCATCGCGTTGTCTAGCTTTTTGCGTAGATACTCACGAACTTGAATATCGTTGATGAGGTATTCTGAGTATTGTTTAGGGTTAGCATACCAGTTTGCGTTATGCTTTTTTACAACACCAAGACGAATTCCGATTGGATGTACTTTTTGACCCATAACTTATTCTCCTACCTTTATAGTGATGTGACAAGTACGCTTACTGATACGATCAGCGCGACCTTTAGCACGTGGTAGGATACGTTTTAGCGTAATGCCTTCATCAACGTAGATGGTTGATACTTTTAAAGTATCGATATCTAAGCCGTTGTTGTGTTCGGCATTGGCGATGGCTGAGTTAAGGCATTTCTTAACAAACACAGCGCCTTTTTTGTTGCTATACGTTAGGATATCCAAAGCACGCTCAATCGATTTGCCACGAACTTCATCAGCAACGAGTCTAACTTTTTGTGCCGATATGGCGGCACCGCGTAATTTTGCAGTTACTTCCATGGTAAGCACCTTATCTCTTAGCTTTTTTGTCAATGCCATGACCACGATATGTACGAGTCGGGGCAAATTCACCTAGTTTATGACCAACCATCTGCTCGCTTACGATAACCGGTACGTGAGTACGGCCGTTGTGAACAGATAAAGTTAGGCCAACCATTTGTGGCAGAATCATCGAGCGGCGCGACCAAGTCTTAATTGGCTTGCGAGAGTTGGTGTCAATAGCATTCTCAACTTTGGCAAACAAATGCGCGTCTATGAATGGACCTTTTTTCAATGAACGAGGCATGAAATTCTTCCTTTATTTCTTCTTGGCGCGACGGCGACGGATGATCATACTGTCAGTACGCTTATTGTGACGCGTTTTAAGTCCTTTAGACTTCTGACCCCAAGGGCTAGTAGGATGGCGACCTTTGTTACGACCTTCACCACCACCATGTGGGTGATCAACCGGGTTCATAGCGACACCACGAACTGAAGGACGAACACCGCGCCAACGTGAAGCACCGGCTTTACCAAGTGATTTCAAGTTATTTTCAGTATTAGATACTTCACCGATAACCGCACGGCAGTTCACGTGTACGCGGCGAGTCTCACCTGAACGTAGACGTAGAATTGCGTAGATACCATCACGGCCTAGTAGCTGAACGCTAGCACCCGCAGAGCGAGCAATCTGTGCACCTTTACCGATTTTAAGCTCGATATTGTGAATCACAGTACCCAATGGGATGTTTTTTAGCGGTAAGCAGTTACCTGGGCGGATTGGAGAAGCTTCGCCTGACTGTACAGTATCGCCAGCAGCTAGTTTCTTTGGTGCAATAATATAACGACGTTCGCCATCAGCGTACTTAAGTAGTGCAATATGAGCAGTACGGTTAGGATCGTATTCGATACGCTCGACCGTCGCTGGGATATTGTCTTTAGTACGTTTAAAATCGATAATACGATAATGATGCTTGTGACCACCACCAACGTGACGAGTGGTTATGCGACCGTTATTGTTACGACCACCTGACTTACTTTTTGATTCGACAAGCGCTGCATAAGGACGACCTTTGTAAAGGTGTGGATGCACCACTTTTTCAACAAAACGACGGCCTGGTGATGTTGGCTTTGCTTTTACGATAGGCATGAGTGTAATCCTTATTCGTTGTTCGCTGTTTCACTAGTAGAATCAGTCGCGTTTGCAACTTCTTCACCAGCATCAGCCATTTGTACATCTTGACCAGCTTTTAAGGTAACATAGGCTTTTTTATAGTCGTTACGACGGCCGATACTCTTACCAAAACGCTTTGTCTTACCTTTAACATTCAAAGTGTTCACTTTAGTAACTTCAACACCTTCGAACATCATCTCAACTGCTTTTTTGACTTCTAGCTTAGTAGCGTTAGAGTCAACTTTAAATACCTGCACACCAAGTGAGTCGCCAAGCATTTGAGATTTTTCTGAGAATACAGGCCCTCTTAAGACCTGATAAAGTCTTGCGTTATTCATGCTAGTGCTTCCTCAAATTGTTTCGCAGCTTCAACTGACATGATCACTTTATCAAATGCGATCAAACTCACTGGATCCACTTCGTTTGTACCAAGTACATTGACGTGTGGAATGTTGCGAGCGGCTAAGTATAAATTTTCGTCAACTTCTTTGGTGACGATGAGTGCACGAGGTGCATTAAGCTCATTTAACTTTGCAATCAGCTCTTTGGTCTTTGGCTCAGAAACGCTTAGCTCTTCTACCAAAATCAAACGCTCTTGGCGAATCAATTCGGCTAGGATACACTGCATCGCACCGCGATACATTTTACGGTTTACTTTCTGTGACCAATCTTGTGGTTTTGCAGCAAATGCACGACCACCTGAACGCCAGATTGGGCTACGAATAGAGCCTGCACGAGCGCGACCAGTACCTTTTTGGCGCCATGGCTTGATGCCACCGCCAGAAACTTCGGCACGGGTTTTTTGCGCACGTGTACCTTGACGGCTACCTGCAAGATATGCAGTGACGACCTGATGCACTAATGCTTCGTTGAATTCACGACCAAAAGCCGTATCAGAAAGCTCAACCGCCGCACCTGTAACTGTTTTTAAATCCACGTTAATCCCCTTGCTTAGGCTTTGACTGACGGACGTACGATGACATCGCCACCGGTGGCACCTGGGATAGCACCCTTGATGACAAGTAACCCTTTTTCGGCATCCACTGATATCACTTCTAGGCCCTGAACGGTAACGCGCTTGTTACCCATTTGACCTGGCATCTTTTTGCCTTTGAAGACTTTACCTGGAGACTGGTTCTGACCAGTTGAACCAAGGGCACGGTGAGATACTGAGTTACCGTGAGTCGCATCTTGCATGCTAAAGTTGTGACGCTTTACGCCGCCTTGAAAGCCTTTACCTTTACTTTGTCCTGTGACATCAACCATCTGACCTTGCTCGAACAAGTCAGCTAGGATCTCACCGCCAATCTCACGACCTTCAAGTTCGCTATCATTGACACGAAATTCCCAAACACCACGGCCAGCTTTAACGCCAGCTTTCGCGAAGTGACCTTTTTGTGCGGCCGTTACGCGGCTGTCACGACGGGTACCTGTGGTGATTTGGATGGCTTGATAACCATCTACATCAGTATTTTTTACTTGAGTAATGCGGTTTGCATCGACCTCAACCACTGTGACAGGGATAGATGCGCCTGCTTCAGTGAAGACACGGGTCATGCCGCATTTTTTACCGACTAAACCGATCGCCATTTTAGACCTCTTTATATCTTATATTAATGGGTTGGGTGTGTTTTGCATTAACCCAAAGCAATTTGAACGTCAACACCCGCCGCTAAATCAAGCTTCATTAGCGCATCCACAGTTTTGTCAGTAGGCTGAACAATATCAACCATACGCTTGTGGGTACGAATTTCGTACTGGTCACGTGCGTCTTTGTTGACGTGTGGTGAGGTTAGAACGTTGAAACGCTCAATGCGAGTCGGCAACGGTACAGGACCACAAACTTGCGCACCGGTGCGCTTTGCAGTATCGACAATCTCTTGGGCCGACTGATCAATCAGACGATGATCAAATGACTTGAGACGGATACGGATTCTCTGGTTAGCCATGCCAGCAAGCTCCTAATATGTGCCTTTGTCATTCTTGCGCTGCAAGATTATGATCAAAAGCCGTTTGGTTAAAGATTTACTTCAAGCGGCTTCCCATTCTTTGCAGAATCTGTTCTTCGAGAGAACCAGCAGCGTGCTAAAAGCAAAATAATTTAAAGCCCCGCCAACCCTCCCACTTTTATGGATGTCAGCAAAGGCATAATGAAATAGTGCTAGAAACGATGCTCTAGCTGTCATAGCGCCAGCTGTTTTATTGGCTGCGCATATATAATTCAGTGGTGTGTATTATACATAGAATTTTGGTCATTGCAAGAGTAATATCAATGGGCGCTTGAGATTTTACCCTTTATAAACAAGCGTTTTTATCGATAATATTTTTATTAAAGTCTCTTTTACACCCTGATAAAACATCAATAAAACCTCTCAATAATGGCCGTTATTCTAGGGTGTGTATTCAATTCACTCGCTAGTCTAAAACGATATCATACTGCTCTTGAGTGTAAAGGTTTTCGACATCGAAGGTGATAACCCGGCCTAATAAATACTCCAAATCAGCGACGGTGTCTGATTCTGAGGTGAGCAGTAAATCGATCACAGCGGCATGAGCCACCACGGTAAACTTTTTTGGAGAATTATAAGTGCGAGCGCAGCGCATGATTTCGCGAAAAATCTCAAAGCAGACGGTCTCAGCGGTCTTAACAAAGCCGCGACCTTGGCAGGTAGAACACGGCTCACAGAGCTGCTGCCCCAGCGACTCACGGGTACGTTTGCGCGTCATTTCAACCAAGCCCAGCTCACTGACTTGGGTGATTTTGGTCTTAGCATAATCTTGCGCCAACTGCTCTTGCAGACTGGTCAATACGTCATCTTTGTGCTGCTGCTCGAGCATATCGATAAAGTCGAGGATAATAATACCGCCCAGATTGCGCAGTCGTAGTTGGCGGGCGATGGCATGGGTGGCTTCAAGATTGGTCTTATAAACCGTATCCTCTAATGAGCGACCACCGACAAAAGAGCCGGTATTGACATCAATGGTCGTCATGGCTTCGGTTTGATCGATAATCAAATAGCCGCCAGATTTGAGATCGACACGGCGTTTGAGCGCATCTCGCAGATCATCTTCGACTCGGTGCACATCAAATAGTGATTGTTCTGCCGTGTAGTGAACGATGCGATCATAGATAAAGGGTACAAACTCTTTGGCAAAGTATCTGACTTGCTCATACACCTGCTTATTATCGATGACGACTTTTTCGGTATCACTATGTACCAAATCGCGTATCGAACGTAACGGTAAGGATAATTCTTGATAGATCAGCTCTGAGCTTTGATGATGATTGATCTCTTGACGGCGTGCGCAGATCGTTCGCCATAACTGCAACAGATAGTAGATGTCTTCTTCTAGTTTTGCGACTGGCACACGCTCAGCAGCCGTACGTGCAATCAGGCCGCCCTTGAGATTGACTGTCTGCATCAGATAGGTCAGCTCGGTTTTTAGACGCGTGCGCTCATCAGCGCCATCGATACGCTGTGAGATGCCGATATGGTCGCTCGATGGTAGATAAACCAAATAACGTGAAGGCAGCGAGATATTGGTGGTCAAGCGCGCGCCTTTACTGCCGAGCTGATCTTTGGTCACTTGCACAAGGATACGTTGGCTCTCATGCAAACGGTGCTGAATCAAGGTCTTGGCGGCTGGTACGACTTCTGTACTCTGCACCTCGACCACAGGCGGCGTCACTGCTAGGTCTTCTGTCGCACCAATCACGGTGTCATCGCTAATCGCGTGCTCATTGGCCATACCATCGACAGTAGTACCAGCTTGAGCGTGACTGTCGTTGGCTATTGTGTTTGTCTTATCTACTACCGGACGCGGCTCGCGCTGCATATCGTTGACGTGTAAAAACGCTGTGCGTGATTGACCGATATCAACAAAAGCGGCCTGCATACCTGGCAGGACACGTACCACCGTACCCAAATAAATATTGCCCACCAACCCCAATTTATGATGACGCTCAATATAAATCTCGCCCAAAATGCCGTTGTCTAGCACGGCGACACGCGACTCCATTGGACTAATATTAATCAGCAGCTCTTCGGACATAATATTTTTCTCTTATCTCTCAGCTTTCTTATTCGACGTTCATCGCCTGTTAGGCTTACAGTGTAACAAATGCGCCTTGTGCTTGCCCATTATCCTAGCGTGTCATTATGTGGATAAAAAGTGTGTGCACAAAAACAACTCAGCAGCTGATTATCATGACACACTTGCGCTGCTGTGCTGGCTGACGGTATTGATCAGGGCCAACGTTTGCGCAAGTGGCAAGCCGACGACATTGGTATAGCTACCGTTGATACGGCTCACCCAAGTAGCGCCTAACCCCTGAATGCCATAACCTCCTGCTTTGTCTTGAGGCTCGCCGCTGTCCCAATACTCACGCATCATCTGCGCCGTTAAGGGAATAAAGGTCACCGCCGTGCGCTCCGTGAGCTGCTGCTGAGAAACGACCTGCCATACAGGCTGCTTGAGTGCATGGACGGCTGTTGCATGGACAGCGGCGTTATCGCAGCGCACCAGATGAGCAGAGCGGGCGATAAGGGTCACTTGCACCGCTGTCCATACTTCATGCACCGTATCAGACATCTGCTGCCACATCTCATACGCCTGCTCACGGCTTGTAGGCTTGACCAGCACCGTCTTGCCGTCTGCTAAGACACCGATGGTATCGGCTGTTAACACCAGACGCGACTCAACGTCTTTATCGGCATTCTCTTCCCTGCTGGTAGCATTTAGCTGCTGTACCGCGGCGGCCGCTTTGGTCGCGACCATGCGCTCGATATAGTCTTTGGGGGGTTCATTGGCATGCGGGGTTTCGTCGATATCGACACTCATGACCGTAAAGTCCAGCTGCGCTCTAGACAACAGCTCACGACGACGCGGCGAACCGGACGCTAAAATAATATCCATGATTCATCTCTTATTATATAAATTTGTCTGATTGTATAAACTTGTGGGCTGACAGCGCTTGCAGATAAGGTCATAAATACGGTCATGTTGATTCGTTTTAACATTTCATGAGGGCGTATTTTGCTAGCAGCACGCACAATGAGCGCGCTTGTTTTATAGGATGATCGACTCGCTCATGGATGCGTCAGTATCAACGCGCAAACTTACGTAGCACCAAAAGCACCAAAGGCCAGCTAAGAATACTCATGACTAATGACAAAGCGGACTGAGCGACAAACACATTTTGGATAAACATTTGCAATATCCACAGCGTCAACTGAAAGATTAGCAAACTAAAACTGGCAAGTAGCCAAGCGCTCCATGTATTTAATTGTCTGACATAAATACTGGTAACTTTGATAACAAAAGCGACCAGCACAGCAGCAAAGGCTTGCTGACCTAAATGGGTATCCATCAACAAATCGGCAATGATGCCCACCGTAAAGGCGGTAAAGATACCGACATAGCGCGGCTGAAACAACAGCCAAAAAATCAGCACCATAATCATGACCATGGGTCGCAAGGTGGCCATACTGGGGCTTAATGGATAGACATTGAGGGATGAGGCCACGACGATACTGACAATAATGACAGCAATCAGCAGTACTGTTTCATTCTCAGAATCAGGATACGACATGAGCACTTACCTTAATGAGACGTAGCAGCTGCAAACGCCAAACGATGAGACACCTTCTTAGGCTTAGGCGATAGCTAATTGATGACGGTATTGTTTTTATTAATCAGCTTGTCTTGCAATATCAGTACATAGGCATTGTCAATAAAATTGGCAGTGGGTGTGACCTCGATGCTTCTAAAGTTATCCGCCTGCGTGTCCTCGATCTGAGCGATACGGCCAACGCGATACCCTGCTGGGATACGGCCACCCAACCCTGACGACACTAGCTCATCCCCCACCCGCACATCTGAAGTTTTAAACACATAATCCAAACTCAAAGACGTCGGGATGCCTTTGCCTGTCACGATGGCACGCTGACCGGTACGTTTGACCGTCACCGCCACAGACTGCTGCTCATCGGTGATTAGTAGCAATCGGCTGGTGTTGGGATAGACATTGATGATTTGCCCCAAAATACCATCTTCGTCGATGACCGTCTGACCCACCTGTACGCCATCTTGCGCGCCTTTATTGATCACCACAATTTGCCTGAGTAAGTTGGTGTCGGTACCAATCACTTGCGCCAAATTAAGATCAAACTGCTCAGGCTTGGTGGTCGACAAAATGCCTTGCAAGCGAGCGTTTTGTGCCAAGATATAATCTTGCTGCTGCAGCTTGGCCTGCGCGTGGATCAGCTGTGATTTTAGCTGCATGTTTTCGCGGCGCAAGGCTTCTTTGGACTGTAAACGACCACTAGCCCAGTGCTGAGCATAACTCGGCAACAGTGACAGCTGATAGATGGGCTGCATGGCGGCATGGCTGGTATTACGGACAGGGTTAAACCACTCTGCGTTTTTGCTATCAAACCACATCAGTATCGAAGCGACTATCAATACAATGGCAGTCTTACGAAGTGATAACGGCTGACGGGCAAAAATACTTGGAATCATAAGAGGTCTAATTAGCAATTTTAAAATAAGCAAGAATATGGTCTTGCTTTTCATGGCTTGAGCGTACTTTGTACTTATTAGGGTCTTTTGAACATGATGGATACTGCCACGCGCTCTACTGCCCTCATCAGCGCACGACTAGTACCACCCCAGCCATGCGCCTGCTAAAATCGTTTAGACAAAGATCATGTTTAGGCTTTTGTTATTGATAAAATCAAGCGCAATACCACCACCGCGGCTCACGCAGGTCAATGGATCTTCGGCGACCGTCACTGGCAGACCGGTCTCTTTGGAGATAAGCTTGTCTAAATCACGTAATAGCGCACCGCCCCCTGTCAAGACAATACCGCGCTCAGCGATGTCTGATGATAGCTCAGGTGGCGTTTGCTCGAGTGCTGCTTTGACCGCACTGACGATACCGCTTAATGGATCGCTAAGGGCTTTTTGTACTTCTTCTGAATTGACGGTAAAGGTCTTTGGCACACCCTCTGCCATGCTACGACCACGTACTTCTACCTCTAGCTGGCTGTCTTCGTTTAGTGCCGAGCCCACTTCTTGTTTGATACGCTCAGCTGTCGTCTCACCGATGACGCAGCCATGAGTACGGCGTACGTGGGTGATAATGGCCTCATCAAACATATCGCCGCCGATACGAATCGACTCGGCATAGACGCAGCCAGATAGTGCAATCACAGCAATCTCAGTGGTACCGCCACCGATATCCACCACCATCGAACCGCTGGCTTCATGGACAGGCATGCCAGCACCGATTGCTGCTGCCATTGGCTCCTCAAGCAGCAATACTTTATTGGCGCCCGCTGATGACACCGCCTCACGTATCGCTTTACGCTCTACCAAAGTAGACTTGCATGGCACACATACCACCACATTTGGCTCCGCCATAAAACGTTTGGCTTTTACCTTAGTGATAAAGTGCTTTAGCATTTTTTGGGTCACCTCAAAGTCTGCAATCACCCCGTCTTTTAGTGGACGAATGGCGGTGATGTTGGCAGGTGTACGACCTAGCATCTGCTTGGCATCGATACCAACAGCGGCGACGGTAGGGTTTTGAGTACGATTACTTCGTAGCGCGACCACCGTAGGCTCGTCAAGCACGACGCCTTTATTAGGAATAAAGATAAGGGTGTTCGCAGTACCGAGGTCGATAGCGATATTATTTGATAAAAATCCAAACAGGTTCATGACTAATATTTCCAGCGTATTACAAATGAGGCGAATGAGGCGAATGAGAGTGACTGAGGCGTTCCTCGTCAGTGTTGAGCAGGTCGTCGATAGACATTACCTGTGGCGAAAACTGAACCTCGCAACAAGTCAAACCTAAGCAATAATAATGAAATGAAAAAACTGAGGCAAATTATACCGATTTGGCTCAAAAAAAACATAGATATTTGCGTCAGTAAGTCAGGATTTTGGTCCTAGATGCTAAAAGTTGTTACAAAGTTTGAAATCGTCAGCAAGACCATTTGACTTCATGAAAGACCATTTAATTCAATAACTAATAAGGCGCTACAGACAGATGATGATTTTGCTCAGTAGCAGGTGCATACTGTAACGTATTTCAGCGAACAATGGGTGAGCATTTAAGAATGAAACACTAACTATACGGTCAGTTTTGTAAATCATTTTAACTTGGTTGATATTATGCATCAATCAAATGCTGTGCTCTGTAAACTTAGGCCAGATGCTTTATAATAATCCAACTCAAGATACAATCTTATTTAGCAATCCTCTTATTTTTAGTGGTCATGTCTTGACACCACCCAAATTGACACTAACCAAAACTGTCCTTCATTGGAGAAACTATGTCACAGCAACCAGCAACGTCTGACAACAACGTCAGCCGTGAAGAAATCTTAGAAGTTGCCAACCTTGCCCGCTTGGGCGTGGATGAAAGCACGGCGAGCAGCTACGCGGACGACATTAGCAAAGTGTTAAAACTGATGCACACGCTAAGCAGTGTCGACACCGCAGGCATCAAGCCTTTATCAAACATCCATGAAGCCTGCCAAGAGCTGCGTGCTGACGTCGCCAAACATGATATCGATCGCACGCGCAATCAATCGGTCGCACCAGCGATCGAAGACGGCCTATATCTGGTGCCACAAGTGATTGAATAACGACTTGCATGACTCTATTAGCTTTATTGGCTTTATCTTATTTTATGCTATTAACACTTTGACGGACGACACCCTATGTCTGAGATTCACCTATTAAGTACCGAGCAGCTGATTACAGGCTTGCAAGAAAAGCAGTTTAGCAGCGCAGAATTAACCGAACACTATATCAAACGTATCGACGCCCTAGACACTAAGGTCAACAGCTTTATCACCCACACCGCTGAGACGGCGCGCGCGCAAGCGAAAGCCGCGGACGAGATGCGCGCCCAAGGCGATAAGCGTCCCCTGCTCGGCGTGCCCATGGCGCATAAAGACATCTTTTGTACCCAAGGCGTGCTGACCACTTGTGGCTCAAAGATGCTACACAATTTTGTCTCGCCTTATAATGCCACCATCGTGACCAATATCGAAAAAGCGGGCATGATCAGCCTAGGTAAGCTCAATATGGATGAGTTTGCAATGGGCTCAGACAACAGCAGCTCTTACTATGGCACGGTACAAAACCCATGGAATTTGGAGCGCGTCCCTGGTGGCTCATCTGGTGGTAGTGCAGCCGCTGTCGCCGCCGGTTTTGTGCCTGTGGCGACCGGTAGTGATACGGGCGGCTCGATTCGTCAGCCAGCTTCGTTTTGTGGCCTCACCGGCATCAAGCCCACTTATGGCCGTGTGTCACGCTTTGGCATGATTGCCTATGCCTCAAGTCTCGACCAAGCCGGTAGCATGGGCAAAAGCGCCAAAGACTGTGCCTATCTGCTGCAGCCGATGATCGGTCATGATCCGCGCGATGCCACCTCCATCAAGCACGACATGCCAGATTATGTACAAGACATCAATGATGCAGAGGCCGCTGCAGGCGATAAACCCTTTGCAGGACTACGTATCGGCGTCGCCAAAGAATACTTTAGCAAAGGCCTCGACAGCGAAGTAGAACAAGCCGCCCGTACCGCACTCAAAAAATACGAAGAACTGGGAGCGACCATCGTCGAGGTCAATATCACCGATCCCGATATCACGCTGGCCACTTACTATATGCTCGCCCCTGCCGAAGCGTCTTCCAACCTATCACGCTTTGATGGCGTGCGCTTTGGCTATCGCTGTGAAACACCAAAAGATCTGATTGACCTATACACGCGCTCACGCTCTGAAGGCTTTGGCCCTGAAGTACAGCGCCGTATCCTCACTGGTACTTATGCACTATCGGCAGGCTATTTCGACGCTTACTACACCAAAGCGCAAAAAGTGCGCCGCTTAATCGTCAAAGACTTTGATGATGCTTTTGCCAATTGTGATGTCATCGCTAGTCCCACCGCGCCGACCGCAGCTTATAAGCTGGCAGAAGACCTCGACCCTGCGACCATGTACCTAGGCGACGTGTATACCATCGCAGTCAACCTAGCGGGTCTGCCCGCACTCAGTCAGCCCGTTGGTTTGACCTCAGAAGGTCTGCCGATCGGTTTACAGTTAATCGGTAAGCACTGGCAAGAAAGTCAGCTGCTAACGACCGCTCATCTGTTTCAGCAGCATACCGATCATCATCTACAACACTCACTCGTCGCAAAGGAGACGGTATAATGAACACAGCTACTACGACTGAGAATACCGCTCATAACGACAGCGTTCGTCCCGAATTGTTTGTTGATGGTTACGAAGTGGTCATCGGCATTGAGATTCACTGCCAGCTAAACACTGACAGTAAAATTTTCTCTAGCGCCCCAACTGACTTCGGCCACGAGCCAAACAGCCAAGCCAACATCGTCGATTTAGGCTTACCTGGCGTGCTACCGGTACTCAACGCTGGCGTGGTCGAGCGCGCACTGAAGTTCGGTATGGGCGTCAATGCCGAGCTGGGTCTTTTTAACACCTTTGATCGCAAAAACTACTTTTATCCTGATTTGCCCAAAGGCTATCAAATCACCCAAATGGCCAACCCTATCGTGGGTACCGGCTATATCGATGTGGTGGTCAATGAAGGCGAAAAAAACGAATACCCAAAACGGATGGGCATCACCCGCGCGCATCTAGAAGAAGACGCGGGTAAATCAGTCCACGATGCCGTCGATGGCATGACGGGTGTCGATCTCAACCGTGCGGGCACGCCGCTCATCGAAATCGTCTCTGAGCCTGACATGCGCTCAGCGGATGAAGCGCTGGCTTATATCAAGGCCATTCATCAGCTGGTCACTTGGCTGGGTATCTCGGATGCGGTCATGGCAGAAGGCTCATTCCGCTGTGACTGTAACGTCTCTGTGCGCAAACCTGGCGGCGAGCTCGGTACTCGTACTGAGCTCAAAAACCTAAACTCGTTCCGTTTTATCGAGCGCGCCATCAACCGCGAAATCGAACGTCAAATCGACATCATCGAAGACGGCGGCAAAGTCGTGCAGGCAACGATGCTCTATGATCCTGAGCGCGACGAAACCCGCACCATGCGCACCAAAGAAGACGCCAACGATTATCGTTATTTCCCTGACCCTGATTTACTGCCTGTCCGTATCGAGCAGCATACGATTGACAGCATTCGTGCTGCCATGCCTGAGCTGCCTGTGGCTCGCCGTGGCCGTTTTGAGGTAGCGCTTGGTCTGTCAGAATACGATGCTCGCATCCTAACAGGCAGCCGTCAGCTTGCTGATTATTTCGAAGCTGTGGTGGCAGAAGTGGGCCAGCAAGATGCCAAAATGGCAGCCAACTGGGTGATGGGCGACTTGCTCGGTGCCCTCAACAAAGATGATAAAGACATCACCCACTCCCCTATCAGCGCCAAGCAATTGGCTGGTATGCTGGCTCGTATCAAAGACGATACGCTATCTGGCAAATTGGCCAAAAAAGTCTTTAGTGCCTTATATGAGCGCGAAGGCGGCGACGGCGATGATGCGGCAGATAAAATCATCGAAGAAAAGGGCCTAAAACAAGAAACGGACACTGGCGCTATCAAAGCCATGGTCGAAGAGGTCATCGCCAACAATCAAACGATGGTAGATGAGTATAAAGGCGGCAAGCAAAAAGCCTTTAATGGTCTGGTCGGGCAAGTGATGAAAGCCAGCCGCGGTAGCGCAAACCCACAGCAAGTCAACCAAATTTTAAAAGAGCTGCTGGGATAGCTCTGCTAATATGGCGCTCATACTGGCTATGGATATGTCAAATTTTGGGGCAAATGGGTAGCAAGATAAATAGCCCTTGCAATATGCCTAATTTTGCGTAAAATAGTCAGTCATTCGGGGCGTAGCGCAGTCTGGTAGCGCACCACACTGGGGGTGTGGTGGTCGCAGGTTCAAATCCTGCCGTTCCGACCAAACATCGTAGTTAAAGAAAAAGCCAACCATTGATAGCAATGGTTGGCTTTTTTTATGGTTAATGACTTCTTACCAAATACTACAAAGACGCCTTCGTAATCGCGCTCAGCGCTTCATTGATGACAAACACTTTAGACTTGATGCCTGTAAATCCAAACGACTCTAAGCGCTCGGTATGCTTGGCCAAATACCGATTAGCGTCATCTAAGTTATCAAACACATAGATACCACCCGCTTCTTGCGTGTCTTTATTTTCTGTCCATAATTTATAGACCAGACCGCGCTCGTTTGCGATATCAGCGGCCAGCTCTTTCATCGCGGCAAAAAACTCGTGACCAAAAGGCCCACTATAGGGAAAGTCGATTTGTAATAGGTATTTCATGGCGTATTCCTCATTATATAAGATGGATAAATGGTCGCCCATTAGCGGCCAGACAGTTGCAATTTTAGCATAATATAATACGCCATCGATTGACTATAGACTTTTGGTACATGAGCCGCTAGGGTAAACGTACACTGTAATGATGGTTTATCCTATGATCGAGCCGACGGTTCATGGCCCGTTTACTTATCTACATACCGCACCGTGGGAAGCTTATCGGCGCCCATATGTGCGCGATTTGGCTTATGTGCTGGCCTGCCCCACTGTCTTAACAAAGTGGTTGGACGTTGCGCCGCATCAGAACACACATACCGTGTCGGTCCATAGCGCACACTTTTGGCAGCAGCAGTTTGCAGCCTATCAGGCACGCTTAGAGGAGCTCGATACCACCAATGCGTATCAGGCGCTGACGCGATATCTGCTGACACGTCCCAGTCCCAATCGCTTAGGTTTTCACTTTGAGGGATTGTTATCATTTTGGCTAGAAGATGGCTTTGCGCGCAAATTACATCCGTACGAGACGCTTGCTAACAATGTGCAGTTATATAACGGCAAACAGACGACAGGCGAGCTGGATCTGATTTTATACAATCATCAGGACAATCTGACCGAACACTGGGAGCTGGCGATCAAGTTTTTTATGGGGGCACCGCCTTTTGAGCCTGCAAACTGGGTCGGTATCAATTCCAATGATAACTTACAGCGCAAAATGACCCACATGCAGACCAAGCAGTTCCGCGCTGTGTGGGTCGATACCGCTGATCACGGACAAGTAAAAATCGACAAACGCTACGGTATTATCAAAGGCCGCTTTTTTTTGCCGCTCAATATCTATGGCTTTGATAAACCTGATTGGCTAACGCCCAGCTTTCCGCTGCATGAATGGTGTGATAACAGCGACGCCGTCAGTCTTGCGACGCTCGATACGAGCACTCTGCGGCGCGCGTACTATATTGAGTGGTTTACCAAACGCAGCTTTTATGACCGTTACGCCAGACGAGCGCTTGCACAGACTTGGTCAAAGAAGAGCCTACCAAAGACAGGGCTATATTTTGAAGGCGACAGGCCAATTGTCATCTATCCGCGGCAGTGTGAGTAGCCCGCACCCTCAATCCGAGAGGTCAGTTTTAATCACGGCCAATGACGATCATTATCAGTACGTCTCAATCACCTGCATCAGCTCATATCTGAGCATATCCGCGCTTGGCATACGCTCAGCGTGAAAGCGCACGATAGGAATACCTGCACTAGCAAGGGCTTTGTCCTTTTTGTCATCGGCTTTTTGGCGTGATTTGCTGCTATGTGTCCAATCATCAAGCTCGATAGCCACCAAGGTGGTCTGTGCGTCGATATCGACGATGACATAATCGACACTCTGACGACAAATGCGGTTAAACCAAAAGCTACGCTCGGAGGTCTCATCGCTATTGGCTTCGATGATTCGCGACAGCTGCACCTGTACAAATATGTGATACTCGGGCAAGGCGTTTTTTAATTTTTTAAAAAAAATCACCTCAGTATCAGTCATGATAGGCATCGGTGCAAATGGCCAAATGGCCAACTCATCACCGCGCACAGGCTTTGGCTCAGGCTCGGTGCTTTGACGCTTTGAGGATAGTTTTGGTAACGTAATTAGCCCTAAAAACCCAACGGCCAATATTAAAAATACAACGCCAAACGACATGGTTTTACCTTATAAAATAAACAAGTGATTATCCAAGTCCCAGCTGCAACGGTTCACAAGCACAGATGGGCATTTGAATAATCACGGCAGGTCAACCTTTTTAGGCTGACAGGTGATACAAAAACAGAATAAATGCGCGGCATGGTAGCGAAACCTACCCAGCCGAGCAATCAATAAAACAAAAAACACGACATCTAGTGTCGTGTTTTCTCATATCATAGAAACAGCGAAGGTGTCTATACTCACTACCAGCACTCACTACCAGCGGCGATACATTAATCGCGGTTTAGCGCCAGTATAATACCCAAGCGCTGGTGGTGTTTACTTTAGGGTCGCTGTTGATCTTGTCTTTGAGCGCCAGCGCTGCCACTTTACCGCGCTCAGGACCGACGATGACGCGGACACCGCGACTGGTCGGACTGGTCTTTACTTGATACCCTGCTGCCTGAAACTTTTTGGCCAATTCATCTGCTTTGGCCTGATCATTGGCAAGTGCGACCTGCACCCCAAAGCTTCCTTTGGCATCGGTTTCCTTGACCTGTTGGCGGGCATCACGCAGTTTTTGCTGCGCATCACGTTTGGCCTCTGCTGATTTTTTCGCCAATGCTTCTTCTTTTTTGCGCTGCGCTTCACGCGCTTTTTCGGCTGCCGCTGCTTCTCGCTCTAGACGCTGTACTTGTTTGCGTGAAGGAATAGTCAGTGTCTGACCCAGCTGCAGTGAGGTCGAGGGTGACATATTATTTGCCTGAGCCAGCGCTTCCACCGGTACGTTATACTGTCTGGCAAGTTTAATCAGGCCGTCGCCTCGTTTGACTTCATAGTCAGTGGGGGATTTGGGCGGCTCTTTTTTGGCGGCTTCGGCAGCTTTTTCAGCCGCTTGCTTTTTTGCGGCGGCCTGCTCGGCAGCCTGACGCTCAGCTTCTGCTTGACGCTTGGCCTCTGCTTGTTGCTTGGCTTGTTTGGCTTGTTCCGCTTGCTGTTGCCGCTGTGCCAATTCTTTGGCGGCTTGTTGCTCTTTGAGAGCGGCTTGACGTTTGGCTTCTTGCTGCTGGGCAGTTTTTAATTTTTCGGCGGCGGCTTGCGCCGTATTGCTATCAGTGCTTTCAGAACTTTCCGTACCTTCAAGGCTTGCTGTTGCCGAAGCGGTATCGTCTTTTTTCTCAGCTGCGGTGCTGTCGCTATCGTCAGCAGCGGTAGTGTTTGTTATATATTGTTGGCTTTCTGCGCGCGCTTTGGCTAGTGCTTCAGCTTCAGCAGCTTCTTGCTCAATCAAAAACTGCTGAGCACGTCTTTCTTGCTCTGCGACGCGAGCGGCGCGCTCTTTTTGTTTTTGTGCCAAGATGCGTTTTTCTGTTTCGATGTCTGTTGTCAATGGCGGCTGCGTGGTTTGCTCAGTACTTGAGCTTTCGACCATCGCTGAGGTCGGCGCAGGCTGACTGTTATCGCCGATTTGTTGCACCATAGCGTATAGCATCACGCTACCGCCGATAATCATCCCAATGCCCAATAAGGCTTGTCTCGAAAAGTTCATCCGTTTACGTCTCTTAGTTGGTAATAAGGTTGATTGAGCGGCGCAGCTATCGCTTTAAAACCTTGGCGGGCAAGGCTCTACAAGCTTACCCATCCGTCAGTTTTTTGGCGTTATACGCTATATTTCAATCACTTTGATTATAAAGCATATTTTTCGCGCTGTCTGCTATCACACTTGTGCTAAGCGTAACATGAAAGCAAAGCCCTTTTCATCACTCACGGGTCGTCACATCATCGACTATCACTGATCGGCAGTCAGTGCTGCTAATGCCTCACCGATAGTATGAAACGAGCCACACACCACGATGAGATCCTGCGCATCGCTCGCTTGCATCACCGCCTGCGTGGCTTCTTTTAATCTGTCAAACTGATGTATCTGCGCCTGCTCGACATGGCGAGACAGGACGCTGTATAAATGCTCGGTACTCGCGGCACGTGGATAGTCAATCTCCGCGATAAACCACTCGCTGATCGGCAAGCCAGCTTGGCTTAAGCGCTGGACGACATGGTCGACATCTTTATCACCTAACATAGAAAACAGCATTTTGATGCTGGCAGGTTGGCTGCCGCTATGACTGTCTATAGACTCGTGCTGCTCAGCGAGGTGCTGCTGCCAAAGCGGTACAAGCTGCGCCAATAAAAACTCGACACCCTGCTCATTGTGCGCCACATCAAATAGCCAATGACGCTGCTGGGTATGGCGGTAATCAAACCGTCCTGCCAGCTTGACTGTCTGCAGCGCCTGCTCGATGGCACTGATATCGATATCTAATGGACTGGCCAGCACAGCTGATAAGGCATTGGCAGTGTTCATAAGCGACAATGCTGGGCGCGGTAGCTGCATCGTGACAGCGGCATTGCTATACTGCCATGTGGCTGAGTCGAGGCTTTGGTAAGCAAAGTCCTGCCCGACCTGATAGCAGCGCGCTTGATGCTGATCAATCGCCTGCTGCACGCTATCTGGCATCGTAGTCGCCCCATAAATCAGCGTGATATCGTCACGCAAGATACCTGCCTTTTCGCGTCCGATATCCTCGACATTGTCGCCCAACCAATCGATATGATCGATACCGATATTGGTAATCACCGCCATGTCAGGATCGATGATATTAACCACATCCAAGCGACCGCCCAGTCCCACTTCTAATACCCATACCTCGCAGTTTGCTTCGGCAAATATCAATAATGCAGCAAGTGTCGTCATCTCAAAGAACGACAATGTCAAATCGCACTGCAGCCGCGCTGCCTCCACCTTACTAAAGGCATTGATTAAGGTCTCATCGCTGACCATCTCGCCATCGATAAGCACCCGCTCATTAAAAACGCTTAAATGCGGTGATTGATACAGCGCCGTTTTATACCCTGCCGCTTGACACATTTGTGCAATCACTGCGGTCGTTGAGCCTTTACCATTGGTGCCCGCTACAGTAAATACATAAGCATCGTTTTTGGCGGATTGTACCAAGCCTAACGCCTCAGCCACTGGCAACACGCGCGACAGCCCCATGTCAATCGCCGACACATGGATTTGCTGCATATAATTGAGCCATTCGGTCAAACTAGACTGGTTATCGGGCGTACTTGAGGTAGCAACTAAGGAGTCAGACATGAAGAAAACCTATCAAAAAAGAATCAAATAAAAACTGAAGACAGTATATAACTACCTAGCCAAAAAGCAAAAATAGCATTTACCGTGATTGACGATAAATGCTATTTTTAAGAGCAGTTTTGTAGCTATGGCTATGCGATAAGCGCCATAACCGGTGCGGCGTTACGCATCCACATTGGTGACGTGACACAGTTTTGCCAGCAGACGATAAATGGTATCGATCAGCTGATGACGATGCACCACTTCATCCACCACCCCATGCTCTAACAAAAACTCAGCGCGCTGAAACGGCTCTTCTAAGGTTTCGCGTACCGTCTGCTCGATCACGCGCTTGCCAGCAAAACCAATCATCGCTTTTGGCTCTGCCAAATGAATGTCTCCTAGCATCGCCAGCGAGGCTGTCACACCGCCATAGACAGGATTGGTCAACACTACGATATACGGTACACCCGCCAATCGCAAGCGCTCAATCGCAGCGGCGGTGCGCGCCATTTGCATCAACGACAGCAAACCTTCTTGCATACGCGCGCCGCCTGAGGCTGCAAAGCAGACCAGTGGTATTTTTTCCTCAAGGGCTTTTTCAGCGGCTTGGACAAACCGATCACCGACCACCGAACCCATCGAGCCGCCCATAAAGCGAAAATCAAAGGCACAAGTGACAATGTCTAGATTGCGCAGCTTGCCATACATCACGATCAGCGCTTCAGACTCGCCTGTCTTGTCTTGTGCTTCGCTCATGCGCTGTGGATACGGCTTACTATCGACGAAGCTCAATGGATCTTTTGCATTGAACTCTTGCCCCAGCTCGCCATCTACTTGATCCAGCAGCCAGTTTAGACGCTCACGAGCGCTCATCGGTAAATGATGGTCACAATGCGGGCATACATAACAGTTAAAAATCAGCGCGGTATTGGTAATCATCGAATGGCAGTTGCTACACTTGGTCGATGGTTCAGTCTCAACCGCAGTCAATGGAGCGGTCAGTTGCTGCTTAATACCAGGTATTGGGCGATTAAACCACGATTGGCCAGCAGCATTGCCGTTTTTTTCGGCGCTGGGTTTGTCAGTTGCGGTTTTTTCGATATTGTTTGGAGTTGTCATATCAGCTTTGGTTATTGTATCAGTCATAGTATTCGCCATTATCAAAGGCTTACAGGAAAGTTGGCTCGTTTACTTGTCCCTAAGAGTCCATTTATAAAATCAATGTAACCGTCACAGCGCTCGATGATATAAGCCATCAGCAGATACGCTCATGCGAGACGGTCACAATTTATATGTGAGGTTAGTTTACACACGTAAACTAACTTTAGCAAAGCCATTTCGCGCTGTCTTTATAGACATTGTTATTATAAACCCTGTTATGATAAACCTTGTCATTCGTCCAGCGCGCCGTCGCCTCAGCTTATCACCTATCTAGGGACACCTTGGACAACTCACCGCTTACCTATGATACCGTTCGTTAAACTGTCAAACTGTCAAACTGTCTAAAGCACCGCGCAGCTCGTCCATTTTTGCCATGATTTTTTGTTGAGCATTGGCCACTGCCGCCGCATCGCTAGCATCGATATCAGCGAAGTTTTGCACCAGCGCACTTCCAACGATAATCCCGTCAGCATGCTGACCGATCGCTTTGGCAGAGGCCGCATCACGGATACCAAAACCCACGCAGACCGGCAGATCGGTCTCTGCTTTGATGGCTTGTACTTGAATGGCGACATCATCGGTATCGAGCGTCGCTGAGCCGGTCACGCCTTTGAGCGACACATAATAAATATAGCCGCCGCAGTGGGTCAGCACTTGCTCACGGCGCTCAGGCAAAGTGGTGGGCGATAATAAGAAAATCTCATTCATCGCGTGCTCAGTCAAGTGCTGAGTAAAGCTCCCCGCCTCCGCTGGCGGCAAATCCACCATCAAAATACCATCGACGCCTGCCTGCTCGCATAAGGTGACGAAATTATCATAGCCGATGATCTCGACAGGGTTTAGATAACCCATCAGGATAATTGGCGTTTGCGTGTCTTGCTTGCGAAACTCTGCCACCATATTTAGGGCATCGCGGGTGCTGGTGCCAGCTGCTAAAGCGCGCTCGCCCGCCAAGGCAACGGTTGGACCATCGGCCATGGGGTCAGAAAACGGCAAACCCACTTCAATCATATCTGCGCCATGCTTGACAAGATCATGTAGCAAGCCAACAAAGTTATCAGGCGTTGGATCACCTGCCATGACATAAGGAATCAGGGCTTTTTTATTTTGCGCTTTTAGGGTCCCAAAGGTGCTTTCAATTCTGGTCATACTTTTAATTCGGGTCATAATCGTCTCTAAAATTAATAAAAACTGGCTATAGTGGCGCTTTACCATTCAATCAAAGAGCCACTCAATGTATGTCATCAACGTGGGTTTGTCGTAAAAACAATGCCTACTACTACAACGCAATCCCTTCTGCCTTCATCACTGAATGCAAATCTTTATCACCGCGACCCGACATATTGACGACAATAGATTGCTCAGGGGTCATGGTTTTCGCCAGTTTCAATGCATAAGCGACAGCATGCGCAGACTCTAATGCAGGTATGATACCTTCTTTGCGCGTAACTTCATGAAAGGCGTGCAACGACTCTTTGTCAGTGCAGCCGACATATTCAACGCGTTTCATGTCTTTTAAGAAGCTATGCTCAGGACCGACGCCAGGGTAATCAAGACCCGCTGAGATAGAGTGCGTCTCTTGGATTTGACCTTCATCGTCTGCCATCAGGTAAGTACGGTTGCCATGCAACACGCCGATGCGACCAGCAGCCAATGGCGCTGAATGGCGGCCAGTCTCTATGCCATCGCCTGTGGCCTCGACGCCATACATTTTCACCTCTGTATCGTTTAAGAAGTCAAAGAATAGACCAATCGCATTGGAGCCACCACCGACACAAGCGACCAGTGCATCTGGTAATTTGCCGGTTTTTTCTAAATGCTGAATGCGCGCTTCTTTACCGATGATTGCTTGAAAATCGCGAACCAGTAGCGGATAAGGGTGCGGCCCTGCAACGGTGCCGATGATGTAATAAGTGGTGTCAACGTTGGTCACCCAGTCGCGCATCGCTTCGTTCATCGCGTCCTTGAGAGTGCGCGAGCCAGACGTCACTGGCACCACTGTCGCGCCGAGCAGGCGCATACGATAGACGTTCATCTTTTGGCGCTCGACATCATCAGCGCCCATATAGACGATGCACTCTAAGCCTAGGCGCGCGGCAATTGTCGCTGTCGCCACGCCATGCTGTCCTGCGCCCGTCTCGGCGATGATGCGTTTTTTACCGCACATCTTGGCGAGTAAAGCCTGCCCGATGGTGTTATTGACCTTGTGTGCACCTGTGTGATTGAGGTCTTCACGCTTAAAGTAAATCTGCGCGCCGCCGATCTCATCACTCAGGCGTTTGGCATGATAGAGCGGGGTTGGGCGACCGACATAATTGACCAAATCGTTGTGATATTCTTCCCAAAAAGCCGGGTCGGCTTTGACTTTGGTATATAAGGTTTCAAGCTCTTCTAATGCCGCCATCAGCGTTTCAGAAACAAAACGACCGCCATGGACGCCAAAGTGTCCGCGTGCATCAGGGTATTGGTTAAAGTCTTGCACATCTGCTGGATTGGTAAAAGTATTGATAGATTTTGCAGCATCAGATAGCGCTTTGTTTGAGGCATGACTCATGATAATTCCTACGATAAGTGGGGCTTTTAATATAAAAATGAAGGAGATAAAGCGTCTAGGCTTGCCGCCATATCGTCATATAACTAGGCGACAAGCAAAATTTCGGAATAACGAGAAAATAACAAGATATAGACATCATATAGACACCAATATAGCAATTATCTTAGAGCCCGTCAGTGACCGTCTCGTTTTGCCATCGGTCACGTTTGACTGCCTTCATAAAGGCGCGCATTTTGGCAGCGTCTTTTTTGCCTTTAGCAGATTCGATACCGCCGCTGACATCGACGCCATAGATAGGTAAATCAAGTGTGCCTGCGACATTATCAGCAGCGAGGCCGCCGGCTAAGACAATCGGTAGCGCACTGTCCTGTGGTATCAAACGCCAATCAAAGCGCGCGCCCGTACCGCCGTATTTTTGCGGATGATAGGCATCAAGCAAGATACTACTGGCACCCATCGCGGCAAAGCTATCGATACGCGCGCGCACGCTAGCTGCCGTGTCTTGCTCGGCATCGATACGTAGCGCCTTGATCCAGCGTTTATTGACCGCGCTTGCCAGCTGCTGACACTGCTCAGGCGTTTCGTCGCCGTGGAATTGAATGATGTCAAAAGGTACATGGTTTGCCAGCGCCAGCAGCTCATCATGAGTCATATTGACCACCAGTGCCACGACACTGACAAACGCTGGTACAGCGGCACTCAATGCCTGCGCCTGTTTGGGCGTGACAGCACGCGGGCTTGGTGGATAAAACACCAAACCAACCGCATCCACACCCAACTGCACAGCGGTCTGAACATCACTGAGCTGGGTAAACCCGCAAAACTTCACCTGCATTGTTTGACCTTAATTTGAAAGGCTTAAAAGATTTAATAGGTTCAATATCTACCCTTGTCCTGAGCGTATATTGCACTGAGAGTCTGGTGATCCCAATCTCGTTGTATCCCTCTTATGTTGACCTGATTCTATGATGCTGATTTGTTACTCATCTGCCAAACCCATTGCATCAAAAAACTTATCCTAGCATACTTTTATTCATAGTTTTGTTTATGATTACGATTGATTGGTATAAGGATACTTGCATGTCTAAGACTGCGTCTGCTAATGGCGATAACAATGATAATACGGATATGAATATACCGCATTATCTAATGTGGTTTCGCCGAGATTTACGACTGCATGACAATACAGCGCTGACGGCACTTTGTGAGCGCGCGCAGGCAGATCATGCGCGCGTCAGTGCGGTGTTTTTTTTGACGCCAGAGCAGTGGCATGCGCACGATACTTCCTTAGTACAGGTGGATCATATCGCCCGCACCTTGCCCATACTTGCCAAATCGCTACAAGCGCAGCTAAACATCACATTGACTGTACAACGTTGCCCCAGCTTTGCCGACTGCATCGACGCGCTCAGCATACTGTGTCAGGACAATAATATCCGCTGTATCATGGCCAATCATGAGTACGAAGGCAATGAGATCGACCGTGATGAAAAACTAGCAAAGCAGCTAGCAAAGGACAGTATCGAGTTTGTACGCTGGCACGACCAATGTATCTTGCCACCACAAAGCATCACCACCAATGATGGCGATAGCATGTATCAAGTGTTTACCCCGTTTTATAAAAAATGGCGGCATACTTTGGATATCAGCAGCATACAAATGCATGAAGCCACCGCCATAAATAATAATAAAATCGAGCTAAAATTATCAAAAGACAGCGCCACCACGCTACAAGACATCGAAGCATTGAGTAACAAGGTGGTCAGCACTTATCAAAACGCACGGCAAAAGGCTGATTTATCGCAGCATCTCGATATGGATGCTCAATTAACAAAAGCCCGCGCCGCCTACCCTGCAGGCGAAACAGCCGCCTGTCAGCGTCTAAACGACTTTATTGCCGACGACATCGACGACTATGATATCAGCCGTGATACGCCTAGCCTCGAGGCCACCAGTCAGCTATCCGCCTACCTGACCATTGGCGTCATCAGTCCTAGATTATGCTATCTACAGGCAAGCCTAGCGCAAGAAAAACTACACGGCAATGATGGCGACAATGAAGACATCAATCGCTGGATAAGTGAGCTGGCATGGCGCGACTTTTATCGCCATGTGCTAGTGGACAAGCCGGCTCTTATCCGCCACAAGGCCTATAAAGAAGAGACAGATAAGAAGATTGATTGGTCATATGACAAGGATGACCTTGAGGCATGGTGTACTGGCAAGACAGGCGTGCCACTCGTTGATGCGGCGATGCGCGGCCTAAATGCGACTGGCTTTATGCACAATCGCCTGCGTATGGTCACAGCGATGTTTTTGACCAAAGACTTGCTGATTGATTGGCGCTTAGGCGAGCGCTATTTTATGCAGCAGCTGATCGATGGCGACTTTGCCTCTAATAATGGCGGCTGGCAGTGGAGCGCCTCAACCGGTACGGACTCTGCGCCTTACTTCCGGATCATGAATCCCTTTAGCCAAGGCAAAACACATGACAAGGATGGCGTGTTTATCAAAACTTGGCTACCTGAATTAAAAGATATTCCTGCCAGCATTTTGCATAGTGAAGACAAGATGCGTAAAGAGCTGGCAAAGGGCGGCAAGTTTGCTGATATCGACTACCCTGTGCCGATGGTCGAGCATAAAGCGGCTCGTCAGTTGGCCATTGCTGAGTTTAAAAAATCATAATACAGTCGACTGACGTGCTACGAGGGCAACTGACACGCTCCCGCGCCTTGGGTGGTCACCGTCACCACCGCGCCCGTCATGGCAAATAACTGCTGCAGCTGTGTCTGGGCGTTTTGCAAGGCAATATTCATCACATCACCGCGGCAGGCACGCTCGAGCACTTCTTTTTTTGCCATGGTCTGTGCTTGCGCAAGTATCTTTGGATCGACCTGCATCAGCCCAAACGCGCCCGTCTGCCAGTCATAAATCTCAATATCATCCAGATATACTGAAAATATCTCTGACGGCGGTAAAGTGATATTGATTTGCGGCATCATGGCAGCGGTATTGACAGTTGTGGCCTGCGTGTCATTTTGGGCAGCTTTGCGCAGCGATTCACTGTCATCAGTCGCTGGATCGGGCTGGATGACTTGTACCATCTCAGGCGTCAGCGCACTCAAATCTATGCCCGCATCTACTCGACCACGCGCGATAAACAGCCCCTTTTGTTCATCTTGCCACAGCTTCATCCAGCTGCCTTGCCGCTCGCTGGTAATCACTGTATCCACGCTAAAAGCCACCGTTTGTAGACGATTTAACTGCTGAATTTGCGTCACCACGCCCTCACGAGTGATGGTTTCGATAGGCGCTTCTTCACTTGCCGGCGGCATACTATAGATAGCAAACGCCAGCGCGGCCAAACCAATCAGCAATATCAGCCACGCCATAAAGGCAATGGGCTTTTTTGTTGGTGGATTTGGCGCTGGATATTTGTTGTCGCGCGCGTTATCCGCAGGCGCTTTATTATCGGGATGATTCATTGACACCACCTTCAGTATTATCAGTTATATAGAGCAGATGAGTCGCTTGGCGATAGCGACTTAACAGCGCTTTTTATTGCCTCGCTATTATCAAATCGTACTTTTATCTCGCTGCGTGATACCACTTGCCTATCTCATCCGCTTGTCTGTCTATAAATGCTACTAACTATATATAAATACTATTAACTATAAATCTGTAAATGCTACTAATCACCTATTACTTCAAGTAATAACTACCAAGACGCAACATAACCTGCGACCAGATTATGAGTAAAAATACGCGCGCCATTTGCCATAAATCAGCTTAACACTGGTAAATAATCGAGTCTCAATAATCATCTGCCATTCTTTGACCAAAGTTGCGGCTGAAAACACAAAAAGTCATTGCGTCTTAGGCGAACTTTACCTAACATAGACAGATTGTATTGATAAAATGTCGGCACAGATTTATTGGTCAGGTTTTTTGCAAGATAGGTTTTCATCACACGTTTGATGACTTGTTCAATTCCCATATGTCGCCGCCTACTCATCAATACGTCAATCAAAATCTGCCCTTTTATTGTGAGAGCAGTTTTGAGACGATACTGCTTTACCAGTGTCTTGGCCGCAAAAGCGTAGTTGCCCGCGATTAGTGGTTAGAGACCAGTTGCGACACATTATCTACTAGGAAGCCCCTAGTTCATTGCTAAGTGATAAAGGTAAGCTTACGGCGTCCATGAAACGATAGCCCTATGCTCAACACCCCACTATTTCTTATTTTTTTATCGTTGATAAGGTTACGCTTTATTTATGAAAGCCAGTCAATTTTTATTTGCCACTCTAAAAGAAACCCCAAGCGACGCCGACATCGTCTCAAGCCAGTTGATGGTGCGCGCCGGTCTTATTCGCAAAATCGCCTCGGGGCTTTATATCTGGTTGCCCATGGGGCTACGCGTCTTACAAAAGGTCGAACGTATTGTTCGTGAAGAGATGCAAAACGTAGGCGCTCAAGAAGTCCTGATGCCGATGACGCAGCCCGCTGAGCTGTGGCAGACCACCGGGCGTTTTGATGACTATGGTCCTGAGCTATTGCGCTTTAAAGACCGTCACGATCGGGATTTTGTGCTAGGCCCGACACACGAAGAGGTCATCACCAATCTAGCCCAAGGCGAGCTGCGCAGCTATAAGCAGCTACCGATTACCTTCTTTCAAATTCAAGGTAAATTCCGCGACGAGATTCGTCCCCGCTTCGGCGTGATGCGCGCGCGTGAGTTCACTATGAAAGACGCCTACTCGTTCCATGTCGATCAAGTTTCGCTCGCAAAGACTTATCATGATATGTATGAGGCTTATACGCGTATCTTCACCCGCCTAGGCTTAGATTTCCGTGCGGTACAAGCGGATACCGGCTCTATCGGCGGCTTTGCCTCGCATGAGTTTCATGTGTTGGCTGACAGCGGTGAAGATGATATCGCTTTTTCTGACTCCTCAGACTATGCGGCCAACGTCGAGCTTGCCGAATCTATCTCATTTAATATGGCTGAACGCCAACCGCCAAAGCAAGAGCGCGAAGACGTGCTCACCGAAGGCATGACCACTTGTAAGATGGTGGCGGAACACTTAGATATCCCGCTTGCCAATACCGTCAAAACCTTGATCGTCCATGGTCATAAAGAAGATGGCACGCCGCAGCTGATTGCGGTGGTACTACGCGGTGACCATCAGCTTAATACCATCAAAGCTGAGAAAATCGAAGAAGCCAACGTGCCATTGACCTTGGCCTCTGATGAAGAGCTAAAAGCCGCTGGCCTGCATAAAGGCTATATCGGTGTGGATTTGGATATGCCGGTATTTGTCGATCGCTCAGCGGCGACCTTGTCAGACTTTGTGACAGGCGCGAATAAAGTGAATAAACATACCATCGGCATGAACTGGGCACGTGACGCCAGCATTACGCGTATCGTTGATGTGCGTAATGTGCAAGAAGGCGACCCTTCTCCTGATGGTAAAGGCACGCTCAAAATCAAACGCGGCATCGAAGTCGGTCATATCTTCCAGTTGGGCGATAAATACTCGCAAGCGATGAACGCAACCGTCTCTGGTGAGGATGGCAAGCCTTTGACCATGATGATGGGCTGTTATGGTATCGGCGTCAGCCGTATCATCGCAGCAGCCATCGAGCAAAATAACGACGAAAACGGCATCATGTGGCCACAAACGCCGACCGTTGAGGACTCGATTGCGCCTTTTGAAGTCGCTATCATTCCGATGAAGTCTAAAGAAGAAACCGTCATGCAAACGGCCACCGCGTTATACGAAGAGCTAAAAGCGCAGGGCGTCAACGTATTGCTAGACGACCGTAATGAGCGTCCAGGGGTCAAGTTCGCCGATCTTGAGCTGATTGGTATCCCGCATCGCATCGTGGTCTCTGACCGTAACTTGGCCGAAGGCAAGTTTGAATACGTCAATCGCCGTGAATCAGAAAAACAAATGCTCAGCCGCGAAGAAGTCATGGCAAAAGTAAGTAGCAAATAGTTTTATTAGTAAAACCTATGCGATAAAAAGCGCCTGTCTTATTGAATAAGACAGGCGCTTTTTTTGTATCAGCCAAGCTATTTCAACTATGGCTCTATTGACGAATCAGACGACTTGGCGTCGGCAACAAACTCATATCACTGACGCGGCAAGGATTGATATCGATACCGCCGCGGCGGGTGTACCACGCACGAACCATCAGTTCGCGTGGCTGATAGTGTTGGCTCAAGTCAGCAAATATCTGCTCGACGCACTGCTCATGAAAACCATTGTGCTGACGGAAGCTTAAGAGATAGCGCAGCATATTGGCCGTATGAAGGGGTTGGTCCGTTGTGATTGACACAGCTAATGTACCCCAATCCGGCTGGTTGGTCACCGGACAGTTACTACGCAGCAAATTAGAATAAAAATGATAAGGCTGAGTGCCATCACTTATCACACTCTCACCAAGCGCCTCTGCTTCATCACGCAGCAATGACGCATCGGGATGCGCACACAGTGTTACCTTTTCGCTACTATTTGCCAAGGCATCATCAATACAGACGCCATCAGGCTGAGCAATATGTAGCCCAAATGTCTCATCGTCTAAGCGAAACAACTCAACGGCTACCTGAGCTTGCACGCAGGCTGATAAGTCTTTGGCTATCAGTGCCTGCACGTCGTCCCAGCTGGCAAACTCGGTAAAATTTAGGCTGTTTAAGTAAAGCTTCAACGATTTTGACTCGACAATAAATGGCGAGCTGGCAGGAATAGCAAAGCGCGCAATGGCAACTTGCGAGACGCCTTGCTTATTTAACCAAGACATCTCAAAAGCTTGCCACCAGTCCACCCCCACCGCTAATTTATCGTCTTGCCAATCAATCGCGTCACGACCCAGACTGCGCGCAATCGGATATAGCGTCTCTGGACTATACTGCGTCGGATAATCGGTGGTTTGCTCACCTAAGATGCCATGTATGCTCATTTACTTTCCTACTATTTAGTCGTTAAACCTTAACTGCTCAACCGACAGCGCTTTGGGCATCGCTATCGCTTCACACGCTGACCACTACAAGCGCACGCGTGAGCCATTACTCAACAAACGATAAGCGATGGTATAAAATATCGCACAGAATACAAAAATCGCCGCCATCGAGTACCAAACGTTGACGTCAGAATACCCCAAAAT
This sequence comes from Psychrobacter sp. KFRI-CH2-11, assembly GCF_038239325.1. NCBI lineage: Bacteria > Pseudomonadati > Pseudomonadota > Gammaproteobacteria > Moraxellales > Moraxellaceae > Psychrobacter > Psychrobacter sp. KFRI-CH2-11. Next base: position 2,484,233 of record NZ_CP151283.1, read on the forward strand.
ACCGTAGCGGAAGGAGTTGACCATATAGACAATCGGGTTCAATAACGAGACGTTTTGCCAAAACGGTGAGAGGTTTTCCATCGAATAAAATACCCCGCCAAGATAAGTAAGCGGCGTCAATACAAAGCTTGGAATGATAGAGATGTCATCAAACGAGCGAGCGAATACCGCGTTGATAAAGCCGCCTAATGAAAACAAAATCGAGGTACCAAGGACGGTAAACACCGTGACAAACAAGTGCTCGATACCCAAATCGGTAAAAAACAACGCCACAATCGAGACAATCAAACCGATCGCCAGCCCACGGAAAATACCGCCGCTGATATACCCCATCAAAATCGCATGCTTGGAGACCGGTGAAACCAAAAGCTCCTCAATACTGGCAGTAAACTTGGCACTAAAAAAGCTTGAGACAACGTTGGAGTAACTGTTGGTGATAATCGCCATCATGATTAGACCAGGCACGATAAACTGCATATACGGCACCCCGCCCATCTCACCGACACGTGAGCCGATCATCTTACCAAAGATGACAAAATACAGGCTCATGGTAATGACAGGTGGCAGTAGGGTCTGCGGCCAGATACGCAGGATTCGGCGCACCTCTTTTAACCAGATGGTACGAAAAGAGATCCATCTTTTATTCCACGACATGGTTTTGTGATAGTCGATGGTCTGATCTTGATCAACGGCCTTTTGACTCATAATCCCGCCTCCTTCATACTGTCTGCACTTTGAATGTTTTTTTCTACCAAGCGCATAAATAGCTCTTCTAAGCGGTTGGCTTTGTTGCGCATACTGGCCACCGTAATGCCTTGAGCAGATAATTGGTTAAACACACCATTTAATGACTCGCCTTCTGTTAAGGTTACCTCTAGGGTCTGCTCATCAGGCTGCGACAACCCTGTCACCCCATCCAGCTCTAGCGGCTGGGTCAACGGGGCTTCAAGATCAAAAACAAATGTCTCCACCGACAATTGAGCGAGCAAATCTTTCATTTCGGTATTGATGCGTATCTCACCATGATCCAAAATCGCAATGCGTTTACACAGCTGCTCTGCTTCTTCAAGATAGTGAGTGGTCAAGATAATGGTGGTTTTTTCTTCGATATTGATCTGCTGCATAAACTCCCACATAGAGCGGCGCAGCTCGATATCGACCCCAGCCGTCGGCTCGTCCAAAATCAATAGTTTTGGTTTGTGAATCAAAGCACGAGCAATCATCAGACGACGTTTCATCCCGCCAGATAGCTCGCGTGATTTACTGTTGCGCTTATCCCACAGCCCAAGCGCGGTCAACAAGCGCTTGGCTCTTGGACGGGCTTCTTTGGCCGGGATACCAAAATACCCTGCTTGGGTAATCAAGATGTCTTGGACTTTTTCAAATTGATTAAAGTTAAACTCTTGCGGCACCACACCAAGATACTGCTTGGCCAGCGCTGGGTTTTCGAGCAAATCGGTGCCAAAGATTTTGACACTACCAGTGGTGGGTTTAAAAAGTGAGCTAATAATGCCAATCATCGTTGACTTACCAGCACCGTTTGGCCCCAGCAGCGCAAAAAAACCACCCTGCGGGACGGTTAAACTGACATCTTTGAGTGCCGAAAACCCATTACCATAGGTTTTGGATAAATTCTGGATAGCAAGTGCTGGTACCTCAGACATGAATACCTCTTTATTGATTATCGATGTAAAAGCGTTTGAGAAGAGAAAAACAGCTAAATGAGACGATGTAATCTCATAAAATGAGGCTACTAAGGTCGGATTTCAACGGTGCCTTACCAGAACCATTCGTTTGATAATACTCATCATAAAAAAAACGCCTACCTCATAAAATGAAATAGGCGAGTTATAGGCTTTACACATATAGCTTACAGATACATATAATTTGCGGCAAGTCGCTCACGACAAGTCAATAGACCGTGACAGGTTACGGATGCCTATTCAGGCTATACTAAACACTCTAAGCCGATAAAAGCAAATGCTTAGCTTGCTTGCTCAACCATATAATCGACAGCGTTTTGGACTTCTTCATCAGGGATATCCGCACCGCCTTTGGCAGGCATGGCGTTAAAACCATTGATGGCATGGGTATATAGGGTGTCTTTACCTTTTGAGATACGTGGACCCCATGCGCCAGCATCGCCTAACACAGGTGAGCCAAGTAGGCCTGCACCGTGACATGTCTGACATACCGCATTATATACAGCTTTGCCGTCGCGAGGGCCATCGCCAGCGGCTGGGCCAGCGGCGCGCGCGGTCACGTCACACACTTCGTCGTCTTCGAAACAGACTTTGGCAACTGGCTGAATACGAGCAATCAAGTTTGGATATAGCGCGATCAGCTTTTGCACTTGCGGCGTATCTTGTGGAATCTCTTCTTCGGCGGCAGGGGCGGCAGCGGCAGTTTCTACTGCGTCATCTGCTTGACCATCTTCTGAGGCCGCAGCGTCAGTCGCAGCGTCGCCATCAGTGGTATCTGCAGCAGCTTGTGGGTCATCGCCCAACTGTTCAGGTGCGTTTTCCACCACTTCCTGCTCTTCTGCTACATCAGAAACAGTCACAGGCGTGTCTACAACACTTTCAGCTTGGCTCACCGCGATACTAGCGATTCCTAGAATGGCAGCTGCCGATAACATAACTACTTTTCTCATTCGTCACGTTCTCTTATTACGTATACAAAGGCTGGCACGGCTCGGACATTCTGTCTGTCCTCCTTTGACGACCTCTCGTCATCAATAGCAAACAGCCATCCCGCGTGCCAGCACACTTGCAATCGGTGATTATAAATATGAATTCTCCCTGACATTATAAGGGAAAAGGCGGGTAGATTGCCATGCTTGTTTAATGACTATCCTGTTTTTTCTTAAAAAACCTCAATCTCTGCCTTCGTTTATTGGCTTTCTGACTTTTATTTGTTAGACTAAGCGGTCTTGATTTTTAAGTCTGTTTTATGCGCTCGTAGCTCAGTTGGATAGAGTATCGGTTTCCGAAGCCGAGGGTCGTGGGTTCGATTCCCGCCGAGCGCACCAATCATCGTATTTCACCACTTCCTAGCATTACCTCAAGCCCCTACACACCTTTAATAGCTTCAGTTTAAGTCTTTTGATATTACTTGTCATTACCTATTAGCACCTATAGAATGTTGTTAAATTTGTTGTTAAAACATTTAACATTTTTTACGGCTGCCCTGAATATGAGAAAAGACTATCTATTAACTGATAACGGTGTGAGGTCCATAGCTAAGCAGTCAGCACCCGATAAAGTCACCCGTCACAGTGATGGTAATAGCTTATCTCTAATACAACATCCTAACGGATCACTGTTTTGGCAAATGTCATACCGCTATCAATCGAATAAAGATATTAAGCCTAAACAAAAAACCTACCAGATCGGTATCTATAAATCATCAAAACAAGTGATTGATTCATCATTCAAGCCGCAAGTATCACTCAAGCAAGCGCGTATCGAACGTGACAAGGCAAAAGCATTATTGGCTAATGGTATCGACCCCACCGAACACAAAAGCATTGAAAAGAACAACTTTGAGCAAAAGGACTTATTTAAAGTCATTGCTAAAAGCTATCTTGATGAAAAATCCAAGACTACCGCAAAGAACGTACAAAAGCTGCAAGGGTTCTTAGATAACCACATCTTAAAACATCTAGGTGACTACCCTATTGGTGCCATCACCGCGCAAGATATTATTAAGACAGGGCTTGCCATTCAAGCCACTTTTGAGCAGCAAGGCAAACACACCTCAGAGACCGCGCATAAGTGCATGGGGTTGATCAGCGCCATCTTTGAGTATGCTATTAATACGCTAGGCTATGATATTACCAATATTGCTATTGGACGTAACAAGGCACTTAGACCGCATAAAGCCGAACGCATGAAAGCGGTAGAGCAGCACCAATTCCCCGAGTTGCTACGTCATATTGACGATTATATAAAAAACCATCCTAACGGTCATGAGCAGACGGTTGCTGGCTTGCAACTGATGACACTATGCTTTGTTCGTACTAAAGAGTTAAGATTTTTTGAATGGTCAGAAATTGACTATCATAAAAATGTATGGCGCATTCCAGCGCATAAAATGAAAATGCGCCAAGATCATATTATTCCTTTATCACCGCAAGCAATTGCGGTCATTGAACGTATGCGTCCCCTAACAGAGCATACAGGCTATGTGTTCTATAACTTTGAGTCAAACAAGACTTATAGTGAAGCATGGTTCAATCAGGCGCTACAGCGTATGGGTTACACAGGCGATCCCTACCCTAAGATGACTGGCCATGGTTTCAGGCAGCTTGCCAGCACAGGGCTGTATGAACTAAAGTTCTCAGAAAATGTTATTGAAATCCAGCTATCTCATCTTGATCAATCGAGTGTTAAAAACCGATACGATCTATCTGCTCACCTTGCTGAACGCCAAGTAATGATGAATCAATGGGCAAGACATATTGAGAACTTACGAACAGGTTGCGCAGTCAATTTTGGTCTATTAAGTCCTGAAGCATTAAATAATGTCATGACAGAAAGAGGTAGGCAGGAAATGCAAATTGTGGCATACGAAAAAGAGACTCTAATTCGCTATTTAAAATCAAAAGGGGTATCGCAAGAGGTACTAGCCAAACTTGCCGAGCAGCTTTAACAACAGCATTTAACAACAAGACGCGCCAGCCTAAAGGCATAAAAATATCAATACGCTATAAAACAGCACTGCCAAAATTGACAAGAACGAACTTGATAGCGTTAATCGCTGTCATAACTAATTGCAAGGTTAGGTCTAATTAGCCGAAAGACAGCAACCGCACCCTTAGCTGTCAGCGCCTTGCTCTTTTTTTTCTTTAAGGGTGTGAGGGTGCAAATGTGAGTTTAATAGACAGGCTTATAGAGCCTACGAAAGACTATATTAGTTTTAGAGATTTTATCTGTCATCTATCAGGGCTTAATAATCAGCCAGTTTATGAGGTAGCCACTTATTTATTACATCATGATTTATCTGATAAAGACTTTTACTATATTGATGGGGACTACAAGATAATAAAGGCTGATTTTGATGATAAATCTATAAAGCATTTTTTGACTGAAATTCAAATGTCAGTGATCTGGGGTGCCGATGACTGGATATTTCATAACAGTAAAAGTTTAGAACAATTAAGCGATGACGTTAGGATGAAAATAACAGAACTTTACTTCAACAACATGCACTCGTTTTTTAAAAAGTCCGAACTTCTTAATTTTAAGCCCTTGGAAGGTCTATTACATTTTGATGATGAAACCCTTACTAATGCAGATAGTAACTCAGTCTGTGTAGAGCAACAATTAGATGAGGCACTTGAGAAAATAGAGAGATTAATACAATCTCTAGCTGATAGTAATTTTTTAATAGGAACGCTAACGTTAGGGCATAATGAGCAACTAGCAGCCGCCAACGCTAAAATAAAGCAGCAAGAGCAAGATATAAAAAAACTTAATGAGCAGTTAAATAAGAAAGCTGATACCGGCGACATATTGAGTGACCGCAACGAAAAAAGCTATCAAACGACTATAGGCTTACTACTAGAATTAATGACTATACCAAAGGTAGAGAGCGTTAGACCTCCATTTACTAGCGAAGCTGTAATCATTGGTAGGATTACTGATAAATCAATCTATGGACAGGGTAAAACTACTTTAGAAACTCGCTTTAGAGATGCAAAAATGACTTTAGAACAAACTAAAAAGAAAGCGTTTAAACCTTGATAGCTACCACCTCAAAATAAACCCATACCTCAGTTGAGGTGTGGAACCACCCCAGCTAGGGTGCTGCGAACAATCCTGATAAGTAACATTCATCTTATAGCAGGGCATTACCGCCCATTCCTTAAACCGCTATAAGGTGAAATAACATGAAGTTATCAGATAAACATCTAAGAATGGCAGACCTTGCCAACCAACCCGAACGTAAAGCTAAGACCTACACTACTAAAACTGGTCACAAGCGCACCGTCACCGCCAAAGCCGCCACACGCGGCATCACAGGCTTTAGCGCCAAACACATTTATCATCTAATCAATGAAGGCAAATTCCCAGCACCCGTAAAAATCGGACGGGCTAGTCTATGGCGCTTGTCTGAAATCAATAGCTGGCTAGACAGTCATGCCCACTCAAAAGATGAGGTATAGACCATGACTACTACAGCCGCCGCCCCAGTGACCAACGAGCAAGCTCCTAAGACCCAAATAGAGATAATCAGGGCGCACCTAATGACAGGCGCGACTATCACTATTTGGGACTCTATCCGTCTTTACAGAATTACAAGTCTAGCCCCTCGCATATATGACTTACGAGCGGAAGGACTGATTATTCAAAGTGAAATGGTCAAGCATAACAATAAATGGTTCGCGGTCTATTGGCTCGATGAACCAACCTTAGTTAAAAGTGAGTTATCTAACAGCGAGGTGGCCGCATGAGCCAATCAAACGACATATTAGAGCCGCGCATAGTAGCAGTAGATAGTCATGAATTGTCATTAGTAGATGATTATATACAAAGCTACGCTGAGGACTGTGAAAGCCTAGCTTATGCGCTCAATATGATAGAAGTTAGCGACCCAGCCAGCAAAGGCGTGATAATAGCAGTAAGGGCGGCTTTGGTGAGTATTAATGAAAGCGCTATTGGTTTGAGCGAAAGCATCATGACCCAGCTGATCTTGATGCCTGAATTGGAGGTGAACCCCTATGAGCAGCAATAATCCTAAAGATAACCTACAGCCCCAGCATGAAGTACGAGCTGGCAAGCGCAGCCTACCATCAAAGCTACTAGAATTTATGGTATGGGTAGTCGTCATCGGCTTACTACTGTCACCAATGTTTTGTACCGTACAGTATAGCGAGGTGACCCATGAGCAGCGATAAATCACAAACTTTTATGGACGCGCAATTAGTTTTTGCCAAATCAAAACACGGTAAAGCTCAAAAGCGTAAAGACAGACGCGCTTATCACTACCCACACTATAAACAGGAAGCAAAGCGCATAACACATGGTGATGGGGGCAGCAATGACAACCGATAAAGATAACAAAGCCCATGCTATTAGCACAGGCTTGTCACAACATATCGCAGATTTTAGACTAGCTACATTTGCAGATGTTGCAGGTCATGACGCATTAGAAAGCTTACTAAGCAATGGAACGTTAAACTCAGTTATCTATCTAGATAGAGATATTACCATATTTACAGGAGCGCTTGCAGGAGAGAAGCAACTCGACACCGCTGGTACTATAGGACTGCTAAAAGTTAATAATCAAGCTGAGATTGTCACACTCGCCAGCACGCCACTTGACAATAATGGACGTATCTTTATATCTGATACTGATATACCGAGCGCCTTTGTCATTGGCTCAATGAGTCGTGATAGTAAGTGGATAATCATAGCTGATCTTACTGAGGCAGTGCGATGTTATAACGCTTATTGCAAGCAAGGCATTGATACAACGGTACTCACTTGCCTTGTACCGAGTTTGTTTAATCGGACGGTGAAGCACTTTGCAGAGGTGCAGCAAGTCACCATTATGACGACCTCACAGAATAAGGCCAAAGTCATAACACCACTCAAAGGCGTGAATGTTGAAGCGATTATCTGTGAACATACGCTCATTTATGACGCGCTTGAGCTTAACGCTGATTACAATAACTTGATCACTGATGCTGAGGTTATCGACTTACAGACATTAGGCAAACCAAAGCCCAAACCGATTAGCAAAACACTGCCACCAGTTAAGAGTGTAACTGATGGAATGTTACCCGACAGCTTACAGCGCTACGTGAATAACCATGCTGAGCGTTTAAGCACCCCAGCTGAATATATTGCCATACCTTTGATAACCGCGTTAGCAAGCGTTATTGGTACAAAGGTTAGTATCTACCCAAAAATGTACGACGACGACTGGGAAGTCGTACCAAACTTATGGGGAGCTATTATTGGCAACCCATCGACTAAAAAAAGTCCAGCACTTGATGCAGGTATGAAACCACTTAAAAGCCTAACGTGCAAAGCAAAAACTGAGTATCAGCAATCACAAAAAAACTTTGCAGCTCAAAAAGAGATCAACGAATTTAAGACCAAAGCGATAAAGAGTGAATTACAAAAACTCGCAAAAGAGCAAGCCCAGCAAGCTGATGATGCTGAGCATAAAATAACTGATGACGACCTCAAAGCAAAAGCGCAAACGATAGCCGAAATACAGAACGCTGATGCAAGTGAGCCGATTATGAAGCGCTACATAGCCAACGACAGCACTTATCAAAAGTTAGGTGAAACGCTCAGTCAAACACAAAACGGCTTGCTAGTAGAACGTGATGAGCTTACAGGGTTACTGGTATCGATAGACGGTGAAAGCAACGGAGAAGCTAGAGAGTTTTATCTATCTGCTTACAACGGTACTGGCAGTCATGTGATGGATAGGGTTATACGTGGCTCGATATTTATTGAGAATCATTGCTTGTCTGTTATTGGCGGCATACAGCCAAACAAGCTCGAGCGCTACTTAGAAAAAACGATTAAAGGGCTAGACAACGATGGACTGATACAACGGTTTCAGCTCGCCATTTATCCTGACCATACTAAAGGACTAAAAGAGCGCGATATAGCGCCAAACGCTGAAATAAGACAAATCGTTTATGACTTATTTGAAACCATCGACAATATGAGCTTAGGCGACTTCATCAAGTATGGTGCAAACCCGATTGATGACTACCACAAGCGACCTTACTATCGTTTCACTGATGACGCTTATAAAAAGTTTATGAGTTGGTACGATGAAAACAAAGCAAAAGCTGATGAGTGTGAGCATAGTGTGATGGCTGAGCATATGACTAAATATCCTAAAACCGTAGCATCATTAGCGCTTATATTTCATTTAGTCGATTGCATCGAACATGACGCGTCATTAGGCGCAGTCAGTATAACAGCGCTTAATGCAGCTCTAGCATGGCATGACATGTTAGAAACTCACATGATACGCATTTATAGCATAGTTACCGACAACGCCAATATCAAAGCGTCTTATCTAGCCGATAAAGTAATGAAAATGGTCAAAAAAGGAGCTGACAAAACCGACAAAACCGATTGGATCAGTCATGGCTTTGCGGCTAGGCAGCTGACCCGCAAAAGTTGGAAAGGGTTAACTGATACTGGTGACGTATTGAACGCGCTTGAAATATTAGTAGAAAATGACTGGTTAAGCTGTCAGGAGATACCAAGCACAGTGCAGGGAGGCAGGCCGACAAAGCGTTACTATATCAACTCAAGATTAAATGAGCTTTTATAGTTTCGTCAGTTATGTCAGTGCAATAGTTAGACGTTATTGAGATATAGCGTCTTTTTTATTGCCTATTAATTAGTTTTGTCAGTTTTGTCAGGCTTAGGTTAGAGCCAATATGGTTAATTCAACAGAATAGGCTGGCAGGTAAATAGGTACATAATATTAATTATTCATACTTCTACTATCCTTAGTAGATCCATCAAATATCTAGAGCCAAGGTCGATGGAAGCAAGCGAATTTGGAAGCAGGAAACACGTTTTTCAAAAAACTGCAATTACGCCGATCCCTTGATACGTAATAGATACAGCGGGATCGGCGAAGGGCTTTGGAAGCAAGAGGAAGCAGAAAAAAGGAGCTTATTTATCTAGATAAATGCTGCCCTTAAACCCTTACTTTTCCCTAAAGAACCTCACCTACGCATGCTTACCCAACTTCGTATCAAGCATCAAACGAATAAACTTCTTAAACTGATCAGGGTTAGACAGTAAGTGCATGGTCATACCTTCGTAGGCTTCTTGGCTCTCGAATAGCGCATCCATCGCCGCATCAGGATAACCGCCGAGCATAATCTGATCGGTACTGTTATTACTAAACTGCTTTACCACGATCTCATTTTCAGTCACTTTATCCCAAATGGTGTTTTGGAAGTTGATCATGTCTTTATCGGTAAAGTCCTCGCCTGCGAACACCTCATTTAATCGATTAATGATTTTTGATAACAGCTCTTCTTTCTGATCCTTTGGCTTTGCTGTACCGCCACCGCCGCCAGCTTCTAACTCACCACTACCCTCCTGTAGCTTTAGATCCTGCTGGTGCAGCTTTGAGACGCGGTAATGACTCATAGCGATGTTGGTTAGATCAATATCATCCTCATTGTCCACACTTTCGCGTAATAATGGCCGCAGGTTACGGGCGTATAAGCTCAGCTTTTCTAGCTCTTTATCGTCATAGTCCACGATTTGCGACATAAACTCATATTGACGGGTAAATGTACCTAAGTCCTTTTTAAAGATCTCTAGCGCATCTTGATCAGCCTTAAAACCTTTGTAGTCATTCTCGGCATTGGTCATCAGCACCACATCGCCTGTCGCTTTGGTACGCTCAAGCATTTCCTTAGCGTGCTGGGCTTGCTCGCGTGCTAGCTTATAGCGTTTCTGCCAACGCTCAACCGCTGGCTTACAGATGTTACTAATGGCAGCGTTAGACTTACTCTTACTATAAAAAGCTTCAACAAACTGCTCGACCTCATGCCATAAGAAGATACCGCTGGCGCGTAGTTTCTCATACAGGTCATACACCTGATCGGGGTCAGACACATTCACTAAAGTGGCGGTCTCATAATACGGCTGGAAGGCCTCCAAAATATCTTCAGGATCATTAAAGAAGTCGAGCACAAAGGTACCGCTCTCAGCTTTACCCTTATAGGTACGATTCAGCCGTGAGAGGGTCTGTACGCAGTCCACGCCTGTTAATTTCTTATCGACGTACATGGCGCATAGTTTCGGCTGATCAAAGCCTGTCTGAAACTTATTGGCCACCAGCATCACTTGATAGTCATCAGTATCAAAGGCTTTACGCATATCACGGCCTTTGAGACCGATATTCATATTATGCTCAGTGAACTTCTCGCCAAGTAGTGCACCGCTATCAGGGTCATTATCGTTAAAGGTGACTTCCCCTGAGAACGCGACCATGGCATTGATGCCGCGATAGCTGTGCTTAGCGATATAGTCATCAAACGCCAGCTTATAGCGTACCGCTTCTTTACGCGACCCTGTCACGACCATGGCTTTGGCTTGCCCGCCGAGTAAGCCTTTGATGTTGTCGTTAAAGTGCTCAATGATGATCTTAACTTTCTGCGCGATATTGTGCTCATGCAGTCGCACCCAATTATTCAGCTTAATTTTAGCGCGGCGAGCATCGACTTCATCGTCATCGCTAGCCAGCTTTTGAGTGAGCTGATACATCACTTTGTAGTTGGTGTAGTTCTTGAGCACATCTAAGATAAAGCCTTCTTCGATCGCTTGGCGCATAGAATAGACATGATAAGCAGCTGGTAGGTTATCGCTGGCGGCGGGCAAGTCAGGGTTAGGCAGACGGCCGAACAGCTCAATGGTTTTTGGCTTCGGCGTGGCGGTAAAGGCATAGTAGCTGAGATTAGGACTGCTACGGCGCGCGGCGAGCGTGGCGTCCAAAACATCTTCACTAGAGAGCGGCTTATCATCATTCGCGTTACTCTCTATATCACCAGAGATTAGCACTTCTTTAAGCTGGCGTGCGGTAGAGCCTGTCTGTGAGGAATGCGCTTCATCGGCAATAATGGCATAACGGCGCGACTTAAGCACACTAGAATCTTCGATAGCTTTGAGTACAAAGGGAAAGGTTTGGATAGTGACGATAATAATCGGCTGGGAGTTGACCAATGCTTCGGCAAGCTGCTCAGACTTTGAGCCGTCACCCTCTTTTCTATTGATCTTACCCACCACACCATCAGCATGTTCAAACTGATAAATGGTATCCTGCAACTGATCATCAAGTACGGTACGGTCAGTGATGACGATAACTGAGTCAAACTGCTTATCGCCGTCGCTGTTGTACAAGGTGGATAGCTGATGCGCTGTCCATGCGATAGAGTTAGACTTACCCGAACCCGCACTATGCTGAATGAGATACTTTTGACCTGCGCCCTCAGTAATGGCGGCATCGACCAGCTTGGTCACCACGTCCCACTGATGATAGCGCGGAAACATCATGGTCTCTTTTTTGGACTTGCGCCCGATCGCGTCTTCTTCCTCTTCGATCTGCAAGTGCATAAAGTGGCCGAGGATAGCGAGTAAGTTCTCTGGCGTGAGCACTTCATTCCATAGGTAATCGGTGGCATAACGACTGCTATCCGCTGGCACGTCATTACCCGCACCGCCATCACTAGTGCCTTTGTTAAAAGGTAAGAAGTAAGTGCTATCACCTGCCAGCTTCGTGGTCATATAGACTTCATATTGACTGACAGCGAAATGTACCAATGCGCCGCGCTTAAAGGTCAGCAGCGGCTCAGGTTTCTTAGTATCAGGGTCTTTTGGCAGGCGGGTGCGCTTATACTGAGTAATGGCATTTTGTACTGCTTGTTTAAACTCGGATTTTAGCTCCATCGTCGTCACGGGTAAGCCATTGACGAATAGCACGATATCGATACGGTTACGCTTAGCGACCTTTCCGTCAGTGCTATCCTTTACGCTGGCATGCGGGCTATATACCACTTCAGGGACAACACGGCAGATATTGGCCTCATAGCGTGCCATGGTCTCAGGGTTTAGGCTATGTTCAGGCTTAAACTGGCACAAACTAAACCGCGCGTTACGAATCTTTAAACCATGACGTAATACACCTAATGTGCCATAAGTGCGCGAGGCTCTATCGGTGGCGTTTGCGTCCGCCTTATTAAGCTGCTTTACCAAGGCGGCGATAAAGTGACGCTCAGAGTCGATAGGAAAGGTGCGACAAAACTTCTCCCACTCCTGCGGTTGGGTGGTCTGCACAAAGTCCAGCACGTCTTTCTCGTATAGTGCGGTCTCTGCCGTATAGCCGCTAGCATGACCGAGCTGCCAGCCGTGCGCTTGCATCTGAGTGACAATATCGGCTTGAAAGACAGTTTCGTAGGTGAAGTCGTGAGCGTTGGTCATGTTAAGTCCGTTTGGTTTTATTATTTTGCGTAAAAAAATTAGATCGAAAGCGCTATAAATTCTGAAATTGGATATGGGTTTTGTATAGTGATAGCGACTTCCTTATAAAATCGTTAGCAGCTTAAGTAGCGCACATCATATATTTCAACTCTCTTGTGACATGACTAAAGAAGCTATAACTTCATAATCCATCAAAAACAAAGCTTCATAAAGATCACAGCTCATAGGATCGTCACTCCCGCATGCTTTGTGAAACCATTTCATGGCTTGTTCGCGATCTTGATCAACACCATCACCGCCCATATAAAGCATCCCCATGTTACGCTTGGCATACCTGTTATTTTGAACCGCTGATTTTTGGATCAGCTCAAACGCTTTTTTGTAGTCCTGCGCTACGCCATTACCTTTTAAGTACCTCACACCTAGATTGTTTTGGCTAGTTGGATTGTTTTGATCGACTGACTTTTGTAATAATTCGAGCGCTTCAATATTGGCTTGGTCGACTGCGGTCTCGTTGTCATAATAATAGTCAAAGTTATTTTGAATAGTCGCTTTTGATTGGACTGCAGCTTTTTTATACCACTTGTGAGCCTTATCATAGTCCTGCTTGGTACCTCGACCATATTCGTGCATAGTCCCCAAGTAATATTGTGACATCAGATCGCCTTGGTTAGCAGCCTGCTCAAACCATCGGAACGCTTTAAAACTATCTTGGGCTACTCCTAGACCTGAATTATAGAAAATACCTAGATTCCATTGTGCTGTTGCATCCCCTTGGTCGGCAGCTTTATGAAACCATTCAGCAGCTTTGGCATAATCTTGAGGCACTTTTTCACCTGCGGCATACATCGCGCCTATCTCATATTGAGCGGCGATAGAGCCGTCATCGATTGGTGCCTGACTGGCAGCCGACTCACTTGCCTGCGCTAATTGCGAAAGTCCAAATACTGCGCTTATGAATATTAGGCTTGCAGAGATTAAGTTTAAGAGTTTTGCTTTAGAGGTAAAGCTTCGTATTGGGACAAATAGTTTCATAGATTTATTCTTTTTTTATGTTCAGGCGCAACCCAACCCCTCGCATCAATCCTACCCGTGACAGCAGCAGAGATTAAAGCGGTGCGGCGTTCTTGCATGAGTTCAATAATTTATTTAGAAAGCAATACTTTCTTTTTACGGCTTTTAGGTGCATATAACTCGTGCTACAACACTATTCATTCCCATCTAAATACGCTTTGAATGGCTGTAAAGCAGCTTCCATTCTCTGTACTTCTATTCTATGTGGTCCATACAGAGACACCGCATGCTGGTACATTTGAAAAGCATGTTCATAATGATCTTCTTGAATACAAGTAACTAACATCTCACTAATTGCTGTTATGACTTGTGCTATCACATTGGGTTCACTACTGGGATGATAGCGGCTAACTATTTTTCGAAGTATCTCAAATCGCTCAGCATTAAACCCTCCTTCTACCTTTAGAACTTCAGTTTTTAGCAGTAACATACTAGCTGTTATACATTCTGTCACGCTGTCAGTATAGGTTGTATATTCATCACTGATTGAATCTATAAGCTGAACGACTTTTTCATAATCTTTTAGGGCGTATAGCCCTCTTATTTTAGTCCAGTGAGCTTCTCTGCCATAGGCAGACCAAAGATCACTATCTACCCTCTCAGCAATTAGCCTAATGATGCTATCGGAGTTTGAAATCGCATCAAGATTTCTATCGAGATAAAGTAAGGTGGTACCTTTCGCTGTCAAAATAGCCTGCGCATGGAGACGAGTTGCTAATTTTTTGCTACTAGCATAGGTCGCGTATCCTTCATTACATAACTTTAGGGCAGCTTCATGGTCACCTTTTGCATTGAATTTATTAATTTTTTTTAATACCCTTAAGGCTTTTAAAGACTCAAGCATTACTTATACCTTCTTGCAAATCATTACAGTTAGTTTAGTGATTAAGTTCCTACTTCAATATCAGACGCCCGCCAGCCCCGCACATCAATCTTACCCGTGACGGCAGCCGACATTAAAGCGGTGCGGCATACTTGCACGAGTTGGGCGGTTTATTCGGCTTCATTAAAAAACGTAATCCAAGTTTTACGGCTCATCGCACATCTGCTTAAAGCTTTTACCAAATAATGTTTTATTCAGTTTTTGCTGATTTTTAAATACCACTTCAGAGTCAGCATGATAGACCTGCTCATTCACG
This sequence comes from Psychrobacter sp. KFRI-CH2-11, assembly GCF_038239325.1. Classification (NCBI taxonomy): domain Bacteria; kingdom Pseudomonadati; phylum Pseudomonadota; class Gammaproteobacteria; order Moraxellales; family Moraxellaceae; genus Psychrobacter; species Psychrobacter sp. KFRI-CH2-11. Next base: position 2,499,432 of record NZ_CP151283.1, read on the forward strand.
CAGTTACCAAAGCCAAAAGTAACCAAATCAATTTTGGCATATTTAGCAGGGTTACTGGCTTTTTCGTCTAGATAACGTGACATGGCATAGCTATTTGATACTGCACGTTCTTCAACTATCTGCTTCCACTTAGTTTGTACTGCTGCTTCGTTTTGTAATAACGGCTTTATATATTGATGGCACATTTTCGGGCTTTGCTTAAGTGCATCGTTGGGGTTTAGATATCCTAAAATAGTTAGTTTATTCTGTTTATACTCTCCATCAATTGACTTCAGTAACTCTTGTTTATAGCCTTTTGCTTCAGGCACAACGTCAAGTCGTTCTACATTGCGCTTAACTTGCTTGTATTCTTCGGTTAGTATATCTAGGTCTTTCATCGACAATTTGTCTAACGCGTCAATACTCATAGGTGAAAAAAAGCTATCTAGATTTGATCTTGTTAAGCTCTCTAGCACAAAATATGAGTTTTCGATTTGCTTAGCGGTATATTTTTTACTATCAAAGTCACCCTGCATACTGCAAAAATCATCTTGCCATTTATAGGTCTGTGCTTGGGCGATGGTGGTCACGGCCATTGATGCCAATAGAGCTGCTACGGTAACTGCTTTCATCATATAACTCCTTTTATTGATTTTCTTGTTTATCAAACGCAATATGCGCTTAATCTCTATTTACAGCTACTCAGGCGCTCGCCAGCCCCGCACATCAATCTTACCCGTAACAGCAGCAGATATTAAAGCGGTGCGGCGTTCTTGCATCAGTTGGATGGCTTTAGTTGCTTTAGATTCCAGCTCTTCAAGTTTAGTGTTTTGATTGGCTATAAATTTGCATATTGCCATCTGTTCAATAACTGGGGGCACAGGCAATCTATAATCACTTAGAGATTCTCTATTTATCTTAGGCATTGCAACTCTGTCAGAATCTAAAATTGCTGCTTTTGTAAAGTTGTCAGACAACATGAAAAAGTATAAAAAACGATTATCTAATCCATTTACTGCATTTATCGGGTACATATCGGCACTACACAACGCGGTTTCTTCTTCGCAAATAGCTACCTTTGCTAATGCAGGTCGTATCTTGCTATAGATCACCTCTCCCTTATAACAAAGATACTTGCTACTATCTGCGCCTTGTTCTTCGGCTGTCTCTTTATAGACAATCTTACCTGTACCTTTTTCAATATGATTTGGTGCATATAAAACTAATTTTTTAAAATCAGGAGCTTTAGGGTCAACCAACCCGTTTCTTATTTGAGCACAATGACTGAATTTAGTTACTATCCAATGCTCAGGCACTTCCCCAAGCCACTCAACGCCCGAATCTTTCATCGGCGCATCAGGGTTTAAGCCTTTGGTCACGGCATGACTAATAACGGCTTGGCGCTTTTCTTTTAACAGTTGGATAAGGGTTTGCTGTTTTTCGATTAGGGTATCGATTTGGTTGGTTTCGTGGTCAAGAAATTGTAGTATTTTTTCTTGCTCATCTTTTGGAGCTAAAGGAATATACTCACCTTTGATATCATCCCAACCTATAGCAGCTCTATGAGCTAGTATTCCATTGCCAAATGTAGCTAGATGCTTCTGAAAAGCAGAGTTTTCAAATACACGTAAACCATACCTGTTAAGTAAATTCTTCTTTGGCTCTAAGATTATATAAACGGAGCTGCACACACCATTGTAGGGGGACATACCGTAAGAACCAATTGAATAGTTCATGCTATTAATAACTAACTGACCCTTTTTCACGATCTTACATTTAGAAAGATCCTCAGGCTTCTTATTACCGATATCTCCCTTATCTTCGTAACGAATAACACCAACGTTAGCCATTAAAGAAAGATAATTCTGTATTTTTCCACCTTCGTTTTTTTCGACAATATGATCTACCACAGCCCGACAAGGGATAAGTTGCCAGTGACTTGGGTACTTCTCAATCCAATCTATATCTGTATCTGTATAGCTTGAGTATCTAGGCAATTTGTTTATCATGAATGCACCTCACTCAATAACTGCATAATCTCGCTACTAACTGCATCCAAGTCCGCATCAATCTCAGCTAGCGGGCGCGGTGGCTCATACACATAGAAGTGACGGTTAAACGGTATCTCAAAGCCCACGATGCCAATCTCTTCATCGATAGCATCTGTCTTATCAGGATTTATCCACGCATCAGGCACATGCGACTGTACCTCACGTGCAAAGTAACTCTCAATCAGCTCAGTAGTCGTCACTTCAGGATTAAGTGGTACGTTTTCATAATCACGTAGATCGCTATCTGTTTGGAACTCGACTATTTTGGCTGACTTGTTCGAATTGGCGGGTTTATAGCTAAATGCACCATAGAGCGGACTTTCAGCCTTGACCGCTTTTTTGATGACGGGTTCTGCCTCAGGGTTTTTCCATGTGATAGCATCCATCAGCTGTTTCTTTTCTTTAGCGTCCAAATTCACATCAGCGTCTTTTAATGCTTGCTTAAACACTTTTTCAAACTCATTAAAATCATCGAACTGGTTTTCACCAATAGCTGCTTGCAAGGCTTTGGCTTTATTCATGATCTCAAGCTGATCTTGCCAGAGCTTGGCATCAAGCACGTCTTTGATTTGCTTTTCTTTTAGCTCAGAGAAGTCCGCCTTAATCATCGCACGCGCCTCAGTCGTGACCGCTGATAAGTCGCCGTAGCTTTTATCACTACCATTACTGTCGCTGTCAGTCGTCCAATGACCACCAAATGCCTCATATAACGCTGGCATGACCATATCGAACGGTTTTGGTGCATAGCGTAAGCTCTCGATAGCGTCATCAGACAGCTGGGCAGACAGACGTAGCGGCCGCTCAATGGTGATACGGCGATAGCCAAACTCATGAGTGGCAAATATCTTACTGGCAAAGGTCTTAGCAGGTTCCGCTTTAGGATTGGCAGACTGGCGGCCACGGTTCGACTTCACCTCTTCAGGCTTATCTAGCACACGCGCATCGACCACTTCAAAGTCACCAAAGCTTTTGATAATGGTTTTGATATCGTCATCAGACATCTCATTACGCTTTGAGCCAAGTGATTTACGCATCTTGCTGTATAGGTTACTGCCGTCGATCAATTGCACCTTGCCACGGCGCGCGGCTGCTTTTTTATTGCTTAATACCCAGACATAGGTCGCGATACCCGTGTTATAGAACATATCGGTAGGCAGAGCGATGATGGCTTCTAATAAATCAGCCTCAAGGATATAACGACGGATCTCACTCTCGCCACTTCCTGCACCGCCTGTAAACAATGGCGAGCCATTTAAGATGATACCGATACGGCTGCCCTGATTGCTATTGGCTGTCGATTGCTCATCACTCTGCTCGTTACTAACGATCGGACGCATCTTGCTTAATAAGTGCATCAGGAACAATAGCGAACCATCAGACACCCGCGGCAAGCCCGCGCCAAAGCGACCGTCAAAACCTTTTTGCTCGTGCTCGTCCTTAATCTCACCTGATATCTTTTTCCAGTCCACCCCAAACGGCGGATTCGACAGCATATAATCAAACTGCTCACCTGCCAGCTGATCACTGGATAAGGTATTGCCCAGCTTAATGTTATTCACCTCTTGCCCTTTGATCAGCATATCAGCTTTACAGATGGCATAAGACTCAGGGTTTAGCTCTTGTCCATAGGTACGCATGACCGCGTCAGGGTTTAGCTCTAGCACGTATTCCATACCTGATGACAGGAAGCCGCCCGTCCCTGCTGTCGGGTCATATATGGTGCGAATGATACCGTCTTTGGTCAGCGCGTCATCATCTTCCATAAATACCAGTGAGGTTGTCAGACGAACGATATCACGCGGGGTAAAATGCTCCCCTGCGGTCTCGTTAGAACTTTCAGCAAAGCGGCGAATCAGCTCTTCAAACACAAAGCCCATTTCATGGTTAGAGATCGCCTCAGGGCTAAGATCCGTAGTGGCAAACATCCGCACCACTTTATATAGCAGGTTGGCATCAGCCAATTGACCGACAAACTCTTCAAATTTAAAGTGCTCAAATATCTCACGCGCATCTTTAGAGAAGGATTGCACGTAAGTGTTTAGGTTATCCTTAATATCGCTTTGACCCATCTTGCTTAAGTCCATCGGCGAGGTATTGTAGAACGGTCGCTTGCTGGCACGTATCAAGAACTTCTCTTGCGCCTCCTCTGGCAGACCCATATCAGCGATACGCTGGTTTTCTGCAACGACAGCGGCTTTGGTCTCTTCTAGTACGCACTCTAGGCGGCGTAGTAGTGTAAATGGCAGGATGATGCGGCCATACTGTGATTGCTTGAAATCACCACGTAATAGGTCAGCGACAGACCAGATGAAAGCCGCTGTTTGAGAGAAGTTTTTGGTCATGGGTTCGTCTTATTGTTTGTTGAGCAGGGATATAAGATGTAGGTCGTGTGTCAGTGATGAGGCGATACCCATCCTAGACAAAATATAACCATCATAAGGGTATTCGACATTACTCGGCAAGTCTGAATGTGCATTATAGGGATGAAAGAATGAGTTTAATGGTATAAAACTCACTAATAAAAACCCGCTTCATAGCGGGTTGGATGATGGAGTAAGCTGGGTTCTAGGTTGTTTAAAAGTTTTTATGAGGCGGCTAATATGCGGTAGTATTTATTGAGTTGCTGCGTGGTAATAGCATCAATTTCTTCTTGATAGCTTTTATAAGCACCTAATTCGTATTCCACCAAGTCAACATCAATGCCTAGCATGTGCAACTTCTTAATGTCTCTAAATCTGTTGTATTCAGTCTCAACGTGGCGCATAGCATGATCTTTAATATAATCTGTATATCCATTGAATACTGGGTAGCCGTTTAAGTCTAACAGCTTGTTCAATTGTTCATGCAAGTCTTTCATTGTTAAATTCTTGCCCATGAGCGCTGATGATTCAGCGAACAGCAAAAACTGCTCTGACAACAAGTACATGCGATAAAGCTCATTCTCTGTTAGATAGTTTTTGCCTGTTTGGGCTTCTTGCTTGCTGGGCCATAAATCCTTAAAACTGACCAAGCCCATGTTATCTTCTTTATAGCTTGCACGATCCATGATTAACTTAGATGAGGTCATTTTAGTAATAGCATGATGAAACTTGTCTTGGAGCAGAGAATAAAAGGTGCGGACTTCTTGTGAGCTTGGCTCATAATCTGACGCTGATATTTTGAAACATTCACGAACTTGGGCGAATACGTTTTTCTCGTCAGCACGAAGCTCTCGAATTTTTGCAGCAAGCTCATTTAGCTTCTCTGGGTCACCACGTAAAAGTGCTTCATTTACAACATAGCCATCTTGAATGTAAGTATGTAGAACTTGGGTAGCCCACTTACGGAACTGTGTTGCTTTTTTCGAGTTGACACGGTAGCCAACAGCGATGATGGCATCAAGATTGTAATGCTTAGTAATATAATTTTTCCCATCTAAAGCAGTTACCGAGTATTCCTCGGTAACTGCTTTTTGGTCAAGCTCATTATCTTTAAATATATTCTTAAGATGTAAAGCTATATTATCTGTAGAGCAGTCAAATAGCATTGCCATCCCTTTCTGTGTGATCCAAATAGTATCGTCTATGAATGATAGATCTACGCTTTCATCTTCAGAGATTTGATAAGGTAATAAATTAGACATGAAAAGCCTCAAGTTATAATTACAGTAAAATGTACTATAAGTATGAGGTAATTAATTATTAAATACAAAAAATATTTTTTATATTGACTTAAGCTATCCTATAGGATAATATCCTATTTAATGATACTAATAAAAATACGTTTAATGCAGTACCAAATAGTTAGTACATCAAGGAGCACACAATGGCAACAGTTACTGATTTCGGTAAAAAACTTAGAAAACTTCGTATTGATCACGAGGTTATGTTGAAAACAATGGCAGATTCTATCGGTGTATCTTCTCCTTATTTATCTGCTATAGAAACAGGCAGAAAACCAGTCAATGCACACTTACTTAACGGCATTATTGACACTTTACAGCTTTCAGAGCAAGAAGGTACAGAGCTTACAAAGCTTGCTAGTAAATTAGAGCCAGACGTAGTTATTAAAGGGAGTGATATTTATGAAACTGAGTTGGCGTTAATGTTCGCAAGACGAATGGATAATAAAAGTTTTGATTTGAAAAAGCTTGAAGATTTTTTGAACAGTTAGCAGACTATTAGAGGATTTAATATGTTGGATTTCATACAAAAGCATAATACGGGTATTAAGGTTAAGCCTCGAAGTAAAGGTTCAATTGCAGGGCTAGCTGGGGCATTTAGGAGAAAAGTATGCAAAACAGGAGCTGCTGATTGTGTTGATATTTTAAAAGCACTCGAGCTAGACCTACCGAGATTAACTGAGAAAGAATTTGAGTTCTTCCCTTTAGGCAGAAATATCATGGGCGATACAGAAGCAGCAATGGCACCAGATAGTATGAAAATGTTTATAAGACAAGATGTGTATGATGCTCTACATGAAGGAGATTTTAGAGCGAGATTTACTATTGCCCATGAATTTGGGCATTTTATGTTGCATGAAGGTGTTGCTTTAGCCAGAAGTAATGCGAAGGGACACAAGATATATGAAGATTCAGAGTGGCAAGCTAACTGTTTTGCTGCAGAGCTACTCGCCCCAGTAAGTCAATGCAAAGGATTAACGGAAGATGAAATTATGCAAAAATTTCAAGTTAGTCGTCAATGCGCAAGTTTTAGACTTAAAGAAGCGAGTAAGAACTAATTTAAATTACACTTAAATCAGTTTTGCACTGAGTGACCAAGACGGTGCAGAAGCCTTGATTACTGCTTAGATATAACCTGAGAAATTATATTTTATCAGTTATTAAGGCCTTAAACAATCCTTGGTCGTAAATTGCCAAGAGGATTATCTAATGGCCAAACGTAAAATAAACAGTAAACCTGCCCCTAAGGGTATGAGGTGGGTGTGTTGTCGCTTCCGTAAAGTACGCGGTAATTCAGGCAAACAGCTAGATGCTCACGAGTATGGTTATGAAGCATGGTGTTTTTTAGTACCTAGCAGCGGACCATAACGCTAATAGCACAATTTTTTTATTAATTTAAAATAAGAGTCTCCGTAAGGAGGCTTTTCTATTTAATCATCCTCAAACCTATCTCACCAGCTCATCACATACCCTCAACCCAACCTCTACAGCTTCGCTCAAATCAGCGCCTTCCTTGATACTGTACGGCACATTCGGTTTCATACCATCACGCTTCAGAGCATCGGCAGCGGCTTTATTAAGCGGTGTACCGATAGAGGACTCGTCAATATAGCCTGCAGGCTCAAAATACACTTCAATACCAAAATCAGGGTAATAGACACACGATATCTCGCCTGATGTGGTGAAAGGGTAAGGATTATCATGATCAGCACCCCAGAAAACCTCGTGCACCACAGTATGACCCGAGACAAACTTGTCACTATTGTCTTGGGCGGGAGTGCAAGCGACTATAAATACTGCAGCGGCACCAATTAACCACCTGGACAAATTGTTTCGCATGGTACGCCGTCCCTGACTCGATTTAATCTAGTACTATCACACTTGAGCGCTTATTTCGCTTTTTCACAATTAACCACCTTGCTAAGATCCATCGGCGAGATATTGCAAAAGGATCGCTTGCTGGCACTTATAAAGAATTTCTCTTGCGCTTCCTCAGGCAAACCTATCTCAGCGATAAGTTGGCTCTCAGCAACGACGCTTGCTTTGGTCTCTTCTACTAGTACACACTCTAAGCGGCACAATAGATTGTATGTCAGCGATGAGGTAATACCTCATCCTAGACAAAATATGACCATCATAAGGGTATTCGACATTACTCGGCAAGTCTGAATGTGAGATTTGTTATATAACTGGAGAAACCAGACTAGTAATTGGCCTTTATCCTACCAATTTGATAAAGTCTATTTAAGGAGCCTTGGTATTGGCTAGATACGGAGAACGCATTAAACATTTCGTTTGTGTTAGTATCCCCTAGAGCTGCCAAGGCTTCTTTTTTTATATTCAAGATATTTAAAAATTCGTATGCTTTAGTTAGCGATAGAAAAATGTTGTTAAATTTGTTGTTAAATATATTCCAATAATATCTTTAAGCTACTCGTAAAAAGACTTGCAGCGATATGATTGACTCCCGCCGAGCGCACCAATCACTATATTTCATCCTTCCTTAGCATTACCTCATACTTCTAAAGTCCTTTAATCTCAACACTTCAAATCTTTTGATATTATTTATCATGACCTAGTAGCTTTTATCAAGTGTTGTTAAATGTACTCGCAGCCTCTCGCTTGTTATTCGTCACGTAACTATTTAAGCCGCCTCTGTTAAACGGTCAACTTGTTAAACGGCCAGCTCTAAAAAACTTTCTTTTAAAATACCTACTTGCTCTTTATCCACTGATACAAGCGCCGCCTACTCTGCCTCTTGCAAATGAGTAGCAAGCTGGGCGCGGCTGGGCACGCGGTGATAATTGATCACAGGAATATCGCCCAAACGGCGCTGACCGGCTGCCAGTGTTTTATCAATGGTAATCATCGCCACTTTTTTATTGTGTTTACGGATGAGCAAATGCTTGGCTTTACGCGTGACTTGATAATCAGGAAAAAACTGCTTAAACAGCACTGAGGTTTTTTGTAGCGCGTCATTAGAAGGCAGCTGGTTTGATTGCTTACCACTGCGCCCTGCGTCCGTCTTTGCGCCACGTGATTTTGCCAATAACCACAAGGCGGCAATCACAGTGAAGAGTATGACAAGCCACCACATTCCGTCTATCATAAGAAAACATATCCATCATTAATAAGGGTTGGCTCATGTTAGCAGAATTAACACCCGCACTCATAGCAGAAGTAGAGCGTGCAGCACAACTGTTGAAATCGAAATCACGTATTTGCATTTTGACTGGGGCTGGTATTTCTGCAGAAAGCGGCATCCCAACGTTTCGAGATAAGCAAACAGGGTTATGGGAAAACTACGGTGTCGAAGACTTGGCCACTCCTGAAGCATTCACTCGTGATCCAAAGCTAGTATGGTCATGGTATCAGTGGCGCAGGCAGTTGGTGGCTGATAAAGCGCCAAACCCTGCGCATCATGCATTGGCTCAGTGGCAGTATCACGCGCAAACCTCCGATCAAACAGTGACACTCATCACCCAAAATGTCGATGACTTGCATGAACAAGCGGGTAGCTCGGTGACTCACCTACATGGACATCTGTGGCGCAACCGTTGTGGTCAGTGTAATGCGCCCTATCAGGAGCAATCAAGCGCCCCATCCGACCATCAAGACATTATGCAAAACACTATGAGCGTTAATACGCGTCTCGATATGAGCTTTGACAACACCTTGCTCACCTGTCCGCATTGCGGTGGTTATATCAGACCAGATATTGTTTGGTTTGGCGAAGCGCTACCTGTACAGGCGTGGCAGACTGCCGAAGAAGCTGCGGCTAATTGCGAGGTGTTTATCAGTATCGGTACCTCAAGCCTCGTCTATCCTGCTGCGGGATTGGCACAGTTAGCCAAACAAAACGGCGCGCAAGTTATTGAGATAAACCCCAATCCCACGCCAAACACCATCGTCGATATCACGTTTGCAGAAAAAGCAGGCGTGATACTGCCGCCGCTGATAGAAGCGATTACTGATTTATAAGTGCGGCCAATGATATGGTCGAGTCCAAATAAATCGGATACGTCGCTATCAAGTCGCGCAATGAAAAGGGGGAGCGCATTATATAAAGCGCTCCCCCTTTTTTGACATCGTGAGCCGTGCTTATTGCAGCGCAAGATCCACTCGTGCCAAATACGCTTGTTTTAGATCATCGTCTATAAATGACGCTCTAAAGGAGTTTTTTACCAAAGTGACGATATCGTCTTCTGTCAGCGGCAAGTTTTCTACCAGATTGATAAAGTTTTGATTGATATAACCTTTAAAATACGCAGGGTCGTCAGAGTTAACGCTGACATTTAGCCCATAGTCTAACAGCGTTTTTATATTATGGTTTTGATAGCTCTCAAACACCTTAAGCTCGATATTGGAATTCGGGCAAACGGTCAGCGGCATTTGCTCCTCTTTTAGGCGCTGCATCAGTGCCTCGCTATGTATCGCCTGCACGCCGTGATCGATCCTGTCACTGCGTAAAACGTCTAACGCCTCATAAATATAAGAAAAATCTGCCTCTTCGCCAGCATGGGCGACCACTTTGAAGCCAGCGGCTTTGGCCTGTCTAAATACTTCTGTAAACTTAGACGGCGGGTTGCCCAGCTCGGATGAGTCAAGGCCCACTCCGACGATATCATCTTTGAATGCCATGGCAGCCTCTAAAGTTTCAAATGCTGCATCTTGCGACAAATGCCGTAAAAAACACATGATGATACAAGAGCTGATACCGTACTCAGCCTTGGCATCTGCCAGCGCTGATTTGATACCATTAATAATGGTTGCAAACTCAACACCTCTTTCGGTATGGGTCTGCGGGTCAAAAAATATCTCGGTATGAATGACGTTGTCTTCGACGCACTTTAGGATATAGGCCCACGTCAAATCATAAAAATCCTGCTGGGTGATAAGGACGTTGGCACCAGCATAATAGATATCTAAAAAGGTTTGTAGGTTGGTAAAGTTATAGGCGCGGCGGACGTCGTCTATGTCTTTATAAGGTATTTGGATGTCGTTTTTTTGCGCCAATCGAAACATCAACTCAGGCTCGAGCGAGCCTTCGATGTGCAAATGTAGCTCAGCTTTTGGCAGTTTTTTTATTAATTCAATCATAATATCTCAGTAAGGGCGGTTTGTCTTAGGACAGACGATATTATATTTGAATTGACGCAAAAACCCTATAGACAAAACCCTACAGGTGAATAAGTGAGCAGCACAGCGCTTTAAGAATTTAACAAAAGCCTGCTAAGTGAAAGCTCCTAAGTGAAAACATTTAGTAAAAATGCTTAGTAAAAGCATTGAGCAGGCTTTCTTTAAACACCAGCAAGTAAAGACTAGCAAGCTTACTTCAAATACACCACTGTATCAGACAGCTCGTTGCCCGCAGGGTCATGCTCGAGATGATAATACTGCCGCAGCACTTGCCCCACTTCATCTAATAGCTCAAGCAAGCTTTCTTCTGTTTTTTGGTTAGCAATACCAGCAACAGCTTTGTCACACATGGCGCGCCACACTGTCGGGCTGACATGGGCGCTGATGCCGCGATCTGCCACAATCTCTAAACTGTGCTCACAGATATTGACATAGACCAGCACGCCTGTGTTTTCTTCAGTATCCCAAACACGGTACTCACTAAACAAATCAATGGCGCGCTCACGGCAGCCCATATGATAAGCCTGCTGAATAGGAAGGTGGTTTTCGATAATCAAAAACACCTCGCCGCGATGACCACGCTCCGCGCTGGTTACTTTTGCTGTCAAGCGCGCTTTGGCAGCCGCTGTCAGCCATTTGCTGTGCATCAAAGGCACAAACAAGACTTGGCGCCACCAGCGGGCAAAGCTGGGATGTGCAGTATTGTTTTCTGCCATTATATTACTTCCTCAAATACGTCGTTGCTCACGATTGTTTTTTCATTGTATCAGGCTACCAAGAGCCACCGGCACCACCGCCGCCAAAGCCACCACCGCCGCCGCCGAAGCCGCCGCCACCAAAACCACCACCACCGAAGCTGCCGCCACTACCGCCGCCCATGCCCGGTAAGAAAATCATGCCACCGCCGCCGCCGCGGCCACCACCGCCGCCTGAGCCACGTGAGATAAGGAACATCCACAAAAATATCGCCATAATGACGGTCATAAAAAATCCGCCACCCAGCGCCAGTGAACCTGCAAAAAAGCCGCCAGCTGTCAGGATAGAGCCAAACACACGGCCAAATATGTTGGTGATAAAACCACCGAAAATCATCGCCATGATAAACAAAAAGATCGGCGATGGTACCTCGTCATCTCCCTGCTGCGCACTACGCTCTGCCGCTTGGGCATCGGCACGCGCCAACACCTCAGGATCAGCGCTCAGGCGTGTCTTTAGCGCGTCTACCCCTGCCAATATACCAGCACCATAATTGTTTTGTTTAAACAAAGGGGTGATGTCTTCTCGAATGATGCGATTGACCGCAGCATCAGGCAACACGCCCTCAAGCCCATAACCGGTCAAAACATACATATTACGGTCATTGACCGCGACAACCATCAGCAGACCATCATCGATATCTTGGTCGCCCAGCTGCCATTTTTCTGCCACTTGTAACGCATAGTCAAATATCGGCAGCCCGTTGGTCGTCGGTACAATCACAACCGCCGCCTGCGCCAAACCTTGCTGATAGATGCTCTTAAGCTGCGCCTCTAAGCGCTGTTTTTCTTGCGGATTTAAGATATTGGCTTGATCCACCACAGGCGAATTTAGGATCAGTTTGTCAGCATCGACGCTTTTGGCGCTTGATTGTATCGGCGCAGCAGTCGTTTGCGCTGCATTAGAATTGATGGCGTCATTGCTATCTTGATTGTCATTGCTAAGAATGGTTTCGTTGATCGCCTCATTCCCCAATACTGCCTCATTAATGGCTTCATTGGATTCGTCTGCTTTGGCAATTGCCACCAATTCTTCGACACTGCGGCTCTGCACGTTTGAGCCATTATCTACAGCGACCGCATTATCAGCAGCGTCGTTGGGCGCGGCGTGCAGCATCGGTGCACCGCCCAGACTCAGTGTAAATAGTAATACTGATAAGATTGCTTTTGAATGATTCATCTAATCTATACCACCTTAAGTGACCGCTGTACTTATTATAAAATTATAAAACACTAAAATTTAAGCTCATAAAAGTCTGGGTCATAAACACCAGTGCCACAACCCCTAAAACAAATAAAGCGGCCAACACCGCTTTATTTTATGGCGACTTAGAAGCTACTCAGCGCTCGTGTTCGCCGAGTCACCAAAATCGACGCTTGGCGCAGTCGAAATGGCCTCTTCGTCGGTCACGCTAAAGTTTGGCTTAGTATCCATTCCAAATACTTTGGCAGTGATATTGGTCGGGAACTGACGCACGGTGGTGTTATAGCCCTGCACTTCTTGGATATAACGGTTGCGCGCGACGGCGATACGGTTTTCTGTGCCTTCTAGCTGCGCTTGTAAATCTTGAAACAACGCATCTGACTTGAGCTCAGGATAGCGCTCAGACACTGCCATCAAACGCGACAGCGCCCCTGTCATCTGCTCTTGAGCGGCGGCGTAACGCTCCATCGCTTCTGGGTCGTTTAGCACCTCTGGCGTGACGGTAATGCTGCCAGCACGCGCACGCGCTTCGGCCACTTGAGTAAACACCTCTTGCTCTTGCTCAGCATACTGCTGTACCACCTTGACCAAGTTTGGCACCAAATCTGCGCGGCGCTGATACTGGTTGACCACCTCTGACCACGATGCGGTCACCTGCTCATCTTGCGCTTGCAAATTATTATAGCCGCAGCCGCTGAGGCCGGCACTAGACGTCGCAAGTACCGCTGCTATCAGCATGGGTTTTACCATAGATTTACGTGTCATCATTTCTCTCCTAATAATAAATATATCGCAACTTATGTATAATCTTTTTGTCGGTCGTGCTGATATACGCCGACCTTGTTTGTCACTTGCCTCTGCCCATAACCTGAATTGGTTTATAACTTATGCTTATATAGGTAGGCCTTATAATTTAATAGACGGACTCCATAGTCAAAAACCCAAACAGTCACAAGCGCAAGCCGCTTATTTATCTTTCTCTTTTTGCATTTTTTGCGCGACCTGTTTACGTCGATTTCGCGTCTGTTTTTATCATTATAGCTTATACGATATGGTAGTAATAATGGCGCTATCGTAGTGCTTTTACAATTCATCGTTACCAAAACACAACCGCGATGTCGCCGGTCAGCAGACGCCTGTATCGTTTTTTAACAAAAAGCTTCTGCCAGGACAGGCATAAACATAGGTCTGTTTCCTTGCCACCCTTGAGAAAACAGCCTTCTTAAATATGAATATATACGCTTATATATAAAGAAAATTCTAGTAATTAATAGAAAAATATGGCAAATTGCAGTTACGTAGCCGTACGGTTTGAATACATTTGGTAGTGGACATATGGTTTAATTAGTATTAGCAGCCCATCGATAGCTTGATGAAAACGTTGACAAACTGCGTAATACTTACTAAACAGATTTGTTTGTTATTGATCCAATACCCTGTCATCGCACCGTGCTGCTCATAGCAAGCCCTGCTATCAGTTTGATGGCTATTTAATTATATAACCGCCTGTTTTGTTTGTGGGTCTACTTATAACGTATCTGAGCGCTTGGTCATTTATACCGTGCCTTATGCTCAGACAGCAATAAATCGTAGCCGTGACTGATATGATACAGATAGCGGCGAGCAGTAGAATGCTTTGCTGATCAGCCCTACGGACAAATACAGACAACTACAGTCCATTCTTAGTGGTGACACAACGTATGAGACTGCGCTAGCACAGGTAAGTCGATGCTGATAATTTAACTGCTTAACTTGAATAAGTAAGTTAACCAGTTAGTTTACGCCTAGCATACAGCGCCACTTTGAGACAGTACTAGGAATACATAATATGGAAGGTTTAGTCAGTTTAGCAAATGGAATTATTTGGAGCCCAGCGCTGGTCTATTTATGCTTGGGCGCAGGTCTATTTTATTCCATTATGACGCGCTTTGTGCAAGTTCGTCTATTTGGGGAGATGCTCCGACTGTTGTTTAAAGGCAAGCCAGACAATGATGGTATCTCATCATTCCAGGCACTTGCCGTCTCGCTCGCAGGCCGCGTCGGTATGGGTAACATCGCGGGGGTTGCAGCCGCGATCGGCTTTGGTGGCCCAGGTGCAGTATTTTGGATGTGGATCGTGGCGTTCTTGGGCGCATCTACCGCGTATGTCGAATCGACTTTGGGTCAAATCTATAAAGAGCGCGACGTCGTTACTGGCGAATATCGCGGTGGCCCTGCATATTACTTCGAGCGTGCCCTTGGCCAAAAATGGTATGGTATCTTATTCGCCATAGCCTCTATCGTCGCTTGTGGTGTGTTCTTACCTGGCGTACAGGCAAACGGCGTCATCAACGCTGTCGCGCAGGTCGCAGGTGAAGGCTCGGCGATGACCCTAGCTGGCATAGAGACGGGTACCACACGTCTGATCGCTCTTGCTATCATTTTGGTGGTTTTAGGCTTTATCATCTTTGGTGGTATCAAGCGTATCGCAACCTTTACTGAGTATGCGGTACCATTTATGGCGCTAGGCTACATTATCCTAGCTCTACTTATCATGTTTACCAATTTCAGCATGATCCCGCAAGTATTTGGCGCAATCATTGGGGATGCCTTTACTGCTCAAGCAGGCTTTGGTGCTGCCATTGGTTGGGGCGTAAAACGTGGTATTTACTCAAACGAAGCAGGTCAAGGTACAGGTCCTCACGCCGCCTCTGCCGCTGCGGTCGATCACCCAGCTCAGCAAGGTTTGGTACAAGCGTTTTCAGTCTATGTAGATACCTTGCTTGTTTGTTCTGCCACTGCTTTTATGATCTTATCAACTGGCATGTACAACATCCAAGGCGAGCTGGCTGAAGGACAGTTTATCGTCCAAAACGTCGCCGCTGATGTTGAGATCAACTCTCCATCATTCACCCAAATGGCGATGGAGTCTGTCTACGGCAACTTTGGTGACACCTTTATTGCTGTCGCGGTATTCTTCTTTGCCTTCACCACTATCTTGGCGTACTACTATATCGCGGAAGTCAATATCTCATACCTGACCCGCTCAATGGGTAAAGGCGCGAGTAAGACAGGTCAGTTTATCGTGAAGCTCGTTATCATGTTTATGGTAGCTTACGGCGCGCTCAACAGCTCAGGCTACATCTGGGGTCTCGGCGATGTTGGCGTTGGTCTTATGGCATGGCTCAACATCGTTGGTATCATCGTCATCTTCTTTGTGGCACGTCCTGCTATCGATATTTTGCGAGATTATGAAGCCCAGCTCAAAGCAGGCGGCGGTACTACTTCTAACAGGTTTACCTTTGATCCTAAGAAATTTGGCATCAAAAACGCTACCTACTGGGAGGAGCGTCATCTAAAAGAGCAACAAAGAGTGAATGCGGACCCATTACATAAAGAGCCTAAATAATCGCTCGATTGTATTGAGTCTTAACAATAAAAAAACCCGAGACCAGTGTCTCGGGTTTTTTTAGCCGTTATTTGGCTGCATTATCTTTAATACTTATCCATAAAAATGCTCTAGGCTAAAAGAGCTAACAGCTACTTAAAAAGCCGCCGTTAATACTCTTAAAAATGACATAACGCTGCGATTACTTGGGCAATAAAACGGTATCAATCACATGTACGACCCCATTAGTCGCCATCATATCCGTGCCGACGATATTGGCCGTATTGCCATTTTCATCAGTGATAACATTGGCATCACTGATAGAAATCGTCGCACCATTGGCGGTTTCAATGTCTGTACCATACGGAATATCAGCGGCTTTTACGACCGTTGGAACCACATGGTATGGCAGTACACTTTTGAGTGTTTCTTGATCCGCCAGTAGCTCTTCTTTTGTGATGCCTAGCTTGGTCAGCAACGCTCCAAACGCCTCATCTGTCGGTGCAAATACGGTGTACTTATCCTCAGCCATTAGCATGGAGTCGAGCCCAGCCGCTTGCAGCGCTGCGGTCAAAACTGTCAGGTTTTCATTGCTGGCAGCCATCTCTCCGATGGTTTGCGTCGCGGCAGTCTCACCCATAGCGTCCGTTTCGGCCATCGGCTCAGTATTAGCCATTGGCTCTGTCATCTCTACAGGCTCGCTCATGGTTTCTGTTGTTTCTGTGGTGGTGTCAGGCTCGACCACCGGCTCGGTCACAGTTTCAGTATCATTACAAGCAGCCAGTGATACTGCGGCGGTAACGACAGCGATAGATAATAGATTCCTTTTTAACATGATGCTTCCTTTATTTAACGGATAGAATTTTGGTTGTTTGATTAATAGCAACTTTATAAATAGTAGCTTTATAAATAGCAGTTTTATTAAAAGCAGTCTCAATAAAAACTGGATAAGTACAAGCTGAATAATAGTATTGAGCGGGATGCGAGAGTCCAGACCATCACTGCGCTGATAGCGTTTGTCGCGTATAAGCACAGCGCACATGGTCGTGATGGTTATCAATGTTTATGGTTATTTGGGCATCAACACACGATCCACCACATGTATCACCCCATTGCTCGCCGCAATATCGGTTTTGATGATATTGGTGGTACGACCCATTTCATCCATCAGCTGCCCTTTTGGCGTCACCATCAGCGTATCTTTACTCACGGTCGTGACATTGCCTGGTTTGACATCTTTGGCGTACATGGCCATATTGCCATTGATTACGTGATAGCCTAAGATTTTGGTCAGTAATGGCTTGTTGGCAAATAGCTGCTCTTTTGTCATGCCAGTTTCTTTTAATGCTTGCATAAAGGCGGCGTTGGTTGGCGCAAATACCGTATAGTGAGCATTGGGATTAGATAAAGCACCGGCCAAATCTGCTGCTACGACCGCTTCTACCAATAACGAAAAATCAGAATTGCTTTGTGCGATTTGCACGACGTTCATCTTTGTCATAGATTGGCTGTGCATCGGCGCTTTCATTTGCGCGCTTTTGGTCGGCATCATGTTATTACAGGCACTAAGACCAGCGATTGAAACGGCCAATGTACCTATCGTAGCGATTTTAGAGAATTTCATATAAACATCCTTGATTATGAATTTTGTCAGATTGGTGATTTACTCATAAGGCCTGCTAATCCATAAGCCACTACCCTTTATTTATATTACCAAAGTCAGATATTTATATAGCAATAAGTAAATAAAAATTACGGTGTGCTGCACAATACCTATTGGATAACACAACACGCTACTTTCTTTATCCACTCTTTACGATATCTACTGATATGACAACTGATTAACAAGCCGCATTTCGATAAACCACATTATCAGAAGGCTTGTTAGTATTACTTATAAAATGCAAATCCTTATGTATACAAATTAACATATAGCAATCATTCATCTATCCATATTTACGCTATTTTTTGTGCGATGGATGTAAGTTTTGTCAGTTTTTTGGGCAGGTTTTTAAGTTTCCATGGTCAAAATCAAAGCTTTATGTAATCTTTAAGCGAAATGATATTCATTTGTGCCTGTTTATCAAATGGCCTAAACTGCTATCAGCTCAAACATTACCGCTTAGCTGATAAGTGTTATGAGGGCGTGATTTTTGTGCAGTGTTTGATCACTCATGCTTAAACGCTTTATTATCATATGACACAAAGGAATATCGGCCTGCCCGTGTGCGATAGATTTTTCATGCTAAAATAATGCGAATTTGCCTATTCTATTTTGTGGTAATAACCGGTAGTTATATACGCGTTATGTACTGACACCTTTTTGCCCTCTCTTTTTTTAAATATTGACGAAATAAGCAGCGCTCCTATGACTCAACAGCCGACGACTCAACAGCCAACCTCCCAGGCTTCTTCGCAAGCCGATCACTCAGCACCGTCAGCGGACGGCTTTGTACTAACGCCACCTGCCGTCTTCCCTTATAAAGAGCAGCAGCTCACCGCTCGCGTGCGTATCACTGAGCAAATGAAGTCGCGTATCTTGATGCTTGATGGGGCGATGGGAACGCAGATTCAGACGTATAAGCTCGAGGAAGCCGACTATCGCGGTGAGCGCTTCGCTGATATCGAGCAAGACGTGCGCGGCAATAATGATCTGCTGGTACTTACCCAGCCGAAAATGATACGCGACATTCATCACGATCATCTCGCAGCAGGCGCTGATATCATCGAGACCAATAGCTTTAATGGTACGCGGCTATCGATGTCTGACTACGATATGGAATATCTGGTGCCAGAGCTAAACAAGACCGCCGCGCAGATAGCACGGGCGGCAGCTGACGAATTTACCGAAAAAACCCCTAATAAGCCACGCTTTGTCGCAGGGGTCATCGGCCCAACTTCGCGTACCTGCTCGCTGTCCCCTGATGTCAATGACCCTGCCTTTCGCAATATTACCTTTGATGAACTGGTGCTCAACTACCGCGAGGCAACGCTGGCACTGATCGAAGGCGGCGTCGATATCCTGTTGATTGAAACCATCTTTGACACCCTAAACGCCAAAGCGGCAATATTTGCCATCACCGGCGTGTTTGACGATATCGGTTTTGAGCTGCCGATTATGATATCAGGCACCATCACCGATGCTTCAGGTCGCACGCTATCGGGTCAGACAGCGGAAGCGTTTTATAACTCTATCCGTCACGCCAAGCCGTTATCTGTTGGCTTTAACTGCGCGCTCGGCGCTGATGCGCTGCGCCCGCATATTCAGACGCTCTCGAACATCGCTGACACTTATGTCTCAGCGCATCCAAATGCGGGGCTGCCCAATGAGTTTGGAGAGTACGATGAGACCGCCGAGCAAACCGCTGCCCTGCTTGAAGGCTTTGCCAAAGCGGGCATCCTAAACATCGTCGGCGGCTGCTGTGGGACCACACCTGAGCATATCCGCCACATTGCAGATATGGTGGCGAACTATCCGCCGCGCGTGATACCAGAGATTGCCCCTGCCTGCCGTCTGTCTGGACTTGAGCCATTTAACATCACCGCCGACAGTCTGTTTGTCAACGTTGGTGAGCGTACCAACGTCACAGGCTCCAAGAAGTTTTTGCGCCTAATCAAAACCGAAGCCTATACCGAAGCGCTCGATGTGGCACGCGATCAGGTCGAAGGCGGCGCGCAAATCGTCGATATCAACATGGACGAGGGCATGCTCGACTCCAAACAAGCGATGATTCATTTTGTCAATTTGGTCTCGGGCGAGCCAGATATCAGCCGTGTGCCGCTGATGATGGACTCCTCTAAGTGGGACATCATCGAAGAAGGACTTAAACGTATCCAAGGCAAATCGGTCGTCAACTCCATCTCCTTAAAAGAAGGCTATGACGAATTTGTCAAGCATGCCAAGCTCTGTATGCGCTACGGGGCTGCGGTCATCGTTATGGCCTTTGATGAAGATGGGCAAGCGGACACCTATGAGCGCAAAATCCAGATCTGTCAGCGCAGCTATGACGTGTTGGTCAACGAAGTTGGCTTCCCATCTGAGGACATTATCTTTGACCCCAATATCTTTGCGGTCGCCACCGGTATCACCGAGCACAATAACTACGGCGCTGACTTTATTAACGCGGCCAAATGGATCACCGAAAACCTGCCTAATGCCATGGTGTCAGGCGGCGTGTCCAACGTCTCGTTTAGCTTCCGTGGTAACCCG
This sequence comes from Psychrobacter sp. KFRI-CH2-11, assembly GCF_038239325.1. NCBI lineage: Bacteria > Pseudomonadati > Pseudomonadota > Gammaproteobacteria > Moraxellales > Moraxellaceae > Psychrobacter > Psychrobacter sp. KFRI-CH2-11. Next base: position 2,519,798 of record NZ_CP151283.1, read on the forward strand.
ATTCGTGAAGCCATCAACTCGGTATTTCTCTATCATGCGATCAAAAATGGTCTGACCATGGGTATCGTCAACCCATCAATGCTTGAGGTTTATGACGATATCCCGATTGAGGCGCGCGAGGCGATTGAGGATGTGATGCTCAATCGCAATCAAGGCGAGAGTGGACAAGATGCCACCGAACGTCTGATGACCATCGCTGAGAGCTATCAAGATGGTGGCAAGAAAAAAGACAGCACCGTCGATATGAGCTGGCGCGAGGGCACGGTAGAAGAGCGCATCGCCCATGCACTGGTCAAAGGTATCACCACCTTTATCGAAGCCGATACCAAAGAAGCATGGGAGAAATACCCCAAGCCGCTCGACGTCATCGAAGGGCCTTTGATGGATGGCATGAACATCGTCGGTGACTTATTTGGCTCGGGTAAAATGTTTTTGCCGCAAGTGGTCAAGTCGGCGCGCGTGATGAAGCAATCGGTCGCTTGGCTCAACCCTTATATCGAAGCAGAAAAAGTCGAGGGCGAAGTCAAAGGTAAAATCCTTATGGCAACGGTCAAGGGCGACGTCCATGATATCGGCAAAAACATCGTTGGTGTGGTACTCGGCTGTAACGGCTACGACATCCTTGATCTGGGCGTCATGGTACCGTGTGAAAAAATCCTCGATACCGCTATTAGCGAGAAAGTCGATATCATCGGCCTATCAGGACTAATTACCCCGAGCCTCGATGAGATGGTCTATGTCGCCAAGCAAATGCAAGAGCGCGGCATGACCCTGCCACTGATGATCGGCGGTGCCACCACCTCTAAAGCGCATACCGCGGTAAAAGTCGAACCGCAATACCAAAACGATGCGGTCATCTACGTCTCGGACGCCTCACGCTCGGTCGGCGTGGTGACCAAGCTGCTGTCGAAAGAGCACCGTCAAGGCCTGATCGATGAAACCCGCGAAGAGTATGTCAAGGTGCGCGAGCGTCTGGCCAAGCGCCAGCCTAAAGCGGCCAAGATATCGTACGCTGACGCCATCATGCGTGGCTTTGACTATGACTGGGACAACTATGTGCCACCTATGCCAAATACACTCGGCCAAGTGATACTTGACGACTATCCGATCGCAACCCTGCTGCCTTATATCGACTGGACGCCGTTTTTTATCTCGTGGGGGCTGGCGGGTAAATATCCTAAAATTTTGCAAGATGAGGTCGTTGGAGAAGCGGCGCGTGATTTATTTAACAATGCGCAAAACCTGCTACAAAAAATGATCGATGAAAAGTTAGTCGTCGCTAAAGGGGTATTTAAAATCATGCCCGCGCGGCGCACAGGTAGCGATACCCTCACCGTTTATGATAAAGCGCCTACCAATGGCGGGCAGCCAACCCATACCTTTGAGCATCTGCGCCAACAAAGCGACAAAGCCAGCGGCAAGCCAAACTTTAGCTTGGCCGACTTTATCTCACCATCAGAGAAGCACACTGACTATCTAGGCGGCTTTACCGTCTCCATCGTCGGCACAGAAGCTCTTGCTGAAAAGTACAAAGCGGCGGGTGATGATTATAATGCCATCATGGTACAAGCGCTGTCTGATCGTCTAGCCGAAGCATTTGCCGAGCATTTGCATGAGCGCATCCGCAAAGACTATTGGGGCTATCAGGCTAGTGAGGAACTCACCAACGATGAGCTGATCAAAGAAAAATACGTCGGTACCCGCCCAGCGCCGGGCTACCCTGCCTGTCCTGAGCATACGGAAAAAGGCAAATTGTTTGATTGGCTGGGTACAGTGGACGCTATCGGCACAACGCTAACTGAAAGCTTTGCCATGTGGCCGGCATCTTCGGTCAGCGGCTTTTATTACTCGCACCCTGATAGTAACTACTTTAACGTCGGAAAGATTGGGCGTGATCAGTTGGAGGATTATGCTAAACGTAAGGATTGGGATATAAAGACGGCTGAGAAGTGGTTAAATCCGAATTTGTAGATTATTAATGGTTTAGCTAGATATTTTTAACCCACGGCGTACTAACTAAGAATTAGTTAGTACGCCGTTTTTTTATTATTGTTATTGTCGTAACTTTCGCCGCATCTCATCTAACACCGTCTAACAATGGCGCTATCACTTTTTGTTTGCTAGGCATCATCCAAAAGGCTCTCTTTTGATATACGACAACGTTTGTATTTTCTGCTCTTCAGTTACTTAAACCATCTTCTTAATATATAAAATTGTTTATATTTTTATTCGCATATCCGAATTTTTTTGATATATTTATAATTATATATAAATAGCATGTTTAAACTATATACCATTCTGCCATCTTCAAGACGTTTTTTAATAAAAGGAGGAACAAGGACGTTCGTGTAAGCCTAGCTCGATTTTACATTTTTTATTCAAGGAGAGAAAGAAAATGAAAACTTTTAAATTGACACTACTGGCCATTACTACTGCGCTGTTTTTACAAGGGTGTGGGGATGATAATGATGACTCACCATCTACATCACCACCTGATCAATCAGTTATTGACACCAATATCGTTGGTTTTTGGAGCCAAGACGGTGGCAATGACAACAACTTGAGCGCTATATCTTTTATGAGTGACGGCACTTATGTGCAAGTTCAGGTTGACAATGAATCGCTGGTCGATGATCCAGAAGGCGGCCTAGAATGGGGAACCTATGAGATTAATAGAAAGACTGGCGAATTAACCACCACACAGTTATTTGATGAAAATGGTGATGTGGGTTTGTCAGATGCGCCAAATCTATCAGCTCGTGTGTCTAATGGTAAGCTGATCCTGCAAGTCGATGAAGATGAAAACGGTAGCATCGATAGTGATGAACAATATCAGTTTTCAGAAATCGAACCCGACGGTATCGTAGGCGCTTGGAGCTTTGATGATGTAGATGATACAGATGATGAGCTGATTGGCGTGGCTTTTTTAGATAATAATCAGTACGTTCATGTACAAGTGAACTCGGATCTCTCAGTTGATAACGATGAAAATGGTCTTGAATGGGGTACTTACGCCATTAATCCAACCACCAATCAACTCACAACCAACCCAACCTTTGATAGTAATGCTGGAAAGGGACTCTCAGAGCAAAGCACTCGTTATGCGCGCGTGACTGATGATGAGAAGCTCATCCTTGATGTCGACGATGATTCATTTAGCTTTTCAAGAACTGCTGTTAAAGGAACAGTCGATGCACAGATGCTTTCAGGACTGTGGCGCATGGATTTGGGTGATGAGGAGCTGGTAACTTTATCCTTTTTAGACGATGGTACCTATATGCAGACGCAAGTAACTGGTACGACTTCTTCGAGAGGCTCTGATGATGGAATAGAATGGGGCAAATACTCACTAAAAGCAAGTGACGAACTCAAAATTGATAAAATCGTTTATGATAATAATGGTACGTCCGGCCTATCAGACAACGTGTTAAGAACAGTGCAAATCTCTGGTGATACGCTGACGTTAGGTGTTGATGAAGACGATGATAATGTCATAGAGGTCGATGAGCTATATACCCTCTCAAAAGCCAAGTCCGAAAATGAGTTAGGCATCTGGAAAGCACAGGCAGGTCAGGTAGATGATGAGCTAGTACTGTTTGGTTTTTTAGATGATCAGACTTTTTTCCATATCGAAGTCGATCAAGAGTTGCCTTATGAATACAGTACTGTGCCACTCTCTGGGATGGACTGGAATACCTATACTCTAGGTAATAATGGTCTGTTTACCCTTGGGCAGTCGTTGTATAGTAGTACAGGTGGTGAAGACTTATCATTTTTCTACCAGATGAATGTCAATGTCGAAGACGATACTCTAACCTTTAAGGCATATTCAGATCAAGATGAAGTAAATAATGATGATGGCGAAACCATTGTGTTTGATCGTCAATAATTAGTAATAAAAAATGAACTTATCAGAATCAAACTCAGCTTATCGATTCATAGGCTGAGTTTTCTAGTTTGGACGGCTCATTTTTTACTTTCCCCCGCCGACACCGCTCCGAACAATACAGCACATTGTCCCAATCCTTCTCCCACTTCTTGCGCCAGGTAAATGGGCGTTGGCACACGGGGCATATTTTCTGTGGTAGGTTTGCCTTTTTATGGGCCATGATTACCCTTACCGATTACTCATAATCGTCAAATATTTTATTCAGCTTATTTAGGCTATTGACGATCAGCTTACCTGATTGATCGGTGCTGCTGTCAATCGCCAGCTTCTCATCCATACGCATCGTTAGCGGTGCAAGCGCATCTTTTAGAGCGTGTGCTATCAGCGCGGCCTGCTCTGTGACATCGGTGGTCGATGCTTGATCGTCAGCACGGCTCGATAGACTGTGAGCCATCTGCTGTGCCAGTTGCTCGAGCGCGCCCACCAGTTGTACCATAAGCTGTTTTTGCATTTCTTGGTTTTGTTTGAGGTACTCGCCTTCGGTTTTATGGTCGTGCTTGTAGAGCTGTGTTAGCTGAGTCATGCTTTTCTCAAAGCCATTATCGATACTATCGCTGACCACTTTGGCATTGTCTACAAAACCTGAGAGCACGCTGTCAGCGAGAATTTTTTGTGATTCAAGCTGAGCCTCTCGTTTTATTTGCTCTGCTGACTCGTTTAAACGCGCCAGCTGCTCAGGATCATTTTTTGTTACATAGCTCTCAAATTGACTGCTAATGGCATGAAAGCCGCTAGCAAGATCGACAAGCTGCGCGACGATACGTGCGCCGATATCGCCATCCTCACCGCCCATGGCTTTATTGCGTAAGAAGTCGGTTTTGATTTGCGCCCAGCGTGCCTTTTCATCCTCTGTCAGCACGCCGCGCATCTCACCAAGCTTCAGTAGATTGCTCTCTGCGCCTTGGGTGAGTAGCTGCGACTCGCCCAAATAGTGATCATCGATTAGCTGATCCAGCTCTGCTTGATTCATGACGGCCGATAGTTTTTCGGTCATCTTATTCATGTTGCGGTAACTGCCTTGCAGCTTAAATATCGGCTCGGTGCGGTATTTATCATCTTGCGAGGCAGAGGCGATGTAGGCCTGATTGACATCGAGGATGACTGCTTGCACGGCAAACATATGACGCAAGACAGCAACAATTTCATTAACTTCTGAGGTGCTATACGGATAGCTTAGCTCGCTAGCTTGGGCTTGTGCGAGGTTTGCATTGTCGGCCTTTGCCATTTTGATCAGTCGATGCACATCGCTTAAATCACGATTGGCAAGGGGCGCGAGTACCTTGTTTGAAGTCAAGGCGTTTTCGATATAACTGAGCGCAAACACCTCCTCCATACCGCTCATGATATCGCCAAGATTATAGATATCGGCGCGGTTGGCGAGCATATCAGGGACTTTAAAGGCTTCGCCGCTTTCGGTATAGGGGTTACCCGCCATGACCACACAGAACTTTTTGCCGCGCATGTCATAGGTTTTGGTCTTGCCTTGCCAAACGCCATCGATGCGCCGCGTGCCATCGCCCAGTGAGATGAATTTTTGTAAAAACTCGGCGTGCGTATGCTGGATGTCATCCAGATAGAGCATGACGTTATTGCCCATCTCAAAGGCAAGGTTAATCTTGTTTAGCTCCTCGCGTGCGGTGGCATTGGGCGCTTTTTCGGGGTCGAGGGAGGTGACATCATGACCGAGCGAGGGGCAGTTTATCTTCATAAAAATAAGCCCTAAGCGGCTCGCCACATATTCCATCAAGGTGGTTTTGCCGTACCCTGGCGGTGATATCATCATAAGGATACCCATCAGGTCGGTACGCTTGTCCTCACCGACGGTACCCATTTGCTTGGCAAGATTGTCACCGATCAACGGCAGATAGCTCTCATTAATCAGGCGGTTACGCACAAAGGATGATAGCGGACGCGGCATAAACTCATTTAGCCGCAGCTCGTCTTTTGCCTCATGCAATATCTCAGTACGCATCGCCAGATAGCGCCTATAGGCCGGAATGACTTGGCTGTCGTGATGATGCAAACGGCTTAAAAAATCATCGACCGCAAAGGTGAGGGTCTGCTGATGAATACGCTGATGCTCGCCCAATAAGCTGCCCACCTGTATCTCAAGCGCCACCTTACTTGTACTACGTGCAAAGCTTTGTACTTGATTTAGCGGGTGTTTGCCATTGGATAAAGACGAGGATGCTGCTATAAAGGATAAGGTCGATGCCGAGGCGTGCTCCGACGCCCTTGCATCAACGCTGACGCCCGACGTACTCAAGCGCTGCAATAAAGATGCGCGCATGGGGTCATCTAACTGGGTAAGCATGATAGCAATCGCTTCAGGTACATAATGGCGACCGATCTCCACCTGCTGCTGACGCCGCGCTTCCTCTTCTGCTCGCTTAGTGCGCACATCTTCGCTAGGCGCATCAGCATCATCAGCACTGCTACCATCTGTAGTCTGATCTGTAGCTATGCTATCTAGCAAAGCATAAAACCAAGTGGCTAGTAGCTCATAGGCAGATTTGGGCTGCAAGGTCAGCTTGCCAATAGAGGACTGCAGCTGCGTCATGCTTTGAGTAGCTTGCCCGCCGCTTGGGTTAGCATCCAATGCTTGGCGCAGCTGATCACACAGCGCTTGTGCTTGCTGGCTGGTTTGCCATGATAATGATAGCTTGTGATCGACAGCATCACTATCTAGACCACTGGCGAGCATCCCACTTGCATCAGTGCCAGCCTGCCCCATGACACTGACCAAGTATTCGCAGGCTTGCTGTACGTACTGGTGTTGAAAGATAGTGGCGTCATTGCTATTGCTAGTATGATGACTATTACTGCCTGTATGGCTGCCATCATAAGCCGTGACAAACTCGCGCATGAGCATGGTCATATCGGCAATTAATAGCGCCTGCGCCCGATCGCTGCCAAGACTACGCCGCAGCTGCTCGGCAGTCACCGCTCTATCGAGCCAGCTGCCGACTTGTATCAGCACGTTTTCATTTAGCCAAGTGTCATAGCCAAAGGGGCGCAAAGCCTCTAGGCCAAGCGCTTGTACCAGGGACAGTTGCCAATAAAACAGCTGCGCCAGCGCGCGCACTTGCGGCGTATAAATAAGTAAACCGGCATCGCGTAGCGTGGGCAGGATTTGGAGCAATAGCAATGTGGCGTCATGATCATGAATGCCTTTGTCAAACCCAAGCTGATAGCGCGGCGTGGCATAAGCTTTGACCAATGTGGCCAGTGGACTGCTGGTAGTAATCTCGCCGCTGCTATCTATCGTATGAGCCGCATTGGCCATACTGACCGTGTCGTCATAAGCCTGATACAGACGCGCCTGAGTCAGGCCGTCTTGATTGTTTTTCGCGCTCTCGATGATGCGATAGGCCAAGTATTCAGCGCGGTACACCGTATCAGACTCAGAGGCGATACTCATGTCCCAATACGGGCGCAGCGCATTTAATTCTGCATTATCGAGCACTTCATAATAGTCTGTGCCGGTGAGATGTAGGTTTAGCACACGGCTACCGTCTGTTTGCTGACGACTGAGCAGCGTTAAGTCCAGCGGCTGAGTGTTGACCGAAAAGCGATGACGGCCGAGCTTGATGATTTGCCCACCGTCTTCAAACAGATCCGACTTGTCTTTGAGGCTCTTATAGCTTTCGACCTGAATGGCTTTGAGGCGTGCGTCGATATCGTCTGCTTTAACGCTAAACCCCATCTGTTGCAAGTCTTTGGCGATGCTCCGCACTTTTTGTACCAGACCATCAGAGGCAAAGTAAGTATTGAGCGCTTCTTCCTCGGCAAATCCAGTGACGCCAGTGCTTTGGGTGCGTTTTTTGATACTCTCAAGCATCCGCAGTGCGCCATCGCCTAGGTTTTGCGCCCGGCGATTACGGGCATCGAGCAGCTGCTGTTTATGATTTTCAAAAGTATCAAAAATCTCTTCGCGCTTGGTGATGATATCTGCCAAAAACTGATCGCCGCCCCCCGTCTCAGGATCAGCAAACTGACTCTCAAGCTCCTCTAGCTGCACCAGTAGCTTGGCCATTTGCTCATCTGATTTCTCCGGCGTATTGGCAATCGATAAGGCATTGGCAATCGACTGACCAAACAGCTTAAACTGCGCCCCAAATTGCGCAATCGCTTCGGCAGAACCTAAGCTTTTACGTTTATGATTGAGCTTGGCCTTGTTTTGATTGAGGCGCGAGTAAATGGTCGATATGTCATCGATGATTTGCGTACGGACGGTGGCATCAGCGACATCGAGGGTGCCCAGCAGCTCGGTCAACAAGTCCAGCCCTGCAGCGGTATCGTCGATTTGCTCAAGCACCGGTTTGAGCTCGCTATTGGTTTCGGCGGTGTCTAGACGTTCGCTGACATCTGCTAAGATATCCTCATAGCTGGATAATGCCTCCTCACCGCTTAAAAACGTCACGGTTTTTTCGGCCAGCTCGCTCTCTGCTTCCTCCAATTGCTTTTGCAATGCTTGTAACTTATCGGCATCTAGATAGCGCAAGTCCTCTAAGCCGACCAGCCGACCTTTTTGTCGCCTGAGCGCCGATAACTGCGCCACATAGTCACTGGCTGACTCAAAGTTTGTGATTTTTATTTGCCGCAGGATATCATTTTGCTGAGCGTCGGCATCCGCTAGTGCTGTTTGGGTCTGCTTTTGGATACTTTGGACTTTGGCAAACTCATCAATGACCAGCTCGGCAGTGGCGGTGACGTCTTTGATACTGCTTGCAATATCGCCCAGCTCTGGCTCGGACAACCAATAATAGCTATCAAAGAGACGGCTGGTATTGTCGGCGAGCTCTTCATAAAGCTTTTGCGAGACGCTTTGATTGTCAATGAGGCGAGTGATGCTATAAAGATCTGAGATACCGCGTACCAGCTCTTTGTTACCGATTTTGCCATAAAAGCTCGTGCTTTCAGGCAACTCGCTGACATACTCATGCGACGCATACGGCGTATGCCATATCTGCATTGGATGAATGCGTGACGGCTCATTTTGCGCACTAAACAGCACCAAACGGCCGTTTTCAGCCAGCGCCATGCCGTTACAATAAATGGGGTTTGCCAGCTGTTTTTTGATAAGGTTGTAAGGAAATAGCCCCGTGACGCCAAGTGCTCGGTCATAAAACAAAAACAATACATCTTCGCCATTGGGCGAGATGATCTTACGTTTAAACTTTAGGTTTTTTCCCGTGCCGCTACCCGTACTGGTGTTGGCATCGCCATTATGAGCATCAAACAGTTTATACTCGCCTGTCTGCAGATAGTAGCCTCCAGGGAAGATGATGCCGTGATCCTCAGGCAGCTGCACACACGACTGCCCGATGGCATCCAGCCGCAGCACAGCCTCGGTCAAGGTGTTATAAACAAAGTAGCGATAGCTGTCCTCGCGATACGGTAATATCTTGAGCAAAATCAAGCTGCCCACCTTGGCATAATCGATCTGAGCATCGGTAAGCGACTGGGTACGGTCATCGACCGGCTCGCTATAGATGCCCTGCCCTGACTCGGTATTGTTTTCGATTTTGATGGTCAAGTCACCGCCGACCGTTTCCACAAAGATGGTGTCTAGGATATTCATGTGCGGATATTTGCCATTAATCATCTGCTCACGCGTGGTCTCTATCCACTCAAAATCATAAGCAGGTGGTAGCTCAATATCGCGCTCACCGCGATTGTCGACGTAAGCCACTTGCGCAGCCTCTGGTGTGCCTTCGCTAAAATCGAGCGCAAAGCGAAACACCCGAATATCGCTGATACGCTCACCGATCTGAAACGCCAGCAAAAGCTTGCTGTCTTTGACCGTCAGCTGCATAAGGCGCGTTTGCTTGTAATAGCGGTATAGCTCGTTGAAGTCTTGCACAAAAGCTTGCTGATCTAAAAAAGTCCCTGCCAACTCGACTTCTTCTAACTGATACGCCTCTTCTGGATTGGCTCGGCTTTTCTGCGCGCCCTCCTCAGCCGTATCGCCACCATCAGTTGCCTTGCTCAGACGATATAGCGATAGCACATCCTTGATACTACTGGCGCGCTTAAGCCCCATAAAGACGTTATAACCAAACAGCAAATAATCACCGACCTGTACCATATCTTGCGCCACGCAGTTATATTCGGTACGAATACGCGTGCGGGCAATCACTTGCATCTGCGTGCTGCCAAACTCCTGTAGGCGCGCATTATTTAAGGTCGCGGTTTGCTGCTCTAAGCGGCTACCTTGCTCGGTAAGGCGTTTTTTTATAAGCTCATAGGCGTTACCTGAAGCGACGGCCTGATCGGCTTGACTGGTGGGCTGGGCTTGATTGGCTTGGCTATCGTTGTCGGTGCTATCTAGATTGGTTGAGTTTTGCGTATCCGCCATCGTGAGTCGTCCACTTCTGTTTTTATATAATAAAAGAATTTTGGGCAATAAGAAAAGATGAGATAAATCTAAGAAAATCTTGACTGGTCTAAAAAAACGAAAAGTAACGTTAAGCGACAAAGGCGTGGATAAGCTTTTTTAGACCAGCCAGCTCGGTACTGTCATGAGCTGACCAAAAAACCTGCCGCCACAGCAGCAGATTTTTGACTATCAAACATACTAATCATTATATTGAGTCGGCGCGTTATCTGACTTGTTGGCTTTATTCATTGCCTGATTGGCCAGCACACCATTGAGGATACCGCTTAGGGTATCTGACTTACCAGCAAGGCCATCGATGGCTTTGCCGATAGAGAGTGATTTGGCAAAGTTGTCAAAGAAGTGGGCTTCGCCGCCGACGATATCGATTTTGGCTTTTTGTAGCGCCACAGCCAATACATCAGCATTTTCTTTGGCAATCTCTTTACCAGCATCGATAGACGCCATGGCTTCTTGCAAGGCAGTTTCAAGCCCCATACGGAACTCCTCGTGCTCACGAGCCTCTTTACTCATGCTGCCCATGGCGTTGAACTTCTCGACCAGACCATCGGCCTCAGCTTGGAAGTGCGCACGCGTGACTTCGGCTTTGGCCAGACCGACGTCGCGTTCAGCCTTGGCATCCGACTCACCGCGAGCGGCAACGACTTGCGCATTGGCCATACCGACATCGCGCTCGGCTTTGGCGTTTGACTCACCGCGAGCGGCGATTACCTCGGCATCAGCCAGACCTTTTTCGCGCTCAGATTGCGCTTCGGCCTGCCCTGTTGCTTTGATGATATTGGCTTTGGCGATGCCTTCTTTTTCTAGCGACATGGCCTTGGCTTCTTGGATGGCCGCTTCGGCAAAACCATGCGCCGACTCTTCGGCCTTGATTCCTTCAGCCAGCTTAACTTTGGCCTCAGCATCTTTGGCCGACGCCTCTAAATTGGCATTGGCAAGGGTGGTAATCTCCACCGCCTTATGCTTCGCTGACAGCTCTTCAGCTTCGGCTTTTTTGACTTGACGCACTTTGAGCTCTTCTGCATCTGCCTCAGCGGCAAGAACGCGCGTTTGCTTGTCACGCTCCGCCTCACTGACTTCGCGGACTTCTTTGATGCGCTCTTCTTCTTGCGCCACGGTCTTATCGACTGCGATACGCTCACGGATGACGTTGGCGATTTCTTTTTTCTCAAGCTCGATGGCACGCTCAGCTTCGATGCGCTGCAAGTCAACTTCACGCTCACGCGAGACGATCTCTAGATCCTGCGCTCGCGTCACTTTTTCTTGCTCGATGATGACGGCGCGCATACGGTTTTGCTCTGCAACCTCGATTTCGCGCTGCTGGTTTTCGCGCTGAATGGCCAGATCCTGCTCGACGATGATGATAGCGGTTTCTGATTTTTTACGCTCTTCTTCTTCGATTTTGCGCGTCTCGGCTGTTTCACGAGCGATGACTGACGCAATTTCGCGTTTTTGTTTGGCTTCGGCATCTGCTTGCTGACGCTCCAGCTCCAGCATCGCCTCGACGGTTTCGACATTTTTCTTCTTCACCGCCAGCTCTTCGTCACGCTCAAGCTCATTGGTGATGACGTTTTGCATCGCGGTCAGCTGGGTGATTTTTTTGATGCCTTCAGAGTCCAAGATATTACTGGCATCCAGCGACACTTTTGGCGTTTGCTCCAGATAGTCAATCGCCACGTCTTCTAGGACATAGCCATTGAGATCATTACCGATTTCTTGCACGATGCTGTCACGAAACTCGCTACGGTTTTCGAAGAGTTTGACAAAGTCGATTTGTTTGCCGACCGTCTTTAGTGCTTCAGAAAATTTGGCATTAAACAGCTCATTGACCGCCACTTTATCAGAGGCGCGCTCCACCCCGACCGATTTGGCGACTTTGAGCACATCTTCTTCGGTTTCGTTGACTCGTAAATAAAACGCCACCGTAATATCGGCACGCATATTATCAGCGCAGATTAGCCCTTCTTTGCCGCGGCGATCGACCTCTAAGGTGATAAGCGAGATACGCATCAGCTCTTTTTTGTTGATGACCGGCCAGACAAAGCCACCATCAAAACGCACCGCGATTTTGTTCACGCCGTTGATAATCAGTGCTTTGCCCTGCTCTACCTTAAAATAAAAGGCCTTGAGCATCAAAAGGGCTGCCATAATAAAAACAAACGCCAGCACCACAACCACGCCGACGATGATAAGTATGTCCATATTTATTCCTCTAATAAAACGCAAGTGTAAAACTATATAATGTAAAGCTATATATCGTCTCTTTCATAAAATTTGACTGCGATATCGCCACAGCGGCGGGTATTTATTGGTGGGTATTGATTGACGGATAGTTAGTAGTTGGTCTCACTGCCATACTCTTTAGTCTAATAAACGCAAAGCCTAATGAACACACAGCCTAATCAAGACAAAGCCTAATCAAGACAAAGCTCAGTGCTTATCGCCTGTCATCGATACAATATATCGCCGTTACTCGTCTTCGGCCGCCGTCACATAGTAGGCATTGGCGTCTGCGATATACTCAACCAATATGACCTTATCGCCTTGCTTCAATAGATTGTCAGCGCTCTGTGAGCGCACCTTGAGAATCAGTCCTGCACCGCCATCAGCCAGCTCAGCCTCGCCATGCTTGTCGGTCACGCTTAGCGTCCGCACGATGGCAACTTTACCGATGTTGCTTGCGGCGCTGCGTTTGGGAATGTTGGCGATGTTCTTGCGGATAGGCGAGATGATAAGACCAGTTAGCCACATCGATACCACCAAGACAAACACCAACGCCCCGGTACCAAACACATAATAAAGCGCACCTGAATGAAAGTATTGATGCAAAAAGCTGGTATACAGATAGCTAAGCAGCCAGCCGATAAGGCTAATAAGGGTTAAGATAATAATAAGCGGCACGCCATAAAGACCAAACTTGAGCATAAGACCGGTAAAAAAGCCCGTCGATGAAAGATCGGAGATATCTGCCTCACTGCCATCGTCGCCAAGCTCGACCGTATCCATGTCGGCCATGCCAAGTAACGATACCAGCCAATACAAGGTGACAAACATCACCAAACCCGTAAAGATCACTGTCGGATAAAGACTTATCTTAGTGATAAATACCGCAAAAGACTCCTGCATCAAACGCACACTCCTTATCCTACAACCAAACCGGCTGTTGCAACCGACTTATGTTTCGTTATTACCGATTATACCTATTTATCAGGTTAAATATACAACTTTTGTCGTCAACGTCCCCAAACTGGCGAGCGTATCACCCCGCCATCTTGGCTGCTGATGGTATAGCTTGGATGACCAGACAGTGAGTGAATCACCACATGACTGCGCTGCGAGCCGTCTACATCTGGCGCATACGCTGGATAAACGGCGTACGTACCCGAAGGCGACAGACGCGCTGGCTCATCGAGCCCTGTATCTGCCAAATTGAGCACGTGCCCAGTCGCCAGCGTCATCACCGCAGCCTTGCGACCATTGAGATACGCCAGATGCCGTCCATCCATACTCAACTGCGGACTGGCAGCATAGCCAGCGGTGGTGATAGGCACGGCCGTCTGGGTAGCAAAGTAATAACGATAAAGACGAGGACTGCCTGCACGTACTTTGTCACTGACATAGACAAAACTCTGAGCATCAGGCGCATAGCTTGGCTGCACTTCGGTACTGGGCAACGTCGTCAGCTGGCGGGTGTCGCCATCATTGAGGCGCTTTTTATAAATATCTGCATTGCCAGCGACCGTTGAGCTATATAGCAGATATTGACCATCAGGTGAGAATGACGCTGACATATTACTGCCTTCAGCATTGACCACCAGATTGCGCGTTTTATTGCTTTTATCATAAATATATATTTTAGGATGCTCGCGCGGTGCTTGTTTGCTATAGGCGAGCTGTTGACCATCAGCTGACCACGCTGGGGCATAGATATAACCTGTGATCTGATCAATGCGCTGACGATCACTGCCATCAGGACGGATACTATAGAGTGTCGATACTTTGGCGCTTCCTACCCCTTGCTCTTCTACGTAAGCAATGTGTCCTTGACGATCAATGGCAGGCATAGCAGCAGTTAACGGGTTACTATTCACTACTATATTGTTCGGCTTTTTGATTTCAGTGCTAGACAATGTCTGACAGCCAGTGAGAGCTGCCAGTATAGCGATCGTCGTCGCCCTTTTTATCATGATGTTATTCGTGGTTGGTTTCGACATAATGGTTTTAGACATAAAGTAGTATCCAGTGAAATCTATAAGGCATAACAGCAGCTTTACGCTAGTGTAGCGCAAAGTTCGACAAACTTCGGATAAAAAAAGGCCCCACATATGAGTGAGGCCTTATCAAATCTAAACAGAGTGTTTATATTGCTCTTATACATCGTTAGCTTATTTAGACACAGCTTTAAAGTAAGCCACTTGATTGTCATTTTTGATGGTTAAGATTGGCACTTTTTTGGCGTTTTTGCTGAGGCTATACTTGCCTTGTACGGTTGCTAATGCAGCTTTATCAAAACTGGCTTGCGGCTCAGGACAGGCCATCATTGTGCTGATGCCGTTTTTGATCTGCACATCACCATTGACGACACTGTAGCCCGCGCTCATCTTGTTGCAGGTGTTCATAAATGCCACGTAGTTTCTACCGTTATCATTCATAAAGCTCAAAGTGAGCGGCTTGGCTGGATCAAAAAATAGTGCGGTTACTCGCTCACCATTCATACGTTTGGCATCAACCAACTGCCAATTGTGCGCTTGTAATGCCTCTACAGTGACGGGCTGACTGACTGGCGCAGGCAAGGTAGCCGTTGTCTGGCAACCAGCAGTAAGCGCACCTATAACAAAGGTGGCACCCATTATCATTTTTGTCATATTTTTCATACTTATTCCTTCTATTGAATTCAGCAAGTTTATCGCGTCTTAAGCTTGCGCTTAGGGCAACTGCCAAAGACCCAATCAAAATTTTTTTATTGCTATAAATGATCTTTAGCAGTCGCCATATAGTGTCTCACCCAGCGCTTGCTGTCATTATTAATTGAGTTATTACTTGGCAGATATTTGTTGCCCGATACAATCGCGACAATATTGACAATTGAGGGTAAGCTCCAGTCATCCAACTCACCAAAAGCGCGATAACTTTTGATAATTTTGGCTGGTGACATTTCTCTCAAACCAAAACACCCCACTAAATAGTGAGGTGTTTTTATCGTGCAACTATCGCATCTGATGACTGATATCACTTATCACAACGGTAGATACAACGTCAGTCTTAATAAGCGTATGTACCACTATTTTAGATCACATCTGTACCAGTAATGTTTGGCTCTTCATTAGCAAAGTATCACTATCGTTGTATTAAAGCCACAGCCATTGGATCGTACTTTTCCCAATCACCATCGCTTATTCACACTTTTCGCATACCTGTCCCTTACATTACGGTAAGCTATTTAATGTTAATAAAATTCATCTATTGAGTCTGTGTTTTTTGCAGCGCAGCATAGCCAGACAGACGCTTGCGCTCAGCGTCATCAAACAGTTGCTGCTCAAGCTGCTCGATCTGACTTTGCGCCGCTGCTGGATCGGCACTTTGACTCAATAGCTGCGCCTTTTGCGTTTCATACTGAGTAAAGCGCTGGTCAAAATTGGCATCTTCTTGATCGACTTGTGCCAGTCTCTCTGCCGCTGGTGCGCCCACTAGCTCTCGACGCATATTGTATAGTGCTTCAGGGCTGGCACCTGCCGCTTTCATCTGCTCAGTACGAGCCATAAGCTCATTAAGATTGGCTTGCTGCAGGATATTGGTTTTGATCGCACCATCTGGTAGACGGCTCACATAATCTTGTCTGGCAGCCTGTTTTTGTGCCTCGCTCATTTGCTCGTTTTGGTTGATTCTGACCATCTCTATACTATAGTCATCGTAGTTATCTTCTGCACCAAAGAAGGCTTCGATGGTGGTTTTGTCAAAATACTGCTGACGTAATCTTGCCACCTCTTGCTTTTGCTGAGCAATGGCACTCAAATCCAGCTCACCGCTTTTGCTCGCTTGCAGTTGCAGATTGCCATAGCGTTTTTCTATATCAGGCAGTGCTTTGAGATACGCCACATAGTTGCCAAAGATAGCGACCGCTTGGCTGGCAGCTGGCTCTGGGGTATGGTGGCGAATATAACGCTCAACACGCGCAAAAATAACGGCTTCGTCCTCCTCTCCTATTGCTGATAAAAAATAATCGAACAACCGCCGTAAGCCTTCCGTAACGACCAATTGCTTGTGCTCATCAATGATAATCTCACCATCCACTTGCGTGCCTCTTAATGAGCGCGGCAAACGCTCTAACCCAGTGACAAATGCAGACTGGTTCTGGGCTGAAGCGGTTTGTTCTGTTTGCTCAATATTTAGTGCAGTGGACAACGTACTCTCAGAGGTATCTGCAGAGGCAATGGACGCTGATTGTGCTGTCTCCATTCGTTGACTATCTGGTTTAAACCACACAATCACCGCCGCCGCGATGACTATGATGACCACGGCGATAATAGCGATTGGTAAATAGGCTGGACGGCGATGTTTTGACATAGATACGAGTTCTTAGGCAATCATTAAATAGATCGTCATTAAATAGATGGTCATTGGGGTTAGAGATTGGCGTTTTTTAGGCGATTGACCTGAGTACGATAAATGGACTTGGGCTTAGACTCGCCCCATGCGGTCAAACCTAATACCTGATCGGCTGAATCCAAATGGTTCATGATGTAGTTGTCACGAATCACATACCCGAGTCGGCTTGAGCAGGCAGAGACCAGACCATCATTGGCGTCAAATAAAAACGGTACGCTTGTTGCTGCAAGCAGATAATCACTAGGGTCAAGGGCTCTTATGACTTGTCCTACCCCACTAAATGAGTAATATTTGATACCGTTTGCAGAGGTACTGGTTGGCTGACCACAGTAACTTGTTGGCATTGCTGCGGGGAACTTGGCATTGAATTTGGCCGCACCATCGGTTGATAGCGCCATGAGTGATTGCCAGCCATCTTGCGCTTGTATCTCTTTAAAACTGATGCCTGATCCCACATCTGTAAAGCCGCCAATCAAATTAAACACCCCTGATACCAGCTGTGTCGTGACGTTTGATGGCTCACCTGTGTCATTGTTTGGTTCAAGGACGTTTTTGACAAAATCGGCTGTTTTTGAGCCCTGCTCTGGGCTTGATACGGCGGTGACCGAGGCGACGTATTTTGGTGCAACGCCAGCGACATAGCGGATGTCTATACCGCCTTGACTGTGCCCAAACAAATTGACTTTTGGATCGCCTGAAATGGCAGTGATGGTTTTGACTTGCTGTAATAGCTGCTCGCCGCGGACTTCACTATTATTCACCGCTGATGTTTTGGTGGTGTACACCTCTGATCCACCTTTCATCAGCTCACTAGGAATCCCGTTGAAATAATCTAAGACCCCAAACATCTTGGTAAAACCGCCAAGCCCATGAGCCATGACCACTGGATACTGAGTCTTGGTGTAACTGGAGGTAAAGTATTTGCTATCGACTAGCGTGCAGCCATTGGCGTTGGCACAATTATAGTACTGCCCTGCCGCTTGCGCTGAGGTGGTTTGCATGGTCATTAATAAAACGCCAGTACTGATAGAGCCCAGTATTGGTAAAAAAGTGCGCGGCGTGAGCGCAGCACGAACGTACGAGGAGAGCGTCATAACAACATCCTTGTCATCATTAATGGTGAGTGCCTTTACCTCATAACGTCGGCAAAGACTGCTGCTAATCCCTTTAGCATGCAAAATTACATTACTTCTATCTTTTACAAGATTCAACTAAATTGTCAGAATATGAATATATTATCGTGACTGGAGGGTCATAACGGCTCGAATGGGGCTGTAAAGCAACTATTGTCAATAATAATGATAGATTTAATATCAATTATCATAAAACTGCCATCGGTCCATTTATGGTATAATCTCCCCACATTAACCCCATAATTATAAGACACAAGATGATGACTAAAAAATCCCTTATCCAGTCCCCAGAGGCCATAGAAAAAATGCGTGTGGCCGGCAAACTCGCCAGTGATGTCCTTGTCATGCTCGATGAGCATGTCAAAGTCGGCGTCAGTACCGAAGCCCTCAACCAAATCGCTCATGACTATATAGTCAATGTGCAACAGGCCATTCCTGCTCCGCTGAACTACAATGGCTTTCCTAAGTCTATTTGTACATCCGTCAACCACGTGGTCTGTCACGGCATCCCAACCGAAAGCAAGCTACTCAAAGATGGCGATATCATCAATATTGATGTGACCGTGATCAAAGACGGCTACTATGGCGATACTTCAAAGATGTGGATCGTCGGTAACGGCTCTATCATGGCGCAGCGTATCTGCAAAGTCGCACAAGACGCGCTATATGCGGGTATGAGCGTAGTCAAAGACGGCGCGCGTCTCGGTGATATTGGTGCAGCGATTCAAGAAGTGGTCGAGCCTGAGCGCTTTAGTATCGTCCGTGAGTTTTGTGGTCATGGCATCAGTGATGAATTCCATCACGAGCCACAAGTGATGCACTACGGCAAAAAAGGCACAGGCTTTGAGCTAAAAACGGGCATGACCTTTACCATTGAGCCGATGATCAACCAAGGCACATGGCAGACCAAGATTTTACCTGATGAATGGACGGCGATTACCAAAGACCGTAAGCTGTCGGCTCAGTGGGAGCATACGATGGTCGTGACCGACCATGGCTGTGAAGTGTTTACCACGCGCCCTGAAGAAGACCTGAGCTTTTTGACCCAGTAAGACAAGAAAAGATCGCCTAGGCGGTCTTTTTTTTGGACTATAATTGCGATACTTTTGGTATCAACAATTTTTTTACCCTATTAATTGGATATCCTCATGTTTAATTGCGATGTCACCTCTATCGATTTGACACCCTTACCCCTATTTTCCAAGCAATCAGTGACTACCGACGCGCTGCCAGCAAGCGCCAGCGCCGATAGCACCTCAGAGCCTGCTTTGTTGGGTATTCCTGAATGGCTGAGCCAAATCAATGAGGATATCAGCCGTGCCCTTGAGCGCGGTGTCAATATTCGTCAGCTGGTTGGCGCGCGTAGCGAGGCGATTGATGAGCTGCTGACTGCTTTGTTTTATTGGTTTGAGCTGGATAAGACGGATTTGGCCCTGTTTGCGACAGGTGGCTATGGACGCGGTGAGCTGTCGCTGTACTCAGATGTCGACATACTGCTGTTGTCGTTTGAGGAAGTCGACACCGATGCCAGCGGCAAGATCGACAATCTGGTGGCGCTACTGTGGGATGTCGGCCTTGAGCCTGCGTTGTCGGTACGCAGCGTCGATGATGGCCTAGAAGCTGCTGCCGATCATACTATCGCCAGTGCGATGTTAGAGGCGCGGCTACTGGTCGGCAACGACGCTTTACAAGATGTTCCCACCCAAATCGTCAATAAATGCTGGTCGCCGCGTGATTTTTTTGAGGTAAAAATCCAAGAAGCAATGGCGCGCCATCTCCAGCACAATGCCACCGAATATAATCTGGAGCCCAATATCAAGACCGCGCCTGGCGGGCTACGGGATATCCATATCATCGGCTGGGTGACCAAACGGTATTTTCGCGTGGGCAAGCTCTATGACTTGGTACAACAAAACTTTTTGACCGAAAAAGAGTTTGACGAGTTAAGCTTCGCTGAGGGCTATCTGTGGCAAATCCGTCATTATCTACATGTGCTCACAGGCCGCAATGAAAACAAGCTGTTGTTTGACTATCAGCGCGAGGTCGCGCAGATGATGGGGTATGAGATGCAGCCTGATGATCAGCCCAATGCTGCTGTCGAGCGTTTTATGCGCGACTATTATCGCTGCGCCATGCAAATATCGACACTCTCTGAGATGTTGACCAACCACTACTATGAGACCATTATCGAGCCGCAACTGCCCGATGACGAACGGCCAAAAAAGCACCTCATCAACGCCCGCTTTAACCAAGTCGGTGACCAAATCGCGATGGCGCATCATCGGGTGTTTGCTCAGCATCCTGAGTCGATTTTAGAGATGTTTTTACTCATGGGTCAGTACGGTATTAAAAATGTCCGTACCCACACGCTGCGCGCACTAAAAATCGCCGCGCGCGGCATTGATCAGATTTATCGCGACAACCCTACCCATCAAGCGCTGTTTTTGGCCAACTTAAAAGAACAAAACTATTTGTTCCATCGTCTGCGCACCATGAACCGCTATGGCGTCTTGGGGAATTACATTCCAGCCTTTGCCCAAGTCACCGGACTGATGCAGTATGATCTATTTCACCGCTATACGGTCGATGCTCATACGTTGTTTTTGATTCGTATTTTGCACCGCTTTACCGATCCGCGGTTTTTTGAGGACTTTCCTTTGGTCAGTGCGATTTTTCAGCGGATTGAGCGCAAAGAGATATTGGTACTGGCAGCGATGTTTCATGATATTGCCAAAGGTCGCGGCGGCAATCACAGCCTGCTGGGTGAGACAGAAGCGATTGAGTTTTGTTTGGCGCACGGTATGAGCAAAGCCGACGCGCATCTGGTCGGCTGGCTGACCCGTCACCATTTACTGATGTCGATGACCGCCCAAAAAAAGGACATCTCAGATCCAGAGGTGGTCACAGTGTTTGCGGATTTGGTCGGCAATGTCACCCACCTCAATCATTTATACGTCCTGACTGTCGCCGACATGAACGCCACCAATCCGCAGCTCTGGAACAGCTGGCGGGCGACCCTGATGAAACAGCTCTACTCGCAGACACGCCGTATCCTACGCGCTGATATCGACGCCCCGACCAATCGCCAAGATATGATCAGCGCTACGCGTAAACAAGCGCTAAAGATGCTCGACAATGTCGACAATCAGCATATGAATCGCGAGGAAGTGTTACGTCTTTGGGACGATCTGGGCGATGAGTACTTTTTGCGCGAGATACCAGAGGATATCTTTTGGCACACCGAAGCCATCCTAAACCATCCGCCCATCGGTCTGGCATCTAATGCCGATAGCCCGCCACTGGTGGTATTGCGCGAGCATCGTGAGCTGGCGCTTGATGCCGTTCAGGTCTTTGTCTACACCCAAGATCAGATGAATCTGTTTGCTGTGACCATGGCCGTCTTTGATCAGATGAACCTAGATGTGCTCGATGCGCGCATCATCACCGCCACTCGCGACTTTGCCTTGGACTCCTATGTGCTGCTCGATCCGAGTGGTACGTTACTGGTCGATGAAGACAGCCAGCAAGAGCTCAAGCAGCGACTGATTGACGCCTTCAAAGCCCCTGCCTTACCAAAGCTGGTGCATAAACGCATCCCTAGGCAGCTGCGCCATTTTGAGGTAAAAACGGAGATTAGCTTTGAGTTTAATGACGCCTCAGATCAGCATATCATGAGCCTAGAGACTTTAGATCAGCCAGGGCTGCTGGCGCGCGTTGGACAAGTGTTTTTGCAAGAAAAAATAGAAGTGCACGCTGCTCGTATTACCACGTTAGGCGAGCGCGCAGAAGATATGTTTTATATCAGTGATCAAAACGATGAGCCGCTGTCCGCTGATAGGCTAAGCGCCTTAAAAACTGCGCTGCTTGCCAGCCTGACAGCTCCAAAAGACACGAGTAGAGGATAAAGCGGCCAGCCTAAAAGCTATCGTAAACCCTGTTACTGTTACGTAAAGACAAGCCCCATCATTGATAATACATTGATGGGGCTTATCGCTATAGCGTCACTTATAAGGTGCTTTTATATACCATCTCACGAGCATGCTCTTTTAGCTCATCATCGGCCAGCTCTAGTGGCAAAACCTCCGCCTCCACTTGCGTCTGCGTCAATATCAAGCGCCCCGCATCGACTTCTTTTTGTAGCAAGCATTGTAAGCTGGCTAAATGAAAGCGCCCATCTAACGCCTCATACATCTGCTCTAACGAAATAGGCGATTTGGCATGCACATCAGGGTACAGACAGTCTTCTGCCAGTATCGCCATCTCATTGAGCACCTGATCGCGGAGTAGCTCGTCATTATCGATTTTTTGTTGCAACTTGTTGGCGAGTCGCCCCTTACTCATCAAGATGACGACAAATATCGCCGTCTGAATGACAAACAACCCCACATACTGCCAGAGCGGTAGCGAGAGGTCTAAAAATCGGCTCAGCAGCATTAGCGTCATAGCCACCAGCACATAGCTGACCAGCTGCCACATCAGCCACATCATCAGGCTGTTTTCGCCATACCAAAACACCTGCCGCTCTTTTAGGTTAATCAAATTCTGACGCGTCTGCCACCAGCACTGCTCGCGCTCTTGTAGCAGCTCGTATAATTTGACACGCGTTACACTATTATCAACGCCATTGTTGATATCTTTAGCGTGAAGTTGGTCATTATTTAGGACACTAGACATATCAAATTACCCTTACTATCAGCCAACATATCGCGCCGACCGCTGTTTTTTATTATGAAAAGTTATCAATAAATGCATCTTTATAGACAAGAGAAGCAAAAGACAAAAAATATAAGAAGTGCTACACTGCTCAAATGTAATTTTTTTTTATAACTTTATTATTAATTGTCTATTATAGTTATCCTACCTATGAATCACAACTTAACACACCTGCATCCGTATCCTTTTGCCAAGATGGCTGCTTTGTTGGCTGATAGCACACCAGACCCCCGTTACAGTGCGATAAAGCTAGGCATCGGTGAGCCAAAACATCAGCCACCGAGCTTCGTCTTGGACGCATTACACGAAAACTTGGACAAAATAAGCCTTTATCCGACCACCAATGGTCTGTTTGAGCTTCGTCAGACCATCGCGCATTGGTTGGAGGGGCGGTTCTTTTTGCATCATGTCGATCCTCGCACCCAAGTGCTCCCTGTGATGGGCACGCGTGAAGCGATTTTTAGCATTGTACAAGCGGTCGTCGATCATCGGTGTGATGACGCACAACCGGCAACTGGCGCACCCCCGACTGTCATCATGCCCAATCCGTTTTATCAGATCTATGAGGGTGCGGCAATATTGGCGCAGGCGACGCCGTACTTTGTGCCTTGTACTGCGGAGAATAATTTTAAGGGTAACTATCGGGCAGTGCCAACAGATGTGTGGGCGCGCACGCAGCTACTTTTTGTCTGTAGCCCCAACAACCCGACAGGCTCGGTGATGACAATGGAGGATTGGGAATATCTGCTGCGCTTGTCAGATCAGTATGGGTTTATCATTGCCAGCGACGAGTGCTATAGCGAGCTATATTTTGATACAGCACCGATAGGTCTGCTACAAGCGTGCGCCGCGCTCGGGCGACATGATTTTAAAAACAGTATCGTCTTTCACTCGTTATCCAAGCGCTCCAACCTACCGGGCTTACGCTCAGGGTTTGTCGCTGGCGACGCTAAGATTTTGCAGGCCTATTTGCAATATCGCACCTATCAAGGCTGTGCGATGCCAATACCGCATCAGCTGGCCTCTATCGCCGCGTGGCAAGACGAAAAACACGTGGCGCACAACCGCGCGCTGTATCAAGAAAAATTTGCGCTATGGATGGCAGAGCTTGGCGATGTGTTATCGCTACGTATGCCTGAGGCTGGCTTTTACTTTTGGGTCAAAGTCCCTGAGCAGTTCGATGGCGATGATGAAGTCTTTGTCAAAGCGCTGTATGAGCAGGCCAATATCCACGCCTTAGCAGGGCGCTATCTGTCGCGTGAGGTCGCTGGACACAACCCCGGTCAGGGCTATGTGCGTATCGCGCTGGTGGCCAGTGTAGAAGAAAGCCGCGAAGCCATCCGCCGTATTCGGGCGTTACTTGAGGTGTAAAACCGGCAAGCAGACCCATTCTCCTTAGCCTGAGTAATACACAGACAGAGCGGCCGTTTGTATAGCCATCAACACCCTTTAATAACCATGATAGGATGCTGGTTATTAAAGGTTTTTTGGTTAAATAGTGCTATAGTAAAATAGACTGTCGCAACGATGCCATCAAGGATGATGCCATGCCCCATCTTGATTTTACCCAGCCGCCTTTTGATGTGCTGAGCTTGGCTGAGCGCCAAAGCATCAGAAAACACACCAAAATCCGCTACCTTGCCAAAGACGAAAGCCTACCTGCAGACGAGATGTCATACTTATATGTGGTCATCAAAGGCCAGATTGAGCAGTTATTGGCAGGTCATTTTGTCGCGGCCTACTTGGGTAGTAATCACTCAGATGAGCCCAATAACAACGACTGGTTTGACAGCCGCCGCTTGCCTGAGTCCTCCAACACGCAGCTGACGGACGAAGACAGACAACGTTATCAGTTTCGCGCCACCGAGGACACGTTACTACTACAAGTCAAAGGTGCAGCGGTCGATAAAATCAGCGCACAAAATCATCTGGTGCGGCAAATGCTCTCTGACAAACTACCTGAGCGGCTAAAAGCCCTGCAGCAGCGCCGCAATCATAAACCTGCTGTCCATGCCGCTTACGATGATCAGCAAGAAGTACAGCAGATCATGCTGCAGCCGGTCATCGATGTCCGTTTACTGCCTGTACATATCGTCGATGCTGATACCAGCTTATATGAAGCGGCGCGCACGATGACAGATGCTGGATTAAAGCACGTACTGGTGCGAGCACCTACGCATCGACTGGCCATCGCAAACGCACAACATGGCATCGATGCGACACTGGGTATCTTGACCGATAGCGATATTTGCCGCGCGGTCAGTGAGCAGCGAGACCTTACCACCACGCCATGCCAGCGTTATGCTAACTTTAATCTACGTACCATCAAGGCGAGCGATGAGATCGGTGATGCTCTGCTGACCATGACGCGTTACCGTATTCATCGCTTGCCTGTCATCAATCACCATGGTGCGGTAGCAGGTGTGCTTGGCCAAAGCGACATGCTCGCGCATATCAGCCACCACTCGCAGCTCATCAGTATTCAAATCGAGCAAGCCCAAGATTTTGGCAGTTTGGGCACAGCCGTCGAGAGGATAGGACGCTATATCCGTGCCCAGCATCAAAACGGGGTAAAAATCGGTAACATCAGCCGCATGGTACAGACCTTGAACGCTCAGGTATTTACCAAGCTATGGCAACTGCTCGTCCCTGATGAGGTGATGAGTCACACCTGTCTTATCGTCATGGGCTCCGAGGGCCGCGGCGAGCAAATCATGCGCACCGACCAAGACAATGCACTGATCATCCGTGATGGCTATACTCATCCGGATTTGCCGCAGTTTGCGGCGCGCTTTAATGAGCAGCTGGCGCGACTTGGCTATCCGCTATGTGACGGCAATATCATGATGACCAACCCGATGTGGCGACAGCCATTACAACAGTTTAATGCTCAAATCAGCTCATGGTTTAAAAACACCGATCCCATGCACGCCATCTACTTGTCTGCCATTCTCGATGGCGAATATGTCTGCGGTGATGAGACGCTCTTGCAGCACGTTCGTCAGCACCTCAAGGCCGCGCATCGACGCTCAGACCCTATGTTTGTGCGCCAGTTTGCGCGGGCAGCGCTACAGTTTGGTGATATCAATCAATGGTGGCAAAAGTTTGTACCATTATTAGCAGGTAAAAGCGCCTCGCAAAATATCGATCTAAAAAAAGCAGGGATTTTTCCGTTAGTACACGGTATTCGCGCCCTCGCTCTAGAAAACGATATCTTGGCCGTCCCTAGCAGTAAAAACCGCCTAAAGGCCTTGGTCAAGGTGGGCGCATTGACCCAAGAGCGGGCTGACACATTGTTAGAGGCGCTGGAGTTTTTTATGGCGCAGCGGCTCTCTGTGGCGCTCTCAACCGATGATAAACATGCACGGCAGGTCAACCCCATGACGCTAACCGCGCTTGAGCGTGATTTATTAAAAGAGTGTTTGGCCGTTGTCAAAAGCTTTAAAAACCAGCTGCGGCAGCATTATCAATTAGAGATTGCCTAGAGCGGCGCAAACAGCAAAGATAGAGTACAGAATATGAGCTGGCTGACCCAACTATCATGCAAATGGCAAAAAATGCAGCTGCAGCGGCCTGAGCTGGTGGCGATGTTTGATCAACCTGCCGCTGAGCGCTGGGTGGCGCTCGACTGTGAGATGACGGGACTAAACCCCAAAAAGCACCACCTACTATCGGTGGCCGCGATTCATATCGATAGCTCTAGCATCGATACGGGCAATGGCATCCATCTGGTCTGTCGCCCGCCCGTCATGCCTGACCGCGACACCATCGTAATCCATGGACTACGTACCGCTGATGTCAAGTATGGTATGAGCTATGATGAGATGCTGGCGCGGCTACTGCCCTTTATCGGTAACCGTCCGATTGTGGGGTTTTGTCCGCAGATCGACATGGGGTTTTTAAACCCATTGGTAAAAGATTACATGGGCACCACCTTGCCCAATAAAATCATCGATATTCGGCACTTATACAGTCGGCGTATGAGTGGTCAAACCCAAGGGCTCTCCAGCCAAGCGCAGCAGCTGACCAACATCTTAGCGCATTATCAGATTCCTGATTTGGGTGCGCATGATGCCTATAATGATGCCACCATGACTGCCATGGCGTTTTTGCATGTGCGCTAGAGCGTGCCATCAGCTATCGCCGATACGGCAAGACCCTACAGAAAATAAATACCCTGCATGAATGCGCGAGACTGATACATACCCTGGATAATCAACACGCCCCATCTACGCGAAAAGCGGAACTCATGATACCATAGGCTGTTTTTGCCACCTGATGAATGATACTCATGCAATCCACTTCTACCCCCCATTATCATGACAAGCCTTCTGCCTTTGATACGCCGACGCACGCTGCGGTTGCACCGTTACGACCGCATCGACTTGGCAGGCACTTGGTCAGACAAGCATTATTGGCCACTGCGCTGACGGCACCGCTTGTTGCCCAAGCGGCGCTGCCAGAGGCCATCCAAACCGCCTTGTCACGGGCAGATTTGAGCGACGCCGACATCAGTATCGTCATCACGCCAGTGGGCGACAAAAACGCCAGTCACTTACCAGCGCCTATCAAAGTCACCGACAGCCAGCATCCAGCAGAGCGCTCAAACAACGATGCCAGTTATCAAAGCACGCTTGTGACGATAGAAAAACAAACCATCCAAAAGCATGAGCGGCAGTTACACGCTTATACCGACGACCCTTCTACTTATCAAAGCTTAGAGAGCATTCCCACCCTACCGTCAGAGGCCAAGTGGCCAAATGCCAAGATGCAAACGAACCAAGACAGTAGCACCAACGATAGTAGCGTCAACGACGGCACGGGTGTCGAGCAAAAAAGCACCGCACATACAACGACCAAGATAGCTTTTTCACCCTTACTGAGTCATCAAGCTCAGGTAGCGCGCACCCCTGCCAGTACCATGAAGCTGGTGCCGAGCTTTATCGCGCTAGATACGCTTGGTGCGGATTTTGTCTGGCATACCCGCGTCTATCATACTGGCGTGATCATCGGCGAGCGCCTGTATGGCGACTTGGTACTACAAGGCAGCGGCGACCCAAAAATGACGCACGAGCGCCTACAGCAGCTGCTCTATCACGTGCAAGCTTCAGGTATTCGTCATATCGACGGTGATATCATCGTCGACAGCGCAGTGTTTGATAAGGTGGGCAAAGACCCTGCCGCCTTTGACAATGCGCCGCTGCGTCCTTATAACGCAAGCCCTGATGGTTTTTTGGTCAATTTTAGTACCATCGGTATCAAAAGCTATCCGCTGGACACTGGCCGCGCGCAACTCACCTACACGCCGCAGCTGGCCGATTATCAGCTGCCCACCACCATAAATACTCGTTCAGCGAGCTGCGGACAGGCGCGCTATAGCCTTGCGCCAGTATGGCAAGCCAGCCAACTGGTGTTTCATCAAAACCTGCCAAATAGCTGCCAAGAGCACGCGTTTTATGTGGCTTATCCTGATGCCAAAGACTTTGCCGCGCGGGTAATTAAGGCCAAATGGCAAGCACTGGGCAATACCCTGACAGGCGATGTACTCAGCCGCGAGACGCCTTATAATGCGTCATCGCATAAACAGCCAAAAATAGGCTTACGCGCGCTACCGATGTCACCGCTGCCACAGGTCAGCTACCCGTCTTTAAACTTGGCTCAGCAAATCCATGACATCAACCATTTTTCAAACAACGTCATGACTGAGCAAGTGGCATTATCCATTGCCGCTTACGCCTCGCCATCTGATACTAATACGACCGCGGCTGACACTGCTACAACCATTCAGACCGCCGTTAGCAAGTCAAAAGGACAAGAGAAAGCAAAAGGAAAAAACACGAGTCTCTATCAGTTTGGCAAACCTGCGACCACCAACTATCCGGTAGCCCTACAGACCATCAACCAGTGGTGGCAACGCCATCTAGAATCGCCTGCGCCGTATCTGACCAACGGCTCAGGCCTGTGCCGTGATTGCACGATCACCGCGGCTAACCTAAACGAGCTGCTAACCTACGCCTACGATCACCCAAGTTTTGACGCTTATGTCAACTCGCTCGGCGTCGCTGGTGTCAGTGGCACCATTAGCGCGCACAGTGCCCGCTTGCCTGAGTCAGCTGCCATTGGCCGCGCTTGGATCAAGACAGGTACGCTCAATAACGTCACCTCCATGGCAGGCTATGTCAAAGGCCTATCGGGGCAAGACTATGTGGTCGTGGGTATCATCAATAGCGAGCAAGCGCTCAATGCTTATACGGCAAGACCCGTACTCGATGCGATGCTGGACTGGACCGCGCAGCACTAATGCGGCGACTCTTTTTTTTATCTGAATAAGGCGCGCTTATGTCACGCAAAACCACCAATCTCAATAAACCCAGCCCCGCTACCGACCCTCACGGACTGGCCACGACACGCGCGAGCACCCAGCCTCAGCTGCCGCCATACATTGGATACTTTGCGATCGGTTATGTATTGGCCAGTGCCCTATTTATGCTGATTCAGACCAAACTGGCATTGAATGCACAGCTGGTCACCGTCCTATCCATCATCCTTGCAGCCTATATCGCAGTTAACAAGTTTGTTAAACATCAGCAGCGCGCTCTCTACAAAGACGAAATAAACCGTTTGATGCTGGGCGGTATCATGGTCGTCTGGCTATTGACGGGGCTGTATTTTTTAGCGTTATGGTTTTTGCTGTTTGACGATATCAGCCGTGAGGTTTTGCTGGCGATGGCCAAGCAGCAGCCATTACCCTTACTCTCTGCGCTAGTGATGATCGTGGTGCTGTCACTGGTCAGCGCGCGCATCAGCATCTGGGCATTTAACCGCCTACTCGATCCTGCGCCCAAAACCCTATAAGACGCTCTAAAATCCTAAACGACCCGACAGGAGTCTGTTCACTTAAAGCACGATGACATGCTGAGCCTACGCCGATAGATGCTACGCAAAATAAATATCCATACAATGTGGCGGCGTGGCACCTGCTATCTTGCCTGTCAGTTTATTTAGCATTGACTATATGAGTGCCTTAAAAAAACGCTGACTATACACGGTGCTACAAAGTTTTTTTCTATTGCTGAGCAAAATCCGTTAGGCTAAGGTAAACGCCTACTGTGTTAAGCGACTTGCTTTAGTATTTTCAATAGGAGCTAGCTTTATGGACATGATTTTTTTTGACAATATAGATAAGCTTGGCCGTATCGTGTTGACGGCCGTCATGGTGTACGTCTTAATCGTACTGGTGACCAAAGTCTCAGGCAAACGCTCCACCTCGCAGCTCAACAACTTCGATTGGATCGTCACGGTGATGATCGGGTCTCTGGGTGCCAGCACCATCTTGCTCAAAGACATTCCGTTTATCGAAGGGGTCTCCTCGATATTGGTGCTGTATCTGTTGCAGTTTTTGGTCACCAAATACGCCTCGGTATCACCGCAGTTTAGCAACTTTATTTTATCAGAGCCGCGTATCGTCTTTTATCAAGGCCAGTTTTTGCCAGATGCCATGCGATCTGAGCGCCTGACTCGTCAAGAGATAGAATGTGCGATGCGCTCTCAAGGCGTCAACAACTTTGATGATGTCGAAGCGGTGGTCTTTGAATCTGACGCCAAGCTGACCATTATCCCCAAACCTACGGATGACACGCACGGCAAAGAAAACACTGTTTCGCAGACCATTAAGCCTTTGATGTGAGTGGTTTTGAGTTGACTGATTTTAAGGAAAATAGTGCAGTAAGCATTCTATTTGATGCGTTGCCACGTCTGTGAGCGGCCAAATAGTGGCGTGCCGACATAACCGCGCAGATCAAGACTTTGACCATTGTCACTCAAGGTGATTTTTCCTGAATACACTTTGCCAGACTCAGGGTCGACCAGCTTACCATCGCTCCACTGATTATTACCATCGGCTTTGAGGCCTGTCAAAATCTGCAAGCCTTCCACCGGCTGGTTTTTTAGATTGCCAGGACATTTAGTACAGACGGCTTTGGCTTTTTCTTTGTCGAGCACTTTAATAATTTTACCTGAAACCTTACCACCTCTTTCGTTTAGCTGAATGATGGCTTTTTTCTCCCCTGTCTTGTCATCGATGGTTTGCCACTGCGTACCATCTAGTGAGGCCGCTTGCGCAGATAGGGGCAATAAGGCTCCTGCCATAAGGGTGAGCGTACTGGCTGTAATACGGTTCATAAACGACTCCTTTCGTTAAAAACGGTCTATCTGAATATGTAATAATCATAAAAGAACACTAAAAACAAATAGAAAGAACAACTGTCTGTCAAACGCTAGTAAAGCACAAAAAAATGCGAGGTAAAAGGCTTGTTTGTTACAATACCTTAGGCGTAGAACTCTTTTGTTACATTCTCTTTTGTTATATTTTTTAATTATCGAAGTGGTACATCATATGAAGGTAAGAATCTTGACCGTTGGCACTAAGATGCCAAAATGGGTACAAACTGGTTTTGATGAATACTTTAAACGTATTCAGCCCATGCTCAGTACTGAAATTGTCGAAATAGCGGCAGCAAAGCGGACAAAGAACCCTTCTGAAGCCAACCTCGTTCAGTACCGCGAGCAAGAAGGACAAGCCATATTAGCCGCTCACCAAGCATCTAGCCGCGAGCAGCTATGGGTACTAGATGTCAAAGGTAAAATGCTCTCAACAGAAAAACTGGCGGAAAAACTGGCAGACTCGATGCAGCAAGGCGATGATATCGCACTGGTCATTGGCGGCGCTGATGGCGTGTCGCCAGAAGTGTTGGCAAAGGCCGATGTCAAATGGTCACTATCGGCGCTGACACTGCCGCATCCACTGGTACGCGTGGTATTGATGGAGCAGCTCTACCGCGCCATGAGCATCAATCACAACCACCCCTATCATCGTGGCAACTAAATACTCACAAGACAGATCAGGCTTTTGGTAGGATAATAGATAGGCAGGATTGAAATATCGCTGCAAGCCCTAATAAACGCTACATGACTCATCCAAAAAACACAGCACCTACTGCCATGGCGCCGAGCGCCGAGCAGCGACCATCAGGCAGCCACACGTTAGCGCCCATTAGTGCCGCTGACGTGTGGCCCGATACCTCTCCTCTCTCTAAGTACGCAAAGCTGCCAGCGCTATTTGTCTCGCACGGCGCGCCAACCCTAGCCACAGAGCAGTCAGCGACGACCAGTGCCTTGGCGCGTATCGGTCAAAACCTGCCTGTGCCGCGAGCCATCATTATTATGTCGGCGCATTGGCAATCAGCAAAGCTTGAGATCAGCAGCAACCCTCAGCCAAAGACTTGGCATGATTTTTCTGGGTTTGGCGCTGAGCTGTATGAGATACAATATCCCGCTATAGGTCATCCATTGCTTGCCGAGTCGCTTGCGCAGCAGCTCACCGCGCGCGGTATTACTTGCAGATTAAACCCCATGCGCGCCTCCGATCACGGCGTCTGGGCGCCGCTCACGCATTTGTATCCAGAGGCCACTATCCCGATCGTACAGGTTTCT
This sequence comes from Psychrobacter sp. KFRI-CH2-11, assembly GCF_038239325.1. NCBI lineage: Bacteria > Pseudomonadati > Pseudomonadota > Gammaproteobacteria > Moraxellales > Moraxellaceae > Psychrobacter > Psychrobacter sp. KFRI-CH2-11. The sequence goes on from NZ_CP151283.1 coordinate 2,552,091, forward strand.
TTGCCGCAGCATTATGACAGTGTCGCCTGCTATCAGTTAGGGGCGCAGCTGGCGCGTTTGCGTGATGAGCAGATACTGATCATCGGCTCAGGCAATATCACTCATAATTTGCAAGCCCTGCGCTGGCAGGCGGACAGTATCGATCAGAGCGCCAACAGCTTTAAAACATGGCTACTCAAGCAGCTCAAAACCGACATTCCAAGCGCTCTTGATTGGCAGCGTTATCCCAATTATAAAGACATCCATCCCAGTGATGAGCACCTGTTGCCGCTGTTTTTTGCTTTGGGTGCCGGACAGCGCGTCTCAGTGGTACATCAAAGCATGGCGCACCATAGCTTAGGTATGGACATCTATCGTTTTGACTAGAGCGCGTCCTCATTTAAAAATGGCGATAAAAACGAGATAAATCGCCACCAAACAAGGAAAATAGCGCAGATAATATCGAGAGATTAGTCAGCTATTTGACACCATTTAGCCATTTTTAGCCCATTTAGATAGATGGCTATCGATTGAATTGAGGACACGCCTTAGGCTGCTTTGCAGATTGCTACTGCGCACATGCCGCCTTGGTAAACAATCCGGCGCGCTCCATCTCACCTGCGATACTAAACAACGTCGCCTCATCGTTCATGCGCCCGATCAGCTGCATACCAATTGGTAAGCCTTTTTTGCTCATACCGACTGGCAATGACATCGCAGGCAAACCTGTGACATTGCCTAATAAGGTAAAAGCCATCTTACTTAGAACAGGCTTGCTCAGCTTTTCGATCACGCCTGAGCTAAAGGCGTATTTCCCCATATCTATGCCTTTATTGAGCAGCTCTGCGCTACGCATCAGCATCTCATCCATACGGCTAGGCGGTAGTACGCCATGCTTGACCGCTGGTGTCGGTACGGTCGGACACAAGATCATGTCATACTGTTTTAATAATAGCCCTGTCTGGTATTGACTATGGTGCCAGCCGTGTTTGGCATGTGCCAAGTCTACTGCGGATAGTGAACGACCCAAAAGCGCCATATTGTAGGTTTGCGGCTCTAGTTTTTTGATATGCTGCCGCCCAAAATCACGCTCGATATTATCAATGGTAAATGCTGTATGGGCGCACACCACAACCATAAAATCATGCCAAAACTGCTCGATATTGATGTTAGGCTCAGCAGGTACCACGCGATGCCCCATGGCCTCTAACTGCTTGGCGGTTTGTTCAAGGACCGCCAGTACTTCCTTGTCCACCACCGTACCTGCAATCAGTGGCTGCTGATGTAGCGCAATGGTCAACTGCCGCGGTGCGCGCATCGCAGCCTGCAAAAACGACCCCTCTGGCGGCGCAATGATAAAGGGCGCGCCAATCTCAGCGCCACTGGTGGCATCGAGCATCGCGGCACTATCGCGAACGGAGCGGGTAATCACATGATCGGCGACAGCGCCTTCCCAGCCCTCCCCAAATGTCGGGCCCATGGGGTTACGGCCACGGCTGGGCTTTAAGCCAAACACGCCGCACCACGCCGCAGGAAAGCGTATCGAGCCGCCACCATCACCAGCGCCTGCCATTGGTACAATACCACTTGCCACTGCCGCTGCACTACCGCCTGAAGAGCCGCCAGCACTATAGCCTTTTTTAAAGGGATTATGCGTTGCGCCATGCGCCTTGGGCTCGGTGGTGATGATCAGTCCAAACTCAGGGGTATTGGTCTTGCCAAAGGTATTGACGCCAGCGGCTTTCATACGCTTGACGATTTCACTGTCGTTTTCTGAGACAATATTGACACTACGGCTGCCCATCGTGACAGGCTCTCCCTCAAAGCTAAATGACAAATCTTTGAGCAAATAAGGCACGCCTGTAAACGCGCCTGCCGGTAGGCCTTGCGCCGCTGCGTGATAGGCACGCTCATCAAAACGATGAATGATGGCATTTAGCTTAGGGTTGAGCTTATTGGCTTGATAGACAGCCGCATCCAGCAGCTCTCTTGCGCTGACCTCTCCGGCATTGACCAATGCCGCTAGCGCTATCGCATCATACTGGGTGTATTCTTTAAACATAACCGAGCTTCCTTGTTCTTAAGTTGTTTATCACTTTTAGTATATCGGTTTCATGGCCTCAATAGTAACCACCTTATCGATACTGCTGTGTTCACGTCATACCAGACCATGAACTTATGCTTGACGCTAATACCTATCACTGTGCCGCTTTATGCGGTCAGCTTTGCCAATAACATGACTGTGCTACAAACGCTCATAAAAAAAGCGAGCTACTTACTGTAACTCGCTTTTTATCACTCAATCAAATTCACTGTTCATCACATCAACAGCTCACGCTTGCCGCTTTTGCCCATCGAGCTGACCAGTCCAGCTTCCTCCATAGAGTCGACAATACGAGCAGCGCGGTTATAGCCGATGCTAAACTTACGCTGAATACTAGAGGCTGATACTTTGCGCGTTTCCATGATAAAGGCGACTGCCTCATCGTATAAATCGTCGTCTTCACCCGACGCATTGCCAGTACTACCACCGCCAGGGCTGGATAGCTCAAAGTTCCCTGCCATGTTGTCAATATAGTCGGGTGCGCCGCGCTCACGCCATGCGTCACAGACACGGTTGACCTCTTCGTCACTGACGTAGGCGCCATGCACACGATCCGGCTCGATCTGTCCTGGCCCTAAAAACAGCATATCGCCGTTGCCCAGCATGTCTTCTGCGCCGCCGCTATCCAAGATGGTACGCGAATCGACCTTTGAGTTCACACGGAGGGCGGCTCGCACTGGAATATTGGCTTTGATCAAACCGGTAATGACGTCGACTGACGGACGCTGAGTGGCGAGCATCAAATGAATACCAGCCGCGCGTGACTTTTGTGCCAACCGCGTGATCAGCTCTTCGGCCTGTTTACCGACCTGCATAATCATATCAGCAAACTCATCTGCGACAATCACAATCATCGGTAATGTCTTAAGCTTGGGCGCTTGGTCAAGACTGACGCTGTCATTGGGTCGCCATAGCGGATCGATGATAGGCTTGCCTGCTTTTTCGGCGGCGGCGACTTTTTTGTTAAATTCGCCCAGCTTACGTACCTTGAGCAGACTCATGAGTTGATAGCGGCGCTCCATCTCCGCCACGCACCACGAGAGGCTACTGGCCGCTTCGGTCATGTCGGTGACCACAGGCGTCAGTAGATGCGGGATATCATTGTAGTTGGCAAGCTCAAGCTGCTTTGGATCAATCAAGATCAGGCGCAGCTCATTGGGAGTATATTTGAGGAGCATCGACAGTAGCATGGAGTTGACCAGTACCGACTTACCAGATCCTGTGGTGCCGGCAACCAGCATGTGCGGCGCCCGTGCAAGATCGGTGATGATCGGATTGCCCCCGATGTCTTTACCCATCGCCATGCTGATTTGCGCTTTAGGGTCTTTGTATGTTTCCGTATTGAGCAGCTCAATCAGGCGTACCATTTCGCGTTTTTTATTGGGTACTTCGATACCGATATAAGGCTTGCCTGGGATCACCTCAACCACACGCAAAGAGGCCATCGATAGCGAGCGTGCCAAGTCTCGCGAGATACCCGTGACTTTACTGGCTTTGACGCCTGGTGCCAACTCGACTTCAAAGCGGGTCACCACCGGCCCTGGTATGGCATTCACCACGCTTGCTTTGACATTGAACTCCTGCAGCTTAATCTCTAATAATTCAGACAACTGCTCAAGCTCTGCGCTGGTATAGCTGGGCTTACGGTCAGGGTCTGGCTTGTCCAAGATAGACATCTCAGGTATCGGCGTGAGGCTATTGCGATATGACGCTGTTTGCATCGAGCGTGATTTTTTACTAAATGCGGCATCATCACTGATATCTGGCATGACGGCTGCAACTGTCTCTGCATCACCATCATCATCTGGCATCATATCGGTAATATGATTGCTACTATCCCCCTCTGGTACCGCAAAGCTCACCGCAGGCTTGGTAAATGTTTCTGGTGTCAGCGCCTCCACTGTTGGTGCTTGTTTGGGGTTGGCAGGCGGCGTGTTGGTCGGGGTCATATCCGCGGTATCTGCGGTAAAGGTAGCGACCTCTGATGAGGTAGGCTCTACAGCAGAGGGTTGCGTGGTAGACGCCGAGCTGAGTGATGGCTCGACAGTCTCTACCACTGAGCTATGTGATACGCTTGCTTCTCTTTCCTCTGCCGCTGGTCTATCAGCTGTCGGGCTCTCCACAGATGCTGAGCTGGGCGCGGTAGCATCTGGCATGGACACATCATGTACGATGTCATCGACTGCTGCAGTAGCAGGGGTGAGCGTCTCTGCGTGTTCTGCCAGCCATGCCTCAGCCAAGGTATCGACATCGTCAGTTACCGTATCAGTAGTGGGAGTCTCTATGGCTTGCGCCACAGAAGTCGCCTCATTATCTAGCGTTTCATCACTCTTATCATAAGAGGCGGATACGGTAGATGCCGTCTCAGAGATATCGTCGGCCGTATCTGCAACATAGCTATCGTCAGCATGGTAGTGCGCCTGCTCGCTGGCCAACAAATCCTCCACCGTGCTTGCATCATTCCATGCAAAACTTGGCTCTACTTTGCGAGTCATCACAGGGGTGGCCGTCGCCGCGGCTGCATCGCTGGCACTGACCGCGCCACTTTTGGCGGCGGCTACGGGGCCTTGCGGCTCGGCGCTCGACTGCGTCGGCATGATAGGCGACGCTACGCTGTCAGACGATGTAGTCGCTTTTGCAGCTTGTGTCGCTGCAGCCACCGAGGCTTTGACGCTATCAGCCAATCCTGATGTGGTCAAAAACTCGGACAACACATTGCCAAATCGGCCACTTTTATCCACAGACTGTTCACCATCCGTAGCATCAGCAGTGGGCAGCTCTAATGCTAGCTGCTCGTGCTCTGATGCTGCTGCCTGTTGAGCATCGCTGTGCCCAGCAGCGCTGTATTGCTTGCTCGCTTGGTCATCAGCAGCGGCCGCCTCTTTATTTTTGACTCCTGAGCCAAGCCAAGCCAGCGCGGTAATTTTTTGATAGATACTCAGCCAGTGAATATTAAACGCAAAGGTTGTAGTGATGGTGACAAACACGGTCAAAAACACCACACTCCCCCACTGCGATAACAACTGCGCCAAACGGGCTTGAAGCTCAAGGCCGATGATACCGCCCGCCACCCCTTCTAACTCAGTGGCCACAGGGTCTGCAACCTGCTGCACCAGCGCGACCAATTGGGCAAACAGCGCACTGGCACTTAATAACAAAAACACATAAGCGACCAGACGCATCAGCCAAAACGTTGGCTTATTGTCCCACCAAATCAAGATGGACTCATAGACCATAAACGCCAGTAGCCACCACGCACCAAAACCAAAAAACCGATACAACAAATCTGACAACCATGCACCAGTTTTACCGCCCATATTGTTGATCGTGGTCATATCGCTGCTGATATGCGACCAGCTGGGATCATTACCCGTATACGTCATCAAAATGACAAACAGATAAACGGTCAGTATTAACCCCAGCAGGGTAAATATTCCTTTTTTTAAATACTCAATTAGCGGTGCTGATATCACGTAAGATCTGCCTTGTTAATAATACTAAATGGTCGCCAACCCATGATTAACGCTAACCATGCTGGCATAAAGTGCTGACATAAGCGGTACCGAGCAATCTGTACCAAGGTACCGTGCGCAGCGGCAATGGCTACTTGCATAGAGCGATTATAAGCGCGGCTATCAGAATAGACGACAAGATTACTTAGCCCTTACTGCGTTTGGCATAACTTCTTATAATAACAAATACATAGTGACAGTGGCGACAGTCTTCTTAAGAAAATAAAACAATACACCTTTATCATCACAATTATACTGGGTGTGATAAAGACTTGGCCGATTAGCGCTTACCTTTAGCGCCCTAAAATTCAAGGATTTGATGCTTTGATTGTAATGATACCCATGTTTGCTTTAGCAAACTTGCACTTTTTGCCAACTGCCCTTATGTTATTATCACATAGCAATTAGAAACACCACATTAGACACAATTTTTAACCCTCAATGCTGGGCGGCTCTCACTCTACTTACGGTCTGATCAGAAAAGAAACAGATGACAAGACTGGGATAATTTTTGCGTAATAAACGATGAGTAGTAGCCAAAAACTGCAGTCGTTTTAGGCATTTAAGCTGACTGAGAATATACGGGTTAACAGCAGCGCACATTTCACTTTTTATATTTTTCATTTTATCGTTAGTAAGGAATATTTTATGGCAACTGACACTACAGCGCCACGTCACGAAAAGCTTATTATTTTGGGCTCCGGTCCTGCCGGTTATGCCGCGGCTGTCTATGCTGCGCGCGCCAACCTAAAGCCTGTCATGATCACGGGTATGGAAGTTGGCGGCCAGCTGACCACCACCACAGAAGTTGATAACTGGCCAGGCGATGCGTACGATTTGACTGGGCCTGCGTTGATGGAACGTATGAAGACACATGCCGAGCGTTTCGGTACCGAGCTGGTCTATGATCATATCAATGACGTCAATCTAAACGAACGTCCGTTTCAATTGACCGGTAACAATGGCAGCTACACGTGTGATGCGCTCATCATCTCAACGGGCGCTTCGGCGCAGTATTTGGGCTTGGAGTCAGAGACCAAGTTTAGAGGTCTTGGCGTATCTGCTTGTGCTACTTGTGACGGTTTCTTTTATAAAGACCAAAAAGTCGCGGTCATCGGCGGCGGCAATACCGCGGTCGAAGAAGCTTTATATCTATCAAACATCGCCTCTGAGGTGACTTTGGTGCATCGCCGCGACAGCTTGCGCTCCGAAAAAATCCTGCAAGATAAGCTGTTTGAAAAAGCCAAAAACGGTAATGTCAAAATAGAATGGAACCATCAGGTCCGTGAGGTCGTCGGTGATGACATGGGCGTCAATGGCGTGGTGATCGAATCTACCGTCGATGGCAGCACCAAAACCCTAGATGTCATGGGTATGTTTGTGGCGATTGGTCATAAGCCAAATACCGACTTGTTCAAAGATCAGCTAGATATGAAAGACGGTTATCTTGTCGTCAATAGCGGCCTAAATGGTAACGCCACTCAGACCAGTGTCGAAGGGGTATTTGCGGCAGGTGATGTCGCCGATCACGTCTACCGTCAAGCCATTACTTCAGCAGGTACCGGCTGTATGGCCGCCCTTGATGCAGAAAAATATCTCGATGCCATCGGTGAGGCAGATGCTTCTGACCATACCTACGCCTCGACATTGACTGCTGATAAAGAAGCCTAAATGAGTCATCTTTGGCAACAAAACCATAATCCCATCACGCCTGAGACCCTAAAAAGTCTTGGGCGTTATGACTTTCCCGACCCCGCCACCATCGACCCTGATGGCATCGGCATTGTGGCGCTGGGTGGTGATTTGGCCTCCGAGACGCTCATCTCTGCTTATGCGCAGGGGCTGTTTCCTTGGTTTAATGAAGACGAGCCTATCGCGTGGTGGTGTCCTGAGCCGCGCTGCGTCATGGTGCCGGCTGAGTATATACCCAGTAAGTCATTGCGCCGTCAGGTCAAAAAGGAGCGCTGGCAGCTCACCCTCAATCAAGCGTTTGACGAAGTCATTCATGCTTGTAGCTTACCGCGTAGCAATGGTCTGCCTGAAGGCGAGCATACTTGGATTCATCAAGAGATGATCGACGCTTATAGCAAGCTACACGCCCAAGGCTTTGCCCATAGTATCGAGGTATGGGATGAAACCAACACACTGATCGGGGGACTTTATGGTTTAAAACTGGGTAGTATTTATTTTGGAGAGTCGATGTTTCACCGTGCGTCAAACGCATCCAAGATGGCGTTTTGGGGTTTAATGCGTTTATGCGAGCAAAGTCAGGTCGCATTGGTCGATTGCCAATTGCCAAACGAGCACCTCATGAGCTTAGGCGCCACCACCTTACCTCGTGCTGACTTTTTGCATCAGCTAGATAGCTTGATCGTAAGTGGCGCTGAGCATTGGCACAGTGACTCCCACCGACCACTAGCAGTCTCGCTACTTGATACACCACACCCTTGGCAAGGCGGCAAATAGCGCCCCACTTTTGAGATTATTATGGCACTTGATACCTCATTTTTGTTAATTGGAAAGCTGGCTGCCAAAGCCAATACCACCAAAGACACGGTCCGTCACTATGACCAGCTAGGCCTACTCAGATCGCGCAAGCGTCAGGCAGGCTCACGGCTGTATACTGAGTTCCATCCTGAATGTGTTGAACGTATTGAGCTGATAAAAAGCGCGCAAGCCATTGGTTTTACACTTACCGAAATCAGAGACAGCCTCAATGACTATTATGATGGCCAATTAGACATCGACCTACAATTACTCCTCACACAGCAAAAACTGGCACAAGTAAAAAAACAACAAGCCAATATCAATGTCATGGTTGAGCTGCTCACCGAGCGCATCGAGGTGCTTGAGCGCATGAGAGCAGACAGTGACTACAAACCCAACGTCGACGTTTGCAAAAGAAAACTCCCTGCAGACCTGTAAGGCTGCATTGCTGCATTGATAAACGAGCGCATTACGTATCATCTACCCATCATTTAAAATCATGAACCAATCATTTAAAATCAGGATAAGTCAGCTGCATGATCAGGGCATCGACAGCTGGCTTCTGGGCTAGCTGGTAATAGTTTTTACGCTGATGGATCACCTCAAAGCCTTGCTGCTTATATAACGCAATCGCAGGCGCGTTGTCCGCTCGCACCTCTAATAGCAGGCTATCTACTTGTTTATCTCTCAGCGCTAAGTATAACTGCGCAAAAATTTGCGACGCAATCCCGCGGCGCTGATAATCAGGATGAGTGCCAATGCGTAAAATCTCGGCTTGTTCAAAGACGCTTTGATATAGGCAGTAACCTTGCACGGCTGCAGCCGACTCTGCTGACTCATAAGCGATCAGCAGATGGACACTGTCTTGCTCAAACAAATCAATCATCGCCTGATACGACCACGCATCCTGCGGCTGGACGATAGACTCGATAGCAGCTACCGCTTGCACCACTTCCCTAAAGTTTTGAGTGTCTTTTGACAAATTTTGTATTACAGTCATGCCGCCCCCTTTTTAATAAAACCCCATAGCCCCTACAATTCCCACAAAAAAAGCCACCCTATAAAGGATGGCTTTTCACTACTCAATACTCGGTGTCAGCTTGTGCTGAGATCAGTATCACTTAGTTTTTAACGTTAGCTACCACACCAGCACCTACAGTACGGCCACCTTCACGGATAGCGAAACGTAGGCCTTTGTCCATAGCGATTGGGTGGATAAGCTCTACGCTCATCTCAACGTTGTCACCAGGCATGACCATTTCTGTACCGTCTTGTAATTGGATTGCGCCAGTTACGTCAGTGGTACGGAAGTAGAACTGTGGACGATAGCCGTTTAGGAATGGCGTGTGACGGCCACCTTCTTCTTTTGATAGTACGTATACTTCGGCGTCGAAGTTGGTGTGCGGGGTGATTGAACCTGGCTTGGCTAGTACTTGGCCACGTTGTACGTCTTCACGCTTGGTACCACGAAGTAGTACGCCACAGTTTTCGCCTGCACGACCTTCGTCTAGCAACTTACGGAACATCTCAACACCAGTACAGGTGGTTTTTTGGGTGTCTTTGATACCGACGATTTCGATTTCGTCACCAACTTTTACGATACCTGATTCAACACGGCCAGTTACAACGGTACCACGACCTGAGATTGAGAATACGTCTTCGATTGGCATTAGGAATGCTTTGTCGATGTCACGCTCAGGCTCTGGGATGTAGGTGTCTAGGGTGTTTAGTAGTTCTACAACTGCTGGCTCGCCGTATTTGCCTTCGTCGCCTTTTAGGGCTTGGGTGGCACTACCTTTCATGATTGGGGTGTCGTCGCCTGGGAAGTCGTAGTCATTTAGGAGTTCACGTACTTCCATTTCGACGAGCTCTAGCAATTCTTCGTCGTCTACTAGGTCGCATTTGTTCATGAAGACGATGATGTATGGTACGCCTACCTGACGTGATAGTAGGATGTGCTCACGAGTCTGTGGCATTGGGCCGTCAGTTGCTGATACAACTAGGATGGCGCCGTCCATTTGTGCTGCACCGGTGATCATGTTTTTAACGTAGTCGGCGTGACCTGGGCAGTCAACGTGGGCGTAGTGACGGGTGTCGGTGTCATACTCTACGTGTGAGGTGTTGATGGTGATGCCACGTGCTTTTTCTTCAGGCGCGCTATCGATGGCTGCGTAGTCTTTGGCTTCGCCGCCTGAGGTTTTTGCTGCTACGGTTGCGATAGCGGCAGTTAGGGTTGTTTTACCGTGGTCAACGTGTCCGATGGTGCCGACGTTGACGTGTGGCTTGTTGCGTTCAAACTTGGCCTTTGCCATGGGTAATTCCTCTTTTTTTGGTGAATCTTTATCAATAAAAGATCAGTGAATAGCTGTTTGACGGCTTTTGATGCATATTCAACCATCAAACCGTTGACGCTATGGCTTAACTACCAAAACGACCTTGCTTAACGTGTTATCGCAAACACAAGACTTTTTATTTGCTTATAAACAGGGTACGTTTCAATGCTTTATTCAAACTTGTTTTTATTCAAACTTACTTTTTATCACGCTTATATGTTTGGCTATTATACTTACTTTTTGCGCGATTGCCCATCATCCATGGTATCGCGATATGGCGGTTAGGTTACGATATCTTACGAATCCCTAACCAATCTACCAGCTAAGGCTTTACTTTTTTATTAACCAATTGACAGCACTAAAAGGCAACACCTCAGTGTCACCTTTGAATTATAATCTGCCACACTAATTTTATAGTTTTCAATATTCTATAATTTCGATATCGACGTAAAGCTGTGTATTAAAGCTGCAAAGCAAACACAAAAAGTTAAAACAATAAATGGAGCTCATATCGAGAATTGAACTCGAGACCTCTCCCTTACCAAGGGAGTGCTCTACCGCTGAGCTATATGAGCATATTTTTAATAACTACAGCAGAAATCCGTAGGTTTACTAAAAAAATATCACGATGCAGCGATGATAACTGACTGTCGTGATGTATTGTTAATAATCTTTGCGATGGTGTATAAATGGAGCGGGTGGCGGGAATCGAACCCGCGTCATTAGCTTGGAAGGCTAAGGTGTTACCATTATACCACACCCGCAATTACTCTTGTTTTGGCTGACTCTAATAGAGAGTCTATCATAATAAGAGCATGCTTGGCGCTATGACAAACTTAAAATATGGTGGTGGGAGAAGGATTCGAACCTTCGAAGCTTTCGCGACAGATTTACAGTCTGTTGGGTTTGACCGCTCCCCAATCCCACCTTAGGATGCTTTGAACAAAAATGACTTTAAAACAAGGCAGTTTTATAAAAAGCGACTTTGAAAGAGATGGTGCCGACTGCCGGGATCGAACTGGCGACCTACTGATTACAAGTCAGTTGCTCTACCAACTGAGCTAAGTCGGCTTGTTCTCTCAAAGTGGTGGCTATTCTATCAAATATTTTGAGAGACGCAAGCCCTTTTTTATTTTTTTTGCGATTAATTTCACATTAATTGTCAAACGGTTGATTATACTACTGTTTTTTTTGGCCATAAAAGCGCTTTTATTGCGGTCATAGCGTTTATGCTTGTCTTACCGCTCGCCGCAAGCCTAGCCATTAGCGAATACGTAATCCATTACAGGCCATTTTTACAGCTTTTATCAGTATTTGGGCTTTTTGGTTGGTCTCCTCCCACATCGCATCTGCAGTAGCACCGTCATTTACATTTGCGCCTACTTGGATATGTATCTTGCCGCGGCGCATTACTGCTGTGCGCACCGCAATCGCGGTGTCCATATTGCCATGCCAGCCCAAATAACCAACGCAGCCGCCAAAGACGCTTCGACGCACCGGCTCAATCTCATCGAGGATTTGCATCGCGCGGCCTTTGGGCGCACCTGATAGTGAGCCTGCAGGAAAAGTGGCACACAATACATCAAGCGCATCTTTGTCAGCAGCTATGGTTCCCTCAACATGAGAGGCCATCTGCATCACTTGCGAATAACGCTCAACAGCCATTTTTTGGCTGACCTCAACGCTGACATCTTCACAGATGCGGCTAAGATCATCACGAGCTAAGTCAACGAGCTTGCAGTGCTCGGCGACCGCTTGCTGGTCAGCGAGCAGCGCCGTCTCAAGTGCCAAATCAGCGGCGGCATCTTGGCCACGTTTACGCGTGCCAGCCAGCGGACGCACGCTGACACGGCCATTCTCTACGCGAGATAGCATCTCAGGAGAGGCACCAATGATATCAAAACGTTTGTGATCATCTAACGTGTAGCCATGCACTAAAAACAAATACGGCGATGGGTTTAAAAATCGCAGCGCACGATACACTGCCAGCGAGTTGCCTTTATAATCCGCGGTCAGGCGCTGGGCTGGCACCACTTGCTGCACCTCCCCTGCCACAATGTAGTCTTTGATTTTATTGACATCCGCACTGTATTTATCCATGCCAGTATGCAATTTAAACTTAGGTGTGGGCATGATAGGGGCGTACAAGCTTGGCATCTCTGTCAGCTTGTCTTCTATTTTTTCTAGCTCGCGAATGGCATGGCTATAGCCGTCATCGCTTCTGCAGTCAGCATAGACGATGATAGATAGGGTGTTTTCTAGCCTATCAAAGACTATCACATTCATCGATAGCATGAGCCACATATCAGGCATGGTCATTGGGTTGGGCGCTTCACACTCCCCCATACTCGGCTCAATCACCCGTACCATATCATAGCCAAAGTACCCAACCAGGCCACCGCTAAAGCTTGGCAGGGCTGGAATGTCTGTTGAGGTTGGCATTTGATACCCTGCCATCAGAGTACGAATATACTCAAATGGTTGGTCTACCATCTCCACATCGATATGATCATTTTTTTTGACCGTCATCACCCCATCTATATATTGCACGATCATATCACCACCCAGACCAATCATCGAATACCGTGCCCAACGCTCACCGCCTGCCACCGACTCAAACAAGTAGGCCGAACCGCTCAAATCACGCACTTTAGAAAACACCGATACTGGCGTTTGGGCATCCATCAAGCGTTTTTTTATCAGTGGCGCATGGCTAAAACCACGGTCTTGAAAAGCTTGATATTCTTCAAAGGTCATCATAATGAAACTCTCTTAGCAAACGATTGGCAAAAGATAAGCACAGTAAAAACGATAGTCACAATACAAATGCAAGATAGCGTCAACACTCTACTGAATGTTGACGCTATAAAAATGGTAGATTGGTGGCTTATTTTATTATCAGTGGCGTAGTAAGGATAACTGGTAGACTGATAGCGGCTACCTAGTAACCCCTAATTATACCAAAGCCCGCTGAGGTTATAGCGGCTCAAACGGACTGGCCAGTACTGCATTAAAATTAAGCACCATTAAAATTAAGCGCCACCCATATTAAACAACCATAACGCCAACCCAATAATCAAAATTGCGATAAACACCCATACAAACCAGCCGCCGCTGGATTTTTTCTCTATTTGGCCAGCATTGGCAGGGTTATTGATGGCTTGATCCATGGCGTTATTGCCTTCGGTACCGAGGTCGCGCTCCTGACCGAGATTGGCAGTCCCAGAAAACTGAGCAGTCGCCGCTTGCTTGGCGCGCAGCACTTCAGGATCCGCTTCTTCTTGTAGCGCAGTTTTGGTGGTTTTATCATGCTCGTCTGGCACCGCTTCATCCATTGTCTTATCTGCTGTAGTGGGCGCCTTATGAGTCACTGGCTGTTCTGTGACAGGCTCTATGATGGTCTCTTCTTTGATACCTGCAGATGCAGTCTGCGTCACTGGTGTGTCGTTGACCGGCTCTGTCTGCTCAGCTGCCGATAGCACCTCATCGATACCCGTTTCTTTGATAACGGGCGTTTCAGGGGCTGCTGGCTTTTCAGGCGTGTCCGCGGTGTCAACCACAGGGGTGCTCGCTGCAGCCATTTCGTCAGTTGAGGCTGCTTGCTCTATCGTCTGAGCGGCCTCTTGCGCCCGTACAGGGGCACTGACTTGAAAGCGAAAACTGGCAAAGCCCAAGGTGTCTTCTGCTTGTAGCGGCGTTGACTTATTGCCCTCCAAGCGCTGATCATTGACAAACGTACCGTTGGATGAATCCAAGTCTTTTACGTAGAGCTGACCGTCCAATACGCTAAGCACAGCATGATTACGCGAGACTTGCTTGCTACCTAGCACCACATCATTGTCGCTGCCACGGCCAACAGAGAGGCTATCTGTGACAGTCAATGTCAAATCGCCCAACGCTTCGGTTAGGGCATTGAGACGCCAACTGTCTACGTCTGCGGTGGTATGTGCATTATCTGTATGGTTCATCATGCTATGACTCCTTATTTTTTATGAAATTTTACATGTAATGTATTCAGGTATCTCTCAGATTTGCTCGGTGAGCAGGCAAATGTGCCAGACACATCAGCTATCACTATTTATTCGACAAGCGCGCTGGCAAAAACTGCGGTTTGATAACCCCCTGAAGCTGGCTATAAGGGATGCTCAGCACTGGCATGCCATAAGCATAAGGCCCGATAGAATAGTGCTGATAGCGAATATCGATGCCTTGATCTGTCAATGTGACATTATCACTTAGGGTAAACGGCCAGCTTTTCTCATAGCTAGCAGCCTCCTCATCGACTGTCTTGACCCATTCTTTATAAGCGCTATAGGCTAAGGCTTTAAAGCGAGATTTTTTGTTGGGCTGTAGCATGTCTGCCAGCTGGATTGGTTTTTTGGTTTGTTGATCAAATATTAAGTACTCACTATAGGGCATGCCGTGAGCGCCGCCCGTAAAGACGTATGAGTTTATCTCAAACAACTCAAAATCATTGACGTGACCTAAGTATTCTGGCGTGACCATAAGGCTATAGACAAACACGCTGTCTGCTGGCACCTCCGCAAACTGTGAGGCCACAAATTCATCAAGCGCCTCCTTGACATCGTCAGGCGTTTTTACCACTCGTGCGCCTGACTCGCTAGGTTTGCTATTGACCACTAGTGCATCAATACGGGCGTTGACGATATCATTTATCCAAGCATGGTTGCTTTGTAGATACTGAACCTCTATCGTTGGACAATTGTCACGCTTGGCACACTTATCTTGTAGCGGTTTTGGTAGCTGGTAATCCAAATAGTCACGCTCACTGATTAAGCTGGCAGCAAAGCTTGGCATGGCAAGCGACCCTACCAACACGCCCGTCGCCAGCACACGCCACACGCTTGCTTGCAAAGGTCTTGTCTGCAAAGGCAGCCGCGCCGATATCAGCGAGCGTATGCTATGGGCGCAAGTTACGATAGAACCAGACACGGTGTTCATATAGCCTCTTTTTATACCTATTGTTTTTATCTATCAAGCTTTGAAAATATCAGTTTTTCAAGTGTCAGCTTTTAAAACATTCTAAAACTCAAACTTCTAAAATCGCAGTATGCAACATCAAGCTGCCAAAGCGCTCTGCTTCTCGGCAGGCTTTTATCAATGAAATCTTATAAACTGACACGCTACTTGATATTTTATCGTAACAATACCGATATATTGTAGGAACACTGTTTGTGTTTTTGAGGTGTTAGCGCATGACCTGTGTGCTATGTCAGCCCGTCAGGACAGAGGCAAATAAATAAAAAAGACACGAAAAAATCGCGCCTTTTTATGATTGTCAGTCGCACCGCGTTAGATAGCAAGCGCGGCGCAACAGTGTATATTAGTGCTCGCGGGTATTACTAAATGTCACCTCTGGATAGCGGTCTTGCATGAGCTGCAAATTCACTCGTGAGGGCGCCAAATAGGTCAAATAACCACCGCCATCTATCGATAGCTGATCATGGGCTTTTTTCTTAAACTTCGCCAGCGCCGCTTCATCATCACAATGAATCCAGCGTACCGTCGCGATAGAGACAGGCTCAAAGATACATTGTACCTTGTATTCTTCTTTCAGACGATGGGCCACCACCTCAAACTGCAGGACACCGACCGCGCCCAAAATCAAATCGTTATTGATCTGCGGCATAAATACCTGCGTGGCGCCTTCCTCGCTCAGCTGCTGCAGGCCTTTTTGTAGCGCCTTGGATTTGAGCGGGTCTTTTAATACTACGCGGCGAAACAGCTCAGGGGCAAAATGCGGAATCCCCGTAAAGTTCAACTCCTCGCCTTCGGTGAAGCTATCACCGATAGAGATCGTCCCGTGGTTGTGTAGACCAATAATATCACCCGGATACGCCTCTTCTAATGCTTCACGGTCGCCCGCTAAAAAGGTTAAGGCGTCAGCAATACGCACGTCTTTTCCTAGGCGCACGTGCTTCATTTTCATGCCTTTTTCGTATTTACCTGAGCAGACCCGCAAAAACGCGATGCGGTCACGGTGGCGCGGGTCCATATTGGCTTGAATTTTAAAGACAAAACCACTAAACGCGGTTTCGGTCGCAGCCACTTCGCGCTCATGCGTCGGGTGCGCTTTGGGCGGCGGCGCATACTTCACCAAAGTATCAAGTACCATATTGACACCAAAGTTGCCCAGCGCGGTACCAAATAATACAGGGGTCATCTCGCCTTTTAAAAACGCCGAAACATCGAAGTCTTCGAGCGCCATTTGTACCAGCTCAAGCGACTCCTCAAAAGCATCAAACATCAGCTTGCCCAAACGCTCACGGATATCAGGATAATCATAGCCTTCGCGGGTTTCTGCCACGCTCATATCACCGCCATGGCCTTTTTCGTACAGATAGGTTTTGTTTTCGGCCAGATGATAGACCCCAACAAAATCTTGTCCCATACCGATCGGCCAAGTAACAGGAATGCATTTAATTTTTAAAACGTCTTCGATTTCACTGAGCAGCTCAAGCGGCTCGCGAATCTGACGATCAAGCTTGTTGACAAATGAGATGATGGGGGTGTCGCGCATACGGCAGACTTCCATCAGCTTGATGGTACGCTCTTCGACACCCTTAGCACCATCGACCATCATCAGCGCGCTGTCTACAGCGGTCAGAGTACGATAAGTATCTTCTGAGAAGTCGGCGTGACCTGGGGTGTCTAGTAGATTGACCATATGGTCTTTGTAAGGAAACTGCATGACGGAGGTGGTGATAGAGATACCACGCTCTTGCTCCATGCTCATCCAGTCAGAGGTCGCATGACGGTCAGTTTTGCGGCCTTTGACCTCACCCACTACCTGAATGGCTTGCCCCCACAGGAGCAGCTTTTCGGTCATGGTGGTCTTACCCGCATCAGGGTGCGAGATAATGGCGAAGGTGCGGCGCTTGGCAACTTCTTGATTTAGTTTTTTTGGGTCTACGCTCATAATGTTCGGCTTCAGCAGTTGGGTCATTTAGAGATTAGTCTAAATAAATAGGGTAAATATGAGCGTATTGTAACGGATTTAGCGCCAGGCTGCAGAATTAGCGCATAAAAAAACACGCTCTATGATAGCCCAATAGAGCGTGCGACCTTGGAGGTTACGATGTTTTTGGCCTAAATTATGGGCTTTTTTTAATAATAGCGTTTGATTTCTCGCTCTAAAAAGTCAGCCGCTACGTCGTTGACCAACGTGCAATCGACTACGCCGCTCAGAGGATCATTATTTGAGTCATTAACTCCACTCGCCACATGCTTAGCATTATACACCCGACCTTTATATTCTACACCGTTATAAGTCGCAACGATTTGCTGGTCATCATTATAAGCTTGCACGCTTGCTAAAGGGTATTGTTTATTAAACCCAAGGCTGGCTCTAGTAATCTTCTTGCTATAGTCGTCACCAATTTGATTTTCAATAAACTCTACCCACGAGTCGATGTTTTTATAACCTGTCATACCCTTTTCATTAAAGTAGACAAACTCACGCTCACTGTTTGTCATAGGAATATAGCATTGCGCGTTTTTAGGAAAAGAAACTTTACTGCTTATTCTCGAGTAATTATATAAGTCTGTTAGTACGCCAGCTCGCTTACCTGTGACTTTATCCACACTGTAACTGTCCGCTCTGACACCATATAAATCATACTCTTTATAATCAATAGTAAACATTGATTTATTATTACTGTTTTTCTGGTAAATAGGACGACTAACTATATTACCATCAACACTAATGTCTTTATCGGCTATGGTACCTTCAAATCTATTAGCTAACACTATCGAGCTCTCTAAGTTATCAACGTCAGGCTGGGCAATACCAATAATATTGACTGGCTGTACCTGACGTTCGCCATTTCGGTAAGTTGTATCGATACGCGTAATCGCATTTGACTGACTCTCAAAACTACTCACTGTGATGTTATTATTCCCCGAACCATACACACCATCGTCTTCGCCGCAGCCAACCATCGTCAGCGCCAACACAGACAATACGCTGGGAATCACCATCCGTTTTTTTATAGAGTTGCTCATTAAATATATCCTTGTCATGGTCAGGTCGGTTGCCATTTTTGTCATCTATACTGAGGACCAAACAGCGACATTGGTGTGATTAGTTTACCGTAGTACACTCATTATTTATATATCAACGCTGTTTTGTTGTACGCACACTGTTTGTAAATTTACAAACTTGTCATATATGTTTACGCCTGACTCATTGTGTGCATCAAATAGCTTGCTACCATGGATAAAAACAATACGAGCTTACCAGCTTTTATTCGACGCTCGCACCTACAATCGTATTTATATAAGTCTTTAATACATAAGTTTCTAAATCAATTTTAATACAATAGTCTCTAAATCAATAAAGCTCACCTCGAGCGACAAAACCAACAACAAAGGATGTGTTATGAAAACGTTATATTCTACTAAAGCTACAACCACCGGCGGCCGTGCAGGCTCAGCCAGTCTCGCTGATAGCGATCTGAGTATCAATATGGTACCGCCCGGCTCTGGCAAAGACGGCAATAACCCAGAGCAGCTATTTGCCATGGGTTACAGCGCTTGTTTTGATGGCGCATTAGGCGCGGTCAAACAAATGGAAAAAGCCAAATTTGACTCCACCACCGAAGTAGAAGTGGACCTGATGCAAGGCGAAGGGCACGACTATAAGCTGGCGGCAAAAATCCACGTGATTGGCAAAAACACTGAGCTATCTGCTGATGAGTTCCAAAAGCTGGTCGAAAAAGCCCACCAAGTCTGCCCATACTCAAAAGCCACACGCGGCAATATCGACGTCGAGGTGACATCAGAAGTTCAATAAGTCCTCGGCTACTATAGTGTCACGAAGCATAAAAGGAACGCAGCGAGTCTGGGTTCTTTTTTATTGTCTGACGCTTTTGTTTGTACACATCTTGTATGCATGGCGGCTTTTATTGGTTCGTCTTATTCGTTTGTCATTCATTCGGCAAGAAGGGTTTTTATCGTTATAATGAGGGTATCTTTTTACCTAATGCTTGTTTTTATCCCATATTTTATTACCCAATACCTGCTGCCAAATACTTGATAAGTGACCCTCTATGACTGACAACTCCCACTCGCCCATCAACCCAAACACCCTGCCAAATTTTGCCTGTATGCCCAACGTCGCAACGATGGACACCAGTCATGTGGATAAAGAGCAACCACCTTTTATCTTGGTCGACGGCTCTTACTACCTGTTTCGCACTTATCATGCCTTGCCAAAGACCATGCAAAATTCGCAAGGCCTCATCACCAACGCCATACGCGGTACGTTAAATGCGCTATTAAAGCTGATGCGCCGCTATCACCCCACCCATATGGCGGTGTGCTTTGATACCAAATCACCGACCTTTCGCCATGCGATGTCTGAAGAGTATAAAGCCAATCGCCCCAAAATGGATGTAGAGCTGGCTGAGCAGATTCCGTATATTCATCGCTTGGTTGCCGCGCTTGGGATTCCACTACTGCGTATCGAGGGCGCAGAAGCCGACGACATCATCGGTACGCTGGCCTATCGCGCCGTCGCTGAAGGTCATCACGTGGTCATCTCGACAGGTGACAAAGACATGATGCAGCTGATTAATGACTGCGTGATACTAGAAGACAGTTTTACGGGCAAAATTACTGATGGCGCAGGCGTGGTCGAAAAATTCGGGATTGAGCCGCATCAGATGATCGATTTTTTGACGTTGATGGGCGACTCATCAGATGGCATCAAAGGCGTACCGGGCATCGGCAAAAAAACCGCCAAAGATTTGCTCAATAAATACGGTAATATCGAGGCCATGCTGGCCAATGTCGCCGATATCAAAGGCCGTGCTGGCAAAAATCTGGTCGAGTATGCCGATGACATTCCGTTCAACGCGCAGCTGGCCACTATCGTCACCGATTTAGAGATTGGCCAAGACTGGACCGATCTAAAAATCAATACCGACCCGTGCGCCCATATCGATGAGTTACGCGCTCTGTACACAGAGCTTGAGTTTCGAAACGAGCTGGCCTCGCTTGATCATCCAAACCACCCTGCCAATGGCTCACAAAGCGTGGCGCACGCTCAGGCCGATAGTGAATCACAAGCGCAAATCGCTAAATCCTTACAGTCAAGCACTATCGACAATATCACCGATAGCAAAAGTCGCGATAGCGCATGGCATACGATTTTAGACGCACCTGCTTTTGATAGCTTGGTCAAACGACTAGAAGCCGCGCCGCACTTCGTCATCGATACCGAGACCACCAGGGTCTATTGGCGACAAGCCGAAATCGTCGGCCTGTCTTTTGCACTGCAAGCGCACGAAGCCTACTATGTACCGCTGACCCATAGTTTAGAAGGGGATGAGCTGACCGCCAAGCAGCTGGATCGCGATACGGTATTGGCGCGTTTAAAGCCTATCTTAGAAAACCCAAATATCGGTAAAATCGGCCAGCACCTCAAATACGACGCTCATGTGTTAAGTCATTATGATATCGACTTGATCGGCGCGATTCACGCCAGCCCCAACAACTGGGCGATGGATACCATGCTGGCAAGCTACGTCATCAATGCCGCCATCACTCGCCACGGTATGGATGATCTGGCACGCTACTATCTACAGACGCAAACGATCAGCTTTGAAGATGTCGCGGGTAAAGGCGCCAAACAAGTCACCTTTGATCAGGTGGCCATCGATATCGCCAGCGACTATGCTTGTGAAGATGCCGATATCACTTATCAGCTGTTTGATATCTTTCATAAAAAACTGTCTGATAACGAAAATAATGCCAAATTGCTGCACGAGTTAGAGATTCCAACGGCCGAGATACTGTGCCAAATGGAAGCAAACGGTATCTTAATCAAGCGCTCGTTTTTAAATGAGCTATCAGAGCGGTTTGATGAAGAAATCATCGCGCTCGAAAAACGCGCTTATGAAATTGCTGGAGAAGAATTTAACCTTGGCTCGCCAAAGCAGCTGGGTGAGATGCTGTTTGATAAGCTGGGCATCCCTGGCGGCAAAAAAACCAAGTCAGGCCAATACTCGACTGGCGAAGCGATACTGTCAAAGATTGATCACCCATTGGTCGAGATTGTCCTTGAGTATCGCGGACTGTCTAAGCTTAAAAGCACCTACACCGATGCGCTGGCCAATGTGGCAGACGCCAAAAGCGACCGCGTACATACCAGCTATCATCAGGCATTGACCAGTACCGGACGACTCTCATCGACGGATCCTAACTTACAAAACATCCCAATTCGCACCGCCACCGGCCGCTTGATTCGCCAAGCCTTCATCGCGCCAGCAGGTCGCGTTATCTTAGCAGCGGATTACTCACAGATTGAGCTGCGTCTGATGGCGCATTTCTCAGGCGACAAGAACTTGACGCAAGCCTTTAACGAAGGTCTGGACATTCACGCAGCCACCGCAGCAGAAGTGCTAGGTAAAGAAGTCGCTGATGTCACCCCGACCGAGCGCCGCAATGCCAAAGCCATTAACTTTGGTCTACTCTACGGCATGAGCGCCTTTGGCCTTGCCAAACAGCTACAGATGAGCCGCGGTGAGGCGCAAGAATATATCGACATGTATTTTGAGCGCTATCCTGGTGTCAAAAACTATATGATCAACACGCGAGCCAGCGCTTATGAGCAAGGCTATGTCGAGACGATATTGGGCCGTAAGCTCTACACGCCCGATATCACTCATAGTAACCGCATGGTCAAGCAAGGCGCTGAGCGAGCCGCGATCAACGCGCCACTACAAGGCTCTGCCGCTGACATCATCAAACTTGCCATGATTGCTGTCGATAAGGTATTGCCCAAAGACCAAGCCAAAATGCTGCTGCAAGTCCATGATGAGTTGGTATTTGAAGTTGATAGCGATAAGGTCGATGAAATTAGTCAGCTTATCACCGATGCGATGCAAGATGTGTTAACGACCACTGCAGCTGAAAAAGGCTGGCAAGTCGACTTTGCCGTACCATTGCTGGTAGAAACAGATAGTGGTGCTAATTGGGACGAGGCGCATTAATCGCCCAAAAACAGATATCGCACCAGCTACGATAAGCACTATCGAATCAACTATATAGTAGATCCTAAATAAAAAGAGTACAGCTGATATAACGTGCTACTGTACTCATTTTATGGCGGATTGACTATAGCATCTATTACTATTGACCCCTAAAAGGGCTGAGCGGCCTGCTTGGCCTATTTTTGATTTGTTATTTGCTATCTTATATTTGTCACAATAGTTATCGCCGCCCTATAACCACATAGCGATGCGCGCGACCGCATACGCCTTGTCAACTGTTGGGAAATCGGTCAATATGACATGATTATTTTTCAATTTTTGCTTACAGGCGACTATCTGTCATTATGAGACCTTCAAGCCTTACCACACCGACTCGTCATACTTTGACTTATACCGCTTTAGCTGCGCTGAGCCTGTGCACGCCAGCGTTGGCTGATTATAGCGCCGCCATACCAGCAAAGCATCAAAACACCGCCCACTCTTCATCCAGTCCTCAGATCGGTGATGTCCATAAAACAGACACAGCCTATCAGCAGCTGGGCTATCAAGCGCGCTCACCATTTGCCGCGCCGCAGCCCATTGAGTCCTCAGTAAAATGGGGCTGGGCCGATGAGCGGCGACAAGACGCAAAAGCGCAGCTAGACGAATGGGCACACGAAATGGACGGGTGGTTTGGTGAGCCTGACCCAAAAGCGCCTGCTACCGCGAGCCTACGGCTGGTGCTAGACACGCGCTGGGCCAATAACCCAATATCAGGCAGTGATGTGAACGTCGAGCCTCGGGTTCGTGGACGTCTACGCTTACCAGTTTTAGAGCGCCGCCTAAGCTTGATTATCGGTGATGAAGACTTGGATGACGATGATTTTTTACGACAAAGCGCGACAGGAGCGGCTTATCAGGCCAGTACCGAAAGCTCTGATAGATTAATTAATAGTAAAAAGACTCGTGAAGACAACGCCTCTATTGCGCTGCGCTGGTCACGCTTCAACGATGAGATCGAGGAGCAATTGGGCGTCAAAACAGATGTCGATGTCGGCGTACGCTCACTTGATGATCTGTATGTCAAAGTCAGTGTCGATCGAGACTGGTATCAAAACGAGAAGCTACAAGTAACCACCGATAGTTTTTATCGTTATGGCCTCGATAGCGAACACTACGCCAAAGGCGGACTTACCTTGCGGTATGGCGCTGATCCAGCACGCTTTCTTAACAACCGTACTACCGTGCGCTACCGCAATCAAGACAGCAGGGAGGACACCGACTGGAGCCATGATCTAAGACAAGTCCATCAGCTCGGTGAAGAAAAGCAGCTGGCCTATGGTATTTCGACCAGTGGTTATTTTGATAAAAACAAATCACTGCTCAATAGCTATGGCCCAGCCATCACTTACCGTCAGCCGATTTGGCGGGAGTGGCTCTACGTGCAGACAGAGCTAAACTATTATAATGACAAAACAGAAAACAAAGACCACTACCCATCAGCGCTATTACGCATGGAGGCACTGTTTTAGCTCGCGATAGCCCTTTATTGTCTCGCTTGGCAGCCGGCACGAGACAAATAATATGTTGCCATCTATGAAACAGTGTTGACTATTTTGTAAATATTAACAATCCCTTATGACCAATTAGTTATGTTTCATAATGCCATTTATGGATAATCAAGCGTATAATAACGCTGTATTCTATTTTATATCTTTATTTTTCTATTACTTGTGATTGGAAGTGAGCCTTAGCGCTCGCTTTTTTTATTGCAAAATCTGGAGTCCTTATTTTGATTACAGATGGTCTTATCGAAGCCCCTGGCATTATTATATTGTTTGCTTGCTGGATACGCTGTCTACAGTATTTTCGGCGCAGTCATAGCAAAAAAACTGAAGCGTTTTGGTTGGCGGCAGTGTTGGTGTTTTTTGCGGTCATACGCCGCGAGCTAAACTACTTACCCGATCTTTTTATCCCAGCTGATTTTTTATTGCTAAGCCAGCCCTATGACTGGTGGGAAGATTGTGTGCTAACCGTCGTTTACCTGATGATTGTTGGGCTGCTGGCTTACTCATGGCGCTATCTTTTGGCAGTATTAAAGCGTGTGCCCATATCGTTATATGTGACGGTAGCGGTACTGGCACTACTAGAATACATGGGCGAAAACATGATTGGCATACCTGAAGCCCTTGGTGTGGTGATCGAGGAGCTGTCAGAAACCGCCATCTATGCCATTGCCTTAATATACCTATGGCGCTTTACGTTAAGCGACTATGACTGTCAATCAGCGCGCGCAGACTTATCGCACTCTCACGCGGTGTCGCATTCAGCGTAGATATCTGATATAACCTTGGCCAAAGCCGCCGTGCCCGCGCCGCCTATCAATACTTGCCGCCAGATTTGCTATACTGGATCAACGCCCGAGCGCACATATCTCTGATATCCACTTGCTCTCGGCTTATCCATTACTGCTAGGGCGTGTCCTCATTTTGACAAGGGCTACAAACAGTAACATAAATTCTATCTAAATCTATTTATAATTACTTACTATGAATAGATTATTAAGCATAAAACAAGCAGCTAACCAGTTAGGCGTTTCCGTTTCAACCCTGCGAAAATGGGATGAGACAGGGGTGCTTGTAGCTCAAAGAACACCAAAAGGTCATCGTAGATACGACTTATCTAAAATAAACCCAAACCTGACTCGTAATAAGGTGGAACAACAACGCAAAACCATAGCTTATGCTCGTGTATCAAGTCATGACCAAAAGCCAGACTTGCAGCGTCAAATTGAGATGCTTGAGCTGTACTGCTCTGCTCAAGGCTGGTCATTCGAGGTGATTAGCGATTTGGGTAGTGGTATGAACTATCATAAAAAAGGCTTAAAGCGCTTACTTGACGATATCTTAGACAACAAGATAGATAGGCTGGTGCTAACTCATAAAGATAGGTTACTGCGCTTTGGTGCGGAGCTTGTATTTGCTTTATGTGAAGCTCGTCAAGTCGAAGTGGTTATTATCAATCAGGGCGAGAACTTATCGTTTGAGGAAGAGTTAGCACAAGACGTACTTGAGATTATCACCGTGTTTTCAGCAAGACTTTACGGGTCACGTAGCAAGAAAAACAAAAAACTCATTGAAGCAGTTAAGGCGAGTTTAGAATGATACGAGGTCATGTTGTTGAGCTTAATCCAAACAACAAGCAAGCAACTTATTTCGCTAAAGCTTGTGGTGTTGCTCGTCTTGCCTATAACTGGGCGTTAGCTCAGTGGCAACGACAGTATGCTCAAGATAAAGCCTATCGTGATGCTTGTCATATTATGGGTATTGACGTTGATGAAAGCAAATTACTAAAGCCTACCCAAGGCAAACTGCGCAAACAATTAAACGCCATTAAGCGTGATAAGTACCCGTTTATGCTTGAGGTAACGAAGTGCGCCCCACAGCTCGCTATTATGCAACTAGGTGATGCCTATAAGCGCTTCTTTAAGGGCGAGGCTAAGTATCCACAGTTTCGTAAAAAAGGCATTAACGATAGGTTTAGTCTATCCAATGACCAGTTCGCTGTAAAAGGCAAGCAGATTCGCATACCAAATCTAGGTTGGGTTCGTATGCGTGAAGAGCTGCGTTTTGTCGGTAAAATGCTCTCAGCTAAAGTCTTTAGCAGAGGTGGGAGATGGTTTGTCTCTATTGCTGTTGAAATAGCGGATGCTATAACCCTTGCTAAAAAGACAGGTAAACAAACTGGTATAGATTTAGGTATTGCCAACTTAATCACCTTGTCAGACGGTAGTAAAGTTAAAGCACCCAACCCACTTAAGGCGAAACTCAAGAAACTTAAAAGGCTTAGTCGCCAATTAAGTCGTAAACAAAAAGGCAGTAATAATCGTGCTAAAGCGAAAGCCAAGCTATCACGATTGCATCTGCAAATTAGTAATATCCGTAAGGATGCACTACATAAGCTTACTACTGGTTTAGTGAGTGAGTATGATGTTGTTGCGATTGAAAACCTAAACACTAAAGGCATGATGCAGAACCGCAAATTAAGTCGTGCGATTAGTGATTTAGGTTTTTATGAGTTTAAGCGTCAGCTTGTTTATAAGGCTAATCAATACGGTAAAACCGTCAAAGAGTTAGATAGATGGTTTCCATCATCTAAAACTTGTTCTAATTGCGGTCACTTGCTAACCAAAGACGAATTACCACTATCAGTTAGACGATGGCAGTGTCCGTCTTGTCAGCAAGCAAATGATAGAGATATCAACGCCAGTATCAATATATTGCAACATGCTGATAAAGTTTTAACCCATCACTGATGGGTTAGCAAAAGCGGTGAGTTCCACCGTGTTAGCCTGTGGAGATGATATAAGACCTGCGTGTAACCACAAAGGCAAACATCTATGAAGCAGGAAGAAAATACTAAAACTACGTGAGTAGATTTAGATAAGTTTTTCGGAACGGTAATAAAAATGGGGACATACCCAAATCACCGAGTCACTTATTATGAATATCTTAATCACTGGCGCCTCACGTGGTATCGGTCTGGCCACCGCAAAAAAACTGGCAGAAAAAGGCCACAACGTCGGCCTGTTTGCCACCAATACGGCCACGCTTGAGGATGCCATCGACGACAAAGCCTTTAAAAAGGCGCTGAAAAAAAACCGTGTCATTATCGGCAAACTAGATGTCACCCAGCCTGAGCTATGGGACGACGCCATCACACAAATGATTGATCATTTTGGCAGTATCGATGCACTAATCAATAACGCAGGCGTGTTGGTCAGTGGCACTTTGCCGACGACTGATTTACAAGAGCAGCTGGCCTTAGTCGATGTCAATTGTAAAGGCGTGCTTATCGGCTGTCATAAGCTTGCGCCTTATTTGGCGGATAGCACCAATGGTAAAGTCGTCAATGTCTCCTCGGCCTCGGCCATCTACGGCCAGCCCGAGGTTGCAGCGTACTCTGCCAGCAAGTTTTTTGTCCGTGGGCTTACCGAAGGGCTAAATATCGAGTATGACCGCCTTGGGATTAAGGTCATTGATATCATGCCGCTGTGGGTAAAATCAGACATGACAGAGGACCTTAGTGTCACCAGTATTGAGCGCTTGGGTATCAATTTGACTGTCAATGATGTGGCAAAGACTCTGTGCAAACTGACCACCCGCCCCAATCGTAAACTCAAAAGCACGCACTACTCGGTCGGCATGCCAGCCAAAGTCTTTCAAACCCTCTCACAAGTCACGCCCGATCCTGTGATTCGCTGGGTAAATACCAAAGTAGGTGCCAAATAAAGCGCAGCCCATTTACCCATAGCTTATCGTATTCTCCTGACGGCTACTCAATCTGAGTGGCCTTTTTGCTTGCCGCTCGAATGTCAATTGCTTGCTTTATGGTTTTATCAGCGAATATATTGTTATTAATCAGTGTATGTTTGACTGGCCCTGCGGCAGTGTCTTCGCGAATTTTTGAACCAACCTGAATGGGCAAACGAACGTCGGCGGCGAACGTGTTATCCCTAATCAGCGTGCCATCATCTTCCACAATAACGCCCTGCTCGACTTGGGTAAACTGATTATCAATGATTTGATTGTCTTTAGCACTGTCTAAGTGATAGCTGGCAAACAGCGTTTGCTTGACCAAATACGCGCCGCATTCAAACCCTTTTAGGTTGCGCGACTGCCTTGACGCCACCCACACGCCCACTGGTTCATTTTGAAAGACATTACCACGAATGATATTGTCACGACTCGACTCAGTACGCTTAAAGTGATTGCTACGTGACGGGTCATCAGCATGCTCAAAGCAGTTGCGATAGAGCAAGATACTGCCTGCGCCATTGTGTATAAATTGATTATTCTCAATACGATTGTTACTTGATGAGTCCACCGCGATGGCTTCACGATTGGGCTTAAACGTGCGAAAACCATTACCGACAAACACAGAGTCTTTGATGACATTGTCGCGACTACCAAACTCTAAATATAACCCAACAGTGCCAGCGTTTTGAATACGCACGTGCTCAAAGCTCACGCCGTGTGCGTGATCGCCGACGAACATGCCGCTGTTGATACTATTCTGACTGCTGACATTGATGACGCGGATATCTCTTGGGGCCAGCGCGCGATTGGCAGTAGAATCGATAACGCCGCGCGTATAACGCTGATTGGGGTTTCTGTATTGGCGAATATGCAGCGCATGGCCGTAGCCTGTTATATGACAATTGGCAACGGTAATATTCTCAATAGCAGCATCCGTCTTTGGTTTAATCACGATAGCACTGGCCTTTGATGAATCATCAGCACTGGTGCTCAGCTGCGCCCCTTGACAGTCAAGCGAGCTGTGAGAGTCTCTGAGCTCAAAGCGTATCGACTGACCTGTTAAGTCGCAGTTTTTACTCAGGGTGTTATGACCTTTTATCGTCACAGCTTGCTTGGGCGTCAGCTGCGCGCACTCTATCACGGCCGCGGTGGTTGGTAGCTTAGCATCCATGACCAACGGCTTTTTTATAACGTCCGTTTGACTGACGGCTGGCTGATCGTCACAAGCGCTTAAACTCATCGCGGTTATCAGGCCGACCATGATCGATAGTACATTGACATATTTTAGGCGAGAAACAAGGGTCATATAGTCAATTCACTCTAAAAATGACATAGCGCTGCTGGGATGAATTTTGTGCAGCCTCTGTGATAACAGCACGCAAGTAAAATTTATACCAGTAGCGCGTTTAGATTTATAACAATTTTAATTTGAACTAACTATAAATAACGCTCACTGCGGGTTGTCTTACATTTTTTGAACATCCTGTGACACCTTACTACTAGTCGAGCTCGAGCTAACACGGCACACTAATCCTCATCATACAGATAAAAATCAATCATAATATAAAAGGAATGAAAGATGGATAATACAAAAACCCCGCTCCCAGAGGCGCAAGACCGTGTCGATGGCGATGACAACCAGCGAGTCGATTTAGACAATCCAATGCTGCATACGATTGATGACGATGACGTCATTGACAATAGCGCAGGGTTTGACAACTCACAAGCAGGCAGCGAGGCCACGCAAGGCCTCACACCGATGCATCGCCAAAATATCGATGAAGCCCGTGTCGATGAGGTATTAGTAGAGGACAATCTAGATGACAAGGATTATCCAGACATCGTCGATATCGCGGATACCGACGCTGCTGAGCGCAGCAACGATGATAACTTCTAACCCTATCTGCTCAGTACAGCATCAATGACATCAAACACTGATAAAAAAACACCGAACATCATGTCCGGTGTTTTATCATTCATTAAGACCAAAAGGCTTTCATTAAGATCAAAAAACTTAACTACGCCCAACCATCAAGCGTGCCCGCCCAGCCTTTGACCAATGGTTTGCTAAGCGCTTCAAGTAAATCAATGTGCGCCTCATCAAGGTTAAGTGCAGGTATATAATGATACTCTTGCCCGCCAGCATTGAGGAAATTATCACGGTTTTCAATCGCCAGCTCTTCTAGCGTCTCTAGACAATCAGCAGAAAATGCAGGACTGATGACCTGCACCGAGCGCACGCCAGACTGACCCCACTCCTCTAGTACCACATCGGTATATGGCTTGACCCATTCTTGTTTGCCAAAACGCGACTGAAAGCTGATGATCCATTCATCATCTCTCAAACCTAGCGCATGGGCCACTTGGGCGGCAGTACACTTACAGCGCTTTGGATACGGATCTCCCTTGTCCGCATACGGCTGCGGGATACCGTGAAAACTAAACATCAGCTTGTCAGGTTTGCCATGCTCTGCCTGAAAACGACGAATCGAGTCTGCTAGTGCCTGAATATACAGTGGATGGGCAAAGTAGTCCTTTACAATGGTATAGTTGGGCAAATTGCGCTGCGTCAGCGTCCATTTGGTCAGCGCATCATAGACAGCACCGCCTGAGGTGGCGGAGTACTGCGGAAACAATGGCAAAATGACAAAGTGATCCACGCCCTCATCGCGTAGATTGTCCATCACCTCAGGCAGACCAGGATTGCCATAGCTCATCGCCGCATGTACCGACACACGAAACGGCGCTGCGCTGTCGGCCAGACGCGGCTCTAATAATGCCACTTGGCCGTTTAATATCTTGCGGATCGGCGAGTCGCCCTCCCAGATACTGGCATAAGCTTTTGCGACGCGCTTCGGCCGACTAGGCAGAACAAACAAGTTAAGAATGATGGCCCACAAAAACTTAGGGATTTCAATCACCCGAGGGTCTGATAAAAACTGTTTGAGATAACGACGAACAGCAGGCGCTGTCGGCTCATCAGGTGTCCCAAGGTTGACCAATAAGACGGCTATACGTGGCGGCAGTTTAGGTTTCATAAAAGTCGTGTGTGATTCATAAGTGATAAAAAGGATTGTGAAGGCATTATTCATTGAGCATCTGATTAGTGTAGCATTTTATCGCCAAAAAACGCATGGTAAAGGCCGTCTTTATACAATTTGCTACGCAGGTCAAATAAAGACTGCGTACGGAGGTTGTACTCCTACGTCCATCGCCATACAATAGAGCCAACCATCACCAAAACCGTATAAGAACATGCATGCTATTTTGCTTGTGTGGCTGGTGATTTTATTGACGCTTATTTATAGATGATTGTTGTCTTGCGAGGTAGCTTTGAACGCACGCTCTGATAGTACCAGTGACCAACTCCCAACAGATACACTCGACCCACAAGGCTTGGCCGATCAGGCAGGCTCAGTCGGAATCGTCACGCCCGAAAAAATCCATTTTGCCGAGCCGCTTACCCTTGAGTGCAATCGCACCTTGCCGTCTTTTGATTTGATGGTAGAGACTTACGGCACGCTCAATCAAGACAAATCAAATGCTATTTTGATTTGCCATGCCTTGTCTGGCAGCCATCATGCAGCAGGGTATTATAGCCATGATGACAAAAAAGCGGGCTGGTGGGACAATATGATCGGACCCAACAAAGCCATCGACACCAATCAGTTTTATGTGGTGTGCGTCAATAATATCGGCAGCTGCTTTGGCTCGACAGGACCCACCACCATCAACCCTGATACCCTCGATCAAGCTGATGGCAGCGAGCCACAAGTCTATGGCCCTGACTTTCCGCTGATCACCATCAAAGACTGGGTCAAAACCCAAGCGCTGCTCTCAGACCGCTTAGGCATCGATGTCTGGCATGCCATCGTCGGCGGCTCTATGGGCGGTATGCAAGCGCTGCAATGGTCAGTCGACTATCCAGACAGGCTAAAACGCTGCGTCATTATTGCCAGCACGCCCAAGCTATCGGCACAAAACATCGCCTTTAACGAAGTCGCCCGTCAGTCCATTCTCTCTGACCCAGACTTCAAAGACGGCCGCTATATACAAGCCGGCACTTATCCACGCCGCGGCCTGATATTGGCACGTATGGTCGGCCATATCACCTACTTGACCGATGACGCCATGAAGGCCAAGTTTGGCCGCGATCTAAAATCGGGCAAGTTTATGTACGGCTACGATGTCGAGTTCCAAGTAGAGAGCTATCTGCGCTATCAAGGCGAGCGCTTTAGCAAAAACTTCGATGCCAATACCTATTTGCTCATGACCAAAGCTTTAGATTACTTTGATCCTACGCGCGACTATGCCAATTATGCGAATACTGCCGACGACATAGCCATCGATGATAGTCTGGCTACCAGCATCAGTAACGAGCACACAGGTAGCGACCATACTGCTGAGCACAGCGACGATACCGACAACCAGCTTGAGCTGAGCGCCTTAAAATCCGCCCTTGCCCATACCAAGTGCCAATATCTGGTGGTGTCGTTTACCACTGATTGGCGCTTTGCCCCTGAGCGCTCACAAGAAATCGTGGATGCCCTGATGGCCACAGGCAAGCCGGTCAGCTATATCAATGTCGACGCCCCACATGGTCATGATTCGTTTTTATTTGATATCCCCCGTTATATGGGCGCGATCAAAGGCTTTTTGACCGCCCCTTTTATGACCACTAACATGGCCGGCACAGGAGAACGCTCATGAGAATGGACCATCAGTTGGCTGAGCGCTGGATCGCGCCGCAATCGCATGTACTGGACTTGGGCTGTGGTAATGGTGAGCTGCTCGCGCACTTGCAGCAAAAGCTGGGCGTGACGGGTTATGGCCTAGAGATTGATGAAGACAAAATCAATGAAGCCATCAGCAAGGGTCTCTCTATCGTCGAGCAAGATCTCAACGATGGGCTGGCGCGCTTTGCTGACGACAGCTTTGACACCGTCGTCATGGCACGGGCGCTCCAAGCGGTCAAAGCCCCCGACGTTTTGCTGCTCGATATGCTACGCGTGGCCCGTGAAGCGGTCATCACCTTTCCCAACTTTGCCCATTGGCAAAACCGTATTCACCTTGGACTAAAAGGCCTGATGCCCGTCTCAGAAGCCCTGCCTTATGAGTGGTACAACACCCCAAACATTCATTTGTGTACCTTTAAAGACTTTGAGCAGCTGTGTGCTGAGCATGACATTCATATCATCAACCGCTTTGCTGTTAGCGACTCAGAAAAAGGCCATTCACCGCTGATGACCTCTTTAATCCGTCAAGCACCCAACCTCTTGGCAGATGTCGCTATCTATCGCGTCACCAAACGGAAGCCTGTGTAATATTCAAAAACCAAACGGCCCTAATCCTCCTTATCTGATTTTTATAAAATGATTGATTTATTCTTACGCGCGAGTAACTCTATGATTTTATTGAAGACACTCAGGTATAATCGGCCATGATTTCTTGTAATTAGTATTTGAGTTTCGTAAGTGTGGGTGTTAAGCTAGCAAAATAATGTCACTGACACCCGTATTTGCACCGTTCGTCTTTATGGCTTGACAGCAACTGCTGAGCAAGACGATGAGGTAAAGGGCTCACTATACTTGATGAATGGTTTGGGACGTTTGGATAATACGTCATTGATACGACGCTCCCTTATCATTAGCGCCGTCTAAGATACTTTAGCGGTACAATTTTTTTGCTTATTAACTGCCTAATTTTGGAGCTGCTATGAAACTATTAAAAGCTGCGTTGTTTACTGCCTTATTTTCTTGCGCAGGTCTTGCCAATGCTGAGTTAATATCAAACGTACCGCTTGATACCTCACGTTTTGAGCTGATGCCTATCAGTGAGTTGTCCAACCGTGCGGCGCAAGGGAATGACCATGCGCAGTTTTATTTAGCCAAGCGCCTACAAAAGGGCGAAGGCGTGGCGCAAAACACTCAGAAAGCCATTCAGTGGTATACCAAAGCCGCGCAGCAAGGTGTTGCCCCAGCCCAGCTAAATCTGGCCATCATGTATCTACGCGGTGAAGGCGTGAAGCCCAACCTTCAGCAAGCACGCCACTGGTTAGAAAAAGCGGCCATGCGTGGTGACAATCGCGCCAGCTACACGCTAGCCTTGCTTGATGAAAAACAAAAAAACTTGGTCGATGCCTATAAATGGTATGATTTGGCTGCCCGTGACGGTATGCTCGATGAAAAAGTACGCAACAAGGCCCGTGGTAAAATCGGCCAGCTGGCGTTGAACCTATCGAGCTCAGACATCGCCAATGCTCGTAGCCAAGCGGATCGTTGGTTCCAAAGCAAATAGCTTTTACACTGACTCTCAGCGATTAAAATCCAGCCGATGCGCTGGATTTTGTTCTTTTTAGAGTGACTATCGAGCCGTTTCAGAGACAGATGACTCTCCTTAAAATCGTATCAATCACAACACCGCCCTTCTCACAAAATCTTCAAAACATCAGCAAAATTTGCTACACTACGCGCGCACCAGCCAATTCCACAATTGCGCTAGTGTTATCTATCTCACAAATACCTTAAATCATATGCACTAGGTTTGCGACCTAGCCCGCAGGAGACCACCATGAGTACCACTCAAGACAGCCATACCCAAAACAACACCCAAAGCAGTACGGCAGCTGAAAACAACGCCGCACCGGCCTACGATAGCGTCACCAATAATATCGTCGTTGCTGCACTTTATAAATTTACCCGCTTTGCTGACTTTGCGCAGTACCGTGAGCCGATTTTAAACACTATGCTGGACAATGACGTCAAAGGCACTTTATTGCTGGCCAATGAAGGCATCAACGGTACGATTTCTGGTAGCCGCCAAGGCATTGATACGGTCCTTAATTATTTGCGTAGCATTGAAGCGATTGGTCGTTTTGAGTTTAAAGAGTCTTATACCGACGTCCAGCCTTTTTATCGTACCAAGGTCAAGCTCAAAAAAGAAATCGTCACCATGGGCGTAGAAGATATCGATCCACTGCAATCTGTCGGCCGCTACATCAAGCCGAGCGAATGGAATGCGCTGATCTCTGATCCTGACGTGCTCCTAATCGACACCCGCAACGACTACGAAGTACAGATTGGCACCTTTCAAAACGCCGTCAACCCACACACTGAAACCTTCCGTGAGTTTCCAGAATATGTGGCAAAAGAACTCGATCCAACCAAACACAAAAAAGTGGCGATGTTTTGTACCGGCGGTATTCGCTGTGAGAAGTCCACGGCCTATATGCGCGAGCAAGGCTTTGAGGAAGTCTATCATTTAGAAGGCGGTATCTTAAAATACCTAGAAGAAATCCCTGCCAGTGACTCTATGTGGCAAGGCGACTGCTTTGTCTTTGACAACCGTGTGTCGGTCAATCACAATCTCGAAAAAGGCAACTACGAGCAGTGCTTTGCTTGTCGTATGCCGATTACAGCCGAGGACATGCAAAGCGCCGCCTATATCAAAGGTGAGTCGTGCCCGCATTGTATCGACAAAGCGACTGAGGAACAAAAGGCTCGATTCCGTGAGCGCGAGCATCAAATGCAGCTGGCCAAAAAACGTGGTGAAGCGCATATCGGTAGCGATGTGATGGACATCATCGAAAAGCGTAAAGCGGCTAAAATTGAAGCACGTCGCCAAGCAGAAGCGGCCAATAAAGCCAAAGCCTAATCGGTTGACAACAGACCCTGCTTTAAATGTTAAACGACTAGCCATAAAAAAGAGATGCCCTACTCATAGCGCATCTCTTTTTTTGTATCAGTTTAACATCAAACGATCACAGTTAATGTTAGAACAAGATACGCACGCGAATGGTTTCTTCAACGTCTTTTAGTTGATCAAGCGCGGCGGTTGAATCGTTATAATCCACATCCATCACGAGATAACCAACGTCGCCTTCTGTCATCAGGCTCTGCGCCAAGATATTGATATGCGCCTCGGCAAACAGACGGTTGATCTGTGACAGTACGCCTGGCACGTTTTTATGGATATGTAGCAGACGATGTGAGCCTTCTTTAAACGGTATAGAAACCTCTGGGAAGTTCACCGCCGTCGCTGTATCACCTTGATCTGAGTATCTGACAAACTTATCAGCCACTTCAAGACCGATATTGGCCTGTGCCTCTTGAGTTGAGCCGCCGATATGCGGTGTCAAGATCACATTGTCAAACTTACGTAGTGGTGATTCAAACTCTTCGTCCGCTGATTTTGGCTCTTTTGGAAACACATCAACCGCAGCGCCCAAAAGCTTACCAGACTCAAGCGCGGCTGCCAAATCATCAATCTCTACGCAAGTACCACGAGCGGCGTTGATAAAGTAGCTGCCGTCTTTCATGTGTGCAAACTGCTCAGCGCCCATCATGTAGCGGGTGCTTGGGACGTCAGGCACATGCAAGGTGACGATATCAGCGGTCGATAGCAGCTCTTCTAGGCTACCCACTTGTACGGCGTTGCCCAATGGAAGTTTGGTCACGACATCATGATAGATGACTTTCATACCAAAGCTTTCGGCCAGTACAGACAACTGTGAGCCGATAGAGCCATAACCGACGATACCGATGGTTTTGCCGCGTACTTCATGCGAGTTGGTAGCAGACTTACCCCAGCCGCCGCGATGAACGGTGGCGTTTTTTTCTGGAATGCCGCGATATAGCATGATGGCTTCTGCCAATACCAGCTCAGCCACCGAGCGGGTGTTCGAGTATGGCGCGTTAAAGACGGGGATACCTAGGTCGCGAGCCGCGTCTAGATCGACTTGGTTGGTACCGATACAAAAACAGCCGATACCGATGAGCTTGTGCGCATGCTCCAGCACTTCACGGGTCAGCTGCGTACGCGAGCGAATACCGATAAAATGCGCATCTTTGATTTTTTCGATCAGCTCATCTTGATCTAAGGCGTGACTGATATTTTCGATGTTGTGGTAGCCCGCGTCTTTTAATACTTTTAGGGCATTGTCGTGCAGACCTTCAAGCAATAAAAAACGAATTTTGTCTTTTTCTAATGATAACGCCATATGAGAACTGTCCTATGATTGTCTTATAAGATTATCTGCTCGATAATCTATGATGGGTGAAACGAAAACAGTCCAGATATCTTACACAAAATTCCGTCTCGATGTTAGCAGATTAGATGAATTATTGATTATCTAGCCTGAAAACTATTTATGCTATAGTAAACTCTGGTAGCGACACGCTGCCAAACTGGGTTGAACTGTTTTTTTTGAGGGCGACCTCCCCTTATATAAGCATACTTATAACTGCCGCGTTATATCCATTTAGCGATATAATAATCCCCTTTATGCATAGTACTTACCGTTTATACCGAGAGTTGACCATGACTTCTTTATCTAGCCAAAGCCCGTCTAACCCTAGTACCGCCGCCGTCCAAAGCCTTTTAGACTGTTTGCTTACAAGCCATCAGTTTGACCCAACCCAAATCAAAACCGACCCAGAAAGCCTTGAATATTGGGGCAAAGACTGGACCAAACACTTCGCCCCAGCCGCCTCTGCCATCGTCTTTCCAAAGACCACCGAACAAGTACAAGCCATCGTCCTGCTTGCCAATGAGCACAACATCGTCCTCACCCCCAGTGGTGGCCGTACCGGTCTGTCGGCAGGTGCCGTTGCCGCCAATGGCGAAATCGTCGTCAGCATGGACAAAATGAACCAAATCGGCACCTTTTATCCTGCCGATCGTATGGTCGAGATTGAAGCCGGCGTCATCACCGAACAGCTGCAACAGTTCGCAGAGTCAAAAGACCTATACTACCCTGTCGACTTTGCCTCAGCAGGCTCCAGTCAAATCGGCGGCAACATCGGCACCAACGCGGGCGGCATCAAGGTCATCCGCTATGGCATGACCCGTCAATGGATCATGGGGCTCACCGTCGTCACTGGTAAAGGGGATATCTTGCAGCTCAACCGCGGCATGATAAAAAACGCCACCGGCTATGACTTGCGTCAGCTGTTTATCGGTAGTGAAGGCACCCTAGGTTTTGTCACCCATGCCCAAATCAAGCTTGAGCGTCAGCCGCAAGACTTAAACGTCATGGTACTAGGTATGGACAGCTTTAATGATGTCATGAATGTGTTATCCGCCTTTCAAGCGCAGATTGATCTGACCGCCTTTGAATTCTTTGATGACGTCGCTATCGATAAACTCATGGCCCATGGTCAAGTACAAGAGCCTTTTGAATCTCGCACCAAGTTTTATACCTTACTTGAGTTTGAAGCGCCCTATGAGCCTATCATGGATAAAGCCATGGCCATCTTTGAGCATTGTATGATTGAAGGCTGGGTCGTCGATGGCGTCATGAGCCAAAGTCTTGCGCAAGCGGCAGAGCTGTGGAAGCTGCGTGAGTATATCTCTGAGACCATCTCAGTCTTTACCCCTTATAAGAACGATGTGTCAGTACTCATCAGCTATGTGCCAGAGTTTATCGCTGAGATTGATCATATCGTCGCCAGCAACTATCCAGACTTTGAGGTGTGCTGGTTTGGTCATATCGGCGATGGCAATTTGCATCTCAATATTCTAAAACCTGAAAACATGAGCAAAGATGATTTCTTTAGTGAGTGTCAAATTGTCAATAAATACGTGTTTGAGACGGTACAAAAATACGGCGGCTCGGTGTCTGCAGAGCACGGGGTGGGTATGACGAAAAAACCGTATCTACACTATAGCCGCAGTGAGACTGAGATTGCGTATTTACGTGAGATTAAGAAGGTGTTTGACCCCAATAGTATTATGAATCGTGGTAAGGTGTTTGATGTGTAAGAGGTTTTTTATAAAAACAGCCCATCTATAACCATAAAAAATGACGCTAAACCTCAGAGTTTAGCGTCATTTTTCTATTATCTTTTAGCACAATAGCACCGCTTATAAATATAACAGCACCAAACCAACGATTAATAGCACACTTAAAAACCCTTGCACCACTAAAAACGCTTGATGCGGGGCGGCGATATGACGCACCATATTGCCCAGCGCATTATAAGTAATACCAGCGGCTTTGATATGGGGCGGGCTATCAAAGGTTTTGATAAGTTGTAAAAACTGCTCGGTACGCTCAGGCGACCAGCCGTGCGGCGCAAATGGCAGATACGGTGACAATTGCGCTGCTTGCTGCTTGGTGGCAGGCGACCAAAGCCAGCGCTCCAAAAAAAGCAAACGCATGCGCCAGTCAGCAAAGCGGCGGCCACTTACCTGCCGTAACAGCAGCACCTCGACATGTTTGTGGCGATGATCGGCAAAGATACGCTGCGTCAGCGCCGCCACTTCGGCCTTCTCGCCTTCAATACATTGCAAAAAATGGCCGTTGCCATAACAGAGCGTACCGGTGATACCATGCTGCTCATTAAAATCTTGCGCATGGCCTTCTACTTCATCAAATATCGAGGCGCTTAAGCGCGAGCGCAGCGTCAGACTACTGACATACACCAACTGTACCAACGCATCATCTGCGATGTTCTCTAGTTGGCTAAATGCAGTGGTATGAGTGAGGGGCATAATAAAAATCCTAAAGGGGCACTTGTGCCGATAACCGAAGCAAATAAGCCAAACAAGACGCTGCCTGAATGATAACAATAGATGAATGCACATGACTGACATCAAAGCCGGCTCACAAAAACGTAGCAAATAGTTACCACGTTAGACTGTCATTGCCCATGTGACTTGCTATCATAGCCAGCAATATAGTCTTTATGACGATAAAAACGCACCGCGATATCTACAACACTACTGGCAAATTCAGCAGGGCAGATGAGAGAGTATAATCGCATCCAAATAAATCAGATACATGGCTATTAGTCGCTCAATAAAGCGTTGTATCTGATGTATATCAGATGGACTATATCACTCTAACCCATTGTAAATATGACAATAAATCATTGTAACGACAATATTCTCTAATGGGAATATTTTTATTGCCTTTGTTACACGAAAATTTTTTATAAAAACAGCAGATAGGAACCTTATGAGCAAGATTGAAAAAACAGACGACTTTCATTTGACGATTGCCGAGATTAAGAAAAAAGACTACCCTCAGTTAAAAGCCTTGATGGATCGCGTCTACGTCAACCTAGGCGGCGCGTGGTCAAAAAACACCATTCATACGCTCATAGACGCCTTTCCTGAAGGACAGATTGCGCTGTTTGACCACGATCAGCTGATCGGCATCGTGCTGTCGATGCGCGTTGACTATGCCAAGTTTTCTAACCCGCATACCTATGACGATTTGATCGGTCACAAAGAGATCATCAAAGACAATCCAAAAGGCGATGCGATTTATGGTTTGGACGCACTGATCGACCCTGACTATCGCGGGTATCGCCTCGGACGCCGGCTGTATGATGCGCGCAAAGAGCTATGCCGTCAGCTTAACTTTCGCGCGATTTTGGCCGGTGGCCGTATTCCCAATTATCACAACCACCAAGACCTGACCCCTGGCGAGTATATCGATGCTGTCGAGTCTCGTGAGATTCACGACTCTGCGCTGTCATTTCAGCTGTCCAATGGCTTTATCGTCAAGCGTATTTTGACCGCGTACCTACCAGATGATGCCCAGTCCAAGGGCTTTGCTACGCTACTTGAGTGGGCCAATATCTATTATGAACCACAAGAATACAAGCCCAGCACCCGCAAGTCAGAGGTGCGTATCGGCGGTATTCAGTGGCAGATGCGTGAGGTTGACTCGCCTGAAGAGCTGCTACAGCAAGTGGAGTTTTTTGTCGATATCATGGCCGACTACAACTCTGACTTTGCTTGCCTGCCTGAGTTTTTTAATGCGCCGCTTATGGGGCTTTGTGAGGCCACCGACCAAAACGTCGCTATTCGATTTTTGGCCGGCTATACGGAGTGGTTTAAAAATGAGATCTCACATTTGGCAGTCAGTTACAACGTCAACGTCATCACAGGCTCGATGCCCTTACTGGATGAAGAAGACACCCTATATAATGTCAGCTACTTGTGTCGCCGTGACGGGACAGTAGAAGAGCAGCGCAAAATCCATATCACCCCGCATGAGCGCAGTGCGTGGGTCATCGAAGGCGGTGACGAGATCAAAGTCTTTGATACGGATGCTGGACGTATCGGCATCTTGGTTTGTTATGATATCGAGTTCCCAGAGCTTGCCCGTTTGATGGCTCTAGATGACATGGATATTTTGTTTGTTCCATTTTGGACGGACACCCAAAACGGCTACCTGCGCGTACGCCACTGTGCGCAGGCGCGCGCCATCGAAAACGAATGCTACGTGATGATTTGCGGCTCTGTTGGCAACTTGCCACAGGTTGAGAGTTTAGATATTCAGTACGCCCAGTCGTCTATCTTTTCGCCATCAGATTTTGCCTTCCCTCATGACGCAATTATGGCAGAAACCACCGCAAACACTGAGATGGTTTTTTTCTCTGACTTAGATTTGGACAAGCTGATCCACGTCCGTAACGAAGGCTCGGTACATAACTTGCTTGACCGCCGCGATGACTTGTTTAGCCTAAAATGGAAGAAAAAGTCGAAAGTACCAGCCAGCAAGCTCAGCACAAGCGAGCGCCGAGAAAACTCAGGCAGCGTGCTGACCGGTGACCCACTACAAGACCGCGCACAAAAACCTTAAGCGCTTATCGTCACTCCGACATAAAATCGATACAGCAATAGCGATGGACGATATTTTGAAAGTGCTCTAAAGCATTAGTATTTTAAAGCATTTAGGAATCATACGGCTGAGCATTCAGCCGTTTATTTTTATCTAGGGCATGTCCTCATTTTAAAAATGGTGATAAAAATGAGGGCACAGCCTAGCACACGCGATAACAAACAGCGACCAGACACTTTTTGATACCATGACAAGCATAGAAAAGTAGCCCTTATGACAACTGATATTGATACCACAGCGGCAAAGCCTAAAAAAACGCCACAGCAAAAAGCGCTGTCGCTTATCAAGACGATACTGATATATGGCTTGATGTTTGCCGTCATTTATACCGCGGTTAATTGGTGGCGGCAGCCAGTCATGCCTGCCAACCCGCAATTGCAGCTCACCGATTATCAAGGACAAAGCATTGACTTGGCAGCGCTCAGTAACGATAGGCCCGCGCTAGTGTACTTTTGGGGAACGTGGTGCCCAGTTTGCCGTGTGACCTCGCCGACCATAGACACGCTCGCGGCGGCCAATGACTACCCGGTGGTGACCATTGCGATCCAATCAGGCTCTGATCAAACGCTGCATAGCTACCTGAGCGAACACAACTACCGCTTTACCACCATCAATGATCAAGAAGGCGAGATATTTGCTGACTGGCAAGGACAAGTAACGCCCTCTTATGTCATCTTAAAAGAGGGTGAGATGGCGCAAGGTCTAACGGGCATTCAGCCATTGTGGTCACTAAAATTACGCTTATGGCTGTCATCAGTTTTTTAGTTCTTGTTTTTTAGCCTTGTTCTTTTTTAGTCTTGGTTTGATGGTATAAACTATTGGTTTTGGCTAAAAACAGGACGATA
The DNA here is from genome assembly GCF_038239325.1 of Psychrobacter sp. KFRI-CH2-11. Classification (NCBI taxonomy): domain Bacteria; kingdom Pseudomonadati; phylum Pseudomonadota; class Gammaproteobacteria; order Moraxellales; family Moraxellaceae; genus Psychrobacter; species Psychrobacter sp. KFRI-CH2-11. The sequence continues at coordinate 2,594,301 of NZ_CP151283.1, forward strand.
CCGGCCAGCTCTTTTTACCCCACTGGTTTTGTCATATAATAGCTGTCATTATTATCGCCACTTTTCTTATTATTTTGATATCAGTATATGGTATTGCAATCATCTCATTAGTATTTATGATGTAGGCAGACGCTTTTATCTGTTTGTGACGACATAAGGTGATTGTAGTTGGAAGCCGCTATATTACTAACTAGCGCCGCAACCAAATACCAGTATTAATAGTGACACAGTAAGCGTAGCGTTCACGTAACATCCGCACGCTATTTTAGATCAGCATGTATTCGGCTCTTTTTCCCACTTCTAACCATCATTTTATAAGATACCTTCTATGACTGACAAAAGCACCGACACCCCAAGCCACGATTATAAAGATACATTAAACCTCGCCGACACCCCGTTTGCCATGCGTGCAAACCTCGCCAAACGCGAGCCTGACTGGCTAGCGGCGTGGGAAGCCGATGATGTCTATGGCAAAATTCGTAAGGCGCGCACAGGTGCGCCAAAGTATATTTTGCATGATGGCCCTCCTTATGCCAACGGTCAGATTCACTTAGGTCATGCGGTCAATAAAGTTTTAAAAGACATCATCGTTAAGTCAAAAACGCTGTCGGGGTTTGATGCACCTTATGTTCCTGGTTGGGATTGTCATGGCCTACCTATCGAACAAAAAGTCGAAGCCAAGGTCGGCAAAGTCGGTCAAAAAGTCTCGGCCACTGAGTTTCGTGGTCTGTGCCGCGAGTATGCCAGCACCCAGATTGAGCTACAAAAAGCCGACTTTAAACGTCTGGGCGTGTTTGGTGATTGGGACAACCCCTATCTCACCATGAACTTTGCGCAGGAAGCCAATATCGTCCGTGCACTTGCGAAAATCTATGACAATGGTCACGTAACCCGCGGCATGAAGCCTGTGAACTGGTGCTTGGACTGTAGCTCTGCCCTCGCCGAAGCCGAAGTAGAATACCAAGACAAAGTCTCTGACGCCATCTACGTCAGCTTTGATATAGTGGATACCGACAAGGTAGAATCGCTAAATGGCATCGGCGATGGCATTGCTGCCATCATTTGGACGACGACGCCATGGACGCTGCCTGCCAACCAAGCCATTGCTGTGCATCCTGAGCACGACTATAGCGTGGTAGCAACGGACAAAGGTCATTTTTTATTGGCGACAGACTTGGTCGAAACTGCACTGACCGAGCTAAAGCTTGACCACAAAGGTATCTTGGCGACCGTATCAGGACGCAAGCTTGAAGGTCTGCACGCCCAGCACCCACTGATTGAAGGGCGTCAAGTGCCGCTTATCCTAGGCGATCACGTCACCACCGATAGCGGTACAGGCCTCGTCCATACCGCGCCAGGTCATGGTCTTGACGATTATATCGTCGGTCTAAAATACAACCTACCTGTAGAAAACCCTGTGGGCGGTACGGGTGTGTATTTAGACAGCGCCGCGGTATTTGCCGGAGAGCATATCTATAAAGCCAACCCAAAAATCATCGCCACCTTGCACGAAAACGGCCACCTCGTCAGCCATACCAAAATCGAGCACAGCTACCCGCATTGCTGGCGTCACAAGTCGCCGATTATCTTCCGCGCCACCCCGCAGTGGTTTATCAATATGGAAGCTAAAGGCTTACGCGAGCGAGCGCTTGCTGATATTCCAACGGTCAAATGGACGCCAGCTTGGGGACAAAACCGCATCGAGGCGATGATGACTGACCGTCCTGACTGGTGTATCTCACGCCAGCGTACTTGGGGCGTGCCAATTACTTTCTTTACGCATAAAGAAACAGGCGAGCTACATCCAAATACACTGGAGCTGATGGAAGCTGCAGCACAAAAAATCGCTGATGGCGGCGTGGAAGCATGGTTTGATGCCAGCTGTGAGGACTTTTTGGGTGATGAGGCTGCTGACTATGACAAAGCGACCGACACGCTAGACGTATGGTTTGACTCAGGGACCACGCATTTTGCTGTACTGGATCAACGTGATGAGCTGACCAATCCAGCGGATATGTATTTAGAAGGCTCAGATCAGCATCGCGGCTGGTTCCAGACTTCCTTGCTGACCTCAGAGGCGATGTACGAGCGTCCACCATTTAAGCAAGTATTGACTCATGGTTTTGTGGTAGATGAAAACGGCCGCAAGATGAGTAAGTCGCTTGGCAACATCATCACCCCGCAAGACGAGATCAATAAAACGGGCGCGGACATGCTGCGCTTATGGATTGCCTCGAGTGATTATCGTTATGAGATGAGCGCGGGTAAAACCGTGTTTAAGGGCGCGATCGACATGTATCGCCGTATCCGTAACACCTTGCGCTTTTTGCTTGCCAATACTGATGACTTTGATCCAGCGACCAACAGCGTGGCGATGGATAAGCTGGTCAGCCTTGATAAATTCATCATTGAGCGCGCGCAAACCGTGCAAGCACAAATCATTAGCGCTTATGATGCGATGGACTTTCACCAAGTCACCCAGCACGTCACCGCGTTTTGCTCACAAGACTTGGGCAGCTTTTATTTAGATATCATCAAAGATCGCCAGTACACCACTCAGACCGATGGACAGCCGCGCCGCTCTGCCCAGACGGCGATTTATCATATCGCTCATGCGCTGATTCGCTGGATCACACCTATCTTGTCCTTTACGGCCCAAGAAGCGTGGGAAGTACTAGAAGGCAAAAGCGGACAAGACGCAGGTTATGTGTTTACCCAAGAATGGTACACCTTCCCAGCGTTTGAGCTAAGCGCCATCACAAGCGACGACTGGCAACGCATCATGCAGGCCAAAGACATCGTCAACAAACATATCGAAACAGCGCGTGGCGAAAAAATCATCAATGCCAACTTATCAGCGGGCGTCGATCTGTATGCCAGCGGCGCGATGCAAGAGAGCTTGGCCAAGCTTGGCGAAGAGCTACGTTTTGTCTTGATTACCAGTAGCGCAACCCTGCAGCCGATGAGTGAAGCCCCTGCTCAGAGCGCAGATTCTGGCTCAGTACCAGCAGAGAGCCATGCCGATGAGTCAAGCGACTTGCAGGTCAAAGTGAGTGCAGCCACAGGCACCAAGTGCGTACGCTGCTGGCATATCCGTGATGACATCGGCGTGGATAGCACCCATCCTGAGCTATGCGCGCGCTGCGTGACCAACGTGAGCGGTACAGGCGAGGTGCGCCACTATGCCTAATTCTGCGCCTAACCCGTCAGACTCACCTCACAAGTCGCCGCAGGTTGAGGCCGACGGCTCCCCCAAGCCGGCACATGCAACCACTGGCAGCTCATCGACGCCTAGAGGTCGCCTAACTAAGACCCCTAAGATGGTCGCCAATGGCAGTCGCGCCTTTATGTGGTATGCGTTATCGCTGGTGGTGATCATCATCGACCAGTGGAGCAAATGGCTGGCTGAGACCACGCTCAATTTTCTTGAGCCTGTGCCAGTGTTAGAGCCGTTTCTCAACTGGACACTGGCTTACAACTATGGCGCCGCGTTTAGCTTTTTGGCCGATGCAGGCGGCTGGCAAAAGTGGTTTTTTGCGGGACTGGCGCTGGTGATGTCGCTGTTTTTGATCGGCTATCTAATCAAAGCGCCGCGGCAAGCCAAGCTGCTATCGACAGGCCTTGCGCTGGTGCTTGGCGGTGCCATTGGCAACCTGATTGATCGCTTACTACATGGCCATGTGATTGACTTTATTCATGTGCATTATGCTGATGTGTGGCATTATCCGATTTTTAATATTGCCGATATTGCTATTTGTATCGGCGTCGTGCTCATCGTCATCGACATGCTATTTTTGGAAAAAAAGCGTGAAATGCCGCGGTCATGATTGCGTGTAGTTAGATAGACCAGTTTAACTTATAAATCAAAAAGGTGGGTTACGCAGTCGTAGCCCACCTTTTTTGTCTACCCTAAACCCTACGTTTCTATTCTAAATTTCTGACTTATTGTAACAAGACACAACGCATTAAATTCTATTAAGTTTTCTGCAACTTCCTTAGGGCGTGTCTTCAATTCACTCGATAGTTATCTAAATGAGCTAAAAATGGCCAAATTTTGCCAGACATCGTCAAATAGCGGGTTTATATCCCGATATTAACGGCGCCATTTTCCTTGTTTGACCGCAATTTATCTCATTTTTATCACCATTTTCGAAATAAAGACATGCCCTAGTTTACATTGACAATTTGACTTAATGTGTTTCAAATCCCGTGAAAACATCATGTTTTATTTGTGCCTAATATTTTAGTTTTATTTACAGAAACCCTGATAATACATCTGTCAACGTCTCTAAGCCGCCGCCCATGATGACAAAGAGTAATCCTGCTAAGTTGATAATAACCGTTAAATAATAAACGATACGAAACTCAGGCTTTTGTGATTTGTGGCGCAAATACGTCTGTGCCACTAATGCGCCGACCCAGCCGCCAAGCGCGCTCAGCACGTGCAAGGTTGACTCAGGTGTACGCCAGTCACCCTTTTGAGCAGCAGCTTTGTCTTTGCCATAAGTAATATAAGTGACGATGCCTAGCACAGCGTACCATGCAACCACCAGCCAGCTGAGCTTTTGAGTTGCCGCCAATAAAATTACAACCCCATAAAAACCAATACCAAGGAACAAGCGTTTCTTTTGCTCCGCTGCAAATTCTGCTTGGGCATTACGTTTGCGATTACGCTGACGAATTTGGCGGTTTTTTTCTGCCATTTTTTGTTGGACAAAGCTCAGCTCTTGGACTTGTCTGGCTTGCAGGCGGCCTTGGCTATCTTGTCCGACATCAAAGACCACCGCTTCACCAACCTCAGGACGGCGCTGCGCTCTAAACTCACTAATGTGAAAAAACAGCGACGCCCCGCTTGACGTTTCGATAAAACCAAAGCCTTTGTCGTCTTGCCATTTATGCACGTGTCCCTGTTGTTTGCTGGGTGCTTGAGTTGCCATAATCCTGCCCTATTTAAGATATGGCAGATATATTACACCATTTGCGTTACACTATTTGCGCTTACACACCCAGCAAAATGACTTATCATTTCTTTATTATATTTATGACAACTGGCTTTTGATTATGACTGAATCACAATTTATTAACCCCAACGAAGACACGCGCATCACTTTTGGTAGCCTTGTTAGCCTACACTTTGAAGTTTCATTAGAAAACGGCACGGTGATTGACTCGACCTTTGGCCGTGAGGCACCAGTGACGCTGACGGTCGGCGATGAAAGCTTGTTGCCAGGGTTTGAGCAAGTACTTATGAATCTACGCGCAGGCGACACGCGCACAGCTCACCTTGAGCCAGAGCAGGCATTTGGTGAATGGAACCCTGACAACGTTCAGCACTTTAGCCGTCCGCAGTTTGCTCTTATCGCCGATCATCCAGAAGTCGGCATGATGGTTGAGTTTGAAGATAAAGGAAAAAACACCTTACCCGGTATTATCAGTGCGATTAATGAGGATGAGATTGAGGTCGACTTTAACCATCCGCTGGCCGGTCAGTCGGTATTGTTTAAGGTCAAAGTCTTTAAAGTAACCCCACCTGGGGTGACTGGCATCCAAATCATGTAATGCCCTGACAACGCTCAATACTCAACGCTCAACCCTAAAATCAAAGTCCACAAGGAGACTGACATGCAATATACAACGTTGCCGCAACTCGATGAACAGGTTTCTAAAATCTGTCTGGGCACCATGACATGGGCGCAGCAAAACACCGAGGCTGAGGCACACGCCCAGATGGATATGGCACTGAGCGAAGGCGTCAACTTTTGGGATACAGCAGAGATGTATCCGTCACCACCAGATAAAGACAAGCAAGGCGATACCGAGCGTTATATCGGTACTTGGTTTGCCAAGACCCAGCAGCGTGACAAGGTCATACTGGCCAGTAAAATGTCACCCATGAGCTTTTTGCGTGACGGTAAAACGCGCTTTAATGCTGAGCAAATCAGCAGCGCCATCGATAGCAACCTTGAGCGTCTACAAACCGATTATATCGATATTTATCAGCTGCATTGGCCTGAGCGACAAGCCAACTTCTTTGGGCAGCGCGGTTATGATGCCGATATGGCAGCGCAGTCTTTAGAAGACTTAACGCCATTTTTGGAGACCATCCAAGCACTGAATAATGAGATTAAAAAAGGCCGTATTCGTGCTTATGGGCTGTCGAATGATACCGCATGGGGACTGATGCGCTATCTGTGGGAAGCGGACAAAAACGGTCTAATCGCGCCGCTAACGGTACAAAACCCGTATAGTCTCCTCAACCGTCTCTATGAGGTCGGCATGGCGGAGATTGCCCATCGTGAAAACGTCGGCTTGCTTGCCTACTCGCCGCTTGGGTTTGGCGTACTATCAGGTAAGTACTTGGACGGCAAACGCCCAGCTGGCGCGCGCCTGACCATGTATGATCGCTTTAGCCGTTATATCAATGAGCAGGCCATTGCCGCCACCGCTGAGTATGCCAACATAGCGGCCGATGCTGGCTTGGATATGGCGCAGATGGCGCTGGCCTTTGTCAATTCACGCCCATTTGTCACCAGCAACATCATTGGCGCGACCACACTTACGCAGTTAAAGTCCAATATCGATAGTATTGATTTAACGCTCACTGACGATGTCTTGGATGCCATTGAAGCAGTGCACACGCGCCAGCCCAATCCGTCACCTTAATAAGCGGCGCCCAATGTGTCACTGACAAAGCACTAAAAAAAGCGCCAATCGCGGTAAATATTGCTGCGATTGGCGCCTTTTTTATTCAGCGACTTTTCATTTGACTGTACAGCTCAACTGATTATTGACTAGGTGGCACACTCAGTACCCGCGCATGCAGATCGGCCAACCCTTCTTGCATTTTTCTTTGCAGCAAGTCGGTCAGCTCGCTTTTGCTATAGCCTTTAGGGTCTATCGGCTCTAATGGTAGCACATAAGCCGTCACGTCTTTACTATCTAGCACCTTTTTTAAGCTCTCTTTCATGGTGATCTTGCCATAATACGGCAATGCCTCACTGAGCGCGCCGTCTTTGTCGACATAAGCGATAAGGATCGGTCGCACAGGGACATCTGCGTCTATCGCAGCTTGTAGCAGGGTACCGTGGATACGCTTGACTTTTTTGCCATCGGTAGTGGTCGCTTCAGGGAAGAAGATAACCGAAAACCCTTTGGTCAAAAACTCAGCAATCTGCGTGGCCACTGAGCCTGCATCACCGGAGCCGCGCTCAATAAAGAGCGTGCCGGCAGCATGCGCCAACTTACCAAACACCGGCCACTCACCAATCTCCGCCTTGGATAAGAAAAACGCGGGGCTTACCGTTCCCACGACAGGGATATCCATCCATGACACATGATTGGACACCCACAGGCCATGATGCTGCTGTACTGGCTCGACCTCGATAACTTTGACACCAAAAGAGCCTGCCATCTTACGACAAAACGCCTGAATATAACGGGGTAGCTTTTCGCGTGGCGGCTGCTTAAAGGCACCAAGACGCTGAGCAGCCCGCAGTCCGCCGACCATCGTTGTGGTCATACCAGCGATTTGCTTGCCGCGTCCTAGCTGTTGTCTGAGTGAAAAGTTTGACTTAGCTTGGCTCATCTTCGCCCTCATGATTAAATAACTGCTGTTTATATCAACAAAAAAACGAGCTAAGTATAGCAAAGTTATGCGACTCAGTGATAGCCTGTTCACTGAGTCAGTGCCGAGTTTTATACAAACGCGCAATAAAGCCGTTTATAAACGCGCTAACTTACCAGCCGCTCTTCGCGCTAGGAAACAAAAACCTGTGTAACATAAATCTATCGCTAATTGTGTCGTTACGCTTTAATATCAACAGATAAGACCACATATAAAAGGTCATATGAACGCCGCCTCGATAGTTGACAGACAGATGGTAGCGATTTATTTACTTTATTAAATAGGTGATATTCTTTGGATTATTTTGAAAGACATGAAGGTGGCGAGCGTGCCATCATTGTACATTTAGACATTCGTCAAATCCAAGACCCTGACGATCTTAGCGAGTTTGAGCTATTGGCAGACTCAGCAGGCGCCGATCGTTTGGCATTGGTGACAGGCTCACGTTTAAAACCTGATGCCAAGTTTTTTGTGGGTAGCGGCAAAGCAGAAGAGATTGCAGAGCTAGTGCGTGAGCACGACGCCGACATTGTTCTTTTTAATCACAGCTTATCGCCCTCGCAGGAGCGTAATATCGAGTCGGTGGTCAAATGCCGCGTGCTGGATCGCACCGGACTGATTTTGGATATTTTTGCTCAGCGCGCCCGTACTTATGAGGGCAAGCTACAAGTGGAGCTGGCGCAGCTCAACCATTTATCGACACGGCTGGTACGTGGTTGGACGCATTTGGAGCGGCAAAAAGGCGGTATCGGTCTGCGCGGGCCGGGTGAGACCCAGCTTGAGACCGATCGCCGCTTACTACAAACGCGAGTCAATCAGCTCAAAAACAAACTCGAAAAAGTCCGGCAAACCCGCGCACAAGGCCGCGCCCGTCGACAAAAATCTGACGTACCGACCATCTCGCTAGTCGGCTATACCAACGCTGGTAAATCGACCCTGTTTAACCGCTTGGTTGACGAAAATATCTATGCCGCCGACCAGCTGTTTGCTACCCTAGACCCGACGCTACGTCGCCTCGACTGGCAAGGTGTGGGACGTGTAGTACTGGTCGATACTGTCGGTTTTGTGCGTCATTTGCCGCACGAGCTGGTCGAGTCGTTTCACGCGACACTAGAAGAGACGCTAGAGGCGGACTTGCTACTGCACGTCATCGACTCCTCTAGCGAAGACATGCACGAGCAAATCGAAGCGGTAAAAAATGTCTTGGCCGAAATTGATAACGATGTGCCCGTGCTCAATGTGTACAACAAAATCGATATCACAGGCGAGCCTGCTCATATTGGTTATGCCAGCGAAGGCCAACCAAACCGCGTCTACGTCTCATCAAAAGAAAACCTCGGAATAGAAGCGCTGTCGCTTGCCGTACAGCAGCTGCTCACTGGCGCATTGACCACCTTTGATTTGACGTTGCCTTATGGCGCGGGTCAATTTAAAAACACCTTGTATGAGCTAGGCGTCATCTTAGAAGAAAGCTATGATGACACAGGCCACGAGTGCCTAACCATTCGTTTGCCAAGCGAGCGGCTCAAACAGCTGCTTGGACAAGCCAATCTCGATCCTGTAGATGTCCTACCGCTGGCGCAAGCGACGCTACTGATGCCGACGCTTGAAGAGTTTGAAAAGCCAGATGACAACATAGAGCCTACCTTGACTGCGGCCGAAGAAAAAGCCTTTGATGAGTTTGAGACAAACACAGCACAGTCTTCTCCTCAAAAAAGCAGCCTGCCTGACTCATAACTTATAAAAGCAGGCGGTGGGCGGCTCAGCTTTTATTTGCAAACCGCTTTGATCTGCCTACAGACAAAGCCCTACACACAGACGGTATCGCTGATATCGTCTGTTTTTTATTACCTCTCTTAAAGCTGTCTCTCTTAAAGCCACCTTTCCTAAAACCTGTTTTCACAATATCATCTCCCATAAGACCATAAGACCATAAGACCATAAGACCATAAGACCATAAGACAGAATAGCGCGATGATACTAGGGCGGTTATACCTATAGTCAGGTCCATAAAAAAAGGATACAGCGAGACTGAAATAAATTTTTCGTAGCATCTGTCGGCGCAAGCACAGCACGCAAAAAAATTTGTACCAGTCTAGCGAGTGTATGCAGTGTATCTCTTTATCTTATCTCTCTTTATCTCTCTTTTATTTAGTCACGACGATAGGCTTTATTAGTTACGTGACTCTCTATATAATCGCCTATACGATATGCCATATACAAAATACCATAACGACACAATGTACTTATAAGGATGCAGCTGCCATAGCCATGCGCCAACCGTTATCGCTGCGCCTACCCATCTCCGATTTGGCCAAAACTGCTTATGAAGTCCACTCACTCCTCCAACCTACCGCTATGGCTGGCGCTGATATTAACATTAGCGATGGTTATTTTTGTCCGTGAAACAGCGGTGCTGGTCTGTCAATGGGCAGGTATCGAAAAAGCGGCCAATATCGTCGGTTTGGTGGCGATGTTTGTGGTATTGATGGCGTGGCGTTTGCTAAAAGGCCTACCTAGCTGGCTCACTCAAGCCAGCAATACGTTATTGGTTGATAGCGGTTTTGCTTTTTTGCCCGTTTCTGCTGGTGCAGGTTTATTGTTATTTGCCTTAGGAGACGAGCTGTGGGGTGTGATGCTGACGATGCTGATCAGCACCTTGATACCGCTTTGGGGGTTAGCATTATTGGCCAATCGCTGGCTCAATCAAGACTCTGAGTCTAACTCTAATAGTGATAATGACTCGCAAGCTGGCAACACCGGCAGCATCACCAGCAAGCAATAAGGGCAGCGCTCAGCTGAATGAACAAGGCAGACTTATGACTTTTGATAGCGTATTGACAGCAACCCTTGCGGCGATATTATTGACCTTGGTCGCCCACGTCATTGCCCGTATCTTAGCGCGTAAGCTATCGTGGCTACCGATGGTCATCACGGCCTTAGCGCTGGTTTTGCTGTTTTTGTTTGTGCTGCAGTGGGACTACAATCACTACTATAGCGTCGCAAAGCCTGTGTTTGACCATCTCTTAGGATACGTCACGGTTTTATTGGCAGTGCCACTCGCCGCCATGAACTTTAAAGGCTTACCTGTCAAAAAACTCACCCTTATCGTCATGATTGCAAGCGTGGTCGGTGCTTTGCTGCCAATGTCGCTCGCCTATCTGCTGTCACTCAGTCACGAGACGATACTGGCATTTGCCACCCGCTCAGTGACCACCCCTATCGGTCTTAGTGTGGCGGATTTGATCAAAGCGCCGCTGGCGATGGCCAACCTTATCATCATTGTCTCAGGTATCGTTGGGGGTACTTTGGCGCGCTTTTTATTTCGCCGTGTCGATGATGACCGTGCCAAAGGCTTAGCACTTGGCTTGGCCGCTCACGCTTTTGGTACAGTCGAAGCGTGGCAGATCAGTCATACCGCCGGACGCTATGCAGCTTTTGGACTGGCAGTCAATGGGCTGGTCACCGCGATTTGGGTACCGATATTCATTAGTGCCGTTACGTTATAGCTACTCCCTGACCTCTCATCAATTAAAGACAAACTCAAAGCATTGGCCGCTCTTATCCTCTTGCTCTTATCCCACCGCTCCTACTCACTTATCATAGCCACTTACTACCACCATCAGGCCTTGCGGCAGCTGAGCTGGTACTGATATACGTACACTGTAAATGATAGCCTATTGATTTATTTCGTATTATTTACAAAATAACGCTCACTTTTTCGTATTATTTTGACAATCCCATGCGTCAAAAAGTTATTATATGTTATAGTAAACAACTATTATTTTTTGTATCTATTGCAAATGATCTTAACAAAACATCAAGACGTTAGGGTTGTTGCTAGATAGCTGGCGACAAAACACAGCAAATAAAATAAGCACTTGCCTTTATAAGCTGGCCGACTCATCAGCGACAGTCATTTGCGACTACTCGATAAAAAGTGATATCTCTATGATAAATACGACTACCATCAAGACTCGCTGTTTGTCTCCGTTTTTATTAAATGCCATCACTGGTATTGCCAGTATCCTTGCTATCTCAAGCTTGAGTGTGAGTGCTCATGCGGGCAATATGTATATCTACAAAGACCAAGGCGGTCAGGTGCTCTTGACCAACGTTAGCCCCAGTGGCAACTTTGATAAGTTCACCAAAAAAGTCAAAGTCACTTATTATAAAGACTCTAAGATGTATGACGGCAGCAGCAATGGCTATGGCAGCAGTCCGGCGAGTAGTAGTGCCAGTCGCAACGCCTATGATAGCTATATTCGCGCGTCCGCGGCACGTCATGGCGTCGATCCTGCCTTGATGAAAGCCATGATGCATACTGAGTCGGCTTTTAATCCAAATGCTCGCTCACCAGTCGGCGCTCAAGGGCTGATGCAGCTGATGCCTGCTACCGCACGGCGATTTAATGTGGGTAATCCTTGGAACCCTGCCGACAACATCGAAGGCTCAGCCAAATACATCGCCTGGCTGATGCGCCGTTTTAATAACAACGTCGAGCACGCTGTGGCAGGCTATAACGCAGGCGAAGGCAATGTCGATAAATACGGCGGCATCCCGCCTTTTAAAGAGACGCGCAACTATGTCAAAAGAGTGATGAGCCGCTATCATAGCTTATACAAAAATGACGCCGGTCTGTCTGACGCCAGTATCAATGCCAGCAATCAAGTCAATATGAGTAGTACAAACAATGGGCTACAAAATGTCAGCTATGGCACGAGCAGTAATAGCAATAGCCCAAGTTATATCAAATCTGCCTACGAGGCCTTACGCTAGTAAGTCCATAAAGGGGTCAAGCTCAGACACAAAAAAGCCCGTTATCGAGTAACGGGCTTTTTTGTGTCTGACGGCAAAACCAATGGCTTAACCGTCCTCATCAGTGCAAGTACACAGAGATGTTACTTGGATATTACTTGCTAGCCGCTTGAGCCGCTGCAACTTCAGCTGCGAAGTCTTCTTGCTTTTTCTCGATACCTTCACCCACTTCTAGACGTTTGAAGCTTAGTACTTTTACGCCTTCCGCTTTTAGGACATCGCCAACTTTTTTGTCGTTGTCCATGACGTATGGCTGACGTAGTAGTGTTACTTCGTCTAGGTACTTACGTAGGCCACCTTCGATCATTTTTTCAACGATGTTGTCAGGCTTGCCAGACTCTTTGGCTTTGGCTTCGATGATGTCTTTTTCGCGAGCCAACACATCAGCATCAACGCTTTCGTCGTCGACTGCTACAGGGTTGAACGCCGCGATATGCATCGCTAGGTTTTTGCCAGTCTCTTCGCTGCCGCCTTCATACGATACCACAACACCGATACGTAGACCGTGGCGATATGATGCTAGGTTGGCACCTTCTAGAGTTTCTACACGGCGCACCTGAATGTTTTCGCCGATTTTTTGTACCAAAGCCACGCGTGCTTCTTCAACGGTTTGGCCATCGCCATATGGTAGCTCAGAGATAGCAGCAACGTCTGTGACGTTATTTTCTAGCGCGATGTTGGCTACTTTTTCTGCAAAAGCAGTAAAGTTGGCGTCTTTTGCCACAAAGTCAGTTTGGCAGTTTACTTCTAACAAAAACGCTTTGTTGTCGCCTTGAGCGATGATGATAGCGCCGTCAGCTGCGATGTTACCTGCTTTTTTGGCCGCTTTTGCTTGACCAGACTTACGCAAGTTATCGATGGCAACTTCAACATCACCATTGGCTTCTTGTAGGGCTTTTTTACATTCCATCATGCCAAGACCAGTACGGTCGCGCAATTCTTTTACCATTTTGGCAGATACTTTTACTTCTGTCATAAGAGTCACCTTAGTATAGTTATGTATAGGAGGGCTTAATGTCTATTTTTCTCAAGGCTGCTGATGACTTAAGAAAAACGCTCGTATTATCTGCTTATTAATAAAAACAAATCATGACATCGAGCGACTCTACCCACTGGAATAAACGATAATACTCGTTTGGCCAGTTTATGATAGATGACGATCATGTCATCAGCATGTATTTAATATATTTTATGTAATAGCAGTGGTTGATTGAGGGCGTTTGACAGCCATCATTTCATCACGTTATGTAATAGCCATGGTTTCAGCGCTATTATTTAACAACAAGGCATGACGAGTAAAACTGCATCATGCCTACTACGAGCTTATCATTAATGACTTTATATGGATGCTGCTAGCGGTGCTATCAAGACATCCTTACAAAGTAACACTTTTAATGCAGCGAATTATTCAGCTGGCGTTGCTGCTTCTTCTGCATTGGCTTCTTCGGCAGGTGCTTGCTCAGCTTTGCCGCCCGCTTGAGTCTGTGCGTATTCTTTACCAGCGATGATCGCATCAGCCATAGACGTGACGTATAGAGTCACAGCACGGATAGCATCATCGTTAGCTGGGATGATGTAGTCAACGTTGTCTGGGCTAGAGTTGGTATCAACGATACCGATTACTGGGATACCAAGGTTTTTGGCTTCTTTGATAGCGATCGCTTCGTGATCTACGTCTACCACAAAGATAGCGTCAGGTAGGCCGCCCATGTCTTTGATACCGCCTAGTGAACGCTCAAGTTTTTCCATATCGCGAGTACGCTCAAGCGCTTCACGTTTGGTCAACTTAGCAAAAGTACCGTCTTCTGATTGCTTCTCAAGCTCTTTTAGACGGTTGATTGACTGACGTAGTGTTTTCCAGTTGGTCAACATACCACCCAACCAGCGATGGTCGACGTATGGCATGCCAGCACGCTGGGCTTGCTCACGGATGATACCGCTAGCGGCACGTTTGGTACCAACAAACAATACTTTGTTTTTCTTGGCAGCTAGGCCGTTTACGTAAGTCAACGCTTCGTTGAACGCTTTTACGGTGTGCTCTAGGTTGATGATATGGATTTTGTTACGTGCACCAAAGATATAAGGACCCATTTTTGGGTTCCAAAAACGTGTTTGGTGACCAAAGTGAGCGCCGGCTTGTAGTAAGTCGCGCATTTCGATTTTGGTTGGGTTGTTTGTAGCCATGTGAAATATCCTGTTGGTTGGGTTATGCCTCCACATCACAAAAACTGCCTATCTAGCAACACGCATCTGCCTGTAGGTCGTGCCTATAATCATGGCACTGACCCTATCTTGCAAATTAATCAAGTCGCCAAACACCCAGCAATTTTTTGCCATGATGTGTGTGTCATTGGTTGGTGTAAAAAAGAAGCCATGTTGGGTTTTAGCAAAAAACTCAAACCCCTCCTATAAAGCAAATTATAGAAATAGCTGCGCCGTATTTTATCATACAACGCCTCACAACCTCCAGCGCTTTATGAGGACAAACCGCGATTTAACAACTCGTGAGCCTCACGCCTCAAATCGTCGTATCAAAAAAAAAGCGATACCATTGTATCGCTTTTTACTGTTGTCGCTTTTTTGTCGCTTTTCGTCGAGGCAAAGCGATAAACGAGGCGCTGTCAGTTGATTGTCGTTGATCAGTTAATTGTCATTAAGTGATGCAGATACCGATGACGGCCTTGTGACCACGCCAGGTAAAGGGCGTGATATAGCTTTGCCGATCTTTGGGTAGATACGATACGTTGGGCGCGCTCTCGACGATGTGCGGCGGCGAGATAATAAACTCTGACCCAAACTCCGTCCGAGCGTTACCAGAGATGGTGTTGGCCATCTCTCCGAGCAAATCCTTCAGCATCGTAATAGAGGAGTCGGTCTCGCCCATCGCCTGAACCACCGCACGCAGCATCGCGCTTGGCGCACTGACATAGACGCAGCCTTGTAGCGGACCTGAGATTTTGATAACGCCGCTGTAGTCATAGCCTACTGCTGTCTTATTGTTATTTAAATAAGGCGTATCGATGTCTACTTCTGTCCCATCAATCTGCGTAAAAAACGCATTAATCGAACTTAAAAATACGCCCAATTTTTCTACTTTAATCATAATAACGAACATCCGTATTAGAACGTAATAGCGAGATCATCAGTCCTGCAAACAGACCACAATCTCACCGACTTGCGAATGCCAAGTAATCGGGATAATAAAAGAACGCTCATCGTTTGGTAAGACGATACTTTTGGGCGCTCCTTTAAACACAAACGGTACCGAGATATGAAACTCTGAGCCAAACTCAGTACGGGCGTTGCCTGCGATGGTATTGGCAACCTCGCCTGCTAGATCAATATAATTGTCATCACTTTTATCAGTCTCGCCCATGCTATCTAGTAGCGAGGACAACAACTTGTGAGTCGCCGAAAAATACACCACGCCTTTTTGACCACCAGAGATACCAATCACACCAGTGTAGTCATGTACTTTGGGCTGTTTGTTTTCTAGCAAATACGGCGTGTCAGCGACGAGCTCTTCTCCACCAAACTGATCAAAATAATTGCTAATGATGTTTAAAAAAATCTGTAGCTTTTGTTCTTTCATATAGACATTACTCAAGTCGTTGAATGGTATTAATCTTGCACCAGCTCGTGCAAAGACTCTACAAGCTCTTCTTCTGAAAACGGCTTGCACAAAAACCCACTGGCACCAAGCGATAGCGCCTCAATCCCCGTGGCTTTATCAGACAAGGCAGATACGACTAAAATACGGACATCAGGATCCGTGGCGATGATTTTTTCGATACACTCCAGACCATCCATTTGCGGCATGGTCAGATCCATGGTGATCACATCAGGACGATGGATATTAAACTTCTCTAGCGCCTGCACACCACTGGTCGCAGTAGCGACCAGCATAAACTCACCTGAGTCATACGCACGCTGAATACGGTTTCTAATGATATTAGAATCATCAACAATCATTAATTTATGCATAACCTATTACCTGTAATGAGGCACATCGTTGTGGTGAACAATATGCCTAACGTCTCTTATTAAGCTTTTGGTAGTGTAATGACAAATCTTGTCATTTTGCCCCGTTCACTATTTACATTCAGCTTGCCGTCGTAGTCCTTGACCAGTGATTTGATGATATCCAAACCCACGCCGCGGCCACCGTCTTCATCAGCGTCTTCTTTGGTAGAGAAACCTGAAGAAAACAGCTGCTTGAGCAAGTCGCTATGCGTCAGCTGACTTGCTGCTTCATTATCGACGTGGTTTTCTGCCACCAGTTTATGACGGATACTGTCGTAATCGATGCCTTGACCGTCGTCCTGCACGATGAGCATGACCTCTTGGCCGTTGTCTTGTACTTCTAGATCAATCTTGCCTGCTGTTTCTTTACCGAGCGAATGACGGACGCTTGGTGCCTCGACACCGTGCACCACGGCATTTCGTAGCAGCTGGATACCAATCTCTTTGATGGGCTTGGCCAGATGCTCTGGGATATTGACTTGGGTCAATGTATGGCTGTTGAGCTGTACTTGCTTGCCCTGTCTTGCAGCAATATCTTTGGCAAAATCACGATAAAAAGACAGCTGGTCTTCAGCTGCATTATCACTCAAATCGATATCTTGACCGCCATCCAAACTGATGTTACCAATCGATAAACTGGTTGGTTGGCTTTTGGGTGCGGTACTCTCAGCAAGCGCTATGCTTTGCTGTGCCACGGCATCACTTAATGCGGTGGTAGAGGCAGTAGCGGGTTTACTAGCGGCAGGCTCCGAGCGATTGATACGCTCACCGAGCGTTGCAATGGTATTGGACAAGCTCAACAAATCATCTAAATGCACGGCTAATGGCAAAAAGTCATTACCTGATAGCTGACCTTGGTTTTGTAAGGCATGCAACTTGTCTTCGGCATCTGAGGCAATCTTGGTAAAGCTGTGCAGTTTTAGCGCTGATGCTTCGCCTTTTAGACTATGCATTTCGCGATAAATGGCTTTTAGTTTGTTTTCCAGCTCGTATTGTGAGCTACCAGGATTTTTTAAGATGTTGTTCATCTTATTGATATGCGCATCAGTGTTGGCGATAAACTCATTAATGATCTTAGGATTTACATTTAAGATGGTGGTGAGCATCTCGATTTGCATGTCATTTTGCGAGCGCTCTTTTTCTAAGCGCTGCTCTAGGTAGACGGCATCAGAGACATCATTGACGTTGACCAAAATACGGGCGATGTCTTTTTTGTCATAAACGCGTGAGAATTTAAAATCCAAGAAGCGGCTATCAGCGCCTTTATTTTCGCCGGCGTCATGTAGCATTACCTTATGTAAAGGGTTTAATGAATCCACCAACTTTTCTTTGACGCGCGGGTTGTATAACTGCTCGATAAACTGCTTGGTGGTGTTTAGGTCTTTATCAGAGATACGACCACGTAAGACACTGGTAAAGTTCTCACCTGCCAAATTGTCAGCACCGATGATGCCATTGAGGGCACGAGAGTGCTGTTGACCAATCTTTAGGTCTTTATCTAGCAAGAATAGACCAGTATTGACCGTTTCCATAATTTCTTGTGTTTCGCGGCGCGCAGCAGCAGCTTCGGCATCGGTCTCACGTAAGCGGCGCACAAAGAAGAATACGAAAATCAAAAAGTAAGCAAAAATCGCCGCAACACCCAACACCTGAATCAGACGAATGGTGGTGGCTTGGCGCTCTGCATTACTAAATACGTCGCGTGTCAGATTATCTAGCGAGTCGTTGATCAGCAAACTGGAGGTTTTGGCTTGCTCAACCGCTCGAGTCAAGTCATCTGCCGACGGCACCATGATGTTATCAGCGTCTTTTAGGTAGGTCTGAATTTTGGGTTCAAGTGCCTGCCACTGCTCTTTGGCAGCGGCAATATTGGCTTGGGCACTATCATCAACCTTGGGTAGATTATAACTTTCGCCTGTGTAGATTATAACTTTCGCCTGTACTGTCAGTGATCTTGCCGCCTTGCTCAATAGCAGAAAGAGAGTTAGTAATCAGTGATGTGTTTTCTTCTAAACGGTTCAATACTCGCTGAATATGCGGCGAGCTTGTGTCTTCACCATAACTGTTATCTAAGTCAAAAAGATCTTTGATGACCGACTGCGCACTGTTGGCGACTTGGTTGGTCTGGTCGATCAAAGCGGTGTTTCTTTCTAAGAGGCTGGAGGTATAAAAGGTAAAGGCTAGCAAGGCACCGATGAGTGATAAAAACAGTGCAATAGAGATGATCAGACCTTGATAGCGTTTATTGTCGATATTTGGTGTGGTGGCCATGTTTGAAAATCCTTAATTCGCTTGAGTAGAAGTCGGTTCACTGTTGGTGTCTGGCTCCGTTGAACCCAACCACTTTTCTTCAATCTCTTTAAAAGTCCCTTTTTCTTTTAGCTTAGTAATACCTTCATTGACATTTTTAATAAGCTCGTTATTACCTTTAGCCATCAGTATGACTTGTTGCGCCGATGGATTGTCTTCACTTTCGTAGGGAACGATAGTGACGCCGTATTCTGGATGATTTTTCGCTGTGTACTGCAAAATAGGCATATCATGCAGAATTACATCAACCCTGTCTTGAACCAAATCTTCATACAATAAAAAAGCAGTTGTGTTAGTGGTCAGGTTGTCCTCATACCCACCTAGTTCATTTAACTGATCGACAGGTTTAGCACCTTCCATTGCCCCGATTCTTACATTCTTTAAATCTTGTAAGCTTTTGGCATTGAGCTTTCTCTCTGCATACATCATTGCAGAAGGGTTAAAGAAATATGACTTAGATAGTCCGTAACGAGTATTACGATCATCCTTGTATGAAATACCTGAAATGGCGATATCCCTTGATCCTGACTCCACGCTATCAAACATGTTTTGCCACGTTTCTTTATAAAACTCGACTTTGAACCCTTGCTCTTCACCGATAGCACGGATCGAGTCAATATCAATACCCTGCATATTTCCATAATCATCTTGCAATGAAAAAGGGGGCATCGTACCTGTTGTAGCTACTTTTAGTGTCGGTGCTGTATCCGGCAAGCTGCTCACAAAGTTATCTTTGCTTTCCGTCACTGGTGTGCCAGCTGCATTGGTATTTTCTGTGGTAGAAGAATTACCACAACCAAATAAACCAACGCTTAATATAACTGGCAATACTCGATATAACTGCATCATGTTTTGTCCTTAAAATCGCAAAGCTTATTGTCTTAACATCACTGGACAGCAATCTATAATTTCAAAAAGTATCACAGTGTAAACATAAAGTTACAATCTACACTAATTTTTTTCTAATTGAAATACTTCTGATAAATTTGTTTGGTAACAACAAACTATTTATTTTCAATCAACTACGATTAAATATGACACCTCAGTCATTATAAGGCGTGTCTTATAAAATCATCAGGCTCTACATTAACCACGCGTAACGCCCATGTATCAAAGCCCTTTTATTAAGACAAAAAAACACCCAATATTGGGTGTCTCAAAAACTTGCAGCCGCTACTCTGCGTCATCGAGGTCTAAATTACGATCTATCTGCCAGATTAAAAACGCACCCAAGCTCATCAGGACAAAAAGAGCAATACCGATTTTTAACACTGGATTAAGCGGGAATAAGTTTAATAATAAACCACCAAAAATACCCACTGAAAACATCAGCGAGCCTTGCAGCGCGCTTGCCATACCCGCACGCTGCTTTTGAAAAGCCAGCGCAATCGCCGAGGCGTTTGGCTGGGTCAATCCCAAGCCTGCAATACAAAAGAAAATACACGCCAGCACCAGTGGCAACCAAGCATCGGTCCCTAAAAATATACCGACAAAAAACAACGTGCCTGCAGAGAGCACCTGCATCATCGCCCCGAAACGTAATATGCTCAAGATACGAAAGCGATTGGTCAACCACTGATTCAGCTGAGTCAAACCCACAAACCCTGCCGCATTCATTCCAAACAACCAGCCAAAATGCGTGGCCGAGACGCCATAAGTGTCCATGATTAATTCAGAAGCTGAGCTGATATAGACAAACATCGCACCCATCAACAGCCCGCCACCGATCGCAGGGTAGTTAAAGCTGGGATCTTTTAACAAGTCCCAATATTGGCTCAGCACTTCTCTGGCAGGGCGTACGTTACGGTTTTCTTCGGTAAGGGTTTCAAAAAAGAAGAATTTGGTGAGCAGTAAGTTGAGGACCCCAAAGGCGGCCAAAAACCAAAAGATAGAGTGCCAATTAAAAAACTGTAAAAACAGTGCGCCCAAAGACGGCGCGAGTATCGGTGCCAGTCCCATCACCAATATCATGATAGAAAAAGCTTTTGCGGTTTGCTTAGCCGTTAGCCGATCACGAATCGCAGCTCGAGTTACCACTGCCCCGACGCAGGCACCAAGAGCCTGCATGGTACGGCCGACAAACAACACATACTCATTATCCGTGGTGGCACAGATAACAGAAGCAATCACATAAAGCGTCATGCCCATATACAGCGGCTTGACTCGACCAACGCGATCGCTAAAGGGACCGTAAAACAACTGACCAAATACCAGACCCAAAAAATACGCTGGGACTGAGTTGGCCATAAAGGCGGTTGACACACCAAAATCATCTGCCATCGAGGGTAGTGCTGGCAGATACATATCGATGGATAAAGGCCCTACCGCGACGATCAGCCCAAGCATCATAATCCAAGCAACGGGCAAGTCAGCCGAGCGAACGCGCTCGGCGGCGATGGGTTTTGGAGGTGGGGAGGATTTTGGAGCAGACATATTTAGACCAGATTATATAGTGATTATTGTTTTATATTTTATAGTTTTACGATAGCGTTTTTGGTTTGCTGCCGTCATAAAATGGCAGCTTATAGCAATAGTGCATATTTACTAACGTCTATGCAAGCGGACAATGTTATATGGTGGTTATATCGTGATTTTGACCGCTATTGCAATAGACGCCTAACGCGAATAAAACAACCCTTAACCACTAAAAACACTCAATATAAAACATAAGACTCTGTCTAAATTTTTCTACCTCTGATGTAAACCCTTATGATTTATGACTCATTATAGAAGACTAGCGAAACTGTCGCTTGGCAAAGGTGGTGCTGGCTTGTTTGGCTTTTCTCAGTGCAAGCTTGCGATTGCGGCCCAGCATCATTTTTAGCTGCCACATCTTTTCTTTATAGAGCGTGGTTGCAGGCTGATGATGCATGGCATTGATCACACGCTTACTGGCGAGCACCGCATCTGGTGAGCGCTCGGCAAGCTCAGCGGCGAGCTGCTGTGCTTGCTCAAGCGGCGTCTCGCTGCAATGACTGACCAGACCTAGCGCTTTGCCTTCACTGGCATCGACGACGCGTGCTGTCATCGCCAGCTCTTTTAGCACGTCCTCTCGCACCACGCCATACGCCGATTGCGTCAGACCCATGTCTGGCACCAGCCCCCACTTGGCCTCCATGATAGACAGTTTACACTCAGGATGGCTGATGCGTACATCACACGCCAGCGCCAATTGTAGCCCAGCGCCGATACAGTAGCCTTCTAAGACCGCGATGACCGGTACTGGCACATCACGCCAGATCAAGCAAACACGCTGAAACGAGCTTTGCCACGGCTTCACCAGCTCCCACACTGCAAACGCTTGATTTTTGGGATGGTTCAAATCGCCCAAGTCGATGCCAGCACAAAACGTCCCTTCGGCACCGTTTAAGATGACCGCTCGTATTGTCTTATCTTTGCTCACTCGGCCTGCCACAGCGATTAGCTCTTCTACGACCTTAAAGCTCATGGCGTTTTTTTTGTGCGGACGATTTAGCGTCACAGTGAGTATATTATCAGTGACACTCACTTGTAGCGTTTCGTATTGGTAAGTTGCAATGGCGTTCATAACGATCCTTATTTATGAATGGGTAAAAGATAGACTGATAGCGATAATGTTAGCAGGCTTATCCATATCCTACCTTAGCAATAACTGACTGCCACGATACTTTATAGCGAGACTGTATCGTCAATCTCAAATAAAAGAAGTACGTGATTTTTCGCACGCGACTGGTATCAACTTTGCTTGCTGTGCGATGCAGACAGATGCTGCGTAAAATCACTCCCAGTCGCACGGTATTTATTTTATGGTGGATCGACCATACGAGCATGGCAACATGAAGTTGCGTTTTTTATTGCCTCTCAATCACTGTTACTTCATCACTACTTCTAAACCACTACTCCTAAATCATTTTCCACGTCATGTCGTTTTCGCTTAGACGATGGTAATTGAGCTGCGGATAGGCGGACAAATCCAGCGTTTGCAAATTATTTAATGCGGTCAGTAGCGCTTCGTAATAAGGCTGGAGCATGGCAAACTGCGCAGGCGTGGTATGCTGGATATTCAACAAACACTTATCTTCTAAATCTTGGCTGGCCTGACGCAGCTGCGGCACGCCAGTATAGCGGCTACCGCCCAATATACGATGGGCAATTTGCGCCAACATACTACGGTCGCGCGCCTCCCAGGCTTGAGTCAACGCTTGCTTTTCATCATTGATGGTGTCGAGCATCATGATAATCAGCTTGGCTGCCAGATCAGGCTTGTTGGCTGAGCGAGTCAGCGCATCTTGCCAGTCCAAAATCTCTGAATGCGGGCTGTCTATCGCTGTATCCTTTTGCTCCTGCGGCCGCGCGGCTAGATCAGTATTTGGTTCGCTGGCAGGATCCATTGACCCTGATGGCGGACTCAGCAACGGTGCCTGTCCTTGCTTTTGTAAGCGTAAGCTATCGTAGCGCGGCTGAGTCTCTCGCGGTGTCTCTCGTCTATAGTCTTCGCGCGGCTGACTGTCACGTAAATAGTCATCACGGATTTTTTTGAGTGATAATGGTCGCGTTATTTTTGGCGGCTCGCTAGCATCGGTAGTGCGCTCGCTTTTACTGACAGGATACGTGCTGGTCGTCGCGCCCAGCGGCCATTCAGAGAAGGTTTGCGTGTCGATGTCTGTTGATGCGTCGATGTGACTAGAGGCCGCATCCGTGTCTTGCAAGCCCAGTCCATGTAGATTGGCTTCAGATAGCGCGGTTAGTTGCGGCGTGGTCGAGGTGCGGCTCAGCCATTTTTGTAGCACTTGCAGCAACTGCGGCTGACTAATGGGTTTACCGACATAGTCGTTGATACCACTGGCTATCAGCTTGTCACGCTCATCAGCCAGCCCATGCGCGGTCAAGGCGATGATAGGAATGTGACTGTCATCGCTTTCGATACTGCGGATTTGCTTGGCCGCTTCATGCCCAGACATACGCGGCATTTGGATATCCATAAATATCAAGTCGATGTTGTTTTTATGGGTGTCTTTATCTTCATTGACCGTCTCCTCTGCATACAGCGCAGAGTTTGACTTTTTGCTCATGTCATCTCGCGCTTCGGCTTTAGAGAGCTGGGTTTTGTTTGACAGACTTTGCTTTTGGCTTTTAGCAGTTTTTAGATTTTTGGTTTGCTGCTTACTGATAATCTCTATCGCATCAAAGCCGCTACTGGCGGTGACGACATGAATACCCAGCTCGCTAAGCAGCGCATCGAGTACCAAGAGATTGGGCAGATGATCATCCACCGCCAACACCGTCACCCCTTTCCAGCGCGGCTCTTGCAGACTCGTTGGCTGGCGGCGATTTTGTGTATCGAGCATGGCATACAGCTGCCTTTTATCCAAAGGCTCATATAAGATATTGGCATGATAACGATTGAGCAGAGCCTGATCGGCGGCCACTTGATAGCCAAAAACAGCAAGCTTACCCTGATAGTGCAGACGAATTTGTTTTAATAGCGCCATCATATCGTCTTGGGTATCATCATCGACGATAACCCAGTCCCAGTAATTACCATGCTCTTTTAACGATTCAAGCACACCTGGCAATGAGTTGGCTTGGGTCAGCTGAATTGGTAGATATTGCAGACTGGCTTTGAGCACTTGTATCGAGGCTGGATGGTTGATCCACACCAGCACATTAAACTCATCAGTTTCGCTAGCAAGCGGCGCGAGCACAGGCAGCTCAATGGTCTGCCCTGTCGCCGCCTCGAGCACATCGACGTGCGCTGGCATGCGAAACCAAAACGTCGCGCCTTGATTGGCAATGTTTTCTTGCGCATTGTCATAAAACCCAATATCACCGCCCATCAGTCGCGTCAGCTGCTTGGAGATGACCAAACCCAGCCCAGTCCCGCCATACTGACGCGTGATAGAAGGATCGCCTTGACTAAAGCTTTGAAACAGCATTTTTTGATCAGCAAGCGAGATGCCCTTACCGCTGTCTTGCACACTTATCATCAGATAATTATCACGGTGATCATCAAGGCTGACCCGCACCACCACATCACCACTGTCGGTAAACTTAATCGCATTGCCAACGATATTGGTCAGTACTTGCTTGAGGCGTAAGGCATCGCCATTGATACGCATCGGCACATCGTTATAAAACAGCACTGCCATGCGTAGGCCTTTTTCGGCGGCGACTGGCGAGAGCATATCAACCACATCATAAATGGTGTCATAAAGATCGAACTCATGACGATCAAGCACCAGCTTGCCCGCCTCGATTTTAGAAAAATCCAAGACATCGTTGACCAGCGCCAGCAGATGCGCTGAGGATTTACGAATGGTCTGTACGTACAAATCTTGTTCAGGATTTAGCTCGCCGTGACGCGCCAGCAGGTTGATAAAACCATCGATACTGTTGAGCGGGGTGCGTAGCTCGTGGCTGATATTAGCCAAAAACGCCGATTTGGCTTGGCTGGTTGAGATGGCGGCATCACGCGCGTTTCTGATCGAGATGTTTTGCATTTCCATCTCATCAAACGCCAAACGCAAATCGTCCTCAGTTTGCTCGGCATGGTCTTTGAGGTCTTGAAAGCTTCTGTGCAAGCGGCGCAAGGTATTGACCAAATCTTGCTGTAATAAGTTTAGCTCGCCATCCGACTCCACCGGAATCGGCTGATATAAATTGTCGACGTGAGTGCGCTGCAACTGCAAGCGCAGCTCATAAATCGGTGCGATCCAGCGTTTTGAGTAAATGTTTAAACTCAACAGCAAAATCAGGATGGTAAACAACCCCGTAATCACCAGCGCCATGGCGATGCGATAACGCGCGATATAAAGCGGCTCGTTGTCCATATCGACGAGCAACCACAGCCGCTGCCCTTCAAACTCACCAAGCACGCTGCCATAAGCGGTGCCGATCGGTGTGGGCTTTTGCGAGATAAATTGCGCTGAAGCATCAATCATTGGCCAAGGCTCATTGAGCCCATAACCGACCGTGGCCAGCACCTTATTGTCTTCATTAACAATCGCGATGCGCTGCACGTGCTGCTCGGACTGCATGCGGCCTAACCTGTCACGAATGCCCTCTAGGGTCGAGACGGCAGCCTTGGAGGCACTGCCCGCCTGCTGGCGCTCTTGCTCTAACAGCTCAGGAATCAGATCTGCAATCTCTGGGGTATAACGAATCAACACCGCCTCGGCCAACACTTCTTGCTCAGAGTCGCTGGCACGCATGGTCTCATGAAACACCAAAATACCGCCGACAGCGGCCAATATACATATCGGCAAAAACACCAATATGATCAGCTGACCATAGGCGCTACTGGTATCAAAACGTTTTTTGTGTGCCATGCAAGCTCGCTCTCATCTCAATGTTTTGCTAGGGCGTGTCCTCATTTTAAAATAATGATAAAAACAAGATAAGATGACTATCAATTGAATGGAGGACATACGCTAGATTTATCACAGCGACTTTGCGCCATCGCGTCCTGTACTATAGCGCTATCGTTATCACTTGGCTATAGCTATCAGTCGTTGGGTATCAGTCATGGCGATAAGTGTGGTGGCTGCATCATAACGTCTCTGAATCATACAAGTATTTTAACAGTATTTGTCTCAACTACCATTTATAAGCACCATTCATTTACCAAAATCTCTGCATGCATTCAGCGTAGGCAAAAACAAAATGATATAATGGCGCAGCTTTTTACTTGCCGCTATTTTTGCGCGCTGTGTCACGCTTTGCAAGTGCATAAGTCAGGTTTGAACATTCATATTAACAATAAGGGTATCTTATGTCAGCTACGGCCACGTCAAACGCCACCTTCATCTCTCAAGTTACCGCCCTTGCCGATTGCGTCGGGCAGACACCCTTGGTGAAATTGCAGCGCCTGCCTGAGCAAGAGCAGATTGCGGGTGGCACGGCGGTCTTGGCCAAGCTAGAAGGCAATAACCCAGCAGGCTCGGTAAAAGATCGCCCAGCATTTAATATGATTTATCAAGCAGAGCGGCGCGGTGATATCAAACCAGGTAATATGCTGATTGAGGCCACCAGCGGCAATACGGGCATTGCGCTCGCCATGGTTGCCGCCATGCGCGGCTATCCGATGACGCTGCTGATGCCGACCAACTCAACCCAAGAGCGCAAAGACGCCATGACGGCTTATGGTGCCACCCTCATCGAAGTCGATGAAGGCATGGAAGCGGCGCGCGACTTGGCTCTGCAGATGCAAGCCGATGGCAAAGGGATTGTGTTGGACCAGTTCAACAACCCTGACAATAGCCAAGCGCATTATCTCACCACAGGCCCTGAGCTGTGGACACAAACAGACGGTAAAATTACTCACTTTATCAGCTCTATGGGGACCACAGGTACGATTACTGGGGTGTCTCGCTATCTAAAAGAGCAAAACCCAGATATTAAAGTGATTGGCCTACAGCCTGATGAAGACGCCTCTATCGCAGGTATCCGCCGCTGGCCTGCTGAATATATGCCGGGTATCTTTGAGGCTGATTTGGTCGATGAGGTGATGGATGTCGATCAACGTATCGCCGAAATCTATATGCGCAAACTGGCCAAAACCGAAGGCATTTTCGCTGGGGTGTCATCTGGTGCCGCTGCATGGGCGGCACTGCAAGTCGCCAAAGAAAACCCTAATGCCGTCATCGCCTTTATCGTCTGCGACCGCGGCGATCGTTATTTATCGACTGGTTTATACAATGTAGATGACGACAGTGTTAATGACGACAATGTCATTAACGGCACAGAAAACGCCGCACAATAAGCTAACAATTAATTAGGTTTACCTATGTCACAAGCCTTACCATCCGACCCGATACTGGTCTTTGATATCGAGACTGTTGCCGATACTGATGCGGCGCGCCGTATCTATCCGCAGTTGGCTGAGCTTAACGATGCCGATGCCCTCAGCGCAATGACAGCAATACGCACACAAGAAGCGGGACATGATTTTATGCGTCTGCCGCTGCAGCGTATCGTCTGTATATCAGCGCTGTATATCAAAGACGGTCAGTTTTCTTTGTTTTCTTTGACGGCGGACAAATTTAGCGAAAAAGACATTCTTGCTAAGTTTTTTCGGGCCTTTAGTGATCTTGAAAAACTGCCGCAACTGATCAGCTGGAACGGCTCTGGCTTTGATATTCCGGTGCTTATTTATCGCGCCATGCAGTACGACTTGGCAGCGCCGTGGCTATTTGAAGAAGGCGAGCGCATCAAAAACATGCGTTTTGATAATTACGTCAATCGCTTTCATACTTGCCATCTAGACTTGATGGATAGATTTAGCCAGTATGGTGCCAGTCGCCGCGAAGCCATGGATGTGGTCGCAAGCCTCTACGGTCTGCCTGGCAAGACCAGTGTCGATGGTAGCATGGTGGGCGATCTGGTTAATGATGCAGATTGGCAGACACTGTCGATATATTGCGAGTCTGATGTCATGAATACGTGGCTGATTTATTTGCGCTGGCTACGACTAACCGGACAGCTGTCTTTGCAGGATTTTGATATATGGCAGCAGCAGAGCCTGACTTATTTAAGACAATATACCCAAGCAGATGGCAGTCCACGTCATCATGAGTTTATCGCTGACTGGTCATCTGCGCCCAAATCTTAAAAAGCCCAAGCTATAAAGCGGTGCTATAAATAAGATGGTCAGTTGAAAGTAAATTTGTTATAGGTTTAAGTACGCTACTGGTATAAATTTTACTTGCGTGCTGCGTTCACAGAGGCTGCGCAAAATTCATCCCAGTAGCGCTTGTGCTCTTTTTTGAGTGAATTTATAGCACTCACCCTTATTTTTCGTTATTTATCATTTATTATTAAGGCAGGTTTATGCAGCCCACCGATTCAAAGACTTCTACGGCACCCGAGGCGACGACGCCTGAGAGCGCTCGCCAAACAATCACCATTCCGCCCAACAAAAAAAAATCCAAGCCCTCTTCAAAGACGCGCCGGCGGTTAAAAGAAGCTGAGCCGCTGCCTTTTTCGATTGATGGTCTATCACATGATGGTCGCGGCGTGGCAATATATGGTAATGGCTTTGGCGTAGATGACGGCCATATCGAAGACAAGCACGGCAAAAAAGTTTTTGTCAGCTTTGCCCTACCAGGTGAGAGCGCTTTAGTGAAGCTGACCAACAGTCGTGCCAGCTTTGAAGAAGGCGACGCTGTGAGTATTACGGCCAATCCAAACCCTGAGCGTGCGGTTCCGCCCTGCCCGCATTTCGGCGTCTGCGGCGGCTGTAGCTTGCAGCATTGGCAGCCAGATGGCCAAATCAATTTTAAGCAATCAGTATTGGCAGAGATGCTCATCCATCAGGCCAATGCCGAGCCTGATACTTGGCTGGCGCCTGTGGTCGGTGATCGCCTCGGCTATCGCACCAAAGCGCGCTTGGGCGTACGCTATGTCGCCAAAAAAGAAACGGCCTTGGTCGGATTTCGAGAGCGCTCTAGTAACTTTTTGGCGGAGCTAAACGAGTGTCATATTCTAGACCCGCGTATCGGTTTTGAGATTGAAAACCTAAAAGCGCTGATTAGTACTTTAGAGAGCCGTGACAAGATTGCCCAGCTTGAGCTGGCGATGGGTGAACAAATAGACGGACTACCAGACGGCAATCAGCCCGTTGCTTTGATCGTACGCAATTTAGCGCCGTTGTCAGAGGCTGATGTAGAAAAACTAAAGGCGTTTTTTGCAGCGCGCAGCTGGCAGTTATATCTACAGCCCAAAGGTGCTGATAGCATTCAGCGTATCGCCTTGAGCGCTGATGATGATATGAGTCAGCAGTTTGGACGTTTGTATTATCAGCTACCCGAGTTTGACCTGACGTATGAATTTATTCCAACTGACTTTACGCAAGTGAACTTATCCGTCAACCGTCAAATGACCAAGCTTGCTTGCGATTTGTTGGATTTAAAAGCAGGCGAACGGGTACTGGATTTGTTTAGTGGACTGGGCAATTTTAGTCTGCCCTTAGCGCGGCTTGTCGGAGAGACAGGCTCGGTGGTCGGCGTAGAAGGCAGTGACGCAATGACCGCGCGCGCCGCAGACAACGCTCGCCGTAATGGCCTTAACAACACAGAATTTTATAGTCAGGATTTGACGCATGATTGCTCAGATCAGCCGTGGGCCAACCAAGGATTTGATGCGCTCTTGATCGACCCACCACGCTCTGGCGCGTGGGAGATTATGCAATATCTGCCCAAGTTCAACGCTGAGCGCATCGTTTATGTCTCTTGTAACCCAGCGACGCTCGCGCGCGACACCAAGGCTTTATTAGAGCAAGGCTATCGCCTGACGCATGCTGGGGTGATGGATATGTTTTGTCATACCGGTCATGTAGAGTCCATTGCCCGTTTTGAGAAGGTTGCGGTTTGATATTACCGGCGTGTCCTTACCAAAAAAGGACACGCTGTCTTTATTAAAACTATAGATAGTATCGAGAGGCAAACCCGCTAGTTCAACCTATCAACAACAGACATTACATAGCCTCGCTTGATTTGTCGCCTCAAAATGAGATAATAATAAACAATCTTCCTATGTCTACTCTATCAGCACATGGCGAAGACTTGCACTCATAGCTTTATATATTTTACTTGCATTTTATAGCTGCTAAAAAAGGATTTTTTAGCAGTTGTATTGGTTTATAGCTGACACTTTGTGATCTCATCCAAAGTGCGTGCAGAGTAGATGAAGTTATAATCAATTCAAGATAG
The DNA here is from genome assembly GCF_038239325.1 of Psychrobacter sp. KFRI-CH2-11. Lineage (NCBI taxonomy): Bacteria > Pseudomonadati > Pseudomonadota > Gammaproteobacteria > Moraxellales > Moraxellaceae > Psychrobacter > Psychrobacter sp. KFRI-CH2-11. The sequence goes on from NZ_CP151283.1 coordinate 2,624,763, forward strand.
CTAAGAGGAGTCGGCTATGGTTAAAATTCGTGAAGGATTGCCGCTGGTGGATGGACAAACCACTCAGGCCGACAGTGCTACACTAGCGGCGCAACTGGTTGCGAGCCAGCGCTCTCACCAATCTGCCAATAGCTATGCCCAAATTCCTCTCGATATCAAATACCAACTGGCCACTCATAAGCTGCACACCACCTTTGATCGCTCCGCCGACCATGCACTGCATACACATGATCCAAAGCTTGCCAATGAGTATGCAAACAATCCGCTTTTGGACAAAAACAACACCCTGACCAAAAAAGAGCTGGAGGCGATTAATCTAGATCAAGTCAACATCGACGTCCCAACGTGGCTGGACAATGTCGCCAAACGTATCGGCCAAGATGCGGTGCCCAATCTCAGCGCGGCTTGTGAGTTTATTCGCAGCCATATGAATACCAGTGAGTCCGAGCGCTCAGGCGCTTATGTCACAGGTATTGGCATGACCGATATTTTGACGTACCTGTATCAAGACGAAGATGCCTTGGTGGCAGCGATGCTCTATCGTAGCGCGCGCAAGTCTATCATTAGCCTGACAGATATCGAAAAAAACTTCGGAGCAGACATTGCCACTTTGGTCAAAGATACCTTGGCGATGGGTAAGCTGTCGGAGATCATCGAGAGCAACAAGCGTTTAGAAGACCACTTTGTCAACAACCAGCGTGACCAGCTCTCTAACATCTACAGCATGCTCATCTCGGTCACCAACGATGTCCGTGTTGTACTGATAAAGCTTGCCGAGCGTACCTTTGCCATGCGTGAGCTGACGTTTTCTAGTGAAGAGCGGCAAAATCGCGTGGCGCGAGAAGTCATGACCATCTATGCCCCACTAGCGCACCGATTGGGTATCGCTCAATTAAAGTGGGAGCTAGAAGACTTGGCTTTTCGCTATCTGGCACCTGAGCGCTACAAAGAAATCGCTAAGCTGCTGTCAGAAAAACGCAGTGAGCGCGAGTCTTATATCCAGCGCGTGCAAGACAAGCTCAATGAGGCGCTGGCAGACGCCGGTATCGAAGGAGAAGTGTCGGGACGCGTCAAACACATCTACTCGATTTATCGAAAAATGAAGCTCAAAGGCTTATCGTTTGATCAGCTTTATGATATTCGGGCGCTACGGGTTTTGGTCACCAGCCCCTCAGATTGCTATCACGTACTTGGGCTCGTGCATGGCTTATGGCGTTATATTCCTGAGCAGTTTGACGACTATATCACCAACCCGAAGTCCAACGGCTATCGCTCGCTGCATACTGCCGTCATTGCCGAAAACAAATCGCTGGAAGTACAGATTCGAACGCACGAGATGCACTTTGAGGCCGAGCTTGGCATGTGCGCGCATGTCAATTATAAAGAAGGCCTAAAAAACAAAAAAGACAATTACCTCAATCAAAGAATCAGCTCGCTGCGGCAGCTTTTGTCCATTAATAACGAAACCCGCAATCAGCCGCGCTCGGCAGTTGTAGCAGGTGAAGAAATCGAAGAGCTGGAGCTTGATGAAGAAGAGCAGTTAGTCGATTTCGATGAGCTGGAGCGCATTTATATCTTTAGTCGTGATGGCGATATCACCGAGCTGCCAAAAGGCGCGACCGTCCTTGATTTTGCCTATTATGTCCATACGCAGGTGGGCAATCGCGCACAGGCAGCGCGGGTCAATCAGCGCTATGTGCCGCTGACCTACCAGCTCAAAACGGGCGAGCAAGTAGAGATTATCACCAAAGCCTCACGTGAGCCTAATCGTGATTGGCTGGTGGCCTCGCTTGGTTATATCCATACCAACCGTGCACGCTCAAAACTACGCCAATGGTTTAATAAGCAAGACCGTGACAAAAACATCGAGATTGGGCGGCAAATGCTCAGCAAAGAGCTTGAGCGCTTGTCCGTACATCCCAATAGCATTGATCTCAATGACTATACCCAGCATTTTAATGTCAATAATACCGATGATATCATCGTCGGGTTGGTCACCGGAGACATCGGCTTAAACCAGCTCACCAGTCATATCTCGCGTCAGCTACAGCTAGAGCCGGAGCGACCGCCAGAGGATTTTGTACCCAGCATCGATACCAAAGACACAAGCAAGCTCGATGCCTATAAGATACGAATCGATGGACTGGATAATATCGAGATTAACTTGGCGGGCTGCTGTCACCCTATCCATGGCGAACCCATCGCCGGCTATATTACCTTGTCACGCGGTGTCAGTGTCCACAATCGTGGCTGCCCAGAATATATGCGTCTTATCGAGCGTGATCCTGAGCGCGAGGTAGAGGCCAGCTGGCGCGTCCAACCTGGCCGCTATCAACCAGTCGATATACATGTAGAGGCCTATGACAGACGAGGGTTATTACGCGATTTGACACAGATTATTGACAAAGAAAACGTCAATATTCGCCAAGTTGAGACGTTAAGTAATGACGACAATATCGCTTTTTTAAAGTTTCACATCGAAGTATCAGGACTGGCGCACTTGTCTAAACTATTGGCCAAGCTCGAACAGCAGCATGGTATCTTGCATGCCAGACGTGCCGTCGCATAAGGCGCGTATTTTTATAGCCTGTCCCTTGACCTAAGCTTACAAACTTACCTTAATCATAGAGTTATCATAAAACACCATGCCAGAATTGCCTGAAGTAGAAACCACCAAAACCAGCCTAAATCCCTTACATGGTCAGCAAGTCGTTGATATACAAGTGTTTCAGCCAAAACTGCGCTGGGCTATGCCAGATGATTTGGGAAGTTTGATTCATCACACCTTAGTCAGTGTGGAGCGCCGCGCCAAATACTTGATCCTAAACTTCTCACCCTCTACTTCTGATGATGGCTCTCAGCACGCTCATATAAAGGAGCCAAAAAAGCTATTGGTGCATTTGGGTATGTCAGGCAGCCTGCAACAACACGAGCATACGACCGAAAAACGCAAACACGATCATCTGGTGATCACATTTCGCGATACTGACAACAACAAAACCCAGCTGCACTACTATGACCCTAGACGGTTTGGCTCGGTGCTCTGGTATCGAGACTATCGCACCAAGCTGCTTGATCACTTAGGCCCTGAGCCTTTGTCAGAGGCGTTCACCGCTGACTATCTGTACCATCTGATTCAGCGGACAACTGCACCTAACGACAGCAATGATACAGCGGCTGCCAGTACCGCCAAATCAAAGAAACAGCCGATCGCCCGCGCAATTAAATCAGTGATTATGGAGCAGCAGGTCGTCGTTGGTGTGGGCAATATCTATGCGACAGAAAGCCTATATTTATCAGGTATTCACCCTGCGACCCCAGCCCATCAGCTCTCCTATGAGCAGCTATTGGTTTTGGTCGCTCATATCAAAGATATTTTATTAAAAGCCATAGAGCTTGGTGGCTCGACTCTACGCGACTTTACGGTGGCAAGCGGCACCACGGGCTATTTTCAGCAAACACTCAATGTTTATGGCAGACAAGGAGAAGCTTGTCCACACTGCAATACACCCCTCAAAAACATCAAACTTAATGGCCGCGCAAGTGTCTACTGTGCCAACTGTCAGCCTCTAAACTCTTAGGTGGTGCTCAACTGTTAGCAGCTCAGCTGACTGTTATCTCATTGGCTTTAAACAACCACTCATAATGCTCTACTATTTATCGATAATACAATCGCCGTTTATATTTCCGCCGCTATATTTCCGCCGCGCGATTGTACGCATTTTTGTTGCTTATTGACGCACATCTTGCTTTAATAGTGCTAGCACTTACATAAGTTGTGCAAATCATTCATCTATCTGTAATATTCAAGCTGTCTATTATTGCGATAACTTTATAGAGACGCGGTTTCCTAGTTGCTTTAAAAGCACCAGCAAACCATATTAATCATGAGTTTTAGGATATCATTATGACTGTTAGAGCCAACAACCAACGCGCCGTTAAGCAGAAACTTTTTACAGCAGTCGCAAGCTTAGGTTTTATGGCGGCTAGCATGCAGCCTGCGTTGGCAGCGATAGAGATTGATGAAAGCGACTTTGGCCCCTCTTATGAAACCATGGTCGTGGATACCGTCGTAGGCAAGCCTTTGCAACTGGTCAATGCAGTTGCTGGCACTGCCGCTTATATCGTCAGTTTGCCATTTTCTATCATCGGGGGTAACCCAGATCAAGCGCAGCAAAAGCTGTTCGTTGAGCCGTGGAGTGCCATGGGTCGCTGCTTAGGCTGTACCGTCGCCGAGGATAACTATTATAAATCACAAGCCGTCAATGATAACGTCGTACGTATCGTCGTAGACCAGCCATCAGAGATCTTAATCAATACCAATGATTATGTGGTCGTAACCCCTTAGTCTTTGCTTCTTTGCTCTAATCCCCTTACCTTAGTCTTTGCTCTAAATCTCATTATCTTTGTCCTAACGCATATGCAAAAAAAATGGCTAACCCTAGGGTTAGCCATTTTTTTACTGAATTTTTAGCTTAAACAAATTTTCGTACTATATGTGAGCACTGAATGTTTAAGCTCTGGTTTGTCTTACCCTTTTTTGCTACGGCTGTGACGCTTACGATCACTTTCCGTCAAATAACGCTTACGGATACGAATGGCTTTTGGTGTCACCTCGACCAACTCATCATCTTGAATAAACTCAAGCGCTTGCTCAAGGGTGAACTTCACAGCTGGCGTCAATGTCAACGCTTCATCAGTACCACTAGCACGAACGTTGGTTAGCTGTTTTGCCGTCGTTGGGTTAACGGTCATATCATCACTACGTGAGTTTAGACCGACGATCATGCCTTCGTAGACTTCTAGCTGTGGCTCAGCAAATAGCTTACCGCGTTTTTGTAGGTTAAATAGTGCAAAACCTAGACATACGCCATTGGCCATAGACACCAATACACCATTAGCGCGGCCACCGACATCACCAATTTTTTGAGGACCATAATGAGAAAAGCTCGATGTCATGATGCCCGTGCCTGAGGTTAACGTTAAAAACTCAGAACGGAAACCAATCAAACCGCGCGCAGGCATCGTTGCCTCAATACGCATACGACCTTTACCATCAAGCTCCATATTGGTCATCTCGCCTTTACGTAGACCAACTTGCTCCATGATAGGGCCTTGATGCTCTTCTTCGATATCAAAAACCACGTTTTCATACGGTTCTTGTAGCTTACCATCGACTTCTTTTACGATAACTTCAGGACCTGATACCCCAAGCTCGAAACCTTCACGGCGCATGTTTTCGATCAATACTGAAAGGTGTAGCTCACCGCGACCTGATACTTTAAATTTATCAGGAGATTCTGTATCTTCTACGCGCAGGGCGACGTTGTGAATCAGTTCGCGCTCTAGACGCTCACGAATATTACGTGACGTCACAAACTTACCATCACGACCAGCAAACGGTGAATTGTTTACTTGGAAGTTCATAGATACCGTTGGCTCATCAACCGTCAACGCTGGCAGTGCTTCTACATGGTTTGGATCACAGATGGTGTCTGAGATATTTAGTGCATCGATACCCGTGATACAAACAATATCACCTGCTTGAGCATCTTCTACATCGATACGCTCAAGACCGTGGTAACCCATGATTTTTAAAATACGGCCGTTACGTGTTTTGCCGTTTTTATCAATAATCGTGACCTGTGTGTTGGTCTTTACTTTACCGCGCTGGATACGACCAACCCCGATAACACCAACAAAGCTGTTGTAATCAAGGCTTGAGATTTGCATACGGAATGGCGCATCTGCATCTACTTGAGGTGGCTGTACCACATCAACGATGGTTTTAAACAGCGGCGTCATGTCTTCTGCCAAATCATCAGCATCTAAACCTGCAATACCGTTTAGCGCTGAAGCATATACTACTGGGAAGTCAAGCTGCTCGTCGGTTGCACCCAAGTTATCAAATAGATCAAAGATTTGATCCATGACCCAGTCAGGACGCGCGCCTGGACGGTCGATTTTATTGATAACCACGATCGGCTTTAGACCTTGCTCAAATGCTTTTTGCGTCACAAAACGAGTTTGTGGCATTGGGCCATCAACCGCGTCCACTACCAACAATACACAGTCAACCATTGACATAACACGCTCGACTTCACCGCCAAAATCGGCGTGACCTGGGGTGTCTACAATGTTGATACGGTATTCGGTACCATCAGTCTGATCTGTCCAGCGGATGGCTGTGTTTTTAGCCAAAATAGTAATACCACGTTCTTGCTCAATATCACCTGAGTCCATCGCACGCTCAGCAATGTTTGCACGGTCGCCAAAAGTACCAGACTGATGTAATAACTTATCAACCAAAGTGGTTTTACCGTGGTCAACGTGGGCAATAATTGCAATGTTACGCAGGTGTTTGATATCGTTCGCCATATAAAATGCTCGTTTCGTCTTAAAAAAATGCAGTAGCAATAAGCGCCGCTGGATAAACTTTTATCATCAATCAGACAGGTATTTAATACTGATTTAAAAAGTCGTCCAATAAGTACCGACTTTCTAATTATTTCAAGAGAATCAAATATCTACACTGATAAATTCATCATACAGATAGCTATGCTAATGTACACTCTGTCAATTTACAGAATGTTTGGGCTGCTAGTATAACATTATTGCCCGATAAATTTATGTAATTACTTGCTTTTCTCAATACATAAATAAAAAAAAGCCACCCTATGGGCGGCTTTTTTTGTAACTATATATGAGTGTTTTTCACTCAAGACTTAAGTCTATCAGTTGTTATTTACTGAACAACCATGTCTTTAGTTTGCTCAACAGTCATTGTTTTGTCACCAGTGATGATGGCATAAACACGACGGTTCATAGCACGACCTTCTTCAGTGTCGTTTGGCGCGATTGGGTTGTTGTAACCATAGCCAACAGTGGTTAGACGGTTTGGCGCGATACCAAATTCGTTAGTTAGCATAGATTTAACCGCAACGGCACGAGCTTCAGATAGACGTTGGTTATAACGTGCTGAAGGACCAGTCTTAGAAGCATGACCTTCTACGCGAGCGGTAGAGTTAGGATACTCACGCATCTTCTCAGCAACTTTAGCGATTTCTGGCTTGTACTGGTTTTTGATCGTTGACTTGTCGTTGTCAAAGAATACGCGTAGTTCCATTTTTAGCTCATCAGTAATATCTACTGGAACTGGGCAACCGCGCTCATCAACGACAACGTTCATTGGAGTGCCTGGGCAAGCGTCGATGCTATCAGGTACACCATCACCATCAGAATCAAGGTCATCAACAACCACGACTGGCGTGTTGTCAACTACTGGCTCTTGCATAGGTGGTACTGCTACTGTAGGTGCTAAATGGCCACCAAGTACAACTTCTAGGCCAGCCAATGCCATGCCTTCCCACCAGTTGTTGTCAAAGTTGTGAATCGCACGAGCTTCACCACGTAGGCTTAGTGCATCGTTGATACGATACATAGCACCTAGACCTAGGTTACCGATAGTGTCTTTAGACTCTGATACTTCAGTACCAGCCTGTACTACTTCGCCAGCTTCATATCCAGCTACTGGAGATGAAGCTCTGTAAGATTCTTGGTTCTCTACTTTGATTTTAGATTGACCGGCACCAACCAATACATATGGTTTGAATGCGCTGTCAGTGTAACCCGTGAACTCTTCAGTACCGATTAAGAAGTTACCAGAAAGCATGGTTTGTTCTACGTCAAAACGGTTAACACCTGAAACCGCTGAGTCTTCAGACGCTTCACCATTGGTATTAGTAACACCATACTCAACTTGGAACTGCGTAGAAGGTGTCAATTCAATACCTAATGCTGCACCAGTATAAAGACCACTTTCTTGCGCTACGCCACCGTTATCATTACCGCGTGGCTCATTTAACCACTCAGTACCATTAGCATCAGCGTACAAGTTTTTACCAGTACGAAGGACTTCACGTTGTTTTTCACTAGTATCACTGAACTCTTCAGTCATGTGATAACCAAGTAATAGCGGGCTGATTGTTACGCCAGCATTTGCTGCTAAAGGCGCAGCTGCTACAGCAACCAGAGCTAGAGCAATTTTATTCAATTTCATGGACTTCCTCCAAAGGATAATTTTAGTGATGCGTTAAGCAAAACCGCTTCTCAAGACGCTCTAAAATAGACATCTCTTACGAATTTTAAGTTACAAAGCAAAACCAATTAAGGAGTAGCTTAGCGATTATCAATTCAGTTTACAACTTTTTTCGTTAACGAGCTACACATTATTACACGATAATGTCGTAACTAAAACACAATAACCAGCTTAAGTTACCTAGAACTAACACACCTTACGCTTTTTATCTTTTGTATGTCAGTTCGCAATAGATAGTTCACTTAACAATACCTACTGTCTGAGCGTATTTTAATACAGTTAGTAATTTTTCTCTATTGCTAAAACCCAGCATTCACCAATTGAAACATTTTTTGACAGTAGACATATATTTTGTTTAAACTACATAAGTCGACATTTATTCACTGTAGATTATAGTGTATTTATACAGTTTTGTGTAAAGCAAAATAATGGCACTTTGATAAAAAACTAGCGATATATTTAAAAATGCAAATATATAATGAAGTAACAAGGAAATAAGTGGAACCCCGTTATTATATTCCTTCACTTAGTATAGGTTACACGCCTCATGAGCTGGCTACTTAGGATAGAGCTACTTAGAATTAGGATAGAGCTACTTAGAATTTGCCGCGTTGGTCGCGCTGGTAAAGTAACGTTGGTCTTGGGCGCACTGTTATTTGACAAAGCAAGACGTTACTTGCTTTATAAGAGAGGTAAAGACTATATAGTTTGGTCGCCCCGCTTACCGTATCCAATCACTTCATTAGATAAATCCAAGATCACGAATTTTCCGCACGTGTATAGAGGTTGTCAGGGTTTTACCTTAATTCAGCTGATTATCACTGTGGCGATAATGGCTATTATAGCGATGATGGCGGCACCAGCCATACAGACGCAGCTGGCGCGAATGGAAGCTGAACGCGTCAAAAACCAACTAGAGGATACACTTGCTTTAGCCAAGGCTGAAAGTTTTATCAGAAGACAAAACGTGTTGCTGTGCTTATCAAACGCAGGTGGCCGCTGTCATAGAAACAGTGACAAAACCCTTTTATTATTTATCGATAAAAATAACAACAAGCACTTCGATACGCAGGTTGATCAGCTATTGGTGCAGCAGTCACTGAAGCTAAAACACAGTAAGGTCATGTTACGCGTAGGCGGCAGACGCCACTATACTAAGTTTTGGGGAGATAGTGGCAAACCGCGTGGGCACTTTGGTCATATAAAATACTGCCCAACGGCCACTTATAATAAAGCCATGTATCTCATCTCTTTCAACCAAGGCGGCATTGTTAAGCAAAAGCTTAACGAAAACCACCCCACTCAATGTGATAAATGAGCCTTATCTATTATGGCCTCTAAATAAGCAACCTCTAAATAGGTAACATCTAATTAACTAGCTACGCAGATTTTTTAGCTTTCTTTATACATCGCGTCTTTCATCATCACGACGGCCTGCTCTAGTCCGGCAAATACGGCATCTGCGATGAGCGCATGGCCGATGTTTAACTCATAAATCCCTTCTATCTGTGCAATGGCATGGACATTGTCACGTGTGAGGCCATGACCTGCATTGACCAGTAGCTGGTTATTGAGACGTTGCGCAGTCGCAACCGCCGCTTTGATGCGCGCAAGCTCATTTTGCTGGGCATCTGTATCACCGGCCAAACCTGCTTCGGCATAAGCACCGGTATGTAGCTCGATGGCATCCGCGCCGCACTCGATGGCTGCTGCGACTTGTTTGTCGTCAGGGTCAATAAACAGTGACACTTTAATGCCCGCAGCTTGTAGCTTACCGATATAATCAGTCAACCAAGCCAGTTGCCCTGCGACATCAAGACCGCCTTCTGTGGTTAGCTCAGCACGCTTTTCAGGTACCAGACATACCCAGTATGGCTTGACCTCACTGGCAATTTTTAGCATCTCCTCTGTTGCAGCGATTTCTAAATTCATTCTCGTCGTCAGCTGCTCTGCTATCTCATAGACATCAGCATCTTGAATATGGCGACGATCTTCACGTAGGTGTATCGTGATACCGTCAGCGCCCGCCTTTTCACATAATAAGGCGGCTGCCAAAGGGCTTGGATAATTGACACCGCGTGCTTGACGCAATGTCGCTACATGGTCAATATTGACGCCTAACAAAGGTTTTTGCAAAGTACCATGAGCGGTGGATAATGAAGAAGTGGTCATAAGACATCCTTTTAATAACGAGACCTAATAGACAAGCATGACTATTGATAGACGTAACGATTGATTGATGAACGTGACTACCGCTAGACGTAATCATTGATAGCGCCGCTGCTGCTGCCACAACAATCGACTTTGCAGGGGCTGATACTCTAATAAATGATCAATCAGATGACGATGTAGTTTTGACCAGTCGTCTAGCGTCGTGGTAGTGATGCCTGACTGCGCCATTGTTATGATATCTGCACCCAAAAACACCGCATAACCACTGGCACTTGTTAAACGCTCAGACTCTATGGTGTCACGCGATATGGCCAAAAACCCAGCATCTGGCAAAAACCGATATAGCCCCTCAGGCACAATCGCGTCTTGCATACTGTCATGACTGAGAGTCAGGGTAAAACCAAGCTCATCAAATAGGTGCTTTTCAAATTGACGTAAGCATAGACGCAGCTGCTGCTGGGTTAAAGGCTGTTTGAGTTGGTATAGGCTGTTTTGGTAGTGCTGCCACAGTGTCGGCATTGGATCTTCGGTTGGCAAAAGACGCCATAATATCTCGTTGAGATACAATGCCGAATACTGCTGCTGACCCGTGATTGTCTCATAAGGCATGGCAGCAAGCGTGTGAGCGTCATCTACCGCTGCATTATCGGGATGAGCATCTAAAGAGGCCTTTCCATCTCTATTACTGTGTACAGCGATGTTGATTTGACTAAACGTCTTTAAATCACGCTTGCCACTGGCAAATAGCTGCAAAGGCATAAATAGCGGTGCGCCTTTTTTGCCAACCCCATGTATAATCCCATGCTGCTGAGAAAAAAGACAATATAATGCGCGCTTTTCTTGATAAGGACGCTGATGCAATAAGTAACCTGTCAACGCTTCGTTACGCATGTCTATTACCTCAGCACCCATGCTTATCAGGTGGCTTAAAAACGACTATACCTATCGGTATCGCTGCTCATCAATAGCCCAAACTGGTCAAGGCTCGTTCGTCATCAGACCAGCCACGTTTGACTTTTACCCATAAGGTCAGCATGATTTTTTTGTCAAACAGTTGCTCCATATCCTTGCGAGCGTCCATGCCGACTTGCTTGATACGCTGGCCCTTATCTCCGATGACGATGGCTTTTTGTCCGCTACGCTCCACATAGATGGTCGCATCAATAAAGGTACAAGCTTTGCGTGGACGGCCAGTTTTGGCATCTGTATGCGCAGGCTCGTCTTTAAACTCATCAATTTGCACGGTCAAATCATAGGGCACTTCATCGCCTGCACTGCGCATGATTTTTTCGCGAATGATCTCACTGGCCAAAAAACGCTCTGAACGGTCAGTAATTTGCTCGGTATCATAAATAGGCGACGCCACTGGTAAGTGTGAGGCAATCACCTCTTGTAAGCGATCTAGGTTTTGGTTTTTTAGCGCAGACACAGGAACGATATCAGCAAAGTCAAAGCTTTCGTGGAACGTTTCGATCAGGGGCAATAGCGTACCTTTATCCTTCAAGGTATCGGCTTTGTTGATGACCAATACCACGGTCAGATCTGTCTCACCAAGTTTTTGCAAGGTAAGCAGATCATCATCGCGCCATTGATCCGAATCGACCACAAACAGTACCAAATCAACATCGACCAAGGCCGAAACCGCGGCTTTGTTCATACGCTCATTGATCGCCCGTACTTCGTTACGATGAATACCTGGCGTATCGACAAACACCGCTTGCATCTCATGGTTTGACAAAATACCGTGGATACGATGTCTGGTGGTTTGCGGCTTGCGCGAGGTAATAGACAGTTTTTGTCCAAGCAAGTGGTTCATCAGCGTCGATTTACCCACGTTTGGACGACCAACAATCGCCACATAGCCCGACTTGAAATCTTCCGCGATACGCGTCTGGCTACTCGGGGCAAAAAACGCCTCAATGGCGGCATCGTTTTCTAATGAGACATCTTCTGACTGATTGATCTCGTTTGTACTCATTGCTACCTGATTTTGGTCTGCGGGCATGGGGGTGTTTTCAGTCATATTGTCAGTATTATCTGCATTGTGTGATGGCAAATCAGAATGATTGCTCATAAGGTAATCCTGTAGGGTTTATCACCAGCCAAACGGTGTTTGATAAAAAATCACTAGGCGTTAAATGGTGCATTATCACCAATATTAAAACATCCATTGCGTTATGGGCTAATAAATAGGTGAACTTTTATAATATATGCGGTCAAGACGAGTAAAATCAATGTGGACAAACTGCCTTGCAATAATCATATTACTTGCAATAACCATATTATATGTAAGGCTGTGGGTTTATCACTTGCTATAAGCGTTTTTTGGCAGAGTTTGGCAGCTTGTGCAACTGATTAATCATCAGCTCGGCCGCTTTTTGCTCAGCGATACGGCGACTCTCACCAGACTCAGTAATATCAGGGCATTCATTGATATTGACATGGCAGCGCACCACAAATATCTGATGCGGCGCATTCCCTCGAGTCTCTAATAGCTCATAATGCGGTAAATCAAATTGCTTGGACTGTAGCCACTCTTGCAAACGGCTTTTGGCATCTTTTAAGGCTTTTTGATCGTTGACATTGTCGATCAAATCCCCATACCACGACAGTACGCACTGGCGCGTAATGTCCATGTCTTGGCTATCTAGGTAAATCGCCCCAATCAAAGACTCTACAGCATCGGCCAAGATAGAAGCGCGATTGCGTCCGCCACCTTTACGCTCGCCCACGCCTAAAATCAAATGGTTGGAAAGCTCAAGATTTTGCGCGATGATTACCAGCGACTCTTGACGTACTAAAGTGGCTCGCATACGCGTCAATCGCCCTTCATTTTGCGTCGGATAACGATGGTACAAAGCTTCTCCGACGATCATCCCTAGCAGGGCGTCACCCAAAAACTCTAAACGCTCGTAGTTTTTTTTGCTGTCAAAAGAGCGGTGCGTCAGCGCAAGCTTTGGCAAGCTCAAATCGTTGAACACATAGCCTAATTTGCGCGTCAAAACCGCTAATCGTTGGACAAACTCTGTACTCACAACGTGGTTGTCGACAGACGTGCTATTTTTTTTGGGAGTAGTAACCGCTTGGGAATGCTGCGAAGTTGGTTTCATGCGTGGCTTATGGTTATCCCTTCTGTTTTTACTGAGGTGGTGAATGATTGGAATGATAAATGCGCTATAAAAATCATCGGCGGCTCGGCTGCGCTACTCTGCGCTATTCATATCGATATCGGCCTCAAAACGATTGACGATATCGACATTGCCAAAGAAATTATTGGTGACCGCATACTGCTTATGAATCGCCAGTTGACCCGTTTTTTTATTGGTAAAGGTAAAGACGTCCTCTGCTTTGGTGTCATAATCAGCATTGATAGATAGCTGCCGATTGACACGTTCGACGTACTGCCTGGCGGTTTCATTATTCTTATTCGACTCTTTTAGCTGGGCATTCAAAGTCTTATTTAACTGGTAATCACCGATGTGAGCGGGTACGATAGCAACGATGAGTTTGGCAGCAACACCCAAAACCATAATGACTAAAACGATACTGGTCACACTTGCACCGCGCTGCGTTGCCAAGCCAGATATCTGCTGCATGATCCTTTTCCTCTACTGGTCCATATTGATAAATCACTATTTTTAACCGCCGCCTACCTATGAGGCGATCGTTGATTAGATAGTAACAATATTAGCACAAAACTATTATCGATAAAAAAACCAATAGCGGCGCTGCTGCTTTTTATCAGCAGACATATCATGCTTGTACGCGCTGCCTCAAACCAAACCCTAAGTGAAGAGACGCTCTAGTCAGCCTTTACGGTTAGTGAATCGTACCGTTACGTGCAAAAGTGGGCAGGTTTAGGCCAGGCGGCTTATGCATCCAGATGTAGACCGCTTTGCCCGCTAGGTTTTGCTCGGGCACAAAACCCCAAAACCGACCGTCAGCACTGCGATCACGGTTATCACCCATCACAAAATACTGACCTTCTGGTACCTGGATACGCCACTGTGTACCCTCAGAGCTGACCACTTCTGGCGCTTGTTGCTGCAAAAAAGGCGCATATTGCGCACTATTCATATCGGTCAAATAGCGCACAAGATGCGTCGTATCCCCTTGAGTTTCGGAAAAATACTGCGCTTCACGCTCTTCTTGCTGGCCCATGGCAGCAGCGCTCTCTTCGGTGAGTATTTGACCGGGGGCAATCTGTCCTGGCAAATAAAGCTGAGACGTCAGATCTGTATTGGCCGTAAAGCTGACAGGCTTGGTTTTTACTGGTACGTCATTGATCGCAAGCGTCCCGTTATCATAGCTCACCGTATCTCCTGGCAGACCAATCACACGCTTTATGTAGTAAATACTTGGGTTTTCTGGGTAGCGAAACACGGCCACGTCGCCATGCTCAGGCTCGCCTGTGTCCAATACTTTATTGTACGTCAAAGGCAGACGCACACCATACGCATACTTATTGACTGCGATAAAGTCGCCTGTGTACAGCGTAGGCACCATCGATGATGAGGGAATATTAAAAGGCTCAATCAAAAATGAGCGTACCACTAACACCACGGCCAATACGGGGAAAAAGTCATAGGCCCAGCGGACCAATAAGCTCTCCTTGCCACGTCCGCGAGTCTTACGCTGTTTGAGGGTCAACTTATCTAATAGCCAGATGATACCTAAGCCGATGGTTAATGGCACTAAAATTAAATTAAAATCAAAATCCATAATAACTTGCCTATTAACGAGCGGCTTATCTTATTGCATCCTCGATAAGATCAAACCATCTATGACGTATTTTTTATCAAACCTTTACCAAAGCAGCATGTACTCTTAGCTATCCACTTGCAGCACGGCTAAGAAGGCTTCTTGTGGAATCTCGACGCTACCCACCTGCTTCATACGTTTTTTACCCGCTTTTTGCTTAGACAACAGCTTTTTCTTACGTGATACGTCACCGCCATAACATTTGGCTAGGACATCTTTACGCATGGCTTTGACCGTACTACGACCGATGATCTGGCTACCAATCGCCGCTTGAATCGCCACATCAAACATCTGACGCGGAATCAGCTCTTTCATCTTGGTCACTAGCTGGTTGCCACGGAAGCGTGCTTGGTCCTGATGGACAATCATCGCTAGCGCATCAACTCGATCACCATTGATGAGTACATCCACTTTCACCAGCTTATCGACTTGATAACGCTCAAAGTTATAATCCAATGAGGCAAAGCCGCGCGAGACTGATTTTAGACGGTCAAAGAAGTCCATGACCACCTCACCCATCGGAATATCAAAGATCAGCTGGACTTGCTTGCCCATAAAGCGCATATCGACCTGTACGCCGCGGCGCTCGATACACAAAGTCATGACGTTGCCCAAGTAATCTTGCGGTACTAAAATCTGACAACGAGCAATCGGCTCGCGGAACTCTTCGATATTGTTTGGCTCAGGCAATCTCGATGGGTTATCGACATAGATGATCTCACCGTCTTTTTTGACAATCTCATAAATCACCGATGGTGCAGTGGTGATCAAATCCAAGTCATACTCGCGCTCTAAGCGCTCTTGGATAATCTCCATATGCAGCATGCCCAAAAAGCCACAGCGGAAACCAAACCCTAACGCATCTGAGGTATCTGGCTCAAAGAAAAGCGAGGCGTCATTGATTTGTAGTTTTTGTAAGGCTTCACGGAATTTCTCAAAATCATTGGCATCGACAGGGAACATACCTGCATAGACCTGCGGGGTGATTTGCTGAAAACCTGGGATACGCTCAACGTCAGGCGTGCTGGCATGCGTGATAGTATCACCCACCGGCGCACCTGCGATATCCTTGATACCAGCGATGACAAAACCCACCTCCCCTGCTTCTAGGACGCCGGTGTCGACAGGTTTTGGCGTAAAGACACCGATAGAGCTGACAGGATGAGACTCTTGGGTCGATTTGATGTAAATCTTATCGCCTTTTTTCACCGTCCCTTCACGGACACGAACCAACGATACCACGCCCAAATAGCTGTCGAACCAAGAGTCAATGATAAGGGCTTGTAGCGGGGCGTCGCGGTCGCCTGTTGGCGCAGGGATAACCTCTACTAACGTTTCTAATAGCTTATCGACGCCTAGACCTGATTTGGCAGAGACACGCGGCGCATCAATGGCTTCAATCCCGATGATGTCTTCAATCTCTTGAATCACGCGCTCAGGCTCTACTTGTGGCAAATCAATCTTATTTAAGACTGCCATAACCTCCAAACCTTGATCGACCGCGGTGTAGCAGTTGGCCACCGACTGTGCTTCGACGCCTTGCGCGGCGTCCACCACCAGCAGCGCCCCTTCACAGGCAGCAAGTGAGCGCGACACTTCATAAGAAAAGTCGACGTGGCCTGGCGTGTCAATAAAATTAAGCTGATAGCGCTCGCCATTTGGATGGTCATAAAACAAAGTGACCGACTGCGCCTTAATCGTGATACCGCGCTCACGCTCGATATCCATGGAGTCGAGTACCTGCGCTTGCATCTCGCGATCTTGCAAGGCACCGCACATCTGGATAAAACGATCGGCAAGCGTCGACTTGCCATGATCGATGTGGGCAATGATTGAAAAGTTACGAATATTTGCTAATGCAGTCACAAAGCGCCTACTAAATTAAGGGTGATAGAATAAAAAATTCGAGCAAATGCTGTCAGGCGCATGTCACACGGTCGCTATCTAAAAACTGACGGCCTATAAATGAGCCATAAAGATCCAGACATTATCAGACCGATATCCGGTATCACTATCTTTAATCAACCACTGAAGACGCCAACCGTTATGCGCAAACATAAAAGCGTATTCTAGCAGTTTTCCACTATAAAGTAAGGCGATTTTATGCGTTGGCAGAGGATTTACCAGTGACGTTACAAGCCGATAACGCTACAGAAAAAAAGGAGGCAACAGATTGTTGGCTAATTTGTTTATCGCGCCTGTGTCTTTTGCGATATTTCACGTTTATCCCCGTTATTTTTTAGGGCATCTTACTCTCAGAAAACGCCGAATCGTCAGTGTTTTTTGTCGCGCTTAGATACTTATATATCCATGGCGACTTGCCATAAAAAGCACCATTTAGCTGGGTTTGCTCTATCAGATACTCACGAAAGCGCAGATAAAACTCGTTGTCGGGGCCCTTTGGCTGCTGCCAGAATTTATCAAGTGGTTTTTGATCCGTCAGCTTGGGAGTGTCATAGATAGCGCGGCCCATGACCTTGGTCGGTTTTTTATGATATACCGATTGTAGACCCGTGGTGCTATTGATGGTCACCATTCCGATACTGTGCTTCATCAAGGTGGGCAGATGCATATCACAGCCATAAAACACCCGATTTGCGACTTGGTAGCGCGCCGCCAAACTTGCTACCAACTCACGATAATCCCGATGACCTCGGTCTAGCGGATGATGCTTAAATACCAGCAGCTGCGCAGCATCGGCATGATGGGCAAAGCTTGCGATGGCCTCGTCAATAAACTGCACCACATCACGATAGTCACTGTGATGAGTGATTTGCGAGTCATTATGCACCTGTAAGCTAATCAAAAAATAATTGTTGCTATCTTGCCGCGTTAGCCGCTGTTGTAAGCGCTTGTCAGGTAAGTAGCCACGCAGCTTGCGCCACGGCGCTTTTAGCCAAGCGATTGCCTCTTGCCAGGCGGTCATGCCACGATAATGGGAATAATGCGGATAGCGGCTTTTATACAGCCAAGTGGCCGCATAGTAAACAATAGCCGCGACGCTCAAGCGATAAAAGCGATTATGCGTATAGAGCGGCTGGTCATTGGCTTTTTTCAGCGCCTTGATATCAGCCGTATTAAGGCGTGAGTAGCCATTGATGCCATGCTCCTGCAAGGTGATGTAATCAGGGCGCAAATAGCCTTCTTCAAATACAAAAAACGAGGTGCCTAGCTGCTCACCGACCCGCGCCGCTTGAGTATGGTGCGGACGGCAGTCGCCAAAGCAGACGATGGCATCAACCCCTTGCTCTTGAATAAAAGCAGACAACCACGACGAAAACTGCGCCAATGTGCCTGTGTATTCGTAAGTATTGGGATGATGATAAAACAGCGCATCGCCAGCATTAAAGTTAATCTTGCTGACCTTGATATCTTGCGTCTGCAAAAAGCTTGAGAAACGATGAAAAAACCCGCCCATTTTTCCTTGTAATAGCAAGACATGTCGATGAGTAAGCAGATGAGACATCGAAGCTGTCATAGTATCAAATTACCATTAATCAAAGAAAAAGAAGGTCGCATCAAAACAGGCCAATATACAAAAAAACCGCATAAACGACAGGCAATTATACCTAAAAAAGGCATGACTGTCGCAGGGGATTTACGTTGATTGTTGAGATAAGGTTAGTGCGGTTTATTGCTGAGGCGCTGTTGCCACTGATGGCGATACTGCATAAAACGCGTCGCGGCGCGGCGTTTTAATTGGGTGGGCGTTGGCAATAAAGCGCGCATAGGGCTCTGTGTACAGGGAGTAATAGAAGTCTCTGGACTGACCATCAAAGTATCGTCATCAGGCGGGTACAAATAGTCGATGACCTGCTCCACTTGCGCCAGCCCATGGCCATCTGGCAGACGATATAACGGGTAGCAAATCAGAGTACAATACAGTAGCTGCTCAAGCGATAAAGGAGTGCCGCGATTACGTCTGGCCAGATACTGAGATTTTGGCGGCAGCTGCGCGTCGATATCTGTGGTCAGCCCCCACCCTGCATAAAATGGCAGACCATAACACGTCACACTCAAACCGCGAAGCAGCGCCTCAAAGCCTGTCAACGAGCTGATGGTGTGCACCGCATCGACCCCTTCTAGGCAATCAGGCATCGCGGTATCATAAGCGACCGCATCTACCAGCTGTAAGCCATCAGCGCCTACCTTGCCAGCGCGCAGTCCTGCCTCCACATCGGGATGCGGTTTATAAATGAGATATGCATCAGGATTGTCTTGCCTAACGCGCGCGATCAGATCACGGTTTTTTTTGATCATTGACCCGCAGTGCTGCACAGAGAGATCATCTTCTACTTGTCCAACGATGAGGAGGCGACGCTTGCCAGACTGCTTTGCCTGTATGAGCCAGCTGCCGTCACGACTTGCCTGACGACTAATGCTCGCACCCACATTGTATTTACTGACTCGCTGGGTGAGCAGTTTGGTTTGTAGGTTTTGGACGCGCTGACGCTGCGGCTGACTTAGCGGCTGACAGTGGCGTAGCAGCGTCTCCAAATCCGAGGGCTCGGTGGCGTCGTAATAGATGCCTTGTCTGTCTATCACCACAGATAGAGGCGCCAGTAGCGTTGCGCCCAGACCGTTGGAGCGGATAAAACCATCTTCCATACAGTAGATAGCTGGGCTATCTGCACCAAAACCTACCTGCTTGCGCTGGCGTTTTTGTTGTACCTGCTGCCGCTTTGCTAAGCCCCAAACCAGTAACGGCTGCTGATAATCCACCCGTAAATGATCGGGATGCAGCAGGTTTTTTAGGCGAGGTTTTGGTTTGATAAATAAATCAGTACGCGGCAGATCCACAAAAGCCTTAACAAATGGCAGCTTCCAGCGGCTAAATTCATAAACCGTCAAACGACCTGCCAGCTGCGACTGCCAGTGACGGTTGGTCACCAGCCACTCAATCGCCGCCTCTATGTCGCAAGCTTTGCTGCTCGCAGGATCGACATAGTGACTATAATCGACATAAGCACTATAAAACAGTACCTCTAAAGTTGCGCTTACGTTTCTCGCCATATTGGCTTTAGAGGTCGTTTGAGAAAAAACTGGTGGAAACAAGGCTGAATTAGGCTGGGGTTTTGACGGCGGTAAACTCATCGCAAAGTTTTGACGACGGTGCATGACAGTATGATACAAGCGTTTGGGCGCACCGCTATCATCTGTCAGCCCCCAGCCGCTATACCAGTTGACCCCAAAACAATGCACCTGCTTACCGAGCATCAGCGCTTCAAAACCCATATGCGAGCTGACTGTATACACATGATCGAGCTGCGCCAGTAAGGCGATAGGATTGAGCACCTGTGTCAACACCTGCACGTTTTTGGGTAACTTGAGACCAGTCAGATAGCCTGTGCGGGCGGCAGGGTGTGCTTTTATCCAAATATGGGCATTCGGATGATTGCGGCAAGCGGCTTTTAGCATACGCCTAAACTGACGTTTATCTGCACCAGCCCCTTTGACAGAGGCATCGCCTGCGACTTGATCGACTAATAAGATATGTGGCTGCCGAGGAGTGCTTGCGGTATTGGCGACTTTTCGCTTTGCCGCTTTGCTATTTGCCAACTCATTGAGTGAGGGGCAAGTCGTCACCGCATTATATTTACTCAGCTTTTCTGCACAGATGCGTGCCATCAGCTGCTGAGCACGACGGTGATGCAGCGCATGATGCCCAGCACTGTCACGATTGTTATGATTGTTATGATTATCAAAACTGGCACGAGCAACGATAAGCTGCTCTAAGCGCGAACTTTGGGTCAAATCAAAATAAATACCCACATCATCGACGACCACACTGACAGCATGGCGGCTACTGATGCCAGAGTCTAGTGAGCGCAAAAAGCCGTCTTCGATACTCAGCGCAGCACAGCTTTGTTTGCTGGCGGCTTTGCGCGCGCGCTGAAAGCTTTTTTTGCGTCCCCAACCGATAAAAGCCTCAGGCTGAGGCTTCGATATGGTTTTGATCTGATTCTTGATATGGTTTGGTAAGGGCAACCTAGACAGCAGTGAGGCAGCAGAGGCCGTGACACCTTGTTGCCCTGCTGACCACGGATACCAGCGCTGAATATCAGCATGCAGCACTTGTGGCAGCAAAAGATTATTACGCTGCATACCTTTACCAATCACCGCCAGTTGCATCGGCTGCAAGCGCTGGGTTAAGGGCAAAAACAGCGTATCATCAAAGGCCGATATAGAGGCGCTTTTGCCTTCGTCTGTGACGCTGTTTGCCATTACTTCCCCTTGTCAGTCAATGATTTATTAACCACTAATATTTTAGTATAAACACCTTATCCTATAAAACGCCTATCAGTCGTTATAGATCCAGCACCACTTTTGCAGCGATGGCCAACTGATAGAAAATCTGCGACAGTCCGCGCGCAATCTCTACCCGTTTGGTTTTAACCTTTGGCAACACCATAATCTCATCGCCTTGCTGGATACGATAAGCGGTATTCACCACTTCGCTGGCGCCATTTTGGTGGATAACCAAAATCTCTTTGGTATCTGCATTATCACCGAAGCCGCCTGAATTGGCCACATAATCGCCGACGGTATAATCTGGGTTAAAGGTCAACGCCCCTTGCGCGCGTATCTGTCCATTGACCGTAATCACAGACGTCTGCGCGGGGATCTCGATGACATCGCCTTGCTGAAGGATAATGTCTTGCCATGAGTTTGGCACCACAACGATCTGGCCATCTGGCTGTACATTTCGCGCTTTTGCCACAAACTGCTTGACCAAAGCGGCATCATCTTGACGCAGGGCGGCCTCTTCACGAGTCGTTGACTGCGTGGCAAGTGTCAGCTCTTCTAGGCGATCAAGCGACTCATTGATCATGCGTTTTTGCTGCTCAGCGACTGACTGACGATAAATGGTCAAATGCGTCAACTTAGCCAGCGGGCTTGGCTGCAATTGCGGCACGATGTCTTTGAGACGGGCGCCATAGGGCACCACCATCGCGCCATTGCCCGTATGTGCTCCTTTTACCTGCACTGCGATCGTCCCAGCATAGCGATCCGAGGTCACCACCATCTGATCACCATTATAGACAGGCACGTTTTGCGCCTCTGCCAGTGAGTAGTACTCCGCCGTCTGGGCGCGGCCTGCACTGCGGGTAATACTGACGTTGGTGGCGTTGGCGGCAGGATTGGCCACTTGCAAGACATCACCGATGGTCAGGTCGTTGACATCAAACTCAAAGGTATATTCGTTTTGTACTTGACCACTGACCTCAAAGGTTTTTTTCTGCGGGGCCACTGTAATCACATCACCATCACGAAAGGCAAAAGGCTGCAACTTACCGGCCAATAAAAAATCATAAAGATTGACTTGCTGGAGCATTTGGCCATTGCGTTTGATCTGAATGTCGATAAAGCTGCCGCGTGTCGGGTCGACGCCACCCGCCCTATCGAGATAAGACAGCACCGAGTCCGCCGCCAGCCCGCCATAATAACCAGGCTGTTTGACAAAACCGGTGACAAATACTTTGACCGGCTGTGCTTGCTCTAAAGAAGCATAGACGCCGACGTTTGAGCGATAAATACGATTGACCGCACTTTTGACCACGTTTTGTAAGTTGCCGTTTTGAACCCCAGCGATACGTACCGGACCGACGTTTGGCAAGAAAATATTGCCTTGTGGATCGACTGTCATGGTGGAGGCAAATTGATAAGCGCCCCACATGCGTACTTGGACATTGTCGCCTGGGTTGATCACATAGCTGTCGTTAAAGGTCGAGCCGGAGGTGGTCGAAAAAGCCCCGCGAAATAGCTGCTCACCAAACATCATGTCTTGGGTGTTGATGTCTTGGTAAGGGCGGGTGGTGTTAATAACCGACTGACTGGGCAAGCTGGCGGCATTCACCGCTTCTTGGGTGGTGGCCTGCCCGGGTACACCGCCAGCAAACGCTTGGGTTGAGACATTGATATTATTGCGGTTTTGATCTTGGCTGGCATTATTGGCGCTTGTACCAAAACTAGAGCCTGCCATTTGCTCGGCATAACTGACGGCGTTTGCTGACATGCTCATAGCAGCCATCGCCACACTTATCATCATCACGATCGCACGTGGTTTCGTATTCATGAATTAACTTCCTTTACTGATCTGTCGATCATTAGTGATATCTGGTCGGTCAAAGCTGGCAGACCGCAAAACTAGCTACGATGATCGCGAACAACGGCCATCACCAAACGCACAAAACCGTAGAATATCAATAACAATATAAGTGATGTCCAAATAATATAAGCGCGGCGTGGATACAACGCCTCTTCGGCCTCATAAGGGGTTGAGATCACAATCAGGTTTTTCATCTTTTTAAAGGCTTCTAGGCGCGCCTTTTCAAGTGATGATAGCGATAGCTTATACAGCTCTGTGGCAAAGTCCACATCCGCTTTGATGGTCTCAAACTGCACCGCTTGACGGTTTAGCTTGGTGGTATTTGGCGAGGTCAGTTTGGTTTGCTCTTGACGAATTTGCGCTTCAATCGCTTTGATTTGGCTTCTGATCGACACCACTTGCGGCGCATCAGGATTGAGATAGCTAAGCAGTTGCCGCTCCTCAGTACGTAGAGAGCTCAGCTGTCCTTGTAGGCTGCCAATCAGCTGATTGATAATCTGGGCGTTGGCCTGCGGGTCATAAATCTCATTGGTGTTTTGATAATTGAGTAGTTTTTCTTTGGCGTCGTTTAGGCGATCTTGTGACTCTTCTAATTGGGTTTCGGCAAACACCAACTGATCACGCGCAACTTCTTGTGAGATACGGTTTACGAATTGCTCAGACTCGTTCAGGATGGTTTTATTTAGCTCAAACGCGTAGCGTGAATCAAAGGCTTCTGTCGCCACCGACAGCACATAGCTTTGCTCATCGAGGTTGATGTGTACCCGCTTTTTGAAGTAATCGAGCAGCTCTTCTTGCGTGGCATCCGGATCAATCTCATAGATGGGGTCTGAACCATCGACATAATAAGCCTCGCGAAACTTAAACTTATCATCAAGGCGCTTGACCATATCATTCGATAAGATGTACTCCGTCAGATAGGTGGCGTCTTCTTTGCTGGTGCTATTGACACCCAGTAGCGCAGACAGACCACCACCGGACGGCACACTTGACTCGCTGACTTGCTTTACCACCACATCAGCGGTCGATATATAACGCGGATGAGCCAGCGTCATGACATAAAATATCACGAGCACCCAAGGCAGTATGACTAAGCCGATAAATAACGAGAGGTTAATTATCTTACTTTTTTGCTTTGTGGATATGCTTTTCATAAACCTCAATCGCTTCTGTTGTATCTTCAAAGACGTGTGCTGTCTGATCCATTAATACAATACCAATATCGCAGTTACGCTTAATATCACCGATATTATGCGACACTATCAAAAACCCTGCTTGCTCACGGCGGGCGGCCAAAATCTCTTCGCTGCGCTTACGAAATGCCGCGTCACCCACCGCTCCGGCTTCATCGAGCATATAATAATCAAAATCAAACGCCAGACTCAGCCCAAAGGTCAAACGAGCCTTCATACCAGATGAGTAGCTTTTGACAGGCATATCAAAATAGTTACCAATATCTGCAAACTCTTCGACAAAACGAATTTTTTCATCGATATAGGCCCCGCTAGAATACAGCCGGCACACAAAGCGGACGTTTTGCCGACCCGTCAAACTGCCTTGAAAGCCCCCTGCCACACCGACTGGCCATGAGATGGTAGAGTCGGTGATGATCTCACCATGGTCTGGCTCATCAAGTCCGCAGATGATACGCAGCAAGGTTGACTTACCCGCGCCATTACGCCCGAGCAAGCCAACACTTTGCTTATCACCAATGGTCAGATTGAGATCTTTAAAAAGATAATGCCGACCTTTTTTTGTCATAAATGACTTAGAAATGTTTTTAACTTCAATCATTTATTTACCATAAAATAAAACTAGATATTATAAATATCATAAAAATGAAATACTACGAGCTTTATTTTGAGCGTATTAGATCTTTTTCTACCGCTTTATACATGAGCAAACCTAAGAAGTTAACAGCTACTGTCCACTTTAAAAAATAGGTGATATCAATATGATAAGCGGGATAGTTAGGGGCAAAAGCATGCCTAATCAGCTCGATATTATGAATAAAAGGATTATAAAGCAGGTAGCTAAAGTATGGCTCTGGTACCACATGAATCGGGTAAATAATGCCGGAAGCAAAGTACAAGATGGTAAATATAATGGTAATCACCTTGCTAATCTCACCACCATAATAACCAATAACCATCATCATCAGTGCAATGCCAAAACTAAATAAAAACAGTGTGATCCAGCAAAACAGTACGATATGTAGATTCTCTAAGCTGGCATAAATATCAAAAAAGGCCAAACCAACTAACAAAATAATCGAGGTAATAAAATAGATGATTAGTTCTAATACCGATCGAGCAATAATGACATCAATATGACGTATCGAGCGATACATCAACAAGCCTTTGTTTCCTTCAACAGCGCCTAATGCTCTCGTCGCTATCGTTTGAAACATGCGAAAAGGCACCATGCCTGTCACCAAAAACAGCGGAAAACCCATCCCTGGTAAAGCGCGTTCAATAATCACGCCAAAAATAACCAAAAAGATAAGCACTTGAAACAAGACTTCAAGCGGCGCCCACAGATAGCCCAAACGATAACCACCGAAGCGCGTCTGTAGCTCACGCATCAGCAACGCATGAAATGCCGCACCCATGACTTTAAGGCCACTACGGTGCTTGATGGGACGATAAGGAGGCAATTGTACAGACATGGCGTTACAGGACTTTACCGAAAACAGCCCCTATGATAAGTAAGCAGGACATAAGTTACAAGAATTAATCTGTGAGTAAACCGATAAACCAATGATATAGCAAGAAATCCGTAAGCTTAATGGCTGTTTTATAAGCGGCTTCATGATAAAAAGCCCTCAGCCTGATAGATTTTTTAAATTATTTTAGGCAAAAAAAAACCAATCATAAAAGATTGGCTTTTTAAAACTGATTAGGTTTTATGATATATGGTGGCGATGGAGAGACTTGAACTCTCGACCTCACGATTATGAGTCGTGCGCTCTAACCAGCTGAGCTACATCGCCATTTAAGGCTCGGTATAATACCGATAGAGGTGGGTATCGTCAACCCCTAATTGGCTTTTTTTGCAAAAAAAATGAATTTTATTCAAATTAAGCGCAAAAACATCACTGCTAACTATACAAACGAAGCGTAAAAAAATGCTTAAACACAACGCTTAAAAAACGAAGCATAAAAAAGTTGGTAGACCGATAAGCCGGGTTCTGTCGTGGACGATCATTCCTCTAGGCGCATCATCGCTGATACGCTCAAGCAACCTACCCGCATCGAACGCGGGCCGCGCCATGCCGATGCCTATTTGGTCTTGCTACGCGTGGAGTTTACCATGCCGTGCACCATTGCTGGCCACGCGGTGCGCTCTTACCGCACCCTTTCACCCTTACCTCGCTTGCGCGGGGCGGTCTCCTCTCTGCTGCACTGGTCGTCAGGTTACCCTGCCCAGCCGTTAGCTGGCACGCTGCCCTATGTAGCCCGGACTTTCCTCCCCTGCGCATCTGTTGCCAGTGTGCAGCGGCGATCGCCTAGTCTACCAAGGGCGTTAGTATAGCAAACCCAAGGCTCATCTGGGAATATCTTTTGTGACTAATTTCGCCTCGTCAAATAATCGCTTGTAGCCGTCTCAGATAAAACCATTTGGCAAATAAAAATCTGGCAGAGTGTGGCGTTGCTTATCTTGCTTTATATAGGGCAGGGTCAGCCAGTACGTGGCCGGATAGTACTGCTGCAGATGGTGCTGTAAAAACGCCATGGTACTCGTCGCAATCTCAGTATCTGTCTGAGCTGCATTATCATGAATGGGACTATAAATCACGCTATGCAGCGTTAAACCGCGCGCCTTGATGGCCTCAAGACTAAGCAAAGTATGATTGATACTGCCAAGGCGACCTGAGGTCACCAAAACCACTGGATAGCCTTGGGTGGCAATATAATCTAGCGTCAGTAATTGCTCGGTTATGGGTACGAGCAAGCCGCCTGCCCCTTCTAGCAACACCACATCGTAGTTTACTTGCAATTGCCGCGTCGCCTGAGTGATGACATCAGGGTCTAACACGTCATCGGCCAGCCTGACCGCCAGATGCGGCGACGCTGGTTTTTTATAACGATAAGGGCATGTGGTGTGAGCAAGGTCACACGGCTGTAGCGGTACATCCATCAACTGGCGATGAGTAACAATATCATCAGCAATATCCATCTCACCACTGACCAAATCAACCCCAACACCCGTTTGTACCAGCTTTTGGGTGATGATATTTATGCCCTGCTGCATCAAGGCCTTAGCCAGCATGCCGGTGGCGTAAGTTTTGCCAATGTCGGTATCGATACCGGAGATAAATAGCACACTCATATAGCCGCTCTATTGGTGACACAGGTTTGATTTAAATAAGAGGTAACGACGGTCAGTAGCGCTCGGCATAACGTCACTAGCTCATCATCCGTCATGACAAAGGGAGGCATGATATAGACCAATTTACCAAAGGGTCTAACCCAAATGCCATTTTTAATCAGTAAGGATTGAAAAACGGGCATATCGACCGCTTCATCCAATTCAATGACAGCGACCGCGCCCAAACAACGTACCTCTTTGACACCATCCAATGTCGCTGCAGGCGCAAGCTGCGACTCCATAACAGCTTGCATATCTGCCGTACGTGTCTCGATATCGTAAGACAAAATCAAATCAATCGACGCACAAGCGACCGCGCAGGCCAGCGGATTACCCATAAAGGTGGGCCCGTGCATCAGTGCAGGATAATCGCTGTGATGAATGGTATCGGCAATATGGCGGGTGCATAAGGTGGCCGCAAAGGTCATATAGCCGCCCGTTAGCGCCTTACCCACGGTCATGATATCGGGGCTGATATCGGCATGCTCACAGGCAAACAGCTTACCACTACGGCCAAAGCCTGTGGCGATCTCATCGGTGATCAACAGCACATCATGCGCATTACATAACTGCTGCAGTAATTGCAAATACTCCGGATTATAAAAGCGCATGCCGCCTGCGCCTTGAATAATAGGCTCGATGATAAACCCTGCTAAATGCTCGCTATTGTTGGCAAAAAAATCGCTTAACGTCTGACGCTCAGCTGCGCTCAAAGCGCGATCAACCCCCAATGGCGGGGCTGGAACAAAATGCTGCACCGGCAGCTGCTTACCGTACAAACTATGCATGCCATTGATAGGATCGCAGACGCTCATCGCGTGCCACGTATCGCCATAATAGCCTGAATGCGTCGAGGCAAACTGGCACTTTTGCGGACGCTTGGCGGCAATCTGATACTGCAGCGCCATCTTTAGCGCAACTTCCACCGCAATACTGCCGCTATCAGCATAAAAAACAGCATCGAGGCCTGCTGGTACGATGGAGAGCAGTTTTTCACCCAAGTCTATCGCCGGCTGATGGGTCAAGCCCCCAAACATCACATGCGCCATTTTGCCGAGCTGATGAGTCATTGCCGCATTGAGCACCGGATGGTTATAGCCATGCACGCTTGCCCACCATGACGACATGCCATCTATGAGGCGCGTGCCATCTTGAGTGACGATATAGATACCTTCGGCATGGTCAATGACGATATTTGGATAAGTAGGCGGCAAGCTGGCATAGGGATGCCACAAGTGCTGGTGGTCGAAGTCGCTGGTAGGCATACTCATCGTCCGCTCGCAAACGAAAAGTATGTATGTTGAAAAAAGTGTCTGGGCAATTGAACATCCGTATTCATCATATTATTCCTAGGCGTTGTTGGGCAGCAGCATCTCAGCGCATTATCGACCAGTGATACGCTTGTATTTGGCCAATAAATCGCTTTCGGTTTCGACATGATCGGGGTCTTTTGGAATACAGTCGACAGGACAGATGACCACGCACTGCGGCTCATCGAAGTGACCGACACACTCTGTACACAGGTCAGGGTCGATCACATATATATCATCGCCCTCAGAGATGGCTTCGTTTGGACAAGCAGGCTCGCAGACATCACAGTTGATGCATTCGTCAGTGATTAACAATGCCATAAACTGCTCCTTATGTATGACTAATAACAAGCGCGGCAGATTACTCTGGCGAGTTTGGTGAAGGATAAAATAACTGTCAGCAGATAAACGGTGACGGCTAGTTAAGCGTGAGCTTTTT
Organism: Psychrobacter sp. KFRI-CH2-11; assembly: GCF_038239325.1. Classification (NCBI taxonomy): domain Bacteria; kingdom Pseudomonadati; phylum Pseudomonadota; class Gammaproteobacteria; order Moraxellales; family Moraxellaceae; genus Psychrobacter; species Psychrobacter sp. KFRI-CH2-11. Next base: position 2,654,024 of record NZ_CP151283.1, read on the forward strand.
GGCAAAAGCTTGCGAGACACAAGGCGGCACAAATTTATTGACATCGCCGCCAAGCTTGGCAATCTCACGAATCATCGTCGATGAGATAAACGAGTAGTTTTGCGATGGCGTCAAAAACACCGCCTCAAAATTTTCATCGAGCTCGCGGTTCATATTGGCCAGCTGAAACTCATACTCAAAATCCGACATCGCACGCAGGCCACGCAAGACGGCAGTGGCACCTTGCAGGCGCATAAAATCCACGAGCAAACCTTCAAAACCCACCACCGACACTTGCGGCAAATCTGCAAACACCGTCTCGACCAAGGCCACCCGCTCCTCAAAACTAAACAGCGGTTTTTTGTGGTGCCCTGATGCCACGGCAATGACCACCTCATCAAACAATTTGGTCGCGCGCGTCACCAAATCGACATGGCCATTGGTAATGGGGTCAAAGGTGCCAGGGTATAAAATCTTGGTCTGAAGCTTTGAAGCATGGGCGACATTTGCTGAATTCATAGCAGTGCTAATCTGGTCGTTAATGATACTGCACATGCTAGCAAATTTTGCCTACATTTAATACTTATCTGCTACATTTGTCCTAACAGCCGGTTTACCTTTTGCCCCTTTGCTTTGCTACAATAAGCGCTTCGACTCATCTCAAATAGTAGGCCCGCCGATGGTCTTGGATGAGGAATGGTAAGACAAGGATGCAGCGCACTGACATCCTGATGGAGAATTTATGTCAAAAAAAGCAAAAAAACCAGACAATCAAATCTGCGCCAATAAAAAAGCGCGGCACGAGTATTTTATCGAAGAAACCTTTGAGGCAGGCTTGTCATTGCAAGGCTGGGAAGTCAAGGCCATTCGTGCAGGCAAAATGTCCATCACCGAGGCTTATATTACCTTTCGTAATGGTGAGGCTTTCTTGTTTGGTGCTCATATCCAGCCCCTGCTATCTAGCTCGACGCACATTAGCCCCGATAGCATCCGTACCCGTAAACTGCTGCTCAACCGCCGCGAGATCGACAAATTATATGGCGCGGTCAATCAAAAGGGCTATGCTTGTGTGCCGCTGTCTTGCTACTGGAAGCGCTCGATGGTCAAGTGTCAGATCGCCCTTGCCATCGGTAAAAAGCAACACGATAAACGTAAAACCCTGAAAGACCGCGACTGGGAGCGCGATAAGCAGCGCGGCTTTAAGCAGCATTTGGATTAAATGCTCTGGCAGGCGTTGCTCCTATCGAGCTGATAAACAGGACGATTTACCACCGCGTAAATCGTCCTGTTTTATTATAAATATCACCCCAGCGTACATGCGTTAAGCGGCAGCTTTTGTACCTAACGTCTCGTTTTTAGCACCGCGCAGCTGACGGATACCATGAAGCAGTAAACACACAATACCGAGCCAGATCAGCCCATAGCTATATATCATCGCCGACTCAAATGGATTGCCCAAGATCGTGATTGCCAAAATAAACAGCAACGCAGGCTCCAGATAGCTCATCATGCCGTAAACATTGACAGGGAGCAGCTGGCTGGCATCGACATTGGTTTTCATCGCCAGCACACTCAGCACGCCCAGTCCTGCCAGCATCAAAATAAAAAACCCAGAGCCGCTCACCAGCGCGACACTGCTCGGCGCAAACAAACATAAATACGCGAGCGCGAATGGCGCAAAAATGGTCAAATCCACCAACAACCCCGTCACCGCCCCGATGCCCTGCAAGCGGCGCAAAATATAATAAATAGGATAAGTGCCGCACACCCAAAGCGTCGCCCACGACATGCTTTGCGTACGCACAATCTCACTACCAACGCCGAGCGCCGCAAAGCCTACCGCTAGCCACTGCAAACGGCTCAGCTTCTCACCGAATAGCACACAGCCAAACACTACCATCATTAAGGGAAATAGAAAATAGCCCATCGCCGTTTGTACGCCTTGACCATTGACTGGTGCCCACATAAATAGCCAAAACTGGCTCAAAAATATTGGCGTTGGTAATAGTAACCATGCCCACTGCTTGATTGATCTTAGCTGTCTTAACTTATCAATATGTAAGCTTAAACGCCCGCTAACCACTAAATACACTACTAGCGCTGCCCACATTGCTAGCATGCGCCAGATAAAAACTTGCGTGCCAGATAGTGACGCTAAAAAATGACTATAAGCATAAAGTACGCCAAATAATACATTCGACAATACCGCTAATGCCGCGCCCATGATTAGCGTGCGCTGCTTGGCGCTACCTGAAGCCCAGATCGCAGGTACAGGCAAGCGTGAGACAGTGCTTGTAAATACCGATGATAAGGTAGTGGTTGACATAAACGCTCCAAAATTGAACTAGATTTTATGGCTCAGCATCTTTGTTGTTATTAAGCTGAGGAAAGCTAGTTTACGCGAGCGCTTTGAGATATTATTTCTATAATTAACTATTTTTGAATTTTTTTACCGTAATATCACAGTATTATTCATTATTTATCACGGTTCAGTTTTATTACTGATTATCCTTATTGTTTAGTAATCCTCGCCTAATTAAGAAGCCTACTACTATGACGTACACTCTTGATCACACCGACAAAGCTATATTGAATCTATTACAAGACGATGCGACTTTACCGCTAAAAACCATTGCCGAAAAAGTACACGTGTCTACTGCAACCGCGCAGCGACGCGTACAAGCGTTAATAGATAGTGAGGTGATTAGCAAACAAGTAGCTATCGTTAATCCAAACAAGGTGGGATATGGCCTGACAGCAGTGGTTATGATCCAGATGCTACGCTCGAATAACTCGATGCAGCACCGATTTGAGCGCTTGATGAGTAGCCAGCCACGGGTGATGAGCTGTTATGAGGTGTCAGGGGATGCGGACTTTATGCTGATGGTCAATGCCAAAAACATGCAAGATTATCACCAATTCACTCGCGATTTACTGACGTATGATAATAATGTACGCAGTTTTAGCAGTCAGTTTGTGATGAACTTTACTAAAAGTGGTACGAAGATAATGTTGGATTAATCTTAAACTATCAACCACTTATCGGTAATTGAATATCACATCCTGAGTGTAATTCATGTTAAAATGAGCGCCTTTTAATTAGCCTCAAATATACAGGTCTGCCCATGTCTGCCGATACCATTGCCCATACCGCCTTTAAACAAGGCACTAAGCCGCTTTATGACTATGATAAGCATTGGGCAAGCTGCTACGAGCCAGCGCCTTATTTACCGATGACTCGCGCAGAGATGGACGCGCTAGGCTGGGATGCGTGCGATGTGATTATTATCTCAGGTGATGCTTATGTCGATCATCCAAGCTTTGGTATGGCAATCATCGGGCGCTTACTTGAGTCGCAAGGCTTTCGCGTCGGTATCATCGCGCAGCCTGATTGGAAGAGTAAAGACGCCTTTATGGAGCTTGGCAAACCGGTTTACGCGTATGGCGTCACCGCCGGCAACATGGATAGCATGATCAATCGCTATACCGCTGATCGCAAGATACGTAGTGATGATGCGTACTCGCCAGGCAATGTGGCAAATAAACGCCCGGACCGTGCTGCTATCGTCTATAGTCAGCGTTGCCGCGAAGCCTATCCTGACGTGCCCATCATTTTAGGCGGTATCGAAGGCAGCCTACGCCGCATCGCCCATTATGACTACTGGTCCGATAAAGTGCGCCGTAGTATTTTGCTCGACTCGCGCGCTGATGTCTTGTTATACGGTAATGCTGAGCGCGCTATCGTCGACGTGGTGCATGGTCTATCAAAAGGCTATACTTTTGAGCAGATGAGCAGTTTGCGGGGTACGGCGTATCTATTGACACCGACACGCCGCCATTGGCAAGCGCATATGACGGAAGTCGCGAGCAATGACGTCGATACGGTCGGCCGTGTCGATCCGATTATCAACCCGTATGTGATGACCGAAGACGTTGATAGCTGTAAGATTGAACAAGAAAAACCTAGCGATTCACCTGTTGGCCAAGCCATGACTGGTATGTCTGCGCAATATGCGGGATTTGTCGCAGAGCCTGTCTCTAATAAAGTCCTCAACGCTGAGCAAGTCGATACTGATACGCAAGTGGTGCAGATGCGCGGCTTTGATGATAAAAGGCTGACTGCGCGTAAGCATAAATTTAAAATGCCGCCACGTGAGCAAACGGTCATTCGTCTGCCCGACTACGATCATGTCAAATCAGATCCCGTACTCTACGCTCACGCCAGCCGAATTCTGCATCTTGAGACTAACCCCGGTAATGCGCGAGCGCTAGTGCAGCGCCATAGTAGCGGCGCAGGCAACTCCTTCACCTCTATCGATGTCTGGCTCAACCCGCCACCGATTCCGCTATCGACCGAAGAGATGGACTACGTCTTTGACTTGCCTTATGCGCGTCTACCACACCCGAGCTACGGCGATGCCCGTATTCCTGCTTATGACATGATTAAATTCTCCGTCAATATTATGCGCGGCTGTTTTGGCGGTTGTACTTTTTGCTCAATTACTGAGCACGAAGGCCGCATCATTCAAAACCGCTCAGAGGACTCCATCCTACGTGAAGTCGAAGCCATCCGCGATACTGCGCCTAACTTCACAGGTGTCATCTCCGATCTTGGTGGCCCTACTGCCAACATGTACCGCCTCAACTGCAAAGATGAGACCATTGAGAAAAACTGCCGCAAGCCGTCTTGTGTCTATCCTGATGTCTGTGAAAACCTCATTACCGATCACAGCAACCTCACCCAGCTATATCGTAAAGCCCGTGATATCAAAGGTGTGAAAAAAATTCTAATCGCCTCAGGCTTGCGTTATGACTTGGCGGTCAAAGACCCTGAGTATGTCAAAGAGCTGGTCAGCCATCATGTCGGTGGCTATCTAAAAATCGCCCCAGAGCATTCAGAAGAAGGCGTACTGTCCAAGATGATGAAACCTGGCATGGGCAGCTATGACGAATTTAAAGCCATGTTTGAGCGCTTCAGCGCCGAGGCTGGCAAAGAGCAGTATCTGATTCCTTACTTTATCGCCGCCCACCCTGGCACCAAAGATGAGGACATGATGAACCTTGCGCTGTGGCTAAAGCGTAATGGCTACCGCGCCGACCAAGTGCAGGCGTTTTATCCTAGCCCCATGGCGACCGCCACCACCATGTACCATACCCACAAAGACCCGCTACACAAGGTCAGCCGTGAGGGTGGTGATATGGACATCGTCAAATCAGGCAAGCAGCGCAAATTGCACAAAGCCTTTCTTCGCTACCATGACCCAAAAAACTGGGCACTACTGCGTAAAGCGCTACAAGACATGGGCCGTAGTGACTTAATTGGTAAAAATCGCGGCTGCCTGATACCGCCATATAATGCCCATCTAGAAGGCCGTGATGCGGTGCAAGACAGCTACCAGTCTGCACGCAAAAAGAACAGCCGCGTCGGTAATGATTCGCTCAAACGCAGCAACCGCGCCTCTGAGCGCCCAACGACCAATAAAGCTGGGAACAAAAATAGCAAAAAGCGCGTCAGTAAAGGCAACTTTCAGACGCAGCATACGGGCCTGCCGCCGCGCAAGACTAAATAGTCTTGGCTATGGCTAGAGTGACTATCCCAAGCGCTGTTTAAGCAAAACGCCTATCGACCAACTGTCGGCAGGCGTTTTTTTGATAATTGTAGGGTGTTATATCGAATTAACTGTCAAATGTGGCACTGGCAGCGAGCCGGCTATCACTAACGACTGTCCCATAGCGTTACATTAGTCAGTGTTTACGTAACTTAATGAACATGTAACAAACAATTTCTAACACTCATCAAAGGCGGCTTTCGTTACCATAGGCTCTATATGCTTATGCCTGTGCTTAATGCATTGTTAGCTTAATGCTTTGTTAATAATAAATACATGATAATTGTTATAGACGTCTTAAGACCTCTTATAATTTTGTTAAATATTTGGAGAATACTATGAACACCCTAACCAAAATCGTCACTGCCTTACCTGCCCTAGCATTGCTAAGCGCTTGTGCCACGACCGCACCGACCACGCCAAACGCTACAAACACGCCAGCATCAGAGAGCGTCACGGATGCCGCTTACGACCGTATGGCACCAGCACCTTATACCTGTACTGATGACAGCCAAATCATGGCAAAACAGTCTATCAATAAAAAACAAGTTATGTTAAACGCCACCATGCCTAAAGTAAAATGGGCAGAGCAGCCAATTATCTTAAACGGCGGCGTACAAGGTGACGTAGCCAGCTATATCAATGACTCAAATCCAGAAGCAGTCTATGCTTGGCATATGAAGGGCGACAAAGGTATCTTTGCTATCAAATGGGCAAACGGTAAAGAATATCAAGTAAACTGCCAGATCGGTAGATAATACTTAAGATTTAGTCGTTAAGCTTTTGCGTTTAAACGACAGAAAGTCAAAAAGCCAAACCAATAAAGTACGTCAAAAGCAGTCATCAAAAGATGGCTGTTTTTTTATGCGTGTTAATAGTCTCTGTCAGTGCCATGGTTGAATGTTCAACACGCCCTAATCAAATAACGAAAATAGCGCAGGTAATATCGAGGTATTAGAAAGTGTGGATGACACACCCTAGAGAAGCCAAGCAAAAGCTGGCAAAATAGCACAACGGATAATCATAACGACCACTCATAACGACCAATAACAAAGAGGATACATCGATGGGAATGCGCTTAACGAGTATATTACTAATGGCTACTGCTGGTTGGGCGCTAGTAGGTTGTGACCAGCCAACTGAGGTGGCTGAACCTGCGACTGAGCAAGCAGCAGTGTCAAGCGATGGCACTGCACAAACCTCAGCGCCTGCCGCCTACACCATCGATTGGTCGTCGGTCGCGAGCGGCGAAAAGCCTGCTGAGCGCAGTACCTATGAGTACCCCTTTGCCATCGATAGCCAAAACGTCCTCGATTATGCCGAGTATTTTGATATGGATACTGCTACTGCCCAGCACAACCTCACGGTGAGCATGGCGAGCAACGAAGCACTTTCAAAAGTGCTAGATCAGCTGAGCGAGCGCTATACCTCACACGAGATTATCGATAGTGAAGAGATAAAACTTGTCATTCATACCACGCCTGACGTGGCGGCCAGCCGTTATGATTATGTATTGACGGATGACTTTGCAAAAGGGTTGGTCTTGCCTATCGTCATTCAGCCAGATGGTAAAAAAAGTGAGGCAAAGGCGCATGGGGAAATGGCGGAGTAGAAGCTATAGAGGCTGTTTGAGCAGTAGTGTCATGGTCGAATGTTCAACACGCTCTATAGTAACTCATCTTATCTCGTGCGCTGGGCGCGCCCTACTCAAATAGATGCAGAAAATTTTCGCTCTGCTCTTGCGCGAGGGACGAGCGCCGAGTGAACCACTAAAGGAAGACGGCTCATGACCCGCATATTTGCCCACTATTAAAGCAAGCGATGCTGAGGCCATGCTTTTGTTTTTCACTATTACCGAACCTAAAATTGCAGTGCAATTTTTTAACGGCTCTCATCCCCAACCATCGCCAAAAACGCTGCCTCATCTACTATCTGTACGCCAAGCTTTTCTGCTTTGGTCAGTTTTGAGCCAGCTTTATCACCTGCCAGTAGCGCGGTGGTTTTTGCCGAGATGCTACCTGAGACTTTGGCACCGAGCGCTTGTAGCTTGGCTTTGGCTTCATCACGCGCCATGCTATCGAGCGCACCGGTGATGACCCACGTCTGCCCATCAAGTGGTAGCCCTTCTGCTGCGAGCTGCTCGACTTTGTCCCAATGCACGCCCGCCTCGCGTAGCGCGGTGATGACCTCGATATTGTGCGGCGCGCGGAAAAACTCATAAATCAGCTCGGCGGTGATCGCACCGACATCAGGCGTGAGGAGCAGTTTTTCGATACTGGCAGACATTAAGGCATCAAGCTCGCCAAACTGCAGGGCGAGGTTTTGCGCGGTCGTCTCACCCACGCCGCGAATGCCAAGCGCGTAGATAAAGCGTGCGAGTGTCGTCTGCTTGCTGGCGTCGATAGCACTGATGAGGTTTTGTACCGACTTTTCGCCCAGCTTTTCAAAAGTGATCAGCTCGTCGGTATGGTTGTGTAAGTCATAGATATCAGCGACGGTTTTGATAAGGCCATGCTCAAAAAAACTCATCAGCCAGCGCTCGCCCAGCCCATCGATATCCATCGCCCGCCGTGAGACAAAGTGGATAAGCGCCTCGACTTGCTGCGCAGGACAAAACAAACCGCCGCTACAGCGCGCCAAAGCCTCACCCTCTGGCAGCACCACAGGCGAGTCACACACGGGGCAAGCCGATGGTAGCTCGACTGGCTTTGCGTCTGCTGGACGCTGGTCGTGCCAGACACGCGTGACTTTGGGGATGACGTCACCGGCACGATGCACACTGACCATATCGCCTGCGCGCACATCCAAGCGCTGAATTTCGCCAAAGTTATGCAAGGTGACGTTGCTGACCGTCACCCCGCCGACTTGCACCGGCTCAAGCTTACCCACAGGTGTGATCTGCCCGGTGCGCCCCACTTGCCATTCGATATCGTTTAAGCGCGTCATCACCGTCTCGGCAGGGAATTTGTAGGCCGTCGCCCAGCGCGGCTCACGCGACAAAAACCCAAGCTGCTGCTGCAATGCCAAACGGTTGACCTTAATCACGGTCCCATCAATTTCAAACAGTAGCGCGTCACGGCTCTTGATCACCGATTCATAGTAGGCTTGTGCTTCGCGTGGATTCTGTACCACCTCGACAGCACTCACAGTAAAGCCAAGCTCTTTTAACCAAGCAAGTGCATCGGACTGGGTTTCAATCGCCGCCGGCAGACCTTGATTGACCGAATACGCATAAAACGCCAACGGGCGGCTGGCGGCGATAGCAGGGTCGAGTTGGCGCAGGCTACCGGCGGCAGCATTGCGCGGGTTGGCAAAGGTTTTGTCGCCGCTTTCTTCTGCCAGACGGTTTAAACGTAAAAACCCCGCCTTTGGCATCAGCACCTCGCCGCGCACTTCTAATAGCGGGATGTCTTTTGCCTCACAAAGATACAGTGGCAAATTCCGAATGGTTTTGGCGTTTTGGGTGATGTCCTCGCCTGTCTGCCCATCACCGCGCGTCACCGCTTGCACATACTGCCCATACTCGTATTTGAGTGACACCGCTAGGCCATCTAGCTTTAGCTCCATCTCATACTCAGGGTTTTGCTGGGCATCGCTCAGGCGATCATTGACGCGGCGCATAAAGCCGTGCAGCTCGTCATAATCAAAGACGTTGCCAAGCGATAGCATAGGGATGTCATGGGTCACCTGCGTAAACGCCGACAGCGGTATGTCGCCGACTTGGTTGATGGGGCTATCGGACTGCACCAAATCTGGATATTCTTTTTCGATCTCAAGCAATGCGCGGCGCAACTGATCGTATTCGCTATCGTCCAAAATAGGATTGTCGAGTACATAATAGGCATAATTGTGTTTTTTGATGGCGGCAATCAGCGTGCGCATCTGTGCCACGATGTCATCAGGTGTGGCGGGTTGTTGGTTTTTTTGTGCCGTGGCAGGCGATAAGTGCAGGTCGGTCATAGTCAGCGTCTTGATTATTCTAGATGCTGATATCATAACAAGTTTGGCTAATATTGTGATAAACCGCTCATAAAAAAAGCAAAAAACATCACACTATCATGATGTTTTTTGCCTTTTGGTTTTGTTTTTTATTGGTTTATTTAGCGCTGGCGCTTAGGCTTCATAGTCACGGACTTGGTTGCGTAGCTGCTGCTTGTATTCGGGCGTGATCGGTTCGTTATTTTCATCAAGTAAGATGGCGTCCAAATCGCTTGCCATCATATAAGCGATGCTCATCATACTATCAAAGCTGCGCAGCGCTTGCGGATGCGGCAATGACAAAAACACCACCACACCGTTATAGACATTGGTCGCGACGCTATGCGGATCAAAAGGGGCGATACCGCTTTCGGTGATGCCCATCATACTAAACCATAGCATGCCTGTGCCGTCTTTTTTTTCATAGCGGTGAAACATGTTCATCGCCCCATAACGCAGGCCATATTTGTCAATCAATGCCAGCAAATCACGGCCACGAATAATCGCCGCTGGGCGATCACGATACTGGGTTGGCAAAATAGTGATGTTAATGTTGTCTTTGGCGTTGATAAGCGGCGCGTTTTGCGCTTCATCGACCGGCTCTGAGAGGTGCTGATCTAGTATGGGGCTGTTGCTATCAAAGCTTGGCTCTTCTGCCGTATCAATCGATGGCATCAAGCTGTCAGTCGCCGATACCAAACTTGAGAACGCATCGAGCTCTTGCTCACTGCCCATCTGCGCCGCTGTGTCGGCAAACTCTGCATCGTCACGGCGCAGCTCAGCTTCCTGCCAGCGCATATAGTCTTCATCATTGCTATCAGGCGTATCATTGGCCGAGCTTTGCACCGTGGCTGACGGGGTCTCGGTATTGTGAGGCGCAGTCACAGGCTCTTGCTCAACCACGGTATCTAAATAACTGCGATCAGGGCCGATACTGGTCTCGCCGGCGACAGTGTCTTCTAAATCTGGCTGGTCGACGATGCTGCGCTCATGACGCGGTATGATCGGGATGCCGTTTTTGTCATAATTGACGACAGGAGCGTCAGCGCTGCTACGACGCTTAAAGCTACGAATGACCATATACAGTCCTGCGAGCACGATAAACGCAGCAATGGCAATCAAGATAAACTGAATAGCGGTCATGAGAGATACATCCTAATATATGACAAAAGGGAATACACAAGAAACAATAAATGGCAATAGTCTAGCATGGCTTATGAATATCGTCATCATATAGTCATCGTTTCTCATCAGCCTGACACAGTTGTGTGACGTTGCTGGCGTGCTATTTACTATACCATTGCTCGCCGCTTGCTGTTATCACTATTTTATTGCTCCGTGATTTGTTTTGTCTAGCGCCTGTCCTCATTCTCCTTGTTATTCACTAATATAGCGCGCCGCCTCATCGAGCGAGACGCTTACCAAACGAGAGACCCCAGCGCTTGGCATGGTGATGCCTTTGAGCTCATCGGCGATCTGCATGGCCAGCTTATTATGACTGATAAAGATAAACTGCAAATCATCTGCCAGCTCATGAATGAGGCTAGTAAAACGCCCGACATTAGCATCATCGAGCGGCGCATCGACCTCGTCAAGCACACAAAACGGCGCAGGATGCTGCTTAAAAATGGCAAAAATAAGACTGAGCGCTGTTAGGGTTTTTTCGCCGCCTGAGAGTACCGCAAGGCGGCTATTACGCTTGCCTTTTGGCTGCGCCATCAAGGTCAGCCCTGCCCGCCACTGCTCTGATTTGGGCGTGTTTGCTGGTAGATCCTCTAAGTTTAAAGTCAAGCTTGCCTGACCGCCGCCAAAGACTTTGGCAAACAAATTGGCAAGCTCGGTATTCACCGCCTCTAAGGTCTCGATAAACAAGGTCTTGGTGGTCTCGTCGATAGCGGCTATCGCCTCGCTCAATGTCTCCATACTGGCAGTGATGTCAGTGGTCTGCTGCGCGAGCGGCTCTAGGCGTTCATTGACCTCAGCCAGCTCTGCCACGGCGGCCAGATTGACCGCGCCAATCTTGCTGATTTGCTGCTCAAGCTTGGCTTTTTCGCGCTCAAGCTCGGCGACTTTATCAGGGCGCACGCGGCGATCATGGGCGATAAAATCCGCCAACAAGCTTGAGACACTCATCAATTGCGCGGTGTCACCCTGTTCGCTGGTACGGTGATACTCGGCCATGGCTTCTTCAGCATAGCGACTCGCCTCATCTAAACGCGCGGTGCTCAATGCCAGCTCAGTGGCAAGATCGGCCTGCTCGCTTTGCTGCGTCTGTAGCATCTGCTGTAGCGCATCTAAAGTCGCCTGCTGCTGATTGTAAGTTTCTTTTAGCGCGGTTAAAGCCGCAGCGCGCTCTGCCAAGAGCGACTGCTGCTCATCGCGCGTTTGTTGCAGTGCCTGCAAGGCGGTCTGCAGCGCGGGCAGTTTGTTTTGCTGCTGCTCATACTGTGTTTTTAAACTTTTCTCGTTTTGTTGCGCCTTATCATATTGCGCATTTGCGCGTTTTAGGCTACTGCTACTGTGCTCAAGGCGCATCTGGCTTTGCTGTACACGCAGCTGCAGAGCTTGCCAAGCGTCGTCATCTGCTTGCTGACGGCGCTGCTGCTCACGGCGCTCAGTTTGCAATTGCTGCATAGTCGCCTGCGCCTCAGTGATTTGCGGCGCAAGGGCTGCCAGCTCGCTTGCGATATGCTGCTGCTCATGCGTAAGCGCCTGCTGCTCGTGCGCCAGTTCCTGCTGCTCTTGCTCCAGGGCTGCTTTGTCGGCAGTTAGGCGCTGGCTATCTGCTTGCAGGCGCTCAGCGGCAGCGCGCTGGGTTGTCAGCTGCTCCTGATATTTATATTTATCACGCGTCAGCTGCTCAGCTTGCGCCCGCGCCTCCTCTAATCCAATCGTCAATGCATCATAGCTTCGCTGATTATTGGCAATGGCTTTTCGCTGCTCTTCTATTTTATCTTCAAGCCCATCAAGCAGCTCTTCTAATGTTTGCAGACGCTCGCGCTGCTGTAGGCGCTGCGTCAAAAATTGACTATTGCTGTCGTTTTGACCATCTTGCGCACCAATAAGCTTGCCAAGATTTATCGTACCTTGACGACTGATAAGCCAGCCATCAGACGTTAGCAAAATCGCTGACGGTGGGAGAGCTTTTAATATATCTGCCAGCACATCGAGGATCTGATGACTGTTTGTTGTAAGGTCTGCTGTATATAAATAGCACTGCTGCCAAAGCGCTAATTTAGGTGCAGCTACCAGCTGTGATAAAGGCAGTACTTTATCAGTCAAAGTATTTGGCAATGCGCCAACAAATGGCTTTTCGTTTACATCATTTTCCTTAGCAGATAGCCACAAGCTATGACCCGTTTCTATTGACGAGTTGTCCTGTTTATTAGTCTGCGCGTTTTGCGCATTCTGATAAGTAAGCAAATCCCTTAAGTTATACTCAAGCGCTTGCCATAAGCTATTCGCTTTTTGCACCTCGCCGTTAACTTTTTCACTACTTGCTTGTTTAGAAGCCAGCACATGACTATCAAGCCATAGTGCTAGCACCTTATCGAGCAGCTCAGCATGCTGCTTGCCGGCGGCGCTCAGCTCAATCTGCTCGCGCAAGGTGGTAATGGCTAAGTCGTTATCGTTATTTACTACTTGATTTGCCAAATCAGTTGTTACTACATCGGTGGTTTTTACCTTAGCAGCCTGTTGTGATTTTGGCGTAGGTGTTGGATGCAGTATCTGATGCAAGGTGTCGTATTCACTGGTCAACGCTGCATGACGTTTTTCTTCCTCGCTCAGCGTATGCTGCTGCTTATATAACAGCTGCTGCAAGTCATGCGCGCGCGGCTGCAGCTCGGAGAGTCGCTCATCGACGCTATCTTGTTGGCGCTCAATCTGTTGTAGCTGTTTATTCAGCTCAGCAATGTGCGACGCTAAGGTCGGACTTTGTCCATCTGCGCTATGTATATTGGCCGCATTTACTTTGGCAGACAGTGACTGCTGTAGCTGCTGCCAGAGGTTTTGCCAGTTTTGCTGGCGGCGCTGCCATTTTTCATGGCTTTGCTGCTGGCGTTTTTGTGCTTGGCTATTAATCGCTTGCTGCTGCTCTAGCACACGATGATTGCCTTGTAGCCGTGACAGCTGGTTTTGTGCGTCATGATAGGCGTGCTGTAGCGGCCGCTCGTCACGTTGATGCGTCTTGCGTTTACTCGCTATCTCATCGAGCTGCGGGCGCAATTTTTCTAGCACGTTTTGCTGCTCGGCTTGCTCGGCGGTAATGCGTTCAATCTCATTGACGGCCTGCTCGCGCTGCTGCGCCAAGCTGGTCATCTGCTGCGCCAAACTGGCAAGCTGCGATTTGGCATCGTTTAGCGCGTGCTCGGCATTTTGATAATTGAGCTGCTGCTGATAATGGCGGCTTTGTGCATCGTCTTTGAGCCATTGCTCTTGATTGATATGAGCCGTTAGCTTATCTTGCTTGGCTTTTAGATCCTCATACTGTGCTTGCAGGCGAGCGGTTTCAGCACAGCTTTGCTCATGGGCGCGTTTTTGCTGCTGCTGGCTATGCTTGGCCTGATACAGCTGCTGAATGGCCAGCTGCTGCTTGATGTCCGCCAGTGTCAGTGCCAGCGCTTTATAACGCTCAGCGCTAGCGGCTTGCTTGGACAGGCGTTTTTGTTGACTGACCAGCTCGCTTTGCATGTCATGCAGGCGCGCCAGATTGTCTTGGGTTTTCTCAAGTTTTTTTTGTGTCTCTATTCTGCGTGCTTGATAGCGCGATACCCCAGCCGCCTCTTCGATAAACTCACGTAGCTGCATCGGGCTTGACTCGACAATACGCCCAATCATGCCTTGCTCAATGACTGCATAACTGCGTGCGCCAAGTCCAGTACCCAAAAACACATCGACCACATCACGGCGGCGCGCGCGCGTGCCATTGATAAAGTAATCTGAGCGTCCCTCTTTATTGACCTGACGGCGCACAGACAGCTCATGGTACAAATTTAATTCATGGCGAATGCCAGTTTGCTCATCTTGAGTATGCTCAAAGGTCAGCTCGACACTGGCGACACTTTTGGCCGCTTTGTCTTGGGTACCGGCAAAGATAACATCGCTCATCGCCCCGCCGCGTAACTGCTTGGCGGAGGTCTCACCCAGCACCCAGCGAATGGCATCGATGACGTTGGATTTGCCGCAGCCGTTTGGCCCGACGATGGCGGTGATGCCATGACGAAAGGTAAAGGTCGTAGGATTGGCAAAGGATTTAAATCCTGCCAGCTTAAGAGATTTTAGACGCATGAAGGATCGACAAACTTAACAAAAACAGGCGGCTATTCTACCGCAAATGATGACGATTTTTTGGACTTTGTGCAGGTGTGATACTATGGCTTGATGTTCAAGCGATTTATCTAAACATAAAAAACAAAAGGAAATAAAATGGCTGATTATAATCCACAAGAATTGCAGAAAAAATATGAGCAGTGGTGCGAGCTATATCGCCAGCAACTAGAGGCGCAAGAGCAGTTCGCACAAGCAGCAGCGCTGCTAAATGACCTAAAGACCTACTATCTGGATCCACAGTGGATGAAAGATCGTGAAGCAGATCTGCCCATCGAGCACTCGGGTGAAGCACACTCTATCTTTAGCGAAGATGCGTTATGGAGTATGCTCACCGACCATGACGAGCTGGCCATAAAATGGATGCGCTTGGGCCTCGATGCGCTTGAGAAAAGATAAGTCATATCACCCCAATCGCACTCAGCAGCAACTGCCCGCCGGCAAACAATAACAACACGCCAAACGCGCGCTTAAGCGTGGCGGCTGGCAACACATGGGCAAGCTTGGCACCGACCTTTGCCATCATAAAGCTGGCGACGGATATGCATAAAAACCCTGTGATATGGACAAAACCGAGCGTACCCTCAGGCAAATTGACCACGTCTTGACCAAACCATGCAAATCCTACCACGCCTGCCACCACAATCGGTAAGCCACACGCGGCCGAGGTGCCAACCGCTTGCTTCATTGGCAGTCCTGCCCAGTTTAAAAACGGTACGGTCAAGCTACCACCGCCGATACCAAAGATAGAGGACGCCATACCAATCCCTGTGCCCGCGCCAAACTGCACGCCAGCGGGCGGCAAAGGCTTGCCGAGCTGCTCTTTGTTAGACAAAAACAGCATCTTTAGCGCGACCAATAACGCACCAACACCGATGATGGCTTGCAAGACTTTTCCATCGATCATATCGGCGATGCCGGCACCGACAAGGCCTCCGATGACCAAGCCCAGCGCCATCTTGCGCCAGACTTCCCAGCGCACACCGCCGCGTTTATTATGTGCTGTCAACGAGCTAATAGAGGTGACAATGATAGTCGCAAGCGAGGTACCGATCGCCAGATGGGTGATGACGTCAGGCGAAAAGTCATAGGCGGTAAATATCCACACCAAGGCGGGCACAATAATCATACCGCCGCCTACCCCAAACAAGCCTGCACTGACCCCAGCAAACGCCCCTGCAATCACAAACCACACATATAACATCATTAGCTCAGCCTTTTATTTTGGGAGTATTTTTAGCGCATCTACGCATTTGTAGGTCTTAGGCACAGCACGCAAGGAAAACTTATACCAGTAGTGCGTTTAACTTTATATAACCGTTTTATTTGCAATTGACTATATATTCTATTTGCCAAACCTGCAGCTGATCTTTATGCTATTTGATTACCGCCACTAAGCCGCGTCACTATGATTATTCATGCTCATTCGCGCTTATTCATACCAAGCCGTGACCCGCGCTCAGTATAGCAAAGATTGTTCCTACGACCTTAACCACATCGACGAAACTTATGCCGCCATCAGCCCCTTTATCTGCCGCTTCTTTTGACGCGCCTTTTGACCCTTTAGCCGAGGCCTCTACGCCAACTGTATCAGATACATCGCCAACGCTTGTACATTTGCCTGAGCTCAACCATCGGCACCTCGCTAGTAGCGCCTCAACCAATAGCGAGCTGATCACAGCGGTACAAGATGGCACGCTTTATGCCGCACAGATGCATCTGCTGACTGCCGACACCCAAAGCGCTGGTCGCGGGCAGCACGGACGCTCTTGGCAGTCGCCACCTGGTAATGTTTACTTGTCGTTATATCACCCTGTGCATCAGCCGATTAGCGGTTTGTTGTCTTTAGTCATCGGTGTCGAGCTGGCAAAGATGCCTGTCATTCAAGCGCTCAATGAGCAACTGCGCGCGCGCCAGCTGACGCCTATCGGGGTAAAATGGGCCAATGACTTGGGCTTTTATGCTGCCATATCCAAGCCGGCGCTGACACCCTCTGAGCAAGCAATACAAACTCAGCCGTTCTCAAAGCTTGCGGGTATCTTGATAGAGCCTGTCACCATAGCAGGCAAGTTGGTCGGTGTAGTGATGGGTGTGGGGCTAAATGTACAAGCGGCACCAGCGCTGACCGCGCAGACTTGCGAAGGCATGAGCTATCAGGCGATCAGTCTACAAGATATCTGTCAGATGCTGCCTGACGCGGCGACGATACGCTTGCCAAATCTCAAAACACTCTATCAGCAAATGAGCAAAGCGCTGATGGCAGCGATGACGCGTTTTGAATATTTTAGTTTAGAAAAACCCACCGGTCATACCTACTATTTGGATCGTTTTTTAGAGCAGTTTGATGACGTCGATGCCCTCGCAGGACGGCGCCTACGTGTCACTCAAGAGCATCATGGCAATAGCACTGTAGTGACAGGATATGCCTGCGGTATCGATACACATGGGTGTTTGCAATTGCGCCAAGATAACGGTAATATTTCTGCGCTTTTTACTGGACGCATTGACGTGATTCATCAGGCCTAACGCATAGAGCCTGCGGGCGCTATCGCCCTTATGGCATAAAAGTCTCTGGGTTTTATTGACAAGCTTCATCTACAAGCTTTGCCATAACATTTTTTAGTGAATTGACTATATAAAGGGATTTTTATGCTCTGGTTAGATCTTGGCAATACCCGCTTAAAATACTGGCTCACCGATGATATCGGTCAGATCGTCGACCATGATGCCAAGCAGCATTTGCAAGCGCCTGCCGAATTACTCATGGGTCTCACCGATCGCTTTGAGCGATATGCGCCCGATTTTATCGGTATCTCATCTGTGCTCGGCGAAGCGCTCAATATAAAAGTCACCGAAACCCTCAGCCGTCTAAATATCCCGTTTGAGTTTGTCCACGTCGATGCCGCGCACCCATTGATGCGTAGCGACTATAACGATCAGCAGCTCGGCTGTGATCGCTGGCTACAGATGCTAGGCGCAGTCGATAAAAAAAAGCGCCAGTGCGTGATAGGTTGCGGGACCGCGGTGACGATTGACTTGATCGATCATGCGACACATTTGGGCGGCTATATTTTTCCCAGTATTTATTTACAGCGTGAGTCGCTATTTTCTGGTACCAAGCAAATCACCATCTCTAACGGTGCCTTTGATAGCGTCGGTCAGGGCATGACCACCCAAGACGCGGTGCATCGCGGTATACTGCTCTCTATCGTTGGCGCGATTAACGAGATCAGCCATCGTCATCCCAACTTCGAAGTCATCATGACTGGTGGTGATGCCGCCATTATCGCCCAGCATGTCAATCGCCCAGTACGACTACGTGATGATTTACTACTAAATGGTCTGGCACGCTATTTTGACCATAGTAAACAGACATAACATTTTTGATCTAAGATTTTTATAAGACATAAAATAAACATAAAAAAGCAGGACGTTTTAAGCGACCTGCTTTTTTGGTTTAATGTGAAATTACGTGTTTCTACTTAGTCTCGTTAAATAACTCACGCCCAACCAGCATACGACGTATCTCACTGGTACCCGCGCCGATTTCATAGAGCTTGGCATCACGCCAGTAGCGGCCAAGTGGATACTCGTTGGTATAGCCATTTCCGCCAAAGATTTGAATGCCCTCGCCTGCCATCCACGTGGCTTTTTCGGCGCACCACAAGATCACACTGGCGCAGTCTTTGCGCACTTCTCGGCTATGATCCGCGCCGCGCGCGTCCAACATGTCGAGGTTTTTACCGACCGTGTATAAAAAGCTGCGTCCCGCCTGCAAGATGGTATACATATCCGCGACTTTACCTTGGATCAGCTGAAACTCACCAATCGCTTGACCGAACTGCTTACGGTCGTGGATATAAGGCACGACATTATCCATCACCGCTTGCATGATACCGATAGGGCCTGCGGCAAGTACCGCACGCTCATAATCAAGACCGCTCATTAGCACCTTGACGCCATTGCCGACGCCGCCTAAGATATTATCTTTGGGGACTTCGACATTATCAAAGACCATCTCACCGGTATGGCTGCCGCGCATGCCGAGCTTATCGAGCTTTTGTGCGGTGCCAAAGCCCTTCATGCCTTTTTCTACGATAAATGCGGTCATGCCTTTGGCACCCAGCTCTGGATTGGTCTTGGCATACACCACCATCACGTCGGCGTCTGGGCCATTGGTGATCCACATTTTGCTGCCGTTTAACACATAATGGCCGTCTTTTTCTTCGGCTTTGAGCTTCATGCTGACCACATCTGAGCCAGCGCCGGTTTCACTCATCGCGAGCGCACCGATGAATTCACCACTGATGAGCTTAGGCAAATATTTTTGTTTTTGCGCCTCATTACCATTGCGTTTAATCTGGTTGATGCATAGGTTTGAGTGCGCGCCATAGCTTAGTGCTACAGAGGCAGAAGCGCGGCTGATCTCTTCCATTGCGACCATATGAGCCACATAGCCCATGTCCGAGCCGCCGTACGCTTCAGGAACAGTAATGCCATGCAGACCTAGGTCGCCCATCTTTTGCCATAGATCCATTGGGAACTCATCGCTGCTGTCGATTTCGCTGGCGCGCGGAGCGATTTCATTAGCCGCAAACTGCTGTACCACGTCACGCAGTGCATCGATATCTTCGCCAAGCTGGAAATTTAATCCGGGTAAACTCATAACCATTCCTTGTATTTTGATGTTTAATTTCTTAAAAATTTAGATCCATTTAAAAAGAGACCATATAGCTGGTACAAATTTTTATCGCTTGCTGTGCGACTGCGTCACTCCAGAGGCTTCAAAAAATTTATACCAGCTATCTATTCATTTACTTCTATTCATTTAGCTTATGACTCGCTTTATTTTTTCGTTAAGACTGACGCTTATTAATCAGCGCACGCGCCACGCTTGAGCCATTGCGGCGACCCAAGAATTCACTGATACGCTCACCAGCGACGACCAGTTTATCCAAATCTATGCCTGTGTTGATACCCATACCATGCAGCATGTAGACGACATCTTCGGTGGCGACATTACCCGTTGCACCTTTGGCATACGGACAGCCACCAAGACCCGCAACCGAGGTATCAAATTCGCTGACGCCCATCTGTAAGGCGGCCAAGGTATTACTGACGGCTTGACCATAAGTATCATGAAAATGCCCTGATAGCATGCTGATATCAGCATATTCTAAAGCAGCTTGTAGGGCGCGCTGCACTTTCAGCGGCGTACCAACACCAATCGTATCAGCAATACCAATCTGCTCAGCACCAATCTCTACCAAACGTTTGGTGACATACGCTACTTGGCTTGGGTCAATCTCGCCTTCATAAGGACAACCAACCGTGCAAGAGATGACGCCGCGTACCTTTATGTCCTGCGCTTTTGCCGCAGCGGCAACGGGTGCAAAACGTTCAATACTTTCATCGATACTGCAATTGATGTTTTTTTGACTAAAGGTTTCACTGGCTGAACCAAAGATAACGATTTCATCAGGGCGGTAATTGATAGCATTATCAAAGCCGCGCATATTGGGCACCAGTACCGAATAAATAACGTCATTATGCCGCGTCTCTGCCAGCGCGGTCATCAGTTCACTGTTGTCGCCCATTTGTGGTACCCACTTTGGCGAGACAAAACTGGTTGCTTCCAGCTTTTTGACGCCTGCTGCGATTAAATCGTTAATCAACGTTTGCTTAACCGCCGTCGGTACCGTCATGGCTTCGTTTTGCAAGCCATCACGTGGGCTGACATCAACGATGGTGACGTGCTCTGGATACGAATGGCTCATGATTATTATCCTTTCATTTTTCTTATATTTCGGTTCTTATAATCGAATCCACATAAATCAGATACATGGCTATCAAGTCGCTCAATGAAAAGTTGTTTTTCTTGCGTGCTGTGCCTACGCCGACAGATGCTACGAAAAACAACTTTTCATCTCACTGTATCGTTTTTATATCGAATTGACTATATATTCCACTTCTTATACTTCAGCGCTTAAGCGCTGCTAGCTTCTGTATCAATACGCAGCAGCTCATCACCATCGGCCACCGAATCGCCCGCTGCAAATAACAACTCTCCCACCACGCCATCGGTGGGTGCAGTAATGGTGTGCTCGATTTTCATCGCTTCGATCACGGCGAGTGGCTCGCCTTTTTTTACACTATCGCCGACAGCCACTTTAAAGGCAACGACTTGCCCTGGCATCGGTGATTTTAAGCTACCGACTGCCGCAGACTCTTCGCCTACATGCGCCATCACATCGACAAGTGTAATCTCGTCACGGCCACGATCGGTGAACACATAGACGGTTTCATAGTTCACCCAGCTCTGCGCATTGATACGTGCGCCATCGAGCCATAATGTATGATTGTGCGCGTCATCGCTGGCGTAGCTGACCTCACCTTCATATACCGCTTCGGTTGGCGCGGCGACATTGGCATTGGCAGTTTCGTCAGCGTTCGCGATTTCTTTTTCGATCACTAGTATAAAGCTGCTGCTATTTTCAGCCCCTTTTTTACTTTCCGAACTATCTGCATTGTGCCAGTTGCTAATACGTGCTTGGTACACTTGCTCATCATAAACCAAGCTAAACGAGCGCGTGTAATCGTTATAAGCACGGAAACCAGTCGGCTTACTAAACGGATCGGCGTCTTGCGCCATGCCTTCACTAGCCAGCTGCTGGGCAATGGCCGTCACAACCAGCGTCGATAAATCAAGCGGATGCTGATCAAATAACTCGTCCGCCTCACGCTCGATAAGCGCCGTATCGAGATTGGCTTGGCTAAACGACTCAGTATTTAAGATATAACGCAAAAACGCCACGTTATTTGGCAAACCAACGATACGCGTTTGAGCGAGTGCGCGGTCGAGTTTCGCTAACGCTTGCTCGCGGGTCGGCGCATGGACGATAAGCTTGGCAATCATAGAGTCATAAAACGGGCTAATCACATCGCCCTCGCGTACCCCATCATCGATACGTACATCGGTAATGGTAAAAGTGCTGTGCTCAGGCTTTTGATACGTAAAGAGTGTGCCCGTCGCTGGCAAAAAATCATTGTCAGGGTTTTCCGCGCAGATACGCGCTTCAATCGCATGGCCATTAATCGCCAAATCATCTTGCGACTTTGGCAATGGCTGACCGGAGGCGACCAAGAGCTGCCACTCGACCAAATCGACACCTGTGATGGCTTCACTGACTGGGTGCTCAACTTGTAGGCGGGTATTCATCTCCATAAAATAAAAGCTCATCTCGCCTTCGCGCTGCTCAACGATGAACTCAACCGTCCCTGCGCCGACATAGCTGACCGCACGCGCCGCCTCAATCGCCGCTGTCCCCATCGCTTCACGCATCGCTGCATCGACACCGGGAGCTGGCGCTTCTTCTAGCACTTTTTGATGGCGGCGCTGCACCGAGCAATCGCGCTCAAACAGATGCACATAGTTGCCATGCGTATCACCAAATACTTGGATTTCGATATGGCGCGGCTTTAGCGCGTATTTTTCGATGAGTACCTGATCATTACCAAAGCTGGTGATTGCTTCGCGGCGACAAGAGTCTAGCATTTCGATAAAATCGCTGCTTTGCTCAACGATACGCATGCCTTTACCGCCGCCGCCGGCACTGGCTTTAATCAATACAGGATAGCCAATCGCGTCGGCCTTCGCTTTTAAAAACTCGGCATCTTGATTGTCACCATGATAACCCGGTATCAGCGGCACGCCAGCCGCTTCCATCAAACGCTTGGACTCAGACTTGCCGCCCATCGCGCGAATCGCATCAGCAGATGGACCGATAAACACCAGCCCCGCATCCTGACAAGCCTGAGCAAAGTCAGCGTTTTCACTTAAAAAGCCATAGCCTGGATGGATCGCTTGCGCGCCTACATCGAGAGCAATCGCAATGATCGCATCGCCTTTTAGATAGCTGTCTTTCGGCGATGAGCCACCCAAATAAACGGCCTCATCACAGACGGCGACATGTTTGGCGCCGCGGTCAGCATCAGAATAAACAGCGACGGTACGGACGCCTAAGCGCTTGGCAGTCGCGGCCACACGGCAGGCAATTTCACCACGGTTGGCGATTAAAATTTTAGAAAACATAACTATCCCTGTGTCTTGTCGTTTTTATTTGTCGGCTTGGCGATCGTTGTTTGTCGCTAGTCTGCCGTCAACCAATCAGGCTTACGTTTTTGCAAAAACGCTTGCACGCCTTCCTTACCTTGTGTGGATGAGCGAATATCAGCGATGCCTTTTACCGTATTGGCGATCAGCTCGTCGCTAATGGGCGCGCCTGCGATATCATGCAATAGCTGCTTGCAGGTTTTTACCGCATCGGGGCTGTTTTTGACCATTTTGGCACAAAACGTTGCCACCGCATCGTCGAGCGCTTCCTCACTGACGCGCTCATGGATAAAGCCCAATTGACGCGCTTTTTTGGCATCAAACACTTCTGCACTTAAAAAGTAGCGATGCGACGCCCTAGCTCCTAATGCTCTTACGACATACGGACTAATGGTGGCAGGAACTAGTCCCAAACGCACTTCACTAAGGCAAAAATTGGCAATCTTCACCGCGATGGCCACATCACAGACGGCGACCAGACCCATACCACCTGCATAGACATCACCTTGAATGGCAGCCACGGTTGGCTTAGGACATTCATAAATGGTCTTGAGCATTTGCGCCAGTTTATCGGCGTCGGCTAAATTTTCTTCATAGCTATAATCCGCCATGGCGCGCATCCAGTTTAGATCGGCGCCCGCACAGAACGCTTTGCCTGCTGCTGCTAGCACGATGACTCGCACATTATCATCAGTGCCAAGCATGGTGAAAACTTCCGTCAGCTCAGCAATCATTTCATCGTTGAAGGCATTACGTATCTCAGGACGGTTTAGCGTCACCGTCGCCACGTGCTGTTCGATATCAACCAATAGGCTTTTATAATTCTTCATATAGCGTTATCTCAATATTTTGTGGTAACTTTTGCATGTCTTTTTTTACGGATATTTTTGCGTAATGTTCTCGGCCTTAGTAACCCAGTTTTTATTTTAAACCAAAGCATTTTCTCATCGAAAATATGGTACCAATCTACATTCTAAAGACCCCAAACTTCGTCTCTTCAATCGGCGCGTTATAGGCGGCGCTTAGCCCCAATGCCAGCACTTGACGCGTATCAGCAGGATCAATCACCCCATCATCCCACAGACGCGCGGTGGCATAATACGGATGGCCTTGCGCTTCGTACATATCTCGAATCGGTGCTTTAAAGGCCGCTTCGTCCTCGCTACTCCATGTCTCGCCCTTACGCTCGAAGTTGTCGCGCTTAACGGTTGCCAAGACCGAGGCCGCTTGCTCACCGCCCATCACTGAGATACGCGCATTTGGCCACATCCATAAAAAGCGCGGACTATAAGCGCGGCCACACATACCGTAGTTACCGGCACCGAATGAGCCACCGACGATGACGGTAAACTTCGGTACTTTGGCGTTGGCCACCGCCATCACCATTTTGGCACCATGACGGGCGATGCCTTCGTTTTCGTATTTACGGCCGACCATAAAGCCGGTGATGTTTTGTAAAAACACCAGCGGGATTTTACGCTTGCAGCACAGCTCGATAAAGTGCGTGCCCTTTTGTGCTGACTCGCTGAACAGAATGCCGTTATTGGCGATAATGCCAACTGGCATACCCTCGATATGAGCAAAGCCGCAGACCAGCGTGTTGCCAAAACGCGCTTTAAACTCATCAAAGGCACTATCATCGACGATGCGAGCGATGATTTCTTTGATATCAAAGGGCTTACGCTTATCGGTCGGGATGATGCCGTATAATTCTTTGGCATCGTAGCGCGGCGGACGCGGCTTGATTTGATTGGGGATGTGCTTGGCTGGACGGTTAAGGTGACTGACGATATCACGCGCAATCGATAGCGCATGCGTGTCGCTTTGTGCCAGATGATCAACGACTCCTGACAGACGGGTATGTACATCACCGCCGCCCAAATCCTCGGCGCTGACCTCTTCGCCCGTTGCTGCTTTTACCAGTGGCGGCCCACCCAAAAATATAGTGCCTTGCTCTTTGACGATGATAGACTCATCACTCATCGCCGGTACATACGCGCCGCCTGCCGTACAGCTACCCATAACCACCGCAATCTGCGGGATACCCGCCGCACTCATATTGGCTTGATTAAAGAAGATACGGCCGAAATGCTCTTTGTCAGGGAATACGTCATCTTGGTTGGGCAAGTTTGCGCCGCCTGAGTCCACCAAATACACGCAAGGCAGATTGTTTTCTTGCGCAATCTCTTGCGCGCGCAAGTGCTTTTTGACCGTCATTGGGTAATAGGTACCGCCTTTTACCGTGGCATCATTACAGACAATCATACACTCAGTGCCATTGACACGGCCAATACCGGCAATCACGCCCGCGGCGGGTATCTCTTCGCCATACATGTCGTGCGCCGCCATCGGAGCCACCTCTAAAAACGGGGTGCCGGCATCCAGCAAACGCTCGACTCGCTCACGTGGCAGCAGTTTGCCACGCGCTACATGCTTGGCTCGCGCCCGCTCTGAGCCGCCCTGAGCGACTTTACGCAGGTGTACATATAAGTCATCGACCATCTCTTGCATGGCGGCACGGTTTTGCTGAAAATCGCTGGCGTTTGGACTCAGTTTACTGGTTATGATAGTGCTCATGATATCCCTTTTCTTTGCTGCGTAAGTGCAAGTGATTGATTATATGGTCTATAGTGACTGCTGGTTATACGACTGCTAGTTATACGACTGCTAGTTATACGACTGCTAGTTATACGACTGCTAGCCGATAGATTGGTAGCCATTTGTCTTTTGTATCACTCACCGGTGTCGTGGATGTTTTGTACCCGAGAAGTGCGCTTAGTCTAAACCCAGCTCTGCTTTCATCTGCTCGATAATCTTATACTTTTGAATTTTACCGGTGATGGTCATCGGATACTCTTCAACAAACCGATAATAAGTCGGTACCTTATAATGAGCAATGTGCTCACTACAAAACTGGCGCACGTCGTCTTCACTCAAGCAGCCCGGCTCTTTGGGAATAATCCAAGCGGCCAGCACTTCACCATACCGCTTATCTGGTACGCCAACGATTTGTACATCGCGAATCTTGGGATGGCGATATAAGTAGTTCTCAATCTCAACCGGATAGATGTTTTCGCCGCCGCGGATGACCATGTCTTTACTACGGCCGACGATTTTGACATAGCCGTCCTCATCCATGGTAGCCAAATCGCCAGTATGCATCCAGCCGTCTTGGATCGCTTCACGGGTCTTAAAGCGGCTGCCCCAATAGCCTTTCATCACCGAGTAGCCGCGTGTGAGCAGCTCTCCTGTCTCCCCTAACGGCACAATCTCACCCGTCTCGGTATCGACGACTTTTACCTCAAGTGCAGGCTGTACCAAGCCAACGGTCGAGACTTGCTTCTCAAGCGGTGTGTGCTCGTTGGTCTGGCAAGAAACCGGGCTAGTCTCGGTCATGCCATAAGCGATGGTCACCTCTTTCATATGCATCTTATCAATGACACGGCGCATGACCTCAATCGGGCAGCTAGAGCCGGCCATAATGCCTGTACGCAGGGTCGATAAATCAAAGTTTTCAAACTCAGGATGATCAAGCTCGGCGATAAACATCGTCGGTACGCCATGCAGCCCCGTACATTTTTCTTCTTCGACTGCTTGTAGGACTGATAACGGCTCAAAACCATCGTTTGGATAGACGATACAACCACCATGCGTCAAGATGGCCAAATTGCCGAGCACCATACCAAAACAGTGATATAGCGGCACCGGAATACACAGTCTATCCTCGAAGGTAAGGTTCATCGCCTCACCGATGAAGTAGCCATTATTGAGGATATTGCGATGGCTTAAGGTCGCGCCTTTTGGCGTACCAGTTGTGCCACTGGTGAACTGAACGTTAATAGCGTCAGTGTTTTTTAGCTGTGCTTGACGCTCGGCCACGCGCGGATCGTTGGCATCGCCTTCCGCCATCCAGTCAGAGAATTTTTGCATAAACCCAAACGCTTCGTCAGAGTCTGGCTCATCAATCCAAATGATACGTTCGATGGTGGGAATCTCGACCAAATCCAGCTGGGTGTAGTCTTTATGATAAATCTCAGGGCACAGCTCACGGATAAGGCCAGCGTAGTCGCTGCTTTTAAAATGGCGCATGAGTACGAGTGCTGAGCAGCCGAGTTTATTGAGCGCATATTGCAGCTCAAAAGTACGATAGGCCGGGTTGATATTGACGAGGATCACGCCGACTTTGGCCGTGGCAAGCTGCATAAGTAGCCATTCGGCGTTGTTGTGCGACCAGATACCAATGCGATCGCCAATCTCAAGCCCCATCTCGATCATACTGCTGGCCAGCTGATTGACATGTTGCTGCAATTCGCGGTACGTCCAGCGGATGTTTTGATGACAGACAACCAGCGCTTCACGCTCTGGATATTTGGAAACAATGGCGTCAAAAAAGTCGCCGATGGTCGCCTCAATCAGCGGCACATCAGGGCCTTTGTCATAGCTTTGGGTCAGTGGCGCATTCGCTGAGCGCGCGCCCATATTTACGGTAGGGATGTTGCTTAATATGTGGTCAAATGCAGTAGGTTGCGTCATAACGAGTCCTTTCGTTGTGCTTTTTATTCTACTCAAAAACCGCCCGTGGGCCAATTTTTCTTCCTTGAGTATCTATCATATATGATTCACTACTATACCGCCTAAAACGAAACTGTCAATAATAGTAATACATTATGTATCATTTAAATTAACTGCTAAAAATATTAGCCCAGTAAAAGATAGCATAAAAATCCGCGATTATTGTCGGCAAAAAAGCCAGCTAGTATTTGTTACACAGCTGGCTTTTGAGAAAAATTAAAAATGAAAGCTAAAAGTTAAACTTACAGCGATTAAACGTTGATTAAGATTTAACCATTGGCGGCGCTTTAATCGTTACTGTCGCACTGACGTCATGGTTATCATCTAGCAATTCCATGATTAATTCGTCATCCGTGTCAGTCTTTACCTGCCAATTGCCTGTCGCTTGTGGTACGCCAGTGGCCATGACAGAGATGGCTTTATTTTTTAGGCGAATCATTGGCGGTTTATGATCATAGCCGTCATGTGCCATCCCTAAGATATCATCGGCAATGGTCGCCGCCTGCGCACGCAGCGGGGCAACATAACGGCAGGCAACGCCATTGATAGACATACAATCACCGATGGCATAGATATTTGACGCTTGCGTACGTAAGGTGGTGGCATCCACCACGATACCAGTCCGGTGATCAAACTCTACCCCTGCCGCAGTGGGCAGTCTGGCATCGACCGTGAGGCCAGTACTGGCAATCACATGATCGACGACCAAATGCTCGTATGACTGAGCGGCCGCGCTGCCAGCACTGTCTGCCACTGGCGCATAGCGGACTTGTAGCTTGCCGTCCTCCTGACGCGTGACACCCGATACTTGATAACCACCCAAAAAGTGAATACCTTGGGACTGGACCGCTGCCGCGATACGAGCGGCCGCTTTTGCTGGTAGCATTTGTGATAAAGGCGCATCATTTAAATCAATCAAGGTGACTTCATGTCCCGCTTTGAGTAAATCTTCGGCGATTTCTGTCCCCACCATACCAGCGCCAACGATGGCGACATGCTGACTGCCTGCTGCCAGCTTTTCTTGTAGCTGCCCAAAGCGCTCAATATGATTGACATGCCACACCAAGTCCTCCGGCAGGCTCTTTGGAAAAATCGGCTGCGCGCCCATCGCCAGTACCAACTTGTCATAGCTGATGGTGGCATAGTTGGTATAAACAGGGTCAGAGCGCAGGGCAGAGACCATCTGCAACTGCTGCGTAGTGGCGTCAACATCCGTGACCTGCGTGTTGGCCAGCAGATTGACGTTTGCCGCTTTGGCAGCATCAGCGCCAGTTGCACGTACCAAATCTGCCGCCCGCTTGTTTTGACTAATAGCCATTGTCAGCATTGGCTTATGGTAACGATCGCCACTATCCGCTGTGATGAGAGTGATGGCGATGTCTTTGTCTTTTGCTCGAATGGCATCGATGACGTGCCAACCTGCCAAGCCAGCACCAACGATGACGATGCCCTTGTTTTCCGCTGACGCATGGTTTTTCGCTGGTGCGGGGTTTTCAGTATGTAAAGGGTTTTCAGCATTGGCGGGGTTTGTTGAATTTGCTAGGGTCTCGGCATTTTCTATGCTCATAATAGCTCCAATATAATGTATAAACTTTTCATTGTCGGTATCTTGAGCGCTATTGTAGCAGTAAACAGTCATGCACTCATCTACTTGCTTATCCCCCGCTACTGGATCGTTATAGCCAAAAAAACCAAAAAAAAGCGCCTAAATTCATAGACGCTTTTTGGCAAATGCTTAGGGCTCATTGAACAGTCTCTACATCAAGGCGCTAAAGTAGCAGCAAAAACCTTGCTATTAATGATTTAAAATCTTGGACAAAAACAGCTGGGCGCGCTCACTTTTTGCCCCTTCAAAAAACTCATCTTTGCTACAATTTTCGACGATATGACCTTCATCCATGAAAATAATGCGATTGGCGACCTGACTGGCAAAGCCCATCTCATGGGTCACACACATCATGGTCATGCCATCGCGAGTCAGCTCGACCATCACATCAAGCACCTCTTGAATCATCTCAGGATCAAGCGCCGAGGTTGGCTCATCAAACAGCATCGCCACAGGGTCCATCGCCAATGCACGGGCAATCGCCACGCGCTGCTGCTGACCGCCTGATAGCTCAGCAGGATATTTTGGTGCCTGCGCACTCAGCCCCACGCGATCTAGATAAGCCATGGCTTTTTGTTTAGCCTCAGACTCTTTACGGCCCAGCACCTTGATTTGCGCGACGGTTAAATTGTCGATAATGGTCAAATGCGGAAACAACTCAAAATGCTGAAACACCATACCGACACGGCTACGTAGCTTGGGCAAGTTGGTTTTGGCCGCGCCAACAGAGACACCATTGACCATAATCTCGCCTTGTTGAAAAGGCTCAAGCCCGTTGACCGTCTTAATCAGCGTTGACTTGCCACTACCCGATGGCCCGCAAACCACGACGACATCGCCTTTATGCACATGGGCGGTGCAGTCAGTCAGCACTTGAAAGTCGCCATACCACTTACTGACATTTGCCATCTCAATGACCATCTCATCACTGGCATGACCATTATTGGTGACCAGCCCGCCAAAGGCATTTACATATGTATCAGCATTGTTCATTACTAGCTCCTAACCACATTATCTTAGTAATCATTGTTTAAAAATTTCGTCAACCGCGACCGCGCAGTTTAGGGTGTGTCAGAACCTCAAACGCTTTTGTAGCTGCTGCACGCCCATAGACGCACTTAAGCTAATGACAAAATAAACCGCACCAGCGCCCAAGATATAAGGCGTCAGAAGCCCCATCAGCTCACCGCGCACGTAGGCTGCGCGGAAAAAATCCGTCAAACCAATGGCAAACACCAACGTCGTATCTTGGAATAAAATAATACACTGCTGCAAAATCAGCGGCAGCATTTTGCGAAAGGCTTGCGGCAAGATAACCAAACGCATGGTCTGCCCATAAGTCATGCCCAGCGCTTTGGCGGCATTGACCTGCCCGCTGCCGATCGATTGAATGCCAGCACGCACCACCTCGGAAAAATACGCCGCCTCAAACATCATAAAGGCCACCACACAAGAGGCAAACGCCGCATCGAGCTGTAGATACTTACCCGCGATCCAAAAATAAATCATCGGTACAGCAAAATAAAACCACAAAAGCACCAGCAGCAAGGGCACTGAGCGAAAATAATTCACATACAGTTTTGCTGGTATCTCAAGCACTTTGATACCCGATAAACGCATCAGCGCCAGTACCGTCCCCAAACTGATACCGCCCAAAATCGCCAAAAACAACACCTTAAGCGTGGTCAGCATGCCGCCCATCAACCCGGGATAGGCGGTGGCAAGCTCAGTCATCATATTCATTTTTGACCTCCTGCAATCAGCCCAGGCACGCGCAGCTTGCGCTCGATTAGTCCCATTATCGCGATTAAGGACAAGTTAAATACCAAGTAGATAATCGTCGCGTAGGTATAGATCTCAATGCTGTTTTGCGTGTATTCACTGATGGTTTTGGTTTGGCTAATCAGCTCCATCACCCCAACGAGCGAAGCGACTGAGGCGTTTTTAAAGCAGTTGGTCAGCTCAGAGCTGAGCGGCGGCAAGATGATACGAAAGGCTTGCGGCAGTAGGACTTCTTTGTAGACTTGCGGGATGCTAAAGCCAAGCGCATAGGCGGCGTTGACTTGGCCATCTGGTAGCGACTCGATACCCGTGCGCACCTGCTCGACGATACGGGCGGCGGTAAACAGCCCCAAACCGATACTCGCCGAGAGCATGGCAGAGGTATTGGGCGACAGGTCTTTATACCACCATTCTTGTATCGTCGGTGTCAGCCAACCAGGGGCGATATAAAACCAAAAAAACAGCTGTACGAGTAATGGTATATTACGAAAAAACGTCACGTAAGCGGTACCAATCGCTCGCGCCGTCTTGCTCGGCAGCGTGCGCATGATACCTAAGATGGTGCCGACGATCATGGCGATGGCCCAAGCGATACTGCCAATCAGTAGCAGCCAGCCAAGACCGGTAATCATCCAATGGATATACAGCTCGCTACCGATACCGGTCTGCTCAAACAGCACACCCCAGTTCCAGCTATAATTCATGGTTGTCTCTCCAAGCAGCGATAAAAAAGCCTATGCGTCAAACAACACATGACATACGCATAGGCCAGCTAGGGTTTGGGACAACGATTACTGTGCTGGCGCCGCTTTTGGCTGCGCACCATCGTGCGGGTTGGCAATCAGTGCCTTTAGGTTGTCAGACATCTCAAAGTTGAGATTGACGTTTTTTGGCGGAATTGGGTTCAAAAACCACTTATCATAGATGCTATTGATCTCGCCTGAGCTAAAGACATTGGCCAAGGCTTCATCGACCACCGCTTTAAACTCAGGGTCGTCTTTACGCATCATACAGCCATAGATCTCAAACGATTGCGGCTCACCGACGATGACCCATTCATCTGGGTTTTTGGCTTTGGCTTTTTCACCAGCGAGCAGCACATCATCCATCATAAAAGCGTCAGCGCGGCCGTTTTCTAACATCAAGAACGCCTCGCCATGATCTTTTGCTGAGATGATGTTGGTGTCCATCTGATTGTCGTCATTATATTGACGGATATAGCGCTCTGATGTCGTGCCAGCGGTGGTGACTAGCGTCTTGCCTTTTAAGTCGGCAAAGTCATTGATACCGGAGTCTTTTTTGGTCAACAGACGCGTCCCAATCTCAAAAAAACCATTGGAGAAGGCCACTTGCTTTTGGCGCTCTTCGTTGTTGGTGGTTGAGCCACACTCAAAGTCCACAGTACCGTTTTGTACCAAAGGAATACGCGTCTGCGAGGTAATAAGGTTATAGCGGACATTAAGATCAGGCATATTGAGCCTTTGTTTGACGGCCTCGACGACTTTCATCTCTAGGTCGTGGGCATAGCCTATCGGCTGATTTGGGTCGTCCGCGATATAAGAAAAAGGAATAGAAGAGTCACGGTGACCGACCACGATGGTGCCTGAGTCTTTGATTTTTTGTAGCGTGCCGTTTACTGCACTGGTCGCGGTACCCGTCTCATCGGCAGGCGCTGTCTCACTGGTCGCTTGGTTGCTGTTATTACACCCAGCGAGGCCAAACGCCATAAAGGCCGCTAGGGTCAAGCTCTTAGAGAGAGATTTGGAAGATAGATAGCTCATGAGATACATCCTTTTTATCACATTATCACTAAATTAAACGAGTGCTTGGACGATAATGGGTTTATAAATCACCCCCTATCGACTGACTGGTTGTCATGCACCCTTGTCGTTATTGCTATTGTTTATCACAATGCAACTTAATGTTACTGTACAACAAAATTGCAACGGGCGATAAACTTTTTTGTGCAAAATATAGAATGATGGTCTTTGGCGATTACCCATCTAACCCGCGACGGCCATCAAGGGTAATTGATAAGATTGATAAATACGCAACAATCCCCATAAAGTTAGCAACTTCTCAATCACATAAGCCAGTTATGACTCAAGATACTCAAGCACCAAATACTGACACCCAAACCACCAGCTACAACGACATTCGCCAGCGTTTTTTTATTGAAGACTCGCCTGTACGCGGTGATGTGGTGCGTCTATCGCGCAGCTATGCGACCACGATTGCCCAAAAGCCCTATCCTGAAGCGATCAAACGCTTATTGGGCGAGATGATGACGGCGGCAAGTTTGCTGATCAGTACGGTCAAAATCAACGGCCGTCTGTCTATCCAGCTGCAGTCCTCAGACCCTGAGAGCCTGCTCAATTGGGCAATGGCGGAGTGTGACCAAGACGGCATCATCCGCGCGCTTGCCAGCTGGAAGGCCGACACCGACGCGCAAGTGCAAGCGTGGGAGAGCATGATCACAGCCAAAGACGCTTTTGCCGAGCTTGGCGCGATGGGTCAAGGCGTATTGTTTATCAATATCCAGCCTGACGGCGGCGACTCTTACCAAGGTATCGTCGAGCGTAGTCATGACAATTTGGCAGACT
Organism: Psychrobacter sp. KFRI-CH2-11; assembly: GCF_038239325.1. Classification (NCBI taxonomy): domain Bacteria; kingdom Pseudomonadati; phylum Pseudomonadota; class Gammaproteobacteria; order Moraxellales; family Moraxellaceae; genus Psychrobacter; species Psychrobacter sp. KFRI-CH2-11. Next base: position 2,687,594 of record NZ_CP151283.1, read on the forward strand.
GCTTGGCGCACTACCAAAAACAGTCCGCGCAGATTCCAACGCTAATCAACTTAGCATCAGACGGTCTACAAGCTGGGGGTATCTTGGTACAAATGTTGCCACGTACCGCTGAGGAAACCTACGAAGTCGAGCAAAACCAAGACGCCGGCATCGATGATGACCTATGGCCGCGCTTAAGCGTCCTTACGCGTACGCTAAAAGCAGAAGAGCTGACCACACTCGATACCAGCGAGATTTTATACCGCTTGTATCATGAAGAAAATATCGTGGCACCTGAGCCTGTGGCGTTATCATTTGGCTGTACTTGCTCACGCGAAAAATGCGAGATGGCCATCGAGCAAATCGGTGAAGCAGAAGCGTTAGATATCGTCGAAGAGCAAGGCGGGACGTTTGAGATGGACTGCGGTTTTTGCGGTGAGATCTATCCGTTTGATAAAGACGATGTGACCGCTATCTTTGCTAAATAGGCGGTATCTAGTAAAACATTTCTCAGTAAAAGAAAAGGCCCTCAACATAAAGCGTGAGGGCCTTTTTTTATGATGCTGTGCTTAGCAAAGGCAATCTAGCTTAACCTGCCTTTATACCATCAGTCCCAGACTTTTGGGATAAGAATATATCCGCGGCTGCTCAGCGTAGTCACTGCGGCCATTATCTAACAGCCACGCCACTACTTGCTCGCGCACCCGTCTACTATGAATCAGATTCATATGACTGACGCCATAAAATAGTGCTTTATGCCCATCAGGGACAAACAAAGCATGTTCGGCATCATCTTCTCCAAGCGCTGAGGCGACAGAGACCAGACCATCGCCCAGCAGGTGTGTCATCTTCGAGTCATAATGGGTCTCGACCAATGCACTGGCGACAAAATACGTCTTTATACCACTTGGCAAGCGCGCAGGATGCCGAAAGTCTTGCGGCAGCACACTACGGCCCTCCAGCGCCCGCCAGTCTGCATCGCGAATACTACCGTGACGCAGATCAATGATACCCGCGCTGCGCATCTCGCCCAACTTGGCAAGCGAGCCTGCAAACGGCAGCTTGGCGATGATGTCTTGTACATGATGACCGATACGCTCTAGCACCGCGCCATGGTGCGGTGAGCCGAGGGTGATGAGATTGCCGGCCCGCTTGACCCAAGCCAGATGGTCTTGCTCGCCATAAAACAGCGCACTGCGAGCGACCAAGCCGCCCATACTGTGACCGACCAGATCGATCTGACCGATATTGGGATGCTGCTCGATCAAGTCTTGTAGTAGCTGGCACAGCTTACGGCCACTGCGCGAGATACGCCGCCCCGTATTATAATCAAGGTACAGTACTGTCGCTTCGGGCTGACTGCGTGCGATGGCCTCCCCCAGATGATTGCCTTCTGCAGATTGCCAGCTAAGATGACTCATACATAAGCCATGACATAAGATCACCACTCGCCCTGAGAGCGGCGCTAACTGCGTATCACCATTACCATCATAGAGCTGCATCGGTATGGCAAGCGCGTTTTTATGATTGACCAGATGATCACCCATCACGCCGTTTAGCACATTGACCAGTTTTTTTAGGGTGTCGGGCAACGGCTGAGTGTTTTTTTGGCGCATCATGGTTTTATAGATACGCAGCACCGCGGCCAGATTGTTGCCCACCAGTAGCATGACTTGGCGTATGGTGCCATATATACGCCCCGTGATACCCCGTTGCCAATTGTTAAGGTGGTTTTCATTAAACCGTCCCAAAGGGCGTAAAATCACCTCGCGGTGAATGGCTTCCACAATCTCTGTCACCTCCACCACGCCCATCGTCGCCAGCTGCGCAAGCCCTTCAAAAAAGTCGGCATACAGCACAGGATGTGTCGTCACGGCATTGGCATCATCGGCTTGCAGTTTGATGATTTCATCGATATCGATGGCGGCTAGCTGATCGATTTGCTCATACAGGTCGCGATGCGGCGCTACTGTGTGGTCTGCAGTAGCAGTCTCTGAGGCAAAATGCGCGGCCAGCTCATGACCTGCTTCATCTGAGCTATCAGGCCTCAAGCTGTCTTTATAAATAATCTCTACACTGTCCATAGTGTTACTCGTTAGTGCGTTCATAAAATGGACACATTTGGTCAAAAGATAGTTATATACTAGCCTGTAAATGCTTGAAATAGAAAAAAATGATGTAACCGGTAGCCGCTTTACGATAAAAAATCGTGACATCTGCCGCTACTTACAGCAAAAAAACCCCAAGCCAGCGCTTGCGGTTTTAGCTAACATCACTATCCGTATCTGTAATCACCGTGCCGCCGTTTTACCATCGCAGCCATTTCACTATCGTAGCCGAGTCATCCAAGCGCTCTAAGTAAAGGATTCTGCCAATATGACATCGCCATCTTCGCGAGTAATCATCACGGTGGCCGAGCGCGGCGTACTACCTCCAGCCACCGCGCCCCATGTGTTGCCAGGATGCTGAATGTTGATAAATAACGTTTTAAAATCTGGCGTCATGGTGATGCCTGTCACCTCACAGCCTTCAGGACCGACAAAAAAACGTTTGATATTGTCATCACTAGCAGTCATTCCGACGCGGGTTTGCTGGCCTGCAGATGTGGTGGTCGGCGCGCCATCATTGACCTGACCAGGCAACGCGGCCAATAGCATACAACTGCTGGTATCGGTATACGCGCCATCATCGGTCTGAATCCATAATACCCCGCGCGGATCAAAGTACAGGCCATCAGGCGATGACAAGTCATTGTTTTTGTTTAATTGCGATAAGTTCTCTGCCGCCAGCTCACTGGGCGCGGCAAATAAGTAAATATCCCACTCAAAGCGAGTCGCCGCATGGTCACCGCCTGCTTCGGCCCAGCGAATGATATGACCATTATCATTTCCGCGCGATTTGCCACGCGCCTCGTAGCTGCGCGGGTTGGCTGCTGAGAGAGGCTGATCCTCACGCTCGCCGCGATATTTGTTGTTGGTCAAGGTCACATACACCTCGCCTGTCATGGGGCTCACCGATACCCACTCTGGACGATCCATCTTGGTCGCACCCAAGGCATCGGCAGCAGCGCGCGCAAAGACCAACACCTCATCTTGCCCAGCAAAGGGCAGCTCAGCATTGGTCGCATCAAGTCCATTTTGTCCATGGACCAGTGGCCGCCACTCGCCGCGACCGTCTTCGTGAAACACCGCCACATACAGCGTGCCTTCATTTAGGTATTTGTCGCCAGCTTTTAGGCCGCCGCCGATATCTGCATTGGACCATCGAGCCTTTGAGACAAACTTATAAATATACTCGCCGCGCGCATCATCCCCCATATAAAACACCACAGGTTTACCTGACTCGACGGGCGCATACGCACAGTTTTCGTGTGCAAAACGACCGAGTGCCGTGCGTTTTTGTGGTGCTGAGTGCCGATCAAAAGGATCGATTTCAGTGATGTAGCCAAAGGTATTAAAGCCATTGCGATAATCCTCAGTAGCATCAGCGCCTGTCGCGGTCATATCCCAGCGGGCAAACTCATCGGCTATGATTTCATCTTTGGCATAAGGCGTATGCCAAAGATACTCCCAGCCAGGGAAGTTTTCGCCGGCCCCATAGCGCTCACGCCCGTAGTTATGACCTGCGCTTAGCTGCTCGGCGTCTTGACCACGCGCAAATACGCCCAAGAAATTTTCTTCTGTCGTCAGGTAGGTACCCCACGGCGACAGTCCTGCGCCGCAATTGTTATTGATGCCGCGCGTTTGAAACCCTGTTGGATCAAACTTTGTCTTGACCAAATCAGAGCCTGCCACAGGACCCGTCAGCTGGGCGGGCGTACTGCTGGTGATACGGCGGTTGTATTTTGAATCCTTGACCATCTCATAACCCATCCCATCGGCACGGCGCGTCATCTCAACGACAGCGACCCCGTGGCAGTTGACCTCGCGGCGCACATCACTGGCCAGACGACGGTTTTGATAAATGGGTGCCGCATTGTTATCCGAGATGACATGATAACCAAATGGGCTAAGCTCGCTGCTATTGACATACTCATGGTTCATGACCAGCAGGCCGTTTTTAGAGGCTTTGGCATCGTAGTTATTGCCTTTTTTGCCAAAAAACCACATGCCATCATGGTTGTCGCCCATGCGCCACTCAAACGACTCAGCGGACTGCTCACGGTTGTCCTTCCAGTCGGCGATACCAGACATCAGCGGTGTCCCTAGTGGCAGTATTATCTCTGCCTGATAGCCTTCCGCCACACTCATGGTATCGGCTGTCGAATGCGCCACTGCAGTGAATTTTAGGGTATCGGGACGTTTGAGACTCCCTTGTGCTGGGAGGGCGGCTTGGTCATCGTCGCTGGGCAGGCGAGATATGCTGTCGTCATCGTCGTCACTACAGCCAACCAAAGGCAGCGCCCCAAAAAACGCTGCCGCCGTCAGCCCTGTACCGCCTTTTAAGATATGGCGGCGATGCATACGGCGATTGATGATGGTTTGAAATTCGATATTATTGCTCGTGTTTGAGTCTTCTACGGCTTCATGAGCGAGCGGTTTGTTCAATAACGTCATGTTCAGTCACCTTGCTATTTGGCTAGAGTGGCGTAAAGGATGGGTTGCGGCTTTATCAAATCCACCACAACGATATAAGTTACGCTCAAGTCTACCGAGCATTTATGACAGTACGTTGACAATAACTGCTAAACCTATCATTCAGCGGCCCACCAAAGGCTGCCAAGTTGTTACAGAGATAAGCGTCAACCATGCTCATCAAATAGCTTCCTAAAACAGTCTTATAAAAACCACTCCCACAAAAGTCGTTTTCATAAAAAACAGCGCCAATAAAAAATCCCAAGCGATCACTTGGGATTTTTTAGACAATTTCATTAGATAAAGTACGCACTAGCTAGGCAATGTCCTAGTGTACTTCTGCCTGCCACTCATGCGCGCCAAGCTTTAGGGTCAGCGTATCACCAGCATGCAGCACCCCAACACCACTTGGCGTACCCGTCATAATCACATCACCTGCCTGTAAGCTAAAGGCATGACTGATATTGACCAGCAGCTCATACACCGGAAACAGCATCAAAGCGCTATCGCCGTCTTGCTGGAGGCTATCATTGATATACAGCTGATAGGCGACATTGCGAAAGTCGCCAAACGCTTGGGGATCGAGCCAATCAGCCAGCACACAAGCACCATCGAAGCATTTGGCGCGCTCCCATGGATGGCCTTTTGCTTTTAGCTCAGATTGCAAGTCGCGCAAAGTCAAATCCAGCCCCACCGTCACCGCACCGATGGCTTGCTTTGCTTCCTCCATCGTCGCAGCAGATAAATCCGTTGCCAGCTGGATACACAGCTCGGTCTCATAGTGCGTGTCACCAAATACTGCCGGATCTGGACGGACCACGCCTTGGCGGATAGACACCACCGAAGAGGCGGGCTTCATAAACAGCATCGGCGAGGTAGGTACCTCATTGCCCAGCTCGCGAGCATGCGCGGCGTAATTGCGACCGACACAAACCACTTTACCAATCGGCGCACGCAAGCTTTGATTGGCATCGGTCATGCTCTCATCATTATTGGCATTGGCGGCGATGGCATTGACCAGCGACATATGGGGCGATTGACTCATACTCGGCTCTCACAGCAAGTTATTCACAGACATCAAAAGCAGCGATGCTGACTGATATCCTTAAGGGATGGTATTGGTCGCCACATCGGGTGGTACATAGCTGGCATGGCGATTCATACGTTTTTCAAACATTCTAAAGCTAAACAAGATCACCCACGACAATAGCAGATAAATGACACCTGCTGCAAAAAATAGCTCCATCAAGGTATAGGTTCGCGCACTGATCGTCCGCGCCACCCCTGTGATGTCCATCAAAGCGATGGTCGAGGCCAGCGCACTACCTTTTAGCATAAAGATGACTTCATTACTATAAGCAGGGATGACGATACCAAAGGCGCGCGGTAGTGTCACGCGGGTCAGCTTTTGCCACTTCGACATACCCAGCGCATCCGCAGCTTCTAGCTCGCCTACGGGAATGGCCTGAATCGCACCGCGAATGATCTCCGCCAAATACGCACTGGTGTTCATGGTAAAGGCGATGATCGCACACCAGTAAGCTTGACTGAGCACCGGCTCCCATAAAAACGAGTCGCGCACGGCCTCAAACTGACCCAGACCATAATAAATCAAAAATATCTGTACCAGCAGCGGCGTACCACGGAAAAAGAAAATATATAAAAACGGTAATACCTGTACTGCCCAATTTTTCGATAGGCGTAGCAGTGCTAAAATCAGACCAAAAAACAATCCGATGATACCTGATACCACCACCAACTGTACGGTCAGCACCGCACCACCCATCAAATCAGGGATATGGTCAAAGATGACCTGCCAATTCCAATCCATAGTCTCTCTCCTCTACCCTATGGTCGATTGACGTTGTGTTGACTGACGGCTGATTTTTTTGGCGTAGCGCGCCGCTGGATTGGCACGCCACTCAAGCCACATCATAAAACCGGTAATCAACATGGTCAGACCCAAATAAATAATGGCCGCCGCCATATAAAACGTAAATGGCTGCTGTGTCGACTGCGCGGCCCGCGAGGACTGATACATGATGTCTTTGAGACCCACAACCGAGACCAGCGCTGTGTCTTTGAGCAATACCAAAAACAAATTGCCCAAACCTGGCAAGGCAATCTGCCACACTTGCGGCAAGGTGATACGATAAAAAGTCTGCAGCGGACGCATACCAATCGCTTGCGCGGCCTCGCGTTGCCCGACTGGAATCTCTTGAATCGACATGCGAAAAATTTCGGTGGCATAAGCACCAAAGGCAATCGAGAGCGCCATGACCCCGCCCCAAAACGCGCTAATCTCGATATAATCGTTATAGCCGAATTTTTTGAGGATGCTCATCAGCAGTATGGAGCCGCCATAATAAATAAACAGCACCAACAACAGCTCAGGTATGCCGCGCATCGTGGCAGTATAGACAGTCGCCAGCTTACGCAGCACCCAGATATTGGACATCTTTGCTGTCGCGCCGAGCAGGCCCAAAGCCATGCCGATGACTAGGCTAGTCAGCGCAAGCTTTATGGTGACGGTAGCGCCGCTTAATAAAAGCGCGCCAAATCCTTGTAAATCAAACACAATTATCCACTCAGTCTCTTTATATTAGCAAGTTGCAAAATATGAGTTAAAAGAATCAGCATCAATAGCTGAGCGCGGCTGATAGTCGTATAAAAAACCGCATAGACGGGCGGTTTTTTGCGTCATAGAGTGACGTGATATTCATACGACTATGGCGACGGTAATTGACACAGTAGAAATGAGCGCTGATTTTATCATATTCGCTCGCCGCTATGTTAATACTCAGACGTAAAAGCGTTGCCTAAATAGACACTTATCAGGATAAATAGCAAACAAATCAGATAGATTTGATAAAAGTCGACCTTTTTTTGCAGCCATAAAGCACTGATCTGCCCAAAACAAAAAAGACATCGCCACTGGCAATTCAATGGCAATGTCCTTGTGCTGACTAATTAATAGCTAATAACCTTATAATGATCTTATAAAGACAACCACGCCATAGAATATCTCAGCAGACCTGTGGTTTTACCAAGCAGGGGCGACAAGCTTACTGCGCTGCGTCATCTACTGCTGGCGTTGCCACTGCACTGGTAGGCACGGCAAAGTATTTTTCATTGATTTTATCATAAGTGCCATTGGCCTTGAGATTGGCCAGCGACTGATTGATTTTGGCTTGCAAGGCTTCATCGTTAGGACGCACGGCAATCGCAAAGTTATCATTGATATCGATCTCCTCGCCTTTGAGCGCATAATTGCTACCTGATGGCGAGCTAAGCCACTCTAGCGCTGGCAGTTTATCAGAGATCATAGCATCGACGCGATCTGAGCCCAAATCCAAAAAGGCATTACTCAAGGTGTCATACAGCTTGATATCGGCCTTTGGATAGGCGTTCTCCAGCCACTGCGATGAGATGGTCGAGCGCTGAGCGGCGATAGAGTGCGCATTGATGTCGCTGCTATTGGTAGGATCAAAGCTGCTGTCTTTTTTGGCCAAAAACACCAGCGCATTACTAAAGTATGGCTCGGTAAATGCCACCTGCTTGGCGCGCTCAGGCGTGACCGACATCGCCGCGACGATGGCATCGTACTTACCTGCCTTGAGTCCTGGAATGATACCATCCCAGTCTTGCGCCATGATCTCACACGTCATCTGCATATCAGCGCAGATGGCATTGGCGATATCGACATCAAATCCACCAAGGCTGCCATCAGCATTGGTATAGTTGAACGGCGCATAAGCACCTTCGGTACCGATACGCAGTACCTCACCTGTCACGGCAGCGGCGGCTGTGTCTTGAGGGTCATCAGAGGCGGTTTCGTTTTGACCAGTACCACAACCGACCAACGTAACAAGCGCACTTATCGCGATAAATGGTGCTAAACAATGTCGGACGCTGATAGAGCTTTTGGCAAGTACAGTGGCGACGGCGAGGCGTTGGTCAAAACGATTATTCATGATCATCCTTGAGAGTCGTGATAAAAACAATACCCATCGCTACCCTGCGCCAGCAGTCACAGAGATGACCCTATGCGCCCAAATAGCGATGAGCGGTAAGATTAGTTCGTTGCGGCTTCTGCTTGCTCTTGGTCAGCGATGACCGCATTGGCATCGACATCGCCATCATCAACGACCAGCACTTCTTCCACACCTTCTGTGGCGACGGCTTTTTGCGCAGCGGCGGTTGAGCTGGTACCAAAATAACTGCCCGTGATTTGATCGTAGGTGCCGTTGGCTTTTAGCTCAGACAAGGCTTTGTTAAACTTCGCTACTAGCGGATCGCCTTTACGAAAAGCAATACCCATCGCATCATCGTCGCTGCTGATCTCATTGCCTTTGACTTCGTAGTTTTGCCCAGCTTCTGTTTTTAGCCAGTCAATACCTGTCACTTTATCAGACATCATACCGCGCACGCGACCTGAGGTAAGGTCTAGATATGCGTTGTCTTGTGTGTCATAGAGTTTGATATCCGCATCGCTGTGCTCATCTTGTAGATACTGTGAGGCAACGGTTGAGCGCTGAGACGCAATCGGCTGGCCTTTTAGCGCATCGATAGCGAGGTCATCGCCTTTTTTACCGATCAAGATGATACCGCTGTGAAAGTAAGGGTCACTAAAATCCACCACTTCTTTACGCTCAGGGGTGATAGACATACCCGCGATGGCGGCATCAAATTTTTGTGCATTGAGACCTGGGATCAAGCCATCCCAGTCTTGTGAGATGACTTCACATTCTGCTTTCATTTGCGCACATAAGGCATCGACCAGTTCAATCTCATAGCCGATCAGTTTGCCATCAGCATCGGTATAGCTAAAAGGCTTGTAGCTCGATTCGGTGGCGATTTTGATGTTTAACGGGGCGTCTGCTGCATCTGCCTCGGCGCTGTCTGCTGGTGCCGAGCTATTGTTACAGCCTGCCAGCATTAGCATGGCCGCGCTTAGTGGCGCAAGCCAAAGGGCTTTTTTGCTCATAGAGCGAGTCATTGAAATTGTCATAGGGTTATTCCTTAATATATTTACCAGCCGTTTGTCACTCATGACTTATGGGTTACTGTTTATTTATAAGGCGGGTCAGTATTCGTTTGCTGACACACCCGACAGCTTATTGACCAAAATTCATCTGCTCAAGACGCGCCAATTCACCGTTGCTACGGATTTCGCTCAGGGCTTTGTTAAAGTCTTCTTTGAGTGAGTCACCTTTGCGCACGGCAATGGCAATATTATCGTCATTGTCAATTTCATCGCCTACAATACCAAAGCCTTCGGTATTGTCTGCCAGCCAAGATTTGGCTGAGACTTTCTCGGCCAATACCGCATCGCTACGGCCTGATTTTAGGTCCAAATAAGCGTTGTCGTAGTTGTCGTACAACTGCACGGTGTTGCCGTCTTTGCCTTCGTAGTTATCTTGTAGATAAGCGCCAGGCGTGGTCGAGCGCTGACCACCGAGCGTGAGGTTTTCGACCGAGGTCGGATCAAAGCTACCATCGGTTTTGGTCAGCCAAACCATGGTGTTGGCAAAGTATGGCTCGCTAAAGTCTACTTTTTCTTGGCGCTCAGCGGTGATAGACATACCTGCGATTACCGCATCGTATTTTTGTGCCAATAGACCTGGGATAATACCGTCCCATTCTTGAGCGACGATTTCACAATCCGCCTGCATTTGCTCGCATAGCGCATTGGCCACATCGATATCAAACCCGCCCAAGCTGCCATCGGCATTGGTATAGTTAAAAGGAGGGTAAGCGCCCTCGGTGGCGATACGAATGGTCTTGCCAGCAGTTTCTGCTGCCGGTGCGTCAGCATTGGTATCAGCAGTTTCATTGGCTGGTTGGCTACAAGCGCTCAGCATCAACGCTGCAGTAACGGTCATCGACGACCATAATAGGCGAGAATTCGACATCATACATTCCTTAAATTCTGATGAGTTTTTGATATAGGGTTCTGATATTTTGTTCTCTGACGTCCCTGCCAGACAAGCAATATAGATAGCAGAATAGACAGACAACCGTCATGCACGGCCGCCTATAAACCTTCTGATAATACCTGAGTAAAATATCAAAAACAAACGTTTTACATACGGACTGTTATTGTTGAGAAATAAACCATTAATGCTAATGACCACATAGCCATGACTAAAAATCATGACCAAGCGTTAGATTTTATTATAGAGGTGATTGTCAGGCTTAGTTAATTAGTTAACTCGCTTTAGGACAGCAACGGCCGCGCTGCCCTAATTTTTTAATGCTATTTTAGTTTTGTAATACAGTGCATAGCAGCCATGCGGCTAGTTTTGGCGATGAGAGGACATAAAGTCCTTGACGCGCTCAGAGGTAGGATTGTCAAATACTTGCTCAGGCGTGCCGATTTCCTCAATGACGCCTTGGTGTAAAAACACCACCTTACTTGAGACTTCGCGAGCAAAGCGCATTTCGTGAGTGACAATGAGCATGGTACGCCCTTCTTCTGCCAGCTCGCGCATCACCGCCAGCACCTCATTGACCAGCTCAGGATCGAGCGCCGAGGTCGGCTCATCAAACAGCAGTACTTGCGGCTGCATGGCAAGCGCGCGAGCGATGGCGACACGCTGACGCTGACCACCAGAGAGATTGGCCGGATAGGCGTCTTTTTTGTCAAGCAGCCCTACTTTGTCGAGCAGTTTTTCGGCATCACTGATGGCTTGATCTTTTTTGATTTTTAGGACCTGCGTCGGGCCTTCGATGATGTTTTGCAAAATGGTCTTGTGCGGCCACAAGTTAAAGTTTTGAAAGACAAAACCCACGCGCGCGCGCAAGCTTTCTAACTGCTTGATATCTGCCGCTTGTAGCTCGCCTGATTTGGCAGGCTTTAGCATCAGCTCTTCATCACCGATGAATATACGACCTTGATTGGGCTTCTCTAATAGGTTAATACAGCGCAGCAACGTAGATTTTCCTGAGCCGGACGAACCCAAAATCGAGATAACATCGCCATCATAGGCGGTGAGCGACACCCCTTTTAGCACTGCTAATGAGCCGTAGCTTTTATGGATATCTTGTAAATCTAAGGCGATAGGCCGAGTCGGATTTTTTGCAGTATCAAGCATGGTTTAGCAGACTTCCAATAAATATGAGTGAAAACACGAATAAAAATGTGCCATTGTCTCTTATTCCGCAGCAAAAAGGCAAATATTATCTATGTCAGGTACCTAAGCGTTTGGCCCGTGCACCACGTTGGCCGCCCTTTACCCACATAAAAAAACCCAGTCTGCATCGACAGCACTGGGCGCTATTTTATCACTTTAGCAGGCTCGGCGTGCTGTTATCTTATCGCCTTTGACGCCTACTTGCTTTGATGCCTACTTATCTGCAAAAAACATCAGGCACCACCTATCATCTAATCCTCTTGTCTAATTATCTTGTCTAGTCAGACCGCTTAATAAGTCGAGATGTGCTCTGAACTCTCTGTACCATCCAGCACTTCGGCATCGTCAGCAGTTGCCACCGCGACATCGTCATTGTCACCTACCGCCATTGCGTCGTCGACACTGGTATCAGCACTTGCCACTGCCACATCATCAGAAGACTCTGCAGTCGCAACACCCGTCGCCTCGGTCTCTACTGTGGTTTGCGCGTCGACAGCAGGCTCGGTCTCCATCGGCGCATCGTCTTTTTTGCCACAAGCGCTGAGTGTCAAGGCGGCCGCCACCAATCCAACGGTTAGCCATTTTTTGTCCATTTTATAGAGCATAGCCATGTCATTCTTCCTCATTAGTACAGAGTATATTGATTTATTTGACAGGGGCATTGGCGTTCGGCCGCCCCTACTTGACCCTTCACTATACTGATGATGTCGTTTGACTACCTTAGTAGTTACAGCGCAATTGTGTTAAAAACAGGTAACTGTCATGTAAGCGCCCATGGCAAACCGCTGAAAGTCGACAAATAGATGCGGTCAAGCGGGCGCTGTTCACAAAATCGTCTTTACTATCGAGGCAATCTCCTCTATGTTAAATAGCACAATGCCATCTGAGCATTTAACCTTCTATATTTGTTAAACTTTTGCCTTGCTAGGCGCTTTTATTATTTATGGCATTGATCGCCCTGTCAGACACTGATAACCATAAGGACATATTTATGACTCAAACCACTACCACAGACGTTACCACTTATATGCAAACGGTCGGCAAGCAAGCGCGCGCCGCCTCACGCGCCCTCGCGGCAGCCAATACTGGCGATAAGAACGCGGCGCTGATGGCGATTCATGACGTACTCAAAAACGCCAAATCAGACATCTTGGCCGCCAACAAAATCGATATGGACAACGGTCAAAAAAACGACTTGGACACCGCGCTACTAGATCGCCTTGAGCTAAACGACGCGCGCTTCGATGGTATGCTACAAGGCCTAAAAGACGTTGCGGCATTGCCTGACCCTATCGGTGAGGTCACTGACATGACCTACCGCCCCTCTGGTATTCATTTAGGCAAAATGCGCGTCCCCCTCGGTGTGGTCGGTATGATTTATGAGTCGCGCCCCAACGTCACCTTAGAAGCCGCCTCACTGGCGCTAAAATCAGGTAACGCCATCATCTTGCGCGGTGGCTCTGAGGCTTTTGAGTCCAATCAAGCACTTGCCAAATGTATCCTACAAGGACTAAAAAAGGTCGGCCTATCTGAGCACAGTGTGCAGGTCTTACAAACAACGGATCGCGCGGCAGTCGGTGAGCTGATCACCATGACAGACTACGTCGATGTCATCGTACCTCGCGGCGGCAAAGGCTTGATCGAGCGCATCAGCCGCGATGCCAAAGTACCGGTCATCAAGCACTTAGATGGTAACTGCCATACCTTTATCGATAGCAATGCCGATGCCGAAACGGCCATTAAAGTCAGTGTCAATGCCAAGACCCATCGTTATGGCACCTGTAATACCATGGAGACACTATTGGTCGATGAGCATGTCGCAAGTGAGCTGTTGCCAAAGATTGCCGAAGCCATCATAAAAGCGGATGACGCCATGCAACTGCGCCTTGATAATAAGTCACAAGCCATCTTAAATGACAATGCGACCTTGCAAGGTCATCTATCAGCAGCCACTAGCGAGGACTGGGATACCGAGTATCTGGCCCCTATCTTGGCGGTTAAGGTGGTATCTGGTATCGACGAGGCCATTGAACATATCAACACCCATGGCAGCCATCATACCGACGTTATCATCACCGACAACTATACCAAGTCGCAGCGCTTTATCCGTGAGGTGGATTCGGCCAGTGTGATGATCAATGCTTCTAGCCGTTTTGCCGATGGTTTTGAGTATGGCTTGGGTGCTGAGATTGGTATCTCAACCGACAAAATCCACGCGCGCGGCCCTGTAGGGCTCGAAGGCCTGACCTCACAAAAATGGATCGTCTATGGTCACGGCGAGACGCGCGCGTAACTTATCACATATTTATCGACCACTTATCAAAGGTGAATTGGACGCAAACCTATCATCCATCGCCTAACTTAACGTATAATCCACCAAAAACGTCAGCTAAGTTGCTGGCGTTTTTTATTAAATTGCTACTGTGTGGCATTCAGCAGCCAGCGATAGTAAACAAAAAATAACTTTTATCTATTTAGGGTGTGTCCTCATTTTAAAAATGGCGATAAAAATGAGATAAATCGCCGTCGAACAAGGAAAATAGCGCAGATAATATCGAGATATTAGTCAGCTATTTGACACCGTTTGGCCAGATTTAGCCATTTTTAGCCCATTTAGATGACTATCGATCGAATTGAGGACACGCCCTAGCATATTCTTACCGCGTTATTACCTTGATATCCGCCATGAGCAAGGTATTGATTTTGAGCCGAACTTACGATATAAACCCACCCTTTGATAACGTTTTGCTCACGTCCGTATCGGTTGTGGCGCAAACCATCATGCGATAGGCTTTGCTGAGATCAGCAATCATGTGATAAGTAGTCCCATCATGTGATGAGTAGTCAATGGCTTCCAACGACCTAAAGGACGATGCCCTTATGCAAAGCGGCAAGCAAAACAATAACAGCCCACGTGCCACGTTATTTGGTGTGTTGGCTCTGATTGTCGCGGCGATTTATTTTTTCGCTGATATAAATGCTGCTATAAATACTGGGGCATTGGTCGATCGCTCTGAAGGTGCTGCGGTCACCGAGTATCGCGATAGCGCCGAGCCTGATCCGAGTATCGATTCGGCTGCCCTATCGCGGCCAGCTAACAGCGCCGACCCTATCACCGGTGACGCACAAATAGACCATACCATCGCGCTGATTCGACAAGGCGGGCCGTTTCCTTATCCGCATAAAGACGGCTCGACTTTTTATAACCGTGAAGGCAGGCTACCGATACAGACGCAAGGCTATTACCGTGAGTACACTGTGCCCATGCCCGGCATATCGCACCGCGGTGCTAGGCGTATCGTCACAGGCGGTCATCCGCCCACCATCTACTATCTGACCGTGGACCACTACGATAGCTTTCGCAAACTGGAAGTAAAATAACATGAGCCAAGCCATTTACTATGTCAATCCTGACAGCGCCGAGCACGATAGGGCGCTACAGCAGGCAACTGTCATCCCTATCGCTGACGTACTCAACAAGCACACGTTGCTGAGCAGTCTGGCAGCAGCGTGCCACTTTCCCAGTTATTTTTCGTACAACTGGGACAGCGCTTGGGACTGTTTGACCGACAGCGATGTGACCAAGCTGGTGCTGGATTTGACGACGGTAACCGACATAACGACTAAAGACTTTTCGATGTTTCAACGCATCATTGAGGACGCCTATAAAGAGTTTGGCAAGCCGCAACTGTGGGTCATAACACCGCCGACAGACTCCGCTTAACCAAAAATCATCACCAAACCTGAATTCGAGATAAAGCCATATTTATCCCGAATTCAGGTTAATTTATTTTTATAGAAAGGATTAACGTATGGAAATTACCTTAAACGGCTATTACACGCTGATACTGGCCACTTTAGTGCTGCTAATGGGGCGCTTTTTGGTCAAAAGGATTAAATTCTTAGAAGACTTTAATATTCCAGAACCAGTGGCTGGCGGCTTGGTCGCGGCAATCGTGGTCTATATTCTCAATATGGTGTGGGGCTATACTTTCAACTTTCATCAGGGACTCCAAACCGCGACCATGCTGATGTTTTTTGCCTCCATCGGTCTCAGTGCTGATTTTAGTCGCCTAAAAGCTGGTGGCACACCGCTGCTGATTTTTACGATCGTGGTGTCGGTGTTTATCGTGCTACAAGACATCGTGGGCGTTGCTATGGCCAGCGTGTTGGGACTCGATCCTCTGCTTGGGCTGGTGACAGGTTCCATCGCTCTGACGGGCGGACATGGCACCGCAGGCGCTTGGGGCATTACGCTAGAAGAAGACTATGGCGTGGTGGGTGCGACCACGCTTGGTATCGCAGTGGCCACTTATGGTCTGGTCGCAGGCGGTATCATCGGTGGCCCTGTGGCGCGCCGCCTGATTCGGCGGCTCGGTCTCAAGCCAACCCCTGCCAATCCCAACCCTAGTGATATCGAAAAAGTCGCTGGGGCGCAATCGCTATATAGCACCAAACATGATGAAGACTCTGCACACAGCAACAAAGAAATCTTTGAAAGACCTGACAGTATGCGTTTTATCACCGCCTCCTCGACCATTGAGACGTTGGCGCTATTTGCAGCCGCTTTGGCGTTTGCCGATGTGATGACGCTGCTGGCCGCCGATACTTGGTTTGAGCTACCTACCTTCGTTTGGGCGCTGGCAGGCGGTGTTATCATTCGTAATGTGCTCACCACTTTATTTAACTTCGATATGTTTGATCGCTCAATCGATGTGTTTGGTAATGCCTCTTTGAGCTTGTTTTTGGCCATGGCGCTATTGTCTCTCAAGCTATGGCAGCTGACTGATCTGGCAGGCCCTGTGCTGATCATCCTATTGGTGCAGACCGCTATTATGATCATCTATGTTTACTTGATTACCTTTAAGGTCATGGGCAAAGACTATGACGCGGCGGTGTTATCAGCAGGGCACTGCGGGTTTGGTATGGGTGCGACGCCGACGGCGATTGCCAACATGCAGGCGGTCACTGATCGTTACCTGCCTTCGCCTAAGGCGTTTTTGATTGTGCCGATGGTTGGGGCGTTCTTTGTCGATATCGTCAACGCCACGATATTACAAATATTTATCAAACTGCCGTTTATGTAAGCTATTTAATCAAAAGTTAACCTGAATTGCGCTTTATAAGCCTCGATTATTTTTATAATCGGGGCTTTTTTGGGCGTTTGAGGTTTTTTTGGACGTTTAATATAAAAAAGCATAGCGCTAACAGTACCTAACCCGGTCGTTACGCAACTTCTAATGACACAAAACCCATCAGCCGTTATCAATACCTTATAAAAATAATGAGGCATACTATGTTGATATTTGCAGTGATTGTTGTGGTATCCGGCGCTCTGATTATCGGAGCACTATGGGGGCTTTATGGCCGCTTGCCAAGCTGGTTTGAGGGGAATTTATTGGCGGTCGCTGGTGGCGCGCTAATGATATCAGTGGTCATCGAGCTGGTACAGCCGGCAGTGACTGACAGCGGGGTTTGGATTACCGCAGCTTTTGCCCTGTTGGGCGCAGTGGTATTTGCGAGTGTCGATTATCTACTCGATGAAAAGCTCAATGCCGATGGCGGCTCGGGGCTGCTGGCAGCCATCACTCTCGATGGCATCCCAGAAAACCTAGCGCTGGGTGTGGCATTGATCAGCGGCAACGTCATGCAAGTGGCGGCTCTGGCCGGCTCTATTTTGTTATCGAACCTGCCAGAAGCAGCAGGCGGTGCCAAAGAAATGCGCCGTAACGGTGCCAGCAATAAAAAAGTGCTGATGCTATGGGTTGGGGCCGCAGCTTTATTATCACTGGCGGCTATCTTGGGCAAGATACTGCTAAAAAATGTCGATGACGCCGTTATTAGTGCGATCAATTGCTTTGCCGCAGGGGCAGTCATTGCCTCTTTGGCCACCGAGGTCTTCCCGACCGCCTTTAAACGCAGCAACCATTGGGCGGGTATTAGCACCACCATTGGCCTCATCTTAGCATTGGCTCTAAACCAGCTTGGTGGCTAAAAAGTGTGTTAGGTAACTTTGCACTATCAAGTAATATCGGCAGAGAGTTTTTTAAAGTGACGGATTGCATAACTTAGTACATATAGACGTTTAGTTCGCATAAACTGACCACTTAAAAAATAAACGCCAGTGCAATAAAAAACCGCCTAGCCATTAAGCTAAGCGGTTTTTTTCAACCTAACGGTAAAAATCAAGCAATCGAAAATTACTGGTTTTTTTCGTAAACTGGTAACTCTTTACAGATGGCTTCTACTTTGCCGCGTACTTCAGCAGCGACTTTTTCGTCACCGCGGCTGTCTAGTACGTCACAGATCCAGCCTGCCAACCCGCCTGCTTGTGCTTCGTTAAAGCCGCGCGTGGTAATCGCTGGCGTACCGATACGGATACCAGAGGTAACAAACGGCGATTTTGGATCGTTTGGTACAGCGTTTTTGTTCACAGTAATGTGGGCATCACCAAGCCATTTGTCTGCTTCTTTACCCGTCATTTCTTGCTTGACTAGGCTGATGAGCATCAAGTGGTTTTCAGTACCGCCAGAGATGATTTCATAGCCACGCTCTTGGATGACTTTTGCCATTGCTTGGGCGTTTTTGACCACTTGCTGCTGATAGGTTTTAAAGTTGTCTTCTAGCGCTTCTTTAAAGCAAACCGCTTTTGCCGCGATGACGTGCATGAGCGGGCCACCTTGGTTGCCTGGGAAGACAGCAGAGTTTAGCTTTTTCGCCAGCTTCTCATCACGCGCCAAGATCATACCTGAGCGCGGGCCGCGTAGGGTTTTATGCGTGGTGGTGGTGACCACATCGGCAAAGGGCACTGGGCTTGGGTAAACGCCGCCTGCAACCAGACCCGCCACGTGTGCCATATCAACCAGCAAGTACGCGCCCACTTCGTCGGCGATATCACGGAAACGCTGCCAATCAACGACTTGTGAATACGCGGAAAAACCTGCGATGATCATCTTTGGCTTGTGCTCACGAGCCAGAGCATCAACTTGATCATAGTCGATCAGACCAGTGCCTTCGACGAGGCCATACTGTACGGCGTTGTAGTTCAGGCCTGAGAAGTTGATGTGCGCGCCGTGAGTCAAGTGACCACCAGCGTCTAGGCTCATACCAAGTACGGTGTCATTGGCCTCTAGCAAAGCCAAAAATACAGCAGAGTTTGCTTGGCTACCAGAGTGCGGCTGGACGTTGACGTATTCTGTACCAAACAGCTCTTTTGCGCGATCGATGGCCAATTGCTCGATCACATCGACGTGCTCACAGCCGCCGTAGTAACGCTTGCCTGGATAGCCTTCCGCGTATTTGTTGGTTAGATCGGTGCCTTGTGCTTCCATGACTGCTTGTGAGCAGTAGTTTTCTGAGGCAATAAGCTCGATATGGTTTTCTTGACGCACGCTTTCGGCGGCCATGGCTTCTGCAAGTACTGGATCAAACTCTTTGATAGAAATATCTTTAAACATAATAATGTCCTAGGTAGTGGCTATCGTTAATGGTAGTGTTTATCGAAAAGAAGCGAGTAGCAAAAGGAGGTAAAACAGGCAAGCACAGGCAATTGGCCTGTCATTGACGTGTCTATATCGACAATCAAATCGACACGCAGGCGTCGATATCATCGCTAAAGTTTAAGTGTAACATGAAAATTTGTATGGTGAGCGCAAAAAAACCTCACGCTAAGCTGAACAAATTAAATGGCCTTATAACGCAAATAAATAGCCAATAAAATAAAGTATTTATCACGGTATATTTATATGCTTGGATATAAATTTTTCTGTTCTCTGTTGCAGCCTATCTGTGATTGTCTATTTTGGCTGAACGCGGGCAAAAACGTCTCGCTGATCAGCAGCGTACGCCCATACCAGTCATAACGCGTTTGCCGTTGCCAGCCTTTGGCCGTCTGCGAGATAAAACGCTGATTGGGCAAGGTGCGGCTGCGCTTAAATAACACATAACCGATGGGCGTACCCTTGAGCTGCTGCAAACGGCGAGCGCGGCCTTTAAGACTGGGCAACGGAAAGATGCTCTGCGCCTCGACCCACGGCTGCTCATCATTGCCATATAGGTACACCTCGCGTACCCACGCCAGCATCGGCCGATTTAGCTGCGCGCCTCGTACACCCAGCTGGCGTTTTTGTGCCAATGTCAGCGCGCGATAGCCCTCAAAGCGGCGCTCAACGCGCAAGGGCTGCCGAGCTTTTACCTCAAGTACAGCAGTCAAAGAGCCTTCGACATTGAGCCAAGCGTGTAGATCGGCGGGCGGCGGTACAGGGCAAAACAGAGAATTATTAGGCATAATAAGCGGCTAATGATGACGGATAAAAGACAGATAAAAGACAGATAAAAAATAGATGAGAGCAGCGCTAGCGACTGGCATCAGCGGCGGGCATATTATCAGCATTGAACGGTAAGGCGTCAAATGCTCGCCGGCGATACTCAGCCATATGCTCTCTGTCTCTACGGCAAAAATCCGCAATCGCTGGCACAAACCGCCCATCATAAACGCGGTGCAACGAGTGGGTGGTCGTCGGTACAAAACCGCGAACCAGCTTATGCTCGCCTTGCGCCCCTGGATCAAAATAGCTCAAACCCTGCTCGATAGCAAACTCGATGCCTTGATAATAGCACAGCTCAAAATGCAAGCTATCATAGTCCGCCAGCGCGCCCCAATAGCGTCCGTATAAAGTCGCGCCTTTGCTATCGGGCTTATCGTACAAAAACAAACTACTGGCAATGATATCACCATGCGCATCACGCGCTTGAGCCAGCATCAGGTGCTCAGGCATACTCGCGGCCAACGCCATAAAAAAATCTAACGTTAAGTAAGGCTGCTGACCGCGCACCGCATAGGTCATCACATAGCAATGATAAAAAGCATGCCAGTCCTCCTCACAAATCGCATCACCGCATTTACGCTGACAACGGATGCCTTGCTCGCCGACCTTGCGGCGCTCAGCGCGGATGGTCTTGCGCTTTTTGGCTCTTAACGTTGCCAAAAACGCCTCAAAATCTGCAAATGGCTGCGCGCCTTTTAATAAGTCTTGGTTTTGCCACAAAAACTGACAGCCCTGACGCTCCAGTAAAGGTATGTCGATGGCCGCCGCTGCGCCGCCCTGCTCTTGCGCTGCCAGTGCACTTATGACATCGCTATCTGTCGGCATGGCGGCAGCTACAATATCGGCCAGCTCAGGCGTGACAAACAGTCCATGCCAGCTTGACGCACCCACATGCTGAGCAATATCATCTACGCCTGCTAGGGCAGTTCTAATGATATCGGCACGCAGGCGCTCGCCATCAGCCAGCCAAAACCGCTGACCGGTAATCGGCGTATAAGGTACGCTACTGACCAGCCGCGGATAGTAGTCGACACCATAGCGCGCGTAGGCCTCTGCCCAAGCATGATCAAACACAAACTCACCGCGGTGGTGACCCTTAATAAAGACTGGCAGCACCGCTATAGGATGCGTGGCGGATACCTTGTCGCCTGCAGCTAATGCCTTATTGTCACCGTCAGAGTGTGCCTTGCTGTTTTTGATGTCAGCGGCGTTTGGCGGCGTTGTACCCTCATCGACCTGATGGATCAAGACATATATCGGTAGCCAGCCTGCCTGCTCACCGATGGCGCCCGTGTCTGCCAGCGCTTGCCAAAAATCAAAGGACATAAAAGGCGTGTCTGGCGTTTGCCACTCTGCCATCTGCTGCCAGCTGGTATCACTCATCAGTGCGTATTTTAAACGTATGCTCATGGTCACTCTAGCCGCTCTATGTGTGTCAATGTTTTATTTAGGGCGTATATCAGTCAATCACTTATAAGAGACAGCCAAACATGGTGAGATGCCTGCTCGCGTCAAAACGGCAGCAAATATCAGCCATCGCCGCTTTAGCTCAGGTTTGTCGCTATATGTGAGACATAGGTATGCCCTCACCTACAATAGCCTAGCAAATTTTTGCCGGTTTGCTGTCACAATTTGCAAAGCACACTCACCACTTTATAAAAACCACTGACAGTAAAGGCGCGGTTTTAGAGCGACGCTTGATAATCAGAATGGATAATAGAGATTTGGGAATCTGGCAAATAAGAATGACACACGGTTTGGATTTACTTAATTGATAACGGGTAAGCACCCATGAAATGACAGTAATCGCTGGGAAGGGATGATATAAAAGCGGATGACTGGTAGAATAACGCTGTTCTTAGCTTAATATAATTTTGGTACATAGGACATAAGCGAAAACAGTATACTTAGTTCATGATATAGGATTGACACCGTATCGAATTTATAGTGGATCCTTTATAATATACTCTTAGCCATTTGCTTTTAGGTCGCTTTTTTTAGATGGTGATATCATCATTGCAAGCGCCTTTTGAATAAAAACCAATCAAAGCTAGCCACTACGGTTATAAAGGCTAGCCAACAGCAACAAGAAACTTAAGTAGCCTCAACCATTGCAAGAGACTACATATAATGTACTAGATCGAACCATAGCGTTTGCTATTGCATAGTATTATTTAACGATATGTCGTTTAACGATTTGTAGCATTATATTTGAGCTTTATTATTCACTACAGCCTATAGGAATATTCTACTAATATGTCAAAAATTATTTATACAAAAACTGACGAAGCCCCAGCGCTGGCGACCTTATCATTCTTGCCGATTGTCAAAGCCTTTACCAAGACAGCAGGCGTCTCTGTCGATATCAGCGATATCTCTGTGGCCGCGCGTGTGTTGGCCGAATTCCCTGAGTACCTCACTGAAGAGCAGCGCGTAGCTGACAACCTCGCAGAGCTAGGTCGCCTAACCCAAGACCCAAATGCCAACATCATCAAACTGCCGAACATCAGTGCCTCAGTACAGCAGCTAAAAGCCGCTATCAAGGAATTGCAAAGCAAAGGCTATGCCCTACCTGACTTCCCTGATGAGCCAAAAACTGAGGAAGAAGAAAGCATCCGTAAGCGCTACGGCAAAGCACTAGGTAGCTCGGTCAACCCCGTACTGCGTGAAGGTAACTCTGATCGCCGCGCGCCAAAAGCGGTCAAAAACTACGCACGCAAGCATCCGCACTCAATGGGTGAGTGGAAACAGTGGTCAAGCACCCACGTCTCACACATGCACAGCGGCGACTTTTATGACGGCGAGCAATCGATGACCCTCGACAAGGCTCGTACCGTACGTATGGAGCTGTTGCTCGAAGATGGCACCACCAAAGTCCTAAAGCCAGAGATTGCTTTGTTGGACAAAGAAGTCATCGATCTGATGTTTATGAGCAAAAAAGCGCTACTTGAGTTTTATGAGCGCGAAATGGAAGACTGCCGCGAAGCAGGTATCTTATTTTCATTGCACGTAAAAGCCACGATGATGAAAGTCTCGCATCCAATCGTCTTCGGTCATGCGGTCAGAACGTATTATAAAGACGCTTTTCAAAAACATGGTGCGCTCTTTGATGAGTTAGGCATCAACGTCAATAACGGTATGGCATCACTTTACGACAAAATCAAAGAGCTGCCAACCTCTCTACAAGAAGAGATTGAGCGCGACTTGCATGCTTGTCAAGTACATCGTCCACGTCTGGCGATGGTTGACTCCTCAAAAGGCATCACCAACTTCCACTCACCAAGCGATGTGATCGTCGATGCCTCAATGCCTGCGATGATTCGCTCAGGCGGTAAGATGTGGGGCGCAGATGGCAAAATGTATGACTGTAAAGCGGTCATGCCAGAGTCTACCTTTGCGCGTATTTATCAAGAAATGATTAACTTCTGCAAATGGCATGGCAACTTTGACCCAACCACCATGGGCACAGTACCAAACGTCGGCCTCATGGCTCAAAAAGCGGAAGAATACGGCTCACACGACAAAACCTTTGAGTCAAGCGACGCTGGTATCGCTCGTATCGTAGATGTGGATACTGGTGAAGTCCTCATGGAGCAAGCCGTCGAAAAAGGCGATATCTGGCGCATGTGTCAGACCAAAGATGCCCCGATCCAAGACTGGGTAAAACTGGCCGTACGCCGTGCCCGTGAGTCAGACACACCTGTGATCTTCTGGCTAGACCCATACCGTCCGCACGAAAACGAGCTGATCAAAAAAGTCAAAATGTACCTAAAAGACCATGACACCGATGGCCTACATATCGAGATCATGTCTCAGGTTCGCGCCATGCGTTATACCTTAGAGCGCGTCGCTCGCGGTCTAGACACCATCTCTGCTACTGGTAACATCTTGCGTGATTACTTAACAGATTTGTTCCCTATCTTAGAGCTTGGTACCAGTGCCAAGATGCTATCGGTCGTGCCACTCATGAAAGGCGGCGGTTTGTTTGAAACAGGTGCAGGCGGTTCAGCACCAAAGCATGTCGAGCAGTTGGTAGAAGAAAACCACTTGCGCTGGGACTCACTAGGCGAGTTCTTAGCCTTGACCGAATCTTTGGAGCATTTGGCCAAAAACGACAACAATGCCAAAGCGCAAGTATTGGCAGATACCCTCGACAAAGCCACAGAAAAACTGCTAATAAACAACAAGTCACCATCGCGTAAGACAGGCGAGATTGACAACCGTGGCAGCCACTTCTACCTAGCGATGTACTGGGCAGAAGAGCTAGCGGCTCAAGACAAAGATAGTGAGTTAAAAGCGCAGTTTACACCGCTGGCAGAACAACTGCAGCGTGACGAAGCGTCCATCATCAAAGAGTTAAATGATGCCCAAGGCAAGTCGGTAGATATCAAAGGCTACTACTTAGCCGATGAAAAACTGGCTGAGCAAGTGATGCGTCCAAGCACGTTGTTCAACGAAGCGATCGCCTCATTATAATCTGATGCGCCGCTGATATGCCTGAGCGCTGGGCGTAAAGGATGTATTTAAGCCTTTACGCCCACTTTTAGCATAAAAAACACCCTTTAGATCTGAGATCTAAGGGGTGTTTTTTTGTTTATTTTTAGGGTGCGTCCTTATGTAAAGACGCATTAATTAAATTGCAGACATACTCCGATGTTTAAGCGTGCATGTGCTTGATAATGGCTTTACCAAACTCAGAAGTACTCAGCAAAATAGCATCTGGCATCAACCGCTCAAAATCATAGGTCACTGTCTTATTAGCGATAGCACCTTGGATACCGCTGATGATCAAATCGGCCGCTTCCGTCCAGCCCATGTCTCGCAGCATCATCTCAGCGGATAAGATAAGCGAGCCTGGGTTGACTTTGTTTTGTCCAGCGTATTTGGGCGCCGTACCATGCGTCGCTTCATAAACCGCGATTGCGCCGCCTTTATTGGCACCTGGTGCGATACCGATGCCGCCAACTTCTGCTGCGAGGGCGTCGGATATATAGTCGCCGTTTAGGTTGAGCGTCGCCACCACTGAATAATCAGCAGGGCGCATGAGGATTTGCTGCAAAAAGGCATCAGCGATGACGTCTTTGATGACGATGTCATTGCCTGTTTTTGGGTTTTTCATCGTCATCCAAGGCCCGCCATCTAATAGCTCGGCACCGAAGCGCTCGGCGGCAAGCTCATAGCCCCAATCCTTAAACGCGCCTTCGGTAAACTTCATGATATTGCCCTTATGCACCAAGGTGACACTAGGCAGATCATTGTCGATGGCATACTGAATGGCCTTACGCACTAAGCGCTGCGAGCCTTCTTTTGAGACAGGCTTGATGCCGATACCGCAGTTATCATCAAAGCGAATCTTGGTGACGCCCATCTCTTCTTTTAAAAACTTAATGACTTTTTTAGCCTCATCACTGCCTGCCTTCCATTCGATGCCAGCATAGATATCTTCTGAGTTTTCGCGGAAGATTACCATGTCTGTCAGCTCGGGATGCTGCACTGGGCTTGGCACCCCTTCAAACCAGCGCACAGGCCGCTGGCACACATACAAATCGAGCTCTTGACGTACCGCGACATTGAGCGAGCGAAAACCACCGCCCACTGGGGTCGTCAATGGCCCTTTGATACTGATGACATAGTCTTTTAAAATCTCCAGCGTCTCGTTGGGCAAATAATCCCCATCGTATACTTTTGCCGCTTTTTCGCCGAGATAGGTCTCCATCCAAATGATGGATTTTTTGCCATGATAAGCCTTGTCTACTGCTGCATTGACGACTTTTATCATCACAGGCGTGATATCGACTCCGATACCATCACCCTCGACAAAAGGGATAATCGGATGATTGGGCACATTTAAAGACAAGTCAGCATTTACCGTGACTTTTTCGCCGTCTCTTGGGACGATCACTTTATCGTAGGACATGAGTAACACTCCTTAATGATTTAATTATGAGTTATTTAATTATATATCTTGGTCATTTATCGTACTTTTGCCAATCTGATGAGTAACTCCTTATGTCATTTACCATACTGCAAAACTTGCCTAAACCATAGAGGACAAAAACACAATTGGCTCATAACGAGCATAATTATAAAGATAGTTTATACAGCATTAACAAATCACAAGGCGTTATATGCTAGGGTTTTGATGAGATGTTACTGTATGCTGCTTCGCCATTTATTGTTTAAAATCGGATACGTGGCTATCAATGCGCTCCAATGAAACGTTGTATCGTTTTATATCGGATTGACTATAGTGCCTATCAAGATGTCAAAGACATAAAACCATAATGATAACATGGTGTTTATTCGCTGATGGGACGGTGTTATAGTCGCAGCATTCAAAACCGATACCACACCAACGGCTGCAACCGGCGCTGTTTATACTTGTTTTATACTTAATAGTACCCTTTGACCGCTTTGTCAGTTTATTTTAGGAATGTTTACACCATGCCGAGCTCTAGTCTCATTTTATTTAATAAGCCTTATGGGATGCAAAGTCAGTTCCGTGACGACAGTAATAATGACCACGCCACCCTATCGGCATACTTTACCGATAAGTCGCTGCGAGTGGCGGGCCGGCTTGATGCAACCTCAGAGGGGCTACTGATTTTGACCAGTGATGGCCGCGTCAATAAAGCCATTACCCAGCCACCATCGGCGGCGAGCTTTAAAAAAGACAAGCACAAACAAGGCAAGACCTATTTGGTACAGGTCGAGGGGATCGTAACGCCTGCACAGCTACAAGCCTTGAGCGAAGGCGTGCACCTAAAAGACGGTAAAACCTTACCTGCACTCGCCCAGATGGTCACAGAGGCGGACTTACCAATAGCCTTATGGCCCCGCAATCCGCCGATACGTGAGCGCAAAAACGTCCCAACGTCTTGGCTAATGCTGACCATCTACGAAGGCAAAAACCGCCAAGTCAGGCGTATGACCGCTCATGTGGGTCTGCCTTGTCTGCGTTTGATACGCTGGTCGGTTGCAGGGTTTGAGTTAGGCCGTTTGGGGGTCGGTGAGTTTGTCCGTATTCATCTGAATGACGAGCGCTGTCGACAATTAGGGATTGGGCACGCACTCTAAACATCATGTCTCGAACTGGTAAGGTTTATCTGTTAAGATTCAGCACATTACGGATATTATCTCATCACTCGTCTGTTTTTATCATTGCCGCTTTATAATAGGAATATGTCATGATTGCTTCTCGTCGCTTTTCTTTGCTTGCCACCAGTATTGCTGCTGCGCTGATATTAAGCGCCTGTCAGCCGGCGACTGAGGATGAGGCGACGCCTAGCGATACCGCAACGCCGCCCGTGACCGACCTAGAGGTCAACCCAGCTGATGCACAAACGGATGATGGGCTGGCAGAAGATGATGCAGCAAACGAGACTCAAATGACCGATATGCTCAGAGACTATACGAGGGCGATGACGCGTATGCACGATGAGATGATGATCGGTATGGGTTATAACGATCCTGATACCGCGTTTGCCAAAGCCATGCTTGGTCATCATCGCGGGGCGATTGAGATGGCAAAGATCCAGCTAAAACACGGGACAGATGATAGCATGCGGCAACTGGCGCAAAACGTCATTGATGCCCAGCAGCCAGAGATTGATACGTTAAATAAATGGCTTGCCAGCCACCCCGACACCGTCAAAACCAACCCGCATACAGAAGCCATGCAGCAGGCGTATGCCAGAAGCATGGATGTC
The DNA here is from genome assembly GCF_038239325.1 of Psychrobacter sp. KFRI-CH2-11. Classification (NCBI taxonomy): domain Bacteria; kingdom Pseudomonadati; phylum Pseudomonadota; class Gammaproteobacteria; order Moraxellales; family Moraxellaceae; genus Psychrobacter; species Psychrobacter sp. KFRI-CH2-11. Next base: position 2,715,319 of record NZ_CP151283.1, read on the forward strand.
TTACACGGTGATATGGTGCTTGGTATCGCCGACCCGCAGCCAGACATGGCGTTTGCTCGCGGTATGCTGCCGCATCATATCGGCGCGGTAGATATGGCCAACGTACAGCTCAAGTACGGTACTGACGAAGAGATGCGCCAGTTGGCACAAAGCATCATCGACACCCAGCAAGCTGAGATTGAGTTGATGCAAAAATGGATTGCAAGCCATAGCGCGGACACCGCTGAGACAAATACCAGTGCAGATGCGGACTCTACTACTGAGGCGTCAGACGATCATGCTCAATCGTCTCAATCTCAGCCGTCTAAGGAGCCTGCTACAGCACCTGCCGAAGATGGTGAGTCATAAATACACACAAACATAGCAAGCCAGCTGTGTCACCAAGCCTCTCTTTGGCGACACAGCGAACAGTCTTTAGCCCTTAGCCTCTAATCTACTCTCAGACAAATAAAGGGCGACTTTAGCCTACCTATCTGCCCACACATTTAGCCATGTATGCCAGCCTGCTTGGGTCGGCGATGCCGCCTCATCATTGGGCGATGTGCTCGTGGGTGTTGCAAGATGCAAAGTGACTTTATAAGGGCAATCTTGATAGAGGCCGTCTTGCTCAGTATCTACTGCTGCATTTTTCTTATCAGCGGTCGCTTTGGGTAATACGGTGACCGACATCAGCTCATCTCGGCGAAACAAATGACAGTCAATCTTGCGCGCAGACGTACTCAGAGACGATAGCTGTTTGGCGTCGGCTTTGATACCGTCGATGGCGACGATCACATCATGGGCGGAGATACCCGCACGCGCCGCCGCACTACCGCGTAGGACTCGATTGACTTTGAGACCTGCTGGGGTGTCGCTACAGCGCATACCCCAAGGCACATGCTTGTCCGCCGTCTCCTTACTATTGACATGTAGCTTGACACCATTGGCACTCAGTAATGTCTGTATCGGCAACTCCTCAACGCCATTGACGTAGCGGCGCTCAAAATCCTGCCAGACATCAAGCGGCATAAACTGACTGATAACTGCGCCCATATCGGCACTGCTGATACCGATGCGCTTCTTGTCATTTTGCTTGGCCTGTCGATAGAATGCCTGTATCACATCAAACAAGCGATAGCGACCCTTGGTTTTCTCAAGCAAAGTCAAATCCAAGCAAAGCGCCACCAAGGCACCTTTATTATAATAGCTGATACCTGCGTTGCCTGTGTTTTCATCATTGCGATACAGCTTAATCCAAGCATCAAAGCTCGACTCAGCCACGCTCTGATATACGCGTCCTGGCGTCTGGTAGTAGCGATTGATTTGCTCAGCCAGCAGCTTCAGATAGCTGGCTTTATCGATGACACCTGATGATTGCAGCATAAAGTCGTCCACATAGGAGGTAAATCCTTCAAACACCCATAGCAAAGGCGTAAACGCCTCTTTTCGCAGATCAACCTCGAGCATCACGTCGGGACGCACCGTCTTGACCCACCATGCGTGGAAGTACTCATGACTACACAAGCCCAAGAAACGCTGATAATCGCTGCTGGGTATTTTTGGCTCATCGACACTTGGTAGGTCGCGGCGCGGGGTGATCAGGCTGGTAGAATTGATATGCTCAAGCCCGCCATAGTCCTGCCCACTAGCAAAGGTCATAAAGGTATAATCTGCAAAAGGCGCATCGCCTAGCCAGTCTACATAGCTCTGGCATATCTGAGTGATGTCCTGCTGCAACCTGCCCATATTGCTGCTGTGCTTGCCTGACAGATAAAAACGGTGACGCAGTGTCTGATGCGCGCTGTCTTGAATAATAAAGTCAAACCTATCTTGCTCGGCAATCTCAAACGGATAGTCAATCAAGTCATGATAGCTGGGCACTTGTAGCGCAAAGCACAGCTGCCCCTCTAGCTGCAGCTCTGTGTAGTCCACGCCTATCGCCAGACAAACACGCGCCTCATCTTTATCTGCCAAAAACGTTGCAGGAACGATGAGACTGACTTGCAGCTTTTGCTGCTCTTGTCCTTCAACAGCCAATGCAAGCGAGGTAAAATTGCCATACAGTCGCTGCTGATCGACGTAGGCGGTGCGCACCGACAGATCATAACAGTAGACCTCATAATGAACGCTGACGCTCTGTCCTGCCTTTATCTGCGGGAGCTGCCATGTGTGCTTGTCTATTTTTTGACCACGATAAAGCTGTGACAACGTATCACGAGCTGTATCCTGCTCATCTAGCGCCTGATAATGGACAGCGGTGATATTGCGAGCAAACTCGCGCATCAAGTAGCTGCCTGGTATCCACGCAGGTAGCCAAAGCTGCGGCGCATCGGTACTGGCGGTAAAGCTCAGCGTCACATCCACCAAATGCTCAGCAAAACGGGCAAAATCAAAACGATAACGAATATCGATGTCTGCTGTACTCTGTACGTTGGCATCATAGTTGGCTGGCTGCTCATTGGCCTTTGAGGTAATCTGTGTCATTTTCTTGTCTCATTTTTATGGTTATCATTATGGTAGAAGCCCGACAGACAAAACGCAACTGATAAGCGTTTTATACTGGAGCGTTCAGGCATATGACGAGTCCATCCGTTTATATTTCAAAAAAAATAGCTATTTAACGTGATTAATTGGCATTTTTTCTGTTTTTTGCCTTGAAAGTTATCAAAGCCATCTCAATTAAAGATGCTAACTGCTAAAGTTACTTTTACAAACCGAAATAAACTGATGATAATTGACTAATGACGTGGCTATTTGGCTGGCTGATTGGCTTTTTTAGGTTTATTGCAACCGTATTTAATTTTTTACATCGATATATTTAGGATATTTTATGACTACTATCGCAAAAGACACCGCCGTCACATTCAATTACACGCTAAAAGACGACGAAGGCAACATCCTTGACCAGTCACCAGAAGGTCAACCACTTGCCTATCTACATGGTCACAGCAATATCATCCCAGGTCTAGAAAAACAACTAGAAGGCAAATCTGCTGGCGAAAAAGTAAACGCTGTCGTAGAGCCTGCTGATGGCTACGGTGAGTACCAAGAGCAAGCGGTACAGCAAGTGCCACGTGAAAACTTCCAAGGTGTCGACGATATCCAGCCAGGTATGCAGTTCCAGTCAGAAGCGGGCGGCCAAGTGATGCTCGTGACCGTCACAGCGGTAAACGACAAAGAAATCACTGTCGATGCCAACCATCCATTGGCTGGTAAGCGTTTGACGTTTGATGTTGAAATTCAAGAAGTGCGCGCTGCTACTGAAGACGAGCTAAACCACGGCCATGTACATGGCGCTGGTGGCGTTCAGCACTAATCGCTACTTGCATTTGGTAAGCAGTAAAAGGTCTGGTGGCTATAAGATAAATCAGCCAACTGGCCAACAGGGTCGACTCAATTGAGTCGGCTTTTTTTATGCCTGCTGTTTTGTGCCTGCTCGTTTATACGATGCTTTTGTGGAAGCAGCGTTTTTAGCAGCTGACCGAACCATGCTAGCACAAGCGTCATTGAGAGCGGCGCAATGGTTTATCAATAAATCGCCATCCTTTAGACGTAACAAAGCCGCATAACGACAAGCATTATGCGGCTTTTATCACTAACCATCCATGTTAATGTTATCAAATACCTAATCCCGGGGTATCTCATAACTGACAGGCATCCAGCCTTATCATCCCTAATCAGCAAACCACCTATCCCTGATGCGACCTTTAAGATACCAATCCCTAGTATCCATGAACCGTTCCGTTCAATCGTGCCGTACAGTTATAATCGCAGATTGCCCTATCGTTAGTAAGAGGTCGAAACGTCAATCGGTGTAAGCATATGCTTACATACTATTGTTGTTTCGATAGCACCCATCATTTCTCTAGCGCCTCTTTAGGGCTCAGCAGCTGCTTTGGTTCTGCGCTTAACATGATATAGGCAGCTTCATTGATAAAGACTTCGTCCTCTGGCAGCTCTGGGCGCTCATTGGCTTTCATCTGACTGCGCTCTTCAAACTTTGCATCCATCGCCGCTTGATAGGTATTCCAATCACTGTAAGGCTTTTCGCCCGTTGCAATCAGACGCTTGTTTTCTGCCTCAAGCGAGCGTTTTTCGATCAGCTGCATCTTGGCGCGGCGGCTATTGATATCTAAGCGAATGGGTTTTTTCTCATCTTCTATATCACGGATATCATTGAGCGTTGAGAGATAGACGAACTGCGGGTTTTGCTGTTGGCGAATCTTGGATTGTTGATTGAGTGTCGCCAAGGTATCGCTGCTAAACTTGCCCTCAGGCTTGTACGGCGCTGTTTTGATGGTGTCCCAAGGCAAGGCTTTTTTCTGCGCGCGCTCTCCAAAGGTCGCATCATCATAGATATTGACCAGCTCGATATCTGGGACGACACCTTTGTTTTGCGTACTGCCGCCCGTCACACGATAAAACTTACGCTGGGTCAAGGTCGCTGTCCCAAGCGCTAGACTATCGAGCTGGATTTGAGCAGAGCCTTTACCGGTGGTCGTACTACCAACGACCAGTCCGCGTCCGTAGTCTTGGATAGCGGCAGCAAAGATTTCGCTGGCCGAGGCAGATGCTAAGTTGGTCAGTACTACCATTTTGCCATCATACAGCTGCTCGCCGCCATCGTTGTCGCGGTAGACTTGGATGTTGCCACGGTTGTCACGAATCTGCACGAGCGGCCCGCTCTTGATAAAAAAGCCCAGCATCTTGGCCACTTCATCCAAAGAGCCGCCAGGGTTGTTGCGCAAATCCACCACAAGCCCATCGATATTTTCTTTATTAAGGGCTTTTAGCGCCTTTTCGGTATCGATGCTGACGCTGCGATAGTCTTCGCCATTGCGCCGTGCGCGGTAATTGAGATAAAAACTTGGTATCTCAAGCACACCGATACGTTTGGCCGTTTTGTCAATATTAGGACGCTGTACTTCGACGACGCGCTGCTTGACGCCCGACTCTTCTTGTTGAATGATATCGCGCACCACCGTCACGGTGCGAGCACTTGAGTCTGGCGTATTGGGCTGGCGTAGTTTGAGAGTCACTGAGGTACCGCGCTTACCGCGAATCAAACTGACAATCTCTCGCGTCGACCAGCCGACCACATCGGTCATGTTTTTGCCGTCTTTGGCGATACCGACGATCAAATCATTGGGTTTTATCTGGCCAGTTTTGGCTGCAGGGCCACCATCGACTAGCGTGACAATACGCGTATAGTCTGGGTTTTTGCGATCTGGGCGAATCGATACACCGATGCCTTCTAGTTGCAAGCTTGACTGAATTTGCAGCTCAGTCGCTTGGATAGGCGCATAATAGTTGCTGTGTGGGTCATAGGTCAGCATCGCTGTATTTAAAATCGTCTCCATGACTTCATCGTCTTTGAGACGTTTAAACTGCTCTTGCTGACGTGTGAGACGTTTGAGTAATATCTCACTTGGTGTGCGTTTGTCATCACGGACGAGGTCTTGACCACGCGTGATATCGGGGTTGTTTAAAAACACCTGCTCTTTGGCTTTTTCGTCCTCTTGCCCCAAGGTGATGCTGATCAGCTGAAATTTTAGCTGGCGCGTCCAGTAGTCACGTTGCTCTTTTTTGGTCTTAAAATGCCCAAGATTTTCACGGTCTAAAACGATGGTCTCATCACCCGTCAAATCAATATCGGTCTTGAGCATTTTACTTGCCATGGCGAAGTACTCACTTGAGCGCTTGCGATAACGCTCAAATATCTCTACCCCCGCCGACAAATCTCCGCGCTTGAGGCGTGCGCCAAACTCGTCGGCGTATTTTTTCTTAAACTCATCGACATCAGATTGCAAAAACAAGGTGTGATTGGGGTCTAGGCTATCGATATACATCGATAAAATCTCGCTACCCATGTTGCTATCGAGTGGCTGATTGAGATAATGACTACGATCTAGCAAGGCGGCGACTTGGCGCGTGGTGACTTTTTGTTCAGGCGTCGGTACAAAGCCTTCGGTGCTGGTCTCTGCCACAGCGGTGCTATAGCTTTGGGTTAAAATAATACCGGCGATGCCCACTGACACTGCACTGAGTAACCACTGTGCTGGTTGTTTTTTCATCATATATACCTAGTTTTTTAAGTGAGTAATAATATCGTTATTGTAAAAATCCAGAAGGCTTTGCTCTGCTGCTATCTTGATACCCTCTCTGTTATTACAATCATTGGTATCGCAGATTGTAGTGATTGTAATAGCTGACTACCTATACGGCATTCTATACAGAAGTGACCAGATAGCATTAAAATATCGTGAAAAATCAATCAATATTATCACGAGCCTCCATATAAAACTGTCTTAAACTGTATAAACAATCTTACACGCTACGCCGCTCTGTACCAAACTTTCTGTCATATTTATCGCAGTCCATCTTTGCGCTGCTAGCGCTTTTTGTACATCGACGAGATCACTCATTAAACCCCATAAGCCCATCAATTTAAAGCCATTTATCTGGCGCATTATACGCCGTGCCTAATAACTGTCATAATAAGGCCATCTACACAATATACTAAGGCGTGTCTGTAACGAGCCTAAGGAACTTAAACGATGGGGCTTAAACGGTACAGTCTTCACAAGCACCGTCACCCACCTTAGTACTCCTTATTGTCAATTTTATTAAATAACAGTAACAGTCGCATTTTAAGATAACCACTTATCAAGTAATAACCAAAAAGGATAACGCAATGTATGGCGTTTTAATGATTGATATCGATAGTACTGCCCTGACCGCTGAAGATGTCAGTTTAATCAAACAAGCACAAGTCGGCGGTGTGATTTTGTTTGCCCGCAACGTCGCTGACGCCGCGCAAGTGCGCCAGCTGTGTGATGACATACGCTACCACAATCCTGATATCTTGATCGGCGTCGATCAAGAAGGTGGGCGCGTGGCACGACTACGCAACGGCTTTAGCCCTTTGCCAGCGATGGGCAAGCTGGGTGAGCGGTTTGAGCAAGATCCAGCTCAGGCGCTAAGCCTCGCTTATGACTGCGGTTATCTGATGGCGGCAGAGGTGCTGGCCGTGGGGATTGATTTGAGCTTTGCACCTGTGCTTGATAGAGGCGGTATCAGCCAAGTCATCGGCGATCGCAGCTTTCATCAAGAGCCGCAAGCCATCATTGCCTTGGCCTCTCAGTTTATGCGCGGCATGAAAACCGCTGGCATGGCGACCACAGGCAAACATTTCCCTGGGCACGGTGCCATCGCACCTGACTCACACGTGGCAGAAGCGATTGATAATCGCAGCTTGGATGAGATCATCAATAGTGACATGCAGCCCTTTGCCCAAACCCTACCATGGCTCGATGCGCTGATGCCCGCCCATGTGATTTTTTCGCAAGTGGATCATAAACCTGCAGGGTTTTCAAAGATTTGGCTACAAGACATCATCCGTGAGCAATTAGAGTTTGATGGTGTGCTGTTTTCAGATGATTTGTCGATGGCAGGTGCGCAGGCGGCAGGCGATGTCAGTGCGCGGGTAAAAGCGGCCATCAACGCAGGCTGCGATATTGCTTTGGTCTGTAATGACCGTATCGCGGCTCATGAAGCCGCCCAAGCAGCGCAAGAGCTGCCCTATCCTAACCAAAACCGTATCAAATCTATGTCCGGCAAGATACCAGCATGGCAAGGCAATCTTGAGTCAACTTGTCAGCAGTTTGACTACTGGCAGCAAGCCAAGCAAAACGTGACGCAGGCGTTTTTTGCAGCGGCCGAGACACCTGCTAATCATTCTGCTAGTGAGTCAATAGACCCCACCGCTTATAAATAAGCGCTGCTCGTTTTTATCGCCATTTTTAAAGTGAGGGCACGCCCTAGATTCAATACTTTGTTTTTGATCATTACATTTGTGATAAATAAAAACCGCTTCTTAGGGCGTGTCCCTAATCTGGAAAAGCAAGTATAAAGCCTTTAAAATAAAGAGACTATTTACCACATGGCTCTCTAAATTATGGCAAGAACAGTGCTCAATGATAATACATGGGAACAACTCCAAAGTACCATGAAAGCTCATGGCTGTCATACTTGGAAAAACGACAGACAAGTTATGGAAGCCATATTGTGGAAACTTCGTACAGGAGCCCCATGGCGTGATATACCGAGTGAGCTATGTCCATGGAAAACCGCCTATAATCGATTTAACAGGTTGTCAAAAAAAGGCTTATGGGAGCAATTTTTTTTGACCTACGAGCAAGTATTGATGAAGAATGGGTATTCGCAGACGGAAGCTACATCCGCTGTCATCAGCATTCAAGCGGCGCCAGACGAGGAGAGCTTCGAGCCACTGGAAAATCTCGAGGTGGAACAACCACCAAGATACATCTCGCCGTCGACTCGCATGGAAACCCGATTGATTTTAAAATCACTGGGGGTGACGTCCACGACAGCCAAGCGGTAGATGACATCATAGAGATGTTAACGGATGCGACCTACTTCATTGCTGATAAAGCTTATGATTCTGAAACCATTAGAAACAGGCTAAAGCAAGACAACATAAGCCCTGTCATCCCTAAAAGAAGAAATGCTAAACAACCAGATGTAGCGTTTGATCATTATTTATATAAGCTACGACACTTAGTTGAAAACACGTTTGCAAGGCTAAAGCAGTTCCGTAGTATTGCGACTCGATACGAGAAATTGGCTCGTAATTATAAGTCTATGCTGTATCTAGCTTGTACTATGATTCATTGCAAACTGAATTAGGGACACGCCCTAATAAGAAGCGGTTTTTTTGAGCGTAGCTGTTATTTGAGCGTAGCTGATATTAGTTTGCTGGATCGATAGCGCTACCTTGAGTGACATCATCACCATCTGGCAATACGTCATCGTTGTTACTATCTAGCGGGTTTAAATCCGGATCAAGCGCATCGTTACTGATTACCATGCCTTCATTTGCTACATTAATCTCATCGTTTACGACAAACTCGATGCGGCGATTGCGGAAACGGCCTTGTTCAGTTGAGTTATCGGCGATTGGCTCTGATTCACCCATACCTTTGGTGGACAGTTTGCTGGCATCGACCCCTTGGGCGACCAAATACTCTTTGACAGCATCGGCGCGCTCTTGTGACAACTCGATATTGTAGTCGTCAGACGCTTGGCTATCTGTATGGCCGATAATCATCAGCTCCATATCTGGTACTTCATTGATGATTTTAGCCGCACGATCTAGTAGCGCTTTGTTGGCATCAGGGATGATTGCTTTGTCTAATTCAAAATTAATCACTTGTATGCTCAAGGCGCGCGCCACATCACGAGGGTCTGGATTGTCACCCAAGTTGGTCATAGCGACATCAGCAGCCGTTAGACTGTCGTCAATCTCGCCTTGTAAGTCCAGTGGGCCTTCCGCTTGGACAGTCATGGCAGGCGCAGCCGCTTGTAAATCGGTCACTAGCTGTTGTAACGCCGCTTCGTCTGGGGCGTTGACGGTGATGGTGTCACCTTTGATGATCATACTGGCGTTTGGCACGTTTTTGACGATGGGCAAAATAGAAGCAAGCTGAGCGGCGGCTGGCATATCGGTGGCAAAGTTATCATCGACGTCTGCGCGGCATTTATTGGCTTCATCGCCAAATGCGGCAGTCAGTGCGTTCATCACTTTGCTTTGTAGGGTTTCGTCACCGGCATTCATACGGCAGGCATACAGCTCATTGTTTTCGCCTGTCGCGATACGCAGTGAGGCAGGCTCTACATCTGCGGCAACTGCCACTTGCTCATCGCCTGCTGCTTGTTGCTCACTGGCAACTGGTGTGGCAACAGGTTCAGGGTTTTCTTGACAGCCTCTAAGTAGCGCCCATGCCAGCGCTCCCAAAATGATCAAACCAATAATCGGTAGCAGCGCTTTCATAAAGCTGCCTTTTTCTTCTTCGGTATGCTGCAATGGTGCGGTGCTGGTGGTATCAGAGATACGAGTACCCGCAGCTGGGGTAGCCGCCAACATGCCAGCTGGCAAGACCGTACTTGCCCATGCAGGAATATGATGCTGATAACTGGCCAAATTATCATTTAAGAACTGCGGCACAGGTGTGGTGCCGGCTAAACTTTTGATTTCATGAAATGCGAGCGGTGCTGCCATCGCAATCAGACCGCGAGCGGCGGTAGCATCGACATTGTGCTTGCCCGCCAGCTCACGCGAGATTTGATCGCGGTGAGCGCCTTCTGTCCAGATGCGGTCATAAAACCCTTGATCATCACGGGCGATGTTTTCATTTGCAAAGCGTCCATAAGTATCATGATCAGCAAGACGCGCGGCAAAGATAGCATAAAACTGCTCAAGCAAGCTTTCTTTGGCTGGGCTGTGATCATCTCCTAGTACTGCAGGGCTGACGGTCCGTGTTAGATGACTGATAATATTCATTGGATAATTCCTCCGTTAATACGTATTTATGTAATTACACTCTTCACAATGCTTTTTTTAACAATACTTTACAGGTTCACCGCTTTGTAGGTTCAACTCATACATTCAACTTTTGTTATTATAAAAGTATTAAGTATCCGTTCACAATCAACAGGTTGTTGTGCAAATGCTACGTTAAGTAATGTTTCAGTTGAGACACGTAACTATCCCACCCTGCGACCCGCCCAAATGCGACTGTCCGACAAAAGCTTAGAAAAAGACTTAAAGGAAAACACAGAGATAACTGTTTAGTAAAACGAGCCATCTGTAGCGATCACATCGCTACCTCACTTGTGCTGGCTCGGCGACGATCACACTATTTGCCATCTCATCTACCTCTGATAGCGAAATAGGGCCTGACGGCCTAGTTTGGCTGTTATTAGACGTATTGTTATTAGACGTATTGTTATTAGACGTATTGTTATTAGACGTATTGTTATTAGACGTATTGTTATTAGACGGTATATTGTTAGTCGGTATATTACTGTGCAAGTTATTAGAGGCAGTGTTGGGCGTATCGGCAGGTATACTGGCATTATTGTTGGGCGCAGGCATGACGCTATCGCCTGTTTCATCGTCTGTCGCCTGATATTCGCCAGCACCAGTAGCATTATTGGGGTATTGGTCATTGGGATATGCATCATTGCTCAGACTATCAGCATCATCCAATTCGCTGGTCGCGGCGTTCGAGGCATCAGGTAAAGGGATGGGCGCGGTACTATCGATGACCATGGCTGGCACCAAAGCCCGCATCTCACTGAGCAAGCGCTGTAGTAGCATGGCATCTGGCGCTTCTAGCGTAAGTCGATCGTTTTGTAGATGCAAGCGGGCAAAGGGCGTGGACCTCAGCATCGTCAACACATTGGGCAATAGCTCTGCTGGTAGGTTGGCAATACTGTTGGCAACCCCTTGTTGTACGGTAAACTGACAGATCGCTGCCTGCTCGCCAAAGCTTGATCTGAGCGCTTGCTGTAAGGTGTTTTGTAGTGCTGTATCACCGACAATCGCGCTACAAGTGTATAAACTACCACTATCGTCCACACCTACGATAAGCTCAACAGGCGTCGGCGCGGCTACTGGTTCAGGCGCAGGCGGCACGGCCACAGGCTCGGTGACAACAGGCTCGGCTGGCGGCGCGCTATTGGGTTTTAGGACAAACGCCCATAAAGCAAGGCCAAGCGCAGCCACTGCCAACAACAACAAAAACACCCGAACCAACAAGTCGCGGCGCAGGTTACGGCTGCGTACTCTTTCTTGCTTTAGACTGATGTTTTCGGCCAGATGATGCGCCGCTGGACTGGCGTGTATAGCGCTACCTGCTTTATCAAAATGCCCTTCAGAACTATGTGTACCATAGGCACGTGCATCAGAGTCATCGGTATCGTTTGGGTTAATAGGCGCATTGGTAGCCGTCTCAGAATCCGTTAAGCCGCCGCTGGCTGCTGCGGTGATGATAGGTGCTGACCATATCGGTAAATATTGGCGCAGCGCTGACGTCTGCTGCTGTAGAAATGCGGGCAAAAACTGACCATTTGCCAAGATCATAAGCTCCCGATAGACCAGCGGCGCGGCATTTGTCAGTAGCTGTTTGGTCGCAGTTTCATCAATATGATGATCGGCCGCCAGCGCTTGTATCATCTCTTGCTGTACGGCAGAGTCTGGCCATAGCTGCACAAAAAACGGACGCTCTACAGCCGCCTCTGTACTGATTACCTCATCGCTACGCAATAGCTCAGAGTATATATCTGGCTGCGCCAAACGGGCAGCCAAAACCGCATAGAACTGCTCAAGCAAACTGATATAAGCCACGCTTTGGTGACTCGCTTGCTCACCTAAGACAGCTGGGGTCACGGTTTGCTCTAGTTGATCGATGATGCTCATAGATGACTGCCTCTATCGGCCATTGATGGAAATTTACAAAATGACAAGTTTGTATTTTATTATGACTAGGGTTGACGCTATTGAAAAGCAGTATCGGTAAAGAAAAAGTACTGGCTGTATGCTTTCAATAACAGCGCCAGTGTAGCAAAATCACATCGACATTGATGACCTATCATGCCAGCTCAAACTCATGCCAGCTCAAACGCTACCTAAGTCAGGTTTGACTGCTATCAATCATTGCATGGCTACATTATTCACCAGAAAAGCATAAAAACGCAGCGTTTTGTCACATAATAGGTTTTGGCATTGGCTCAACTACTGTTAGTATTATGACTTATAGTATTATGGCTTACCTCGGTGCTCGATCAGCGATAATTTGGTTCACTATAAAATATAACACCACTAGCGCATGGCTGGGATAAATATGGCTTATGCTGAGATTACCTAGACTTAAGTTACGTAAAGATAAAGTGAGATAGCTTCAGCAGACACAGCCGATAAGTAAAATGTATCTCTCTAAGAGCGCATTTTTAGCGTATTGACTTTTAAGCAGACTATCGCTAAAAAATCAATTTATCATAAACCCTTGGTTATGAAGTGAGGGCGTGTCCTCATTTTAAAAATGGTGATAAAAATGAGATAAATCGCCGTCAAACAAGGAAAATAGCGCAGGTAATATCGAGATATTAGTCAGCTATTTGACACCGTTTGGCCAGATTTAGCCATTTTTAGCCCATTTAGATGGCTATCGATTGAATTGAGGACACGCCCTAGTAACGATCGTCAGTTTTTATGCAGCCGTAACGCTTAGGCTTTGAACGTTGTCATTTCTCGCATTGTCATACATCAGGCGCGGCCTAAGGATTTTTCTTTGTTAAACCATACCACTCTTATCATTATTATTACGGTTATCATCAGCTTGTTGGCATGGCAAAACAAACGCTTGTTTAACCGTTTTATTTTTTATCCGCCAGCGGTAAATAACGGACAGTGGGATCGTTTTGTGACGCATGGTTTTATTCATGCCGACAGCATGCATCTATTGTTTAATATGTTTACGCTGTATTTTTTTGGTCGCGCCATCGAAGGGCTGTACCAGCCGTTTTTGTTTGGCTATGGGTTTGTGGTGTTTTATGTGCTTGCCATTGTTATCGCTATGGTGCCAAGCTATCTAAAAAACAAAAACAATGCCAGCTATCTGAGTCTTGGCGCGTCAGGCGGGGTTTCAGCAGTGCTGTTTGCCTTTATCTTGCTGGCACCGTGGGAAAGCCTTTACTTATTTGCCATTGTTCCGATTCCGGCGATTTTGTTTGCAGTAGCGTACGTGGCTTATAGTATTTATGCAGATAGGCGCGGCGGCTCAAATATCAATCATATGGCGCATATGTGGGGCGGCGCGTTTGGGGTGGTGGCCACGATTGTTTTAGAGCCGCGTGTCTTGCCGCACTTTATCAACGCGCTGCTGTCGCCAGGTTTTTAGAGCCGCTATGGCTATGGCTATGGCTATGGCTATGGCTATGGCTATGGCTGATAATGGCCGATAGACGATCATCTCATTGATGGTTTGACTTTTTATGTATTGCGTTTTTATAAGCGCATAACTTCTCCTTTATGTTGTTTTATTATGATTATAGATGTTATTGGTGATATTCACGGCTACGCGGACAAGCTTGTCGGTTTGCTTAAACAGTTGGGTTATGTCCATAATGGTCAATACTTTGTGCCGCCAGAGGGTCATCGAGCGCTGTTTATTGGCGATTTGATGGATCGTGGGCCACAGCAAGTGGCGACGTTGGAGATTGTGTTTGCCATGCTAGATGCTGATGTCGCCGATGCGGTGATGGGCAATCATGAGTATAACGCGCTGGCTTTTGCCACACCCGACCCAGACGCGCCTGGCGAGTATCTGCGCTCGCACGATACGGTGCATACCCGTCAACACGAGGCGTTTTTGGCAGAGGTGCCTTTTGGCTCGGCGGCGCATCAGTACTGGCTTAAGCGTTTTTATGAGATTCCGTTGTGGCTCGAGACTGACTATGCCTGTTTTGTCCATGCTTGCTGGGATGTAGATAGCATGGCTGTGCTAAAGCCGTTGCTCACCGCAGATAATTGTTTGACGCCGCATGCGCTTGAGGTGACCTCGCGTGAGTTTAGCACAGCCTTTGATGCGCTAGAGCGGGTGCTAAAAGGTGTGGAGACACCTTTGCCAGACGGCTTAGTGATGGTCGATAAAGAAGGCACGGAGCGCAAGCGGGTACGAGTACGCTGGTGGCTGGATGCGTTGAACCAGCGCACGCTGTATGAAGTTGCTCGCGCGCCCGCCTCGGCATTGGCGCAGATTCCTCAAGACGTCTTGGCTGATAATATCGATTTTGCCTTAAAAACCCACAAACCTGTGTTTGTCGGGCATTATTGGCTGACAGGTACGCCTGAGCCGCTCAGCGCGCAAGTCGCTTGTACAGATTATTCTGCCGCCGTAGACAGCGGCTATCTGACGTGCTATCAGCTTGATACGACCAAACCACTACCACTCACAGCAGATAACTTTGTACAGTATCGTCACGATCAGCACTAAGACTGCGTATGATGAGCGCTACCTGCTGGCGCTTCTGTGATGCCTGAGGGGACAAAAACGCGATAATATAGCGAAACCTCAATCTTGGCTTTACGAATGCGGCAAAACTTTTGTATGATGGTCTTTTTGAGGATATCGCATCATGAGCACCCAATCAGCTACGACTCAACCTAATCCTATCGCCTCTCCTGCTGGCCAGCCAAAAGTCGGCATCATTATGGGCTCACAATCTGATTGGGCCACCATGAGCGCCGCCGCCCAGCTACTAGCCGACTTCGATATTGCCTTTGATTGCGAAGTGGTCTCAGCGCACCGTACGCCTGATAGATTGTTTGACTACGCCAAGTGTGCAAAAGACAATGGCCTACAAGTGATTATCGCGGGTGCTGGCGGGGCAGCACATCTGCCTGGTATGTGTGCCAGCCAAACGCCGCTCCCTGTCTTTGGTGTACCGGTCAAGTCCTCCATGCTCAGCGGCTGGGACAGCCTACTCTCTATCGTACAGATGCCAAAAGGCGTGGCGGTCGGCACTCTCGCTATTGGGACGGCAGGCGCATATAACGCCGCTCTGCTGGCGATTCAAGTATTGGCATTACATGACGAGGCGGTGGCCAATAAGCTCGATACGCTGCGTCAGACACAAACCGATACCATCCTTGCCAGCCCAACCCCAGGTATCATTAATCAATCTGCCTAGCGATTTATGGTATCTGGGCTGATGGTTAATTATACGAAACAACCATGCAAAAACATGCAAAGCCAAGCGATCACTCATCTTAGCGCGTCTAGCGATTGTTTAAAATGTGCGTTTAGCATGCGGGTTCACCCAAGAATAAGGTGCAGACATTGCGCCTTTTCCTATTTTAATACGCTCGTTTTCATCCATTATTTATTCAAAGAGTTACTATCATGACCACAGCCAATGCTTATCCTGTTACTCAAACTATCCGTACCATCGGTATCTTAGGTGGTGGTCAGCTGGGCATGATGCTCGCCCAAGCTGCGCTACCGCTCGGCTATCAATGCGTGTTTTTAGAGGACAATGCTGACTGCCCAGCCAGCCTTTATGGCACAGTATTTTCAAGCGCGCAGCTCGATGACTTTATCGCAGCGGCCGATGTCTTTACCTTAGAGTTTGAAAACACACCAACTGCCACGGTCGAAAAACTGGCCAGCCTCTCAAAATCAGGCAACAAGCAAGGTATGTTTCCGCCGCCAGTGGCCTTAGATATCGCTCAAGACCGCTTAAAAGAAAAGCGGATGTTTAACAATTTAGCAATCGCCACGGTGCCTTTTCAAGAAGTCAGCTCTGAGGCTCAGTTAAAGCAAGCCTGCGATGAATTAGGGCTGCCCATCGTTCTAAAAACTAGCCGCGGCGGTTATGACGGCAAAGGCCAGTATGTCATCAAACAAGACAGCGATATCACCAAAGCTTGGCAAGACCTCAAAGACGCGGTCAGCGGTAAAGGCAGTCTAACGCCTACCCCAGCGCCGCTGATTGCCGAAGGTTTTATCAACTTTAGCCGCGAGGTGTCTATCATTGCGGCGCGCGCCCAAGACGGTAGTGTGCGCTGTTATGATTTGGTCGAAAACCACCATCATCACGGTATTTTGGCCAAGACCCAAGCGCCTGCTGTCGGCACCAGCCACATCTTTAGCCAAGCCAAAGAAGCCATCACCACGATCATGAACCACTTAGGTTATGTAGGCGTGATGGCGCTTGAGCTGTTTGTCACCAAAGATGCGCGCGGTCATGACTATCTGCTGGCCAATGAGATTGCGCCGCGTGTACACAACTCTGGGCATTGGAGCATCGAAGGGGCGATTACCAGTCAATTTGAAAACCATATCCGCGCGGTGGTCGATTTGCCATTAGGCGATACTGATAACGTCCATCCAGCGATTATGGTCAATGTGCTGGGTCAATACCCTAACATCAGCGACGTACTGGCTATCGATGGTGCCCATTATCACAGCTACCACAAGGCTGAGCGCGACGATCGTAAAATCGCTCATATCACCTTGATGCCCAATGACGTCACTGATTTAGAGCCATCGATGGCCAAGCTGGTCGCCATCTTGCCCAACAAAGTCGGTTTGGATAAAGAGTACGCTGCCATCCAAAAGCCTCAAGAGCCGGCCAGTCCACAAACGAATAGCACTGCCCAAAATACCAAATTGCTCGATAGCAAGGTCGCTAACACCGCTGTAACCCAAGCTACAGAGGGCCAAGTGGACAGTGAGGCGAAGGCACAGCCCACACAGGCCAAAACCACACAGGCCAAAAAATAATGCAGATTTGGGTAGATGCAGATTCGGTACCATCCATTGCCAAAGACTTGATTATCAAGACTGCTGAGCGCACGCAAACGGCGGCGATATTCGTCGCCAATCAGCCGATTAAACTGCGCCGCTCACCCCTGCTTACCATGACGGTGGTACCATCGGGGTTTGATAAAGCCGATGATTATATCGTTGAGCAAATACAGGCAGGCGATCTGGCCATCACCAGCGACATTCCTTTGGCCAATGATATTTTAGACAAAGGCGCGTTGGTCCTTACCACGCGCGGCGTCATTTATAATAAAGAAAATATCAAGCAAAAGCTGAACATGCGTGACTTTATGGATACCATGCGCGGCACTGGCGTCCTAGAGCCACAAGAGATGAGCGGACAAAAGCCTTATGGCGAGCGTGACAAAAAGGCCTTTGCCGATGGTCTAAATAAGCTAGTGCGCTAATCTCCCGCGTATTTTTGCCACTCTTGCAAACCCTATACACTCTATAACCAAACACTATGCAAACGGCACGCTTCATAACGAAGTGTGCCGTTTATTATTGTTAGCCTATATACAGTTTTTAAGATGTACGTTTTCAGACACGCTTTGATAAGACGATGACATTGGCAACATGCAGTATCGTTTAAAACACCGCACTATCAAATGTTCAATGATAAAAACGAGAACGTCATCGTAATTTATATATATAACAATAGGAATGCATATGAAAATTTTAGTGATTGGAGCAAGTGGCCGTGTGGGTACAGATTTGGTCGAGCAACTATTGGCAGACGACCATCAGGTCATCGGTACCACGCGTCAGGATAAAAAACTGTTTGATAACGACAATTACCGTCAGCTAGACTTAGATATCACCGCCGAAAAAGACGCCATCGCCGAGCAAATAGAGCAAGATATCGATGCGGTCTATTTTGTCGCAGGCTCAGGCGGCAAAGACGTTTTAGAAGTGGACTTACATGGCGCCGTAAAAACCATGCAAGCGGTAGAAGACAAAGGCATCAAACGCTATATCATGCTAAGCACGGTGTTTTCGTTAGACACCAGCAAGTGGGACACTCCTGGCATAGCTGATCTAAAAGAATACTATATCTGTAAGCATTACGCCGATCAGTGGCTGGTCAACGACAGCAAGCTTGACTATACCATCGTACAAGCAGGGGCTCTAAAGGAGCGTGCAGGTACTGGCAAAATCACCATCAACGATGACAATGCAGGCGAAAATGCGATTGCAGATGTGGCGGCGACCTTGACTGCGGTACTGGACGCAAACAATACCATCAAAAAAGTCTTTAGTCTGCATAATGGTGAAACCGCCATCAACGAAGCCATCGCCACGTTGTAGTAGATTAACGACAGTTACAGCTAAAAAAGACAAAAGCGAGTCAACCTTTTTGCTTGA
This sequence comes from Psychrobacter sp. KFRI-CH2-11, assembly GCF_038239325.1. Taxonomy (NCBI): domain Bacteria; kingdom Pseudomonadati; phylum Pseudomonadota; class Gammaproteobacteria; order Moraxellales; family Moraxellaceae; genus Psychrobacter; species Psychrobacter sp. KFRI-CH2-11. The sequence continues at coordinate 2,733,855 of NZ_CP151283.1, forward strand.
CTCGCTTTTTTATGGTGGTCTCTTAAAAGACTTAACGCAGAACGCTTATAGCACAGTTACGCCAAACCACTAGGAAAGGCAATCACTTCCTCCAAGCTGCGCGCCCCTGTTGTCACCATCAATAACCGATCGATACCAACCGCGATGCCGCTACAAGGCATCAACGCATCAGAGGCTGCCAATAGATGCTCATCGATTGGCATGGCTGGCAGGTCATGCTGCTGACGCCGCTCATTGTCCTGCTCAAAACGCTGGCGTAACGCTGGCCCATCTGCCAGCTCATCATACGCATTGGCAATCTCGATGCCATTGATATACAGCTCAAAACGCTTGGCAACGGTATTACCCTCTTTATCCACCGCTGTTTTTGCCAGTGCTGCCGTCGCTGGTGGATATTCAATAATCAGCGTCGGCAGATCATGACCTAAGTTTGGCTCGACGATGTGGCTAAACAGCAAGTCAAGCCAGCTTTGGCGGATGCTATCCTCGCTCTGACCGGTGTCGTTTTTTTCGGCCCCATTGATGCCCGCATTAAAATCAAACCCCATCAACCCTTTATCTTCTGCAACTGCTTGTAGCGTCGCAAGGCTGGCGGTCAGCGGATGAATCCCGACAAAATCCATAAAAGCATCGACATAACGATAGTGACTTAGCACCACTGAATGACCATATAGCGCTTCTAATAACGCCCCCAGCTCGGCGGCCATATCCTCAAGACTATAATGGGGCTGATACCACTCTAGCATGGTAAATTCAATATTATGCCGCGCTCCTATCTCATTGTCTCGAAACACAGGACAGATCTGATAAATCGGCACTTGCCAGCTGGCGAGTAAACGCTTCATAGCAAACTCAGGCGAGGTATGTAGATAGTAGGTGCGCGGTTTGTCTTGATAGGTGACCGCCGCAGCGACCGACTGCAAAAAAGTATCGGTATTGCCCGCTTGCGACAGTAGCGGCGTCTGCACCTCTAGTACGTGACGCGCTGCAAAAAACTGCCGCACCTTACTCATAAAATGCGCGCGCTGCTGTGCCATGGCAAGCGTCATGGTCGGCGCATAACTGGGCTGGGAGCAAGCGTTTGGGCTTGATGTGACTGATGCTTTGGAACTCATGATGATGTACTACAACTTTTATAAAAACCTATGGAAAATACGCCTAAAACTGCCACTCGCGGCGCAAATGATAGTCACGGCGAAGCTGATCAAAAGCCGCGGCCTTTACCTGACCCTCAGCGAGCGTGGCTCGCAGCGCTTTATCATCTTGCATGATGTCATAAAACTTAACCAGCCTATCAGGGTGCGCCTTTAGCTCAGACCACAAAAACATATTGAGCGGTAGCAGCTGATGCATCGACTGCGCAGGGCTGATTGAGAGTTTTTCACAGAGCGCATCATAGATCATTTGAGTGCCGCGCAGCTTACCTTCCAAGGTGTAGCCAGCGATATGTGGGGTGGCAATCGCCAGTTTGCTGAGCAGTGCTTCCTCAATTTGCGGCTCATGCTCAAAGACATCGAGCACCACTTGCCGACCGGTACGCTCAATATCCGCCTGCAAAGCAGCAGCATCGATGACGGGCCCGCGAGCACTGTTGATCAATAAGGTACTGGCTGGCATCGCATCCAGAGCGTTTTTGTCGATTAAATGCCGCGTTGGATACTCACTGACATGACTACTATGATGGGCACTGCCCGCCGCACTGGTCGCATTTGCTTTGTCGGTCAAGGGCACATGCAGGCTGACCACATCGCTTTTTTCGATGACTTGCGCAAAGCTGGCATTATTGAGGCTTGAGGCTGGTAGTAGTGGATCATAGCCGAGCACTTGCCAGCCCAAACTACTGGCATATTGCGCCAAGGTACTACCGATATTGCCCAGCCCAATGATGCCCAATGTGGGCGGCGTCGATGATCGCTGCCAGTACTCAGGCCGCAAGGTCAAAATAGCGCTCAGCACATACTGCGCCACAGAGTGCTTGCTACAGCCTGCCGCATTGGCAAAGTGAATACGACTCGCCGCTAAGTAATCTTGATCGACATGATCGGTGCCAATCGTCGCCGAACCGACAAACCTCACACTGTCGTTGTCTTTCAATAAATCTGCGTTGACGTGGGTTACTGAGCGTATCAGTAAGACATTGGGCTGCGTATCCGCCAATAGCTGCGCATCGATATCGCGCCCTGCCACCTTGATCATACGCACGCGCCGTCCTGTCGCCCCACTGAGCGTGTCATTATTAAAAAACTCAGACAAGCTGGCGATATTGCTATCGGCCACGATGGTAAGATCTGTTGCCGCATTTGGTTTATTTTCCATTGCCACATCCGCGCTCTTATTTAACATGGTCGTGTACCTCTATTCTGATTTAGTCACAGTTGGCAACGTCTGAGTCTCAGACAGTACCACGTCTTGCTGAGCAAATATCTCATTTTTATGCTGAGATATCCACTCACGCCACACGGCCAGACCGATGGCTAGTACCACAGGCCCGATAAACAGACCGACAAAGCCAAACGCTGTTAGCCCGCCCAATACCCCGATAAATATAATGATAAAAGGAATCTTGGTGGCACCGCTGATGACGATAGGCCGAATCAAATTGTCCACCCAGCTAATGACAAATATCCCCCACAGTGCCAGACCGATACCTTCTACTGTATGGCCTTGGCTTAGCAGCCAGACCGACACCCCGCCCCACACAAACGGCGTCCCAAACGGAATCAAGGCAATAATAAAGGTAACGATGGTCAACAAAATAGGACTGGGCGCGCCTGAGAAATAATAGCCAATACCCGCAAGCAAAGCCTGCGCCAGCGCGGTCAGCCCGATGCCATAGACCACCGCTCGCGTCGTCGTGCCGACCGAATCAATATAGCCATCGATGCGATTGCCAATGATATTGCGCAGGGCTTGGCGTATTTGCCGTACCAAACTGGTGCCATCTCGGTAAAAAAAGAACAGCGTCATCAATGCCATACCCAGCTTGGCAAGTCCACTAAACACCACATCAAAGGCGACTTTGCCATAGTATAAGTGCGACTGCACCCACATCCGAAACGCTTCTAGCGTGCCCTCTGGGTTTTTATTGATGCGCCACAAGATATCTTTGACCTGCTGACCGATAACTGGCAAGTCCTTGATAGACTCTGGCACATCCAGATAGCCCACCTTGATACGATAGATCAAGTTGCTGATAAGGCTCAACGCTTCTTGTTGTAAAATAAAAACCCCAATGACCAGCGGTATACCGATGATAAGTGAGATACTCACGGTCATAATCGCCGCGCTAAAATCCGGACTGAGCTTTACTTTTTCATAAAAAAAACTATAAATAGGAAACGTCACATACGCCAAAATCGCCGCCCACAAAGCCGGCACAATAAAAAACTGTACCACCTGAAAGCACAGTACAAATAACGCAACCAATAAGGTAACGGCCAGCAGGCGCTGAATAATAAATTCTTTTGTCCAGTTTTCAATCATAGCGTATAAACCAAGGGCTGACAGCAAAGACCATCACAGCTTTGCTGACAAGTTTATAAATGGGTGATGAATATCCGTCTATAGATCATGTCCATAAGTCGTATTCACAAGCGAGGGTTTGTCCAACATTCATACCGATAACACCATCACGATAGCAGTAGTAATCCCTATGATACCGTAACACATTTAGCGGCCATTCTTTTTATAAAAACACGCCAAAAACAAAGCGATTATCACCCCCTCATTATGCAACAAAATATCCCAAATAAATAACGCTATGTTGTAATCTTTACTTACAACTTTCTCTATACAATCTTACCGAGCTATGAGCACAATAACCACACTGCATCATAGGGTTTTGGTCGATAAAAACCATCACCGACAGCAGCGCGCTTCTGCCCATTTGTAGCAGATATCTCATCAGGTAATTCACCGGCGCGTTCTATTTGTCACGGTAATTGATGTTATACTAAAGCGATTATTTTACGCTTTTTGGGCGCATCAATGGCAATCCACCATAAAAGAAAGACCGTTATAAAGCCGCTGTCACATGGACATCGCCATTTTGATATCAAATCAAGAGGTTAGCGTCGTGTTATCGATGACGCTAATTTGAGAGATTAGCAGGATATTGGCGCACGTATCAGGTGCCGCTTTACGCCTTCTCTCAAAGCGAAAGTTTCATCTAGGCGCTGTATGATTTAATAATCAAGCGGTCTATACCAGTGCTGTATAACCGCATTATTTTGCATAAATGTTGTTTGAATGAATGTTGGATTTTTAGACCCACACTGCCTGACCACATTTTAAATACTATAACGATAGGAAAAATAACAATGTCAAAAGACACTGATAATCCCAATCTAAACCCCTCGAGCGAGGCCAGTTATACTAGCAAGCCGCCAGAGACCGTTACTTTTGCACTGGCGCAGTCACACTTTTTGGTCGGTGATATCACTGCCAACGCCGAAAAAATGCGTACCTTAGCGCTGCAAGCACGTGAGCAAGGCGCCGACGTTATCGTCTTTCCAGAGCTGGCCTTATTGGGTTACCCACCACAAGACCTATTGCTGCGCCCAAGCTTGTCAGGCCGCGTCAAAAGCGCGCTATCTACCCTAAGCGATATCGACGACATCGTTATGATTGTCGGCTATCCGCACGTCGATCATCACGGTACCTTCAACTCAGCGGCCATCTTACATAATGGTCATCAAAAAGGCTTTTATCATAAGCAAATTTTGCCAAACTATGGCGTGTTTGATGAGCGCCGCTACTTTGATAAAGGCCGCAATCAAGTGCTGTTTGACTATAAAGGTATCACCATCGGTCTGCTGATCTGTGAAGACTTGTGGGAAAAAGGCCCAGTCGCTGAGCTAAAAAAACAAGGCGCTGATATGATCGTCAGCCTAAACGCCTCACCGTTTGAGATCGAAAAACAAGAAAACCGCAAGACCATGCTGGCCAAGCGCAGCCGCGAAAACGACTTACCTATTATCTATATCAATGCCGTGGGCGGACAAGATGACTTGGTGTTTGATGGCGGCTCGATGGTGATACAAGCAGATGGCAGCGTCGCCCACGAAGCGCCGCGTTTTATGAGCCAATTACTGCTGGCCACTTTAGATGTCAAAACAGCCAAGTTCGACAGCCAAACCAAAGCGCCACTGAGCTTGAGCCGCGAGTCGGAGATGTATCAAGCATTGGTAGTGGGGCTACGTGATTATGTCAATCTTTCTGGATTTTCAGGTGTCATCGTCGGCCTGTCAGGCGGTATCGACTCTGCCTTGACGCTTTGTATCGCGGTCGACGCGCTGGGCGCAGATAAAGTCTATGCAGTGATGATGCCGTACGAATATACCTCACAGATCAGCTTAGAGGACGCGCAAGCACAAGCGCGCCGCTTAAACGTTTCTTATACTGTCTGCCCAATCTTTGATGCAGTGGAAGGTATCCGTCATACGCTAGCGCCACTGTTTAACAAATCGCCTGCTGATACCACCGAAGAAAACATCCAAGCGCGCGCGCGCGGTGTGGTGCTGATGGCACTGTCCAACAAGTTTGGTCATCTCGTCATCACCACTGGCAACAAGTCAGAACTGGCCGTTGGTTACTCAACATTATATGGCGACATGGCAGGCGGTTTTGATGTACTAAAAGACGTCTATAAATCACAAGTATATAAGCTGGCAAGCTACCGTAACCGCCTAGAGGACACGCCTGTGATTCCAGAGCGTGTCATCACACGTCCGCCGTCCGCTGAGCTGCGTCCTGACCAAAAAGACCAAGACAGCCTGCCTGATTATGATGTATTGGACAGCATCTTGATGTCGTATATCGATGAAGACATGGGCTATCAAGAAATCGTCGATAAAGGGTTTGAGGCAGCTATGGTGGCCAAGGTCATCAAGATGGTGGACAACAGCGAATACAAACGCTGTCAGGCTCCTATCGGCACCAAAATCAGCCACAAAGCCTTTGGCCGTGAGCGCCGCTATCCACTGGTCAATAAGTGGTCAATCAAAGGCTAAACGCTCAGCGCTTGCGCCTTTAGCATCTAAGCCTTTACCAACTGATACCAACTTAGATGCAAGAGCAGCGCTTAATACTACTTTACTGCCTTATGATTAGCTGGGTGCTTGCCCAGCTTTTTTGGTTTTTATACATAAGGATTCTATACCCATGCTGTTTTTCTTTTTATGCTAATCCTGCATTATTTTTAATGAATCTTACCTTTTTACCGAGTCTGTCATGAGTTTGCTAACCGCTAGTGTGTTTTTGCTTTTATTACTTGCCTTGAGTGCCTTTGTCTCTGGCGCTGAGATTGCCATTGCTGCTGCTCGCAAGATCAAGCTACAAATCATAGCAAAAGAAGGAGAGGTACGCGCCCTTGATGTGCTACATATGCAAGAAAATCCTGGTGGCTTTATCACTGTGGTGCAGGTAGTGTTGAACGCCGTGGCCATCTCCGCAGGTGCTATCGGTGAGTCTGCTATCAGCCCTTATTTTCAATTGGTGGTGAAAAACGAAGCCGTCTCGTCAGTCACCTCCTTTGTCCTCATCACCAGCCTGTTTTCTTTGCTCGCGGACTTGATGCCCAGACGCTTGGCGATGTCCAATGCCGAGGCTTTTGCCGTGCGTTTGGTGCGGCCAATGATGGCGCTGACGTTTATCTTTAAGCCTGTTATTTGGGTGTTTGACGGCGCGGCCAATATGTTGTTTAAGTTTTTTGGTATCTCCACCATTCGTCAAGATGACATCACGCCAGAAGACATCTATGCGGTGATGGATGCTGGTGCCGAGGCAGGCGTGCTCAAAAAACAAGAGCATCATTTGATAGAAAACATCTTTGAGATGCAGGAGCGCACCGTCACCTCAGTGATGAACCCTCGCGAGCATATCGTGTACTTCGATACAAAAATGAGTACCGAACAAATCGTCGAGACGATGATTGAACAGCCGCACAATAAGTTTTTAGTCTGTCATGACGATGATTTAGAGCATATCATCGGCTATGTCGAATCTCGTAGTTTTTTGGCGTTGGTACTCAATAAACAAGAAGTGAGCCTCACGGACAAGTCCCTGATAAAACCAGCGCTGTTTGTGCCAGATACCTTATCATTGTTTGAAGTGCTGGAGATGTTTAAATCCACAGGTGCTGACTTTGCCGTCATCGTCAATGAGTATGGCTTGGTGGTGGGCGTCATTACCTTGAGAGATGTCATGAGCATCGTCATGGGCGAGCTTGTGACATTAGAGGAGCAGCCTATCGTTCAGCGCACCGACAACTCATGGCTGATCGATGGTATGACGCCTATCGAAGATGTGGTGCGCGCGCTCGATATCGTCAATCTGCCGCGCAATCAAAACTATGAAACCATCAGCGGCTTTATGATGTATATGCTGCGCAAAATCCCCAAAAAGACCGACTCTATCGAATATGCCAACTATCGTTTTGAGATCATCGCCACCGACAACCTCAAAATCACCCAAATGCTGGTTACCAGACTTGATGAGACAGTATAATTGGAGAGTAGTTAGAGAAAAGATAGGACGGCATCTACTCTCGCGACCCAAATATGGCGGTACCCACGCGCACCATCGTCGAGCCATGAGCGATGGCGTCCGCCATGTCCCCACTCATGCCCATGCTCAGCGTATCCCAATGCGCCAAGTCTGGGTGCTTATCTTTAATGTCTTCAAACAACTGCTGGGTACGGGCAAAGGCATTGGTATCTGTCTTGGCAGGGATAATCATCAGTCCGCGCAGTATCAGACGCTCATAGCTCTTCATGACACTTATTAGCTCAGGCAACTCGGCTGGCAGACAGCCTGACTTACTGTCTTCATCATCAATATTGACCTGCACCAATACGTTCAATGGCGGTAAATCCTTTGGCCGCTGATCATTTAAGCGCTTGGCGATAATGCCGCGCTCGACCGTTTGTACCCAATCAAAATGCTCAGCGATGTCACGGGTTTTGTTGCGCTGAATACTGCCGATGTAATGCCAAACGATATGCTCAGCGTCAGGTTGACTTTGTAACTCATTGATTTTTTCGAGCGCCTCTTGTAAGTAGTTTTCGCCAAAGTGGCGCTGACCTTGCTGCGCCAACATCGCGATCATCTGTGCAGGTTTGGTTTTGGAGACGGCCAGTAGTGTTACCTGCTCGGCTTGAGAGTCCGCTTGCTCACAAGCTGCCACCAGCTGTGCATGAACGCGTTGCCAATTGTCGATTAAGTATTGCTTATCCATAGTATTTTCGCTGTTGTTATATAGGTTTGTTTATAAGCTTCGCCCGTTGCGGTTGGGTCTAGCAGTTGGGTCTAACATTAACTGTCTCGCTCCCCATCTGCGACCTACAACGCTAGACAAATTTTACATTTTCTTTGGGCAGTAGATGGTTAAATGCTAGCAGTCTTGTTATGATATTGTTACATGGTCTAACATATGCTACTGAATATAAGCGTCATGGTAAAGACAAGGTAGGCTGGCGGATCGCTTTATTCAAGGCTGTGTCCTGCTGCGCTAGATATTAGCATCACACTATCATTGGCTTTTATCATCTTTTGTTTGACCTTTTTTGACTGATAGGACTATCCGATTATGGCTGAAAAAAACACCTTAAGCATCGAAGACTTGTTGCGTTTTACGGTTAAACATAAAGCATCTGATTTACATATTTCAGCCGGTATGCCCGCCATGATTCGTGTCGATGGCGAGATGACGCGCATCAATATGCCAGCGATGACGCATCAAGCGGTGCATCAGCTGATTTATGACATCATGAATGACAAGCAGCGCGCCGATTTTGAGGAGTTTTTTGAGACGGACTTTTCTTTTGAGATTCCCAATCTTGCCCGCTTTCGGGTAAACGCCTTTAATCAAAACCGCGGCGCAGGTGCTGTGTTTCGTACCATTCCCTCTAAGGTCCTAACGATGGAAGATTTGGGCATGAGCGATGTGTTCAAACGCGTGTCAGACTTCAAACGCGGCGTGGTGCTGGTGACTGGCCCGACCGGCTCTGGTAAATCCACGACACTGGCAGCCATGATTGATTATATCAATGAGAGCCGCAAAGAGCATATTTTGACCATCGAAGACCCGATCGAATTTGTCCACGAATCGAAAAAAAGCCTTATCAACCAGCGCGAAGTACACCGCGACACCTTGGGGTTTGAGCCAGCCCTACGCTCGGCACTGCGTGAGGATCCCGACGTTATTTTGGTGGGTGAGCTACGCGACCTTGAGACCATTCGCTTGGCACTAACGGCAGCTGAGACCGGTCACTTAGTCTTTGGCACCTTGCACACCAGCTCAGCGGCCAAAACCATTGACCGTGTGATTGATGTGTTTCCTGCCGCCGAAAAAGACATGATTCGCGCCATGCTCTCAGAGTCGCTACAGGCAGTCATCTCACAGACCTTGCTGCGCCGTCAAGCAGGTGGCCGTATCGCCGCCCACGAGATCATGCTAGGTACGCCGGCCATCCGTAACCTCATTCGCGAAAACAAAATCGCCCAGATGTATTCGGCGATTCAAACAGGCGCAGGCGACGGTATGATCACCCTTGACCAGACTTTAAAAAACCTCGTGGCCAAAGGCACCATCAGCAAAGACGTGGCGCGCCCTTATGCCAAGCAGCCTGAGACTTTTTTATAGGCGATAATTTGCCATTAAGACAGCACTGACGCAGTGCTCTGCAGTATCAGCATCACTGCGGACATCACGGATCACATAATTTTAGATATTTTTTTAGGCGATTGACATCGAAAGCGGGTACAACATGGACATTGATAAACTATTGCAGTTAATGATCAATAAAAACGGCTCTGACCTTTTTATTACTGCTGAAGTGGCACCTTCGATGAAGGTGAACGGCAAGATACTGCCTGTGGGTAAGACCCCGCTGACCCCTGCCCAAACTCTAAAACTGGTCCAAAGCGTCATGACGGCCAGTCAGCAGCAAGAGTTTGAAGAGACCAACGAGTGTCAGTTTGCCATCACTGATGAAGCCAAGCAGGCACGGTTTCGGGTCAGCGCGTTTGTACAGCGCGACATGGCTGGGATGATTTTGCGTAAAATTGAAAACAAAATCCCAACCGTCGAAGAGCTGCGCCTGCCACCTGTTCTCAAAGAGCTGGCGATGAAAAAGCGCGGTATCATCCTACTGGTCGGTGCGACAGGTACGGGTAAATCGACGACGCTTGCTGCCATGATCGGCCATCGCAACCAGAACTCGCAAGGCCATATCATTACCATCGAAGACCCGATCGAGTTTGTCCATAAGCATCGCGGCTGTATCATCACCCAGCGCGAGGTCGGTATTGACACCCACTCTTTTGAAGCAGGTTTAAAAAACACCCTGCGCCAAGCCCCTGATGTCATCTTGATTGGTGAGATTCGTAACCGCGAGGTCATGAGCTACGCGATTCAGTATGCTGAGACGGGGCATTTGGTATTTGCCACGCTACACGCCAACAACGCCAACCAAGCCATTGATCGTATTATTCACTTTTTTGAGACCAGCCGTCACAACCAGCTGTTTATGGATTTGTCGCTCAACCTGCAAGCGATCATCGCCCAGCAGCTCATCCCAACACCGGATGGCAAAGGGCGACGCGCGGCGATTGAGATTTTATTGAACTCCCAGCTCATCAGCGACTATATCCGTAAAGGCGAGATTCATGAGATTAAAGATGTGATGAAGCGCTCACGAGAGAGCGGTATGCAGACCTTCGATCAGGCACTGTTTGATTTATATGAAAACGGCGAGATTACCTATAAAGAAGCGATCTTGCATGCTGATTCACCAAACGATTTGCGCCTAAAAATCAAGCTCAGTAGCAAAAACAGCGCCCACCTTTTGGACGAAGGCGCAGACGGTTTGTCGCTAGATATCACATAAGCTTAGCGCTTCAATCAAGCCCATAAAAAAAGCCCTCATAAAAATCGTGAGGGCTTTTTGCTGCGTGCTAGTATTTGAGTATGTAAGCACTTAAACAAATAACAAAACGGTTAAAGGTGATAAAGCCTTATCAGATTTTGATAACTTAACCGCTGTTATTTGACGCTGTCCTTGCATTCTTGATCATCACAAATACCGTATAGCACCAGTGAGTGACCCGATAATTTAAAACCATGCGACTCTGCAACTTTGAGCTGCTCCTCTTCGATAGCTTCATTATGAAACTCGACGATTTTGCCGCAGTGGTCACAGACCAAGTGGTCATGATGCTCTTCTTGGGTGATCTCAAACACCGATAGATTGTTTTCAAAGTTGTGACGCTCGACGATGCCCGCTTGTTCAAACTGGGTCAATACTCGATACACCGTGGCCAGCCCCACATCTTCGCCTTGGTCGATCAGCGCCTTGTACACCTCTTCGGCACTCATATGATGCAGCTCTGCATTTTCTAGCAGCTCTAAAATTTTGATACGTGGTAAGGTGACCTTCAACCCTGCTTTGCGTAAATCTTGATTGGTAAAAGAAGCCATAATATCCCTTGTGACTGTGACAGTCTTAGCAAATAAAGAACCAAAAAATAGGAGGTAGATAAGCTAAAAAATTACTTTATTAAACGTGTTTTATCTAAGACATGCCAAACATGCCTTTTGCAATTCATTGATATCTCGCGTATGACCCTTGCTTATCTTCAACGCCTATATGGTCTATCATTTCGCTAAAAATATCAATGCAAGTCTATGAATTTAAAAAACAAATAACCAAATCGCCTCGATAGCGTTTGGTAAATAATGTCGTAAGTGGTAGGCAATTGCAAGTAAATGACGTATCATTTGTTCAAGATAGTCGGCCAGACACCTTAGCATTGATGATGGCCGCACCTAACCCATTTCTTATGAGTCATCTTACCATGATAAAGACATTAACTTTTCGTCCGTTCAGCCCTGCACGCGCATTACGTAACATTATCCTAACCAGTATGCTCAGCGCTACCGTCGCGATGTCCGGCTGCTCTTTACTGAGTGTTTATAAGATTGATTTACCACAGGGCACTGCCATCACCCAAGCTCAAGCACAAAAGCTGCAAGTGGGCATGAACCAAAACCAAGTGCTATACATCCTCGGCAGTCCCGCGATTAAAGACACCCTAGAGCCAAAGCGCTGGGACTATATCTACGACTATCAAGCGGGCACCGAAGGCCAGCGCCAAGGCATTGCTGATGTCAAAAATGCCAGCCAGCACCTGATTGTCTACTTTGATGATAATGGCTTGGTCAGCCGCATCGAGGGTATAGAAAGCTTGCCTGCATCATAACGTGAGGGCTGACAAGCCGCTAGCTTCGTGATTTGTTTTTGCGCTGAGACATCGGATCAGCGCTCAAACTACGATAGACTTCGATACGATCAAAAGGCTGCAAGCAATAGCTAAGCGGCTGTTTTTTTGCATAAACACCCACATGCCAGCGCTTTGCCATTGGGGTTGCCACCTCCGCCATCTCCTCGCACCACGCGGCCAAAGCGGCAAACTGCGTCAGCCACCCTGCTTGCGATAGCGCTTCATACAGCGTGGTATCAGGGCGCACCTGTAGTGACTGGTAGTGCTGACGCGTGGCATCCTCGGCATAGGCCAGATATACGGTGATAGCGTCGTTATTTAGCTCAGCCACTGTAGCACCCAACCCAGTAATGCCAATATCAGAGCCAGTGGTACCACCAACCGTATCGCCACGCGCCACAAGTTATAAAACCCTTCACTACCGAAATTAAGCGACTTGCGCAAATGACTAATTTTCATTTGCCATCCCGCAAATATCGATAGGAACAGCACCGCGACACTACTAATAATGACCAAGATACCGACCAACCAAGTGGCAGGAATCACAACGGCCAACGCCAATGCCACCACCAAAGTGATCGCCAAGCTCACCACCAGCCCAAACTTATGCGCCAGCTGCTGGGTACTATAGTGCAGCAAATAACTGACAACGAATAGCACCCCCACCCAATACAATAGCTGAGCGATAGGCGGCAATGCCATACCACTGACAAACAAAGCCATCATCCCGACCAGTAGCTGCAGTATCCAAATCGGTAGCACCAACTTGGTCGCACGCGGCTCGGCGGCCAGTTGGCTACGAGCAGGTTTTTGGGCGTTGTGATTGTCCACGCCGACGGCTGTCACTGACTGCTTGCTGGCCAAGCTTTGACCGAACCAATACAGCCCCGTACCCGCCCCCACACTGACCAGCGCCAAGGCAACCGCGCGCGCCCACTCGCCTAAGCTTACTTCTGTCATGGCAAAGTCAATATTTGGCAGTCCATTGACCGCACCCAGCAGTAGCCCCGCGACCATCAGCCCCAGACCAATCGGTAACGGCGCGACACCCACTAAGCTCAGCAATACAGCGATGACCATCAGACCTGCCGCCATTGCAAAGCTCGGTAGCGCAGGCGCGCTATCAAGCACCGTCAAAGCCGCCAAGATACCTGTACTAGCGCCCGAGATGACCAGCGCAGCGATGACAATCGACACCAGCGCCGCAAGCCAACCAAAACTGCGCCATATCGGACTGGCATCCGCCTCGCGGGTCAGCTTTTGCATACCAGCCAGTGGCGCATCGACGCTCCGATACGCCAGCGCTATCTCTGCATACACCACAGGCAGCGATACCAATACCATCGCCAGCAGCCACAATAGCCAAAAATCTATCTCACCGACTGAGGCAGGGGCAAACCAGCGAAACAACAGTAACGGCAGCAAGGCAGCAATGAAGTAAGAAGCATAACGGATCATCATAATCTAAATCCAAATGAGCTAGGGCGTGTCATCGTTTATGTCATCGACTATATAGCTAAGGTGCAAAACACTGAGCTTGCAACAACAGATTTTAAAACAACGAAGCTGTTAACGGGCAAACTTTCATGATAGTAAGCCCACAATCGATCGCAACAGGCTAATTGACGACACGCGCTTAAGTGAGGAACAGTAATTTATCACGATACAACATCATGACATAAAGATAAGCCCCTATGAGGGGTTGTATCTTTATAAGGTCATGATAGTGATAATATAAGGGAGCAGCAGTTATAAAAAAACCCCGAAATCGGGGTTTAATCATTAAATAATGCTTCATTATCACATAATAACGACTGGCTATCAGACACTCATTATCAAATCAACGGACAACCGCGCTCTGTGGCCTGTGCCGTGATTGCTACAAATTAGTGAACGGCACTAATGTAGTCTGATAGGATACGAATATCACGATCTGATAGCTTCGATGCTACCGTCTGCATCATACCCATCTCGCCTTCTTTGGCAGCGTCGTTGATACGTTTTTGCTCATCGCTATCGATATCATCGGCTCGGCCTGCGGCGCGGAATAGTTTTAGCTGAGTTGAGATATACTCGGCATGCTGGCCACCTAAGCGCGGAAATGCTGCCCACTCGTTACCAGCGGCATCTGGACCATGACAGCCTGCACAGCCGATCACGCCGCGCGACTTATCACCACCCAAATAGAGTTTGGTGGCTTCTTGGTTGGTCGCAGGATTACCAAAACCGACACCCCAAGGCGCTTGGCTGGCATAATAACCTGCCACGTTGGCTAGGTCTTGCTGAGATAAGTTGGCGACTTGCGACTGCATGATGCCATTCTTACGATAGCCTGTTTTAAACTCGACCAACTGCTTATAGAGGTATTTTACGTTTTGGCCACCCAAGTTAGGCTGCGCAGGGACAACGCTAACACCATCAACACCGTGACAAGCAGCGCAGACGGTCTCTGCAATTTTCTTGCCTGCATCGACGTCATGCTCAGGAACAATAATAGCAGCTTGTACGCTGAAACTTGCAACGCATAAGCTGGCAGCAGCGATTAACTTTTTCATTGATACAAATCCTACTAACTCGGTGTAAGCATTATTTAGAGTGATTGTACTGATAAGATACCTGATACCGACCGCCCTATAATCAGCGAGGCAAGTATATAATTTAAGGTCTTGGCCACAAGCAATCTGAAAGTACTTACTAACATCAGGGTTTATTTTCGATTATTATAGCAAGACTTTGTAGCATTTGCCTACTTAATCGTCACATCTACCAGTTTTTCTAGTCGGCTTATTATGCCGCTTGCAAAAAAATAAAAGCGCTTTCGGGCAATAAAGCCCAGCGCTTTAGATGGCATGACTTATTGATTTTCTACTGATTATTTGCTCATATACTCGATCAGCTGACGATAATCATCATCACTGCAGCTGTCACAGAGTCCGCCCGCTGGCATCTGCGTCATGCCACTTTTTACTGAGTTTATCAAGGTCGGCATGCTCTTTTGTTTGATGAGCTGCTGCCATTTGGCGCTGTCGCCTTTTTTGATGGCATTGAGTGCGCCACTATCGTGACAGGCTGCACATGAGTTATTATAGGTCGCTGCGATATCAGCAGCAGCGCCCGTTATCATCGTGCTGCTTAAGATGAGCGCCGCCGCGCCGCTGATGAGTACACGCTGAGTACGGTCAAAAAGTGTGGTGATTGAAGACATTGAACACCTCCTTTGGATATGACATTCGTTTAGTCTATTTTGATTAAACGTGTGTCACTAACTATCTCTTAGCAAATATTGTAACAATGTATGTCATACAAATACAGATAAATATAGTTTGGCTTTGGTAACCTAATGATGACTGGTGTTACTACCATGATAGCCTGCGATATGTGAGTGCCTGTGATATTTATATGATATTAATTGCCGTTATTTCAATAAGTAAGCGGACGAATAGTATAGAATAAGCAATCATCAAGTCGTCTGCCATGCCGACTGCTATAAACGTTATGTGACGCTTATGTCCTACTGTCGCCTCTCGCTGGTCTAAACGACGCAACGCCTTACCACTGTATCCAATTTTTTAAGATTAATGAGTCACTTATGAGTACCCCGTTTACCGATGTCGCCACCGACCAAGCCTTATTTAACACCAAGTCTCGTCAAAAAATTCAACAAACCGCCTTTATGATGTCAGCGCCGACTTTTCGCCTTTGTCCTGCCGACATGGGCTTAGAGGTCGCCTTTGCAGGCCGTTCAAACGCGGGCAAATCCTCTGCCATCAACGCGCTGACCAACCAACGCCAGCTGGCACGCTCGTCCAAAACCCCTGGTCGTACGCAAATGATCAACTTTTTTAGCGTCGGTGATAGCGACAGACGACTTGTCGACTTACCAGGGTATGGCTACGCCGCTGTGCCTTTAGAGATGAAAAAAGAATGGCAGGTTGAGCTAGAAGAATATTTGGTATCGCGCTCAAGCCTTGCAGGGCTGGTGTTGATGACAGATATCCGTCATCCGCTTAAGTTTTTTGATGAGCAAATGCTGCATTGGGCCAAAGATGGAGATTTGCCCGTACACATCTTGCTTACCAAAGCAGACAAGCTAAAATACGGCGCCGCCAAAAACGCCCTGCTCAATACCCGAAAAAGACTAAAAAAACTGGGGCTAAACTGTAGCATTCAGCTGTTTTCTGCCTTGCGCAAAGAAGGGTTAGAGGAGCTGGCTGGCGTGATGGGCAAATGGTATGAGTATCAGCTCGATGGCGATAAAATCATTGAAACCAGCCTCAGTGAGTCTGCCGACACTCAAGATGGCGAGACGACGACAGCTGTAGAAGGGAGTGATGCAAAAGACGGCGCTAAATAAGCGGCGCTACGCGGATAGAGCGGCGTGCTAGGGCGTGTCTTTATTTTGAAAATAGTGATAAAGACGAGATAAATTGCGGTCAAACAAGGAAAATAGCGCCGTTAATATCGGGATATAGACCAGCTATTTGACGATGGTTGACAAAATTTGGCCATTTTTAGCCCATGTAGATAACTATAGTCGATGCACTCTAAAAAGCGCATAGCGCTACTGGGATGAATTTTGCGCAGCCTCTGGGAACGCAGCACGCAAGTAAAATTTATACCAGTAGCGCGTTTAAATTTATATAACAGTTTTATTTTCAACTGACTATAGCGAGTGACTTGAAGACACGCCCTCGCCACATAATAGCGCCATTAATGCTTGCGGCGTCTCAACCTGATAGGTAGGCTGCTGTGCGGCAAGCTCTGCCGCTGATGCTGTACCGTAATTAACCGCAATACTACTCATACCCAGCTGCGTCGCCATCTCAATATCATAGACGCTATCACCGACAAAAACAGCGTCGGCGATACCCTGCTGAGTAGCCTGTAATATATCAATGAGCATCTGCGGATCAGGTTTTGAGCCTGCTTCATCAGCACAGCGGGTCATCACAAAATACTGATGACTGCTCGAGGCTGCAAGCACCCGATCTAGACCTTTTCGTTTTTTGCCTGTGGCCACGGCCAGCTGTTTGCCTTGACGCTGTAGCGTTTGTAGCATGCTTTCTATCGGAGCAAACAGCGGCGTGCGGTGGCTATTGGCGATATAGTACTCAGCATAGCTTTGCTGAATGCCCTGCTTTTGTAAATCGCTGGCCTGCGGATATAAAATATCAATGCCATTCATCAGGCTAAGACCGATGATATCTTGCACAGCCTTATCTGTCGTTTGAAACCCGTGCGCCTCCCCTGCCACATGCATGGCCTCCACGATTAAACCCACCGAATCCATCAAGGTGCCGTCCCAATCAAAGATAATCAGCGTTTTATCGGCTAGATTATGCGGGTTGGATACGTGAGAGCTGGCTTCGGCAATAGCAATACTGGCAGCAGATTGTGGATTCATAAATAAACCTTGATAACTGTTAAGACTTGACGACCTTTAAAACTTGATAAGCTGACGTGTGACTTGATGACTTTTATGAATAAAGACTATGAATAACGACGATACATGGCGAGTGTCAATACAAAAACGTCACGGCGACTTATCAAAAATAAGCGGGCGTGACGTTTAGCGCACGTATTCGACTTTATCGTCCGTCCTTAGCGCGTCGTGTTGAACAGTCACAAGAAGATAGACACACTGTCATCATACGCGAGAGTGGGACAACACTAATGGGACAATACTAATCAGGTAATGTGCTCTGCTCAGGGAGCCAGTCGGCCATGTCTTCTGGCAGCGGCGCAGTGATACTCTTATAGCCTGGGATATCCAAACGCCACGCGTGCAAGCACAGACGATGGACGCCTGATTTGTCGTGCACGTTATATTTATCATCGCCCAAGATGGCATGACCGATATGCGCTAAGTGTACACGAATCTGATGGGTGCGCCCAGTGAGCGGCTTGGCTTCAATCAAGCTCACAGGCTGATCGGCCAGCATAAAACGTTCATGAATGATAATGTCCGTCTGGCTGTCTTTGGCTTGCGGGTCTTGGCTATCCACCTTGACACGGCGCTCACCATTAGCAAGCGTATAGCGTAACAATGGCGCATCGATACGTTGCTCACCCATCACAGGCTGGCCTTTGGCGATACACAGATAGTGCTTTTGGATGGTTTTATCCACCAGATGCTGCTGCAAGGCTTTTAGCGTTGAGCGTTTTTTAGAGATCATCAGCAAGCCTGAGGTATCCTTGTCGATACGGTGCACCAGCTCCAGATATTTTTTGCCAGTGACTTCACGCATGGCCTCGATGACACCAAAGTCCAACCCGCTACCACCATGCACCGCAATGCCCGAAGGCTTGTTTAGCACCAACATCCCCTCATCTTCATACACCACTCGTGCCAGCAAGCTATTGGCAAACTCGTTGCTGATGATGGGCTTTTCGCGCGTCGCCAGCTGAATGGGCGCGATACGCACGACGTCTTCACGCTGGACTCTATCATGTGCTTTACAGCGTTTATTATTAACACGCACTTCATCCGAGCGAATCATTTTGTAGATGTGCGATTTTGGCAGACCCTTTAGGCGGTTGAGCAAAAAATTATCCAAACGCTGGTCATGCTGATGGCGCGTTACCTCTAGATAATTGACTCTGGCAAAGTTGCTGATTTCATCATCAGCGCTTTGCGGGCGTGTTTTGCTATTGAAAATAGCAGGCGCTTCGTGGATCGGCGCGTCATCGGTCGTTTTTGAGTTTGTCATTTTTCGTTAGGTATTTACACAAAGATTTGCTATAGTTTAGCATGTTGAGCGCCAATTAAGCAGAAGCTGCGCAATAATCATTATTGCAAAAGATTGCCTAACGCTATTTTGCCAATCACGGCTTTATGAGTGATTGCCCAAGCGCAGTTAGCGATGCCTCTGCCAAGATGGGCCGTCTCATCTGATTTTAGGGTGCATAAACTGAGTAAAGCTGTTTTTATAGACATCGCTTCTCAGACCGCCCCATAAATTGTAAACGCGGCATGAATGCTTCTTTTTTGATAAAAGCAAGTTTCTTTACCGCATGGCTATTTGTATGATAAAACTGATAGTGACACAAAATACCATTGCGTGAATAATGCTGGCAAAACGCCTATTTATTGACCATTTACCCCATAACACTGATTTACTACCCGCATAATCACGACTGTTTTTGATAACACATTATCAACGTCTTTTATGTGAGGCAGCCGAGCAAGTATGGGACGTTTTACCTTAGCATCGAGACAGATATCGATAGCCGCCTTAGTATCGGTGGTCAAACAGATGACAATAAAGACATAGACATAAACCGTGCCGATAAGCCGGTCATTTACTCTGTTTGCCAAGTACGCCCCGCCGATGACTGATGCGACTATAGCTAACAAAACGCCCAAGATATGATTGACGTAATCGCAAAAGAACGAAAAATAAAGCAAGACCCATTGTTTTACCTGATCTAACAGATGCTGCATCGCGCTATTTTTTTATAATAGTATTGATGACAGCAATTATTGCTAGACTTTGAGGATGCATAGCAGCAACAACACAGCGCCTTTTTTAGGATCAGTATTTTTAGAGCTGTCGCTAAGGCTTGCCCACTCTGACAAAGTGTGCGGTCATAATGACCCTAAAAACCACTGACCAAAAACTTACCTAAGACGCTGATGCATAGATGTTTAGAACAATCTGCGTTTGCATGGTTTGGCATAGCTTGTTTGATATAGCTTGTCTGACACTGCTGGCCTCTTTAGATCACCGTAAAGCAGCCCTTGAGGCTGACTGCTTATGTTCTCCGGTCACCATATCTGCCGCCGATGTCGCCATTTGCAGCACTTGCCGGCACCTCCTAAAGTCCAAGCTTAGTCGTCGTTATGCGTACTCATAGGATAAAATATGAAACGCATTTTGATCAACGCCACTCAAAACGAAGAGATTCGCGTCGCCCTTTGTAAAGGCAACCATCTATACGATTTTGATCTAGAAAACCGCACCCGCGAACAAAAAAAATCCAACATTTATAAAGGTCATGTGACCCGTGTCGAGCCATCGCTTGAAGCGGTTTTTGTCGAATACGGCTCACAGCGTCAGGGCTTTTTGCCGATTCGTGAAATCTCTGCTGAGTATCTAAGCGGCAACCCACGTGATGAAAACATCAAAAAGCTCATCAAAGAAGGCGACGAGCTAATCGTTCAGGTCGAAAAAGAAGAGCGCGGCAATAAAGGCGCAGCCCTATCGACTTATGTATCACTCGCTGGCCGTTATCTGGTACTGATGCCCAACAACCCTCGTGGCGGCGGTATCTCCCGCCAAATATCAGGCAAGCTGCGTGAAGACATGAAGCGCATGCTAGGCAATCTTGACTTGCCAAAAGGTATGAGTGTCATCATCCGTACCGCTGGTATCGGCAAAACCCAAGAAGACTTGCAGCACGATCTCAATCACTTGCTCAACATCTGGCAAGCCATCCAAGAGCAGAATAAAAAATACCCATCGCCGCGCTTAGTGCATCAAGAAGCTGGCGTGGTCACCCGTGCGGTGCGTGACTATCTGCGTGACGATATCGCTGAGATTTGGATCGATAACGAAAACGCCTATATCGAAGCGGCAGGTTTTATCGATGCAGTGATGCCAAAACAAGCTGAAAAGCTGCGCAAATACACCGATTATGAGCCGATGTTTTCGCGCTTTAATATCGAAAAGCAAATCGAGACGGCCTATCAGCGCGAAGTGCGCTTGCCCTCAGGTGGCTCTATCGTCATTGACCAAACCGAAGCGCTGGTCTCTATCGATATCAACTCCGCCAAATCAACCAAAGGCTCAGACGTCGCCGAAACCGCCTATCACACCAATCTAGAAGCCGCTGACGAGATTGCCCGTCAGCTACGCCTACGTGATATGGGTGGCTTGATTGTCATTGATTTTATTGACATGAATGACAATAAGCATCAAAAAGAAGTCGAAAAACGTCTGATTGATGCGACCAAATACGACCGCGCCCGCGTGCAGTTCGGTGATATCTCCAAGTTTGGCTTGATGGAGATGAGCCGTCAGCGCTTGCGTCCGTCACTTGAAGAATCAACCGGCTATATCTGCCCGCGCTGTCATGGTAACGGTATGATTCGTGATTTGCGCTCATTGTCATTGTCAATCATGCGTCAAATCGAGCAGATCGCCCTAAAAGAGCGTCAAGGTGAAGTACAGGCCGAAGTACCGACCGATATCGCGGCGTTTTTGTTAAACGAAAAACGCGACAGCTTGGTTTATCTCGAGCAAGACAGCGGCACGCGTATCACCATCTTGCCGCACGCGCATCTTGAGTCACCCAACTTTAAGCTGCACTTCAACCGCGATGGTTTTGCCCCATCCAGCTACGAGCGTATCACTGATACCCAGCAGCAAGAGTATAGCGATCTTGGCTACGACGTTGACTGGCAAACGGCGGACAACGAACGCCCTGAGCAGCAGCCAACGCGTCAGCCGCGCCAAAGCAGCGACAAAAGCGCAGCACAGAAAAACAAAAGCCGCGCCCAAGCACCGTCAAACGCTCCTGCACAAGCGCAAAACAACAGCGCGCAGCAAAGCGAACGCCATCAAAAAGACCGTCATCAAAAAGATCGTCATCAAAACAACAGCACCAACACCGCGACGCGCGCGCCGCAAGCGGATAAGCCTCAACCAGCAGCCACGCCGTCAGCGAGTGTGACCGCCGCCCAGCCGCAAGCCGTTGCTTGGCTATCCAACCTGTTTGCTCAGGCACCGCAAGCATCAACCACGCCTACCGTGAGCAGCCGTGATGCTGCCGAAGCAATCGAAGCCTTGGTCAACACTGGCGCACAAAGCTTAGGCGCCTTTGGTCAAATCGATAACAGCGCGCTTAGTGTCGAAAGCCGTACCGAAAGCCGTACCACGAGCACCGAGCAAACCTCACAAGCCCCTGAACAGCAGACCGATGGCAAATCAGACAGCGCCAACCGCCAGCAAGCGCGTCGCAGCTCAGACAATAAAAACGAAGAGAGCAGCGACGACAGAAGAAGACGCAAATCACGTAAGTCTCGCTCTGCTAAGCCGCGTCAACGCAAAGAGCAAAATAGCGAGAGTAATCAAAACGCAAGCGCTGAGACCCAAAGCAGCTCCGATACCGCCGAAAGCGCAAATGAGGAGCAAAACAAACGTCAGCAAGACAACAGACGTAGCAGTGAGCGCAGTCGCCACAACCGCCAAGATAACGGCCGCGATACTGGCGAGCGTCATAATACGGATAGCAGCACCAGTGAGCATAAGGCAGCAGACGAGCAGCCGCTCAATAAACGTAAGTCGCACAGCCAACGCGGCTCACGTGGCAAGCTAGAGCGCGGTGAGACGCTTACCTCTGATAGCGTCAAGCAGCCCTCTGGCAAAAACGGCGACGCAAACACCAACAAACACGCCGCGAACACGCGCCGTAACCAAGACCCAAACGAGGTCATGCTGCAGGTCAACGAAGCCCCAGCAGTGCTAAAATCGCCAGAAGTGGTGCATCTATCCTTAGATGATAGTAAGCCGGCCTCTGCCAAACGCTCATCTGCTGACAAGCCCCATTCAGCAAATGACAGTACAGCAAACGATACTGCGAGCAAAACAAACGCTGATCAAGCAGCTACGGCTAAAAGCGATTCACAAAAATTGCCTGTCGATAAGCAGTCAGCAAATCGCCAAAGCGCAGAGAAATCTGGTAAAAACGGCTCTACGGCGCAGGCAGATACCAGCGGTGATAAAGCGGTGCACAGCAAAACGGTAACCGCTAATGAGCAGGCAACTGCTAAACAGCCGACCGCCGATGAGCCATCAGCTGCGAAGAGCCCCGCTCCGGCTGATAGCGCTGCTGCCAAGTCGCAGGACACCGCGGCAAATACGGGTAACCGTGATACCAGCAATACACATGGCAGCTCTGCAAAACAGACGCACGCCACTGCCAAAGGCACACAGAGCATAAGTGCCGAAAGCAGTCCTACTGCGGATAAAGCCGGTGTGGATGTTGGCGCAGCACCCTTGCTCACGCATGATGCCTTGTTTGCCAACCGTTACGTCACCGCTCAGAAATTTGGACAGGCCAGTAACGACCCTCGTGTCGTGCGTCGTCAGCAGGCACAGCCCACTCAGCAGCCAGCGGTAGAATCGGCAACACCTGTACCAACGGTAAGTGGTAGCGTTGGTGACTTTGTGCGTCAAGCACTCACCGATGCCGAGAGCCGTCTAAAAAATGACGGTGTGATCCGCTGCTTTATCGAAGCTATCGAAGCACACTCACAGCAAGCAAAATCTGCTGACACCGCGCCACAAGCACAGCGGCCAGTTGCTGACGTTCAAGCTCGAGACTTTGACTTTAGCAACTATGGCTACCAGCCATTGGCGGCAGACTATCTGGCGCGCTTTGAGGCGATGACTCAGGCCGTTAGTCAGTTTGCGACCACCCAAGGCAAAACAGCAGTCGCGCCGCGAGCGATCGGCAAACGCGCTAGCAATGACCCCCGTGGTCAGCATCCTGATTATCAGGCAGACGAGGTGGACGCTCATGATGTCGATGCAACTGCCCTAGCCAATCAAGCACAGGCAGACAATGTCAGCACTGAAAGTGAGCAACTGCTAAAAGCCGATGAAAACGTGGCGCCTGCTACTAGTTCATCAGCTGATCATGTTGACAATGCCGATACTCGCACAAAGACGGCTGAGTCTGACAGCGAAGTCGCTCAGCAAGGCGATACATCTGAGTCAGAGGCGCCGTCTAAAGACGCAGACAAAGGCGCAGAAAAGGAAGACAGCCAAGCGGCCAAGTCCAAAACCACGATCGCCAGTTATAAAAACATGATTGAAAATGTGGCCGAGCAGTTATTGCCACAGACTGGCATGTTTAACTTGACCACGCCCAAGGTTCCTAAGGCGCGCAGTCGTAAGCCGAAGACTGAGCACAAAAAGCCGACACAAGCTGAAAAGCCAGACGCTGAGGATGCCGATAAGCAAGCAGACAGTTAATCACCGTCGCTTGTATTATTAAAAACAGTACAAGCATAAATACTCAAAAGCCCCGATAGTTCACTATCGGGGCTTTTATTTTTCTTCACTTTGCTGAGTAATGCGTTATCTGTTTAGCGCTTTTCATTCAAGCTCAGTGCGTCGCTGATTTTGTATCGTCGTCGCGCATTTTGCCAACGATAGTAAAAATCCCAACAATAACAGCACCAATAATAAAACCGATAACTCCATTTAAAATAGCGGTGGTCACGCTCTCAAAGATACCCGTCAAATGGGCGATGTCCTCGACACCGTGGTCCAAAAAGCCAATGCCATGCACCAAGATACCACCACCGACCAAAAACATCGCTAAAGTACCGGCGATAGAAAGAAACTTCATCAGTTTTGGCGCGGCAGCAAACATCACTTTTCCAAGTTTTTGTTTAAAATTGCTTTCTTGCTCCATCAAATGCAAACCAGCATCATCTATCTTGACGATACCTGCCACCAGCCCATAAATACCGATGGTGATAGCGATGGCAAGGATGGACAATACTAGGCTGCGCTCCAACAACGTGGCACTCGCTGTCGACCCTAAGGCAATGACGATAATCTCAGCTGATAAAATAAAATCGGTCCGTATCGCCCCTTTGATTTTGTTTTTTTCAAAGGCGACCAAGTCCACGGTTTCATCGGCATTGGCCTGCCGGCGAGCGTTTTGCTCTTCATCATGCGGCAAAGCATGCGGCCAAAATCGATGAATGACTTTTTCTGCACCTTCATAAACCAAAAACAACCCGCCACACATCAATAAAAATGTCACTAAAGGCGGGTAAATAGCACTAATAATAAGTGCCGCTGGGACTAATATTAGCTTATTGACAAAAGAGCCTTTGGCGACTGCCCACACCACTGGTAACTCGCGGTTGGCCTTGACTCCCGTGACTTGCTCTGCGTTTAGCGCCAAATCATCGCCCAGCACCCCCGCGGTTTTTTTGGCCGCGACTTTGGTCATGACGGAGACGTCATCCAATATCACACTGATATCATCGAGTAGGGTTAATAAACTGGCACCTGCCATGTGGGCTCCTTAGCGCAATCATTGAAGTGAGTGATTGAAATAAATAATATTAAGGGGATATATACAAAGAATTTATATAAATTTTTAGCAAAAACAATGCCATTAGCAGTAGACTATCTGCTCGAACATCACGATCAGACATCATAACCAGATGTTGTGGCTCAGCACGGTAGCTAAACATTGATATTAACTAGCCAAGCTTTGATATTACATAGTACAAATGTATCTTGTTTTTTGAATTTAGGTGTATAAACGTTATGTTTTTCAACATCGCGATGACGTCATTTTAGATATCATCAGCCCCAAATAAAACGGACATAACAACTACTATGTGCCACGTGCTGCTGGTGTTTATTTAGCGCCGTCATAGAAGTATATAAGATCGCCGTACCTGACCATCGCTAGGCTTGCTCAGCTATGGCTATTATTTATCTTGACTTCCTCCCCTCCCTAAAGTGAGGGGATTCCTACTAAAGACGGCCAAGCCCGACCGCGAGAATGTTTTTTGCTCCATTAACATCTCTGTTATGGGTCGTTTTACAAGAACGACAAAACCATGCTCTTATACCAAGACCTGATCTACCTTTCGGACTGTCTTGGCGAGAGCCGCAACACGAGCAGATTTGGGTGCTGTACGCTTCATTGACTTCGATATAGTGGCAACCTGCGTTCGCGCATTTGTAATCCAGTTGCCGCTTTATTTCAAACCAACCAGCATCATAGACGGATTTGGCCAGTTTGGATGAAGTGAATGATGTTGATTTGATTTTACCAACAACGATTAGGCTGTTGGCCTTAACAAGCTTTGATGTGAATTTATGGATCAGATCTTGACGGGTGTTTTTAATCTTGGCGTGAATCGCCTTAACCCGCTTTTTGTTTTTAGCTCTTTGAGCAATGGCCAGTTTTTCAGCATATTGATGGGTCAGCTTAGTGGTTAGAACATCGCCATCGCTACTGACTGCTGAATCTTTGCAGCCTAGATCAATACCGACTTGACCAGTACCGCACTTAATCTTTGGAAACTCTTTAACGGTGATACAGGCATACCATCTGCCTCGTGCATCTTGTACCAGCTCACAGGTGTTGATGGTATAGAGCGAGAGGTTATAGCTGTCCCACATATCAATGATTAGCTTTTCACCCTTAGCAAGGCTTAGCTGAATAGTAGATTTAAGGCTTTTCTTGCCTGATTGATGGGTTGCTAAGTGCTTAATAGCGGTCTTTTTAAACGGAATCCAGCCCAAGCTTCTTCTCTTGGCCTTTGGATTATTGGTACGCCAGTTGAGTTTGGCTTTTTTACACTGTTTACGGGATTTAGCGTGAACCTCACTAATCGCTTGCAAGGTTTGACTGTGCAGATTTAGATATTCGCCACTACCTTTGGTATAAGCGGCCAAATCATAAGCTAAAAAGAATTTACCTGTGCGCTTAAGGTGTTTAAAACTAAGCTCATTGACGTAATTCCAGACAAAGTTAACCGCACCAGCCAAGATATTGAGCTGAGTGGCGTGTTTGTCTTTGATGCGTAGCTTGAGCGTTTTCATGGAATAATTATGATCTCAATGCAGTTGGGTATCAAGGGGTTCGCCATACTGGGCGACAATGGCTGACGCCTGATATCCACGCTCTAGAAGGATGTGAATATAAGGCGCTGGATCATAAATATGTTAAGATAAGCGGCATTATCAAGTGGGGACGTTTCTCGTTTGAGAGAAAAACCCCTTTATATTGAACCTTTTAACTTTCATTGATAAGCGCTATATCTGCGATCACAGTCTGGCATGATGGCGGCAGTTTTCTCACGTTGCCTCATACTGCACGCGATAGCGTTTATTTGTTTTATGCCGACGCATTTATGATTAGGCGCAATGCCTACAGGAAACCTATATGTCATCCTCCATCACCCAAAAAGCCCACGCTGTCATTGGATTTCGCAAAACCCGCCTATCACGCTTTATGATGGGGGCGTTATTGGTCGCCATTGCTGCTGGCTGCTCAAACAATGCCGCCGATGCCACCAGCAACACCGGCGTGGTCAATAGCACTCAGGCAAATACCAAGACAGTATCGGCAGAGAGTGATGCAGCGGTGGTCAGCGCGTTGCAAGAAAACCTAAAAACCTCGGGGATCGAGGAGACTATCCTCTCAGCCGTACCGACAGATATGGACGGTATCTATTGGGCGACCGCTGAAGGGCTGCCGTCTTTTTTTACGGATAAGTCGGGCAAGCACATCATTCAAGGTCAGATCATCGCGGTCGGTGACGGCGCGCCGGTCGATATCAGCGCCGCATTGGTGGCCAATACCGCCCAAAAAGCATTGCAAGCAGTCGATAAAGATGAGCTGATTATTTACCCAGCCAAGGGTGAGACCAAAGCGGTGGTCTACTCGTTTACCGATGCCGACTGCCCTTATTGCACCAAGCTGCATGAAGAGATGGCTGATATCAATGCGCGCGGCATCGAAGTGCGTTATTTGGCGTGGCCTCGTAGTCAAGCATCGGTACCCAAAATGGAGGCAATCTGGTGCAGCCAAGATCGCCATGCCGCTATGAACCAAGCAAAAATGGGCGCCAACGTGCAAGCGCCTAGCTGCGAAAACCCAGTTGCAGCGCATATGGCATTAGGCGCAAGATTGGGCGTGCGCGGTACGCCAGCTATCTTTACGGAGTCTGGCCAGCAAATCGGTGGCTATCTGCCGGCTGAGCAGCTGGCACAAACAGCGATTGACGCCAGCTAGCACGCTGCTTTTATATCATTGACTTTGGCGACAGTCAGTTTGGGTGGACGTCACAACTGCATGTCGGTATGATACGATGAAGTGTCATAAAACATCAGCAACACAACCGTAGTGTAAACATCAATGTGAGTCTTTTTTATTCAACGATAATGACGCCTTGATAGCCCTATCAAAAACGACATTTGCGCCCACCGTATGCTCGATACGACCAGCGCATTTATCTGATAGCAGTGTTATGCTGGGCGTCTTATATTTAACCTCTTGAGGATACTGTGAGTCATTCCATCAAACTAGCGATACTTGGTCTAGGCACCGTCGGAACGGGCGTGATCAATCTAATCAATGACAATTTAGATGAGCTAAAACGCCGCAGCGGCCAAGACATTACCATTACCGAAGTGGGTACGCGCCGTCATCGTGATGATATTGATCCCAATATTATGCAAAGCAGTGACTTGATGGCAATTGCGGCAAGCGACAATGTCGACATCGTGATCGAGGTGATCGGCGGCACCACACTCGCCCGCGAAGTCATCATGCATGCCATCAAAAACGGTAAGCATGTGGTCACCGCAAACAAAGCCTTACTCGCCGAACACGGCAATGAGATCTTTGCTTTTGCAGAAGAACACCATGTCCATGTGGCATACGAGGCAGCAGTCGCAGGCGGTATTCCAATCATCAAAGTGATGCGTGAAGCCTTGGCAGCCAATAAAGTAGAGTGGCTGGCCGGCATCATCAACGGCACGGGCAACTTTATCATGACAGAAATGCGTGATAAGGGTCGTCCGTTTGCTGATGTACTGAGCGAAGCCCAAGCGTTAGGATATGCCGAAGCCGACCCAACGTTCGATGTCGAGGGTATCGATGCGGCGCATAAGCTGGCCTTACTGGCCTCTATCGCCTTTGGCATCCCGCTACAGTTTGATAAGGTCTATTGCGAAGGCATCACAGATATCACCTTACAAGACGTCAACTATGCCGAAGAGCTGGGCTATCGCATTAAGCATTTAGGTTTTGCGGTGCGCCGTGATGGCACAGGCGACGATGCTGCGACTGGTATCGAGCTGCGCGTCCATCCGACCCTCATCCCGCAAGACGCTCTTTTGGCCAATGTCAATGGCGTAAAAAACGCAGTCTTGGTCAATTCACACCCACTCGGGCAGACCTTGTACTGCGGTGATGGCGCCGGTGCAGGCGCGACCGCGTCGGCGGTAATGGCTGATGTCATGGACTTGGTACGTGTGTTAGGTAGCAAGGATGCCGACGATACAAGCAACAACGGTCACCATGTGCCGCACCTCGCGTTTATCCCTGAGCAACTATCTGACACACCGATCCTACGCGCTGAGCAGATGACCACGGGTTACTACTTGCGCGTCCATGCTTATGATAGCCCAGGAGTGCTGGCCGATATCACGCGTATCCTCAGCGATGCAGGTATCAATATCGATGCGATTTTGCAAAAACCGGCGCACAAGGTTGGTCAGGTGCCTGTCATTATCTTGACGCTGCCTGTGGTTGAGAGCCGCATGAATCTGGCCATCGAAAAAATCGAAAAACTAGACACAATTACTGATAAAGTAGTACGCATTCGCCTAGATGAGCTAGCGTAAAAACAGCAAGATGGATAGCTGCTAGCCTGTCAGCGTTTGGCCAAAAAGTGCCACACGTTCATTTAAATACGTAAAAAGGAATAATAACGATGTCAAATGATGCAATTGTGATTTTAAACGGTGCCCGTACTCCTATGGGCGGTTTTCAAGGCTCGCTAAAAGATGTGAGCGCAACCGAGCTTGGCGGGGCGGCGATCAAAGCCGCTGTCGAGCGCTCAGGTGTCGATGTCGACAGTATTGATGAAGTCATTATGGGCTGTATTTTGACAGCAGGCTTAGGTCAGGGTCCTGCCCGCCAAGCGATGCGCAACGCCGGCTTGTCTGATGCGACAGGCGCGGTCACTATCAATAAACTGTGCGGCTCAGGCCTAAAAGCGGTCATGCAGGCTCACGATGGCATCAAAGCGGGCAGCTTTAAGGTCGCAGTCGCAGGTGGTATGGAGTCGATGACCAACGCTCCTTATATCATGCCAGGCTCGCGCGCAGGCTACCGTATGGGACACAAAGAAGTCAAAGACCATATGTTTTTAGACGGTTTAGAAGACGCAGAAACGGGCAAGCTGATGGGCATGTTTGCCCAAGAAATGGCTGACGAAAAAGGCTATACACGCGAGCAAATGGACGAGTTTGCCATCGAATCGCTCAATCGTGCGCTGACAGCAATCAAAGACGATCACTTTAAAGACGAGATCGAACCCGTTACTTTTAAAACCCGCAAGGGCGAGCAAACGGTCGATACCGATGAGCAGCCAGGTCTTGCCAACGCCGAGCGCATCCCTACCCTGCGCCCAGCATTTGCCAAAGACGGTACCATCACCGCCGCAAACGCCAGCTCAATCTCAGACGGTGCAGCAGCAGTCGTGTTGATGAAAGAATTACAAGCCAAAGAAGAAGGTCGTGGCTATCAAGCACGTATCATCGCCACCGCGTCTAACTCTCGTCATCCAAGCGAGTTTACCATTGCACCGATTGGGGCGATTGAAAAGGTTCTAGAAAAAGCTGGTTGGACGATTGCAGACGTCGATCTTTGGGAGATCAATGAGGCCTTTGCTATGGTCACGATGGCGGCGATGGATGAGCTAAACATTGACCATGCCAACGTCAACGTCGAAGGCGGCGCTTGTGCTCTTGGTCATCCAGTTGGATGCTCTGGCGCGCGCATCTTGGTCACTTTGATCAATTCACTTAAGCGTACAGGCGGCAAAAAAGGCGTGGCGACCTTATGTATCGGTGGCGGCGAAGCCGTGGCGGTAGCCATCGAGCTTGCTTAATCAGCAGCTGCCTGATGATAGAGGCAATATTTAGATTAATATAAGCCTTAATAGCAGTCAGGCTGCTTATTCTTTAATATATAAAGCTCTTAAATGTATCAAAACCGCACGGCGATATGCTCTGCGGTTTTTTTTGTGTTTGTCATTTCCTAAAATAGCCAAATTATTGCACCGTGTAAAAACGCGTTAACTTGTACCCCTTACTCTGTTATGACACTTACAGCCTATTACACGTCATTACCTCAAGCGCACACTTTGCTACCTTGCTTATATATCTCATCTAAAATCAGGGTGTTACGATAATTACAAGTTGAGGTAGCAACTGCCGAGGTAACATTCAATGACTTAACCAAACGTTGTCATTTTAATAATCAATAATGAACTCATAAAAAAGGAAGACAATAATGAGCCAGCTAATCCGTTTAAAAGACATCCAAGCCACGCACCGCGACCTAATCGGTGATGACTACTACGACCCAACGGGCAAGACTGCCTATGGCGTCAATGAAGAAAAAATCGGTAAAATCGAAGGTGCACTGGTAGAGGACACTACTGGCCGTATCCGTTATTTGATCGTAGATGTAGGCGGCTGGTTTAGCTCAAAAGAAGTCCTTGTCCCAGCAGGTCTGGCACGTATCGTCGGTGATGATGTATTCTTCGATAGCTTAACAGAAGCGCAAGTCGAAGCGATGGAAGTATACGACCATGATTATCAGTACAGCTATAAAGAGCAATACGAAAAAGACCGTCAAGCCTTTGTCGCAGACAGCGTGCCAGAAGCTGAGCGTATGGAAATTGCTGACCATGCTTATGAGGCACCAAACACCCTAGAGCTACTAGAAGAGCGTCTAACCGTCAATAAAGATCGCATCGTAGCAGGTCTGGTCAAAGTCGGTAAACATGTGGTCACAGAAGAGCGCAACGTCGATGTCGAGCTAGAAGAAGAGCATGCCAATATCCAGCGTACCAATGTCGATCGTCCAACAGATCGCCGCATCGGAGATGTCGATGGTAATGAAACCATCGAAGTCGAGCTAGAAGCAGAGCGCGCACGCGTGGGCAAAGACACTTATGTGGCAGAAGAAGTCAACGTCGGTAAGACGACTGAGCGCCATACTGAGACGATCGTCGAAACCATTCAGCGCGAAGAGCTAGACATTGACCGTGATGGTAATGTGGTAGACCGTGAAGGCAACATCGTCAATCGTGACGACATCACTGCCGAAGACGTACGCCGTGCTCGCGGTATGTAATCCACAACAGCCTTATACTGGCCGCCTCCCTGATTGGTTATAATAATATAACAAACACACCAGTCATAGTCGCCACTTACAGTTAAGTATGCCTGCACTACAAGATAGGAGGCAGCGTCACTTAGCAAATAAAGGCCAGAGCATGTCTCTGGCCTTTTTTCTGGCTTTCACCAAATAGCATATCGATCTTGCGCCATGACATTGATAGTATTTCATAATATAAGGATATCAAAATGACCACTGACCCTAATGCCGTCACCGACTCCAACCGCGCCCCATCGAAAGACGATGGCATCTCTACATCAGTCACTCCTCTTCACAAAGACACCACGCAGACGGCCGAAGATACAGATCCAGCAGCTGACCGACATCCCTCATCACAAGAGGTTGGTCATTTAGAGCTGCTAGAAGAGCGCCCTGTGGTCAACAAAGAGCGTCTTGATGTCGGCAAAGTCACAGTGACCAAGCACCGTCGCACCAAGACCATCGATGTGCCAATAGAGCTGGTAGAAGAATATCTTACCATTCGTACTGAATACCATGATGCCGAAAGCCAAGACTTACTATCAGGTCAGTACGATGATAAAGATATTTTGCGTCACGTCGAGCCTGCGCTAGATAGCAAAGCGGTGGTGACGGTCAATGGCCAGCAGATTGAAATCGATGAAGCACCGCTCGAGATCGTCTTATCTCGTCAAGTTGCCACCATTACCAAGGAGACATTTGCCATTCAAGAAGTTGATGTCAATAAAACCACACATACCCATACCGATAGTATTCAGGTGACCTTGAAGCATGAAGAGCTTGATGTCACCGAAGAAGGGTTTTTGGCTCATGAGCATGATGCCACTGATGATATAGCCAATTCAAAATAAAACCGATAGGTGCATCTTAATGTGCATCAACTTTAACAGCTTTATCAGAAGCCCACGATAAGTAAGCTGACGACATAAAGGTAATACAAGGCAATACGACAAAAAAAGCAACGCTGTGGTAGCGTTGCTTTTTGCGTACAGTATCGATCATCAATGCGGATTCGTAAAATATAAATATAACCATATGAGTGTATTAGTCATTATCGACTGCAGACTCGCTCTCACTGCTGGTTAGCTGTTTAGTTGGTTAGCTGTCTAATGATAAAATCACGACGGCGTGGTTAGGCAGCTGACTCATCGGCGCTAGGCTCGGCTGATTTTTTACATTCATAAGTGCTGACATTATCGGCATCGGCACCAGCGGTACGCATTATACCTGTCTCACGCTCTGTATGCGCCACACGCCACTGTACAAACCCTACACCACCATCGATGGCGGTATCGAGATTGAAAACTTCTGGGTTGCTCGCATCATTGGTTTTGGTCAAAGTCGCAGTGCCATTGGCTGTTTCGATGACCACTTGATTATCAGCGTCTTTATAAGTTGCTTTTACCTCCAATGCTGGCGAGCATGAGTAGGTCATCTGAGTGACACCACTATTGACCATCGCGACCGTATCATCTGCCACCTCATCAGCTGGCGCGTCCATTACCACATCATTTGGCTCGGCAGGCTCAGCAGACATCGGTACAGATTGCTCTTCGCTGATGCTTTCTTCTAGGCTAGGCTCAGTTTCTTGCTGTTTTTGGCAAGCGCTGACAGTCATGACACCAGCCAATAAGCCCGTTAAAACGACAGAGGTTCGAAATTGTTTTAATAATTCTACGTTCATCACACTCTCCAAAACAAATATGTTAAATACTATAGCGTGTCCCTAAATGCGCGCCTATGTACAATTTGTAAACAATCCATACAAAAACAGTGAGCATTTACCTGCTTCTAGAGGCTGTCTGCAAGCCAAAAAAGACACTTAATGTCTTTCTTGGTGTCTTTCTTGATGTCCTAATCTCATTCATCAAAAAGCCCCTATCTGTGCAAGATAAGGGCCTGTAAACATCTCATTTAAACTGCTTGATATGCTTAGATCTTGCCATGGCACTGCTTGTACTTCAGGCCTGAGCCGCAAGGACAAGGCGCGTTACGGCTGATATGCATGCCTGCATATGGGTTTTCCCCAGCAGCGCTCGCACTGGCATTCGCACCTGCAGCACCGGCCGTCATACCAGCGGCGGCCGCGCCTGCTGCTTGGTTACGGTTTTGCGCTGGTGGCTGCGCGGCACCGGCGTTGCTGTCTAAGTTATCGACATCATTGTGCTCAAATTGCATCTGCATTTGCGCGGCGTTTTCACGCTGCTGCGCCTCTAGCGCTTCTAATTCTTCTTTGGTCGGGATGTGTACGCGTGATAAGTCTTGTACGGTCTCAGACTTGATGGCACCAAGCATCATCTGAAACAGCTCAAAGGACTCGCGCTTGTACTCTTGCTCTGGGTTTTTTTGTGCATAACCGCGCAGATGGATACCTTTACGTAGCTGGTCCATCTGGGTTAAGTGCTCTTTCCAGTGCTTGTCCAAACTTTGCAGCATAAAGTGACGCTCAAGCTGGGCGGCGTCTTTTTCGCCCATTTGCTCGCGGCGAGTATGATAACGATCCAATGCCGTTTGGATGATTTTGGCTCGCAAGCCTTCTTCATCTAGGCGGCGGTCTTCATCCAGCCAATCATTAATCGGCATCGAGATTTTAAACTCATCCTCTAGCTCGTCTTCTAAGCCGTCGATATTCCACTGGTCATCGATAGAGCCTGGCGGAATAAACTGATCGATCATGGCATTATAGACTTCATGATGCATGACATCGATGGCCTCTTTTAAGTCCATCTCTGCGAGCAAATCATCGCGCTGACTATAGATGACTTTACGCTGCTCATTGGCGACGTCATCGTATTTGAGTAGATTTTTACGGGCATCAAAGTCGCGGCTTTCGACTTTACCTTGGGCGTTTTCGATCGATTTTGAGACCATCTTATGCTCGATGGCTTCGTCTTCTTTTAGCCCCATGGCGCGCATCATATTGACCACGCGGTCGCCTGCGAAGATACGCATCAAGTCATCTTCTAATGATAAAAAGAAGCGCGACATGCCAGGGTCACCTTGACGACCGGCACGGCCACGTAGCTGGTTGTCGATACGGCGTGACTCATGACGCTCAGAGCCGATGATATGCAGACCACCAGCGGCCACGACTTGGTCATGTTTGACTTGCCATTCTGCTTTTAGGCGCGCCATCTCTTCTGGGCTGACCGCATCGATGTCTTCGATAAACGACTGCCAGTTACCGCCCAAGATGATGTCAGTACCACGGCCTGCCATGTTGGTGGCGATGGTCACCGCTTTTGGGCTACCTGCCTGCGCGATAATCTCTGCCTCACGCTCGTGCTGCTTGGCGTTTAGGACGTTATGTTTGATGCCTTCTTGATCGAGCAGATAAGACAACTCTTCGCTGGCCTCAATCGTCGCTGTACCGACCAGTACCGGCGCACCTTTGGCCTGAATCTCTTTGATCTCGCGGATGATGCCTTTGTATTTACCAAGCTTGGTCAAGAAAATCTGATCGTCCATGTCGATACGGGCGATCGGCTCGTGCGTTGGAATCACGACGACGTCTAAATCATACGTGGATTTAAACTCCGCCGCTTCGGTATCGGCCGTGCCCGTCATACCAGAGAGTTTGTCATAAAGACGGAAATAGTTCTGGAAAGTTGTGGTCGCAAGCGTTTGGTTTTCTGCCTGAATCTCGACGTTTTCTTTGGCTTCTACCGCTTGGTGCAGGCCCTCTGACCAGCGGCGACCGGGCATGGTACGGCCCGTGTTTTCATCAACGATGATGATTTCACCGTCATCAACGATATAGTGGACGTTTTTGACAAACACATGATGGGCGCGAATGGCGGCTTGGACGTGCGCGAGCAGCGGCAAGCGACTTGGGCTATACAAGCTCTCGTTTTCGCCAAGCTCACCGACTTCTGTTAAAAAACGCTCGATTTTTTCATAGCCTTTTTCGCTAATCTCAATCTGACGGTTTTTTTCATCAATCCAAAAATCTTCATCTTCGTTATTTTTATTGGCTTCTTCGTCTTTTGAGCGCTTAAGCCGTGGAATGATAGTGTTAATCAGCGCATACATGCGTGAAGAGTCTTCGGCTTGCCCTGAGATAATCAGCGGCGTACGTGCCTCATCAATCAAAATTGAGTCAATCTCATCGATGATACAAAAATTCAGCGGGCGCTGTTTTTTCTCAGCGAGGCTAAACACCATGTTGTCACGCAAATAATCAAAACCGTACTCGTTGTTGGTACCGTACGTGATATCAGCTTGATAGGCGTCGATTTTTTCTTGTGGCGGCTGCTGTGAGTAAATCACGCCGACGGTCATGCCCAAAAAGTTAAAGAGCGGACGGTTTAGCTCCGCATCACGCGCCGCAAGATAGTCGTTGACCGTGACCAGATGCACGCCTTTGCCGCTGATAGCGTTTAGATACATGGCCAAGGTACCCATGAGGGTTTTACCTTCACCTGTTTTCATCTCGGCGATTTTGCCTTCGTGCAAGGTGATACCACCGAT
Organism: Psychrobacter sp. KFRI-CH2-11; assembly: GCF_038239325.1. Classification (NCBI taxonomy): domain Bacteria; kingdom Pseudomonadati; phylum Pseudomonadota; class Gammaproteobacteria; order Moraxellales; family Moraxellaceae; genus Psychrobacter; species Psychrobacter sp. KFRI-CH2-11. The sequence goes on from NZ_CP151283.1 coordinate 2,770,554, forward strand.
CAGCTGCACATCATAGTGGCGCATGCCATTGACGCGCCATGACGCCTCACGGCAGACAGCAAACGCTTCTGGCAATAGCGCATCCAAGCTCTCGCCGTTTTGGTGCCGCGCTTTAAACTCGGCAGTTTTTTGTTGTAATTGCTCATCAGACAGGGCTTGTATCTCAGCCTCTCGTGCGTTGATCTTACTGACCACGCGGCGCATGCGTTTTAGTTCGCGGTCATTTTTGGTGCCAACCACACTGCCTATAATCTTTGATAACATAATTTTTTGACCTATGGAAATATTCGATAATTAGTGCGCATTAGCCAATGCCTAGCGTCGCACCCTACTGGGTGCTTGTCGTCACTCGGCGCAGTTTATCTAATACTGCGCGCTATTTTATGATACTGCGCCTAACTAAGTATCGCCCAATTAAGTGTGCCGTCATTATATATGGTTATGACGCTGATGGATACAAGGGCTGTGAGCAGATATTTGCCGACGTAAAAACAGCGCTGAACGTGTTAAAATAGCGCCTATACCCTTAATTTAACAGCTGTTTGGTGATATCAATAAACGCAAATAGCTGCCAACCTGCATCCCTGATTTATTCTAAAAAGTACGCATTCTTTCTAAGCAAACCCATTTAAGTACCATAAGAGACTCTGCATGACCGTCAACACCTCTGCCCCGCACGCTCGTATTAGCCATCCTGCGCCCACAACAGATACCGCGGCCAAACAGCCTTCATCCAAGGCAAGCGCTGCCAAATCTGCAGACGCCGATCAGCTACTTATCGGCGATACTGTTTATCATTTGGCCGATCACACGCCGATGATGGTGCAATATCTAACCATGAAAGCCAACTATCCACAAGCGCTGCTGCTATACCGGATGGGTGATTTTTATGAGCTATTTTTTGATGATGCCAAGCGCGCCGCGCAAATACTAGACATCACGCTCACGCGCCGCGGCACCGACAAGGCAGGCAATACCATTGCCATGGCGGGTGTGCCGTTTCATGCTGCCGACAGCTACATGGCGCGGCTCATCGCGGCAGGTCAGACAGTGGTCGTCTGTGAGCAAGTGGACGACGCATCAACCGATGCAGCCAGCCCCTCATCCGCCCCATCGGCGATGGGCGATAAACAAAAAAAGAGTAGCAAGGCCACTGGTATCATGCGCCGTGAGGTGGTCAAAACGCTGACCGCAGGCACCATCACGGATGACGCACTGATCGCGCCCAACCACACGCCGACGGTGGTGGCAATCGATACCGCCCAGCCGCGCGCAAACAGCAAGCAGCCACTACAGGCCGCCGTCAGTCAGCTCGACTTGGCCGCTGGCACCTTGACCACTCAGAGTCTGAGCGCCAATCATGATGACTACGATGACCTACAAACGCAGATGCTGACGGTGCTCGCCCGCTTCGCCCCTAGCGAATGTATCATCAGCGAAGCACTAAGCAATGCTACTGGCAGTGCTGATACCGACTGGCCGCTATGGCTGCGACAGCACCTGGACTGTCCGATCATCGAAGTCGCTGCCAATGACTTTCATCGCGCCCATGCCGCAGACACCCTTTGTCAGCAGTTTGGGGTGCAGCGTCTCGATGGGCTTGGTATCCATGACGCGCCGCTTAGCCAGTCTAGCTGTGCCGCCTTGATTCATTATGCGCAGCAAACCCAGCAGCGTCACGTGCCGCAGGTCAATCAGCTTATCGTCGAGTTTAGCGATGATTACTTGATCATCGATGCCGGTAGTCAGCAAAACCTTGAGCTGTTTGCTCCAGTCAGTAGCAGCGGCACATCGCTGATCTCGGTCGTGGGTCACTGCCAAACGCCGATGGGACGTCGCCTGCTGGTGCAACAAATGAAACGCCCCTTGCGCCAGCATGCGCGTATCAATATGCGCTTAGATGCGATAGCCAGTCTCTTGCAGATAAACAGCCAGTCTGGCGAAAACAAACATACTAATCAGCATGTAGAAAGTAATTCACTGGTCAGCCATATACGCGACACGCTAAGCGCCATCGGTGATATCGAGCGCATCACCAGCCGCATCGGCCTGATGAGCGCCAAACCGCGAGACTTGCGCAAATTGGTGGACGGTATCAACAGCAGCGCGCAGCTGAGCACCTTATTAGAGCAAGCAGGCATCCATCACGAGCAGGCAGGACTGCTGGCCATGCTCATGCAGCAACTGCCCGCGCAGCTACCTGCGGTACAATCTGTCGCCGAGCTGATCGAAGGTGCCATTATCCCAGAGCCGCCTGCTCATATCCGCGATGGCGGTATGCTGGCAGCAGGCTATGACGCCGAGTTTGATCGCCTCACACACCTGCATGACAATATCCAAGTGACACTAGATGAGATGGTCGCGCGCGCCCGTCAGGACAACCAGCTACCCAGTCTAAAAGTCGGGTTTAATAAAGTCAGCGGCTTTTATTTTGAGCTGCCCAAAATGCAAGCCAAAAACGCACCCGCGCACTTTATCAGGCGACAGACGCTCAAGAGTAGTGAGCGTTTTATCACCGATGAGCTAAAGGAAGTCGAGACCGAATATCTAAGCGCACAAAGCTTAGCACTGGCTCGCGAAAAACAGCTATATCATGAGCTGCTGACGATACTCAGTAGTCATTTGGCCGCATTGCAGCAGCTAAGCGCTGCCATCGCCCAAATAGATGTGCTCAGCAACTGGGCGCAGCTTGCGACCCTTTATAATTGGCAACGTCCCGTTATGACTAACGATTCAAACGATGGCAACTTGTTAAAAAACAGCAGCCAGACCCGTATCGACCAGAGCAGTATCGACATCCAGCAAGGCCGCCATGTGGTGGTCGAGGCGGCATTAACCCCCGACAATACCAGCAGCCCAGCCGCGCAAGGCGCAACGCAGACCTTTAGCCAAAACCCCAGCCAACACACTAGCAAACCTGCGCGCGCCCATGCCTTTGTCGCCAACGACTGCGCGCTGGGCAGTGCCAATACTAAAGAAGGACATCCTGAGCGCCTGCTGATGATCACAGGCCCCAATATGGGCGGCAAATCCACCTACATGCGCCAGACCGCTCTTATTGTCTTGCTCGCGCACTGCGGCAGCTTTGTGCCAGCGGCCAGCGCGCGCATCGGTGATATCGACCGCATCTTTACCCGTATTGGCTCGGCTGATGATCTGGCAGGCGGCAAGTCTACCTTTATGGTCGAGATGATCGAGACGGCCAATATCTTAAACCAAGCGACCGATAAGTCACTGGTGCTCATGGATGAGGTCGGCCGCGGTACCGCCACCACCGACGGGCTGGCCATCGCCCACGCTTGTGTCAACAGGCTGCTTGAGATCGGCTGCTTGACCCTGTTTGCCACCCACTACTTTGAGCTGACACAATTGGCTGCACAAAATAAAGGTATTCGTAACGTCCATGTCGCCGCCAGTGAAATCGACGGTCAACTACTACTGCTGCACCAAATCCGTGATGGCGCGGCCAGCTCTAGCTTTGGCCTCCATGTCGCCAAGATGGCCGGCATTCCGCCATCGGTGATTGGTGATGCCAAACGCTACTTGCGCGATCATCCAACGATGGTGGCGAATACTCAAAGCGTTAATGACTCTCAAGACGTTGATGACTCTCAAGGCGTTGATGACAAAAGCGACTTAGCTAAGTCGCGAACGGATAATTGCCAGCTTGATAATCAAAAGCCGCTGACCACGATAGAGGCCAGCCCTCTAAGCCATGAGCAAGCAGCGGTAGATATTCCACAGCAAAATCAACTATTTAGCTTGCAAGACGAGCTGGCCGCCATCAACCCTGACAACCTAACACCCAAACAAGCGCATGATCTGCTCTATCATCTTAAGGATATCATTAGTCACTAAAGGGAATTGTCAAATCAGCATAAAGGCGCTAAAATGTGGCTTGTTTTTAGTCAATCTAGTTTTTTAGTTACTCTAGCCCTTATGGTGCATCATTAGGCAGACTGCCGCGACGATTGAGTATCGCGATCGCCGTCATACTCGCCGCGGTAGGTGCTGACGATACAGGCACCATATCAGCCAAATCAATAACAGGTAGACATCACTATGACCTTTGTCGTTACAGATAACTGCATTCTTTGCAAATACACCGACTGTGTGGAAGTCTGTCCTGTGGACTGCTTTTATGAAGGACCAAACTTTTTGGTCATCGACCCTGATGAGTGCATCGACTGCGCGCTATGTGAGCCTGAATGCCCTGCCAATGCCATCTTCTCAGAAGACGAGGTGCCGAAGGGGCAAGAGATGTTCACTCAGCTAAATGAAGAGCTGGCGCAAAAATGGCCAAACATCACAGAGATGAAAGAGCAGATGCCAGAAGCCGCCAAATGGGACGGCGTCGAGGGTAAGATTCAGTATTTAGAGAAGTAGGCAGCCTGATTGCACTTTGATGCGGGGATAAACCCCGTCAATAAAAAACCACCGAGCGGCAGAGGCTATTCGGTGGTTTTTTTATCATAACTACTGACAAGCTTGTGGTAAATATGCGTCTTTGATACCCGCACTTGCCCGACATTGCCACGTCCCATCTGCTAAATAATCAAGGCTGAGCGTCTGCGCTTGCAAATAAGGCAGGTTTTGAATACGACAAATAATAGCATTTGCTGTCGTACTGCCAGACAGCGGTGCTGTGACGGTAAACTGACAATATTTGGTCTGGGCTGGCATATTTAGCCCACGAGGACTAAAACCTGTCACCCCTGCGCCATTGTCAATCAGTGTGCGATATGGCATTTGATACTGATTTATTTCTTTATAAACAGTCATGATCTGGGTCTTTCTGACCTGCATCTGATAGCTGATGGTCGCTGTCGCTGCCAAGATACCGATGATAGCGACGACGATCATTAACTCTATCAAGGTATAGCCGGATTGTGCGCTGCCTGATTGTGTCAGATGACGATTTGCGGCAGTATTATATTGATACTTCATAGCGTTATTATCAATTGATGTGATAATTGCTATGGTGCAGAGAGTGTGCCAGTTAGGTTTGGCGACTAGCCAGTTATTAAACGCAAAAAAGCCAAACAATTCGTTTGGCTTTTTTGCGTTTAATCAGACTTTGCATACACTGGACATTTCGTTAAGTTTTCGAACTTTGCGAAGTTATAGAAAATACTATTTAAAGAATTTTCCTTGAGAAGCTCAAATCCAGACTAAACTTCATTTATTAAGAGCAAGTTTTAGGTTTTACCTTACCGTCCACAGTTGAAGCACATGTCCATACCCCAGGAGTACCTGCAGTATCGGCAGTGCGAGACCATGTAATAGTCTCACCTGTAATTTGTGAAGCCCCTTGTAAGGTACACTCAATTGTTGACTCACCATCTGTAGCAACAGCTGCAGTAATGCCAGAACAGGCTGATGTGTCAGCAGCTAAACCAATCTCGGCTGGAGTTGTAATAGCAGCACTTATGCCTTCGGCCAGTTGTGACTCAGTATTCACTTTACCAGCAGTTATATCAGCTAATCCGACAGATACCTGTGATTTAGCAATATAGTTTTGATACGCAGGAATAGCAACTGCGGCTAGAATACCGATGATAGCAACCACGATCATTAGTTCGATTAGGGTAAAACCTTTTTGAGCGTTCATAAGAACTCCTTTAGAGGGGATAAAGATAACGGATATTCGCTCGCGCTATCTCTCGTTATGTTATGTAATGGATATAGTGTATTGGTCTTTCGTGCTCTAGTAGATGCATATAGCGTGCCAATATCATTAGTCACAGTAGGTATATATGCTAAGTGCCCAATTCTTATCGCTATTTTCGTGCAGATACTTACCATACTGCTATCTACTGACACTAATTGTTACGCTAATCATACCTAAAAGTGTCAGTTTATGTCAATAGTGGCCACTTTCGTTGACAATAACTGACAATAATTGTCAGTTGCCAGACTATTTTTTAGTCATTCCACTCGCTGCCAGTGCCGCATTTTTTTTCAGTACCGATAGTACGGCATTTAATGTTTTGATAATTAAGACTCAAGACGCCATCACTTGCCATTTGCGTACCAGACTTCGGCGTTGCCGTAATCATCCACGTAGAAGCGAGCGGATCAGGGGTAAAGCCGACCGTATATAGCGCTGCACCTTGCTGAGGATAGGCGGTCGCAAAGTCTGCTTTGATCTGCGCACTGATAGCACGGTAGCTACCCTGTGCCAGCTTGCGACTTTCAATCTCTGAGGCGATATTTTGCATCTCTGTCATCATATCGACCCGCTTGGTCTTGATGACATAGCGCTGATAGCTGGGATAAGCGATAGCCGCGAGCACACCGATGATAGCGACGACGATCATCATCTCGACGAGAGTAAAGCCACTCTGTGTATGCTTGCTACTGTTGATCATTACCACTCCTTCTGGCCTGTGCCGCAGTTCTTATCGCCTATTTTTACTTCATTCTTACTTTGACAACGCACACCGTTACTGCCGAGCATCATATAGTGAGCATTTTTAGTGATACCTGTGTTGTTAGGTGAAGCTAGCATTTTCCATGAGCGACCTGTGACTGTATCAACATCAGTGCCGCTAGTTATCAAAGAGCTGCTGGTGTCTCTACCATCAACCAACGTAATCTGGTAACGGTAATTACTAGCGTTACTCCCACTTGGGACATAAATCGTCTTATTGGTTGGTCTGTCGTCATAAACATAAGTTGGAGTAGCAGTACCGTTGCTAGTAGTTATTTTTTGCGGAGCAAACCCTTGATAGCTAAGCTGTCTGCTGCGCCATCGCTCCAGCTCTATTTGAAGTTGTTGCATCTTAGCTTGGACGTCACGCTCCGCATTTAGTACTGCATAGCGCCGATAGCTAGGAATAGCAATGGCAGCTAGTATACCGATGATAAAAATGATAATCATCAGCTCGATAAGCGTAAAGCCCTGAGCCACGCGGCGCGCGACTGATGAGCGATATGCCATTATGTTTGCCGCCATCTTTTGTCACCCTTATCTTTTATCTTGACGAAGTCTCACTATAAAACACCAGTTTTTTATTGACTGCTGTTTTGCTCATACCATGCTTTTGGCTGTAGCGTATAGCGCTCATTAAATAAGTATTCCGTTGCGCTACCATCACCGCCAGCTTGACTTGGCTTATCAGTACCAGGATAAAGATCTTTGATATTACTGTCGTTTTTAAAACCATCTTGACCGTATCCAGCACGGTTTGCAGCTTCGATACGATCAACAATAGTAGTAGTACCTATCAAGACCTTTATGTCTTTGTTATCAGCGTTGTATGCACCAAGCGTCAGCTCTTGAATACCTTGTCCTGCCGGAACGTAGCCACCAGTGCCTGTCACTGAATCATCATCCATACAGATACCGTAAGGTAGACAATATAGCTGACGCTCTGAACCACCTACGATTCGTGCTGCACAACTTGAGACGGCGCCATAGATTTTATCGGGGTTATAGACAGTGGTATATAAGATATTGTTGATAGCAGCCATGTCACCTACACCCTTGTTGTACCTGACTTTACTATAGCCGTCAAAACGAGTCAGTGGATAATACCAGCCTTTTTTGCCACCCGTAATCATCAACTTCTTGACCTCAGACTTCTTATCGGCAGTCACAGTACCCGCAAGCTTATCGGCCAAATTCACCAAGTTTTCATTTTTCAAATTAGTGACGGTTTTAGTGAATCCATCTTTGTATAAATCAATACTCGAGATATCAGTGTCAATGATACCGTAGACTCGATTGGCATACTCATTGTTGTCACGCAACGTCGACAGTGGCGAGCTACGATTACCAGAGATGACATTAATAAGGGCAAAGATACTACCGTTGTTAGAGCCGCCTTCGCTACGGTAGAAGCTTACTACTGGACGGGTATAAAAACGGTATGCATATTTTTTGTCGACATCAGCACTGGCATTTAGGATACGAGTCATACTTTTATTGCTAAACTTATCAACTGCGTCAAAACCAAACTGCTCGATTCGCGCATTTTCAAAGTCTGCTCGAAACACCTGTCCACCAAGGTCAGCAGCATAAAGATGATCCATCAGCCCGTCATTGTCACGGTCAAGTACGGTAATTTCGCCCGTAAAACTATGAATCATGTTGCTATTATCACTTTTGGTCGCTGACCAAATTAAATCGCCAGTCTTAGCATTAATCATGTAGATAGCATTGCCTTTAGCAGGCTTGCTATCAGTAGGAGCATACTCAGCGTCTTCGTAGCTCATATCATAGCCACCACCAAATATCAGGACATCAGTAGGTTTAGTGTTTTTGTTAGCGTCTGATCCTTTATTTAAGCGAATTTTGGCCGCTGTTGGTTTACTCCAAATTTGTCCAAGTCGAGAAAACTTCGTCGAGGGCTCACCGTTTAAGGTGTTTGGCGTGATACTAAATTTAATTTTAGGACTGGATTTATCACTAATGTCTATACCGTAGAAAGCTTGTCCACCCATTCGCAAGCCACCATAAGCAAACATACCCTTATCATCTGTAGTGTCCACTGTGACTCTTTTATTCTCTAAATCGTATTTATAATCAGTGGTGACCAGCCACGGCGCATCAACACCGAAATATGGTGTTCCAACTTCATCTTTTATAGAACCTTCTACCAATGCTTTTGGTTGCGTCTCCACCATAAGCTTAGGGATGATAGCGAACTCTTCTACACCTGTATCAGCGTCGACTAAATGCAGTGCCCCATCCATTGAGCCAAATAATACGTAATCGTCGCGCGTATCAGTGATACGGCCATTGTTATCTAAGGTCGCGCCATAAGAGACTGCTGTGGGTGTAGAGTGCACTACTCCACCAAGTACCTTGACTTCATTGGTAGGCTGGTCGAGTTTTAGCTTATCTACTTCATCAGAGCTAGTCGACTGACCATCTTTAGTCAATACTTCACTAAAACCTAAAAAGCTCAGTAAACGACGTTTGTTTATTTCATTTGCGTCGGTATAAACACTATCAACAAGGTTGCCGAAGTTTTGTGGCTTACCATTACTATCCACAGTTATTTTGCGTAAAACAGGCGTCTTTTTGTCCTGTAGAGTGTCTTCTACATAGACAGTACGCAGACTAGATAGTCCGGAGTTTGGTGACTTCAGCTGTGCATAGACACCGCCAGCGGCAATATTATTGTTAGCCGGCTTACCATCTACACTAACTCCAACGGTTTGCCACAAGTCTTGAGTGGCAGCACTTAGGTTACCTGCGACATCTTCATATAGCAGCTTATCGTTTTTACCATATAATGTGCCTTTATTTAGGTCATACTTTTTTAGGTTGCCGCGCCAGATACTGCTTGCTGAGGCAATATCTGGATCTAGCATAGGTAGATAGGCATAAGGTAGCTGATTAGCAGCACGATATGGATCATCAGGAATTGTGATCGTGCCAGAGGGTGCTGTGTTGATTATTTGAACCAAACCTGAAGCAAAGTCAACGATACTGGCAGCAATATCTTCAGACTTTTCTGTATAGTAAAAACCGCCATCGCCAAAGGTTTTTACTTCATCATCACCTTTGCGTTCACCAAGCTTACAAAGGTTACGAATATCGTCATCGACATTGTTTCCGCTGTTGCAATCGGTGACTTCTTTTGATTTACCATTGACAATAATATTACGAGTACCTGTTAAGCCATCAAAATCTTTACCAAACCCAACGGTCGCCGTTTTGATCGGCAGCCCTTTTGGGTTGTTAGCAGGGTTACGTAGTAGCGCAGCATAGCTTGCCATACATGCCCAGCCTCTATTACTATCTACATTTGGCAAACCACTGCAAGTATTTATAGATAAAGATGATGAGTAAGACAGTGAGTTATTCATAATAGCTTTTGCTCTGCTAGTGCTACTACCATTAGGATAACCATCAGTTAATAGATAAATACCATTACCACTACATTCTTCATCATTGAGGGGCGATATATAACTGCCGTTATTTTTGGTACTGTTATCAGAGTAGTCAAAACCGCTCCACCAAGTACTATTACTATAACCACTATCTTTTGTAGAGGTGCCCATCATATAAGCACCTGATTCTGCTAAAGCGTGGGCTGTAGGCGTTCCTCCAGTAGGGTTTAGACCTATGACCTTATTGAGCAATTCAACACGCTGCTCTGCGCTCAACTCGCGGGTAGGTGTTAGAATAACTGCCCGACTACCATCACCATTGAGGCTATAATTCCCCATGCCAATACTATAATCATCAGGTAGCGAACCTGTCGGTTTGAGACTTCCATCTTGTACGTTATAAACCCTATCAGCAAGTAGCTCTAAAAGGGCTAATTTGAGCTGTGTCATGCGATCAGTTGTTATATTACTTTGATCATACCTATCAGTACAACCATAAGGAGTATAGGTTCCTTGCGCATGCACTTTATTAAAGTTTAAAACTGTATTACCGTTTTCATCTCGTAGCAGACCATCGGGCTGATTTGCATCTTTTTCACGCTCATACACAACCAGCTGAATGGCTTTATCTGTTCTATCGCTCTTTTTACCCTTACAAGAGCCGTCATAATAGCTCATACTTCCTGATGTATCTAACATCATAAAAATAGCAGCCGTTCCAGGCTTAGCAGGTGCATAAATCTCTAAGTCGCCAATCGGTTTACGCTTAATAGTGGCAGTATTGGTATGCGCAGATGTCGTTATCAGACCCATAATTATTGACGCTGTCAATGCTTTGATAGGCCACTTGCGTGAGTACGATTTGTTATTTCTGTAGATCATGACCTACTCCTAATAGCAATATTTTAATATTTGACTCAGACATAACTATGGTGGTTGGACTAACTAGTAGGTAATGTGCAGAGCTTACCGCTACCTTTACCAAAATTGACACATTTAGTGCGTTTAGATTGGTTTTCGACATTGGCCATCTCATAGATGACCGTACTTGGCACACCCGCTTTTGTCATACAGCCTCCGATAGTATCAGCCGTATCATTTACTGAGTGTAAGCGGCTTGTTTGTTCAAAACAATTTTTGCTACCTACCGATGTGTCACCATATGCTGGTAATACTGCCGTACTATTGATATCAAAAGTAAAAGCTTGACTAGATATCTCGCTACTGTCTTGACCGATTGTATAACTTCTAAAAGGCTCGTTTTCAGAGCTAGGCGGCGTTAGGGCAACACTGACCTGAGTCATGCTGGCATTACGAGCGCTGATGTAGTCATCAGACACAGCTGGATTACAATAACCTTTATTATTCAAACTACCAGATGGAGTAATGATTGAGGCTTTATTGATGTCAAAAAATTGCCCCCGTGGACGAAAGCAAAAGATATACTCATGATCTATACTATCGCTATTTAACATGAAGTGTCCAAAAGGACCACTACGTGAGATCATGTCGTTATAAATATTTGTGTTACTACTGCCATTGATGCTCTGTTCTATATTTTGATGAGCATTATCAGCTGACTGTAATAATAAGGTATTTATTTGGTCACTGGTGGCCAGTCGTAAGTCTGTCGTACTCTGTCTGACCGCAATAACACCTACCAAGATGATTAACATCAAAAATAACAATACCACGATTAATACAGCACCCTGTTGGGCAACTGGCAACTCGCTAGGATATGAGCTCGGCATATCAGACACTTGACTCTCCTTTATGGTGTGTTATTGACAGTAGCCACAATGCTCATTATCCGAGCACTTCGTAACAATATAGTCGATTCATAGCTACGTCGATAGTATTTTTTACGCGAGCTATCTGCTTTAAGTTCGTGCTTTGTGCCTAACAAAGTAAACTCATCTGCATCAGTATCAGTGATGAGCGGTGTGTTACTACGTACGATCATGCCAAGCTTGACGCTTGTAATAGCAGGTTTTTCGCCCTCAGTTGGCTTATCAATATCTAAATAAACGCTAGGTGGCAAATAAGTCAGCTGATCGACAGCTGCCTGCACACCCAAAAGGATTTTGAATTGATCAATAGCTGCAACTACTACTTCACCATTGCCAGTAAATGCCTCTGTCACATTACCATCTGTATCTACACGCCCTGCTGTACAAGCTAATACCAAGTCTTTAGTGGTAGCTGAATTACTTGCACCTGTTGCTAGACGCACAAAGTAACGCTCAACGACCCAGTCTTGTTCTGCTACCTCAATTTTTCCACCTTCACAATCATATAGATCATATGGAGTGATGTTCTTATACTGAATAGTTAATTGGTCACTTGGCTTATCTTTGATGTTGGATAAACCAGTAGCGCTATTTAATGTAAGGTACTTGGTGGCGGTTGTATTATTTGTACCTAAGTTGGTTTGAGTTAATACAATACCACCATGATCAGTAGCATCCGTGATATAACTGATAGGGTTCCCTAGATTTGCTAGACGAACGTGTTCTTCAATAGCTTGCATAGCGAAAATACTGCTATCTTGTACCTCAGAAGCGCTTTGTTGGATAGTGATGGTACGAGTATTAATCAAATAGACCTGCATTACAGCTGCAGAAACCAAAAGCCCAAGAACTAAAGCAATCATCAACTCAATAAGAGTGAAACCACGCATGCTCGTTAAAGATGCATTGGACAACAAACGGGCAGTACGGTATTTTGTCATCTAGTAAGCCTCCGAGATAAGACAGTGACTACCTGTCTTATATACACCATTAGCAGAGGCACAAGCTTTACTATCATTATCATCAAGGATAGCCTTGGTATCACTCCATGCCGTGATAACACACATTTGCTGTTGAATGGCTTGTGCAGATGTACCTGGGCACATAACGATACTAACACTAAGATCTTGATCTTTTGCCATTTTTTTAACTATTAAAGCATCACGTGCTGCTAACTGATTGATATCACAGGACTGCTGGGCGATCTCTTTACCTTCTATGGTTTTAGTGGTGGTAGATAGACAGCTATCTGTTCCTACAATACTCACGACTTGACTATCGATCGTAACGCTATCCGTTGCATTACTACTAACCACCGCTTGTACAGTTGGTACTGCGTTGTTATCACTAGCTACTGCTTTGGCAAAGCTGCTGCCACTACCTGTCACATATGCTTCAGGATAGGCACGCATAACCTCAGCTAAGTTACGTATTATAGTCAAAGACTTTGTGCGTATAAGACTCTCGTCAGTTGCGCTAATGGCCCGCATTTGCAAGGCACTAAATCCCAATACTGCAACAGACAACAGTAATACAGCAACCAATACCTCTACTAGCCCGATACCTGACTGCCTATTATTAACTCTCATTCACAAACCCCTCCTAGCTTGCTACTGATTAGTCCTACGCTACTAACAACTACCTGTCTAGAGGTGGCGGATTTGTTACTATCACAAATAGTATATGTGACCCCGGTACTTACTGTTTTATTAGGCCTGAAAGTTATCTTATTCGCTGAAGACTTTACAATACTCTTCGCATCATATGGATAAGTCGCAATAATTACTAAGTTTGATTCTGTAGGGTTTCCAGCTCCGTTCCCGTTCCCGTTCCCAGTTCCGTTCCCAGTTCCGTTCCCAGTTCCGTTCCCAGTTCCGTTCCCAGTTCCGTTCCCAGTTCCGTTCCCAGTTCCGTTCCCAGTTCCGTTCCCGTTCCCGTTTCCGTTCCCGTTCCCGTTCCCGTTCCCGTTCCCGTTCCCGTTCCCGTTCCCAGTTCCGTTCCCGTTCCCGTTCCCGTTCCCGTTCCCGTTCCCGTTCCCGTTCCCGTTTCCGTTTCCGTTCCCGTTCCCGTTCCCAGTTCCGTTCCCAGTTCCGTTCCCAGTTCCGTTCCCAGTTCCGTTTCCGTTTCCGTTTCCGCCACTATCTGGATCTGTCGGTGGCTTATCTAACGCCCATGCTGAATTAATAAAAAAGCTTGTCCAGTCTTTAGGCCTTGTTACTGTTAAAGATACTAACGGGCCTGAATAGGGAACCTCAACATTGATCATATTGTTTGACTGATTTCCATTAATATAGCTGACGGTTACGGGTATTTTATTAATACTACTTTCAGCTCTAGCCTCTTTTAACACATTTACTAAAGTAGCGGTTGTTGATTTGACTCGCTGATTTGCTAACTGTTTACTTATACTAGGAGCAGCAATGCTTGCAACAATACCTAAGACCACGATCGTCACCATTAGCTCAACTAATGTAAACCCTAAGCAAGCTATAAATCTGGCTTGTGATATCTTTACCGTAGAATTATGCATGTCGCTATCCTATTCTTGGTTACTGTCAAAAACTGACGTGATTCTTATCAAACAATAGCGTATTTAACCGCTTGAAATTTAATCTTTATAAAGGCATCTTAAAAGGTTGTTTAATAGGCTTGAACTATATACCTGCAATTTTTGTACCATTTACTATTACTCAAGTCTATGCTCATTGCTGATCTAATAGATTTACCAAGTCTAGCGATACGGTCTCTTATCTTATCAGTTACTCATATCATCGTTACAGAAACATTCCAGAATTATTTAGTGTATATCAAATCGAAGTCGCAAGCCAGCAAGCTTACTGCTGACTCCCATGAGCGAGTGCATAGGCAGATAGGTGGTAGCGGTTGGTCGGCAATGAGGACGCAGAGGCGGTATTGGTAGCTGGCTTATACAAAGCGCGACCCAGCGCTTGTAGGCTCGCGCCTGTGGTTGCGACATCATCGAACAGCAGTAAACGTTTAACTGGCGGGGTTTCGGTCAGCACAAAAGCATTATTGAGATTACTGAGGCGCTCAGCGCGTGTCAGGCCTTGCTGGCTGACGGTGTGATCGATACGCCGGACACCTTGCCATAGCGGTATCTGCCAATGCTTAGACAGCTGCGCGGCTAAGATACTGACCGGATCAAAGCCACGTTTTACCAGACGTTGAGGGGTGGTTGGCATCGCGACGATGACAGCATTATCGTGATGGCAGCCATGTGGCCGTGGTAGTTGACGAATCGCATGGAGCAGCAGTGGCAGTTTGCTCATGTCTTCGTCATGCTTGAAAGCGCGAATGGCTTGCCGAATAGGATAGTCATAAAAAGTAGACGCATGAATGCTCAAGGCGCTGCCAGCTGCGATATCGACTCTAAATGGTTTGGGTAGCCACGTAATACCATGATGGCAATGAGCACAGAGCAGACCGCGACTCAAGTGACGATGGATATACCGAGCAACCTTACCACGGTAAATATCGGTAAGCATTGAATCAGCAATCGGAGGAGTGGCTGGGGATAGATGAGAAGACAGCAGCTGGGATGGTGCGGTGCTGCGATATACGCGGCATAGCTGGCAGCGTATATCTACATACTCTGCCAGCCATAGTCCAGTTTGATAAGGAGCCAGTCGGCGCATTGCTTGTACTCCTTAGCAGTCAAAGACCGTCGACGCCGATAAGGCCTTAAAACCCCTTCCAATCATTTAAGACGATACCAAAACCGATGGAGGTGTTTTCGTGGTTATAGTCGATGATAGACTCGCCATAGCCTTGGAACAGCTGTACATAGCCATTGACGTTTTCGGTCAGTGGATAAATGTAGTCGATCTGCGCCGCGCCTTTGTTGGTGCTGGGGTTATAGCGCAACGTGCCGCTTAGGCTTTGCTGATCTGGCAAGTCGTATAAGAATTTGATATCACCATAGCCCATGTAGTCTTCGATATCAGGGTTGTCTTCGCTGCTGCTGCTTTCGTTATTGACGCGCGCCCAGAGCCGCGGCACGACCGACAACTTACCCCATTCAGCCCCTGCCATCAGATACGCGCGGTTCCACGAACGCGATAACGGATCATCTTGGCCATTAGAGTGATGAATGGCACCTGCACCTAGCATACGTAGACGGCCGCCAAAGGGTAAGTCAGCGGTCACAGGCTGGGTCAAAAATATTTCAGGCTGATAGTCGGTGGCGCGAAACGGTCGAGAGTTATCTTCGTTATATACCTGCCAGTGCGACTCTTGGGTATAGCCAAACCATAAATCAGCACTACTATCAAACAAGTCCTCTGCCACTTTGGTCTTTAACGACAGCTGAAACTTCAGCTCCGTCTCACGGACGTCATTGGACGTAAAAGGCTCGGTATCTTGTGAAGGGGTGCTTGGCCCCAAGTTAGGGTCAAAGGTATAAAACAGCGGCAATACGTAGGTTGGACGATAAGGTCTGACGGTCCAAGTACCGCGCTCACTGTTTTTATCCAAATCATAAGATAGGCTCAGCGGGGTGTACTTTTCGATGTCCGTTTGCTTGACACCGACACTTTCGAGCACTTTGGCTTCTCGCTGGGTCAACCCCACCGTGTCTAGACTCTGCGTCTCAGGCGAGGACGCCGCTTGTTGGGGCAGCTCGGCAGCGACGGCGCTGCTGCTATCGGTTGTGATGGTAGAACTTTCTTCTACAAACACCACTTGCGGGTTGCCTGACAGTGTGCTTTGAAAGGTTTTGGCTAAGTCCACAGGCTGTTTGGTGGTGGTATAGCTCGGCGTTTTGCCTTGCTCTGCCACTTTATCAAAACAAGCCAAACGCGCGGTCGCCAGCTGTACCTCGGTACATTCAGCAAACAGTTCTGCTTGTTTGGCGATAAACTCTTTACTGACCACTTTACGGTTTTGCTTACCTGCCTCTGCGCTCGCTGGTTGCTCAGTATCGGCCTCACTCTGCGGCACCTCATAATCCTCATACTCAAACGCCGCGTCTGGAACTGGCAGCTCCCGATAAGTTTGCTCGTCCATCGCAGCATGAGCTTGTAAGGCCGTCAAGCTCAAAGCCGCCGCGATTGCAACACATAGATGGCGATGGCTACTTTGACGACAGTTGAGTGATAAGCCATCAGATGGCTGGCTTGTGGCACAGGCTTGCGGTAATTGACGTTGAGTAATGATATGGGCAAACATAGGTGTCCTTTATCTGACCAATAATAAGGTCAGTAGAGTATTTTAGATAATGAATATACCATTAGCATCAGCGCTAATATAAAAACCATTCATTAATGGACATCGAGGGCTGTGCTGACAATTCGCCTAGCCCCTTCAGCATTGTTGCTTTATTGTAATGAAAATATAGGCACTATACTAGCGTTATCCTTGCTGCAAATACAGATAATAACAAACACAAAAAGACAAATCTCCGTATGAGCTTACTTTGACTAACGAGAGACAATAAAGGTTACCATTATATCAAGCACCATGTCTGTATAAACAAACAAGATAAACAGACAAGATAAACAGACAAAGACATTTAATACCTATAAAAGCAAATAGTTAGTCGGTCACTCTCCTACTTCCAAGACACCTTACCAAAAAAGCCAAGCGCCTAACATAGTAGGCGCTTAGCTTTTGATTGGCAAAATATACAGCATTAGCTGTTACATCAGGCGGGTGTTTGAAGGTGAGACATTCACCCTTTCAGCTATTATTCATCCATGTAGATAATTAGCGATTGAGCGCCTCTAAAGTCTGCTCAAATACCGAACGCCCGATTTCCCCTACTTGCTGATTGACCAACTGCCCGTCTTGATAATAGAGCAATGCTGGCGGCCCAAATAGTTGATAACGCGCTAAGATGGCTTTTGAGTCCTCTGTCGTCTCTGTGATATCGAGTCTGACCAGCAGCCAGTCTTGCATCTGGGCGGGACGATTGTGAAATAGGTTTTTGTCCATAATACGGCACTCAACACACCACTCTGCTGTCAGATCGACAATGACTTTCGGATTGTCAGCCAAAATAGCATCTAGCTCGGCAAGGGTGGTGATGTGCGCGTCATTGGCGCTATTGCTCGCACCTGTTACGCCGTTTGCAGATGTCATCATCATAGGCGCGGCGCTTAGAGAGGCCAGCGGATGCAGACTGTCGTCGTTACCCAAAGCGGCACCCACCATCAGACAAGCCGCCCAAATCCCAGCGATTAAGCCCAGCGCTTGGGTTAAGATACGACCTTTACCAAGCCAGCTCCATGCCCATGTCGCCAGTACCATAAACCAAAGCGCCCATACGACCAGCATGACAGGCGAGATAAAGACGCGCTCAATCAGCAGCAGCGCCACAGCAAAAAGCAGCAACGCAAAACCTTGCTTGACCCAGTTCATCCACTCGCCAGCTTTGGGCATGATTTTGCCTTGAGTGGCACCGATTAGGATCAGCGGCGCGGACAGACCGAAACCCAGCATAAATAAAGCGACAAACCCAAGCAGCGGACTGCCAATGGTAGACACCGCCAGCAGCGCGCCAAATAACGGTGCTGAGACACAGGGCGACACCACCAGCGCCGATAAAAAACCAGCGATTAGGCTGCCGCCCGCACTACCAAGCTTGCTATCTCCTGCTTGACTCAAGCGCTGCATCTTACTACTGATGGCATTGGGCAAACGAATACTAAAAACACCCAGCATATATAACGCCAAAAGTACAAACACAATGGCAAAGCTGATTAAGATAATCGGGTTTTGTAGCCAGCCGATGATACCCAAAGACTCACCAAACACCGCAATCACCGCACCTAAAATCCCATAAGCGGTGGCTACCCCAATGGCGTAGCTGCCTGTCAAAAGCACACCGCGTTTGACCGTGGGATTGTCTTCACGGGCGACGATATTGGCCACAATGGGTAGCATAGGCAGGACGCAAGGCGTCAAGGCCAAGCCCAAACCTGCTAAAAACAGCAATGCCAATGCCAGCCATGGATGAGACGCTAGACCAAAAGGGTCGCTATCCATCGCGCCGATAGCGGCAGTCTCACTACTACTTGAGGCGCGATCAGAAGACTGCTGGGTGTCTGCTATGGGCGCAGCTGCACCGGCAATCTCACCCTCCAATGACACTTCTTCTATCAAATCATAATCGACGACTTCATCATCCATCTGCCCACCAGCAAGGCCACTGGCACTCTCTGGCGACGCAGTAGCCGATGATGTAGTTAGCGGCTCACTGATGGTCGCCTTATCTTGAGCGTCAGTATCTACGGTATTAGCATCAGCATTGGCCGCAGTGCTTTTAGCTGTCGCGCCTTGGCCAGTCGCTGATGCATTATTGGCGCGGCTCTGGGAGGGTGCAGCGGCGATACTGACTGTGGTTTTTATCTTCTCTGGTGGATAGCACAGCCCTGCTTTGGCGCAGCCTTGCCAGCCAATTGTTATCGCAGCATTGTCTAAAGGCTTGCCATCTGTCGTACTCAGCGTGGTGCTCGCCACTACATTGGCCTGATCAAACACTGGCACGCGGCCAAAGGTCGGATCGTCGATAGAAACGGGCTGATGATTAAAGGTAAACGGCGCGGCCTTTACCTCATCAGGCAGTGTCAGCTTGAGCTGATTTTGATAAACATAGTGCTCAGGGGTGATATCAAAATTGATCGACAAGCGCGTGCCAGCTTTGGCAGGGCTGCTGCTACTGCTGACATCAAAGGCCTCGTCGATGGATAAAAACTTTTTTTGTGCACGACTGTCACTACTACCACCAAACAAATCGCCCAATCCTGCTGCGTGCGCGGGCATCGGCGCGCTTAGCCCTGCCAGCAAAGCGCTGGTACTTAGCACAAGTGCCGATAGATAAGGGCGGTTTTTTACTCTGTAATGGGGCGCATGCTTGGCTTGTTTAGGAGCGATGGTTTCGCGGGTAGTCGTGGTCGGCGGCGGTGTTGCTATATGTGCGGGCATGAAAGGCTACCTATTTATTACTCAGAATCGAATCAAAATGTCAGCAACGGCTTAGCGTGGCACTGCGATATCAACTTTGGTCGCAATCTTCTCTGGCGGATAGCATAACCCTGCCTCAGCACAGCCCTGCCAATGAATCACCACAGGGACGTTTTTTGCGCCCTTGCCATTGGCAGTGGTTAAGGTGGTGGTAGCGGTGACACTTTTTTGAGTAAATACAGGCACTTTGCCAAAGGTTGGATCATCAATGGTCACAGGCTTTTGTTTAAAGGTAAATGGCGTGGCGTTGATGCCTTTAGGGAAGCGCAGTTTCAGCTGGTTTTTATAAACATAATGTTCAGGGGTGATATCAAACGTAATCGACAGCTGCGTGCCTTTTTTGGTGGCCTTGCTGCTGCTATCCACGCTAAACGCTTGCTCAACTGATAAAAACTTTGACGACCCGTTATTGCTGCTGTTAAATAAACCGCTAAGGCTGGCTGCTTGAGCGCTTATGGTTCCCGCTGCTATCAGTAAGCTACTAGCAAAAATGATGGCCGCCGTACGCACGCTGGCTGACTGGTATTTTGTCGTAGATGTCGATATACCCATAAATGATACCTCTTAATAACTGATGTCAAACTTGATAACGCAGATTAAATCATGCTCAAAGCAGCGAGGCTGCTTATACAAAGCAAAATACATTAAAAATAATTATAATATTAATATATATACCGAGACAGTCTATAGCAAAACGCACTCAATAAAGAGTGGTTAACAAAAATCATAATTTGTGTCACTAATAAAAAATATCAACCAATAATCTGTTATTGGTTGATATCTAATCATTATAAAAAACTGCAAAGCTTGAGCCTGCTTCTTTCTAACACTGGTACAGTGCTATTGGAATGAGTTTTTCGTAACCTCTAGGAGCACAGCCCGCAAGTAAATTGATAGCAGTAGCACGGGTAATATCGGCATGTCGATGTCATTTTGGACTGGCTATAGCCTGTGCCGCAATACATTGCTTATCCTGTTATTATGGACTATAGCTGCGCGTAAATATCCGCATCTTGCCCTTCACCGCCCTGCTGGCCGTCGGCTCCTAATGAAAACAAGTCATAAGGACGGCCTTCGCTACCTGGAGCGACATACTGCATCTCATTTTCCCAGCCATCTGTCGGATAGCCACCTTTGATATAGCCGCCTTCGGGATAGTTTTTGGCGTCGATTGGCGGCGTGAGCAGTGCCTCTAGTCCCTGCGCGGTGGTAGGATAACGCGAGTTGTCCACTTTATACATATCAAGCGCGTTTGAGACAGTGGCCAGCGCGGTTTCAGTGGTTTTGATACGGGCTCTGTCGCTTTGTCCCACCACTTTGGGTACCACAAGGCCTGCTAGGATGGCCAAAATGACAATCACCACCATAATCTCGATCAAGGTAAAGCCGGATTGGCCACTTGGCTTCGCATGAGTGGTATTTATCGGGCTGCTACCTGTATTGTCCATCGTCATCTGTGCTCGGGGGGCGGCTGGGGTTTTGTCAGTCATTATCATCACTTTTATCATCGCAGTTGTGTCAGTTATCAGGGCGCTTACATGGCGTTTAATACTTGGCGCTACTTGGCGTATGGTTACCTGATTTGATTTATTTGCCGTTATCTATCGATATCGGCATCATGGTCACTATAGACCATGATTTTATTTTTATCCAGCGCCGCCAGATGACTTATTTTATGAATTTACCTTTTTTGGCTTTATATATTTTTTGGTTTTATAAACCAGCGGGCAGGTTTTAGAGACACTGACGCTGGCTACTATAGCTTACTACGGGGGTTGGCAGAAGTTTATCCTGCTCGCAGTCAACAATGTACAACAGTAAGTAAAGCTTAAGTAAGCTGGCGCAAGTTTAAGTAAGATAGACCCACGGCTCACCGTTATCTAATCGCCCATACATTTCGCTCAAAACAAAGTCTATATCGTCGATTCACCCTAAGTTACATAGCGTTTAACCGGCCAAATCATTCATATTGACAATCGGCAGCATCACTGCCATGACGATAATCATCACCACCACGCCCATTAACACCAGCATCAAAGGCTCAAGTAATGACAGTAACGTACTGATAAAGTTGGTGGCTTCGGCCTCTTGCATGTTGGCCGCTCGACTGAGCATGTTTTCTAGCTCGCCTGAGTTTTCACCGCTTTTGATCATCTGCACCATCATCGGCGGAAAATAGGAAGATTTTTCTAACTGCGTAGAGAGGCTAGCGCCTTCTGTGACTCGATCGGCTGCGCTCACAATGGTTTGCTTGATATGTAAGTTGGTCGTCACCGCCGCACCGATATGTAGGGCTTCAATCAGCGGCACCCCTGAGCGCACCAATATCGCCAAAGTACTGGCAAAGCGCGCGGCATTGAGCCCCTTAGACAAGCGCGCCATTATCGGTAGCTTGAGTACCAGACTGTCAATGGCCAGCTTGCCCGCTTGCGTTTGGGCAAAGCGATAACACAAAAAGGCCAGCGCGGCCAATACCAACAGCATCAGCCACCACCACTGAGTGATAAAATTGGACAGTGTGAGTACGATCTGGGTGATCAGCGGTAGCGCTTGCTCTGATTGCTCAAAGACCTTGACGATTTTTGGCACCACAAAACTCATCAAGCCCATGATTACTCCGACCGCCATCACCATCAGCACAATCGGATAGACCATCGCCCCTTGGATTTTCTTTTGTAAAGCAAAACGGTTTTCGGTGTAATCTGCCAATTGGTTGAGGATCAAATCCAGATGACCAGATTTCTCGCCTGCCGCAATGGTCGCGATATATAGCGGCGGAAAGCTGGCTGCTTGCTGTAGTGCGCGCGCAAGACTCAAGCCTTCTAACACATGAGAGCGCACAGCGAGCATGAGAGATTTAATATGCGTCTTTGGTGATTGTTTGGCGACGGCGGCAAGCGTCTCCTCTAACGGAATACCCGCTGCCAGCAAGACTGACAGCTGACGGGTTAAGAGCGCCAGCTCGTAAGCGGAGGGTTTTTTATAGCGGTTTTTATGCTTAGCTTGTCTGTCATTGACCGCACTGACTTCCACGGGCGTCCACTGCTTATCACGCAGCTGCTGTCGTATCTGCCGCGCCGAATCGCCCTCGAGCAGGCCTTTTTGCATACTGCCGCGCTCATCAAGCGCTTTAAAATGATAGGCTGGCATAGCAGCAGATATCCTAAGAAGATCAAAGAGAGTGAATGTTGACTTCCTCCCCGACCTAAAGGACGGGGATTCCTACTAAAGACGGCCAAGCCCGACCGCAAGAATGTTTTTTGCTCCATTAACATCTCTGTTATGGATCGTTTTACAAGAACGACAAAACCACTCTCTTATACCAAGACCTGATCTACCTTTCGGACTGTCTTGGCGAGAGCCGCAACACGAGCAGGTTTGGGTGGTGTACGCTTCATTGACTTCGATATAGTGACAACCTGCGTTCGCGCATTTGTAGTCCAGTTGCCGCTTTATTTCAAACCAACCAGCATCATAGACGGATTTGGCCAGTTTGCTTGAAGTGAATGATGTTGATTTAATTTTACCAACAACGATTAGGCTGTTGGCCTTAATAAGCTTCGATGTGAATTTATGTATTAAATCTTGGCGGGTATTTTTGATTTTGGCGTGTATCGCCTTAACTCGTTTTTTATTATTGGCTCTTTGGGCAATGGCCAGTTTTTCGGCGTATTGATGGGTGACTTTGATTTGTAGCTTGTCACCCTCACTACTGACTGCTGAATCTTTACAACCTAAATCAATACCAACCTGACCCGTGCCGCACTTAATCTTTGGAAACTCTTTAACGGTGATACAGGCGTACCAGTGACCACGATTGTCTTGTACCAATTCGCAAGTGTTGATGTTGTAGAGCGAGAGGTTATAGCTATCCCACATATCAATGATTAGCTTTTCACCCTTAGCAAGGCTTAGCTGAATAGTAGATTTAAGGCTTTTCTTGCCTGACTGACGGGTTGCTAGGTGCTTAATAGCGGTCTTTTTAAAAGGAATCCAGCCCAAACTTCTTCTCTTGGCCTTTGGGTTGTTGGTACGCCAGTTGAGTTTGGCTTTTTTAAATTGTTTACGAGCCTTGGCATGGGTTTCAGAGATGGCTTGCAAGGTTTGACTGTGCAGATTTAGGTATTCACCCGCCCCTTTGGTATAAGCGGCCAAGTCATAAGCTGAAAAGAATTTGCCTGTGCGCTGTAAATGTTTAAAACTTAGCTCATTGACGTAATTCCAGACAAAGTTAACCGCCCCAGCCAAGATATTGAGCTGAGTGGCATGTTTGTCTTTGATGCGTAGTTTGAGCGTTTTCATGGAATAATTATGATCTCAATGCGTTTGGTTATCAAGGCACTCGCAATATTGGGCGACAATGGCTGACGTCTGATATCTACGCCCTAGAAAGATGTGGCTTTACGGCGTTAGATGATAAAACAGCGCTCAAAACCTTAGGGTATGGCTTTGTCGCCTAAAACAGCGGTGTGGAGTCGTTGCTATCCGGCATCAGCCCTTGGAGGAGCAAGACATCTAAATGCTGCTGTTGGAGCTTTTTATCAAAGTCATTGACCTCAGCGATCAGCATTCTCTCGATGCGTTTGTCACTGGCAAACACGCTCAGCCGTGCACAGATGACGGCCAATTGATAAATGCGTTTTTTGCAATAGCCGTCTAGCCCTTGTAGCAGCCGCACCATATGCGGTGTCTCTAAACTGGCATAGTTATAATCCGCCACCACCTCGGGCGCAAGCGCCGTGACGCTATAGCTAATGGACAGATGCGCGCAAAAATAACAACTAAATAAATAGCCGACTACATGGCCGATATAATAGCCTCTATCGTAAGTAAAACTACTCACCCCAAAGTGCCCAAGCACATAGCTATTGAGGCTGCCTTGATCAAAGATAGGTTTGGTGTTTTTGAGCCTACCGATCGTGGCAAAGCACAGCGGGTTACGGCCATCTTGAGTGGTCAGCTGCCACCCTGCTGGCTGCTGCGCGGGCATGTGGCGGACGATATCAGCGATGATGTCGTCGACCACATGTAGCTGCTGCCAAAGGCGCTCAAGCCCATCGGTATCAATCAGCCCGCGTTTATCAAGCTGCTGCGCCAGCAAATATTGCTGGTATTCTACAAACTGTGATTTGAGCGTTTGTACCAAATAAGTCGGACGGATATTGGCAGGAGCCATATACAAGAGCCGCGTACGCTCATGCTGAGCACGGTACAAGGCCAGACGCTGGGCGGCAACGCTGTCCTTATCGGTAGAAGCATCAGCTTGCACCTGTGACGTGACTGTATGCGCCGTGTCCGCAGCGCTATCAACCGTAAACAAGGCCAACAGTGCCGCTTTATCAAAAGTCACAGCGCTGTCATCCGTTTGAGCGTCTGTCATGGGGTATTGCGCATCACAGACGGTGCCTTGAGGCGCATTACTTGGTTTGTTGCCATTGGCTTCGATAGCGGATTGGCTACCGGCTTGGGCGTTTGGCTTTGCGGTTGGTTCAGTCATAACATACCATCTGCAGCAAAATGAAACATCATCTAGATCTGACTATATGCCTGCTTTATAAGGAAATATAGCGCGCTTGTCACAAGCGCTGGCGTCCAGATGACTCAATATTCCATAGTACCTGAACATCGACGTATTGTCAGCCGTCCATCAGCAAAATACCCACCGCCGCACGCGGCTTAAAACACCTAGACTAGACAAAATACCTAGCCAGATAAACGCGGCATCACGTCATGCGCTAGCCGTGATACTGCTGGCGATAGGCTTTGGGCGAGACGCCGTAAACGCGCTTGAATGCTTGGCTAAAGGTCGAATCCGACGCATAGCCGACCAGCTCACTGATACGGCTGATGCTGTTTTGTTGCAACCGCAAATAGCGCGCCGCCAAACGCAAGCGATAATCAATCAGATACGTTAGCGGCGGCATACCGACTGTGTCTTTAAAGCGCTGCGCAAAGCTTGAACGCGACATCCCCGCGACCTCTGCCAGCTTATGTATCGTCCAGCTTTTGCTTGGGGCTTCATGCATGGCGGCCAAGGCTTTGGTCAAAAATGGGTCTTTCATGGCCTTTAGCCAATTCTCAGTGGCTTCGGGCAAGCTTTCGATATAGACGCGCAAACACTCAATCATCATGATACTCGCCCAGTGATTGATGACCGCAGTCTTACCCATACGCTCGCGCTCAGCCTCCAAGGTCAGCAGCTTAATCTCCACATCGATGACCTCAAACCTGCCATCGGACTCTTCATTGATTTCGGGCAAAATCGATGGCAGGACAGACAATAAAGGCCGTATCATCTCTTTGTCATACTTACACTCAATCAAAATCAGAGACGAATTAGACTCGCCCTCACCTTTGACATCTAGCGTCTGCGCTTTGCAGCTATTGAGCATCTCATCTAGCGGCTGGGCGGCATCACCATCATACGCTAGCGCATAGCTTGTGTGCTGATGCGTATTGGGAATCATGATAATATCGCCTGCCTGTACCTCTCGTCGATCATTGCCAACATCGATACAAAAACTGCCAGACATCACCAAGTAAAATAAAATTGTGTCTTTTCTCGTCAATGAATAAGACCAATTACCGACGCAATTTAGCCGATAGTATTTGGTTTCAAACAAATGCACATTTTGTAGCAATACGCTTAGAGCGTCCATCTGTCGTTCCTCAGTGATTATCAGCAGTGTCCAAATCTAGCAAAATAAACTATCTCATAGAGATGACACAAGTCAAATATCCGCTCGTGGACTCTGGTTAAAAATATACATACGTTAGACACATAGACCAAACTCGAGGCGCGCCAATACTGTCCGCACTTATGTGCTCGGCAAATGGCACTTAAATCAAACGGTAGAATGACAAATATGAGCGCCAAGCATCAGATCGCGGTATAAACACGCAGGCACAAAAAAACGCCGGCCAAAACCAGTGTCATTATTTATGAGCATCGAAGGATAAATATAAAGAGTAACGACAGGGAAGTCTAATAAAGAAACAAAAGAGGTTCAGCAATAGAGCCAAAGAGGCTGCTGACAGATAAAGAGAGAAAAAGAAAAATTGGGGCGACTGATGGGACTCGAACCCACGACAACCGAGATCACAACCCGGGGCTCTACCAACTGAGCTACAACCGCCATAATATGGCCAAGGAAGGCAAGATATGCAGGCTAAATGGCGCGCCTGGCAGGATTCGAACCTGCGACCACCTACTTAGAAGGCAGGTGCTCTATCCAACTGAGCTACAGGCGCTCTTAAGGGCTTTTTATATATCTAATTAAGATTACAATACTATTGTAGTATAAACTCAATCATTATACATAAAAAAAAGCCTGTAAGGCTCTTAAATAAATAGATGGTCGGAGTGATAGGATTCGAACCTACGACCCTCTGGTCCCAAACCAGATGCGCTACCAAACTGCGCCACACTCCGATATTTCTATTTTTACGATAGTTTTGTTAAGTAACTTGTCGTTGGCAAGGCCGCTAACTTGTTCATGTTCATCGCTATCGAGGTGCATATATTAAGGGGTAAAGCCGATTGTGTCAACACCTATTTTTGATAAATTTAAAAGAATTATTAAATCACCGCAAAAACGCATGTTTTTATAAAAAAGGCCACAATCAACGCCTTAATATCGATGTTACCTACTCATCGACAGGGGCATTATACTACATTTTCTCAAGGAAGCAAGTCACTGCCCTTATTTATCGTGCCTGTGTTGACGTTAAAGGGTATTAGCCATAGCGTGGCATAATCTGGCACCTTGCTGGCGAGCGCTTCTGTGACAGGCAGCTGGCGAAGCCTCGTCGGTTGCTGCGTGTCATCTTGTACAGGATACACCAGCCAAGCCTGCGGCGCTTGATAAGCCTGCGCATAGCTGGCCAATTGATAAGCATCGCTGGGGCTGATAGCAGCAGCATTGGCTAGCGTTTTCCATTTGATATCGATCACATGACTATAGCAACCTGCCCTGTCAGTGATCGCCTTTGCTTTGTGATCTGTATGAGTTGAGTTGTCATTGTCAGGCGGCGTTTGATAAATCAACAAATCAGGGCGGATAGACAAACAAGCTCGCCCCTCCTCGTCATTTAACCAGACCCGCTGCGCCTGAAACAGCGGCTGATAATCCGTACTGACGCGCCGAAACAGTGCGGCGATACGTAAGCTGGCCCACTGCTCAAAAGCTTGGTTCATATCTAGCAGTAGGCACAAACGTAGTGATGGTGGCCGCTGTTTTATTGCAGGTGGCGCGATACCATTTGCCCCAGCGACACTTGACTGGCGCAGTAGCCAATACGCCATCTCTAATAGCTGCTGCGCACCTTGCATGGCGTTCGCATGCAGTGGTTGCATAGCAAACTGGCGTTTGGCTTGCTGATAGACCGTCGCCAACTGCGTCAGCTCATGAGTATGTAGCGCAGAGATCCGCTGCCATGTCGTCGACAACTGAGCACCGATGCGACGAAAACGCACGGAGGTCTGTAGTAATGGGCTGAGTTGCTCTAAAGCACTTTTGATCAGCCGATTGGCTAGCATCTCTTGGCTGAGCACACTGCGCTCACACACGAACTTATGAGGCTGCAGCAGGTTGCGCTGCAGTTGCGCTTTTATCACTAGGCGACCTTGCAATGAGGTTTGGTTATCGATCTGCGTTTGATAGTGCTGGGTGGGTGGGTGCTGCGTCAGTCCTTGCAAAAACTGCTGAATGAGCCAATCTGACAATGGCAAAGCGTTGATCGGTAAGGGTGCGGCGTGGCGACCAAACTGCCCAAGATGTTTGCTATTTGGCAGTGTCTGCGGTGATGAGTCATTACTGGCGATCAAATCTGCCAGCATCCTCTGCACCCAAAGCCGAGTGCGGCTGATAGCGCGCTGCTGCTTTGATGGCGACTGACGCTGAGGCGGTGTATTTGTCGCTGCCATCCGTTTGGGTAATATCTCGAGCACCATGCCACTTGGCAGGTGCACAATACCGATATAGTGACCCACCTGAAGCTGCCACTGGCCCCGCTTGCGCTTGATGCCAAATACCGCAAACTCTTGCGCCAGTAGCCACTCAAAATCAGTCACGTACGCAAAGTCGCGCGCGGTCAGCCGCTGATGCTCAAACACTGTCATAATGCCTGTCTGAGAAACAGCTGGCCGCCGCAGCTCAGGATTACCAGCGGTATGAAGGTCGCTATCGTTATGGAGCACAGTCATCAGTATAACCGCTGATAGATAGCCGCCTGCGCAAATGCGCCTGTGCCTGCTATAAGATCTGCATTTATCCTATAGCTCCCTGCCCCTAGAGCCGAGTGCGGCTGACCAAAAAATGAATCATGACCCAAATAGCCAGCGGCGCTGTCGTTTTGCGTCGCCGTCTGTGTAGGCCGGCTACCTGCCAGCAGCGCTTGGCTGTCTTGTATAAACTGCATCGCTAGCGGCTGCTCGTCATCTTGAAAGATATATTGTAGCACCGCCACCTGCCCACCTGCGGCTTGCGCTAATTGTGGAATGATTTGCTCGGCCAGTGCGCGTTGTAAGTACTCCAGACTCTCTATCGCCCACAAAAACGCATGGCCCAACTGCGACTCGCTGCCGAGCGTTTGCGTGATGCGCTGATTGAGGCTGCTGAGTAGTTTATCGAGCGCTATCGTGGCAACTGGCTCAGCACTGTCTGCGCTGTGGTCTGTCTTTATACTGGGTAGCAGCTCAGGCTGTGGCGGACAATCGACAAATCGGAAGCGCCGGCGCAGCGCCATATCTAGCGGAGCTAAAGAATGATCTTGCGTGTTCATGGTGGCATAAATATCAACATTGGCCGGAATACTAAAAGTACGGCCAGAATACGCCAGCTTTACCATCATCGCATTGGCCATGCCAGTGCGTTTATCTGGCTCAATTAAGCTTAGCAGCTCACCAAAGACTCGTGATACGTTGGCACGGTTGATCTCATCGATCAGCATAGCATAGCGCTGTTTGGGGTCGCGAGCGGCGCGCTGACACAACAACAAAAACGCGCCATCTTGAATGCCATACTGCATCTGTCGGCCTGCGGCATTGGTAGCGGTATTGGCAGGTGTCATGACAGGGCGAATCCCTTCGACAAACTCTTCATAGCCGTATGCTTGGTGAAAGCTCACCATACTAAAGCGCTGCTGGCTAAGGGCTTGCTGGCGCGCACTATTGTCGAGCTGCGCGTGCTCAAATTCGGCTAGCTGCTGTGATAAACCCTCTAGCAAGTCGATGCTATCAGGCAGCAAATACCACGCACCGCTCTCATCCTTATCAAAATACGCTTGACTGGCACGATTGTCACAGCTGACCGTCTGCGAGTCAGCAGGACTGTGGCGACGCAGCGCCAACCAAGCGGTGCTGCTTAAGTTTTTGTCGCGGGCATTTTTGGCTGCCTTTGCCACAAAAAAAGGATGGGCGACAATCTCTGGTACTTTTAGTAAGTCCTGCTGCGACTTGCGCATCTGCAAAAATATCAAGCATAGCACCTCGCGCCAGCTCAAGTCCTGTAACAGCTGGGCCAATAGCGCCTCATCATCAGCGGTGGGCAGATCGTCGGTGTATTGCTGGGCGATTTGTAGCAATCGATAAGTCTTACCGGTACCAGCGACACCCGTGTAGATGATATTGACCGGTTGGTGAGAGCGGTTTGGTTGAGTGAGCAAGACATCAGACATAACATTATCCAGCAGAGCAAAAGTGTATAAACATGAAACAAGCAATAGGCGGGCTGATTATAACAAGGAAAATGGCGACGTTAGGGCGGTCTGCTCGTTACCTTTCTATCATTTTGTAAGCGCAGCAGTTCATGCTAATAATAGTAGGCAGAACGCGGTTAATGTACCATAGTAGCGGTGACGACTTGGCAGCCAATAGGCGCTTCGTCGTTATTGATGAGGTTTCATCATACGCAATGTCACCTTTAACCTATCTATATAAAGGAATTTTGTATGTCAGGATTATTAAAAAAACTCCCTACCAAGCTGACCAATAAATTGCCAGCCAAAGTAGCTGACAGCACAAGATCGCCAGTCGAACCACCAAACAGCACGCTCAAGCCCGTCAGTAACCAATTTACCAAGCTATTGTCAGTGACCAAATACTTACCGGCCAGCGCCCGCTCTAGTATTTTATCCAAGGCTTTTGGTAAAGTGGTGCCCTATGTCGGCACCACGGGCGTCTACTATGAGACGGTTGAGCCAAACCAAGTGGCGGTCAGCTTAAACAACACCAAAGCCGTACAAAACCATATCGGCTCTATCCACGCCGTTGCCATCACCCTGCTGGCCGAAACAGCCACGGGGTTTATTTTGGGTCTAAACCTGCCCTCTGACCGTGTCCTGCTGATTAAATCTTACTCGGTAGATTTTTATCGCCCCATCAAAAAAGGCCAGATCGCTGCTATCGCCACCTTGTCTGATGAGCAGCGCTTGACCATCCTCAATACCCCAAAAGGCGAGATGGTCATCCCTTGCGTCATCCATGATCGCGAGTCTGATAGCGATCGCGACCCTATCGTGGTCGAGATGACATGGGCTTGGATACCCAAATCAGAGCTAGAAGCCAGACGTCAAGGTAAAGCGAATGCGCAAACAGCAGCAAGCGCTGACGCAGCATTGGCAGATGCGCGTGACGACCAGATCGATGACGCTCAACCCGCTTCACAACTAAGCGATACACCCTCTGCGCAAGACTTGTCTGCCGCCACTACAGATATGGCCAAAAGCACATAGATTGCGTGATTAAATAAAAAACCCATAACAAGGAGACAATGATGTCCAAACTTATCCATACATTGACAGCCCCTTTATCCAAGGTACTGCTGGTCAGCGCCTGCGCGTTGGGGCTTAGCATGACTGCCGCAGCCGCTCCAGCAAATGCCAGCCAACATGCCACGCTTAGCAAATCCAGCCCTGTCTTTTTGGGAGACGGTGGCAACTATCCTTTTTCTGAAGCGGTGCGGGTCGGCGATACACTATATATGTCAGGCCAGATCGGCTTTAGAGACGGCAAGCTGGTCAAAGGCGGCGTCAAAGCCGAAACCAAGCAAGCGCTAGACAACATTCACGCCACGCTCCTAAAGTATGGCTACCAAAAGTCAGATGTGGTCAAATGCATGGCGATGTTGACCGACATGGATGACTTTGCTGACTTTAATGACGTCTACAAAGCCACGATGGCCAAGCCTTATCCGGTGCGCTCAGCCTTTGGCGTCTCAGATCTGGCGGCGGGCGCAAGCGTCGAGGTTGAATGTATCGCTGTCAAATAATCGCGGTATTCACTATTGCGGTATTCACTATCAATGTGCTACTGCATACCAGTCATTACCAATAGAGCACGACCAAATAACTGGCTTTGATAGTCAGTTATTTTTTTGCCGTTTATATGCTAGGCACCTTTATAACCCCCCTATCAATTTAAAAGCGGTTCATCATTTAGCG
The DNA here is from genome assembly GCF_038239325.1 of Psychrobacter sp. KFRI-CH2-11. Classification (NCBI taxonomy): domain Bacteria; kingdom Pseudomonadati; phylum Pseudomonadota; class Gammaproteobacteria; order Moraxellales; family Moraxellaceae; genus Psychrobacter; species Psychrobacter sp. KFRI-CH2-11. Next base: position 2,802,614 of record NZ_CP151283.1, read on the forward strand.
CGCTTTCTTTGGTCACGCGCAGCACTTCCTCTAACGTCGTCCGACCTGCTATCACTTTGTGCAGTCCATCAGCGCGAATCGACGATGTTTTTTGGCGGGCGTAGGCTTCTAGCTCATACTCAGCGGTGTTGCTATGAATCATACGGCGCAGCGTATCATCGATGGGCACCACCTCATATATGGCGGTACGACCTTTAAAGCCTGTCTGATTGCATTTGTCGCAGCCGACGGGTTTGGGGAGTTTGATAAAGGTGTCTGTCGCTTGTGCGCCTGATGGCCCCGATGTCAGATCAATCTCGGTAAAGAGCTTGGCCTGCTCACTATCTGCAGCTTGCCAGCCATGACAATGCGGGCACAAGGTGCGTACCAAACGCTGGGCGACGACCCCTATCAGTGATGATGACAATAAGAAAGGCTCAACCCCCATGTCTTGTAAGCGGGTGACGGCCCCTATAGCGGTGTTGGTATGTAGCGTCGATAATACCAAATGTCCGGTAAGTGACGCCTGTACAGCAATTTCTGCGGTTTCTAAATCGCGGATCTCACCGACCATCACCACGTCTGGATCTTGTCGTAACATCGCGCGCAGACTCTTGGCAAAGGTCATATCGACTTTATTATTCACCTGCGTCTGGCCGATGCCATCGAGCTGAAACTCTATCGGGTCCTCAGCGGTCAAGATATTGCGAGTCTGATCATTTAGGTCAGTCAATGCCGAGTATAAAGTAGTGGTCTTACCAGACCCCGTCGGCCCAGTCACCAAGATGATACCGTGCGGGCGATGGATAAGGCGCTTAAGCTCACTATAGTCGCTGTCAGACAAACCCAGATAGGTCATGTTTAAGCGGCCTGCTTGCTTATCGAGCAGTCGCATCACCACCCGCTCGCCAAAGCTAGAGGGCAGCGTCGACACCCGCACATCGACTTCACGCCCTGCTAGACGCAAGCTGATACGGCCATCCTGTGGTACGCGTTTTTCGGCGATATCGAGTTTGGCCATCACTTTGATACGCGAGACCAAGAGCGGCGCTAATTGACGTTTTGGGCTAATGATTTCTTTTAGCTCGCCATCGACGCGAAAACGCACGACCAAGCGTTTTTCAAAGGTTTCGATATGAATATCAGACGCATTGAGACGGATGGCCTCAGACAGTAGCGCATTGATCAGGCGGATGATGGGGGCGTCGTCTTGCTGATCCATCAAGTCTTCTGTCTCAGGCACGCTATCTGCCAAGCTATCGAGATCCGGATGGTCTTCAAGTCCTGCAGCAATGTGCTGTGACTCGCCCGTATTGCCTGCATAAGCGGCGTTTAGGCGTTTTTCAAACTCATCGGCGCTGACACTGTCATAGGTTGGCACGCCGCGCACGCCCTGCTGCTGCAAAAACCGCACCGCTTCATTAATCGCCGATAGCGGTGTGGCCTTGGTCAGTACCAGCGTCGCGGGCAGCTCAGGGTCTATCGCAAGGATGACCAAAACCTGATGGCGTTTGGCAAAACTATAAGGCAATTGCATCATAAGAACGACCTGATAACTAAGAATAACTGCGGTATGAGCAGCATATGATGACAGCAGAGGTATGTGTAAAATCGACTCTCTCTAAAATGGCATAGCGCTCTTGACTATAGAGCGCGGCTTAGCATAGCGCGGCTCAGCGGCGCACCGCCTTAGTCCAAAAAAGACTGCCTGTAAACCTGCATGAGTTTGGTATAATAGCATTTTGTGTCAGATGCGTATTAGTTTATCTGCAAGACGCGCGCCCCTATCGCTTGGTGCCAATTGCGCCATCTAACGCGCCAAGTCCACAGAGGATTTTTATTTTGTCGATAGTGCGCTATTATCAGTTTAAGACTTGTCTGATAAGCGGTGCATGTTTGCACTAAGACACACCCTTTCATATTTGACTGTCTATTTATTAGGTCATCTTGCCGCCCGTTATTAGGATTTGAGTTATGTCAGAAAACGCCCACCCCACTCCCACGCCGCTGCTATCAGACACCTTTAACGTCGGTAGTCGTACCTTTTCTTCTCGGTTATTGGTCGGGACGGGAAAATATAAAGACATGGCGCAGACAGGTGAGGCCATCGGCGCGTCGGAGGCAGAGATTGTCACCGTCGCCATTCGCCGTACCAATATTGGGCAAAACAACGATGAGCCCAATTTGCTCGACGTCATCTCTCCAGACAAATACACTATTTTGCCAAATACTGCTGGTTGTTTTGATGCCGAAACGGCGGTTCGTACCTGTAAGCTTGCTCGCGAGCTGCTGGGCGGGCACAATCTGGTCAAGCTTGAAGTGTTGGGCGATGAAAAAACCCTCTACCCTAACGTCATGGAAACATTAAAAGCGGCCAAAGTTTTGATAGAGGATGGGTTTGAGGTGATGGTATATACGTCTGACGATCCTATCGTCGCCCAAGAGCTTGAGAGCATGGGCTGCGTGGCGATTATGCCGCTCGGTAGCTTGATTGGCTCTGGACTTGGCCTGCTCAATCGCCATACCCTCAGCCTAATCATCGAAAACGCCAACGTACCCGTATTGGTCGATGCAGGCGTCGGCACTGCCTCGGATGCAGCGATTGCCATGGAGCTTGGCTGCGATGGTGTCTTGATGAACTCTGCCATTGCCAATGCGCAAAACCCAGTCTTGATGGCAGAAGCCATGAAGCACGCTATATGGGCTGGGCGTGAGGCGTTTTTGGCGGGCCGTATGCCGATGCGCAAAATGGCAGCCGCCAGCTCGCCGCAGACAGGCTACTTTTTTCAGTAGACGTTTGCTAGCTCAGCGGACACCTGATCGTGTGGCGCTAGATATGACACCACCATCACAGGTCTTTTCTCCAACCTCATAAAAGGATTTATTATGCGACTTCTCACAGCAGTCGATCAATTATTTTTACTTCTTGAGTCGCGTAAACAGCCCATGCACGTTGGCGGCTTGTTTTTATTTGAATTACCAAAAGCGGCGGATAGTGATTTTGTCTATCAGCTGGTAAAACAAATGCAAGAGTCCGACGTGCCGCCAAGCTTTCCTTTTAACCAAGTGCTAGAGCATCTGATCTTTTGGAAAAAAGACAAAAACTTCGATGTGGAGCATCATCTGCATCATGTCGCGCTGCCAAACCCTGCGCGGATTCGCGAGCTGCTGATGTATGTGTCAAGGGAGCACGGACGGCTGCTAGATCGCGCCATGCCGCTATGGGAATGCCACGTGATAGAAGGCATCCAGCCCGAGACTGAGGGCGGTGCTGAGCGATTTGCGCTGTATTTTAAAATCCATCACTCATTGGTGGACGGTATTGCAGCCATGCGTTTGGTACAAAAATCCCTATCGCAGTCCGCCACCGAGCCTGTCACCCTGCCTGTGTGGTCACTGATGGCGCGCCACCGCAACCAAGTCAACGCCATACTGCCCAAAGAGCGCTCCGTGCGGCGCATCATCAAAGAGCAAATCTCTACCATCAAACCGGTGTTTACTGAGCTGCTGGACAACCTCAAAAACCATGGCGACGAAGGCTATGTCGGCACCTTTGATGCGCCGATGAGCATCTTAAACAAACGTATCTCCGCCTCTCGTCGTATCGCTGCGCAGTCTTATGATATCGAACGCTTTAACGATATCGCCGCCCGCCTAAAAATCAGCAAAAATGATGTGGTGCTTGCCGTCTGTGCAGGGGCCATTCGTCGTTATTTGCTCGCCATGGATGCCCTACCCAGCAAGCCGTTGATCGCTTTTGTCCCGATGTCGCTACGTACTGATAATAGCGTCTCAGGTAACCAGCTGTCATTTGTCCTAGCAAACCTCGGCACGCACCTTGATGATCCACTACGCCGCATCGAGCTTATCCACCGCAGCATGAATAACGGCAAACGCCGTTTTCGCCGTATGAATCAGGCCCAAGTGATCAATTACAGCGTGATTGCGTATGCGTGGGAAGGCATCAATCTGGCGACAGGCTTATTCCCCAAAAAACAAGCCTTTAACCTGATCATCTCCAATGTACCCGGCTCAACCAAGCCCTTATACTGGAATGGCGCAAAGCTACAATCGCTATACCCTGCCTCTATCGTCTTTGATGGTCAAGCGATGAATATCACGCTCGCCAGCTACCTCGATAGGATTGAGTTTGGCATCACTGCCTGTAGTAAAGCGCTACCGCATATACAAGACATGCTGATACTGATCGAAGAAGAGCTGGATTTGCTAGAGGCGACCAGCAAAGAGCTTGAGTTTCAGGGCATCACGGTCAAGGACAAGTGTGATGACCAAAACCCTAAGCACATAAAAAAGCTGGCACCATAATGGTACCAGCTTTTAAGATTTGATCGTTGAAGGCAGCTTAAAACGCATCGCCCCAAGTCGGTACCACCACTTGCATCAATGGCTTGAGCAGCTTGACGTTACAAGCAAAGATAGAGCCTGATGTCATCGAGTTGTGCGCGCCAGTATGATCGACGACCACGCCGCGTGCTTCGGTGACAATCAGCTCACCTGCTGCGATGTCCCACGGCTTGATAGACATCTCAAAATAACCATCAAAACGACCTGCCGCCACATAGCACAGATCCAGCGCGGCTGAGCCTAAACGGCGAACTTGTCCGCCCGCTTCAGAGATTTTTTGTAGGCTTTCAAAGTGCTGCTTGGCATAAGAGATGACTTCGCCATTGCGTTTGCGCTCAAGCGGATGACCGGTGGTAAATAGCCCACCGTCGATGACTTTACGCTCACTGACATTGATACGGCGTTGGTTGAGACGCGCGCCTTTGCCGCGGCTGGCAGAAAACATCTCGTCACGCACAGGATCATAAATCACGCCGTGCTCGGTCACGCCTTTATACTGTACGGCAATAGAGACACAAAACTGCGGCACGCCATGGACGAAGTTTTTGGTGCCGTCTAGTGGATCGATAATCCAGCACCAGTCGGCATCTTCGCCGCGGCCTTCTTGCATACCAAACTCTTCACCCAAAAACGAATGGTTTGGGTAGCTGGCTTTTAGTGTCTCAATCGTCAGCTCTTCGCTAAAACGATCAATACGGGTGACCAGTCCATCAAGCCCTTTTGACTCGATGTCTAGCTCGATTTTGTGACGGTTTTGATGCGCGTATAAAATCTCTTTACCGACTTTTTCAGCAGCACGTGCTGCGATGACGACCATGGGTTCCATAGATAACCTATTTGCTTGATGAATGAATATACTTAAGAGATAACACTGATAAAATGTACAAAAAATAAAGCCGACTTAAAACTAAATCCTATCAACCTAACAAAAACCCTAGCCGCCAAGCAAACCAAATAGATGATTGCTAGTCGTGGCACCGCCCAAGTTGTCAAATAATTCACACCTACGGCAAGTAGGCGAGGTTTAAGAAAAAAACCTATAAGCTTTATTTTTTACTCTGCTATTTTAGCAATTTTTTATGAATGATAGGGTTTTATTTTAGCAGTTGCTTGAGCTGACTGACCACACCTGCAACATCCAGACCACAGTCGGCCATTTGCTCTGCGGGCGCGCCGTGCGCGATAAAACGATCCGGAATACCGATATTGCAAATGGCTGGGCGATGATGCTTAAAGACCGCCGACTCATTGAGCAAGTATTCATTGACTGCACTGCCCGCGCCGCCCATCAGCATGTGCTCCTCTAGGGTGGCGATATGGGTGATGCCGTCTGCCAGTATCTCTTCTAACAATACGGTATCTAGTGGCTTCACCCAGCGCATATTGACCACATGTACCTGACAGTGCAACTGCTGAGCGATATCTTGAGCAGCCGAATCAGCGGCGGCGACCATGCTACCAAACGCCAGTAGCGCCAGTTTGAGAGGGGCCTCATCTTGTCCTACTACCGACTCAATCATTGCCTTGCCGATGTCATAGGTCTGCGCGGGGCGCTCGATGGCAGCACCTGTACCGACGCCGCGCGGATAACGAACAGCCGTACAGCCTTGATACTCATAGCAAGTATTTAATAAATGATAACACTCGTTTTCATCTTTTGGCGCCGCGATTAGCATGTTGGGTACGCAGCGCAAAAAAGCAAAGTCAAACACACCCGCATGGGTCGCGCCGTCCTCGCCCACCAATCCTGCGCGGTCGATGGCAAACGTGACATCAAGATCTTGCAAAGCCACATCATGAATCAGCTGATCGTAGCCGCGCTGCAAAAACGTCGAGTATATCGCCACGATGGGTTTGACGCCTTGCGTTGCCATACCAGCAGCCAGTGTGACGGCATGCTGCTCAGCAATCGCCACATCAAAAAACCGCTCTGGGAACTGACGGGCAAAGTCGGTCATGCCTGAGCCTTCTTCCATCGCTGGCGTGATGGCGAGCAATTTGTCATCTTCATGCGCTTTGTCACACAAAAACTGGCCAAATACTTGCGAGTACTTTAGCGCAGGCTGCGATTTTTTAGCAGCAAGCGGCGTATCATGCGGCTGCTCATCTGGTAGCTTACTAATGGCATGATAGCCAACTGGGTCTAGCTCTGCAGGCGCAAAGCCTTTGCCTTTCGTGGTATAGACATGTACCAGCACGGGGCCTTTGACTTGTTTTGCTAATGACAAGACGCGCAGTAGCTCAGGTATATTGTGGCCATCAAAGGGACCAAAGTAGGTAAAGCCAATGGCTTTGAATAAATTGTCCTCGAGCTGCGGCACATCGCGCATCTCTTTGTGGCGTTTGCGCCGATCAAACCCCTGCATATCAGGGCGCTGGCAGACGATAGGCTGACCGGTATCAGAGATATCTACTTGATACCCCGACTCCCATAGCATGGCCAAATGCCGCGAAAACCCGCCAATCGAGCAAGATATCGACATGTCATTATCATTTAAAATCACCAACAAGTCGGCATCTTGCTGCACCGCGTCGTTCATGGCTTCAAACGCCATGCCGCCTGTCATCGCCCCATCACCGATGATACAAGCGACCGTCTGCGGCAGCCCCTGATACCGCAGCGCCAGACTCATGCCGAGACCCGCTGAGATGGAGGTCGATGAATGACCAACACCAAAGGTGTCGTACACAGACTCGGCGCGCTCAGGAAACGCCGTCAACCCGTCTTTTGCACGGATACTGCCCAGCTGATCGCGGCGACCCGTCAGCACTTTATGAGCGTAGGCTTGGTGTCCCACATCCCAAACGATTTGATCGTGCGGCGCATCTAGCAAGTAATGCAGGACAATGGTCAGCTCGACCACACCTAGGTTGGCACCAAAGTGTCCGCCACTTTGACCGGCCGAATACAACAAAAAAAGGCGCAGCTCATCGGCTAACGCAATCAGCTGAGCGCTACTAAAGGCATTTAAATCAGCAGGCGTATCGATACTATCGAGCAGCGGCGTCTGCGGGCGCACACGTGGGATCGCCGTATAAGTCTGCTGCAGACTGGGCAGTTGAACCGCAGACGTAGTGGCTGACGCAGATACGGACTGAGACTGTGGGGAATAAGGTGACTGCTGCATAAACCGTACGATACCTACCAATCTGCTGACAAAACGTGCTTTAGGGTATAAAAAAAAGATAGCCAAGCGACGTCAATAATATCTACATCATTATTGATGTAACAAGCCATATAGTTATTTATGTAACACCGGCATAAAGTCCATCATGCGGCGTCTCACAGCAAGCACGCGAGCATAATATATAGCGCGGCGCGGCTTGGGATGAGTATTATGCCTTATTATCAGACATCAATACCGAATGTTCGTGACGACATAGTAATGTAAGGGTAAAGACTTGTCACTGTATCCGTCAAAATAGTATGGCATAATAGCATTTTTTTTTAATTGTCGCTTTAATCATCGTGCGCCGTCTGTGAACTTTGTGTGTTTTTACCATAAAGCGCAAAACCATGCTATCGTCATGAGCAGGTGATCGCGTTTTTACAGACTCTACTGCCACCACCACCGGCTTATGTAGGACAGTAATGTCATATCAATTTATTACCAGTGCCAAACTACCAACTCGTCATGGCGAGTTTGATATTCATGTTTTTGAAAACGACGACGGCCAAGAGCATGTGATGCTGACCGTTGGTCTGTCTGCGTGTGAGCAAGTAGCGGCTGATAAGACGGCAGACAACCTCGGTGTGCCGAGCACAGCACATGCAGCCTCAGAGCCGCCGGTGCCCTTGGTACGTATTCATTCTGAATGCCTTACTGGCGATGCCTTTAGCTCACTAAAATGTGACTGTGGCCCGCAGCTCAATACTGCCATGCAAGCCATCCAAGAAGCAGGCTGCGGCGCTATTTTGTACTTGCGCCAAGAAGGCCGCGGTATTGGTTTGACCAACAAAATCCGCGCCTATGCGCTACAAGATCAGGGCCATGATACGCTAGATGCCAATTTAATGTTAGGCTTACCTGCTGATGCGCGCATTTATGACATGTGCGGCCCCATGCTCGCCCATGTCGGCGTCGATGCGGTGCGGCTCATCACCAACAATCCAGATAAAGTCGCCTACTTGACCGAACACGGTATCAATGTGGTGGAGCGCGTGCCTCTGCTGGTGGGTGTCAACGATATGAATGCGGATTACCTCGCCACCAAACGCGACCGCATGGGACATTTGCTCGACAAAGACTTTAATACTGCCATACACCTAAATAAATAGATATGTTATGAGTATTCCAGATACAGCTAATACCAATATAGACCAAAACGTCATAGACAAAAACGTCGCTCAGGCACAAGCAGATGCGGCAAACCCTGCCATACCAAACGATAACGATATCGCTCGCGTCCGCGCGTTTTTGGTCGATTTGCAAGCACGTATTTGCCAAGCGCTCGAAGCACAAGAGCGTGACGGCGGCGGTGATGCCACCTTTGTCCCTGATGATTGGCAGCGCCCAGAAGGCGGCGGCGGCCGCTCTTGTGTCTTAGCAGACGGTGAGGTGATCGAAAAAGCCGGCGTGATGTTTAGCCACATTCACGTGCACAACCTGCCCGCGTCGGCGACGGCGCGCCACCCCAATATCGCAGGGCGCAAAGCACAAGCCATGGGCGTGTCCCTCGTCGTCCATCCCAAAAACCCAAACGTCCCGACCAGCCATGCCAACGTGCGCTTATTCGTCGCCGAAGCAGAAGGCGAAGCGCCAATTTGGTGGTTTGGCGGCGGATTTGATTTGACACCGTTTTATCCTGTGCTAGCGGACTGCGTCCACTGGCATCAGGTCTGTCATGATTTGTGCGCGCCGTTTGGCGACAGCGTTTATCCTGATTTCAAACAGTGGTGCGATGAGTATTTTCATCTGCGTCATCGCAATGAGCAGCGCGGCATTGGCGGGTTGTTTTATGACGATGTCAATAGCGAGAGCCGCGGCTGGGACTTTGAGACGTGTTTTGACTTTATGAAAGCAGTAGGCAACGGCTATCTCGATGGTATTTTGCCTATTTTTGAGCAGCATAAAGCCGCCCCTTATACCGACGAGCAGCGTCAGTTTCAGCTGTATCGGCGCGGCCGCTATGTCGAGTACAACCTCGTCTATGACCGCGGTACCCTCTTTGGGCTACAAAGTAATGGCCGCATCGAGTCTATCCTAGTCAGTATGCCGCCGCTTGCCAGCTGGCATTACCGCTTTGAGCCAGAGCCTGGCTCGCCTGAGTTTGAGCTGACAGATTTTTACTTAAAACCGCGCGACTGGTTGACTCTATAGCAGGTCTGCCTATAATAAAGACCAAGGTATTTTTCTATTGTTTTTATTGCTTACGTTTCTATTGCTTAAGTTTTTGTCTCACTTACCAAGTGCACATAAGGTCAGCTGTCATGGCTGACCTTATTTATATAAGGCAGATATCAAAACAGCAAAACCATCCGCCAAGACACGTCGACGATGCCTGATAGGCCACGTCTGACAAACGCGCTTGCGATGGATATTACGATGAGATAACAACTATTTTAACTATCCTTACTTAGTTAACCGTTACAATAGAGTGTATTTTTAGCAAAAGTCATTTAGAAGCACTGATGTTTCTAAACGTTATGCGTTCATTTTTATAATAAAACGTCATTTGTGGCGCGTTTTTCTCAGCACGCCGACGATTAGCCAAATTTAAAGGAGTAATTTATATGGCCCAAGTTATCAAATCCTCACTTACCTCGGTCTTTGGTATCACATTGATGGCGGCCGCTTTAGGCCTCAGCGCTTGTAGCACCTCTGTGGACCCTGATGTCAAAGCGCGTCAAGACAGCATGAAAAGCTGGGGCGATGCGATGGGCGTCATGGGCGATATGGCCGAAGCCCCTGACACCTTTGATGCAGAGATCTTTAAAGAGCAGGCTGCGTTTTTGGCAGAAGATGCCGCCACGCCTTGGAGCCATTTTGAAAACCAAGAAGCCGCGGGTAACGCAACTGAAGCGGTATGGTCAAATGTTGACGGCTTTCGCGCGGAAGCAGAAAACTTCCAACAAGTGACAGCTGAGCTAAATGCAGCCGCCCAAACCGCCACTAGCATGGATGATGTCATGCCAGCGTTTGGTCAAGTGGGCCAAAGCTGCAAATCATGCCACACTGACTTTAAAGTCAAAAACGACTAAGTCTAGAGCAACATCTGTCAAAACCACCTGACACAAAAAACCGCCTTATCTGCTGATTTGGCGGTTTTTTTTGCTATAGGTTGTTTGGTTGCTATAAAAGTATCTATCGGCTTACTTTGCCGCTTGCGGATCGGTAGCAGGAGATTGCTGCGTCTGCATTTTATCCACAATAGCACTGACAGACGGATCGCTTAAATCTATGGTACGTATTGGGAACGGGATATTGACCCCTGCCGCATCCAGCGCTTTTTTGATCTCGACGATGACTTGATGAATGGAAGCGACTTTATTGGCCTGCGTGCCATCTTCGATAAACCAGCGTACCGTCAGATCGATAGACGAGCCGCCAAATCCAGTCGCAATCACGCTAGGCTGAGCTTTCGTCGAGACGCTATCGGCCTTATCTAACGCACGTAAAATCTCCGCTCTTGCCGCTTCGATATCATCTTCGTAGCCGATACCGACTGCCACCTGCAAACGGCGCTGCTTATAGGCCGTATTGACCGTCAACGCCGAGGTATAAAGATCTGAGTTGGGAATGACCACTTGCCGACCGTCATAAGTCTTGATGGTGGTGGCGCGGATTTTGATGTCCTCCACCGTCCCTTCATAGTCGCCTGAGACAATCTGATCACCGATACGAAACGGCTCTGAGAGCAGCAGCAAAATACCTGATAGTAAGTTTTGGAAGATATCTTTAAACGCAAAACCAATCGCCACCGAGCCGATACCGAGTGCGCCAATCAGCTTGGCGGGCGTAAACCCTGGCACCGCAATCACCATCGCAATCATAAAGCCGATAAAAATAATCAGTGCCCCGCCTACCCGCTGAAACACCTTAACCAAGTTTTGATGGCGACTACGGCTACCTAAAAGTTTATGAACGATTTTTTTGAAAAGTATCGACAAAAACCAAAAAATCAGGATAACAATGAGCGATGCGACAAAATAAGGAATACGCTCCAAAAACCCCACCATGATGTCATTGGCCGAATCAAAGATGCTGTGATACGTCAGCGTGTCAGTCGTCGACTCAGGGGCACGGTCAGCGTTTACTGTGGTTCCTGCCTCAGGGGTAGGCATGGGCGGTTCACTCCTTTGATTGATTGGGTAACGCAGCGGCTCATTGTGTTTTGTGGCGCATCATGCGCCTTAGCACTCTACGCCATCAAGTCTGCTTGCACAATCTCGATCCAGTAGCCATCGACGTCTTTGATAAAGGCGATGTGTTTCATGCTGCCATCTTCTGGACGTTTTTTAAATTCGACATTGTTTTTGTCAAACCAAGCCACCGCGTCTGCCAAATTTGGCACACTAAAACAAATATGACCAAAGCCTTGCGGCCCACTATTGCCATCATGATAGCTAAAATCGGCCTGACTCTCTGTGCCATAGTTGTGGGTTAGCTCCAAGATACCGCGCTGACGAAAGGCAAAGATCTCTAGATCGGCACCTGACGGCAGATTCTCACGCTCACTATCGGTCAGCTTGGCCAAAAAGTACAAATCAAACTCCATCTCAGGGAATTTTTTGACCGCCAATAGGGTCATACCCAGCACCCCAGTATAAAACTCAAGCGACTTGGCAGGGTCTTTTACGCGTAGCATGGTGTGGTTAAAGGTAAAGCCTGAGGTTTGCGCTGAGATCGGCTGAATACCTGCATGCGCGACGCTGCTGGCAGGCTGCGCGATAGTCGCCGCATCATCAAGAGAGGTTGAGCTAGACGCTGAATGAGACATAACAATCCTAATATACCTAATATAAAATTAATATAAAAAACAAATGAATCAGCAAGCGAATCACAGCATGGCAATGCGCTTGCTACTTTTATGATAATCAAAAATGCACCAATCAATGATAGGGTTTTGTAAGCAAAAAGCGCACCGCTCTGGTTTGAGGGCAGCTTTCGTCAAGTGAGTACAAAACCCCAAGCACAGATCAGTCTTCTAAAAACCGTACCTTACCGGTTTCTAAGTCGTACTCTGCCCCAACGATGAGCAGTTTACCACTCGTCGTCAAGTCCTCTAGAGCTCGGGAGCCATGTTTGAGCTGACTGACAGACATACGCACGTTGGCACTGATAGAGCGATCTAACAGCTCATCGGCATCGACGTCTTGACCATTGGCAGTCGCCAGCTCATGCAAATTGTAAACACTTGGACGAATACGATCGACGATAGACTGCAGGTTTGGCGTGTAGTTTTGTTCAGGGTTGATGAGCGCTTCTACGCAAGCGGTCACCGCACCGCAGTGTGAGTGGCCGAGCACCACCACCAGCTTGGTACCGAATTTTTCGGCAGCAAACTCAACCGAGCCAATCTGTGACGGTGCGACGACATTTCCTGCCACCCGAATCACAAACAAATCCCCTAACCCTTGGTCAAAGACAATCTCAACCGGTACGCGTGCATCTGAGCAGCCCAAGATAATCGCCAACGGGTCTTGATCACTGATAAGCTCTGGACGCCTCTGCATCGCAGGATCTGGGTTGGTGAGGCTGTCGACGTAACGGGCGTTACCTTCTTTTAAAAGCTCAAGCGCTTCTTGACCAGTTTTGGGGCGTGTGTCGTTAGGCATGAGAAATCCTTTTTTTCGAATGTTAAATGATAGATGGCTGCTCATATATCGCGGATGAAGAAGATGCTGGATATATAGACCAAAAGACGGCCAATGACGATGAGGTCATGCCGCACACTTTGGTGTCAGCCATGACATGATTGTATAGGAACACCGACAAAAAAATGCTAAAAACTTTTGTTTTAATGTCGTTAACATCGCTATAAACGCCACGACCACTATCCCCAAGACCCTCATGCTCATGATGAAATGCAACCCATTCAACATAAAACTGGCACGTTGCATATCAACACACTTTATGCCAATAGGACGGCACCTATTTTAAGTAGATTAACCACACAAAAGCCGCGCTTAGGATAATACAGTCTGCCCAAAAGAAAAATGCCCAAGCACATAAACGCCTTACTATTATACTACCGTAAAAACCATATAACGAGCGCTATCGCCATCCGCGCCATCCGCTTTGGCTTGCGGGTATGACTCGCGTAACTGATAACGAAGTTGCACTGATTTATAGTAAGGGTTTGTTATAATACGCAATAACCAGACCATGCTCATGCCAGCCCTTGTTGTGTCTTATACTAAAAAAGTACTGATATTAAAAAAAGTACGGACAGGCAAGAGGCTTAGGAACCAGATTTATGACCCAATCTTTAGCAAACACGCATACCAACCCTGCGTCATCAGACACTGTACTGCTACAACTGACTGGCCTACAAAAAACCTACGATCAAACTGAGGTCTTAAAAGACATCAATCTTGATATCCAGCATGGTGAGTTTTTGACCCTGCTTGGCCCGTCAGGCTGCGGCAAGACCACGCTGCTACGTTTAATCGCGGGGTTTGAGCAGCCGACGGCAGGGGCGATTTATCTAGACGGCGTGCAGATGGCAGGGCTGTCCGCGGATAAACGTCCGGTCAACACCGTGTTTCAGCAGTATGCGCTGTTTCCGCATATGAGCGTCGCGCAAAACGTCGCCTATGGCCTTAAGCTCAAAAAAGTCCCCAAAGACGAGATTCGGTCGCGGGTACGTGAGATGCTGGCAATGGTGCAGCTAGAGCACCTTGCCAATCGTCGCCCGCAAGATCTGTCTGGCGGTCAGCAGCAGCGCGTGGCCATTGCGCGCGCGGTCATCAATCGCCCCAAACTACTGTTACTCGATGAGCCTTTATCGGCGCTCGATCACAAGCTGCGTCTGCAGATGCAGTCAGAGCTCAAACGCTTGCAGCGCGAGCTTGGCATTACCTTTGTTTTTGTCACTCATGATCAAGAAGAAGCACTGTCGATGTCCGACCGTATCGCGGTGATGAAAGACGGCAAGTTTCAGCAAATCGGTACGCCGATCGAGATTTATGAAACCCCTGCCAATCTATTTACGGCCAAATTTATCGGTGAGACCAATCTGTTTAAGGCAGAGGTCAAAGGCGTGTACCCCGATCAGCCAGATCGTGATGGACGCGTGACCAATGGCCGCATCGAGGTCGAAGTTTGTGAAGCGCAGGTGCAAGAAGGTAAAGCCACATTGCGTAATCTACGTCGTCCTGCTTTTGCCAACGATGTACAAGTAGGCGACATCGTCAACCTACTGCTGCGCCCTGAAGACTTACGCATTTATGATCCCAAAGACGACAGCCATGCAGGCTTGCTGGGCCGTGTCATCGAGAGTAACTATAAAGGCAGTACCTTAGACTCGATTATCGAGCTGGCCAATGGTCATATCATCAAAGCCTCTGAGTTTTTTGATGAAGACGACCCTAGCTTTGATTATAAGCTCAATGAAGCGGTCAAGGTGGCGTGGGTCGATGGCTGGGAGTGGGTATTGCCCGAAGACCATTTAACAGAACCACAAGCGCCTGAGCAAAGCGTGGCTATACAAAAAACAGCCATACAAAAGGATGTCAGCTAATGGCGCGTACTAGCCGTTTTAACTTGGGTAATAAAAGCCCGTTTCGTACTGCAACGCTATGGCTCATCTGGGGTTGGCTGCTGATATTTGCTTTATTGCCAAATATCTTGGTCATCGCGGTCAGTTTTTTGACCCGTGATAGCAGCGCCTTTATCAGCCTGCCTGTCAATATCGACAGCTATATACGTATGGTGGATCCGCTGTATTTTGAGGTGTTTGTCCACTCCCTCTGGATGGCTGGTATCACCACGGTGATTTGTTTATTACTCGGCTATCCGTTTGCTTGGCTGGTCTCCAAAGCCCAGACGCGCTGGCAGCCGCTGCTGATGATGCTTTTAATTTTGCCGTTTTGGACCAACTCTTTGGTGCGGACTTATGCGCTCAAATTATTGTTTGCCAATAATGGTTTGATCAATAAGTCCCTACTGACGCTGGGTATCATCGACGCGCCTATCGATATCTTGTACACGCAAGGCGCGGTGATAGCAGGCCTGACGTATTTGCTGTTTCCGTTTATGGTGCTGCCGCTGTATGCGGTCTTTACCGATCTGCGCAATGACATGCTGCTGGCCTCGCAAGACTTGGGTGCGTCGAAAACCCAGACTTTTTGGCACGTGGTGCTGCCACTGACCACGCCTGGGATTATCTCAGGGGTGCTCTTGGTGCTGCTGCCTGCGATGGGGATGTTTTATGTGGCGGACGTACTGGGCGGCTCGCGTAACCTGCTCGTTGGCAATATCATCAAAAACCAGTTTTTGGACGCGCGTGATTGGCCCTTTGGGGCAGCGGCAAGCGTGCTGTTGACACTGGCGATGGCCGTGCTATTGCTCGCTTATCGTGCCAGTAGCCACCGCATTGGTAAGACTGATTTTAATGAGGTGGCCTAATGCCTAATAACCAACGCCACATCAAACCGCCGAGCCTCGGCAGTATCGCGGCCAAAGGCTATCTTGGTCTGATTTATGCTTTGCTATATCTGCCCATTATCGTCTTGGTGGTGATGTCATTTAATAAATCAAAAATCGGCTACAACTGGGGCGGCTTTAGCCTCAAATGGTACGAGTCGCTATTCAACAACCAAGCGATGCTCGATGCATTTTGGCATTCTATCGTCTTGGGTTTGGTTGCCGCCACCGTCTCAACCTTAATCGGCACGCTCACCGCTCTTGCCCTACATCGTTACGACTTTCGCGGCAAAGGCTTGTTAAACGGGCTGCTATTTGTACTGATGATGTCGCCTGAGATTGTCCTTGCGATTTCACTATTGGCCTTATTTTTGTTAATTGGTCTGCAGTTAGGCTTTGTCTCGCTGCTGCTCGCCCATATCACCTTTTGCTTGCCCTTTGTGGTCATCACCGTGTTTGCACGCCTGAGCAGCTTGGATGAGCGCTTGATGGAAGCGGCACGCGACTTGGGCGCTAGTGAATCGACCATGGTACGCACCGTCCTGATTCCAGTGATTTTGCCAGCGGTGATGGCAGGTTGGTTGCTCGCCTTTACCTTATCACTCGATGATGTGGTGGTGTCGACCTTTGTCACAGGGCCTAGCTATGAGATTTTGCCGCTGCGGATTTATTCGATGGTACGCGTCGGCCTCAAACCTGAGGTCAACGCCATCGGTACGTTACTACTGGTAGCCTCTTTGGTACTGGTCGTCATCTCACAGCTATTATTACGGCGACGCTAGACGTTGAAGGCTGGCTAATAGCAAGCACTTGATAGAAATATTTGAGTGGAATTCACTGATAGATTGTTTATAATGAATTTTTCTCACTCAAGTGCTTAGGTTATCTTATGTTAGAGCTTCGTCATCTCAATACATTGACGGCACTGCGCGCGCATGGCTCGCTGGCTGCGGCGGCCGATGAGCTGCATGTCACCGCCTCTGCCGTCTCGCATCAGCTAAAAGAGCTGGAAAACTATTATGATGTCAGCCTCGTCAATCGCCGCACGCGCCCGCTGAGCTTTACCCCAGCAGGCAAGATAGTGCTGGCATTGGCCGACAGCATCCTACCGCAAGTCACCCGCACCAAATCCAACCTAAAACGCCTCGCCCATGGGCAAGCTGGTCGTTTGCGTCTGGCCTCTGAGTGCCATAGCTGCTTTGATTGGCTGATGCCGATACTCAATCAGTATCGCCGTGAGTGGTCGGATGTCGAGCTGGACTTTGCCACAGGGTTTGAGCCGGAGCCGCATCATCTATTGATGGAGGGCGATATTGATCTGCTTATCACCACCAGTGATTTGCCGATAGAGGGTATCAGCTATCAGCCGCTATTTGAGTATGAGAGCCGTTTGGTACTGTCGCCCACGCATGACTTGGCGGCGCAAGACTTTATCGCGCCTCATGACTTAATCGATGAAACCTTGATCGCTTATCCCGTCGAAGCCAAACGCCTCGATATCATCGCAGGCTTTATGACCCCAAGCGATGTGAGTTTCAAAAATGTCCGTACCACAGAGCTGACGGCGATGCTGATACAGCTGGTCGCCAGTGAGCGCGGAGTTGCGGCTCTCCCTGATTGGGTGGTGGCGGAGTATGAGAAAAAAGGCTGGGTGGTATCTCGTCCATTGGGGGACGGCGTGCATTGTCAGCTATATGCCGCAACGCGTACAGCGAGTCAAGATATGGCGTATATGCAGGGATTTGCGAGTTTATTGGAAGGGATTGTAAAGCCGGTTTAAAGTTTTATTTACCATAATCACTCTTTATGGGTAAAAGTTCGGTACCCTAGTGAGGACTTGAACGTTTGGCTGTAGGCTAATGGTATCAGTGATTTTGCTCACTGAAATAGTCGCAGTGTACTTCGTTGTGTACCTGCCATACACACTCTATTCGTAATCGATGCGCTATACAGGCATCGAACTATATGCTATATCTCAGAGAGTTGAGTCTCTGATAATCCCGGGGCGGTTCAACGTGCAAGTTACACAACAATTCGTATTTAAGGATAAATATAATGAAAATTGAAATACGTCATGCCGAGCCAGAAGATGCAGAAGCGTTGCAAGCCATTCATGCAGATGAAGCATTATATGCAAATACTTTGCAATTGCCTATGCCGTCCAAGACCTTATGGCGTAAACGACTGGCGGATATATCTGAAAATACGTATTTTCTGGTGGCTGAAGTTGAGGGTGAAGTAGTAGGGTGTCTAGGGCTTGAGACCATGATATCAAAACGTCGACGCCATGTAGCAAGTTTTGGGGTCAGCGTGAAGTCCGCGTCACAAGGTAAGGGTGTGGGGCGAGCGCTTATAACTGCAGCGCTAGATTTGGGCGATAATTGGCTGGATATAAAACGTATTGAGATTACTACCTATACCGATAACACCGGAGGCATTGGTTTATATAAAAGCTTGGGCTTTATGATAGAAGGTGAAATGGTGGATTATGCTTATCGCAATGGCGAGTATGTTAATGCCTATCAGATGGCAAGAATTCGGAAAGCTAAAAACGGGTGATTCTGGGTATACCCTAGCGGAACCAGTCATTTCACCCTTCAAACCTATTAACAGACCACTTAAAACAGACTGGTATAATAGAACCACTTATATCAGACCATCAAGCAAGTAATATCTAGCAAAGCTCACAAAACCAACTTAAAAAAGTAAAAGCCAATCGCAGTCGCCAGCAGTGTCAGCCCAACGTGCAGACCAATCAACACCAGACCTGCCAACAGCCGCCCATCATGGATAAATCCAAATACCTCAGCACTAAAGGTACTAAAGGTGGTCAGCCCGCCCAAAAACCCAGTTATCACAAATACCCGTACATGATCAGGCAAATGGCTCCCCATACGCTCAAACCATACCAGCGCCAGACCAATTAGCAGACCGCCCAACACATTCGCGCCAAGCGTACCAAGCGGTATCCAGCTATGTACGGGATTAAAACGCGACAGCCACGCCCGCAGGCAAGCGCCAAGTGCTGCTCCCAAACCGATGGCAAGCCACTGCATAGATTATCCTTCCTTTGTATGGCTTTTAAACTGTATATGGCTGCTAAACATTACACCGCAGGCAGTTCCGTCATCGGCCAACGCGGTACGCAGCTGACGGCTAGATCATCGGCCTGCCCTGCTTGCAGGCGCTCAAAGCCAGCGTAAGCAATCATCGCGCCATTGTCAGTACATAACGCTGGCGGCGCGTAATGCACGGTGGCATTGATCTTGGCCAGCTCGCGCTCCAAGGTCTCCCGCAAGTGCGTATTGGCACTGACACCGCCTGCGATCACTAGGCGACTCATCTCTACTTGTTTTAACGCCTTCACGCATTTTTTGACTAGCGTATCGACCATGGCATGTTGGAAGCTGGCGGCAATATCGGCGCGCACTTGTGGGTCGCTATCAGAGCCAGCAGTGTCTTTGATAAGATTATGCACCGCTGTTTTCATACCGCTAAAAGAAAAATCCAGACCACGATGCAGCATCGGACGCGGCAAGTCATAAGCACTGGGATCGCCATTTTCGGCTAATTTAGCGATATTAGGGCCGCCAGGATACGGCAGGCCGAGCATTTTTGCCGCTTTATCAAAGCACTCACCCGCGGCATCGTCGATGGACTCACCTAGGATTTCATATTGTCCAATACCCTGTGCGGCGATCAGCTGCGTGTGCCCGCCAGATACCAGTAGCGAGACAAACGGAAACGCTGGTGGATTGGCACCCATCAGCGGCGCCAGCAGATGCCCTTCCATATGATGGACCCCTATCGCAGGGATATCCAAGCCATATGCCAAGCTGCGACCAAATAGCGCGCCCGTCATCAGCGCGCCGATTAGGCCTGGGCCTTTGGTATACGCGACGGCATCGAGCTCGCTTTTTTTGACATCGCACTGCTCGAGTAGCTCATTGAGCAATGGCACCAGTTTGCGAATATGATCGCGGCTGGCAAGCTCGGGTACCACGCCGCCGTAAAGGGCGTGCAGCTCTATTTGTGAATACAGCACCTGCCCGACCAAACCTTGATTGTCGCTATCCATTTGCTCACTGTCAAAGATCGCCAGCCCCGTCTCATCACAAGACGTCTCTAAACCCAATACCTTCATATTTTTGCCTTTATCATACCTTGGTCTGCGTGTTGGTTTTGACCACGCTTTTATCTGCGACTCTCTATCTAAGCACTTGCACAAAAAAAACCGCCATTGTCTATCACAATGACGGCCAGTTTAGCAAATTTCAATGGCTCATATCGCCTAAATCAGCTCACGGCAGCTACCATATAATCAACCGCTGCATAGACCTCCGCTTCGCTTACTTTGTCAGTCGCCTGCGCGGGCATCTTGTTAAAGCCCTGCGCTGAGTGCATATGTAGCGTATCTATACCTTTAGCAAGGCGGGGCGTCCATGCTGCTTTATCACCGTATTTTGGTGCATCGAGCAGACCTGCTTCGTGGCAGACTTTACAGTTGGACTCGTATAGCTTCGCCCCTGCATCAGCTGCCAACACTTCAGGCTCATCTGGGGTTGGTGGCTCGACTGCTTCGGCCGGTTCAGCTGTCGTCGTTGCTGGCGCTTCTGCCGGCACGGCTGGCTCAGACGTCTGCGGTTCAGGCGCTTCAGGCGCGGCGGCAGGTGCCTCCTCTACTGCCGTGCTCGTTTCGGCAGGCGAATCCGCGGGCGGCTCGGTAGTGTTATTATCACTACAAGCGCTTAGCATCAATAATGCACTGATACTGATGGCCGATACGGTCAATGTATTTATACGCTGTGGTTTGTTCATCATGATCACACCTCTATTTGCTATTGTATGTCGATGGCTGCCGACGACAGCGCATACACTGATAGATCGCCAAAAGAGCGTTATTCGTCGGTCGCAGGCTCAGCATCGGCGTCTGCTTCCGCATCACTAGCTGCCATGTCAGCTGCGCTATCGGTAGCAGCGGCCTCAGCAGTGCCAGCATCTGTCGCCTCATCTTGGGCGTCTGTACTTTCGGCATCGGTACTTTCAGCATCAGTGCTTTCTGTCGCCATCGGCGCTGTCTCGGGGAAATCCATCTGTTCAGCTGCAGGAGCGTTGCTACGGGCAAGCTCAGAGGCCTCATCGACACGGTCTTTGGCCAACACTTGATGCGACTCGCCTTCTTTGTCGCCACTACACGCGCTGATACCAAAGCCTAAAGCGACGACAAATGCGGTGCTTAGCGCCGTATTTAGTACTGATTTTTTCATTGCAACATCCTCAATAAAGTGCACATAAAACGATTGATATGATGCAAATAATCATAGCATAAACTCTACCCAAACCGTTATAGACAGTAGGGTTTTTTCTTGATGGCCACACCTGCCAAAAGCAGCTCTACTGATGCATATAGTCCATCTCACCTTGCACTGACCAATCAAGCCTTCTCACGGCGTCATTCGCTTTTGTTTGGTATTCATGACGCCGCTATACTGTACCAGTGGATAAAAAGGGCGCAACTTAATGATAATTATGGATTAATCAGCAAAAACCATTGACTTTACTACTATTTTTTATTAAAATACTCGCCCTTGTGCTCTAGCACAAAATTGTCCTAGTTTGAGCTGATGCCGGTAATCTTGAGATATTACGGCTAAATACTACTATACAGCCAAACTAATGCCCTTATATCTCATCCTAATCAAGGAGTCTTCATGCCTGCAGTTAAGGTTAAAGAAAACGAACCAGTTGACATCGCTATCCGTCGTTTCAAACGTGCTTGTGAAAAAGCCGGCGTACTATCAGACGTACGTAAGCGTGAGTTTTATGAAAAACCAACGCAAGTACGCAAGCGCAAAAAAGCCGCTGCTGTAAAGCGTTATAAGAAAAAATTGCAACGCGAAACCATTCGTACCACTCGTATGTACTAATCACTTATTTGATTAGCTAAATACCAGCGCTACAGGAACGCCACTGCTATCGATCGATATCAGTGGCGTTTTTTGTGCTACAATTTTTGTTATTATTATTGATATATTGTTATCAGCTTATACTGTATTCATAAAACTATACTCATAAACCATATCCATAAAAAACACCAACGCAGGCTGTTTTTATGGCACGCTTCCCTAATCTCTAACCCATAAGGATAATAACAATGAGCCAACTCAAACAAACACTGTCAGACAGCATCAAAGCCTCTATGAAAGCGCGTGAGCTCGAGCGCGTTAAGGTGCTACGCAACGTGCAGTCAGTCGTCAAACAAATCGAAATCGACCGTCAGACCGAGCTAGACGATGCCGCCGTCTTAGAGGTACTACAAAAGCAGCTAAAACAGCGCCAAGAGTCACTCGGTATCTTTACCGAAAATGGCCGTGATGATTTGGCAGCCAAAGAACAGTTTGAGATCGATGTCATTAATGAGTTTATGCCTGCCCAGATGGACGATGACGAGCTTGCCGCCTTGGTCAATGCAGAGATTCAAGCACAAGGCGCAACATCGATGCGCGATATGGGCAGTGTCATGGGCGCGCTAAAGAGCAAAACAGCAGGCCGCGCCGACCCTGCCACCATCTCAAAGCTGGTCAAAAACGCGCTACAAGGCTAAGCGCTGCAAATCTAAGTATAACGGTTTCGCGCGAGCAGCTGTATCTCAGTGAGCATTTACATCAGTAACCGCCCCAATCAGTAACCGCCTAAGGCTCAAAGTCTTGGGCGGTTTTTACGTTTTTGATTTCAGCATTAATACTGGCCAGTAGTGGGCGCACGCTACCAGCTTGCGCAGTGTTTTGGAGATTCTCTGCCAGCTGCTTGGCTTGTGTCAACGAGGTAAGCGCGGCATCATAACGCCCACTCCACAGCTGGTCATGACTGCGATAGCGCAGCGCATTGATGGTGGCGATATTAGCCAGCTTTGGTGTGGTGGTGGTTTTGGCCAGTTTTTCGTTAGCCAATTGCAGGCTTTGCCACGCATAGCGGTCACTTGGCTGCTGCTGAGTCAAAGGCTTGAGTAATGCCTGCGCTTGGAGCGGCTGATTGCTATTGGTCAGCGCTTCTGCCAAATAGAGTCGCAAATCACGGCGCTCAGGATATAGGCGCTGCTGGCTGGCCAAAATGTCCGCCGCTTTCGCCCAATTGCCTTGCTCAGCTAACAACTGGCTATGAGTAATCGATAAAAGTGGCTCAAGCCCTTGACGCTGAGCTGCGGGCAGTTTGTTTAGTGCTGCAAGTACCTCATTGGCATCATCAAAGCGCTGCTGCTCACCATACCAGTGCATCAATGCCAGCTTGGCCCCAACGCTGTTTTTGGCGGCTGTCGTCAGCACCGTTTCTGACGCATGCTGACCTGTACTCTGTACGCGCCAATAGAGCAGATCAAACAGTGCTTGGTGGCGCTGCTGCTCGGACAATGATAAAGGCGGATAGTGCTGGGCTCGGCTTTGCGATTCGCTCAAACGCTCGTTGCTTAGTGGATGCGAGCGCACAAAGCTTGGTAAAAATCGATTTTCAACTTGATTGAGCTGGCTTTGCTGATTCATGGTGGCAAAAAATCTTGGCATCGCCCTTGGATCATAGCTCGCTTGGGTCATAATTTGCATACCCACACGGTCGGCCTCGCGCTCGTTATTGCGGCTAAACGCCATGCTGCTGTTCATCGTCGCAGTCTGGCTCCCCATCATCACGGCTGCGGCAGCATCTCCATCGACCGCCGACGCCGCAATGGCTGCCAGCATACCACCTATCTGCATCAGTAGCGCTTTTTTGCGCTCGTCTGCCCCGCTCTCATAGTGGCGCTGACTAATATGAGCGACTTCGTGAGCAACGACGCTTGCCAGCTCATCCATACTACTGGCGGCGAGTATCGTCCCCGTGTTGATACCGATGACGCCCCCTGGCGCGGCAAAAGCGTTGATACTTGGATTATCAATAATGACCAAGCCCATCGGTGCCTGCTGCCTTGCTTGCGCATTGAGTCGCCATGTCATGTCTTTGACGGTCTCGTGTATCCACGGATCATGCTCCATCTTGATGCTTTTATTGATATTGCGTAATGACCACTCACCGAGCAGCTTATTTTGATACTGCTCAGCAAAGCTCAGCCCTTGCCCGCGTAAGCTTGGCAAGCTTAGCTCTTGTGTGTCGGTGGACTGCCACGAATCATAAGGCGCAGACGACGCTTGACGCAGATCATTGCCGGCGGCGTGACTACTCTTAGGGGTCACAGCGGTCATCGCCGATATGGTCAATATCGCCGCTGATAGGATAGATAAGGACAGCCGGTGAGCCACGCTGCGCCTATGGATAGAGACAGTATCAGGCGTCAGTAAAGTCGGCGACTTTGCTACTTCATAGGCGACTGTACGGCCTGTGAGCGATTGATGAAAATGAAACAAATGCGCATCCTATACAAATAAACCCTAACATCGTTTCGACTATACGAGCTTGTTTGGGCAAAATCAATTGTCCCGCGCTTGTGACTACCAATCACCACGCAGACCGTCACGATTGTGCAACATGACTGTGCAATCGTTATCTCATTATCATTCTAATGAACCGAATATGACGTTGACTATATTCAACTGCAATCGCCCTTGCGCTATTTGTTATAATGACAAGCCATCACTCCCCTCTTAAGTTAAAACCCTCGCATACGATAAGGTTTGTTTATGTCTGCCGATAGTCAGCCCATTACCCGCCCCGCCTCTGACGTTATTTACTTTGCGGCGGATTTGCCTGCAACTGAGCAACAGCAAAGCTGCGAGCTGCTACGATTGCTGGGTGACGCAGTACTCATCAGCGATACGCCGCTGGACATGACACCGCCGCGCCTGACGATAAAAAAACTGGTCGACGGCCGCGGATTGGCCTGCCCGATGCCTTTATTAAAGACCAAAGTGGCTCTGCGTGAGGTGGCAGCAGGCGAGTCGCTATATGTGGTAGCGACTGACCCCAATTCACAAGCAGATATCACCGCGTTTTGTCGCCAAAGCCAGCAAACGGGCAGCGCAGCACCCTTGTCTTTAAGCGTCCATGAAGTGACCCATCAACCTGCCAATGACGATAAATCTGTCGCGCATTTCGATACAATATATCACTTCATCATTACCAAAACCGATAGCAACTAACGATGGCTATCCTTTACAATTACAACTATAAAGATTTTTATCTGACGATTTGCTTAACTATTTAACCAAGGTCAAAAATATGGCTAATCCTTCTAATAATGCTGCAAAAACGAGTAAAAAAGACGAGGCAGCGCCGATAAAAAATGAAGCACGCGATGCGGCGCTAAAAGCCGCGGCCGAGCGGCCACCCTACGACGCTCGCACCCTTGGCGACACTAGCACCCGTGACTTGGTGCCTGCGATGCCGACCCACTTGTCCGCGCCAGGCGTCAACTTGGGTGCCTATATCAATACTGTTCATCAAATCCCCATCTTGACACCGACCCAAGAGCAGGAGCTGGCGCATCGCTACTATGACGAAGGCGATGTAGAAGCGGCGCGCTTATTGGTCATGTCACATCTGCGTTTTGTCATTCATATTGCTCGTAGCTACTCAGGCTACGGATTGCCGCAGGCGGACTTGATTCAAGAAGGCAACTTAGGGCTGATGAAGGCGGTTAAACGATTTGATCCTAATAAAGGCGTACGTTTGGTATCCTTTGCCGTTCATTGGATCAAGGCAGAGATTCATGAGTTTGTGATTCGTAACTGGCGTATCGTCAAAGTCGCCACCACCAAAGCGCACCGTAAGCTGTTTTTTAATCTACGCAGCTTAAAAAAAACCAATAACCAGCTGACGCTAGAAGAAGCGGATGCTATTGCCAAGGACTTAAACGTCACGCGTAAGCAAGTGCTAGAGATGGAATCGCGTCTGACCTCTTACGACGCCTCATTTGAAGCACAATCTAGTGATGATGACGACGGCCGCTATGCGCCGCAGTTGTTTTTAGAAGATGGCATCGATCCCGCCGAACAGCTCGAAGAAGAAGACTGGGAAGAAAACAACTCCTCAGCACTGCTTGCTGCGATGGGCACATTGGATGATCGCTCACGTGACATCGTCGAGCAGCGCTGGCTTTCTGAGCAAAAATCCACCTTGCATGAGCTGGCAGCAGTCTACTCTATCTCAGCGGAGCGCGTACGCCAGATCGAAAAAAACGCCATGGACAAGATTCGCGATGCCATGACCATCGATAGCGTTATCTTACCTGATGACATTCAATAGACAGTACAGAGTACATGGCAGCAAATGGTACAGAGAAATAGATAGTGCAGAGCATGATGCAGTACATAACACGAGTTTTGCTATGGTAAATTGGATAGGAATTGCGGCGATTAATATGGCCATTGCCGTGGCTCTAGGGGCATTTGGCGCGCATGGTCTAAAAAACCTCGTCAGCCTGCAGCAGTTAGAGTGGTGGCATACCGCAACGCTGTATTTATTTGTCCATGCGCTCGGTCTGCTGATCGTCGGCATGTTGATACGTCTAAGGTACGCGACGCAAGCCCCCGCATGGCTGCTACAAGTCGGTATTATCATATTTGCTGGTAGCCTATATGCGATGACGCTGGGCGCGCCGCGCTGGTTTGGCGCTATCACGCCTATCGGCGGCGTACTGATGATAGCAGGCTGGCTATGGCTGGCGATATCCGCGTTTGCCATCAAGCCGGCGGCCGCAAAATAGCTTGTCAGGGCTGATAGCCATGATAAAAAATGATAAAGAGTAAGGCGACTGATAGTATGACCCATATGTCAGCGCCGATAAAAGGAACAAGACTGCGTTAGGGAGCATCTGTTATGAGTACTATTAGTGTCAATGGTAAACATCTACAAACCACACACCAGACGGTGCAGCTGGTCATCAATGAGCTTGGCCTGAGTAAAGGTCGCTATGCGGTAGAAGTCGACGGCGAGCTGATACCAAAAAGCGAGCTTGCTGGCATGCGTGTCAAAGAAGGCATGAGCATCGAAGTGGTACAAGCCGTCGGCGGTGGCTAGGTCTTAGCGACCGTATAGCTATTTACTCTGCCGTTACGTATCGTCAGTTCGATATAAAATCGCTATGCTGATAATAAACGGCTCTGATTAAATAGTTCTGATATAGCAACCGGCTCTGATATAGTAAATGGCACAAAATAAAAAGACCTTAGCACTTATGAGCTAAGGTCTTTTCTTTTATGCCGTTTATTTGTTTATAAGAAATTAAGGCCTAATAAGGTAATGACATTATAATAGTAGTTGTGTTGTCCTACGCCCTATTAGACCTTAATAGGATCATACCGCTGGCGCTATCTCGGCTGGCGTCACATCTTGATAACGTCCATCACGCCCTGCCCCTTGTGTTTTCTTACGCTCTTGACGGGTTTTGTACTTACGGACTTGTCTATCGAGCTTGTCTGCCATGTCGTTGATGGCTTTGTACATATCATCTTCAGACGCTTGGACAAACATCTCTTGACCCGCCACTCGCATAATGGCTTCGGCCTTATGGCTCTTCATGCCGCCGTCACTGGCGCCGCTATTATCGAGCGATAGTATCACTTTAATACTCTGTATCTGATCAAAATGTCGCTCTACTTTTTCTAGCTTTTCGCGAACTGCCTTGTCCATGGCTTCGGTAACACTGATATGATGACCACTGATAGAAACATTCATATTATTGTCCTTTTGTTTATAACTCACAATCAACAGATGACATAGCCGTCCTGCCTGTATCACCCTGCCTTACCAACAACTCATTAATCAAATCTAAGACCCTTGTTAGCTATGCCTCTGATAGATAGACCGTTAGCCACCAGTATCTTTAGCAAAAATCAACGTATCCTTATATCGTCTCTTTGGTTGCTAATGAAGATAAATACCGTCAAGGTAAATACATTCTATAAATACGTACTGAGGTTAAACTCTTAGATTTTGTACTTGGGTTTCGTTGTTGGTATGACTCTAATTTGTCATGAAAGCGGCGTAGTAGCAAGCCATTAAATTGTAATTAAATGTAATAAAAACTGTTGTTTCTATCAAGTTTCTATATAATCAAAAAATTTTATTTTTTATATCTAGATATAGAGTGCAGCAACACAGTAGCATGGTCTATGGCTGATATTGACGCAAAAAAATAACGCCGCTCATATCGTGATACTAGCGGCGCTATTTTAGTTTTTGAGCATATAAAATGAAATGGACTGAAGACATATCTATTCGAAAATAAGCGCCTGAACATGAGTGCTTGATGATAAAAAGATGCGTTAATATTTTTGTTTACGCTGGGTGGACGAGCCGATATTCATCGCTTCACGGTACTTGGCCACCGTACGCCGAGCGATATCGATACCATCCGCCAATAGCGTCTCTTTGATACGGCTGTCTGATAAGGGCTTTTTGGGGTCTTCGTCGGCGATCAGCTGTTTTATCATGGCGCTGATAGCGGTCGATGAGACATCACCATCTGCGCTACTGACATGCGAAGAAAAAAAGTGCTTAAGCGAAAATAAGCCCTGCGGTGTCAAGATGGTTTTGCTGGTGGTCAAACGTGAGACCGTCGATTCGTGCAGCCCGACCTCATCGGCAATGACTTTGAGAACCAATGGCTGCATGGCGGTGGCACCCTGCTGCAAAAACGCTTGTTGATGATGCACGATGCTGGTCGCGACTTTTAGTAGGTTTTGATTGCGCTCTTCGATACTCCTGATAAACAATCTGGCATCGGTGAGGTTGTCACGCAGGTACTGATTATCAGGGCTATCATCACCGCGCTTGACCAAGCTGGCGTACTCTTGATTGACCCGTAGCTTGGGTAGCGTCTCAGGGTTTAGGCGTACTTGCCAGCCGGCCTCCTGCGCGTCAGGCAAACCCGTAGGGCGACGAATGGGCGTGACCAGCACATCGGGTATGTCGTAGCTGTCTGGCGACTGAGCATGGTCGGGCTGGTTTTTTTGAAAGACGACGCCTGGTAGCGGGGTCAATGTGCGCAGTAACGTCAAGGCAGGCATGATGTCCTCAGAAGTCAGCCCTGTGTACTCAGTCAATGCCTTGATATTATTGCTGACCAGATACTCACTAGCAGATAAAAGCGCGTGAGCTTCTTTTAGATATGCGGTACTGGGATCGAGCTTTGCGAGCTGCAGGGCAAGGCATTCGCTTAAATCACGAGCGCCAACGCCCAGTGGATCGCAAGACTGGACAATACGAAGCACGGCCAGTATCTCATCGCGCTCGACCCGCTCCTCCCACTGATAAAAGCTGGCCATGGTATCCAAGCTCTGTAACAGCTCATCGATATCGAGCCGAACAAACCCCATCTCATCCATCGAGTCGATCAAATACTCAGCGATCAAGGTATCGGTGTCTGATAAACGCTTAAAGTTTAATTGCCAGCGCACATGGTCTTGAATAGTGGCAGAGGTGCCCCCTTGATAGCTATCAAAGTCCTCATTCGCGTGCTGCGCGCTGCTGGTCGTCTGACTGCTCGCGGCGGATGCATAGTTATCGGTATTATAATTATCGGCACTATAGTTATCTGTACGATAGTCTGTAACATTGTCATCATCATTGTAGGCCGCTGCGTCGAAGTCCTTTAGATTATCATCACCTGCAGGAGCGCCGTTTGTCTCCAGACCAGCTGTCTCCAAACGGTCTATGTCTACGCCACTATCTGCCTCATACTCGTCCGTCTTTTTTGCGGTGCTACTAAACGCATCGGTGGCCGTCGTCTGATTCCAGTCATCAAGCGTTAAGCTATGCTCAGCTGTCTCCATACTGTCGTTCGCGCCGCTGTCAGAGCCCTCACTGTCGCCATATTCTTCACCGTCCTCGATGCGTTCGAGCAGAGGATTGCTATCGAGCTTGGCCTGAACCTCTTGCGCCAGCTCAAGACTAGAGAGCTGCAGCAACTTAATGGCTTGCTGCATCTGCGGGGTCAGCTTTTGTGAGGTACTCAGCGTGGTTGCCAATCCGAACGACATACTCATGGGTGGCTTATTACACTCCGACGATGGTGATAGTCAATAAACAACTGGCTAAGATCATGATTTAGCCCTAACAGGACACGACGATAGCATTTTTTGTTGCAATTTCGCTACGATAATTTATACCCAGCCCAGATACGCTTATTTTACTATTACTATAAAACCTTCTAAAATCAATGTTTTCGCTATCATTGCTGGCATGCCGACGCAGCCGACTGGCAAAGCCTGCAAAAGCTCAATATTAAAATAAACACCAAAACAAACGACAACTAAAACACAATTGAGAATACTATGAACCACAACCAAGCGAACGACCAATCATTTGCCGTCGCTGCCATTCAAATGAATAGCCAGCAGGACATCGAGCAAAACCTAGCAGACATTGAGACGGCCATTAGCGCCGCCGCCCAACAAGGCGCTCACATGGTGGTGCTACCAGAAAACTGCTGTAGCATGGGGCAACAGTCTGCCACAGCCGAGCGCTTCGATGAGCTATCATCGACGATAGCAGGCTATGCCAGCACTCATGGTATCTATGTGCTGGCAGGCTCATTGCCTTGTCCTTATCGCCCTGATGGTATAGTCGTCCCTGATGGTAGGCTGCGTCAAGTCAGCCAAGTGTTTGCCCCTGACGGTACGCGCGTGGCTCGCTATGACAAGATTCATCTGTTTACCGCGACAGTCGCTGACAAAACAGGCAGCTATAATGAAGCGGCGACCTTTGAGCCTGGCACCCAAACCGTCGTAGCGCCGCTAGAGACTGAGGATACAGTCTACCAGCTGGGTATGATGGTCTGCTTTGATTTGCGTTTTCCAGCGTTGGCTCAGCGCCTGCGTCAAGCTGGGGCAGATATGCTGAGTGCTCCTTCAGCCTTTACCTATCTGACTGGGCAAGCGCATTGGTCACTGCTGCTACGGGCACGGGCACTAGACAGTCAATGCATGGTGATTGGGGCGGCGCAAGGAGGAGATCACACTTACCAGGACGGTCACACACGGCAGACATGGGGACATGCTGCCATCACCGCCTATGATGGCACGGTGCTCAGCAGCTACGATGACAGTAAGCTACAAAAAATGAGCACCACAGAAAACCAGCGCTATGCCATGGTGATGGCGTCTTTAGACAAATCGCAACAGCAGCAAGGACGACAAAAATTGCCGATTTTTGACTGTCATCGTTTGGCATAAAGCCGTCTGACAAATAATTTGATGATTAAATTGTTAATAGGGCAATGCCGTCACAAGGCACAAGACGATAGAACCTTATAGATAAGGCCAAACCTACTCGGTATCACCATCAACTTGTGTGTGAGTGGCACGCGGATGAGCGCGGTCATAAACCTGCGTGAGCTTGGCAAAATCAACATGGGTATAGATCTGTGTGGTGCTGATATCACTGTGCCCGAGCATTTCTTGTACCGCACGCAGGTCACCACTGCCTGAGAGCATGTGTGAGGCAAAACAGTGACGCAGCAAGTGTGGATACATGTTTTGGGCGATACCAGCGCGGGCAGCGGCTACTTTTAGACGCTGCTGCACCGCTCTGGTCGATAGGCGAGTGCCCAACTTTTCGCTGATAAACAGCGCGGTGTCCATCTGCTCAACCCACAGCTCACGGTGCGGCAGATAGCGGCGTATGGCTTCAGCGGCTTTGCGCCCTAGCGGTAGCAAACGCGTTTTGTTGCCTTTTCCTGTAACGCGCACGCGTAAGTCAGACAAGTCGATATCGCTCACATCAAGTGCCACCAGCTCGCCGACACGAAGACCACTGCTATAGAGCAGCTCAAACATCGCCTTATCACGTAACCAAAGGCGCGCCTGCTCTGGAGTATCGGGCACTTCTTGCTCAAGCAATTGAGTAAGTAAATCAACATCCGCGATAGATGGTAGAGGTCTGGCACTGCGTTTGAGCTGATAACCAGTGGTTGGGTTGATACGGGCTATGCCCTCCTCTATCAGCCAACCATAAAAATGGCGAATAGCGGACAGCTCCTGTTGGACGCTGGCCAGGGCAAGCTTGTCTTCATCGAGACGCTGGCTGATATGCTGAGCCAACTGGCGCTTGTCGCAGCGCGTCCATGTCAGACGCTTGCCCCACAAAAACAGCGCCAACTGATTTAACCCAGCAAAATAAGCCGTTAAGGTGTGCTCAGAGTGATTGCGTACCGACAAAGTGTTGAGCCAGCGATGCACTGGGGACAGCAGCTCACGCAGTGCCGCCGCTCGCCCTAAGTCTGTATCTACCTCTTTATCTAAGTCTTGTGTTTGACTGGTGCGTCGCTGCGTCTTGTTATGAGACGTCCTTTTGCTGGACATGACCATTGCTGTTACCTACTCGCCAAACGTACACGCTGGGCAGTTTTTATTAACCCTCAGAGCTTGGTTTGATACCCGCTTGCGCCATCAGCCCATCCGGACTAAACACTCCTTCGTAGACAAAGGCCGTCGGGCCGGTCATCATCACCGAATAACCAGGCTGCCACTTGATAATCATACTACCGCCATATAGCTGCGCGCGTATCTCTTCGCCTTCGTCGAGCCAGCCTTCACGAATACCGACGGCCACCGCCGCACAGGCACCTGTACCACACGCTTGGGTCTCGCCCACACCGCGCTCATAGACACGCAAGCGAATGTGCCGCTGATTCATGATTTGCATAAAGCCGACATTGACCCGCTCTGGAAAAGCAGGGTGCGACTCAATGGCTTTACCTAACATCTCGACATCAGCACTTAGGACGTCATCGACCTTGATTACCGCATGGGGATTGCCCATATTGGCCACATAAAGCTGCACAGGCGTGCCATCGACATCGAGATGATAGGCGTTTTGAATCTTGGTGGTGGCTTTTGGGGTAAAGGGAATCTCGGCTGGCTCAAACTTGGGCTTGCCCATATCGACCTCGACCCAGCCGTAGCGGTCGGTGGTCAACGAGATGATGCCGCTGGCCGTCTCGACACGCAGACGCTGCTTAAATGATAGCTTTCGTGCCTGCACAAAACGGGCAAAGCAGCGCGCGCCATTGCCGCACTGCTCTACCTCTGTACCATCGGTATTAAAAATACGATAGCTAAAATCCACGTCAGGACGCATAGGCGGCTCGACGACCAATAACTGATCAAAGCCGATACCGAGATGACGATCGCCCAACAATTGCACCAACTCTCTGGTGAGATCTAAGCGCTGGGTCACCAAATCGATGACCATAAAATCATTGCCCAGACCATGCATTTTTGTAAATTCTATTAGCATACCCTTGATATCCTATCCTAATTTTTATGTATGCGTTATATTAGCACGCTGTCAGATACAATGATAATTATCACCGTTAAATACCCAATTATCGTCATCAGTTCGGCCATACAGGCTAGGGCGCATCCTGCCACAGCTGCTCATCTGCATAGAGCGCCTCGACTGTCTCGCGCGGGCGAATCAGTTGATGACGCCCGTCCGCTACCATGACTTCACTGGCTCGCGGGCGTGAGTTGTAGTTACTACTCATGGTAAAGCCATAAGCCCCCGCTCCTGTGATGGCCAGCGTATCGCCTGTCTGTAAGGATAGCAGACGATCTTTTGCCAAAAAGTCGCCCGTCTCACAGATAGCGCCGACGATATCCCACGCTTGGGTATCAGGCGTCTCGATACCAGCGCTTGGCAGCACAGTTGGTATCACTGCCATTTCAGCCTGATAGAGCGCTGGACGGATCAAATCATTCATTGCCGCATCGACGATGGCAAAGTTTTTGTGCGCTGTCGGCTTGAGGACATCAACTCGGGTCAACAGTACACCAGCATTGGCCACGATGCTACGGCCCGGCTCAAAAAACACTGTCAATCCCAGCTCACTCAGCTTAGGCAGTAACGCTTGCGCAAAGTCCTCGATAGATACTGGCATCTCATCGATATAGCGGACGCCGAGGCCCCCGCCCAAATCGATATGACGCAGCTCAATACCGTTATCATGTAAACCCTGTATCAGCTCAATGACTTTATCTAATGCCGCTACAAAAGGCGCCACTTCTGTCAGCTGCGAACCAATATGACAGTCAATACCGACAATCTCGATATGCGACAAAGTCGCGGCTTGCTGATAGACCGCGAGCGCTTCTTGGTGCGCGACACCAAACTTATTGTCTTTTAGGCCCGTTGAGATATATGGATGGGTCTTGGCATCGACGTCTGGATTGACACGTAGAGAGATCGGTGCAGGCTTATCCAGCGTCTTTGCTACCTCGTTGATCAACGCAAGCTCGCTGATAGACTCGATGTTAAAGCAGCCGATACCTTGGGTGAGGGCATACTCAATATCGCCATAGGTTTTGCCGACGCCTGAGAATACCACGCGATCAGCCCTACCCCCTGCTGCCAGTACGCGCATCAGCTCGCCGCGTGAGACGATATCAAACCCAGCGCCCGCCTGTGCCAGCACCCCTAGCACCGCAAGGTTTGAGTTGGCTTTTACGGCGTAGCATATCTGATGCTCTACGCTGGCAAAGCTTTTGCTATAGGCGTGATAAACGTCCAATATTGCTTGTTTGGAGTATACATAGCATGGCGTGCCGTAGTGCTTGACCACCTCATCGATATTGACCTGCTCCATATGCAGTGCGCCATCGCGATAATCCAGCGCAGGCAGATGGGCGGTTAACGCCTGCGGGTCGATATACAGCCCTTGTGCGGTATGGGTAGTGACGGATTCGCCGATTTTTTGCTCAGAATGACTCATATAAATATCTCTACATTGATCAAGGTATTAAGAAGATGGCAAGGACAAAAATGCACGACTAGCGCGGCAACAGCCCTATCGAAGATTGTATGGCTAGCATATAAACGACTCCCAAACACTGCCATAACAGTGTGGACACCGAGACAATCAAGCTCACAAGCTGGCTTGTACTAAGAGCGGCTACCCTGCGATGCTTAATTGCTAGTTGCTAGTTGCTAGTTGCTAGTTGCTTAGTGAATTCATAACTTACTAGTTTGGTCATTTGCCTTAGTAGTCGTTGGGATCGGTACTGGGCGCTGGTAGCTGCCAATCATGGCGCGGCTGATACTTATCATCATCAATACCAGCAAAGGCGGCATCTTGCGGATGGCTGGTACTGCCGAGCGTCTCTGTGCTTTGCTGCACTGTTTGGTGACTATCATCCACCAGATACAGGCCGCCCTTTTGCCCGCAGCCTGACAAAACCAGCAGTGATACGGCGCTCATGATAAATACTGGCTTCATAGAAGAAAGGCCGGCGCGGCGATGAGCGACTGCGCTGGGTGCGTTCTGGAGATGAGTCGAGCGGCGAGTAAAAAGCATAGCGTGAATGACCTATGTGAATGACCGATAATGGTGTATATAACAGTATGATATATAACAATATATAGTGAGCTCAGTATAAAAACTGATACAGTGCGACTGGGATGAATTTTGCGCCGCATCTGTCTGCGCAGGCACAGCACGCCAAAAAAATTTATACCAGCTCTGCGTCGAAATATAACGTATCTGTTTTATTTAGAATCGACTATAAATAAGCGAATGAGTCCGCCAAAAAAGCGTCCATGGGCGGATTGGGTAATCGCATTATGACATAAAGCGCCCCCTATACTGAATATGATAGGGTAATAAATTCCTCATCGTTTTACTGGCGGACAAACGGACAGTTTTTAAGCACAAAAAAGCGCATTATCCTGATTTAGACAAACTTTCTTACAATTTTTATTGGCTGCTATTTTTTGTGTTAACGCTCGATAGACATTGACTACACTCGGTGTACAGTTGTATTTGCCAAGCAACGATTTATGGCTTTAACCCTGATAGTTATCATGGTATAGCCACAAAAATGTGTTACATTATAGACGGACCTTGCGACTGTGTTTGGGTGCTAGCGGGCAACTCAACACACACTGAACGACCGTGACAGCCAAGGATACCTCAAATCAGCCATATGCTTGCTTGACCTATGTCAGCTTGGATATCGCTGGTTTTTGTGTATTACCCCGCGACTCATTTGCTGAGTCACCATTTAACAAAAACCATCTAAGGATAGAGAAAGTATGAGCGACAGCCTAAATCCCAATTTTTACGACCAAAACGCAGAAACATCCACCCTAACCAACCCTACCTTAGTCCTCAACTGCGGTTCTTCTTCTATCAAATACGCCCTCATCAGCGAAGATAACTCTATCCGTATTACTGGGCTGGCCGAAAACTTAGGCCTTGACACCGCCCGTATCAAACACACCACCATCAATGGCGATAAGCTAGAAATCTCTATCCCAGGCGGCCGGCACAAACTGGCCTTACAAAAAATCCTTGAGTTATTAGAGCAATATCACTTTATCGCTGTCGGACACCGCGTGGTCCATGGTGGCCGCGAGTACTCAGAAGCGGTACGTGTCGACGAGCATGTCTTAGACGAAGTCAAACGCCTAAAAATATTGGCCCCGCTACACAACCCAGCTCACGCTTTGGGCATCGAAGCGGTACAAGCCATCTACCCCGAGATTCCGCAGGTGGTGGTTTTTGATACCGCCTTTCACCAAACCATGCCGCCGGTGGCATTTCGCTACCCGGTACCAAAAGCCCTCTACGAAGAGCATAAAATCCGCCGTTATGGCTTTCATGGCACCTCTCATGCCTATGTCTCAGAGCGCGCCAGTGAAATCACTCAAACAAAAGGCCCGCATGGCTGGCTAACCGCCCATCTGGGCAACGGCTGCTCGGCGACCGCCGTCTATGATGGTAAGAGTCTGGATACCAGCATGGGGCTGACCCCGCTTGAGGGCTTGATGATGGGCACCCGTAGTGGCGATGTCGACCCAAGCTTGCACATGCACCTAAAGCGCCAGCTCGATATGAGCTTAGAAGACATCGATGCGATGCTCAATAACGAAAGTGGCCTACTGGGTATCTCAGGGCTATCGAACGACCTGCGTACAGTCGAAGAAGCGGCCAACGAAGGCCACCAAGATGCCAAACTGGCTATCGAGATGTTCTGCTACCGCGTGGGTAAGTATCTGGCCAGCTTAAGCTGTGCGCTGCCTGAGCTGACGGGTATCGTCTTTACCGGTGGTATCGGTGAAAACTCGGTCACCACGCGTACTCGTATCTTAGAAGTGATGCGTCATTTTGGTATCAAGGTCGATGCCAACAAAAACGCAGGGCTGTTTGGCGGTAGCGAAGGCAGTTTCCACGCAGAGGACAGCCATCTGGAGCTTTGGGTCGTCCCAACGGACGAAGAATGCCGCATCGCTCAAGAAACCCGTGAAGCCTTGAGCCTCACCTAGATTCTGTCTGCTGACAGATCCGTCGTTAGGATGGGTTTGTCAGCGTTTTTGTCCGTGCCTTCGATGATCGCTATCAAAAAGCGCGGCATTTGACTCATTCTGGCAAGGATGAACACGCTTTAAAAATACAATAAACCGTAGGATACACTATGCAAACCATTTTACTTGTTCCCATTAGTCGCGGTATCGGTGTGACATCAGCGGCGCTCGGCCTGATTCGCGCTTTTGATTATAACGGTATCAAAGCCGGCTTTATGAAGCCGTTTTTGCAAGATGATACCTTTGATAAGCAGCATAGCTTGGACAGTACCAGCGCTTTGACCATGCATGCTTTTGGTCTCAATCCACCAAAATCGATCAGCCGTCAGCGCGTTGAGCGTATGCTGGGTGATGACAACCTAGACGATTTGATGGAAGAAGTGGTGGTCAATTATCATACGATTGGCGACAATCATGACGTGGTCATCTGTGAAGGTCTGGTGCCAACCACAGAAACCTCTTATGCCTCACAGATCAACCGTGCCATCGCACATGCACTCGATGCCAAAATCATCTTTGTCAGCACGGCCGACACCAAAAATCCGGCGCATTTGGCAGATAAAATCGATGTGCACGCGCGCGAGTTCGGCGGTATCGTCAACGCCCGCACCCTTGGGGTGATTTTGATGCGCGTACACGACGTGCCAAACACCTTTGAGACGCAGCCCGTCGCACCAGGCGAGGCCATCGTCAGCTTAGATGACACCTTTATGCAAGAGGTGCAGCGCCTCTCCCCTACTTTTAATACCGATGCATTTCGCCTGATCGGGGTAGTGCCGTTTAGTGACTCGCTGTCTGTGCCCCGCACGTGGGATATCGCCACCGAGCTTGATGCCAAGTGGCTCAACGTCGGCGAAGCCAAATCGCGCCGCATCACCCGCATTAGCCTCACCGCACGCTCGGTGTCACGTGTCGACGAGGTGTTTAAACGCAGCACTCTGATCGTCGTACCAGGCGATCGCGATGATTTGCTATTGGCTGCAGGCTTGGCCTGTATCAATGGTATCCCGCTGGCAGGACTGGTATTGACAGGCGGCGTCGAGCCAAGTGCCACCGTCGCTGAGCTATGGCAGTCGGCGCTCAAAACGGGCATCCCGGTCATGAGTGTCGAGTCCGACAGCTACGAGACGGTACAAAGTCTTGTACATATGAGCTCTGAGATTCCAAGTGACGACACCGAGCGCGCTGATGAAGTGGCGCGTTATGTGGCCGCGCACCTAGATTTGAGCTGGATTAAGACGTACTTTAGCCAAAACCATGAGCCGCGCCTGTCGCCTTCTGCGTTTCGTCACCAAGTGGTCAAAAAAGCCCAACATGCCAAAAAACGCATCGTCCTACCAGAAGGCGCGGAGCCGCGTACGGTCGAAGCAGCCTGCATCTGTCAAAGCCGCGGTATCGCCAACTGTGTGCTGCTCGCCAAGCGCGCCGATGTCGAGCAAGTGGCCAAAAACCGCGATCTGACCATTCCTGATGGCCTTGAAATCATCGATCCCGATAGCCTTGATATGAGCAAATATATCGCTGCTGTCGTCGAGCGGCGCAAAGGCAAGACCAGTGCAGAAGTGGCCGCCGAATACCTAAAAGACACGGTCTATTTAGGGACGATCATGCTACAGCTAGACGAAGTCGACGGCTTGGTATCTGGTGCTATTCATACCACAGCAAACACTGTGCGCCCTGCCTTTCAGCTCATCAAAACCGCACCGCAATACTCCTTAGTATCGTCGGTGTTCTTTATGCTGTTGCCTGAGCAAGTGGTGGTCTATGGTGACTGCGCCATCAACCCAGACCCAAATGCCGAAGAGCTCGCCGAGATTGCTATTCAGTCAGCGCAGTCGGCCGCCGCCTTCGGTATCGACCCAAAAGTTGCCATGATCAGCTACTCTACTGGCTCATCAGGGAGCGGCGCGGATGTGGAAAAAGTCACGCGTGCCACCCAAATCGTCCGCGAGCGGGCACCCGAGCTAAAAGTCGATGGCCCGCTACAGTATGACGCCGCCTCTGTGATGAGTGTCGGCAAACAAAAAGCGCCCGACTCACCGGTCGCAGGTCAAGCCAATGTCTTTATCTTCCCAGACCTAAACACGGGCAACACCACTTATAAGGCCGTACAGCGTAGTGCCAATGTGGTCAGCGTCGGCCCCATGCTACAAGGCCTCAACAAGCCGGTAAATGACTTATCTCGCGGCGCACTGGTCGATGATATCATCTATACCATCGCCCTGACCGCCATCCAAGCCTATAGCGACTTGATTTAATCATCGCTTGGCTTACGTAGTACTGTCTTTTATTTTTTCTGTTATTTAACCGACTGTCATACTGATGGTCGGTTTTTTTATTAGTGAGATTTAAGCAAATATAGTGCGCTTTTCATGACATCTGCTGCCACACTCTCACAATGATGCTATAGTTCATCTCACGTCTTTGAGCCACTACATTTTTATCCGCTTTTTATTCGTTTATCTATGTCAAATACTGCCCTGCAACCTGCGCAACCTGCACCTGCCATTCGCGCCTATCTTGGCGGCTCGTTTGACCCTGTCCATCGCGGGCATGTACAGATGGCGATGGCAGTCTATCAAAGCCTGCTACCACTCGCCCAAGCGCAGCAGCGCGCGCTTTATGTGTCGTTGTTGCCCAATGCGCGCTCACCCTTCAAGCGCCAAAGCAGCGATCCTAAGCATCGTTTGGCCATGCTAAAGCTGGCGATACAAGACACGCCACTATACATAGATGAGCTTGAGATTTGGCAGCCGCCGCCTGTCTATACCATCGATAGCGTGCGCACTTTGCGCCAGCGTTATCCTGCCGACAGCTTGATATTTATCATGGGTATGGACAGCGCCCGCAGTTTGAATAAATGGCAAGATGGGCTACAGTTGACCGATTATGTACATCTGTGGGTCTTTTATCGCGATAGTATGTCAGTCCCTGATATGGGTAACACTAGACTAGCGCTACAATATTGGCTGCCCACACCTTTGCAGGCAGCAGTCACCGACTCGCCAGCGGCATTGACCCAGCCTATCTCTCAGCCTTCTTTTATTCAAACGCCTACAGACCCTACGATAGAGCAGGCCATCTTGAAAAACCCAGCGTCTGGCCGCATTTATATAGACATGCGGCAAGTAGCAGCCATCTCCAGCACGCAGATACGGCAAACGCTACAGCAGCAGCCCCGTGGTGATAGCGAAGCGGTGCCTGATAGCGCGGCTGGCAACCATACCAAGCCAGTTATAGACGAGCAAATGACCGCAGCATCCGCTATCAATGCTATTATGAACCCGCCCGATCCACTCGCTAAATGGCTAAATCCTGCTGTTTATCATTATATTATCGCCCATCAGCTATATTCTGCGGCGCAATTCCGTTAAAATCGCCTTATCTTTGTTATTTTGCCACGCTCGCCTCTCTAGGACTTGACCGCTGATACGCTGACTGATGTTTTGGCGAATGGTTGGATTACTGGCTTGATAGCCACTTTGACATAATAGCCACTTTGACATAATGTCGTCCTAGGCAGACGGATGCTTTAACATTTTATTTTATATATTTACGATTTAAGAGATGAAAATTTATGACCAATACCATGACTGACGACCGTTTAAAAGAATGCTTAGCCATTGTAGAAAGCGCCCTCGATGACATGAAGGCAAAAAACGTCACCGTGATGAATGTAGAGAGCCTAACCGATGTCATGGAGCGTATCGTCATCGCAAACGGTACCTCAAAGCGCCATGTCCGCGCGATGGCTGACAGCGTCGGAGCCGAAGTCAAGCAAGCAGGCTTTATGCCACTTGGCCGTGAAGGCGGTAACGACTCGGATTGGACCTTGATCGACTTAGGGGCTGTCGTCGTGCATATGATGACCCCGCAAGCCCGCGAGTTTTATGACCTAGAGGGTCTGTGGTCATCGCCTGAGAGCCTAGCTGAGCTGGTCGCTACCCCGCGCGAAAAGAAAGCCGGTCGCCGCAATTAATCTACGGCCACCAGCTGTCTTTTCTACAGACGCATATATATCGACTTATATTAGCCGACTGCCTTATATAGGCTAATGCAAGTGATACAAAAAAGATCAGCGAACCCGTCTGGTCTTTTTTTTGGGTTTTGGTCAACAAGACTGCAACTGCGCCGCGTTTGCGCTACTATGGTGTCATGATAAAACCATTTTATCTCCAGATAATTATCTGCTAGGACACGCCATGAGTACTGCCATTGCCAACACCGCTACCCCAAACGCTCATACAGATTTTAATCACCCGTTACCGCTGCATATCGCGACCTTGATAGAGGTGCGCGCAGGCAAAGCCATGCCATTCGCCCGCGAAGCCATGAGCGCAATTGACAAAGCACCGATTAGCGCCCCTGTCGCCGTTGACTTTATGGGCTTGACCACAGACGAACAAGCCGATCGTAAGCATCATGGCGGCCCGCTAAAAGCGGTGCACCAGCTGCCGCGCGCCACTTATACCAAGATCAATACAGCGTTTGATCTTAACGTGCGGGTCGGCACACTCGGCGAAAACCTAATCACTGAAGCAGTAAATGACCTGCCTGAAATGGAAGAGTCTAGCGTCTGTATCGGTGATGTTTTTCAGTATGGTGAAATAGAGAATACTGCCAGCCTCCAGCTGCGTATCGTCCAGCCACGCCGTCCTTGCTACAAAATAAACGACCAAATCGGCCAGTTTACCAAAGTGCCCAACATCGCGGCATGGGTAAGCAAACAAGGCATCGCTGGCTGGTACTTTCAGGTGGTGCGCGATGGGATGGTCGATGCAGGTTTGCCTGTCTATCTGGTCAAGCGTCCTTATCCCTTTGCGACGCTCCAAACGCTATGGCAGTTGTCCAATTCAAAAGAAAAGTATGATGCCAAGGTGATCGAGCCGTGGTTGGCGATTGAGTGCTTGGAGGATAGCTGGAAGACCGTTTTGGCCAAAAAAATACGACAAGATACCATCAAGACACACAGTGCTGATCGCCCATCGACCTAAAAAACAGATAGCAATACCAATCATAATGGTTGAAAAAATAAATACGCAAAAGCCTTATACTAGGGCGTGCCCTCATTTGAAAAATAGGGATAAAAATGAGACAAATTGCCGTTTGACAGCACTTGGCCAGATTTAGCCATTTATAAGCCGTTTAGCTGACTGTGTTAAATGACAGTCGATTGGATTGAGGCCACGCCTTAGAATGCATTCTTAAGAGTACATCATTATTGTAAAAGCAAAAACTTTCAAATAGGCCAAACATGGTAAAACCTTTCGCATGGGCTCTGTGCATGATCCTGCCACTCAGCGGCTGCGTGGCAACATCGACGCCGCGTTATGTCATTGATAGCACCAGTTATCAAGCTACGGGCAAAAGCCAGCGCATTAAAACCATCGTCCTGCACTACACCGTCTCAGACAATGAGCGCTCGATAAAAACCCTGACCACCGGTCAAGTCAGCGCCCACTATCTGATTTTGGAGACACGCGATGATAAGATTTATAGCTTGGTAGATGAGAGCGAGCGCGCTTGGCATGCAGGCGACAGCGGGTTTGCCGGTAGGACGATACTTAACGATACCTCCATCGGCATCGAGATTGTCAATGCAGGCATCAAGCCTGAATATCGCAACACTCTAAACAATGGCGCGCTCGACTATCATCCGTACGAGCATTTTGTGGCATTTGATGAATTACAGATTAAAAAAGTCGCCGAGCTGGTGCAAGATATTGCCAAGCGTTATGACATCCCGCCGAAAAACATCGTCGGCCATGCTGATATAGCGCCGTCCCGTAAAATCGACCCCGGTGCCAAGTTCCCTTGGGAGCATCTATATAAAGAGTACGGCGTTGGCGCTTGGTATGATGAGTTTGATAAGCAGTTCTTTATGCATCCAGACGCCTTTGCCGCAGCGACGATACCCGAGATTAAGCAAGCGTTTCGTGATTACGGTTATCAAATCAATGACACAGACGCGTGGGACAAAGCCAGCCGAGATGTCGTCTATGCCTTTCAGCTACATTTTCGCCCAGAGCGACCAACGGGCGAGATGGATTTGGAGACTTATGCTATCTTAAGGGCATTAAATAAAAAGTATGCTGGTCGTGATGACTTTTATTAAGTGATAAACACATTAGGAGACATAAACCATGACTAACTCACAATACAATGAGAAAAATGAACAAGACGAGCTACAGAAATACCTAGAAGAAAAAGCCAAACAAGAGCAGGAGCAAGAAAAGCAAAAAGAACAAGAGCCTGAGCAGCTGTCGGCTTATGAGGCTTGTGTGCTAAGAGAAAGCGCTAGGATTCATGAGTTGATCGCTGAGGCTCAGAGAGAAAATAAATAGCGTGATTTGGATAATTAAGTAAATCATAAAAAGTTTAACCTATCTCATTATTTTTATTTTTTACTACATTGAATGATGTTATAATTTATAAAAATAACATGGATGAGATAGATATGACGTACCAAGCACCGCAGTATGAGATGTTCAGTGATTTAAATAGCCGTAACAAAGACGGTGAACTCATAAATAATGAAGAAGCTATCGAAGTGCTGAAAGAAAAATTTGGTTTTACTCCGAAAGTTGTATTTGACGCTATACAAAAAGCTGATCAAAACTTCAATATGAAGACTACAGTGAATTGCGCAAGCGGTATAGCACGCTGGGGTGACATTGGAGAAAATATAGCTCTCCAGCTTATTTCTAATGAAGTTGAGTTCAACCGAGATCAAGGCCAACCTACCTTAACTATCATTGGTAATAACATTCAAATTATTATTATGTCTAGTAATGATGCCTTGGGCAATATGGACTTGCCAATATCTTCAAACTGTTCAAAAGGCATTGAAACCAAACATAAGATTGATGTAAATAAGTATAGAAATATGACTGGCGGAAAGCTAGAAACTTGGATCTTATACTATCCATCTAGAAAACATGAAATCTACCAAGATGATGCTCCAAGTCTAATTTATGAACTAGCAAGACCAATGTCTTATATAGAAATGGATGATGGAAAATTTTTTCCAATCGACCATGACTGTAGATTAATGTTTTCTTCAGATTTAGAAAATGAGGTTCAGTCATACATGAGTGAGTTTGCTGACGATTCAGTAAATGAAGACTCATTTGAAATTGGGTATAAAAATGCGAGTAATGAAGAGTAGCTTTGAATTCAATAAGCGCCGTTTAAAAATAGCGAAGGATTTGAAGGGTAAGACTAATAAAGATTTAGCAAATATTTTGTCTTGTACTGAAGTTACCATCTCAAACTATCTGAATGAAAAAAAGACTTCTGTTCCTGATTTTGAAAAAGTAGTGATATTGAGTGAGTCATTAAGATTACCCTTTAGTTTCTTTAACTCTACTTTCGAAACACAAGTAATAGATGAGCAGATATTCTTCCGTTCATATAGGCGCATAAAGGCTCGATACAGAAATTCTGCGCGTGCTTATAGTG
Organism: Psychrobacter sp. KFRI-CH2-11; assembly: GCF_038239325.1. Taxonomy (NCBI): domain Bacteria; kingdom Pseudomonadati; phylum Pseudomonadota; class Gammaproteobacteria; order Moraxellales; family Moraxellaceae; genus Psychrobacter; species Psychrobacter sp. KFRI-CH2-11. The sequence goes on from NZ_CP151283.1 coordinate 2,847,298, forward strand.
AATTTGCAATTCAAACCTTAGAATATTTTGATAAAAAGATCTCTAATCTCCCTATTTTTCAAGGTTTCGACATTGACACTTTAGTTAATGAGCCTGAGAAAGCTGCTTTAACACTTCGTGGTGATTGGCAATTAGGTGTTCTACCGATTAAAAATATTATTGCATTGCTTGAATCACATGGCATTGCAGTATTTCGTTTACCTATGGAAGTAAAAGAGGTTGATGCATTTTCTTTTTATCATGATGGACAACCTATAATATTTTTGAATACAGCAAAGTCAGCAGAAAGAATGCGTTTCGATGCGGCTCATGAACTTGGTCACCTAGTTCTACATAGTGATGATAAAAATGTACTTGAAAACATGAAAGACAAAGAGCACGAAGCTGATAGATTTGCATCCAGCTTTTTAATGCCGAAAGAAGCATTTGTCGCTATGGCTCCAAACAATCTAAACCTACCGAATCTTATAAGCTATAAAAAATATTGGAAAGTATCTCTTGCAGCTATGAACTATAACTTACATACAAACAGATTATTAACTGATTGGCTTTATCGTTCTAATTGTATCGAGTTTAGTAAGCTAGGATATAATAAATCAGAGCCTGACCCTATTGAACGTGAAAAACCTATTTTATTAAATAAGATTATTAAGGTTCTTTTGGAAAAAGAAGGTAGAAGTTTTTATGAGAATATTGATTTTGGGTTTCAAATTTTAGACGATATAACGTTCAATTTGATTAGTGAGAATACTAAGCCTAAACTAAGATTACTATAGGTCCTTTCAAATAATCCCAAACAAAAAAAGGTGAGCTTTACGCCCACCTTTTTTTTATTACCTCAAACAATATTCTAAATCGACTCAGTCGACTTTAACGCAACCAAGCCCGCGCATTACGGAACATACGCATCCACGCGCCGTCCTCATCCCACGCTTCTGGTTTCCAGCTGTGGTTATAGGCTTTTAGATTACGCTCAGGGTGCGGCATCATGATGGTGACGCGGCCGTCAGTGCTACACAGACCCGTGACACCGCCGAGCGAACCGTTTGGATTGAGCGGATACGTCTCGGTTGGACGACCTTGGCTGTCGACAAAGCGCATGGCAAGCTGACCGTGTTTTGCCATACCGTCAATCTCGGTGTTGTCCAGCGTGGCGTAGCCTTCACCGTGCGCCACAGCAATTGGCAAGATGCTGTCTTGCATACCTTTGAACAGGATAGACTTGGTGCGCTCAACTTTGACGTTGACGGTACGCGCTTCAAATCGAGCCGATTTATTGGCAATAAATCTTGGGAAGTTTTCTGCGCCTGGGATGAGGTCTTTGAGCTGCGCCATCATCTGACAACCGTTACAGACACCGAGTGAGAAGGTATCAGGACGGGCAAAGAAGCGCACAAACTGCATGCGTAATTCGTCATGGAACAAGATAGAATTTGCCCAGCCCGAGCCTGCGCCCAGTACGTCACCATAGCTAAAGCCACCACAAGCGACCAGACCATCGAAGTCACGTAGATTGATACGACCTTCAAGCAAGTCACTCATGTGCACGTCGACCGCTTCAAAACCTGCTTGGGTAAAGCCTGCTGCCATTTCTGTCTGACCGTTGACGCCTTGCTCACGCAGGATTGCGACTCTTGGCTTGTTTTCACGGCTAGCTAAATATGGCTCTTCGACTTTTTGATTGAGATCAAAGTTTGGCGCAGCGATGAGCCCTTGATGGCTAGCATCGCTAATCAAGTCATACTCTTGCTGGACGCACGCTGGATTGTCACGACGACGCGCTATTTGATAGCTGACCTGACTCCACTCTTGTTGTAGCTCAGAACGGCTAAAGCGTAGGGTATCGTCACCCATAAGAGCAGGGGTTTGAATAAGCAGGCTGTCTTCTTCAGTGCTTTGACCGACGAGGCTAAGCATATCACCGACGTTATATTGCTCCGCTAGCTCCATCAAAGCTGCGACGTTTTCTGGTAACACTTGGATGACCGCGCCCAGCTCTTCACTGAACAGCTGACCGAGTAGGTTATCATCAGCCAATGACAGCTTGATACCTTGACGGCTGGTGAACTGCATCTCTGCAATCGTCGCCAGCAAACCACCATCACCAATATCATGATAGGCGCTAATGACGCCTTGCGCGTTACCCGCTTGGATAAAGTTAAAGAAATCGATTAAATCGCTTGGCTTTTCAAGGTCAGGACATTCGTTGCCCAATTGGCTTGCCGTTTGCGCGAGGATTGAACCGCCCAGACGCAGCTTGCCTTTAGATAAGTCAATACGGTAAAACGCACTGTCGCCGTTGACCAGCTCAGGGGTGAGGGTTTTTGCCACGTCAGCGACCGGTGCAAAGGCCGTCACGACCAAACTCATAGGCGAGACGACTGATTTGTCTTGGTTTTCACCTTCATCATTATCCGTCCAGTTGGCACGCATCGATAGCGAGTCTTTACCGACTGGAATAGCGATACCGAGTGCCGGGCACAGCTCTTCACCAACTGCGTGAACGGCGTCAAACAATGCCGCGTCTTCCGCGTCGTCGCCACATGCCGCCATCCAGTTCGCCGACATGGTGATATCGGATAGCTGAGCGATACGGGCACCGGCGATATTGGTAATGGCTTCACCAACCGCCAGACGCGCCGAGGCTTTTGGATTGATAAGGGCGACAGGCGTACGCTCGCCGACACTCATAGCCTCACCAGTCATCGGCTGACCATCTAGCGCCACCAGACCTGATGCTGTCACCGCGCAGTCAGCGACTGGCACTTGATAGCGGCCCACATACTGATCACGTACCACCATACCGGTGATCGAGCGGTCACCGATGCTGATAAGGAAAGACTTGCTAGCGACAGTTGGATGACGTAGCACGTCTTTGATGGATTCGGTTAAACTGATATCAGCCAAGTCCAGTGCAGACAACTCAGTCTCTTGACGCTCAAAGCTGCGCTGCATCTTTGGCGTGCCACCGAGCAATACTTGCATCGGCATATCAACCGGCTGCTCAGGTAGTAATTCGTCATTAACGACAAGCTGACGTATTTCAGTCGCTTTACCTAAGATAGCATACGGGCAGCGCTCACGAGCACAGATCGCATCAAATTGCTCTTTACTCTCTGGGCGAATCGCGAGGACATAACGCTCTTGCGCCTCATTTGACCAGATGGCCATTGGCGACATGCCTGCTTCTAGCGATGGGATTTTACGTAGGTTTAAATGCGCGCCCATGTCATGGTCATCGACCAACTCAGGCATGGCATTTGACAGGCCGCCTGCCCCAACATCATGGATAGAGACGATTGGGTTGCCGTCTTTACTGGCATTACTAGCGTCAGCATCGTTACCCGCTAAGGCCCAGCAGCGATCGATGACTTCTTGACAGCGGCGTTCCATCTCGGCGTTATCACGCTGCACTGAAGCAAAGTCTAAACCTTCATCCAACTCACCGCTATCGACTGACGATGCTGCTCCGCCACCCAGACCGATTTGCATCGCAGGGCCACCAAGGACGATAAGCAGGTCGCCTTCACGAATGGCGTTTTTTTCAATGAGGTTGCGTTTGATATTGCCATAACCGCCCGCCAGCATAATTGGCTTATGATAGCCGCGCATCTCGCTGCCGTCTTTTGCCGCCGAGGTATCAAGCTGAAAACTGCGGAAATAGCCGCATAGGTTGGGACGACCAAACTCGTTAGAGAAGTTGGCGCTACCAAGTGGTGCTTCGGTCATAATCTCAAGGCTGGTGGCCATACGATCTGGCGTACCGTAATCCTGCGTGCTTAATTGACCAGACTGCTCCCACTTCTCAGGCATCTCAGGGATATGCAAGTGCGATACGTGGAAGCCTGTCAGACCGGCTTTTGGCTTACCGCCGCGGCCTGTTGCGCCTTCATCACGAATCTCACCGCCTGCGCCCGTTGCCGCGCCAGCATAAGGAGCAATCGCCGTTGGGTGGTTATGGGTTTCGACTTTCATTAAAATATCGATGGCTTCTTGATGGAAGTCATACGGATGGCTTGAGTTGGCATCCATCGCATCGGTCGGCACCGGATAATAACGCAGCCCCTCTGCCCCTGCCATCACCGCCGCGTTGTCTTTGTAAGCAGACAAGATACCTTGCGGGTTTGATTGATAGGTGTTTTTTATCATCTGAAACAATGATTTTGGCTGCACTTCGCCATCGATCGTCCACTCAGCGTTGAATATCTTGTGACGGCAATGCTCTGAGTTGGCCTGCGCAAACATCATCAGCTCGACGTCGGTCGGATTACGCTGCAGCTCATTGACATAGGCATTCATCAAATAGTCGATGTCTTCGCTCGATAGCGCAAAACCAAACTGGGTATTGGCCGACTCAAGGGCACTGCGTCCTTCACCCATCACATCGATACGGTTGAGCGCCGCTGGTGGTTCGTCATCAAACAACTTGCTCACGTCGTTTAAGTCATAAACCAAGCTCTGGGTCATACGGTCAAATAACAACTGCTCAGCGGCAGCAGGCAGCTTGCCATCAGTGCCCGTAGTGCCGCCTGCAACGGTGAGGGTATATACCACGACACGCTCAGTGCGATTGAGCGCGATGTCGCAGTTATTAAAAATATCGGTCGCTTTACTTGCCCATGGCGAGATCGTCCCAAAACGTGGCCCGACGATCACTTGTATCTGATTGGCTTCTGGGGCGACAAGCTCAGTGCCCGCTGTGACGCCCAGCAAGTCCCGCGCTTTTTGCGCGTCTTCATCAACAAGCTTTCGTGATAGCACATACACTTGCTGAGTATGGATCTGGCTGACATTTAGTTCGGTCTTTTGCTGAAACTGACTGATGAGTTGCTGCGTCTGAAAATCGGTAAGAAACGGTTGTCCGGCGATGGTCATCATAAAGGCATAATCCGTAAGAAAGGCATCTCTGCCATGCAAAGTAAATGGTCTGCGTATTATAACAAGAAGCCCCATAATAAGCAGGCCAAAACCACGATAAATTGCCGAAGTGACAGCTTTCTTTACCTGATGCAGCAGCAATCTGCTGTGCTAATGACTGTCCTTTTGTCCGTTAGAGCCACATGGCGCATTGTCATTCATTGATGTTTTATGCATAGATAGCCTTACTCATATAGTCTTACTTGACTTATCTGTTTAGCATTGAGGATTTGCAAAGCAGCAAGCTTTGATGGATGCCGTCACAATTTTTACCTAATACTTATAGTCCTTACAAACCGTCACATCGCATTACTGGCAGCCTATATAAATGCTTTGCCAGTAGTCGTTATGCTAGATGGCAGTTGCTTGATAGCGGAGGTCTTTTATATTTTTATCCAAAGCCTCTGCTCAAAGCCAATCGACATCACCATCAAATAACACACTATCAAATATCAACAATCTATAACCCTAACAAACTATAAAGAAAAGGAAATCCCTATGAGTAGACAAGACCATATCGATAAAGTGCAAGAATTGGTAAAAGATGTCAAATTTGCCATGATGACCACCCGTACGCATGAAGACCACCTGCATGCCTGCCCGATGACCACTAGTGAAACCAGCATCGGTGCCAAAGAGATTTGGTTTATCGGTGATAAAACCACCGAAACCGTCAAAGACATCGAAAGAAACCCACAAGTAAACTTGGCTTATGTCAGCCAAGATGCCAAAAATTACGTCTCGATCAATGGTAAAGCCGAACTGGTCGAAGACCAAGAAAAGCTCGATGAGCTATGGTCGCCGATTTATAATGCATTCTACGAGCAAGGCAAAGAAGACCCAAATGTCCAGCTCATCAAAGTCGTGCCACATGGCGCTGAATATTGGCTCAGTGGTAGCTCAGTGGTCAATATGTTTAAGATGACCACCGCTGTGGTCATGGATGGCAAAAAAGCGACCAATCTGGGGGAAAACAATTCAGTAACGCTATAACTATAGAGGCAATCGCGCTATAAGAAGTATTAAATAATAAGAAGTATAAATATAAGCGATAACCATAGCAAAAAACGCCAGTGGCTGATGCGACTGGCGTTTTTTTGCTGGGAATTAGGTGTTAAGTATGATGTGTTGAGGATTATGTGCTGATATCGAGTATTAAAAACTAGGGTCTTTGACCTGTAGATGACTTTATAGACACAGTTAAATATATAGACACAGTTAAATATCAGCCGTTTTGTTTGAGGTACGGCCACGCCGCTTTTAGATAAATCATCATCGACCATAGCGTCAAAACCACGGCGGCCACCATAAGCGCGTAACCAATGGTTTCAAGCGACTCCCAGTTTAGCAGCAGTACGGTAATCGCTACCATCTGAAAAGTGGTCTTGAGCTTACCGACATAAGAGACCGCCACACTGGTGCTTTTGCCCAGCTCAGCCATCCACTCACGTAGCGCCGATACCGCGATTTCACGCGAGATAATCACAATCGCTGCGATGGCCATGATGATATTTGGGTGCCACTGCACGAGGATAATCAAAGCTGCCGCCACCATCAGCTTGTCAGCGACAGGGTCCAAAAAGCGGCCAAAGGCTGAGGTGACATTGAGCTTACGAGCAAAATAACCGTCGAGCCAATCGGTAATCGCCGCTAAGATAAACACACCCGTCAATAATAAATGGCGCAGTAAGCTATCGCTAAACTCACTCATCCCTACCCGCGCGATGACATTATCTGAGATGGCAGGCATGCCAATTCCCATCGCTGGCGGCCAGTAAGCAATGGCTACAAACAGCGGAATCATTAAGATACGAGCAATGGTCAGATTGTTTGGCAAGTTAAAAATACTTTTGGTATTTTGCTTACTTGGTGGTTCCTGCGTATGCAAATGCGTACTCTCAGTCATGGCAAACCCAGTTTTATATAGACATAATAATGGCAGATAGCTTAGCACTTTTCGGGCAAGCCGTCATGCCATCTCTTATACTGCCCCCAAAGATAAAACGTAATGTCATGTAACCAAAATCGCCGAATCGTAGCCAAGTCACCATCAGTTGCGTTATGATGGCCATGCAAAATAAAACACTTGTACACTTAAATATGTAAGTAAATATATCTGCCTATTGAACGGATTATAATTGCCCTAATCTTAGTAAGTATAGTCAGTACTGAAGATATCTTTTTAGAGCTCTTTGTAGATAAGAACCAACACGGCCATATACAGTACTTTTAAGCATACTACTGATGTGTTTAGTGCCATGCAGTGTCGATGAAAACACGTAATAACCGCATAATAACAACAAGACACCACCACTGCCTTGTAGCACGATTTTGCTACCTGTCCAGTTTTCCTCAGCCCACAGCACCTCCTCTGTGGGCTTTTTTTTGGCTGGTAGGTTTTCTACAGCAGATTATGGGGTGTCTTTTTCTTTTTTGCTCTTAAAGGGCTCAGAAAACTGCAAAATCAAAAAACCAACCGCTGACAGAATAATGGCAATCTCGTAGCGACCATAGGCCACCGAAATACCGATTGCGCCCGTGTTCCATAAACTGGCCGCCGTGGCAGTGCCTTTTGAACCCATCTCGTTTTTAAATATCGCCCCGCCGCCGATAAAACCCATACCCGTGATGATGGCATACATAATCCTCGCCTCACCTGCTGATTCATAGATATCCATACCCACCAGCATAAATGCACAAGAGGCTATCGTCACTAGCGGAAACGTCCTCAGCCCCGCGCCGTTGTCTTTCATCTCGCGGTTGAGCGCGATGGGCAATGATAAAATAAAGGCAATACCCAATTGAAAAAAGTGGTACTGCATGAGGTCTAAGTCTATATCGAATCCAAACATAGCATCTCCTCCTTGGATATTACCAACGGGCCTCCCGCCCAGCGCCGGTTATTATAAATGCCCTCTGTCATTATCAAGGGGTAGCAACGCACCGCCCTGCAAGCGCGGCGCAGATCACATCAGCTGTCTGCTGCGCCATGTGATAGCAGCTCTCGATATTGCCTTGTCCGCACCAGTCGCCACTGACGATCCATTGACGAGACGAATCAGTGAGTACGCCTTGGGCGGGGGTTTGCGCATCGGAGCGCGTCGCGGCATAGCGCCAGCGATGACAGTCGATCTGTGTGAGAGCACAGGCATCATCCCAGCCCAAAGCATGCTGCGCTGCTGTCAATAGCGCAGCTTGTACAGGCTCTATCTCTTCATCGACCTGCTGCTCGGACCAGTCGTTGCGGGCATGGATGGTGATACTCGGTAGCAGCGTTTCATGGGCAGGTTTTCGCTGCTCTATAAATATCCTATCGATGATCGAATCATTGACATAAGCGACGTCCCATCTGCCACCGTCTTCTGCATCCGTCAGCGCCGCGGGAAGCGCCTGCCCTTCATCCCAGCCGAGCATCAGCGTGTAGCAAGCTTGCATCTTGATGGCGCTGATACTCTCTTGTTTGTCAAAGCCACTGCCAGCCATCAGCTCGCCCGCTTGCACGTTTGGCGCGGTACAGATCACCCAGTCAAATAGCCCAAGACTATGGCCTGCTTCATCAAACAGCTCAGTCTTTTGCTTAGTTTGTTGCTTATTTTCGCCAGCTGCTGGCTCAGTGTACTGCGCCAGTGGTGCCACACGGGTTTGAAAGCGCATGGTGGTGTGCTGTAGCTCGCCTGCCAGCGCGCGCCCCCAACTGGTCATCTTTGGGGTACTTATATAGCGGGCTTGCTCGGTATTCCAGCGCTCTTTTTTTATGGTAGAGGGCCGCTGACCCGCCGTATGGGCAGCGATCAGCTCGACCACGTTGGCACACCACGGCTGTATCATACCCACGTCGAGCCATGGCGCTATAAACTGCTGAAAGCTGGTGGTCTTTGCAGTAAAAAACTGCGCCCCAAACGCCCATTGCCAGTTTTTATGCGTTTGGCTGTCGCGGCGATATCGGGTGGCCAAACGCCCCACGCTGCGTGATTTTTCAAAAATCGTCAGCTGCGGCATTGGCTGGGTAGCAGGCGTGTGACCAAACGCACGCTCCAACAAAGTGGCGGTAAACAGTCCCGTCAACCCGCCACCGATGATGGCGATAGTCGGTGCGGCGGTATCGGCAGGATGGCAAGAGTGTAGAGTGTGCTCAGACATAACGACAGTCGGCCTTGTGGTGTTTTGATCAAAAATAATATGCGTAAGCCAGCATATGCAGGCCGTCATGTGAAGACAGGCCATATACAGGCAGCGAAGCTCATAAAAGCTATTGAACCCCTAAAACCTGCTGATATCAATATCATCTACGTAAAGAAGCCATGCTACCGTCGATAACATGGCTTCTTTTATTGTTGATACTATTGCTTAATTATCTGCCTGCTTACTCACCGCGTTCCGCCTTGACCACCTCAACCAGCTGATTGATCACTGAGCTATCGGCAAGCGTGGATAAGTCGCCCAAACCCACATACTGCCCTGCAGCCAAATTACGCAAAATACGGCGCATGATCTTGCCTGAGCGGGTTTTGGGCAGTGCATCGACGATATAGATGGCATCAAGATTGGCAATCGGACCGATTTCTGTACGCACATGGCGATTTAGCTCGGCTTTTAGCGACTCTGTGGCCGCCTCGCCAGATTTTAGGATAATAAAAGCACAGACCCCCATGCCGCGTATCTCATGCGGCATACCGACGATGGCCGCCTCAGCGGTCGCCGGATGCGCCACCACCGCGCTTTCGATCTCCGCTGTGCCTAAGCGATGGCCTGAGACATTGAGCACATCATCGACACGGCCGGTGATCCAGTAGTGTCCATCTTCGTCGCGCTGCGCGCCGTCCCCTGTAAAGTAATAACCTGGGTACTCACTAAAGTATGTCTTTAAAAAGCGCTCATGGTCGTTATAAATCGTACGCATCTGCCCCGGCCAGCTGCTTTTAATTGCCAGATTGCCTTCGGCAGCGCCTTCTAAAACCTCGCCATCACTATTGACAATCTCTGGCTTGATACCGTATAGCGGGTTCATCGCCGCCCCTGGTTTTGGCGCCACTGTACCTGGTATGGGAGCCATGAGAATACCGCCTGTCTCAGTCTGCCACCATGTATCAACGATGGGGCATTTGCCACTACCAACGATATGATAATACCAGTCCCAAGCCTCTGGGTTGATTGGCTCGCCGACCGTACCCAGCAAGCGTAGGCTGGAGCGATCCGACTCACGGACAAAGGCATCGCCCTCTTTCATCATCGCTCGAATCGCTGTCGGCGCCGTGTACAAAATCGTCACGTCATGCTTATCAATGATATGACCAATGCGCGCCCACGTTGGATACTCAGGCACCCCCTCAAACATCACGGTCGTCGTACCATTGGCAAGGGGTGCATAAGTGGTATAAGTATGCCCCGTCACCCAGCCGACATCCGCCGTACACCAATAGACGTCATCGTCTTTGACATCAAACACGTCACGGAAAGTTGAGATGGCATACGTCAGATAGCCGCCTGTGGTGTGCAGCACGCCTTTGGGCTTACCCGTGGAGCCTGAGGTATATAATAAAAACAACGGGTCTTCGGCATTCATCACTTCAGGCTCGCAATGCTCAGACTCGCCATCGATTAAGGTATGGTACCAAATGTCACGGCGGCCACTCATCGGTACTGAGTTACCAGTACGGTGCACGACGACGACGTTGGTGACCGTGTCGGTGCCATCCATGTCCAACGCCCGATCGACGTTGGCTTTTAGCGGGGTGTGTTTATTGCCGCGCACGCCTTCGTCTGCGGTAATGATGACTTTGGAGCGACTATCAACCAAGCGATTGCCCAAGCTCTCGGCAGAAAAACCGCCAAATACCACAGAGTGTACTGCGCCGATGCGGGTACAGGCCAGCATACCGATCATCGCCTCTGGTATCATCGGCATATATAGGGTCACTCGATCGCCTTTTTCGACACCCAGCTTGCGCAGTGCATTGCCCAACCGACAGACTTCTTCGTGCAGCTCTTTAAATGAGATGATTTTATGCTGTGACGGATGATCGCCTTCCCAAATGATGGCAGGCTTGTAAGGATGGGTCTTTAGATGACGATCGAGACAGTTGACAGAGATATTGAGCTGACCGTCTTCAAACCATTTGATACGAAAATCGTCCAAATCATAGCTGACGTCGCTGATTTTGGTGGGTTTTTTTATCCAATCGACCAGCTCGGCACGCTGTGCCCAAAAGGCATCATTACTCTCAGGAGATTCGATAGATTGCTGGTAGTCTGTTTGGTATTGCTCCGCACTGGTATTGGCGGCGGCAAGAAAGTCGTCTGCAACAGGAAATGATTTTTGCGTCATAGTATTCATCCTTTTTCATTATTATGACTCGCACAAACCGCCGCGCGCGACTGCCTGTACAAGCAATAAGAGTCATCTTCCATAATGTGTGACACTCTGTGTTAGTTTGACAAATAAGCGGGACGGTTGCAAGGCATCAACGCCCATTCATAACAATTTCACTGTACAACCGTATACTTGCTTATTGCTGGCGCGCGACTACACCATTACATTTAATCCTTGTAACCTGATATGAAATATGGACAATAGCTACACGCCAGCGGCGATGACACGCGCCTATATTGGCTTTTTTTCGCCGATGAGGGTTTTTGGCTGTTGTCACTTACTTAACCTGTTCAGCTTCCCTTTATATGGGCTGATTTAGACGTCACGCGCATCCTCCACCCCTTTTTATTTATGAGATCCCCATGAGTAACCATCGTCCCGCTTCCCACTCTACCCATTACGACGTCATCATCATCGGTGCGGGCGCGTCCGGTCTATACTGTGCGCTTACCGCTGGTCGCCGTGGTCGCCGCGTGCTGGTGCTCGACCATGCCAATAAAGCAGGCAAGAAAATCCTCATGTCAGGGGGCGGACGCTGCAATTTTACCAACTATGTCGTCGAGCCGAGCCATTTTATCGGCGACAATCCGCACTTTTGTAAGTCGGCCTTGAGCCGTTATTCCAATTGGGAGTTTATCGGTATGGTAGCGGCGCACCATATTCCCTATCATGAGCGTGAGCACGGTCAGCTATTTTGTGACGACTCAGCCCAAGACATCGTGACCATGCTGCTAGATGAGTGCGCGGCAGCCGGTGTGCATATCAAGCTTAGTACACAGATTGATGGCGTAAAACCGATCGATAGTGCCAACAGTGCACGCTTTGAGTTGAGCACCAGCAGATCGCTGAGTAAAAAAGAAAAGCAAGCAAGAAAAGAGGCCACAAGCTCGCCGACGTTGCCACAAACCACTTACCGCTGTGAGTCGCTGGTGGTGGCAACGGGCGGCTTGTCGATTCCGACGATGGGTGCCAGTGGTCTTGGCTATGAGCTGGCGCAGCAGTTTGATCATACTCTGGTGGCAACCGATGCCAGCCTCGTGCCTTTTACCTTTACCGATCAGACTGGCGAGCTTATCCGCTCACTGGCAGGCATCAGCCTACCGGTAATTGCCAGCAATGAACGCATCTCCTTTAGACTGCCGCTACTATTTACCCATCGCGGGCTCTCAGGCCCTGCCATGCTTCAACTTTCAAACTATTGGCATACTGGAGAAACCATCCGTATCAACCTGCTGCCAGATACTGATATGACTGCGCTCCTGCTTGCTCACAAAAAATCCCATCCGCGCCAGCTGGTTCGTACCGTTTTGGCTGACCATACCACCAGCCCGCTACCCAAAAAACTGCTCTCCGCCCTACAAGCGCATCTGTGGGATGATATCAAAGAAACCGAGCTTGCCAATATCAAGGACGAGCGGCTACTGGAGCTGGGCGCGGCGCTCAACAGCTGGCAGCTCAAACCCTCTGGCACCGAGGGCTACCGCACCGCCGAGGTCACACGCGGCGGGGTGACCACCGACGAGGTATCATCAAAGACCATGCAAAGCAATTTGCAAGAGGGCTTATATTTTATCGGTGAGGTGTTAGACGTCACCGGCTGGCTGGGCGGCTATAATTTTCAGTGGGCGTGGGCCAGTGGCCATGTATGCGGCGAGGTAGTATAAGTGGTATAAGCCGCATTATCATGCCTCCACTGCTCTTGCTCTGTGCAAAAAACCCAACCCAACCAATCTTGCGTCAGTGAGATAATGACTCAAACAAGCATAATATGTGTTATTTTGAATATATAGTAAGATAATACTACATTGGGGCATCTGACGCTTGGCTCCCGTTATGCTGCATAAGCCATATACTATTTTTATGAGGTGATACATGCGTCCGATCAAACATATTCATGGTGACAAAGCGCCGCACTGGATAGGTGATGGTTTTTATGTAAAAACCTTAATCAACCATTTGGATAATGACTCCGACATTAACTATCGCCATACTGACCCGTTTTTGTTATTTGACTATGGCCAGCCGACCACCTTTGCCCCAAACCCTCATTATCAGACCAAGCCGCACGGCATCGGACAACATCCGCACAAAGGCTTTGAGGCAGTGACTGTCGCGTATGCAGGTGAGATCAGCCACGCTGACTCGACCGGCGGTCGCGGCGATATTTTGGCAGGTGATGCCCAGTGGATGACCACAGGGCGCGGAATCACGCATGAGGAGTTTCACTCTGAGGCGTTTGGTGCGCGCGGCGGGCTCTTTAGCATGGTACAGCTGTGGGTCAATCTGCCGAGCGCTCATAAACTAACAGCGCCAAAATATCAGAGCATCAAGCGCGCCGACATGCCGATGGTGACGCTGACAGCAGATAGTAATCATCAAACAGCGATTGGCACAGCGGCGATTATCGCTGGTGATTGGCAAGGCATCAAAGGGGCGGCCAGTACCTTTACGCCCATCAACCTCTGGGACATCGCACTACACCGTGCAGGTGCAACGACGCTACAGCTCCCTAATACCCACAATGTGCTCCTGCTGGTACAAGAAGGCGAGGTGCTGGTGAATGGCACCGCCATCAGTGCGGGTCATTTGATACAATTTGCCGCGCCTACCCAGCACCGCGCTGAGATGGCGGCGGAGCAAGTGGCAACTCATGACCGTATTGAGCTGTGCCTTCTCGCCGCTCACACTGACGAGCTGGACGCTACTCCTGTCGAAGCGCCTATCCAAAAAACGCCTGTCGAAACGTCTGCCAAACTGCTGCTACTTAGCGGTGAGCCTATCGGCGAGCCTGTAGCAGCCCACGGACCCTTTGTCATGAATACCAAAGAAGAGCTGCATCAAACCTTGCGTGATTATCAAGCGGGTCGTTTTGGTCAATAACCCCTGTATCAGTCGCCGCTATGTCAATGACCGCTATATCGTCGATACTAGGGCGTATCTCAATTCAATCAATAGCCATCTAAATGGGCTAAAAATGAGGACACACCCTACTAAAGGATCTGTCAAAATTAACAAATATCGAAGTCCTAACATCGAATTTCTCATAAAAAAGCCGCTTTACAAAGATGTAAAGCGGCTTTTTAACGCTTAAGATTTAAAGTTAGTCATCGCGACGTTAGGCTTGTTTTTTATTCAAAAACGCATAGTCAGTATAGCCCTCACTGCCGCCACCATAAAAAGTCTGCGGATGCTGCTCATTAAGCGGCGCCGCTTGGCGGATACGCTCGGCCAAGTCGGGGTTGGCAATATAGTCGCGACCAAATGCCACCGCATCGATGTAGCCGGCTTGGATATTTTGCGACGCTTTTTCGGCAGTATAGCCGCCAGCTGCGATAATCATGTTGTCAAACGCTGTGCGGATACGCTGGCGGAAGCCTTCGGTATAAGGCGTACCACCCGCCCAATCAGGCTCTGAGATATGCAGGTACATCAGGCCGCGCGCATTGATCTGCTCGATCAGCCAAATATTATCGTCTTCATCGTAGCCAGCATCTACGCCATTAAACGAGCCTTGCGGTGACACACGAATACCGACATGATCGGCGTCCCATGCATCGACACAAGCATCGATGACATCGAGCGTCAAACGCGCGCGGTTTTCGCGACTACCACCATACGCATCTTCGCGCTTATTGGTTTGCTCAACCCAAAACTGATGCAGCAGATAACCATGAGCGCCATGAATCTCTACCCCATCAAACCCCGCTTCTTTGGCATTTTTTGTCGCTTGCGCAAAGTCTTTGATCACTTGCTCTATCTCATCTAGTGTGGCTGGACGCGGCGGCGTGGCCTCCACACGGATCGCTTGCTCGTTGCTATCACGCAGTGAGGTTCGAGCGCCGACCTTGACATCGGAGGCGGAGATCGGCGCTTGCCCATTTGGCTGCACGCTTTTGTGCGCGACCAGTCCTGTGTGCCACAGCTGCACGACGATTTTGCCGCCTTTGGCATGGACATTATCGACCACAGCTTTCCATGCAGTGACTTGATCTGGCGTATGAATACCAGGCGCGCCAGCATAGCCTTTGGCCTGAAAGGACACCTGCGTCGCTTCGGTGATGACCAGCCCTGCCCCTGCGCGCTGCGAATAATACTCGCCTGCCAATGCGGTCGGCACATCGCCTGGCTCGACTGCGCGCAGACGGGTCAGAGGTGCCATAATGATGCGGTTTTTTAGGGTTTGGGTGCCCATTTTTACGGGTTCAAATAAATTATCGTGTGCCATATTGTGCCCTATGGTGTTTGTCGTTATTGGTGAATGTTCGTTATTATGCTGCTGATTATAGTCGACGCTAAATAAATCAGATACATCGCTATCACGTCGCTCAATGCTTTGTCATGCAGACTTATTATGGTATCGGTGCGCTTCGTATCGATATGCGCTGCGACCGAATAGAGACATAAAAAGTCATATTGAACGACCGTTATCTTTATAGGGAGCGGATGGGTTTATTCAAGCAAGCGTTACAAACAAAAACACCTCACTGATAAGTAAACTATAGTGAGTTCAGTATAAAAACAATACAGTGGGACTGGGATGAGTTTTATGCAGCATCGAGCAGCGCAGGCACAGCACGCAAGGAAAATTTATCCCAGTTCCACGTTGACATATAATGTATCTGTTTTCTTTAGAATCGACTATAGATATGTCATGCGATAGAGTATAAAGGGGATGCAGTTTAGACAAAAAAGCAAATTGGCATACAGTATGGTGCTTGGACTATTGTGCGTGGGCATCAGCGCTTGTCAGCCACCGGCAGCAGATAGCACCCCATTGGAGGATACCGCTACGGATGCGCCAACCACCGAATCACCAAGCGCCCCTGTGCCGACCACTACTGACACGCCCAAGCTAACAGAAGCCAGAACGCCAAAAGCGCTGACCAAAGCACTGGTGGCGCTATCTGAAGAAACCCTAAAACAGCAGCTAATCTGTACCAAACTACACGGCACCATAAACGCCATCGATCATAAAAGTCAGGCAGAAAGCATTCACACAGTGCAGCGCCAGATACAAACGTGCTTACCAAGCGCCAATAATACCGAAGTGCTGCAACTGCTGATCGAGTATCAAGCGATGTATCAGCGTTTTTTGCAGTTTAATCGTCCGACCGACAGCGCCGCGTTTTTTACAGTGATGAATGCCGTCGAGCGCGGCGAAAAAATCACCGTGGCACAACTAAAACAAGTGCCGCCACGGGTTCGCTATCTCATTGGTCTGGTCATGGGCCGCTCTGATATCGAGGTACGCTATATCGGCGCAGGCAACTTTGAGTTTTATCATGATCTGACCGCCATGGCAGAGATATTTACCCCTTATCTGCCAGACGATCAGCGTGATTTTATCCAGCGTATGGGGCAGGACAACCAGCACAAGCTGTGGTTTGATGCCGCGATTACCATACCCTTTGATACTGTGGCTGAGCGCGCGGTGTTTTGGGAGGGTTTTATGGCGCGCTATCCTGACAGCTATTTTTATGATGATGCCAAACGGTTATTTACGCTGTATCGATATCTACTGTTTTTTGGCTCAGAGCGTACGCGGTGGACAGATGATGACATACGAACACTGACTCAGCCTACAAATGATAGGCTGCTCCAGCAGCTGGCCAGCCGTCCAAATAGTCAGCTGGCAAAAGACGCACAGACTTTTTTGGCATTTATGCAGCAGACGGCGAGCGAGCGCCAGCAGAGCTATCCGATACCTGCTAGCGGTGAACGTGGCGGCGATAACATCAATAAAGACAACATCGCCCGCTATCAATTAAGCCGCGCCCTAAACCTCGCGCTACCGCAGCCAGCAGATAGCAAGGACTGCTTGACAGGTATTGTGTGCATAGACGCGCAAGCCGCTGCATAAAAAGCACTAGAAGTGGTAGCCAAGCTTCATGCCCAGCGCGTAGCCAGTGCCGTCGTCGATATTTGCCACACGGCCATCGACCTTGGTATCGACAGGGCCACCCTCAAACCACATGTACTGGCCACCGGCAGAAACGCTCAATTGCTCGCTAAGCTTATACTGTGCGCCCAGTCCCAAGGTGGTGATGGCGTCATAAGGCCCCAATAAGCTAAGCGGTGCGCCAGTGCCATGGTCATAACCGGCGCGAATCTCTCCTGAGAGCTGTGGGTTAAATTGCTTACCCAGTGCCACCTCGACTGCGTAGCCATCTTTTTTGTAAGCGGCGAGCGGCTCTTGTGTGGCCACGGTAGCCACCGGCGGCGTCACGCTAAAATCGCTCCAGTCCACCCAGCGCGCATTGAGCATCCCAAGTAGCTGGTATTTTTCACTCAGACCGGTTTGAAAATCAAAGTTGAGCGATTGCGGCATTTTTACCTCTGACTTACCGGATAATGGTAAGGCAACCTCATCGGTAGCAGGGCTGGGCGTGACCCCATCACCGCCAGCAGCAGGCGGCAAAATCACTTGCAAATTCTCCACCCCTGCCACCTGATACTTGGCAGGCGCACGATAGGTCAATGCCGCTCGTAGGGCAATCTTGGGTATCTCATAAGCCATGCCCAGTACTGGTACGAGGGTGCTTTTGTCTTCAAAGTCCAGCGTATAATAGGTCGGCGCTTCTGCCACTGGCGTGGCAAGACCATTGACCGTCTCTAACGCTGCTGCTTCCGCTGCGCTAATGGTGCCGTTGTTTTGCTTATCGACCAGATTGTTATACTCCGCCAGAGTTGGCACGCCAAACGCGGCACCGACCAGATCCAGCACTTCCGCCACTGCCGTAGTCATGCCCACAGGCTGCGCGCCTGTGACTTTACCCTTTAGTGTCTGGTGCTCAAGCCCGCCATACAGCCAGATATTGTTGGTTACCTTACCGCCGCCCAATAACGTGATACCTGTCGTCTCGATGCGCGCCTCTGTCGGCCCCATTTCATTATTAAATATATTGCCTGCTGGATATTTGGTATCGACTCCAAAAGGCTTTTCGTAAATCAGCGCCAACGCGGTGTTGGTGGTCGGTGCAATTTTTATCGCCGCTCCAGGCAAGTCGAAATCATCCATCATGTCGTCGATTTTGTTGCCGGCGATATCGGTGCCTTCGATTTTTGGATCGATATAGGCGTAGGACAGCTCAGCATAGTTGCCCGGCTCAAAAAACGGCGCAACAGACTGCTTGCTATACTCTAGGCCAGCGGCATGCGCAGCGCTGATACTTAAACTCAGACTCAGTGCGGTGAGACTACTGGCCGCCAGCAGATATCGTGAGGCTGGATTAAAATAAGAAAAACGAGAAGTCGCAACCGTGCGAGCCAACCGTGCAGATGGCAGAGATGTCATGACAATATCCTTTTGTCAGTAAAAAACGCTAAGATAGGACAAAACGCGAGACCACCGTCCTATCCCTAGCTTGTGTGTCTCTCGATTAAATAGAGAAAGCTAACATTTGTCAATATGAAAGCAACGCCGTCATCCAATAGGCGGTGTTTTATTCGTATTAAATAGTGGCAATATCGCGTATTTAACGTATCAAAAACATCGATCGAACAGAGAAAAAACATGCAAACGCCAACCGAAGCGCCCCAAACAAAGTATCGAAAACACCTTGCAAAAAAATACTTGCCAGCGGCTTGTAGTGTGGGGCTTATGTTGGCCTTGAGCGGCTGTCTTGCGACAGAAAAGCTCGACTATCAGCTAATGCGACAAGAAGACGCAAAATGGGTCGCGGACGAGCAGCTGACCGATAGACTCATCGCCGTTGGTAAGCCTAGCGCGCCTATTGAGGGCGTGGATAATGCGATTGTGTTTGCAGGGGAAAAACACAGCTATCTAGTACAAAGCGCAAACCAAGACCCTGAGCTGACAGCTATACTGAATCACGTCGATCTGGCGCATTTTTCCTTTAAACCCATGCCAACAAAAGACACGCCGCATTTTGCGATAAGAGTTGGTGAAAGCGGCTGCCCCTCAGTGCAGGGCTGTATGGCTTTGAGACTAGGGTATGAAAAATCAACGCAGCAGCTCGCCGCCGGTGAAACGGATCAGCTTGAGGACGCTGGCTTTACGTGTCACGATGGCTTTGCTGGCGGCATGACCCGCTGTACAAAAACCTTGCGGCGTCTGCCCGTCACGGTAGCACCGGCCATTAAAAATAGCGAGACGCTGCCTTACCGTTTTGCTCAGCCAATCGCCCTGACGTTTTATCATTATCAGCCAGACACCACGTTGGCAGAAGAAAAAAGGCTAAAGGCGTTGATGCCTCTTGCCAAAGCCTTTGACATCATTACCTTCCCTATTCAGCTGATCATGATCGGAGGCGCAAATTAACCACGCCGCCGCGGGCTTGACATGGTATTTGGCTGCTAGTATTTGACTGCAAATCCTTACCTTTCAGCGATGAGATGGCCTGCGCGACTTTAGGATTTCAGCAGTTTTTTAACCGACAGCTCAAGCGACAGATAGGTACCGATTAATATCACCACCGAGCCAATGATGGCGCGGGTATCTAGCGCCTCGCTCAGCAGCACATAGCCCAAGATAATGGCAAAAATCGGAATCACCAAAGTGATGCTCGTCGCCCGCGTCGGTCCGATATTTTTGATCAATTGGTTCATAAAGATGAGGGCAATCGCTGTAGAAAAGACACCTATACAAACCACCGACACCCACGCCTTGGCGCTGATGCTCTGATCATAAGGAAAAGCATAAAAGGCCACAGGCAGCATCAAAATACTGGCGATGATCAGCGAGCCTGCAGTGATGGCCACGGGTGAGACATTATATAAATAATGACGGGTGATATTGGCTCCGACTGCATAGCCGACGCAGGCAAGTAGCGCATAGCCCATCGGCAACAAACCGTTAGCCAATCCGGCCTCTGAGACACCGCCAGCAAACAAGCTTTCGCTCATCAAAATAGCGACTCCGATTACGCCGATTACTAAGCCCAGCACTTGTCTTTTGGACAGCCGGTCTTTAAAAAAAGTACTGGCGATAAAGCCGCTCATCATTGGCACAGAGGCATTGAGCACCGCCAACACTCCTGCATTGACCGACTGTGCTGAAAAAGAAAATAGCATAAAGGGCAGTGCCGCAGAAAAGATACCGACGAGTGCCAGCAGCTGCCAATGATCGCGCAGACCGTCACGGTTTTTCTTATTGACCATGACAAACACCAGCATCACCAGTCCAGCAAATATCACCCGTAGACTGGCAAACGCTAATGAGCCAAACTCAGGCACGCCAATGCGATAAAAAACAAACGACAGCGACCACATAAACGACAGCGTGATAAAAATAATGAGATCGCGTTTGCTCATGGGTTCGTCCTAGTTAGCGCTGAGACTGTCTTAGCAGTCATAAAAAATGCCATGTGATAAAACATGGCAATGATAACAGCTTAGGACGTATTGAACATAGCGTAAGTAGCGATTAAATATCGACATCTGATTGTTATTTTGACAAATCCACTTTGTCTAAGACAAAATCAATATCTTTGTCACCGCGGCCTGATAAATTGACCAAAATCGTCTCATCAGGCGACATGTCTTTGGCCGCACGCATCGCATAGGCGATGGCGTGTGCCGTCTCTAGAGCAGGTATGATGCCTTCAAGCCGCGATAGCGCCATAAATGCCTCTAGGCACTCTGCATCTGTCGCCGACTCATAAGTGGCCAGATTGTTATCCTTCAAGAGTGAGTGCTGCGGGCCGACACCTGGATAGTCCAGACCAGAGGCGATCGAATGCACAGACGCAGGCTCGCCGTCTTTATCGAGTAGCACGTAGCATTTAAACCCATGAATCTCGCCTTTGACTCCAAGTGTCATGGTGGCAGCATGATTGGCCGTCTCCAACCCCTCGCCAGCTGGCTCGACCCCTATTTTTTCTACGCTGTTATCACCCAAAAACCCGCTAAAAAGACCAATGGCATTGGAGCCGCCGCCGACACAAGCGACTACTTTGTCAGGCAATTTTCCAGTAGCGTCCAAAAACTGTACGCGTGCCTCACGGCCAATCACTGACTGAAAGTAGCTGACGATTTCTGGATATGGCGCAGGCCCGAGCGCCGAACCAATGGCAAACATACTGGTGTCCAGCTCATTGAGATACGTCTCAAAAGCACTGTCGACCGCTTCTTTTAGCGTCCCCGCTCCATGCGAGACAGGCACGATATTGGCACCCAAGATTTGCATACGGCTGACGTTTGGATGTTCTTTTTCGATATCGACCACACCCATGTGTATCTCGCACTCCACGCCCATCAGCGCCGCGGCCGTGGCTAGTGCTACCCCATGCTGGCCTGCGCCCGTCTCGGCGATGACTTTGGTTTTGCCCAGTTTTTTGGCGAGTAAGACTTCACCTAGGCAGTGGTTGATCTTGTGCGCGCCCGTATGGTTGAGGTCTTCACGCTTAAAATAAATCTGTGCGCCGCCACAGTGTGCGCTTAGTCGCCTAGCATGAAATATCGGACTTGGTCTGCCCACATACGTCTCACGCAAGCGCTGCATCTCAGTGATAAAATCATCGTCTTTGATGATATTGCGAAACCCAGCTTCGATCTCACTCATGGCTTGAGCCAGCTGAGGATGAGCGATTTTGCCGCCGAACTCGCCATATAGCCCGTCATTACTCGGCAAGATTGATTGGTGCAGACCGTAGCTGTCTGTTACGTTTTTTGTATTATGGTTTTGTGTGGTATGGCTGCTGGCGGTGTTTTTTGTTGTCATCGTGAACCCTTATATCTATTTGATGTGACGCCGTGATTTTTTCATTAAAAACAGATTTGACTGTAACAAACTTGGTTAACAAATTTAGTTGTACCTTTGTTCTAGTACATTGAAACAAATTCTAAGCCAACTTGTCATCTAGGTCAAGTCGCATCGTATATTTGACTGCCCCTTCCTCGCGTCATGCACCGTTTTTTATGCACGATATGTCACTGAGACGGCAGACATCGCACAAACTGTCACCAAGAAATAATAAAGTAAGGTAATATTGCTAGACTCTCGTTCATTAGATAAATCAGACCATCAGGAAGCTTATGCAGCGTCGTCAACTTATCAAAGCCATGGGCTTAGGGCTGGGAGCCGTCAGCACCTCTGCAGCCATCAGCGGTTGCCAAACTCTCGCCAAGCAGCCAAAACTGCCTACGACTGTCACCCAAGCGGGTCACTTTCCTAACATCATCGTCGGTAGTGGCTACGGCGGCGCGGTATCGGCACTGCGCTTAAGCGAGCAAGGCCATAAAGTACTGATACTTGAGATGGGCATGCGCTGGGACAGAACGCCTGAGCACGATACCTTTTGCAAAATGATCAGCGCCGATAAACGCTCCAGCTGGTTTAGCAATATGCCAAACGCCCCGATTCCGATTCCCATTCCTATTAAGAAATATCCCGGCGTGTTAGATTTGATTGAGTATGACGAGATGAAAGTTTTTGCTGGACGCGCCTACGGCGGCGGCTCTATCGTCAATGGCGCAATTGCTATCCAGCCAAGGCGCGCGCATTTTGAAACCGTCTTTCCGTGGATAGATAGTGACGAGATGTACGATACTTATTTTCCCCGTGCCATGAAAAACCTGAAAGTCAGCCAAATTCCTGAGTCGTTTTTTAATGAATCCGAGCATTACGAATTTACCCGCGCTGCGGAACGCCAAGCAGAGAGAGCAGGCATGAAAACCGAATTCTTTGGCAACAGCTATGACTTTGATTACATGCAAAAGGAAGCGCGTGGCGAAGTCTATGCCTCAGCACTCGGCGGTGAAGTCATCTACGGCAATAACGCTGGCAAGTTCTCACTTGATTTAACCTACCTCAAAGATGCCGAAGTCACGGGCAATGTCACGGTAAAAACCCTACGCAAAGTCAATAGCATCCAAGCGCTCGATAATGAGCAACTCAGATTAGAAGTTCATGTCCTCAATACCACGGGCGGCATCGATAACATCGCTAGTATCGAGCATTACACTTGCGACAAACTGTTCCTCAACGCTGGTAGTACCGGCACCTCAGAGCTATTGCTCAAAAGCCAAGCCGAAGGCAAGCTGAATAACCTAAACAAACACATTGGCCAGCATTGGGGCCCTAATGGCAACATCATGACGGGGCGCAATTTCGTCCATGCCGCGGGGACTACCCAATCGACCATTCCAGTCAAGGGCATCAATATGTGGGACGGCGACAGAGACGGCTCTAAGTATAAAATCTTTGCTGAGCTTGCGCCCCTACCACTCGGCCTTGAGACGTGGACGACGCTGTATCTTGCCATTACGGACAATCCAGAGCGCGGCAATTACTACTATGACAAAGCCAGCAGAACCGTGAAACTCAACTGGAAACGCGAGCAAAACGAGTATTCGGTGAACGCTGCTAAAGAGCTGATCGACAAACTCGCCAAAGTAAATGGCGGCTCGACTTCAAACTTGCTGTTTACCAAAGGCTTCGGTGATGACTTTTGCTATCACCCGCTAGGCGGCTGTGTGCTCGGCTTGGCGACTGATGACGTAGGCCGCGTCAAAGGGCATAAGAATATCTACGTGCAAGACGGCGCGCTCATCCCCGGTAGCGCTGGGGTCAATCCGTATGTATTTATCACTGGGCTTGCTGAGCGGAATATGGCGAGGGTTTTAAAAGAAGATTTTGGGTAGGGTGTTAGAGTTTTAGAATTTTCTTAGGTGGAAAAACCTCTTGGTAGCATTTCTTTATAAATATATTTATGCCTATTGTGAATTAAGATAAAACTGCTATGACTATATCAAAAATCATGTTTGGTCTTAAACGGTGGGCTATATATGCGCTAACCTACTTAGGCACAGCTTGTTAAGACCGAACACTTTTTTTCAAGCGCTTACTTACCGTTGACTTTTCTCACTGATTGTCTTTAAGTATTTATTATTGCGGAATATAACCATAATAAGCTCGCAATACACTCTGACAGAGATTGCACCAAACACCATAACCATTAACCCTGCAAAAAATCCTGCCGCACCCATACCTGAGAACATCACACTAATTCCGCCAACAAAAACGGCAAATAGCGATAGCCAATATATAATAGTGATAACTCTGGGTGTAATGAAAGAATCAAATGATAATAACGAATTCATGGTCTAATGTCCTAAATGGAATGCGGATTGTTAAAGCTAATGACAAAATAAAGCTTAATATTAAGTGTAATATTGTAGCAACATTATACCTATGTAGATTAACAAAACAATCTAATTAGAGACATAAGTTCACTTTAATCGTGATTAATTTTCATACTGCTTTTAAATAATTGAAAAAGGACAAAAAATGAAACTACGCATCCTAAAATCCGCCGTGACCAACCCGTGGTTTAACCTCGCCACCGAAGATTGGATATTTAATACCCTCGACGCAGACTCGCACACATTATTCCTATGGCGCAATAGCGAGACCGTGGTCATTGGCCGCTCGCAAAATCCGTGGGTGGAATGCAAAATCGATAAGATGGAAGCAGACGAGGTGTTTTTGGCGCGGCGGCAAAGTGGTGGCGGTGCGGTGTTTCATGATTTGGGCAATACCAACTTTACCTTTTTATCACCCAAAAACGACTATGACCAAGACGCAAACTTTACCATTATTATTAATGCGCTGAAGAAATTGGGCATAGAGGCGGATTTATCTGGGCGCAACGACATGCAAGTTGGTGATAAGAAAATATCCGGCAGCGCCTTTAAACATGCCGCCGATCGCAGCTTTCATCATGGTACGTTACTCGTCAATGCCAACATGCAAAAGCTCGGCGACTATCTCAATCCGCATCCGCTTAAACTCAAAGCCAAAGGCATTAAATCGGTTCGTGCGCGCGTGGCAAACTTGGTTGAGTTTAATGAGAATATCAATCACGAGACTTTATCGGATGCGATTATCGAAGCGTTTTACGAATATTATAATGATACCGCGCCAGTAGAAGAGTTGGATGAAGCCAGTCTCGCCAAGCAGCCAGCTCTCAATAAATACTATCAACAAATGGCAGATTGGGATTGGCGCTTTGGTAAGACGCCTGAATTTAGCCATCATATCGAGACGCGATTTGATTGGGGCATTATTGATTTGCACCTTGATGTGAAGCAAGCAGTGATACGCGATGTGGTTATCTTCTCTGATGCGCTAAACGTTGAATTAATTGATCTATTAAAAGAGACATTGACTGATATCAAATATGATAGACATGAGATAAAAGCCAAGCTTGCTGAATTAGGTAAGGCTCATGCTGATTTGGCAGCGCAAATTGATGACGTGTCTAAGTGGCTGACTAGTGAGATGGAAGGTTAATAAAAAACGGCAGAGAATACTTTCTGCCGTTTTTTATATTTAAACTTGCTAGGCTGACTGTTCTAAAACTCAGCCTATGCATACTCGTTAGAACGTCTGACTAAATACTCGCCGCAACCTCAGCGCCATCACGAATCGCACGTTTGGCATCTAGTTCAGCGGCGAGCTTTGCACCGCCAATCAAATGATACTGCGCGTCTGGCGCATCGCCAACGTTTGGCATCAACTCTACCACGGATTCTTGACCGGCACAGACCACCACGCTATCGACACGCAGCAGCTGGCTTTGACCTTGGGCATTGGTCACCCAAATGCCTTCGTTGGTGATTTTATCATACTGTACGCCAGCAACTTGGATGACGCCGTGCGACTTAATATGAGCGCGATGCACCCAGCCAGAGGTTTTATTGAGTCCGCTACCCAGACGGCCTTTAGTGCGCTGCATCAAGTACACTTGGCGAACCGGCTTAATGGCTTCAGGCTTAATCAAGCCGCCCTCGGTTTGGTAACTCGTATCAGAGGTCACGCCCCACTCTGCGCGCCACTCGCTGATAGACTGCGGCTCTGGTCGATAGCTTGGATCTTTTAGCACGTCAGGGCCGATTTCATCAAGTGATTGACCGTGGTTGGCTGTCAGATATTCACTGACATCAAAGCCAATACCGCCTGCGCCTATGACTGCAACCGTCTCGCCAACTGATTTTTCGCCCGATAGCAGCTCAGCATAGCTGATGACTTGTGGCAGCTCAGCACCTTCTAGCTTGCCTTCAAGGCTTCTTGGGACTACGCCTGTCGCGACAATAACATGATGGAACTTGGCTTTCTCAAGCATGGCTTTATCGACTTTGGTATTGAGTTTAATCTCAACACCTAAGTGCTCAAGCTCATTGATATAGTAGCGAATGGTCTCAAAAAACTCTTCTTTACCAGGGATGACTTTGGCATAGTTAAACTGACCGCCCAAGACGTCTTTGGCTTCAAATAATGTCACGTCATGCCCACGCAATGCCGCGACATGAGCGGCTGACATACCAGCGACGCCGCCACCGATGACTGCGACTTTTTTTGGATTTTTGGTTTTCTTATAAACCAATTCCGTCTCATAGCAGGCTTGTGGGTTGACCAGACAAGTCGAGCGTTTATTCTCGAACGTATGGTCGAGGCAGGCTTGGTTACAAGCGATACAAGTATTGATGCGATCCGTCTGACCATTTTTGGCTTTATTAACCCAGTGCGCATCGGCTAAGAACGGACGCGCCATCTGAATCATATCCGCCTGACCACTGGCGACGATATCCTCTGCTGTCTCTGGCATGTTGATACGGTTGGCTGCCATCATTGGGATACTGATGTGCTTTTTAATCTCAGCGGTGAAATCGACAAAAGCGGCGCGCGGCACGCTGGTGACGATAGTCGGGACGCGTGCTTCATGCCAGCCAATACCGGTATTCATAATGGTGACGCCCGCTTCTTCTAGTGCCTTGGCGACTGTGATGACCTCGTCCATGACGTTGCCGTCTTTGACCAAGTCAATCACTGACAAACGGAACAGAATGATAAAGTCTTCACCCACCGCCGCACGAACGGCTTTGACCACATCGACAGCAAACTTCATACGGCCATTGATATCACCGCCGTATTGATCGCTGCGTTTATTGACATGACGAGATAAAAACTGGTTGAGCAAGTAGCCCTCTGAGCCCATAATCTCAACACCATCATAGCCTGCCTGCTTGGCAAGCTTGGCGCAGCGTGCGTAGTCCTCGACGGTTTGCTCGATGTTTTTGACGCTCATCTTGCGCGGTTTAAACGGCGTGATGGGTGATTTGATGGGGCTTGATGACACGATAAATGGATGATAACCGTAGCGGCCACTGTGCAAGATTTGCATGATAATTTTGCTATCAAACTTATGTACCGCACGAGTGACGCGCTGATGGTTGATGACGTCCATTTTGCTATTCATGGTGCCGCCAGCGGGTAGCAGCCAACCTTCGCGATTGGGCGAGATACCACCTGTGATCATCATCGCCACGCCGCCCTTTGCGCGCTCTGCAAAATAAGCCGCCAGCTTGCCATAATTATAAAAACGGTCTTCAAGGCCGGTGTGCATCGAGCCCATGACCAGACGGTTTTTTAAGGTGGTAAAGCCTAAATCTAATGGCTCGAATAGATGTGGATAGTGGTCGTTTGCGCGAGCAGTTTCTATGGTTTTGGCAGTGCGGCTGGCTGTCATATCATTTTCCTTATGAATGGTTTGTGAGACTACTTTTAAGCTGGCTGAGCGTGCAAAAGTTCCGCTTTTATATCAGCTGGGCTGCGGGATTGAGCATTGCTGATATCCTAACACACCGCTATTATTATCAGCTACGCGGACAAGCGACTGATGAGTGGGCAATATATTGCCGCGATGGATGGACAATACGGTTTTTGACATTTGTTTAAACATCCGCCATAAAACCTGCCCCATTTTCGGTACGATTGGCTATAATAGCGGGGCGCTGCTTTTTGCTCAGCCAAACAGTCGGTCAAGCAACCAGACAAAAAGCCTGTCGCCTGTGACGCAAAACTCACTCTACTTAGCGGGCCATTCAGTGATACGCTAGGCAGTTTACTGACAGCCGCCATTCAGTGACAAACGTTGTCGTTGAGTGACGTTACAGCTGCCACCATGCGACTGCGAGCAGTTTTTCGCAGGCTTTGAGCCGATAACTCTGATGACCAATGCACCGCACGTGAGTCGCGTTTTACCAGTAATACGATGACATTGGCGTCGCTGTGTTATTTTGAGCTGACTTTGGGTTGAGCTGACTTAGCAGCCGCTTCGCTCATCCCTTGCACCATCGCATTATAGAAATACGATAAAGGACTATCCTAATGACAGACTTTCATACCGGTCTTGGCAAAACGCCTGCCAATCACCAACCGCTCACTCCTATCGACTTCATCATCCGTAGCGCGCAGGTCTACCCTGACAAAACCGCCATTATCTACGACGATCTGACGCACAACAACCTCACCCAGAGCTGGCAACAGACTTATGATCGCTGTCGTCAGCTGGCTGATGGTCTGCGCAAACTGGGTATCGATAAGAATGATACCGTCGCGGTGATGATGCCAAACACGCCAGCGATGGTCGAATGCGCCTTTGGGGTGCCGATGTCAGGCGGTGTGCTTTGTACCCTTAATACCCGTCTCGATATCAATGCGCTTAGCTTTTGTTTGCAGCATTCAGAAGCCAAAGTATTGATCTTGGACAGTGAGTTTGCTGAGCATGCCGAGATTATTGATGAGGCCTTTCCCAATCTTATCGTCATTCATGCGACAGATGCCGCGATCGATATTGAGCGTTTTGGTCAAATGAGCTACGAAGAGCTCATCGCCAGCTCAGACAACCTAGACAACTGGGAACGTCCAACGGATGAGTGGGATGCCATCGCCCTTAACTACACCTCGGGCACCACGGGCAAACCAAAAGGCGTGGTCTATCACCACCGCGGTGCCACGCTTAACGCTGTTTCCAATATTCTAGATTGGGACATGCCCAAACATCCGATGTATCTATGGACACTGCCCCTATTTCACTGCAATGGCTGGTGCTTTCCTTGGACCATCGCCGAGCGCGCCGGTGTCAACGTCTGCCTGCGCAAGATTGATGCAGATTTGATTTTGCAGCTGATTGCCAAGCACCAAGTGACGCATTACTGCTCAGCGCCTGTGGTGCACAACATGATCGCAGGTGGCAAGGCTGAATATAAAGCAGCCATTACTCATGAAGTCAAAGGCTGGGTCGCTGGTGCGCCGCCCTCTGAGACCATGCTGGCGGCGATGGAAGCCATGGGCTTTCATATCTCGCACGTCTACGGTCTCACCGAAGTCTATGGGCCAGTCACCATCTGCGCTGAGCAAGACGAGTGGGAGACGCTGGATGTCGCTGGCCGCGCCCAGAAAAAATCACGTCAAGGCGTGACCTCGCATCTGATGACAGGTTTTGAGCTGTTTAAACAAGGCACCACGGAGCCAGTCGCCGCTGATGGGGAAGAGATGGGCGAGCTGGCCCTGCGCGGCAATATGGTGATGAAAGGTTACCTAAAAAGCCGCAAAGCGACCGAAGAAGCCTTTGCTGATGGTTGGTTCCGCACCGGTGACTTGGGGGTCAAATACCCTGATGGCTATATCAAGATTATGGATAGGCTAAAAGACATCATCATCTCAGGCGGCGAGAATATCTCAAGTATCGAGGTCGAAAACGTCTTATACAAAATGCCTGAAATCCAAAGCTGCGCCGTCGTCGCCGCACCGCACGACAAATGGGGCGAAGTGCCCGTGGCCTTTATCGAGATTCATGCTGGTAGCACCTTGCAGCGCGACCATGTGATGGAGCACTGCAAGCAGTACTTGGCAGGCTTTAAAGTGCCCAAGTACATTATCTTTGCTGAAATACCTAAGACCAGCACGGGCAAAGTACAAAAATACGAGCTGCGCCAAGCGGCCAAATCACTGGCACACGAGATACCCAAAGTCACCGCCAGTGCCAAAGCATAACCATTAATCGTTTTATATCACTACTGTAAAAAGGTCAGCCTAACGGCTATCGTTAGGCTGACCTTTTTGATGCATAAGTTTTGATGCATAAGTTTTGATATATGGGTATTGTCACTTAAGTCACCAGCGCTCAATCAAGCTTTGGCTCCACCCACTGATAGATGAGCATACCTGCTAGCATAGCAGCGGCAAATACATACGCTTGCCAGTGCCCTGTCCCCAGTAGCACAATGCTTGGGCCTGGACAGATACCCACAAGCCCCCAACCGATACCAAACATCATCGCGCCCATTAGCAGCTTTTTGTCAATCACAGTCTTACTTGGCAATAAGATAAAAGTGCCCGCCCAGCTGGTTTTTTGCCGCTTGGCCAACTGTACACCGATGATCGCCACTAGCAGCCCCCCACCCATCACCAAGGCCAAGGAGATATCCCACGCGCCAAAGACATCCAAAAACCCTTGCAACTTAGCAGGGTCGGTCATGCCTGCTATCAGCAGTCCCAAGCCGAATAATAAACCGGCCAGTAATCCAATCATATTTTTTAGCATTATTGTGCCTCATACTTCATCTGTTTATTCAAGCCGTTATAGATAAAACGAGCCGTCTATACTGCGTTAAGTCATTTTTAAAACATACCGAGTACATGCCTGCCCACATACACAGTCACGACACCAAACAACATAAATGTCGCCGTCGCTGCCATTGAGCGTTTTGACAGGCGCGCGTTGCCGCAAATACCATGGCCACTGGTACAGCCTGACCCCAAACGCGTACCAAAACCCACTAATAACCCAGCAACGAGCAACAAGGGCAATGACGTGGTGATTTCTATATCCGGCAGTGGTCGCACCAGACTATATAGTAAAGGCGAGACGATAAGACCTGCGATAAACAGTATCTGCCACATCTCTATATTTTTGGGTTTTAGCACGCTTGACACGATACCGCTGATGCCGGCAATACGCCCAATACCCAATAGCAAAACAACAGTCGATGTCCCTAGTAGCAGACCGCCAACCAAGGATATCGGCGTAAAGGCCAGCCAATCTATTTGTATACTCATCATATTTACCTAAGCCAATTTTTATCAAAAATAAAATACATTCGTTTTACATAAATACATTATATAATAAAATATAATAAAAGGGTAAAAAAATACTGAACCCAATGATTATAGGTTCAGTATGTGATCTGGATGATGCCCAATCAGATAAATGGTGATTAGGGCATGCCCTCAGTTTAATACGAGCTATTAACTGGCCAATACTTCATCTAGCGCAGTTTCAAAACGCTGCACTGCGCCGTCGATATCAGTCAATTTATCCAGACCAAACAGACCTAAGCGGAAGGTTTTAAAATTATCAGGCTCGCCGACTTTGAGCGGTACACCAGAGGCGATCTGTACGCCAGCCGCCACAAACGCCGCGCCTTTATGCATATCATCACGGTCAGTATATGAGACGACCACGCCTGGTGCTTGATAGCCTTCTGCTGCCACGCTCGCAATCCCTTTGGCTTCGAGCACGTGACGAATGCGCTTACCCAGCTCCCACTGCGCCTCACATAACTGATCAAAGCCGATTTTTTTGGCTTCATTGACGGTGTCGCGGAACTGACGCAAGCTGTCAGTGGGCATCGTCGCATGATAAGCATGGCCGCCGTTTTCATAGGCGCGCATGATATTTAGCCACTGTTTTAGATCAATACTAAAGCTGTCCGACTCGGTGTTGTCTACTTTTTGTACAGCCGCTTCACTTAGCATGACCAGCCCTGCGCCTGGGGTGCTGCTCCAGCCTTTTTGTGGGGCGCTGATCAGCACATCGATGCCCAAGTCTTTCATATCAAGCCAGACACACCCTGAGGCGATACAGTCAATGACCAGCAAGCCACCAACGCTATGGACCGCTTCGGCCAATGCCTTGATATAGTCTGCTGATAAGATAATACCTGATGAGGTTTCGACGTGCGGGGCAAATACCATGGCAGGCTTGGTCTCTTTAATTTTAGCGACTGCATCTTCGATCGCGACAGGAGCAAACGGCTTTGGCGTATCGCCGTCTTCGCGGTGTGCTGTCAGTACCGTTGATGACTTGGCGATTTTGCCTTTGTCTAAAATTTGCGTCCAACGATAACTAAACCAGCCGTTACGAATGATCAAGCAGTCTTCATCATTGGCCAGCTGGCGCGCCACAGCCTCCATTCCATAAGTGCCAGAGCCAGGAACGATGGCGACCGCATCGGCGTTATAGACAGATTTTAGGTCAGCAGATAAGTCGTTCATGACTTGCTGAAAGGCTTTTGACATATGGTTTAGGGCGCGGTCAGTATAGACCACGGAGTATTCTAGTAGGCCGTTTGGATCAATATCTTGACGTAAGGCAGTCATGGGATGCTCCTTGCTCGTTGTCGGATTTCTGGATGGGTATAACCTGTGTTTTCGCCCCATTGATTATAGGGGGTAATCTACCAAAAAACCAACCCGTGTTTAGTGAACGGGCGAGTAAGAGATTTAGCGGCGGCGGTGGGCGTCTTGGAGTCCCGAGACCACAAAATCTAGCAGCTCACTATCGCCTTGGCGGGCGGCTTTGCGCATAAGCTTGGATGGTGCGTGGGTCAGCGTCTGGGTAAGGCGACGTGACAGCTCGGTGAGGATGTCTTCGGGATCGGCATTGTCTTGCTGTAGCTTGGCGATAGAGGCTTGTAGCAGCTTGTCCACCTGATCATGAGTACGGGCACGGTACTGCTGGATGTCTTTGCCAACTTGACGGACCTGAAAGCGGCGATCCATCTCAACGACCAACTGACTGACCAGCAACTCGGCATCGACCGCTGCCTGCCTGCGCTGCTCGATGTTGCCTGCAATCACATGCTGCAAATCATCGACCGAGTACAGATATACATCATCGATACGGCTAATGGTCGAGTCGATGTCGCGCGGTACTGCCAAGTCGATCATCAGCATCGGCTGATAACGACGGCGCTTGAGTGCCTGTAGCGTCATGGTTTTATCAATGAGTACATCCATACTGCCACTACAGCTACTGACAATATCGGCCTCACCCAGCACTTGCGGCAGCTCTGCAAGTGCTCTGACCTCGACGCGGCGATTGGGATGGCGCAATTCGGCCGCCAAGGCTTCGGCGCGCTCAGGGTTGCGGTTACAAATAATCACTCGCCCCACACCCAGCCCTGCGATATGCGTCGCCACCAAGCGGTTCATCTCCCCTGCGGCAACGACCAATAGCGTCCGACTGGGCAAATCATCAAATATCTGCGTGACCAGTTTGGCCGCAGCAAAGCTAAGCGACACCGCTTGCGCGCCCACCTTAGTCTCATTTCGCACGCGTTTGGCCGCGGCAAAGACTTGATCGACAATCCAGCCGAGCTGATTACTCAAGGCTTTTTGGTCTTGTGCCAAATGGACGGCGCGCTTGATTTGACCAAGGATTTGCGGCTCACCCAATATCATCGAGTCCAAACCTGCGGCCACTCGCAGCCAATGCGTCAGAGCATGGGTGTCACGGTGCACGTATAGATGAGGCTCAATCTCGGCCAGTGGCAGCTGCTTAAACTCAGCCAGCCATGTTTTTATCTTGACAATATGAGCGCTGATGGCGGCGGCCGATAGAGTGGTGCTGCTAGTCGTAGCGGCGTTGGTTGCAGACTGGGCAGGCTCGCTTTCTACAGGCTGCGGTACCAGTGCATAAATCTCGGTACGGTTACAGGTCGAGACGATCACGCTGCCATCGGTAAAGGCCTCTAACTGCTCGAGTGCGACATTCACATCGTCACCAACAAGCGCCAAGCGCTCTCGTAGAGCGACTGGTGCGGTTTTGTGATTGACCCCAATGACCACTAATCTCATTATTGATAGACCATAAAAATGACGCTCACCTGCCAGCCATACGGTGTTTCGATTGTTTATATAAACCAATTCTTATATAGTCGACTCTAAATAAAACAGATACATTGCATTTCAACACGGAACTGTATCGTTTTTATCCTAAACTCACTATATATAATATATAAACAAAAAGTACCGTTTGCGACGACAGCGCTAAAAGGAAGAGCTTAAAATCGCCTATTATATCATTATTACCAGCGTTAATTAACACTCACCCACTTCGGATGAGTATTTGCTTGTATCTGGGCACTTGCCCGACAAATCAACCACCTAGGCGACTTTTATGACGGGTATAATTACATGATGTCCTGCATCTGTAATTGTGCGCTATTTGAGTAACACGGCTGCTATTGTTTATCTTGTCATTCTACTCTTATAATGTTTGACAGGCGCTTTCATCTGAGTGTTACCCTAAGTTTTCATCTCAGCCTGCATCATTGAAAACGCACCTTAACCTGACGAACCACCCCTTATTAAACGCTACCTATGGATTAGGCAGTCACTATCGGGCGAACACAGCTATTTATGATTTTTTTTGGGTCATTATTTCGGGCACCGCCAGCACTTGATGAGCGATTGAGCCTACGCGCTTTATTAAACCTCATTATAGAGCGCTTGTGCCAACGCTATCGGCTAACGCTATCGTTGGCTGTTTGTCTGTGCCTATCTGCCCCTGTGCACGCCAGTGCTATCGATATTCCAGCGAAGGCAGAAAACCAGCAAAACAGCGCCAGCACCCTTACGAGCGCAGCGACACCCAGCGCCGGCGAAAGACTGCCAGAGACTGTCGATGTGCAGCGCTTGGCTCCTGCTAATATCTGGCAGCCTGAGCTAAACGAGCCAAGCTTGTACGCGCTTTTGGCGGCGGAGTTTGCCGCTGATCGCGATGACAAACAACGCGCCGTCGCCATTTATAAACAGCAATCATTCAAAAAAGATGCCACCGCTGTCTTTGAGCGGGCGCTGAGCTTATCTTTACAAAACGAGAGTGTGGGCGACTCGTTACAGTTTGCCAAAACGTGGCAAGAGCAAAACCCCGATCACGTGCCTGCGTGGTTTTATGTCGCGCATTTGGCACTACGCGCACACGATTACGTCTTGGCAGGCGAGACACTAAACCGCATCTTACGCTACGATCCACGCGCCGACTTAAGCGAGATATTAATCGGTATCTATCCCAATACCGATGCTGACAAACGCGATCTACTCGCCGCGCTTCAGCCGCTCGATAGCAAGCAAAATGCGTCATTGTCGGTACTAAAGGCAGGCCTGCTCTATCAATTTAATGAGCCTGAGATTGCTATTGTACATATCAACCGTGCGCTGGCACGCCAGCCTGATTATGTGCCTTTTATTACCCTAAAGGCAGATATCTTACGCAAAATCGTCACCGCCGAAACCGTGGTCAATTACCTTAGCCAAGCGCGCCTGCGCAACCCTGATAGCAAGAGTCTGTACCTATACGAGATTCGCTATTTACTGGACTTAAAACAAAGCCAAGAGGCGTGGCAATTATTACTACAAGCGCACGAGCGTTTTCGTGAGGATGCGGAGATTACCTTGCTTGCCGCCTTGGTCAGTCTGGATATCGAAGAGTACCGCAGCGCTGATGAGCTGCTAAATATACTCGCCAAATCTCCGGCTTATCTCGATCGGGCCTATTACTATCTAGGCATCAGTGCTGAGCGTCAGCAGCGCTTTGAGCAAGCCAAACACTATCTCAATGCAGTGATGCAAGAAGACTTGGTATTAGAGGCACGTCGAAAGGTGGTGGCGTTTGAGCTACTTGATGACGATGTCGCTGCCGCCATCAGTACTTTAGAAAAACTACGCAAACAATTTAGCGTCTTTGCCCCTGACACTTATGTCATGCAGGCCGATATTTTATGGCAACAAAACGAGCCGGATGAAGCGCTACGGCTGTTGACTCGGGCAGCGCGTAAATACCCTGACAATGAGATGCTATTGTTTGCTCGCGCTCAGCTCCTCGATGATAAAAACGACTATATCGTCAAACGCACCTTGCTCAATCATCTGCGCGCGCTCGATCCGAGCAATATGGCCTATCAGCTAAGTTACGCCCAGCTGCTCTTGGCCAATGAGCCAAACTCTGAGCAAGGCTTGGCCTTGGCGACCGACATCATCCAGATTCGTTATGATGATCCACGCTACGACAACGAGCTGCACTTGCAAGCGCTCAACATATTGGCAAGTAACGCCTTGACCAACCAACGCTATCAGCAAGTCATCGACTATCTACAGACGCCTTATGATGTCTTTCCGACCTTACGCTCAGGCACGCTGTTGCTACGTGCCTATCAAGGCCTGGGCGATAACGCCAAAGTCGAGGCCTTGCTTGCCGACTTGCAGCAGCGCTTTTCATTTGGTCAGCATAATATCAGCGACCGCATACAACTGTATTAGAGTCTGTGAAAAGCGGGGGCGGAGTACCGGTTACAAGGCACTTATAAGAAGCTAACAGCCGCGTATAAGCGAGTAACAAATAGCGCTTAAGCTAGCCTTTGATCAAAATTATTATTTTTGCAAATTTGTTTGTTTTTGAGGATGTTTTATGCCAGTTACCACCCTTTTTTTTCAGCTCTCTGCCGAGTTTAAATCCAAATCTAAATATAAATCCAAGTGCAAATCTAAGTTTCAGTCTAAAGCTAAATCGCAAAAGCTGATCCTGCTGACAGCGATGGCGGCTACCCTTGCCATCACCTCTGGCTGTCAGTCTCTAAAGACTGCCAATGCTAGCCATCAATCAGGCACCATGATACAAGGTCAAAACAGCGAGCAGCCAAACAAGCTTGAGCGCTTTAATATCACCGGCAAGATTGGTGTTACCACACCTGCCAGCGACAGTAGCGGCGCACAAGGTGGCAGTGCGTTTTATGCATGGGGCCAACAAGACGATCGATTTGCCATCGAGCTGATTGGCGCACTCGGTATTGGCAAAACCAATATCGAATACGATGGTCAGACGGCCACCTTGGTCAGTGAAAAAACCGGTACTTTGACCGCTGATGATCCTGAGACCCTACTAAAAAAAGCCACAGGCTGGCAAGCGCCCATCTCGCAAATGCCCTACTGGATATCTGGTCGCCCCGCGCCCTCAGACAGCGCGCCCAAGCTCGATGCACAAAACCGCCTGATAAGCTCGGTCAATGGTGAGTGGACAGCCAGCTTTACTTATAAAGGCTCAGACAAACGACCTTCCAAAATCAGCGCAGTGCAGCCACAAGGCAACAAGGTTGTCATGACGATTAACCATTAATCCATCAGGTACCAACAACGGATCGCCTTTCAAAAGCCATCGTTGCTCGTTAAGATAGCTTTTTATGACTGTACCTTATGATGAAAAAACATGACTGAAAACGTATGATTGAAAATATAGCAGCATCAACTGCTTCTACGATGACTCGTCTCTCACCTGCCAAGCTCAATTTGTTTTTGCACATCACTGGCAAGCGCGCTGATGGCTATCATGATCTGCAAACGGTTTTTCGCCTGCTTGATTGGGGCGATTATCTGCATTTCTCACTTGTAGATGGCCTAGTAGACATCGATAGCACTTTAGCGATCGACCAGCTATGTGGGCGACTATTAAGACTGACAGGCGCAGAAGCCATCACCAGCCATGTCACGGACAATTTGATCTTTCAGGCTGCCCGCGCTTTATTGGCCGCGGCCATAGCGTCAAACAAGCTACCCAAGCAGCTTGCGCCAGTGACGATTGAGCTGGACAAACACTTACCCATGGGCGCAGGGCTGGGCGGTGGCTCCTCTAATGCGGCAACGACGCTGCTGGCACTTAATGAGATATGGGCGTTTGACTTCTCCCAAGATGAGATGATAAATATCGGTGCGACAGTGGGCGCGGATGTGCCGATTTTTATCTTTGGTCAGGCCGCGATTGCGCAGGGCATTGGCGAGCAATTAACACCGATAGCACTACCAGATCAGCAGTATTTGGTTTTGACGCCTACGGCGCATGTCAGCACCGCTGAGCTGTTTGCCCATCCTAAGTTGCAGCGTGATATCGCGGCAATATCAATTGAGACGATGAAAAACCAGTCCAACTCTTATGTGCAATATTTACAGATGCCTTATCACAATGTCTTCACGCCTGTCGTCACCGGCCTCGCCCCTGCCGTCGATGACGCATTACAATATTTACAAAGCTTAGAGACGGTAGCACGTAGCACAGCACGGATGACCGGTTCTGGTAGTGCGGTGTTTTTGCCATTGGATGCCAGTATTGCTACCGATAAGGCATTGATAAAAAAGTGGCTGGCAAATGCGCCTTGCCCTGCTTACTTGGTAGATAACTTATAATGGCGCTATCAGAGTACAGGCTGCGTCCCAAAAGCAGCGGCTTTCCTATACACACTAAGGCGGCTGATATAAATGCTCCTTGCGCGCTACGCCGATGGAGACTACGTAACTGTATTTAAAAAGAGTATCACAACAGCACGCCAGAAAAATTTATACCCGCTCCACGTTGAAATATAGTGTATCTGTGTTATTTGGAATCGACTATATAAAAAATCGAGTGCAAAATTTTTGAATAAATACCAGAAAAAGGCGCAAATGACTTGCAAAATCTAAAAATTTACTTATAATAGGTCGCCACAATAGGGGTATAGCCAAGTTGGTAAGGCATCAGGTTTTGATCCTGACATCCGTTGGTTCGAGTCCAGCTACCCCTGCCATTTTTAGTTTGGATTGCTAGTGATAGCAATTGACAACACCTTCCCAATTTCGGTATAGTTCGCAATGAACACCGCTAGGGAACGCCGTCTTAGACGGTTGATAGGTAGCGACGCCTAGCTAATACTTTGTTAGCATTCAGCGCTCGTCCTGCCTAGACATTACAGGGGTATAGCCAAGTTGGTAAGGCATCAGGTTTTGATCCTGACATCCGTTGGTTCGAGTCCAGCTACCCCTGCCATTTTTTACTATCTTAGTAGTCTATAATTACTTTCACCACTCTTTTCTTTATTTGGGCAGTTAGACACTGCTTAGTGGTCGCTGCTTGAGTCAATAAATAGGACTTCAGTCATGCCTTATTTGGCAATTTTTACGGGCAACGCCCATCCAGAACTTGCGAAAACCGTCGCCGACCACCTACACATTCCTCTTGGTAAAGCTGACATCACGCGTTTTTCTGATGGCGAAATTGCCGTGGAAATCAAAGAGCACGTGCGCGGTAAAGACGTATTTATCATGCAGCCGACTTGTGCACCGACCAACGACAATTTGATGGAAATCATGATGATGGCGGATGCGCTTCGTCGCTCTAGTGCGGGCCGTATCACAGCAGTGATGCCGTACTTTGGTTATGCCCGTCAAGACCGTCGTCCACGCTCAGCTCGCGTTCCTATCTCAGCCAAAGTCGTCGCCGATATGCTAAATATCGTCAGTATCGACCGCGTCATGACCGTAGATTTGCACTCAGATCAGATTCAGGGTTTCTTCGATATCCCTGTCGATAACATCTACGGCACCCCTGTCCTGTTAAATGACCTACAAAAACAAGACTACGACAACATCATGGTGGTATCACCTGATGTTGGCGGTGTGGTACGTGCTCGTGCGATGGCCAAACAATTGGGCGACACCGACATGGCGATCATCGATAAACGCCGTGCCCGTGCCAATGAGTCGCAAGTGATGCACATCATCGGTGATGTACGTGATCGTGACTGCGTCATCGTTGATGATATGGTCGATACTGCAGGCACCCTATGCAAAGCCGCTGAAGCATTAAAAGAAAACGGCGCGCGCCGCGTATTGGCTTACATCACCCACCCTGTACTATCGGGTAATGCGCTAAAAAACATCTCTGAGTCAGCCCTAGATGAAGTGGTCGTGACTGATACCATTCCATTGTCTCCTGCTGCTCAATCTTGTAGCAAAATCCGCCAAGTCAGTATCGCACCGATGCTCGCTGAGAGCTTACGCCGCATCAATAACGAAGAGTCTATCAGCGCCATGTTTGACGCCTAACGACTTCTGTGTCAGTGGCGGTTTGCACATACAGCTACACAGACACCTGATATAAAAAAACAGCGCCATATTTGATGATATGGCGCTGTTTTTTATGTTCGCATTTTTCGTAGGTCTTTATTATTGCTACAAAACCACGTATAATGCGCGCCTGTGCCGACCGTTTGTGTGATCTTTGATGGTTGGCATCTTTAAAAGTGCTGATCACGTTTGCCAGATAGGTTTTTGCTGATATTTGTCAGTAAACGATGACGGCAAACATATTGCTCTGTTTTTTGGTTGTCAGCGTCACTGATGAC
This sequence comes from Psychrobacter sp. KFRI-CH2-11, assembly GCF_038239325.1. Lineage (NCBI taxonomy): Bacteria > Pseudomonadati > Pseudomonadota > Gammaproteobacteria > Moraxellales > Moraxellaceae > Psychrobacter > Psychrobacter sp. KFRI-CH2-11. The sequence goes on from NZ_CP151283.1 coordinate 2,887,601, forward strand.
CGGTCATCGAGCTTTCATCACGTATTAGTGGATTGGTCGCAAATCCACTTTTTTATGACCAGACACTTCATTTATCTTTTTATAGGATTATATCCATGAGTATTAATCATTTCGAACTAAGTGCAGTTGCCCGTTCTGCAGAACAGCAAGGTAAAGGTGCGAGCCGCCGCCTACGTAAGCAGAACCTAGTACCTGCTATCATCTATGGTGGTGACGAAGAGCCAACTGCGGTTTCTATCAAAATCAATGAGCTGGTTAAGTCTCTTGAATTTGAAGCGTTTTTCTCACACATCTTGACGCTAAATGTCGATGGCGAAGCGCATCAGGTCGTTATCAAAGACCTACAACGCCATCCAGCGAAAGGCTTCCCAATGCATGCTGATTTCCAGCGCATTGTAAAAGGTCAGAAAATCAACATGAATGTTCCTGTGCATTTCACTGGCCGTGAAGAAGCACCAGGTACAAAAGCTGGCGGTATCTTGTCTACCCTAGTCTCTGATATCGAAATCGTTTGCCTACCATCACAACTACCTGAATACCTAGAAGTTGACGTATCAGGCATGGAAATCGGCGATCTATTCCGTCTATCAGACATCAAACTACCAGAAGGTGTTATCATCTTCGAACTTGATATGGAAGATGCACACGACCGTACTATCGTTAACATGCAGCCACCAACGGTTGAAGAAGTTGATGAAGATGCTGACGAAGTTGATGCAGCTGACGTACCTGCGACCGAGCAAGGCGCTGAAAACAAAGACGGCGAATAATAAACGACCGCTAGGTCGTGGCACTATGCCGTCGACCTGCTGATAGGTTCGTTTCGTCAAAAAAACAGCAGGTGATGTATATCTCCTGCTGTTTTTGTAAGTAGGGTTTGAGCATCACAGTGCTGTCAGACATAAACGACAGCACGACCAACCTTACGCTCATTTATCACATTTAAGCAGGATGTTTTTATGGCCATAAAGCTTATTGTCGGTCTTGGTAATCCCGGTCAGCAGTATATGTTTACGCGTCATAATGCAGGGTTTTGGTTTGTCTATCATTTGGCGCAGCAGTTCAATATCGCCCTTTCTCCTGACAAAAAGTTTCATGGGATAACGGGACGCGGACAGATTCATGGCGCTGATGTACGCTTGCTGATGCCATCGACCTTTATGAACAAATCGGGTCAATCGGTGGTACCGATGGTCAACTTTTATGGCATCGACAACGATGAGCTGTTGATCACGCACGACGAGCTGGATATTCCAGCGGGTAGTATCAAGCTCAAAACCAATGGCGGCCATGGCGGTCATAACGGTCTGCGCGATATCACCCCGCATATCGGCAACGACTTTCATCGACTGCGTATCGGTATCGGGCATCCAGGTCACAAATCAAAGGTCAGTGGACATGTCCTCTCAAAGGCCTCACCTGATGAGCAGATTGCCATCGACAGTGCTCTGAGCGCCGCGTTTGATGCGTTGCCATTGCTGTTAGGCGGTGATATCGAAAAAGCCCGTTCCCAAATTAATGGCTTTAAACTGCCCTAATTATAATGGCCAGACCTTTACCGCTGGGTTTTTACCGCTGGACTTGTTACGTGATACTTTATAGTAGTCTTTTATTTTGGCAAAATCGCCCCCACTAACATGATGATTTCGTTCATTAATCTTTGTTACGCTAAGGAAGCAACTTATGCTACTTAATATGCTTAAATGCAAATTACATCGTGCCCGCGTCACTCATGCCGAGCTGCACTACGAAGGCTCATGCGGTATCGATGGTGATTTATTGGACCTCGCCGGTCTGCGCGAAAACGAATCAATCGACATCTATAATGTCACCAATGGCAAGCGTTTTCGTACTTATGCGATTCGCGCCGAGGCAGGCTCTGGTATCATCTCATTAAATGGTGCTGCTGCTCATATGGCAGACTTAGGTGATATCGTCATTATCTGTGCTTATGCGCACTTTGATGAAGCAGAAGCTGCGACCTACCAGCCAAAACTGGTTTACTGCAACGAAGACAACACGGTAAAAGACACCGCCAATATTATCCCTGTACAAGTGGCTTAAGCGCCTGACGCTCCAAGCGCTGCTGACCCATATTAGGCATCACCGCTGTCAGCCGTCAGGGCATATATATGACTATCGTACATAAAAGCTGACTCTACAGAGGATTCAGCTTTTTTTGTGCCATTTTTATCTGGCACATTTATATTTTTCTCCAAACTTAAAGATGGGCGGCGCTGGACAATACCTGCCAGCTACCTTGTAGATAAACCTATTTTTAACGGTTTGACAAGTTTTAACGGCTTGACAGGGTTTGGCGTGCTTTTTGAGTTTGGTGTCATGATTCATTGATAAGGAAACATACTGATGTGGTTGGCAGTTATTGCTGTATTGATCGGCTTGGCGATTTTGGTATGGAGTGCAGACGTTTTTATTGATGGTGCCACGGCGCTGGCAAAAAAACTCAATGTACCCAGTTTTTTGATTGGGGTCATTATTTTGGGTCTTGGCACTTCTGCACCCGAAATGGTGGTGTCGGTACTGGCCGCCTTAGAAGGCAGTCCGGAGCTGGCACTGGGTAATGCCTATGGCTCAAACATCATCAATATCGCCTTGGTACTGGGCGCAACTGCCCTAATAAGCCCCATAATCATCCATAAAGGCATCATAAAACGCGATCTGCCAATATTGCTCATCATTACCGCTTTGGCCGCGTGGCAGCTGCGTGACGGACAGCTGAGTATCATTGACGGACTGGTACTCTTAGCACTATTGGTCGTGGTCTTAGGCATCCAAATCGTGCTGAGCTTGCGAGAAGGCAGCTCACATAAGGTCGATGATATCGATGATAATAAAATTATAGAGCACAGCATAGCAGATAACGCACTGAGCGCAGCAGATAGTGAGCCAAGCTTGCTACGTGGTTTGTGGGCGTTGTTCCTTGGACTGACCATGCTGGTGGCCAGCTCACGCGCCATCGTCTGGGGTGCAGTAGAGTTGGCGACACTATGGGGATTGAGCGAGCTGATTATTGGTCTGACCATCGTCGCCGTCGGCACGTCTTTGCCTGAGCTGGTGGCCAGCCTATCAGCGGCACGCAAAGGCGAACACGATATGGCACTGGGCAACATCATCGGCTCTAATATTTTCAACACTTTAGGCGTGGTGGGTCTGGCAGCAGTCATCGCTCCGATTAGCGCCAGCCCGATTATTTTGTCGCGTGATGTGCTGGCGATGAGTGCGATTACGCTGTTACTTGTCGTGCTGTGCGGCGCCGCTTTTATCAAACATCGCCCCTTTGGCCGAGGCTCAGGTACAGCGTTGATGCTGTTTTTTGTCGGCTACACACTGTGGCTGATGCAAACCGTCAATATGTAGAGATAAGATGAGATTGAGGTAGGTGCGCTAACTGCCAGCGCTTTATCATCCCTGTATGATAAGCGGTACAAACGACGCTTATCATACAAACTCACAGTTATTGATTTTTCTTACGGTTTTTAAAACCGCGCCATAGTCCCTCATGCGCCACTTTTGGCATCTTAAGAGTAATGGAGTTTGAGAGCATATCTTGTACGGCAAGACCGCGGCGATTAAACAAACAAAACACGTAATTAAAAATTAAACCCAAGAACGCACTGGTTAGCATAATAGTGCGCGACCCACCGATCAGGCTACCGATGACACCAAACAGCAACGGCATCAAACAAGCCGCCAATATGCGTTTAAACGACTGCCCCCAAGTCAATAAATGCCCAGCATTGTTGACGGTCTTTAGCCGCCACGTCTGCATGCCAAGGGTCTGTCCGCCGCGCCGCCAAAATATCCCATAAAACGCCACCAAGGTCAAAACAAAGGCCGGCGTCATGACAAGGTTTTGATACCAAGTCGGTAGCGACTGCGCTTGCGACGATTCGGTGCCGGTTTCCATGGTCAGCAAAGTACCAATCACCGTCAACATCGTACCGACCAAAAACAACAGCGCCAAAATCAGCATACCATCATACAAAATCGCCACCACCCGAGTTAAGGGTTTGGCAATGCTAGGTGCTTCATTTGGGTCTTGCTGTACAGGCGCGCCGGACGAAGATGGGTTGGGCGCAGAGGGTTTGGGCGCAGTTTTTGGCCGGCGTTTGGGTAAACTTTTTGACATGGTACAAGCTCATAGCAAGCAGTGGATAGTAGCGCTATTGTACCGTAATTCAAACGCTTATCGTACCATTGATGATTAAAGACATATGCGCTACCTGCTACTGGTATGTATTGTACACAAATGATAGATATAAAAAAGACAGACACAAAAAAATCGCCAAAGTGTCATAAGACAGGCGATTATTTTAAGTTGTGCTTAAATCTTAACAAGATAAGCTAGTATGCAAATGGTGCGCCTGGAGAGATTCGAACTCCCGACCCCTTAGTTCGTAGCCAAGTGCTCTATCCAACTGAGCTACAGGCGCGTATTTTGCATATCATTCACCACAGTGTTTAATAACAATTGCAGTAAATTAGGTTGGTCATTATATAGATAATATCGCTTGTGTCAACTGGTTTTTTAAGATAATTTCAAATTATTTTTTGAGGTCATCGCTAAAAAATCATTTATCGTCGATATACTGCGTTAGCACTATTATAACAACAAAATAAATGGCGGTGAAGGAGGGATTCGAACCCTCGATACGCTTACACGTATGGTTCCTTAGCAGGGAACTGGTTTCAGCCACTCACCCACTTCACCGAACGAAGTAAGACACTCATAATACTGTTCAAAAACAGCCTTACAAATACAGTATCGATGCTAACGATACGTCTTATGTCGTGGGCGAGTATTATAACAAAGCCAAAACGAATTGCAAGCCTTGTGGGCAGATTTAATCTCGCTTTTATGATAATTACTGATTTAAATGCTTTTATCGCTCATTGTGACCAAAAATACTGCCCAAATCTGTACATTAGATGCCCCCTATCTTTAGGGTTACAATGAATTGATTTGGCTGATTAAAACACCTGCCATGGGTACAATCAATGCAACACAAAACTGGCGCTTTTTATGTCTGTAGAGCGCTACTTATTTTAAAACAGGTTAACGCCATGCTGGCGCTGGCTTTTTTCTTATTGGCTGGCTATAGTATTTATCAGTTTTTTTGATAGCTCTTATAAATAAAAGGATATGTTATGCGACCCGTGGTACTGTGTTTTTCAGGATTGGACCCCTCAGGCGGTGCTGGACTACAAGCGGATATCGAGGCCATCGGCCAAGCCGGCGCCCATGCCGCCATCGCTTGTACCGCCATCACCATCCAAAGCTCGCAGCAGGTGTTTGGGTTTGAGGCGTGCGCCGCCAGTTTGGTCAAAGATCAAGCCGGCGCCGTGCTCGAAGATCTGCCGGTCCGTGCCATAAAATCCGGTATGCTTGGCACCACTGACAATATCGCCATGCTCACAGAGCTGTTTACCAAGCAAACCATCGACGCCGACACGCCTTTTGTCTTGGACCCTGTGCTGGTTGCCAATAGCGGCGGCAGCTTGGGCGACGAGCAGACCTTGGTCACCGCCTTTCGCAAGCTGCTCCCCTACGCCACCTTAATCACACCCAATACGCATGAGCTGCGTGCGCTAAGCGGCGAGCAAGACCTACATGTCGCTGCACAAAAACTGTGTGCGCAAGGCACCCATGCCGTCTTGATAAAAACCTCTCATGACTTCGACAGCGGCGATATCGAGCAGTATCTGTATATCAATGGTGAGATGGTACATCAGAGTATCTTGCCGCGCCTAAAAGGCGAGTTTCATGGCTCTGGCTGCTCGCTTGCCAGCTTTATCGCGGGCCGCTTAGCCATGGGCGATGCGCTGATTGACGCCGTCAAAGCGGCAGATAATTGGATCACTCAGACGCTACGCGCCGCTGACGTCCCGCACCCTGACGATGACGCCGCCCAATTGATACCCAATCGTTTTGTCAATTATTCACCTATCCAATAAATATATACAAAAAGGGCGCTCTATATCGATAGAGCGCCCTTTACTCAGGCTAATTAACAGCGCAGCGCCCTAGTGTTAGCCCAACATTGGCATAAAGCTGGCGGCCAAACCACCGATGAATATCTCGAGTAAATAAAACGCCAAAAAAGCCACCATCGGTGACAAATCAAGCATGCCTAAGTTTGGCGTGATGCGGCGAAACGGCGCCAAAATAGGCTCGGCCAGACTGATGATAATACCGATAATCGGATGCTGAGACTGGGTAAACACCACAATCCAGCTGACGATAATAGAGCCGATGACCAAGTAGCGACACATACGCAAAAAGTCTAATAATAAGCTGGTGGTGCCCGTAAAAAACAACGGCACCGGCGCAATGCCTTTATGCATCAAAGCGGCTTTGCCAGAGATGTCGATCAGACGGATCAAAAACATCAGTACAATGGCAGCGATGCTGATACGGCCTTGCGCGACGGTCGGAAAAATACGCCCAAACACATCGACGATATGGGTCGCTTTATAGGCAGGGGCTATCATGGGGTTACGAGCATCCATACCAGCGAACTGCAGCATAAAACGAATAAACACCAACATCATGGCGAAAGTGGTGACCAAATCAAAGATTTGAAATAACATGTTGTTCATGAAGCGCTACTCAATGTGACGTTATTGACGGATTTTAAGAAGACGAATGTCTTTATCAGGCGTTTTTTGATTATAAGTGAGATATGCCATCATGCATGACATATCCCAAGATAGAAAAACAGTAGTCAGCGATTATTTACTCATCTCTTCGCTCAGCGCTTGGCTGCGATCGTAGCAGGCTTGCATGGCTTCAATGATTTGACGACCAATCTCGTTGGCTTGCATAGACTCGACGGCCGCTTGCGTCGTACCATTTGGCGAGGTGACCTTACGGCGCAGCTCGGCTGGTGCGTCATCGCTATTCATCGCCATTTTTGCCGCGCCTAGCATGGTCTGCATGGCCAGTGCTGACGCTTGCTCTTTATCCAATCCCAGCGCGACTGCACCATCAACCATCGACTCGATAAAGTAAAACATATAAGCAGGCGCCGAGCCTGAAACGGCCGTGACCGCATGCATATGTGTTTCATCATCGACCCACATGACTAGCCCTGAAGCTTCCATCACCGCCGTTGCCAATTGCTTTTGTTCTGCAGAGATAGCGTCTGTACCATATAGACCAGTCGCACCCATCTGAATCATCGCTGGTGTGTTTGGCATCGCGCGCACGATATTGCTATAGCCGCCGAGCATGTCTGTCAATAAAGCCGTCGACAGACCTGCCGCGACCGAAATCACCAGTTGCTGATCTAGCGCATCGGCAAAGCCGCTCACTACCGCTTTCATCACTTGCGGCTTGACGGCCAATACCACGATGTCAGCACCGATAACAGCAGCTGTGGCATCGGCGGCTGGGTCAACAGCGTTTAGTCCTTTAGCAGATAGCTGCTCGCGCACCTCGCTACTAGGGTCAGCGACTATAATCAAGCTTGGCTCCACACCGCAGCTGACAAGCCCACTAATCAGAGCCTGCGCCATGTTGCCGCCGCCGATAAAGCTGATTTTTTTATTATCTAATACTGACATACTTGTCTCCTACGCGAAAATCCAAAAGTATTCAAACTAACATACTGCTAGGGAAAATGACACTCAGTTTACCATACTGCTACTGGCATCGTTTGATAAATTCAGCGGCTTACTTGCCCGCTTGTTGCCTCATTGACTGATAGAGTTATCGCCTCTATTTGGACGGACTTTAGTGTTGCTTTGGTATTGCTGGCTTTGTTGTCTAGCGCGCTTTTTGTATCATAATCTGACTGACGACACCCTCAGCTATCTCATCAAGCACCACTGAGTGATTACTCTCTACGCGTATGATATTTGTGTGCAATATCCAACAATTAAAAGGCGACAGCAATAAGATAGGCACGGCAGCTGCGTTTTCGATCAGATCGTCTTGTCCGTCTTTTGAGCTACAGTCGACGCTTACTATCACCAAGCTTTCACGCAGCCATACTGGTATGCCCAGCGTTTGATATAGTTTTTTGCCCGCTTGTGGCCGCGGCATGGACAGCGTGCGCACGCGCTGCTGCCGCGCTAACGGCGCAAACGAGAGACGAATGGTACCCTGATGGTTAAGCTTATCCCTTAACTTGTCCCTGCTTAACGTGTCCTTGATTAACGCAGCACTGCCGCTTCTATCACCACCCAATAAAGTAGCCAAAGCATGAGGCCAAATCTTGGCTTGCCAAACGAAATGTGTGTCACTGCGTAATGTCATCAATATAGGCTGCGGTCTGATAGCAGGTGTACTAGCTACCTCATCTGTCAGATCAGAGATTACATGCTCCACCTTACCCAGCGGTAACGTCAGCCAATCCAGCCAGTCGCTACTTATGCGATACAGCCGCTGACGATAACGGCGAATGACGTAAGACTGTAGACTCGCTTGCCAAAAAAGCGCGGTTTGGTGGTTAGAGTCCTGACGCCGGCTAAGGCCAAATACCGCATCTACCAGCTGCTTTGTGGGTGGTAATGGCTCATCTTGAGTAAGCCAATGATGCAGCAATTGGCGCTGACGGTATGGCGGCAGCGTGTTTAGCGCTGCTATATCTAGTACCCGCTGGGCGGACGCGAGCTGCAAATCCCTGACTGCTACCCGCTGCAGATCCGCTACTGCCTGATCATTGACGATGGATTGTGCGTCACTTAATAGCTGGGCGCTGCGGGCGATATTATCAATGATGTTTGGGTTGTACGTGGCCAAAACTGGCATGACATCGCGGCGCAGACCACTACGGACGTTGTCCCCTGCCTCATTGGTTGGGTCATCAATATAGGGGAGTTGTAGACGCTGCGCATAACGGCTGATCGTAATACGTTTGGCGGTCAACCATGGCCGCCACAGTGCGTTGCGCCGGCCACCTTGTGTCTGCTTGCGCCACGGCTGCATACCTGATAGCCCATTGACCCCAGCGCCTTGTATCAGCCGCATCAGTATCGTTTCGGCTTGGTCATCAGCATGATGCGCAAGCATCAGTATATCGTCGGTCTTGAGTACGGCGCGCATCACCTCATAGCGGGCATGCCGTGCTGCCTGCTCATCTTGACCTTCGACCTGTGCGCGCAAGATTTGACAATGCATATTTTGCGCGGTGGCCCAACGCGCGACATGCTGCGCCCAGACGCCGCTATCTGCTTGCAGGCCATGATCGACGTGCAGCAACTGCGGCAAAAACGGCAAGCGGCCGCGATGATATAGCTGGACACACAGCGCCGCCAGCGCTAAAGAGTCTCGCCCACCACTACAGGCCAGCCAGACACGCCGGCCATGCAGCTGCGCGCTGTATTCTGTCAGACTACTCAGCAATGCCTGCGCCAAACCTTCATCAATCGGTCGCGTCGCTATTGGCTTAATAGGAGAGGGAATAATTGCGCTACTGGTCATAATCAGCCTTGTCTGTACCAATCAAAATATCATGAGCCTTAACATATATACGTCGTATAGAAATGGTGCTGCTAATTATAGTAAAGTCCAAATACGTCAGATACATGGCGATCAAGTCACTCAATACAAAGTTATTTTTTAAAGTGTTTAAATCGTAGTAGTTAAAAAGTAGCGGAGAATGTCTGGGCGCTTAGATGATTGGGCAATTTATTGGCTCAAAATCTTATAAATCACCTATGCATAAAAAAACGCGCCATATAATGACACGTTTTTATTTTAGCACTTTTATTTTGCGATATGACTCATCAACAAATCAGCAAGGCAGCATCACTTCAGAGTTAAAGGATTTGAGCTTTTCATAACGCAGCGCGCAGCGAGTTTCAACATCCATCTCATTGAGCGCTTTTAATTGCTCAGTGAGCAAGGACTTTAGCGCATCCATGACAGGCTGCGGCTGGACGTGCGCGCCCTTACCTTCCTCAATGACCGCATCAATTAGACCCATTTGATGCAGGTTTACCGCGTTTAGCTTCAATGCTTCACTGGCGTCTTGGGCTTTTTCGGCCGTCTTCCATAAGATAGAAGCACAGCCTTCAGGTGAGATGACCGAGTAGATACTGTTTTGTAGCATATTGACCCTGTCACCCACGCCGATGGCCAGCGCACCGCCTGAGCCGCCTTCACCGATGATGGTCACGATAATAGGAACTTGTAGACTAGAGAAGACTGCGATACTCTCCGCGATGGCTTGTGCTTGGCCGCGCTCTTCTGCGCCCACTCCTGGATACGCGCCTTGGGTATCGACAAAGGTCATCACCGGAATATTAAACCGCTCGGCCATTTTTACCAAACGAATGACCTTACGGTAGCCTTCGGGGTTGGCCATACCAAAGTTATGGGCGATACGCTCACGCGTACTACGGCCACGGTGCTGACCGATGACCATCACAGGCTGACCCTCAAAACGCGCCAGACCACCCACGATGGCCTTGTCATCGGCAAACGCGCGGTCGCCATGTAATTCATCAAACTCGGTAAACAGCTGATTGACATAGTCCATAAATAATGGACGCTTGGCGTGCCGTGCAAGCTGCACACTATCCCAGACAGTGCTCATAAATGCTTCCCTTTAATAATTATACTCAATAATGTTATCGGTTTTTGATAATGAAAGTACAGTTGTAAACTCAACAGAAGCTATAGTAGCACATCTTAAATGGCATGACATTATTGTCAAAGCGGCTTTTGTTACCTAGATCTGTAAACCATCTTACTAACGATAGGGCACATGCCACCGGTAAGGCACATTGATACGTCGATGTTGTCCGTCATCTGGCATAATAATATGGTTAATTCACTTTAAAACCGATATAGTGCAGCTGGTATGAATTTTGCGTAGCCTCTGTCAGCGTAGACACAGCAAGCAAGGAAAATTCGTACCAGTTGCACGTTTATATGAGCGTATCGATTTTATTTCGAACTGACTATAGTCATAAATGCTAGAGCCATCAGGCCTCTATCACGCTAAGCTTGATACCCCATTTGGCAAACTGATCAATCTCGGTATGCAAATCTGGCAACAAAAACGCATAGTGTTCACTACTATCGGCAACCGTGATCTGCCAGCAGTGATCATCGACGACAGCGAGCTGTAATGCTGGTAGCTCATGGTCGCTGCGGCTGTGATGCGCCAATACTGCCAAACGCAAGAGCAAGCACAGATAGACCAGCTGGTTGCCGCCGATGGTACAGGTCTGCTCCAACATATCGGCTTTTAGCTTACGGCGGTGATTGAGCATCAGCTGCGCCATGCGCTTTTGGTCGACCTGTGAAAACCCCGGAATATCTGAGTGCTCAAGCAAATAAGCACTGTGCTTATGGTAGCTACTGTGACTGATCGCCAGCCCTATCTCGTGCAAAAACGCCGCCCGTCTGAGCAAATCGCCATCATCACTACTCAGACCCAGCGTGTCTTTGACTTGTTCAAATAAATGCCGGCTGGTTTTGACCACTTGTTTGGCTTGTTTTTTGTCGCCCGAATAGCGTTTGATCAACGCCAGCACACTGCGGTCACGCACGTCTTCACTCGCAAAACGCCCCAACATATCATACATGACGCCTTCGCGCAGCGCGCCGTCAGAATAGACGATGGTTTCGATGCCCAGCACTTTCATCACCGCGCGCAGCACCGCCACCCCCGCTGGAAACACCGCCTTTCGGTGCTCTTTGACACCTTCTAAATCGATATCGCCGACGTTGCCAATCTTTAGCAGCAGCTTTTCGAGTTTTTTCACCCCTTTATAGGTGATGCGCTCTTGCTCATCGGCCCAGCCCTTTGACACCAAGACATTTCGTACCGCTTTGATGGTACCGCTTGAGCCGACCACACTACTCCAGCCGACTTTTTGGTAGCGGCCATTGATCGCCAATACTTCTTTACGTGCGCCTGCGATGGCATTGGTAAACGCGTCTTTGGTAATCTGCCCATCAGCAAAGTACTTTTGGGTAAAGGCCACGCAGCCCATTTGCAAGCTCTCCGTTAGTAACGGGTCGAACTCTTGGCCGATGATAAACTCCGTCGAGCCGCCACCAATATCGATGACCAAACGCTTATCACTACTGGCATTGGTATGTGAGACGCCCAAATAAATCAAACGCGCCTCTTCTCGTCCTGCGATAATCTCGATAGGCTTGGGCAAAATTTTATTGGCACGGCTGATAAAGTCATTGGCGTTTTTGGCTTGGCGCAAGGCGTTGGTGGCGACCACCCGAATGCGCTCAGGCGGCACCGAATCCAAACGCGCCACAAAGCGGCTAAGACATTCAAGGCCGCGCTTTTCAGCCGCCGCGCTTAGGATGTTGTGTTCATCCAGCCCCGCGGCCAGCTGCACTTTTTCTGACATAGAGACGACTTTACGCACCTCCCCATGATCTAAACGAGCGATGGCTAAGTGAAAACTATTGGAGCCGATATCAATGGCGGCCATCATTTCATCGTCGGCGATTGGCGGGTTTGTAAAATAATCAATGGGCATAAGCGAAATCGTTACCATATTAGTGGGATAAAAGGTACATACATGGGCGGCGCTGGGTCAAACGGCTGGCTCAAGCAAAGCCAAGCTGTCAAACACCTTATAATAACCAAACTATAAAAACCACATGACAAAAACGGGCCATCAACATCAATGTAAGAGGCCAACAGACAGCAGTGACACAATTTTCGCCATTAAAGCATTTATGCCAAACACTGGCAAGCGACCCAAATGCTAATTAAGCAGCAAGCGCATCATCGACAAAATAACAAATGCGCCATAAACATCCATTGCTTGTGTTAAGGATAGCGTTTTGCTACATTAAAAACGACCAATATTATAATAAATAACAGTCACTTAATGACCACCTAGCCGTTTTAGTAAAACAAAAAGCCCCCTAATGTCCACACTCAATAAACGATTAGCAAGGAAGCTAAATAAATGAATCAAACTACCATACAAAACACTACCAAAAACACCGATGCTCAAGCGGCCAGCAATGCTAAAAAAAGCATGATGATAGCTGTCAGCCCAACCAAACAAAGCTTTTATGATTTTTATTTAGATGAGCATCAAAACATGGCTTGCCGCCGGTTGCACTTCGCAGGTAGTAGCTTTGGCTTACTGGGCCTGGCAAAGTCGGTCAAGTCGCGCTCGCCCGCCCCGCTGCTTAAAGGCATCGCCGCAGGTTATGCCTGTGCCTGGGTCGGGCATTTTTTCTTTGAAAAAAACAAACCCGCGTCGTTTAAGTCTCCACTAAAAAGCTTTGTCAGCGACTTTCGTATGTACAGTGACGTACTGCGCGGCCGACTGAGCCTAAAAGATGCTAAGTTTGATAAAATCAAATAAAGGCTGTACACCGCATTCATATCCATAAAAAAAGGTCAGCACCATTTATGATACTGACCCTCTTAGGGCGTTCAAACCCAAGCTAAAAACCGCAATTACGCTGCTGCCATCTCAGCAAATATCTCGTCAGCGGCTTTGATTGAGGCATCGATGTCTGCATCGCTGTGCTTGATAGACATAAAGCCTGCTTCATATGCTGACGGCGCCAAGTAAATACCGCGATCTAACATGCCATGGAAAAAGGTGTTAAAGGCTTCCATATCACACTGCGTCACGTCATTGAAGTTTTGCGGTACAGTAGTGTCGCAGTCTTTGACAAAAAACATGCCAAACATGCCGCCGACGTTATTGGTGCGTAGATTGATACCATGTTTGTCCGCAGCTGCCTGAAAGCCGCTGATTAGCTTATCTACTTTGGCCGATAGCTCGTCATAAAAACCTGCGACTGTTAAGTCCTCAAACATCGCGATACCTGCACGCATGGCAAGTGGGTTGCCCGATAGCGTACCCGCTTGATAAACGCCGCCTAGTGGGGCAATACAAGACATGATTTTCTCTTTTCCACCAAATGCGCCTACTGGCAGGCCAGCGCCGATGATTTTGCCAAAACAAGTCAAATCAGGGTCGATACCGAAATGTGCCTGCGCGCCGCCAAGACCGACACGAAAACCCGTCATCACTTCATCAAAAATCAGCACGGCGTCGTTGGCAGTACACTCAGCACGCAAGGTATCGTGGAACGCTTGCGTGGGCACGACCATATTCATGTTGCCAGCGATCGGCTCCAAGATGACACAAGCAATCTCATCACCCCACTTTTCAAAACAATCCTTAATCGCTTGCGGATCGTTATAAGGAATGGTGATGGTATGCTTGGCAAAATCCGCTGGCACGCCTTTTGAGGTTGGCTCGCCGATATCGAGCATTCCTGAGCCTGCTTTGACCAATAAGCTGTCTGAATGGCCATGGTAGCAGCCTTCGAACTTAACGATTTTGTCACGTCCCGTATAGCCACGCGCCAAACGGATGGCGCTCATGGTCGCCTCCGTGCCTGAGTTGGTCATGCGAATCATCTCAACGCTTGGCACGATCTCGCAGATCTTATCGGCAACGGTGGTTTCAAACGGGGTTGGTGTACCAAAGCTCAGGCCATCATCCGCCGCTTTTTTGACCGCATCGATCACCTTTGGATGAGCATGACCCAAAATCATCGGCCCCCACGAGCCAACATAATCGATATAGCCATTGTCTTCGGTATCATAGATTTTGCTACCGCTGGCACGATGCATAAAAATCGGCGTACCACCCACTCCAGCAAAGGCACGGACAGGTGAGTTGACACCGCCTGGGATATGTTTGCGAGCTTGCGCAAATAGTTGTTCGTTTTTAGTACTCATAAATATTCTCTATTATTGTAGTAAAGGTAATGGTGACATAAGCCATCTTTCGTCTGTTGGCTTGCAGGCATTTTATGCCTTTTTTACCACCGAGGATTTTAGCTTCATCGGCCCATAGCCATCGAGCTTACAGTCGATATCATGACCATCGCTTGCGTCTGGTAGCAAGCGAATGCTTTTGGCCTTGGTGCCTACCTTGATGATGAGTGAGGAGCCTTTAACTTTTAAATCTTTGATGACGGTCACCGCGTCGCCATCTTGTAGCTCGTTGCCGACGGCATCGCGGATGACAGCGCCTTGAGCCTCGGCTTCTGCAGCGTCAGTTTCCGCGGCTGTCCACTCATGAGCACACATGGGACATACCAGCAACGCACCATCTTCGTACGTATATTCAGCATCACATTTTGGACAATTTGGTAAGCTCATCGTTTCCTCGGCAGCCAGCAATATTTAGGTGTATTGTAGAGCTAACATTGTACCGTAACTCGCCATCTTTAACCAATTTGTACGGTTGAAAAATGGTCACTCTACCCAACTTATACCGTAACCATTGGCGAGGCACTGTTGTTTTTTACGGCAGTACTTTTTGTGGTACTCTTCTTAATCTCATCTGGTTTTTATAGGCGCGTATTTGGTCAAAGGAGTCTGATACCAGCCCTTACCTACTATGCGCAAACCCTGCTAATCAGCGCTCAAAAAAGGATAATAACAATGACTCAATCTACCGATATACCGACTCTGCCGCAGTTTTCTCAATTGACGCTCCAAGGCGAGGATGCCGAAAAATTCTTGCAAAGTCAGCTGACCATTGACGTCACCAAACTCGGACTCAGCTATCAAGCTGCTGCCATTAGCAACCTAAAGGGCCGCATCGAGTTTGGCATTTGGATCAAAAAACAAGCCGAAAATCACTTTGATATCGTCATCAGCGCTGACTGTGCCGACAGCTTACAAGCCCATCTTAAAAAGTACGGCGCATTTTCGAAGTTTGAGACCAGCACTCCAGCCGCCATCTATCCTTGTGTGCTCGCTGATGAGCCGACTTTTAGTCACAAAGACGAGCACCATACGATAGAAGAGGCCAATGCATGGGCGCAGCAAAGTATCGCCACTGGCAACTACTGGATCGTCGCGGCGACACAAGGGCAGTTTCAGCCGCAAGAGCTACGCCTGCATCAGCGCGGCGGAATGGACTACGATAAAGGCTGCTACTTGGGTCAAGAAGTCATCGCCCGTATTTATTTTAAATCAGCGCCAAAGGCGTTTTTGCACTACGTCAGTGACACAGGCGAGATGCCAGCAGCCGGCGACAAACTCGGTAAGATTCAGGTGGTCAACGCCATTGCTAGCAATAATGGCTTTGAGGCGTTAGTCGTTGCCCGTCCAGAACATTTAGCCGACAGCGAGCTGACAGTGTTGGCATTGCCACCAGCATTGCAAGCGGATGTGGCCCGCCAGCCATAGCACAAAACATCTCGCAGCCGTAACAGCACTTTTTTTAAAAACGCAGCAGAGCAATCTATGACACATATCGCGGTACTCGGGGCAGGCGTGGTGGGTGTGACCACCGCATGGTATCTTCGCCAAGCAGGCTATGATGTGACCGTCATCGAGCGTGAACCCGCAGCAGGAATGCAGACCTCGTTTGCCAATGGCGGGCAGATTTCGGTCTCGCATGCCACCCCTTGGGCCAATCCTGCAACCCCGAAAAAAGCGCTAAAGTGGCTAGGTAAAGAAGACGCACCGCTGCTGTATCGCCTGCGAGCGGACAAGGCGCAGCTCAGATGGGCGCTGCAGTTTTTGCAAGAGTGCCGCGCGAACAGAGCAGATGCCAATCTGGTACAGATGGTCCGATTGGGGCTGTTTTCACGAGAGGCTTTGCAGCAGCTACGCGCGGATATCGGTATCGAGTATGAGCAGCAAACGCGCGGCATCATGCATTTTTATACCGATCAAGCAGAGTTTGAGGCAGCCATTGCTCCGACCGAGCGTATGCAAGCACTTGGCTGTGAGCGCCATATCATCGATATTTGTACTGCAGTCAGCTTAGAGCCTGCGCTCTACCCCATCGCTCATAAGCTCACGGGCGCAACCTATACCAGCCGTGATGAGTCGGGCAACGCCCATTTATTTACTCAGCGCTTGGCTGCGCGCTGCCTCAAAGCTGGCGTACAGTTTTTGTATGATACTGATGTCCTCGCCATCAATCTTGATACCCAAACGTCGCAGCCGCACGTGCATAGCGTCACCCTTCGGCCCAAAGACGAAAACGCCCAGAGCTTTAGCGCCGACAGCTATGTGCTGGCGCTTGGTAGCCATAGCGTCGCCCTGATGAAACCGCTCGATGTACAGCTGCCTATTTTCCCCGCCAAAGGCTACTCAGCCACTTATCAAGTCAATCCTCGCGCCCCGCATCTAGCGCCGTTTGTCAGCCTAATCGATGATGAGTTTAAACTGGTGGCATCGCGCCTCGGTGACAAGCTACGGGTCGCGGGCACCGCCGAATTCAACGGCTACAATCTGGATCTAAACCCCACTCGCTGCGCGGCCATCACTCGCCGTGTGCAGCAGCTATTTCCAAAAGGCATCATTGCAAGCTCTGTACAATACTGGACAGGGCTGCGGCCGATGACCCCATCAAACGTACCGCTGATAGGCCGCGCGCACAAAGGCCATGTCCGTCACGGTAGTCACAATACGGCGGCGAGTTTTGATAATTTATGGCTAAACACGGGGCATGGCACACTTGGCTGGACCCACGCTTGTGGTTCGGCAAAAGCTATTAGTCTGTTAATACAGGGCAAAACTCCATCCGTCGATTTTGACTTTGTCGGTGTGACTACTGCATAAAAGCTGCCGAGCATTCTCGTAAAATAGATACCCGTAGCCCGTGACGCTAAATACTCGTAGCACGTGACGCCCTGTAGCAAATAGTATCTTGCATACCAGCTTTATTTCGGATTGACTATATTTAATGGCTAATATGTTTAGTACCTAATATTTAGTCCCTAATCTTGCTAATAAATTTTTATCCATTTCCATTTTTGCGATATTGTCTTTACGGTACTTTGTTGAAAAACCTGCCTTTTATTACACAAAGATGCCACTCCTAACACAGGCACGTAGATCTCTATAATGGTGCAACACTCTAAACACTGCCTATACAGACAAGGCTATTGTGAGCGCCTATATTAGATATCACCAGTTGGCTCACGCTTGATTGCCAATGCAAGTTAAGTGTTGGTAACAATCAGCAGCCACTGAGTGATACGGTATAAAAAGACAGATGGAACGCATGTCTTATCACTTAATATTCTAAGGCTTAATATCTAAAAGCTTAGCCTTTAGACTTAGCTTCAATACTAAACTCGATCATAACAGAAGGAATATAATAATGAATGAACATACGTTAAAAGGTGAATGGAACCAAATGAAAGGTGCGGTTAAACAAAAATGGGCAGAGCTCACCGATGATGACCTCACTCATATCGAAGGCAGCCGCGACAAGCTAGTAGGCCGTGTACAAGAGCGTTATGGCCATGCCAAGGACCATGCAGAGCGCGAAGTAGACGAATGGCGTCGCCACAATAATTACTAACAGTAACTACTAATTGTACTTACTAAGCTAGTCTTCTTTACTCATTCACAGTGACCAGCTTAATTACTTGCTTTTGAGTACTTGCTGTTAAGTAAATGATAAATAGTAGAGAATAAAAAAGACCGCATGAGAGTATGCGGTCTTTTTTTTGTATTGAACGAGCAGATACAATAAAACCGCATAGCAATGAATTGTTATGCGGTTTTATTGTTAACCATCCATGTTACCTATCACGGTTGCGTCATGTGCATCCTTGCACGCTATTCAACATAATGTGATACTGGGCATCCTGCCCTTTTTCTACGACTACCAGCAATCACTGCTGTTGTCAGCAAAGAAAATGTGTCCTTACTTCAGTTCCCATTATCATCCTGATGCTGATCACTGAATCATTATCCTTAATGCGGTTTACTCAATCCTTGAGTCACATTCCCTAATGCCGTGTGACTATAATGCCCAATCTATAATGTGATGTTAAGTGGCGTAAGCGTCATTGCGTGTAAGCATATACTTACATCAAACCTTATACACTCATTTTTATCCATCCAAACTATTGATAATTATCCATTTTATTTTATAAAAATAACCGCCTGCTTGAAAAAATCATATGGCAATAAAAATAGATTGGCGCTGAACCTCTCTGCATCCCGCACATTAGTCACCCAAAGTAGCCGATGCTTACGCAAATATTTGCAAAGTTTACAACTTATTAACAGCCAAGACACGCAGCAATGAGATTAGCGTCCTACTATGGTTATGTAAGCAAATATTTCAAAAAGAAGAAATATCACCTATAGGAGAAGACATTGTGAAAATATTACGACCTTCGTCTTTATCAGCGGTGGTCACCTCTGGTCTTGCTATCGCATTACTGAGTGTCTCTACCGTCGGTTGCACGGTCGCCGCGCCTGGATACGGTTATGATTACCCCATCTACAGCGGAGATGGTGATTATGACCGTGTCAGTTATAAGCGCGTCAGTCAGCAGCTACGCAATAACTTGCGCCGTAAAGGCTATCAAGTAATGGATATTAGAGCAGACAGTCATCGAGGCCGCCGCGCGCTCATTGCTTATGCCAAAAAGAACAACCAAGCATATGAGCTAAAATATAGCTATCCTGATCTGCGCTTGATCAGCTCAAACAAAAAATCTTGGTCCAATATTTGGGACGACGAAGACTACTATAAGAACGGTAAATATAAAAACGATAAATATAAGAATCATGGTAAGTACAATAAGCACTATAAAGGTGATGATGTCGAAGACCGTATCAAACAAGAGTCACGCTACCCTGCCATCAAACAACGGGCGATCAGAAAGGTTGGCGCCATGGGTTACCGCGTCAAAGATATTGAGCTGGAAGAAAAAAACAATCGCGGAGTGTTTGAGATTGAGGCAAAACGCGGCTCCCAAGAGTACGAAATCCTGCTTGGCTATCCCAACCTAAATGTCATCAAAATAGAAAAAGACTAATATGTATTTGATAAGATAGTGCGCGTCTTATCGATTATTCTTGTTTGTCCGTGCATTATTCGCGCGACTTTTTATTAGATTTTGGCATCGTTGTGGTCTTGATGCCTCTGGTCAAATAAGCCAGCCCTTGGTTTGTTTGGCCATTTTTTATAAACTGACTCATCACATTTTGACCCCATAAGAGGTTTTTATGCACATCACTACTTTTGTAAAGCCTGCCGCAGTGACTGCTATGGTTGCTGCCTTGGCGCTGACGACTGGCTGCGTCACCGCGCCTGGCTACAATGCCTATGGCGATCTATATGAAGACATTTATAAAGACACCAAGCTGTATAAGAAGCACAAAAAAACGCTGAAAAATATCGATAAAGAGCTGTATCAGCCTGCAATCGAACAGCGCGCTGCCAATAAAGTCAGCAGCATGGGGTACCGTGTCAAAGATGTAAAATACAAAAAAGGCGACCACAAAATAAAGGTAAAAGCCAGACGCGGCGGCGAAGACTATAAGATCGAGCTTGATTACCCAAGCTATCAGGTGATTAAAATAAAAGAAGATTGAACCTAATTAAGCCACTATTCGCTATCCTGCCTCATCTCTTACCAGTCAAGTACTTCAATGACATCATAAGCAGGCGTCTCATAAGGGTGCGCCTGCTTTAACGCACTGATGACCTGCTCGATATTTTCTTTTGCCACCACCATCTCAACGCGCCATTCGGTTACTTTTTCTAGTCTATCCTGCGCCCCGATATGCGGGTGACTACCTGCCAAAGGCTTAAACTGCCCTGTACCCTGCACTTGCCAGCAGCATGCTTCATAATTGCCAATCTTACCGCCGCCCGCGGCAAACAGCGCTGATTTTACCGCCTCGAGCGCCTCATCAGGGATAAAAACGGTTAATTTATACATAAAACACTTCCTTCGAGCTTATTTAAAAAAATTACTATAGCTATAAACTTACTATTTTTTAGATAACGATGGATGATCAGTCCATATATAGCGTAGTAGCCAGTCCTTGGCGTCGCCTGCATAGTCGATGCCGATACGCGGGCGCAATGACACTGGCGGCTGACAGCCATCGTCTTCGACCCAAACGTCAGATACAGGGGCAATAGGCTTGCCATATAAATCACGATCAATGTGCAAGCGTTTGGTGAGCTTACCTGGTCCTGCAAACTGTTTGGGATCTGTCAGCTGCTTACGGGGACTCCATGGCTGCTCGTCTGTGAGACAGTCACTGTCGCCGGTCAAAAACCCTGCACGTATCAGCACAGACTCGGGCGACTGGGCAGCGCCGCTGACTAAGTTGAGCATATGATGAACGCCATAAGTCAGATAAACATAAAATACGCCACCTGGCTCATACATAATCTTGGTACGTGAGGTGCGCGTGCCAGCATGAGCGTGGCAAGCTGGGTCTGCTGCCCCAATATAGCCTTCGGTCTCCGAGATGCGCATACGTAGGATTTTTTCTGTGCCGTCGCTATCTATCAGCCGCCTGCACAGTACCTTACCTATCAAATCAGCGGCGACCACACAGGTGGGACGCGTAAACCAAATCGGCTCTAGTGCCTTGCTGTTTGTTTTGGGAAACCGCGTGTGAGACATGACTATCGACCTACGTGACACATTCAAAGGTATTATAAGTAGAATACCGTACTTGTACCGTGCGTCTTTTTTACCAGTTCCGTAATTTTTTGCATAAAAAAACTGAGCACACGGCTCAGTCTTTTATAACGGTCTAAAAAAATCGCTTAGCTTAATGGGACGCCAATGCGGTTGGCCACTTCTTCGTATGCTTCGATCACATCACCCAATGACTGACGGAAACGGTCTTTGTCCAGTTTTTTCTTGGTGGTTTTATCCCAAATACGGCAGCCATCGGGTGAAAACTCATCACCCAAGACGATACGGTCATGGAATACGCCAAACTCAAGTTTGAAATCGACCAAGATCAAATCACCAGCGGCAAACAGCGCTTTTAGTACGTCATTGACCTGATAGGTCAGCTCTTGCATTTTTGCCAACTGCTCTTTGGTCGCCCAACCAAGAGACATGGCCAGTGACTCATTTACCATAGGATCACCCAGCGCATCGTCTTTATAAAACAGCTCATAAGTAGGCGGCGTCAGTGCTTGCCCTTCTTCTAAGCCCAAACGGCGTACCAAACTGCCAGCGGCAAAGTTACGCACCACGCACTCTACCGGAATCATATCCAGACGCTTGACCAACACTTCATCTTCTGACAGCTGCTTTTCAAAGTGGGTTTCGATACCCGCATCCGCCAGTTTTTGCATGATAAACGCATTAAAGCGGTTATTGACGACGCCCTTGCGTGCCAATTGCTCGATACGCTTACCATCCAGCGCTGAGGTATCATCACGGAAGTGCAAAATCAGAAGATCATTGTCTTCTGTTTCATATACAGATTTGGCCTTACCTTTGTACAGCAGTTGTTGCTTTTGCATTATGGGAGTTCCTGTTCGTTCAAGCTTATGTGGTAAAAACGCGCAGCTACCGCTTTGGTTTGGCTCAGTCGATCATATACAATCGGCAAGGCAAAAACTCAGCGGTATAAGTAAAGAAATAAAATTAGTTTGAAGGCGTGCTAACCGTACGCTGAGGCTTTGGCAGTTGATACTGACTGCCTGAGTCATTTTTTAGTGTTAGGGTGTTTGTACCAGCGTTAGGCGTAGGATATAAAGGGACAAAAGGTGCAGGCTCTTTATTCGCTGGCAACTCAATCGGTGCCAGTTTTTTGCTTTGTTGGTATTCCAAACTACCATTGTCGCGTTTGCCAAGTACGTTTTTGATACTTTGGCAACCGCTCAATACGAAGGTGCTGCCCAAAACGACGGTTAGCAGCGCAGGGATTATCTTTGTGATCGTCGATGATGTTTTCATCATGTTATCTCTCTGAGTTAGCAATTATTGCTCGATACTACTATAGTAAGTTGGCACGCACCAAGGCTTCATCGATAGTGGCATGATGCTTTTGTGCCAGCCATACCAACGGCAAGCGAATCCCTTTGTCGATCATACCCATTTTGTGCAAGGCATATTTGGCAGGAATCGGGCTTGACTCAATAAACAGATCACGATGCAGATGCTTGACCACATCATGAGCTTTGTCAGCAGCGGCAAAGTCGCCGCGCAGACCAGCGGTAAAGGTCTCACTCATGGCTTTTGGTGCGACGTTGGCCGTCACGGAGATATTGCCCTTACCGCCGACTTTCATCAAATCAAGCGCGGTGCCATCATCACCAGATAGCACCACCATTTTATCACCTACAGCTTTGATCAGCTGCTCACCGCGGCCCACTGAGCCTGTGGCGTCTTTGATAGCAACGATATTGTCGATATCACATAAGCGCTCGACGGTCTCTTGGGCGATATCGACGACGGTGCGTCCTGGCACGTTATAGAGCATCTGCGGAATGTTGACCGCCTCGGCGATGGTCTTGTAATGCTGAAACAACCCTTCTTGCGGCGGCTTATTATAATAAGGCGCAACGAGCAAGGCACAATCTGCACCAGCGTCGGCAGCATCTTGGGTCAGCTTGATGGCTTCCATGGTGTTGTTGGCGCCTGTGCCCGCAATCACCGGTACGCGACCTTTGACATGCTGCACAAAATAACGAATCACATCGCTATGCTCTTGCATCGATAGCGTTGCTGACTCGCCGGTAGTACCAACGGCCACCAGACAATGCGTACCTTGCTCAATCTGCCAATCTATGAGGTCTGCCAGACGTTTATAATCGACCGTGCCGTCAGGGTGCATGGGCGTTACCAAGGCTACCATTGAGCCTTGTAGTCGGGTTTTAATCTCGTCGTATGCTGTGCTCATAACCGTGCCTTACTGTATTATCCTAGCTTTTATCAAAGCTGTCACATGATAGGTCGTTTGCAAATGCCAGTGTGCGCCTCTACTCTACCTATCGTTATATAGGCAAAAATAGACGCTCATGGTATTACGTGCGATGTTTTATCTTACGTACTGTCGTACTGTGGAAATGCTGGTGTACACCAAGCACTTGCGATATAAATGCGTCTGTCTGATTCTAAATCTGTCTGATTCTAAAACAGAATCATTAACACATAATCATAAAAAACGCCTGTTAGTGTAGCATATTTTGATTTGACCGCTATCAATCAATTGAGATTACATCTACGTTGTCAATCAATAAAATGCTCACCCCCGCTCATCCATGACCTGCATCAAAAGTGCTACCCGTCATTAATGAGTCACCGTTTGGTGGCTTATTAATGACTGATTAGTGTAGCGCAATGCAGCAGCGCTGATAAGTGTTTGACAAAATATTAACGAATCGTCAACACATCGATAGTGGGCCGATACAAGCGAAACGGCAGACCACGCGTGCCAATACCGCTACTGACAAATATCTGGGCACTGGCATGCTGGTATAAACCGCGCTGCTTACCCATACGACTATTGCCAAGCATACCTTTGTGGCCACTGCGCTGGATGTCTTGTTGCTTTTGCGCCTGCCATATGTTTTTTTGTGTGGCTTTTGCTGCCCCTGTGATCAATAACGGCCGTGGTTGTGGCGATTTTGGCAAATCGCTGATACTATCAAACCGTGAGGCCAAAATAATCACCGGCTGACGCGCGTGGGTGATTTTTGTCCCAAGCTTGGCTTTGTCCGCGCTGTTTTTCTCATTGATTTCGCCACATTGTACAGGGACATCTTGCCAACCACACAGCACGGCTACAGGCGCATCTGTTGCGTGCGCCGCTAAACGTTGGGGTTCTTTTGTATTGTCAAAACGACTGGCAGATGGCGGCATGGCGGCGCATCTGAGCGGCAACGAGGTACACTGCTGACCAATGTAGCTGATATCAAGCACATCAAATGCGCAGGCCAAAGTGTCTTCTAATAATGGCTGGCCTTGCTTGGTGGTGTTGAGCGACTGATAACGCAAGTCTGAGGTACTCATCACTGTATAGACCGGTTTGTTGACCCCTTTAAACAGCATCAACTGCCCGACCAAATCGGCGCTAGGATAATACAGCCAATCACCGGTAATCAAAACCGCATCCACTGCCAAGTCATTGATGGTCGCAACCAGCTTACGAATATGGCGCGGCTTGCCACTATATAACCCAATGCGTAGGTCTGCCAATACAGCGACCGTCAGTGGTGTCGACAAATCCAAATCGACAGTATGGTGCTCAAGGCGCAAACAATTGGGCTGAATGATAACGGTATAAAAATAGAGTAGCATGGCCGCCACCGCGATGAGCAGCACCGGCCACGCTAAGGCAAATAGACCCTCCATCCAGCCTGTCAGTAGGAGCAGCGCCCAAATAGGCATGGTGTACGCGGCATAATACAGTATGAGCTTGCCCCAGATACGCAAAAACCGTTTGGTCGGATTGGCATTGAACGTCTGTAATCCTGACCATAGTAGAATATACGCAAGCAATGCGGCTGCTATAGAGATACTTAGCGTATAAAATGCGTGGTCAGTCATAATTACCTAGCGGTTATGGGTGAAGGTGGAACAATCAAACAGTGGCTTTTAAGCAGCACTTAGCCCTTATTGCTTATCAATCAATGCTTATTTCGCAGGGGCTACAATGCCTTATAAACTAGGCCGACCACATAGGGCTGACAAGACGCAGATCATAAAGCAGTATCTAGCAAACCCTAGCGATCAGACAACGCCTGCCACAACCAAACGTGCGACAAGCCAGCATCGCCCAAACGATATGTGGCGAGTTGGATAAAAAATCAGCCATTATAGAGGCCGAGCTCTATGATAGACAAGCACAATTGTAAACCCATGTATTCACTGGACCTATCTTGCGTGTCGTACTGATGATCATTACCGAGACGTCTCTAATGAGCCATAGGAATGAAGCATAGGATTGATCGACCCACTCATCATTCTGCTGGCTGCTTCATTATACTGACAGCCTATGTCAATCATTGCCCTATTTATCCAGCTCCCTCCAGTCAGATGCTCGTATTGCGTGACGGCTCCTGTATGACACAAGGCTACTCGATACGCAGACCGATGATACCTGGGATACCTTGACGAATGACCTCAATGGTCACCACGCCTTTTTTGGGTAACGTTGAGATAGCACTGGAAAAATCAGTGACTTTTTTAATCGGCTTTTGGTGAAAATTGGTAATCACATCGCCTGCCATGATGCCTGAGCGCGCCGCCAGCCCTGTGGGATCGACTGTGGTGACTAAGATGCCGGTTTTATTGTCAACTGCCAGCTCTGCTTGCTCATCGGCGGTCAAGTCACGTAAGCGCAGCCCAAGCTGTATATCATTGTCTTGCTGATCGCCGCTTTGTGCTCGGACATCATTGGGCGCATAGGCCAGCGTGCCACGCGCGAGCATCCGTTTACCATCGCGCTGAATCTGCACATGAAATGCGTCGTTGGGCTTGGCACGGTTGAGTAAATTCAACAAATCCGAGGCACGCATGATTTTCACATCATTGTACTGCAAAATAATATCGCCAGATTTTAGCCCTGCTTTTTGGGCAGGCGAATCTGGTGATACGCGAGTCAGCAACGCCCCTTGCGGACGCGCCAAGTTATACGCTTCTGCCAAGTTGCGATCGATGTCTTGTGGATAGATACCCAGATAAGCACGGGCGACTTCACCATGGGTTTTTAGCTGCTCGTAGATATCCATCGCCGCATCAATCGGGATAGAAAACGACAGCCCCATATAGCCACCTGTACCACTAAAGATACGCGAGTTGATACCGATGACCTCGCCGCGCTGGTTAAACAGTGGGCCACCTGAGTTCCCTGGGTTCAGTGCCACGTCGGTTTGGATAAACGGCACACTGGTATCGCGTGAAAAATTGCGCGATTTGGCGCTGACGATACCAGCCGAGGCCGAATAATCAAAACCAAAGGGCGAGCCAATCGCCAGTACAGGCTCCCCAACTTTTAAACCATTTGAATCACCGATCGGTAACGCGGGAAACTGCTTACCACTGACCTTTAGTACTGCCACATCCGAGCGCTCATCGCTACCGACTAAGGTAGCATCCAGCTCTGTCCTATCGTTGAGCGTGACGGTGATTTTGTCCGCACCTTCGACCACATGATGGTTGGTCAACATATAGCCATTTGTAGTGACAAAAAACGCGGTGCCGTAGGCATGCTCAATCGCTGGGGTCGCGGCTTGATCCGGAATACGCAGACGATCGCCAAAAAACTGCCTGAGCAGCTCTGCCGTTTGCGCCTTAGCAAGCTCCGCCTCACTGACGGTTTTGGTGACATTGACACGCGCCACCGCTGGGGTGACCTGCTGTACCAAATCCGAAAAATCCGCCGTGGTGACGGCAGCATGCGCGCTTGGCATCGCCGTGGTATATACCCCTGTCAGCATCGCTGTGCTCATGGCAAGCGCTAAAGTGCTGCGCTGTAGCCAATGGCGCATACGAGGTTTGGCTGGCGCTGTAGACATATTGATAGGCATCGTGTCCTCCATATGAGTGATCATTATTATTGTCAGTGGCCGTTCTGCATCTCAAAGACGATGCTATGTACAGTGCTGCTGGAATACGTTTTGCACAGTCTGTATGACACCTGATAGCACGCAATAAAACCTATTCGGACAGGACGAGACAAACAATGTAGCAGCACAGCCATGTGATGCAAAATAGCCGCTTGATGCAAAAGTGGGCTATGGCCATGTCTTATCGTTTTATCCGTACTGTTGTCCCTGATTTCAATCCCTTTTTGTTATGCAATAGGTTACTGGTTTTTTTGCTGCAATACCATTGGCCATCCGTGTCTTTATGATAATGTTAGGCCATCGGTACGACAAAGATGGCGACAAAAAGATAGCTACTGTATGATAAATCAAAGCGCTGGCCTGTATTATCTGCATAAGAGCGGTATCTTTTAGCATCCCGTTGTGCTCTGCTGCGGCGCTATCGCTGCTCAATATGGTCGGTTATCACGCAATAGTCAGTCACACGGCAACTAGCAGCGATGAAATAAAATCATGTTATGATAGCAAGCCAAATAACTTTATAAACAAACAAAAGTCAATTAAAAGTATTGATTGGATTGACCTTGCGTTTATCAACTTGGCTCGTATCGCCCTTATTTTCCATCTTTTGCATGACTAGAGGCGTTTATACCTTATCTCAACCTTGTCAATAACTCAAAACCGCCTATCAGCTACTAAGTAGGCCATACGAGTCATATAAACCTGCCAACCGAGTACCATGATTGGCGTAGGTTTGATGACACGGATTGACTGTTGGATTTGGTATTTTTATCTAGGAATGCTTTTGTCTTTATTACTTTATAGTATATATCACATCTGGCTCATGTTTGGATGCATGATGGCTATCTGCCGATGGCCTTGCTACTAAAAAGCTTGCGACCGTTTGCGACATCGATACACACTGCAGATAGTAGGCAGCGCGGTCGCCCAAGCAATGGATAGATATAACATATGACAAGATTACAAAAGGATTAATGTATGGATACCGCCCTATTACTATCTGGCGTGGTTGGGATTGGCATCGCCGCCCAATGGCTGGCTTGGTATTTAAAGCAACCGTCCATTTTATTTTTATTATTGATAGGTATCATCGTCGGGCCAGTCTTGGGTATTTTTGACCCTGATTTGGTGCTCGGTGAGCTGATGTTCCCTTTCATCTCTTTGGGGGTGGCGATTATTCTATTTGAAGGCTCGCTGACGCTAGAGTTTGATGAAATCAAGCAACACGGCACTGTCGTACAAATGCTGGTCTCGGTCGGCGTACTGATCACCATTGCTATCGTGGCGTTATCGACGTATTTATTATTTGATGTCGATCCACTGATTGCCCTGCTATTCGGCGCCTTGGTTTGTGTGACAGGCCCGACAGTCATCATGCCGCTACTGCGTAGTGTACGCCCCAATAAGACCATCTCCAATATCCTCAAATGGGAAGGCATCATCATCGACCCGATCGGCGCCATCGCTGTGGTATTGGTCTATGAGTACATCATCTCAGGCGGCGAAGCCAGCAGTATCTTATTGTTTGCCAAGATTGTGGTACTAGCGACAGCACTTGGGATGGCAGGCGCTTGGCTGCTTGCATTCCTCATGCGTCGTCATATGATTCCTGAGTTTTTGCGCAATGTCTTTACCCTAGCCTTTGTGCTGGTGCTGTTTTCGGTATCGAACCATTTAGAGCACGAGTCTGGTCTATTGACCGTGACGGTATTGGGCGTGGCGCTGGCCAACTGGCCCAAATTCCCGCGCGAGACGATTTTGGAGTTTAATGAATCCTTAACCATCTTGCTCATCTCTGTGCTCTTTATCATCCTTGCTGCCCGTGTTGAGCTGGCAAGCTTGCTAAGTGTTGGGTTTGCAGGATTGGTGCTGCTGGCTATCGTCATGTTTGTGGCGCGGCCTTTGTCTGTCTGGGCATCGGCCATCGGCTCAAACCTTAAGACCAATGAAAAGCTGATGATCAGCTGGATTGGGCCGCGTGGTATCGTCGCTGCTGCTATCTCATCTTTGTTTGCTATCCGCTTACAAGAGTATGATATCCAAGGCGTCGAGCTGCTAGTGCCACTGGTGTTTATGGTCATCATCGGTACGGTCTTGATCCAAGGCTTGGGTGCCAAAATGGTCGGGAACTTGCTGGGCGTGCGTGAGCCTGAAACCAATGGCATATTGGTGGTCGGCTCAAACCCTGTCGCGCTTCTTATCGCCACCTCACTCAAGGACCAAGGCTTTGATGTCATCGTCGCTCACAACAACTACACCAATATTGCTCGCGCCCGCATGAGTGGCCTACGTACTTACTTTGGCAACCCCATCTCAGACCACGCCGACCATCATCTGGATTTGATCGGTATCGGCCGTCTGTTTGCCATGAGTATGGATAAGGAGATGAACACCTTATCTGAGATACATTATCGTCACGAGTTCGGTGAGCGTAAGCTGTATCGTCTTAAGTTTAGTGACGAAAAAGTCAAAAGCGAGCGCGACGATAAGCAGTCAAACTTCCACTCACAATGGCTGTTTGGCAAAGACGTCACCTATACCAAGCTTGCCAGTATGCTGTCCAAAAAGGCACGTATCAAAATCACCAACATCACTGACAGCTATAGTTTTGAGCAGTATAAGGCCGATAATAAACAATTTGTGCCGCTCTATACCGTCGACAAAGAAGGCAAGCTCCACGTCATCACCGACAAGTTTGATGGGACGGTGCCGCGCGATCGCAAGCTTATCTCCTTGGTAGTGGACGATGAGGTGCAACCAAAGCCAGTCGATGTAACGCCAAAGCAAGAGCAAGCGCGTATGGCGGCGGATGCCAACTTTGAATCCAGCTCCAAAGCGCCTGAAAAACGCAAAGAAAAAGAGCTGAACGAAGAAAGTACTGACGCTACCGAGCCTGTGAGCGTAACGGGCGCAGACAAAGTCGCTGGCGATACAACTGCCGAGCAAAATCCTGAGCAAAATGCGCCAACGCACATGCCAAAAGACGCAAGCAGCAGCTTGGATACAGCCGCAAACGCCGCCGCGACGTTGGATGCCGCGACGCCAGACCGCTCAGCAGCTCAAGTACAAAACGCTGATATTGCCAGCTCCGCTACAGTCGCCAAAACCAAGGCAGCTAATAGCAGCAATACCAATGGCAATGGTCATGCGCCTAAGACCAAAAAAGGCTCGCTGGATCCCAATCGCTTCCCTGATTCCGGTCAAGATACTGCAACCGACATGGACAGCCACAAAGACCCAGACGCATAACTGAGCCATAACTGACGCATCACCAGACAAGTAACCATAGAGAAACCCCCAACCGACGTTGGGGGTTTTTTCTACGCCGCCGCTTTTATATTAGCTCCAGCCTCTGTTGTACCGCCTGCCAGATGCGCGCACCAACCTCCTCGGCGCTGCCCGACGCCTCGATGCGCTGTATGCGCTCAGGATACTGGCGCGCAAGCGTGTCAAACCCCTCATACACCCGCGTAAAAAACGCATCCGCTTGCTGCTCAAAGCGATCGGCAGCGCTGCGCTTGCCAGCACGCCGCATCCCCTCAGCGACTGGTAAATCTAACCACAACGTCAGCTCAGGCAACTGCGGTACAAACTGGGCAATCAGCATATCAATCTTCGTGCGCACAGCCTCATCACCATGGGCGCGGCCAAACCCTTGATAAGCCACGGTTGAGTCGGTAAAACGATCACATATCACCCACCTGCCAGCTTGTAGCGCGGGCAAAATCACTTGCTGCATATGATCGCAGCGCGCAGCAAACATCAACAGTAGCTCAGTGTCGTCATTTATGTCGGTCGCAGGGTCTAGGAGTATCTGGCGCAGATGCTCAGCAAATGGGCTGCCACCAGGCTCGCGGGTACGCAGATAGTCGATACCACGGCTATCTAAACGTGTGCATAGCTGCTCGATCGCTGTGGTTTTACCCACGCCCTCAGTGCCTTCAAAACTGATAAAGCGACCTTGTATTATCTGATTACTAGTAGTGTCTTGCGCCAGATTGTTATCGGCATTGGCAGGTATAGATACAGACATGAGATGACCTTGTGTCATGGCTAAGCGCTATGAGGTGACATAGCGCTTGATAAATAGGGGTATGGTTTCAAAAAGAGCATCACGTAACGGAAATTATTGCTAACGGGTATTACTGCGGCGGTGTTTGTGCTTTCTTGTCGCGCATGACGCTTAGGTAATCTTTTACCGCTTGATTGTGCTCAGCCAAGCTATTGGTAAATTTGTGCCCGCCATTGCCTGTTGCCACAAAATATAGCGCCTCGCTATCTGCTGGATGCAAGGTCGCCTCGATAGAAGCGGCCGACGGCAGGGCAATGGGCGTTGGCGGCAACCCATCGATTTGATAGGTGTTATATGACGTTTCTTCATCGATGTCTTTACGGCGAATATTACCATCATAACGGCTGCCCATACCATAGATGATGGTTGGGTCTGTTTGCAGGCGCATGCCCTTATCCAAACGGTTTTTAAACACTGCCGACACCAACGGACGCTCATCAGCGATGCTGGTTTCTTTTTCGATAATAGAGGCCATGACCAGTGCCTGATAAGGCGTCTGATACGGCAGGTTCGGCGCACGGCTTTCCCACGCATCAAACAGCGCTTGCTGCTGACGCTTATACAGATCCGTTAGTACCTGCTTATCGGTTGAGCCTTCCCCATAATAGTAAGTGTCTGGCGCAAACCAGCCCTCAAGGTTGTGATTGACGATGGGATCGTTGCTACTGATTACCGCCTCTGGCAAGATACCGACCAAGTCGAGCCCCTGAGCGATGCTGGCATTACTCGCGGGAGGGGTGCTGTCGTCACTATCTAGCAATACTTCTTTTTTGATGCCTGGGTTGTCACGTAAAGTCTGATAAAGGTCGCTTGCGGTCTTGCCTTCGATGATCTGTATCTTGACCATGGCAGCTTTTGCGCCTTGCTCTAGTATCTGTAGTGCCTCAGCGATGGTTGGATTTTCAGGCAGCTGATAGATACCAGCGTGCAGCGGCGCATCGACTTGCGACTTGATATAGAGCTTGGCCACACTGGCAGAAAACAGCGGAATCTGCTGTTGCCACTGCGGCAATAGCCCATAGTAAGTCTGACCCTGCTCAATCGTCACCATCTGCGCTGGCTGCTCGATACGGCCAAACAGCGTCTGATAAACCATCACCAAAAAAAACGCGGCGATTAGCCCCAGCACCAGTAGCACCTGATAGCCCCGCTGCATAAAAAACGACGGATTGTCGACTTTGTAAGTGCGCGGTTTGCCCTCGCCGCTGATGAGCGATACATCTGTCGCAGGGGTGTCTGCTACGTTGGTGGCTGACGATTCTACAGGCGTGTCATCCGTACGCGGCTTTTCAGCATTCGACGATGCAGCATGGTCTTGCTGGTTTTCTGGTGTATCATTGGGGCGTTCGGGCGGCGACTCAGGGGTTGGTGTGCTCATGACAACTCGCAGGGCAGAAGTTTGCTAGAATTTAGCACTGAACCGTGTGATTTTCAATGGGATTTGTTTAGCTTGTTACTTTTACTGCAGCGCTTACACCTACTTACTGGGCACAAAAACGCATCATGAACTTATATTTTAATCAAAGTCTGGCCGAAAACTACAACTCCAAACCACAGATTATTCGTGTGCTTAGTGAGGCATGGGTAAAAGACAACGGTTACTGCCCCAACTGCGGCATTCAACCATTAGCTGAGTTTAGCAATAATAAACCTGTGGCTGATTTTTATTGTGCAGCTTGTGCCGAGCAATACGAGCTAAAAAGCAAACAATCAAAACTAAGCAATATTATCAATGATGGCGCTTATGCCACCATGCTTGCGCGTATCAATAGCGACGACAATCCAAGCTTCTTCTTTTTGACCTACTCCCAAGAGTATCGCGTTAATAATTTTTTGATTATCCCTAAGCAGTTTTTTAAGCCCGATATCATTATAAAACGCAAACCATTGGCAGCCTCTGCCAGACGTGCAGGTTGGGTTGGCTGCAATATTGACCTGCGCCGAGTACCAGAAACGGGAAAGGTGTTTTTGGTCAAAGACCAGCAAGTGATACCGCGCGACAGTGTCACGCAGCAGTTTCAAAAGACGTTGTTTTTACGTCAGCAATCCATCACTTCACGAGGTTGGACGCTAGATGTTTGGCAGTGTATTGATAGATTGGGTGATAAATTTAGCCTACAACAAGTTTATGCTTTTGCTGATGAATTACAACTCAAGCATCCTGACAACAACCATGTAAAAGATAAAATTCGCCAGCAACTACAAGTGCTACGAGATAAAGGCATTATTGAGTTTGTGGGCCGTGGCCAGTATCGAAAATTAAGATAAGCTTACTATAGGCGATCACTTCTCTAAAGTCTTTTTGCTAGGATCAGCAGCACCAACCCTAGCAACAGTGAGAATGATTATGAAAAATGACACAGGCTTAAAAACTTATCAAATAGAAATAGTTGAAACGATGAGCGCTATTATAGACATAAAGGCTGAAGACGATTCTTCAGCGATTATGCAAGCGCAAGAGAAGTATAGAAATGAAGATATTGAGTTAAATTATGATGATTTAGTTGATACCAAATTTAATATTTTTGATGTGAAGTAAGCGACTAATTAAACTCAACCACCTCACCTGATAGCAAAGTAAGCGAGCTCATCGGCATTACTCCGCGCAGCGCATTACAAAAGAATAGCCGCGTTATCTGTGGCAAATCCTCATCATGTAATGAACGCATGACTACTGGTCGTTCTGTATTCGCAAGCGCATCGATGATTACCTGTCGCATGACCCCAGCGACACCCGACTGCGCCATCGACGGCGTATACCATTGGCCAGTGATCAGATAATTGGCCTGAGTCTGGTCGTTATCGCTGCTGGTTGACACAGGTGGCGGCGACTCTGCTAGTTGATAAAACACATTGCTCATCGTGCCCTCCACCCAGTGTCCGCTCATATCGCGTAGCAGACCTTCGCCGATCTCTGGCTGTGGAGGGTTTGGCACCGGCTGAGCATTTAACCATTGCGCTTTGTACCGTTGCAGCTCACCGCTTGCGAGGACATTATCCAAGCGATTGAGGCTTTTGAGTCCAGCCAATGGCGGCGGTAGGCAAGCGATCTTCGCCGATAGACAAACGGCGGCACAATTAGGCTGCCTAGGCATCCTGCGTCCATCAGGTAGCGTGATTTGCTCTGCTGTCTTGACAGGCATAGCGGCCACTTTTAGCCAGACATCACAGGCGCGACCAGCTGCATCAGACGCATAGCCATAGCCGCGTACCGCCTGCGTACTACGCGTGACGATCAGCTTTAGCATGCCTTGTTGCAGCTGTTTGCCATAGACGGACAGTTGGCTCATGAGTGCTGGGCAGTCTATATCCAGCTGCAGTGCTTTTGCATGGCTAAGCAGTCGCTGTCGATGCTGCTGCTGCCACAGTATCTGCCCGTCGACGACGCCCATGGTGGTAAAGAAACCATCAGCGTATGCCAGTCCGCGATTGTCTAAGGCGACTGCAGATGCTGCTGATCGTTGTTTTGCAGCATCTAAGTCTAGCGGCTCTAGGTGCTGGCCGGCCAATTGTAGACAGTGCCAAGCACTGCTCGGTAGGGAGGCGGCGTTAGCAGGCGGTAGTGCTATATCAGATGGCAGCATCGAATCGCTTAGCCGTCATCTGTTTGGGCGGCTGATTTATTGATGATCAGCATACAGCTATAAAACTCACACTTGGCCAGCTCGACTTTTTGACCACCGATGACTTTGTTTTTGACGACTTGGCCCGCCAGCATATCGGCGATGACTTTACCGCCATCGTCGCCCATCAGTTGCCGTGCCAGCTTGTAGGCTTTTTTGGCATGGTTTTGACTGTGCTCTTTTTCTGTTTCTGAGTCGGTGGGGTTGGCATAGTACCAGCCAAGCTCGAGATATTTTTCGGAGTCGATAATATCCAGATACGGCGCGTCGGTCTTCATAAAACGATATTTGGATGCTGGATTGCTGGCATAGTCGAGACTGTTTTCATCTGTACTAAGCACTTTGCCAAATGTGGTTTTGATGCCGTCCAGCTCGGTGACCTTTAGGGGCTCTACTTTTTCATTGCTCCATGCCGAGACATCGTATTTGACAGGCGTGCCCTGCTCAGCCACCGCGCCGTCGAGGTCTGAGTTTGAAGCCGCATTGTCTTGGGTTTGCGGTTCAGTAACGGTCTGCGCACTGCTATCGGTGGCCGCATCTGAGGTTTCGGGATCGTTTTTGTTGCTATCACAGCCGCTCAATGACAGAGCCGTCGCCATTATTGTACCGACTAGAAGGGTCTGTAGGTTATTATTCCACATGGGCAATTTACTCACACTTTTAGATGGGTCTCAACGTAGTATTAACGAGCTGGCAGCGATGCCGCTGATAACGATGAATGATTGGGTAACAGCTTATGCTTTATTCACTTGTACTTTATATTCACTGGTACTTTATAAAATAGTGATGCTCTACTCTATATAGTCAGTTGAAAATAAAACTGTTATATAAATTTAAACGCGCTACTGGTATAAATTTTACTTGCGTGCTGCGTTCCCAGAGGCTGCGCAACCTACGTTTAAAAATAGCATCCCAGTAGCGCTATGCGCTTTTTAGAGGGCATCGACTATATAGCTCATACGCGCCTCATACGCTTGTTAGTTTACCCAACTGCATAACACTTGACTACCCTTTACGTTACGCATCCCCCTCCCAGAAAGTACAGATTTGTTAAAAACCTAACCCAGCAAAGCCTTTTTCAGCAAAACCTTTTTTGGAAAACCTGTTGTCAAAAAAACGCATAGCGTACTTCCGCTTCCGCATAGCCATGACCTATATCAATCTGCTCAAGCGTAGGGTTTGTCAACACCCGCGTTATCCCTTATGATGATTGGCCTCTAGCAGCGATTTATCGATTATCTTTTGCCCATTGTTTATCCGCGGACTCTCTATGACCCAACACTTTATCGTCATCGGCAATCCCATTGCCCACAGTAAATCCCCTGAGATTCATGCCCAGTTTGCCGCTCAGACGGGGATGAATATTAGCTATCAGCGTCAATACTGTCCTGATGATGCCGCCAGCTTTACTGCGCTGCTCGAAGCGTTTTTTCATGGCGGCGGCGTGGGTGCCAATGTCACTGTACCGTTTAAACAAGTCGCCTATGCATGCTGCGCGGCGCGTGGCGGCTTGTCTGAACATGCCAAAGTAGCAGGCGCAGTCAATACTTTATGGTTAAATACAGCATTGTTAAAAAACGGTGCATCCATCTCTGAGGCCATTTATGGCGATAACACAGACGGTCAAGGTTTGGTCAATCATATACTGAGCTTGGGCTGGCCACTCGCAGGCGCGCGCGTGGCACTGATCGGCGCTGGCGGCGCAGCTCGCGGGGTGATTTTGCCACTGATTCAGGCAGGTATCGGTGATTTGAGCATTGCCAATCGCACAGTGAGCAAGGCGGAGGAGTTGGCTTGTGAGCTGAGCGCTGCAAGCGACGTGATTGACGCACATGCTATCTCGACCTGCGCGACAAGCGAGCTGACAGGAGCCTTTGACATTATTATCAATGCCACCTCTATTGGGCTATCTGGTGAGACGTTGCCACTGGCAGATACGCTAACGGCTCATTATGCCTATGACATGATGTACGGACGCACGCTGCCGTTTTTGCAGCACTTTGCCACTCGCGGCGCGCAGACATCAGACGGTTACGGCATGCTCATCGGCCAAGCAGCCTTGAGCTTTGAGCGCTGGACGACGCAAAAGGTAGATGTCGCCGTAGCGACTGCGGCGTTACATGATAAATAATACTGTGATAAATAGCGCCTAACCAACACGCGCCAGCAGCCAGTTTTCTATACGCCTCAATGGGCGACGTAGGCGCATCGAATGCATGGCCAGCCCGCCACCTAGGCCGACCACGCAGCCGAGCGCTGTATCAAGCATCCGCGCACGCATGACTTCCTCGGCTATCGGTGCCACCATCGAGGCACTGCCGTACTCTGCGATAAAGATAGTCAGCGGCGTGATAAAGATGACGGCCAGACCATAATGCCGATCGACCAATGACTCAATCAACAGCATCATCGCGAGTATCGAGGCGGCCACGCCCCACTGTGACAGCCCCCACGACAGCATCCAGCCAGCGACCGCCATGCCAGCAATGGTGCCGAGTAGTCGGTGTAGCTGCTTGATCCACATCGTGCGTAGCTGCATACCCTGAATGATGATAAAACAGCTCATCGCCGCCCAGTAAGGATAGGGCATCTCAAAAAACATGGCGAGCGCCAAGGTCAAGCTGACAAAGCCCGCCACAATCGCACTATCACCGATCGTATCTGCTTCATAATGATAGACAGGCGCAGGCGCGACCGTACGCGTCATCAACAAAAACAGCGTATACAGCGCCGCCAATAACATCGACGCCCCGCTGCCCAATACCACCAACCCCATCGCCGCTGGCACCTGCGCCAGTGGTGTCGGCATAAACAGTGCTATCGCGCCTGCCATCATCACAAACAACCCCGCAGGTGGCGGCTGACGATAGTAACGCCCCAGCACCACGACCCCAAAGGCCATCAGCACAAACACCGGCAACCTAAGCCATGGCAACTGCTGAGCTATCAGCCCTAAAGCAAAGCTCATCGCCATCGCAAACCCCCATGCCATGACCGTCACCAACCGATACGGCAACGTACCCACCAGCGGTAGGTTTAAGATAATCATCGCCCCCAGCGACGCCTTAATACCTGAAGGCAGCGCATCAAAATATGCCCCGACAAACACCGGAAAACTAATAGCAAGGGCGGCGATAATGGGCATGTGCCATGGTCTTTTGCTGCGATTGACCTTAAGCAGATGATCCAGCTCGCCATCGATGAGCGACTTGATACGAGTCCACAAGGCGGTGCGCCAAACGACATGCTGGTTGCGTAGTTTTTTGCCCATAATTGGCCTACTGTCTCCTAGATATAGGTGTATTTGCTCGGTGGCCTACCCTGCTCTTTAGGTAATGCTTGCTTAGGTAATGCCTGTTGATTATTGTCACGCTGCTCTTGCTCCCAAACCGCTGTGATAACGGTGGCCACAAAAGCAGAGCACTGATATAAAAACACTGATATAAAGGTGTTGATATAAAAGTGCTAAGATAAAACTGCTAAAAGAAAAGTGATAAAAGTAACAGACTAAAAAAAGCCCCATCATTCGTATTTCAACAAAACTAAAAGTAATAAACTTTTATTAAAAACATGAATATTAGTTATCTATTGTATATTTGTATGCATAGAAGATTTATACTCATACAAACGCCATAGCAGCTGACTTTTACTAAGGACGTTTGTAGGGCTTTCATGGAAGACATCGACTGGCTGCTCTTATCACACTCCATGACCACTGACAGACGACCAACAGACCATTGGTTATCAAATAGATACAGTGTCTACCTCTATCCCAAATAAGTAAAGATCGCTTACATAAACACTGGCTCAACGACTGCGCCACAAGCCTATGAGAGCGAACCAACCAAAGAGAGCGATTATGTTAACTTACAAAGCACCCTTACGTGATATCAAATTTTTGATCAACGATGTGTTTGATTATCAGACGCATTACAAAAGCTTAGACAACGGCGAAAACGCTGATCCCGAAACCGTTGATATGATTTTGCAAGGCATGGCGGATTTTGCCGAAAACGTCCTATCACCACTTTACCAGCCTGCTGACGAAGAAGGCTGTCATTTTGAAAACGGTGAAGTCACTACCCCAAAGGGCTTTAAAGAAGCTTATCAGCAGTTCGTCGAAGGCGGCTGGCAAGGCATCTCATACCCTGAAGAGTACGGCGGTATGAACTTGCCGATGTCCATCAACCTCATCAAAGCTGAGATGATCGGCACGGCCAACTGGCCATGGGCGATGTATCCAGGCCTATCTACTGGCTGTATCAATACTTTATTACAGTACGGCTCTGATGAGCAAAAAGCCATCTATCTACCAAAGCTGGTCGAAGGCTCATGGTCAGGTACCATGTGTCTGACTGAGCCGCAGTGTGGTACCGATTTGGGGCAAGTAAAATCAAAAGCCATCCCGCAAGAAGACGGTACGTATAAAATCAGCGGCACCAAAATCTTTATCTCAAGCGGTGAGCACGACCTAACCGACAACATCATTCACATTACTTTAGCACGCCTACCCGATGCCCCAGAAGGCACGCGCGGCATCTCGCTGTTTATCGTACCGAAGTTTTTGCCAAATAGCGATGGCGAGTCAGGCGAGCGCAATGCGGTGGTTTGTGGCTCTATCGAACACAAAATGGGCATCAGTTCATCATCAACTTGCGTCCTTAACTACGATGGCGCGACAGGCTACCTAATCGGCGAGCCAAACAAAGGCCTAAAAGCGATGTTCACCTTTATGAACACCGCGCGTATCGGTACGGGTATCCAAGGTCTGGCGCACACTGAGCTGTCTTTCCAAAACGCCTTGCCTTATGCCAAAGAGCGTCGCTCGATGCGCACTTTATCAGGCACCAAAGATCCTAAAAAAGTGGCAGATGCCATCATTCATCATGCTGATGTTCGTCGTATGCTCTTGACCCAAAAAGCCTTTGCTGAAGGTGGTCGTTCGATGATCTATCACTCAGCGCGCTATGCGGACAAAATGTCACAAGGCGTGGCCAATGGCGATGAAGCAGAGTTTGAAAAATGGGATGACAAGCTTGGTTTTTATACCCCTATCCTAAAAGGCTTTTTAACTGAGCTGGGTATCGAAGCGGCCAAGCACGGTCAGCAAGTCTATGGCGGCCATGGCTATATCAAAGAATGGGGCATGGAGCTGATCGCTCGTGATGCTCGTATCGCGACCATGTACGAAGGAACCACGGGCGTACAGGCGTTAGATTTGCTCGGTCGTAAGGTCATCTTGCAATCTAAAGGCAAGATCATCCGTGATTATACCTCAAGCATCATGAAATGGTGCGGCGAGTATGCGCTGGATAAAGACATGCGCAAGTTCGTTTGGGCATTGACCAAGCTATGTGCTGAGTGGAACACCTTGACCGTTCGTCTGATGCTGATGGCACGTAAAGACCGCGAAATCATCTCTGCAGCCTCTGATGACTTCTTGATGTACTCAGGCTATGTGATGATGGGCTATCACTGGGCGCGTATGGCAGCGGTCGCGTATGACAAACTCGAAAACGGCGGTACAGAAGCGCCAGAGTTCTACCAAGCCAAAATCCAAACCGCCGAGTTCTATTTCGATAAGCTACTGCCACGTACGTCAGGTCACGCCGAAGCCATGGTCGCCCCTAGCGAGAGCATGACAGCGATGGATATCGACAGCTTTGCTTTCTTAGACTAAGACTGCCCCTCGCACTCATTTATAACGATGAAAAAGCGCCTATGATTTAGGCGCTTTTTTTATGTGTCATAGAATACCAAAAAGCGGGGGAAAATATCTGCGAGAAGATAAAAATGTGGTCGAGTTATATATGGTGAGTTCAGTATAAAAACGATAGTCACAAATACCAACAGCCATCAGCCTATCGATACCATGTCGATACCATGCTGCTAGTCATCGGTGATCGCAGCAAAATGCGCATTTAGCGTCGTGGCCAATTGATGCGGCGGCAACTCTATCTCTAAGCCGCGACGGCCACCGCTGACATAGATGGTAGACTGCGTTTGAGCTGAGCAATCTATCATCATCGGCAAGCACTTTTTTTGTCCAAGCGGGCTGACGCCGCCCAGTACGTAGCCGGTTGTGCGCTCAACCAGTTTGATATCTGCCATTTGTACTTTTTTGCAAGACAAGGCTTTGGTAGCAGACAACGCTTTGGCCATTTTTTTGAAGTTTAAGGTCTTATCAACGGGCAATATGGCCACGGCAAGCGCGCCTGCATCGCTCGATACCACTAAGGTCTTAAAGACTTGAGCGGCATCCACGCTCAGCTTTTCTGCCGCCTCCAGACCAAAAGAGGCTGCTTGTGCATCGTGAGTGTATTCGTGTAATTGATAATCCAGACGGTGTTTTTTGGCAAGATTGATAGCAGGCGTCATAGGGGGTTCACTTACCTTTTTTAATAGATGTATTTTAATAGATATCAGAACAGAGCGGCTTTCATCAGTCAATGCGTCCATTATTGCGCTAAACGGATCAACTTTCAAACAATTGTACCGCCAGCTGCGCGCGCCTAGCCTTGTTTTTAAAAGCTGTCTTTCTCTGCTGTCTTTCTCTGCTGTCTTTAAGTGCTGTCTTTAAGCGCTGCTTTCGCTTACTGCCCGATGATTGATAGATAAGCAATGACCGCTGGCTTATGAATATTGGTAGTATATACAGACAGCATATATCGCTTTGCTGGCTTTTATGGCATCATAAGCGCACTATATTTGATGACTTTTGATACTGATTATGATACCGAAGTTCCTAAAAAAACGGATTTTTAAAGCGCCCGTCACCACGGACAATACCGCAACTGACGGCCAACCAATCACGCCTAAGCCTTATGCAAATGCCCCGATCAATCAGCTCTATCGCAAGCTATCGGGTCAAATGCTGGACGTCGCGGTCAAACCCAAATTACTAGGAGAGCTGCCTGAATTTGACAGCGACGATCAGACGCTCAGGTTTTATGTGCTGCAAGATTATTCGCGCTCCAATAGTATTTTGATTGACCTACAAACCCAAGAGCACAACCTGCCGCCTGCGTTGGTCGGCGTCCAAGATAGCGCTCATAACATCAAAGAAAACGCCGCTATTATCTTTTTAAAGCACCCAAGTGCCAAAGACAGCCAACTCTCGCCGCGACTATCGCGTTTGGTCTCTGCGGTGTTGCAGTACCCAGAGCTAAAGGTTCGGTTGGTACCGGTGTCTATTTTGTGGGGGCGTGCGCCAGAAAAAGAGGACTCGTTATTTAAGTTGTTGACCGCCGATAACTGGGAAGACCCTAGTATCACCAAGCAATTATTTAATATCGGAGTGATGGGGCGCGATACCTTTGTGCAGTTTCATCCGCCGCAGGACTTGCGCGCGCTGATCCACGAGCAGTTACATACCACGCCCGTAGAAGACGACCATACTCAACCTATCAGCGACGAGATGCCCGCTTATACCATGACCACTGGCGCGGATGGCAATCGCGAGCTGGTGCGGATGTTGCAGCAGCAGATCACCACCTATCTGGACAAGCAGCGCGCCAGTATGCTGGGCCCTGATTTATCAGACCGCCGCAACCTTGTAGACAAGCTCGTGTACTCGCCTGCCATCAAGCACGCAATAGAAGCCGAAGCCAAGGCTACGGGCACCAGCGTACGTGAAGCGCGCAGTGTCGCCAAAGGCTATGCCAATGAGATGGTCAACGACTACTCGCACTCGATCATTCGTGGTTTTTACAAGTTTTTGACGTGGCTATGGACACAGCTATATGATGGCGTCGAAGTCCATCATTTCGAGCGTGTACGCGAGCTGGCGGCAGACTACGAGCTTGTCTATGTGCCATGTCATCGTAGCCATGTCGACTATTTGCTATTGTCTTATGTCATCTACAAGCGCGGTCTGAGCATTCCTTATGTCGCCGCTGGTGACAATTTAGACGTACCAGTATTAGGGCCGCTACTACGCGGCGCGGTGGCGTTTTATATTCGCCGTAGTTTCCGTGGTAACGCGCTTTATACCGCGGTATTGCGTGAGTATATGCATACTCTCATCACCCGCAACACGCCGATTGAGTACTTTATCGAAGGAGGCCGCTCTCGCTCAGGGCGATTGTTACCGCCGAAGATGGGCATGCTGGCGATGACGGTTCATAGCCAGCTGCGCCGTACCAACAAGCCTGTGGTATTTATTCCGACCTATATCGGTTATGAGCGCATCATGGAGGGCGGCACCTACGTTGGTGAGCTAAAGGGCAAGCCAAAAGAGTCCGAATCCCTTATCGGCTTACTCAAAGTCGGGCGCAAGATCGAGCGTATCTTTGGTAATGTCCATTTGAGCTTTGGTACGCCGTTGCACCTAAGCGACTTTATGACCAAGTTTGATGTGCCAGCAGACAGCCTGCCTGCCGATCGCACCGATACCCCGCTTGACGAAAAAACCAGCGCCATGGTGGACAATATCGGCGTCAAAATCATGCAGCATATCAACAAAGCCGCTGTCATCACGCCAGTATCGCTATTGTCACTGGTATTGCTATCAGCCCCAAAAGCGGCGCTTGATGAAGACATTTGCCGCGAGCAAATCGCCTTGTATCAGGGGCTCGCCCAGCAGCTGCCTTATGCCGATGATACTTTTATCACCGATATGAGCCCGCAGCAAATCATTGATTATGGTATCAAGCTCAAGCTCATCGAGCGCACGCCGCACATCTTAGGCGACATCATTCAGATTGCTGGCAAGCAGGCAGCGTTGCTCAGCTACTTCCGTAACAATATCTTGCACGTCTTTATTTTGCTGTCGTTCTTATCGGCCTTGGTCGCTCGTAATGGCCGCATCGAGCGCAGCCGTTTGGACAATATTGCCACGCAGCTGTATCCGTTTTTACAAAGCGAGCTGTTTTTGTACTATCCGGCGCACAGCCTAAACGATACCCTCAACAAAAAAGTCGATAGCCTGCTCGCTCATGGTCTTATCGTCGAGCTTGGCGATGGTATCTTGAGCGTCCCTGAGTCCAATAGCAAAGGCTATCAGCAGCTACAAGTACTGGCCACGCCTGTCGGGCAGAGTCTTGAGCGTTACTTTATGACCCTTGCCCTACTCGCGCAGCAAGGCTCGGGCAA
The DNA here is from genome assembly GCF_038239325.1 of Psychrobacter sp. KFRI-CH2-11. Lineage (NCBI taxonomy): Bacteria > Pseudomonadati > Pseudomonadota > Gammaproteobacteria > Moraxellales > Moraxellaceae > Psychrobacter > Psychrobacter sp. KFRI-CH2-11. The sequence continues at coordinate 2,931,707 of NZ_CP151283.1, forward strand.
TCTGACTGAAAACGAGGTCGTGGATTTGTGTCACTTGCTCGGTCAGCGCTTGTCGGTGCTATATGCCGACGACATTCCAGATTTCTTTGATCGGGCGTTGTTTACTAGCTTTATCAGTGCCTTGACGCGCCTTGACTACTTACAAAAAGAGGAAGAAACTGGGGTGCTGACCTTTGATCATCGTATCAATGACATCGCTCACCATGCTAAGTACGTCCTGACGCCTGATATGATGCAAATCTTGCAGCAAGTTGCAAGCCTAGATGAAGAGGAAATTACCCACGCGATTACTGAGATTAGCAATAAAAAGCAGCGTAAGTTTGGTCGTAAACGTTAATTGATACCATTATATTAAGCCGCTCACGATACTGAGCAGCATAAATAAAAAAAGACCTCTAACTGATTAGAGGTCTTTTTTTATTGAGCACTATATTTTATTGGGCACCATAAGCACCGCTCTTAGGTAGAAATCTTTTTATACTTCATACGCTTAGGCGTGGCATCATCACCCATGGTCTTTTTGCGATAGGTTTCAAACTCAGAGTAGTTACCATCGAACCAAACTGGGCCTTCTTCTTCGAACGCCAAGATGTGGGTGGCGATACGGTCAAGGAACCAGCGATCATGCGAGACCACCATGACGGTACCGGGGAATACTTGAATCGCATCCTCTAGCGCACGCAAAGTTTCGATATCCAAGTCGTTTGATGGCTCATCGAGTAGCAATACGTTAGCGCCCTGCTTTAGTGTCTTAGCCAATTGCAAACGGTTACGCTCACCACCTGATAGCTGTCCGACATGCTTTTGCTGGTCTGAGCCTTTGAAGTTAAAGCGGCCAATATAAGCACGGCTTGGGGTCTCATAGTCGCCTACCTTGATGATATCAAGGCCGTCTGATACTTCTTCCCAGACGGTTTTGTTATCGTCCAAGTTGTCACGTACCTGACCGACATACGCCACTTTGACACTCTCGCCCAGCTCGACTGAGCCAGTATCTGGGGTATCACGCTCGGTAATCATGTTAAATAGCGTGGTTTTACCCGCACCGTTTGGCCCGATGATACCGACGATGGCGCCTGCTGGCACGTTAAAGCTGAGGTCTTCATAAAGCAAACGATCGCCAAAAGACTTGGAGATATTGTTGACTTCGATGACCTTGTTACCCAGACGTGGACCAGGTGGAATATAAATCTCAGCGGTTTCGTTACGTTTTTGGAACTCAGTTGAGTTTAGCTCCTCAAAACGCTGCACACGAGATTTGGACTTGGCTTGTTGGCCTTTTTGATTTTTACGAATCCACTCAAGCTCTTTTTTCAGTGCTTTGGCAAAAGACTCTTCTTGCTTTTGCTGCTGCTCAAGACGGTTGTTCTTTTGCTCGAGCCACTCAGTATAGTTACCCTCATAAGGATAGCCATGGCCACGGTCCAGCTCCAAAATCCACTGCGCGACGTTGTCTAAGAAATAACGGTCGTGAGTAATGGCGACGATGGTACCACTGTAGTTTTGTAAGAACTGCTCAAGCCACGCGACAGATTCGGCGTCCAAGTGGTTGGTCGGTTCGTCAAGTAGTAGCATATCAGGGCGTGACAATAGCAGACGGCATAGCGCCACACGGCGTTTTTCACCACCAGATAATTTGCTGACATCTGCATCCCATGGCGGCAGACGTAGCGCATCAGCGGCTTTTTCCAGCTGGGTATTTAGGTTATGAGCGTCCCACGCTTGGATGATGTCTTCCATCTTGCCTTGCTCTTCGGCCAGCTTATCAAAGTCGGCATCGGGCTCTGCGTATTCGGCATAAATCTCATCCAGACGCGCGAGCGCATCTAACGCCTCACGCATACCGTCTTCGACGTTACCACGGACGTCTTTGCTGTCATCAAGCTGTGGCTCCTGCGGTAGGTAACCGACTTTGGTACCTGTTTGCGCGCGCGCCTCACCACTAAACTCAGTATCGACACCTGCCATGATACGTAGCAAGGTAGACTTACCCGCACCGTTGATACCTAGCACACCAATTTTGGCACCAGGGAAAAATGATAGGTTGATGTTTTTTAGAATCTCACGCTTAGGCGGAACAAGTTTTGACACGTTGTTCATCGTGTAAATATATTGAGCCATTAACACTCCGATAGACTGCATAGACAAGGCGTGACAGTCGCACTTTGCACGGATGCTCAGTGGGCTGCGCCTCAAAAATCAGGGTTGTAAATTGTCTGCCATTATCGCATTGTGGCGCATACCCTGCAAGCAAGTAGACGGCTTTCGTGCCTTTTCTGCTAAAGTATTGGATTAATTGGTGAAACAAGCCAACCTTATCGAGTTTTTTGCCGGCCTCAACGAGCCTTAATGATTTTGATAAGGGTAGGCTATCGTAACATTTACCCTATCCACGATTACCCGAAAGGGCTATAAATTTCCTCGCAGACAGCGCATAATAAGGCATAACGTATTTGGGCAGATAATAAATAGACAATGACGCCACCTATCATCGATCGAGAGCCTTTTTATAAGATTCATTGATCGAGGGTTTTCGTATAAAAGCCACTGTCTAAATACCCCCGACCTAAAACAATCTAATAAAACCAATAACGGAGCATATGATGAGTACACAGGATTTTACCGCAGGCAACGCCCCAACCATCACCCACAACGAGTCCGCAAACCGCTTTGAGACCACCATCGACGGTCATACAGGCTATATCAGCTATCAGGAGCGCGGCGACAAACTGGTGTATGACCATACCATCGTACCAAAAGAGCTAGGCGGCCGTGGTCTTGGTACAGCGCTGGTCAAGCATGCTCTCGACTATGCGCGCGCTCATGATAAAAAGGTGGTGCCGCAATGCTCATTTGTCGCCTCATACATCAATAGACGACCTGAGTATCAAGATTTAGTATAAAAAAATTGATATAAAGGATTTGATATAAAAGACTGTTCGCCAGTCAGCTGACGTCATCGTTATTTTTAATAAACCAAACCACATAACAATAAAGGTTATTAATATGAGTAGTTTATCTGACAAACAAATCAACCTACAGTTAGAAGAGCTGGCAGGATGGCAACGTGACGGCAATAGTATCGTCAAGACCTATCACTTTAGCGACTTTGTCGAAGCCATGAGCTTTATGAATCAAGCCGCTTTTCATGCGGAGGCGCTCGAGCATCATCCTGAATGGCGTAATATCTACAATGTGGTAGAAGTGCGCTTGACCAACCACGATACCGGTGGCATCTCAAGCTTGGATATCCGTTTGGCCAAACGCATGGAGCACATCATTCAGCCCAAACGCTTATAAGCGCTATCTGGCAGACAAACACAGCAGCCACAAAAACACAGCAGCCACAAAAAAGTCCTCGATTCAAATCGAGGACTTTTTTTACCAAATACACTCAAGCATCTTGCCTGTATATTTAAATATCTTAGCTTCTTAACTGCCGACTACATACGGCGGCTCACAAATGCGACGATGAACAAAATCACCGCCAATGCCAATAAAATATACGCAAAGTTTGCTGATAAGCCTGCGACACCGCCGAAGCCCAAGAAACTTGCTAACAATGCGATAACGGCAAAAATAATAGCCCAGCGAAACATAATCTTCTCCTTGAATGATAATCGAAACCAGATCGCAGATCTGTCTGCTATCCCTTGTTTTCATACTTATTAATTGTTGTTTTTATACCTATTACAACGGCTTACGACCATAGATTAGCAACATTTGTCGCCAGACAACGTTCATTTTGGTAATAATATCGGTGGATTATGTAACCTTTGTAGCAAATCTTAATACTCGCCAAATCTTGTTTGTGTTTATAAAGATTGTGTGTAGCGACAGTTGGTGTTTTATAAGTCACGCTTTTTTTGTCCATTAAATCTGTTATAACCCCTCATAGTGACCCATTAAAAAAGTGACCCACTAAAAAGCAGCTAGGCACAGTATGGAGGACACGCCCTAATCATCAGCCTTGCTCTCACATTTTTATAGAGAACTGACTGTCGCAACCCAACCATAAAATGACTGTTAGTACTGCACTTGACCAGATGATCATTGAGCAAAAGTTGCTATGATGATGGTAGCTACGATAATGAACGAGCCGCTAAAAACAACCATTCATATAAGGAAGAGAGTTATGGATACCAATACGGATACGACCAATCACACCGCTGCAAACAATACTGAAAAACGACCTTATGCGGTCGTACTCTATGGGGCGACCAGTTTTGTCGGGCAGATCACCGCCCATTACTTGACCCATTTTTTGTCAAATGCCAAAAACAAAGACGGCTCTAATGTCACATGGGCCATCGCCGGCCGTGATGAAGCAAAGCTAAACGACTTGCAGTCCAAACTTGCCAGCAAAGTCGACACCATCATTGCCAATAGTAACGACGCCGCCAGCCTCGATGCGATGACCAAACAAACCCAAGTCATCATCTCAACCGTCGGCCCCTACCTCAAGTACGGCGAGCCACTGATTAAGTCTTGTGCAGAAAATGGCACCGATTACGTCGATCTGACCGGTGAGGCCATCTTTATCAAAGACATGATGGATAAATATCAGGAGGCGGCAAAGCAAAGTGGCGCTCGTATTGTCAACTCCTGTGGGTTTGACTCCATTCCTTCAGATTTGGGGGTTTATTTTACCCAAAAGCAAGCCGAAGAGAGATTTGGTGAGACATGCGATGTCATTCATATGCGCGTCAAGGCGGCAAAAGGTGGGCTGTCTGGCGGCACTATTGCCTCAATGGCAACGATATTTGAAGAAGTCGGAGAAGACAAATCGCGCCGCAAGCAAGTGGCCAACCCTTATTTGCTAAACGATGATAAAGACGCGCCAAACGTACGCCAAGACAACGTCAGTAAACCAAAATATGACAGCGAGCACAAACGCTGGCTTGCGCCCTTTGTCATGGCCAGTATCAATACCCGTATCGTCCATCGTACCAACCAACTGCTCGGCTATGAGTACGGGCGTCAGTTTAAATACGATGAAGCGATGTGGATGAAGGATGGCGTCAAAGGTCAACTATCGAGCTATGCGATGAGCGCAGGCTTATTTGGATTTGCCACAGCGATGATGATCAAACCCAGTCGTGAGCTACTATCTAAGCATGTGCTGCCCAAGTCAGGCTCTGGCCCTTCTAAAGAAGAGCAAGAAAACGGCTACTTCGATATTCGCCTGTTTGGTCAAACCACTGACAACCAGACCATCAATACCAAAGTCACCGGCGATAAAGACCCAGGTTACGGCAGCACTTCGCGTATGTTGGCACAGGCCGCTCTTTGCTTGGCACAAGATACCAGCAAAGACGATGTGGCCGGCGGATTTTGGACGCCAGCCGCCGCGATGGGCGATACCTTACTGTCGCGCTTAGAGGAGCATGCCGGCCTTCGTTTTGAGGTGCTCGATGCCTAACATTATTATCATGGGTAGATGAGGGGCTGCATCACATTCATCCCAGCCGCACTGTACTTATTTTATAGCAGATCGACTATAGTCTCTGACCGTATCTTATTTATAAGGTGCGGTTTTTTATGGCAAAAATTTTTAGAAAATGTAGTGAAACATCAAATGACAAATCTGAGCGGCTGTTAAAAAATACAACTAGTGTACTTTTTTAGTGACAGATGTTGCCTGTTGACGATTTTTTTATACATTATGCTACACATTCCTAGCCTAATGTCACAACCATCTTTTGGTCACTAGCGTAGGATAAAAAAGGTCGCACAACAAAGGTCGTATAACTTTTTGTGCCTTATTTCTAAACATCTTATGAAGAATAAACACCTTATAAATACCGCTCCTGACCACTTAGCTTCTGATAACGCACAGTGAATGGCACATCGTTCATGTTACGTAGCCATGAGACCGATACAAGACAGAGCAAAATCAATAATAATGAAGAGGGAACCACAATGAAATTGCACGTATTAACCGCCGCTGTATTTACTTCAGGCCTTATGATGTTGGCAAGCTCTGCCAATGCAGCTATGACCACCGATAGCCATGGCAACGTTGGCTATGATAGCTATGATGAGTGCGTCAGCGCAGTCAAAGATGGTTCAGCCAAATTTTATACCCCTTATACTTATCAAAACCCCAAGCGCCAAGCTGGTGAAGCCGCCGTCAAACAAATGACGCTAGCAGAAGTGATGATCCCCCAAAGCGTGGTCGATCGCCATAACTTACCTACTAAGGATTACTCTGCAGGAGCCTGTGACTTAGGCGTTGGACAATCAAACGGTCGTTATGGGGTATCGGGCGCGTTAGTCGGCAAATATGTCCCTATCGCTGCTGATATGCCCGTCAACGTCTATATGGACAAAGCTGGCAACCCAGTTCGCTTGAGTATGCAGCAATGTGACAACCATTTTGGCGATAAATTTCCCACACCTATCGTCAGTGAGGCCCCTGCCCCAGAGGCACAAATTGCGGTCAATGAAGCGCGCAGCGTAGAGCCTGTCGTCGTTGAGACAACGCGCGTGATACGTCCAGCCAAATACAGCGTCAAAGAAGTCATCATCGCCCCAGACGATCAGATCAAACGCGTCAACACCACTCAAGGCACGGCAATCGCCATCGAAGATAGTGCCAATCGCGCTGTGATTGTGGGCGAAGAGGCCGATGCCGACGTCCTTGATAACACAGAGATCAACCAAACCTTCCCTGTGGTTCGCGTTCCTGATGCTGACGAGATGCCCCAGGTAACGAAAGAAGTAAATGAATAAAGGATTGGCATATAACCTGTTTTAAATACGCGCTCAAAGCGCCAAAAAGCAAAGACAAGCTTGGATAGACATTGTCGCAAATGTATTACCAATGTTTCATAATGTTACAAGAAAACACCAAGCTGTTAGAACCTTAATGACTTTACTACTGAAATACTGGCCCTAGAGCTGGTATTTTGCGTTTGGGAATAATAACAAGCTCATATCAGCACATAAGGTAGTGACTCAAAGTTCACCATCTTATGCGCGGATTTGTGGTTTTATACATAATCATCTTATTATATTTTGGAGTTTTATCATGAAAAACACGGCTTTATCACTACTTATGGGTGCAACGCTTATCTTACCAACCATGGCGATGGCAGCCCCAGTCAACACAGCAGAGGTGACCCCAGCGGATAAACTGGCCGAACCCGTAGACAATACCTTACAGGCTGAAGTCGAAGGCCCAGATGGTGAGTTACTGGCCACTCAACCTGGCGCTGTAGAAAGTGAAGAGGCAGTCGCTATCACAGATGCAGCAACCATGGAGGTGGCGACTGAGGAAGCTGCTGAAGAAGCGACTGAGGAAGAAAATGATGCAATGGCAGCGGCTGGCATGCAACCTGCGCAAACCGAGCAGCCTGCACCAGCACTCAACATGCAGCACAGTGATGCAAACTATCAGCCACTATTGGCAGGTGAAGGCGCAACCGACGACGAAGCTGCCAACACAGAAATCACATTACAAGAAAAGAAAAAAGACAAGCGTGGTGAGCTACTCGCAACGCAGCCTGCGGATGTCGAGTTTAAAGAAAATCGCCGTATCGCTATCGCACGCTAAGATTTGGGCGCAATAATAGCGTCTCGATAATAGCAGCGCCCCAATTATAGCGTCGCTAACAAACAGCATAAACACAGATGGCATCTTGCCTAGTAAGGCACAATTGATACAAGCGTATGACACAAAAAAGGCAGCTCAATGGCTGCCTTTTTTTATCTTTGATAATACTGATTATTTTTTGCTTTTGGTCACGCCGGCTTCTTGTAGCAGTGCGCCCAAAGTCCCCATTTTGGCTGGTGCGTCGGCTTTTGGAGCCTTGCTGCGGTTAGAGGCACTGTCATTAGCTTGACGATGGTCACGCGGTTTTGTTGCACGTTTATCCGCTGGGCGCTTGTTGTTTGGACGATTGCTGCGCGGACGGCTCGCTTTTTCATCACCACCAGTATTGCGGGTCGCAGGCTTGGCGGCTGGCCGCGCTGATTTTTCTGCTTCAGGCTTCATGCTAAAGCCAATACGGCCGCGTTTTTCGTCGATAGAGATGACACGTACTGAAACGATATCGCCTGGTTTGACACGGTTCATCGGATCAGCGACAAAATCATTGGCCATCTGCGAGATATGTACCAGCCCGTCTTGGTGCACACCGACATCCACAAAACACCCAAAGGCGGTGACGTTGGTGACCACGCCTTCTAGCTGCATGCCTTCGCTTAAGTCTTTAATGCTATTGACGTCTTCACGGAAGTTAGCGGTCTTAAACTCAGGGCGTGGATCACGCGCAGGTTTTGCCAGCTCTTCAATGATGGCTTTTATACTGACATTGTCGTCATTGACCGCCAGTGCTGTGGTATCGATGCTGTTTAACACCCCATCGTTACCCAGTACCTCTGGCAATGCTTTACCGGTTTGCGCCAGCAAGCTATCAACCAGCGCGTAGCTCTCTGGATGGACGCCTGTCGCATCCAGCGAATTGCTGCCGCCGTGGATACGCAAAAACCCTGCCGCTTGCTCAAAGGTCTTGACCCCGAGGCGTGGCACGTTTTTGAGGGCTTCACGGCTATCAAAAGCGCCGTGCTCTTTGCGGTAAGTCACGATTTGCTGAGCGACGTTTTTGTTTAGACCAGCGATATGCGCCAAAATAGCAGGACTGGCGGTATTTACATCAACACCAACGGCGTTCACGCTGTCTTGAGTTACTTTGTCTAGGCTGTCGGCCAATTGGTTTTGGTTGACATCGTGCTGATATTGACCCACGCCAATGGCTTTTGGATCGACCTTGACCAGCTCAGATAGCGGATCTTGCAAGCGACGGGCGATAGAAACCGCACCGCGTACCGAGACATCTAAATTAGCAAGCTCATCACTGGCAAGCTCACTGGCAGAATAAACAGACGCGCCTGACTCATTGACGATCACGGCTTTGGCTTTTAATTCAGCGTTGGCGGCCAAAATCTCTTTGATCATCGCATCGGTTTCGCGGCTCGCCGTACCATTACCGATAGCGACCAAATCAACGTTATAAGTGCTTAATAACTCATCGATAACTTTTTTGGCTTCATCCATCTTATTATCAGGGGCAAACGGATAAACGGTGGCGACGACTGGCTTTTCTTCGCCATCTAGCATGACATGACCTTGGGCATCAACAATCGCCATCTTCACGCCGTGACGGATACCTGGATCGACGCCCAAAATCACCTTGCGGCCAGCAGGTGCAGCCATGAGTAGATGCTGTAAGTTATTGGCAAACACCTCAATCGCATCGGCCTCAGCGGTCAGACGTTTTTCGGTCAATAAACGATGCTCGATATGCGGACGCCATTTATCCTTCCACAGGCTGGTCGCCGCCGCCTGCAAAAACTCACGACGGGCAGCAGGCGCTTTGGCATCGATATCAAAGTGACTGATGATTTTTTCGATAAAGGGAGCGTCTTCGCCATCAATTTTTAGGCCCAAAACGTTTTCTTGGCGGCCACGCAGCATCGCAAGCAAGCGATGATTGGGCAGACGCGCTAGGCTCTCACTGTGCTCAAAGTAGTCTTTGAATTTTTCGCCCACTTCGCGTTTTTCGTCACTGGCGACAGTCGATACGATGCTCGCTGTCTTTGCAAAGCCATTACGCAAGTTATCAAGCAAATCCAGCGCTTGCGTCCATTCATCAACGATGATGGCTTGTACGCCCGCCAGTTGTTTGTCTAGATCACCAAAGTCGACCTCTATCTCGTTACCCTTGTCATCAGAGATACTGGCTGGCGCCTCATAATCTGCCAATGCATCAGTGGGGGTAATCTCTTGGGTCAACAGCGCTTGTGCTGGTACATCCAAACCGGCAGCGCGGGCTTTGGCCGCAGGAGAGCGGCGGCGCGGACGGTATGGCAGATAAATGTCTTCTAGCTCAAGTTTCGATGTCGCATTGTCAATGCGCGCCTGCAGCTCATCTGTCAAGTTGCCTTGCGTGCTGAGCAGCTCAGTGATTTTGAGGCGGCGGCTGGCCATGTCACGCTCATAGTTGAGCGATTTTTCTAGCGCTCGCAGTTGTGCATCGTCAAGATTTTGCGTCTTTTCTTTACGGTAACGGGCAATAAACGGAACTGTCGCGCCCTCATCATAAAGTTTGACAAACGCATTGACTTGAGCAGTCTTAATGCCAAGCGCGCGAGCAAGCTTGTCGTGAATATTCGCGTGTGTGGTTGCATCCAAAACCTGTGTATTTGTCTGGGTTTGAGATGGCGTTAAGGTATCAGTGCTACTCATATACGTATCAATCGTTGAGAAATGTAGTTTTGCATTATAGCAAAAGCTGCATGAATAAAAATCCTTTTTATCTTTTTGCGCTTTTGCCTAGATTTTATGGCCGATATCGCCTTTTATCCTTTCTGTTTCGGCCTTGTTAAACAAACGCATACAGCATTTATCCTGATGGGTGATGCAATTGCTGGTGCAATCTTATACACTAAAGTATCAGCGGCGCAGTTTGGTGGTGTCTTGCAGCGTGAATCTCTAAGTCTGACTATTTTGTATCGCTTACCGCCGCTACATAATCGTATGTACTTCTATATTTAGAAGGCTATAGTCGAACCCAAATAAATCAGATACCTGGCCAGCAAGTCGCTCAATGAAACGGTGTTTTTATATTGGATCGACTATAGGGCATATTAAGAGGGACCTTTGTCGTTAGATAATTTTTTAGACAGTTTTTAATCACAGAGCAAATAATGATAAGGGTGTTGCTCAGCGCAATTTATGCGTGACACCGATAATGAATGTTCATAATAATTTTTATAAGAGGATGCCTGTATGACAGATAATAATAGCCCAGATACTTTGACTCAGCGTATTTTGGTCGTCGATGACGATGCCCGCCTGCGCTCTTTGTTGCAGCGCTTTTTAGAGGACGATGGTTTTGTCGTGCGCACCGCCCATGATGGCAGTCAGATGGATAAGCTGATGCAGCGCGAGTTGTTTTCGTTGGTGGTGCTTGATTTGATGCTTCCTGGTGAGGACGGCATTAGTATCTGTAAGCGCTTGCGTGAGGACAATGCCGACATCCCTATCATCATGCTCACCGCCAAAGGTGGCGACGCTGATCGTATCGCTGGCCTCGAAGCAGGCGCTGATGACTACTTGCCAAAACCCTTTAACCCAAAAGAGCTGCTGGCACGTATCAAAGCGGTACTGCGTCGTCAAAACCGTGAGCTGCCGGGTGCGCCAAGCCATCAACTAGAAGTGGTAGAGTTTGGACCATGGACGCTTGATTTATCAACGCGTACGCTCAAACGCGACGGCAATGTCGTGACTTTGACGACAGGCGAGTTTTCTGTCCTAAAAGCCTTGGTGCAACATCCGCGTGAACCTTTGACTCGTGATAAGCTTATGAATCTGGCACGGGGCCGTGAATGGGGAGCAATGGAGCGCTCTATTGATGTACAGGTCTCACGCCTGCGCCGCTTGATTGAGGACAATCCGTCACAAGCGCGCTATATCCAGACAGTGTGGGGCGTGGGTTATGTGTTTGTACCCGATGAGGCAGAAGCCGAAACCGCCAAGAGTGAATAGCTTTTGACTGATTTAATTTCTTTTAATATAGGCCGTGTTTGGTTACTCACAAACACGTGCCCATATGATGAGCATACCTGTGAAAAACCCAATTATTTTTCAAAACATACCCTGCACCTTAGTGACAGGGTTTTTGGGTGCTGGCAAAACGACCCTCATCAATCACTTACTGACTACCAAACCGACCGAGCAGCGCTGGGCGCTCTTAATCAATGAGTTTGGTCGTATCGGTATTGACGGTACGCTGCTAAAAGGGGCTGATTGGTGGCAGGCGGCGCAAGAGACGATCGCGGTACGGGAGGTCAGCGGCGGCTGTATTTGCTGTACCAGTCAGCTGCCCTTACAAATCGCCATCAGCCGCCTACTCAGTGAGCACAAGCCGCAGCGTTTGCTCATTGAGCCGACCGGACTGGCTCACCCTCGCGAGCTCGTCCAGCAGCTGAGCGAGTCACATTGGCAAACTGCCCTACAGATGCAAGCGGTACTCACCGTCTTAAATGCCATACAATGGCAGCAAGCCAAATATCGTGAGCATGAGGGCTTTGCGGTGCATGTGCAAGAGGCCGATGCACTGATTATCAATCGTTACGACCATCTAAGCGCCGACGAAATACAAGCGCTACAAGCATGGATAGCCACACTGAATCCGCACGCTACTATCATTTGGGCGGCACATGAGCCTGCTGCGGCTGTTAGTCATGACAGCGATCATAGCGATAATCCTGATAACAGCAGCAATGGCAGCAGTGACAAAAATGACGCGCTGCCAGCCTATATCACCATGCTACGCGAGCAGTTAACCAAGCCCAGTCAGGTCTTAAACCGTCAGCATAAGGTTGCGCTTGGGCCATTGGCCAAATCAGTACTTCGCACGCCATTGCAGGGTAACACTCCTGCCGTCTCTGCGTTAGCTGATCCTACCTTGGCTGGCAGTAGCGCCCAAAATAGTACCGATAGCGAGCTGCCTTATCGTTATCACGAGACACAGCAAGACCTGCTCTTGGCCGGTTGGCGACTGCCAGCGCATTATGTGCTGCCCGCAGATACCCTACAAAGTTGGCTGCTGAGGCTACCAAACTGGCAACGCATCAAAGGCGTGGTACACACCTCGGATGGTTGGTTGCAGCTGAACTTCACGCCTGATAGCCTAACTACCCGTACAGTCAGTGCGCAGAGTGATAGCCGCTTGGAGGTCATTTTGCAAGGTACTGACAATGGCAGCAATGATGGCGCTGACCATACGCCTATCGCTATCGACTGGCAACCCTATGATCGTCAGCTTATGGCAATGGTCGTGGCATTAGGGTAGCGAGCCTCTATTTACTTATTGGTCGCTTCTGTATAGCTTCAATACAGGCTACACACAAAAAAAGCCAATACTGTAGAAGTATTGGCTTTTTCAATTCACTCTTATCATGTGTGCCTGCTATCGAAGCTGACTGTCCTTACTGCCGCGCCGATTAAACAGCTCCGTTGCCCGTGCGGTTTGTTCAAGCTCGCTTTGACAGCCGACACAGTGCTGCACACCGGGTACGGCCAGTCGCCGTGCTTGTGGAATCGCATTGCCACACTCATCACAAAACTCAGCGCTTTCACCTTTAGGCATAGCCCGTCGCGCCCGCTCTAGTGCGTCGTTGACCGTTGCATCCATTTGCTCGTGCTCAGCACCATCTCTTGACCACCCACCTGCCATAACGTCATCCTATTTATTATTAATGCTATTTAGCTTTTAAACAACAAAAGCCTTTAATAACAAATAGATGGGGCTGTCTTTATGGATTACAATGCCAGTTAGGGGCGGTTTATGAGGACGCCATCATCAGATATAGACTAAGCACGATGAGACGTGACTGAGCCATTTTTCTTATTGGCGATCGCTAGTCTTTTGGTTGCAACGCGACCACTTGCCCGCGCACGCCGATACTGGCATCACTCATCAAGCAGACATAACCTGCCATGATATCCTCAGGGGTTTTTAGGCTCATGGGGTTTTCTCCTGGGTAGGCATGAGCACGCATGTTGGTACGCGTCCCACCCGGGTTGATACAATTAAAACGTAAATTGGTGGTGTTTTTTGTCTCTTGGGTAAAGATATCGCTCATACCTTCCACTGCCTGCTTGGAGAGCGCATAGGCACCCCAAAACGCGCGCGGATGCGTGCCCACACTACTAGAGGTAAAGACGATAGAGCCATTGTCTGCGTCTTTGAGCAGCGGTAGCAGCGCCTGCGTCAGCATAAATGTCGCCGTACAGTTGACCTTCATCACTTGTGCAAAGGTATCGACGTCATACATCTCAAGCGGTGTCAGCTGCCCAAGCAGACCAGCATTATGCAAGATACCATCTAGCTGGCCGATTTCTTTATCGATCAGCCCCTCTAGCTGCTGCATCTCGGCATAAGTGGCACCCTCTAGGTTCATCGGTAGCATGGCAGGCTGCTTGCCGCCAAAGCTCTCAATCTCATCATAGACATATTCAAGCTTGCTGCTGGTACGTCCGAGCAACAATACAGTCGCGCCATAGCGCGCATAAGTCAAGGCGGCGACCCGCCCGATACCGTCACCTGCTCCTGTCACCAAAATAGTCTTGCCATCCAAGCAGTTGTCAGGGGGTACAAAGCTGCGGATCTCGTCATGTGTCAACGGCTGGGTAAAACCAGCTGTGTCTGTACTGCTCTGCGGTTTGGTTGGCTGATTCGTAGTGTCACTCATGGCATTACTCACTGCTTATTATTAAATAGTTAGGATGCTTAATCGTTATTTCGATAAATGGCTTTTAAGGCTTAGCTTGTAGTGCTTATCTTGTAGAGGCTATAAATAATCGAACTGACCCGAAGACAATAAAAGTTTATTTAATGCTTCAGGCGTCTCAGTAATATAGTCTGCGCCCCATTTTTTTAGGCTTTTTTGGTCTTCAGGCGGGATATAGCCATAAGCGGCCAAAATCGTCGGCATGCCAGCGGCGTTACCGGCTTCGATATCGCGTATATGATCGCCGACATAGAGTACGCAGCCTGCCGCACCGCGCGGAATACCGAGCTTCTCTAAGGCCACATACATCGGCTCGGGATCAGGTTTTGAGCGCGAGACATCGTCGGGGCAGACCAGCACCGCGCAGCGCTCATCTAATTGCATCACACTGAGCAGCTGTTCGGCCAAATAACGCGGCTTATTGGTGACGATACCCCATGGCACGCCTTTTGCCTCCAGTGTGCTCAGCACCTCGTCGAGCGCAGGAAACACGCAGCTATCGACGCAGATGTCTGCTGCGTAATCGTCCAAAAACTGCTGACGAAAGCGTTGCAGCTCTTCATCACTCGCCTGCAGTTGGTCATTATGACGCAGCATCAGCTGCACCATGGCCGAGGCTCCCGCAGAGACCTGCTCTCGAATTTGCCCCTCCGGCGGCGCTTGCCAATCGTTTTCACCGCTCATCTTTGCGATGATGCGGACAAAGTCAGCAGCAGTATCGATTAACGTCCCATCAAGGTCAAATAAAACCGCTTTTACAAATTGGCTCATAATAAATGCTCTTAGTCTAAAAGATAAATGTAGGCAAAATCACTTGAGGACGGCGCTATCGTAGGGGCTTTTGTACCGCCATCATATAATTGACATCGACGTTTTGTGCCAGCCAGTAGCGTTTGGTCAGCGGATTATAATGCAGGCCAATGATGTCTTGGCGTCTAAATCCAGCATGGACAGCCATTTTGTCAAGCTCAGCGGGGGTGATGAACTTGGCATAATCGTGAGTGCCGCGATCAAGCAGACGCAGCACATACTCTGCGCCAATGATGGCAAACAAATAAGACTTGGGATTGCGGTTGATCGTCGATAGCACGCACACCCCGCCTGGTGCCAGCAGCTCAAAACACGCCTGCACAATCGACTGAGGGTCCGGCACATGCTCCAGCATCTCCATGCAGGTCACCACATCGAACTGACCGGCGTGCGTTTTTGCCAGCGTCTCTACAGGGATATGCTGATAGCGCAGCGTGTGCCCAAGGCCACTTTGCTCGGCGTGGAGGGCAGCAGCTTTTAGGTTTTCGGTTCCTAAATCAATGCCTGTGACATCTGCGCCGCGGCGTGCCATTGACTCTGACAATATCCCGCCGCCGCAGCCCACATCCAGCACTTTTTTGCCCGCCAGACCCTGCTCAGCGGTCTTATCAGTGTGCTGCTTATCAACAGAGGGCTGCGCGCTTTGATAGCTGCGTTTGATATTTTCTTCTATCCAGTTGAGGCGTAGCGGGTTGATTTCGTGCAATGTCGCAAAGGCGCCCGTGCTGCTCCACCACTCCCCTGCCAGCTTATTAAATTTATCCACCTCGCTGGCATCCACATTGATGCTGTTAATCTCGGCATCATTGACGCAGCTATCGGTATGCTCATTGGCAGTTGACGAAGAGGCATGGACTGAGCTCATGATATTTCCTTTATTGTCATTATAAGTGTCGTATATGAAGGGATTGTCGTACAACGTCTACAACGCGCACGACGATACACTCAATATTAGCATGAGAGTAGCGGCTTTGTCGTGAGGTACATCGTCACGGATTGTGAGTCATGGCCATCGATTCGCTCACAGCTTTACAACCATTCGTTAAGAATCGGATTCACAAGCGCCTATGTTTTACGTTATCATAGTCGCTACTCTATGGTAGGTCGACCGTACTCGACACTATATCGTTTATACAGCTTTTAGCACTTTTGGCCTGTCTAAGCGGTAAAACCCATCATCACCCTAAGTTTATACATCTCAAGGATAAAGTATGAAACGTGTCATCACACTGACTGGTCTGGCTATGGCTATTGGACTTGCCACTATGGGCGCACAAGCTGCCGACTATGTCGCCGGAAAAGACTATCGCGTGCTCGACAATCCAGAAAAAATCAGCGGTGACGCCATCAT
Source organism: Psychrobacter sp. KFRI-CH2-11 (assembly GCF_038239325.1). Classification (NCBI taxonomy): domain Bacteria; kingdom Pseudomonadati; phylum Pseudomonadota; class Gammaproteobacteria; order Moraxellales; family Moraxellaceae; genus Psychrobacter; species Psychrobacter sp. KFRI-CH2-11. The sequence continues at coordinate 2,948,172 of NZ_CP151283.1, forward strand.
TGTTCGTGAGTTTTTTTGGTATGGCTGCCCGCATTGTAACGTCCTCAATCCGCATATGGAAAAGTGGGCAAAAACCAAAGACAAAGATGTCGCGTTCTTTAAAACCCCAGCGGCGCTCAACCCTGTTTGGGAAGCCAACGCCCGCGGTTTTTATGCCGCCCAGCTATTAGGGTTTGAAAACAAAACCCACGACGCTTTGTTTGATGCCATTCATAAAGACGGCAAAAAACTCTTTGACCAAGCATCATTGAGCAAGTGGTATGCGTCAAAAGGCGTGGATGAAAAGAAATTTAACAGCCTATACAACTCGTTTGCCGTCGGCACAAAAATCGGCCGCTCACAAGCTGGCGCAAAGCTTTATCAGCTCTCAGGGGTACCAGCAGTCGTGGTACAAGGCAAATACGTCGTCACCGGTGAAAGCGCCAAAGTACCCAAGGTCGTTGACTATTTGGTCGACAAAGCGCGCGCTGAAAAGAAATAAACCCAGCCCTTTAACCGAGCGCTTCGGTCTTATCGCAGCCTCGGGCATATCGTGATAGTAAGCTCATAGATAAAAGCCAATCATTTGATGATTGGCTTTTTTGTTTGTTTACGTTTATAGCATTGATATAGTCGATTCTAAATAAAACAGATACATTGTATGTCAACGTGAGACTGGTATAAGTTTTTCTTGCGTGCTGTGCCTACGCCGATAGAGGCTGCGTAAAACTCATCCCAGTCCCACTGTATCGTTTTTATACTGAAATCACTATAGCGACGCTGGGCAGTTATTTTTTGAGCTGCGACAAGATGGCCACTTCTCGTATATAACTGGCCAAATCGGCTTCTGATTCTGCTAGTAGCTCATCATCTTGCATGTGTTTGGCGTACTCAATCCATAACAACAGCTGATACATGCTGTTGCGCTCAGAAGCTTTGTATTGTTTGACAAACTGCTTTAGCGTGCCTTCGTCATTGATATTGAGGCGATCATACCAGCTCTCGATTTTGGAGACATGCTCTTTTGGAAAATAGGCATCAAACAGCGCTTTGACAAGCTCATGGCGGTTTTCTTCGCCGATAAGCTTACCCACACGCTTAGTCTGACGATTGCGCGCATTGGCGCTGGTGATATCCGCCAACGCCATCAGCTCAGCCATAAAATAATCACTGGCTGGCAGTTTTTTTAGCTGTTTTTTCGACAAGCTTGCAAGCGGTATGGATAACTGCTGCAAGCGCTCATGAGCTTTTTTGAGTTCTGTGCGCGAGACGCGCATATCCTGTTCTGACCAGTCAATCATAAAAGCGTTCCGAAGTGATGAATAGTAAAATAATAAAATGCACGTCTGCTGGGGCGTGTCTTTATTGCAAAAATGGTGATAAAAATGAGCTACATTGCGGTCAAACAAGGAAAATAGCGCCGTTAATATCGGGATATAAACCCGCTATTTGACGATGTTTGGCAAAATTTGGCCATTTTTAGCCCATTTAGACAACTATCGAGTGAATTGAAGACACGCCCTAGGGGTTTACCACCGGCTTTTTTCGCGGTGCTTGGCCAACACCTTGACCCCTGCTGGCATAGTCTGTGCCAAACGGCGCTGCAAAGCATCTGTAATAAACACCGAACGATGCTTGCCGCCTGTACAGCCAATCGCTACCGTCACGGTATGACGGTTGTTGTGCAAAAACTCAGGCAGCCAGCGCGTCAAAAACTGCTCGATATCGTCCGTCATTTCTGCCACTTCTGGATAATCGGCAAAAAATGTGGCGACCTCTGCATTTAGACCAGTCGCCGCTCGCAGCTCAGGGTTCCAATGCGGGTTTGGCAACACCCTCACATCAAAGACAAAATCGGCATCGATAGGGCTGCCATACTTAAACCCAAAAGACAAAAGATTGATAACAATCTGATTGTCCATGCCGATATGCGCACGTAAGCTGTCTTTTAACTGATGGATATTTAAGCTGCTGGTATCGATTCTGATATCAGCGTGACCTGCTATCGGCTCTAGCAGCTCTATTTCTCTTTTGATGGCCGCTGGCAGGTTAAAGGCGATATGACGGGCGTTATCACTGTCCACATCTTGCGACATCAGCGGATGGACACGGCGAGTGGCATTGAACCGCGCGATCAAAGTATGCTCTTGCGCGGTGACATAAACGACTTTTACCGCCTGCTTGCCATACGTTGTTTTTAGCGCCTCATAAGTCTCTGCAAAGTTAGACAAATCAGCGCGCGGTGTGCGAATATCGACCCCAAGGGCGATACGGCGTATACCGCTTTCTCTCACCAGCTTATGAGCTGCCTGTGGCACCAAAGACAAAGGCAAATTATCGATAGAATAATACCCAAGATCCTCTAAGATATTGAGCACTGATGTTTTGCCAGAGCCTGAGCGACCTGAGACGACAAGGATGCTAAGTGCATCTGCGGCGGCTGACCGTCGCACTTGCTCCAAAGCCTGCTCAGACGGCTGATTGCTATTATGTTGATCCATGTCCATCACCCACCTGTCCTAGGTTATCCAAGCCATACATACCAAACCACGCTACTCAGCCATCATAAAAGCGGTCTTGCTTTTGCCACAGAGCGGCTATGGCAATTGTTGTCGGTAGTTGACGCTATTGCTTCCTGCACATTGCGATATTACCATGGCTGATTATCTGACGACGAATTGCATAATAATTACTTGAGCGTCACTAGCTGATTGTCCAATAAACGCGCGCGACCAAGCCATGCCGCTACCAAAATAACCATGTCTTGTTCATCTTTATCAAAACCCTCTGTTATAGCATCCAGCTCAGCGGTTTTTATCTCTAAATAGTCAACAGTAAACCCTGCATTTGTGAGGTGCTCACGCGTCTGTGCAAGTAACGCCGCTATGTGCGGCAATATCGAGCCTTGCGGCGCTATCTTTATATCTTGCAATTGCTGCGCCAAACTTTGTAGCGCTTGATGGAGCATAGGCGCTACCTGCCGCTCGCTGGCCGTTAAGTACTGATTGCGTGATGATAGCGCCAAACCATCAGCAGCACGGACAATGGGCGCGGCGATAATCTCTAGCGGATAACTAAGGTCTCGCACCAACTGCTTGATAATCGCCAACTGCTGGTAATCTTTTTGTCCAAACACCGCCGCATCAGGCTGGATGATATTGAACAGTTTTGCCACCACGATACCCACCCCATCAAAGTGTCCAGGACGTGACTGCCCGCATAGCTGCGCGCTAATCGTCCCTGCCAGCACTGCTGTCGCGGGCGGCAAGACTGGATACATCTCCTCGATACTGGGCGCAAAGACATAGTCCGCCGCCACTGTGGCAAGCTTTGCCACATCGTCGTCCAGCGTACGCGGGTAGCTATCAAAATCCTCACCTTCACCAAACTGCGTGGGATTGACAAAAATACTCACCACCACGATATCAGCGTGTTGCTTGGCGATGTTTACCAGCTCAAGGTGGCCATCATGCAAATTACCCATCGTCGGCACCAGAGCGATAGATTGCTGAGTGCGATGCGGCTGCAGCGCTGCACGCAAGTCTGATATCTGCTGATAAATGATTGGCATGATAAAGCCTTCTGTTCTTAATAATCGTAATTGCCGAAAGACAAAGTCAAACTCACTAAAAGGTTAAGCTATCATCAATTCAACTTAAAAATTAAAACTAGCTAAATTGATGCTGGGCGGTAGGAAAGCTGCCCTCGCGTACCGACTGCTGATACAGAGCAAACGCGCCTTCAATACTGCCAGCACGATTACGCGCATCGGTCAAAAAATCATGGACAAAACGCGGCACGCGGCCGTGCGCCATACCGAGCATGTCATGCATGACCAGCACCTGACCATCGGTATCTGCGCCTGCGCCGATTCCGATCACTGGTACCGCGACTGCTTGGGTCACCGCTTTGGCCAGCTCAGCGGGCACACACTCTAGTACCAACAGCGCTGCGCCTGCGTCGACGACGGCTTTGGCATCAGCCAGTAGCTTGTCTGCGGCTGTCTCACCGCGGCCTTGGATTTTATAGCCACCAAAGACATTGACCGACTGCGGCGTCAGCCCCAGATGCACACACGTTGGGGTGCCTGCCTGCGCTAAGGTTGTGACCAGCTCGCACAGCTCACGACCGCCTTCTATCTTCACCACGTGCGCGCCCGCCTGCATCAGCTTGCGGCTATTGGCCACCGCTTCTGGCAAAGTAACATAGCTCATAAACGGCAGATCTGCCAAAATCAAAGCGCTGCTATTACTCCGAGCGATATTGGCGGTATGATAAACCATATCGTCAACCGTGACTGGCAGCGTTGAGCCATGGCCTTGAACGACCATCCCCAAGCTATCACCGATTAAGATCGTGTCAATCTGCGCCTTGTCCATCATCCGCGCAAACATCGCATCATAGCAGGTCAAGCACGTAAACTTGGTGCCTTCTTTTTTAAATTTATTTAGCGTAGATAACGTCGTCATATAGCCCTCAATCCCTTTGATTATCAGCTGAATATCTGGCGAGCGCGCCGCTCATGAGTTATTTTTTAATAACTTGAGACCTGTCCAATCGCAGCTTGGCGGATAGTCCGCAATCGGCTTGCCCAATACCTGTAGCTCTGGCGCTATCTCACGTAGCGGCAGCAAGACAAAGTTACGTTCACACAATCCAGCATGCGGTATGGTCAGCTTAGCATCCGTCATTTGCAGCTGATCATATAGTAAAATATCGACATCCAAACTGCGCTCACCCCAACGGCGCAAACGCGCGCGTTTTGCTTGTGCCTCTAGCTGCTGACAAAACGCCAATAGCTCAAACGGCAATAACGTCGTCTCAAACCCCGCGACCGCATTGATAAAGTCAGGCTGGTCTTGTGGCCCCATCGGCGCTGACGCATAGAACGATGACACCCGCAGATGACGTATCTGCGCATGCGCTTGCATCGCGTTGAGGGCGGTCTGTAGATGTTCGGTCGGCGAGCCCAGCTCATTGGCCAAATTACTACCTAACCCCACATAAGCGCATGCCCATTCTGCGGCGTCCTGATTACTGCCGTGATCAGTTGTGCTATTGACGTCTACAGCACCATCGGTGCTTTGACTGTTATGAAGGCGATTATTCATACCATTGGCTCTCACAGTCACCGATCAAACGTCTTTGGTGCTGGGCTGACGACGGCGACGCTTTGAAGGTATCGGGCCTTTATCCGCCTCTATCAGACTGATGATCGTCTGAGGCATTGCAGTTTGTGTTTTTTTGCTTGCGCTGGGCGCAGACGTTTTTTTCGCTGTAGCGGCTTTTTTATGGTCTGTGCCGCGCTTAGCTGGCGGCTCAGCTTCGATAGTAGACTGAGCAGCAGGTTTTGGCGCTTGTTTTGCATAAGCCTTAGCCGGTTTTACGGGCGTCTGCTCGCTGACATCGGTCGCTTGCGGTTTGGTCATAGTAGCAGTACTGCTAGGCTGACGGCGGCGACGCTGATAAGGTATCGGCGCATTATTGAGACTCACCAATGCTGGCGACTGAGCAACCGTGAGCGCAGGCTTATCTGGTACCGATGCGACGGCTGTGTGCTTATCATCGCGGCTAACAGCTTGAGCCGATGACGTCTGCTGTGTTGAGGATGGGTTTTCTGCTTGCGACTTTGGTTGTTTTTGCGGTTGTTTTTTCGGTCGTTTTTGCGCGGCTTGCTGTTTGTCTTGAGCAGCGCTTTGAGCCTCTTTATCTTGCGGCAGCTGTTTTTTTAGCGGCGGTACGACTGCTTCGTGCTCGATGACAAACAATGGCTTTGGCGCGGCAGGCTTTTTGTGCGACTGCTTGATAGCGGTCAGTGACAATTGCTGCAATTGTGCCAGCTCAGCCTCGTCCTGCGACAATGGCTGATTGTCATCATGACGGCCAGCGCTTGACTTACTGTTTGTCTGATTATTTGATTTGCTAGTCGCTGGCTGTGATTTGGCACGGCGGCGACGCGCAGGAATACCGCCTGTATCAGCGCTGTCTTTTTGAGGCACATTTGATGGTTTGGTCGACGCGGTATCTGTCACGCTATCGATACTGCTATCTGACTTTTGGCGATTGCGCCCGCGGCCGCGCTGGCTTTTTTTGTAGGCGCCGCGGCGTATGCTTTCGTCAAATGCATCAATCGCTTGCTGCTGCTCGGACGTGGAGAGCGTCTGATACGTCTGCCACCATTCGCCCATACCATTGGTCGACTCAGACAAGGGATGCTCAGCATCGCCGCACTGCTCACGCAGCAACAAAAAATCAAAACCTGCGCGAAAACGTGGATGCTCAGAGAGCTGGACGATTTGCTTGTTACGCGGTGCGGATAGCTTGGGCTGCAAAATCCAGATATCACGGATAAATTGCTCAGCAAACTTTGGAATGGCGGTTTTGATACGCTGACGGTCGATGACTTTGCCGGCGGCATGCAGTTGCGCATCGGCAAAAGGCATGTTGCGTTTTTTGGCTTTTTCTAGCTGGTGCAGGTAGTTTTCCCACAATAGCGCCGCATAAAAGAACGCCGGATTGATGCTTTTGCCAGCAGCGATGCGCTTGTCGGTATTGATCGCCACTTGCTTGACCAGTGCGCTTGGCTCAGCAGGTGGATAAATGACCAAGCTATCCATTGCCCCTGACTCAAACAATAACGGCAATAGCGGTACCAAATAGCCACCGGTAAACATCTTTTGCGTCTCGTCATAGAGACGATGCGGCGATATTTGCTCAAGTAGCGCCCAGTTGTCCTCATGGAACTGCTCCGCCAATGCCTCATCAAACTCAAAGCCAAGCTTGGCCTTAAAACGCAGCGCCCGTAGAAGACGTACAGGGTCCTCTTCGATACGAGTAGGCGCGTGACCAAGCAGACGAATGATGCGATTGTCGATATCGTCAAGCGCCCCGCAAAAATCATGGACCACGCCTTTGAGTGGTTGATAATAGAGCGCATTGATAGAAAAATCACGACGGGCAAAGTCTTGTTTGATATCGCCCCAGACATTGTCGCGCAAAATCATACCATCTTGGTTGGTATTGGCGTTGTTGGTCGGTGGCCCGCGAAACGTCGCCACTTCAATCAGCTCACGGCCAGAATACACATGCGCCAATTGAAAGCGGCGACCGATGATACGGCAGCGCTTTCCAAAGACGTCTTTGATCTCATGCGGCTTGGCATCCGTCACTGCGTCAAAGTCTTTTGGACGCAGACCCAATAATGTGTCACGCACCCCGCCCCCGACGATATAGGCATCAAACCCAGCTCGGGTCAATGTGGCAATGACTTCAGTAATGGAATTGGGTAATTCAGATTTATTCAGTTCTAACTGCTTGGCGGCACGCTCGGCCATGCATCTACTCCTCGCCGGTATTCTTTGATCACCCCTAACAGACACAGTGTTTATCAGGCGGATGTAACGACTAGTTTAACAAATTTTGCGCCTGCTGGGTGTGTTATGACCGTTACTTACGTGCTATTTTGTCAATATTTGCCTTGATTATTGCCAAACGCCTTTATTCATCTTGTACGCTGATGCGCGCTCGGTTTTTCTCAACGGTCTTCTGACCGATGCCTTTGACCTTTGCCAAGTCATCGACCGTCTGAAAACCGCCAAACATCTCGCGGTATAAAACAATCGCCTGCGCCTTATTACTACCGATACCATGCAGCGAGACCAGCTCGCCTTCACCGGCACGATTGATATTGACCACCGTTTGCGTGCGTGCTTGCAACTGCGCGGTCTCTTGCGCCAATAAAGACGCGTATGCTTGCTGCGGACTGGCTAAACAAGTCGCTGCCAAAGCCTCACTTAGCATGAGCGCCATGATAAGTAATGCCCCAGCGGCAGCCGCACCGACTGCGCTGACGGCTGTGCTGAGCATAGCACCGATCAAGCCAGGCTTATGATGAGCGTTCATGTCTTTTTGCCGCCTCCCACAAGGCATCCATCTCCTCAATACCGCTATCTTCCAGACGCTTGCCTGCCGCCGCCAGCTGCGCTTCGATATAGCCAAAGCGTGATTTGAATTTATGCACACAGGTCAGCGTTGCCGCTTCGGCATCGAGGCTGAGCTTGCGTGCCACATTGACCAGCGCAAACATACAATCGCCCAGCTCTTTTTCGATATCGCTAATATTGGCTTTTATCTCCGCCTTGGATTTATCCCTAACCTCCGTCTTTAACTCCTCGATCTCTTCTTCTAACTTCTCAAACGCGCCAGCTACCCCCTCCCAATCAAAGCCTAACTTTGACGCTTGGCTTTGTACCGACTGCGCTTGCATCAGCGCGCTACCCGCTTTGGTATTATCCAGTCGGCGCTTGGGTTTGCCGCGCGCCTCTCGGGCTTGCTGCTCCTCGAGCTTGATCTCATCCCAGCGCGCTTTGACCGCCGCGTCGTCTGTCAGTGTCTCCGCCTCAAAGACATGCGGGTGACGGCGAATGAGCTTCTCTTGCAAGGTAGTGATCACATCGCTCATATCAAAACGCCCTTGCTCAGCGTAGAGCTGACAATGAAACACCACTTGCAGCAGTACATCACCCAGCTCGCCCTTGATGTCTTCGTCATCATCCGCTTGTACTGCTTCGCCAAGCTCGTAGGCTTCCTCAATGGCATAAGGAATCAGGCTATGATTGGTCTGTTTTTTGTCCCACGGACAGTCAGCACGCAGCCGCGCCATCAAGGTAAGTAAATCATCGATCTGGCCAGTGGCCTCAGGGGTGCCTTGTACAGGCGTGGGTGGCAACGTGGTTTGCTCTAACGGTTTCATAAAAGACGCTCTTGTTTTTGCGGGTTGGTTCCTGTGTCAGCTAGTGTATCATTGAATAGCAACTGGCTTATAATGGTATAAACACCGCCATTCACTGTTTATTGTTTATTAAAGGAATATATCGTTATGCCCACCTCTACCGTCCCCAGCTATCGACCAGCGCCTGAGTTTCCACCAATGACGATTGGCTCATTTAAGGCCTATGATATTCGCGGTGAGCTCGGCGTTAGCCTCGATGAAGACATCGCTTATCGTATTGGTCGCGCCTTTGCACAGATATTGTTTCAGCGGTATCAGCAAGCAGCCGCTGATCAAGACAGTGAGCTGGCGACGCTACAGCCCGCTATCGTCATCGGCAGCGACATTCGCCACTCAAGTGAGGAGCTGAAACAAGCAGCCATCAAAGGGATAGTCGATGCAGGCGTCGATGTCATCGACCTTGGTATGACCGGTACTGAGGAGGTGTATTTTGCCACCAGCCACTATCAGGCGCTGGGCGGCATCGAAGTCACCGCCAGTCACAATCCGATCAACTACAACGGCCTAAAGCTGGTCAAAGAGCAGTCAAAACCCATCAGCGCTGATGATGGTCTGGCCGAGATTCAGGCATTGGCGGAGTCTGGGCAATTTACCAGCAGTGATAAGTCAGGGGCATTGCAGCTGCTGACGGATAAAAGCGCCTATATCAATCATTTGATGACCTTTATCGACACCGACAAGCTCAAACCGCTAAAGCTGGTCATCAACTCTGGTAACGGTAGCGCCGGCCCTGTCGTTGATTTATTGACTGACAAATTGACGCAAGCGGGCGCACCGATAGACATCATCACACTGCATCATACGCCAGATGGCAGCTTCCCCAACGGCATCCCCAATCCGATGATTACCGCCAACCGAGCCGCGACGCAGCAAGCGGTTTTGACTCACAAAGCTGATCTGGGTATTGCCTTTGATGGCGATTTTGATCGGTGTTTTTTGTTCGACGAGACAGGCGAGTTTATCGATGGTAGCTATGTGGTGGGTATGCTGGCGCAAGCCTTTTTAAATAAATATCCAAACGAGTCCATCGTCTATGATCCACGAGTGATATACAACACCGAAGCGGTGATTGACGCGCATCAGGGTGAGGCGGTCATCAGTAAGTCTGGGCACTCCTTTATCAAGCAAGTCATGCGCGAGTCGGGCGCGGTTTATGGCGGCGAGATGTCGGCACATCACTACTTCCGCGACTTCTGCTATTGCGACAGCGGCATGATTCCGTGGCTACTGACCATTGAGCTGCTATCCATCACCGGTAAGACGCTGTCGGAGCTGGTCACCGGCTATATCAATGCCTACCCCAGCTCGGGGGAGATGAACTTTCGCCTAACCACAAATGACGCGCCTGCTATTATTAAAGCCATTGAAGACAAGTTTGCTAGCCAAAACCCCAGCAAAACCACCCTTGACGGTCTAAGCCTCGACTTTGGCGACTGGCGCTTTAATTTACGCGCTTCTAATACCGAGCCGCTCATTCGGCTCAATATCGAAACGCGCGGCGATCAGCCACTTTTGGCAGATAAGATACAAGAGATCGAGCAGTGGCTGGCGGCACAAGGGGCGATGCCAGCATAAAGCCTTTACCTTGGTACAAAGAGTGCTAATGGTCAGACAATAAAGGCTCGCTAGTGAATATGAGCGCGCCTTTATTTCGCACGACCGATGCCCATATAGCTCCCCACCAAGGCCGCAATTTGTGAGCGGCTCATGGCATTTTGCGCATCAAATATCGGCATGGCGTACTGATTGATTTTGCCAATATCTAACTGATCGCGCGGCGACCAACTGATGATAAAAATAGCCTGCGCCTCTGCAAGGTACTGATAAGGCTGGGTAACCAGCTCCAGCAGTGGCTGCTGCGCATACAGCACGGTCAGCTCATGTTGCGCCTTATCGCTATAGACCAGTGTGCGGATATTGTACGACCATAGCAAAGCGAGTAATGGATGAATAGCTGATTCAATTGTAAGCCCCGAACCAGCCTTATAACTACCGCCCCAGATCATCACGGTTTTATTGTCGATAAACCCATCAAAATACTGCCAAAACTTACGAAATATCAGCTCTTTTTGATCTTCATTGATATGTATGACCGACTCTAAGAGCGGCATATCTAGGCTACGTGCTTGGCTCGACTGCTGCAGCTGCTGCAGCTCACTTGGCAGAGTGTTGCCACCAAAGCCCCACCCAGCTTGTAAGTAACTACTGCCCACCCGCTGATCTAAGCCCATGATACGGCTGACTTGTCCAATATCGACGTTTTGACTATCTGCCAAGCGCGACATCTCATTCATAAAGCTCACCCGCGTCGCCAGCATCGCCATGATGCTACTACGAGCAAACTCAATGGTCGCGATATCGGCATGATGGGACGCGCTTGCATGCTGCATCAATGGCTTTAATATGGCCAAATGCTGACTACTCTCTGGCGTTTTTTCGCCCAGCAGCCACAATGAAGGGTTTAACATCGAGCTATAAGCATCACCGTCTTTTAAAAACACAAAGGGCACATAGTACACCCACGCCCGCTGCAGCCGCTGCGCCAGTGCAGCCACCTGCCCTAATGCCTGAATACCGCTCATGATCAGCGGTAGCGACTGCTGATGGCTGTGATTAAAGGCGGTAATCCAGCCGTCCTCTAGCCATATCGCGTCAATACTGTCTAAAAATAGCCAATATAACGCTACGCTGGCTGGTTTGGGCGGATTATCAGCGGCGTTGTGAGTGCCATCACCCGTTTTATCATAGCGCTGCAACAGCTGGTCTGCACTATTTGGCAATGCGTGGTGACTGATCAGCTGCTGCTGCTCATACATCTGCCACAGTGCTTGCAGATGATGCTCAAAACCATACTGCTCTAACTGCTGGGCCAGTAGGATTTTATCGGCATACAGATGCACGCACTGACCGAGGCTTGCCAGCACCACCGCACTGGTGATGGCCTCGATACTATGACCGACCAGCACACAGACATCAGTCTCCTTTACTGGCTTTGCTTGCCAGCCCCGTGGGTCAGATGAACGCTTATCACTATTATCCGTGCTCATGGTGTTACCTTGTAAACTGATGATTATAGGCTTTAAGACAGCTGATTGATGTGGCGTAGCAGCTGATCGGTGGAGCTATCAAACTGCCCTTCACGCTCGTCTTGCATGGCATGATACACGGACTCCGCCATCTGCTTACCCATCTCAACCCCCCATTGGTCAAAGGGGTTGATATCCCAGATGCTGGCCATGACATAGACCTTGTGCTCATACAGCGCAATCAACGCGCCTAGACTATGCGGGGTCAGCTCATCGAGCAAGATAGTGGTTGACGGCTGGTTACCGCGGTAGTATTTGTATTTATCAGCAGCACTATCGGCTATGCCATCACTGCCAGCTGTCGCAACGGCGGCATTCCCAAAGGCCAGCACTCGGCTTTGGGCCAGACAGTTGGCGAGCGATAGCTCATGCTGCTGCTGCAACGGCGCGTTTTTTTGCTTATCGTGATAACGGCGCACGCAGGCGATAAAATCACATGACACCTGCTGCGTTCCTTGATGCAGCAACTGATAAAACGCATGCTGCGCATTGGAGCCGATCTCACCCCACAGTATCGGGCAAGTATCATAATCGAGACGCGCGCCATGCTGGGTGACTGACTTGCCATTACTCTCCATCTCCAGCTGGGTTAAGTAGCTTGGCAGATAGCTCAAACGCCCATCATACGGCAGTACCGTGTGGGCATTGATGCGTAAAAAAGTACTGTTCCAAACAGCAATCAAACCCAATAAGACCGGTAAATTCTCTGCAAAATCAGCCTGAGCAAAGTGCTCATCCATACTGTGCGCGCCTGCCAGTAGCGCCTTGAACCCCGCCATACCAATCCGAATGGCCAGCGCAAGACCGATCGCCGACCACATCGAAAACCGCCCGCCGACCCACTCCCATAGCTGTAGCTGATGCTCAGGATGAATCCCCCACGCGCGCATCTTTGCGCTATTGGCAGAGATACCGATGAAATGCCGACGCAGCACACTGCCCTCTGTACCTGCATGGCGTTTGGCAGTAGCGAGCAACCATGATAAGGCGGTCTTGGCATTGGATAAGGTGTCTACGGTACCAAAGGATTTGGACGAGATAATAAATAAAGTGGTCTCAGGATTGAGGTGCTTGAGCAGGTTGTCCAGCTGGGTGCCATCCATGTTGGAGACAAAGTGTACATCGATATCGGTATCAGCCCATTCATCAAGCGCCGTCGTCGCCATCAAAGGCCCAAGATCTGAGCCGCCGACGCCGATATTGACCACATCAGTAATGGCCTTTCCCGAAAATCCGCGCCACGTGCCGTTGCGTACCCGCGCCGATAGGCGAGCCACCTGCGCCAGACTGCGATGCACATCAGCCACCACGTTTTGCTCGCCGACTTGTAGCGCGGCGTTCGCTGGCAGACGTAGCGCTGTATGCAGTGCCGCGCGCTGCTCGCTGGTATTGACCATCGCGCCTTGTAGCAGCGCCTCGATACGAGCCGATAGGTCGCAGCTATCAGCAAGGCTTAAAAGGTTAGATAATACCGTCTCATCGATACACTGCTTGCTATAATCCATATATAGCGCCCCCGCCCGCGTACTAAAACGCGTGGCGCGCGTGGTATCTTGCGCAAACAAATCCGCCACCGACCAGCGCTGCGCCGCTAAGCTCTGTAGCTGCGACCAATATACCGAGTGACGGGCGCTGCGATAAGCGCTATCTTGCTGTCTATCGTCCATGGGTTACTTATCATCCGCGAGTTGCCGCTCGGCAAAGTAGATAAACGCCTGCATGTATGAGCGCATATCGCCAGCATCATAGCTATCACCGCGCATCGTCGTGACATTGACCCCCGATTCACTAATCAGTGCATCGATGGCATCGGTCAGTTGAATCTCACCGCCGACCGAGGCGGTAGTCTGCGCCAGATAATCAAAGATTTGATTGCTAAACACATAGCGGCCGACCACGGCGAGATTGGATGGCGCGTCTGCTAAGCTGGGCTTTTCGACAAACCCTGCCACCTTAACACTGCTATTGCTGTTTGTGTTGTCATCGATATCGCTCGCATCACTAAACGCTTGACTCAATTGCGCGATACCGTATTTATGCACGTCCTCATCTGCCACGTTCTCGACTAATATCTGCGAATGACCATCATTGGCAAAGGCATCGATCATAAAGGCTAAGTTGTCCACGCTCATATCGGTGGTGTATGGATCGAGCACCACATCAGGCAATAACACGGCAAAGTCATGCTCACCGATGATGGGACGGGCGGCCAGTACCGCATGACCCAGCCCCAATGCCTTGCCTTGACGTATCATCGACACCGTCACGTCCTCTGGTAGCCAGTTGAGGCTATCGGCCAGCTCGTCTTTGCCTTTATGACGCAGCTGCGTATCCAGCTCGGCATTGATATCGAAGTAGTTTTCGATGGCGCTCTTTTGTGCATGGCCAACGAGGACGATGTGCTTGATACCCGCAGCAATGGCTTCTGAGACGACATAATGAATGGCGGGGCGATTGCCCAGTGGCAATAGCTCTTTGGGCACGGATTTGGACAGTGGCAGCATACGGGTGCCAAAGCCTGCGACGGGGATAACGGCGTGGGTGATGTTTTTCATACCTCAACAATCCTATTGGCTTAATATTTATCGTTAGTATTTAATAAAGAGCTTTATCTAGAGTTCACATTAAAGCTTACTCAATACTGTATGTGTGTCCAAGCTTTCTTTTAAGCTCAGCATATCTACTTTAATGCTATCTGGTATTCCAACAAATAAAGCTTGTGGCGCATTGGCTTGTTTTTCGACACTCGGCATAATCAAACTGGTTTTCTGATGAAGTGTCTCTATGTGCCACAGTCGCCATGCTTCCCAATAGTCTAAGCGAGCCAGCGCTGCTGTTTTATTATAGATACCGAATTCTTTTGAAGTCATCAAAGAGTTCGGACGATGGCTGGCGATGGTCAGCGGCTTTTTAATAACTACGATGCGCTCATTGCCATAGACTAGCTTTAAACGCTCAAAAAACTCACTATCCGCCCCTGTACGCACGATATGCCATAACCCTGCCTCTTGTTTGATAGCCTGCAAGCGAAACATGGGAGAAGCGGGATTTTGGCGCATAAAGGGATACACTTGCCTGACATAGTACTGACCTTCATGATCTAATCGCAACCAGTGGGAGGTCGTAACCATGACTCTAGCGTCTGTTATCAATGGCTGTACTTGCTCTGCTATTTTTTGTGGATGCGCCCAATCGTCAGAATCCTGACAGGTCAAAAACTCACCTGTCGCATACTGTGCACCGATGCTTTTGGCAGCAAATGTTCCTACATTTTTCGGTAACGCAATGACCGTTAAACCTTTATAGCGACTGTTCAAAGACTCTAAACGCTGTAGTGTATCATCAGTGCTGGCATCATCAACGACTATTATTTCTAAGTTGCGCCACGTCTGCATCAGCAAACTATGAATACAGCTCTCAATTGTCTCGCTGGCATTATAGGTGGTAACGATGACTGTCACTTTATGCCGCTGATAACCTTGAGACTCTTTTTGCTTATTCAGATTCTCTACTGTGCTTAGATTAGCTACAGTGAATTGCTGCTGCTCATCGGACAGCGCTATCTGATCAAGCTGATGATGAGTAAACATTTGATTTAAATTGGCCAGCTTCGCCAGTGGCATATGAAGTGCTATATTATTGTAGAGACATCTTTTATCTGTATACTCATCATCTGCTTGGTATGATAAAAAACCACTTAAATAGCTGTCAACGTGAGTATCTAGTGGGTAATACTGCTGTAAAAGCGCAATATATAGACCTTGATAATAAGAGCTATCTAACGTGCCTGACTTTTCTTTCTGTGCTTTCAAAAAATAAAATACCACTTCAGGGTAAAGTGATATCGTCTCTTTGATCAATTCATGATGAAATTGACGATAGCGGTTATCATATAAGAGTTGCTCTATATGACCTTTAGCCTTCTCATTCGTTAAGTTTTGACGCTTAATATTGGCAATAGTAGATACCACTGTATGACGCGGTGTCTTTACTGATAACCATGATTCACGCTCTAAAGCTCTACGATATAAACCTAAACGCACTGCATACCAACGGCGCTTAGCAGTGATATAGCGCTGCCTAGGCTTTAACACTGCTAAAGCCTGAGCGAACTGCTTATTTTTAACATAAGAAAAGTATTTCAAATCGAGACCTAATTAGTAATCTGAACCAGATAAGTCTCGAGTATATACCTTATCCAAACTACCTGATAAATCTTCTGAGAGTCGGTTGGCTACAATAATATCTGACCTCCTCTTAAACTCTTCTAAATCATTTACAATTTCACAGTCTAAAAAACTATGTTCATCAGACTTCGGCTCATAAATAATCACTGTCGTACCCAGTCGTTTTAAGTGTTTAATAATACCCTGAATGGCTGACGCACGGAAGTTGTCAGAGCCTGCTTTCATGATCAGACGATAGATTCCCACAACCTTTGGGTTGCTTGATACGATGTCATTAGCGATAAACTCTTTACGGGTATTGTTTGATAAAACCACAGCCTGTATCAGGTTCTGCGGTATATTTTCATAATTAGCCAGCAATTGCTGAGTGTCTTTAGGGAGACAATAACCACCATAGCCAAAAGATGGATTATTATAAAAATCCCCGACCCGCGGATCTAAACAAACACCTTTGATAATTTGCTCAGTATCCAGGCCATGAACCGCTGCATAAGTATCAAGCTCGTTAAAGTAGGAAACACGCAAGGCCAGATAGGTATTAGCAAACAGCTTGATCGCTTCGGCCTCAGCGCTATTGGTGAGTAAGATATCAATATTTTCTTTAACGGCACAGTCTGCGACTATCTGCGCAAACTCTGCTGCCCGCTCTGACTGCTCACCGACGATGATGCGTGAGGGGTATAGATTATCGTACAGTGCCTTGCCTTCGCGTAAAAACTCGGGAGCGAACAATAAGTTCTCAATACCAAGCTGCTTTTTAGTACGTTTGGTGAAGCCAACAGGGATGGTGGATTTGATGATAATCAAGGCATTGGGATTGACTGCCAGTACGTCCTTGATAACGGCTTCGACGCTAGTGGTATCAAAACAGTTGGTGTCTGTATCATAGTTGGTCGGAGTGGCTATCAGCACATAGTCCGCATCGGTATAAGCCTGTACTTTATCTGTGGTCGCCGTTAGGTCTAGCTCCTTACGAGCTAGAAAGTTTTCTATTTCTTTGTCATCGATCGGTGACTGACGCTGATTGATTTTATTGATTTTATCTTGATCGATATCTAATGCAGTGACGCTGTACTTTTGCGCAAAAAGTACGGCATTAGAAAGACCGACGTATCCTGTGCCTACGATGGTTATTTTCATTGAGAGCTCTTTAATAAAGTTAGATTACCTTAGCACCTAAACTAGCAATTATAGTTTTCGAGACCTTTACTATAAATATTTTTTAAATTTTCAGCATATAAGTAAGGATTATTTTCTAAAAATATTTTCTTTTTACAATTAAAGGCTTTTTCACTTAATATTTTACCATTGTCTGAAATCACTTCTTTGAGTATTACTAATAACTGCTTCTTCATGCTTTCCGAAATCTCTTTTACGTCCTCTCTAGTAGAACCGTTGGGTAACCGACCGTTTTTATATGGATATTTTACTAACCAACCTGTAGTATCAGAATTCATCTCAGGAAATGCTCTGATATTTGTAGTAACAACTGGGACTCCTGCCGCCTGCATTTCTAAAACTACGTATCCATACGTTTCTGCAAAAGACAGTACTATACCTAGATGGCTCTCAGCTATGACTTTCAACACATCTTCATTAGGCAGACTATTATGTAATGTTATCCAATCTAAGTTTTCATTAATAACTTTTTTTACGCGCTCAGTATCCGCATCATCGTGTAAAGTAACATTATCATTTAAGCCAAATCTAGTTACTAAGGTTAATTCTACATTATGAATTTTTCTAAACTCTATTAATGCTTCTAATAGTACCTCTCCGCCTTTTAAAAAAAATTGATTAGAAACAAAAATCAACTTTAATGGGTTTATATCGTTAAACCTATACATATTAGAATCAATTAAAGGTTGGGGCGGATGTAAAATATAAGTTTTTTTATCTAATACACTTAAGCTTTCAGGACTTTTACTTTTTAGAGAATTATTATGAATATTTAAGGCAGCTTGAGACATTGCTATAATTGCTAAACAATTATCCTTTTCTAAAACGTTAATACCATGATGAAATACTTCATTTCTATAAAGCCTAGGTACTGAGGTTTCAAAAGTGACCACCCATGGACAGTCACCATAATTAATACTATTAAACGTATGAA
The DNA here is from genome assembly GCF_038239325.1 of Psychrobacter sp. KFRI-CH2-11. Taxonomy (NCBI): domain Bacteria; kingdom Pseudomonadati; phylum Pseudomonadota; class Gammaproteobacteria; order Moraxellales; family Moraxellaceae; genus Psychrobacter; species Psychrobacter sp. KFRI-CH2-11. The sequence goes on from NZ_CP151283.1 coordinate 2,966,328, forward strand.
CTAAGTCAATATCATTATTCTTATCTATATTTGAGCTCCAGCGTAATTCTTTTTCATTCAAAATTAAAGAGTCATCTAAATTCTGACCATCTATTTTTTCATATCTATAACTTTCTATAGAATTTATAAACAGACGCTTCTCAGCATATGTTGTTCTTTCATAACCTATATTCAGACACATATAATCCCACCTTTAATAACAATATACATTCAAAAATTCTACTTTAAGCCTTGAAGCATAAACTAATATCTAAAGCCTCTTTAATAATCACATCCATATCTAAATATCTAAAAGTACCCAAACGACCAACAAAGGTGACGTTATCTTCCTGTGCCGCTTTGTCTTTATATTTTGCAATCAGCTCATTACCCTCTAATAGATTGATAGGATAATAAGGGATATCTGTAGGCTCGCATTCACGGCTATATTCTTCGAAATAGACAGTCTTTTCATGTTCCTCCCATGTCGCGAAGTGCTTATGCTCTGAAATACGCGTATATGGCACCGCTTCATCACCGTAATTCATCACAGCGCAACCTTGGAAGTCACCTTCAGCGTATTTTTTGACGAAATCCAAAGTGCGATAAGGCAAGCGGCCAAACTCATAGTCATAATAGCCATCTATCGTACCCGAGTAGAATACATGATCATAATCTGCCACTTGCGAACGCTCAAAGCCACTGTTTAGATGCACGGTAATATTAGGATGATCCAATATATTGGCCACCATAGCGGTATAGCCTTCAAGTGGCATTCCTTGAAAGCGATGCGAGAAGTAGTTGTCATCATAATTAAAACGCACAGGCAAGCGCTTTAGGATACTGGCGGGCAGTTTCTTTGGATCCAGCCCCCATTGTTTTTTGGTATAGCCCTTAAAAAAAGCCTCATAAAGATCATTACCGACGAACCGCAACGCTTGCTCTTCAAAGCTTTGTGGATCGGTAATGCTCATATCGGCTTTTGACTCTATAAAGCTTTTTGCTTCATCAGGAGATAAAGTCTCACCAAAGAACTGATTGATAGTCAGTAAGTTAATAGGCAATGAATAAACACGACCTTGGGTAGTACTCTTCACACGATTGGTATAGGGTTGGAACTTCGCATATCTATTCGCATAATTCCATACCTCTTCGTTATCTGTATGAAAAATATGCGGACCATAAGCATGGACCATGACGCCAGTCTGTTCATCACGCTCTGTGTGACAGTTGCCAGCGATATGACTGCGTGCCTCAAAGATAGTGATAGTATGCCCTTTTTCTGCTAACTCTCTACCGATTACTGCGCATGATAGTCCTGCACCTGCCATTGCGATATTCATATTTAGTCCTTTTTGTCTTTTATTATTGAAATGTGTGTTTAAAGTTTTCATGGAATGAGTATTCAAAGACTTCGTCAAAAATATCAGTCACTATCGCGATCATCTGTTCAATATGCTTGGCATGACGACTGCTTTTAAAATTTAAGTCATGCATATTAAAGTGGTAATAATATAAAAGCATGGCTAAGTCTAGCTTGATTTTTACCGCTTTTACATAATCCTTGCTTATCAAACTGCAAACGAGTGCTGTCGTCAGATTATTCAATACTGCACAAAACTTATCTACATTTGCAAGGTCGATATCTTCCTTGAAGTAAAGCCTTTTAATATTCACTGGTGCTGCATGTACTGCAAGCAGTTTACTTTGAGAAAAAGCATAAACCACCGCATAGACTCTATCTTTGCTATTCAGCTTGTTAATATCATCAGTCTTGTTAGAGAAGTTATTTTCAAACAGTTTCTCAAGCTTGTTTTTAGGTGCTAACGTCGTTATTTTGGTTGCTAGTAAGGGTTGGATACGATTTGCTTTCATAGTGATAGTAGCAGCAATCTGGTCTGCCTCTACCTTATCAATGGTCTCTATGATACCGAATGAGCGAGTGTGAGACCTATTCTCACCATTAGTAGCAGCCTGATTATTACCAGAGTATAGTCTGAACACACCAGAAGCTTCGATAAGTTGCCCTTGCTCAGACGAAGGTATAAACTTAAGTTTCCTCCAAGGATAAAGATTAATCAGCTTATCCCAACTATCATTCTTGTATCCTAAACGCTTAAACAATTCAACTTTAGATTGATTACCATAAACTCTGTCCTCATTAAACACTTCTTTCGCATCTCGTCTAAACGATATCTGTGGCTCATCGATCGCATTAGTAACTAGAGCGTCCCTGTCTATATAGTCCTCACTTGTCGCCCTCTGCATTGGAGTGGCTACATATTTATATGAGCCATTTCTAACTGCCATAGATGATAGAAGCTTTTTAAAGCTATCGTCAGGTAAAAAACAATTGCCATCCCAAGGCATTATCCAATCAAAGCGACTCTTGCCATGTTGGAGAGCGAAGTTTCTGGCGCCATTGTTATTCATAAGATAAGCATTTTTAAAGTTTCTAACGGCTGTGTTGCATACGATTTCTGCCCACTTATCTTTTTTAGTAGCAAACCAGTAATAGCTATCTGGGAGACTACCAAAGTCGTAACCTATCTTTTTGAATACATCAGGATCAAAAGCTATTTCTAAATAGTTCGCATGCTTATCTTTCAATATTTTTAATAATCTGTGTCTATGACTGTCATCAAAGATTCTATTAAGAACGAAGTACTTAGTGACATTCTGTACGCTAGATTCGTTATTTAATATGTACTCTAGGTTTTCTTCTGCTTGGTTTTCAGCATGTAGCCCAGATATGCTGTTACCTATGATTCTATAAAACCCGACTTCGGTATCAATATTACCAATTTCTATCTCATCAGAATTACTGCATAGATGATTGAGCTCACTTAAGATATCTATACGTTTAGCGTTATAATATGATTTATCGGCATCAGGAATTTTATCTTCTGCCCACGTCAATAAGTGAGTAATAAAGTCTTTCCATACTGGCAATAGCTGAGCAAAGCCTTTGTACTTTGAGATCAGGTGATGAGTATGACGATACACTTCTAATACCATCAATCGCCGACTATCCTTGATATTAGTAATTTGCTCTCGCTCATCAAATTTACGATGATGACACACCACTTCATCTAATATGCCAATATTTTCAGAGGCCATAATACTGTGCCAATGATATGGCACATCATTGTGCACGACAGTTTTGCCAAAGAATATATTTTCATCATGCAATAGCTTCGTGGCAATGATGCGATTCCACGGATAGTTAATTAAACCTGATGCAAGTACTTTTTTATCATTGTTATCACTGGAGACTAATAATTTATTCCAAATCTTTTGATCCGAATTAAACATCTCTCTAGACTTATTCTTATCAAAATAATCAATCTTATATTTGAACAAAAGAAGATCGTTGCTACTATTTCGTGCCTGCAATACCGCCTCTTCTAGATTTTCTATCTCAATAGTATCGTCAGCATCTAAAAAGTACGTGTATTCCCCTATTGCTAGAGGAATAACCGCATTTCTCGCAACGCCTGCACCTTTGTTATTCTGAGTAAAGATATAAAAATTATCAAATTGCTCAGCATATTTTTGACAAATCATTAATGAATCGTCCGACGAACCATCGTTCATCAATAATACTTCACTGTTTATTTTCTTGAACTGAGTTAAGCTTTGCAAGGTGCTGTCGAGAAGATCAGCACAATTATAGACTGGAATAATAATAGTTAAGTCTACATCGGAACGGGCTTTAGAGTACTCACTAATTTTGGAAAAAACTTGTGGTATCTCTTTTTTTATAACACTGTCAGACAGTTTAGATGCATATAACGCATTTTTCACTAGCTGAGCATTAACTTTTTTAAATGTGTTTTGAATAGCCTCATCATCTACTTGTCTTATCACCCATTGATAATTAACTGATTTTTTTAGTAGCTCCTTCCAAAAAATCGCATTAACTGGCTCAGTAGAGGTCTCAAAAAATCGTAATACAGAGTTCGAGTGGCAAAAGTGTGCAGCTAACTTAAAGCTATCTGCGCCCATAGTTTGCCCTTCTCGTCCCATTCTATGGAAAGCCACCACATAATCTAGCATAAATATGCTGTTGGCCTTAGATAATACAAACCAATGTAGCGGATTGTCTTCGTAGAAGTAATCGCCTTCAGGAAACCGTATATTGTGTAAGTCTAAGAACTTACGACTATAAAGTTTTCGCCATGGCACGGGCGACAATTTAAAGACATCAGGATATTTTATAGGGCTAAATGCCTCATCTAAAGGTAATCCTCCCCATCTGTTTTTATCGTAGGCAACATCAACAGCGCGCGTCTCATCGCTGAAATTACAAAAATCTCCAATGACAACATCTACGTCATACGTCCTAGCTGCAGTTAGCATTTTTTCGACTGCATGCTTGTCTAGAATATCATCACTATCAGCATAAGCGATGTATTCACCTTTAGCATGATCGACCCCTATATTACTAGGAATGCCTGCACCACCAAGTGTATTAAACTCAAGAGGAATAACCTTGATACGGCTATCTTGTTTTTCATACATCTTAATGATGTTCATACCATTATCAGTCGAGGCATCATCCACGATGATCAGCTCTATATTCTCATATGTCTGATTTAGGACAGACATGATACTGGCATCGAGGTAAGGCGCCACATTGAATACCGGCATGACCACACTGACTAATGGTTTAATATTACTGGATAGTAAGTTGCCTGAAGTGCTCGCCGCTCTATCTAGTGTTAGCTGCTGGCTTTTCTTTAATTTAACTTTGTCTAAATTCTGCTCAATCAGAGCTATATTGAATTGAGCTTGGCCGTATAAAGGATTAGTAGTATCTATCTTCTGATATTCTTTTAACGCCTCTTTAGTCTTGCCTTCACGTAAGTAGTGATTAGCCTTTTTAAAAGTCATTTTTATACCTTTGATCATATTGATTATTTATTTTTTTTAAAACCAACTATTATTTTACCCATGTTTAAAGGTAGGCTTATTAGCTTTTTTGGTGACTGCTTGCTATCAAGCATAACCTTACCCAATTGATAAGAAAGGTGCTTTTTGACTTTTTCAGCTTCACGAGCATCTGCATAATCATCTAACTTCAAAGGAGAATAGAGGCTGCCTGATTCCTTCTCAAACGCTTTATACTCCTTCATAAGCATTATAGGTAACTTTGCAATTTGATCAGGCTTTTTTGCTGATACCATTACATTACCTAACTTATATGGCAAGTCCGCTTTAATAGCTTCTGCAGCTCCATATCTTTTTTTAGGGGTTCCAGGCTTCTTAAAATTAGATTGCTGCTCTTTTTGATTACTTCTTTCTTGATATAGTCTCTCTAACTCTTCTTGAGCTTGCAACAGTTGCTCCAGGATAATTTGATTACTCTGTGATACAGCATCATCAGAGTGCTTTTTGCTTTTACTCTGTTGTTCTCTTAATGCTCTTTCTAGACTCTCATTCTTTAACTGAGCTTCTTTCTCGATAGAAAGAGTTTTTTCTTGTTGTAACCCAATTGTATTCAACGAAGTTACAAGCTTATCCACGCCTAGACGTTTTGTCTTAAAAATGCTGTCACTTTCTTTGATAGAAGCTTTAGAAAGCAACCTATTAAATAAAGTGATCACTTCTGGATAGTTGGTTAAAGTCTCTTCAGCTATTAGACCTAACAAAATATTATAGCTACTATTGGCTGACCGCTCTTTAGTAATAGCAGTGTTAGTACTGGAGACTTGCCAACTACTCTTTAAGTCTAACGTACTAGCAAGCCTTTTTACTTGCTCCTTTAAACCAGCAATATTGCTCAGAGCACTACTACCCTCTATTAATATAGATTTATCTTGATTTTTCTCGTAAAACTCCAACAAAACTTCATTGTATTTCACCCAATCTTCTATTTTTTGATTTAATGTCTTGACCGTAAGAGTATTGATCGAGCTAAATTCAAAAATCGTTCTTGGATGATCAAAAACTAAAACAAACCCTACATCAGGCTCAATCTGCTGCCAATACTCTAAACCCGCTAGATTCTTATCAGACTCCCAACCCCAGTCTTCAAAATCCAAATTAGCCAAAAGAAAATCTGTCATCACATTATCAGCCATCTTTTCATTAGCAGATGACATGTTTTCTCGCGCAAGCACCTTATATAGCGTCTCTGAAACTTGCTCGGCAGTCATTTTATGAGTGTAGCTTTCTTTAGATCTATCCAAGCCTCTCTCATATAGCTTCTCCATTACCTCCTTGGATTTAGAAGTTTTATGTCCAGCTTGGATGATAATACTCATATGGATTTCCTTTATAAATAACAATAATAATAGACAGGAGAAGCTTATTTACTTATAACCACTCGGATTTTGATTTTGCCAGCGCCAGGTATCTGCACACATTTCAGCGACAGACAGCTTAGCTTGCCAGCCAAGTAGCACTTTGGCTTTATCGGCACTGGCATAGCAGCTGGCGATGTCTCCGGCACGGCGCGCGACAAACTGATACGGCACGCGTTGCCCTGTGATATCGGTAAAGGCATTGACCAGCTCTAATACTGACGTACCTGTGCCGGTCCCTAAATTAATAGGCAAAAACCCTGCTGAGCTTTGCTGTACATTGACTTGCTGCTGTAAATAATTCAATGCAGCGACATGACCGGCGGCCAAATCAGTGACATGGATAAAGTCCCGCACGCCTGTACCATCGACGGTAGGATAGTCGTTGCCAAAGATGCTAAGTTTCTCCAGCTTACCGACAGCGACTTGCGAGATATAGGGCATGAGATTATTTGGAATATCGTTTGGGTCTTCGCCTATCTGCCCTGATGGATGCGCGCCTACTGGATTGAAGTATCTCAGAGAGATTAGACTCCAGCTAGTATCGGAGACGGCTAGATCTTCTAGGATATGCTCGACGGTCAGCTTGCTCTGACCATAAGGGTTTGTACAGGAGCGCGGGGCGGTCTCATCGATAGGGAGAGTCTCAGGATCGCCATAAACCGTGGCAGAAGAGGAAAAAACGAGGTTTTTAACGTCGTACTCTGCCATGACTTCGAGTAAGGTGATGGTGCCACTGACGTTGTTATTATAATAAAGTAAGGGCTTGGCCACGGACTCACCGACGGCTTTTAATCCGGCAAAATGTATGACACCAAAGAATTGATGGGCGTCAAACACTTGTCTCAATGCCTTGGCATTACGGATATCGCCTTTGATAAAGTCAATAGGTGCACCGATAAGGTGAGAGACACGATTGATCGCTTCACGGCTACTATTAGATAGATTGTCATAAACAACTATCTCGTAGCCTGCCTGATGCAAGGCTATACAAGTGTGTGAGCCGATGTAGCCTGCGCCGCCAGTTACTAAGATTTTATTCTTCATAATTTTTCAAACAAAAAAAGACACCCCATTGTAGAGATGTCTTTTTGATAATTCAACACAGCTTTCGTGGCTTTTTGTAGACTTATGCTGACGTCTACCTTACCAGCCAGTAACTTCTTTTAGCTTATCGCCTAGCTTCGATGGGTCACGTGTATACGCGATACCAGCATCTTCAAAGGCTCTAAACTTCTCTTCTGCCGTACCTTGACCACCAGAGATGATCGCACCAGCATGGCCCATACGCTTGCCTTCTGGAGCAGTGACGCCAGCGATGTAGCCAACCACAGGCTTCGTCACATGGTCTTTGATATAAGCGGCGGCTTCTTCTTCCGCAGTACCACCGATCTCACCGATCAAAATGATCGCTTCTGTCTGTGGATCTTCTTCAAACAGTTTTAGCGCGTCGATTTGGTTCATACCAGGGATAGGGTCACCACCGATACCGATACAGGTTGACTGACCAAAGCCAAGCTTTGTGGTCTGCGCGACCGCTTCATAAGTCAAGGTACCAGAGCGTGAGATGATACCCACTTTACCTGGCTGATGGATGTGGCCTGGCATGATACCGATTTTGCACTGGCCTGGGGTGATGACGCCTGGGCAGTTTGGACCCACTAGACGCACATCGCCCGCTTCTTCTAGATAGCGCTTGGCTTTTAGCATATCGATAGTCGGTACGCCTTCAGTGATCACGACGATCAGTTTCACGCCAGCATCGATCGCTTCGACGATTGAGTCTAGTACAAATGGTGCTGGTACATAGATTACAGACGCGTCAGCTTGAGTCGCTTCCATCGCTTCCGCCATGGTGTTAAATACTGGCAAGCCTAGGTGCGTTTGACCGCCTTTACCTGGAGTGACACCGCCGACGACTTTGGTGCCGTATTCGATGGCTTGCTCTGAATGGAAGGTACCATTTTTACCCGTAAAACCTTGTACCAATACTTTGGTATCTTTATCGATTAATACACTCATTATTTTTTCCTTGTATTCGGTTGTCTTGTGACAGCGACTTGACGACTGATAACCACTATCAATGATGATCTGAGCCTAGCAAGTGCCATCACGCTTTGACGACTATGCGATAGCGCTTGTATGCTTAGAGTTTGGTTTTATCGCCCTACTCTAAGGCGCTGGCGCAATCGGTATTAAGCTTGTACAGCTTCGACAATTTTTTGTGCAGCGTCTGCGAGGCCCTGAGCTGAGATCAGTTTTAGACCAGACTCTTCTAGGATTTGCGCGCCTTTTTCAGCGTTGTTACCTTCTAGACGGACGACCACAGGTACTTGTACGTCGACTTCTTTGACCGCAGCGATGATGGCTTCTGCGATCATGTCACAGCGTACGATACCGCCGAAGATGTTGATAAGGACGCCTTCTACGCTGCTGTCTTCTAGGATGATTTTGAACGCTTCTACAACGCGATCTTTGGTTGCACCGCCGCCCACGTCTAGGAAGTTAGCAGGCTTGCCGCCGTACAGTTTGATGATGTCCATGGTCGCCATGGCAAGACCCGCACCGTTGACCATACAACCGATGTTACCTTCTAGGGCGACATAGTTTAGGTCAAACTCAGCAGCTTTTAGCTCACGCTCGTTTTCTTGCGTTTTGTCTTGTAGCGCTGCAATTTTTGGTAGGCGATATAAGGCGTTTGAGTCGATACCGATTTTGCCATCGACACAGACGATTTCGCCGTTTTCGCGTACAGCTAATGGGTTGATCTCCATTAGGGCAAAGTCGTTTTCGACAAAGGCTTTGTATGCGCCAGTCATCAATTTTACGAACTGGTTGATTTGCTTGCCTTCTAGGCCAAGTTTAAACGCCACATCACGCGCTTGGAAAGGCATGAGACCGACTAATGGATCCACATGTACTTTGAAGATTTTTTCTGGTGTCTCATTAGCGACTTCCTCGATATCGACGCCGCCTTCGGTTGATGCCATAAAGGTCACACGGCGGGTAGCACGGTCGACCACGGCACCAAGATATAGCTCAGTCTGTACTGGATACATATCTTCTGCAACCAAGACGAAGTTGACGGGTTGGCCATCAGCATCAGTCTGGAAGGTGACCAAGTTGGTACCGATGAGCTCTTCTGCCACTTTTTTGGCTTCTTCACGAGTCTTAACCAGTTTTACACCGCCCGCTTTACCACGGCCACCAGCGTGTACCTGTGCTTTGATGACGGCGATATCGGTTGGGGTTTTGTCAAAAGCAGCAGCAGCTTCGTCGCCATTGTGGGCGATGATACCTTCTTGAATAGGCAATCCGTAGCTTTTTAATAGCTCTTTTGCTTGATACTCATGTAAATTCATTGATTGTATCCCTTGTTTTTTACAATTAATAAAAAGTGAAAATAAGTGCGCGTAGACCAGAGTCTGGCGCACTTATGACCATAGCAGCAGCGCCGATAGCAGTACTATCATTGACGCCTAAATAGTCAAGTCATAAATCGATACTTGCTTATTTGTTTGCTTGTTTTGCAACGGTAGCGAACGACTTATTTTTTACGCTTTTTACGCTGGATAGCGTGAATGGCGCGGCCATCTGCAGATAGCGCCGCTTCGTGTACTGCTTCTGAGATCGTTGGGTGAGCAAACGTCATCAGCTGCAGGTCTTCGATACTAGAGACAAACTCCATCGCGATCATGCCTTGATGGACGATATCACCTGCGCCTGCAGAGATGGCATGCATACCTAACAAGCGATCTGTTTTGGCATCGGCGACGACTTTGATAGAGCCTTGGCCTTCGCTTTGCGCAAGCGCACGACCGTTGGCCGCTAGGTTAAATGAGCCAGTTTTGACTTCATAACCTGCTTCTTCGGCTTCTTGCTCAGTCATGCCAACCCATGCGATTTCTGGATGGGTATAGATGACGTTGATGATGGTATCGTAGTTGACCTGAGCTTTTTCGCCATGGATACGCTCGACAGCCATCATACCCTCTTCCATCGCTTTGTGCGCAAGCATAGGACCACGTACCAAATCACCGATGGCATAGACGCCGTCTAGATTGGTTTTGCACTGATCGTCGACATCGATTAGACCGCGCTCGGTCAAGGTGATACCGCTGTCTTCGCCCAGTAGTTTTTCAGAGTAGGCACGGCGACCGACACAGACGATTAACTTATCAAAGCTTTCCTCGCTCGACTCGCCTTTGGCTTCGCTGGTCACAACGACTTGATCGCCTTTGACTTCAGCGTTGGTGACTTTGGTATCGACACGGATATCAAGGCCTTGTTTTTTCAGCAGTTTGCCGGCTTCTTTAGCGATGTCTTTGTCAGCGGCGGCTAAGAAGCTCGGTAGTGCTTCATATACCACAACCTCACTACCCAAGCGGCGCCATACAGAGCCTAGCTCCAGACCAATCACACCCGCACCGATCACGCCAAGGCGCTTAGGTACTTCAGTAAAGTCAAGCGCGCCAGTTGAATCGACGATACGGTCGCCGTCAGTTTTGGCCACTGGAATATCGATAGGCACAGAGCCTGCCGCAAGAATGACATTTTTTGCGGTGATGGTCGTTTCGCTGTCGTCTTCTAACGCGGTAAATTTAACTTTTTTCTCGCTACCTTTACCATCGATGAGCGTACCCCAGCCTTGTAGCCAGTCAACGCCATTGCCCTTGAGCAATGCTGCCACGCCGCCGGTCAACTGCTTGACGATGCCTTCTTTACGAGCGATCATCTGCTCGATATCGATAGAGACATCACCTGTGCTGATGCCATGCTCAGCTAAGTCATGCTTGGTCGCTTCATAACGGTGCGAGCTATCCAGCAAGGCTTTTGATGGGATACAACCGACGTTTAGACAAGTACCGCCAAGCGCAGGCTCGCCTTTATAAACGCGTTTTTCGATACAGGCCACGCTCATGCCAAGCTGACCTGCACGAATGGCTGCTTCATAACCGCCAGGACCGCCGCCGATGACGACCAAATCATAATTGTCTTTCATAGTACGTTCCTATTTTTTTAGATTATTTTAGATTTTGCTCATGTTGTGTGAGGTATATCGGCACGATGGTGTCACTTTTGTGCAATAACGACCGCTCTCATCTTTAACCACAGGATTAATTATTTGTCTGGTTTTGATGACGTCTGTAGTCGCCAATAGGCTGCCTTAAATACAGACAGCTCGATAAGGCGTACTAACAGCCAGCCGTCAGACGCCGTCCTATAGGACTGCATCTTCATTAAACGTCACAATTAAACGTCACAATTAAACGTCACAATTAAACGTCACAATTAAACGTCATAATTAAACGGCTGGATTATTGCTAAGCGTGATTTTGCTCAAATGACAATGGCCGATACCAAAGTTAAAAAACTTGTATCAGCGATTGCCAATACAAGCTTAGAAGCTTACAGGTCTAAAAGAAGCATAGTAGGATCTTCGACCAATTCTTTTAGTGTCACTAAGAATTGTACCGCTTCTTTACCATCGATCATACGGTGGTCATAAGACAGCGCTAGGTACATCATTGGCAAGATCTCAACTTTACCGTCGACTGCCATTGGGCGCTCGTTGATTGCATGCATACCTAAGATAGCAGTTTGCGGTGGGTTCAAGATAGGCGTTGACATGAGTGAGCCAAATACACCGCCGTTTGAGATAGTGAATGTACCACCCGTCATCTCGTCTAGACCAAGCTTGCCTTCTTGCGCCTTGCTACCGTATTCACGGATTTTGGCTTCGATGTCCGCCATGCCCATACGGTCAGTATCACGAAGTACTGGAACGACGAGGCCGCGATCTGATGATACCGCCACACCGATGTCATAAAAACCATGATAAACGATGTCATCACCGTCTAGTGAAGCGTTTACCGCTGGGAAGCGTTTGAGGGCTTCGGTCGCCGCTTTGACAAATAGCGACATAAAGCCTAGACGTACGCCATGACGTTTTTCGAACTGGGCTTTGTACTTAGTACGCATGTCCATCAACGGCTTCATATTGACTTCGTTAAAGGTCGTCAACATAGCGGTTTCTTGGGTAGCTGATAGTAGACGCTCAGCGACACGCTTACGTAGACGCGTCATTGGAACGCGTTTTTCGGTGCGCTCGCCAGTTGACTCTGCCACAGGACGACCGCTATCTGACTTGATAGAGCTGTCGGCTTTTTTTGCCATATCACTCTTGGTCACACGGCCACCGCGGCCACTGCCTTCGACGTTTTTCGGATCTACGCCAGACTCTTTGGCCGCTTTACGAACGGCTGGGCTTTGATCTTTATGGTCGGCTTCGTCTTTTTTGTCAGTGGCTTGTACTGGCTCACCGCCATCTGTACCTTGCTTAGCTTGTACCGGTGCCGCTGGCTGGTCTGGGTTGACTGCTGGCTCATCGTTTGAGTCTGTGCTTCCGCTTGCACCCGATTCAAACTCAGCGATTAGCTCGTCAGATAGTACTGTGTCATCTACTTGCTTGACGATTTTGGTCACAACACCATCATCAGGTGCCACAACTTCTAAAACAACTTTGTCAGTTTCGATTTCAGCCAATAGGTCATCACGGTTTACTTGCTGACCTTCACTGACATGCCATTCGACGATCGTGCCATCGGCAACCGATTCTGGAAAAACGGGGGCTTTGATATCAGCCATCGATATACTCCTTAGATTTGGATATTTATATGCATTATTAAGTCGTGATAGGCAGTCAATACTGTGTGCAACAATGTCACTGATAGGTATTGCCAGTACTGACTGTCATCGCCTGCTTCATGTGTCTTCTATAATCTATAACTTGTAACGTCTGTCACTTACTTTACTTTGCCAGCTCATCGACACTGATACCAAGACCGCCTGCGATCAGTGCTTGCTGCTGCTGAGCATGCAGTTTTGGCGAGCCTGTCGCAGGAGCGGCGCTCGGTGGACGTGCCACTGGCTCCATGACTTTTGCCTTGGTTGGATGTGGTACGACGATACGGAACATATGCGGCGCTAGATAGTACCAAGCACCTTGATTCAATGGCTCTTCTTGCGTCCAAACGATTTCTTTTAGATTGCTGTATTTTTCGATCTCAGCAATCAAGCGTTTTTCTGGCAACGGATAAAGCTGCTCAATACGGACGATGGCCACATGATCAAGGCCAAGCGCACGGCGCTGCTCAAGTAGATCGTAGTAGACCTTACCACCACAGAGCACCATACGAGTGATGTTGTCTGCATTGTGCTCATCCATCTCTGGCAGTACCGTCTCAAACTTACCGTTGGCAAGCTCTTCTAGGTGAGAGGTGGCCAGCTTATGACGCAGCAGGCTCTTCGGTGACATAACGATAAGCGGCTTACGAATTGGGCGTACCGCTTGACGACGTAAGGCATGATAAATCTGTGCAGGCGTCGTTGGGGTAATCACTTGCATGTTGTCTTCGGCACATAGCTGCAAGAAACGCTCAAGACGCGCTGATGAGTGCTCAGGGCCTTGACCTTCATAGCCATGTGGCAACAGCATGGTCAGACCACAAACGCGCTGCCATTTGGTCTCGCCGCTTGAGATAAACTGGTCAATCACCACTTGTGCGCCGTTGACGAAATCACCAAACTGCGCTTCCCAAACGATTAGCGCGTTTGGTACGGTGGTTGCATAGCCGTATTCAAAGGCCAGTACCGCTTCTTCTGACAACAACGAGTTATAAGTGGCAAAACGTGCTTGGTCTTCGCTGATATGCGATAAGGGCACATACATGCTGCCGTCATTGACGTTGTAGATCTCACTATGGCGATGCGAGAAAGTACCACGGCCGACGTCTTCACCAGTGATACGAACCAAGACATTGTCATGATCGACCAATGACGCATAGGCCAAGGTTTCAGCAGCGCCCCAGTTCAATGGCTCTTCGCCTGTTTGCATGGCTAGGCGCTGATCGACCATTTTTTGTACTTGACGCTGTAGCTTGTAGCCTTCTGGCATCTGCGCCATACGGCGGCCATACTCTTTTAATTTTTCGATATCGACGCTGGTATCCCACTCATCGACCAAATCATGGCCTAGATAGGGCTTCCAATCGACAAATAATGCTTCGTTTGGCTTGCTGACCAAGGCATTAGCGACATAGTCACCACGGTCTAGCGACTCACGGTAATCATCTTCGTACTGTTTTTCTTCTTCTGCGCTAAGGACGCCATCGGCGATGAGTTTTTGTGCGTAGATAGTACGCGTCGTAGGCAGTTTTTTGATAACTGCATACATCAAAGGCTGCGTCGCTGATGGCTCGTCGGCTTCGTTATGGCCGTTACGGCGATAGCAGAACAAATCAATGATGATGTCTTTGTCAAATTCATGACGGTAGTCTAGTGCCAATTGCGCGGCAAACACCACAGACTCAGGGTCATCGCCGTTGACGTGTAAGATAGGAGCATGCACCATCTTGGCCACATCAGTACAGTACTCGGTTGAGCGGGCGTCTTCTTGACGGCTGGTCGTAAAGCCGACTTGGTTGTTGATCACGATATGAACCGTACCGCCCGTGGTATAAGCACGCGTCTGTGACATCTGGAAGGTTTCTTGAACCACCCCTTGACCGGCAAAGGCAGCATCACCATGGATGACGATTGGCAATACTGAGTTACCGTCTTGGTTGTCCATAAATGGCTGGTCGTTACGGCGAACTTGACGTGCACGTACCGAGCCTTGTAAGACAGGCGCCACGATTTCAAGATGCGAGGGGTTAAAGGCTAGAGCCAAATGCGCCTCACCGCCTGGTGTCATCACGTTAGAAGAAAAACCGTTATGATACTTAACGTCGCCTGAGCCTTTTTCTGGCTGTACCTTACCATCGAACTCATCAAACAAATCGGCAGGGTTTTTACCTAAGATATTGACCAAGAGGTTTAAACGGCCACGATGCGCCATCCCAATGACCATCTCTTTGGTGCCATAGCCGCCAGCACGTTGGATGATTTCATTGATGGCTGGGATAAAGCTCTCGCCGCCTTCTAGACCGAAACGTTTGACGCCGGTATATTTACGAGCCAGATATTTCTCTAGGCCTTCAGCCGCTGTCAGACGCTCTAAGATAGATAAGCGTTTTTCTTTATCAAATTCGATATAGCCTAGGTTGGTCTCGAGGTATTTTTCCATCCAGCGTTTTTCGGTGCTGGTGGTCACGTGCATGTATTCAACACCGATGTAACGGCAGTACACACGCTCCATGATTTCGATGATCTCACGGAGTGTCGCTTCGTCTTTACCGATGTTTAAATCATTGGTCGGAAACACCGTATCGAGATCGGCCTCTGATAGGTTGTGATACGCAAGCGTCAGATCTTCTACTTCGGCACGCGGATGCAGATCTAATGGATCTAGCTTGGCGCGGCGATGACCACGGCGGCGGTAAGCTGAGATCAGCTGCTGCACACCCATTTGTTTAGGATCCGCGCAGTCAGCACTGCCAGCAGGCGCGCTACTGGTGTCGGTGTTGACTTTATTGGCGGTTTGATTGCGGGCCAGCAATAAAAACTGATCTTTAATAGCATTGTGTTTGGCGTCATTTGGCGACTTGTACTGTTCAAAATACGTTTGCCAGTCCGCATCCACACTATCAGGATCTGTTAGGTATTGCTCGTAGAGCGCTTCGATATAATTGGCATTGTCAGCGGCCAGTTCAGTATGTCCTAGCTCTGCTGCGTCTTTGGTTATACTATTCATAATAATCGTCTATTTGATAGATAAATGAATGGAATCGTGCTTATTATTGTGTAATCTGTCGTATATCTGCTATGTAAACCTTGTGTCACATCAGCGGCTGAGCGTTTATTGACTAAGCGCTTATTGACCGAGCGCTTATTGATTGTCAAAAGTCTGGATAACCTCTGACATAACTTACGTCAAGCAACAGTCAAACAAATTGACCGCCGACTGTCTCTCGTCTATTTTTGCATTGCCGTTAACATACGGTGTCGACAATAGCTAAGTAGTGCTGATCGCAGTTATTACAATAGTGTTGGTAAAAATATAACTATTTGTGAACGCTCAGTTTTCTGAACCAACTCGTTTCACAATATTAATTTATATATAATGCAAAAAGCCATAACAAATCTATTAACTAACATTTATTAACCATGGGTTATCCATGCTGGTGTATGGCAAGCTCATAGTATATATCCACCTGACACATATGGCTGGCAAGGTGTGTATAGATGTTGCAATAGCAACCAATGAATCGCCAGTCTTCCTGCTTTCAGCTAGCCTTTCACACGGCTATTTTGGCTGAACCGTTATCCTATCAATGAGATAGATGACACTCTTAGCCAAATATACATTGCTGTATAGGGTAGCATGTCTACTTTTTACGACATAGTTTGTTTGTTCAATACTAGGTATTTACATAATGAATATCTATTATCAATATAATGATATCATTATTGGCTGATTCTGGCTTGCTATTATACCTAAAGTAGCAAAATCTTCCTAAACATTCGGCCCAATCAAACACCAAATCTACCTAAATAAAGGCAAATACCTCATCAAAACCCTGAGCTAATGTGCGCTTACCCGTATGACTTTTCTATCAAGTTACTGGTATTGCGTATTTAATTATATAGGGCGCGCGCCTTTATCACAGGCCTTCTTACACATGACCAACGTACTGTCAATATAGCTTTACCATCATGCTGTCATCGATGCACGCTAAAAACACATGGCGCTTGCGATGCTGTTTGTAAATGTAGGTTGCGCCGTTAAGAAGCCAACACGCCTTAGTCAATAAAAAACACCACCTAATAACTAGGTGGTGTTTTTTTTACAGTATCTGTAAAAAACCATGCAATTATAAACGATTAACCTGCTTGGTCAATCAACATATTACGCAGATGACCAATTGCTTTGGTTGGATTCAAGCCTTTTGGACAAACTGACACACAGTTCATGATACCGCGGCAACGGAACAAACTAAACGGATCGTCCAAACGTGCAAGACGCGCTTGCGTATCACCATCACGGCTATCAGCCACAAAACGATAGGCGTGTAGCAATGCTGATGGACCTAAGAACTTGTCAGGGTTCCACCAGAATGATGGGCAACTGGTCGAACAGCATGCACATAAGATACATTCGTACAGGCCGTTTAGTTGTTCGCGCTGCTCAGGTGATTGCAGACGCTCTGTCGGCGGTGCTGGCTGATCGTTGATTAAGTACGGGTGTACTTTTTCGTATTGCTCGTAGAACTGGTTCATATCGACGACCAAATCACGAACCACAGGCAAACCTGGTAGAGGACGGACGGTGACTTTTTCTGGCAAGGTGTTCATGTTGATAAGACATGCAAGACCGTTTTTGCCATTGATGTTCATGCCATCAGAGCCACAAATGCCTTCGCGGCAAGAGCGACGGAAAGTGAGGGTCTCATCTTCTTTCTTTAGGCGTAATAACACGTCAAGCAACATACGATCTGAGTCTAACAGCTCAATCGTATAGGTTTGCATGCGCGGCGCTGCGTCCACATCAGGATCGTAGCGATAGATTTCGATGGTGCGAGTACCTCGGCTCATAATGCTAAACTCCACACATAGGTGATGGCGGGCATACAAAGACTGCAATCTCGTTGCGCTAACGACTGATTTATCGTTAGCGCGGGCAAGTGCATGTAGCTGGCGGTCACCTTTTAATAAATGAATAAGGGATAAAACGTTTGCGCAGTTTATATATCGAGTATATATCAGGCGCGGCGTCCAATATTAGTAGACGCGAACTTTTGGCTCGATATAGTCGACTGTCAACGGCACTTTACGAACTGGCTTATAAATGATGCGGTTGCCTTCAGAATACCACAAGGTATGCTTCATCCACTCGTGATCGTTACGGCCATTTGGTGCGTAATCATCATCCTCTGGACGATCGTAGTCAGAGACACTGTGCGCGCCGCGGCTTTCGTGACGATGCGCCGCTGAGATCATTGTGGCTTTCGCAACTTCGTATAAGTTTGCCACTTCAAAGGCCTCGATACGAGCGGTGTTAAAGACTTGCGATTTATCGGCCAAGTGGATCTTGTCGATTTTTTCACCCAATGCCAAGATTTTTTCGACACCTTCGTCCATGATGGCTTGGGTACGGAATACGCTGGCATGTTTTTGCATGGTAGCGCGGATTTCGTCAGCGACATCTTGCGCGTTGTAGCCTTCAGTAGACTGCTGCAGCTTGTCTAGGCGACGCATGGTGAAGTCAAGCACACGTGGGTCTAATGGCTTATAGTTGTGGTCGGCATGATGGAACTCATCAACGATGTGCTTACCAGCCGCGCGGCCAAATACCACCAAGTCAAGAAGTGAGTTGGTACCTAAGCGGTTGGCACCATGGACACTGACGCACGCACACTCGCCGATGGCATAGAGGCCTTTCACCACATTGCCTTTAGCGTATAGACCGTCTTCATCGGTACCCGCTTCTAGATCTGGTACGATGACCTGACCATGAATCGTGGTTGGAATACCGCCCATCATATAGTGAATGGTCGGGATAACTGGAATTGGCTCTTTGGTAATGTCGACGTTGGCGAAGTTTTTACCGATCTCAAACACTGACGGTAGACGCTTCATAATGGTATCGACACCTAGGTGCGTCATGTCCATTACGATATGGTCAGCGTTCGGACCACAGCCGCGGCCTTCTTTGATTTCTTGGTCCATCGAGCGCGATACAAGGTCACGAGGCGCTAGGTCTTTGACCGTTGGCGCATAACGCTCCATGAACGCTTCGCCATCTTTGTTACGCAAGATAGCCCCTTCACCGCGGCACCCTTCGGTCAATAGTACGCCTGCACCATGCACGCCCGTTGGGTGGAACTGCCAAAACTCCATATCTTGTAGCGGGATACCAGCACGCACGGCCATACCAATACCGTCACCTGTGTTGATATAAGCGTTGGTAGACGCGGCGAAAATACGGCCTGCACCACCTGTCGCGAGCACGGTGATTGGTGATTGGAAGACAGCAATGGTACCAGTTTCTTGCTCAATCGCCACCACACCGTTGATGTTGCCATCTTCGTCTTTGATCAAATCAAGCGCGATCCACTCGATAAAGAACTCGGTGCCTTGCTCTAGGTTTTTTTGATACAGCGTATGTAGCAAGGCGTGACCTGTACGGTCAGCTGCCGCACACGCGCGTTGTACCGCTTTTTCACCATAGTTTGAGGTATGACCACCAAATGGGCGCTGATAAATCGTGCCATCTTCGTTACGGTCAAACGGCATGCCCATGTGCTCAAGCTCATAGACGACTTTTGGCGCTTCACGGCACATGTATTCGATCGCGTCTTGGTCACCCAACCAATCTGAGCCTTTTACGGTGTCATAAAAGTGAAAGTGCCAGTTATCGTTACTCATGTTACCCAAACTTGCACCGATGCCACCTTGGGCTGCGACGGTGTGCGAACGGGTTGGGAATACTTTGGTCAAAACTGCAACCTTCATGCCTGACTCAGCCAAATGCAGTGAAGCACGCATTCCTGAACCACCACCACCGACGATGACGGCATCGTAGTTTAGGGTCTTAATATTACTAATGGTATTATCTTGTCTAGTTGCCATTACGGTTTTCCTAATGCCTGTTAATGCTTAGAAGTAAATAAAAAGGCTATCTGTCCTGTGTCTGTACACCAATACTTATTTTCTCAGTGCAGCTTACCTAAAGCATATGACACATCTGGCCTTTAACCACTTAATTTGCATATCTATCGTTATACTGGGCTGAGCGGTATTATGCTCGGCGGCTTATCTATCGAACGCCCTATCAGCGCATTTGTCTTTTTAAACATAAAATATTAGACATAAAATAAACAAGTAACCAAACCCAATGCTATGACTATTTTCGGCTATGTATGAATGGCAGTGATAACCAAGCTATCAATCACGTTTACAGCCATCCATTTTTATCAATATTTTGGCGTTACCACCCAATCTGGGTGCTCACCTCATCATTAAACAGCAACGACACCAAAGCCATTACCCCAAAAAATCATGATGCCCCAAAATAAAAAGACTAAAATAGAGATAATCATCAAAGTCTGTAATACCAAACGCAATCTTGGCGCGCTCTCACCCATCTTGCCTGAGGTGATATAGTCAGTGAATACGGTCCACATACCTACCCAAGCATGGCCTGCAAGTGCCACCACAGCGACCAAGCTAAACAGACGCATCGGTAAGCTGGTCATAAATGACGACCACTCAAGATAAGTGACATCGCCATGGGTCAAAAAGAAACCCAGCAACACCACACTATAAACGGCCAAAACGACCGCACTGATACGCTGGACAATCCAATCACGTGAGCCTGAACCTGTCAGACCAGTTGCGCTTTTGATTCCTGAATCATTTTTAATCATTAGAACATCACCCATACAAATGACGCGACAATTAAAATCGCTGCAATCACAAAACTGACCTTAGATGCGGCGCGGCCAGATTTTAGCTCTTCGTTCATGCCCATATCAGCAAATAAGTGCTTGATGCCCATCACAAAGTGATAAGCAATCGCAGCCACAAATATCCATGCTAAAAAGCGCACAAGTACGTTGTCAAACACGGTCTCAAAACTCTCAGGCGACGCCAATGAGTTCTGTAGTAACCACAGCATGACAGGAATCAATAAAAATAAAATAATGCCAGAGATACGATGCAAGATAGAAGCGATCGCAATCGGTGAGCGATTAACGCTAATCACTTGGCTTAAAGGCAGATCAATAGGTCGGTTGCTTTTCACAGCGGGCATCCTTTTTGCGGTTATACTCCTGTATCTGCTATCAACGCATGACATAGGTCGGGATTGTGTCAATTAAGCGTAGAGCAACACACGAGACGAATAAAGTAAGGAAGAGCTAGCTGACTTCGTTTAGTTTGTGCTAAAGGTGAAGAAAGAATCATGTGGTAAGGTATTGATACTTTGTCTACGACTGCTCGGTTTACAACTGCTTGGCAAACAGATCGGTCAAACAACCTGTCTATTATACAACAAAGAAAATAAACATGAGTAAGATCGATTAACTAGTCTATTTTTACTGGTCGCACTTATCACAAGATAACCGTGTTTTGTTATCTTGCGATTGTGTTATCTATAAGGGTGCAAACCTGACGCTAAGTGTTTAAAAATAGAACAGTTAACAAGAACATTCAAACCATCGGTTGGGTTTGGGTCTATTGACATTGTCCAGCTGTAACCAAATATGAATACCAGTATGAATAGAGAAGCTCTAGACGACACTATATCATGACCACTTATCAATTCGCACAAAACTCGTGCCAGTTAAGTAGCTGCAATTATAAAATGACTGGGCGATAATTACAAATTTATCCATTATGTGGTAAAAAAGGAACAATCAGTTCACAATACAACAGCGTTTTGTCTTATCAAACAAAGCGATACGGTCAGTAATCCTAAAAAAATTTGCCGCAAGTACCTTGTCTGTCATATCCATACTGCTAGCTTGCACAGACAAATCATCTCGCCAATCGTGGATACCGAGTCTGATACTTATAAAATCCAAGTGACATCACAGCGCGTCTTTGCCACCAATAAAAAGTAAGATTTGCGGCAAAATAACCAATCAGACATATTTTGATACAAAAATTACAGTGAATAAACACGACCAAACCGTGCCAATTGACGGCATTGATGGTAAAAGTCTTTTCAAATCGCAGGGAATTGCTGCTAATATACCCAGCATATTAAATGCGTTAAATGTGTTTTGACCGTTTGACTGAGCATGGCGCGAGGGTAAGCGCCTGTAGTAATCCTGGGCGCGAGGGTATGCGTCTATAGTAATTTTATTCTAACAAGTTAAATCAATGGAGAGCAATTTATGGCTGACACTAATGCCAAACTAACCGTCAATGGTGAAGAATACGAACTTCCTATCATCAAAGGTACTTTAGGGCGCCCAGTTATCGATATTGCTGCTCTACAAGACTCAGGCTTTTGGTCTTATGACCCAGGTTTCAAAGTAACCGCTCCTGTTGAGTCAAAAATTACCTATATCGACGGTGGTAAAGGTGAGCTGTTGCACCGCGGCTACCCTATCGACCAGTTAGCAAACAATGCTGAATACCTAGAAGTGGCCTATGCCTTGATTCATGGCGACTTGCCAAACGCCGAGCAAAAAGCGGACTTTTTTGAAAAAATCCGTAAGCACACAGGCGTACATGACCAATTACGTAAATTCTTTGAAGGCTTCCGCCGTGACGCGCATCCAATGGCGATTATGGTGGGCGTTGTGGGTGCCTTGTCAGCGTTTTATCATGACAACCTAGACGTCAGCAACGAAGAGCACCGCGAAATCACTGCCATTCGTCTGATCGCAAAAATGCCAACGCTTGCGGCGATGAGTTATAAATACTCGCAGGGCGAACCGTTCATGTATCCACGCAACGACTTTAGCTACGCGGAAAACTTCTTGTACATGATGTTTGCCACGCCTGCTGATGTGGACTATGAGCCAAACGACGTGGTCACCCGCGCGATGGACAAAATCTTCACCTTGCACGCAGACCATGAGCAAAACGCCTCGACCTCTACTGTGCGCCTAGCTGGCTCAACGGGTGCCAACCCTTACGCCTGTATCGCCGCTGGTATCGCCGCCCTTTGGGGTCCATCACATGGCGGCGCCAACGAAGCTGTGCTTGAGATGCTAGATGAAATCGGTACTGTCGAAAACGTGCCAGCATTTATGGAAAAAGTGAAGAGCCGTGAAGTGAAGCTCATGGGCTTTGGTCACCGTGTTTACAAAAACTTCGACCCACGCGCCCAAGTCATGAAAGAGACCTGTGATGAAGTACTCGGCGCACTAGGCATCAACGATCCTAAGCTTGAACTGGCCATGGCACTAGAAAAAATCGCTTTAGAAGATCCGTTCTTCGTTGAGCGTAACCTGTATCCAAACGTTGACTTCTACTCTGGCATCATCCTAAAAGCCATTGGTATTCCAACGTCTATGTTTACCGTGATCTTCTCATTGGCGCGTACCTCAGGTTGGATCAGCCACTGGTTAGAGATGCACAGCGCACCGTTCAAAATCGGTCGCCCACGTCAGCTATACACTGGCGAGACGCATCGTGACTTTGTCAAAGTAGAAGACCGCAAGTAATCTGCTTAGATACGGCATGTGTATAAAATAATCATAAAAAATCCCGCTAAGTGCGGGATTTTTTATGAACGATAGATAAGCACTGTGATGCTGGCTGTCGCCGTCATAGCTTGAGCGGTAGCTGTTTATTCAAATGCTTTAAGCGTTTGTTCGTACTTGGCAATTTGCTCATCATAACCCTTGATGGTCTCGTTAAACTTGGCCATAAGCGCTTCAAACTCTTGTTGTTGATTGAGCTTCATTTGCTGCATATCGATGACTTGCTGCGCCTCTATCTGCTCCCAAACCTGATGCTGAATGATAAGACGTGCCAGCGCCGGACTTTTGGCACTGAGCCTACCTGCAATCTCAGCATGCTCAAACAGTTGCGGCACCAAAGTCGCTATGTTTATCAAGGTATCTACCTCGTCAGCGCTCAGCGGCGTGATCACTGGCTGATAAAGTGCCGCCATTGCCTGCTGGTAACTGTCGATGATCTCATCTTCTGTTTGCATGACAGGCTTGCGCGGCTCGAGGCTAATACGTTTGAGGACGGTCAAATCGCGCTCACCCACTTCTGTGCTGGTATTGATGTCTGCTGCTGCCTCATCGCCACGCTCACTATTTTGAGCCGTCGCGGCGGCATTGGCATTAGCACTGATATTAGTATTAGAATTGGCATTAGCATCGACGTTGCTATTGTTATTGGCAGCCGTGGCGTCACCGCTATTTGTCGTATTATCGCCTGCTGTGTCCGCACTATTTAACAATAAATCTTCTGCACTTTGGGTCGAGTCTGCCGCTTGCAGCGACTCATACTCGGCCTGTAGCCGGCGCTGCAACCTTTGCATTTGCGTCACATAAATTGGCTCAAACTGCTCGATACGCGCCGCCGCCGACTCACTTTGCGGTACAGGCTTGCTGTCTTCGCTAGCTGCTTGCTCAGTCGCTTGGCTATCATCGACGACAGGCGCGGTCTCGGTCTGCTGTTGGCAGCCGCCGAGTAGCAATGCACCACTCAACGTCGCAGCCAGTATAGTCGTGGCAGCATATTTACTATTAGGTGAGGGTGTTTTATTCATATGACTATCATGAGCGGTATCATGACCCTTTGCTTTATCTGGTAAAAATTTATACATCAGAGTACATATCCTTTGTTGACGCAAAACAATGAGTTGACGCAAAATAATAAAAGGTAGGCGTATCACCGCCATCCGATGCTGGCGATACTGTGCTAGCGTCTAGGTCATAAACCTCTCATAGCACCATTTAGCATACTTTTATCATAGTGGTTATTGATCCCAATAAGAAGCGTCAATTGTGAACGGAGTGTCGAGCTAGCGACATTGACAGTAGATTTGTGTCAACTGTAGACTTGTGGCATTAAACGTGTGACCTCAGACTCAAGAAACGGTCGTCAAAAACGGTATACAGCGCTCAAAATCACGGCAGTCCTGACCACGCTGGCGACGGACAAAATAGTCTTGCACCATACGCGCCTGCTGCTCGATACCATACTTAAAAAAGGGCTTGCCGACTGTAAATACGTAGTCATAACGCCGATCGACCAACGCCCCGCGTACCACCTTGATACCCTGCTGTAGCTGCCAAACGTGCGTTAGCTCATGTATCAGCCAGCTTTGCTTACTTAAGGAGGACTGGCTAAAATCTGTGATCCAGTCTGCTGGATGAAAGTAAATATGCCCATTGGGGCTGACAGCATAATGTCTAAGCACCCACCACGCTGTTTTTAATTGCACATCCTCCAGCCTAATACTGTCGCCAAATACCGAGCGAGCCAGCGCAACCTCACCTGCGCTCAGATGGCGCGACCGTCTCTTTGGGCGCTGATGACTTGATAAACGCCGCGCTTGGCTCAATAACTGCTGTATGGTCTCACGTATCATAAACAATCAATGCCGTTATGTAGGTGCATAATATAAGTACCGTTATATAGGATAAGTGCCGTTATATAGGATATAAGTGCCTAGATAAACACCTAGGAAGTACAAGTACTTTTATAACTGGTGCTGTCTTATTTGTTTAATAAGGCTTTTGATATAAAAATAAAAGCCGCGAAGACAGAAGTTATACAGTAGGGTAAGGAGTGCTAGGATAGTGCTATGCGTCATTGATATCCTATGGTAGATAGTCGATACATTTTAATTTGATACTGAGCCTGTGCTTTTATATTGACTATCCTTTTGCCGCCCCATTGATCAACCATAGAGACTGTTATGCCGCCAAACTTTCATGCCGACACCCCGCTTGCCCAGCGCATGCGCCCAGCGACGCTCGATGCTATCATCGGTCAAGAGCATCTGCTGGCGGCTGGGGCACCGCTGCGACGCTTGGTCGAGCAAGGCCATTTGCCCTCCATTATCTTGCACGGTGAGGCAGGCATCGGCAAAACCACCATTGCTATGCTATTGGCTGATGCCGTGGGTCGGCCGTTTCATGCGTTGTCGGCACTCAATACGGGGGTCAAGCAGTTACGCGAAGTGCTGGAGACTAAGGACTCGTTGAGCTTTGAGTCGCCGGTGGTGTTTATCGATGAGATACACCGCTTTAACAAAGCGCAGCAAGATGCCTTACTTGGCGCGGTCGAGTCTGGGGATATTACCTTGATTGGGGCAACTACCGAAAACCCCTCATTTAGCGTCAACAATGCTTTGCTATCGCGTTGTCAGGTTTATCGTTTGGAGCCACTGACACCCGAGCAAATCGCCGCCGTATTGCAGCGCGCCATTTCAGAAGATAGCATTTTCAAAGACTTGGCCGTGGATTTGCAGGCACAAGACACCATTAGCCAACTGGCGCACGGCGATGCTAGAAAGGCGCTTAACCTGCTAGAGCTGGCCATACAAACGGCGGATACCAGACAATCGCCGCTGATCATCGATGATGCGCTGGTCGCTCGCGTCGCGCAAACGGCGCTGGTACGCTATGATAAAGACGGCGAGCAGCATTACGACATTGTCTCCGCCATGATAAAGTCCGTGCGCGGCTCCGACCCTGATGCAGCGCTCTACTGGATGGCGCGGATGCTGGTGGGCGGAGAGCCAGCTGAGTTTATCGCGCGGCGTTTGGTCATCTTGGCAAGCGAAGATATCGGCAATGCCAACCCCAATGCCCTACTCCTCGCTGATGCCGCCCTGCGTAGCGTTCAGTCCATCGGTATGCCAGAGGCGCGCATTATCTTAGGACAAGTGGTGGTGTATTTGGCGACCAGTGCCAAAAGCAACAGCACTTATAAAGCGATAAATGCGGCGATGGCCTTGGCAGAAAAAGACGCCTCTCCCGTACCGCTACATCTGCGCAATGGCGTGACCAAATTGATGCGAAACCAAGGCTACGGGCAGGGCTACGCCTATCCACACGATTACCCCAATCATTATTATCCGCAGCATTATCTTCCAGATACGCTGCTGGGTACGCGCTTTTATCACTTTGCTGATAATCAGCGAGAACAGCACAGCAAGCAGTTTATGGATTGGCTAAAATCCCAATCTGCCAGTAACTCTTAAAACCTGCCCGTTTATTAGTAATACTGAACGCTGTTTTTGACAGACTTCGGGATATAGTTTGGAGATGGGGCAGCACGATAGGATGAAAAACGTTAAAATGTCCTCATAATGATATATAAGCAATGAGGCAATCGTGCCTAGCGTCCGTACCTATAGCCGGGGCGTGCCCATCATCGAATAGATGTAGCAAGCGGCGCGTTGCCTAATCGCAACAGCTTATGGCCTCAGCGGCTGTTACAATAGGCAGATCATGCTATATATGTTACCTCACACCTATCTACACATAATAAAATATTGAGACTTACTATGAGTTTAAATACCATTCCTGAGATTATCGAAGACATCCGTGCTGGAAAAATGGTCATCTTGATGGATGATGAAGACCGCGAAAACGAAGGCGATATCATCATGGCCGCCACCCATGTGCGCCCTGAAGACATCAACTTTATGATCACCCATGCTCGCGGCCTAGTGTGTCTGACCCTATCGCAAGCGCGCTGCCAACAGCTAGCACTACCGCTGATGTCTGATCGCAACGAAGCAAAGTTTAGCACCAACTTTACGGTGTCTATCGAAGCGGCTGAAGGCGTCACCACAGGTATCTCAGCGGCTGACCGCGCGCGCACTATTCAGGCAGCGGTCTCTGCATCAGCCAAACCCGAAGACATCGTACAACCCGGCCATATCTTCCCTATCATGGCACAAAACGGCGGCGTCCTGCACCGTGCCGGCCACACCGAAGCAGGCTGCGACTTGGCTCGCCTAGCGGGACTGGAGCCTGCAGCGGTCATCGTCGAGATCATCAACGCTGATGGTACGATGGCACGTCGTGACGATCTTGAAATCTTTGCCAAAGAGCATGGCATCAAGATGGGCACAATCGCTGATCTGATCAATTATCGTATCGCTAACGAGCAAACGGTAGAAGAAGTAGAGACCCGTCCTTTTGAGACCGAGCATGGGACTTTTACCTTGCACCGCTTCCGTGAGTTTGGCGCTGAAGAGACGCATTTGGCGTTGGTCAAGGGCGATGTCAGCGAAGGCGTCAGTACTGTCCGTGTCCATGGCTTCCATCCGCTGCGTGACTTGTTTGCCGCCAAAAACGATATGACGGGTCGTAGCGGCTGGAGCGTACAGTCAGCGTTGGAAGAAATCAGCGCCTCGGAGCGCGGCGTGCTGGTTTGGATTGGTAGCAATCAGCCCGTTGATCTAGGCGATGCGCTGGATAAAGCGGCGGACAATCAATCGCAATCAACCATCACCCAGCAGCCGTATCGTAGCATCGGGGTTGGCGCACAGATTTTGCGTCATTTAGGCGTGCGTGATATGCGCTTATTGTCATCACCCATGAAGTTTTATGCACTATCAGGTTTTGATCTAAACGTAGTAGATTTTGTGCATGCACCCAAGCAAGGCTAGGCGCTGTGATCGTTATTTAATCACTATTCGATAGTGATTAAATAGCCTTATCAATCATAAAAAAAGCACGCTTATAAATTGAGCGTGCTTTTTTTATGTGCAAGTAATTTTTATAAAAGTTGGCGCTCAAACCTCAGGCGTATGACCAACGGTCGCTTCTAATGCCAATAGGCGCGTGCGCTCGGCGCTGCTCCACGGCAATTTGTCTTTGCCAGCGCTGTCCAAACGCACCACCACCGCCTCAGCCGTCGCCACTACCAAACTTTGCGCCGTACTATAGTAACTATACTCCATCACGATACTGGTACGGCCCAAGCGCTGGCAGCGCACCCCTAATAACAAAGTATCAGGGTAAACCACAGGACGCAAATACTGACAGCTTGACTGCGCCAATACCGTCACCATGCTGCCATCAAACATGCCTAATGCCTGCAGATAAGCGATACGCGCTGACTCAGCATAACGATAAAACACCACGTTATTTAGATGGTTAAAGGCGTCCATCTCGCCCCAGTGAATCGGCTGATGATGGATGACGGGATAGTGAGCCAGCTCAGTCGGCAGGGGCTCATTGACTGTCGGTAAGTCGGCTGGTAGAGAGCGGTTCATAAAGTGTCCTTTTTTATCATCCTGTTTTTTATTATTTGGGTGTGTCTTATCGTCAAGAACCCAGCGACTAGCGCTGCGGTTTGGCTAAGACTTGCGTGGTCAATAGCGCCGTGGGCTTGGGTGCTTCGACAATCAATTGATCTAGCCAATTTATCACCTCTGCCACATCGTTGGGGGCTTGCATCATCGTGATATTGGCCGTTTGATCTGACGCTTGCAGGTTGGCTTGTGTCTGTTTCTGCCGCTCATCAGCGCTTGGTGTGAAGGTTATGAGCTGTTTGCGCGCCTGCGACAGATAACTGATGAGCTGCTCACGGTCGCGCATATTGCTGGCTTGCATGGCCAAATTGAGCGTCATAATGGTCTCGTGGATGGCCAGCTGCCTACGGGTCAGTGCCTCTTTGTCTTTAGCTGTGTCTTCAGCTGGGGTTTTATTGTCCTTGCTACCCTCTTTATGGTCGTAACGCTCATGGCGCTGCAAAAAGGTTTGGATATTTTGCATGGCCAAATTGTGCATCTGCCACGGGCTTGGCTGCGCGCTTTGTGCTTGTAGGCGCTCAATATCTTTTAGCAGGCTTTGCTTAATCACCACCGTCAGCGCAGGGGCAATCTCATTACTGCTTTGCGACAGCTGCCAGTGTAGCCCCCGCAGCAAATCAATCGCCGCGCTATCGTTGTTATCCACCAGCAACCTATCCACCGCTTTTATTTGAATACGTAGTAAATCCAGCTGATTTTGCGCTTGGCTACTGGCTGCCACGCGTGGTTCAGGTAGCGTCTGCTGACTCATGGCAAACAAGCGATCATCCATCTCGTTTAAACGGCTGACGACTTGCTCGTTACTTTGCAGACGCTCATGGACACTCTGCTCAAAACGCTGCTGGCTGATATATAACCAAAGTAAGGCGGCGATAAGCAATAAAATCGTCAGCCATTGCAAGCGTATGAGTAGCATATTTGCTTGCCGGCGCTGCTGAATAGTAGAAGGGTCCTTGGATGAAGACTCAGGGTTCATAGACATAGTACAGCACCGTTACTGGTAGATTGGGTCATGGTTGTCGCAAGCCGTATAAAACGGGAATAAGCATCCTGATGACAAAACAGCCATATCCTAGGCGTATCAAGCACTGATCGCAGCCAGTATGGTGGCTGGTGCCAAATCCTCCACCCGCCAGTAGCTCAACTGCTCATCGGCAACCATATTGGCCAAGCGCTCACCCAGCACCACATAAGCAAAGTCCGACAGCTTGAGCTTGGGCAACCCATCAGTCCCTGTACTGTCTGCCAATGGCTGCTTTACAGTATCCTTAGCACTCGTCTCATCAGTTGCTTGTCGCTTACCTTGACTGACCACTTGCCGCCAATGCTCAAAGGCGGTGGCACTACTAACTATAACGACCGGTTTTGACTGTTTGGGTATAGGCTGTGGATGCTGAGCGGCGCTTGGCGCTGCTGGCTCTGCAAGTTCTGGTGCTGATGCTAATGTTGATGATGGAGAGCTAGGCAAAGAAGCGGCCGTAGCAAACTGCTGTAACCATTGATTGTATTGCGTACAGGCCTCATGAGGCATAATACGCTCGTACCAAGCGATGCTATCGATATGGACACCGCGCGCTTGTAACGTGTTGACCAATAAACGGCGGCCACCAAGACCGCGCCATACCAGTAGCTTGTCCCCTGCTTGCAAGCTGTCGATCTCTGGCATCGCAAGCATGCCTTCATTATTGGCCACGCGCGGCTGCAGCACGTGATAGCTTGCCGCCTTGACTTTTGCTTCATTTAAGACCGCAGCTGTCGCTTCTCCTACCGCAATCAAGTGACTGGGGGCGCTGAGGGTTTGCAGCTCGGTGGTTTTTTGGCTTTCATCATTTTGGTTATCACCATTCGTCTCAGAGTGCTGGGCATGGCTCTCGCGGGCAAGCGCTTGCCAAACCGCTAGTCCCGCTGCTGCTGCCGTAGGACTGACGATGACCAGTGCCTGATAGTCGCCTGCAAACCACTGACGCATCAGCGCCATGTCCGCATCTGTGGTAGGACGCGGCTGTAGCGTCAGCATCGGAATCTCTACCACGCTTAGACCCGCAGCTTGTAGATGCTGCGTCAGCGGAGCGGCACGCTCTACCGGTCTGGTATTGATGACCACGCGCGCAGGTGCTGATGGGGCCGCGCTCTTATACCGAGCGGTAGATGTTGGATGAGATGAGGTGGATGACATAGACGTACCATGACAAAAATCGAAAGAAATAAAGAAGTCGCAAACTCGTCTTAATTACGGGCTTGCAGCTTAGACGGCGGTATCTACGTGTTATTTGGTATCATAAATCGCTGATAAAATAGCGCCTGCACCGTCTGCAAGTAACATATCAGCCACATCGATACCCAGCTGATTGGCCTGAGCTTCTTGCTCGTCTTGGCTACCAGTTAAGGCAATGCGTTTTTCTGCTTTTAGCAGCTCACTACCATCGGCCTGCCCCACGCGCCCGCGCAGCCACAATATGTTGCCGTCGTCATTGTTGCCATTTTCGGTATTTTTCGCACGGTCATCCTCGGTCTCGTTTGCCATTTGCAAGACCGCATAGGCTGCGATCGGTACCTGACAGCCGCCTTCTAAATGACGGTTGAGGGAACGCTCAGCAATCAGGCGAATACGCGCTTTATTATCATTTAGCGGTGCCAATAGCTGCAATACTGCATCATCGCCCTCGCGGCACTCAATCGCTAACGCCCCTTGCCCAACCGCGGGCAGACAAGCATCGATATCCAGCTCACCGCGAATACGCTCGTCCAGCTCAATACGCTGCAAACCACTGGTGGCCAAAATAATCGCGTCATACTCGCCTGCGTCCAATTTGCTCAAACGGGTACCAACGTTACCGCGCAGGGTTTTGATTTGTAGATCTGGGCGATAAGCCTTGATTTGACACTGACGGCGCAAGCTTGAGGTGCCAACGACAGCGCCTTGCGGCAACTCATCGATACTATCGTATGTATTGGACACAAACGCATCGGTTGGGGCGGCGCGCTTGCAGTATACCCCCAACGTCAAGCCTTCAGGCAGCTGCATGGGCACATCTTTTAGCGAATGCACGGCGATATCTGCGTCTTTATTATAAAGCGCTTGCTCAAGCTCTTTAACAAACAAACCTTTGCCACCAATTTTTGCCAGTGGCGTGTCCAAAATTTTGTCACCCTTAGTGACGATTTTTAGCATATTAATCGTCATCTCAGGATATAGCGCCAACAGACGATCGCGGATATGCTCAGCTTGCCATAAGGCTAATGGGCTTTGGCGCGTGGCGATGTTTAAAGTAGTCAAAGCAGGTTGCTGCAGATTGCTCATAAAAGGCCTCAATAAGTTTGATATACAATATCAGTGCGAATCATCTCTGCATGAAACGATACGGTCGATTTGCCACAAAAATGGGCGCTATCACTCGTTGATAGTAAACGCTGACGCAAAAAAATACCCCTATTTAAGCTTGACTTCCTCCCCTCCCTAAAGTGAGGGGATTCCTACTAAAGACGGCCAAGCCCGACCGCGAGAATGTTTTTCGCTCCATTAACATCTCTGTTATGGGTCGTTTTACAAGAACGACAAAACCATACTCTTATACCAAGCCCTGATCTACCTTTCGGACTGTCTTGGCGGGAGCCGCAACACGAGCAGGTTTGGGTGCTGTACGCTTCATTGACTTCGATATAGTGGCAACCTGCGTTCGCGCATTTGTAGTCCAGTTGCCGCTTAATCTCAAACCAACCTGCGTCATAGACGGATTTGGCCAGTTTGGATGAAGTGAATGAGTTTGATTTGATCTTTCCAACAACGATTAAGCTGTTGGCCTTAACAAGCTTTGATGTGAATTTATGAATTAAATCCTGGCGGGTGTTTTTAATCTTGGCATGAATGGCACGGACCCGCTTTTTGTTTTTGGCTCTTTGGGCAATGGCCAGTTTTTCAGCGTATTGATGCGTGACTTTGGTTTGTAGTTTGTCACCATCACTACTGACTGCGGCATCTTTACAACCTAGATCAATACCGACTTGGCCAGTACCACACTTAATCTTTGGAAAATCTTTAACGGTGACACAGGCGTACCAGTGGCCGCTATTGTCTTGTACTAATTCGCAAGTGTTGATGTTGTAGAGCGAGAGGTTATAGCTATCCCATAGGTCTATTGTGAGCTTTTGACGGTTAGCTAAGCTAAATTGCAGGGTGCTTTTTAGAGACTTTTTACCGCTTTGACGCGTACTGATATGTTTAATCGCGGTCTTTTTAAAAGGAATCCAGCCAAGAGACTTGCGTTTGGCTTGAGGATTATTGGTGCGCCAGTTTAGTTTGGCTTTTTTAAACTGTTTACGGGATTTAGCGTGAACCTCACTAATCGCTTGCAAGGTTTGACTGTGCAAGTTTAAATACTCGCCACTACCTTTGGTATAAGCGGCCAAGTCATAAGCTGAAAAGAATTGACCTGTGCGCTTAAGGTGTTTAAAACTTAGCTCATTGACGTAATTCCAGACAAAGTTGACCGACCCAGCCAAGATATTGAGCTGAGTGGCGTGTTTGTCTTTGATGCGTAGCTTGAGCGTTTTCATAGGATAATTATGATCTCAATGCAGTTGTTTATCAAGGTATTCGCAATATTGTACGACAACGACTGGCGCCTGATATCCACGCCCTAGAAGGATGTAGATATCAGGCGCTGGTTGATAAAAACAGTCAGTTACAGATAGCGCTTTACATGCTTTGGATTTTATCACGTAACGCTGGCAGGTGGCGACGACTCACCGCCAATGTCTCATCGACGCCTTTAAAGCGCACTTGATATTGGCCGGCATCCAAGGTTTCTAAGTAGTCCAAAAAGCTCAGATTAATAATGGCATTGCGATGGACGCGGAACAACCGGTCTTCAAACTCTTGCTCAAGCTCTTTTAGTGTCTCATCAATCAATACGATACCATCCTTGTGACGGACTTTGACGTATTTTTGATCGGCAGTAAAGTAGTAGATATCTGTGAGTTTAATCAATTCGACACCGCGATGGGTACGAGCGGCGATATGCTCACGTATTGGCCGCGCTGTCGGGTCCTCAAGCTTACGGATTTCGTTGAGCTGGGCGGCATTTAGATTTTTGGCTTTGTTTAGCGCCTCCAGCAGCTCGTCTTTATTGGCAGGTTTGAGCAAATAGCCGATGGCATTGGCCTTGAGAGCAGCAATGGCATAGTGATCGTAGGCGGTGACAAAGATAATGGCTGGCGGATGCTCAAGCTCGTTCAGCGCTTGCGCACAGCGCACCCCATCCATCTCAGGCATACGAATGTCTAATAATATGATATCTGGCTGCTGGGTTTTGACAGCGACAATGGCTTCTGCCCCTGTCGTGGCTTGTGCCACCACCTGATGGCCTGACTCTTGTACAATTCTGGCCAAACGCTCACGCGCCAATGGCTCATCATCGCAGACTACGATCCGCATGCAAACTCCTGTTTTAGGAAATACTTAATACGATTTAATGAAATAATTCATCAACCTACTATCAATAATAACACTAACGCCCTAGGACTTAGCATAAAAAAATGTTTGATTATTGCAGGTATTCTGAACATTTAATTTGGGCAGCGGCAGCGCTTATTTATCGGTCAAATACATATTAGATATTGACGATTATCGTGCCAATTTAAACAGTATGGTGCAATAACTGTGCCATACTTTATATTAATAGCATTAAACAAAAGTTTGTATTAGTAATAGGTATCTATTGATAATCGCTAGCTTGCAGATAGCTAGATGACAGACCGCTATATCCCGACGTCTTGTAGCGGATAATCAATCAAGGTAATGATTTGGCTGTTGGTCACTTTGCTTCTGATATCGGCGCTTTGGCCAAAGTACGAGCGCAGACGCTCTGCTTGGATATAAAAATTCATGTGCTGGCGCAAGTCATGATTGATCATCAAGGTTTTTTTGGGGAGCTGGACGCTGATGGTGATGCTGACGCGGTGCTCATACCAAGTGACTTTGATATGAATAAAAATCGTCTCTGTGGTCATCTCCACCACGTTGAGGAGCATTTTTTCTAGCACACTTTGCAGCGTCAAAGCGGTGATGACCATGTCATACATAATGTCTTCATCTGGCAGTTGCCAAGTGACATCAAGCTTGTCAGATAGCCGGCTAGACTCGATGGCCAAATAGTGCTCACACAAAGCGATCTCTTCTTCAAAGCTGATCTCACGCGCGCCACTAAAGCTGGCGCGAAACAGCGCGGAGACGTGTTGTAGCAACTGGGAGGCGCGCGCTGGATTGGACTCAATCAGCGACACCAGTGTGTTGATGGTATTAAAGAAAAAATGCGGCGTGATACGGGCTTTGATTAAGTCGTTTTGGGCGTTTAGTTTGTGCTCAAAGGATTGATTCAGGGCATTCATCTCACGATAACGGCGCAAAAAGTACAACAAAAACACCAAGGTAAAACCGCCTGCAAGGATTAAGTCAAAAATCACTTCTAACACAAAGTTTTGTAGGCTGTATTCGTGCCAGCCCATGTTTATCATGACCAGCAAGACCAGCACCATAGAGACAGCAGAGGCCAGCATAAGGATGGCGAGCACATACATACTGACCTTGGGTATGCTCATGCTCTTAAAGACAGGGCGCAGATAATCGATGATATATAAAGAAGGGATGATGCTTAAGGTGTTTTGTATCACTCGGCTGCCAAACTTGATTATAAAGTCAGACCAAGTAGCTAGGTCATGGCGGTCGATCACCGTCACAAACAGCGACCAAAAAAAGATATAAATCAGCCATTGCCAAGGCTTCATGACTTCCATGAGCTTGGGGATAAAAAACTCTAAGCGCTCCGCTAGTAAGGCAACCTCATCATTTGCTATACTTGAGTTCTTATTCTCTTGACTTGTCTTGTATCGATATGAACGCCAACTCTTCAAACCCTAGTAATCCTGAATTAAATAAAAACGTGTCAGTCTCTGATTCTAGCACAGATGACTCTACAACAAATAACGCGGCGCAAAGCAGTTCTGCCAGCGCGCCAGGCCAGCAGATGTGGGGCGGACGCTTTAGTGAAGCGACGGACAGCTTTGTGGCCGCTTTTACCGCTTCGGTCGGCTTTGATCAACGCTTTGCCCGACATGATATCCAAGGCTCTATCGCTCATGCGACCATGCTCAAAGAATGCGGGATTTTGACCGCTGATGAAGTGGCGACCATCATCGATGGTCTACAGCAGGTATTAGCTGAGATCGAAGCAGGCGAGTTTAATTGGTCTATCACCCTAGAAGACGTACACATGAACGTCGAGTCACGTCTGACTGATATCGTCGGCGCGGTGGGCAAAAAACTACACACTGGCCGTAGCCGTAACGATCAGGTGGCCACCGATATCCGCCTGTGGCTACGCGAAGAAACCGACAATATCATCGCGCTGTTGGTGCGATTGCAAAACGGCTTGCTGGATTTGGCCGAGCAGCATACGGACACCATCATGCCAGGCTTTACGCATCTACAAACCGCGCAGCCTGTCAGCTTTGGCCATCACGTGATGGCATGGTTTGAGATGCTCTACCGCGATACCGAGCGCCTCGTCGACGCCCGTCGCCGTATCAATCAGATGCCACTTGGTAGTGCTGCGCTTGCTGGTACGACCTTTCCGATTGACCGTACCATCACCGCTAGACTGCTAGGGTTTGATGGTATTTGCCAAAACTCACTCGATGCGGTCTCAGACCGAGATTTTGCCATTGAGTTTACCTCAGCGGCCTCTATCCTTATGATGCATATGTCGCGTATGAGCGAAGAGATTATCCTATGGATGTCGGCGCAGTTTAACTTTGTGCAGATACCCGATCGCTTCTGTACTGGCTCGTCGATCATGCCGCAAAAGAAAAACCCTGACGTGCCAGAGCTGGTACGCGGTAAAGCGGCGCGGGTCTTTGGTCAATTAATGACATTGTTAAGTCTGATGAAAAGCCAACCGCTTGCGTATAATAAAGACAATCAAGAAGACAAAGAGCCGTTATTTGACTGTGTCGACACCTTGACAGGTTCGCTACTGGCATTCGCTGATATGCTACCAAACATCACACCAAATAAAGACAGTATGCGTCAAGCGACCATGAAGGGCTATGCGACAGCGACTGATTTGGCAGATTACCTAGTACGTCAAGGCGTGGCATTCCGTGATGCCCATGAAGTGGTCGGCAACGCGGTGGCTTTAGGCATCAAAAAAGGCGTTGATTTAAGTGACTTGTCATTGGCGCAGCTTCAGCAATTTAGCGACGCGATCGGCGATGATGTCTTTGATTACTTAACGCTAGAGGGCTCACTCGCCGCCCGTGATCATTTGGGTGGTACCGCGCCCAATCAGGTCAAGCAAGCGGTGGTTAATGGACGCGCGCGCTTAAAAGCTTTTGCATAATTTGCATAAACAGAGACATGATATTTCGACGCAGAACGGGTATAAATTTTCCTTGCGTGCTGTGCCTGTGCGGACAGATGCTGCGTAAGATTCATCCCAGTCCCACTGTATCTTTTTTATCCTGAACTCACTATACAACACCCGCGCCTAGCACTTATAACCTAGCGCGGGTGTTTTTTTGTCATCACATCGCCAAAACTTTCATCAAACAACTTAGCTGTTACCGTCTATACACCCGATAGCCTTTGCTAAATTTACTCAGATCGTTATCATAGGGTGATATTCATAGTTTATAAGGAGCCTCTAATGACTGAGACTTTTAACCCGCAAGCCAATACCGTGTTTTGCCGCAAATACAAGCAAGAGCTGCCAAAAATGCCGCACCCACCCTTCCCCAACCAAAAAGGCAAAGAGCTACAAGAAACAGTCTCTGACAAAGCGTGGAAAGAATGGCTAGAGCAGCAAACCATGCTAATCAACGAAAACCATCTCAGCATGATGGACCCTGAGGCCAAAAAGTTTTTGACCGAGCAGCGTGAGAAGTTTTTGGACAACGAGGATTATGAGCGCGCGCAGGGCTGGACACCAGAAAAATAAAAACTCAGCATCACTTTTATATTTATATCAGTATGTTAAATATCGGAACGCGCTATCTTTAAATAGCGCGTTTTTAATGGATATTTAAAGGCCATTGCTCAGTTTTTTATCGCTAGTCGCTAGCTGGCGGTGCGATATCTGTCGCTATCACATCATCATTTTGGCGCGTGGCTATCCGTTCATTGGCTTCTTGCACCGCTTTTTCGACCAAAGCATAGTCTGAGTGGCGTACATCTTGGCCACTGATATAGTTGATGACCAGCTCAGCGATGTTTTGCGCATGATCGCCAATCCGCTCAAGTGCACGCAGTATCCACATGATATTGATGACCTTGGAGACTTGACGCGCGTCCTCCATGATATAAGTCATCAAGGCACGAATCGCTGATTGATACTCCTCATTGACCACATCATCATTGCGCATTACCTCAAACGCCTGCTCAGCATTGGACTGACTAAAAGCCTCCAGCGCATTGTGCAGCATCAGACGCACCTGATTGCTCAGATGCTGGACTTCTGCATAGCCATACGCTGACTTGCCTTCTTGCGCAGTGAGCTTACTGGCCATTTGAGCGATTTTAACCGCTTCATCACCGATGCGCTCCAGATCCACCACGCCTTTACTGATGGACATCACCAAACGCAAATCACTGGCCGCAGGCTGACGCTTGGCGACCAATAACAAGATATGCTCATCGAGCTCGACTTCCTGCCGATTGATTTCAAAATCCATCTCGATGACTTCTTGCGCCAGTGTGTCATCCTTGTCGATAAGCGCGTGAATGGCTTTGGCAACTTGGCTGGCTGCATGGTCGCCCATCACCAAAAACAGACGAATGGCTTCATCCAAATCTTGATCAAAACTTTTGGAGATATGCTTATCACTTTGCATGAGAGTTATTCCCTAAATATCTGTATATTGATGGCGTGCTGCTGGCATAGCTGTATTGTTGTTATTGAAAATTAACGATAGTCTTAATCTGTACAGCATTAGCCATAACGACCCGTAATATAATCTTCCGTGGCTTTTTGCGCCGGCGTGGTAAATATCTGATTCGTCTCGCCCATCTCAACCATATCGCCCAGATACATATATACCGTATAGTCTGAGACGCGCGCCGCCTGCTGCATGTTGTGAGTGACAATGGCGATGGTATAGTCTTTTTTTAAGTCTTCAATCAAATCCTCAATGGCGCCTGTCGAGAGTGGGTCAAGTGCCGAAGTTGGCTCATCAAGCAGTAGCACTTCAGGCTTGGTAGCGACACTACGAGCGATACACAGACGCTGCTGCTGCCCACCTGATAGCGACAAACCTGAGGCTTTGAGCTTGTCTTTTACCTCCGGCCATAGTGCCGATTTTTTTAGTGCCCATTCCACCCGATTGTCTAGCTCAGCTTTGCTTAGTCTTTCATAAAGACGCACACCAAAGGCGACATTGTCATAGATAGACATCGGAAACGGTGTCGGCTTTTGAAAGACCATACCGACTTGCGCACGTAGCAAATTGACATCGATGTCTTTGCCCAAGATATTTTTGCCATCGAGGTTGATACTGCCTTCTGCACGCATGCCAGGATATAAATCATACATACGGTTAAAGGTACGGAGCAGGGTTGACTTGCCGCAACCTGACGGGCCGATAAAGGCGGTGACTTTTTTATCAGGAATGTCGATATTGATGTTTTTTAGCGCCTGAAAATCCCCGTAATAAAAGCTTAAATCACGAATCTGTATCTTCGCTGCTGGCATGTCTTTGGGGATATCATGTAGGGTTTGCTTGTTTAAGTTTGCTATATCAGGCTGCGACATTTGTGTGACCGTCGCCATCGATCTATTTAATAAATTGTCGGTAGTCTTAACCGTCTTACTACTATCAGTTGTTGTGCTAGTCTTGCTTATGACATCATTCATAATATTATCCAACATAGCTTGATGAATATAAATTTAGGTAACTGCTATATATAAGGTGATTTGGCGGTAGGCGTTATCGACTCTGGCTACTATTTGCTGGAGCTGCGACCACCGATAAACCTTGCCAAGACATTGAGTACCAGTACCGAAGCGGTAATCAGCAATGCAGCGGCCCATGCAAGTGTATGCCAATTGTCATAAGGACTCATGGCAAACTGATAAATGGTGTTCGGCAAGTTAGCAATCGGCTGACTCATATCGGTACTAAAGTATTGATTATTCAATGCCGTAAATAGCAAGGGCGCCGTCTCACCGGTGATTCTGGCAAAGGCCAACAGCACACCAGTGGTCAGCCCCGCTCGAGCCGCCTTAATCGTCACTTGCGTGACCATCTTCCACTTGGGCGTGCCCAGTGCATAGGCTGCTTCACGAATGCTATTGGGCACCAGATTGAGCATGTTTTCTGTCGTGCGTACCACCACTGGTACTACAATCAGTGCCAATGCTAATGCGCCCGCCCACCCAGAAAAGCTTTGGCCTTTGACCATCAACGCATAAATAAACAGACCAATGACAATCGACGGCGCAGAGAGCAAAATATCATTTAAAAAGCGCGTCACTTTGCCAAGCAGGCTGCCTTGCGCAAACTCAGACAAATAAATCCCTGTCATCAGGCCAATGGGCGCACCGATAAATAATC
The DNA here is from genome assembly GCF_038239325.1 of Psychrobacter sp. KFRI-CH2-11. Lineage (NCBI taxonomy): Bacteria > Pseudomonadati > Pseudomonadota > Gammaproteobacteria > Moraxellales > Moraxellaceae > Psychrobacter > Psychrobacter sp. KFRI-CH2-11. The sequence goes on from NZ_CP151283.1 coordinate 3,006,915, forward strand.
CCGAAAACGCCAACATCACCGAGCCGACAATGGCGTTGCGTAGACCACCTTCGCTCATTGGCGGCGGCGTATCGGCAGTAAAGATAGGCATCTGTATCATGCCCTGAAAGCCTTCGACAAACAGCGTCACCAGTATCCAAAACAACCAAATTAAGCCAAATACCATCGCCGACATGGCAAAACCCAAACCCAGCTTATTGGCCCAGCGCCGTTTGTTATAAAGACGCTTGTCGTAACGGCTATCAAAGCCAGTCTGCGCAGGTAACGCTGAGTGCATCGTATTAGTAGGCATAAAACTCATTTCCATTTTTCAAGATTTTTTGTCAGCCTGTATATCGCTATCGTCTGTGTGTCGTTATGTATTAGCGATTGCCTGCTTTTTGGTCCATACGCAACAGCATGAGCTTAGCCAGCGACAGCACAATAAAGGTGATGATAAATAGTATGAGGCCAAGGTGCAGCAGCGAGGCCAGATGTAGCTCACTAGAGGCTTCGGCAAACTCATTGGCCAGTGCTGAGGTAATGGTGACGCCAGAAGTAAACAGACTTGGACTGATATTAAAGGCGTTACCAATAAGGAAGGTCACGGCCATGGTCTCGCCCAGTGCCCGACCCAGCCCCAAGATAACCCCGCCGACCACGCCTGCTTTGGTATAGGGCAAGATAATCTTAAACATCACTTCCCAAGTGGTCGCACCCATGCCATAAGCTGACTCTTTGAGCAGGTCTGGCACCACAGAGAAAACATCGCGCATGGTGGCGGCGATAAAAGGAATGATCATAATGGCAAGGACAAGAGAGGCGGTAAACATGCCCAATCCCATTGGCGCACCGGTAAACAGCTTACCGATGATAGGCAAAGGGCCAACGTGTTCGATAAACCACGGCTGAATGTGATCGCCAAAAAACGGCGCAAAGACAAACAGTCCCCACATACCGTAGATGATAGAGGGAATACCTGCCAGCAGCTCAATGGCGATGCCGAGAGGCTTTTTTAAAAAGTTTGGACACATCTCGGTCAGGAATATCGCGATACCAAAGCTGACTGGCACGGCAATTAAAATAGCGATAAAGGACGTCACCAGCGTGCCATAGATCGGCGCTAGCGCACCGTACTCATTAGCGACCGTATCCCAGTTATTACTGGTATAAAACCCAAGGCCAAATGCTTGAATGCTCGGCCAAGCGCCAATGATCAAAGAGAGCAAAATACCGCCCAAAGATAGCAGTACGAGAATGGCAAATGCCTTGGTGGCATTGACGAATAGTGCGTCGTAACGTTTTTGTTTTGCCAGTTGCGACCTTAAATCATTCATAAGTGTCTCAGCATTAAATAATATTAAATCAAAATCTTGAAAAGACTCATCAGGTCTTATCACAGCAAACGAAACCTTAATAAAGGGTGCTATTAACGGTAATGGATGACGCTATTTTTAAATTTGTTGTGATAAAACCTTTGAGACAACCACCGGAGAATAGGTGTCTCAAAGGGGCTTACAAGTGCTGCTATACATATATAGAAAAACTACTGAGCCGGTGTGTAGACGGGTTGACCATCACGACCTTTGACTTCATTCCACTTGTCTTTAAACAGTGCCACTGCGGTATCGGAGAAAGGCACATAATCAAGCGCCATGGCACTATCATCACCTTGGGCATACGCCCAATCAAAGAAGTTCAGCACGCCAGCCACTTGCTGCGGGTTTTCTGGCTGCTTGTGTACCAAGATAAAGGTGGCAGCAGCGATGGGCCACGCTTGCTCGGTCTCAGAGTTGGTGATGACTTTATAAAAGCCTGCTTGCTGTGACCAATCAATGTCACCTGCCGCGGCAAAGGTCTCAGCGGATGGCTGTACGAAGTTGCCCGCCGCGTTTTTTAGGGCAGCGTGTGCCATGTTGTTTTGCTTGGCATAAGCATACTCGACGTAGCCGATAGCGTTTTTCATACGGTTGACGTAACTTGATACGCCCTCGTTGCCTTTACCGCCTGCCCCTGTGGCAGAGGTAGGCCATTTGACGGTTTTATCGACACCCACGCTGTCACTCCAATCGTTTGAGACTTTGGCCAGATAATCGGTAAAGTTAAAAGTCGTGCCTGAACCATCTGAGCGAAACACGGTGGTAATGGCAGCATCTGGCAGGGTCAAATCTGGGTTCATGGCAGTGATAGCAGGGTCATTCCATTTACTAATCTTACCCAGATAGATATCGGCTAAGGTTGCGCCGTCCAGCTTTAGCTCACCTGGCCCCACGCCATCGATATTGACAATCGGTACCACACCACCGATAACGGTCGGAAACTGAATAAGGCCTGCCGCGTCCAGCTCTTCAGGGGTCATCGGGGCGTCAGATGCGCCAAAGTCGACGGTTTTTGCTTGGATTTGTTTGATGCCACCTGAGGAGCCGATAGACTGATAGTTGACCTGACCGCCAGTCGCGGCATTATAGTCATAGGACCATTTGGCATAGATAGGCTGCGGGAACGACGCGCCCGCACCAGTGATGTTCATGGCGATGTTTTCAGCTGATTTAAAATCGCTTGCTGGAGAGGATGTCGCTGTGTTGGTGGTTTCGGCCACTGTCGCCGCGCTGGTGTCACTCTGCGCTGCTGACTCTGCGGTGTCGGTGGATTTATTACAAGCGGTGAGTACTAAGGTGCAACTAACGGCGACTGCCAATAACGAATAACGCATGTAGGACTCCTAAAGTTTAACAACGATTGAACAAAGCATGATTGGTGGCATGTGTGACATCTTGACAAGTTTTTATGACAGTTTGATGACAACCGCCCAACTCTTTTATATGCGTGATAAATAGGGTCAAATCAGTCGCCGCTTAAGGCTAACGCTCATTAGCCTGCGTGTCATGATTCAGAGCCTCATGCGCACGTTGACTGACATACCGATGGTCAAACACCAGTAGCCCTCACGGCAGAAGTTTGTTAGTATGAGACTGATTTACAACACTGACAGACTCGGGGTGCGGTGTACGAATGGCTGACTGCCTTTGTACATTCGCTGAGAGATCACCCGCCGAACCTGATGCGGTTAGTACCGACGCAGGGAAGTCTTCAGCACTGTATTATATAAGGCAGACACGGGCAGAAATGCCCCGTTATCCTCATGACTGTTAGCCTAAATGCCCACTTTGTGGTGCTAAGCTTTATAGCGTTAAGTAGTGCGAAGCAATGATGAGAGATACCAAGCGTCGCTTACAGGTTGATGACATCCTCCGCGAAGGCAGGTTTTTGCGATGATAGATTTGACAGCCAGTGACGACGACGCAGCAAAAATTGCCTAGATGATAAGTGCTACCCCCGCAGCTTCTGGCGGTGTTGCTTTTATTCAAAAACCAACACGCTAGGACAGCATATGACAACCTCAACCCTACCTCCAAAGACCCAGCAAAACGCCTCTGACAAAAAAGCCGACGCCCTAAAAACCCCTGCGCACCGTAGCGCCAGAGACACGCGCTTTGAAGAAGACGCGCGCGACCTACACCGCATTCTCCCCGCCTCGCAAAAAGTCTATATCGAAGGCTCTAGACCTGATATTCAAGTGCCGATGCGCAAGATCACTCTGGACCCCACCCCCATCCAAGGCGTTGATGAATCCGACTGGGAGCAAAACCCGCCGTTTTATGTCTATGACACCTCAGGCGTCTATACCGACCCTGATGCCCAAATTGACCTAACCCGCGGCTTGCCCAAACTGCGCGAGGGCTGGATAGCCGAGCGCGGGGATACAGAGCAGCTAAGCGGTTTGTCCAGCTCATACGGGCAAGCGCGTGCGCGTGATATCACCACAGCCAATCTACGGTTTACCCATATCGATAAGCCGCGCCGCGCCAAAAAAGTCAATGGTAAAGCAGGCAATGTCACCCAGATGCACTATGCGCGCCGCGGTATCATCACCCCTGAGATGGAATATATCGCCATTCGTGAGACGCAAAAGCAGCATGAGCTGACCGATATGCGTCAGCATTACGGCGAGAGCTTTGGTGCCAATACGCCAAAAATCATCACCCCTGAGTTTGTGCGTAGTGAGGTCGCGGCTGGTCGAGCCATCATCCCAAATAATATCAATCACCCTGAGTCTGAGCCGATGATTATCGGTCGTAATTTTTTGGTAAAGATTAACGCCAATATCGGTAACTCAGCGCTCGGCTCCTCTATCGATGAAGAAGTTTCAAAAATGACCTGGGCGACGCGCTGGGGCGCTGATACCATCATGGATTTGTCGACAGGCAATCATATCCACGAGACCCGCGAATGGCTGATTCGTAACTCGCCTGTGCCCATCGGTACGGTACCCATTTATCAAGCATTAGAAAAAGTCGACGGCATCGCCGAAGACCTGACGTGGGAGATATTCCGCGATACACTTATCGAGCAAGCCGAACAAGGCGTTGATTACTTCACCATTCATGCAGGCGTGCTGCTGCGCTATGTGCCACTGACGGCCAATCGACTCACAGGTATCGTCTCTCGCGGCGGCTCTATCATGGCGCAGTGGTGCCTTGCTCATCATACAGAGAGCTTTTTATACACCCATTTTGAAGAGATTTGTGAGATCATGAAGCAGTACGATGTGGCTTTTAGTCTAGGCGATGGTCTGCGTCCTGGCTGCTTGCAAGATGCTAATGACGAAGCGCAGTTCGGTGAGCTGCGCACGCTTGGTGAGCTGACAAAAATCGCATGGCAGCACGATGTACAGGTGATGATCGAAGGCCCCGGACATGTGGCGATGAACCGCATCAAAGAAAATATGGACTTGCAGTTAGAGATTTGCAGCGACGCGCCGTTTTATACTTTAGGGCCGCTGACCACCGATATCGCACCCGGTTATGACCATATCACCAGTGCCATCGGTGCGGCGATGATTGGCTGGTTTGGCACCGCCATGCTCTGTTATGTGACACCAAAAGAGCATTTAGGACTGCCGAATAAAAAGGATGTGAAAGACGGTATTATCACCTATAAAATCGCCGCGCATGCCGCTGATCTCGCCAAGGGCCACCCAGGCGCGCAAGCTCGCGATAATGCCTTGTCTAAGGCGCGTTTTGAGTTCCGCTGGGATGATCAGTTCAATCTAGCGCTCGACCCTGATACCGCCCGCGAATATCATGACGAAACGCTGCCAAAAGACGCGCACAAGTCGGCGCATTTTTGTTCAATGTGTGGCCCTAAATTTTGTTCGATGAAAATTACCCAAAACGTCCGTGAGTACGCCAAAGGTTTGGATGCGGCAGAAAGCTTAGGCACAGAGGCAATGAGTGCAGCTGAGATTGAACAAGGTATGAAAGAGATGACTGAAAAATATCATAGCGAGGGGCGACAGCTATATAAAGAGGTTTAAGCGATTAATGTTAATCCTTAATTCACAAAAAAGCGCTACTCATAAGTAGCGCTTTTTATTGCAAACTATTTTATCTTTACATTAGATTAAACCTTTGACGCTTCGTAAATCTCTTCAATTGAGGCATTCATGGTATCAGCAAATTCTTTATCGCTTTGTTGTTTGCTCAACCCTTCGGTAAACGCACGAGAGAAGCTGGCAATCATACCGGGGTTTTGCTTAAGCTTTTCGCAGGCCTCACGACGACTATAACCGCCAGATAAGGCAACGACTCTTAACACTTTTGGATGATCGATCAGCTCTTGGTAAAAACCCTCTTCTTCTGGCAAGGTTAGTTTAAGCATCACTTGATGGTCGTCACTTAGACGCTCAAGGTTACGCAAAATATCTGCTTTGAGTATCACTTCACACTCATGCTTTTGGGCACTATCGATATTAACCTCAGGCTCTACGATGGGCATAAAACCTTTGGAGAGGATTTGCTTAGCCACATCAAACTGCTGCTGTACCACCAGCTCAATCCCATCGACGTTAGGCTCATAAATCACCGAGCGCATCTTGGTACCAAACACCGGATAGTTTTTGGCTTTATCCAGTAGCGAGTCTAGCTCTGGCATCGGGCGCATGACTTGTACGCCGCTCATTTGCTCGGCCAAACCCTTATCCACCTTCAAAAACGGCACGATGTTTTTATCTTCCCACAGATAATTTGCCGTTGGCTTGCCATTGACCTCACGCTCCATGGTGTCTTCAAATAAAATCGCCCCCAGCACGCGCTCGTTATCAAAGCAGTCGCAGGTCATGATACGCGCGCGCATCTCGTGCACCAGATCAAACATCGCGTCATCATTGTCATAGGCATCGCTGCTGATGCCGTAGTTTTCTAGGGCTTTTGGTGTGCTGCCGCCACTTTGATCAAGCGCGGCGATAAAACCTGAACCATCCTTTATACGCTGTCGTTGTTTTTGGTATTCCATTGAAAAGGTATCCTATTTTTATTCATTAAAACCAAACATCACCAATTGGCTCAATCTATATGAGCCTTGCTATTTGTAGATAACCTTACCATAGGATGCTGTATCTACCTATATAGGATGCGTGACAGCGCCGCCAATTTTTATGATATATCAGTTAAAAATAGCCAGTTGAAATAGCCAGTTGAAAATAAAACGGTTATAAAAATTTGAACACGCTACTGGTATAAGTTTTGCTGGCGTGCAGCGTTCTCAGAGGCTGCGCAATCTACGTTTAAAAACAGTACCCCAGTAGCGCCATGCTCTTTTTAGAGTACATCGACTATAGGTATAAGAATTTTATGCCAAATCATGTACACCAAAGCCTTACATCAAACTCTTATGCCAAAACCTTATGCCAAAAACAGTACCGCCACACAGCCAATCGCTAGCAGCAAGCCTAGCACATTGATACGACCGAGGCGCTCTTTAAACACAGCCACACCGATGAGCGTCGCGACGGCGATGACCCCGACGTTCATCCCAGTAAAGACAATACTGGGAGAGTCGGACAATACTTGGTGGGCGCGCACGTACGCATAGATATTGCCCATGTTTAGAGCGCCCAGTAATAGCCCTGCTGCCAAGGCATTACCCTGCCAACGCACGCGTGTCACAAGCAAATAAATCAGCAATAACAATCCTGCGACGCCAAAGCTGACAAACAGCGTCAGTGGAAAGGCCGTGCCTTGTTTGGCGACTTGTTTAAACAAGATATCGACGATGCCATAGCCTACCCATACGCCAAATAGCCATAGCGGGGTACGCGCGGCGGGCGGGCTTATACTAGCGTGCTCGCCGCTGCCGGTATGTTTGGGCCGGTAAACCAACGCCCCCAACGCCAAAAACCCTAAGACCAAACCGAGCACTCGCGTGCCCGTCAGCACCTCACCAAATAATAAAAAAGCGGCGATAATAGGAATAATCAACGACAAGCGCTGGGCGGCGTCGGTTGCGACCATGCCGACCGATGCAATCGCACGGCCCAAGATAATAAAAACCGTCGGCAGCAGTATTCCCAGCGCCAGAATGATGCCCCAAGCGTTGCCAAGCGTGCTGATGCTGCTGACATCTGGCGTTAATAAAAACCATGTCAGCAAAAAAGCCACAGGATAACCTGCGACGATGGTCTGGCGAATATCGATATTTTTTTGCCGCAGGATTTTGAGCAGTACCGAGACGGCCACACTGCACAGTACTGCTACCACCAAATACATCATAACCCCTACCTCTATCCTTTATTCATGTCAGAGCAACATCGCGCGTCAGCAATATGAAAAGCCATAGCAAACAATACAAAAACCATAAAAAGTAACAAAATATTTCCAATACAACAATGGCTTTTTGGTGTTTTATTGTGCTGATATTCATGGCACCCGTGTGCATGCAATTACAATTAGCCTGCAGGTCTGACAGGGAATTTTGCTAAAATAGCCAGCACTTCCTATCACAAAGTAAAGATTCAAAATAACGACCGTCATCGTTTGTTTTGGCGTACTGCTATTGATGTTTTATCACTGCCTATGAATGCTCTATTTCGCTTTTTTGAAAACCGCTTACCGGCCTTCCCCACCACCCCCATGCCGCTGCCTTCGCCTCGTGACGGTATGCTGCAGTTTTTGTGGGCTTGCACAAAGGGGCTGCGCAGCTGGCTGCTGTTGTTTATGGTGTTGTCAGCAGGCATCGGCATCTATGAAGCGATGCTGTTTGCATGGATTGGCGATATCGTCGATTGGCTTGGCGTCTATACGCCGCAGAACTTATGGCTAGAAAAAGGCGATATGCTGCTGCTGATGCTGGCGGTGATGATTGTCAGCCCGTTTTGGATTGCCTTATCCTCGTTTATTCATTTTCAGACCTTGCAAGGCGTGTTTCCCATGCAGATGCGCTGGCGTTTTCATCAGCGTATGCTTGGGCAGTCCATGCAGTTTTATCAAGACGAGTTTTCTGGACGCGTCTCAGCCAAGGTCATGCAGACCGCGCTTGCGGTGCGTGATACGGTGATGACGGTCACAGATATGTTTATGTATGTCACCGTATATTTTGTGACCAGTGGCATTATTTTATTTAATTTAGACAGCTTGTTATTGATTCCCTTTATCCTCTGGTTTGGGTTGGTGGCGCTGGCGATATGGTATTTTATTCCAAAACTCAAACAAACCGCCATCGTACAAGCAGACGCGCGCGCGTTGATGACCGGGCGTATCACCGATGCCTATGCCAATATCATGACCGTCAAGCTGTTTAGCCACTCACGCCGTGAGCTTGGTTATGCCAAAAACGCCATGGGGCAATTTTTAGGAACGGTACATGCGCAGATGCGCTGGGTCAGTTATTTAGAGATTTTCACCCATCTTATCAGTGTGATTTTGGTCAGTAGTACCGCAGGGATTGGCCTGTATCTATGGCAACAAAGCGCGGTCGGGGTTGGGGCGATTGCCGCGGCGACGGCGATGGCGCTCCGACTCAATGGCCTGACGCGCTGGATCATGTGGCAGACTGCCAGCCTCTTTGAGAGTATCGGCACAGTACAAGACGGCATGCGCACGCTATCCGCGCCGCAGACGATCGTCGATAAGCCAGACGCAGCTGCACTAAGCGTCACCGAGGGACATATCGTCTTTGATCATGTCGACTTTAGCTATGAGAATGAAGACCACGATACCCTTCACGCCACCGATAAAACGTTTAAACCGTCGGTAGCGACCACTGACATGGCGCAAGACAACTCGGTCAAGCTGCTTGATGACTTTTATTTGGATATCAAACCAGGAGAAAAAATCGGCTTGGTCGGGCGCTCAGGAGCGGGCAAGTCCACTTTGGTCAACTTGCTGCTGCGCTTTTTTGATGTCGATCGCGGCAAGATATATATCGATGGTCAAGCGATCGATGACGTCACACAAGACTCTCTGCGTCAGCAGATCGGTATGGTGACCCAAGACACCTCACTGCTGCATCGTACCGTACGTGAAAACATCGCTTATGGCCGTCCCGACGCCTCTGACGAAGAGATCATCCATGCCGCCAAACAAGCCCAAGCATGGGACTTTATCAAAGACTTATATGACGATAAAGGCAATACAGGTCTTGATACCCAAGTGGGTGAACGTGGCGTCAAACTCTCTGGCGGTCAACGTCAGCGCATCGCCATCTCTCGTGTTATGCTAAAAAACGCGCCGATCTTGTTATTGGATGAGGCCACCAGCGCGCTTGACTCTGAGATTGAGTTTGCCATTACCGAGAGCCTCAACGATATTATGACCGGCAAAACTGTAATTGCCATTGCCCATCGCCTCTCTACCATCGCCGCACTCGATAGGCTGGTGGTGATGGAAAAAGGCCGAATCATCGAGCAAGGTAGCCATGACGAGCTGTTGGCACAAGGCGGCGTCTATGCGCGCTTGTGGCAGCGTCAAAGCGGCGGGTTTTTGGGCGAAGACACCCCCTAGACCGCCATCATCATAAAAATAAAACATAAGGAAGTGGGCAGTTTATGGAAGCCTTTACCCATCGTATCAACCTAAGCGGCAAACAAGCACGCTACTACGACCTTGGCAGTCTCAACCCATCAGTAGCAGCAGAGCACAACAAACGTGCGCCTGCGCACTTTTATGGGGGCAACAGCTTTACGGTCGGTACTTATACGCCGCTGCTGCATGAGCTGGCAGCAGTGTTTGATATCAGTGCGCTTGCCCTACGCGGCTACTGGTACGATAAGCCGCAAAAACGCCGCCTCACTCGTGAGCAAGACGCTGAGCTATTGATTGAGTTTTTGGAGCGCACCCAAGATCGGCCTGTGGTGGGTATCGGTCATTCGCAAGGTGCCACTGCCACCGCCATGGCCGCCGCCAAACGCCCAGATTTATTCTCCCAGCTGTATCTGATAGAGCCAGTCACCTTTACCAAAAACCAAGCACGGCTGTATAACTTATTGCCGCGGCGGTTTTTGCTCAGTCGAGAGCCATTTAAAAGCACGCTGACCAAACCCACTATTTGGGCGAGCGTTGATGCGTACTATCAAACCCTACGCGCCAACCGAGCCTACAAACGCATCAGCGATGCACATTTATACGTGTTTGCTGAGCAAAGCTTGAGCGTCAATGCTGATGGTAGCCACACGCTGATGTTTGCCCCAGAGCAAGAGCTTGCCAACTATTTTGGTGCGCCGCATATCGACACCGCTCTAAAAAAACTCCGCTGCCCTTATACACTGATCACGGGCAAGCCGACCTTATTTATCAGCAATAAAGTCCGTAAGCAGTGGCAAAAATTCGTCCCTGCCGACAGTATCATCTCTTTGCCAGATTACGGCCATCTGTTGCCAATGGAAGCGCCAAAACTGTGCGCGCAAATTATCAATGAGCATTATAAAAACAGTCACTAAGCTGAGCAATATAAGCCATGAGCGACCTTTTTGCCCCTGCCCCAACCGATAACTTATTGCCTTATGATGGTAGGGTAAATGACTTCGGCCGCATCATCGATGATGACTGCCAGCTCTATGATGCATTATTGGCCGAGCTACCATGGCAGCCTGATAGCGTGACCTTATTTGGCAAGACGCACATCACCACTCGCCAAGTGGTATGGATGGGTGAAAAGGATCTGAGCTATCAGTATTCAGGACATACCCGTCACAGCCTACCATGGTCAGATACTGTGTTTCACGTGAAACATCATATTGAACAGCAACTATCAAGCATCGGTATTGATACCAATTTCAATTCTTGTCTGCTCAATTACTACCCGACAGGGCATGATGGCATGGGCTACCACGCCGATGATGAAAAAGAGTTGGGCGCGCGGCCTGTGATTGCTTCTTTATCACTGGGTGCCACACGTAAATTTGTCTTTAAGCACAAAAAAACTCAAGACAAAGTCGCGCTTTATCTTGAGTCCGGTCAGCTAATCGTCATGCATGGCGAGACGCAGCGATTTTGGAAGCACAGCATCACTAAGACAAAAACCGTCGCCGATGGGCGCATCAGCCTAACTTTTCGGCACATACAGTCAATTTAACGAATATAACTGCATGGGTATGGCTAATCGGTCTTTTATTTTACTTGTAAGACTATCTTGCCAAAGGCATCGCCTTTTTGTAGTTCATGATGCGCCGCCACCACTTCCGAGAGTGGGTAGACGCTTTGAATCTTTAAGCGTAACTTTCCATCAGCGATGAGCTGTAAAACGCGCGCCATATCATCACCGCTGCGCTGCGCTTTGTAGCCTGTGACCGTTAGCTGCTTTTGCTCACCTGCTGCTTTGAGTTTATCAACCCAGATAGTCGGCAACACAAAAACCCGAGCCGCAGGCTTGAGCACGCTCAGCGCTCGTACGCCTGCCTCATCACCGACCAGATCCAGTAGCACATCAGCTTGCAGATCAGGAAACGCCGCGTCTTTGGTATAGTCAATCCAGCCTGCCAGCTTGTCTTTATCGATTAAGTCTGCAAGCTTGTCATACTTCTCAGGTGAGCAAATGACCGTGACCTTGATATCGTCGTTGTCTACTTTATCCATCAATAGCTGTATCGCTAGGTGCCCCACCCCGCCTGCGGGTGCATTGATGACGACGTGCTGGCCTTTTTTGATATCAGCAAACTCAACAAACTGTAGCGCGGTTTGGCCAATACAAGGCAGTGCGCCTGCTTGCTTTAGTGTGACAGGGTTGGGCACTTTGGCCAACAGTTTGGCATCTACTGCCACATATTCAGCGTAGCAGCTGCCCTCAAAGCTCAAAGCCGCCACCTGATCACCGATGGCAAATTTATCACTACGGCTATCTACCACCGTACCTGCGACATCGAAACCCAAAATTGCTGGCTCGTTTTTATCAAACTTATTGTTTTGAATCGCCTCTGCACCCCAGCCTTTGCCTTGACGCGTCTTATAATCGACGGGGTTTATCCCTGCATACGCCACTTCAATCAAAACTTGCTCGTCTGCCAACGATGGCATCGCCACGCCGTCTTGATATTGCATCACTTCGGGTGCACCAAACTCTTTGATGAGGACAGCGTGCTGTGTGGTTGGCAGTGGTTTTTCGGTTGTTAAATTAGACATGGTATATATCCTTATCCGTCTATTGATTAAAGTGTTTTTGGTTTTTTATACATACATTTATACATGTGCTCATATATCAGGGTCGGTGTCGTCACTCTCATAAGCTGCACCCGCTATAAGGTCAGCTCAGCACTGAGCGGCAGATGATCAGATAGGGTCGACCAAGGCTTGCCCGTGTGCACCCATGCATCTTTGACCGTCAAATTACGCACATAGATGCGATCTAAGCTGAGCACTGGTAGCTTGGCTGGAAAGGTGGGCAAGAGCTTGCCATGACAGTGCTTAAAGGCCTCCGTCATGCCGAGGCTAGCTGCCAACTTATCACAAGACATTTTTTTCCAGTCATTAAAGTCCCCGGCCAAAACCAGAGGTTGATCGTCATCGATTTCGTTACGTACATAATTGGCGATGGCCTCGTACTGTTTGATACGGTCGCGCTCAAACAAGTTTAGATGCGCGCACAATACCACCACTGGCCGCTCCCAGCCGACGGGTTGTACTTCACAGTGGAGAACGCCGCGCTGCTCTAGCTTATTGACGGTGATATTGACGTTATGCTTTGGGTCTAAGGGAAAGCGGCTGAGCACCGCGTTACCATGATGGCCATTTTCGTACTCTGAGTTTTTGCCGTAGCTGTTTTGCAGTTTTAGGTATTCGCCAAACCACTCATGCTGAGACTGGTCAGGGTACTCATTGTATTGCATATTGCGCTTTAGGTTTTGACCCTGCACTTCTTGCAAACACAGCACATCAGAACCTATGATATCGAGCGCTTGCGCGATGCCTTGTATTTTGACTTGGCGGTTCATCGGCGACATGCCTTTATGAATGTTATAGCTGGTTAAAACAAAAGAAGTCGTGGTAGTCATAGGTTTGGTCATAAACTCAGTATGTAAGATAGGGGTGGCATGGTCTGCGGTGAGCCAAAACCGACGTAAAAAGAGCATTGATTCGTTGTGAACCAATGCTCTTATGTTATACCTAACTGCCGCCGATGGCTAATGCGTCATCGTATAACGCCAGTATCTGGCAGCCCCGTTTTAGTAGCGCGTCACCAGAGCAATCGGTTGGTCTGCACCCATGATATCTTGTGGCATAAACACCGCTTTACCACCATTATGAATGACATGCTCAATGATTTCACCGATGGCATCATCCGTCACGCCATCAGCAGCTGGGTCGTCTGCGAGGCTCAGGGTCTGCGCTTGTTCATCTATCTTTGCAGGCTGGATATAACCACGGCGGACATAGAGGGTCTCGCCCACGCCTTGATAGGCACTGCGATAGACTTCTTGCAAGTCAGTCTGGAGCATACTGGCGCCACGTGCTTTATCTATCTCACCGAGGGCTTCTTGATGTAGCGACGAGCGATAGCCCTCGACCGCTTCTTGTACGCTATCGATGATATGCTGAGCGCTGCCATCTTCTAGGTTGGTCGCATTGGTGACGGTAGCAATGATGTTGTCAGGACGGTCACAGACTTCTTTATAGTAGCCGATGTTTTTGGCATCACCCACGATGACCAGCGGCATTTTATTATCGCCCCACAGCTCTTGCACGCTTTTATCGACCTGATTAAAGAACTCTTTGAGATAGCTGCTTTCGTTGTTTGATGAGCGATCTGAGCCACCATCGCCTGTGGTATAGGGGCCATTATTTTCTACAGGAAATGGGATATTTTCCATGTTGTTTTGAGCATCGTCATCTTTATCAAACTCTCTGATGACACGATCGTTCGAGGCTTCGATGAGACGCGCATGTTCGCGGGTCAGCACCACGGTGTAGTAGTGGACGGCACTTGCCATATCACGTACTAGATCACGGGTGGCAAAACGATCTGAGATAACGACGCGCTCTTGGGTATCGATCGGCATACGGATGACTTTTACATCATCGGCGCTGGCAAATATCGCTAAGGTGTCAAGGTTATAGTTGTGATTGAGCTCTTTGGTTTTTGCGTAGATATTGTCCAAAATAGCAGTAGCCGTACGCTTATCATGCTCGCTATTTAAACGCTCTTCGACGACTTTTAATTGGTTTTTTAGGGCAATAGGGTCTTGATCGTTGGCAGGGTGCTCACGATGCGTTTTGACAAAGATACTGACCGCAGGGTTGGCTTTGGTTTCACGTAAGCTCTTTAGAGTTGCTTTCATATATTGCTCCTTGTTTTATTATGGTTTCACGGTTTTTTAGTATTTATTAAACCTAATGTTTATTACACTTATTGTTTATTACACTTATTGTTTATTAAACGGTGTCTTCTATTAAAAAAACTGCTTAAAAAAAACATCCATTTAAAAGACAGAGCTGCTTGTTTTTAATATTGTACTGTCTGTCATTGTCTGTGCTGATAGTCCATTACCTTGATGCTAACAGCTAAACCTCACGCTCTATAGGGTGAATTTGCAAGCAAATGATAGCGCTTTGTAAGCGAAGCACTCTTTATTGTATAAATCATTGTATATAAAACCACCTGACTCAAAAAATGCCGCCCTGCTTACACCGTTTGCGATTTTGCACTGTTTGCGGTATGACTGGCGCGTAGGTTGTATTTTTGGCAAACGAACCCATCTTTTATACAGCTTATAAACAAAACAATAAGGCCACCTACACCACCTCATGCCAAACGCATGATTGTCAATTATTCATTCATATCAGATATCGGACGCCGCTATGACAGCCATTTCTCCAGCATTACACCTTGTCGATTTTGACAACGTCTCACCCGCCACTCTACAAGACCAAGTCCGCAGCGCCATTGATGCGGCCAATGCTTTTTTAGATAAGATGCCAGCTTTAGACTCCTTGCCAGCTGACCGTCAAATCAGTGCTGAGCAAGCACTGGCAGATGTGATGAGCTTTGACCATATCAATCTGGCGTTGGACCGCAGTTGGGGGATTTTGTCGCATCTAAATAGCGTGATGAGTAATGATGATATCCGTCAGGTACATCACGAGCTGCTCCCCAAGCTTTCCGCTTATGGCACACGCGTCGGCCAACACCAACCGCTCTTTGGCCGTTATCAAGCCATCAAAAATGACACAGCGTTTTTTGCAGCGCTTGAGCCTGCGCGCGCACGGGCGATTGAGCTGGCACTGCGTAGCTTTGAGCTATCAGGCGTGGCATTGCCAAAAGAGGAGCAAGCGGCTTTTGCTGATATTCAAAGCAAGCTCTCAACTTTATCTGCGACGTTTTCAGACCATATTTTGGACGCTACTCAAGCCTATGCTCTGCCGCTTAGCCAAACGCAGTTGGCAGGGTTAACCGACAGTGGCTTAGCACTGCTAGCAGATGCAGGTGAGCAATATAAAGCGCGTGAGCTGGCTCGTGGTACGCTCTTGCAGGCCGATGTCAATGCACTACCGACGCCTTATTATGTGGCCAGCTTAAACATCCCTGTATATTTGGCCATCATGACCCATGCCGACGACCGCGATTTGCGCGAGACGCTATACCGCGCGTATGTGACCCGTGCCTCAGAGTTTGACACGCATACCAATGCCAAAGGCGAGTCGCTAAATAACGCGGATATCATGAGTCAGATTTTGCAGCTGCGTGAACAAAAAGCCAAGCTGTTGGGTTTTGATAATTATGCAGAGGTTTCTTTATCGACCAAGATGGCGGACAGTGTGACGGAGGTCGAAGACTTTTTGCGCAACTTGGCCACGCAGGCCACGCCAGCGGCGCAGCAGGACTTAGCACAGCTACAGACATGCGCCCAAGACTACGGCATTGCTGAGCTACAGCCATGGGACAGCGCTTATATCGCCGAAAAAGTTAAACAAAGCAAGTTTAGCTTGTCGCAAGAAGAGATCCGTCCATATTTCCCCTTACCAAAGGTCATCAGCGGCTTGTTTGCAATCGTTGAGCGCTTATACGGTATCAAGGTACAAGAGCACAGCGAGTCGGTATCGCGCTGGCACGATGACGTGCGTTTTTATCAGTTGTTTGATGCCGATGATACATTGCTTGGAGGGTTTTACTTCGACTTGTTTGCTCGTAGCGGCAAGCGCGGCGGCGCATGGATGAGTGGCTTTCAGTCACGCTATCGTCATGAGGCCACAGAGCATCAGCAGCTACCAGTTTGCTTTATGGTCGGCAACTTCACCCCTGCCTTAGATGGCAAGCCAAGCCTATTGACCCATGATGAGGTATTGACCTTATTTCATGAGTTTGGTCACGGTCTCCATCATTTATTGACCCAAGTGACGGTCGGCGATGTGGCTGGGGTCAATGGGGTTGAATGGGACGCCGTCGAGCTGCCCAGTCAGTTTATGGAAAACTGGGCATGGGACAGCGAGGGCATCGCGCTGATTAGTAGTCACGTCGATACTGACGAGCCACTACCAACCGATAAGCTTGATGCTCTACTGGCGGTAAAAAACTTCCAAAGCGGCATGCAGACCTTACGTCAAATCGAGTTTGCCTTGTTTGATTTGCTGATTCATGCACACACGCCAGCACTTGATTATGAGGGTATTTTGGCGACACTAGATGCGGTACGTCGTGACGTCGCTCTCATGCATACCCCCGACTACAACCGTTTTGCCAATGGCTTTAGTCATATCTTTGCAGGCGGCTATGCGGCTGGCTACTACTCGTACAAATGGGCAGAGCTACTCTCTGCCGATGCCTTTAGTAAGTTTGAAGAAGACGGTATCTTTAACCCAATCACCGGTAAGGCGTTTCGTGAGACGATTTTGTCGGTCGGTGGTAGCTTCCCTGCCAAGACCAACTTTGAAAACTTCCGTGGCCGTAGTGCCAGTATTGATGCTTTATTGCGCCATAGCGGTTTTGTCGCGACTCAAGGCATGCAAAACACCGATACTACTCACAGCACGCGCGAGGGCATCTAAATGCGTTATCAATCATCAACCCCCAAGCGCCGATTTTTAGCAGGCGTTCGTTGCCCTAAATGTCAGGCGATGGATGCGGTGGTGCAGGTAAATATCGTCACGCCCGTAGCTGATGAATATATCGAGTGTACCCAGTGCGGGCACACAGAGCGCCGTCCAGACCCTGATGCCATCAGTGCCAAGAACCATGCCGAAGACCAGCTCGCTCGCGATGCCATGGCGACAGGCACCAGCGGGACAGTGAAGTTTAAGCCCTAAACGGCACATGTCGCTATTTGATGATAGCGACGTGTTTTATTCTTTAACGGTGTTTTAAGCCTATCTTTTAATAGATAGGCTTTTCATTTTGAGTTTGCTATAGTATGGCCTCTGATATCTTTGACATAAATCGACCAAAGTATGAAAAACAAAAAACCGCACCCTTTATTAAATAAGCATCTAAACAACAAGCCCTCTAAATCGCACTCAAAAGCCGCAGTCGCTGTGATATTGGTTTTGCTTGTTGCAGCTTTTGGTTACTTTATTTGGACGCAGTCTCAGCCTAAAGTAAGCGAGCCTATCGACCAATCCTCGTCGGCCTTAGCTGAACAGACTAAAACAACAAATACGGTAGCGTCTCCCGATGTCTCATCAGATGATATAAAGAGCGATATAGAAAAGAGTGATGTAGAAGGTAGTATAGATGACACGGCTGATGATGGCACCAGCCGTGATAATGATACGATAAATACCGAAAACAATAGCACTGCGATGGCCAGCAGCCAAATACCAGATCCAAAAGCCATCCTACAAGCACCGCTACCACAGAATAATAGCTTAGCAAAAGAAGAGATTGATCGGTTAGAAGATGAGCGCCAACGTCTCGCCGAGCAAGAAAAACTCGCCGCTGAGCAATTAGCAATGAATAAAAAACTTGCAGATATGAAAGCAGAGCAAATCGCTCTACTCGAACAGCAAATCGCCCAGCTAGAAGCGGATAACGCCAGCAAAACCACTGAGCAATAAGGATTTTTTTAAGGGGCTGATCATGGCAAGCATCCAACTCACTCACGCCCCTATCTTAAATAGTAGCGCGCAGCTGCTTATCCTGCCTGTCAATACTGCTGGTATTTTGTTAGACCCTATTCTCACGCGCGCCAAAACGCTGTTTCCTGACAACTACCAGCGCTATCATCGTGCCTGCCGCGACGGTAGCTTGCACGTGGGCAGCTGTCTTTTGCATAAGCGCATGCGCGAGCAAGCGGGACTTGCAGCCAGTAGTAATGGCAATCAGCCAAGCCACATTGCCAACCTTGTGATATTAGACCATCCCTACCATTCGGCTCGTATGCGCTGGCTGACTGCCGCGTTGATACAGCTACGTGAGCAGCTGATACCACTGATACGCTATCACGGAATGCGTAGGGCCGCTCTTCTAGCCCGTCCCCTAATTTATGATACTACGACGCGGCAGCACTCACCTGCTACCGCGCATTTAGCAAACGCCGTACCGCCAGATTGGGCTACAGAGACATTACCGCTTTTGATACAGCATTTACAAGATCTGCCCAAACTGCGTATCGATGTACACGTCCCCAAGCATTTTGACATTTAAGCATCCATTAAAACAATCTGCCAAATAGCATCCGTGCTTGCTTAAGTCTAACCGACACACCAGTCGACACCAGCAACATGTATATTGCTTGTGTTGCATGAGCTATCGGCTTTATAACGGCCAAAAAAAACCGCCTTAAGCATTCATAAAGAACAACTTAAAGCGGTTTTGGGTGTTTATAAAATGCATCACACGTTTATAACGACAGCTTAGTTTTGCTCAACACCCTTCATGGTTAGCTTGATGCGACCACGGTTGTCGACGTCTTGAACCAAGACATTGACTGCCTGACCTTCGCTCAGATAGTCTGATACGCTCTCGACGCGCTCTTCTGCGATTTGTGAGATATGTACAAGGCCATCGGTGTTTGGCAGTACATTGACAAAGGCACCAAAGTCTACGATACGGGCAACCGTACCGGCATACGTTTTGCCTACTTCCACTTCAGCCGTCAACGCTTCGATTTTGCCAATTGCCGCTTTGGTCGCTGCTTTGTTTTCACCAAAGATACGAATCGTACCACCGTCATCGATATCGATGACTGCACCAGTCTCTTCAGTCAACTGACGAATCATAGCGCCGCCTTTACCGATGACATCACGGATCTTGTCTGGGTTGATCTCGATGACCGCGTAGTTTGGTGCATGCGCGTTGATTTCAGTACGGCTTTGCGGCAAGACTTTATTCATCGCTTCAAGGATATGAATACGACCAGCATGCGCTTGCTTTAGTGCTTGCTCCATGATGTCAGGGGTGATGCCTTCGATTTTGATATCCATCTGCAGCGCAGTGATACCGTCTTTTGAGCCTGCCACTTTAAAGTCCATGTCGCCCAAATGATCTTCGTCACCTAAGATATCTGATAGAACAGCAAAGCGATCGCCTTCTTTTACCAGACCCATGGCAATACCTGCCACAGGGGCTTTTAGAGGCACGCCAGCATCCATCAATGCCAAGCTAGCACCGCACACAGACGCCATAGAAGACGAACCATTTGACTCGGTAATCTCTGATACCACACGAATGACGTACGGGAAGCGCTCGCTGTCTGGTAGCATGGCTTGAACACCGCGGCGCGCTAGGCGACCATGACCGATCTCACGGCGCTTAGGAATACCTTCACGGCCTGTCTCGCCGACAGAAAAGTGCGGGAAGTTGTAATGCAGCATGAAATGATCACGAATCGTACCGCTTAGTGAATCAATCATATTGACATCACGGCTGTTACCCAACGTCGTGGTTACTAGCGCCTGCGTCTCACCACGCGTAAATAGCGCAGAGCCGTGAGTATAAGGCAATACGCCAACTTGCACGTCTAGCGCACGCACGGTCTCAAGGTCACGGCCATCAATACGCGGCTTGCCTGATAAGATATTGTCACGAACGGTGCGGTATTTCAGATCTTCGTAGATGTCTTTTATCTCAGAGACTTTGCTGTCGTAGTCTTCTGATTCGCTATCCCCTGCCAGTGCTTCGATGGCAGCATTTTTGATATCATCAAGTTTGCTATAGCGATCTTGTTTGTTGGTGATGGTATAGGCATCAGCCACTTGCTCACCAAACTGCGCTTTCATGCTACTCTCAAGCGTTTGACCTCGCTCAGGTGCCGCAAATTCTTGCTTGGCAGTGCCGACTTCCTCTGCCAAAGAGGCGATATTGTCGATGACGATTTGCTGCTGCTGATGACCGTATAACACAGCGCCCAACATCTGATCTTCTGACAGCTCTGCGGCCTCAGACTCTACCATCAACACTGCTGACTTGGTACCAGCAACAACCAAATCTAGATCACTACTCTCTAGCTGCTCAAGCGTTGGGTTGAGTACATATTCACCATTGATAAAACCAACACGCGCTGCCGCGACAGGGCCATTAAATGGCGCATCAGAGATAGCAAGCGCCGCTGACGCACCGATAAGCGCTGCAATATCAGCAGACTGAGTCTTGTCTGATGACACCACGGTGGCGGTAATTTGGATTTCGTTTACATAACCTTCAGGAAACAACGGGCGAATCGGACGATCGATAAGACGCGAGGTAAGAGTTTCAAACTCGCTAGCGCGGCCTTCACGTTTGCCATAAGCACCTGGGATTTTACCCGCGGCATACATTTTTTCTTGATAGTTTACGGTGAGCGGAAAGAAGTTTTGACCTTCTTTGGCTTCTGATTTTACTACCGCTGCTACAAGGACAGTCACCCCGCCCATATGAACCAAAATAGAGTTGGCTTGACGAGCCACGCGTCCTGTTTCGATGACAACCTGCTGGTCGCCATACTGAAATTCGCGCTTAATAGTATTAAACATTGTCATATAATCTTCCTAATGTTGACTGACAAAAACTAATATCAGCATCGTATAAAGCTGATATCTGTCATTAAAATTCTTTGAATATAGCCGCTCGCTGACTGACATCGTTTGCTATGTCATCGCCGCGGCGGCATATCTCATTACGATCTTTGTATCCATGCCTGCCACAGATATTTTGCTGGTATGTATATGTGGCTGTGCAGATGTGGTCTTACTATCGTTTGATCGATCTATTATCTAAAACCAATGCAGCGCGCTTAGCTACCTGCATCTTATGCTACCTTGTGCAATATATTTATGATGACTGCCTTATTGGCACTCCCTGCATAAACACCCTACCCACTGGCAATTCCTCTATCTAACAATCGCTAAGCCATCAAGTTAACAATGCATTATTTTACAGTGATTTGTGGCTATTGACCAATCAATTACAAAACGGTACGTCCACCGCTGATGATCGACCATTATCACTATAACAGACAGTAAGAATAACACACAGCGCACGTGCTACACGCATCACCGAGCAGACAGTATTACTTCTTAACTTCTTATAAATAAGCATAAAAAAACGGCGTGAAACTATTCCACACCGTTTTTAGAAAAATCTATTGTATCGATATCAGCAAGTAAGTGTGACGCGCTCTGCTAGAAGCTTGACAGTTAGCGCCTAAAGGGGCGTCACTTATCTGAATGAGCGCTCGTACTATCGTCGCTGTATTAACGACGTAGACCTAACTGGCTAATAAGAGTGGTATAGCGACCAAGATCTTTACCTTTTAGGTAATCAAGCAATTTGCGACGCGTGTTCACCATACGGATAAGGCCGCGGCGGCTATGATGGTCAGCTTTGTGCTCTTTAAAATGGTTTTGCAAATCATTGATACGTGCACTTAATAACGCTACTTGTACTTCTGGAGAACCCGTGTCGTTTTCGCTGCGCTGGTATTGGGCAATGATTTGTTCGCGATCAGTATTGGTTAGCATAAATATCTCCGGCAATGCTAAAAGCTCTAAATACACTCGAATTTGAGCGGTATATAGAGCAGTAAAATAAAAAGTAAAACAGCTTATACGGCATTCAGGACAACCCTGCATTACTAGAGTTGACCTAGTGTCGCTAAGCTCAATCACATAAGGTCATCATCTAAAAAGGCAGATAAGTAACGGCTCTATCTCGCTCCTTATGAGCGCAATAATTTAAGCCTAATGCTATCTTTAAACCAAATTTAAATGTGGCGCCAATTATAACAAAAAACTGCTGAACCCGCAGCAGTTTTTCATATTAGTTTGTGATAAAAAGCGAAGGATACAAACCGACTCAAACGCGTCAAAGGGTGACAGTAGATCTATAAGTTATTAGACCAACTATAATGCTTCTATTTTTTTGCGTCTTTTTGTGTCGCATGCGCGCCCAACTCGTTGTCCTCTAAAGGCACCGTGGTGGCTTCCGCTAAGCTATCTGGCGTCGCATCTTCACGTGGATTGATATCCTCAGCCAGTTTTTCAATTTCTTGTTCTTGTTGATCCATATTATCTGTGGACTGACTCATAATCCCTCCTATTTTTATTATTTCCATTTAGTTACAGCTAAACTCAACTATAAATAAGCTGTATTGATTACTGATCTTTTTTTACATTTTCTAAATTATCAGCAATTCTATCAGCCGCTGCTTTAGAGTCCTCTGTGTGGTTGTCTTCAGTTTGGCTTTTTAGTGCCGCCTTTGCTGATTCTGAGCGTTGTTGCTCTAGCTTTGTATCGTTTGGATTTGAATTGGCCATGATAGTTTCCTCTTGATAATAAAACTTGATTGTAAAATAAGTGTAAATGTTAGCTGTTGAATCTTTTTAAACAGAACAAGTAATAGACAAAATACTGCACATACACAGTTACGATAATGCTTTGTCAATAGCAGCAACAAAATTGTCAATATCGTCTGGATTACGCGAGGTAATCAAATTACCATCGACTTGTACGGTCTGGTCTACAAAGTCTGCCCCAGCATTTTGCAAATCTGTCTTTAGCGAATGATAAGCCGTAAGCGTCTTACCTTTTGCGATACCGGTATTAATAAGCACCCAAGGCGCATGGCAAATCACCGCTAAAGGCTTACCAGCATCATTAATAGCATGAATCAGCTGATGGGCGTCTTGCTTGCCGCGTATGGTGTCAGCATTGACGGTACCGCCCGGCAAGACCAACGCGTCATAGTCGTTCGCGTCTGCTTCGCTAGCAAAAATATCAGCAGTAAACGTATCTGCTTTATTAACGTCTTGCTGCATCGCTTGGACTTGCTTGTCTTTGTTGGTAGTAATCAACACTGTCTGATAACCCTTATCTTTTAGCTGGTTATTGACATCTTCATACTCGGCTTGTTCAAAGTGATTATGTAATAAAAAAGCAATGGTCTTCATCGTTATCCGTATCCTTATCGTTGTCTCTGTTAGAAACTACTTTTTATCGATTTATAGCCACGTATTTATTATTTTATTTTTAGATAGCAAAATCATAATCCATTATTTTTATTTACTTATATTTTTTATTAATAATTATTACTATGTTCCCTCTCAATCCTCTTTTATTAATAATTATTACTATGTTCCTTCTCAATCCTCTATAGTAAAACTACAATGCGTTTCTAATTTTTCTTATAATTTATGATTATTTTTATAATCCATTCAAACGTCCTGTTTTTTCTTATCTTAATAGAACTCTTAATTATTATCTTTATTATGAGTATTTTTATTATTATGATGTCACGTTTCCCTCGCTGACTTAATCAATGTACAAAAAAAACAGGTCTCACCATAGGCGAAACCTGCAATAAAATGTGACGATATGTGATTAGTGTAAACTGTTAGTAAGCCAACTGGGCAATAAGCTGCTGATCAACCAAAACGGTAACATTAACGTTGAATAAGCTTTTTCGGTTGTAGCCTACCGTTTAGACTGACAGCACCCAAACCCAAAAACTGACCTTGGTCATCTAGCAGACGAATATCTACTGGTACGTCAGAGGCGAGAGCTGTGTTGCTGACAGTCGTTTCGTGAGCCGCAGTAGCTTCTACTACTTGGCTGCTGGCAGACTGGCGAATGTTTTGGGATATATAAGCCTGTAGCTCATCTGTCAGTTGTGCAGACACATTTAGACGCTGTCCCATATGGACACGCTGACATTGCTCGGCCGTCAGCGTCATTTGCGCAGGTATCTCGATACAGGCATCTATCGGCATCAGCTGCGTGAAACGCTCGGCCAATGGCAGATCTTCTAGAGCAGATAAAGTGATGGCATTATCAACCTTAAAGCTACCCACTTGTAAGCGGCGCAGGGCGGTGAGATGGCCGAGTGTGCCGAGCGCTTTAGCGATGTCTTCACCCAGCACGCGCACATAAGTGCCTTTGCTACAAGTGACGGTTAGCTGAATCTGCTCATGATCGAGCGCTGTTAGGCGAATAGAGCGGATAATAATATCTCGCGGCTCACGCACGACGTCGATGCCAGCGCGGGCATATTCATAGAGCTTTTTACCGTCTTTTTTTAGGGCAGAGTACATCGGTGGTATCTGCTGCTGCGCGCCTAAAAACTGCTGGGCAAGCTCCTCTAAAGCGGCAGCATCAAATGTCGGCACAGAAGCCGTTGCAACTACTTGACCTTGAGCATCTCCTGTATCTGTCTGGCCGCCAAGCAAAATGGTGGCTTGATAAGATTTGTCGGCATCTAGCTGATAGTGGCTAAACTTGGTGGCCTCTCCCAGACAAATCGGCAACAGACCGGTGGCCATGGGGTCGAGCGTTCCCGTATGGCCTGCTTTTTTGCTGTCATGGGTTGGGGATTTAAACAAATACTTAACCTTGGACACCACTTGCTGCGAGGTCAGACCATAGGGCTTGTCCACCAAAATAACCCCTGAGACTTTTATCTTGTCATTTTGCTTCGCTGGGATAGACATAATATAGGCTTACTCGTCATGCTCGTTTTTTTCGGTTTTGCTGACGGCCTGATTGATCAAATCCATCATATAATTACCATGCGCTGTCACTTCATCATAGTGAAAACGCAAACGCGGGGTCGTACGCGTTTTTAGGCTGTGGCTAAGCTCGGTGCGCAAAAATCCTGCTGCTTTATTGAGCACACTGATGCTCTCTTCATGATTGGTCTTGGTCATCGCATCATCGAGCCCTGGCTCCATGATAGTGACATAAATGTCAGCGTAACCCAAATCAGGACTGACTTTGACACTAGAGATGGTGACAAAACCGGTCAAACGCGGATCATTGACTTCGTCGCGAATAAGGACGGCAAGCTCACGCTGGATTTGATCGGCTAAGCGTTGTAAACGTTGATTCATGTTATTACCTTAATATGAGTATGGCTTAGTTAATATGGCTTATTTTTATTGGTTAAGTGACTTGGTCATGAGGACTTATCTATGGTAAAAAAGGCCTAGCAGGATGTACCTGTTAGGCCTCTGTACTACGGTCTATCCACCACACCTTTCAGACTTGGCTGATAGAGCCTATGGTCTGATGGGTGTTTGTATCTAGCTTTGTTTTTAGATAGTACGAGCGAACTCTTGGATTTCAAAGACTTCGATCTTATCACCCGCTTCGACATCATAACCACGAACCGCAAGGCCACACTCCATACCAGTACGTACTTCATTGACGTCTTCTTTATAGCGACGTAATGACTGCAACTGACCTGTAAAGATAACCTTGTCATCACGCAAGACGCGAATAGGCTTGTTACGGTAGATTGTACCTTCGACCACCATACAACCAGCGGCGGCACCAAACTTACTAGAGCGGAAGACTTCGCGAACCTCAGCGATACCAAGGATTTTTTCGCGATGTTCAGGCGCTAGCATACCGCTCATTGCCGCTTTGACATCATCGATTAGACCATAGATGACGCTATAATAGCGGATATCGATATTGGCGACATCAGCTTTGCGGCGTGCTGTCGCATCTGCGCGGACGTTAAAGCCTAGCAATACCGCTTCGCTAGATTCAGCAAGCGTGACATCAGATTCAGAGATAGGGCCCACACCTGAGCTGATCACTCTGACTTTGACTTCGTCCGTTGATAATTCGTTTAAGGCGGCCAGCAAGGCTTCTAATGAGCCACGAACATCCGTTTTTAGCACGATGTTCAAGGTCGATACATCGCCTTGTTCCATCTGATCAAACATGTTCTCTAAACGCATTTTGTTCTGACGCTCGAGTTGACGCTCGCGCTCACGATTGGTTCTAAAGTCCGCAACTTCACGTGCTTTTTTCTCATCGGTGACGACTAAGAACTCGCTACCAGCGGCTGGCGTTTCAGGTAAACCTAAAATCTCGACAGGAATAGAAGGACCCGCTGACTTGATACGCTGACCGCGCTCATCTGTCATCGCGCGCACTTTACCGTAGTATTCACCTGCCAATACCAAGTCGCCTTGCTTGAGTGTGCCTTTTTTGACCAACACGCTCACCACAGGACCACGACCTTTTTCTAGTCTTGACTCGATGACCACACCTTGCGCTGAACCATCAAGCGGTGCTTCTAGCTCCATCAGCTCAGCTTGCAATCCGATAAGCTCTAATAACTCGTCGATACCGTCGCCTGTCTTAGCAGAGATACGTGCCATTGGGGTATCACCGCCCCAATCTTCTGACACCACTTCTTTGGTCGTCAGCTCATTGAGGACGCGATCTGGGTCAGCACTTGGCTTATCCATTTTGTTGATAGCAACGATAATCGGCGTACCAGCAGCGCGCGCATGGTCGATGGCTTCTGCTGTTTGTGGCATCATACCGTCGTCAGCGGCCACGACCAAGACGACGATATCAGTCGCTTGCGCGCCGCGCGAACGCATGGCACTAAATGCTGCGTGACCTGGGGTGTCAAGGAAAGTAATCACACCACGGTCAGTCTTAACATGATAAGCACCAATGTGCTGAGTAATACCGCCTGCTTCGCCAGTCGCTACTTTGGTCTCGCGAATCTTATCGAGCAATGAGGTCTTACCATGGTCAACGTGACCCATGATAGTCACAACTGGTGGACGGGTTTGCACGTTACTGCTGCGCTCATCGACAGCATCTTGTAGATCGTCTTCGACCTTGGTATCACTGACAGGGACAGGGTTGTGGCCCATCTCTTCAACGAGCAGACTTGCTGTCGCTTGGTCGATGGTGTCTGATTCGCGAGCGATTTCACCCATTTTCATCAGTAATTTAATGACTTCACGAGCCTTGACTGCCATACGCTGCGCAAGATCTGCAACAGTGATATGCTCACTGATTTCGACGTCATAGATGATTTTTTCGACAGGTTTTTCAAACTTGTGCTGTGAGGCTTGCGTTGAACGTAAACCGTTTTTGCGGTTTTTGAATTCACGCTCATCTTGGTTTTTACGGCGGCGGCCACGAGCGCCCGTGCTACTAGCACCACGCTTGATCTCACGGCGCTCTTTTTCAAACGACTCTTCTAGAGCATCACCGACCAGACCTTCGGCCAACGGCTCATCTTTACGCACTTCTGCCACAGGCTCACGATCGGTATATTTGCCTGCCATTTTACGCATTTGCTCAAGCGTACGCTTTTGCGCTTCTTCTGCTTGCTTGCGGCGTGTTTCTGCCTCAATTTCACGCAGACGCGCTTCCTCGGCTTCGCGCGCTTCACGAGCTTTACGCTCAGCAGCGGTTTCTACCTTTGGTTTGGTCGTAGCGGCTCTTTTCTTCGGTTGCTCTTTTGGCTTCACTTCAGCGGCTGCTTTTCCACCTTTTTTTACCACCACAGAGGCTGAAATATCGTCGTTTTTATCGTCAGACTTTTTGCTTGAACCTAGGCTTGCACGCATAGCGGCCAGCGTTGCCGCTTGACGCTCTTCTGCTTTTTTCTTAGCAGCAGCACGTTCTTCTGCTTCTTTAGCAGCACGAGCTTGGGCTTCGATTAAGGCTTGCTCACGAGCAGCCAACTCTTCAGCCATCTTTTCTGGATTGGGTTTTTCAAAGACTTTCTTTTTACGCACTTCCACATTGACGCTCTTAGACTTACCTGAAGAGCCGGTCACACGCGCGGTGCTAGTCGTCTTAGACTTCAGACTAATACGGCGCTTTTCTTGCTGACCATGACTTTGCTTTAAATACGTCACCAACTTCTCTTGCTCAAGCTCGGTGACTGGGTCATCCTCTGCGCGAGCAGGCAGCCCAGCATCCACCAGTTGCTGTCTTACAGCACTTGCGGTTTTGCCTACCATATCTGCCAGTTCTTTGACGGTCTTATCTGCCATTTATTATCACCTACTGTCTATTATTTGCTATATGTTCAATTCAATTGTTGGCTACAAATGATTGGGGTAAGGCTGATTTCATGCGCTCATCTGTCCGTATTGATACGGCAATAATGCCTGTGACGGTATGAGTGCCTGTTATCAGCGCTTTATTATCAATAGCATATCACCAAAAGACAGCGATATGCAGTTACCGCTTATTCATCGAACCAAGATTCCCGAGCTTTCATGATGAGTTGTCCTGCAGTTTCAGAATCTAATCCTTCGATATCTTCTAAATCGAAGACGGCTTGTTCTGCCAAATCGTCAACGGTAATGATGTCTTTTTGTGCCATTTTATAGGCCCAGCTGACCGTCATACCTTCAAGCTCTTGCAGCTCTTGACTTGGCTCTTTCATGTTTTGTTGTTTGACCAGCTCATCTGCGATGACCACTTCTTTTGCACGCTCTTGAATGATGTCAATCGCTTCGTCGTCCAGACCTTCGATATCATAAAAAGTCTCTACAGGTACGTAGGCGACTTCTTCGATACTGGTAAAGCCAATATCCACCAGCGCTTGTGCCAGATCATGATCGACCTCCAAACGCTCATAAAACAGCTCAATAAAGGCTTTGGATTCGTTTTCTTGACGCTGCTGATACTCTTCTTCTAGCATCATGTTGAGCTTATAACCAGTCAGCTCTGAAGCCAGACGGACGTTTTGACCTTGTGAGCCAATCGCACGCGCGAGCTGGTCGTTGGTGCTAAAGATAATGTCAGCGGTTTGGGTATCTTCATCGAGGATGATACTGCTAACATCGGCTGGCTCTAGCGCACTGATGATAAATTGGGCTGGGTCATCTGACCACACCACCACATCGATACGCTCACCATCGAGCTCTTGCTGCACCGCTTGGATACGCGTACCACGCATACCAATACAAGCGCCAACTGGATCAATACGATGGTCGTTGGTCTTGACTGCTATTTTAGCACGAGTCCCAGGCAAGCGAGCGACGTTACGGATTTCGATGATTTGCTCTGCAATTTCAGGCACTTCTTTTTGCATCAAGGCTGAAAGCATCTCAGGGTGCGTGCGTGATAACAATAACTGTGCACCGCGGTTTTCACGGTTAACATGATATAAAATAGCGTTGATACGTGATTTTGGACGTAACTGCTCACGAGGCAACATCTGATCCCGTGATAAATAGCCTTCGGCATTATCACCTAAGTCGATGATATAGCCATCACGAGTTTGTTTTTTTACTTCGCCATACATCATCTCACCGATACGTGGCTCAAAAGCGTCTGCAACCAGTGCACGCTCCGCTTCACGGATCTTTTGAATAATGACTTGTTTGGCTTGTGTGGCAGCGATACGGCCAAACTCAATCGACTCGATCTGCTCTTCTTTGATGTCACCGATGGACCACTCGTCTTGATCTAAGTCACTGATGGCCAACTGACAAGCAGGCATTTCGTGATCTTCATCGGCAACCACTGTCCAATAACGATAAGTATCATAGTCGCCAGTTGCACGGTCGATTGATACGCGCACCGCCACTTCTGGCTGCTCGGTATATACTTTTTTCTTGGTTGATACCACCAAAGCATCTTCTATAGCTTCAAAGATATCTTCAGGATTTAAGCCCTTTTCATTACTGACAGTTTCTACTACCGTTAAGATTTCACGACTCATGCTATACCTGTCCTATCATTTTTTAATTGACTTAAATTTTATCATTAATGTATTAACGTTGTTTTTCACCATAAACCATCTAGGTCATTTGTGCAGTCGCTCAGGTAGGCCACCTAAGCATCTTCGTATACCAGATTGGCTTTATCAATATTACTTAACGCAATATCAAACTGCTCGCCATCAGCGGCCGTCAACTTCAATGAAGTGGCATCGATACTGTCTAGCGTACCTGTCACTTTGCGGCGTTTTTGCTCACCTGTCCCGATCGCTTGGATCAAACGTAGGCTGATGGTTTGACCAACATACGCATGCATTTGCTCATCTGAGAAAAACGCGCGATCAAAACCAGGCGATGACACCTCTAAGACGTACTCACCTGCGATGGGATCATGCACTTCAAGAATACCGCTGACTTGATGGTTCACCGCCGCACAGTCTTCGATAGTGACGTGTTTGCCCTGAGCCTGCTCTTCTGGCAGTGCTTCGATATAAATACGCAGCAATGAGCGACGGCCTTGCGGCGCAAACTCTATGCCCCATAGCGCCACATCACAAGCAGCAACTGCAGGCGCGATGATATTGGTCAGTTCTGCAACTTTGGTCGAAAGCTTCATAATTTATTTATATTTTCCTGTTCACTTATCTATCGTACTCACAAACTCTATTAAAGTTATGCTGATCGTTTACCGATGATAATCACTCACCGTGATGAGTCATACTCATATATTGTAAACCAAGACAGATTGTTATATGTATGCGCGTTTATATAAGGCTGAGCAAAAAAACATCAAGCTCAGCCAAACATTGCTTTTATTATTCATAAAGCAGTACTATCGATAAAGGAGTGGGGAATAAAAGATAGTGTGCTTACGAAACAATCGTGCCAATGGCGGCAAGTGACGACCCGTATCGTGCTCTATAGACATAGAGCTTAGCATAAGTAGGATAGATACCGCGATAACACTGACCTTCAGATACAAAAAAACCCACAAACATTATGGTGGGTTAATCGTTACTGACAAATTTAGTGTACAAAACATCAGTATAAAAAGTGGTAGCGGGGGCTGGATTTGAACCAACGACCTTCGGGTTATGAGCCCGACGAGCTACCAGACTGCTCCACCCCGCATCAATCTAGAACGCATATTATAGGGAAGGTTTGTATGATTGTCAATGCTTATTTTAAATAAAATTTAAACAAGCCATTTATCATCAATCAATCTGCCCTGACGTCATGCTGCGTCATAAAACTTGGTGCGATTGGGGGGACTTGAACCCCCACAGCTTGCGCTACCACCCCCTCAAGATGGCGTGTCTACCAATTCCACCACAATCGCGTTTTTTACTGCCTTTACTTGCCATTTAGCTTATTGAGTGTCTATATAAGCCACTCTAAAGCCAGACTGCGAAAAACAGAAAAGGCATTGTAAATCTAACGTCTAAAAATAGCAAGTACTGCTGAAAAAAAGACCGTCATTCAAACCCCAATCCATAAAAACCAGCCATTTACTACTCTATCGCCTACAAGGCTGCCCCTATAGGCGGATAGTGAGCCAGCCGTTATTGAGGGTTTTGAGTCAAAGGGCGCGGCGTTTGCGGCGCTGACACCGGTGCGTCTAAGCGAAACTGATCTTCTGCTTGCTTACGCGCATGTACCGCGAGTGTCATACTGGTAATAAAAAATATCACTGTCAAAACAGCAGTCGCTCGCGTCAAAAAGTTTGCGGAGCCTGCCGCCCCAAAGACGGTACCAGACGAGCCTGCACCAAAAGAAGCCCCAGCATCTGCCCCTTTACCATGCTGTATCAAAATCAAGCCAATCATGGCAATCGCCACAATAATATGCAGGGCTAATATAAACGTAAACATGCTGGCCTCTTTTGCCGCGTAATGACGACTGATAACGGAAAATAAATCTAAGAATCAATATATAAGCTGACTTGAGTCTAACAAAGCGACAATCTAACAAGGCAACTTAAAAGTCCGGACCATTAGCAAATAACAATGTTAACTTTTTAGTGCCAACCTTTTACGTTACCTACTAACTCTACTTTACCTACTATGCAAACACAGAGGCGACTTTGCACAAAAGTCACTGCCCGACCGCTTATATATGAGATTATATAAATAAGGCGCATTGTACACGATTACAAGGGCACTGTTAAACCCACTTTTATCAACTGATAAAGACATTTTGTATACAAATGATGACCTTACCATAACCGTATGCTTATAGTGCCCGCGTCAGTACCAGCAGCACTATACATACCAGTGACCCAGCTGCGATGTCAGGCGTAATATCAGACGCCAAAAGCTTGCCCATTGCCAAAAGCTTGCGCAATTGCCAAAAAGCTGGCAGCTTTTAATGAGGCGCCGCCGACCAGTGCGCCATCAATCATAGCATCTGCCGCAAAACTGTCGGCATTGTCAGCATTGACGCTACCTCCATATAAGACTGTGATATTGTCCAATGCTTCTCCATAGCCTGCGACCGTCTGCTTAATATGCTGATGCGTCGCACTAACCTCGGCCACGGTAGGCACTTTACCTGTACCGATGGCCCATACTGGCTCATAAGCGATGATAAGGCGATCGGACAAGGTGCCAGCAAGCGCAGGCTGCTGCGTTAGTATGTCTTTTATGACGGTGAGCTGCTCATCGATAACCGCAAGTGTTTGTCCAGCGTCATACTGTGCTTGTGTCTCCCCGATACAAAACACCACGCCTAGGCCTTGGTCAAACGCATGGGTCATTTTACCCAGTAAACAAGCATGCGTCTCTTGATGATACTGACGACGCTCAGAGTGGCCAAGTAATGTCCAAGTTGCGCCAGCATCTGCCACCTGCTGCGCGGAGCAATCCCCCGTATAGGCACCTGTAGTGCCACTATGCGCGCTGACATCTTGCGCAGCACACAGTACTGGGCTGCCTTGTAGATGGGCGCTGACACCAGCCAAGTGGATACAGCTAGGGGCCACCATTAACTGGCAGCCAGCGCTATTGGCACCGTCATCTTTATCAGCAGTCGCCAATAAATCGCTTAATAATGTCTGGACATCATCGCTCGTTGCAGGATTTTGTTTCCAATTACCAATTACCCAAGCTTGCATCTGTAGTTACCCTGTCTTAAGTATTTATGCCAATTCGGCTAATGTGCGCGCCAGTATAACAAATAATTCACAACTGCTATAGTATGGTGCTGCATCGGCTGTCATGGCTGGATATGGCTGCAGCGGCTGACCGCACTAAGCCATCTGGCGCTCTTTATTGATCTCTTATTATCTTTTTGGTGTCGTCAATAAACAGTTTAATAGTTGCCATAAGTTCTTTAAACTAAAGTAATGTTCTATATTATTACCCTAATACCCAAAAAAACTGCATAGTAGCATTCGTTTACTACCTATTTATTCGTGCAACAGCAGATAACGATACAAACGTTTGTTATTGAGGAGAGGTCGTCATGTCTATCACAACCAGCAAATATGGTGGTTTAGCGCAGCAGCTGATTAGCGAAGGTATCGTTAGCGAAGCAAATATGAAAACCGCACAGACCGAGTCGCAGCAGCAGCAAATAGGACTGGTGTCATACTTGGTAGACAACAAGCTGGCCGACGCCTATCACTTGGCACAAATGCTTTCACAAGCTTTTGGCGATCCTTTGTTTGATCTAGACGCTCTGAGCCTCGATGTCATCCCTAAAGACTTGGTCGATGAAAAAATCGTCCGTAAGTTTAATGCCTTGCCTTTGTTTAAGCGCGGCCAGCGTTTGTTTGTCGCCTTAAGTGATCCAACACGTATCGATGCCATTGATGCCATTGCATTTAACTCACGCCTATCTATCGAAACGGTGGTGGTCGAAGAAGATAAGCTCAAAAAACGCATCGAAGCGCTTTATGCAGACAGTATGCAGGGGCTTGATAGCTTTTCTGATAGCGATTTAAACGTCGGTTTTGAAGACGGAGATGACGCGGCTGATGAGGGCGAGACCAAGCTCAGTGATAGCGTCGATGAGGCCCCTGTCGTTAAGTTTGTCAATAAGATGCTGGTGGATGCCATTCGTATGGGAGCTTCAGATCTGCATTTTGAACCCTATGAAAAGACCTACCGCGTACGCTTTCGTGTTGATGGGGTCATGCAAAAAATGGCCAGCCCGCCTGTCCAGCTTGCCGGTAAGATCGCAGCACGCCTAAAGGTCATGTCACAAATGGACATCTCTGAGCGCCGTATCCCGCAAGATGGCCGTATCAAACTAAAACTGTCAAAAAACAAAGCCATCGACTTTCGGGTAAACTCCTTGCCGACGCTGTTTGGCGAAAAAATCGTACTACGTATCTTGGACCCCTCATCGGCCATGCTCGGGATTGATGCCTTAGGTTATGAGCCAGATCAGCAAGAGATGTTTTTAGAGGCTCTTCATAAGCCGCAGGGCATGCTGTTGATCACAGGTCCGACAGGGTCTGGTAAAACCGTATCGCTATATACTGGTATCAACATCCTCAACACGGGAGCAACCAATATCTCCACTGCCGAGGATCCAGTAGAGATCAACCTTGAAGGCATCAATCAGGTCAACGTCAACCCAAAAGTTGGCCTAACCTTTGCCAATGCTTTGAAGTCGTTTTTGCGTCAGGATCCCGATATCGTCATGGTCGGTGAGATTCGAGATTTAGAGACTGCGGAGATTGCAATAAAAGCGGCGCAAACAGGCCACATGGTACTCTCAACCCTGCACACGAACTCTGCCCCTGAGACGTTGACGCGTCTACGCAATATGGGGGTGGCTTCTTTTAACATTGCCACCTCTGTCAACTTGGTCATTGCTCAGCGTTTGGCACGGCGCTTGTGTAAAAACTGCAAAAAAGCCATCAACGTACCGCGGCAAAGTTTGCTTGAGCTTGGCTTTACTGATGCCGATCTAGACGATCCAGACAACGTCATTTATGAGCCTGTCGGCTGTAGTGAATGCCGTGAAGGCTATAAAGGCCGAGTGGGTGTTTATGAAGTCATGAAGGTCAGCCCAGACATCTCTCGCATCATCATGGAAGATGGCAATGCCATGGATATCAAAGACGCTGCGCTCAAAAACGGCTTTCGCGATCTGCGCCGCTCTGGCATTTTAAAGGTATTACAAGGGGTGACCAGTATTCAAGAGATGATGCGAGTAACCTCTGAATAGCACCAACTCTCATCGCGTCAAAGAGGAGCATACTGCGTCATTGCTAAATGGTGTTTTTATCAAAGACACCAGCAGTAATTTTGGTCATCATTTGCCAGTCATAAGTAGGTATGGCTTTTCTTTTATAAACTAGCAATAATATCTACCAGACATATTTCAAAATAAAACAGATGAACACTGGTTTTTTAGGCTAAAATAAAGTAGGGAATGCAAAAGGTTATGCTATTGCTACTACGCCGTACTCAGTTGTATTTACAAGAGCAGTGCCATAAAAAGCCACTGTTATAAAAGTGGCTAAAGTCGAGGTTATTGGCGAACCATCGTTTATATATTTGCAATATCTAATAAGACAATTTTTGAGGGTAGAAACATGGCAAAAGCGAAGACCGACATGCTGTCAGACTTTGTCTACGATGGCGTAAACCGGCGCGGACAAAAAGTAAAAGGCGAGACCACCAGTCGCAGCTTAGAGCTGGCCAAAGCCACTTTGCGCAAACAGGGTATTACGGTTAAGGGCATCAAGAAAAAACCTAAGCCGCTTTATACGTTTAAAAAAGCCATTAAACCCATCGATATCGCGATTTTTTCTCGTCAATTGGCCACCATGATGAAAGCTGGGGTGCCTTTGACGCAGTCTTTTGAAATTGTCGCTGACTCATTAGACAATCCCAGTATGAAAGATTTGGTATTGCAAATAAAATCTGATATCGAATCTGGTGGAACCTTCGCCTCTGCCCTACGCAAGCATCCGCGCTACTTTGATGACCTGTTTTGCTCGTTGGTTGATTCTGGTGAGCAATCAGGCTCGCTTGAAACCATGCTCGAGCGGGTGGCTACTTATAAAGAAAAAAGCGAGATGCTCAAAGCCAAAATCAAAAAAGCGGTCAAATACCCGATTGCCGTTATTATCGTCGCCGTCATCGTGACCATGATTTTGCTCATCAAAGTGGTACCCGTGTTCTCTGATCTTTTTGAGTCTTTTGGCGCTGAGCTGCCCGCCTTTACCCAAATGGTGGTGGGTATGTCTGAGTGGATGCAGTCATGGTGGTTTGTTTTGATTGTGCTCATCGGCGGCGCCATTATCGGGTTTTCAGAAGCGAAAAAACGCTCCAAAAAATTCCGTGACTTTTTGGACCGCGCTGTTTTGAAGGTACCTGTATTTGGTAATATTGCTTATCAAGCGATTATCGCCCGCTTTGCCCGCACCCTCTCAACGACTTTTGCCGCGGGGGTACCGCTCATCGATGCGCTGGACTCCACAGCAGGCGCGACCAACAACGTGGTGTTTTATAATGCCACTCAGCAGATCAAAAACGACGTCTCTACCGGTCAGCAGTTACAGTTTTCGATCCGTTCTACCAATTTATTTCCCAGTATGGCCATACAGATGGTCGGTATTGGTGAGGAGTCTGGTAGCTTAGAGGAGATGCTAGACAAGGTGGCGGTCTATTATGAAAGCGAAGTCGATAACGCGGTTGATGGCCTGACCAGTTTGATGGAGCCTATGATTATGGCGGTGCTTGGGGTATTGGTCGGTGGCCTCGTGATTGCGATGTATCTACCGATCTTCCAAATGGGCTCAGTGGTCGGCTAATACCTCACTCAAGGACTGCGATTTCATGCAATTTATACAGTTATTACAAGACAATACGATTATGGCTTTGGTCGTATTTGGGTTATTAGGGCTTTGTGTCGGTAGTTTTTTAAATGTGGTCATTCATCGGCTCCCGCTGATGATGTTTGCAAGCTGGCGACAAGAATGTAGTCAGTTTCTGGCTGAGCAAGCAGACATGCCGCGCGAGCATACGCAGCCACTGACCCGTATCGTCGCAGGCGACAGCGCGATTACCTTGAGTCGGCCGGCATCGCGCTGC
This sequence comes from Psychrobacter sp. KFRI-CH2-11, assembly GCF_038239325.1. NCBI lineage: Bacteria > Pseudomonadati > Pseudomonadota > Gammaproteobacteria > Moraxellales > Moraxellaceae > Psychrobacter > Psychrobacter sp. KFRI-CH2-11. The sequence continues at coordinate 3,044,116 of NZ_CP151283.1, forward strand.
CCGCACTGCGCTCATAAAATCACCTGGTATCAAAACATCCCTTTGATCAGTTGGCTGATGCTGCGCGGGCGCTGCGCTGCTTGTAACGCCGCCATCGGTATTCGCTATCCACTGGTGGAGCTGATCACTGCCCTACTCTCTGTGCTGATCATTTATCAATTTGGGGTGAGTGCAACAGGCTTATCGGCGTTGGTCTTAGTATGGACGCTAATCGCCTTAACCGGTATCGATTTTGATACTCAGCTCCTCCCTGATCGCTTAACCTTCCCTTTGGCGGGGCTAGGTCTAGCAGTCAACAGTCAAGGCTGGTTTGTCTCACCCAGCCAGTCGATTTGGGGGTTGCTGTTGGGGTTTTTGTCGTTATGGGTGGTGGTAAAGCTGTTTTATTTGATCACCAAAAAACACGGCATGGGTCAGGGCGACTTTAAGTTGTTGGCCGTATTGGGCGCTTGGCTGGGACCTATGATGCTACCGCTGATCATCTTACTCTCCTCCCTGCTAGGCTCCATCGTCGGGCTGGTCTTAATGAAAAAACAAGGCGAGAGCAGACCCTTTGCCTTCGGCCCTTACATTGCTATTGCCGGTATAGTCGCCTTATTATATGGCACAGATATCGTCAGTTGGTACTTAGGCATGTATACTTACTAAAACAGGCGTGAGTTTTACCATACGTTCTAAAAAACATACTGTAAAAGTAGCAGGGTAAGTGGCAATGGCGCTTATCTCTCTCATCTTTGTGCCAGCCTCAAATCATCAGCACAGATGGGGCAAAACAGCTGCACACGTTTTCCTCTCTATCATATCGGTCAGATAAGTCATTATTATGTCAAACTCTAACGCTTCACCTTATTCTCACAAGCCGCAAACCCGCCGAAAGCAAAACAAGACACTGGTGGTCGGATTGACAGGCGGTATCGGTAGTGGCAAATCTGCTGCTAGTGACTGGTTTGCGCAGCAAGGCATCGATATTATCGATGCCGATGTGATCGCCCATGAGGTGGTGGCAAAAGGCAGCGCGACATTGCGCAAAATTCAAAGAAAATTTGGCGATTGGGTGTTAAATGGCGACGGCTCGATGGACAGAGCGGCGGTGCGTACGCACGTTTTTACCCATCCCGAAGCGCTCATCGAGCTTGAAGCCATTACTCACCCAGCGATAAGAGAGGCGGCAAAATCACAGTTAGCCGCCAGCACCTCGCCTTATGTGGTGCTGTCCGCGCCGCTACTCATAGAGGCGGCAGAAGCGGGGCTGGCAAACTTGTGCCAACGAGTACTGGTGATTGATGCCAGCGAAGATACCCAGCTTGAGCGCGCCAGCCAGCGTGATGAGCAAAGTGTCCAAAAGATCAAAGCCATCATGGTCAATCAATTAAGCCGCGAAGCGCGCAACCGTCACGCTGATGATGTCATCTTAAACGATCGCGACCTAGCGGCTCTGTATGCACAGCTGGAGCCGCTACACCAAAACTATCTTACGCTTGCCCAGCAGCTAAAGTACGCTGCCGATTGACCTCATATAGCGCCATACCGGTGGCCACGCTGACGTTTAGGCTTTGTAAGTTGCCATGCTCATTGCCCGACATCGGGATATAGACCAGCTCATCACAGCGCTCTGTGGTCAACCGGCGCATGCCCTCTCCTTCTGAACCCATGATAATGGCCGTTTTGCCGGTCAAGTCCGCTGCATGTATGGGCTTGGCCGCATCACTAAGCGCCGTACCAAACACAAATACACCAGCGTTTTTGATGTGGTCAAGCGTACGAGCCAAATTGGTCACACTGACAATCGGCATCAGCTCAGCGGCGCCGACAGAGACTTTTGCCACTGTTGGGGTGAGGCTGGCGGCGTGATGTTTTGGACAAACCACCGCATCCACGCCCATCGCAACAGCCGTACGCAAACACGCACCGAAGTTATGCGCATCAGTGATTTGATCGAGTATCAGCAACAAGCACTGCTCGCGCCCCGCGATGGTGTCTAGCAGCGCTTCGTCCGCGAAACCTAGAGGGCGGGCATTAAGCACCACGCCTTGGTGCTGCGGGCTGCCGCACAGCTGGGTCAGCTTGTCTTTTTGTGTGGGCTGAATACTGATGCCATTGGCCTCGGCTTCGGCCATGATTGCTTGCACGTGAGGGTCGCTATCACGGCCTTGTTGGACAAACAAGCTAAGACCATCGAGCGGACGATGTTTGAGTAAGGCATCAATTGCATGAATGCCATAAAAATAAATGGGTTTTGCCATAATCGGCCTACTTAAGTATCAAATGGATATCGCTAAAGCGATAAGAAATAACGATAAAAAACAACAATAAAAAAACAGTGCAGCCTCATCAAAAACAAATAAACCATACCGACTGATATGGTTTATCCGCGATCGATTGAGGTTTTTATTTGGGGTGACGCTTGATGAGTACGTAATTTGGTTAATTTTGCTAAGGAGACTATATGCAGATTATCTAGCAAAATGCAGGTAGGCGGTGGCCTACGCCATTGCCTAGTGTATGCGTCTTTAGCCTTCTAAATGACAGATATACTGTACAATCTCTTCGGTTCTGAGGTTAAAGCCGCTGTTGCCTTCGACCACAAATGACTGGCCTGCACGGTAGTAGCTAAACGCTTCCTCACCATTTATTTTGACCTCGCACTCCCCGCTGGTGATCTCGATACGCTCAGAAGTATTGGTACTAAAATGATAATGCTCCACCAAATTATCACAAGGTAAGATGATGCCTAGCGTCTTATGACGTCCATCCTCAAACATAATGGTATGGCTTGAGCAACGACCATCATAAGAGACCGTCGCATGAGCATTGACTGTTACATTGGTAAATTGCGCCGCTGTCATAGTGGCTTCCTTATCAAATAATTATGGTAAAACTAAAAAATAAGTACAGATGAAATGACTTTATGAATCAGCATTGCAAGCAGCCTAGCCTACTATAAATGTGCTGTATTCGATCGAGTGACAGTCTTTGCCCAATCGCGGACACAGACTCGCACACATACTGACATCAGCCTTAATATCTGGTTGACATCTGGTTGACAACTTAAGATGCCTACCCGCGTATGCCGACTATGGTATCGATGAGATATTACGATAAGATGACTTATCATTATCAGACGACAAGCATAAAACAAGCTAGCAAGCGTTTGTCATTATGTGAGATTATGCTACCACATTATATCTATAAAGTTTGTTACAGGGGCAAGGAAAATGTTGCGGCAGGCGCAAGAGGTGCCACCGGTGGGCCTCTGACTTTATCCAAAGCGGGCTGCAGAGATTTATGTTATTGCGCGGCTTTATGATTTGTATTTAGCGGCGTTTGCCACCATAATATTTGCCAATCACTATAGTCTATTGAGTACCATAAACGAGCCATTTTATCGTTGTATTTATTCTATTTTAGCGATGACTTCATCTAAAGAATTGGTGAAACTCATTGTCTGTCATGAGAGGCGTTGATGCTAGTATCACTCACTTTACATCAGTTTGCATTGATTGCTCAGCATGAGCTGAGTATGGCGGAAGGCTTTAACGTCATCACCGGTGAGACAGGTGCCGGTAAGTCGCTGCTGCTCGATGCGCTGTCTTTGTGTGCAGGTGAGCGAGCCGACAGCGCAATGATCAGACATGGGGCGGCACATGCCGATATCTATGCTCAGTTTGATGTGGCAAACAATGCGCTCATCGCAGAATGGTTTGCCAAGCATGATCGCGCCTTAGATGAGCCAGATGTGTTGATTCGTCGCCAGCTTAGTCAAACAGGGCGCTCAAAGGCTTGGTTAAATGGTACGCCCGTCAGCTTAGCGGAGCTAAAGAGCCTCGGTACACTGTTGGTCAATATTCATAGCCAGCACGCCCAGCAAGCACTGCTAAAGCCGCAATTTGTGGTGCAGTGGTTGGATGCCATGGCACAAACCACCACGCTGGCTGCACAAACCGCGAGCAGCTATCAACACTATCAGCAGCTAAAACGCCGCGCTGATGAGATTGCCAGTCGCGAAGCGCTGCGCCATGACCGTATCCAGCTGTTACAAAGCCAACTGGCAGACATCGAGCCGCTCCTCGCTGTGGATTATACCGACATCGAAGCGGAGCACGAAGAGCTGTCTAATATCGAAGCTTTGATGATGGAAGCCAGTCATGGTCTGCATCTGCTCGACAACGATACCGATGAGCCAGACGTCATGACCCTGCTTGGGCAAGCGATCAAGCTGTGTGATAATCAACTGGGCGTCAGTCAGACGTTTGAGCAAGCCTCAGAGCAGCTACATCTGGCTCAGCAGCAAATCACCGAAGTCACAGGATTGCTATCAGATTATGCCGAACAACAACTGCCCGACCCTGAGCGCTTGCAAACCTTAGACAATCTCATCGGCCTCGGTCATCGCCTCTCGCGCAAGCACGGCTTACCCGCCGTTGATTTGATTGAGGAAGCCAACCACTGGCAAGCGCAGTTAGAACAATTAGAAAACGAACCAAGTAGTGATGCCATGGCCGCGCAAATCGAGCAAGCGTGGCAGCAATATCTGCTGCTGGCCACCAAACTCCAAAAAGCGCGCGAAAAAGCCGCGCCAAATATTAGCAAACAACTGGTCCAGCAGCTGCAGCCACTAGCGCTACCCAATGCGCGCTGCGAGTTTGTCTTTACCAAAAAACCCGACCCAAGCCAATATAATGCGCAAGGCTGTCATGATATCGATTTGTTGTTTAGCGCCAATGTCGGTATGCCCATGCAGCCGCTGCATAAGATCGCCTCAGGCGGCGAGCTGTCGCGGATGGCACTGGTGATGCAAGTGCTACAAGCCACCAATGCGGACAATGATGCCGCCAAGCCCATGTTGGTCTTTGACGAGGTCGATGTCGGTATCAGTGGCGGTACCGCGCAGGTGGTCGGTGAGCTCCTGCGTAAACTGGGGCAGACTCAGCAGCTACTGGCCATCACGCACCAAGCACAGGTCGCCGCACAAGCGCACCAACATATCTTGGTACAAAAACATCATGACGAGCAAACCGAAAGTGAGCTGGTCATCTTGACAGATAGCGCGCAAGTCGATGAGCTGGCACGCATGTCGGGCGGCGTGACCATCACGGAGGTCACTCGTGATCACGCTCGTAGCTTGCTAACGGATGTCAAATAAGGCATTTGCTATCCTGCATAGTAATCCTACGGCTCTGCATAGATGGATATCATTAGCCTACTTTAAAACAGCGAGCGCAGGGCTAAAAAACCATTGCGAGCGAGACCACTAAAGTCAAACCGCTGATAAATATTTGCTTTGGTTGATTTTTTTGGTCATCATCGCCATATAACCTTCTCTTACTTGCGTGGTTGTGTTTTTAATGCAGTAATGTCTTTATCCTTTTATTGTTGATTGTATTATTAGGTTGCAGTTGCTTCTATGTCTAAAGCCAATTTGACCCATCATTTCTTAATCGCGGCACCAGAGCTGCCAGACCCACGGTTTGAGCAGGCGCTGATTTATATCTGTCGTCACGATGCGCATGGCGCGCTTGGTCTGATGGTCAATCGCCCCTTAGAGCAGTCGCGCGTGGGCAAGCTATTAGAGGATCTGAGTATCGAGGTGACAGACCCGCAAGTGATGGAAGACGTGGCCTTAGAAGGCGGGCCGATGTATCCTGAGGTCGGTTTTGTGCTGCATACTGGCCAGCCGGAGTGGGCATCGTCGTTTGCTATTTCAGAGAATGTCTGTATCACCACCAGCCAAGATATCCTCAAGCGTATCGCCGCAGGCCAAGGCGTTGGTCACTATCATCTGTGCTTGGGGCATGCCAGCTGGGGCAAAGACCAGTTAGAGCGTGAGCTTGCAAGTGGTGACTGGCTGGTGTGTCCGGCGGATCTCAACTTGTTGTTTGATACCCCGTTTGCGGAGCGCTGGCAGATCGCTGCTGACAAAATTGGCGTAAATTTCGACTACTTAAGCAGCGATATCGGCCACGCTTAATGGCAGTGACTCAGCCAAACCCAGACACCCAAAGCTCGCTACTAAGCTGCAACACAGGAAAATTTTTTGATTATGGTAGACCGTTCTTTTATGAATGATAGCGCAGAGATGAGAGACGATGAGGGCGCTCAAGCACCCCATGTCGCCACCGATATCGATAATAATACAGCCGAGCCGAGCGCGACCGAACCGAGTGTCAAACCGCATCTGATCTTAGCGCTAGATTATGGTGTCAAAAAAATGGGCATGGCTTTAGGCAATACCATTACTGAGACGGCGCGCGCCTTTGATATCTTGGCGATGAACAATGGTCAACCTGACTGGGACAACTTGCTGGGTATCATAAAAGTATGGGGCGTGGCAAAGGTGGTGGTCGGCTTACCACTCAATATGGACGGTAGCAGCTCCATGCTCTCTAAACGGGCGCACAAATTTGCGCGGCGGCTGGCGCATAGAGTCATGGAGCAGCGCCTACCAGTGACTGTGACGCTGTGTGATGAGCGTCTGACATCGGTAGCAGCGCGCGAAATCGCGTGGGAGAATGGCTGGATCCAAAACGAGCGCGACCCGATTGATGATATCTCTGCGTGTATTTTGATGTCGACGTATTTTGCCGATCCAAATAGCAGCTTGGCTATCGATGCGATCAAGCCTGACTAGGGCGTGTCCTCAAGTAGTGACGCGTAGGTAGTCGCGCACAAGCGGACGGCTAGTATTTAACGCTTAGATATTGCCACGCCCATCCTCTAAACCAATATATACGACTGATGATTATGACCACCGCTTTAAACCAACCTGTATCCAATAAGTCGCGGCATGGTTTTGCGCCGCTTGCTATCGCTCGTATCAAAGGCGCACAGCGAGCCAACCAGCTGGCGATTTATCTGATTTATGCGGCCATTTTTGCTTTTGTGGTCTTTGGTACCATCGCTAGTATCAAGGCCTTTCACGACAATCAGCTGCTTTATCAGTTATTTTATAACCTGCCTTATGCCTTGGTGGCGCTGACCATTCCTGCCAGCCTTTATGATGCCTTTATTATTTATCGTTATCGCCTAAACCAAGCATCAATGGTAATCATGACCATCGGCGTCTCAAGCATCGTGCTACTCGGCGGTTTGTTATTTGCTGATACGGCTTGGCTAGGACTGTCTTGCTGGGTGGGTGTGGCGTTTTTGTTTAAAGTCAGCTTTACGCGCTTTTTTAACTTTTTGGCGGCGCAAGAACAAACCGGCAGCCCTGAAGGTACCACTAAAAAACCATAACACCCGCTTTCGTTTTCAATCACACACCACTTTCACCTTATTTTATTGACTCAACACCAAGACTATGACAACTTCCATACCAGATACCATGACACAGACGGCGGTTCACCATCATTTAGACACTCAAGGATTAATCTGCCCTGAGCCGGTCATGATGCTGCATCGCACCATACGCAACGCTGATGCAGGCGAAGTGATAGAAATACTGGCCACGGACCCTGCGACGACGCGTGATATTCCTAATTTTTGTCGCCATCTTGGCCACACTCTTGTGCAACAAGAAACGCTGGCTGAGAATATCCATGTAAACGTCGATGCCGATGAGATTACGGTGGCAGACGATGATGACGCCCCAACGAGCGCCACGCTATATCGCTATTTGGTCAAGAAAAAAAGCGCGTAAACCGACGTGCTGACGTTACGCGTCCTAGGCATGCCCTCATCACATAAAGATATCTTTGCTTTGTACGAAATATATCATTCACAAATTAAAGGTAGATCGTGTGTTAACACCTGAAAAACAGTACGTACAGTGGTATGAAAACCAAACCTTGCGTCACGCGCGCTGGCTGTCTGAAAGCAATCATGGGCCGCCTGCGCGCATTATGATAGTTGATGACAAAACCACAGCAGATGAGGCCTATCGCTTAGCGTGCGAGGGTACATCCTTGCTATGGCGCGGTGACTTTTATAATGCCCAGCAACTACTGCAAGCGCTTGGTCGGCGCATCGAGCGTACCGAGGAGCGCGCCGCGCTTCGCAAAACAAAAAAAGCCGCTAAGGCTAATAAACGGGCAACCTCCGAGCCATCGACTGATGCTACTGTATTGATACCCAATTTGTTTCATCAGCAGCGCCAAACCCAAGCCCAGCGCGCTCGTATATTGGGCCGTTTGCTCTTAGAACTCGATACCGACTATGTCAGTCAATTACGCCGTGCTCCTGATATGAGCGCCGCCTGCATAGCGGCGTTTGGCCAGCTAGAAGGAGCCGCAGATCACTCTTGTGTCCTATCGCTTCGTGACATACAAGGTGCGCTTGGCGCGGCGCAGTGGCGCGCAAAAGGCGTGCCAATCGACACTCTGGGTTTATCGATATATCCGCACTACGGTGTCTTTGCCCCTACGCGTCATGAGTATGTATCGCTACTGCTCAAGGCACCGCTACCAAAGACTTGTGATGTCGCCTACGACATCGGCACTGGTACAGGGCTGCTGGCGATTATTTTAGCCAAGCGCGGTGTCAAAAACGTCATAGCCACCGATCTTAATCCACGGGCACTGGCTTGTGCTGATGAAAACTTTACGCGGCTAGGATTGTCTAGCATAGCGTTACAGCAAGTGGATTTGTTTCCCGCCGATGCGCCACCTGCCAATCTGATTGTCTGCAATCCACCTTGGCTACCTGCCAAGCCCAGCTCGCCGCTTGAGTACGCCGTCTATGATGCCAATAGCGCGATGCTGCATGGCTTTTTGCAAGGTGCCAGAGATCATTTAAGCGAGCACGGTGAGATCTGGCTGATCTTATCGGATTTGGCTGAGCACTTACAGCTACGCACCCGAGAAGAGTTATTAGGCTGGTTTGCTGTTCACGAATTGACCGTAAAATACCGCCTCGATACCAAACCTACCCATGGCCGCAGTCGAGACGACTCTGATCCACTCTATGCTGCGCGCCGTGCTGAGGTCACTTCGCTGTGGTGCTTGATACCTAATAAATGCTAGCCTGATGAATGATAAATAACTGAGTAACATGCCATGAGCCGTGACCGTGCCGTACAACAGCGCCAACCCAAAGCATTGGCTGTCGATGATGAGCCCGCCTATATCACCGAGTTTCGCCAAGCCATGCTGGCGCGCGGTCTGGCAACGCGGACGCGTAACGCTTATGTGCGCGACCTACGTACCTGTGAGCTGACCAACACCGCGCCATTGACCAAATGGCAAGCGGATGACGTGCTGCACTGCCTATCTACCCTCGCTATAGAGGACAAAACCCCGCGCACCCAAGCGCGCATGCTCTCAAGCCTGCGCCAGTTCTATCTATGGATGATTGCCAGCAACCTGCGCGAGGACAATCCGTGCGAGCGTATCAAAAGCCCCAAGCTTGGTCGCCCATTGCCAAAGGATTTGAGCGAAGCCGATGTCGACAATCTACTGGCTGCCCCTGACACCAGTACTGCGCTTGGCCTACGTGACAAGGCCATGTTAGAGGTGCTCTACGCCTGCGGCCTGCGCGTCAGTGAGCTGATTAATTTATCGCTTGAGCAAGTCAACCTAAACTCAGGCTGGTTGCAAATCACAGGTAAAGGCAATAAGACCCGACTGGTGCCCCTTGGTGAATATGCAAGCGATGCGCTAGAGGACTATCTGTCTCACGGGCGTGGCGAGCTGATTGCGCATCTCAAGTCAGGCAATTGCCAAGCAGTGTTTTTGACGGCGCAAGGCGGCTATATGACGCGGCAAAACTTTTGGTACTTATTAAAGAAATACGCCAAAGTCGCCAGTATTGACAAAGAATTGTCACCGCATACCCTGCGTCACGCCTTTGCGACCCATTTGCTCAATCATGGTGCCGATCTTCGCAGCGTGCAGTTATTGCTTGGGCATAGTGATTTGTCCACCACGCAGATTTATACGCATGTGGCGACAGCGAGACTGCAAAAATTGCATGCCGAGCATCATCCACGCGGCTAGTATTGAACGGTTAACATAAAAACTGACTATTTATTGAAGATTGTAAAAGGAATATAACGTGTCGCAAGCTCAGCCATCTTTACAGCCTACGCTCACCAAAGGGCAGCATACTGCCCTCAAAAACTTGACCATAACGGGTTATTTAGAAGGCACGTCTTTTTTATTATTGCTTGGTATCGCTATGCCACTAAAATACATGCTCGGCATTTCTGAGGCGGTGACATACATCGGTATGGCGCATGGCGCACTATTTATCGCTTATATCCTGATGCTGCTGCTCACAGCCAGCAAAATAAAGCTGCCGCTATGGGCCATGCCGGCTGGCGTGCTCGGCTCGTTTTTGCCGTTTGGCCCGTTTATCTTTGACTATGTATTAAAGAAGCATTTGAAAGGGTAAGTACATAAGATGGGTTAGCTTTTCAAGCTCTCGAACAGAGTGAGGATAAAGCGTAATCCATCAATTTAATGTTTAAAACTAAATAATTTGTAACACCATAGCTACGGTTTTCTACTAGTCTTTATTAAATAAATCATCAATTGGGTCAATTATGGGATTGAAAATATCATTAAGATCTCGATTTTCTATATAAGTCTCAGCACCTCTTTCATTATCTGCTTCTCTATCTATATTGTAAGTTATGATCCTTTCAATATCTAGCGAACTTGAAATTTGCTCAATCTCTTCATTATCAAAGTCAAAATCACAGTCTAACTCACTTATTAAACTTTCTACGTAGTCATAGATATATTGATTCTCTACATCAGATTCGTAATATATATCTTCAAAATCATACCCTGCAATCGCCCAGTCAGTAATTTCCTCGCATAAAAAATAGACAAAACTTTCTTTAAATGACTTAACTAAATCAGGTTTGTAATTTAAAAGATTAATCAATTTTGAAATCTCTTTAAATTCATTAAAATCGGCATCTTGCAGTGCTTTGATTATTTCTAATGAAAGATAGATATTATCCTTAGCAAGCAAATTATAATTCAGAGCAAGTTGAAAAACTTCTAAAGAATGTGTTCCACACTTATTAAACAAGTCGTTAGGATAAGTGTTCATTATTTTTTCAGTTATATTTTTAAGTTTAATCGAGGTAGTCCGAGATATACTTACTAGCTTAAGTGTGTATTGATCAATATCGAATTTCGACATTACCTCATACTGTACTAAATCTTCAAGAACTGCTTTATAATTAAACTTCTGATCCTTAGAGTCAGATAATGTTTTAATATTCGATAAAGCATGAGAACTTCTCAAGCAACTCACTAGTTTCGCTACATAATCAGCTCTATCAAAATATTCGGAGATAACAAAGTCAGCAATCGAAGGATTAAATAAACTATACGTGATCTGTCCATTTTGACCTAAATTCCTATTTAGTACTGATCCTACTAATCCACGCATGATACTACTGATGGTAGGATATTCAGAAGTCATATCTAATCCTGACTCTTTTAAACTGGTTAATAGTGCAACTATCTGTTCTTCACTGACCGGACTACCGTTTAAAACGATAGCTATTACTATATGTCTATCTAAATCGCTTATCTGTGTCTGTATCATGCCACGCCAAATATCCTTCGGATTATCAAGAGACTTTTGAATATAGTCCCAATAAATCTTAGGATTAGCTTCCTTCTTAACTTTAATGGCGTCAGTGATAAACTCTATTAATCGCGGGTTAAAATTTTGGTGTGAAATAATGTTTCTGTAGCGTTTATCAATATATATTTGCTGAACAAAATCCTCTGATAAATCACTGAAGTAGATATGGTTATAAAGAATCTGTGCTCTATCGAATTCTGTAAGAGACTGAATTTTTACCTCATATTCATTTCTATCAAGGTTACCTTGTTCAAACTTTTCTGACAGTCTTTTGCCTTGGTTTAAGATATTTGAGCGAGTCGTCAAAATAAATCGCTTTAGGCTATCTTTGCTGACTCTCTTCATGAAGCTTACAATATGCGAATCTTGCTTTGCATCTATTGCTGTTAAAAAGTTGCTTCCTAAGAAATCATCAAAATAGAATATTTGCTTTCGTTCAGGATTATAAAGTTGTTCAGCTTCCACGATGGACTCATGAACCACAACTAACTGGTAACCTTGAGAAGCATACTCAAAACACATCTGTTCCGCTAAAGTTGTTTTGCCGATACCAGGCTCGCCATTGATAATAATACTGCCAAGCTCTTCTAACTTTGCGAACGCTTTTTTATGATTTTCAGTTCGTACATACTTAGGTAGAAACTCTTGGATCTCTTCTAATTGAAAACTACTTCTCCCTAGTATGTCGTTAGATAAAATTGACTGTAAAACATTAGTACTAGCTAGCCATAGTTTGTAATGTTGTCGCTCTACCTCAGGGTATTTATCTAACAAACTGTTTAAATCCTCTTGACCAAAGATATCAGACTCACAATTGATGTAAGGGCTGAAAACTTCATAAATATCTTCTTTGTTTTTGGCGGAAAGTGCCAGTGAAGTGACAAAAATATATCTACTCGGATGAAGTACCTTTACTTTAGCAGCTTCGGTTTTCTTACACTCTGCTATCAGGGCTTTAATGCCTGATCTTAACCAGTGTTTACATTGTAAAATAACTACTGTGTTTCCAACATTTCCCTCAAAAAAGCGACCATCGACTCCGCCGTCCCTACCCGATTTGAACCTTTCTATACGAGTGTTAAACTCTTTAGATAATAAATCAACAGTCAAAACTTCAAACTCTTTATCATGTAGAGTTTCAAAGGTGTAATCACTCATATAGCTAGCGTCCATTGGGTTTTAAATAGTAGACTTTGAATTACTTCTATTTAAAGATAGCATACTAGGATTATTTGATTTAAGAAAATGTTAGATTTTGCATTTTGTTGTAGGATGCATTCAGCATACCAATAAGATAAACACCTCTCAAATCTGGTGCTTGCCTACTTGCTACCATACTCCTTTACATAAAATAGTCACCTTGCGGTGCGGTTTAGCCGTGACTGTCGCGGTATCCTGTGCATCTGAGCGGGCTGCGTCACTAGGCTGAGGGTAGTATCGCTGAGCAGGAGTGCCATCAGCCAATAGTGACCGCCCCGCTCGGAGGTACAGATACAAGCAGAAGGCGCGATTAGCTCCCATCACCATTTAATATAATTCTATCAATCCCTAGCTGCAAACTAACCCTTTTCTCGCTACAATACCTGCCATAGCTTATTAACCTTTTACCTATCTATTATTTGAGAATCGCATGAGCCACTCTACAAACCACCGTCCCCCTGCCGACCTGCTAAAAAATGCTGAACACTGGCGCGAAGACATTCACTTTCGCCAAGACGTACTGGGTAAGCCGTTTGACTTTTCGACCACTTGGGGTATTTTTTCACCGCAAAAGCTCGATGACGGTAGCCTAATGCTGCTCGATTATGTGGATTTTCAGGCGGATGATGACTCGATCGACTTAGGCTGCGGCTATGGCGTGCTCGGCATGACGGCAGCGCGTGAGTGCCCGAACGGTCAGCATACACTCATTGATAAAGACTTTATGGCGGTAGAATATGCGCGCCGTAACTGCGTGCAAAACGGTCTAAAAAATGTCGATGTGCATTTATCAAACGGCTTCAATCATGTGGCAGCGGACAAAGACTTTAGCCTTGTGATGTCAAACTTGCCAGCCAAAGTCGGCAAAGAGCAGCACTATCTATACTTCCTCGATGCCTATGCGCGTATGCGTCAAGGTGGGCGGTTTTATGTGGTAACCATCAATGGTTTGCGCCAGTTTATGAAGCGCTCGTTTACCGAAGTATTTGGTAATAGCGAAAAGGTCAAACAGGGCAAAACCTATACCATTACTATGGCGACCAAAGAATAAGCTTCAATAACTTAAAAGCTGCACAAACAAAAATCCCGCTAACATGCTGATGTGTTGGCGGGATTTTGTTTTTTTATTCTCTTGCTTAGGGCATTAAAGATGGCATATCACCTACCACATTATCTTACATCTGCCGTTTTATCAGATAAAAGCCCAAGGCGGCGCTACCAAGTATCGGTAATAGCACCATCAAAAGTGGCGAAAATCCTGTCGCTAATGAGACAAAGCCGACCAAATCTTGCACGTAGCTAAATAGCAAACCAAACAGTAGCGCGACGACGATACGCAGACCCAAGCTGTGCGTACGCAGCGAGCCAAAGACAAACGAGCAAGCAACGATCACCAGCGATAAAATCGATAGTGGCGACAGCAGCTTTTGCCAAAATGCCAGCTCATGCTCTAAAGAGCGATTGCCCTGCCCTCGCATAAACTGACGATGCTCATATAGTTGCGTCAGAGACAAATCCTCTGCCTTACGCGTCAGTAGATAAACCGACTCTGGGGCAAATGGCAAACTGAGCGTATCGGAGGCGAATACAGCTTGACTGCTCTCGAAGCCTTGGTTGATACTGAGCGTGGTCATGTCATTGAGCTGCCACTCGTAACGATACTGTCCGCTCGGTGTGCCGCTGCTACTATCTAGAGCTTGCCGGCCGACATATTGCCCATCTTTGGCATGAATAGCGGTTTGCAAATTGCCATCATTGTCCAAATGCCAGCGCTTCACCTCGCCGATGTTGCCTTGTACGTCGGCATAATCGATATATAAAATATCGCTGCCAGCAGGCTTTGCACTACCATCTTGTGCATTTTCAAAGCGTGGTTGCACCGTCCAATAGCCACGTACCGAGGTCACAAGCGAGCGGCTGCCCTCATCATTGATATCTTTTGCCAACTGATTGGAGTGTGGCAAGACAAACTGATTGATCGCTAAGGCAAGCAGCACAAAAACCAAAGCGGGTTGTAGCACCCAACCGACGATGCGATAGATACTGACGCCAGCGGCGCGCATGACGACCAGCTCGCTTTTGTTGGCCAGCAGCCCCAAACCTACGACCGCCCCAAGTAGCGCCCCTGTCGGAATAAATTGCTCTAAAAAGTAAGGCGAGCGATAAAAGATATACTTAATCGCCTCACTCATCGTATAGCTATCATCGAGCGAATCAAGCTCGGATAAGTAAGAAAAAATAAGCTGCAAGGCCCATAGACCGACAACGGCCCCGATGATAGCAAGCAGCGCATTGCGTCTGACATAGCGGCCGAGCACTTCTAGTTGACCGGGTTTTTGGGCCAGCGGCTCAGCGCTTGGGGCTTTGGCAAATAAGGAGCGCATTATGATTGCCCTCCTGACGTGTTGTCATTTGGATTGGCGCGACTGTCGGCCACTGTTTGCGGCGGCTGAGGTTGGCGAAAGCGCAGGCGATGCTGCACACGGCTGCCCCAGTTCATATACAGCGCCAACGCCATAAATCCTAAGATTAGCCACGCATACGCCCACACGCTGACGCTGCCTTTACTCACCGCGTTTTTGAGCGAAATGATACCCAGCGCGCAGCTGACAAACAATAAAATCGCCGGAAACAAACGCAGCCAGCGACCTTGACGGGGACGCACTTGTGCCAGCGGTACCGCCAGCATCGGCGCGATAATCATCAGCCAAGGCAACGCAAAACGATAACCGAGCTCACCTTGCGCAGCGCGCTTGGCCTCGACCGTGCTCACTTGTGCACTGCCGCTACCGGTTGCCGCTTGCCACAACGGCCCGATGGCTTGGGTTTCGATATTGTCTTCGGTGACGACGTCTTTGGCAGACTCAGTCAAGCTGATACGGTAGCGATCAAAGCCTACTTGATTGTACTTTAGACTCCCTGCGCCGACTTCGTATCGTCGGCCTTGAAACAAATCCAATTGCGTCACGCCGCGGCTCCCTGTATCGACCTGCTCGGCACGTTTGGCTAAGGTGATGGTGTCTTTGCTGATATCATGATTGACGAGTGTCTCTGGCAGCTCTGGAATATCTAACTGCTCAGCGGTTTTGGGATCGATGCGATTATCGACAGAGACCGCGGCGCTTTGATCACGCTCATTTTTTGCTGTATTTGCCGCCGCGTTTTTGGGCTGACTGCCCTTTTCTGATTTTTCTGATTTTTCTGATTTTTCTGATTGAATCAATATCACATCTTGCAGCTGCTTTTTGTCCTCGCTCAGACTGCCGACATACAGATGATAATTACCACTACTGATAAACTCTTTTGGGCGAATCAAATCAAAGGCGCTGGTCAAGGCTTGCTGTTGCCACACCGCCTCAGATGAGCGCACCCCCCACGGCTTACCAACGATAGACAACGCCGCCTCGCCGACAAACAGCGCGAGGATAAATGGCGTCATCAAGCGTGCCAACTTACCACGCGACACACCGCTGGCATTGATAACTGCCATTTCTTGATCGACATATAGACGGCCAAATACCAGCATCAGCGCAATAAAAAACGCCAATGGCAAGATAAGCTCTAAAAAGTACGGCAGATTGTAGCCGATAATGGTAAATAACAAACTGATGTCTAAGCGACCTTCAGCAGCTATCCCAAAGTAACGAATCAAGCGCCCACCGAGCATCATCACCACTAAAAACCCCAACACCAAAGCGGTGGTCGAGGCAACTTGTTGGGTCATGTAGCGGCGTAATATCACAATAGAGACTCTTAAACAGTTGGTATGCGCGTGCTGTATGATAGAGCGCTGGCTCAGGCGTGGCACTTATTTGGCTATTATAATGGCTTTTTTTGGGCGGCAGGTTTGTACCGCTCGCCGATAGTTAACGGATAATAACACTTAACAGTAGTATCGTTAGCGATACTACACAAATACAAGCCATGAATATAACCGTTAATGCTAGCATGTTTTGGCAAAAAATGGCTGTGAAAAATGTGCTAAAACATTACCTAACCCTTGCTAAGATTAAGGCGGTGGTTTATGCAGCATTCGCTCTTAAGATCTCGCAGCAAATATATACGAAAACATTACTTAACCGATGCCGACAGCACGCTGATTACCTGATATGCTACACTACAACAAGCGCCCAACCTTCCAATACTTTGACTGAAGCTTTGACTGAACCAATGGCTTAATCTTGGATTTTATCGTTGGTTTGAGCATAGCGGTCAGATATCGGCTGGGCAAGATGACTCTATGTTTTTATCACCTTATCACCTCGAACCATACACATAATCTCAGGCATCGTCTGGCAGTCACTTGTCATGCGGCTATTGCACTGAGTCTGTGCGACATTAAGCTTACGAAAAATTAAGCTGGTGATAAACAGCCGCTTGGCTCGGTGATTATTGATTTAACTGATTGAACAGCTTAGCCATTTAGCAACCCAGTTGTTAAATAATTTGGTTGTTTAATAATCTGATTGTTTAACAACCTGATTGTTTAATAATCTGATTGTTTAATAATCTGATTAAAAGGCAGCATCTATTGACCATTCAAATAAGGATAACTATATGAATATCAAATTAACTCAGCAGCTCCCCAAAACCCATACCCAAAAAATCCTCAAAAAAGAAGCGAAGAGCAAAGACGCGGCTTGTTTGGTGGTGTTGGTGGATGACAAAAAAAACCTCTTCGCTGAGTCTGCGCTAGCTGACTATAGCGCTCGTATTGAGCAATTGATGGAAGTGTCACACTTTAGTGGTAAAGCCTGCGAAACCGTTGCTGACTTGGCATTGGCCGGTGACAAAAAAACCACCAAACAAAACCCAGTTCAGTTATTGTTGGTCGGTGTTGGTAATATCGACAAGCTCAACCACACTACCCTACAAAAAATCGCCAAAACCATCTATAGCAATACGCAAAAACGCGTCGCCTCTATCACTGTCGCGCTCGGCGATGATCTAGAAGAAAACCACTTTGGCCAATTTGCGCTAAATCTACTAGCGGCCAGCTATCGTTTTGATAAATACAAATCTGAGCAAACCACACCGGTACTCACGGATGTGTATTTTTTGGCCGATGCAGCATTGCAGCCAGCGCTAGACTTCGCGCAAGCGGTGTTCGCCGGTCAAAGCTTGACTCGTGACGTCGCCAATGAGCCAGGCAATATCTGCTTCCCAGCGTATATGGCAGAACAAGCCCAAGCGCTGGCAAAGACCTATCCTGACCTCCTAAAAGTGACGGTGCTGGGCGAAGAGGAAATGTCGGCGCTGGGCATGAACTGCTTTTTATCGGTGGCTAGAGGTTCTAGCAAAGAAGGCAAATTGGTACTACTCGAGTATCGCGGCAAGTCTAACTTTAGTGCCAAAGCAGGCGCGACTGATACTTATACAGCCGGCAATAGCAGTGCAAAAGTCACCGGTGGTCTAAAAGCGTTGGCTGATAAGCTCCCCACCAAACTGCCTAGCAAAAAATCAGACAAAAACACTGATAGCAGTCATGACGATGCGCCTATCGTGTTGGTCGGTAAAGGCGTGACCTTTGACTCAGGCGGTATCTCTATCAAGCCAGGTGCGGCCATGGATGAGATGAAGTTCGATATGGGCGGCTCAGCGTCTGTATTGGGTACCATCAAAGCGCTGTGCGAGGCGCGTCTACCAATTAATGTCGTAGGGGCACTCGCTTGTGCAGAAAACATGCCATCAGGTGAGGCGACGCGTCCTGGTGATATCGTCAAAGCCATGAACGGCAAATCGGTTGAAATCTTAAACACCGATGCGGAAGGTCGTTTGGTGTTGGCCGATACCTTATGCTACGTCCAGCGCTATCAGCCAAAAGCCATCATCGATGTGGCGACATTGACGGGCGCTTGCGTGGTGGCCTTAGGGCATGTGCGCTCAGCGGTCTTTAGTAATGATGAAGATGTGTTGTTTGAATTAGAAAACGCCAGCTACTCATCAGGTGACCTCATCTGGCACATGCCATTAGATGACGACTATCAGGCGCAGCTTGATTCACCCATCGCCGATATGCAAAACATCGGTGGTAAAGGCGCAGGCGCTGTGACCGCAGCTTGCTTCTTATCACGCTTCGTCGAAGAAGGTCAGCCATGGGCGCACCTAGACATCGCAGGCACCGCATGGAACTCAGGCAAAGATAAAGCGGCAACCGGTCGCCCTGTGCCTTTATTTATGCAGTACTTAAAAAGCAGCGCAAACAACGCTTAATACAGTGATGACGACCAATTTATGAACGTAAGTTTTTATGTATTAAGCGAGCGTAAAGCCCAAGAAATCTTGGGCTTTATTTGTCAGCTGACCCAAACGGCGCTCAATAAAAGCAGCCAATCGCTACTGATTTTGTCTCAAGATGAGACATTACTCAGCTCGCTTGATGAAGCGCTATGGACGCACGACGCGACCAGCTTTATCCCGCACCAGCGCCTTTTGGGCCGCGATCCTCACTCCATAGAACCTGATACGATGGAGCCTGATGCCGCAAAGCCTGATACCTCCGATATCGAGGAGGCAGTATCAGCACCCGTCATGCTCGGCCGTTATATGCCAGCGGACTTCTCAGGTATCGTTCTCAATACCACATTGCAGCCTGTCAGCGAGTTTATAGCCGCGACCAGTCCTGCCAAACCCACTCGAATACTTGAGCTGATAAAACCTGATGCCAAAAGTATGCAAGAAGGCCGTCATAAATATAAGCATTATAAACAGCTCGGCTATGAGCTGACGCACTATACGGTGTAGCTTATACAGTCGATTTGTTCTAAAGACGACATAACGCTACTGCTATACGTTTTACTTGCGAGCTGTCTGCTGGTTTATGTCTTAACTTTTTCCCATTAGTTTTGCTATCTTAGCTTTATTCCATCAGCTTTATTTTATCAGTCACCTCGCTCAGTTTTCCCCGCGCGCTTGCCTGCCTTTCCTTTATTCTACTTACCGTTTTTGTGGTTTTTACAGCGTGGTTTGTTGCCGTCTGATTTGCCGCGTCCAGTCTGACTGGTAGGCGAGTATCCGAAAAAATGCTACTATCCTCCGATTGTTTTTCTACATTTATCATTAATTTACTTCTGACTGACTAACTCGAGGGTGTACAAATGCGTTCATTGATTGCGATGTACCAGCGTATAGGGCTGGTGCCGCTCATTATTATCGGTTTAATATTAGGGGTGCTAATAGGCTGGCTGGCACCAAGCGTTGGTATCGCCTTAGGATTGTTGGGGACGCTATTTGTCGGTGCGCTAAAAGCAGTCGCGCCGATATTGGTCTTTGTGCTGGTGATGGCGGCCATTAGTCAGCATCGTAGTGGCAACGAAGTATATGTCAAACCGGTGCTCATCATGTATATGTTTGGCACATT
Source organism: Psychrobacter sp. KFRI-CH2-11 (assembly GCF_038239325.1). Lineage (NCBI taxonomy): Bacteria > Pseudomonadati > Pseudomonadota > Gammaproteobacteria > Moraxellales > Moraxellaceae > Psychrobacter > Psychrobacter sp. KFRI-CH2-11. The sequence goes on from NZ_CP151283.1 coordinate 3,064,217, forward strand.
TTTGGCAGCATTGACTGCTGTCGGCGCCAGCTTTTTATTCCCAACGGAGCTGGTACTCGTCAACGCAACTGTCGAGCAAGTACCACCGGCTAACCTCAAAGAAGTATTGACCAATTTGCTGATGAATTTGGTGGCAAACCCTGTCAATGCCATCGCTGAGGCCAACTATATCGGTATCTTGGCTTGGGCGATTATCATCGGTTTTGCACTGCGTCAAGCCAGCGATACCGCGCGTACGGTCGTCGGCGACTTTGCCAATGCCATCTCACAAGTGGTGAAATGGGTCATCGCTCTCGCGCCATTTGGTATCTTAGGTTTGGTTGCCAATACAGTCGCTGAGACAGGCTTTGCATCATTGGCAGGTTATGCTCGTATCTTGATGGTATTGGTCGGCTGTATGGTATTTATTGCCCTCGTTGCCAACCCTATTATCGTCTTACTCAAAACCGGCAAAAACCCTTACCCTCTGGTATTTACTTGCCTGCGTGAGTCAGGGATTACAGCATTCTTTACGCGTAGTTCGGCGGCCAACATCCCTGTAAACATGAACCTTGCACGCAAACTGGGCCTACACGAAGACACTTACTCTGTCACCATTCCACTTGGTGCAACTATCAATATGGCAGGGGCGGCGATTACCATCAACGTCTTGACGCTGGCGGCAGCGCATACGCTCGGTATCGAGGTGAGCTTTGCCTCTGCGCTCTTATTGAGTTTGGTCGCGACCATTAGTGCTTGCGGTGCCTCTGGGGTCGCTGGTGGGTCGTTATTGCTGATTCCTCTGGCCGCAAGCCTCTTTAGTATCCCCAATGACATTGCCATGCAAGTGGTTGCCATCGGCTTTATCATCGGCGTGATTCAAGACTCGGCCGAGACCGCGCTCAACTCGTCAACTGACGTCTTGTTTACTGCGGCAGCCGACCCTAAATACGCGCGTTAATCCGGCGCAATCCGTATCTGTACATCACACACTGTAAAACAAAAGGCCTCAATGATCGCAATGAGGCCTTTTTTATGAGCTGGGCTTTATCACTGGTTTGGTTACTTTAGATGCTCGGTATCCACTTCAATGATTGGCGTCTGTCCTTCTAGCTGGCGTTTGAGCTGACGCAGCTGCTCGACTTCTTCTAATAGCTCCAGTATCAGGCCGATCGCTGGCACACTGGCATCAAAGTCACGACTCAGACGAGAGGCACGGCGCACCGTGGTGAGCTGATAGCCAGTAAACTGCTCACGCTCTGGCACGTCGTATTCGATGATGTTTTCTTCCATCAACTCGATGACCCATTGACGCTCTTGACCACAGGCAGATACCAGCTCATCCAAGCTCATGATAATATCGGTAAATTCAGGCGAGTGTTTCATTATTATTATCCTCTTTTGGTTGCTATCCTTATTTGTGCTTTATGTCATCGTGATCGTTTTCATCTCTCCCCGTTATCGCTTCTCGCTGACCTCTGTCGATAGCAGCGCGGCAGCTATCAGCGATTGATACTGGTATCAGCAAAGGCTTGCTTTAGCTGCTCATAGGCTTTTGTCACAGCCTCGCTATTGCTATCAGTGATATCAGGGTTGATGATATTGAGGGTTAAGTATAAGTCGCCCGCTTGTTTGGCAGGGATACCCTTACCTTTTAGACGTAAATTGCTGCCAGATTTACTGTTTTTGGGAATGGTCACGCCAAGGGTACCAGCGGGCGTACTGACATTGATTTTGTCACCCAATGCCGCTTCCCATGGCGCGATATTCACCGTCTGATAGACATCAGCGCCCTCGATACGGATATTGGCGTCGTGGCGGATTTTCACCTTTAAAAACAAATCACCGTTTTTGCCGCCACCCATGCCAGCTGAGCCTTGACCTGCTAGGCGGATTTGCTTGCCATCAGTGATGCCTTTTGGGATTTTAATCTTAAGGGTTTTATTTTCATAATCCACGCTGCCATTGGGCTGGCGTACCGGCACGTTTAGTTTGATACTATAGTCGTCACCGCTATAGACTGAGGCCAAGTCCACCGCAATCTCGGCATGCTGATCTTGGCCTTTATTATCCTGCGCGCCAAAGCCACCCCCAAACTGCTCGAAGCCGCTACCTTGCGTGCGGCCTCCTGCCTGTCCACCAGCTGAGCCACGCGCGCCGCGACCAAATGCCGAAAATATATCATCAAAGCGAAAGCCGCCATCGCCAAAGGCTTGTCCATCACCAAACTGATCTTTGATATCTTCCCAGCGAAAACCACCCTGTCCGCCCGCCGACTGACCACCAAACCCGCCAAAGCCTCCAGCGCCGCCTTGACCGGCAAATGGGTTGTCGAGCATGGCATCATATTGCGCACGCTTGTCTTTCTCTCTAAGCGTCTCATAAGCGTTGTTGATTTCAGCGATTTTGTTATCCGCGTTTGGGTCGTCGCTCACATCGGGGTGATACTGACGAACCAGCTTACGATATTTTTTTTTGATATCAGCGTCTGAGGCGTCTTTTTTGACCCCCAAAACGTCGTAGTAGTTTTTTTCTGCCATATTATTTTTCCTTATCGCATTTATTATTAACGATTTACTTAATACATAATATAGGGGTGATGCGGCAATATTTCATTGCTTTGCCTGTAAATACAACTTTGATTTTTAAGGTATTACCAGTAGTGATGCCAAGCGATGCTAGCATTTGTATGACCTAAACCGCTTAAAGCATCATAATTAGCGTGCGTGACTATGATTCTGGCATCATTGTTCTTTGATAACTGTTGCCGTAATGTCAATTTGGTGAGGGCAATGGAGGCACGTCCCTCTCGTTTAGAGGCACTATAAGACAACTCAGCACTTTGAGTATCACGTTTAGCGCGCAAACCAAACTCAACCCCTATATCTGCATGCCGATCTTGATCGTGGACTGTCGCATTTACCATCCCATAGCCAAGCATATGCTTGCCAAATTTTGCGCCGGCTCCCATACCAGCTTGCGCGTAAGGACTGTGATTATTACCAGTAAACAAGTCTGTGCGCGCGCCTGTTTTTAGTTGCCAAGACAATTTGGGTGCGCCTGATAACGGTTGTCTCAAATTTTCAATCTGCTGCATGTCCAAAAAGACAAAGTCTGTCAGCGTCCATTTATTATCATCAAAATCATAACCTAGAGAGGCTTGTACTGCTTCAAACTGTTTATCAATATCAGTGTAAGCGTTGAGAGGATCTTTCACAAATAGTGATAGTCCCACCTGCACACGCTCATCAGACAAAATTACTTTGGTCTGCGTGGTTTTGTTACTGAGTGCGGGTGACGCTTTATTAGGTACAGCCAGATTAGCTAAACCATCACTGGCTGGTAGCGCAAAACGTTGACTCAATAATTCATTTTTAAACGCTAGCTGCTCTGGAGTATTGTCTTGCGATATTTTATAAGTGCGATGTAAGATTAGAAAATCAAGCGCAAGTGCTTTGTCATCAGCATTCAGCGTGGTAAGCGGTGCGGTATTTTCTGTACGAATAACTTCATTGATAACATTTTGTAGTGGCTTAGATAGCTGTACAAACTTCTCTCGCAACTGCGTTTGCTCAGAAGGTAGGTAACGTACCGAGGCTACTAACGACTCTGTGCCACTATCATGCTCTAACAACTGATCAAATATATAATCTGGCGCGTACCAAGGGCCTATGCGCTCAGTCGTTTTTACATCGCTTATCAGCTCTAATATCTCTCCTGAACGATAGCCACAGTTTTGTTTGATGAAGTAATAATTAAATCGAGCGGATTTTGCTTCGTACAAATGGTAGTTAAGTAATTGCGTTTCAAATGCTTCAAGATTTAGCACATACTCCCACATATCTCGTTGCTCGTTTTTGGAGTACACGGCATCTTGTTTAAAAAATTCCGTCTCCGAAAAACCCGCATCGTAAAGTCCAAAGAGCCCCTTAATAGCATACATTGCTCCGTTCTCATTGGCTGGAATACGCGCGCCAAAGTTATATGAGTTATTAAGCAAATCCTCACTTGAGAGCGCTTTGACCTCTTTACTCATACTGTCTTCAGCCTCTGCAGTCATACTGGTCTTGACCAACACGTGGCCGAATGAAGACGCAGGATTTTTTAAGTAATTACTGACTAAGATTAGGCTTATCTCTTGATTGGGATCTGGCAGCTGCGGGCAATCTTTTAGATTAATATTTAGTTCGGGTAAATGGTGATTCAGCCATAAATATCTGGCTGGATACTTGCAAAAAACGCTCTCATTACTTGCCTGCTCTATCGTTGCCATGAGCTCTGCATAAGGATCAAGATTGCGTTTTGAGCGTGATTTTGGATCGGTTAAATAAAAATCTGGTGAAATAACTTCAGCTTTGCCATTTTTGTAAAATAGTAAATGTTGCCATTGAGAGTGCTTAGATAATGCTTTTAGCTTGGCAGAAGTGGTAGCTGTGTTTTTACTGGGTTGTCGTTTTTTTTCAATGATAGTTTCACTAGGCAGTTGCATGCCTTGCTCTTTCGCTAATGAAATATCCAGTCCGTTAGCAAGCATGCGTGGTTCAGAAGTCTCATTATTATCAGCATTTCCATCGTGAGTAAAAACACTACTATCTTGTTCTTCAACCATTATTGAATCCATTACCGAATTCATCACGTAGGGTTCAGCGGCATAGACAGTAGGTACAGCAAAACAAGCTACGTACAAAAATATTTTTTGCATTTTTTATTAGCACCATAAACACATAAGCAATAAAAAACACGTAAGCACTAGGTTTACGTGTTTTTATCATTAAACAGTCAAAAGCTTAATCATTAAACCGATGACTTAATACTTTAAAACTGACAAGCTTTAGATAGCACAGCTTGTTTTAACGATGCTGAATAGCGCTTCTGCATTTTGATCTTGGGTAGCAGTACGATATGCAGAAGTCTGCGCGTATTGACCATACTGTGCACGTACGCTAGCGGCTGAGTCACAGTTAGCAACGCTTTGTAATGCTGATAAATGAGCACCTTGGCCTGAAGCTAGATCTTTTTCAACACTTGGGAAAGCTTCTTTAATCAAAACCGCAGCTCTAACGTTACCACCTTGGCAAGTTTCAGGAGACATAGAGTCAGAAGTAGCAGCCGTAGTACCTAAATCCCAAGTCACGTTAGAGATAATAGCTAAGATAGGGCTAGAATTACCAAACAAAGCACCACCAATACCACACTGCTTATAAATCTGCTCGATAGTGCGACCAGTTTCTGCCGTTTTAAATTTAGAACCAAGATCGGCATTAGCTGCGCTAAATGGAATCATGGCAGCAACAACTGAAGCAATTGCAATTTTTTTCAACATACAACTTCCTTAAAGAGTGATAAAAAACGAATTATCAAACCTTTACTCAAAATATTGTTAGTGACTATTTAATATTATGAAATAATGTTCAATCTTACGTATTTTACAAAATTGTAAGAATATAGCAAGATTTTTTACATTAAATTAAAAGTTATTTTAGGTTGCTTTTATTGATATTTCAGCTATTAAATATATGGTACCAACCCTTGTAGCTCAAGGGTTTCCTACGAACTCCCTAAAGATAAAGACCCAAATTCTATATAAATTCAATCATTACCATTATTCATTTTTGATGCGATAACGCTGTTCTATTTATGAGCAAACATATTTATTCACTTAACTTCATGATAATTTTCCACAGTGTGATGCCATATAAATCAACGTTTAGAAAACTGAATGTACAAAACTGCCTGAACCATCAAAATGATTTTCTCGTATCCTACCCTTATTTGAACTGGGGCGTTTTTTAACAGAGCCGTAAGGATACGACAATTTATGTGCTATAAAATGAATATAAATTTGATACTCACAGGGAGTATCGATGATATAGGCAAGGTTATCTGTCTATTTTTTAAACTGTATAAAGGTATTGAATGTCGTATTTAATCAAGTCTTTGGTTATCACCTTGTCACTGCTACTAAGCACCAGCGTTTTTGCAGGTAACACCAGTTATTATGGTAGCAAGTTTCACGGAAAGCGTACTGCCAGTGGCAGTATTTTTAATATGAATGCCTTGACCGCTGCGCATCGTACGCTGCCCTTCGGTACTAAGGTACAAGTGACCAATCAAAAGACAAAGCAAAGCGTGATCGTCAAAATCACGGATAGAGGGCCTTTTATACGAGGCCGTATTTTAGATTTGTCGAAAGCCGCTGCTGGTCAAATCAACTGCCAATTGTGCACCACCACCATGGAGATACTGTCTTATGGTGATGGTAAATACCGTAAAGAATAACGTGAAACAAAAGGGAGAGCCTATGCTCTCCCTTTTTTTATGTGTGGCGCTTTATCTATAGTCGATACACTCTAAAAATGTAATAGCGCCACTGGGATGAATTTTGCGCAGCCTCTGGGAACGCAGCACGCAAGTAAAATTTATACCAGTAGCGCGTTTCAATCCATAACAGTTTTACATTCAGCTGACTATAGGTACGGCGCTATTCAAAACCCGCTTCCATTTCTTCCAGCGTTGTCATGGCCAGCAGTAATTTTTCTTCATTAGCGCTTTGCTGCTGCTGTAGGGTGCTTTGCTCATCCAGCAGTTTTAGCAAGTCCGCTTTGCGGCTTTCTTCATACAGACTAGTATCGGCAAGCTTTTCTTCTATGGCTGTCAGCGCCGTTTCAGTCTTAGCCAATACTTTTTCGGTATCTTCAATCTCGCGGCGAACCGGTGCAGTCAGTTTACGCTGTTCGGCGGCCATTTTACGCTGCTCTTCTTTGCTCAAAGCAGGCGACGTAGGGTTGTCTTTGACAGCTTTCGTAGGCGCTGCTGTATTTGCTAGGCTATCGCGCGTTTCACGTGAAACAAACTTTTTACTCTCTTTTTTGCTTTTTTTCTTGCCTGCTACTTTATCTGAGCTATTTTCTTGTTTGCGCTTCTCGCTCAGCCATTTTCCGTAGTCGCTGATATCACCATCGAACGCATCGATTTGCCCGTCATGCACCAGATATAGCTCATCACAGACATTGGCAATCAGCTCACGATCATGCGAGACCAGCACTACCGCTCCCTTAAAGCCTTGTAAAGCTAGGGTCAGCGCCTGACGCATTTGTAAGTCCAAATGGTTGGTCGGCTCATCGAGGACCAGCACGTTTGGACGCTGCCAGACAATCAAAGCCAGCGTCAGACGAGCGCGCTCGCCACCAGAGAACAGCTCACTTGGCGTATCGATACGATCACCACGAAAATCAAAGCTACCGAGGAACGAGCGCAACTCGGCGTCTGATGTCTTACCAGCTAGGCGGCGCATCATCTGTAGCGGGGTGGCCGCCGCATCCAGTGCATCCATTTGATGCTGGTTAAAGTAACCAAGCTTGAGTGTGTCGGACACGCGGTAAGTACCTGACAAAATTTTCAGCTCGCCGACCAAGGCTTTAATCAGCGTCGACTTACCGGCGCCATTCATACCCAGTAGCCCAAGACGCGTATCAGGCGTGACCTGCACATTGGCGTTACGAAGCAAAGGCGTATCGCTATAGCCAATATCGGCGTGCGTCATCTCAATCAGCGGCGAGCTCATATGGGCTGGCTCATAAAAGCGAAAAGAGAACGGGTTGTCCGCCATCATCGGCGACAGCTCTGCCATACGCTCAAGCTGCTTGATACGGCTTTGTGCCTGTTTGGCTTTACTGGCTTTGGCACGGAAACGGCGAATAAAGTCATCCAAGTGGGCGCGGGTCGCTTGCTGTTTTTCAAACGCTTGCTGCTGCTGCGCCATACGCTCGTGACGGGTACGGATAAACTGCTGATAGTTACCGGTATAAAGGGTGATTTTTTGTTGTTCGACGTGCAAGATATGACCGACGGTGGCATCCAAAAACGCTTGGTCATGCGAGATGACGATGACCAGTCCGGTATAAGCATTGATCCAAGTCTCAAGCCATAGAATGGCGTCTAAGTCTAAATGGTTGGTCGGCTCATCGAGCAGCATCAAATCGGCGCGGCTCATCAAGGTTTTGGCGAGGTTTAAGCGCATGCGCCAGCCACCCGAAAACCCTGAGACAGGCAGCTCATGCTGACTGGTGTTAAACCCAAGGCCTGCCATGATTTGTGCCGCTTTGGTCGGCGTACGGTAGCCATCGATTTCATCGAACTGCTGATGTAATACCCCAATTTGCTCATCACTGACAGCGCTTAAATCACTGAGTGCGGCATTAATCTTGTACCACTGCTCATCACCGCTCAACACGTAATCAATCGCCGTCTGATCACTGGCTCCGACCTCCTGCGCCATGTGCGCCACTTGCCAGCTATCAGGGATACTCACCTCGCCTTTGTCCAGCGTGACCTCGGTGTCCCCCATACCCATCTGCGTAAGCAGTAGCGCAAACAAAGTAGATTTGCCGGTGCCATTATTGCCCGTTAGGCCGACTTTATGACCTGGATGGAGCTGAAAGCTTGCCCCTGCAAACAACTCTCGACCATCACGGCGTACGCTTACGTCTTTAAATTCGATCATATAATCTCTTCATCTCAACAATAATATAAAACTCAAGGCAATAAAAAACACACGTCTGGCATGTTTACTGGCGGCTATTATTTCAAACGCCTCGCCGATAGGCAAACGATTAAATCACTATTTTAAAAGCAAATCTTGATTGTTATGATGGCCATCATCGCTAAACAGAATCGCTAAACGTGGTCAGTTAACATAGTCGGTTAACATAGTCGCCTCGGTGAGGCCGTACGGCAGCATCACGAAGGCAGTTTTGTTTATTAATAGCGCATAACCAAGCGTCACTCTTGACAAACGAATCAACACCCCCATTATGATATACTGCGATACCATAAGTGCCCATGGCCGAGCATGTATTTAGCGCGTGAGTGATGACACTTGTATTATATTGATAACGAGGATTGATAACGCGCGCATCGCTTTGCCATAATGACAGCATTCCATTGAATCAAACGCCGTGCGTATCTTTTTTTGCATGACTGTGCTTGCAAACCCAAACAGGACGACAGCCTTTGATCCTAGTAACTGAGGTAGATATGAACGAATCAGCCAATCAATTTAACCCAAGCGCCACCCAGCCTGTAGACCCAACGGTTTTAAACCTAACAGACAGCGCCGCTCAAAAAGTGCGCCGCCTGCGCGAAGAAGAAGGCGATGACACCTTGATGCTGCGCGTCTATGTCACCGGTGGCGGCTGCTCAGGATTTTCTTATGGCTTTAATTTTGCCAATGACCTAAACGAAGACGACGCCAATTTTGATAATGGCGATGTGACCTTGGTCGTCGACTCGATGAGCTATCAATACCTGCAAGGCTCTACCGTTGACTACACCGAGGGCTTAGAGGGCGCGCGTTTTATCGTGACCAACCCCAACGCCACCACGACGTGTGGCTGCGGCTCGTCATTCTCTATCTAAATGACGCTTTTTTGCGGTTTGAGAACGACGGTTCAAGCACCTATGGATAAGGCTCCTATCTTATCTATAGGTGCTTTTTCGTCTCGTGCCTGCCCATTCGCTAAATGGGCAGTAAGCCAGACTGCTTTTTTCTGTGATTTGTGTGTCAATTTTTTTAGTAAAACCAGCCAAAACCGCCTTGGATAAAGCTTATCGTATTTGTAATTGTCCGTGGTTTTCAGGACTGCTTTGAGCTAAACTGACCAAATTCTTCATCCTTATATTTACCTCTTTTATGGTCAAACGCCCGTCGTGTTTTGGTCTGCCATAATCAATAACAATAGATGCCTATTATGAGTAATTTTGCGAGTAGCTTTGTGAACTTTGAAATCCCCAATTGGTTTGACCATCAGCATCTGACTGGGATGCTCCGCGGTATCGAAAAAGAAGGCTTGCGTGTTAAACCTGATGGTTTTTTGGCACAAACCCCGCATCCGGCCAAGCTGGGCTCCAAACTTACTCATCCGTTTATTACCACAGATTACTCAGAAAGTCTGCTTGAGCTGATCACTGACCCAAAAACCTCTCCCAAAGAAACCTTAAACATGCTGCGCCAGCTGCATTTGCTGGTCTATCAAGGTATGCCTGAGGGTGAGCTGATGTGGCCGTTATCCATGCCGTGTATGCTGTCATCGAACGATGAAGATATTCCGCTGGCCGACTATGGCAGCTCTAATACGGGTAAGTTAAAAACACTGTATCGCAGCGGGCTTGGTATTCGCTATGGTCGCCGTATGCAGACCATCGCAGGCTTGCATTATAATTTGTCGTTTGGTGACGATTTGTTTACTGCTTGGCAAGCAAAGACGCCAGCGGCGCAAAATTTGACGCTGACGGAGTTTAAAAACGATAAGTATCTTGGACTGATCCGTAATTTTAAGCGCCTAACCAGCTTGGTGCTGTATCTATTGGGAGCCAGCCCCAGCGTTTGTCCGTGTTTTTTGGCGGGGCGCGAGCATGACCTAGAGCGCCTCAATGACTCGACCTACTACAGACCTACCGCCACTAGCCTACGGATGGGCAAGCTTGGCTATACCAACAGCGTACAAGAGCAGCTCGACATCCGCTACAACAACTTGCCTGAGTATATCAAAGGACTGCGCCGCGCGATTCAGACGCCGCATGAGAGCTTTAAAAAACTAGGTTTGGATGATGCAGATGGCAATCCTATTCAGATTAACAATCATATTTTGCAAATAGAAAACGAATACTATAGCCCTATCCGCCCCAAACAAATCGCCATGAGCGGTGAGACGCCAACCGAAGCACTAGAGCGCCGCGGTATCGCTTATGTCGAGTTTCGCGCCATCGATCTCGACCCGTATAGTGATGTCGGCATTCGTCTCTCTAGCGCTTGTTTTTTAGAAGTCATGGCGCTGTACTGTCTGCTAAATGACTCACCTGACTTGCTCCCTGAGGAAGAAGAAGCACTGGCAATCAACCTTGAGCGCGTGGTAAACGAAGGTCGCCGCGAGGGCTTGCACATCATCAATAACGGCGAAGAGCAATCGCTTGAGAGCTGGATGCTGATGCATTTAGATCGTATGCAGCCACTTGCCGAGCTATTTGACGCGCACTACGGCGGCAATGACTACCGAGCAGCCGTGGCCTTGATGCAAGGCAAAGCCAGTCATCCAGAATCGACAATTTCGGCGCAAGTCAATGCCGATAGCAAACGCTTGGGCAGCTTATGGCAACTTGGCTTTACCTTGGCAGAGCAGCATCGTGACGCGTTGTTGCAGCAGACCTTGAGCCCCAACACCCAAGCCAAATATGAGGTATTGGCAGAAAAGTCTATTTTGCAACAAGCAGAGATTGAGTCAGCCGAAACAGAAGATTTTATGGAATTTTTACAACAATACCGCCAGCAACCAACTTAACCGTTGGTTTGATGCCTTAGACAACGACCTAATAAGAGTGACTGCCCCATGCTACCGCTGACCACTTACCGCAATCTACAAGTATTTTTGGTCGTTATGGCCGTGATAGGTATGAGCTTTGCGCTGTTCTTTTTGCAGCGCTATATGGGGTTTACCCCTTGCCCGCTTTGTATTTTTCAGCGTATCGGGCTGATTGTGATGGGCGTGTTTGCCCTGATGGCGGCTTTATTTCACCCCAAATCTATGGCGGTGCGTCTGGTATTATGGCTAGGTAGCTTGGTGGGTATTGGCTGGGCGACTGTGGTTGCAGGCCGTCACGTCTGGCTACAGCACCTACCTGCCGATCAAGTGCCTTCTTGTGGCCCGGGGCTAGACTACTGGCTAGATACCTTACCTATTTTGCAGGTGTTTAAAGAAGTTTTTGCAGGCTCTGGTGAGTGCGCCGCTATCGACTGGACGTTTATGGGACTGAGTATCCCTGAGCAGTCTTTGATTTTGTTTAGCCTATTGCTGGTCGTCCACGCTTTGGTGTTGTGGCGTATCGTACGTCCTATCGCCTCTAAATAGTCCTCTTTATCCCCATATTATCCCCATGCCATACTGATACGCCTATCGGTATGGCATAATTTTATAAAAATAACCAATAACAAAAACGCTACAAAGATATTCTAAACCTTTGATATCTTGTCACAGCTTATTCTATTTGCTGATAAGCAGACCTGCATGACATACGCCGCTTTATAGAATCGCCAAGCGGTTGAACGCTGTTCATCTACCTCAAAACCAACGATGAGTCACATGATAATCGCCTCATAAAAATCATGGTTTTTGATGGTTTGTCTGGTTTTTTCATTATTTCTCGATTTTGACAATACCCTGAACTTGCCGATATGATAGGCAGTCTTTTCAGATGTTGTCTAAAAAACTGTTTTTGGTGTGACCATGATATACCGTGCGCCTAGTTGCTCTTTTAATGTATCGACGATCAGACGCTTTCATCGTCTGCTCTTAGGTATACCGCTTTGCGTGTTAGTGGTTGGTTGTGATAGCGCCTCTTCTAATACCAATAAAGAAGTGAGTACTAAGGTTGCGCCGGTCAATAACGCTGCAGACAGCAGCCCATCTACCGTCGATCTGGCAGACAGCCTATCTAAATCTAAGGCTGATGCCGACGAGCTCGACGCCGTAGAAGGTCGCTCACTGATCATGGCAGCGCAATCAGCTGCCGATAGCAGCATTGACACTGTAGATAGAGATGGGGGCACCGCCGATTATGGCTCGCTACAAGCCACATTAATAGGCGACTATGGCGGTATGGTGCCCTGCTCTTTTTGTGACAGTATCGATATCACCCTAAACCTATTTGCCGATGGCTCCGTCCTAAAAACCAGTCTGTATAACAACCCTTCCCAGCCCAAAGTCCCGACGATTGAGTCTGGCATTTATCGTCAAGATAACGACCTCATTACCATCGTTTATGAGCAAGAAAACATAGAGACCTACCGTATTCAAGACAATCTTCTGATATTGATGGATAATGACAAACAGCTCGATGACGATTATATTTTATCGCGTAAATAGCGTATCCGTTTGTTGCTGACTCATGCCTGTTATGATAAAACCTTGATACCGCGCCTACTCGTTAGGCGTTTTTTATTGGTCATCGAACGACGTTTACTTTACAATGAATCCCACTCTTGGGCACCAAACGTTTGCGCATCCAACCTTGCGGACGAACTCTAATCAGCAAGTCTAGCCAGCCAGGTTCAGCCAGTCAGTTTGCCCCGATAGATCTTGTGTCTTTGGGTCTACCAGCTTGAGAGTCCACCTTTTTACTTCAGCACGTACGGAACGTCTATGCATATTCATATCCTTGGCATTTGTGGTACTTTTATGGGGTCGCTGGCATTGCTGGCGCGGGCGCTTGGGCATAAGGTTACCGGCTCAGACGCCAATGTCTATCCGCCGATGTCGACCCAGCTGCAAAATGCCGGCGTCGTCATCGAAGAGGGATACCTGATCGAGCATTTGCAGCCCGCGCCAGACTTAGTAGTGGTAGGCAATGCCATGAAACGCGGTATGGATGTCATCGAGTACCTGCTAAACGAAGGACTGCGCTATACCTCAGGTCCGCAGTTTTTGTCTGAGCAAGTATTGCAGTCGCGTCACGTCATCGCGGTAGCTGGTACGCACGGCAAGACCACGACCACGACGATGCTGGCTTGGATACTGCACTATGCTGGTATCGATGCAGGGTTTTTGATCGGCGGCGTGCCACTGGTCGATACGCCTGATACGCACTTGCAGCAAGTGTTTGCCCACAGCAGTTATCTTGGCGCAGACAAACTTGCTGCGAATAAAGACAGTGAGAGTAAAAACGGCGGCTATTTTGTCATCGAAGCCGATGAGTATGACTCTGCATTCTTTGATAAGCGCTCTAAGTTTGTCCATTATCGTCCGCGTACGGCTATCTTAAACAACCTTGAGTTTGATCATGCCGATATCTTTGCCGATCTCAATGCGATTCAGACGCAGTTCCATCATATGATACGCATGATTCCTAGTACGGGTAAAATCATCATGCCCGCCGCCACAGCCAGCCTAGAGGACACCTTGGCAAAAGGCGTCTGGACGCCCGTCTGGCGCACCGCGATTGATGATACAAATACCACTGCCGCAGACAGCGCCACGGCTCGTAGCGACTGGCATGCTAAGCTATTAACCGCTGACGGTAGTCGTTTTCAGATCAGCTATCCTGCCGATAACGCAGCAGCGGTTGTAGAGTGGTCGATGAGCGGTATGCATAATGTCAACAACGCCCTCGTCGCAGTCGCCGCCGCCTACGATGTAGGCGTGAGTGTAGAGACCGCGTGTGCTGCTCTATCAGACTTTGCGGGTATCAAGCGCCGTATGGAGCTGATTGGCAATGTCGATGATATCTTGGTTTTCGATGACTTTGCTCATCATCCAACTGCGATCACCACCACCTTAGACGGTGCCAAAAAGAAGCTGGCGGACCGACGCATTTGGGCCATCATCGAGCCGCGTAGCAACACCATGAAGATGGGCATTCATCAAGACAGCCTTGCACAGTCAGCGGGGCTAGCCGACGATACGCTCTGGTATGAGCCGTCTGGTTTGGAGTGGGGGCTTAAAGAAGTTATTGATACCGCGATGGCCGAGGATAGTACCATCGGTCATCAGCAAGTACTTTGTAGTATTGAGGGTATTATTGAGTATCTCTGTGCGCATGCGCAGTCAGGTGATGCGATCGTCATTATGTCTAATGGCGGCTTTGAAGGGATTCATCAGCGACTACTCACCGCCCTACGCGAGCGATAGGCGCAGCACGCAAGAAAAACAGCCTTCCATTGAGCGACTTGATAACCATGTATCTGATTTTTAGATGGACGCTATTATAAGTCGCCTATTACATACCCAAAGCGCCGTTTATGGATGATAAACGGCGCTTTTTTGTCTAATGTTTATCGTTTTTTACTTCAGTACATACCTTCGCCACCCGTTAGCGACTTTACTACCTTTGTAACCTTCCGTTTACCTATTTCCTCTGCTTGATAGCAAATAGCGGTTTTTCCTCACATAGCCCATACACAGATAACATTTTGTGCTTACTCTTCAATCCTTAGAATGACTACAATAAATTCATCAAAACACAGCACGCAATTATAAATGATAAAAAATTAGGAGAATAATATGAGCTTTATTTGGATGATTATCGTCGGTTTGGTCGCAGGGTTATTGGCACGTGCTATCAAGCCAGGTAGCGATCCCATGGGCTGGATTATGACGATTGTATTAGGTATCGTCGGAGCGATGCTCGGTGGCTTTATTGCAGGGCTTATCGGTATCAACGCTGACGGCGGCTTTATGGGTCTTATCTTCTCTGTCATTGGTGCTATCATCTTACTGTTCTTGTATGAGATGATCGTCAGTAAGCGCCGCGTATAAGAAACGCATCTTAGCTAATTTGGTACAGATAACTTGATAAAACCGCATTGATAAAAAAAGATAGTGTTGAGCAAAATCAATCAAGCAAAACCTATCCAGCAAAAATACGTATCTTACCCAAAAGCCTTGCGATCAGCAGGGCTTTTGTATGTACCGGCATAAATTCTAACGCCCGCGAACACAAGGGGAAAGTATTGATAAGCATTACTTTTGTCCCCATTTACCTTATAATATATACCCTATTTTATCCTTAGCATTGAGGTAAGCATTATGGCATTACTCCCTATTTTAAACTATCCAGATCCGCGCTTGCGTACGATCGCCGAGCCTGTCAAGGAAGTGACTGCTGAAATCAAAACCTTGATCGCCGATATGATTGAGACCATGTACGATGCTCAAGGTATCGGCTTGGCAGCCAGTCAAGTGGATCGCCATATTCAGCTAATCGTCATGGATTTATCTGAAGATAAAAGCCATCCTCGCGTATTTATCAACCCAAAAGTGACGCCACTGGTTGAAGAAAAACAACCGTACGAAGAAGGCTGTCTGTCAGTGCCGGATGTCTATGACAAAGTCGAGCGTCCGACCAAGGTGCGTATCGAAGCCCTAGACGAAAACGGCGACAAGATAGACGAAGAGGTCGAAGGCCTGCTCGCAGTATGTATCCAGCACGAAATGGACCACTTAAATGGGGTCATTTTTGTCGATTACTTGTCTCGTCTCAAGCAAACACGAGCACGCGATAAAGTACGTAAAGTAATCAAAATCCGCGAAAAACAAGGCGCACATGCTGCTGAACAACAGCCGCAAACCACTAACGCATAAGCCAAGCATATTTGCTATTCGCTTTTACCAAAGGTTTTTTATATGACGATGATCAAAATTGACCAATATTTTGACTCTGCCGCTTGGCAGAAATTTACCAAAGCCGCTGAAGGTCGCGAAACCCCATTTTTGGTGGTGGATCTTAGTCGTATCAAAGCCAAGTATCATGAGATGGTCAGCCTGTTTCCAAAAGCAAAAATCCACTATGCCATGAAGGCCAGCCCAGCGGTTGAAGTCATCGAGCTATTAGCAGAGCTGGGTTCAAACTTTGACTGTGCTTCCATCTATGAGCTGGACCGCGTGCTTGATTGCGGCGTTGAGCCATCACGCATCTCGTATGGCAACACCATCAAAAAAGCCGAGCACGTCAAATACGCCTTTGATAAAGGCATCGAGCTATATGCAACTGACTCAGAAGCGGATCTAAAAAACATCGCCAAGCATGCGCCCGGTGCTAAAGTGTTTGTACGCATCTTAGTACAAGGGTCAGAAACCGCTGAATGGCCGCTGTCGCGCAAGTTTGGTTGCCACCCCAATATGGCGATTGATCTACTCATTCAGGCACGTGAGCTGGGTTTGGTACCTTATGGTATCTCGTTCCATGTCGGCAGCCAGCAAAAAGACGTGGCCGCTTGGGATGATGCGCTGGCTAAGGTCAAATATATGTTTGACTGGATGAAAAACGAAGAAAATATCAAACTGCAAATGATCAACCTAGGTGGCGGGTTTCCGACCAATTATATCAGCGAGGTCAACCCGATTCGGGTATATGCCGAAGAGATCACTCGTTATCTCACCGATGACTACAACGAAGACGAGATGCCTGAGATTATCCTTGAGCCAGGCCGCTCGTTGGTCGGCGGCTCAGGCGTGTTGGTCAGTGATGTGGTACTGATTTCGCGTAAGTCGCATACGGATCTCACTCGCTGGGTATATACCGATGTGGGCTTGTTCCAAGGCCTGATTGAGACGTTGGGCGAGGCCATCAAGTATCCTGTGTATACGCCAAAAATGGAAACGTCAACAAGCGAAGGCACCGTGGTACTGGCAGGCCCGACGTGCGACTCAACCGACATCATGTACGAAGAAGCGGGCTATCAGCTACCAGAAGAGCTGGAGATTGGCGATAAAATCTATTGGCTGACCACGGGCGCTTATACCAACTCGTATTCTTCAGTCGAGTTTAATGGCTTTCCGCCGTTAGAGGTGGTTTATATTGATTAGCTTTTAGAGGGTTGATATCCATCATAAAGCGCGGCACTGTGATAAGTAGTGCCGCGCTTTTTTGTACTGGTTTGATCATGGTTCAAAGACCAGAAACACGACCGAGCGTTAGCACTACCGAATATGTTGATGATGACCACTCATTGTATTAATAATGAAATTGGCGTGTTGTTGCTGCTATCTCGCGTACTATGACTGCCATAACCTGAGCGTCGGGTTTGATTGTTTTGTGAGATTTGCCCGATAGTGACCCACTGCCCACGCGGGACGATCATTGTGCTAGCAAGCCTTTGGCCGTGCATACGATGATGGTAATCGTTGTCTCGGTTATCAGCAGAATGGTCGCGCTCGAGCTGCTCTGCAACTTGGACTAATCTTACTTCGATTTGCCCGCTTGGTAATAGCCTTGGCGTCACTTCAATGCCTTGCGTCGTTGGTAGTAGTACCTGCTGCTGAATCACAATCTGCCCTATAGGACGATGATAATTCGGATAGCCATTGACCATATAGGTTTGGTTTAATGAATACAGAGTAGCTGTGCTAATACTGGCCGCACTGCCCGACAGCGTTTGGATTTGATATAAGTTGTTATCTTGCTGTCGACTGCTCTGCTGGTGAATAATACCTACACCTTGAATACCGCGATGATTAATAACAACCTGACCTTGCTGGATGCTACCTTGTAACTGGCGGTCATTACCAACGCGTACCGTCACCGTGAGCGCTTGCGGCTGACGATCAATCAAAGACAATAGCTGCTGCAGCTTTGGGTAATTGGCAGGCGTGGTGCGAATGACCAGCTTGTCTTGATAACTGGTCACCGTACCACCGTCACGGCTACTCTCTAGCTGCTGGCGTACTGCTGGTATGAGTGCCTGGCCACCATAGGTATCAATGACATAAGTCTCATAAGTCGCCGCTTGGACAGCCACCAGCGGCACCATCATACCAACAGCCGTGGCTAGTAGGCTTTTATAAATAGCATGACTATCAATGACACGGCGACTGTGTTTGACTGCCATCACAGTCGCTACCGCCCAACTGAGCGCTTTAAGATAAGCACGGGCAGAGTTACTCATTTAAACCCAGTACATCTTGCATATTATATTGTCCAGCGCCCTGCTCAATGACCCAAGTAGCGGCGCGTACTGCACCAGCGGCAAAGGTCATACGTGCACGGGCGCGGTGGGTAATCTCGACCACTTCACCATCAGCGATAAACATCACCGTATGATCACCGATAATCTCACCGCCGCGTATCGCATGAATGCCAATGCTACCCGTTTCGCGCTCACCGGTCTGCCCTTCACGACCATAGATAGCGACGTCTTTTAATCTTTGTCCGCGCGCGTCGGCCACTGCTTCTGCCATCATGTAGGCGGTGCCCGATGGTGCATCGATTTTGTGCTTATGATGGGCTTCGATGACCTCCACATCGGCGTCATCCCCAAAGGCTTTGGCTGCCATACCAAGCAGCTTTAATGACAGATTCACACCAGTCGAATAGTTGCCTGCATAGACGATAGCGATTTGCTCGCTGGCGGTTTTTAGCACTTGCTCTTGCTGCTCATTAAAACCTGTGGTACCGATCACCATCGCAACGTCATTTGCCGCACAGACTTGCATGTTTTGCTCAGTGGCATCGGGCAAGCTAAAATCAATCAGCACATCGATGTCATGAATCACTGCCTTTAAATCATCGACGATTTGTACCTCTAAATGCCCAATCGCCGCGACCTCGCCTGCATCTGCACCGACAAGGCTTGAACCTTGACGTTCAATCGCGGCGGTCAGGGTCGTTTGTGAGTTTTCTTGTACCGCTTCGATGAGCATGCGTCCCATACGGCCACCAGCACCGATGACGCCGACTTTGATGGTTTGTTCTTGTGTTTGTTTTTTGGTTTGTTGAGTCATGTTTTATCCTAGATATTTATGTTTTTAGCACGGTGGTATTTATAGGCCATTTATCCTAAGTTTAGCAAATATCCCTGCATGGGTGGTTTTTTATACACCCATTAAAAAGCCCCTAGTGTTTCACGTGAAACACTAGGGGTCTGTTATTGATTCATTAAGCCACATGCGTGATCAACGCGATGGAAGCCCTTTGATCAATCAAATAGATCGCCAATCTTTTTAAAGAAAGACTTTTTGTGCGGCGATTGCTGATGCTTGCTATCACCATCTAGTGTGTCTTGGAATTGACGCAATAGGTCTTTTTGCTCACGCGTTAGGTTCACGGGCGTCTCGATGACCACACGGCAGATCAGATCACCTTTCATGGTGGTGCGTACTGGCGTCACGCCTTTACCGCGCACGCGTAACAGCTTGCCACTTTGCGTACCTTCAGCGACCTTGATTTTGACTTTACCATCTAAGGTGGGGATTTCCACTTCTTTACCCAAAGCAGCATCAGTGATGCTGACGGGCACATCCATATACAGATCCGCGCCTTGGCGAGTAAAGACGTCATGAGGTTTGACGCGTACCTCGACATACAGGTCGCCATTTTGTACGCCAGCCCCGCCCGCTTCACCTTCACCTGCGAGACGAACCCGGTCGCCATCATCGACGCCGGCTGGGATAGAGACTTCCAGCGTGCGTGACTTGTCCTTGACGCCGTTACCATGACAGTCAGGGCATGGGTTTTTGATTTGCTTACCTGAGCCGCCACACTGCGGGCAGGACTGCTGTACAGCAAAAAAGCCTTGCTGCATACGTACTTGGCCTTGACCATGACACATCTGGCACGTCACCACGTCAGAGGCGTCTTTTGCGCCTTTACCATCACAAGTGCCACAAGGCGCAGGCGCGGTAAAGCTGATTTCTTTTTTAGTACCGCGTACCGCTTCTTCGAGGGTGAGCTCGATCACATAACGCAAGTCCGAGCCGCGACGCGAGCGACCACCACCGCCGCCGCGCGACTGACCAAAGATATCGCCAAAGTTGCCAAAGATATCACCGAAGATGTCTTGGAAGTTACCGCCGCCACCAAAACCGCCGCCGCCCATGCCGTTTTCAAACGCCGAATGCCCCATACGATCATAGGCTGAGCGCTTTTCTTCATCGCTCAACACCTCATAAGCCATCGATGCTTCTTTGAATTTGTCTTCGGCATCAGGGTCATCAGAGTTGCGATCTGGATGGTATTTCATGGCCAGCTTGCGGTAGGCTCGCTTAATTTCTTTGCTGTCAGCGGTCTTACTGACACCTAATACTTCATAAAAATCGCGCTTACTCATGGGCTCTCCTATCGTCTTCGCAGGGCCGCCGATCGATCGATTCATCAACCCATAGCAATTATCGTCTGTTGCTATTCAGACTCGCGGTAATGTTTCACATGAAACATGGCGAGACAATAAAAAGCAAAGAAGAGAATCGTCTGAATCGTACAAGCGAATGCGGCGGGGTGCTGCTTAGCCAAATCAATTATTAAAAGTTTGCGCTATTTATGGAGATGGCAAGGTGATTTATCAAGCACATTAGGGGTGAAATTGTCGGACAGAGGATGATGGATGCCCAAAACAGAGTTCGTTAAGAATAGCACAAAGGTTTTTATACCTTTTTGGCAGGCCATCATGCTAGTATTTATCGCCATATTCGTACGCATTTAAATTTAGCTTTTAGATTGGCGATAAGGTAGTATTTTTATGAAAAAGCTGTTGGTTTTATTGATCGTCATTGCGGTGACAGTTTATGCAGGCTCGCCTTACTACAGTGCCTATCAGCTCAAAAACGCCTATGATGCCAACGACGGTGCGGCGATTGCGGCCGCCATCGACTACGAGCAAGTCAGGCCAAGCGTACAAGCCCAGCTCACCAATCAATTTGCGACCACCATACGCAGCTATCCGTTGGTGGCCGAGCTCGGCGGCGAGCCATTAATACAAGCGGCCAACACTTTTATCATAAAGGCCGTTAATGGTGCCATCACCTCACAAAATATCGAAACCGTCATCAACACCCAAGGTCAAGCCAATACCGCGACCAAAGAGCTGGCGGCGGCGTGGGCCATCGCCAGTAATCAGGTCAATCTAAAAAACTTGATTCAAAACCTCATCATTCATCGCGGTGATATCGATGCGGTGGTCAAAGATCGAATGCAACAGGTCATGCAAAAACAAGCGGCTGAGCTGGAAAAACAAGCCGTGCAAGGCAATGATAGTGACAAACCAGCGCTGAGCTATTGTGGCATCAACTGCTTTACCATCAGTGGACAGATCAAAGGCTATCCGCTGACCATTGAGATGCAGCGTCAGGGGCTGATTGAATGGAAAATCGTCGATATTGTGTTGCCATAAGCGGCTTTTTATCAGTATGTTGAGATAAGCGCCGTGTCATTATTGGTTGAGAGCACTAGCGCTACAACACGTTTGCGCTAAATCCAGCAGATAAAACAAACACCAAAAAACCGCCTTATGAGCCATATCATAGAGCGGTTTTTATGATCATTGTCGATTATAAGTCAAAAGCGCACAGCGTTTAGGGCGTGCGACCGCTCATCTATTTACTCCACGCCCAAAAACTCTAAAAACTCCGGACTCTCAAAACTTGCTTGATATAGCACGCCGTCTTCGCGGTAGATGGCTGGCGTCGCCATCACGGCCAGCCCTGCCGCTTTTTCGAGATTGGGGGTCAGGTGGTTGGCCTGGCAGCTTGCTGGAGCAGGTGTCATTTCTCCTTGCAGCATGGCTTTGTCGAACGCTTGGCGGCGGCTATCTTCACTGCTTTGACACCAGATAGCACGCATCTGCTCAGGCGATGCTTCATATATCGGATAACCAATGATATGCACCGTGACGCCTTTGTCATTGAGCATCGGTAGCTGCTGATGGAAGCGGCGGCAATAAGGACAATTGACATCGTCCGCCACATAAATCACCGCCTTTTCGGTGGTGGTGGCAGGATAGGTGATCAGCTGCTGACGGTCTAACCCCTGAAAGACTGACTGGTTTTTGCGCTGCTCAAAGGTTTCATCTAGCCCCATAAACCGACCGTTTTCGATGACAGATATCTCGCCATCGGTGATGTACTGCGCATCATCGGACAATAAAAACGGCACGCCTTCTAGCGTCGCGCCCCAGATCACCCCTGGCACCGCGGTATAAAAAAACGGCGTCTTGGCACTCATGTGTTTGAGCGCGCTCATATTGGCGAGAATGGCCGACTTGGTCTCGGCGCTCACCGGCTGCCCTGCTTGCTCACTACGGCTGCGGGCAGGGGTTTTGGTCACCACCTGCTTACTGGGATTTTTTTGTAGCTCGCCTTGGATGACGTACTTGCCATCTTCGGTGATATGTAGTGGCGGCTGGCCGGCGAGACTGACCTGATACATATTGGGCAGCTGCGATGGCACAATCGCCGTAATCTGAGCTTTAATACCCGCTTGGGTCAAGCGCTCACGCAGCTGACTATCGAGCGTTTGGCTCACACCGCCTGCTGATTGCATTTGATTGGGCGTTTTTTTGCTGACGTCGGTGGCGCTCGGCTGCGCACAGGCGGTGGCAGCAAGTAGCATGGCCGCCATCAAGCTGGTAAATTTTAATACAGGGAGTTTCACAAAGACCATCCTATTTGGTAGATTGATAGCAAACGTTCATCAAACAAACAGCGATATACATCACTATCAAATCGCTGCTAATAAGGCGTCGGCACGTATTACTTATGTGTGCTGCCACAGGCGCTATCAAAACAGTTTTATCAAAAACGGCTATCAATAAAGACAACGATATTATGTAAAAAAACAAAGTAAAAAGAATAACAAGACTTTAGCACAAGAAGGGTATTTGCAAAGCGCTCAGGGCGCAAGTTTGCAAAATTGCTACCCAGCTTTAAGAGATAGGCAACACACAAGCGGCCATAGTTGATTTTTTCATAAAAAAAGCAGCACACATGACGTGGCTGCTGATGAAGTGTCTTTAGTAACATATTATCGCTTTGGCCAATCGGCACTCAAACTCAATGTTAGAATTTGGCCACTTCTTCTGCGCTCAAAAAGCGACTGTCGCCTTTTTCTAATCCATCAAGCGTGATATGGCCGATACTGGCGCGGTGCAGCTCAACGACTTTATTGCCAAAATATCCCATCATGCGTTTGACCTGATGATACTTACCCTGCTCAAGCGTCAGACGCGCATGAGTTTCGTCGATGAACTCTAGCGTAGCAGGTTTGGTCGGCTCGTAATCGCCATCGAGCAAGATGCCCTCTGCTACTTTTTTGACAGCGGTTGCTTGCGCGTCGCTGTCCATAGGATCGGCCAGTGTCAGCTCGTAGACTTTGGCATGTTCATGCTTGGGACTGGTCACGCGGTGTAGCCAGCTGCCATCATCACTCAGTAGGAGTGCGCCTGTGGTATCGACATCAAGGCGGCCTGCGATACGCAAGCTGGCAAGCTCAGGCACAGCAATCAGCTCAGTGACAATCGGATGCTCTTTGGCTTTTAGCGTACACTCAAAGCCTTCAGGCTTATACAATAAAATATAACGGTTGCCTGTTGCCACAGATAGCGACTCACCGACCCACATCACCTCGTCATTGAGCACGTCAACGTGCAGGCCTGGGTCTTTAACCACTTCATCATTTACCGTCACCTCGCCGGCGTGCAAGATCTTTTTGGATTCTTTACGCGACAGCTCAGTGGCTTTACTTAAAAATTTATCTAAACGCATGTATTTGCTACCATCAGTTTTGTATTACCAATCCCAGCCTACGTAAGCCCCGTCTATCAATCCTGTGCGCTTTGGCGCCAAGATATTTAGAATAAATCGCTTAGCACGCAAGCGCGAGCGGCTCGTTATCTTCTTAGCTGAGACATGGTACTATAATGAAAATTAATTGCACACTGTGCTAGAGCGTGTTTGAACATTCACAAACAAGCACTGACAGTATAAGTGTCACCAGTTTATCATATCCAACCTAAACCTGATGAAATATGAGCTATCAAACGCTAAAACACGCCGTCACTGCGCGTTTAGAAATCAAAAAGTCTGAGTTTATCGCTCATGCCTATCCTGTCAACTCGCGTGAGCAAGCGATGTTTCACGTGGAACAACTGCGCGAGCAATATCCCGATGCGCGCCATTGGTGCTGGGCCTATATCATCGGCGACCCTGACAACACCACTAGCGCAGGCTTTGATGACGATGGTGAGCCAAATGGCACGGCGGGTCGTCCGATACTAGGCGTACTACAGCACAAATCTATCGGCAACGTCATCATCGTGGTGGTGCGTTATTTTGGGGGTATCAAGCTCGGGGCAGGCGGCCTGACTCGCGCCTATGCTGGCTCAGCACAAGCGGCCGTCGACCAAATGACACTAAGCCCTTATATACCGATGGCGAAGGTGCAGATAGTCGCGACGTTTGCCACTGAAGCCCAGTGCCGCTATGTGATTGAGGACTTGGGCGGGCAGGTTGAGGATGTCGCTTATAGTCAGCAAGTCATGCTGACCGCGACGCTTGCCCAAGCAGATATTGCCGACTTAAAAGAACGACTAGCGATGGATGGGCGCGTCTTAGAGTCATCATAAATTTTGAGTAATCATACGTTCACTGAGCGTTCACTGAAAAGCATTGGTTTTGGCCACGGCCGTCGGTATGATAAGGCATTGATTGTTAAAGATGATTTTAACGATAATTTTAATAACTGTTAAATAAGAAGCCTTTATGCCCACATCTAGTAGCCCTGATACCGCGTTTTCTCCTACCCCGTTTAAGCCGCCATTTTGGCTAAGCAATCCACACTTACAAAGCATTTTACCGAAGTTTTTTGCGCCCAAGCCCCCTACCTATCGCCGCGTCATCAAACCAGACTCTCTAGGCGAGACAGACATCGCTTATGACTTTTATGATGCGCATCCGCTCACAGAGTCAGCGGATCAGACGCCTCACCAGACCCCATTGATTGTCCTGTTTCATGGCATGGAGGGCAGTAGTGACAGTCACTATGCGCGCGCTCTGGCGTATCAGATACACGCGCAGGGCTGGCATTTCGTCGTCGCTCACTTTCGTAGCTGCGGCGGCATTCCAGCAAAAGGCCGCGTGTTTTATAACGCGGGCGACACAGACGAGGTGCATCATATGCTACAAACGCTGCGCGAGCAGTATGCCAATATCTATGCCGTTGGCGTCTCACTTGGTGGTAATGCCTTGGCAAAATACCTAGGCGAATATGGCGACCAAGCGCTATGTAAAGGCGCTGCGGTGATCTCAGCACCAGTCGATATGTCGTCAGCGGCGCTTAGTATGCACAGTTTTTTGAGCCATCGCATTTATACGCCATATCTGCTCAACCCCATTATCAAAAAAGCCCTCGCCAACGACATCAGCCCAGAGGAGATGGCATCGATCAAAGCGGTCAATCGTATCAGCGATTTTGATGATATCTTTACCGCACCGCGTCACGGCTACCGCTCAAACAATCACTATTACTATAGTGCCTCTGCCCTGCCGCACCTTATCAATGTCACCCGCCCACTATTGCTCATCAGCGCCAAAGACGATCCTTTCCTGGGCTTTACCGCCACAGAAAATGACGTATCGGACACTGTCACTATCTTGGACACTGAGCACGGCGGGCACGTGGGCTTTATTCGTTATCGCACGAGCAAAGACAAATCGACGCCTCTGTACACACAGTCCCGATTTGATATTAATTGGTTACCCGAAACCGTCTGCGCTTACTTTAAACACATTGGCGTGCCTTCTGCAGCGTGATAATCGAGCGGGCGGCGTTTTATCGCATTCCGCCAGCGTTACCCTTTACCTGACTTCCTGTCTTTTGAGACTACTGGCTTTTTAAGACTACTGACCCTTTGAGACTGTCCTATGTATCCATTTATTCGTTATGCCAGCACCATCGCGCATGCTGCGCTACAAGTAAAAAGAGGCCGTACTTTAACGTTTAAAGATACCAGCGAAATCCATTTTCGCTGTCGTCTGTCAGATATCGACAACTTCCTTGAAATGAATAATGGCCGCGTCCTCACTCTGTATGACTTGGGTCGTACGGACTTTGCAGTACGGAGCGGGCTGGGTCGTCAACTGCTCAAGCAGCGTTGGGGCTTGGTGGTCGCTGGCAGTACCATCCAATACCGCAAGCGTATTCGCGCCTTTGACAAAGTCACGCTCAAGACCAGAGTAGTGGGCTTTGATGAGCGCTGGATCTATATCGAGCAGTCAATGTGGGTCAAGGGCAAACCCTGCTCCTCCGCTCTACTACGTACTGGCGTCACCGAAGGCGGCAAGGTAATAAAAACCGCACGCATCCTAGAGGTGATGGGGCAATCAGACTGGCAGCTACCGCCGACAGGCTACGTAGCAGAGTGGATCATAAGTGATGCCGACCGTCCATGGCCGCCGCAAGCGTAGCACCCAGATAGTCAATCCTCAATAAAACGGGCATGCAAGATAATCTATATGACATGGTGTCACGTAGCGCCACCTGCTACTGGTGTTTATGTTGCGTAGCATCTATCGGCGTCAGTACAGCACGCAAGGCAAATAAATACCAATCGCGCGGTACCTGTTTGTGAATATTCAATGCTCCTTAACTGTATCTAAGCGGTAGCGTAAGTCACCAGAGAGTAACCTTATGACTACTATTTGCCAACAAGACATTATATAAATAAGTATAGTAAGTGCTATAGTGATATAGTCGATTCTAAATAAAACAGATACATTATATGTCAACGTGGAACTGGTATAAATTTTTCTTGCGTGCTGTGCCTGCGCAGACAGAGGCTGCGTAAAATTTATCCCAGTCCCACTGTATCGTTTTTATACTGAACTCACTATATCTAGTCATATGTTACTACTTAACATCGTCCATAAGGAGAATAGCATGGCAAATAATACGGACTATCGCACGGACTACGTGGGCACGTTATTTGATAACGCAGAGTCCAATCCCAGCAAAATCACTCTCGCCTTTACCATGGCGGGCAAAGCGCTTGAGCAAGGTCACTCAGCCTCAGTCATCCTAATGGTCGATGCGGTGCACTTGGCACTGCCCAATGCACTAGATAACGTCGATATCGGCGCGCCATTTAAACCTGCTAAAGAATTGCTAGAAGCTTTTATCGACAAAGGCGGCAATGTGCTCGTGTGCGGCGCGTGTATGGAACATAACCGTATTGAAGACACTGCTATCGACACCCGCTTTACCAAGATTAGCGGTGATGATGTGGTGGCGCTGCTAATGCACGCCAAAGGATCGCTGCAGTTGAACTAAGCGATTTTTATCCCTACAGGTCAGATTTTAGAGGTTTAACATCTGACCTTTTTTGCATCAAGCTTTATGTTTTATATCGTTTTTCCTTGAGCTCGTTTGACGACGATTTACGGTGCCTCTGCTATCCTTATTTAGCAACTAAATAAACACTATCTCACCCACCTCGCGCCCAGCTTTGCTACAGTAAGTCATGCTACTCTCATAACCATATATAGTTAATTCACTTTAAAACCGATACAGTGCAGCTGGTATGAATTTTGCGCAGCATCTGTCAGCGTAGACACAGCAAGCAAGGAAAATTTATACCAGTTGCACGTTCATATGAGCGTATCGATTTTATTTCGAAATGACTATTTCCAAAAGCCGAAGTGGCCGAACAAATGAGCGCAGCTGCCTTATTTTGCGACTGAGCGATTTAACGCCATTTATTGTGCTTTTTTGGTTTGGTATAAAATCAACAGGAGACCCCCTCATGTCCTTACTAGATACTCTGCAGTTAACCCATCCTATCGTTCAAGCACCAATGGCAGGAGCGACCACCCCTGAGCTGGCGCTGACAGTGAGCGATTTTGGTGGATTGGGGTCATTGGGAGGTGGGACGACGGCGCCAGAGGTTTTGCATGACCATATTAATAGGCTTAAATCGCTGACCGATCGCCCTTTTATGATTAATCTGATGGTGTTATCTGAGCATGATTCTACTACTTTGGATAGCGAAATCCCTGCTTGGTTAAGCGAGTATTATCAGCAGCATAATATAGACATGGCGTTACCTGAACGTCCAGCGCACAACTTTCACGAGCAGCTACAAGTCCTCTATGACAATCCCGTTCCTGTCGCTAGTTTTACCTTTGGCATTATCAGTGCTGAGCACGTACAGCGTTTGCAAAGTCTAGGTACGCATGTCATCGGTACTGCCAATCATCCACTCGAAGCAAAAGCATGGGCGGATATTGGCGCGGACGCCGTCTGCGTACAAGGCGTCGAAGCGGGCGGCCATCGCGGTGGCTGGCTACCACAAAGCGCAAATGACCCCATGGGGCTGCTGACATTGATTGGTCAAACGCGCGCTTGCACCGATATTCCACTGATCGCCGCGGGCGGCATCATGACGGGGCACGCCATCAAAGCAGTACAGACGGCGGGTGCTGAGCTGGCGCAAATTGGCACGGCATTTTTGACGACAGATAAATGCGGAATCAATGATATTTATAAGCAAGCCTTACTGGATGCCAGCACGGGCAAGCGCAGTAGCGAAACCCGCTTAACCTGTCTGTTTTCAGGCAAGCAGGCACGCGGTTTGCTCAATGATTATTTGCATGACTTTGCGCAATTTGAAGGTGCACAGGAGCTACCACCCTACCCGCAATTAAATGCCATGACCAAAGCCTTACGTGCGCATGCCAAAAAGAACCTTGATGTAGAACATCAGTCTTTGTGGGCAGGACAAGGAGTCGCTTTGGTTAGACAAGAAAAGACGATTGAGTTGTTAGAAAGGCTAGTAAAAGAGGTGTAGTTTGATCGAGGTAAATACCACCTTTTAGCACAAAAAAAGAAACACCAGAGCGCCTGATGTTTCTTTCTGGTTTAAAACAAATTTAAATACCTACTTACTAAGCCCTTCCCGAAAGGCCTTATAATCCTCCGCCGTTTGATCCACCGCCTCAATCATCGGCACATGACCAATATCTTCCATCATAATGACTTGCGCTTGCGGGATGATGTCTTTGATCACATTGACCGTTTCAGGTTTAATGACTTGATCCTTCTCGCCCCAAACCACAAGCGTTGGAATCTTATATTGCGCGATGACTTTAGCGCGCTCCTCGACACTATCAGTGACGATTTGCTCAAGGATTTTGGCGTCCAACTCCTTATTATTGATACGCTCTTGTGCGAATACCGCTTTGACTGACTTTGGCAAATAAGGTGGCTTATACATGACAAAATCGTACATCTTATAGAAGTCCTCTTTGCTATTGATCAGCAATGGATTGTTCTCAAGGGTTGCGCCCTCAAGCGATTTTGGCACGCCTGCTGACCAAAACCCTGCGCTATCGACGAGCCATAGACTCTTGACGTCTTTTGGGTACTTTGCGGCATAAGCGACACTGATCGCGCCGCCCATCGAGTTACCGCCGATGTGAATATTGTTTGCCAATCCCTTAGCTTGCAACAGCTCATGTAAGCGCGTGGCCTGTGCCTGTGAGCGATAGTCTGCGCTCATAGGTTTGCTCGACTCACCAAAACCCAGCAGATCAGGAATGATCAGATGATAGTCCTCTAACTCGTCAGCGATACGGGTGAAGTTGTCCTTATTACCACCAAAACCGTGAATGAGAAGTAGTGGCTCGCCTGTTAGGTTGGCGTTTTCGGCATAAACTAACTTGTCGCCAGAAGTTAGCGTGAATGTTTTGACGTCTAGATCAGACTTATTGCGCTCATATTGGATAATTTTTTGAGTGGTGTTAACGGCAAACGTATTGGGCGCTGTGGTACAGCCTACGATAGAGAGACTAAATAGTGCGGCAAGGCCTAGGCGTTTCAATAGCATAAAGACATCCTTGTTGGAAGATAGAGTGAAAATACATTTTGACTTTGATTTTAGCGCTAAACTTGTGCCTAGATTTTTTAATTTATAACTTTCTAGTCAAAACCTTATCTCTCGTGTTTATAAACAAGACTATCGTTAGCTTTTGTTTACCTTTCTAGCCCAGATAGCTTAAGCGTTGTCCTCTATAATAGGAGCTTTTAATAGCAGTGGCGGTTATAAATACCACTCTAAGTTCACTATTTACTCTTAAATAAACCCAACTGACACTCAATAAAGCCCAATCAAAGTGGCACAAAAGGATGCAACTTGAGCGACATAAGTAAGCCCTCCAGTAAATCGCGTGACCTCACCAAAGGGTCTATCGCCAAAACCATGCTGCTGTTTGCCTTGCCAACGCTTGGTTCCTCAGCACTACAGTCGCTCAATGGCTCGATCAATGCCGTTTGGGTCGGCAGGTTTTTGGGCGAAGAAGCGCTGGCGGCGACGGCGAATGGTAATATCTTGATGTTTATTATGATCTCCTTTGTCTTTGGGTTTGGGATGGCAGCGACTATTTTTATCGGTCAGGCGATGGGCGAGCGCGATAATGTCAAGGTCAAGCGCACGATGGGAACGGCGCTTGGTAGTATTGTACCGATCAGTATCTTGCTGTCAGCGATAGGCTGGATATTTGCACCGACTTTGCTTGATCTACTCGGCACGCCAGCGAGCGCGCTTGAGCTTGCTTTGACTTATCTGCGCATGATCTTTATTGCGATGCCGGTCACCCTCACCTTTACGCTGATGATGATGGCGCTGCGCGGAGCCGGTGATTCCACCACGCCGCTTTGGTTTATCGCCATGTCGGTGGTAATAGATGTTATTTTGACGCCGACGCTGATTTTGGGTTTAGGGCCGTTTCCTGAATGGGGTATTTTTGGCTCAGCCTTTGCTACTGCTGTTGCCAATACTTTGGCACTCATCGGCATGGTGATGACGATGTACTGGCGCGGCTCAGTGCTGACTTTGAGTATGCCAGAGCTGAGATTTCTGAAGGCCGAGCTTAGTATTTTGAAGTCGATGTTCTCGAAAGGCTTGCCGATGGGACTACAGATGATCGTTATCTCCACCGCCGCACTGACGATGCTATCCTTGATTAACCGTGAGGGCGTACAGACCACCGCTGCTTATAGCGCCACCCAGCAGCTGTGGACTTATGTACAGATGCCAGCGATGGCACTCAGCGCTGCCGCAAGTGCGATGGTCGCGCAGAATATCGGCGCTAATCAATGGGAGCGCGTGGCAGGGATTACTCGTTGGGGGCTTATCTTTAACGTGGTATTGACGGGGACGATGATCGGCATATTGACTATCTTTGATAAGACGATTTTGGGCTTCTTTTTGGGCAGTGATAGTCCAGCCGTACCGATCGGGCGTCATATTCAAATCATGGCGACTTGGGGCTTTATGTTCTTTGGGATAGCGCAAGTGTTCTTTGGGACGATGCGTGCTAATGGTTATGTCATCTGGCCGCTGGTTGTCATGGCGATTTCGATGTATCCGGTGCGCTTGGGCTTTGCTTTTGGGATGTATCCGATTCTTGGGTCTGATGCTCTGTGGCTCTCATTCCCTGCAGGTATGGTCGCCACTGCGGTAATGGGCGGCGGCTTATATCTATATGGCGGCTGGCGTAAAGGCAAGCATTTATCTGGAGAGGAAGCCGCACAAAGAACCGAAGGTTACCGCGCCCATGTCGGTACTTGTTCGGCATGCCGCGACGCCCTACCAACGACACCATGGAGACGGTTACCGCTGCGCCGTATCATCAAAGTGCATGAAAAGGTTCATGGTAGCCATTAACCAACTTACGATAAAGGCTAAACGTTCGCAGCAGGCTTTGCTTTATGCTATCTTTGCAGTATTTAGCCGACTGCCTTGTCCAATAAAAACCTTACAGCCGCTAGCGCATGGATAGCAGTGGTATCAAACACAGGGATGGGGCTGTCAGCTTGCTTAATCAGCAAGCTAATCTCAGTGCAGCCCAAAATCACCCCCTCGCAGCCTGCATTGGCTAATTGCGTAATCACTGTTTTGTAATACGCTCTTGAGCTATCAAGCAACTGTCCTTGGCACAGCTCTTCATAGATGATGCGGTGCACCTCTGCCCTTGCGTTTTCTTCAGGTATCATCACTTGGAAGCCGCTATCTGTCAGGCGCTGCTTATAAAAATCCTGCGTCATCGTAAACTGCGTACCGAGCAAGCCTATCTTAGTCAGTCCTTGCGCTTGAATCGCTGTAGCGGTTGCATCGGCAATATGGATAAGCGGTAATCCTGTGGCCGCTTGTACCTCGCCCGCCACCTTGTGCATGGTATTAGTCGCAATAAGCAGCCCTTGCGCTCCAGACGCTTGCAGACGCTTGCCGCTGCTGGCTAGTATCGCGCCCATCTGTGCCCAATCGCCTTTTGCTTGCAGCTCACCAATCGGGGCAAAGTCTAAGCTATGAATGAGCAAATCCGCTGAATGCAGATTGCCAAGCTCAGCTTTGATACCTTCATTAATCAGCCGATAATAGCTTTCGGTACTCTCCCAGCTCATCCCGCCGATGATGCCTAATGTACGTTGTGGTCTAGCCTTATCGTTACTTTTCATAGTCTATTCTTATTGAGTAGTCTGGTTTATTTATGCCATCGATATCGTTAACATTTAAAGAACTTAGTGTTTGATAATAACCAATTTACCTAGTTACATATAGGTTATATGATAGCTCCCTATAAAACCTTTAGGACAAAAATGCGTTATGGCACTACCGAAACTAAGAATACGTATGAGCCGCAAACTATATCGCCTAGTATTTACTGGACTGATGGCCATGATGATGTCGCTTATTATTTCAGCGGCGCTGATACTGGTCAAAGCAGGCTATAGTGATCATTTTTTCTCTGACCTACTTAGTTCATGGGGACTAGGCTTTGTATTTGCTTGGCCAAGCGCCTATGTCTGCGCATATTTTATTCAAGAGCATGTACTGAGCCGTATTGAGTTTTATTAAAACCATGAGCACAATGAGGCGACGACAACACTCCTTAACCAAAAAAGTACTGATTAAACGCTGCTAGAGTTGCTAGTGTTGATGCCTACACAGATATTCGCTCGTTTAAAAACCGTTAAAACGACAATAAAGGAATGCTTATGCGTAGCGCAACTTATAACGAATTTGGCAAACCCACCGAAGTCCTCAGCCTCGGCGATCGCCCTATCCCTGAGCCACAGGCCAATGAGGTACGCGTCAAAACCATCCTCGCCTCTATCCACAACCATGACTTGCTCACCGTGCGCGGTCAGTATGGCTTTAAACCCGAGCTGCCGGCGATCGGCGGTAGTGAAGCGCTGGGTATTGTTGACGCCGTTGGTAGTGACGTTAAGGAGTTAAAAGTCGGGCAACGCGTGGCGGCGGCCAGCGTGCAAGCGACATGGGCGGAGTATTTTGTCGCTGACGAGGACATGGTGTTTGCCATCCCTGAGAGCCTAGATGATGAGATGGCCGCGCAATTGATCGCCATGCCGCTCAGTGCCTTGATGCTGCTGGAGTTCTTAGAAGTAAAAAGCGGGCAATGGCTTATTCACAATGCCGCCAATGGCGCAGTCGGCAAGTCACTTGCCATGCTGGCGGCGGCGCGCGGCGTCCATACCATCAACGTCGTACGGAGTGGCGAGGCCATAAAAGAGCTAGCAGCCCTCAACATCAAACACAATATCAACACCGAAGATGATGACTGGAAAGACCGAGTCCGACAAATCATCGGCGATGATAGCATTAGCGCAGCGGTTGATTCTGTCGGCGGCGACGCCAGCGGCGACTTATTATCACTGCTCGGTCATGGTGGCACCTTGGCGTCCTTTGGCATCATGTCAGGCCAGCCTATGACGCTCAATCCGACGCACCTTATCTTTAAACAGGCCATCGTAAAAGGATTTTGGGGCAGTAAAATCAGCCAAGAGATGAGCGTGGAGAATAAACAGCGCTTAATCGATGAGCTAATCGAACGTGCGACCAGTGGCAAGCTCCATCTGCCTGTGGAGGCTGTGTTTGATTTGGCAGATATCAAAAAAGCGGTCGATGGCAAATTGCAGTCTGGCAAAAACGGTAAGGTGCTAGTAAAGCCATAAGAGGTTTTTTACAAATACCTGCCTATATTAAACCGCTTAACCTAGAGAGTTATGCTAAAGAGATTACCTTTGAGCAGACACCTGAGTACTTAGATCGCTTTATGGCGAGTCAGACGGTTGGGCGTTATGTGGTGAATGTGCGGGGTTAAGGTTTTGGTTTAGAAGCTCAAGCTTAATAGAGAATGGCAGTGCTCCTTTGGGGTGCTGTCATTTTTTTAAAGTATTTACGAGATCTTAAGCGCTTGAGCAGCATCTGAAAACATACTTACGTCGTATAATAGAAATACCAACCATCATATAACTCTGTGAGAGATATGACGGTAAGTCCATCAGGCGGTATCATATAACCAACTTCAATATTATTATTCGGCGCTTTTAGGTAACCAAATTCATTATCCAAAAAGCCACCCATCGTTAGCACGATATAACCGTCCTCTCGGGCCATACTTACGATACCTGAGCGATCTAGCTTCTTACGCAGTAAAGCGACTTTTTCTACCTCTAAGTTATCTGCTCTAATTTTTCCAGCATAAGCTGCCGCTATCTCTCGCTCAGTTGTATAGCTATCATCATTGGAGATAAGCTGATCATTTAGTATCTTATGGTGACGCCGCATATTACTTATTTGATAGACGTTGGCCTCTTGGCTGAGGGTATCTATAGCTTGTAAATTACTTTTATTCAGCAAAAAATGTACTTGATTACCCATACCGATTGCTGAAAGATAAAATGCCATCACAGTAACTATGGGAAATATCGCTAAAGGCATATAAGAAGATGGCTTTTTATATCCTTTGATAAATATATTTAACACCGAAAATAATAACCCAGCAATGAGAAAAAATAGCAGAGTCAGCAAACTCAAAATCGGTCCAAAACTGCCAAAATAGGGAGAGTTAAGTAAGCTTACCGAGAGAATAAATAGGACAAGATATGTGACGTATTTTTTATTTTTTGCGGTCATAACAGTCTCACACTGGGTTTGATTATTGCTATATCTTAACGTGAGTCTGTTATGAGTAAGATGAAATAAAGATGGAGCGAATGGCTGACGACCAAACGCAATCATTTCTACATTATCAACAACTAGCCACAGGCCCAATCAAACTCATTATTCAGCAAATCGATTTGACCATTACCACCGCCCATATTGGCATCACCAAACTCTTCTTCAAACTCAATATAAAAAGGACTAAATTCTGGCATCGCTTGAATGGGGTTGGCCGTACCACCAAAATGGGTTTTTGCATGAAACCTATCAAGCTTTAACGCCTCCCCTTTTTCAGAAAACATAGGAATATAAGCATCCTCATCGTCTTCATCTGGCCATTCGTTTAGCGATTTGCCAATATTTGGATCATTGATACGGACTGTCTGTTGCACAAACTTGGCAGGCTGATCTTTGACAAAGCAAGTGCTACCCCATTCTTCAATCTCATAGTCTGGATATATACAATCTTCTTTATTAGGCAGTGCTGTCGTTTCACCTTCAAACTCTTCTTTAGTTAGCCAAAGTAATACCCATCCGCCGCCAATAATGTCTTCAAGATAGATTTCTTGAGGGTGACGATTATTAGCGTAACGATTTAGTGACGACCAAAATGCTGTAGCGCCTGAAGCATTTGCCTCAGCTGATTTATTAATAACATCCTCAACACCGTCTACGCTATCTTCAACATGATCATCCGCTTGAAAAAGCGATATTGCCACGAGATCTTTCCCTTTTACGCGATACGCTTCAGGCACTAATATCGTCCATAAGTGCGCCATTGGTAGCCCGTTAATCCTGCTTCGCGGCCATTGTTCTGTGCTAATACCGACAGGGCGACCAAATGCCCAACCACACCCATGATCATTATCCGTGAGTTCCAAATCATATGCTTGCTTTAATGGTTTCACCGCTCTTGTCTCACCTTATTAGCTTAATTTTATTTATTAGACCTACTACACCAACCAAAACCAATCAGGGGCAAACAAGTAGCTCAGACCCATTGATAATAATACCACCAAGATACTACCCACAATTGCGCCAACCCATGTCGTACCGCCTTTTTTTGCTAACTCCTGCTCACGCATAGCTGGGTCTATATTATCGCCCATGACTTCTTTTATATTTTTGATGCTGTGATTAAAGTAAAAATAATTACCTAACATACCTGTTAATACTGCCCACGCGATAAAAAAACTGGTTTGACCTATAGCGCTATACATTTCCATACCGAGCAGATGCATCAAAACCAAATCAACCGCGTTAATACCAATGACAATACATAGAGCTACTAAGTACATTTTGCGATAACACAACCAAGACGTTCCCAAAAGCAGCCCAGCAAAATTAAAACTATGAATGCTCGAACCATTATTGTTAACTTCTAAACGTGGCTCACTGTCCTTAAACCATTTATTACGGTAAAAATCATCATATTTTTTGCCAACGAAGGCCGCGAGCAACGTGTCAGCTGCCTCAGGGTCAGAAGCCGACTGGCTTTTTGAGATTTGTGCATCTTTTGCGATATTGATAGTCGTGAGCGGCGGCGGTGTTTGTGCTTGAGCCTCAGAGAGCTGGTGGCCACATTTTGAGCAAGACCCTGCGTCATTTGAGTTTTCTTGATTACAGTAATTACAAAACATCTTATCCCTTATTTTTACTGAATGGTTGTTGACCTTATTTCAACTCACATCTTAAAAAACCAATTAAAGTTGATTACATTATAGTTAATAAAAACAAATGTTCAATAAAAACTAAGGGCTTTACCACTATTTGCTGATTTCAAATAAAAAAACACCCAACCAAGTTGAGTGTTTTTTATACCTATAGCAAGACCATTTGATTATTGATAAGTTGTATATCAATTCAAAAAATTTGAGTAGCGAGGAAAACGAGTGATAGCGCTACATCAAGTAGGCTGAACGAGTTTGACAACGCTAATCAGATTTTTAGTTTGATACTACTCCCACTCAATCGTTGCAGGCGGCTTGCTCGACACATCATAAGTCACCCGTGAAACCTCAGCGATTTCATTCATGATGCGATTACTGACCGTCTCGATCAAATCATACGGCAGATGGGCAAATCGCGCGGTCATAAAGTCCACCGTCTCAACCGCGCGTAGCGCAATCACCCACGCATAGCGGCGGCCATCACCGACCACGCCGACCGATTTGATCGGCTGGAATACCGCAAACGCTTGCGCGGTTTTGTCGTACCAGCCTGAGCGCTCAAGCTCTTGCATAAAGATCGCATCGGCAAGGCGCAGGATATCGGCGTATTCTTTTTTCACCTCACCCAAGATACGCACGCCTAGACCTGGTCCTGGAAACGGATGACGGTAGATCATCTTCTCTGGTAGACCCAAGGTGATACCCAATTTACGCACTTCATCTTTAAATAAGTCGCGTAATGGCTCAACGAGTTCAAACGCCAAATCATCTGGCAGACCGCCGACGTTATGGTGGCTCTTAATGACGTGCGCCTTGCCTTGATGCGATTTGGCTGATTCGATGACGTCAGGGTAAATCGTCCCTTGTGCTAGGAACTCAATGGTTTTGCCATCGCTTTGTGCGCTGATTTCGCGGGCGCTATTAGCAAACACATCGATAAAGGTTTTACCGATGATTTTACGTTTGGCTTCAGGGTCAGACTCGCCTGCTAGAGCGTCTAGGAACAAATCTTCGGCATCGACACGGATGACCTTGACGCCCATGTTTTCGGCGAACACTTGCATCACTTGATCGCCTTCGTGCAGACGCAGCAGGCCATTATCGACGAATACACAGGTGAGCTGATCACCGATTGCCTTGTGCAGTAGCGCGGCGACCACTGAGCTATCGACACCGCCTGATAGACCAAGCAATACTTGCTTGTCACCGATTTGCTCTTTGAGCTGTGCCACACGCATATCGATGATATTATCTGGTGTCCAGTCACCGGCGCAGTCACAGATTTGATGGACAAAGCGGCCGAGTAGCGCCTGACCTTGTAAGGTATGCGTCACTTCCGGATGGAACTGGAGGCCATAGTATTGCTTGTCGTCATTGGCCATAATGGCAATCGGGCAGCTTGGTGTGCTGGCGATGATATCAAAGCCTTGCGGCGCTTCGATGACCTTATCACCGTGACTCATCCAGACGTTTAGCGTGGTCGATTTGTCTTCACTGACGCTATCTTCGATGCCACTAGTAAGCTTTGAGGGACCATTGACATTGATGGTCGCCGCGCCAAATTCATGGATATCACTGGCATGAACCTGCCCACCGAAGCGATCTGCCATCGCCTGCATACCATAGCAAATACCCAGCACTGGTACGCCAAGCTCAAACACAGCGTCATTGATACGCGGGCTGTTTTCCGCATGCACGCTCTCAGGGCCGCCCGATAGGATGACACCTTTGGCACCAAAGTCCATGATACGCTGAGTGTCGATATCATAAGGGAGCATCTCACAAAAAACGCCAGAATCGCGCACACGGCGAGCGATGAGCTGGCTATATTGCGAGCCAAAATCAAGAATAAGAATACGATCTTCTTTGATAGTAGGGATAGCAGCGGCAGTGGTCATAAATCGATGTCCATCAAGAAAAATTAGTACCCTATTTTAACAAGTTTGCGCCCATTAATGGCCATTAGATGATGAATTATTCACGATTATTGACTGTTATAGGTAAATACCATTAAAGATTGAAACCATCAAACAACAGCATGATAAAAAAACAAGCAGCAGCAGGGCTAAATCAATCAACAAACGGCGCAAATTAAGCCGCACCGCTATAAGCCATAGTCAGTTGCAAACGAAACTGTCATAAGTTCCAAAGCGCTACTGGGATGAATTTTTGCAGCCTCTGTGTATACAGCATACAAGGAAAATTTATACCAGTAGCGCTGTAACATACACACTATAAGTTTTTCTTATACAAATGACGCATACCTATAAAACATTTATTTATATTATGCTATGCTTTCATCATCATTACTTTCGCTTTACTGCTATAGCTTTAGCAGCAGACACTCTCCCATCATACTTAAATTATGGTCATGTAAAAATATTGGACACAGGGCTGATAAGCCTACTTACTATCCTCTCGTATTATCTCGATATGTTGTTAGGACGGATAGTAGGTAAATGGCGGCGGCTCTAAGTGACATAGGACATGACGATAGCGTTATAATAAATGGATAGGTTATAACTTCTATGAACACACGTAACTCACTTTTTCGTAAAGCCGCTAACGCAGCTGCAACCTCACACGATGAGCATGCTAATCCAGATTTAGCGGCCACAAACAACACCCCTATTGAGCAGACACGCTGGAACGGTTGGGGCAATATCAGTATCAATAAAAAAGTCTCAGCGCACGGCGCAAAACTGATCAAATCACATATCGGCAAAACCAAAAAACTATCCTCCGTTAGCTTACAACAAGTCCTCAAAACCGTGCCAAAGTCACGCCTGCCTGCCGCTATTACTGACCTTGATATCGTCTCTACTGACCGAGAGGTCAGACTCAGACACGCACGTGGGCAGAGCTTCCC
Organism: Psychrobacter sp. KFRI-CH2-11; assembly: GCF_038239325.1. Lineage (NCBI taxonomy): Bacteria > Pseudomonadati > Pseudomonadota > Gammaproteobacteria > Moraxellales > Moraxellaceae > Psychrobacter > Psychrobacter sp. KFRI-CH2-11. The sequence continues at coordinate 3,104,010 of NZ_CP151283.1, forward strand.
TGATTGGATCGCCATGCATAGCGGCGATTTTGAGACCTTCCCTGATGGCGTGGCACATCCGCAATCGACCGCTGATGTCGAGCAACTACTTAAGCTGGCACGCGAGCACGATCTGATCGTCATTCCATTTGGCGGCGGTACCTCGGTGGTCGGGCATATCAATCCACAAAAGGGCGCGCGGCCTGTTTTGACCGTCGCCATGAGTAAAATGGATCGGCTAATCGACTTAGATTTTGATAGCCAAATCGCCACCTTTGGCGCAGGCACCCAAGGGCCAGCGGTCGAGGCGCAATTAGGCGAGCACGGTTACCGTCTAGGTCATTACCCGCAGTCTTGGGAGCTATCGACGCTCGGCGGCTGGATTGCGGCGCGCTCAAGTGGCCAGCAATCACTCGGCTATGGACGCATCGAGCAGATGTTTGCTGGCGGCACTTTAGTGACGCCGCAAGGCGTGCTAGAGATTGCTGATATCCCCGCGTCATCGGCAGGGCCTGATCTGCGCGAGATGATGATGGGTACTGAAGGCCGCGTAGGTATCTTTACTGAAGTGAAGATGCGCGTACAACCGCAACCTGAGCAAGAAGTATTTAAAGTTGCTTTCTTGCCCAACTGGGCAGCAGGCAAAGCGGTGCTCAAACAAGCGGTACAAAGCAATATTCGCCTATCTATGCTACGTCTCAGTAATGCCGCCGAGACTGACGCGCATCTGCATTTAGGCACATCGCCAAGTCAGTTTTTAGCGATTAGTACCTATCTAAAAGCGCGCGGGCTTAATTCAGACAAAGTCATGCTCACCTACGGCGTCTCAGGCGATAAAGCGCAAAATAAACTGGCGCTGATGCAGTTTAATAAGTTATTAAAACAGCACGGTAGTGTCACCGGTAAGATCACCAATATCATGGGTAGCGTATGGGCGCATGGGCGCTTTAAGTTCCCGTATCTGCGCGGCACGCTGTGGGAGCGCGGCATCATGGTCGATACCTTTGAGACCGCCACCAATTGGGGGCGCATCGATGAGCAAATGGCGCAGATGCAAGAGGCGGTAAAAACGGCCTTAGCGGACGAAGGAGAGGAAGTAATGGCCTTTACTCATATCTCACATGTCTATAAGCAAGGCGCGAGTCTATATACCACTTACTTGTTCCGCGCGGCCAAAGACCATGCAGCAACACTAAAGCGCTGGCAAAAAATCAAACACGCCGCCAGTACTAGCCTTGCCAATGGTAAAGCGACCATTTCACATCAGCATGGCGTTGGCCGTGACCATGCCCCGTACCTTGCGGCTGAAAAAGGCGAGCTGGGACTACAAGTGACTCATGATATGCTCAGAAGTCTAGACCCTGAGCAGCGTATGAACCCGGGTGTGTTGCTTGAAGATTAATTTTAATTAAGAGCTTTGTTTATAGACAGTTTAGTGGAAGAGCGCTACAGCGTGACTGATATTTGTTTTGCGCCGCCTCTGTCGGCGTAGGCACAGCACGCAAGAAAAATGAATATCAGTTGCGCGTCATTATTCAACGTATTTATTTCATTGGGTGTCAAAGTAAATTGTTATTAAGAAGAAAATCTTATGAACCAAAACAAACAACGCCAGCAAGCCCTTGCGCCCTTAACGAAATCTGAACCTTGGGATATGCTCATCATCGGCGGCGGTATCACGGGTGCCGGCATTGCCCGCGAAGCGGCTCGCCGAGGTTTATCTGTATTATTAATTGAGCAAAAAGACTTTGCGTGGGGCACCTCCAGCCGCTCGAGCAAAATGGTGCATGGCGGCCTGCGCTACATTGCCTCAGGCGATTATAAAACGACACTGCTTAGTGTACGCGAGCGCGAGCGGTTGCTTGACGAGGCAAGCGGTCTGGTCAATGAGATGCACTACGTCATGCCGCACTACAAAGGCAAGTTTCCGCCGCCGTGGATATTTAATACCTTGCTGCGCGTCTACGACAAGATAGCGGGCAAGCGCTATTTTAAATACTTTAAAAAAGACGCTTTTTTACGGCTAAATCCTAATATCAAGCAAGATAAGTTTTTGGGTGCCAGTCAATTTAGCGATGCGATCACCGATGACTCGCGGCTGGTGATGCGCGTACTCGATGAAGCAGTACATGACGGCGCGCAGGCGATTAATTATCTCAAAGCCGAATCATTACTCACTAATGAGCAAGGCTTAGTCGTCGGTGCTACGCTTAAAGACACGGCTTCTAACAATAGCAATCAGACTTTTGACGTCCATGCCAAAGTGGTGGTCAGTGCCACCGGCGCTTGGGCCGATACTTTGCGTAGGCAGGCGCGTGCCCAGAGCGAGCACATCTTTCATCAGCAAATCCGTCCCTCACGCGGTAGTCATTTGGTCGTCAGTCAAGAGCGCCTGCCAATTCAGCAAGCCTACACCTTTTTACATCCTGCTGATAAACGAGCGGTGTTCGTCTTCCCGTGGGAGAACCGCACGGTACTTGGTACCACCGACTTGGATCATCCGCCACTTAATGACGAAGAGGTCGGCATTACCAATGAAGAGGTCGATTATTTATTAGACGCGACTAACTCGCTATTTAATGAGACTGGCTTGAATCGTGAAGACGTCATCAGCACGTGGGCCGGCGTGCGCCCGTTGATCTCTGATGGCGGTGATGGTAAGCGCGTTAGCCCCAGTAAAGAAAAGCGCGATCATAGCGTCTGGCTCGACAATAACCTTGTCACCGTCAGTGGCGGCAAGCTCACCACCTTTCGCCTGATTGCGCTTGATGTGCTGGCAAAATGTCAAGAAGTGCTCGACCTTGATGACTCTGCTACTCAAAACTTAAAAACGAATAGCGATCAAGTCTTTAACAATCCTACGCCGACTCATGCCAAATTTGCTACTTTACCAAAACTCTTACAGCAGCGCTTGCAAGGGTTTTATGGTCTGCAGCTCGATAACTTATTAGCGCTAGCACATGACGATGATTTGTCTTATGTCACCGATAGCAACACCATTTGGGCGGAGATTCGCTTTGCCGCGCGCTATGAGCAGGTCATCCATTTAGATGATTTGCTGCTACGGCGTACACGCTTAGGCTTAATCCTCCCGCATGGTGCAATGACGCCGCTGATTAGCACCAGACTGAAGCAAATCTGCCAGCAAGAGCTGGGCTGGAATGAGCAAAAGTGGCAGCAAGAAGTCGCTCGCTATAGCGAGTTATGGCAACGCTATTACCATTTGCCTGCCGCTTAGTGCCTTGGTTACCTTAAAGACTATATATCTATATCTCCCATAGTAAAGGACTACTATGACCACCGCTCACGACCCCATCTATTTCTTAGCCATCGATAACGGCACCCAAAGCGTGCGAGCGCTTATCTTTGATCAATTCGGTAGCGAAATCGCCAAAGCCCGTGTGCCTATCGAGCCGTACTTCTCCGAGCAGCCCAATTATGCCGAGCAGCACGCCGATTACTATTGGCAAAAGCTGACAGAGGCCTGCCAAAAGCTCTGGCAGACCTGCGACATTAAACCTGAGCAAATCGCTGGCGTCAGTCTCGCCACCCAGCGCTATACCATGATATGTCTGGACAAAGACATGCAGCCGCTACGTCCTGCCATCGTTTGGATGGATTTGCGCCGCGCTGAGACTCATGACATTGGCTTTTTAAACCCGCTTACCAAAGTCATAGGCATGGGCGAGCTGGTCAAAGATGCCCAGCAAAAAGCGCGCTGTAATTGGCTGGCGCAAAACGAGCCTGAGATATGGGCGCAGACCGCGCATTACGTCAACCTCTCCGCCTACCTCACTTATCAGCTAGTAGGTAAACTTATCGACTCAAATGGTCATTCGGTCGGCTACTTGCCATACGACTACAAAGCGCAAACATGGTTCAAACCCAACACCCTTAAATGGCGGCTGTTTAGCTGTACCCCCGAGCAAATGCCCAAAATCATCCCACCAGGCCAAACTCTTGGTGAGATAAGCGCCAAAGCTGCCAAAGTCACAGGTATCCCAGAGGGCACGCCGATGATTGCCGCCGCCAGTGACAAAGCCTGCGAAGCTCTAGGCGCAGCGGGGCTGGCCGCCGATACTGCGTGTCTTAGCTTTGGTACCACCGCCACTATCAATACCATCTCCCCCGACTATGCCGAGATACTCAAACACATGCCCGCCTACACCGCCGCCGCCCCAAATTACTACAATCACGAATACATGATTTATCGCGGCTTTTGGATGGTCAGCTGGTTTAAAGAACAATTCGCCCACTACGAGCAACAACTTGCCAAAACCCAAGGCATCGACACCGAAAAGCTCCTTGATGCCGCCGTCAAAGGCATTCCAGCCGGCAGCATGGGACTTATCATGCAGCCGTACTGGTCACCGGGCGTCCGTCATCCTGGGCTTGAGGGCAAAGGCGCACTTATCGGTTTTGGTGATGTGCATACCCGCGCGCACGTGTACCGCGCCATCTTAGAGGGGCTGGCTTACGAGCTCAAGCTCGGCTTTGATACCATCGAGAAACGCACTGGCAAACCCATCAAACACCTGCGCGTCTCAGGCGGCGGTTCCCAAAGCGACGCCGCCATGCAGCTCACCGCCGACATCTTTGCCATGCCCGCTTACCGCCCGCACACTTATGAGGCCACCGGCCTCGGTGCAGCCATCAACTGCGCGGTGGGTCTCGGCGTCTATCCCAACCACGCCACGGCGAGCGACGCCATGACCCATTTAGGCGACGAATTCGTCCCGATTGAAGCCAACGTACAACTCTACAAACGCCTGTATAACGAGGTCTATCTGAAGATGTACGAGCGCCTAAAACCCTTATACCAAAGCATTCAAGACATCACAGGCTACCCCGCCAAGTAATCTGCGCAAGTTTAAGGTATAGAGGTATTGGGAGTAGTCAAGAGGTGGGATGATTGTGGCTGGTAATATTGGGGAGCCAATCGCGCCTTCTGCTTGTATCTGTACCTCTAAGCGCGGCGGGCACTAAAGCTAGAGGCGTTCCAACATTCGAGCGACCCCCTCTAGCCCAAGTGCCCGCAACCCGCTTAGGCGCACAGGATACCGCGTCAGTCACGGCTAAAACGCACCTTCGTAGCGAGGTTAAACTAAGAGTTTTAAATATGACAACTATATCAGTATCATGATTGTCTTCTTAGTTATCCTTATAATCAGAGATAACACCTTCTGCTTCCCTTTTATAACCATTAGCAAGCTCTCGAAGTGTCACTGCAAAACGGTGATAACCTGCGTTTTCAATAGCCTCTGCTTTATTATCATATTCGATTGCTAGCTTTTTCTCTGGTTGACCAGTCGGATCTACTAAATGCGCACCTCTTGAGTTGTATAAGCCCATACTATAACCACGACGAAGTTCTTTAGCATCTTTATCGTTCAAAGTTGCAGCAACTGTCATGTCAATCCATAATCCATCACTATCCTCTAATGTGTTGATAAGAACACCACCTATTTGCTGCATAGCAACTCTATAATGCCCAGAATCTATACATATTTTTTTAACTTCTTCGAACCATTCTTGAAATAAACCTGAGTCAAAGTGACCTTCCATATCTGTTCCAGGCACAGTATTCCAGTTATGTAGTAATTGCCATGCATTAGTAGCTAGTTGTCTTTTATTTTCATCTACACTATCTGTATTAGGTTTTTCTTCGGTAGCTTTATTAGATTTGTAAATTAGTTGAATTATTTGACAGAAGAAACTGGCGTCTGTACCAAGCTTCCATTCTAAAAGCCTAGGTCTAGCATCAAGCTTGTAATCAAGCCATGGTAAATAAGCCCATTCTATTTTAGCTAACGCTTCTTGATTTATTTCTTCTTCAGACTGTAAGTATTTTATTAACTTAACAACTTCGTATGGTACGAGTGCGTTAATAGATTCTTTAGAGTTTAAGCTAGCTAGTAGTACCTCTATAGATTGCTCACTATCCAAGTTCTTACCTTGAAACATCCCACTAGATATACATCTTAAAGCTGCTCGTGGTCTCTCATAGTGTAAAAGCTTATCCACAGCAAATTTTATATCTTTCTCAATATATAAGGCATTAGTAAATGTTCGAGTCCAATACTTTTTTTCATCTTCTGACAACCAAGACTCGACTCTTTCCCATGTGTTTTCAGAAAATGGCAAATAAGATAAAAATGAACCGCCCCGGGATTGTCGGAGACCTAATATTCTGAGAGAATACGACAATGAAAAGACAAACCTATACTCCCGAAATTAAAGAACGCGCCGTTCGCATGCTGATAGAAGCGTCGAGCGACTATCCCTCCACTTGGTCAGCTATTCAAGCCATTGCTCCTAAGATTGGCTGCACGCCTGAAACCCTGCGATCGTGGCATAAAAAGCACATCGATAGAACTATACCAGCTAATATTCAAGCTGAGGATCAAGCTGCACGTATTAAAGAGCTTGAACGCGAGAATAAAGAGCTCAAGCAAGCTAATGAAATTATACGCAAAGCAGCCGCTTTTTTCGCCCAGGCGGAGCTCGACCGCTGACTAAAATCATGATTCAATTCATCGACGACAATAAACATCTTTATGGGGTCGAGCTGATCTGTAGAGTATTACCGATTGCCCCGTCAACTTATTATCGTGCTCAAGACTTAAGCGACAACCCACACAAGCGCTCATTACGCAGTCAGCATGACGACTACTATCTCAGCGAGATTAAACGCATCTGGCAGGACAGTAAATGCCGTTATGGTGCGCGTAAGGTTTGGCAGCAGATGCAAGCGGAAGGCATAAAGGTTGCTCGTTGCACCGTAGAGCGTTTAATGAGACAGCATGACCTACAAGGCGTCTGGCGTGGCAAAAGCAAAATTACCACCAACAGCCGTGACGACCAAAAACGCGCTGATGACTTAGTCAATCGTAACTTTAGTGCTCGTCGTCCTAACCAGCTCTGGGTGGCGGACTTTACCTATATCAAGACGACAAGCGGCTGGGTATATACCGCTTTTATTATTGATGTGTTTGCTCGCGCTATTGTGGGCTGGAAAGTCTCTAATCGCATGAACACCGATATGGTGATGGCGGCATTAAATCAAGCGCTAACAGACAGGAATAACCCTAAGGATGTCATTCATCACAGTGATCGAGGCGTTCAGTACTTATCCATTCGCTACACCGATAAGATGACAGACTGCGGCGTGATTGCGTCTGTTGGTACAACAGGCGATTCTTATGACAATGCATTGGCTGAAACGGTCAATGGGCTGTACAAGTCTGAGGTGATTCATTATTTAAAGCAGAACTGGACTGGTGTGAACGATGTTGAATTAGCAACCCTTGAGTGGGTAGATTGGTTCAATAAAACACGACTGCATATAGTCAAGACCATATAAAAGTGTTATAAACTAATTATCAAACCCAATTGTTATTATAAAGACCATGACTTACTCACTAGATTTTCGCAAACAGGTACTAAAAAGTATAGATGACGGTATGACCTTTGCCGAGGCAGCTGAGTTTTACAATCTCAGTCCAACCACTATACAGAACTGGAAGAGACGTATTTATAGCAAAACAACCAGGCAAACCAAGCCCTATAAAATACCAGATGACGTGCTACTTAATGATGTCAAAGAACATCCCGATGATTACCAGTATGAGCGAGCGCGTCGTCTGAACTGTAGCAAAACAGGCATTTATCATGCTCTAAAGCGTCTTGGCATCAGTCAAAAAAAAGACCTTAGAACATCCAAAAGCTTGTCCGATCAAAAGAGCGGCGTATCAGGGAAAGCTTGATCGCTTTACGCAGCAAGGCTATCCCATCGTCTATATGGATGAAAGCGGCTTTGAGCACGAGACCATCCGCTCTCATGGTTACGCGCCTATTGGTAAGCCATGTATCGATAGCTACAACTGGCAAGGTAAAAAGCGAACCAACGTTATTGGTGCTCTGTATAACAAAATGCTGTTTGCGCTTGATTACTTTAATCTCAACATTAACAGCAGCATATTCTACAACTGGTGCAAACACAAACTAATCCCAAGTCTTAAAACAAAATGCGTGATTGTGATGGATAATGCTCGATTTCACAAAAACAAACGCGTTCAAAAGCTACTCAACAGGCATGGTCATCGTATACTATGGCTGCCACCTTATAGCCCTGATTTGAACCCTATCGAGAAAAAATGGGCTCAGGTGAAGTTTCTACGCCAAGGCTGGATGGAGAATGATTTATCTAAATTGTTTTATGATATTTGTTCAAGGCATAACAATTTTATTTTGAACTGACTATAGTAGGATTGGTTATGTCTCGCCTTTTGAGTTTGAAAAGCGGTATTATGACAATTTAACCCTATCAGGCATTGCTGCCTGACTCAAGTAAAACACTCTCCGATATAGTCGGGGCGGTTCAAAACTGACCTAAATCCTCTTCTGACCAGTTCAACCTATTAATATTATCAACCCAATCCCAACTTTTCTCTCTTAACGATTTTAATATGTATGAACTCAAAAACTCTTTTAACTTATTATCCGAAGTTGTTAACAAACTTGGTAATAAGTATTCATCTATCTCATCATTCGAGATACTAGCTAAAGCATACCCGACAGCTTGAGGTGAGGATACTACTTTTATGAATTCTATAACCTGTTCAATTCCGCTGTAGGTTAACAACTCTTCTATTGCCACCATTCTTTTTTCATCAAGTTTACTTTGCTCTTGACTAAAGTCATCATTACTTTCATAAAGCTCAAAGTCTCTTTCTGAAAATAAATATTGATAAAGTAAAAAAGGATTTTTTGGTGCAAATTTTTCAGAAACATCCTCTATTTTATCGACCATATGACTTGGTAATACCCACTCTGCATCTGTAAATTTACGATGCTTAACAGATAGTACTGTTAACTCGTTCCAAATACGCTTTTTATTTTCTTCTGACAGATCGTCGAAGGTTTCAGAGCTTAGTTTGTTAATAAAAACTTCAAAACTTTTTTCAGGAAGGTTATCTAAGTTTTTAATCAACTCTACATTACGTTCAATATCTTTCCCTATCATACCTACAATCAAATTGTACCTATCCCCTAAAATAGCACAGCTCAAACGTAGAATTTCTTATAAAATACACATAAGGAGTTTTAATATGAGCAAACGAATGACTGAGACCCAAATCGTATCGATATTAAAAGAAGCAGATGCTGGGATACCTGCTAAAGCGCTGTGTCGTAAATACGGGATTGCTAGCTCGACTTTCTATAAATGGCGTTCCAAGTATGGTGGTATGGAAGCCTCTGATGTCAAACGCTTAAAAGAGCTTGAAGAAGAAAACCGTAGGCTTAAACAGATGTATGCTGATTTAAGCCTTAAAGCGCAAATGCAGGAAGATATCATAAAAAAGCTATAGCGCCTGCCCTTGAGCGCAAAGTCTGGGCGCAAGAATTGCAGGCGCAGTATGGTGTCAGTATTGCATTGAGCTGTCAGGTGGTCTGTATGAGTCGAACTGCTTACTACTATAAGCCTAAGCTATCTGATGATAGTGAGATTATTGATGTCTTAAATGAGCTAACAGATAAGCACAATCGTTGGGGTTTCCCAAAGTGTTTTAAGCGTATACGCAAGCTTGGCTATTCATGGAATCATAAGCGAGTACACCGTGTTTATACAGCGTTAAACTTAAACCTACGCCGTAAGTCTAAAAGACGGCTACCAGCACGTAACCCTCAGCCGCTAAGTGTGCCAGACGCATTGGGTCATACCTGGTCTATGGACTTTATGAGCGATAAGCTGCACAACAATATTCGCTTTCGAACCTTTAATGTGATTGATGATTATAACCGCGAAGTACTCGGCATTGATATTGGTACTAGTATTCCCTCACTCCGAGTAATTCGCTACCTTGATCAACTAGCTGAGTGGCATGGCTATCCTAAGCAAATTCGTGTGGATAATGGCAGTGAGTTTACATCTAGCACATTCACTGATTGGGCATCAGCTCATGGTGTCTATGTTGATTATATTGAGCCTGGCTGTCCTTATCAGAACGCTTACATTGAAAGGTTTAATCGCAGTTATCGCAATGAGGTTTTAGATTGCTACCTTTTCAACAATTTAAACGAGGTCAATATGCTGACTGAAGACTGGATCAAGGTTTATAACACCGAAAGACCTCATGATTCACTTAATGATATGACACCTGCTGAATACAGACAGGTGGCTTAACTATTCTACGATGATGTTGTGTTAAGAATGGGGTATTTACAAGATCACCGAAGAAATCGTTCTGTTCCCAATATTCTTGATTTGAAATATTAGCTTCCCACTCACTAGAGATAGTATTTTGCCATTTAGGCTTATAGTTTTCGAAGGCAGTTAAGTGCTTATTAGGTAACAACTCAAGTAATAGATTCCAACCTATATCTGGCTCTTCCCTTACTACAGTAATTATAGCTGTTTTTCTTTTCTCCAAGTCAGCTGTAGTTTGTGGTCTCCAAGGTAGTAAAATTGTTGTGAGAGAGTTGATTGGTCTATTTACCCAATTGCCGCCTGTATCATGTCTAGCAAGTTCACCTAATATACAAACAACACGAACTAAATGTTGTGGATTCCAAGCTAAAGCTTCAAGTCCCCATAAAAGACCTGTAATATAGTTTGTCTGACCAAATCCACTACCCTCCTGTGCGAATATTTCATCGAAGGGACAAGGGTCTAAGCTCAATGCATTTTCTATTTGTTTAAGGAACTCATTAGGGTTGGCTTCAGCTAAATTAGGTAGCAAGGTGTTTAGCGTTGCCCATTGTTGCCAAGTAGCTTCACTTAACAATTCTCTCAACAAAGTACAAATTATATTTTCTGCTTTCGATGGAGTACATTGAGTAAATAGTTTTGCATGATTTCCAGTCAGTGCCATGCTTTCTGCAAGATTTTGACGCAGTATGCCTGAATATTTAGTAACTTTTCCTTGTATAGTAGCTAAATATCTTTCATCTTTAGACAACTCGAATGCAGGATCTTCTTCATTCAAGACTAGTTCTACAATAGTTTTGAAATTATCTAAATCATTATCAAAAATCAGTGAGCCTAACGTCTTAAGTAACTCTATTTTCTCATTAATCAACCAAGCGCCGTTTTTGAAAACTAGAGGACTATTAGATTGTTTAGAAATATCTTTAATAATAGGCAAGCAATCTTCGTATTCTTTGTTCAGAAGTTGGCTTACTATTTTTTTATCGTTTTCATTTTGATCACTCCATCCACCAATAAGCAGTAGAAGTGCTAACTCCGAGCTATGTTGATAACTGATCAACTGGTTAGACGTTTGCCCCCTACTATTTTTTAAATGGCTGGGTATTTCTATGGTAGACCTATGCTTAGCGAAATCTTTCAACAAGTCTTCAGGTAGATTATCTCTAGTTATAGTTGTACCACTTTGATTGTATGATTGAACAACATCGACAATTCTACTCCATACCCTACTAATATCTTTATTCTGAAATTGGGAAATATGAGAGTGAATTAGAGATAGAACCACACCTTTTTCATCTCCTAAGTCATAACCTAAGACCTGAAAACAGCCTAAAAAATTATATAATTCTTCATCAGTTAAATCTGTGCCATTATTGGCATTTTTTAAGTGTAGTTTAAACACATCAAGTTTATTATTAGCTTGGGAAGGGCTAAATTTAGCCATTCTAACGTTCGTAAAAAACTCCAAAGAATTCTTAGCATATTTAGCTTGGCGCAAAATAAACTGAACATTTTTATGGTCAGTTGCACTTATATGACTAGTAATCAACGCAATAATATCTTTACGTTTATTGAAAATAGAGCTATTGTTAAAGTCAGTCCACGCTGCTTGTATAACCTCACCAAATGTAGAGTCACCTTTAGTAATAGTAATAGAATGTTTTACTTGACCCAGTAGTCTGCGAGACTCATTAGTTTCCGAGTCTTCAATTAATAAAACTAAGTCATCAGTCTCATAACCTAACCTCTTACCTTGAAGAGCTATTTCTTTAATAGGCCAACATGGCATATTAGGAACATGACCTCTAGATAGCATCAAAGCTACAAAACATGCTTGAATATGCGCCTCGAAATGTGCGCCTCCGCCCCCTGTAGAAAACGGATTGCTGATTTCCTTACTTTTATTAGCCAATTATTTTCTCCAAAATATTTTATAATATAGTCAAGACCATATAAAAGTGTTATAAACTAATTATCAAACCCAATTGTTATTATAAAGACCATGACTTACTCACTAGATTTTCGCAAACAGGTACTAAAAAGTATAGATGACGGTATGACCTTTGCCGAGGCAGCTGAGTTTTACAATCTCAGTCCAACCACTATACAGAACTGGAAGAGACGTATTTATAGCAAAACAACCAGGCAAACCAAGCCCTATAAAATACCAGATGACGTGCTACTTAATGATGTCAAAGAACATCCCGATGATTACCAGTATGAGCGAGCGCGTCGTCTGAACTGTAGCAAAACAGGCATTTATCATGCTCTAAAGCGTCTTGGCATCAGTCAAAAAAAAGACCTTAGAACATCCAAAAGCTTGTCCGATCAAAAGAGCGGCGTATCAGGGAAAGCTTGATCGCTTTACGCAGCAAGGCTATCCCATCGTCTATATGGATGAAAGCGGCTTTGAGCACGAGACCATCCGCTCTCATGGTTACGCGCCTATTGGTAAGCCATGTATCGATAGCTACAACTGGCAAGGTAAAAAGCGAACCAACGTTATTGGTGCTCTGTATAACAAAATGCTGTTTGCACTGGATTACTTTAATCTCAACATTAACAGCAGCATATTCTACAACTGGTGCAAACACACGCTAATCCCAAGTCTTAAAACCAAATGCGTGATTGTGATGGATAATGCTCGATTTCACAAAAACAAACGCGTTCAAAAGCTACTCAACAGGCATGGTCATCGTATACTATGGCTGCCACCTTATAGCCCTGATTTGAACCCTATCGAGAAAAAATGGGCTCAGGTGAAGTTTCTACGCCAAGGCTGGATGGAGAATGATTTATCTAAATTGTTTTATGATATTTGTTCAAGGCATAACAATTTTATTTTGAACTGACTATATTATAGAAGTTATTTTATAAACTAAACCTCACCCCTAAACGCCGCATAAACCCGATTTAACCCCTCACGCAGCAGCGCTTCAGGACATGCTACGTTAAGACGTATTTTTAGATGCCCCTCGCTACCGTATTTAATCCCCGAGTTTAGCTCAACTTTCGCCGCGCGCAGCTTGTCATACAGCACCTGATCGTCCTTACCGTACGCCGAGCAATCGAGCCAAATCAAATACGACGCTTCTGGGCGCATGACCTTGATATCAGGCAGATGCCCTGCTAAGAAGTCTAGCGTGATCTCAATATTGCTTTCGATATAAGCCAGCATCTGCGTAAGCCATTCCCCGCCATGCTCATATGCGCTTTGCATCACCGTATAGGCAAATAGATTTAGCTCATATTCATCATTTAACTGTTGCTGCTGGCTGATTTTTTTGATTAAAGCGTCATCCTTAGCAAAGATCATCGAGCCTTTAATCCCCGCCACGTTAAAGGTTTTGGTCATCGAGGTGAGACTCACCACCTTATGCGCGTAATTTTCTGCTTCTGCCACCCTTAAAAAAGGCGTAAAGGTATGACCAGTCAAGGTTAAATCTTGATGAATCTCATCACTGACGATGGCGACATTGTGCTTTTTACACAGCGCCAGCAGCGCTTTAAGCTCATCAGCCGTCCACACGCGCCCGCCCGGATTGTGCGGGTTGCATAATAGATATAGCTTAACCTTATGCGCCACTATTTTGGCTTCGATATCGGTTAGATCGAGCTGATACTTGCCATCGACTTCCTTTAGTGCCGAGGTCACAAGCGTGCGATTATTTTGCTGCACCTTAGTCATAAACGGTGTATAAATGGGATCATTGACCAGTACCGCGTCGCCTACGTCGGTAAAGACATGCATCATCAGCGCAAGACTTGGCACCACCCCTGGCGAAAATAAGATATTATCCTGTGTCAGATCCAAGCCATAACGATTGCTATGCCAGTTGATAATGGACTGATATAACGCCTCAGTTGGCTTGGTATATCCTAAGATGCCGTGATCGGCCGCGCGCTGTACGCTAGCCAAGATAGACGGCGCTGCTCTAAAGTCCATATCAGCGACCCACAGCGGAATAGTGTCATCGCTATAGTGCCATTTGACCGACCCTGTATTGCTTCTATCGATTATCTCATCAAAGTCATCTTGCATTGGCATTATCCTTTATAGAACCCAAAGCTTTACTGTTTATTATGAAAGGTTTAGCAAAGGCTTTTAACGCCCTTTAAACTCTGCTTTCCTTCTCTCAACCATCGCCATCGCGCCTTCTTTAGCATCCTGTGAGTGAAACAGATGCGGTAGATAACCGTGGATATTGGCCAGCGCTGATTTTCCGCCATTACGGCTGGCATCTTGCGCAGAGGATAGCAGCCCTTGTACGCCAAGTGGTGCGGCTGTGCAAATCTCTTTGACAATCGTTAGCGCGCGCTGATATTCCTCACCATTTGGCACAACCTCGCTAACTAGGTTCAGTTTATCGGCGGTTTGTGCGTCAAAGTTTTTACCGGTAAGCAGATACGGCATGGCTTTTTGCCAGCCCGCCGCCGCGACAAAGCGTACTGTCGCCCCGCCAAAGGGCATGATACCGCGCTGCACTTCCATCTGCGCAAAGTTGCTATTATCGCTTGCGATAACCACGTCACTGTTTAGCATCAGCTCAATACCGGCGGTAAAGCAGGTGCCTTGTATCGCCACCACCACAGGTTTGCTGCGCAATTTACCACCTATGCCCCATGGGTCGATTTCATTATCATTAAATTCAAACGCGCCTTTGTCCCATTTATCTTGCAGCTCCATCAGATCAAGGCCAGCGGTAAAGTGCTCGCCATGGGCAAATATCAGCGCACAGCGTAAGTTATCATCGTTCTCATAGCGGGTAAGTGCTTGGGAGAGCTGTTTGATCATATGACTATCAAAGGCATTGCGTTTGTCGGCGCGATTGAGGCCGATGAGACAAATGTAGCCATCGGTCTCATAAGTGATGCGATTGTCTGTGCTGCTATTGCTTTGTGTGGCCATGATCTTGTCCCTTTTATTAATCTAGCAAGTGTGCTTTTAATATAGACACCCTATCGCCATTACACAAGTGGCCGTACTAAACGCCGTACAAAATGAATAGCAGTTGACCGCGATTCTAATAACTGCCACCATCATGAGACTGTCGACAAACATGACAATTTACGAGTATCTTATGGAATTTTGGCACGGCTTTTTACTGATCACCAGCGTTCACTTACTGGCGGCGGCCTCTCCTGGCCCTGACTTTGTCTTGGTCTCACAGCAGACATTGTCTAAGGGACGACGCACTGGATTGATTTGTAGTCTCGGTATCACCCTAGGGCTTGCGGTACACATTACCTACTCTGTATTAGGATTGGCAACGGTGATTGCCCATTCGCAGCCGCTACTCACCGCTATCAAGTGGCTTGGCGGTGCTTATCTGATGTATCTCGGTTGGCAAGGGATTGGGGCTAAGCCAAAGCCTGCCTCCGATTTAGCCATAAACATTCCACAGCAGAGACCTATCAAACATCCAGCGCAAGACGTCTTCAAAGACGACTCAACCCTCGCTACCTTGCGCCGCGGCTTTTTTTGTAATGTGTTTAATCCCAAAGCGCCGGTGTATTTTGTCGCGATATTTACCTTGGTGTTGTCGCCTGATATCCCGCTGTGGCAGTTATCGATTTATGGTGTTTGGATGATGGTGCTACAGATGGCGTGGTTTAGCACCGTGGTGATGTTATTGTCCATTCCTGCGGTAATCCCCCCAATAAATAAGAACACTTACAAATAGAGATTAACTGCTAAAATACACCAGCAGGAGAATCCTATGAAAAAGACACGCTTTAGCGACAACCAAATCGTCAACATCCTAAAACAAGCCGAACAAGGCGTCCCTATTACCGAGCTCTGCCGTGAGCATAACATCAGCCAAAGCACCTTCTACAACTGGCGATCTAAATATGGTGGTATGGACGCCACACTTATCAGCCGTCTTAAAGAGCTTGAAGTTGAAAATGCCCGCTTAAAGAAGATGTACGCTGATGAATGTCTTAAATCCGACATCCTACAGGATGCTATGTCAAAAAAGTGGTAGCGCCCCAAAGGCGCAAAGAGATGGCTTGTCACTATATTAAAGAGCATGGCATCAGTATCCGCAGGGCTTGCTCGATCTTTAATATCAGCGTCACCTGTTATTATCACAAGTCGGTGGTAACAGATGAGAACCAGCAAATAGCGGACTTACTTATCAAACTGACTGATGAGAACAAGAACTGGGGCTTTGGCTTGTGCTTTTTAACCTTGCGTAATGTGCTAGGACTGCCGTACAACCATAAGCGGGTATATCGCATCTACTGCGAGCTTGAACTCAACCTTAGAATCAAGCCTAAGCGTCGCATTAAACGTGCTAAACCAATACCATTAGCAGTACCTGATAGGATTAACCAAAGCTGGAGCATGGACTTTATGCACGACAGCTTAACTGATGGCCGCGGCTTTAGACTGTTCAATGTCATTGATGATTACAACCGTGAGGCACTCACCGTTGAAGTTGACTTCTCGCTACCGGCCGGGAGGGTCATACGCAGTCTTAATCAGCTTATTGAGTACCGAGGCAAACCTGTGCAGATAAGATGCGATAACGGCCCTGAATACATCAGCAATGCGCTCAAAGACTGGGCTGAGCAGCAAGGTATCATCTTAAGCTATATTGAACCTGGCAATCCACAGCAAAATGCGTATGTAGAGCGCTTTAACAGAACCATGAGATATGATTGGTTAAATCAGGAGCTGTTTGATAATCTAGAGCAGGTACGCGCACAAGCAGAAAACTGGTTATACCATTATAATCATAAGCGCCCAAACATGGGCAATGGCGGTTTTACACCGATACAGAAACTCAATCAGGCAGCTTAATTCTATTTATTAGGTGTCTTAAGTTTGGGAGGGTTACCCTGCCATTCTCAAGCGTTTTGGCCGCGTGGAGCATTGGATAGATCGCATTTTAGGCAGCGCGATGATCGCCTTGGGACTAAACCTGATTTTACGCAGCCGATAACACATTTGTTATCTTCGAAATCTGCTAAACTGGTCGATTATATCCAAACATCAAAGCCACTGACTATGACCAGCACCCTTGCAAACTCTAAACATAAAAACCGCTCGCCTGCGACCGCCAAAAAACTTGGCAAGCTACATCCGCGCAACCCGCATCAGGGTCGCTACGACTTTGCTGTATTGACCCGCGCGCTACCTGCGCTCGCCGACCATACCACCAGCAACCCCAATGGCGAGCCGACGATTAATTTCTCTGATGCCAAAGCCGTACGCGTGCTCAATCAAGCACTGCTCGCGCACTATTATGGTGTAAAGTTTTGGGATATTCCTGAGGGCTATTTATGCCCGCCTATCCCAGGTCGCGCCGATTATATTCACTATATCGCCGACTTACTCACACAAACCACGCATAGTAATGACGACCAAACGCCGCCCACGGGTAAAGAGGTGCACGCGCTCGATATCGGCACCGGTGCCAGCGCCATCTATCCCATCATCGGTAGCCAAAGCTATGGCTGGCGCTTTACTGCAAGCGACATCGATCCGGTTTCTGTCAATACCGCCAGCGTGATTTGTCAGGCCAATCCCAAGCTCAAGGGTACGATCAAGGTTAAGCTGCAACCTGAGCCAAACTATATCTTTAAAAACATTATCGGTCGGCAGGACTACTTTGATGTGGTGGTATGCAACCCGCCTTTTCATGCTTCATTAGACGAAGCGATGCAAGCCAATAGCCGCAAGCAGCACAACTTGCAGCGCCATCGCGGCAAAAACGAAAGCGCGCAAATCAGTCGCCATTCCACCAAGTCAGGCAATGCCGCGCAAAACCTCAACTTTGGTGGTCAGCACAAAGAGCTATGGTCTGAGGGCGGTGAGATTGCTTTTTTGAGTAATATGATAAGAGAAAGCCAACAGTTTGCTGCGCATGTAGGCTGGTTTACCAGTTTGGTCTCAAAGTCCGAAAACGTAAAACCGCTACAACTGCTGCTAAAACAGCTGGGGGTGGCACAGATGCGTCTTATCGAGATGAGCCAAGGGCAAAAAAACACGCGGGTCTTAGCTTGGCGTTTTGATACTGACGAAGCGTAATTATTGCCAAAGCGTAATGCTAGCGTTTCACGCGAAACAAAAACCGCTTTGGCTATCAAAGCGGTTTTTTTAATCTATTTAGATGGCCATATCAATTGAATTGGGGGCATGCTCTAGCCAACAAACATGACCTTTAAGCCGATGAGTATAAGTACAAATCCGCCGAGCGCTTCTGCTTTATCCTCAAGATAGGTACCTGATTTTTTACCCAGACAGATACCAAACGCACTAAAAACAGCCGTGACAATCGCAATGATTACACACGCTAGCCACGCATTAAGAGCGAGCAAGTTTAAGGTAAAACCAGCAGCCATCGCATCGATACTGGTGGCAATCGCTAAGGTAAACATGGTGCGATGACTGATATTTTTCTTTCGGCTATCGTTTATAGCAGCCGCTTCATTACTTACTCGCAGCCCCTTATCTACAATCTCACCCTCATCTGCCCAAAATACTTCATAGAGCATCTTACTGCCCAGTCCGATAAGAATAAATCCACCGATCCAAGGCGCAGCAGTGGCGAGCCAACCTAACAGTGCCGCGCCCAGCAAATAACCGATAAGTGGCATCACGCCTTGCGCCGCGCCAAAATATAACGCAGCATAAATAGCCAAACGCAAGGTATAGCGCGGGTTTTGTTGTTGCGATTTAGCGCCCAGTCCTATCGACACCGCAAGCGCATCCATCGCTAGCGCAATAGCGAGTAACAGTACTTCGATCATCTGATGTCCATCAATTAGAATTGCCAGCTTATGACAATTTACTTACGAAAGTTTCACGTGAAACAAACTTATTATTAAAAAAATACCGCCTTGGAAACCAAAGCGGTATTTTATATTTAATGTAAAAGCTAAACCTTAGATATCAAGGTTAGAGACCGTTAATGCGTTTTCTTCGATAAACACACGGCGCGGCTCGACATGATCGCCCATCAAGCAGGTAAACATATGATCGGCTGCGATGGCATCTTCGATAGTGACGCGTAGCATACGGCGGTTTTCAGGATCCATCGTCGTATCCCATAACTGGTCGGCGTTCATCTCGCCCAGTCCTTTATAACGCTGGATGGCCAAGCCGCGACGGGCATCTAGCATCATTTGCTGCCAGAGATAATCAAAATCGCGGATAGGAATATCCTTGGTGGTGCCACTACCCGCTTCGCGGCGAATAAAGGCGCTATCTTCTAACAAAGTATTCCACTCCGCTGATAAACGCAGCAGCTTGCTATACTCGCTCGAATTGATAAAGCTGGCATCAAGCAAATAATGATGCGCCAGCTGATGCACATACACCGTGATACGCGGTAGCCACTGGGCCTTGGTCGACAAGGCATCGCTATCAGCCGACTCACTCTCATCAGCAGTCAATGCAGCGGTCATACCCAGCAGATCAGCGGCAGCAGCGTCCATATTTTCTGGTTGCGGCTCATGGATATTGACCAGCTCAATCTCAGGGCTTAACTCACTACCGAACTGCTCAAGCTGCGCCTGCATAGCGTCTTTCCACGCCTGCATGGCTGACTTATCATACGTCATATCCGTATTTAGCTTGGGCGTGTGCGTCAAAGCATCCAAAATCACTGCAGGGAAACGTATCTGCAAACGTGCCTTAATCAGCTGCGTTTGGTTATAGTCATTTAGTAATGTCTCAAGCGCCTGACCCGTGATAGCAGGCGCATCGGCACTGATATGCAGCTTAGTATTATCGATCGTCGATGACAATAAATAAGCTTTGAGCGCTTCATCGTCCTTTAGATACAGCTCTTGGCGACCTTTTTTGACTTTATACAATGGCGGCTGAGCGATATAAATATAACCGCGCTCAATCAGCTCTGGCGTTTGACGGAAAAAGAACGTCAGCAGTAGCGTGCGAATGTGTGAGCCATCGACATCGGCATCGGTCATGATGATGATTTTGTGATAGCGCACCTTGTCAGGGTTATACTCATCAGGGCCAATACCGCAGCCAAGCGCGGTAATTAAGTTGCCCACTTCAGCAGATGACAGCATCTTATCAAAACGCGCGCGCTCGACGTTCAAGATCTTACCCTTGAGTGGCAAGATAGCCTGAGTTTTACGGCTACGGCCTTGCTTAGCGCTACCGCCCGCAGAGTCCCCCTCCACGATGTATAGCTCTGATAGTGACGGATCTTTTTCTTGGCAGTCTGCCAACTTACCAGGCAGACCAGCGATATCCAACGTGGTCTTGCGGCGCGTCATCTCACGCGCTTTACGGGCAGCATCACGAGCTCTAGCGGCATCGATGATTTTATTGGCAATCGCTTTAGCCGCAGTTGGGTTTTCAAGCAAATAATCATTAAACTTATCATGCATCGCCGACTCGACTGCTGACTTGACTTCGCTCGATACCAGCTTGTCTTTGGTCTGGCTAGAGAATTTTGGATCAGGCACCTTCACAGAAACAATCGCACTTAACCCTTCTCGTGCATCATCACCGCTGACGGCGACTTTTTCTTTCTTAAACAGGTTTTCGCGATCCATATAGCTGTTTAGACCACGCGTGAGCGCTGAGCGAAACCCTGATAAGTGCGTACCGCCATCACGCTGCGGGATGTTATTGGTAAAGCACAGTACTTTTTCGTTATAGGTATCCGTCCATTGCAGCGCCACTTCGACCGCGATACCGTCGTCTTGCTCACTGGTAAAATGAAAAACCTCGTTGATGCCTTCTTTGCCTGCGTTGATATAGCTGACAAACTCTGACAAGCCACCTTTATGCTCAAACTCATGGCGCTTGTCGATACGCTCATCAGTCAAGACAATGCGCACCCCTGAGTTAAGAAAAGACAGCTCGCGTAAGCGTTTGGCTAAAATATCGTACTCAAAGATGGTGCCAGTAAACACCTCATCGCTAGGATAAAAACGAATCTGCGTGCCGGTCTTATCGGTCGCTTCTAGTTGCTCGATATCGGCATCAGGCACGCCATCGGTATATGTCTGATGGTAATGATAGCCTTCGCGCCAGATATTCATCTCCAGCCTCTTTGATAAAGCGTTGACGACGGAAACGCCGACACCATGCAAGCCGCCCGAGACTTTATAGCTGTTGTCATCGAACTTACCACCAGCGTGTAGTACCGTCATGATCACCTGAGCGGCCGACACGCCTTCTTCTGGGTGGATGTCGACAGGCACACCGCGCCCGTTGTCCATGATACTGACCGACTCATCTTCATGAATGATAATATCAATCTGATCACAGTGCCCCGCCAGCGCCTCATCGATAGAGTTATCCACCACCTCAAAGACCATATGGTGCAAGCCTGTGCCATCATCGGTATCACCAATATACATGCCAGGACGTACGCGCACCGCCTCTAGGCCGCGAAGTACACGAATATCTTTGGAGCTATAGTCTGAAGGCACTCCTTCCGCTGCAGCAGTCGTTGCGGCAACGCTGCCGACTGTCAGTTGCTCGTGGTCGTTAGGTAATGAATCACTCATGTGCATTCCTTAATCTAGCCATCATCAGCCGTTTGCCATTGACCCATCACTACGATGAAGCCGCATGACATCATGTCAAATCCAATCTGGAGAATTAACACCAGTAGCGCTATGTCGTGAGCCAAAGTACGAGTCGCCAGTACCTTATAAAAGCTTTCTTACTTTAAGCCAAGCTTAAAACCCATGTTTTATTTTCTTGCTATTAACTTCTGCTCTTTTATGTCTTATCAAAGCTAAAGAAGTAAATAAAACATGTTTATTATCATAAACTTAAAGACAGTTGAAAACTTAAAAAGTACTACGTGACGCTACAAAACAACTTGCTGAGAACAGGATAAAAATAAAGCCCTATTTTAGCATTTTTTTGCCTCTAAGTCACTGTTTACTGGTCGTTTTATTGCTTTGGACAGCCATACGAGGATGGACGGTATTTTAATAAAACCTATGGCGTGTCCTCATTTCAAAATGATCATAAAAATGAGATAAAGTGCCGTTGAGTATGATAATCAAATCAGAAAAATAACGCAGATGATATAGTCAAACTCATTGCGGCTGTTTGACAAGATTTAGCGCTATTAGAAAGGCAAAACCTGCCCTTGTTTCACATGAAACATCGTAGGATTTGACCATAAACCGTTGACCATAGGCGTGATATCAGCGGTCAAGCTGCTCATAAACACCTGACAAGGCAGTTTGGCTAACGTGGATAATAATATCTCTATCGCTCTCTCATCCAGCTCGGCGGTGATATCATCAAGTAGTACCACTGGTGTGGCAGTGAGCACGCGTTCGTTTTCATTGGTACTTGCTTGTGTCGTGGCAGCCGTCTGCAACAATAAAGGCAATTGTGATAAACGTAGCGCAGTGATGAGTAGCTTTTTTTCGCCGCGAGACAAGACGTTTGCCGCCTGCTCTTTTAGTATCGGTAAGGTGCCAGCGACTACCTGCTTGCTGCCCGAGCCAGCAGGTAGCTTGTCAGGTGGCATGGTATCGTTGGCTGCTAGGGCATCATTAGAGCGCCAATGGACATGGATATCAGCGCGATGATTGCCGATACGGGTATAACCCAACTGCAAGTCTTGCTCTAAGCGCTCACCAAGTTGCACCTCTAGCGCCACATCGGTATCGTAACCTGCATGGTAGCTTAGACTCAGCTGCTCGGCGTAACTCGGCAACAGCTGAGCGATGCTGTCGGCAAAGAAGGGCTGCCACTTTGTAAACACGTGCTGACGATAATGGTGAATAAGCGCGGCATGATTGCCAAGCCCTTTATCCCAAGACCTCAGCTCAGCAAGCTGTACGTGCGTTAAATGCTTACTTTTTTTTAATAAACTATTGCGCTGTTTTAGCAGGCGCTGATAGGCCAGCCACTGCGGGTGGAACCCTTGTTTCATGTGAAACACTAGCCAGTCTAACAACTGGCGACGACTGGCGCTGCCCTGCTCTAGCATGTCCATACTAGAAGGATCAATCAATAGTGTCGGTAGTTGCTCAGTCAAGATGCTTTGATTATAGACAGTGCTTTGATTAAGCCGCAGCAGCGTTGTGGCATCAGCTTGCTTTTGGATCGCCAACGTATTGCCATCACTCAAGCGCGCATGAACGGTGGCAGTGTGTTGATGATGCTGAATGTAACGTTTAGGCTGATGATGGCGAAAGCTTTTGCCTCTGGACAACAAAAATATGGCTTCAAGCAACGAGGTTTTGCCGCTGCCATTGGCACCAATCAGCACGTTGCAGGCGGCAGTGTGCAAATTGACCTGCGTAAGATTACGCAAATTTGAGATTTGTAGACGTTCAATCATGATAGCGACAGCCGCCTATTAAAAACGCTTAAACTAGCAGATAAACGTTTAGTAAAGAAGGGTTTAAAAATTAATTTGAGTCGAAAGCTTAGAGTTTACTAAGGCCTGTTTTTGATCTAAATTGGCAAAAAACAGCCTTAGTAATACTGTTAAAATCACGTGTACGTTGCTTTTAGTGGGGATAAGCTGCGAACACTAAATACGCATTGGCATAATCACATACTGATGAAACTCATCACCTAGCTGATTGACCAACACCGAGGCATTGGATTGACTCATATGCATTTGTACATCGCCTTGGATGACGCCCAATACGTCTTGTAGATACGCGGCATTAAACGACAGCTCCATCGGCTCACCTTGATATTTCGCCTGAATGACCTCGACCGCTTCGTCTTGCTCAGCGTTGTTGGCGCGTACTTCGACCATACCGTCGGTGGCAAAATTAAAGACCACGCCGCGAGATTTTTCATTACTCAAAATCGCCACACGGCGCAGTACTTCTGTCATTTTCTCTTGATTAAACAGCGCCAACTTATCCGTATTGCTCGGCATGACGCGGCGGTAATCAGGGAACTTTCCATCGATCAGGCGCGCGGTAAAAGTCACTACCAAATCATCACTGACCTGCCCTGCACCATCCACCTCGCCAAATGGCAAGCTGACTTGCAAAAACTCACGGCCAAAGCTTAGAGTGACAGGATTGTCTTTATCACCCAGCATTTTACCCAGCTCAGAGGCCAAGCGCTCAAGCTCAATGACCGCTTTACGCGGCAAGATAGCTTGCATATTTAGGTCGCTGCTGACATCGATCACACTACGCGCCAATGCCAATCTGTGCCCATCGGTGGCCACCGTGGTCAGCTGCTGCTGAGAGACATCGAACAACATACCAGTCAGATAGTAGCGTACATCTTGGATAGCCATCGCAAACTGAGTCTTGTGAATCAGATCCGTCAGACGACTACGACTGATGATCAGCGGCGTGATGTTCTCTGGATTGCCTAGGCTTGGATAGTCTTCACTTGGCAATGTGCCCAAAGTGAAGCGGCTTTTGCCGCTGGTCAGCAAACAGCGCTCGTTTTCTTGCGTGGTCAAATTGATCTGAGCTTGGGCTGGCAGCGATTTACAAATATCTTTTAACTTAGTGGCAGGCAACGTGGTCGTCCCTGCGGCAACACAAGCACCGGCAGGCAATTTCAATGTCGATGTCAGCTCGACCTCTAGGTCAGACGCCGTCAAGATCAGCTGCGACTCAGATAGCTGCAACTTAATATTGCCTAAAATGACCATGTTGTGGCGCTTATCAGCAGCTTTGGCGATCAAATTAATAGCTTTTAGTAACGACTCTCGATTAATCGATAATTGCATGCTTAGTTACTCTTATTTAAAGGATTCTTTTTTTACAAAAATAAACTACAGTCAGTTCGAAATAAAATCGATACACTCATATGAACGTGCAACTGGTACAAACTTTCCTTGCTTACTGTATCTACGCTGACAGATGCTGGGCAAAATTATACCAGCTGCACTGTATCGCTTTTACAGTGAATCGACTATACAAATAATGGCTTAATCATACCCTGTCTACTGACGATAATCTATAAAGCATACGTCTGCCTAGACATTGATAGAATTAAACTATTTTGAAATAGGTACTGTACTACTGGTATGTCGGCTTGACTATAGTATAAACCATATCATGGCGCTAAAACATAGTAAGACTGAGAGCTGCTAACCTGCTTGCAACATAAGGGCTAGCGTCTTGTAATCCTTATCAAACGCTGGGTCTGCTGCACGCAGCTCATTGACCTTATCACAAGCATGCATCACTGTCGTATGGTCACGGCCGCCAAACGACTGACCAATCTCTGGAAAACTATCACCCGTCAGCTCACGTGACAAAGCCATGGCTATCTGCCTCGGTCTTGCGATACTGCGGGTACGCTTGCGCCCCATGATGTCTTTTACCGTCACATCATAATATTCAGCGACGATTTTGCGGATGTTGTCCATATTGACTGCTTGTACACGCATGGCAACGATATCTTTTAGGGCATACTGCACCATCTCTAGTGTGATTTGCGCGCCAGTTAAGTTGGCATTGGCAAATACTTGGTTTAATGCGCCCTCTAAACGCCTAACATTAGAGACGACGTTTTGCGCGATAAACAGCGCACATTCTTTAGGCAACGTCATCCCATAAGAAGCCGCTTTTTTCTGCAAAATCTGTACACGTGTATCAATCTCAGGCGGATCAACAGCCACCGTCAGCCCCCAAGAAAAACGCGACCTAAAGCGCTCATCAAACTCTGTCATCTGTGAGGGATGTCTATCAGATGCCAAAATCAGCTGTTTATCACCACTTGTGAAGTCAGCAAATAACGTCAAAAACTCATTACTACTTTTTGTCTTTCCAGCCAATACGTGAATATCATCCACAATCAATAAATCTACTTTTTTTATTTTTTTCTTAAAATCTTCTATTTTATTATTTCTTAATGAATAAACTAATTGATTAATAAACTTTTCAGAAGTGAAATAATAAAAACTTTGATTATTTTTTAAATAGCGATGTGCAACAGAATGCATTAAATGCGTTTTTCCCAAACCAGAAGGCCCATATATAAATAAAGGATTGTGCCGGTTTTTTGACTGACGTTTTCCAAGCTCATAACAGGCTTTATAAGCCAAATTGTTAGACTTACCAGTGACAAAGGTCTCAAAGGTGAAGTCAGGGTTAAGATAGCTAAGCGATTTTGCATCAGCAGAGCCAATTAATTCTGCCTGACGCGTATTGGTATCGATGTCAGCCTTTGCCATATGATGATGCGCGGTCTGAAAATTTTGGTCAGTAAGGGTAGGGGAGGGGATATCCTCTGCAAACAGAGAGCCTGACTGCGCTTGTGGGTTGTCTTCTACCTGACGACCAGCATTGTCTACACGCACCACAACTTCTTCAATACTGCCTTGGCTGTGCTTAACTACCAACTGCTGAATATCTTGTAAATGATTTTTTTTGATGTAAGTTACAAAATAATCATTGGGCGCAAGAATAATTAAACTACTGGCCTCTTGATGCGCTGACAGTGGCCGTAACCACATGGTAAATACGTTGTCCTTGACGCTGTAACGCAAGTCATTTAGGCATTTATCCCAAATAGTGGCTGTATCTATCATGAAACCCATTACCTCGTTAATATCAAATCCCCAGCAAACTGACACCAGAGGCAAGCCTTTTGCTACTACCAGCATCGATATTTTTGCTCGCTTTTGATGATCAAATAAAAAGACAGCCACATGCTGTCTCTTGTCCGCCAAACAAGGTGATAATCTACCACAAATTACCTGTGGATAACATCCTCTATTTTGGGGATAAGGCTGTGGATACTTTTGGGGATAAGTGAAAACACTCAGTTATCCATAATCCATACACAAGTTATCCACAACCTTACCCATAGCGCAAACAACTGATATAAAATAGAAACATCAAGTTAACCACAGAAAAAACCGTCCCCAATAACAACAATATCTATATATATTAATAATTAATTATTATGGAGTTGGCAGAAAACTGTGGATAACTAAACGATTTTGAGATCCTTAAATATCTGTTTGGATGACAGTTACTACTAGATAAATTATGTTTAAGTATCTAAATTATTTGAGACGCACAGAGGTCTTTACCGGATTCAACGATAATTTCATAAAGCAAATTAGTTTATTGACCAAAATAATAGGGAATGGTATAATCCTCCGCTATTACGAATTTAGTCCCATTATTTTGATAGGTGAGTTATGAAACGTACATTCCAACCAAGCGTGATCAAGCGTAAACGTACTCACGGTTTCCGTGCACGTATGGCAACTAAAAAAGGCCGTCAGGTCTTAGCCCGTCGCCGCGCTAAAGGACGTCATCGCCTTACTGTATAATCAGTAGATAGCGATAAGCATGGCCATATGTGCTTGTTGTGTTTCTATTAATTATAGATTGCGATA
>NZ_CP151284.1:0-9279 GCF_038239325.1 Psychrobacter sp. KFRI-CH2-11
TTAGCTTGGCGTTTTAATTCTTCTAAACGTTGACGCTCTTTTAGCTCATTAAAATCTTGATTGTCAAAAATAGACAGTGGCGCTTTATTATTAGATACTGACATCCCATTTATCCTTATCGATTAAATTTTACTCAGCATAGCAAGCACCTCACTATCATTCAATCACTTGTGATAAGCTTTAATACAACCGCATCAGACATCTTAGATATATTATTTTAGTATTTTATGGTTGCGTCCCCCTGACTAAGGGCGAAGTAACGACTCAAAATTTAATCTATCCACTTCGTTACTATTCTTAATTTTGAATCCTTCTTCGTTGGGGAAACCCCAAACCCCGCACACCACGAAAAGCAGTGGTGTGCAAAAAGCAAAAATGGCAGGTTACTCTTTATGACGATGGTACACATTGCAACAAAGGCAATTTCTCGAAAAGCAGGTCAGTCGGCAGTGGCGTCGGCGGCCTATCGTGCTGGGGATGTGCTTGATGATGCCAAATATGGCAAGACCCATGACTATAGTAAAAAGTCCGGGGTGATGAGTAGCGATATCGTCTTACCGTTCTCATTAAAAGCGCTGGGTGTGAGTGTGGATAGAGAAACGCTTTGGAATACCGCTGAAGCGGCAGAGACACGTTCGGACAGTCGGGTGGCGCGTGAGTGGCTGATTAATTTGCCTCATGAGTTGTCTGAGGAAGAGCGCCATTCACTGGCTATCAACTTTGCCCAAAAGCTTTGCGACGATATGGATGTGATTGCTGATGTGTGTATCCATCGTCCTGTAATGAAACTTCCATTCGATCCGAACGCTGAGCCGAGCTCGAAACGATTACGTGAAGGAGAAGAGAATCCTGACCCACGTAATTTCCATGCCCATATTATGGTAACCACTCGAGCGCCCACTATTGGACCGAATAAAACCTTGGCATTTGACCCAAAGCTTAAGACCCCGTTTGAGTGGTCTAATAAAAAACGTAAGGCGCATGATCTGCCGTCATCGATGCAAGAGATTAAGCGTATTCGGGAGATGTGGGTAGATACCGCCAACAAAGTATTGGCCAAATATCATCTACCGCTGATGGATGCGCGCAGTTATAAGGATCAGGGGCTTGATCAGCAGCCCACTATTAAAATGGGCGTTGAGGCGACAGCCATGGAGCGCCGAGGCATTACGACCGAAAAAGGTAATACCAACCGCGCCATCAAAGCACGTAACAAATTGGTGGCTGACAACCATATCAAACAGGAAGCAGACAATGAGCGACGAATTAGCGCACTTAGAAAAGGACTTGCTTGGGCAACTGAGAAAAATGCAAGACTACCTGGATGCATTGGAGACACAAAACAACGAGCTGACTTTGCAAAACAACTCTCTGGAAGCTCAGAATACTACATTACATACTGTACAAAACAATCTCATAGAACGGCAGCTCGAGTTGACGACACAAAACGATGCGTTGAGGAGGCAAAATCAGGCATTGCTTGGGCAGCTAAACGATGCGAAAACCTACCAAACTGGATTAATGGCACAGACGAAAGAAGCCAAAAAGCACAACAACACATTGATCTCTCAAAACAGTGGGTTACTGCAAACACAAAAAGAGCTGCAAACAGCGAATCAATCGCTCAAGACATCCATCGAGGCATTGCAGAGCGAGCAAAACCAGCCCCCAGCCCCTTCGATGACGACGCACGACGAGCAAGAGCTGCTCGACTTGATCGACAAGAAGGACGCATTGATCGAGACACTCGAGCAAACCGTTACGAAGATGAGAGAATCTTTGAGTATGCTGAACGTATGAAGCTGCACCTAGCGATGCGCTTAATACAACGTCATCGTGATGATATGGCCATCAGATGGGCGCAAGGAGAAACCGCGGATGACGCCCCTGATAAATTTGATCAACGTCAAGTGGCACTACTCAGCGAGTTTGCACAGCGCCAAGGTATTGAGGACCACGATAAAGCGGTGGAATTTACCGCGCACTTACGCCAAGTGGCCAAACGTTTTGATTACACGCTGGTTGAGAACAACAAATCCATCATCAAGCTGTTGCGTGATCCTAAAGCTGAACGTGAGCAGTATCTAGCGCTTACTAAGCATTTTATAGATTTCAGAGACAATATCGATCAAAAACGAGCGGCATTTAATACCAGCATCATCGACAAACTGGGCGGTAGCGCAGGAGAGGTTGGCAGAATGACTCGGGACATCATCTCATCATTTAGCTATACCAAAGGGTTAACAGATTATATCAATCAAGATAATCACCCAGCTGAAGCAAGAGAAGTTGCCAAAGAACATTTAGCAGATACCTTGGATAAAACCTGTCAGCAATTTAAGTTTGCATTGCGTGATGTTAACTCCTTACCAACAACCCAGCGTAAAACCTACTCAGAGGCTCTTAAAGCCACTTTAGAGACGTTTACCGAGCAATATGGCAAAGAGCTGTCTGAAAGCCAACACAAAGCCCTACAGAGTGGTTTAGAGTCGTACCAACATCAAGTTAATAAAGCGCATTCACCTAGCCGAGGATTTAGTCCTTAACCTAATCCTCAAAAGAACCCTTACTGAGGGATAAATTGCTTAGGCAAGCTACGTGGTTTAAGTGATGATTTTTTACTTATCCACAAAAAAATTTATCACCCGTTTCTTTAAGGGTTTTTATTTGATCCTGTTTACTCCTGTTTACTCCTGTTTGAGAGCGTTTTTTCAGCTTTAAAATCAATAGCTTACAAAGAGAAAAAAGAGTAAATGAGCCAAAAAAAGAGTAAATGAGCCAAAAAAAGAGTAAATGAGCCAAAAAAAGAGTAAATGAGCCAAAAAAAGAGTTGTTTAAAGATAGCTATTTATTTTACTATTTTTATGATAGTTTATCTCATGTGGAATTCTAATAAACGTAGAAATAGTGAAATATAAAATGGAAAATAATTTAGTCGTACAGTCAAATGATTTAGTTCTTGCTACTTATACGATGACAACAAAAGAAAAAGAGCTTTTACTAACTTGTATTAGTCAAATTGATAGTAGACCTGATGCGCCAAATATCAGTAAACAAACCAAATTTACTATTACTGCTGATGAGATAAAAAGGCTTTTTTATAGTGATAGCAACGCAAAAAATATCTATCGTGATATTGAGCAAGCTAGTAACCGCTTGTTTGAAAGGGAGGTGATCATCGCACTGCCAGACAATGAAGTATTGCGTACACGCTTTGTTAGTAGTCTTCTATTTAGCCCAAATACAGGGAAGATTACGCTAACTTTTGCAGAGGATATATTGCCGTATCTGACACAATTAAAAGCAAATTTTACTAAATATAAGTTGTTAGAGATCAGTGAGCTATCAAGTATCCACTCAATACGCTTATATGAATTAATAGTGTGTTGGATTGGACAGTATCAATACAGTAAAGCATATGAACTTGAAGATTTTAAATATGTTATGGGTATAAAAGGCAAGTACAAGCAATTTAGTGAACTTCGAAAGTATGTGATCGATAAAGCCTTAGAAGAGATTAATGAAAGTACAAATTATAAGGTTAGTGTGGAATATAAAAAAAAGAGTAGAGGCAAAGGTTATGAGGGGCTAACGCTCAAATTCCATCGGAAAACACTAGATAAATTAACCAGTGAAGATGGCACTCTGTCACAAGCTACCATACAGTCGATTGTTGATAACGTGCAGTTTATGAATGACTATAACAACCATCCAAGCCTAAGTTATGACGGCAAAATGCAGACTGAGGCATTTAAGCGTGAAATGATTAATATCATACAACGAGAGCCTGAAAGCTTTAACAAGCCCAATAAAGGTTTAGAGAGCTATCTACCAAAGGTTAAACACTAATATTTTGTCTAACATCATCAATTATAGTGACGGTGTTATTAAACAATTAACGCCCCCACCATTTCTTTTTCTTGGTAGCTGTGGGCGCAGCTGTGGCTTCTTTTTCAGATAGCGGCTCAGGCTCTAATGATACTTGTTGCTGGTGATCGCTATGTTCAGGGTCAGTGCCTTTAAATTCTAGCAGTCGGATTTGTGTTAAGTCGTGAATACTGGCGTTGGCTTTTTCTAGTGTTTTGTTGAGCTGGCTTATCTGCTCTTGGTAATTCGCTATCAGCTGTTTTTGATCACGGACCTGCTGCTCTAAGTGTTCGTTCTTCAACTTCTCAAGCGCTAGCTCGTGTTCAAGTGCTGTACTTTTCTGTACGTTTTCACTGTTCAAGGACGTACTATTACTAGTGTTCACTGGTTGTTCAGTACGTTTTTTAATAGCAGTCTCACCAAACACTCGGATCATCTCTGAGGTATCAATTTTCTTGTCAGCAGTTCTGGAAAGCTCACCATCATTGATTTTTTGGTAGATGGTGGTTCTTGATACGCCCCACTGTTTTGCCGCTTTTGTCACCGATATGTTCATATTTTACCTAGTGTTCAAGTACGTTTTTAAGACCTGTACAGTACAACTGTTCAGAACGTTCAGTGAGTAACTATCGCACCAACGTCACCATTTGGCAAATACTAATGCTCTATCCGTGTCTGTGGCCAACTA
Organism: Psychrobacter sp. KFRI-CH2-11; assembly: GCF_038239325.1. Classification (NCBI taxonomy): domain Bacteria; kingdom Pseudomonadati; phylum Pseudomonadota; class Gammaproteobacteria; order Moraxellales; family Moraxellaceae; genus Psychrobacter; species Psychrobacter sp. KFRI-CH2-11. The sequence goes on from NZ_CP151284.1 coordinate 4,556, forward strand.
TCAACTCAATACATTAAAAAGACACCTCAAATCAGTCGCAAAAAGACCGGGGTTTTGAGATGATTAATATAGTCACTGCACTACAAAAGAGTTATGATCTGGATGAATATCATAAAACAATTTAGATAAGTCATTTTCCATCCAGCCTTGACGTAGAAACTTCACTTGAGCCCACTTCTTCTCGATGGGATTTAAGTCAGGACTATAAGGTGGTAAGAATAATAGCTTGTGACCATGCCTGTTAAGCAGCTTTTGAACGCGCTTATGAAAGGCCGCATTATCCATAACGATCACACATTTTCTCTTAAGCTTTGGTATCAGCGTGAACTTGCACCAGTGATAGAAAACCTTTTTATTAATGTTGTTCTTTAAGCAATCGAGTGCAAACAGCGTTTTGCCATATAGTGCACCAATGACGTTGGTTCGATCTTTGGCTTGCCAGTTATAACGGTCAATGCAAGGGCTACCAATGGGTGCATAACCAAAGGGACGCATCGTTTCACTCTCAAAGCCACTCTCGTCCATATAGACAATAGCAAAGCCTTGAGCAATGTAGTGATTAAGCTTGGCCAGATAAGTCGCTCTTTTCACAGGACAGGCTTTGGGATGCTCAAGTGTCTTTTTTTTTGCTAACACCAATACGCTTTAAGGCTTTACTAATACCTGTTGGGCTACATCTGAAACGCTGGGCTCGCTCATAATGGTAATCGTCAGGGTAATCCTTAACATCTTGAGCTAAGGCTTCATCCTCTATTTTGTAGGGCTTAATGTCTCGAGTGGTTTTACTGTGGAGACGCTTTTTCCACTTCTGGATGGTCGTTGGACTGATATCATAGAAAACAGCAGCTTCGGCAAAGGTCATGCCCTCATCTAAGCTTTTTAAGACTTGTTTGCGATAATCTAGGGAGTAAGTCATGGTTATTTATTGTGGTAATCGTTTAGTTGATTTATTTTATAACACTTTTATGGTCAGGTGACTATAGATTGAAAAAGGACGCTTCACAGTTTAGTGAGCGTCCAATAAGAGCGTATTTAGTCTATTAAATACCCTATAGTGTTAGCGGTACTCTTCAAAATGTAAAAAATCGGATTAAAAACCCAGATATTATTCTTTAATGAATTAATAACAGAGGTTGAGTTTCACTCAAGTCTTCTAAATATTTAGCGATAGTTTTTTTCGACCAAGGATACGCATTGATTCCTATAAAATCTATACCTACAAAAGGTGTATAATCTATAATTTGTTTAACAAGAGTATCTCTAAAAAAAAAGCAAGATATTTTCTCATCTATATCTTTGATTTTGAAAATTGGATAGGCAACTTGTGGTCTTATTTTTATTTCTTTAAGTTTTACCCGTCTATTTTTGATGTAGAAAGATTCTTCATACATTATTTCTAAAGGATTTTTGGCAATTTCTTTTCCAAACCTAACTATTCTATAGTCCCGATTAGTAATTATTTCGCCTCTAATATTAACTATATTCAATTTGGCTTTTTCAGAGAACCGTATGTTATATTTTTCTAAAAGCATTACAAGGTCATTGCTAATGGAGTAATAATGTTTAGTTAAATTTCGAATTTCGTAATCAACATATTTAAGCTTGCATATTAAAAACATTTCTTCTTTCAGATTATTATTATCTTGTTCTTTGTAGTTATACCAAGGTTTATAACCATAATCTTCATTAAAAATACTTGGGTTGAATTCGTCATTTAAGACACAATTAGATAACCCAAGTGGGGCCCCCTTATCTTTTTTTTGTATTAAAACCTTGTACATATTTTGAATTCCTATTTATCTAATACGACGTGGACTAAGACCTGGCATGCTTAAAAGCCTTCTGGAAGTTGTTTGAATTTCTACTATTTTAGCCCTTGCAGTTGATGCATCAATAGCTTTATCTTTAAAATCATTCTCAATTTCCGCAATCCTAGCTTCTATCTGTGCAGAATATATAGCATGTGAACCACAATGATAAAACGCTCTATTCATTGATTTAGCTTTACTTTCAGAGCATGGTGCTAATACCCCATTGTTAGCATTGTCCATTTCATCACCTACTACCCCACCTAAGTTTCTATCTAAAATCCTACTTGATAAAACAAATGGGTCTATCCAAATAGTCGGGTTCTTTACATATTCAAAATTATTAACGCCTCCTGCTAACCCAATAGGATCACGGCTGATGAACATGCCTAAATCAGGATCAAAATACCTAAATCTATTGTAGTGAACCGCCCCGGGATTGTCGGAGACTCAACATTCTGAGAGAATACGACAATCCCGGGGCGGTTCACGATGAACAACGGCAATGTCAAAGGGATGTATGTCACGGTAGATGCCGCTTATGCTGCACAAATTATGGCGCAATGGGCTGATCAGTCAACTGAGCAAGCTTTGGCAGACGGTGGTCTTTTGGCAGGTCCGCCTTGGGATAAATATACTCCTCAACCTATAGTTTCTCGAGTAGGGCGTGAAATGACAGCTGGTGAAAAAGTTCTTGCTAGAGAAATGTTTGGTAGTGAAGTAAATTATAAAGATGTAACTATTTATAATGGTAAATTGTATCCTGGACAAGGTGACAGAATGGCTATAGCACCTAACGGTGATATATATTTTGCTCCTAAAGTATACAAAGAAGACTTTTCCCTAGCTTCAGATAGTAGCAAGCATTTTTTTATACATGAAATGACTCATGTTTGGCAGTATCAAAATGGACAAGCTGTGGCGGTACGTGCTTTGTTTGAACAAGCGGGACACTATGCAGGGATAGAAGCTTATGACTATAAGCTTGATCAAAGAAAAGATTTACTCGATTATGGTATAGAACAGCAAGCGTCCATTACTGCGGACTATTGGGCAAAGAAGAATGGGCTGTTTAAAAAACTTGAGAACTCTATTAGAGCTACTAACTATGAGGATGCAAATTTAAGCCACTATAGAATAGTTGTAGGAAAATAACTTTAAAAATAAAGACTACCATAAATAAACTGAAGGATTTTTAGATGCATTTTCCCAAATGGACAAGAAAAACAAAAACTTTAAGCAGATTAGAAACTGTCTTTATTCCTCCTTCAATAGCATTAAGTACTTTATTATTGACAATTATTTTTTCTGGTTGCAATAACCCTGCACATGGCCCTCCTATTGAAGGAGACGTTGAGATATCTAATAATAGTAAGGGGGATCTGTGTTTCACACCACTATTTGACTCTGCCACTATTATGGATAATCATACAAATTTGAAGCATATAAAAATGACAGATCTTGATCTCTTAGATTTGAACGCAGACGATGAATATTCTAAGATAATAAGCATCAAGCCTTTAAATAAAAAGTATTTTATTTTAAAAAATGGAGAAACAGTATGTTTAAATTCTGATAATCCTGAATTAGAACAAATAGTCTATTCACCTTTAAACGAACAAGATTTATTAGTTTCAATTGGGGGGCTAGATGATAAAAAGGAACTTATTATAAGCTTCCAGAAAGAGTTTAAATATCCTTTTCTACTTAAGTAATTATGAACATTCGAGCATGTTCGACTAACTGTGAAATATTTAACGAAATTTACCTATCTGAATCTAATCTTAGCAGTTCAAGTCATTGAGCTTTGTTCCCATAACATTGCTTAGGGTAAATAAAGATAATGCTCCAAAAGCTCACTGCATGTACACAACGAAGTACACCGCGACTACCTAAATAACTCAATATACCGATATCATTAGCCTACAGCCTAAGGTTCAAATCCTCACTAGGGTACCAAACCAGTGAAATCACTTGGTTAGCTCGTCAGAGGTATTATTTAGAGGTAAGTTTTTAACATTAAAATAAGGATTAAGTTTATGTCTCAATTCATAGATACAGGTAGTAGGCTACTAAATACTCATAATATAACTAATATTATATTTCTAGACGAAGCTAAAAGAATTATATTTGAGACTGAAGATATGATGTTTAGTATTACAGAAGATTTTATAAAAAGAGAAGATTACGAAAAGGCGTGTAATAACCTAAGAACTAATCTAAATACTATCGTTATTTAAGTTAGGTTAGCAGGTATTTCCCATCACATCGGTTGTTTGAACACGTTCAATATCTGTATAAAGAACCGAAAATATTCCCATAATAGTGTTAATTCACTACCTTTTTACTATCTGAAATGGGCGGTAGATAACCCCAAAAATATCTGATTATTCCAATAACAGACGTTATGACAAATACTTTAAGCAATAAATAAGAAAGTTTTTAATGCCTGCCGTTACAAACTTATTTAACGTAGCTTTATCACTTTCAACAAACATCGCCTATCAACCACGCAAATCTGGATTACTGCCACCAGTAGCATAGCTATTGTCATCTAGTAGTGAATCCTGCTTCCCATAATTAGCCATAGAGTCAGATTGCGTTTGGTGACTACTGCTAGGCTGATTGCCTTCAAGACCTGTATTTTGATCAATAGCTTCTTGATTATTTTCTTTTGCTTTGGCTACAAATGAGCTCTCTTCCTCATCCAGGCCCACATCGCCACCCAAACTTTCAATCATGCTTTTAAACAACTCTTTATCCGATTTTCTCGTTAAAAAATCTGGAAAATGAATCGCAAAATACTCTCGAATCATCTGCTCAATCTCACCATCAGTTGCCAAGACCTGACCCAAAAACGCCCCCATTAAAATTTCCTGCTTGTTTAATCGCTTGTGTAGCTTTACCTGCTGAACC
>NZ_CP151285.1:0-8710 GCF_038239325.1 Psychrobacter sp. KFRI-CH2-11
TAGCGTCTTTTCCTAAATGTTTGGTGGGACGGAATTTTACTCCCAAATCTTTATAACTCTTATGGGTTACTGGTGCCAGATTATGACGTTCTAGACTTTGATTTTGTATGTTCGCCCACTGTTCCCGAACTTCTTTGAGCCAGTCCTTGCTCTTTTCTAGCCCTTTTTTCTTACGGTCGGTGTCTGATAGTTCGCTGTCGGACTTGTCGCCTAGCTCCAACTGGTCACCTGAGAGCACTAATTGGCGACTAAGAACAACAACGTGCGCGTGTATGTTGCGGATATCACTGGTTTTTTTTCTATTAGGGTGGGTCCTTTTATATATTTGGCTGTCAGCGGCTTGTGCGCCTGCGCTCATATCTTCGCCCTGTTTGGGATCGTGGACAAAAACCATAGTGACAACGCCCTGATCTTCCGCCTGTTGCTTGGCGAACGCTTGAAACGCTTGTATATTCTCGGTTTGGCTCAATTCGTGCGAACCTGCTAGGACATACTCACTAGCAAGTTTCGCGGTAGTTTTCATTTTGCCGCGTTTGGTGGTTTCGCCCTGCTCAACAAGGTTAGCCACTTGTTCCAAGTCTAGCGTTATCCCCGCTTGGTTTAACTGCTCGGCTAATTCATCAGGTAGTATGATTTCGCTGTGTGCGACATCGGTTTTCTTGGTATAGTCGTGCGTGTTGGCTTTGGGATTTAGCTTATTGGTGTCGGTGAATTTTGCACCGGCTCGATAGGCAACCGCGGCCACCAAATTATGATTGCTGCCCCTGCTAATAGATTTTTTTTCTAGCCGATAGATCGCCATTTTCCACCTCGATTTTTTGGGGTTTGGGGTATCCCCAACGCACGTTAGAGAAATGACAGAATAGCACGAAGTAGGCTAATTATGTCATTTCTCGTAACTGCGCTCTTAGTCAGAGGGACACAACCATTAAGTATTGAATAAAGGGGGTTTTATTAATTATAGATTAGATTTATTTTGCTACACTACTTATAACTAATTTTCTCAAGAAAGGATATTTATAATGGGTGAGTGGTCAGATTATTTTGAGGATTTCCCTGAAGAGAACCCTGCGAATTGGCATAATCCTGAAGATGACGCTGAAAAACGTATGGGTAAGTACTCAGAGTTTTTTCCTAATTGGCGTGAAGGTCAATTAACAAAAGAAGAGCGAGCTGAGGTTCAAATAAAAATAGATGCCATAAATGCCAAAGCTAAAAAGGAAGAAGAAGATAGAGCAAATTATATAAAAGAGTTAAAAAGCAATCCGTTATTTCTTACAGATATATGCCCCCAGTGCCATTTAAAGGAGCTAAAGATATATAAAATAAGTGATGATTCTTATTTTGGTGAATGCCAACACTGTGGGGTTTCGGCTGATGGAGTAAACGATAAAGTGATTTTAGAAAGCATCTCTGACAATATTTGGAAGCAAAATACTTGGTCATCACCTCTTTAGGTGCCTAGAGTTATATACTAATTATTTTAAATCTTCATAAAAATGAGATTAGTTATGGGTGGTATATTAAATTTTGCGTTAGTTTCAATGGTTCTAATTTTATTTGTAGCGTCACTTTGGTATTTCTTCCAAACAATTAGAGTTATGTGGAGATACAACTTTTTAGTAGCTATTATTGCAATATTTTTTGTACCACTGGTTCATATCATATTTTATTTTTTCCCTAAAAGTGGGTTCAACAGCGATGAAAAGGCACCCTTCAAAAAATACTTTTTATCTATTGCAGCAATTATTGTATTAGGTATCTCTGCATCGGTAGTAATCCCCACTTTGGAATATCAAGACTTAGGACTTCCTATGGGTGATAGAAATATCGAAATTAATACTGATACTGATATTAAAAGTGAACCGTGGGACTGGGATATACGTGCTGAAGACTTGGAATAAGCCGATCCTTACGCATAAAGATATTAATACTCAAGATAGTCTCTAATTGGGCGCTTCTTAAACTGTGAAGCGTCTTTTTTAAGACGGTTAATCATCTCAAACTCCCATCCTTGCTGTGACTGTCCAGCTCGGCTAGTCGGGGTTACTAGATGGTTATACTCCGCCATAAAAGCAGGGTTGCGAACGATACGGCCTAGCTGCTTATCGTTTAATCCATCAATAGTAAACATATCTGCTGTATGTGGATCACGTTTTTCTTCTAAGGTTTTTTTAGTTTTAACTTTAAACTTGAATGTAAACCCAACAATTCTGCGACCCTCTTTGTGCTGTTCATAGGCCACTGTAATATTTGTATTGTTATTAACCTCTTGAATAGCATAGTCTAAAACACGACTTTTAAAATTCCCCATCGTTTTATATTCATGTTCTTCAACACCTAAGCGAGTACGTAAATTCTCGATAGTAATTTGTGGTGTTTTACCAATACTAAGCCACTGCATCAAGAGTTCAAACATACGCAATGCGTAGATGCTATTTAAGTCTTTTATCTGCTTTAACTCGTACTCTGTATATTTCTCGCTAAGCCTTGTTATAAGTGGGATAACGTCGTTCCCAAACATAACCTCAACATATCCACCTCCCTCACAATATGATGCGCGTTGTACGAATCTAGACTTATTTATTTTGTCACGTCCCTTCGCATCTTTATCAGTCCAAACGAACTCACTTTCATAGAGACTTTCACAAGCAGATTTTAATGAGCGATAAGCAGTCGTTTTGTCACATTCAAAATGCTTCTCATAGTCAGACGCTTTGATATGGTGAATACCTCCAATCTCAGCCATACTTCCTTGTTCTCTCGCTTCAATAATAGCCAGTATAATCACACGTTGAGCAACTAGGTTAATGGTATAACATGACTCAATAAGCGCATTGGCTTTACTTACCATCTTATAATCTGACATACACAACCTCCTGTTTATAAAAATACATAACCTTGGATATTGTACATATATATACACGTAATGTTAAGGTGTATATAAAAGGTGTATAAACGTATATTAATGGGTGTATAAACGTATATTAATGGGTGTATAAACGTATATTAATGGGTGTATAAACGTATATTAATGGACAGTTAACCCCTTTTGCAGCAATGGATACAGCGTGTCTAAAAGCATTAAAAGCATTTAAAAACATTAAAAACCTTTTTGGTTGTTGATAACTAAGAAAAGAAAAAATGACTAAAAAATTATTTATCTTTACGTTTGAGATAATCTCATTTGCTAACCTATCGTATAGCGCATTGGAAACAAGAAAAGGATTAGCTACGGTTTATATCGTCTACGTGGTACAGGAATGCTGTCATTTGACGTTTTAGGATCATTATCTACAGAATCCCTAGTCAATTCGTTTAAATTGCTCTGAGGAGCAAATTTGGACGTTTCAGGGTTAGAATTACTGTATTCCTCTCGCTCTATTGCTGGATGACGTAAGATTTTGATGATATCACCATAATGTTCAACGATATCACCAGTAAATAAGTCAGCCGTGCGTCTGCTATCACGGATAAAATCAGTGACTTTTCCATCTGCACCAAGGGTTTGAGCAAATTTATCTAAATGCTCAAGTTGCCGTGCGTCAAATTTATCAGGGTCATCCTCTATGGTTTCCCAATGCTGTAGCGCACTGTTTTCATGGTGTCGGCTAAGTAATGCCATAGCAAGATTTAACTGTAAACGTCTAGCAGCCTCAGCTGTTCTCGCATCTGCTGAACGGTTTCGTGCAATGTCTCTATCGAACTGCTCTGTTCGTCTATCAAATCGTTCTTCCTGCTCACTAATTCTAGTAGTTCTTGTTCGTCGCGCCTCGTCATTAAAGGGGTTTGGTCGTGTTGGGTTTGGGGTTTTTCTTCTAGAGCTCTTTGCAATGAGGCTATTAACTGATCTTTCTTGTTCAGCAGTTCTTGCAACCTGTTGTTCTGTTGAGTTGATAGTTTCATGGAATCGTTCATTTGCTCTAACTGCCCATATAACGTCTCGTTTTCTGTTCTCAATACATTGTTTTCCGTCCTCAATGCACTGTTTACTGTCAGCAATTCTTCGGTTGAGTTCTCCAGTCGCTCCAGCTGCCCAGCTAGTTTCTGCATCTGTCCATTCAACGTTTTGTCTGCTGTCACTAACTCGTTGTGCGCTTTGCTCAATTCTGTGTGGTATTCCGTTAATTTGTCCATTGAGCCAGTCAATCCATCGTTGGCTATAATTAAATTTTTGTTCTGTTGCAATAGCAAGACCGTCTGTTGCAAACTTAAGGTGGGCGCGGTTTTGTTCGTTGACTGACTCATTGTATTCTCCAATAACTGTGCGTATACCTCTACGCTCATGATTGTTAGCGTTTTTTCCTAGGTGTTTGGTCGGTTTAAATTTTAACCCTATTTCTCTGTAGCTCTTGTGAGTCACTGGCTGAACGCCTTTTTTTATAAGCCGTTCATTGAGAATATCCGCCCATTGTTTGCGGGTGTTTTTGAGCCATTCACTGTTTGAACATAATCCGCGCCCCTGCTGGATTTTTTTGCCTGTCTCAGGATCAATTGTGCCAACGAGTTTTTTTGGGACGACAGGGCGCGTACGTTCATCGTTAGACAGCTCGCTGTCTGATTTTTCGCCTAGCGATAACAAGCTATCGCTTGATACGTCTAGCTTTCGGGTCAGTAGCAGTATGTGGGCGTGAATGTTTCGCGGATCAGGCGCAGCCATACTTTTGCCCTCTGCTGCTGCTTTGGTGGTGGCCATGTCATCACCTGCGGTGGGATCATGCACAAAAACCATGCTGAGAACGCCCTGTTCTTCACTCTGCTGCTGAGCAAATTGTTCAAACAGCTCAATATTTTCAGCGCGTGTTAGTTCAGGCACTCCGCACAATACCCATTCACGAGCAAGGCGTGCGCTATTTTTCATCTTGCCGCGCTTGGTGGTTTCTCCAATCTCGACTAAATCAGCGATGCTCTGAAAATCCAACTCAATGTCGGACTCGTCCAATTGCTCACTCAGACTTTTAGGAAGTAGTATTTCACTGTGAACCACATCGGTTTTTTTGGTGTAATCGTAAGATCGGGCTTTGGGATTTATGGTGTTGTTATCGGTGAGTTTTATACCAGCACGATATGAGATCGCTGCTGCTAAATTATGACTTTTTCCACGACTGAGAGATTTGGTTTCGGCTCTGAAGATTGCCATTTTTGCACCTCGGGTTTTTGGGGTTTGGGGTTTCCCCAACGCTGTTTGAGACAATCACATATTAGCACGAAGTAGGCTAATTAGGTGATTTCTCGAAACTGCGCTCTTCGAGGACTCTTGCAGAGGGCTTAAAAAAATAAGTTTAAGGTTTAGTGTTATAGTTACAGTTTTTTGTCTATAAATTTAGAGGTAAGTATGGAAGTGTTTTTTTGGATATGCGCTGCGCTTATAGTGATTGGGTTACCTGCCCTTGGAATGTTAATGACTTACGGATCACTACAATCAGTTAAGGAATATATAGAAAAAATTCAGTCTCTAGAAAGCAAAATTTATAACCTTGAATCTGATTATCGAAGGCTAGAAATAGAACGAGATAATGTTGAAATTAAGCTTGAAGGTGCACTACAAGAAAAAGAGTATGCTGAGGGAAAATTAGAAGATTATAGTTATAAACACATCTCAATAGTCAATTCAATACACCGTGGCATCCTAAATGAAATATATGGTCGTGATAAGATGTCATATTTATCTGTACTCGTTGAAGAGCATGGTAGCGCAGTTAGTGACTACGATAAAAAAGATGAAAATAAAATCATAGAAGAGTTTATTAAAAAACATCCAACTGCTTCAGTTCAACAATCTTATTAATAGAACCGCTTGTTATACTACTATGTCTCTAAACGTGGTTTCAAAGACCATTACAGATTTCTCTTGAAACCACGAAGCTGCCGATACGACTTCCATTCAAATCGTTATAAATATAACGATAGTCAATGCCTGTATTTATAACCGTAGCTATCTCTGGATTCTCGCAAACAGGCTTAGTATTGGCATTGCGTATTTGTGATATCAATGCCCTTTTATCTCCATCATTAAGGTCGGATACTTTAACTGTATAGCTATAAAGCATAGCTGATCCATCAAAGTCGACTTCTTCCCAAGTCGTATATTCATCAAGTACCATTGGCAAATTGCTTCTTATTTCATCGAGATTTTGATAAAGGGTATCTACGACAATATTTTTGGTAGTAGAGTCGCTATACACACCATACAAATATCCGCCAAACATCTTACCTACAAGAGCTAAGCATAATATCAATACTAAAGATCCTGCCTTCGATATTTTTGACTTAGTATTATTTTCGTTATTCAAGCCATTCCACTCCAATACTTAATACAACTAAATTTTAGTTTGTCATTTTATACAAAATAGCTATCTTAACCTTTTTTAACTCCTTGCTGCTAGATTAGTACTCAAGATAGCTTTTAATAGGACGTTTATTAAACTGTGAAGCATTTTTTTTAAGACGGTTGATCATCTCAAACTCCCAACCTTGCTGCGACTGTCCAGCTGGGCTAGTAGGGGTTACTAAATGATTGTATTCCGCCATAAAAGTAGGGTTGCGAACGATACGTCCTAGCTGTTTATCATTTAGCCCTTCAATCGTGAACATATCTGCTGTGTCCCCGTCTCTGACGGCTTCTTGCGTTGCATTTTTTGGTTGCGCTTTAGTTAATATCTTGAACTTAAAGCCTGCTATAGCCACGCCCTTTTTAACCTGTTCGTAGCTGACTTTTAGGTCTGATTTTTCATTAATTTCATTAACCGCATTATCAAGAACACGAGCTTTAAAGTTGCCCATAGTTTTATAATCGTTGACACCTAAACCTAGCTGCTCTCTGAATGTTTTAAGTTCAAATAATGGAGTTTTTTTAGCGGTTTTCCATTGCACTAATAACTCGTAGAGTCTTACTGAATAAATGCTTTTTAATTGTGATGTTTGCTGCAATAAATATTGTGTGAAGTACTTCTCAATACCATGAATTCTAGATATTTCGGTTACGACGTCGTAAGTAAAACAAACCTCTATAGCCGCCTCATTATCTAAGTATTTAACACGCTGTAGCCACCGAGACTTTACAGGTTTGCCGTCTATATCATCTATAAAAGTAAAACGACGTTCGAAAAGCGTTTTCTCTGCGTCTAATATTGCTTGCCGCGCCGTCTGCCGTGATACACCAAACACGTCCGCATAGCGTGATGCTGCTATGATTAAGGGCTTGTCTGTACTTAGTCCTTCGCCTGTTTCTCTTGCATCAATAATTGCTAGCTGAATAATCCTAATTTCAATCAGTGATAGATTTTGTATAGCCATATTCAAACGATTTGACTTAACTACTGTATCGGTTGCCATATATTCCACCTTAAGCCATATTTATATACATATATTACACTTTGTATATAAATATACAATAATTTATTGTGTATGCAATTGACAGGTAAATGTATATGAACTGACAGGTAAATGTATATGAACTGACAGGTAAATGTATATGAACTGACAGGTAAATGTATATGAATGGGCTCGGAAAGCTTTATGATACGTGGCTTACAGCAGGCTTAAAAACCTTAAAAACCTTAAAAACCTTAAAAACCTTTTTGGTTGTTCATAACTAAGAAAGACAAAAGATAAAAGATACCTAGAAAATAATTTATTTTTACGTTCAAAATCATCTCATTTACTAACCTATCGTATGACGCACTGGAAACAAGGGAAAATGATTACTACGGTCGTCTATATTGTCTAGGTGCTATAGAAACGCTCTCATCTGCTCTATTTGACGTTCTAGAGTCATTGTCTATAGAATCCCTAGTCGATTGATTTAAATCCCTCTGAGGGACAGATTTGGACGTTTCAGCATTGGATTTATCGTGTAGCTCTCGCTCTTTCGTAGGATCACGCAATAATTTAAAGATTTCTATGTTCTGCTCGATAAGCTCAGCAGTAAATTGCTTAGATAGTTCTCTGCTATCGTTAATAAAATCTGTTATTTTTCCATCGGCACCAATTTTCTGAGCAAAGTTATCAAGTAGATGAAGTTGCCTAGTATCAAATTTATCAAGGGAATCCTCTGTTGTCTCCCAATGCTGTAGAGCACTATTTTCATGGTGTCGATTCAGTAAAATCATGGCCATATTTAGTTTTAAACGTCTAGCAACCTGAGCTGTTCTCGCATCTGCTGAACGGTTTCGTGCAATGTCTCTATCGAACTGTTCTGTTCGTCTATCAAAGCGTCCTTCCTGTTCAATAATTCGATCAATTCTTGCTCGTCGTGCTGCGTCATCGAAGGGATTGGGGCGTGTTGAGCTTCTTTTTCCAGTGCGTTCTGCAATGAGGCTATTAACTTGTCTTTCTTGTTCAACAGTGCTTGCTGTCTGTTGTTCTGTTGAGTTGATAATTTCACGGAATCGTTCAGTTCCTCTATTTGCCCATGTAATGTCTCGTTTTCTGTTTTCAATACATTGTTTTCCGTCCTCAATATACTGTTTACTGTCTCTAACTCTTCTTTCGAGATCTCGAATTGATCCAGCTGCCCAGCCACTTTCTGCAGCTGTCCATTCAGCTGCCTTATTTGCCCATTCAGCGCTTCGTTCACTTTCATTAATTTTTTGTTCTGTGAGACCAGTAAAGCGCTCTGCTGCAGACTTAAAATTGACTCTGTTGTATTGGTTGATTGACTCATTATATTGTCCTAAATGTGTTTGTAATCCCTTGCGCTCCATAGCGG
>NZ_CP151286.1:0-5356 GCF_038239325.1 Psychrobacter sp. KFRI-CH2-11
CCCTAATTTAAAATCCCCTCGCTCTTTGATCACCAGCTGCTGCTTTGAGCGACAAGACTGGCAGAATTTAAACGCCCGACTCGTAAACCGCTTCTTATTCATAGTTAAAGCCCCACATCAGCCTTTACAGCGTCTTTGTCTCTATCTGACACAAAGCCCTCGTTAAAGGCTTTGACCCTTAACTGCTGTAGCAGATGCTCCACCTTGCCATCATCTTTAGCCATCGTCTCAATGGCACTGATCCAAATCAGCTTGCGTCTGGTCTCTGCTTTTCGAGCCTTTGCCTTTTCAGCATCAACCATGCGCCTAGCATCAGCCCGAGCCTTTGCCAGTTGATCGGCTTTACGTTCGGCTTTCAGTAGCACCGATAACTTGCGATTATCATCAGCACTTCTATTTTCTTTCTCACCCAACATAATAATAAGTCGCTGCGTATCATTGGGAGATTTAAACCCCTTAAATCGTTTAACCAAGTCCTCAAGATAAGCTGTGTCGATAGTAGCCATATAACCCCTAATTATTGTTGTTCTCGATTAAAATTTATCTTAGCATAACCAAATATTAATTACTTAGCTAGTGGTGGTTTTTATCCTTGTCGAGAAGACAAGGCACGCTTAGACGTTTCTCATTATTGCCCTATCGGTTATAATGCAGAAACGGCGTGACAAGGGACTAGCCCCTTTGTAATCCCCAGCAGGGGTAAACCCCCACACCCCCAAAAACCAAAAGAGAAAACAATGGCAATCGCAAGGCTCAGTGTCGGCATAGGAAAAAAAGGTAAGGCAAGCCCTCACGCCCAGTATATTGCAAGAGAAGGAAAATATGAAAAAGACAATGACAGCTTAGAGAAATTAGAGCATACAGGGCATGGCAATATGCCAGCATGGGCAGAGCATAACCCCAACTACTTTTGGCAAAGTGCAGACGAACATGAGCGCAAAAACGGTAGCACCTACCGTGAACACGTTATCGCCCTACCTCGTGAATTAGACAGTGAGCAGCGCCATGACCTTATCAAAGATTGGATAGACCAAGAGATAGGCGATAAGCACGCTTACCAATACGCCATCCACAATCCCCCAGCAATGGACGGCAAAGAGCAGCCCCATGCTCATATCATGTTTAGTGAGCGTACAAGAGACGGCATCGAGCGTGACCCTGACCAGTATTTTAAACGCTACAACGGTAAAAATCCCGAGCGTGGCGGTGCTAAAAAAGCCAATACAGGCATGAAACCTGCTGACCGCAAAGCGGATCTGCTAGCCCAGCGCGACAGGTGGGAAAAAACGTGTAACGCCCACCTAGAGCAAGCAGGACGTTATGAGCGTATCAGTATGAAATCATTAAAAGCGCAAGGTATTGAGCGCGAACCGACCAACTTCACCATGACCCAGCTTAAAAAGCCCGAAGTTAAAGACACCTACAAATCATTGCTAGAAGCCAAAGAGCAAGACCATCAAGCTAAATTAGACATCATTAGGGTGTTGGAAGGCACGGCACTGACCGAGATTAACCGGCAATTAAGAAAAAAAGAGGAAAAAGCACAAAAACAGAAGGAGCGGAAACGCACACAGAAGCCCACAGAGCCACAGAAAGCCCCACAAGCTACCATTGCCACAACAACAGCCCCAAAACCGCAAAGAGAGCCAATTAAGGCTACTAATATTCCCATAATTGAAGGTCAGACTGTCAAAGAGGCGTTAGAAGTGCGACAAGGCTATGAAAAAATGGTTGCACTGACGGCAGAGAAAATGAGAGCTAAGAGCCTAGAACCCTACAAGGCTGATATGACAAGACTTGCAGCTGAGCATAAAGCATTGAAAGATAATAATTCATGGTTTGGTAAGAGTAAACGTGAGAAGCAGATGCAAGAGCTAGCCACTGAGTACAAAGGGGTGAAAAGAGATTTTAACGCAATCAAAGAGCGTGATCTCACTATGCAAGCCAAAAACTACATCAAGCATAAAGCCCCTAAAGCCCATGCCAAGCATGAACAAGCTAGTGAGACACTGAACTATCATGCGTCGTTTAGGTATGGGGCGACCCAAGCACAAGCAGGGCGACAGTACACAGGGGAGATAACCGCCGTAAATCGCTTTGGCGTTATGCAGAAAACCCCAACAGGTAAGAAAATCTACCACGACCTAGACAGCTTTGAGACGTTGCCAAACGTGGGCGATAGAGTAACAGCGATTTATAACAAGGACAGCAAAGCAGAACTTGTACCAGCGGATAAGGCAGAATTAACAAGGCAAACACAGCAGGCAGAGCTAGAACGGCAACAGAGTAAAGGCATAGAGCTTGATCGCTAACGCCCTTCGGTTGTTGGTTCAGAAGTTAGCCAGGACAGGCGAAAAAGACCGCCTGATCTTGGATAACTTTTGACCTGAAATTTAAATAAGGATGGAGTGCTTCTTGTTCTTAATCTATTCATCCTCCGACATGTTTGCTACCGACGTTTTAAATTATATGCAAGCATCAAATATGTATAAATAGATCTCTATTATGGTCAATTGCATATTTCAAGATATAAATCATCTTTTCAATATTTTTATCCTTCGGTGTGTCCATATTTAAAAAAGCATCATATACCTTTTCAATCGTTTCAATATCATGTATAGAGTCGTCTTCGCTTGGTTCTAGTAGTTCACCAGTCTGTTCAGAAATCATGTGCCATAACCCTTGCGCATGATAATACTCGACTTCATCAGTAGTAAGGGGTAATACGGTATCAGCTTCTAAATTATCATTTCCCCAATCTATTGTTTCAACGTAATCATCTATATTAACGTCAAAAGGTAGGCAAAAAAAGCGGTAATTAGGTTCATAACTCATTAGTCTGTATTCCTTAAATGTGTTTGCTTTTGCATATGATCTTTGGCTTCCTTCCCTTTCAATCCACCTGTAGGAGGAGGTTTACCATTTGGTGAAACATACTGTTTTCGCGTATTGTCGTATATTCTAAAATAATTATTTTCATTATCCTTAATAATAGTATGACTATCGCTTGTATATCTTGTCTTTACACCATCTTTACTAAGAACACCTTCTGCATTTGGTGTAAATTTTTCATGACTGTCTTTTAAACTTCCTTTCGACCAGTTAGGACTAAATTTTTTATAGTTCTCAGCTCTCTTTATCTTAGCTGAGTCTACTACTCTTTTCATAGGGAATGAAAACTTACTCCTGATGACATATTGCCCAGTTTTAAAACCTAACTGAGTGGATTTAACACCCAATCCTGCTGGTAACGTCAATATATCTAAGGCTACCATATCCCTTGCGGCAATCTTTTTCAGTCCTTCATAATATGCTTTTTCATCGCCCTTCACATTGATCCAAAGAGCATCTGCTTCTGCTTGGTAAATTAATTCGGACATTGCCCAAAAACCACCATCTTTTAACGCTTGCGCAGTTGCCTCATCAGCCCATTTTGCCATGATATCGTAAGCTTCACTGGCATCTACCGTGACATACTTCCCTTTGACATTGCCGTTGTTCATAGTGCAAGTGTCACCCTCTCTAATAAGCGCCTTGCCTTCTATAAATATCGTGCTAGATCCTGAGGTGGGTTTAACCTCACCGCCTATCGTCCCTGATTTAACACCGCCCCCTCTACCAGCTGCATCACCGAAACATTTGGGCTGGGTAGTTTGATCAAGTAAGTAGGCCGGCTGACCGTTAAAAAAGGTATGTTCGGCTGTCGCCTCTGCATTATCGATAAATGAGTACAAGGTATAACCAGCAATGGCATCTTTTTTATGAGAGGTATAATTAAATGAGGGTCCATTACTGATTGCCATAAGTACGGTAGCTTTAGACCCTGCTCGTGGTGTTTTACTCATCGCTATTATCCTTTTGCGTCCAGCTATCGATGCAATTTTCACCCTAAAAAAATGTGCTAAAGCCTAATAATACGGTGTCTATCCTGTAGGCACAATCGTTATCATACTACCTAGTAAACATATGACCAGTATTTTTAAACGATGATTATTAAGATCAGATTAACCTTACCCAAAAAAATAAACCCCCCTGCTACTTGACGTAACAGGGGGGTTTATCGTTTAATGTTCGTTAACGGTTACAGCGTGGTGGAACACACTGTAACGACCAAATAAGCACACAGACTGCGTTATTTGACCAGCAATTAAGCCCATTAGGGCATATTCTAAGCCAAAACTAGGCTATTTTGCAATCAAATTACCTCTTTTAGCTGTTTTAAAACCCAGTTCTTACAAAACAAAACCGTGGTTTTACAAATTATTTGCTCGTTACATTCCACCCAATCAAAACTCTGTAACTGTTCCCTAGCAATGGGTGGCAGGCATCAGTGACGACTGCATTGTGTGGGTGATAAGAAAGCTCCCGACAGGGGTTACTAGACAAAGGATAAGAGCAACGCAATGAGTGGTTATATTGTTTTTCGAAGCGGTACATTGGGTAGTATGCCCTTGCTAGCATTAGAAAGCGTATAGCGGTTAAGAGCGTGTCTAGGCGGTGCTATCAGCCGTAATCTTAACAGGGTCAGCTTGATACAGTGATGACCTCCTGATGAGTGTCCCAAGTCGTGCCGAGGGCATGAGCAAGCATCATCAATCAGGAAACAGCACTAAAGGATTTGCAGTTTTTCAACTGTGAGTCCTTTAGGGTGAGTGTTCCCTGATTTCAGAACCCAGCCGAACCAAGAGCATATAACCGCTTAGGCTATTGTCAAGTGTTATATAGCCCACTAGGCTATATAACATAAGAGCTTGAAGAAAAATTTAAGTTAAGATAATAATAGCAAAAAAAAAAAAAAAAAAAAAAGCACTCAATCAGCAGAGTGAGTGTAGGGATATTTGACAAAAAAAATAAGGTGAAAAATAAAGTTAAGCTAGAACCTTTGAAAATAAAGGGCTGCCGATAAAATTAACTATCTTCCGAGTATGTTTCTTTATATATTAAATATACACAGCGTATATACCGATTATATATTTATGAGCTGATTGACTTAGTGTATAACTGGTATATATTGGGTATATACCAAGTATATAGAGATAGTGTGATGACAGACAAAAAAGACAAACTATTCACCGCTAAAGTTGAAGAAAACTTACTCAACTCATTCAAACACGCTTGTGCGAACCAAGACACCACCGCCTCACAAGCCGTCAGAGCCTTTATGAGAGACTACGCCAAGAAACATGGGCAAGCAGACCTATTTGGCAGCTCACAGGGCAAGAAATGACGCTCAGAGGGCATTAAACAGGTCATAGGCTTTCATCTTCTTAGCCTTAATCCGACAACCGCCCTCGTAGTATTCCACAAGCACATAGCTTGCAATCGTATCAGTATTGCATTTAGGGCAGTTATAAAC
>NZ_CP151287.1:0-5008 GCF_038239325.1 Psychrobacter sp. KFRI-CH2-11
CAGACCACGCTATCAAAGGGCTATAGCGTTCATATCGCTACGTTTATCGCACCATATCGCTACGTTTATCGCACCAGTTTTGGCTTATATCGCTACGTTTATCGCACCAATCTATACGTCATACAACAAAGTATCGTAATTATGCTATTATGCTGAAAATCACTTCAATAATAAGTCGTCACTATGTCTGAATTAGTCGTCAAAGATAACGCATTGATACAAGCAAGTTATACCCTCGATTTAGCAGAACAGCGACTAATCCTATTGGCAATCATTGAGGCTCGCAATTCAGGTCAAGGCATCACGCACGATAGCCTATTGAGAATACACGCAAGTAACTACGCTAAACAGTTCGGAGTTAATGACAAAACAGCCTACACAGTCGTTAAGGACGCAAGCAAAGGACTGTTTGACCGATATGTCACCTACCACGATAAGAACCCAAAGAACGGTAAAGACAGGTCATTTCATTGTCGCTGGGTAGATAAGATAGGCGTAGAGCCTGACAGCGGTATTGTTTATATGCGCTTTACGTCTGATGTTGTGCCACTGATAACAAGGCTCGAAAGCCACTTCACTAGCTATGAGATTGATAAAGTAGCGAACCTGAGCAGTAGCTACGCAATCCGATTGTATGAGCTTTGCGTGGCATGGCGTGAACAAGGATTTACACAGCAATATAAGATTGAGGAACTACGCCAAAAGTTAGGCGTTGAGCCTGAAAAATACAAAGCGATGAATAACTTTAAGGCTCGAGTGATTGACCTCGCTATCAAGCAAATTAACGAGCATACAGACATAACGGTCAAGTATGAGCAGCACAAAACAGGTACTAAAATTACCGCTATGTCATTTAGGTTTAAGCAAAAGAAAGCACCTGAGCAGCTCGCTACTGCTGCAAATAAGAATAGAGATAATGCCACGCCTGACCTATTCCACAACATGACAGACGACCAAATAAGCACGTTCAGCAAAAGGTTGGCTGCATTGCCTGAGCTTGGCAGTAATGCGCCAATGGGTGCAAGTGCTGAGCAATTTGCTGCAATCATTGCCGATGACCTCAAAGACCCTGACAAGCAAACAAAGTACAGCAAGCACTTAGCAAAGTTAGGATTTAAAGCAGCAAAGAGCAAGGTTAAGTAAAAACGTGCTCACAGATTGACGCTGACAGCCTCGTAAGTTGGTTCTAATGCAAAGGTACTAGGAACGGCTAAAGCGTTACTACAGGGCATACAGTGATAAGTAGAATTAAAAAGAGTATTTAATATAAATAACTAATAGCAAATGTCACAGTTAGGGGGTAGATATTAAAGCCAATATTACAGGCAGTACTAGCAGTGGTAAGGGTAGCAATGTTTAGTATGAAGTGGGTTTTTACTATTATCCTTTTACAACCATCACTTAATAACCACTCTTTAAGATACTTTGGTCATTAAGAACATCATTATCTATTAAGGTGTGTTCCCGAGGATTTTTGATTTTAACGAGGTTTGGCAATGAGGCAAAAAACGCTTGCGACAGAGTTAGAAATAGACGGTAGATTACTGCCAATCAATACCTATGGTGGTACAAGAGCTTGCTATGTTGAGCTATTAAAACTTATCAAGCGTGAGTTTGATGCGATGCTGTCATGGCATCAAAAGGTGCTAATGGTCAAAGTTGATATTCATGTTCATGCTGATGTTGTTGGTAGTACCAATGCGATTATGACTGACTACCTAGACCGTATGAGGGAGTGGGTAGGCGGTAAACAGTACAATGCCAAAAGAATGGGTTATGTATGGATAAGAGAAGTTAGCACTCAAGGCGGTCTGCATTACCATGTGTGGCTAATGATTAACGGCAAAGATGCAAAAAGCGGTTATAACTTTATTGAGAAAAGCCGACAGATTGCAGAACGACATAGCCATAGGGGTTATAGAAATGTACCTTATCCGCCAAAGTCTAAAGACGGTATAACAAAAGAATATTTCTACCTAGTCAGACGTGATAACGATAGCGAGTATAACAAAGCGTTTTACCATGTGTCTTACTTCGCTAAAGAACGCACCAAAGACAAGCACAACCTGAGCCCAAAGGGTAAGAATTATTCAGCAAGTAGGATAACGCCAAACCCAAACCCTAGAACGGTTAAGCAAGCCTTACCAAAAACCACAGCCACAGATAAACCACTTCACATGATGACCGATGACTACCTCGCACAGATAACAGAAAAGGAGAAAGGCAAACAGCGCATGACAGACGTAAACGAGGCATTAGAAACTATGTTCACTAGTACTGGTATCGACAGACCGCCAAGAACAGACATTGAATTTTAATTTGCTTAATGATTTAGATATGAGGAGAAAACCATAGCAGCACTTGCTACCACTTCAAGCCTGAGCAATTACCCTCGATTGAGTATCTCACGCTATCGTGACCAGTTGAGGCAATCACGCACAGCGAGCAGCATTGACGTTAATTATTCATATCGAGGCAAGGCATACAGCTACAGCATACGATTAGATAAGACCGCTTGTCACTTTGGCAATTACCGCCATTGGTGGTTATGCCCTAAATGCTCAAGCAGAACATCGGTGCTTTATTGTGCTGGTACTTACGTCTGTAGGCACTGCATAGGAGCTAATTATCATTCACAGCTACAGCAACCCATTGATAGGTTATTCAATCGTGCTGATGCAATCAGGCAGCGTTTAGGTTGGCAATCAGGGATAGCATACGGTAACGGCTCAAAGCCAAAAGGTATGCACTCAAAGACGTTTGATAGGCTTGTGAATGAGCATGACAGACTGACTGCTAAGATATGGCAATCGACACTCGATAAACTAGGTTGCACCCATTGAGGCTAACAAATGAAAATACCTGATTTAAACGACCTGATAGCAGACTTGCAGACAGCCAAACAGATAGCGATTGATGACCGAAATCCAAACGCCATAGTCACAGCCACAGTCGCACAAGCCAAGTTACTAGGCATGGATAACATGAGGGACGTAACGCCAAACAGTAATATTAAATCAGGACTGGGGCATTTTTACGGTGGTATTACTGAGCTAACACCTGAGGCAGCACTGGCAATCAGTAAGCGATTAGATGAGGAGTATTAAGCTATGAGCAGATTGACGCTCGATGACCTACTTGACCAGTTAGAACAGGCAAGGCAAATGGCTATTGAGGAACGTAAACCAACGGCAATGATACAAGCCACTGCTACTATGGCAAAGCTGACAGGGTATGACAGACCACAGTTAAAAGACGTAAATGCCGATGCGGTGCAGACCATTAGTAACCTGATGAATGAATTGGCAAACGATGACCAGTTGCTAACTCAAAGGATAAGCCATGCAAAAGATGAGTATTGATGACCTGATGACAGAATTAGACGATGCTAGATTGACCGCTAAGGCTAACGGACAAGCGTCTGCTATGGTTGCTGCTACCATGTCAAAAGCAAAGCTGCTAGGGCTAGATAAGGGCGTTACTGATGATAACGAGGTGCAGCCAGTCAGTGTGATAGTGAATGTCAAAGACGCTCGCAAACCTGAGCGAGTGTGTTAGCAAAACAAAACTATATAATTTTGACGGTGTAAGCCTATCCTGCAATCCAATAAAGCAGCCAAACAAACAGACTTAAACCGCTTGGATAGCAGCCTTAAGTTGTCTTAGGTTGTGTTAAGTTGTCTTAGGTTGTTTGATGAGATAATTTGATAAAACTTGGTTGTCTTAAGTTGCCTTAGGTTGTTTTCGGACACGTTAGAACCTGATAAAACCTGACATTCAAATCAAGGTAGCGACTCGCAAACGATGTTAAAAGAGTTGTTAAAACATATCATAAAAAAGCTACAGACCGCTAAAACACTTGGGACACAGCCGACAGTTCGATGCCTCTACAGCGCACCAATCACGATTTAATGAGCATAACCCCCACTGGGGACTGTACAAAACTGGACGTTAAGAAGTTCACACCCTAGTCACCAATGGCGGATTGGATTAGCCATGCCCAAAGTTAAGCAAGGGTATCGTAGAATTTAAGACACCCTCACCATGAGGACATTAGACGAGACCACCGTTTCGATGACCTCGAGAAATTAACACACCTTCATCATGATGATGAACGTCAAAACAGACCACAATCAGGCAAAACAAAAAGCGATTGTTGGTACTGGTGGTGGTATTGTCAAAAATAATAATCAAGAAAGCCCGAAAACACTTGGCGTACAGCCGACAGTTTGTGTTCTAGTATAGGAGTCACACTCAATATTCAGTCACCATACTAAAAAAACCTAGCAGCAACCATCGTAGACAAAACGAAAATTAAACCGCAGACACCAAGTGACCTCAAGATAAAACGCTTATTACTCAATGCTAATTCCTTTTTATCTTTGTGGTTATTCAGTCAATATACACTACTAAGCGTTACGTAGTGCCAAAAACTATCGAATTACTCACTGCAAGTACAGAACAGCTAAAACCATCTGACAGCCTATCATTGACCTATACCCAAAACATAAAATCAGTAAATGATAGCTGACCTATCAATAGACTTCGCCTGATTATCAAACGATAGTAATTACCCATCATTATCAATGAACACTAAATATCAAGTCTAAGTGATAATTGACTGATAATTTCATTACCTCATCATTCCATAGCCAAACTAATCACCAATGATATGAGCTGAGATAGTAGCAATTTGCTGTCTGATTGGCTCGCATTTCAATTCTAAGGGTAAAGACCTAGTAAGTTACCTATTGAGAAGTCAAAGCACCTTGTAGGGCAAATCTGAGCTATTGATTATTATCTGATGATTGCCTGAGCTTGGTTGATGACTTCACCAGTGACAGATAATTCAAACCTGAGCCAATTTATCCAGCAATGGATTAATCAATTTTGATGATGTTCTGAGTGCTGAGTTAGTCATCAAATCAAAACATAGTTATCCACAATCAAAAAAATAATTCTTATGCTTTTAAGTATTTAGCTTTTAAAGAGCTTTTAGAGTCCCTCG